>CAWJUU010000001.1:0-128091 GCA_963846165.1 uncultured Solirubrobacterales bacterium
TTACGTACCTTTGTGCGGTTCGACCCAGAGATCAAGGAGCCGGATCCGGAGGCGCTGGGGAAGAGTTAGTGGGTGACATCCGGATATATATCAGTGCACAATAGGGCGGGGTTACCTGGCAGCTGGTAGCGGATTAGTCGCCAACCAGCATGGGGAGGATTACCGACGCAAAGGGGAGGTTCCTATGAGGCGCACTCTTTCGGCAAGCATCGTAGCGTGGCTCATCGCTGTTGTCATCCTTGCGGCGTCCGTCCGTCCGTCATCTGCCGCGAATTCTGACGTCATTTCGGCATGGAGCGTCGCGGCCTCGAAAGCCGCCGTGGCGAGCGAGATGGCGCCGTTCCGGACGCCGATCACCTTTGCCTTGCTGCACCTGGCCATGTATGACGCGGTGACGGCCATTGTGGACGATCGTGAACCCTATGCAGTCAAACCGCCCGTGGCGCAGCCCGCGTCCGCGCAGGCCGCTGCCATCGAAGCGGGCTACCGCGTGCTGGTTGCCGAGTTTCCCACACAAGGGGCGGCACTCGATGCCGTGTACCAGACCCTTCTGGCTGGCGAGCCTGACGCGCCAGCAAAAAGCAACGGCATCGCGGTCGGGGCTGCCGTGGTGCAGCAACTGCTGGCCTTGCGCGCCAACGACGGCCGCATTGCGGCCGTGACGTCTGTTCCGGGTTCCGGTCTCGGCGCCTGGGTGCCGACGCCCCCTGCATTCCTCCCGGAGGCCACCGCGTTTCTCGCGAAAGTCACGCCGTTCACGATGCAGAGCCCGTCGCAGTTTCGGCCTGCTGGCCCTCCCACACTCGATTCGCAGCGCTGGGCCGATGATTACAACGAAGTGAAACAGCTGGGGGCGAGCACCGGGTTGACCCGCACGGCGGAGCAGACGGCGACGGCGCGCTTCTGGGAGCCCCTCGCGGGCACGGTGTGGCCCGCCTCGATCCGCCGTCTCGCGCAGGAGCAGGGGCTGGATCTTGCGGCCTCGGCCCATTTCCAGGCCGCGACCTTTGCGGCGTTTGCCGACTCCCTGATTGCGTGCTGGGACGCGAAATTCCACTTCAATTTCTGGCGCCCGGTGACCGCGATCCAGCAGGGCGCCACCGATGGCAACGACCTCACGGCGCCGGACCCGACCTGGCAGTCGTTGGCGACCACGCCGAATTTCCCCGAATATCCCTCGGGCCATGCCTGCGCGACAGCCGCCGTCGCCCATACGATCGAGGACTACTTTCAGCATGAAGTGCGCATACCCGCACGAAACATCGTGAGTGGGGAGGAGCGGTTCTTCCGCACGGCGCAGGAGGTCGTCAGCGAAATTGTCGAAGCCCGTATGCTGCTTGGCCTCCATTTCCGTACGGGGGACGAGGATGGCGCGACGATTGGCCGCAACATCGCAAGTCACATCCGCAGCCAGTGGTTCAAGCGTAAAGCGTCGTGATCCGCCATGGCGGCGGTGGCCAGTCATCCACAGCGCAGCAAATTCCAGGGGAGGCTGACCCATGGCAGACGAACAGCTAAGCATCATCCTTGTCACGACCCCGTCTCAAGACGTCGCGCAGCAACTTGCTCAAGATTTGGTGAGGGAGCGCCTGGCGGCGTGTGTCAATATCGTGTCCGGCGTGAGGTCCATCTATGCCTGGGAGGGGAAGATTGAGCGGACCGATGAGGTGCTCTTAATTATCAAGACGCAAAGCTCACGGTATACGGCCCTCGAAGAGTACGTGCGTGCGCATCATCCTTATGAGACACCGGAGATTGTTGAAATCCCTGCGGGCCGGGTGACGCCGCAATACTGGGAATGGATCGTGAAGGAAACAACAGATATGGCAGACAGTCATTAAATGACGCTTCTAATATTGCACTTAAAACCAGCCGCATTTTTGTGACCACCACCGCCGTACTGTTGTGCAATATCAGACACGTCAATGCCGCTTTCCCCACGTGAGCGCAGCGACCACACCTCTTCTTTGCCATTAAAATAGTAAGTCGCCGCGAATGGATGGTCTTCCGCCAATGCGCCTGCAAGTTCAGAAGCGAAAATGTAGGGCGCGTTGACGACTGGCACCATGTACCCGCCGATTTCAACGGTGAATGCTTCGCGTTTGAGCGTCTCGATCTGCGCGACAAACAGCTTTTCCATCACCGCGCCTTGGTTGACCAGATCAATAATATAATCAGGGTTCTGAAGGGATAATTGCAGTTCGTGGGCAAAGTAATCCGGGGTGGGGTCCATGCAGGTCAGCACATAGTGCAAGCGCTTACTGCCTTCATATTGAAATCTCCACAGATCACGATCTTCGACCATATTGATAAGCGGAGGTCGCGCGCTTCCTGTTGCGAGCGGATAGAAGTAATCCCACGCGAGCCCTGCGCCTGAACGCTCCATATCGAAGACAATTTTCGCTTTGGAATGGTCAATATCGGCAAGTGCTGCTTGCGCTGTTTTGTGGTGGTCGAGCACTAACAAGTGAGCCGAAGCGTCCGCGATCTGCAAAGTCACATCGCGGGCATAGCTAAAATCGACAATAATGCAACGCTTGCCTTTGAGAGACTCGATGGGTGCCGGTTCATTATAATTAGCAGCAAAGAATTCAGCGTCAGGATAGATACGTTTGACGACTGCCGCAGCCATCAAGCCGTCGATACATTTGTTATGGTAAATGCAAAATACAATTGGATTCATAGGATTTCCCCTTCTTAAAGTTCAAAGTGCCATTGTTTTTGATGCTTAATCTTACATGCATCTCCTCAGAAAAGCGAAAGCTGCGCCGCGGCGACTTGCGCCCGTTGCGCACTGGGCCCCTTCGGGCACAGGCGCAGAAACCCGGCATCGAGAGCATGGAGATCCTGGGGGTTATGCCGCCAGCGGTATTGCCTCAGCCTTCATATCGAGGTCCGAATACCAGCGCTTGAAGATGCCGCCAACTCCCCGTTCAGCGTCCGCACTCGCGTCTGTAGCACAGATGCACACTTCTTTGGACCACTGCATTTGTTGCTTCTTGCAGAAGCGTTTGCTCACCACTTCGTTCACCGTCGACTCCACAAAGCCCGTCGCGATCGGCTCGCCGTTGCGATAGCGCTCACCGTAATTCGGGATCACGTGCCGGTTGTTGACAATATGCGTGCGCAGCTCCGACAGCGCTTTGACCAATCCCGCGTGCCGGGCATACGTCTCCTTAAAGGACTCAATCGAGCTCTCCAGATCGTCGATCTTGCCCAACGCTTTGTCCACTTGACCATGCCAAAGCGACCATTTCAGACGGTCAATCTTGTCACAAATCGCTTCACCCAACACGGTTTCACAATGGACCAGTCCTTTGCCATACTGACTCAACACGGTTAGCTTCATCGTCACGTGATGCCAGTCCAAAATATGCGTGGCTTTAGGACTCATCTCCAACTGGAGCTGACGCAGCGTGTTATCACCATCGGAGAGAAAGGTGATTTCCTGGTTCATCTGTAAGCCTTGAGAATGCAACACCTCGTACAGACGGCGCTTCGACTTCGTCTCCAGGGTTTGTACAAATCCAAAGCGCTTAAGCGAGGGCGTCTTGTCCTCTTCTTCACTCTCGTCAAAACTCCGGATACTCTTGCCGACAATGACCTCAAACTTATGCTTCTTGTCAACCCAGTTGCGCACATAGCCCCCGTCGATGCCCACTGTAAAGGAGCCCTCAGGCGGGGGCAACAGGTCCCAATCGCGAGGCTCACCCTCGATAAAACCTGTTTGGTCTTCGTTCAACTCCGCTTCCAGTCGCATAGCCACCTTGAGCGTGTCATAGCGCACTGTTTTGACGTCCAGGCTCAGAGCAATGGGCAAAAAGTCCTTGAGCGCATCGAGGCTCAACCCGTAGGAGACCAGGGAGGACCACTTGGCTTCCATATACAGAAGTTCCGGGGCCACCGGTTCGGTAAGCAGGGCCGACAACGGCCGAAACGACGCGGTGTTGTATCGTTTGCAGTCACAATGCTCGAGCCGCGGACTGTAGAACGTAAAGGTACCAAACAAAGTGCGAAACGAGCGGTTGCCGTGGGCCTTGAGCGTGAGCGGCGTGCCGCAGTCCGGGCACGTCGCATGCGTGTTGAGAAAAGTGTTGATTTGCTGTTGGAGGAGGTGTCGCTGGAGGGAGCTAAGGAGTTGTTTGGACTCGGCCAGACTCAACCCGAGATGCTCGATGCGTTGGTGGTTCTTGTTGAGGGTGATGACATCGGTGACGGTTTCTTCATGACCGTCATCGTGACAAATGACGAGTTGCAGTTTGACGTGCATAGGGAGGCTTCTCCGGGTTCGAGTGACAGGTGAATCGCACAGGTCATCTTATCGGAGTTTTACGGTTTCCCCCAGGATCTCCCTGCTCTCGTTGTCCGCCAACACGCGTTGGGCAATATGTGGCAAGCGGTGCACAATGGAATGCTCGGCAAAGGAGCCCGCGTCGGCACCTCGTAAGGGCGGTGGGACGGTTAACTTCGGTGTAGACATGCCTCTCTCCCCGATACATCCCCGCGCGTGTCCCCCTGGGATGCAGACGTCTGGTCGCGCAGCTGCAGTAGCGCATTATAGACCATTGCGCAGGCACATCCAAATTCGGAACTCCGTTGCGGAAAGGTTGACATAAAGACTCTGTAACGCCTCAGCACCAGCTCGCACAGGAACCATGCTATCCTAGGCGCTCAAGGAGGTAGGCCATGGAGAGCATCAGGTTGTGGGCACGCAATGGGGCAGCGGTGCGTCAGGCCATCGAGTTGGGCGAGATTGCGCATATCGAGACAGCCAGTGAAGAGTTAACCGATGAGTTTCTGCTGTTTGCGATCGAAAGCGGGCTCTTGCAGAGTTGGGCTGGGTCCTTTCCCGATCCACGCTGTGAGCCCGAGATTGCGATGGAGGCGATCTTGCCCGCCCATATCGCGGCGCGTTTTGCCGGCCTGTACTCGATGCGCAAAGCTGGTTATGTGCTGCGCTCTGCACGGGTGTTAGGGGCCTTGGGCTACAGTGTCGAAGTCGTCGAGCCTGCGCGCGGCTTGTCGTTGCGTGGGACCTCGGACGACAAACTCTTTAGCGGCGATGTGGTGCGCAAACTCTTGGTCCAGATGGAACAGCAAGCGGACCTGAGCCAGCCAGCGCGGCGGCCCCCGCAGGAGCCCAGTGTGGCGGTCAAAGTGCGCGAGCGCGCCTCGCGGCGGGCCGTCAAGCATCCCGTGGATGAAGCCGAGGCCGAAGCCCGGGCTCACAAAGTCGCCGAGCAATTGGTGGGCTGGTACAACCAGCAAGTTGGGGTGTCGATGCTGCAGTATGCGCGCCTGGGTAGGGGGAGACGGCTGCACATCCTTGATACGACCGATGTGGAGGTCGCTTTAGAGACCGGGACGTATGAGTGTAGTGGGGTGGTGAAGAACGAGGACGGGACACTGTCCCGCGGCTACAAGCTGGCCACCTTGCGGACGTTACTGGACAGCGCAGGTCTGTTGACGCAGGTGGCGATGTCGGCGATCCAGGTGCACGATATGGCCTTGTGCCGGCCCTTGTTGGCGGAGGCTCCGGTGTTGCGGGCTGGTGATCTGCTCCTGGAAGATCGTGGCTTTATCGATGGGGCGACGGTATCGGCCTTGAAGCGTAAGCGCCGGGTCGATGTCATCATCCCGCTCAAAGCTAACATGCTGGCGACGCAGGAGGCCGTTCAGCTGGCCGAGATAGCGGACAAGTGGCAAGCGCATCCCTCTAGGGCCGACCAGCGTATTGCCCTGGTGCGCGGCGTTGAGCATATGTGGGCAGAGTGTGCGGTGCCACTGAACGCCTGTGTAATTCGCTTCTGGAATAAGAAGAAAAAGCGTACAGATCATATCGTTTTGGTGACGACTGATCTAGAGCTGAACGCGCCTTGGATTGTACGCCACTACGAAGAGCGTCCCGAGATCGAGCAGGACTACGAGCAGATGAAAAGTGGTGGCTGGCAGCTGAAAAAGCTCAGTTCCACGCGCTATAGTGAGATCGTCTTTTATGTCCATGACGGTGGTGTTGAGCTATAGTCTCTATCATCTGTTTGTCAACACGCAGGCGGGGGCGCGCTTTGCCGACAAGACGCGCCAGGCGATCGCCTTCGATCAGCTACGCACCCAACGGACTCATATTATCGTGTATGCTGGGGGCTCCTTTGAAATCTTTGAGACCCTGAGCTTTGTCCAGATGGTCTTACAATTGTCTCCCCCTATGCAAGAGCGCCTGCGCACGTGGCTGGCAGAGCATCTCAACCAAATTCCAAAGAGGGAGTGACCTTTCCGCAACGGAGAAATTCGGAAGCACCGCCTCCGTGGGTCGCTCTAGATAAACATTCCTGAAAAGCGGGTCGTGTCTCAGTTTGAATTTCCGCAATGGGGGGAAAGCGGACGTCACGGGTCAACCTACGGCGCTGCGCCCGCGGGAGGTTGCTCCCGCGCCGCTTTCCGAAACAGCCAGACCGCTATGAGCCACAGCGCGGCGAAGAACCCCGTCAGCATCAAGATATCCCCCGTGGAGCCCCATCCGGCGAGCAGCGCGATCACGGCGACCAGCATCTGCGCAAGCGCCGTCGCGAACAACGCGCGCGCCATTCCATGTGGCTGGAAGCGCACGATGAGAGCGCCGAGGATGCCGACGGCGAGCACGCCACCATACATCAAGTTCGCGGGGTTCTCCTCACTCCCAATGATGCCGATGGCAAGGTTCCCCCAGACGAGGATGAACGCTGCCGCGAGCGCAACGCCGACGGCGGCTCGGTAGGCGCTATTGTCTGTCATCCTTGCTGCCAGCTCATAGGTGACGCCGACGCCGATCATAAGGGCGCCAGCGACAACGAAGTCGGCCAGGTCCCACACCACTGCATCGGTGACCTGCATCGCGCACAAGGGCAGCAGTAGGAGCGCTGCGGCAGTGCCCCAGGCCCCTATCCTCCAACGGCTCCTGAGCCGTCTGCCATCGTTTTCCGTGTTGCCTGTCATTGCCTTGCCTCCGCGCATGAGTGAAGCCTTCAACCTCGCTTCGGTGAGCGGCCTCAGCAAATTCTGAGGCTTTGCTGAGTAATGGCACCTGGCCGATGATCAGGCTTGTTGCCAATGTCCGCAATAGGTCGCAAGCCAAATTTCAAACTGAGACACTACCAAAAAGTGCCAAAAGCAGGAATGTCTTCTATCGAGGTGTGGCGAAAGGGAGGGCTTTTGTTGCGGACATTGATGAACTATAACAGAGTGGATCATAAGAAAAAGCCATCCCAGAACCTCGCTTCAACCATGCATCCCTCCTCTCTCCTGCGTCCTCGCGCACGTCTCCACCTGCGTCTCCCTGATGGTACGCCCTACGCACACGGCATGCGTGTAGAAGCATGCGGGATTGCCACAGGACGCCTTGTCTGATGAAAGACTTGACATGGGCGCGGCGCGCGCGCACCTTTCCTCCAAGACGCTGGGCTGTCCCTGGATGGCAGAGGGGAAGCCTAGCCCCCGTCTGTGCCCGTAGACGCCTGGCGCTCCGGATCGGCCGGACGCGCCTGGGGTCATGACAGGGAAAGGAGGACACCATGCTGCTCGGTATTGATTACGGCACCACTCGTACCGTCGTGGCCGCGGTCGATCGGGGCAATTACCCGGTGGTCAGTTTTCACACCGCCACTGGCGACACCCAGGACTGGTATCCGTCCCTGATCACCGTGCGTGGCGACGCACGCCTCTATGGGCTGGACGCCGCACGCCACCAGGACGACCCCGACTGGACGCTGCTGCGCTCCTTCAAGCGGCATTTGGCAACACTGGGACCCACGGCGCAGATGGCGCTGGGCACCGGCGCCGTCAACCTCCTGGAGCTGCTGACCGCGTTTCTCACCCAGCTGCGGCGTGACCTGGTGGAGCGCTCCAACCTGCGTGTCACCCCGCATGAGGTCCTGGAGGCCGTGATCGCCGTCCCCGCGAACGCTAATAGTAACCAGCGCTTCCTGACAATGGAGGCCTTCCGCCGCGCCGGCTTTCAGGTCCGCGGGCTCCTCAATGAGCCGTCCGCGGCGGGCATCGAATATGCCCATCATGCCCGCCGTGCGGGGCCTAGCGCCCGCCGCGAACTGGTGGTGTATGATCTCGGTGGTGGGACCTTCGATGCCTCCGTCATCAGCATGGCGGCCCGCCGCCACGAGGTGGTCCGCAGCGCCGGGATCGCGCAGCTCGGCGGGGATGATGTGGATACCCTCCTGCTCGACCTGGCGTTGGCACAGGCTGGGCCCCAGGACTGGACGGCTGCCGAGCAGGCGCGGCTGCTGGAGGAGTGTCGCGAAAAGAAAGAGGGGCTCCATCCCAACACACGCCGGCTGGCGATTGATCTCGAACGGGGGCGGGAGGGTGCCGGGACGGTCGTCGTCAGCACGAGCGCGTTCTACGAGCGCTGTCAGCCGCTCGTGGAGCGCACACTTGCCACGCTGGAGGAGGCCATGCAGGGGTTCGACTGGGGGGCGGGGGCGGCCCTCTACGTGGTCGGCGGTGCGAGCGCCCTGCCCCCCTCGTCGGGCGTCTGCTGCGCGAGCGCTATGGGCGCAAGGTGCGTACCTCCTCCTATCCGCATGCGGCCACGGCGATCGGCCTGGCCATTGCTGCCGACCAGGAGGCGGGCTATCAGCTGCGCGAGCAGTTCACGCGCCATTTCGGGGTGTGGCGGGAAGCGGAGGATGGCCGCGCGGTCGCCTTCGATGTGGTGTTTGCGAAAGACAGCGTGCTGCCGGCCCCGGGCGAGCCGCCTCTCACCTGCACACGCCGGTATCAGCCGACGCACAACGTCGGGCATTTTCGCTACCTCGAATGCAGCCAGCTGACTACGACCGGCGAGCCCACGGGCGATCTCACGCCGTGGGACGAAGTCTATTTCCCGCTTATGCCCGCCCTGCACGCAACAGACAACCTCCAGGCGATCCCCATCACCCGCCTGGAGCATGAGGCGCCATGGATCGAAGAGCGGTACGTGTGTGATGCCCACGGCATCATCGCGGTCGAGATGCAGAACCAGACGTATGACTACGCCCGCCGGTATTATTTGCGAGGTCGTGCGCCTGCGGCTTCGATGCTGTAAACAGGGAATTTCTGCGTTTTCTGAACCTTGTTATCCTATTAAACAGTAAACAGTGTGTACTTATATTACTGATCGATCCAGTCCAGCTCGCCCCGCAACTGCGACGCGAGCTGCCGCGGCTCGGTGTGCCGGCTGGCGGCGATCGACGGCAGCGAGTGGCTGCTGCTGAGCCGCGTGCTCGGCCGCGGCGGCTCTTCTTCGCGGATGATCCGCAGCACTTCGTCGAACGCGGCGGATCGCAGCCGCTGCTGGTCGAACGGCGTCTCGCCGGAGAGCAGCTCATAGAGCAGCACGCCCAGCGAATAGATGTCGGTCCGCGTGTCGATGTCGAGCTGGTTGAGCTTGGCCTGCTCGGGCGACATGTATTCGATCGTGCCGACGACCTGCCCGAACTCGGTGAACATCGTCTTTTCGGTCAGCCGCTGGCCGATCGCCTTGGCCACGCCGAAGTCGATGATCTTGGGCACCGGCTGCTGGTCGTATTCGGCGACGAGGATGTTCGACGGCTTGATGTCGCGGTGGATGATGCCCTTTTGATGCGCGTGTTGAATCGCCTGGCAGACCGGCACGAACAATTCCAGCCGCTGCCGCGGCGTGAGGTGATGCTCGTCGCAATACTGCGTGATCGGCACGCCCTTGACGAGCTCCATGACGAAGTAGGGACGGCCGGCGGAATTCAGAATTCGGAATTCAGGATTCAGAGTGGATTGCACGCGTTTCTGACACTCTGCATTCTGCATTCTGTTCATTCCCCGTCGTTCCCGCCATCCAGCACCCGGGCGATGTTCGGATGGTCCATCAGGGCCAGCGCTTGCCGCTCGGCTTCGAAGCGGGCGATGACCTGCCGCGTGTCCATGCCCGGCTTGATGATCTTCAGGGCGACCGTGCGCTCGACCGGCTCGCGCTGGCTGGCCATATAGACCACGCCCATGCCGCCCTCGCCGATCACTTGCAGCAGCTTGTAGGGCCCGATCTGCGTGCCCGGCTGCTCGATCGGTTCCCGCTGCGTGCCGGGCTGCAGCGCCCGGCAACGTGGCATCGAGCGGCCCGCTGTCTGGCGTGATGGGCCGCCAACAGCTCGCGGACCCGGTCCAACAGCGCGCGCGTCGCTGCCGCAGGCCGCGGCAACGTAGGCGTCGCGCTGTGCCGGCTGCCCTGTTCCAGGGCCGCCAGGAAAGATCGCTTCTTCGGAATTGGCGGCGTGCGACATGCGGCGGCGTTCAGATTTCGCTATCAATGCGAAATCCGCGCCCCAAACGCCCCACAGATTTTTTGCCGGCATTGGCCCGCAGTTTCAACCGGCTGTCTCGTCGCCCTGTTTCAGCTCCGCGTGCAGCCAGGCCCGCGCGTAAGCCCAATAGCGGTCGGCAGTTGTGGACGAGATCCCCATCGCCTCCGCCACCTGCGGGATCGTCAGCCCCGCGAAATACCGCAGCTTGACCAGCTGGGCCTTTTGCGGATCCACGGCTGCAAATTTGTCCAGCGCTTCGTCCAGGGCGACGATGTCCAGTGACGGCTCGGGCTCGGCGATCTCGACGTGCTCCAGCGGCACCCGCTGCTGGCCCGCCGCCCCGTCGCAAGCTTCCCCGCCGCCGCGCCTGCTCGATCAAGATCCGCCGCATCGCCTCGGCCGCCGCCGCGAAGAAATGGCCGCGGGAGTCGAAGGAGTCGGGGATCGGGGGACGGGACACGGCAGGATGCGAGTTCTCAGCGTCTCCCTCACTCCCTGACTCCTCGCCTCCTGAGTCCCACCAGCCGCAAATATGCCTCATGCACCAGCGCCGTCGCCTGCAGCGTCTGTCCCGGCCGCTCCTGAACCAGCTTCGCCGCCGCCAGCTTTCGCAGCTCTTCGTACACCAGCGGCAGCAGTTGCTCGGCCGCCTGGGGATCGCCTTGCTCGGTCAACTGCAGCAGCCGGCTAACGTCAGACATGTACAATTCCCAAGTGTCCGCTATCGTACACGGAGCATTGTGCCACGCCCTGCGCGGCGGTGGCGAGAGAAATTGTGGGCCACTCGCTCCGCGCATGGCCAGCGACTCGCGAATCAGGGGGCCTGCTTCAGGAACAGATCCACGTTTTCCCGCGTGACCGTGTAGGCCCCGGTGTTGTAGTTCACGGGGATCGGCCAGATGCCGGCGGCCCGGTCGTTGGAGGTGAACTTGAGCGGCGAGTGCTTGATCTCGAACAGGGCCCGCACGCCGAGGTAGGTGAACAGCTCGCGCTTCTGGCCGACGAGCACGGTCAGCACGCCTTCCTTGCACAGCCGCAGGTGCTGCTCCTGGTCATCGACGCAGGTGGCGAGGATCTGGCCCGCCTTGCCGGCTTCCTTGATCGCCTGGCCCATGCCGGGGCCGCTTTCGGAATCGAAGCCGGCCATGCCGACGAGGTTGCGGGTGGGCCTGAATGATCGACGCGGCGACGCGGGCGGCCTCGGCCTGCGAGCCCTTGTCTTGCTGCGGCGTCGAGCACCGTCAGGCCGGCCGGCTCGGCGACCGAGCGGAAGCCCGCGAAGGCGTCCTGGTCGATCGACTGCTCGATCAGGCCCGAGCAGCGCCACTTCGCCCTTGCGGCCGCCGAGGGCCGCGAGCATGCCCTTGGCCTGCCGCACGCCGAGGTCGTACCAGTCGGTGCCGATGAACGCGATGCGGTTGCTGGCGGGCACGTCGGCGTCGATGCAGATCACCGGAATGCCCGCCTCGATCGTGCTGTTGATCGGCCCGACGAGCGCCGAAGGATCCCAGCCGACGACCATGATCCCGGCCGGCTTGCGGGCCGCCGTCTGCTCGAACGCCGCGACCAGGCCGGGAATATCGACGCTGTTGGGGCCGGCGATCGTCACCTTCACGCCCAGCTCCTCGCCGGCCAGCCGCAGCGCCGGATGGTCGCGCTTGGTGAACAGCGGCAGATTGGCGTTGGCCGAGACCCAGACGTATTCCTCGTCGGCGTACGACGGCTTTGTCGCCGCTGCCGCCGCCGCGGCGCGGCCGCGCCCGGCGGCTGCTCGCAGCCGGCCAGGCCCAGCAGCGCTGCCGCCCGCGGCCGACAGCAGGCCGCGGCGCGTCCAACGCAGTTCGTCGATGCATGTCGTCATCAGCGTCCGCCTTCCCGTCATGAGTGAATCGAGCGCCACCGCGCCGACCAGCACCGCCCCCAGCACGATGCCCTGCCACTCGGACGAGACCGCGCGAGATGATCAGCACGTTCTGGATCAGCGCCATGAAGAACACGCCCAGCATCGCGCCCCAGATCGTCCCTTTGCCGCCCGACAGGCTCGCCCCGCCGAGGATCACCGCCGTGATCGCCTTCAGCTCCGCGCCGACGCCGACCGTCGCCGTGGCCGTGGCGATGCGGGAAGCATAGACGATTCCCGCCAGCCCCGCGATCAGGCCCATCAGGGTGAAGGCGACGATCTGCATCCGCTCGACGTGAATGCCCGACAGCCGGGCCGCCTGGGCGTTGCTGCCGATGTAGTAGTACTGCCGGAAGAAGCGCGTGTGCGTCAGCAGCAGGTGAAACAGCGATCGCCAGCGCCGGCCAGCAGCCAGACGGGCGATTGCACGCCCAGCGGCTCGTGCTGGCCGAACCGCGAGAACGAATCGGGCAGGAACGTGATGCCCGGCCCGCCGATGAGCAGGGCGATGCCCTGAAAGATGCCCATCGTGCCCAGCGTGGTGATCAGCGCGTTGACCCGCAGCCGGGCCACGATCAGGCCGTTGCCGCTCCGCAGGCCGCGGCGCAGCGCCAGGCCCGCGAGCACGGCCAGCGGCACCGGCCAGCCGGCCTGCTTCATCAGCCAGCCGGTGATCACGCCGATCATCGAGGCCATCGCCCCGACCGACAGATCGAACGAGCCGCTGACCAGCAGCAGCATCATGCCGATCGCCAGCAGGCCCTCGAACGCCAGGTTCCGCAGGATCGCGGTGAGGTTGGCCCACGAGCAGAACGAATACGGGATAGAGGATCGAAAACAGACAGCGATGATCAGCAGCGTCAGGCCGAGCAGCGCCAGCTCGCGCGAGTAGCCGGTCCACGGCCGGCTCGGCCCGCGGCCGGTCGCGGCGAGCTCGGCTCGGTTTCGAGCGGAGAGGGTGACTCGTTCATGATGGACTCTTCAGTCCGCAGCTCTCCCGCGAGGCCAGATGCATGATCCGCTCTTCGGTCGCCTCGGCGCGGTCGAGCTCGCCGGCGATTCGCCCTGGGCCATCACGATAACGCGGTCGCCGAGGGCCAGCACCTCGGGCAGGTCGGACGAGATGACCAGCACCGCCGTTCCCCGCTCGGCCAGCTCGAACAGCAGCCGATGGACCTCGGCCTTGGCGCCCACATCGACGCCGCGCGTCGGCTCATCGACGATCAGCACCCGCGGCTCGACCAGCAGCCACTTGGCCAGCAGCACCTTCTGCTGATTGCCGCCGCTGAGGCTGCGCACCGCTTGCCGCACGCTGCGGCAGGCGATGCTCAGCGCTGGCGATACTCCTCGGCCGCCGCCTCGAGCCGGCGGCGTCGCTGGTCACCACGCGTCCCAAATCGCGCGAGGCCGGCCGCGGCGATGTTGTGGGCGATGCTCATGTCGAGGAACAGCCCGGCCTGCTTGCGGTCTTCCGGCAGATAGCCGATGCCGGCGGCGATCGCCTCGGCGACGCTGCCGAATGTCGCACCGGCCGGCCGTCGATCAGGACCTGGCCGGCGCGAACGGGCGAGCGCCGAAGATCGACAGGGCCGTTTCGGTGCGGCCGGCGCCGGCCAGCCCGGCCAGCGCGACGATTTCGCCGGCGTGGACGTGAAAGCTGACGTCGCGCAGCATCGACGCCGGTGCGCGCGCGGTCGGCGGATCGGACAGGCCCTGCACTTCCAAGCAGCGGCGTCCGTGAGCTCGTCCTTGGCGGCACGGCGACGCGCGGATGCGTGCCGCCAGGTCGCGGCCGACCATCCGGCGGATCAGCTCCTGCGGCGTCGCCTCGGCGATCGGCAGCGTCCCTTGCCAGCGGCCGTCCTTGAGCACGGTCACGCGGTCGGCGATGGCGAAGATCTCCTCCAGCCGGTGCGAGATGTAGATGACCGCCGTGCCCGCCTGCCGCAGCGAGCGGATGACGCCGAACAGCGTGCTGCGTCTCGGCCTCGGTCAGGGCGGCGGTCGGCTCGTCGAAGATGATCAGCCGGGCGTTCGAGCGAGAGGGCCTTGGCGATCTCGACGAGCTGCTGCTGGGCCGGCGAGAGCGCGCCGAGCGGGCGTCGCCGGGCGAGACGTCCAGTCCGACCTGCGCCAGCAGCTGCGCGGGCGGCTGCCTCCATCCGCCGCCGGTCGATCCAGTTGCCCAGCCGCACCGGCTGCCGGCCGGCGAAGATGTTCTCGGCCACGGTGAGCGAGTCGAACAGGCTCCGCTCCTGATAGACGATGGCGATGCCCAGCTGCTGCGCCGCCCGCTCATCGGCGATCTGCACGTCGCTCGCGGCCCGCGAAGTCGATCCGGCCCGCGTCCGGCTGATAGACGCCGGCCAGGATGTGCATCAGCGTGCTCTTGCCCGCGCCGTTCTCGCCGACGACCGCGTGGACCTCGCCGGCGCGCACGTCGAGCTGCATGTCGTCCAGCGCCCGCACGCCGGGAAACGGCTTGCCGATGCCGGTCATCGCCAGCAAGGGAGGTGAGTCAGTCATGGCCGCTCGCTATCCCAGTCCACGCGAATGAACGCATACGGAGGCAGTGCACAATTGCAGATTTCGGTCCACTATCGGTCGCGTTTCCGAGGAAGAGCTGTACAGGCCTTTGGCGTCTTCGGGTTCGTAGAACAGACGCATGTTCGCCGAAGTTGTCGGGCGCCATCAAGGCGATGTTTTGCAGCTGCTTCGGCAGGTTGGATCGCATCGATCTTCGCCTGGACGCGAGCGCTCGCCGCCCGCGGGCGCATGGACGACACCCCTGATGTCTCGGAGTTCGCGACGACCCTCGAACGCGTGTGTGTGGAGACCGTCGAGAGCGGGAAGATGACCAAGGACCTGGCGCTGCTGGTCGGCCCCGAGCAGGAGTTCCAGACCACGCAGCAGTTCCTCGCCGCGATCGACGAGAACCTTCAGAAGGAGATGGATCAGTGACCACCAAAGTCACCGTCACCGGCGCCGCCGGCCAGATCGGCTACGCGCTGCTGTTCCGGATCGCCTCGGGGCAGATGCTCGGCGAGGAGACCCCGGTCGAGCTGCGGCTGCTCGAGATCCCCGACGCGGTCAAGGCCGCCGAGGGCACTGCGATGGAGCTCGACGACTGCGCCTTCCCGCTGCTGCGCAAGCTCGAGGTCACCGACGACCCCAAGCTTGCCTTCGACGGCTGCAACGTCGGCATGCTCGTCGGCGCCCAGCCGCGTGGGCCGGGCATGGAGCGCTCCGACCTGCTCGAGGCCAACGGCGGCATCTTCAAGCCCCAGGGCGAGGCGATCAATGCCGGCGCCGCGGACGACGTGAAGATCCTCGTGGTCGGCAACCCGGCGAACACCAACTGCCTGATCGCGATGTCGAACGCCCCCGACGTCCCGCGCGAGCGCTTCAACGCGATGACCCGCCTCGACCACAACCGCGCGATCGCGCTGCTCGCCAACAAGCTCTCACTCCAGGTCGCCGACATCTCCAACATGACCATCTGGGGCAACCACTCGACCACCCAGTACCCCGACCTCGTCAACGCCAGGGTCGGGGGCCGGTCGGCCTGGGACGCGATCGACGACGAGGCCTACATCGCCAACGAGTTCATCCCCACGGTGGCCAAGCGCGGCGCGGCGATCATCGAGGCCCGCGGCGCCTCCTCGGCCGCCTCGGCGGCCAACGCGGCGCTCGACCACGTCCACGACTGGGTCCTCGGCACTCCGAAGGGCGACTGGGTCTCGATGTCGGTTCCCGCCGACGGTTCATACGGGGTCCCCGAGGGGATCATCTCAAGCTTCCCCTGCACCTGCTCGGGGGGCGTGTACTCGATCGTCCCCGAGCTCGAGATCACCGACTTCTCGCGCGAGCGCATCGACGCCTCCGTCGCCGAGCTCGAGGAAGAGCGGGCCGCGGTCGCCGAGCTCGGGCTCGTTTGAGGCGCTGGCGATGGCGGACCAGGCGATGACCGACGACGAGCTGGTCGGCCTGCTGCAGGAGTACCTGCGCATCCTCCAGCGCCATCCAGTCGCCGAGGAGATGATGGCCGAGATCCTCACCGAGGACTTCGAGACCGGCTTCATCGGCGGGCACATGTGGGCGGGGCTCGAGGGGTTGCGCGACTTCCTCGGTCAACGCGCCGGCTTCTTCGACGAGGACCACCGGATCGAGGAGCTGCTCGAGCGCAACGATGCCGCAGGCGCGATCGAGGCCCGCACCAGCCTTCACTTCTTCCTCCGCCGCTGGGAGTCGCCCTCACCTGTTAGCGAGGAGTTCACAGGGCACTGCTTCCACACCTGGCGTGTGCGCCGGGTCGGCGACGAGTGGCGCGTCGCGGCGCAGCTCGTCGAGCGTTTCTCCGACCTCAACGACAACGCCGATCGCCTCTTCGCCACCCCCGAGCAGGGCCTCAACCGCTAGCGAACGGTCCCGCGACCGCCCCCGGTCGGCGGCGCCGGCCACGGCGAATTCGTGGACCATTGTCGTGCTGACCACCCATGTGGTGGTCAATGCGACAACCGGCTAGCGAACCGTTTCGCAGCCGCGCACCCGATCGGCGGCGCCGGCCACGGCGACGTCGCGGCGCCCGCGGCCGCAGTCGATCGTGTCGCGCCCGCGGCCACCGCGGAGAAGGTCGCGCCCGCCGCCACCGCGCAGCCGGTCGCGCCCGCGGCCGCCGTTGAGCCGGTCGCGCTTGCCTCGTGCGCAGACGCGGTCGTTGCCGGCCCGCGTCGCTCCGATTGGTTGGCTTGATTGCGCACACGGCTGACCGGCGATCCACCCCCTGATCGTAGGCCGAGCGAGCGCTTCGGGAGCCGGTTGCCCTGCGAGCGCCGTTCAGGCCGGGTGGTAGGCCCGGCCGTCCTTGCGGATCTTGCCCTCCTTCTCGAGATCCGCGAGCACCCGGTAGAGGTAGTTCGGCTTGATCTTCATCTTCTTCGCGATCTCGGAGGCAGAGATCCCGGGGTTGGCCTTCACCAGCCCGACGGCCTGGTCGGCGCGGGTGCCGCCGCGGCGCCGGCGCCGGCGGCCGCCGGCGCGCGCGCCAGGGCCCGGCGGGCGACCTGGACCGCGACGGCCCTCGCGGCCGCCGGTGAGGCTCGCCAGCGCCCGCTGAAGCTGCGCCCGTTCGGCGTCGAGCTCGCCCAGTCGCTTACGTATCAACCCTGCTGCCTCGTCGACGGTGTTGGAAACAGATGGCATCAGTCAGTCCTCTCATACCGTGAGTAGTTCGGTACTCACAGTAATAGTGTGGACCGAGTGTAACCGTCAGTTTCGGCGAGTGCGGGGAAGCGTGCGAAAGACCGCGTCCCAGAGTGGGCTCGAGACCCCAAACCCGTAGCGATGATCCTGGAAGTGGTGACGCATGTGCGCCTCGCGCAGGCGCTTGCCAAACGCGCTCTTGGGGACGAAGTGGTGCAGGTAATAGTGGGTGTAGTCGTAGAGCAGGTAGCCGATCAAGAACCCGGCGAACAGGGGGTAGGCGGTCGGCAGCCCGAAGATCAGCCAGAAGACGCCGAAGAACAGCGCCGCGAGAGGGATGCTGGCGCCGGGCGGCATCACGAGCCGCATCCGGTCGTTGGGATGGTCGTGATGGACGCCGTGGATGATGAAGTGGAGGCGATGGCCGATCGGGTGGTCGGGATCCCAGTGGAAGATCTTGCGATGCAGCCAGTACTCCGACAGCGTCCAGATGAATAGGCCGGCCGCCACCAGGCCGACGATCGCCGCCGCGCCCTGGCCGTCGCGGGCGCCGAGCACGATCAGTCCCGCGATCACGGGGATGTAGATCAGGGCCGGGACCGAGGGGTGGATGCGCGAGAAGAAGTCGAGGAACCGGCTCTTGAACAGCGGCGGTGATGCGCTCAGTCGGGCGGTGCGCTCATGCGACATGGTCCGCGGATTCTAGCGACCGGCGGAGCCGGAGTTAGGTAGCCCTAATTCCTAGTCGGCCTGGGCGGCGGGCTCGCGGCTCTCGCGAACGAGCAGCGCCGGCTGGCGCGGCGGGACGAGGCCGTGCGGCGTCTCGGGGCGGAAGGTCGAGCAGGGCTCGTCGAGGTCGAGCGCGCAGAGCATGTGACGGTGAAAGAAGCAGTCCTCACAGCTCGGGCCGTTCTTGCGCCGCCGCTTCGCCGCTCCCTTGCGACGCAGTCCCAACGCTTCGGCGATCTCCGTCGCCTGCTCGACCTCGATCAACTCTGCCCCTCTCTCGTGGTGTCCGACGCGGCCCGGCTTCCTGCTCGAGCCGCGGCGATCATCCCACCGCCGGCTCGCGTCCGCCGGGGCGATTCGCGCAAATCGCCGCAACTTCATCGCCGCCGACGTTCTTGCGTTTCCGCGGTTTGCGGAAAGGCTGAGCTCGGTGGCCGGTCAGGTGGCCGCAGGGTCGACCCGCAGGCGCTGAAAGGTGCGCTCGGCGGCGGCTCGCTCTTCGCCCCCGAGCAGCCACCCGGTGCGCGCCTCCTGGTAGAGGCACTCGGTCTCGCGGAACGTCGCGAGCGCCTCGCGCAGCGCGGCCTCATCGTCGTCCCGGATTCCGCGAGCGCGCAGCGCCACCGCGCGAGAATAGGCGTGCTCGAGCGCCCGCGCCTCGATTTCGGCGAGCAGGCCCTCGTCGGAGCGGCCCGCGCGAAGCAGCGCCTCGGCTCGGACCGCCTGGTAGGTGAGGCCCCACCACGACCATCGCTTCCCCGGTCGCGCCAGGAGATCGGCCGCCTCGTCCCAGCGTCCGTGGTGAAGCAGCGCGTCGCCGCGCATCAGCACACCCGCCTCCTCTGAGCGCTGCGTATCGGACGGCAGCACGGCGAGCAGCCACTCGTACCACTCGACCGAGCCGCGCTCATCGCCGCGGTAGCCGCGGATCCCGATCGGGGTCGAGAGCCCGGGCGCCCAAGCGGTGATCGTCGCGCGTCCGGCGGCGGTCCAGGAATCGCGCACCCGCTGTGCCATCTCGAGCACCTCGTCCCACTCGCCGAGGAAGAAGCCGGGCCCCAGGCCACGCTCCCACGCCGAGTCCTCGAGCCCGCGAGCGAGGTCGGCGTCGCGTGCCTCGCGGCGTGTTCGGCCGCCTGCCGAAACGCCCCGACCTGGGTCAACGAGGAGATCACCATGTGGCGGGCGTCGCTGCGCTCGAACTCGATCTCGTGCGATTGGTCGGGGGCGCCGTCGAGCATCTCGAGCCGCTTAAGGTTGCTGGCCACCGAGGCCTGGTAATTGTCGGCGTACCACTCCAGGGCCGAAGTCGCGTCGAGTGCGCTCGAGGCCAGTGCGAGGTCGTCGGAGTGGCGCGCGAGCGCGAGCGCTTCGCGCGTCGGGCGCTCCATCTGGTCGATCCGGTCGAAGCGCCAAGCGATCCACGCCTCGTCGAGGAGCAGCCGCGCGCGCGTGTCGGTGTCGTCGTCCGCAACCAGCTCGTTGCCGCGATCGAGCATCGCTCTCAGCTCGGCCTCCGGAACGTCCCCAGTGACGCCGCCCATCCGGGCGGAAATCTCGACCGCGCGGGCGTACGCGCGCGCGGCCTCGGCCCGGTCGCCCGCCGCCTCGGCGACGGACGCCTGCTCGCGTCGAAGCCGCAGCGCCTCGTTGCCGCGGAACCGTCTCACTGCGACGTTGGCCGCCGCGGCGAGGCATTGCAGGCGCTCGCCCGTTCCTCCGGCGAGCTCCGCCCCCTGCTCGTAGAGGTGCTGGGCGCGCACGCTCGCCCCGCGCCGCGCGACGACTCCGGCGGCTTCGGTGACGGCCGTGTAGGCGTTCGCCCGCCGCTCGGACGTCGGCTCCAGCTCCGCCGCTCGGACACGGTGAAAGGCGACCAGCTCGACCAGCTCCGGATGATGCCCCGGGTCGATCCGGGCGGAGGCGCGCTCATGCAGGAGCGCTCGCTCGGCCAGCGGGAAGCGAGCCATAGGCGACGTCGCAGATCAAGTCGTGGCGGAAGGCGTAGCGGCCCGGGCCCTCCGCGAGCCGCTCCTGGAGCAATGCCTTGCGCGCCAGCCGATCGAGCGCCTCGCTGACCGGCTCACCGATGAGCTCGGCGAGCGCATCAGGGGCGAAAGCCTGTCCGAGGACCGACGCGTGCTGGATCGCCCGCTTCTCGTCGCGGGGGAGGAGATCGAGCCGGGCGGCCACCGCCGCCTGCACGGTCTCGGGTAGGTCGCCCGAGGGCTCGGTCTCGGGATCGTCGGCGATCTGTCGGGCGATTTCCTCGGCGAAGAACGGGTTGCCGCCCGACGCCGTCAGCCACCCGCGACGCAAGCTCTCCGGAGGACCCGGGCAGGAGAGCGGTGGAGAGCTCCGCGGCGGCTTCCGGCGCCAGCGGGCGCAACTCGATCCGGGTCACGTTCGGAGCTCCACTGCCAAAGCCGGGGCGACGCTCGACCAGCTCCGGGCGGCTGGTGCAGAGGACGAGCACCGGAGCCTCATCCAGCCGCAGCGCAATCTCCTCGACCAGGTCGAGCAGGCCGTCGTCAGCCCAGTGCGCATCGTCGATCCCGATCACCAGCGGCCGCTCGCCGGCCAGGAGGGCGACGAGGCGGCGCCAGGCGCGCCGCAGGGCGTCCTCGACGTCGCCATTCGGCTCCGCGGCACCGAGCGCCACCGCGAGCACCGCGGCCAGCTCGCCGGCGTCGGACGCGCCGAGCCGCTTCGAGTCGCTCGGCGAGCGCTCGCTGCGCGATCGGGACCGCATCATCCCGCCCGCCGCCGCCGGCCGCGCGCAGGATCTCCCCCAGGGCCCAGAAGGCGATCCCGCGGCCGTACGGAGGATTTCGCCCGAGCAGCACCTCGGGGCGCTGGCCCTCGGCCGCGCCGAGCTCTGCGATCAACTCGTTCGCCAGCCTGGTCTTGCCGATCCCGGCCTCGCCGGTGACGGTGACCAGTTGCGGTGCTCGCTGGCTGACCGCACGCCGGTAGGCGATCCGCAGCAGCTCGAGGTCGTCGCCGCGCCCGACGAAGGGGGCCGCCGTGGCGGGCGGCCGGGCGTCAGCGACGGCGACAGCCCGCCAGGCTGCGAGCGGTGCCGGGAACCCCTTCGCCGCGACCGGGGCTCGCTGTTCGAGGTCCGCCGAGCGGCAGGAGCGCGCGGTGCGCTGGCCGACAAGCACCTCGCCCGGTTCGGCCGCCTGCTGGAGGCGCGCCGCCGCGTTGAGCGCCTCCCCCGTGACCGCGAGGTCGCCCTCACGATCGAGGGCCAGGACCTCGCCCGTCTCGATCCCGACTCGGACCGCCAGGCCTCCGCCGTCGTCGGCCACGCGGGCGATCAGCGCCAGCGCCGCCGCCACCGCCCGGTCGGGGTCGTCGCCGTATACCCGGGGGACGCCGAAGGCGGCCATGACCGCGTCGCCGATGTACTTCTCGACCGTCCCGCCGTACTCCTCAAGGGTCGTCCGAGCGAGCTCGAAGAACGGCGCCAGCCGGGCGCGAAGCTCTTCGGGGTCACGTCCGGCGGCGAGCTCGGTGGAGCCGACGAGGTCGGCGAAGACGATCGTCGCCAACTTGCGCTCGGCACCCTCGAGCGGCTGCAGCGGCGCACCGCAGGTCGAGCAGAAGCGAGACTGATCGCTTGCCTCGGCGCCGCAGCGCCCACATACCTGGGCCATGGCTTGACGATAGCCGCGGAGAACCCGGGCTATTGCCCCCGACTAGAGTCTCGTTCGATGAGGATCACGGTGCTCGGCAAGTCGCCGGCATGGCAGGACGCGGGCGGCGCATGCAGCGGGTACCTCGTCGAGGAGGGCGAGACCACCGTCCTGCTCGATTGTGGCAACGGCGTGTTCGGCAAGTTGCGCGAGCGCATCGACTACACCGAGGTCGACGCGGTGGTGATCTCGCACGTCCATGCCGACCATTTCATCGACCTGATCCCATACTCCTACGCGCTCCTGCTGACTCCGCGCCAGCAACCGGTTCCGGTCGCCGGGCATCCCGGCACCGACGACCCGGCGCGTCCGCGGCTCGTCGCGCCGCCAGGTGCGGCGCAGACCTTCCGCAACGTCGTCGGCGCCTGGGGCGACGAGGAGCTGATCGCCCAGGCGTTCGCAATCGAGGAGTACGACCGCAACGCCAGGGTCGAGATCGGCCCCCTGACGGCGGCCTTCGCCGAGGTTCCGCACTTCATCCTCACCCATGCCGTCAACTTCGTCTCGAGCGCCGGCGGGCGGTTCACCTTCGGCGCCGACTGCAGGCCTTGCGACGAGCTCGTCGCCGCAGCGCGCGACACCGACCTGCTGCTGGTCGAGGCGACCCTGCCGCGCCCGGAGCGGACCGGTATCCGCGGACACCTGACCCCGGCCGAGGCCGGCGCGCACGCGCGGCGGGCGGGGGCCAAGCGGGTCGTTCTCACCCATATCTCCGACGAGCTCGACGCCGAGTGGGCGCGCGCGGAGGGCTCACGCGAGTTCGGCGCCCCGGTCGAGGTCGCGAGCGCGGGCGACGTGTTCGAGGTCTGAGCGATGCCGCTCTCTCGCTAAATTCAACAGCGATGTCGAGACAGCGCGACCTACTCGTCAACTTCGAACGCATGTGGCGCGAGATGGACGAGATGCTCGGCCAGCCGTTCGCGGAGCAGTGGCCGCGGGGGCCGCGCGCGCATGCGGGCTTCTCGCCGCGCGTGGACGTCTACTACTGCGGCGACGAGCCGCGGGCGATCGTCAAGGCCGAGCTGCCCGGCGTCGACATCGACTCGGTCGCGCTCGAGGTCGCCGGCCGCGAGCTGGTGATCACCGGCGAGCGTCCCGTCCAGGAGACCGAGGGCCGCGTCTACCAGCAGGTCGAGATCGAGGCGGGCCCGTTCCGGCGCGTGGTCGAGCTCGGCGCCGATGTCGTCGCCGAGCGTGCCCGCGCGAGCTACGAGGACGGCATCCTGCGGGTCGAGCTGCCGCTCGCGGGTGAGGTCACTCGCCGGGTCCCGATCGACTCGGGGGAGTAGTGGAGGGCAACGGGATCCAGGTCGTCGAGGCCGCGGACATCGAGGAGGCGATCCGCGAGCGCGGCAACCAACCGCTGCCGGCAGCGCTGCCGGTGCTGCCGCTGCGCGAAATGGTGGCCTACCCCGACACGCTGACCCCGCTCGCGGTCGGTCAAGAGCGCTCGGTGAAGCTGATCGACGACATCCTCTCCGGAGAGCGGACGCTGGTGCTGGTCGCCTCGCGAGATCCCGAGGCCGAGGAGCCCGGCCCCGAGCAGCTGCATGAGGTCGGGGTGGTCGGCGTGGTCGCGCGGATGCTCAAGGTGCCCGACGGGACGATCCGCGTCCTCGTCCAGGCGACCGAGCGGGTCCGCGTCGGTGAGTTCATCGCCGAGCAGCCCTACCTCGTCGCCCGGATCGAGGCGATGCCCGACCAGGTCGAGCCCTCCGACGCGCTCGAGGCGCTGACCCGAAACGTCCAGCGCAGCTTCACCGAGATCATCGAGCAGATCCCCTACCTGCCCGAGGAGCTGCAGCTCGCGGTCATGAACATCGACGATCCCTCGGCACTTTCGCACCTGATCGCGGGCGCGCTGCGAATCCCGGTCGAGGAGAAGCAGGAGCTGCTCGAGGAGGTCGACGTGACCCGCCGCCTGCGCCGGCTCTCCGAGCTCCTCGCCCGCGAGCTCGAGGTGATCCAGCTCGGCTCGCAGATCCAGGACGAGGTCCAGTCCGAGATGGAGAAGGGGCAACGCGAGTACTACCTGCGCGAGCAGCTGAAGGCGATCCAACGCGAGCTCGGCGAGGAGGACGAGACCCAGGCCGAGGTCAAGGAGCTGCGCGAGCGGATCGACGAAGCGGAGCTGCCCGAGCACGCTCAGAAGGCGGCCGAGCGCGAGCTCTCACGGCTCGAGCGGCTGCCCGCCGCGGCGGCCGAGTACGGCGTCATCCGCACCTACCTCGAGTGGCTGGTCGAGCTGCCGTGGTCGCTGACCACCGACGACGACCTCGACATCGCCCACGCGCGCGAGGTCCTCGACGCCGACCACTACGACCTCGAGCAGGTCAAGGACCGGATCCTCGAGTACCTCGCCGTGCGCTCCCTGAACCCCGAGTCGCACGGGCCGATCCTCTGCTTCATCGGCCCGCCGGGGGTCGGCAAGACGAGCCTCGGCAAGTCGATCGCCCGCGCCCTCGGCCGCGAGTTCGAGCGGATCTCGGTCGGCGGCGTTCGCGACGAGGCCGAGATCCGTGGCCATCGCCGCACCTACATCGGCGCGATGCCCGGGACGATCATCCGCGCCCTGCGCGACGCCGGCTCGCGCAACCCGGTGTTCATGATCGACGAGATCGACAAGATGGGCGCCGACTTCCGCGGCGACCCCTCGAGCGCGATGCTCGAGGTGCTCGACCCGGCTCAGAACGACGCCTTCCGCGACCACTACCTCGATCTGACGTTCGATCTCTCCGAGGTGATGTTCATCGCGACCGCGAACAACGTCGAGACGATCCCGCCGCCCTTGCTCGACCGGATGGAGGTGATCCGGCTCGCCGGCTACACCTCCGATGAGAAGCTCCATATCGCCAAGCGCTACCTGGTCCCCCGCCAGCTCGCCGAGAACGGCCTCAAGGGCAAGGGCGTCTCGTTCGCCGACGCGGCCCTGCGCGCGATCATCGACGAGTACACGCGCGAGTCGGGAGTTCGCAACCTCGAACGCGAGATCGGCAGCGTCTGCCGCAAGCTCGCCCGCGAGCTCGCCGAGCGCAGCAAGGCGCCTCAACAGCGGCGCGGCTCGGCTGCGCCTCGCAGGGCGAAGGGCAGGCAGAGCGTCTCGGCCAAGCGCGCTCGCGAGCTGCTCGGTCGCCGCCGGTTCTTCGCCGAGACCAGGCGCCGGACCAAGGACCCAGGCGTCGCCACCGGGCTGGCGTGGACGCCGGTGGGCGGCGAGGTGCTGTTCATCGAGGCGACCGCGATGCCGGGCTCGGGCCGGCTGACGATCACCGGCCAGCTCGGCGAGGTGATGAAGGAGTCGGCGCAGGCCGCGCTCTCGTGGGTACGCGGGCACGAGCGCCGGCTCAACCCCGAGCTGTCCGACGACTGGTTCGCCACCCACGACATCCACGTCCACGTCCCCGCGGGGGCGGTGCCCAAGGACGGGCCGTCGGCCGGGGTCGCGATGGCGACCGCGCTCAGCTCGCTGGTCAGCGGCAAGCCGGTCTCGAGCGAGGTTGCGATGACCGGCGAGATGACGCTCACCGGCCAGGTGCTCCCGGTCGGCGGCTTGAAGGAGAAGACGCTCGCCGCCCAGCGCGCCGGGATCAAACGCGTGATCGTCCCCGACCGCAACGAGGGCGAGATCCTCGAGATCCCCGAGCACGAGCGCGAGCGCCTCGAGTTCGTCTACGTCGACCGGATCGAGAAGGCGCTCGAGGCGGCTATTGACGGCGCCCGCTAGCGCCGGGTAGGTTCTCCGCGAGCGAATCCCGGAGGAGGAGAAGGATGGCGAGTTGGATCCGGCGGCACCTGAGCTTCGCCAACGTGATCTCGATGGTCGCGCTGTTGGTCGTGCTCGGCGGGGCGGCCTACGCGGTCACGAAGGCGCCGAAGAACTCGGTCGTCTCGAAGAGCGTCAAGAACAACACGCTCAAGGGCAAGGACATCAAGGACGGAAAGCTCACCGGCGCCGACGTCAAGGGCGACTCGCTCAAGGGCTCCGACATCGACGAGTCGTCGCTGGGCAAGGTGCCCAACGCCGACGCGGTCGACGGCCACAGCGCCGTCTGCCCGCCGAATACGGTCGAGAACTCCGGCTTGTGCTTCGACTCGACGGGGAACCCGCGAAGGCCCATTCCCGACCGCGGTGGCCGACTGCAACAGCAAGGGAGGCAGCCTGCCGACGCTGAGCCAGCTGGCGGGCATCCGCGATCTCCCGGGGATCGACCTCGGCGATCCCGACGATCACTGGGTCGACGCCCCGTTCCAGGACGGCGGCGGCGCCAACCGCGCGATGACCTTCGACGACGGCCAGAACGTCGACGACGCCGCCTTCGCCGCCTCGAACTCGTACCGCTGCGTCTACCCGCTGGTGCGCTGAGCGGCAGCGGGCATCGGGACTAGCCGCTCGGCTCCGCGGGTATATCCTGCAAAACCCCACACGGACGACGACTAGGAGAGGGAAATCGATGGCGAAGAGCACGAAGGCGCAGCAGGCGCGAGACGCGGTCGGAGCGGCCGGCAACAACCCGTACCTGCGCCGGTTGATCGAGGACGAGGACCTGCGCGACAGCCTTCGCGACGCGGTCGATGCGGCTCGCGACGCCTACGACAGGCTGTCGTCGAACGGCAACGTGATCGACACCGCGATCGACGACAAGAAGGTCCACCGCGACGTCAAGAGCGCGGCCGAGAACCTGCGCGAGGCCTCCTACCGCCTCCGCGGCGAAGAGAAGAAGCGCCACTGGGGCCGGATCCTCTTCATCGCGTTCGCCGGGGCCGCGCTGGCGCTGATCCTGAGCGAGGACCTGCGCAAGGCCGTGCTCGACAAGGTCTTCGGAGCCGAGGAGGAGTTCGAGTACACCTCGACCACCACCCCGGCGCCGGCTCCTGCGGCGACCGAGTAGCTGAGCGTGCGACGCGTTGCGCCGCTGCTCGCGGCGGCGCTGCTGGCCGCCGGCGCCCTCGGCGGCATGCGGTGACGACGACGAGGGCACGGGCGGCGACGGCGAGCGGTCACGCGAGACGAGCGGCCCGACCGAGGTCACCTTGACGGCCAACTGACGGCCGGCGGCGAGTACACGTTCGACCTCTCCGAGACGCCGAGCGCCGAGACCAAGACCGTCGTCTTCGACAACCAGGGCGCCGAGCCGCATGCGCTCATCTACGCGCGGCTCGGCGAGGGCTTCACCGTCGACGAGGCCTACGAGCTCCAGGGCCGCCAGGGCTCGGCGAAAACCGTGGCCGACGGTGGCGCGGCACCGGGTAAGTCGCAGCCGATCGAGGTCAAGGGGTCGGTTGAGCCCGGCAGCTACGTGATGCTGTGCCCGATCCAGTCCCCCGAGGGACCGCACTACAAGCTCGGCCAGCTGGAGGAGTTCACGATCGAATAGGCCGAGCGCGGGCGGCGCTCGCGCGCCGTCGGCGACTTCAGCCGAGCTTGCTCGGGCGGGGTGGGAAGATCCGCTGCAGCCGCAGCAGGTTGCGGAGCGAGCCGTGTGGGCGGATCCGGCGGCGCAGCAGCGCCCGGCGCGGGTCCTGTCCCTTGGTCGAGACTCCGACCCAGTCCTGCCAGCTCGTCTCGAGCGTCACGTCCGGGTCGGCTGCCAGCCCGGGCTCGGCGGCGGTCGAGCCGTTGTCGATTCGCAGGTGCCAGGGGTCGGCGTCGTCGAAGCGCCACTGGATCGTCATCGCTGCGCCGTTGACGGCGTCGGCGCGGGCGACGCGCGAGATGATGTCGAAGTACAGCCGCTGGATCTCGGGCGAGGAGTCCGGGCGACCGTTGGGCTCGCCCATCACCCCGGCCTTGAGCAGCTTGATCTGCCGCTTGGCGATCTCCTCCTCGGGGAGGCCGAAGTCGAGCGGCAGCACGTCCGGCATCTCCTCCAGCGGATAGCCGGTCGCTCGCCACTTGGTCCTCACCGAGCGCAGGCCGAAGGCGTAGATCTCCTCGAGCTCGAAGCCGTAGCAGCGCGTGTACTCGAGGTCCCAGTTGGGGGGAGTGAAGACGCCGACCGAGTACGGCATCACCTCGAGCAGCAGCTCGCGCACCGCCTCCTTGCACTCATCCGACTCGGCGAAGCACTCGGCGAGCACCTTGACCCCGAAGCCGATGTGGCGCTGCTCGTCGCGCGAGACGTTCGCCATTCCCTCGCTGAACCCGGGCAGGGTGCCGGACTTGGTGAAGAAGTCCTCGATGAAGTGCTGGCCGGGCTGGGCCAGGGTCGCCTCGACGACCAGGTGGTAGAGCGCGATCGCGCGGGCGAAGTTGGGCAGCGAGCGATCCTTGCGCAGGCTGTCGGCCATTCGATCGAGGCGGCTGAAGACGTTGCGATAGCTCCAGTTGAGCTGTGGCTCGGTGTAGGCGAGGGTGGAGGAGATCGAGTCGCCGGCGCCGATCACCTCCTTGAAGAAGCGATGGAAGAAGACGGCGTGGCGGGCCTCGTCGACCTGCTGGGTGGCGAGGAAGTACTTCTGCTCCTCCTTCGGCGCCGCGTCGATGTAGGGGGAGAGGTTGTCGGTGACCGAGTCCTCGCCGAAGAAGAACATCGAGTAGGTCCAGAGCGCCGACTTGCGCTGGATCTCCGTCAGCGCATCCCAGCCCGCGCGATCCTCGGAGAAGTCGATCGCGGTCGCCGACCAGTTGCCGGCTTCCCAGCGGCTGTAGAGGTCGTCGTAGCTGATCCCGTCCGCTGCCCTGATGCCGTCCTTCTGCGCGACGCTCATCTCTTCCTCCTCGCGAACCCTTACACCGTTCGATGACGAGCTTAGACCCTCCCCGTGACGCATGGCAACCCCTCCGTGACCGACGTCACACAGAGAGAGGCTCATCAGAGATCGTCGAGGACAAAGGCCTCCACAGGCTCCGTCTTGCCCTTCACCGTGAGCTCGCCAAGCCGGGTGACGCGAGCTCCAGGGAGCCGGCGCATCGTCGCTGCGCTGATCGCGATCCCCCCGACCGGCGCCGCGCCCTGGAGGCGCGATGCGATGTTGACCGCGTCGCCGATCACCGTGTAGCTGCGCCCGCCGCCGGCGCCGACGACGCCCATCATCGCCTCACCGGTGTTGACGCCGAGGCGAAACCGCGGCCAGTCGGGATGGCGCTCGGCGAGCTCGCCGGTCCGATCGCGGATCGCGAGCGCCGCCCGGGCCGCCCGCACCGCGTGGTCGGGCGCACCCGCAAGCTCCGAGAAGGTGGCCATGATTGCGTCGCCGATCAGCTGATCGACGACCCCGCCGTGCTCGCTTACCACCGGCGGGATCGCGACCTCGAAGTACGCGTTGAGGACCTCGCTCACGGCGCGCGGGTCGCGGCCCTCGGAGAACGTCGTGAACCCGGCCAGGTCGGCGAACACGACCGAGAGCTCACGCCGCCCGCGCACCGTCTCATCGGTGTAGAGCGCGACGAAGCGCTCCTCGCGCCACTCCCGCCGCGCCGCCCAGGCGACGATCGCGAACGCGGCGAGGATCAGCAGATGCCATTCCCACCAGCTCGCGTGCCAGCTGCGCGCGAAGGCGGTCGCGAGGATCGCCTCGGCGAGCAGGACGAACGAGGTCGCGACTGCGAGCGGCAGCAGCGCATGCCGCTCGCGTGCGAGCCCGAGGTAGCGCAGGGCCGCGAACACGAACAGCAGCACTCCGATCGCCGCGAGCGCGGTGATCGCACCCGAGGCTCGCTCGACCTCCGTGACGCGGTCGAGCGGCGGCATCCCGGCGATGCTGACCACCGCCCAGCCGACCATCAGCGCGACCAGGCCGACCCTGACCAGGCGCCGAGAGCCGGCGCTGATCTCCGTCGCCACCGGCAGCGCGGAGATCGCGGCGAAAACGGAGGCGACCACGAGCCCGATCGGGGTCGCGATCTGAAAGCCGAGGTTCGGGCTATCGAGCAGGACACCCGGGGTCGCAAGCGCGTGCAGGGCGAGAAACCCGCCCGCGGCGAGGAAGCAGTTCGAGACCCAGAACAGGCGGGCGTCGCCGCGGCGCTCGGCCGAGTCGCCGGTGGTGAAGGCGAGCACGGCGGTCGTCGCGGCGGCGAGCACGACGAGCCAGAAATGCGAGGGATGGTGCTCCCAGCGAACGTCGGCGCTCGGCGCGGCGAGCAGGAGCGCGAACCCGGCCGCCGGCAGCGCGACTGCGGCGAGGGTGGCGAGCCCAGGCTCGCCCGCGCCGTGCCAGCGAGTCTCCGTTGTGGACACGTTCATCGTCTGCGCCGGAGCTTAGGTGAGCACCGTTGACACCCAGGGTGGCTATGCAGTGGCCGTCGTGGCTGAGATCTTGGTCGCATGAGAGCGACAAGAACAACCCTGACCACGCTGATCACCCTCGCCGCGCTCGTGGTGTCGGCGGTTGCCGGAGCCGCGGCGGTCGCCGAGCCCGGCTCGCCGCCCCACATCCTCGAGTTCGAGTACAGCGAGGACTATGAGGGCATCGGGCGGCGCCACAACGCCTACGCGACGATCAAGGGGCCGGCCGAGCGGGTCACGGCGCGCGTCGGCGGGCGCAGCGCCGAGGGCAGGTTCGACAACGCCGCCGGGCCGAAGGACTACTGGGACTTCCTCGACCGCCGCTTCGTACGTCGCCTGCTCGACGACCTGCGTTCGGACGGCGTCGCGAGCGTCAAGGTGAAGGCGGTCGGCGAGACCCGCACCGTGCGCAAGCGCTGCGACCTGGTCTTCGAACCTGACGATCAGTTCGGCGACTACGCCGGCGGCGACTGCGACAGGATCTAGGCCGCTTAGAGCTTCGGGCTCTGCCAGGGCCCTTCGAGGCGCTCGGTGAGGAGCTCGCCGAGCTCGGCCGCGGCGACCCTTGTCTGCTCGAGTGAGTCGCGGTCGCGCAGGGTCACGGTGCCGTCCTCCATCGTCTGGCCGTCGACGGTGACCCCCCACGGTGTGCCGATCTCGTCCTGGCGCCGGTAGCGCTTTCCGATCGAGCCGCCCTCGTCGTATTCGGCAGGGATCAGGTGGCGCAGCGATTCGAAGATCTCCCGCGCCCGCTCGGGCATCCCGTCGCGCGAGACGAGCGGCAGCACCGCGACCTTGATCGGCGCGAGCCTCGGGTGCACGCGCAGCACGGTGCGCTGGCGGCCCTCGACCTCCTCGGTGTCATAGGCGTCGACCATGAAGGCGAGCACCGCGCGGTCGACGCCGGCCGCCGGCTCGATCACGTGCGGGACGTAGGCCTCCTTGGTCTGCTGGTCGAAGTATTCGAGCTTCTCGCCCGAGTACTCGGCGTGCTGGGTGAGGTCGAAGTCGCCGCGGTTGGCAATCCCCTCGAGCTCCGAGAAGCCCATCGGGAAGCGGAACTCGATGTCCGAGGTCGCGCTCGAGTAGTGCGAGAGCTCGTCGGCGTCGTGCGCGCGCAGGATCAGGCTTTCGGGCCGGATCCCGAGCTCGGTGTACCACCGCATCCGCTCGTCGAGCCAGTGCTGGTGCCAGCGCTCGGCCTCGTCCGGCGGGACGAAGAACTCCATCTCCATCTGCTCGAACTCGCGGGTCCGGAAGATGAAGTTGCCGGTCGTGATCTCGTTCCGGAACGACTTGCCGATCTGAGCGATCCCGAACGGCGGCTTCTTGCGCGCGAACTGGAGCACGTTCTTGAAGTTGATGAAGATCCCCTGCGCGGTCTCGGGGCGCAGGTAGGCGACCGAGGCCGAGTCGACCACCGGCCCGACGTGGGTCTCGAACATGAGGTTGAACTCGCGCGCCTCGGTGAGCTCGCAGTCGGGGCCCTCGCCGGGCCGTTTCGAGGGCTTGCGGCCGCACTGTGCGTCCTCGAGCTTGTCGGCGCGGAAGCGCAGCTTGCACGTCTTGCAGTCGACCAACGGGTCGGTGAACCCCGCCAGGTGCCCCGAGGCCTCCCACACCCGCGGGTGCTGGATGATCGCCGAGTCGATCGCGACGATGTCGTCGCGCTCCTGCAGCATCGCGCGCCACCACTCGTTCTTGACGTTGTTCTTGAGCAGCACCCCGTAGTGGCCGTAGTCGTAGGTCGAGCCGACCCCGCCGTAGATCTCCGACGAGGGGAAGATGAAGCCGCGTCGCTTGCACAGCGCAACGACCTCGTCGAGGCTCGGGCCGGGCGCGGCCGTGGGGGCATCGCTCACGGTCGCCATACTTGCAGCCCCCGCATGCCGATCTACGAGTACCGCTGCCGAAACGGCCACACCTTCGAGGTCATCCAGTCGATGGCCGACGACCCCGTGACCACCTGCGAACAGTGCGCGGCGCCGGTCGAGCGCGTCTTTCACCCGGTCGCGGTGCACTTCAAGGGCTCGGGCTTCTACACCACCGATTACGCGAAGAAGGGCGCCGCGAAAGCGGCCGACGACGGCGGCTCGAAGTCGGAGTCGAAGGGCGAGGGCGAGTCGAAGTCCGAGTCGAAGGCGGACTCGAAGCCCGAGAAGAAGGCGGAGAGCACCAAGAAGGACTAGACGGGGTGGCGTTCCGCTCGGTGCGCCCTCGCGGCCACGAGCGTGGTTCGTTGCAATGAGGGAGGGAGTTGGGCTGGGCGCGCGCGTTGGCGGCCGGCCTCGGGGCAAGTGGCGAGTTGTGCCCGCTATCCGGGCACAAGTCGCCAATCTCGGCCGAAACCCGGCGATTGGCGCCTTCTTCGCCTGATGGACGAACAACTCGCCAGCTACGCCCGGGCGCTCGCCGAAGCCGCCCGCAGCACCTAAAACACCTCCCCTACTGCAACTGACCACGCAACGCACCCCGCCCCGCCCGAGCGGAACGCCACCCGGCGCGAGCGGAATGCCGCTAACGCCTACGCCCTGCGGGCAGTTGGGCTTGCGCGGCGGCTTCTCTCCGAGCAGCTTCTCGGCCGCGCGCTCGCACTCCTCGGGTGAGACGACCAGGTTGCCGGCGCCGGTCGTGCCCGATGGCTTGAGCACGTCGGTTCCGCCGCCGCCGATCGCCGCCGAGAGCACGAGTTGGGGCATCGTCAGCGCGCCCATGCTCGAGACCATCGCCTTGGGTGCGTTCCAGCCGATCAGCGGCCCCTTGATGAAGTTCAGGGGCAGGGCCGTGATGCTGGTCATCTTTCCCTTGATCCCGTCGAGGATCAGCTGCTGGAACTGTGCGCGTTCGACGTCGGAGCCGGTGAACTCGCCCGAGCCACAGGTGTTGGAGCGGGTGCGCGCGAGGGTGATCGCCTGGAAGCCGTCGAGGTGGTTCTCGCCCTGTTCGAGGTCGAGGTTGAAGGCGCCGTCCGAGACGCTCGAGCAGACGTCGGTCGGAAGGTCGACGTCGATGCCCCCGATCGTGTCGATGAAGCTGCGAAAGCCGTCGAAGTCGATGATCGCGACCTGGTCGATGTCGAGCCCGAGCAGGTCCTCGACCGTGCGCACGGTCAGCTTGGCGCCACCCGAGGCATAGGCGGAGTTGATCTTCTGCGGCCCCTGGCCCGGGACCGGGGCGAGCGTGTCGCGCGGGATCGAGAGCTTGCGGAAGGCGAAGCGGCCGGAGCGGATCAGCATGATCGTGTCGGACCGGTAGGGCGGGTTCTTGCAGCTCCCGTCCTTGGCCCGGCCGCTGATCACGGCGTCGAGGCAGTCCTTCGGCTCGGCCTCGTCGGGTCCCGCGAACGCCCCCGAGCGCACGTCGGTGCCGAGCACCAGGATCGTCTGCGGCAGCGCGAGCATGAACGGGTTGCCGCCGAGCGTGTCGCCGACGCCGTCGGCGAGCTTCCACTTCTGGATCTGGGCCGAGATCGCGAAGGCGGCGAAGCTGAGCGCGATCCACGCCAGGGCGGCGATCCCGACCCACTTCAGCACCCGGCGCCAGAGCGGTTGCTCGCCCGGCGCAGACGGTCGCTCGGGCGGCTTTTCGCCCTCGCCCTTGCCGCGGCGCACCCGGTCGCGGAGCCCGGCCAGGTCGGGTTTGCGGAAGAGGTCGCCCAGGCGGCGACGCGACTTGTAGACGGTGTAGTCGGGGCGCTCGTCGCCTTGCGGGCGCTCGCGTTCGTCGCCGGGGCCGGTCATCGTTAGCTATCAATACCTCATGCCCCGCGCGAACTCCTGCCTGCGCCCGACCACGTGAGGGCGGCGATCGGCGCGGACCTGGGCGGTACGAAGATGGCCGTGGGGGTGGTGGACGCCGAGCAGCGGGTGCTGCATCGTGCCACCGAGACGACCTTCGACCGCACTCTCGACGAGCTGCTCGACGAGCTCGAATCCGAGATTCGCGAGGGTCTCGAGGCCTGCCCCGAGGCCGAGGCGATCGGGCTCGGGATCCCGTGCACGATCGACCGCGAGCGGGGCCTGGCGATCAGCTCCGTCAACCTGCCGATCGTCGACGTGCCGGTCCGCGACTTGATCGGCGAGCGCCTCGGCCTGCCGACCTTCATCGACAATGACGCCAACGTCGCCGCGCTCGCCGAGCAGCGCTTCGGCGCGGCGAAGGGGAAGACGAACGTGGTCATGCTCACGATCGGAACCGGGATCGGCGGCGGTCTGATCCTCGGCGGCGAGCTCTACCGAGGCTCGATCGGCGCCGGGGCGGAGCTCGGCCACGTGGTCATCGACTTTGACGGGCCCGAGTGCCAGGGCAACTGCCCCAATCGCGGCTGCGTCGAGGCGTTCGCCTCCGGCACCGCGCTCGGTCGCGACGGGCGCACCGCCGCCGAGGCTCACCCCGACTCGGCCCTGGGCAGGCTCGCCGCCGAGGGCGAGGAGATCGACGGCCGTGTCGTGACCGAGGCCGCGATCGAGGGCGACGGGATCGCGGTCGACGTCCTCGGCCACGGTCGGCCGGCGGCTCGGGGTCGCGCTCTCCAGCCTCGCCAACATCTTCGAGCCCGACGTGATCGTGATCGGAGGGGGCGTCGCGGCGGCCGGCGAGCTGCTGCTCGCGCCCGCGCGCGCGGAGCTCGGCATCGCGGGCGCTGCCGCCGATGAACGAGACGCCGGTGGTCACCGCAGCGCTCGGCCCCGACGCGGGGATGATCGGCGCCGCCGAGATGGCGCTCGAGGAGAACGCCTAGTGGCCGACCGTCGCCAGAGGCGCCGCTGATGCCCGGCCGGCTGACCGTCTGCCCGACGCCGATCGGGAACATGGAGGACCTCAGCCCGCGTGCCCAGCGCGCGCTCGCGGAGGCCGACCTGGTCGCCTGCGAGGACACGCGGCGCGCCGGGCGCCTCTACGAGCGGCTCGAGATCACCCGGCCGCGGCTCGTCTCCAACCACGAGGGAAACGAGACCGAGCGCGCGCGCCAGCTCGCTCAGCAGATCGAGCGCGGCGCGCGGGTCGTCTTGATCTCCGACGCCGGCACGCCGGTGATCTCCGATCCGGGCTTTCGGCTGATCCGTGCCTGCCTCGAGCGCGACCTCGAGGTCGAGGTCCTGCCCGGGCCCTCGGCGGTGACCACCGCGCTCGTCGCCTCCGGCCTCCCGGCCGACCGCTGGCGCTTCGAGGGCTATCTGCCGCGCCGCGCCGGTGAGCTCGAGCGTGTGCTCGGCGGATCGGAGACCGTGGTCGCGTTCGAATCACCGCGCCGTCTGCCCGAGTCGCTCGGGGCGCTGGCCGCGCTTGCGCCCGACCGGCCCGCCGCCGTCTGCCGCGAGCTGACCAAGCTCCACGAAGAGATCGCGCGCGGAACGTTGGGCGAGCTTGCGCGTCGCTTCCGGGACGAGGTCAAGGGCGAGATCGTGGTCGTGATCGGCGCCGCGGCGGCGGGCTCCGCGCAGCCGGACGTCGGCTTCGCGGTCGACGCGCTGAGGCGACTCGTGCAATCGGGGGCGCGCCCGCGCGCCGCTGCGAGCGTCGTCGCGGCGCTCACGGGGACCCGCGCCAACGATCTCTACCGCGGGCTCACCGGCCGCGATCCGCGCGAATGAGTGCGACTGCGAAGACTGAGTTAAGCGTCATCGCGCCCGCTCGCCCGCTGCTTTAGCGATTAGGATGCTCGCGGGTACGCACCATGGGTTGAACGTGCCTGGATCGGGGAGTCCGCAAAACCTCCCTCGATGGACCGCAAGAAAGCATGTCGGTAGAGAGGAGCTAGGCGAAGGCCGTCCCGGAGTGCAGGGAGAGCAGCCGGATAGCGGAGGATCGGGAGGCCTGATCGCGCGAATCGCGGGGATCGGCGCGCTGATCGTCGCCGCAGTGCTCGCGGTGATGCTCCTTTTCGGCGGCGACGACGGCCACAAGTACAACCTCCTGTTCGAGACCGGCGGCCAGCTCGTGCCCGGCAACGAGGTCCTCGTCGGCGGCCAGCCGATCGGCATCGTCGATGAGATCTCGCTCACCGACGACGCCCAGGCGGAGGTCAAGATCACGGTCGACGAGCCCCTGCACGAGGGCACGACCGCGATCATCCGCTCGACCTCGCTCTCGGGGATCGCGAACCGCTACGTCTCGATCAGCCCCGGGCCCCAACAGCGCGCCCGAGCTCGCGACCGACGACCCGATCCCCTCCGACAGGACGACCGCGCCGGTCGACCTCGACCAGCTCTTCAACACCTTCGACCGCCGCACCCGCACGGCGCTGTCAGGACTTCATCCAGGGCTACGCGACCGTCTACACCGGCAACACCGAGGCGGCCCGCGAGACCTACAAGTACTTCGCCCCCGGCCTCCAGGCGGGCGAGCGGCTGCTCGCCGAGCTCGACCGCGACCAGGCCGCCCTGAGCCGCTTCCTGGTCGAGGGCGGCCGGGTCTTCGGGGCGCTCGCCGTCGCGGCGCGACGACCTCGCCGCGCTGACCTCGAACGCAAACGAGGCGTTCGGGCGCGATCGCCGTCGCAGAACGAGGCGTTCGAAACGTGCTCTCCGAGCTTGCCGCCGGCGATGCGGCAGGCGAACACGACCTTCGTCAACCTGCGCGCGGCCCTCGACGACCTCGACCCGCTGGTCGCCGCGACCGGTGAGGTCGCACCCGACCTGCCCGGCTTCCTGCGCGACCTGCGGCCGGTCGCCCGCGATTCGGCGCCGGTCTTCCGCCGACCTGCGGCTGGCGCTCAACACCCCGGGCGCCGCGAACGACCTCACCGACGCTCTGATCGACCTGCCGCCTGGCTCAGCGCGCTGCGAACAAGGCCGTGCCGCGGACGATCACCGCGCTCGACGACTCCCAGCACGATCTTCGAGTTCGATCGCGGCCCTACTCGCCCGACCTGCTCGCCCTGGTCTCGCAAGCTCGGCACCAGGCGCCGGCTACTACGACTTCAACGGCCAGTACGTCCGCGCCCAGCCGACCGGGTCGAACGTGTTCGACTACAACGAGGTCACCGAGGAGCTCGAGCCGATCCCGCTCGGCGCAGCAGTTCGACGCCTATCCCGGCTCTCGGCGTCGGCCCGTTCACGCGCTGTCCCGGCGGCTCGACCCAGGCCAACCTCGGCTGGCCCTCGCCCACCGACCACCCGTTCCTGGACGCCGGCAACCTCGACCGGCGTCTGCGATCCAACCGACGTGCCACCCGGCCCATGAGACGCGTGATCGCCATAGTCCTGATCGTCGCCGGCGCTGGTTGCGGCGATCCTCTTCGGCAGCGCCGCCAATGGCGGCGACGAGCGGCCTACGAGGTCCGGGCGATCTTCGACAACGCCAGCTTCCTCGTCCCGGGTGAGGAGGTGCGGGTCGCCGGCGCGAAGGTCGGCAAGGTGACCGAGATCGACGTCACCGGAACCGAGGAGACCGGCCCTCGCCAACGGCGACCCCGAGCCCGGCAAGGCCGTGGTCGTGATGAGCATCGACGACCCGGCGTTCCAGGACTTCCGCGAGGACGCCTCCTGCCTGATCCGCCCGCAGTCGCTGATCGGCGAGAAGTTCGTCGAGTGCCGGGTCGACCTTGCCGCGGGCGCCCGCGTCGCCGGCTCCGCCGCCGCTCGAGCAGATCCCCGAGGGCGAGCCCGGAGCGGGGCAGTACCTGCTGCCGCTGGAGCAGAACGGCAAGGCGGTCGACCTCGACCTAGTCAACAACATCATGCAGGAGCCCTATCCGGACCGCTTCCGGCTGATCCTCAACGACCTCGGCGCAGGGCTGGCGGCGCGCGGCGACGAGCTGGCCGAGATCGTCGAGCGCTCGAACCCGGCGCTGCGCGAGACGAACGCGGTGCTGGCGATCCTCGCTCGCCAGAATCGAAGCCTCGCGCAGCTCTCCTCCGACTCCGACGCGATCCTCGGGGCGCTGGCCCGCGAACGCGAGAGCGTCGCCGGGTTCATCAACGAATCCGACGACGACCGCGGAGGCGACGGCCGAGCGCGCGCCGACCTGGAGGAGAGCTTCGCCCGCTTCCCCGGCTTCCTGCGCGAGCTGCGCTCGACGATGACCGAGCTGCGCGCCTTCAGCGACGCCTCGACGCCGGTGCTCGGCGACCTGCGCGCCGCGGCTCCCTCGCTGACCCGGGTCAACCGCCTGCTCGTGCCGTTCTCGAATGCCGGCACCGGTGCGGTCACCAGCCTCGGCAAGGCGGCCGAGGCGGCGGGGCCGCCGCTGGTCGCATCCGATCCGGTGATCCGCCAGACCCGGTCGCTGGCGCGCGCCGGCAAGGTGCCGACTCGCGAGCTCGCCCGCTTCCTGTCGACGATGCGGCGCACGAACGGGTTCAAGTTCGTCTTCGACACGATCTTCGGTGTCGGCGGGGCCATCAACGCCTTCGACAGCTACGGGCACTTCCTCCGCGCCCTGATCCCGACCAACAGCTGCTTCGACTACACCGCGATCCTGCAGCCCGGCTGCGGCGCGAACTTCACCGGCTCGGCGGCCGCAGTGAGCTCCTCGGCCGCCGCTCGCAAGCAGTACGAGCGCATGTTGCGCAGGCTCGCCGGCGAATCAGGGGGCCAAGGCACGGGCAAGGGCGACGGCGCCGCGGGCCCCGGGCGTGAGGGGAACCAGGGCGGAGCCGGCACGCCCGGCACCGAGGGGGGAGATCCGGCTCAGCCCCAGATCGAGCCGGGGTTCGGGCCGACGCAACCGCTGCCGGCGCCGGAGTCCGGAGACGGCGAGCCGTGCCCGACGCGGGGGCGAGCTCGGGGGCCAACCTGCGAGCCGCACGTGAGCTGCTCGACTACCTGATCGGCCGCCAGAGCAAGCGGGGGAGCGCGAGATGAGGCGCGGCGGCGTGGTCTCGAGCCTGGCGGCGAGCCCGACGATGGTCGGCGCGATCACGGTGCTGATCGTGATCGTCGCCGTCTTCCTGGCCTACAACGCGAACACCGGGTTGCCGTTCGTGCCCACCTACAGGGTCTCGGTCGAGCTCCCGAACGCCGAGAGCCTGGTGCCGGGCAACGACGTCCGTGTCGGCGGCGTTCGCGTCGGCCAGGTGGAGGCGATCAGGGCCGAGCAGGACGAGGAGACCGGGGAGGCCTTCGCGGTGCTCGACCTGAAGCTGCAGCAGAACGTCGACCCGATCCCGGTGGACTCGACGTGATCGTGCGCACCCGGTCGGCGCTCGGCCTCAAGTACCTCGAGATCAACCAGGGCACCTCGGAGGAGGGGTACCCGGCGGGCTCGGTGCTGCCGCTTTCCTCGGCGACGCCCGACCCGGTCGAGATCGACGAGTTCCTCAACATGTTCGACGCGCCGACCCGGACGGCGATTCGGGAGAACCTGGTCGAGTTCGGCAACGCGGTCGCGGGCCGCGGCCCGGTCCTCAACGAGGCGCTCGCCGAGCTCCCCGGCGCCTTGGAGGTGCTCGAGCCGGTGATGCGCAACCTCGCCTCGCCGGAGACCGGGCTCGACCGGTTCGTGGCCGCGATCTCAGCCGCGGCCGCCGAGGTCGCCCCGGTGGCCGAGACCCAAGCGGAGCTGTTCGTCAACCTCGACACCACCTTCACCTCCCTCGCCCGCGTCGCTCGTCCGTTCATCCAGGAGACGATCTCCGAGACCCCGCCGACGTTCGCGGTCGCCACCGAGACACTGCCGACGATCCGCCCGTTCCTGCGCAACAGCGCGACCCTGTTCACCGAGCTGCGCCCGGGGATCCAGGAGCTCGCGTCAACGGCGCCGACGATCGGCGATGCGCTCGAGACCGGAGTGCCGGCACTGCGCGAGTCGCCGGCGCTGAATCGCGAGCTGGCGCCCACGACCGAGGCCCTGCAGCGGTTCAACGACAACGCCGGGGTGCGCTCCGGGCTCTCGCGGCTGCAGCAGACGGTCGACATCTTCGGGCCGGCGATCCGGTTCATCGCCCCGGCGCAGACCGTCTGCAACTACGGCACCCTGCTGTTCCGCAACGTCGCCAGCGCGACCAGCAACGGTACGGGCGGGCGCTGGCAGCGGGTGACCGTGTTCGAGCCTCCAAACGGCCCGAACAACGAGGGCACCTTCGCGGCCTCCGCCGCCAACGGCGGCGGTGACTTCGAGAACTTCCTCCACTACAACCCCTACCCGAACACCGCGAGCCCCGGTCAGAGCCCGACCGAGTGCGAGGCGGGCAACGAGACCTACCTCGGCGGCAGACAGGTGATCGGCAACGTGCCCGGCAACCAGGGAGTGGTCACGTCCGACCAGCTCCCGAGCCAGATCAAGCGGGGTGGTGGATGAGGATGCCGTGGCGCAAGCGCAGCGCCGCTCCCCGCTCGCCGTACGAGCAGCACGCCGCGGATGACCGCATCTGGGGGCGCGGCTACCGCGGCCCGCATCCGTGGGTGCTCGGCGCCGTGGTCGCGGTGGTCCTCGCGATCGCCGCCTATCTCGCCTTTGCCAAGGAGCTGCCTTGGTCGAGCGAGGGCTACACCGTCAAGGCGACGTTCGCGAACGCCGCGACGCTGCGCGAGACGGCCCCCGTTCGGATCGCCGGGGTCACCGTCGGCGAGGTGACCTCGGTCATGCCCTCGGGCGAAGCCGCCGAGGTCACGTTCACGGTTGACGACGAGGGGCGGCCGATTCACACCGACGCCGAGGTGGTCATCAGGCCGCGGCTCTTCCTCGAGGGCAACTTCTTCCTCGACCTCACCCCCGGCAGTCCGAGCGCTCCCGAGCTCGCCGACGCCGGTGAGATCCCGATGACTCAGACGGCGACCGCGGTGCAGCTCGACGAGGTCCTGACCGCGCTCCAGGAACCGCAGCGGCGTGGCCTGCAGCGCCTGCTCGCCGGCTTCGGCACCGCGCTCGTCTACGAGCCGACGGCGGCCGACGACGTCGACCAGGACCCGGCGGTGAGGGGAGAGAGCGCCGCCGAGTCGCTGAACGACGCGTTCCGCTACGGGGGTCCGGCGGGCCGCGACACCGCGATCGTCTCCGAGGCGCTGCTCGGCGAGCGTCCCCATGACCTCTCCCAGTTGATCGCCGAGAGCGCGACCACGTTCTCCAAGCTTGCCTCGCGCGAGCAGCAGCTCGCCAGCCTGGTGACGAACTTCAACGTCACCGCGGCGGCGTTCGCGAGCGAGTCGGAGAACCTCTCGGAGTCGATCGCGCTGCTCGACCCGACCCTGAACGAGACCGAGGTATCGCTTCGTCATCTCAGCGACGCGCTGCCGCCGCTGCGGGCGCTGGCGCGCGAGTCGGTGCCGGGGATCGAGGAGCTGCCGGCGACGATCGACGCGCTCGATCCCTGGCTCGCGCAGGTGGGCCCGCTGATGGGCGACAACGAGCTCGGTGGCCTCTCGCGGCTGCTCAAGGGCGCCGCTCCGGGGCTCGCCGAGTCCGCCGCTGCGTCGAAGCAGCTGTTCCCGCTCACCGATCGCGTCGCGCGCTGCACTACCGAGAACCTCGTCCCGACCGCCGACACGGTGATCACCGCCGACGGCTTCGGTACCGGCCAGTCCAACTTCCTGGAGTTCCTCTACGGCGCCGTGCAGATCGGCGGCGCGGGTCAGAGCTTCGACGGCAACGGGCCCTACCTGCGACTGCAGCCGGCCGGCGGCCCGACCCTCGTCTCGACCCCGAACCCCGGCGGGGGAATCCAGGATACGCGCGCGTTCGGGGGCGCGATCGAGGCTCCCGCCGGCATCCAGCCGGTGCTCCCGGATGCCAAGCCTCCCTTCCGGATGGACGTTCGCTGCCATACCAACGCGATCCCCGACCTCAACGGCACCCCGGCCGCAGCCGGGGCGCCCGACCTGGTGCCCTGACGATGCGCCGAGTTGTCAGAGAACACCTGCGCGACTTCATCGCCGTCATCGTGCTGCTCTTCTTCGGGCTCGCGACCACCGCGGTGATCCTCTCCCAGCAGCAGCAGCCGTACCCGTCCTGGATCCCGATCCTGGGTGACGATCAATTCGAGCTCAAGGCGGAGTTCCGGTCGGCTCAGGCGGTGATCCCGGGTCAGGGCCAGACCGTGAACATGGCCGGGGTCGAGATCGGCGACATCACCGAGGTCAATCTGGTCGACGGCCGCGCCGTGGTGACGATGGGGATCGAGAAGCCCTACGAGGAGCTGATCCACGAGGACGCGACGATGCTGCTGCGGCCGCGCACGGGCCTCCAGGACATGACGATCGAGGTCGATGCGGGCCGCTCGGGCCCCTTGGTCCCCGAGGGCTACACGATCCCGCTCGACCAGACCGAGCCCAACGTCCAGCCCGACCAGATCCTGGCCTCGCTCGACGGCGACACGCGCGCCTACCTGCAGCTGCTGATCCAGGCCGGCGCCGAGGGGCTCGGCGGGCGCGGGCAGCAGCTCTCCGCCGGGCTTCGCCGGCTCGAGCCCCTGGGCCGTGACCTCGCGCGGATCAACGAGCTGCTGGCGAAGCGGCGCCAGAACATCAGCCGCTCGATCAGCAGCTTCCGGAGCTTGATGGAGGCGCTCTCGCGCACCGACACGCGACTCGCCGACTGGGTCTCGTCCCAGGACGCCGTCTTCCAGGCGTTCGCGAATCAGGAGGCGAGCCTGCGCGAGCTGCTTCAGGAGCTGCCCTCGACCCTGCGCGAGACGCGGCTCGCGCTCGAGGCCGGCGACCGGTTCGCGCTCGAGCTCGGCCCCGCCTCGCAGGCGCTGATCCCGACCGCGCAGACCTTCGTCCCCGCCCAGCAGGCGACCCAGTCCTTCGCCCGCCAGACCCTGGCGCCGATCTCCGACCAGATCCGTCCGTTCAGCCGCGAGGTCCAGACCCCCGTGCGGCACCTGAAGCAGGCCTCGCAGCCGCTCGGCGACACCCTCGATTCGACCCGGCGCACATTCGTGGACCTCGAGCGCTTCTTCAACGCCTGGGCCTACAACCCGTCCGGCCCCGAGGAGGGAAACCTCTTCTGGACCGCGTGGCTGAACCACAACGGCAACAACATCGCCACGCTCCAGGACGCGCAGGGCCCGATGGTGCGGGGCATCGTCCTCCAGTCCTGTCTCACGGCGCTGCGCGCCGAGGAGCTCGCGATTGCGCGCCCGTTCATCTGGACGCTCCAGCGGCTCACGAACGCGCCGAAGAGCGACGTCATCTGCCCGCTGACCCCGCCACCATGATCGCCTTCGCCGACATCCGACCCGTGCCCGGGGGCTGCTGATGGAGACCAGGCCCCCGACAGTCACCCGGATCCTGATTGCGGTCGGTTTCGCGATCTCCTGCTTCGCGCTGGCGCTGTTCCTCTGGCTCGCCTTCGGCGGGGCGATCCCGCTGAAGCCGGAGAGTTACCGGTTCACGGTCCCGTTCGATGAGGCGACCCAGCTCGCGGTCGAGTCGGACGTCAGGATCTCGGGCGTCTCGGTCGGCAAGGTGAAGGCGGTGGAGCTCTCCGATGCCGGCTACGCCGAGGCGACGGTCGAGGTCGAACCGCGCTACGCGCCGGTGCCCGCGGACACCCGGGCGATCCTGCGCCAGAAGACCCTGCTCGGCGAGACCTACGTCGAGCTCAGCCCGGGAAGCTCCGAGGGACCGGCGCTGCCCGAGGGCGGCGGCCTGCCGCTGGCGCAGGTCTCCGAGTCGGTGCAGCTCGACGAGATCTTCCGTGCCTTCGACAGCCGCACTCGCGCCGCCTTCCAAGCCTGGATGCAGGGACAGGCCGCGGCGTTCAGGGGTCGCGGGGATGACTTCTCGGTCGCGATTGCGAGCCTGGCGCCGTTCGCCGACCAGCTCGAGCGCACGCTGCGGGTGCTCGACACTCAGGACGCGGCGGTGACTCGCTTCGTCCGCGACGGCGGCGAGGTATTCGCGGCGCTCTCCGAGCGCCAGGGGCAGCTCCGCGGGCTGATCGAGAACGCGAACACCGTCTTCGCGACGACCGCGGAGCGCAACGAGGACCTGGCGACGGCGTTCACGATCTTCCCCACCTTCCTGCGCGAGTCGCGCAGCACCCTGAGCCGCCTCGAGGAGTTCGCGATCGACACCGATCCGGTGGTCACTGCGCTGCGCCCGACCGCGCGTGAGCTGACGCCCACGGTGCGGGAGCTCGGGCGCTTGGCCCCCGAGCTGGACAGCTTCTTCGTCGCCCTGCGGCGCAACATCGCCGCTGCCCCCGCCGGGTTGAAGGCGACGCGACGGCTGCTCGACGACAACCTGCCCCCGCTGCTGACTCGGCTTGACACCTGGCTCCCCCCGCTGAACTCGATCCTCGAGGTGGTGCGCCAGTACCGGGGCGAGGTGACATCGCTGCTCGCCAACTTCGCCGCGGCGAGCAACGGGACGTTCTTCGACATCGCCTCGGGGAAGACGGTCAACTACACGCGCACCCTGGCCCCCCTGGCCCCGGAGGCCGTGGCCGCCTACCCGAACCGGCTCGAGATCAACCGCACGAACACCTACCTGAAGCCCGGCGGATACCTCGATGTGAGCTCGGCGCTGCAGTCGTTCGAGACCCGGCAGTGCGCCAACGGCGTCAGCTCCTTCCTCGATCCGTTGACGCCGAGCGACCCCGACTTCAACGCCCGCACCGGAGGTGACCTGACCGAGGCGCAGCTGTTCTTCGACCGGCTGCAGCTGTACGCGTTCGTCGATCAGCTCGACACCAACGCGATCACGCCCCCGCCGTGCAACAAGCAGGCGCCGTTCGAGTCGATTGGCGCGCCGGCGGAATCCAGCGACTATCTGCACGTTTATCCGCAGCCATAGCCCGGAGGGCGGCGGGTCTGGCCGCGCGGACGCAACTTCTCGCTCTATTGTGGGTTTATCTGGAGAAGCATCTCTTTGCGGAAGTGCGGGCGTGTGCCCGCGAACTCAAAACGGTAGGAGGAAATGTGGTTCGTAAGTCACGCTTGATTGTGGCGCTTGGCTTGGTCCTTGCCCTCGGGGTCTCGGGCATCGCCTTCGGCGGTGGAGCCGACGCCATCACCACGTCGGTCGAGGGTCAGGTCAAGCCCTCGAAGAAGCTCGACAAGAAGAAGTACAAGAAGGCCAGCCTGCTGCTCGGCGTCATCAACGAGGCCAATGTCACCGGCACGCAGCAGAACCCCGCGTCCGAGTACATCTCGATGACGAAGAACGTCAAGATCAACCTGAAGAAGGCCCCGCTCTGCCCGGTGACCTTCGGGAACGGCACGCCGACCGATGCGGCGAAGGCTCAGTGCCCGCCGGACTCGGTGATCGGCGAGGGTACCGCCGAGGTCGTGGGACCGGGTAACACCGTGATCGCGACCCCCGTCGTTACCGTGTTCAACGGTCCGGCCCAGGGTCAGCTGCAGCTGCACACCTACAGCGACGATCTCGGCGCCGCGTCGCCGACGGTTCCGGCGTCGGTCGAGAAGTCGAAGCTGGGCGGCAAGTTCGGCCCGGCGCTCAACGTTCCGGCCGCGCCGGAGACGGGTGCGCTGATGATCACCGGGTTCAATGCGCTGCTCTCCAAGTCAAGCGGCGTCGCCTTCGTAAAGTGCAAGCCGAAGACGATCACGTACCAGCGTGACACGACGTTCAAGGACGGCAGCAGCGAGTCGTCCACGCTCGACCAGAAGGTGAAGTGCAAGCCGAAGAACTAGCTTCCGCTTCCTAGCACTGACCGAAAAGGGCGGCCTTCGGGCCGCCCTTTTCTATAGGTTGCGCGCAACCATGCCAGGGAGGGGACTCGCCATCGCAGCCACGACACTTGGCCTCTCCGTGGCGGGTTGCGGCGCCGACGAGACCCGCTACAGCGACGACGAGATCATCGACAAGCTGAACCTCGAGCAGGCCGGCGCCGGCTTCACGATCGACGGCGACCCCTTCTGCGAGGTGGAGAAGAAGCTGCTCAACACCTCCGACGAGGTCCAGTCGGCCGCCGATAAGGACGACCTCGGTCTCGTGGTCGCCAGTCGCGAGGGCAACGTCGGCGTCCAGGGCGTGCCCCCGGGGTTTCCGCCCGACTGCGGCGATGCGGCAAAGAAGAAGCTCAGCCGGCTCGACCCGGCGCCGAGCGACTAGCCGCCAAGGACTTCGCCCGCGGGCGTAATCTTCGAGAACGATGGCGGCGGCAAGGAAGCGCGATCCCAGGCTCGTCTCGCTCGGCTACGGGCGGTTCGTGCGCGCCGACCGGATCTTCGCCCTCGTGCCGCTGGAGCCGGGCGAGCGCGGCGACGGCCGACGCACCTACGTCCACGTTGACGGGCTCGCCGAGCCGATCGTCGCCTCTCGTTCCGAGCGCGCGATCCTCGCCGACGTCGAGGCCGCGCTCACCGAGGCGGCCGGCATCCCCCGCCAGCGCCGCGCGAAGGGGCAGGAGTCGCTGCTCTAGTTCGGCTCAGCGTGACGGTCATCTGCTCTGACTAAGCTCATCCGGCCGATGAGCTACTACGTCACCACCCCGATCTACTACGTGAACGCCGAGCCCCATCTCGGCCACGCGTACACGACGATCGCCGCCGACATCCTCGCGCGGCACATGCGCGAGCGCGGCGAGGACGTCTTCTTCCTCACCGGAACCGACGAGCACGGAGAGCCGGTTGAGCTTGCGGCCGAGCGTGAGGGGATCCCGCCGAAGGAGCTCGCCGATCGAAACGCGCCCCGGTTTCAGGAGATGGGGGAGCGAGTCGGGGCCTCGAACGACTTCTTCATTCGCACCTCCGACCCTCGCCACACCGACCGCGTCGCTGAGGTGATGCAGCGGGTCCACGACAACGGCCACGTCTACGAGGGGACCTACGAGGGCTGGTTCTGCCCGCGCTGTGCCGCCTTCTACACCGAGCGCGAGCTCGGGCCCGGCAACACCTGCCCGATCCACGAGATCCCGCTCGAGCGCGAGCGCGAGGAGAACTGGTTCTTCCGGCTCTCGGCGTTCGAGGACGACCTCATGCGCCTCTACGCCGAGCGCCCCGACTTCGTCGTCCCCGACCACCGTCGCAACGAGGCGCTCTCGTTCATCGAGGGTGGGCTCGACGACGTTTCACTTTCACGGCCGAAGCTGCGCTGGGGGATGAAGCTGCCGTGGGACCCGAGCCAGCGGATGTACGTCTGGTTCGACGCGCTGCTCAACTACTACACCGCGCTCTCGTTCGCGCGCGAGGGCGAGGACCTGACCGATCGCTACTGGCCGGCGAACCGTCACGTGCTCGGCAAGGACATCCTCAAGTTCCACGCCGTGATCTGGCCGGCGCTGCTGATCGCCGCTGGGATCGAACCGCCGCGCGGGATGGTGATCCACGGCTTCCTGCTGATGGGCGAGAAGAAGATGTCGAAGTCGCTCGGAAACGTCCTCGACCCGAACGAGGTCGTCGACCGCTTCGGCTCCGACGCCCTGCGCTTCTACTGCTTCCGCGAGGTCTCCTTCGGCCAGGACGGCAGCGTCTCCGCGGCCGGCTTCGAGGCTCGGTATGAGAGCGAGCTCGCCAACGACTGGGGCAACCTCGTCAGCCGCACGCTGGCGATGATCGAGCGCTACCGCGACGGCGTAGTGCCCGAGGCGGACCCGGACCCCGAGCTGGCGACGGGCGACGACGGCCTGGAGGGCTTGGACGGCATCGTCCGCGAGCTGTTCGACCACGCCGAGCTCACTCATGCCCTGGAGAAGATCTGGGCCCGCGTGCGCCGCCTGAATCGCTACGTCGAGGAGTCGCGTCCCTGGGACCTGGCGAAGGACGAGTCGCAGGCAGGGCGCCTCGATCAGGCTCTGTACAGCCTCGCCGAGGGGCTGCGGGTGCTGGCCCTGCTCCTGCACCCGTACATGCCCGAGACCAGCGGCCGGTTGCTCGAGGCGCTCGCCGAGGGCAACCGCGAGCTCGACGCCTTCGGCGCTCGCGGCGGCGGCCAGACGGTCGAGCGGATCGCGCCGCTGTTCCCGAAGCTGGAGAGTTGAGCTGCGCTACGTCCTTCGCACCCTGCTCGGCATGGCCCTGTTGTGATCGACACGCACTGCCACCTCGGCCTCTGCGAGCCGCCCGATGCCGAGCTGGTCGCAGACGCCGCGCGGGTCGGCGTCCGGCGGATGCTCAGCGTCGGGATCGACGAAGCCGCGAGCGAGGAGGCGATTGCCACGGCCGAGGCCAACGACGCGGTGTTCGCCGCGGTCGGCCGCCATCCCAACGGGACCGCCGGCTTCGACGATGCCGCCGCGGCGCGGATCGGCGAGCTCGCCGCGCACCCGCGGGTCGCCGCGGTGGGCGAGACCGGGCTCGATTACTACCGCGACCGTGCCCCGCGCCCCGACCAGCGCCGTGCCTTCCGGGCCCAGATCGAGATCGCGCGCCGGGTGGCCAAGCCGCTGGTGATCCACGTCCGCGACGGTGGCCGGACGACCGACGGCGAGGCCCTCGCGGAGACGTTCGAGCTCTTGCGGGCCGAGGCCACCGGCGTGACCGTGGTCCTGCACTGCTTCTCGGCGACCGCGGAACGGGCCGCCGAGGCAGCCGAATGGGGCTGGTACTGCTCCTTTGCCGGCAATCTCACCTATCCGAACGCGGAGGACCTGCGGGAGGCGGCGCGGGAGGTGCCGGCGGAGCTGCTGCTGGTCGAGACCGACGCCCCGTTCCTCTCACCCCAGCCCGTGCGCGGAAAGCCGAACCAGCCCGCCAACGTCGTTGCCACCGCCGAGCACCTGGCCGAGGTGCGCGGCGTCTCCTACCCCGAGCTCGAGGCAACCGTCGAGGCCAACGCCGCCCGCGTGTTCGGCTGGTGATGAGGACCCATCCCCATAGGGATCGCACGCCTGGATGCGGCCGGAGCACGTCGCGGATGCTTCGTCCTCGGGGATACCGCGCAGCGGTGCTGCGCGGCACCCCTGCGTCCTCGCCCCGCTCGTCCTCCGACCGCCCCAGGCCCGCGCCCCTACGGCGATAGGTCCTTCATGGTCCGTCTCGGGCAGAACTTCCTCGCCGATACGAACCTGCTCGAGGCGATCGTCCGCGACGCGGCGCCGCAGCCGGAGGACGTCGTGCTCGAGGTCGGCGGCGGCGAGGGGCTGCTGACGGCCGCGCTCGCGCCGAGGGCGGCGACCGTGCACGTGGTCGAGCTCGACGAGCGACTGCGCCCGGCGCTCGAGGCGGTCGCCGCCGAGCACGGCAACGTCGAGCTCCACTTCGGCGACGCGCTGCGGCTCGACCTCGCCGCGCTCGACCCGCAGCCGACCCGCATGGTCGCCAACCTGCCGTACTCGATCGCGACCCCGCTGATCGTCGAGACGATCTCCGGCCTGCCCGGGATGCGAGCGTGGACGCTGATGGTCCAGCGCGAGATCGCCGACCGGCTGCGGGCGGCTCCGGGCTCACGTACATACGGTGCACCGAGCGTCCTCGTCCAGCTCGCCTGTGAGGTGCGCCTGCTTCGCGCCGTCGACCGGGCGGTGTTCGTGCCCCGGCCGCGGGTGGATTCGGCGCTGATCGGGCTGCGGCGGGTCGGGCCCGGTGCCGATCCGGGTCTCGCTCGTCTCGTTCGTGACTGCTTCGCTCACCGGCGCAAGTCGCTTGCCCGCTCGCTCGAGCATGCGCGGCCTGGGTCGCGGGCGACGGCCCGCGCCGCCCTCGAGCAGCTCGGCCTGCCCGCCGACGCACGCGCCGAGCGGCTGGCGCCGCAGCACTTCGTCGCGCTTGCGGCGGCGCTCGAGCAGGCCGGGCTCGCCGGCGAGGCGACGCGATGATCCTCCGCGCTCCGGCGAAGCTCAACCTCTGCCTCTATCTCGGCCGCCCGCGACCGGACGGGTTGCACGAGCTGCGCTCGCTGTTCTGCCCGCTGGTGCTCTCGGACCGGATCGAGATCGGCCCTGCCGAGGGTGACGCCGACGAGGTCGTCTGCGCTGGAGTCGTCGGGCCGAACCTGGTCGGCGTCGCGCTCGAGGCGATCCGGGCGCGCGGCTGGAGCCAGCCCGCGGTGAGGGTGGAGATCGATAAGCGGATCCCGGTTGCCGCCGGCCTCGGTGGCGGCAGCGCCAACGCGGCGGCGGTGCTGCGGCTCGCGCGCGATCAGCTCGCCGACCCGGCGACGATCGCCGCCGGCCTCGGCGCCGACGTGCCCTCACAGATCGACCCCCGCTTCGCGCTCGTCTCGGGTGCCGGCGAGGTGGTCGAGCCGCTGCCCGACCCCGGCGAGTTCGCGGTCGTGATGATCCCTGACGACTCCGGGCTCGATACCGGCGCCGTCTATGCCGAGGCGGACTCGCTCGGTCTCGGCCGCGATTCGTCCGAGCTCGATCAGCTCGCCGCCAAGCTGCGCGCGGCGGCCGGGGCCGGGGCGTCGCCGCTCGAGTACGCGGACCTGCTCGTCAACGACCTCGAGCAGGCCGCGATCTCCTTGCGGCCGCCGATCGCCGAGGCGCTCGCGGCGCTGGAGGAGGTGGGCGCCGCCCGGGCGCTGGTCACCGGCTCGGGCCCGACGGCCGTCGGGATCTTCGCCGACATCGTCGCCGCCGACGCCGCGATCGCGGCGCTCCCGCCCCGGTACGCGAACGCGATCGTGTCCGCGCCGCAGCGTCTCGCATAATCCCTGCGGGTTTGAAGCTGTCCGCCGAGAAGCGCGACCGCTGGCGTCTGGTGCTGATCGGCGGCCTGATCGTCGGCGGCTTCATCGCCTTCCAGCGTCTGGCCCCCAACCTAGACGTCGAGGGCTTCCTCCAGGACCTCGCCGAGTCCCTCGGCGACCTCACCTACGCGCTCGTCGGCCTACTCGCCTTCCTCGAGACCGGCGCCTTCGTCGGGCTCGTGTTCCCGGGCGAGACCGCGGTCATCCTCGGCGGAGCTCTCGCCGGCCAGGGCGAGACCGAGATCGTGCTGATGATCGCCGTGGTCTGGTTCTGCGCCTGGGCGGGCGACTCGGTCAGCTTCCTGATCGGCACTCGCCTCGGGCGCGACTTCGTCCTTCGTCACGGCCCGAAGGTGCGGATCACGCCGGAGCGCTTCGCCCAAGTCGAGGACTACTTCCAGCGCCACGGCGGCAAGACGATCCTGATCGGGCGCTTCATCGGCCTGGTCCGGGCGCTGGCGCCGTTCATCGCCGGCAGCTCGGGGATGCCATACCGGGCGTTCCTTCCCTACAGCGTCCTCGGCACCGGCCTCTGGTCGGCGACCTTCTGCCTGCTCGGCTACTTCGTCTCCGAGAGGATCAACGAGGCGACCGACGCCGCCGGCAAGGGCACCTTCGTCTTCGGCGCGGTCGTCGTGACGATCGTCGTGATCATGATCGCGGTCCGGTTCATGCGCGTGCCCGAGAACCGGCGGCGGCTCGCCGAGCGGCTGGAGGCAAACCGCTTCACCCGGCCCCTTGTGCTGCTCGGGCGACGGGTCAAGCCGCAGGCGCGATTCCTCTGGCATCGCGTGACTCCGGGAGGCCTGGGGCTCGAGTTCACGACCCTGATGGCGGCGCTCTCGGTGGCGCTGTTCGTGCTCGTCGGCTACGCGGTGCTGCTCACCGGCGACCCGGCTCCGACGCCCGGCGACGCCGAGGCCGCGGACATCGTCGCCAACATCCAGGCGCCCTGGCTCACCGATCTGGCCAAGGTGATCACCGCGCTCGGCACTGGCTGGGTGACGACGGGCGTCGCGCTCGTCGCCGGCGCCATGCTCGCGGTACGCCGGCGGTTCGCCGAAATGGGCGTGCTGATCGCGGCGGTCGTGATCTGCCACATCGCGGTCCCGGCGATCAAGGAGGCGGTCGACCGCCCGCGCCCGGTCGGCGGGCTAGTCGACGCCGGCGGCAGCGCGTATCCGAGCGGGCACGCCGCGTACTCGGTGATCTACACCTGGCTCGCGCTGACGATCACGGTCAGGGTCCGGCCGGGCATCACGCATGCCTCGGCGCTGATGGCGACCGGGGTCGCGCTCACCGTGGCCGTCGGCCTCAGCCGCGTCTACCTCGACGTGCATTACTTCAGCGACGTCGCCGGCGGCTGGGCACTGGGCGTGTCCGCGTTCGCCGGCTGTGCCGCTGTCGCGATGGTGATCACGCACTTCCGGCAGAATCAGCGGCGCAGGACGGACGAGTGACATCGGTTGTGGCAAAGATCGGCACCGAGTACCTGCTCTTCGGCGGCGCGGGCCTGATCAGCCTGCTCGCGTTCACGATCCTGATCCTGGTCCCGGCCGTCGGCTCGTTCGGCCGCACTTGGGAGAAGGCGACGGCCGTCCTCGTCTCGCTCTTAGTCCTCGTCGCGCTGCTCGCCATGGGCGTCGCCGTCGGGGTCGCGATCGTCTACTACTGGGACGACATCGTCGGTCTGTTTGGTGGCTAACGCCGCTCCGCTCTACTTCTTTGGCTTCTGCTTCAGCTTCAGCTTCTTCGAGTCCTCGACCGGCTCGAGGTCGGTGCGGGTGTAGGTGACCGAGGCCTTGAACTTCGCCTTGCCCTTGCGCTTGAGCTTCTTGCGCGCCTTGCCCTTGGGCTTGATCAGGAGCTTGACCGTGTTCGCCGCACGCGCGTGGGCGCGGGCGGCCGAGGCGCGGGCGTTGCGGTTGATCGTCTTTAGCCCCTTGCCCTCGAGATGGAGCTCGCCCTCGCCGGGGACCTTGACCGCGAGCGTCGCCTTGCCCTTCTTCGCGTTCTTCTTCAGCTTGCCGAAGTCAAACGTGGTGTCGAAGGAGGACTCGGCATCGGCGGCGTAGCCATCGACCGCCGACTGCGGGTAGCCCTGGGTGTAGGTGAGCGCGATCACCTCCGTGGCGCCCGGCGGGATCGAGCGCGTGTAGCCGAGGAAGACGCTGCTGGCGCCGCTGAAGTGAATCGACTGCGGCGGCTCGTACCAGGTCAGCGAGCCGCATGGGTCGTCGAGGCTGGGGCAGGTCGAGCCCGGAGCGTTGGCGGCGAAGAAGCTCGCCGGCCCGGTCTGTGGTGGCGTGATCGTGTCGTCGGTCGTGTGCGCCGAGTAGGCGCTCTCGCCGGGGAAGCGCCAGCCGGGCGAGCCGTCGTCGGTCGTCACCCCGTAGAAGACCTCGAGCTGCTTCGTCGACTTGGTCGTGTTTACCCAGTGGTGGTTGACGGTCAGCGCGTGGCCGCCGATCCCTCCGGTCTGCTTCTGCTCCACCTTGATCCCCGAGTCCGCGTAGCTCGTGCAGGTGGCCTCGTCGGGAACGCAGAGCACCGCCGGCTCGGTGTCGGAGTTGCGCATCCGGCCGTTCGCCGGGTCGATGCCCTGGGTCAGCTTCTCGATCCCGCGGAACCCGGCAAAGTCCTCGTCGGCGTTGGCGGGCAGGTAGGCGTTGTGGGAGTCGATCCGCAGCGAGGGCTCGGTCGGCGCCTCTCCCTGCTCGAGGAACGAACAGGACCACAGGGGACTGGCGTAGCGGAGGCTCGCCGGGTCGATCGGGAAGCTGTCGTAGACGAAGCAGTTACCGGCGGACTCCGCGGACCAGTAGCCCCCGGGCGTCGCCGTCTGCTGGTAGTAGTCCTGGATCAGCCCCTCGTTCGGCCCGCCGCTGACCACGGACAGCTCGTGCCCGGCGTTGCCGACCACCGGCCCCCGGAAGGTGTTGATGTCGAACGGCAGTGTGTCGGCCGAGTCGACGGCGATCAGCCGGCAGATGAAGTAGCTGAAGTCGTTCAGGTCGATCGTGGCGCCGAACCCGCCACCGGCGGCGACCGGCACGTCGTTGGCCAGCGGCGTGGCGCCGTCCGCAGCCGCGTTGCCGTTGTCGATCGCGCAGAAGATGTCGACGGCGCCCGTGCCGGCCGCGGTGCCGCTGACCGTGAGCGGCTGCGAGGCTGCGTCGAGGTCGGGGTCGAGGAAGGTCGGGTCGGTGGGCGTCGTCACCTGACTCGACGTGATCACCGCCCCCGCCGGCGAGACGAGGATCGCGAACGCCGCGATCGTGGCCACCAAGACGACTTCCCTGCGCATCTTCCCCTCCATCGGTGTGGGCCTGCCTGCGGCGCCGATCCTATACCTGCGGCGGGCGTACTCGCGCGCTACTTAGAATCCGCCCGTGAGCTCGAAGTCGGCCGCGGGGAAAACCGCTGCAAACAGGGATGATCCGGCGACGCTCGACGCGCTCTCCGAGGCGATCGAGTCGGGCGCCGGACTGCCCGCCGTCGCGCGTGCCGCGGGCGCCGCGCTTGGCGGCAGCGTCGCGCTGATCGACCGCTCGAGCGCCGTGCTCGCGGTTGCTGCCACCTCGTCGGCGGAGGAGTCGAAGCTGCTCGCCGGCGAGGGGGACGTGGCGACGCTCGAGCTGCGGGTCGCCGACGCGGTCGTCGGCGAGCTTCGCTATCGCGCCCGGGGCGGAGAGCCCTCGGCGACGCTGACCCGGATGGTCTCGACCCTGCTCGCGCTCGAGCTCGAGCGCTCGCGGGCGCCCGAGTGGGCGAGCGACGAGGCCGCGGGCGAGTTCGTGCGCGCGGTGCTCGCACGCAGGGTGACCGATCGCGGCGACATCATCGCTCGCGCCTCCGAGCTCGCGGCCGACGTCGAAGCGGGGGCGGGCGTAATCGTCGGTCGTGCCGCTCCGCGCGCCGCGCAGACGGGCGACTGGCGCGCACGGGTGCTCGTCGTCTCGCTGCGCGCCTTGCGCGCCGCCAGCGCGGGCGCGATCGCCGAGCTCGGTGAGGACGGCGAGCGCGCGGACGTGAGCGCGATCGTCCCCGGCGCCGAGCCGGAGCAGCTGGCGCGCGCCGCGCAGGCGCTGGCCCGCGAGCTGGCGGCGTCGTTGCCGGGCTTCCACCTCACCGTCGGCCACAGCCGCTGGGTCGGCGATCCGGTCGATCTGTACCGCGCCGGCCAGGAGGCGCTGCTGGCGGCCAACGTCGCCGAGGCGGAGGGGTTGGAGCTGCTCTCATTCGAGGACACCGGCTCCTATCGGCTGCTGTTGCCGGCGATGAGCGACGACGCGGGCGAGCTCGAGCGCTTCTACGAGGAGACGGTGGCGCCGCTGTCGGCCTACGACGACCAGTACGAGACCGAGCTCGTGACCACGATCGAGGCGTACCTCGAAAACGACGGCAACGTCACCCCGACCGCCGCGCAGCTGTTCACCCACCGGCACACGGTTCGCTACCGGCTCGAACGGGTGAAGGAGCTCTGCGGCCACGACATCACCTCGACCGAGGGCCGCGAGAAGCTCGGCCTCGGCCTCAAGGCGATGCGGGTGCTCGGCATCGCGCCGCCCCGCGGCCCAGCGCTGGAGCCGGGCACCGAGGCGGGCCGGGCGAAGGTCAGGCGCAAGACCGAGGACTAGATGGCCGATCCCGAATCCCCGCGCACGCGCGGATTCGGCATCAACCATCTAGGGGCTGTCGCCCTCGGCGCTCGCGCGCGAGCGCGCGTAGGGCTCGAGCCCCTCGATCGCGCGCTTGACCGACCAGTTGTGGTTCCAGCGAAAGACGGGACGCAGCACCGGGGTCAGGTAGCGCAGCAGCGCGCGGTCGGCGTAGACACGCCAGTCGAAGCGGATGTGGACCCGCCCGTCCTCGCGCTCGGTCAGCGTCCAGACCCCGCGGCCGCTGAGGTCGCCGACCACCTCGACCTCGAACTCGTCCGGCGGCTCATAGCGGACGATCTCCGACCGCGTCTTCAGGTGGTACGGCAACTTGGCCTTTGAATTCCTGGTGCGAGACCCGCCCGACCTCGGGCGGACCATCGGTCTCGACGGCGATGTAGACCGGCTTCCACCATTGCGGATACGTGCCCGCATCCGCCAGCGCCTCGAACACAGCCTCCCGAGGCGCATCCACATCCCATTCGTCGAGGAACTCGTACTCCGAGGCCACCGACTGATCCTATCCGCGGCTGGAGCTCCGGGGGAAGGACTTGAACCCACCTCCTCGGGGTCCAAAACCCCGCGTGCTCAGCCAGTTACACCACCCCGGATCGGCTCTTGAAACGGCGAGTCTAGAGCGAAGTCCGTCCGAAGGAAGCACGAACATATGTTCGTGCCGTGGGAACTGAGGGTCAGCGAAGCTGAAGTTGCCGAGGCGATAGCCGACGCCACGTCGTGGCGAGCGGTGCTCGACGAGCTCGGCTACAACTACCACGGCAAGAACATCGCCACGATCCGCAAGTGGGCTGGGCGCTGGGGAATCTCGACCGAGCACCTCAGCGATCAGCGCGGCCAACGGAGCCGGCGCTTGAGGTACTCGGAGACCGATCTCGCCGAGGCAGTCGCGGCGTCACTCTCGTGGGCCGAGACCCTGCGTCGCCTCGGCTACTGCCCAACCGGGGGTAACTGGCAGACGCTGAAGAGGCGCGTGGCCGAGTTGGGTATCTCGGTCGATCACTTCGATCCCTACGCCGCGTCACGGATGCGGAACACCGCCCGGCGGATGCCGCTCGACGAGGTCCTGGTGGAGGGCTCGACCTATAGCCGTACGAACCTCAAGATTCGCCCTACGAGGCCGGGCTCAAGGAGCGGCGCTGCGAGCTCTGCGGCCAGGATGAGAATTGGAACGGCCGCCGGATCAGCCTGATCATCGATCACGTCAACGGTGTCCGCGACGATCACCGTCTCGAGAATCTGCGGATCCTCTGTCCGAACTGTGCGGCCGGGCTCGACACTCATTGCGGACGGAAGAACCGGATCGAGCTCGAGCCACGATCGTGCTTGCGATGCGCCAAGGCGTTCACGCCAAAATATCCGAGGCAGCGTTACTGCTCGCGCGCGTGCGGAACGCGGTGGGATCGACGGGGGCGCAAGGTGCCAGGCGCGTGCAAGGTCGAGCGACCAGCACATGACCAGCTTCTTCGCGAAGTCCAGGAGCTCGGATATCTCGCGGTCGGCCGGAAGTACGGCGTCTCCGACAACGCGATCCGGAAATGGCTGCGCGAGTACGAGCGCGAGCGCGCCGTCGCCGCGGGTCGCGCCCCGGAGTCGGTGCAGATCCCGACCCGGACCTGGCCGAATCGACCCGGCCATCAACGCCGCCTTGCCTAGACACCGATCCGCGCCCCGCACGACGCCGAGCCGAGCCAGGTGTGGCGGGCGCCGGCATAGCACCAGCCGAGGCGGGGGCGGCCGCCGCGCTTGACCCACAGCGCGGTCACGCGGCGATCGCCGCAGCGTGAGCCGAGCAGCGAGAAGCACTTGCGCTCGCGGAGCAGCTCGGGGAACTGGGTCACGAGCGCGATCCCCTCGTCGATCGTCAGCGGTGAGCGCCCCGCGTCGATGATCCAAGGCAGCGCATCGTCGGGCGTGACGTTGAGCGTCTCCGGCCCGGTGTCGAAATCGGTCACCAGATAGGCGAGCCCGGCCGGGACGTCGACGTCCTCGATCGGGCCGAAGCGCGCCAGGTCGTCGGCCTCCATCGACGTGTAGCCGGGCTTGCCGCGCAGCTCGACGACCCCGATCGCATCGACCGGCGCGACGCCGCCGACCACGATCGCGAAGCCCCCGTCGCGCGCCCGCTCCTCGAGCGGCGCCAACCGCCCGCGGAGCTCCTCCTCGCCCAGTCCGGCCAGGTCGGGATAGCCGCGCTCGACCAGGTTGTCCACCTGGCGCTCGAACTCACTCATCCGCCGCACCCTCGAGCAGCTCCTTCAGTGCCGCGACCCGCTCGCGCCAGTACGCCTTCATCTCCTCGGCGGTATCGGCATCGGGCAGCTTCTGGTGGGCGAGCGAGATCACGCTTTTCGCCTCGCCCTTGGCCTCGAAGCCGACGACGACCCTGGTCGAGCCGTCCTCCCAGTCGTAGCGCGCCGACTTCGGTGCCGTGGCCGTTCGCAGGTGCAACTCGGCGCCGGGTAGCCAACGCTCGCGCTCGGCGTCGTCGGTGAACGCCGTATAGAGGTGCTCGACCGGCACGCCCACCGTCTTCGACGCGGTCACCTCCCAGCCGTCGGGGCGCTGGCCCGGCGCGCGCATCCCGCGCGCCTGCTCGTAGGCGACCGTCACCGACTGCGCCCACCAGCCGTCGAGGTCGGGCTCCTCGAACAGCCGCACCGCGATCTCGCGATGGGTGTGCTCGGTGGCGCCCCACTCGTCGAGCAACTCGAACCACTCGTCCCACGTGCGCCCGGTCGCCCGCTTCACCGCCTCGACCGACACCCGCGGCTCGGCCGCCGTCGGCGCCACCGCCGGCGTCTCGCCCGCCGCGATCAGCTGCCGGCGCGCCGCCGTGTAGCTCTCGCCGGTCTTCTGCATCCGGCCGCGAACCTTGCGCTTGAACGTCTTCTGCCTCGTCATCTCATTGCTCCTTCGCGGCGGTCGGCGACCGGGACCCACGCTCCCGGTGCCCCGCCGGAAAGGGGCGACGATGACCGGCGTCCCGATGGCTCGGGGCCACCTCTACCTCCCTTGGCCGGCGGCGTGGGCGCCGGGGTGGAGGTCGGGCGCGGGACGGCGCCGCCGCGCAAGATAACGCCAGCGGCGGCTTCGGTCAAGCATCGCCCGCCGCCGCCGCTCTACGATTCCGCCCGTGAGCGGCTCTACCGCTGAGGGCGGTCCTACCGTCCTGATCATGGCCGCGGGCGAGGGCACCCGGATGCGCTCGTCGCTGCCGAAGGTCCTACACCCCGTGTGCGGGCGGCCGATGGTCGCCTGGCCGGTGCTGGCCGCACGCGAGGCGGGCGCTGGGCGTGTCGCGGTGATCGTCTCGCCCGACCGCGATCTCACCCCGGGCCTGCCCGACGGCACCGAGACGGTGATCCAGCCCGAGCCCGACGGGACCGGAGGCGCCGTGCGCGCCGCCCACGACCTGGTCCGCGACGCCGAAACCGTCGTCGTGCTCTCCGGCGACCACCCGCTGATCACTGCGGAGATCGTCGCCGGGCTGCTCGAGACCCACCGGGCTCGGCTGCGGCCGGCGCGACGGTGATGACCGTCGAGCTCGACGACCCGGCCGCCTACGGCCGCATAGTCCGCGACGAGTCCGGCGACATCGAGCGGATCGTCGAGACCAAGCGCCCCGAGGAGGTCGAGACCGAGGTGCTCGCGATCCGCGAGATCAACACCGGGACCTACGTCTTCGCCGCCCAGCCCCTGGTCGAGGCGCTCGACCGGCTCGACAACGACAACGCGGCGGGCGAGTACTACATCGGCGACGTGCTGCCGATGCTTCGCGACCAGGGCCTGCGCGTGGTCGCCCACATGGCCAGCGACCCGAACGTCAACCTCGGCGTCAACGATCGCGTCGACCTCGCGCAAGCCGCCGCCGAGGCGCGGCGCCAGATCCTCGAGCGCCACATGCTCGCCGGGGTGACGATCGTCGACCCCGAGGCGACCTGGATCGACGCCGACGTCGAGATCGCCGCCGACGCGACGATCGAGCCCGGCACCACCCTGCGCGGGCGGACGACGATCGGCGCCGACTCGATCGTCGGCCCGCACTCGACCCTGATCGACACCCGGGTCGGCTCCGGCGCTCGCGTCCTCCACTCCCACCTCGTCCGGCCGAGGTCGGCGATCTTGCCAACGTCGGGCCGTTCACCTACCTGCGCCCCGACGCGTCGCTGGCCACCGGCGCCAAGGCGGGCAGCTTCGTCGAGGTCAAGAACTCGCAGCGTCGGCGAGGGGGCCAAGGTGCCGCACCTCTCCTACGTCGGCGACACCGATGTTGGGCCCGGCGCCAACCTCGGCGCCGGCAGCATCACCGCCAACTACGACGGGCGGCGAAAGCACCGGACGAAGATCGGGCAAGGTGCGCGGATCTCGGTCAACACCTCGCTCGTTGCCCCGGTCAGCATCGGAGATCGCGCTTACACTGGCGCCGGTGCAGTGATCCGCGAGGACGTGCCGGATGGCGCGTTGGGGGTATCGAGCAATGAGCAGCGCAACATCGACGACTACGCGGAGCGCAAGTCCGCCGAGGCGAACGAGGAAAGCGGGGGCACGGACTGAGATGAGCATCCTCGAGGAGAGCCCGCAGGTGGTCAGCTCGATCCCGCACGACTACACGAAGCGGATGATGGTCTTCGGCGGCCGCGCCTCGATGGAGCTCGCCGCCAGGATCGCCGGCAAGCTCGACGTCGACCTCGGCCAGGTCGACCTGCGCACCTTCGCCGACGGCGAGGTCTACTGCCGCTACGAGGAGTCGATCCGCGGCGCCGACGTCTTCCTGGTCCAGTCCACCGCCGCCAACAACGCGCAGGGCATGACCCCCAACGACGCGCTGATGGAGCTGCTGGTGATGATCGACGCGGCGAAGGGCGCTTCCGCGCACCGGATCGTCGCGGTGATGCCCTGGTACGGCTACTCGCGCCAGGACAAGAAGTCCGCGCCGCGCGAGCCGATCTCAGCGCGTGTCGTCGCCCAGTGCCTCGAGGCCGTCGGGGTCGACCGGGTGCTGACCATGGACCTGCACTCGGGCCAGGTCCAGGGGTTCTTCTCGAAGCCGGTCGACCATATGACGGCGATGCCGATGCTGACCCAGTACTTCATGGACCAGGCGTGGGAGGACGAGCTCGTGATCGTCTCCCCGGATGCCGGCCGGGTCAAGGTGGCGCGCAACTTCGCCCGCAAGGTCGGCGTCCACTGGGCCGTGATGGAGAAGGAACGGCCCGACAAGCAGGTCGCCGAGATCGGCTACGTCGTCGGCGACGTGCGCGGCAAGACAGCGGTCCTCGTCGACGACATGATCGACACGGCGGGCACCCTGACCGCGGCCGCACGGACGGTGCTCGACGAGGGCGCGGCACGGGTGATCGCCTGCGCCACCCACGGCGTCTTCTCCGGCCCCGCCTACGAGCGGCTCGCCTACGAGAACTCGGGCATCGAGCGGATCGTGGTCACCGACACGATCCCGCTGCGCCCGGGCCAGCCGGAGAACATCAAGCAGCTCTCGGCCGCCCAGACGCTCGCCGACTCGATCCGCCGCATCTTCGCCGACGACTCGGTCTCCGAGATCTTCGCGGGCGAGAACCAGCTCTTTTAGCTTTCGCTAGTCCCCATGCGGGTTTGCGGGCGATTTGGTCGCAGAGCGCTCACAAGCGGGCTTGCGGCAAACCTGGTGGTAGGGTCGGCCGGTGGTAGTGAATACGGCTTCGCCGATTTGAGATACGGCGAAAAAGATCTGGGAGGGTCTCATGCCAGGCATCGAAGAGGTCAGTCGCGTGCGAAAGTTCTTGGTGCTGATCGCGGTTCTCGTCGTCAGCGTCTCGGGGGTCGCCCTCGCTAAGCCGGCGCGGGACACCAGCGGCGTCGTCTACGCCGGCGTCACCCACGTCGAGGGGTCGGACGTCTACGTGGCCGGCGACTTCAAGGACGAGATCCTCGGCCGCGGCGCGATCGTCTACGTCACCGAGGTGCAGACCGGTCCCCAACCATCCTCGGTCCTGATCGAGGCCAAGCGGATAACCATCTACACCAAGCGCGGCTCGCTGAGCGGCACGGGGCAAGCCACGCAGACCTTCAACGCCGATGGCACCAGCACCGTCTCCGACGGCAGCTTCAAGCTCACCAAGGGCACGGGCAAGCTCAAGGGACACAAGCTGCAGGGCACCTTCGAGGGCCCCTTCGCGGACGGCGTCTACACCTTCAACTACACGGGCACGTACAAATAAACGAACGGCCGCGCTGGGCCGTCGCTGGAATAGGACTCCGCGTTGAAGCCGCCGGCTGCGGGGTCGTGGCTGACCCCTGAGGAATCCGATCGGCGCGTCCGTGCGGGTGCCCTGAGCTTCCCGCGAGCCGCCTATCAGCGCTGAGCGTCAGGGCGCCCGACGCCGACCCCGGTGACCGCGTGGGAACCGGCGCACGAACTCGATCCCCGGAGTACCTTCGAAAGGAATCGGCGCTCGCCTTTCGTGACCCCCTTGATTGGCGGGGCCAATCATTGCCCCGGCGGCGCCTGCTCCCGCAGCCCGGCGGCTTCGAGCGCTTCGGCTTCGCTCGAAAACGTCTGCCACCTGACGACCTTTCCCCCACGCAGTTGGCCTACCACCCAGATCGCGTCTTCGAAGGGCGTGTCACTTCCCCCGCCATGGCCGTGAGCACGCACTTTGCTGATCGTCAAGTCGTCCACCCCCTGGACCCCGATGACCTCAGCATCGAAGTCCGGAAAGACGCCGAAGATACCTCCCACCATTCGCGGACTCCATCGTGGCCATGGAGGGCACCTCCCTCCACGGCGAGGATTCGCGGTACCAAGACGACCTCAGGGTCCATCAACGCCAGAAATGCATCAAGGTCTCGGCGGCTGATGGCCCCCCACGCTCGGCGAGCGAGCTCGATGTTCTCCTGCGACATCGCCTACTCCACCAGCCCGGCGGCTTCGAGGGCTTCCTTGGGGTCGAGATACTCGCGGACCCGAATCACCTTGGCGTCCTTGAACTCCACGATCCAGGCGAGTGCCGATTCGGTCATAGCGCCGCTCTCCCTGCCGCGTCCCCGGAGGTGACCGATGGCGACGACTCGCTCGCCAAGGTCTCGGACCTCCGAGGGCTCGGCCTGAAGCTCGACGAAGGCCTCGTCCAGCTCTCGGACCCCTCGGCGCACGTCCCCGTGTCCTCGGTAGACCGTCGCCTCACCTCCGAGCAGGACCTGTAGCAGGGGGTGCCACTCGATCTCGGGGTGGAGGTCCTCAACCATCCCCTCGACGTCTCGGCGGTTGTACGCATCAGCCACGCGCCAAAGGATCTCGACATTCGCCTGTGACATCGCTTACTCGCTCAACCCGGCGGCCTCGAGGGCTTCGGCCCGCTCGCGGAAGTCGACCTTGTGAATGCATTGGCCGTCACGGAAGGAGTGGACTTCAAACAGGCGATCGTTGACCTCGACCCCGCTGGCCTGGCCGCGACCCCGGTAGCGGACGGCCATGATCACCGCGTCCCCGGCGTCGATGACCTCTTCGATGACGGTCTCGAGCTCATCCCACTCACCGTCCCAGCGCTTCCACAGCTCCTGGACCGCAGCCGGGCCGTGGGCTGGGAGCTCCTGGCCGACAACCCAGACGACATCGGGAGCAAGGTGCGCCGAAGCACCGACGTAGTCCCCGCGGCGGTAGGCCTCGATGCTCCTGCGCGCGGCTTCCACGTTCTCCTGCGACATCGCCTACTCCCGCAGCCCGACTGCTTCGAAAGCCGCATCCCTGGTCGAGTAGGAATGCCGCTCGGCAAGCAGGTCGTCCCGGATCGTCCAGACCTCGGTCATGTGGACGTCGATCTCCTGCTTGCCGCCCCTCGGCACCGCGTACTGGGTGCTTACGACGACGACGTGGTCTCCGGTGTCCACGACCTCCTCGATCTCGGCGCGGAAGCTCTCGAACTGCCCAAACAGTCCCTCGTTGTACTTCCGGACCGCCTCCCTGCCGCGATACACACCCGCCTCCGGAGACTCCGAGTAGGTGTGGAATTCGATCTCGGGGTGGAGGTACGAGTAGGCGGCGTCGAGATCGCCCCGAGCGTAAGCCTCAAAGGCCCCGCGCACGAGATCGACGGTCTGCTGCGACATCGTCCGCGCAGTATCTCGCGACGGCGACTGGGCTCAGTCCACGACCTTGAACTTGTCCTGCCGGCGAGAAATCGACGTTGCCTGAGGCGTCAACCGCGCTGGGCACGGCGGGCTCAGCTAGGACCGCGCCTCTTCAGCAGGCGCAAGGCGTCCAGCCAACAGCGCCCACAGAGCGTGCCGCCCAGGAGGACGGGGTTGGTCTTGCAGTCAGAGCAGAGCGTGCGAGGCTCGGTCTGCGGCAGCTTGTGCGCCATGAAAGCCTCTCGACTTGTAGGGCGGCGACCGCTCCTCCATTGCAAGGGGAGCGGTCGCACGCCACCTCATCAACGCATGAGGGCGGCGTTCCTTTCGCTACTCCGACAGCCCGGCGGCTTCGAGCGCCTCGCCTTGGTCGACGTAGCCGCGCAGGCTGGCAGCCCTGCCCTCCCTGAACTCGACGATCCACGCCCATCGGTCGTCGACCTCGACCCCGCTCCCACGCCCGCAACCTCGTACATCGCCGAGGACCAGAACGCGGTCGCCCAGGTCGCGGAGGTCCGTGGCCTCGAACCGAAACGATTCCCAGCTCTCGGCTACGTCGCGAAAGAAAGCACGGATGCCGCTCGCCCCGGCGTAGTGGGCCGGTCCTCCGCCGACGGCCACGAGATGCATCTCGAATCCCGGGTGGCTGGCGGCAACCATCGCTTCAGGATCTCCGGGGATGGTGATCTTCGCGAAGGCACCTCGCACGACCTCCAGGTTCTCCTCCGACATGGCTCGCGCAGTATCGCGCCTGTGCGTGCGGGCTCAGCCGACGGACATCCGCGACGAAGAGCCAGATGCTTTAGGCGGCGGTCAGCGCTCGCGGCTGATCGCGCCGCGCGGCGACGGACACGAACGCCTTCACAACCGCGGCATCGAACTGGCTACCGGCACAGCGCCGCAGCTCACTGCACGCCTCGAGGTGGTTTCGCGCGGCGCGGTATGGGCGGTCGCTGGTCATCGCCGTGTAGGCATCGATCACGGCCACGATCCGCGCCTCGAGCGGGATCTGGTCGCCGGCCAGGCCGCGCGGATAGCCGCGGCCGTCGGGGCGCTCGCGGTGGCAGTGGACCCACTCGCGGATGTCGTCGAAGCTGACGTCGCTGAGCAGTGCCGCGCCGAGCTCCGGCTGGCGCTGGATCTGCGCCCATTCCCGGTCGTCGAGCGGGCCGCGCTTGTTGAGGATCTCGAGCGGAATCTGGTCGCGCCCGAGATCGCAGAGCAGCGCCGCCAGGCGAACGCGGGCGATCGTGGCCTCACTCAGGCCGAGCTCGCGCGCCGTCAGCTCGGCCAGGCGCGCGTCGACGCACCGCGCATCGGGCCGATAGCCGACCCGCTCCAGTTCGGAGCATTCGGCGCCGCAAGCGTCGCAGACGAGCACGAGCCGCAACTGGCCCGCCTCACGCAGGTATCGCGCCTCGCCGTTCTGCGCCCCGGAGTGATCGCAGCCCATGGTCATCCATCGGCCACGCAACGCAAAACCTCTAGCCCGGGTCGGAAATCTTCCAATCCCCGCGCTCGGAGAGCATCAGGATGGTGCGGGGCTGGGCGCCGGAGCCGGCAAGCTTGTAGCGCGCCTCGACCCGGGCGCGATTGCCACTCACGCTGACGTGCCGGATCGTCAGCTCCGAGCCGGCGAAGGCGCCGGCGAGCGCGTCGAGGATCCGCTCGCATTCGGGCAGCTCGTCGATCTGCAGCTGTTGCGCCGTGTTCACGCGCAGCGTCTCGCGCGCCTGGTCGGTGAGCAGCCTGCAGAAGGTCTTCGAGTCGCCGCTCGCGGCGGCGGCGAAGAAGCCGGAGACCGTGGCCTCGACGTTCTCGGCCTCGGTCGGCGGGTCCTCGAACGGCCCGATGTCGGCGAGCGCGAGCGCCGCGACGGCGATGCCGACCACCAGCAGCAGGGCGGCGATCCGGCGCCGGGTGGTGTCGCTCATGGGCCCACGGTAGATCACCCGTGCGCGCACCGCGCCAATACAGTTCGCATGTGAACGAGAGGACGCTGGCGATGCTCGACACCCTGGGCAGAGCGTTGCTGTGGTGCGCAGTTGCACTCCTCGGCCTGGCGACGATCGGCGCCGTCGCGATCATCAGCTCCGACAACGCCGTCTTCGTCGATGAGAACATCCAGCGCCAGGGGCGGGGCATCCTCGCAATCGGCGCCTTTGGCGGCGGCCTCGCCGGAGCCGGGATCGTCGCCGGCCTCGGCGGCTTGCTGAGGTTGAAGGTCGCCGAGCACCGCGAGCGAGCCGGCAAGTAGGCCGTCGGGCGGGGACCGATGCTGCGGATCGGGCACAAGGGCGCCGACGCGATCGCGCCCGGGAACACGCTCGAGAGCTTCGCCGCCGCGGTCGAGGCCGGCGTCGACGTGATCGAGCTCGACGTGCTGCGCCCCCAATCCGACTTCGCCGGTGGCGCCGACTGGCGCCGCGCCGCCGCCGGCCCGGCTGAGGCGACCGGGCCATTGCTCGTCGCGCACGACTGGCGTGACGCCCGCCGCCGCGAGGCGCTTTCGCTCGAGCGGGTGCTCGACGCCTTCGCCGCGCCGCCGCTCGAGCATGTCCGCTTCGACCTCGACCTGAAGATCGCCGGCCGCGAGGACGAGGTCGTCTCGGCGCTGCGCGAGCGCCACCTGATCGAGCGGGCGATGGTCTCGACGATGGAGATCGAGAGCGTTGGCTATCTCCGCGACGCCGCTCCGGGGCTCGACCACGGCTGGACCCTGCCGAAGGTGAGCCGCGACTGGTCGCGCAACCCGTGGCTGCGCCCGATCTTCCTCGCCGGGTCGGCCTCGCTGCGCGCCCGGCTGCCCGGGATCGTCCGCCGCCATGCGCCCGGGCTCGGCGTCTGGGCAGTCTGGGTCTATCAGCCGCTGATCACGAAGCGCCTGGTCCAGTCCGCGCACGGAGCCGGGATCGCCGTGATCGCATGGACGGTCGACGATCCGGCGCGCATCGCGGTGCTCGCCGGCCTCGGGGTCGACGGGATCTGCTCGAACGACCCGCGGTTTCTGGCCGACCTCTGAGGCCCAACTGTAGGCTCGCGAAATGGCGCATGCGGGTCAGGAGATCCACGGGCATGGCGGCTTTCGGCTGCGCTTGATCAAGACGGCGGCCGAGACCGGGGGAGAGCTGCTCGAGATGGAGGCCAGCTACGGGGACGGCGGTCAGCTTCCGCCCGAGCACTTTCACCCGAGACAGGCCGAACGGTTCGAGGTCCTCGAGGGCGCGGTGCGGACGATCATCGACGGGGTCGAGCGGCGCTATGAGGCGGGCGAGGCGTTTGAGGTGCACCCGGAAACGAGGCATCAGATGACCGGCGACGGCGCCGCCCGGGTCTCGTGGCAGGTGACCCCCGCGCTTCGCACCGCGGAGTTCTTCGAGCGCCTCTACGGCGGCGACGTGGCCGAGGCCGGTTTTGCCCAGTTCCTCGACGAGTTTCGCGACGAGATCCGGTTCACGGCGTCGGAGAGCTAAACGGTCGCCGCGGCTCCGCCCTTAGTCCGCACGGCCGACTCGAGCTCGGCCTGGGTGAAGCCCGACGCCACTTCGCCGCTCGAGGCGAAGCGATAGAGCGCGACTCCGAAGACGCCGCGAAGCGCCTGCACGACGAGCATCGCGACGACGAGCACCGCGACCCCGATCGCGACCACGACCGCCCCGGCGGCGAGCTCGGCGCCGCCGTCGTCGGAGAGCCAGAGCAAGACCCCGAGCCCAATCAGCAGCAACGCCGGGAGCACGCCGACGACGAAGACGATCCCGCCGATCGCGACGTTGCCGGTCACCTGCCCGGCCCAGCGCTCCTTGAACAGGCTCGCCGAGCGCTTCAGGGTCGCGATCGGCCCCAGGCCCTCGATCGCGATCACGGGCACGGCGAGGAAGGTGATCAGCGACCAGGCGGCGGCCCCGAGCGTGCCGATGATCGCCTCGGCGATGCTGCCGCCCTGCTGCAGCAGCGAGAAGATCACGCCGACGATCGCCGAGAGAGCCGCCCAGCCGGCGATCGCGCCGATCTTGGTCCGCGCCACCGCGATCCCGTCGGAGAAGGTGGCGTCGCGGCCGTGGAAGATCGTGTCGGCGGTCGCGGCAAGGCCGACGCCGAAGAAGGTGCCGACGAATGAGGCGAGGTAGATCCCGACCGCCGTCAGCACCCCGCCGACCGCGTTCTGGCCGTCGTCGATCAGATACAGGCCCGGGGCCACCGCCACGGCGACGACGACGAGCGCCGAGAGCGCGCCGTAGATCGGGAACCGGAACAGCTGCCGGTTCGTCCGCAGTACGCCCCAGCTCTTCTTGGTTAGCTCCCAGCCCTGTCTGATCCGGCGCATTCGCTGATCCCTCCTCCGTTGCTACGTCCGTCCAGGACGCTATCGGCACGCCGGGACGCTGACTAGAGTCCCGCCGATGCCGCCCGGCACACCGATGGCGCTGTTCGCGATGGGCCTCGGGGTGCTCGTGATCGCCAACGACTTCACGGCGCTGAACGTCGCGCTGCCGGCGATCGAGGAGGACTTCGACGTCGACGTGGGCACGGTCCAGTGGACGATCAACGCCTACGCGCTCACCTTCGGCATGGTCCTCGTTACCGGCGGCCGGCTCGCCGACATGTTCGGCCGCCGGAAGATCTTCTTCATCGGCACGGCGATCTTCGCCTTCTTCTCGCTCTTCGGCGGACTGGCGCAGAACGCCGAGCAGCTGATCGCGATGCGGGTCGGGATGGGCGTCGGCGGCGGCCTCATGTGGCCGGCGCTCCTCGGGATGACGTTCGCCGCGGTGCCGGCCGAGCGCGCTGCGCTCGCGGGCGGCCTGGTGCTCGGCGTCGCCGGCCTCGGCAACGCGGTCGGGCCGCTGATCGGCGGCTTTCTCACCGACGAGCTCAGCTGGCGCGCGATCTTCTTCCTCAATCTGCCGATCGCCGCCTTTGCCGTCGCGGTCTGCTGGGCGAAGATTCACCAGCCCCGCCCTGACGTGGAGCGGGAGCGGATCGACTACGCCGGCATAATCTCGCTCTCGCTCGGGCTGGTGCTGCTGCTGCTGGCGCTCGACCAGTCGGCCGAGTGGGGCCTCGGGGACGCGCGGGTGCTCGCCATGTTCGCCGCCGGCCTGCTCGCGATTGCCGCCTTCGCCGTGATCGAGCCGCGGATGGGAAGCGCCGCGCTCGTCCCCGAGGACGTGATCGCCAACCGCGGCTTCCGCGCTGCCTGCCTGACTGTGCTCTTCCTCTCGGCCGTCTTCTTCAGCGCGATCCTCTACGGGCCGCAACTGATGGAGAAGGTGCTCGGCTATAGCGCGCTCGAGGCGGGGGCGGGGATGCTGCCGATGCTGGGTACGTTCGGCGCCGTTGCCTTCATCTCGGACCGGATCACCGCCCGGGTCGGGATTCGCGCCGTGATCGTCACCGGCACCGCTCTACTTGCAGCCGGGCCTCTGCTGCTTTCGTTCTTCGGCACCGACTCCGAGTACGTGGCGCTGGTGCCGGGGCTTCTCGTCACCGGGATCGGGGCCGGGCTGTTCTACCCCTCGATCACGACGGCCGCGGTCGGCTTCCTCGATCCCTCCCAGTCGAGCCTCGCCGGCGGGATCACCTACATGTTCCAGGTCGCCGGCGGCGCGCTCGGGCTCGGGCTGACGACGACGATCTTCACGATCCGCTCCGAGGACCTGATCGAGGCCGACGCGGAGAAACTCGGGGTCGCCGCCCGCGCCGATGAGATCGCGGTCATCCACGGGGTGCTCGCCGGGACCGAGCCGGGCACGGTGGTCGCCGAGCGGTTCCGGGCCTCGGTCGGCGACCGGATCCTCGAGGTGGTCGAGGACACCTTCGTTGCCGGGGTCCAGCTCAGCTTCCGCGTCGTCGCCGCGATCGCCCTCGTCGGGCTGGTGATCGCCCTGCTCGGCGTCCGCCCGGCCGACCCGGCCGCGGCAGAGCCGGCCCCGGCCGACTCGGCGCCCGACCCCGCCTAGGCCCGCGCGGCGATCCCGGGCACGCGCTTGACCCCGCGCGACTCGAAGTAGTCCCACTCCTGGTGGCCGAGCTCGGTCTCGGGCTCGTCGGCGTAGACCCACTCGCGCATGATCCGGTGCCAGTTGCGCTTCGCGCGCAGCTGGGCGAGCACGGCGATGCAGCCGGTCTCCATCCGGCGCCCCATCAGCTCCTCCGCCGGGAGGCTCTCGCGGCGCGTCAGGTCGAAGTACTCCGAGCGGGGATCGGACGCCGACTCGATGATCTTCATCACCCGCCGCGCCGAGACCTCGTACTCGCGGTCGTCCAGATACCAGCCGCCGACTAGCATCACGTGGTCCATCAGCCGCTCCGCGTCGAGCTTCGACGGGTTCTTGACGAAGCCGAGGTCGTGCAGCGCCTCTCGCAGCGCCTCGGGGTCCTTGCGCGAGGCGGCGTCCACGGCGCGCTGCTCGAGCTGGATCTGCTCGAGGTCGAGCTTCTTCGTCATCCCGAAGTCGAGGAAGGCGACCTTGCCGTCGTCCATCAGCAGGTAGTTGCCCGGGTGGGCGTCGGCGTTGAAGTGCTGCAGGTGGTAGATCGAGCCGAAGCAGAAGCGAAAGACGATCTCGCCGAAGCGGCTGCGCTCCTCGGCCCCGAGCTGCTTGACCTCCTCGAACTGCCTGCCCTCCACGTACTCGGTCACCAGAACGCGGCGGCGGGAGAGCCGGGTGATCACGTCCGGCACATAGATGAAGGGATGGTCGCGGTAGGCGCGGGAGAAGCTGCGCTGGTTCTGGGCCTCGTACTCGTAGTCGAGCTCCTCCATCACCCGCTCGCGAAGCTCTTGGGCGACCGCCTTGGCGTCGAGGCCGGGCGCGATCGCCCGCGCGAGGCGAACGAGCATGCCCGCGTTGCGCATGTCAGATTCGAGCGCCTCGGCGACTCCGGGGTACTGGATCTTGACCGCGACCGCGCGGCCGTCGAGCAGCGTCGCGCGGTGGACCTGGCCGATCGAGGCGGCGGCGAACGCCTCGGGCTCGAACGAGGCGAAGTGCTCTGAGACCGGCTCTCCCCACTCTCCGTCGAGCACCTTGACGACGCTCTCGAAGGGCATCGGAGGCGCCGAGGTGCGCAGCTTGGCGAGCTCCTGCTGGTAGAGCTCGGCGTACTCGGGCGGCAGGAACTCGGTGTCGATGAACGAGGCGAGCTGGCCGATCTTCATCGCCGCGCCCTTCATCTCGCCGAGCGTGCGGACCATCTTCAGCGCGGTCTCGAGGTGACGCGCCTCGAGCTTCTCATCCCTGACGTCCTCCGAGCGGGTGACGCCTGCGGCCCTGGTGCCCGCGTAGCGGGCCGCCTGGCTGCCGAGCGTGGTGCCGAGCTTCGCCGAGCGGCGCACGCGGCCCTGCGGGATCTTCATCTCGTCGGACATCGCGCCCAGCGTAGTGGCCGGGTTGCGGGAATTCGCCGGATGCCGCCCGCGATCTATGCTCGGCGCCTCGATGCCGATGCTCGACCCCGATCAACGCTGGGGGGAGGCCGGCAGGCCCGACTTCGTCGGCCTGCTGACCTTCGCGGGCCAGGCCTATACGGAGTCGGCATCCGACCTCGCGGGCGTCGATGTGGCGATCGTCGGCGCGCCCATGGACGAGCTCGTCTCGGATCGCCCCGGAACCCGCTTCGGCCCGCGGGCGATCCGGAACGCCAGCGGTTCCGTGGGCCCGCACCTCGACGCCGGGATCGACGCCCTCGAGGTGCTCAACGTCGTCGACTACGGCGACGCCCCGGTGATCCCGGCCGATCCCGTCGCCTCGCACGCGGCGATCGAGCGCATCGTCGGCGAGGTGCTCGACGCGGGCGCGCTTCCGATCGTGCTCGGCGGCGACCACTCGATCGCCGAGCCCGACATCCGCGCCTGCGCGCAGCGCCACGGACCGGTCGGGCTGATCCACTTCGACGCCCACACCGACACCGGCCGCGAGGTCTGGGGGGCCGAGCTCTCGCACGGGACCCCGATGTACCGGCTGGTCGAGCAGGGCCACGTCGTCCCCGATCGGTATGCGCAGATCGGCCTGCGCGGCTACTGGCCGGGGGACGAGGAGTTCGCCTGGCAGCGCGAGCGCGGGATCACCGACCTGCGGATGCGCGCCGTTCTCGAGCGCGGGATCGCCGACGTGCTCGCCGAGGCGATCGCAGTGGTCGGGCCGGGCCCCGCCTTCGCCTCGATCGACATCGACGTCCTCGATCCGGCCTTCGCTCCCGGGACGGGCACGCCCGAGCCGGGCGGGATGACCACGGCCGACCTGCTCTGGGCGTCCCGCGAGCTCGCTACCCGGCTCGACCTCGTCGGCGCCGACGTCGTCGAGGTGATCCCGTCGGGGCTCGGCGCCCCCGACATCACCGCCCTGGCCGGCGCCCGGGTCGTCCGCGACCTGCTCACGGGCATCGCCTTGCGGCGAGCGGGCTAAGGGCGTCGGGGGGCGAGCGCTGCCGCGTTCCGCTCGGGCCGTCGCCGGGTGCGAAGCGGGGTTCGTTGTCAGTGAGGGGAGGTCGGGTGCGAGCGCAGGTCGCAAACCCCGGACTCAACCGTCCCTCGGCGTCGAGTCCGAGGTTGACATTGCAATAGAGCAACAACTCTCCTTTCGAGCTCGACCCGCGATCGAACGGCGAGTTGACGCGCTGGCCGAGGGCCCGATCGACGCCTTATTCTCGGATAGCGAGAAGAAAGCGCCACCCACGGCCGAGGCCGACCGAAAGCGCCCGCGCCAGGCACGACTCCCTCCCTCACTGCAACCCGACCAGGCCCCGCACCCCGACCCGGCCCGAGCGGAACGCGCCCACCTTCGTCCCGGACCCGCCTCAGCCCAGCAGCTCGCCCAGGAAGGCGACCACCCGACGGGTGTAGGTGCCGTCGGGGTCGCGCTCGGGCTCGAGGTCGGTGAGGCTGATGCCGACGAGCGTGTCAGCGTTGGCGAGTGGGTGGACGAGCGCTGCCAGCGAATCCCAGTCGAGGCCGTGTGGCTGCGGGTAGCTGACCGCTGGGAAGACGTCGGCGTCGAGCACGTCAAGGTCGATGTGAAGCCAGGCCGGCCAGGCCTCGAGGTGGGTCGCACTCTCGGCGGCGACCTCGGCCGCGCCGCGCTCGACGATCGTGGGGGCGTCCAGCAGCAGCACTCCGGCAGGCACCTGGTCGAGCTCGCGCGCGACCTCGGGGTCGGAGTCCGCGGGCCGGTGGCCGAGCACCGCGACTTGGCGCGGGTTGAGCAGCGGAGGATCGTCGCCGCCCCAGACCTCGGCCAGCGCCGCCGGTGCGCGTCCGACGAGGAAGGTGAGGTCCATGTCGGCGGCCTCGCCGGTCGGCGAGCTGGTGCCGTCGTAGGCGTCGGGATGCCCGTCGACCATCCACAGCCCCGCCTCGATCCCTGCTCGGCGCAGGCCGGCGAACACGCCCGGCAGCAGCGAGCAGTCACCGCCGACGACCAACGGGCGGTCGGGGCCCGTCGCGGTCTCGGCGATCCAGGCGGCGATCGCCCCGGTCGAGCCGACCAGGTCTGCGAACCCGATCACCCCGGTCTCGGGGTCGCGGGTGGTGTCGGCGATCCGCACCGCCAGGTCGCCCCGGTCCTCGACCCCGGGGAGCTCACCGAGGCCCGCGGCACGCAGCGCCACCGGGGCCCTTGCCTCGCCGCGGTCGCGGCCGGACGAGTCGATCGGCGCTCCCGCGATGGCCCACATCGCAGCGAAGATACCCGCGCGCGAACTCGACCGCGGGTTCTCTATCCTCAACCGCCGCATGACCTCCGACAGGCTCACATTGAAGGCTCAGCCGCGGACCGAGTTCGGCTCGCGCACGAGCCGCCGCCTGCGCCGCCAGGGCCTCGTGCCCGGGGTCGTCTACGGCGACGGCTCCGAGGCGCGCCCGTTCCAGGTCGCGGCGCGCGATGTCCGCGACGTGCTCGTGCACGGCGCCGCCCTGTTCGACGTCGAGATCGAGGGCACGGGCACGGTGCCGGTTGTGATCAAGGAACAGCAGCGCGACCCGGTTCGCGGCCGGCTCGTCCACCTCGACCTGCACGAGGTCAAGCTCGACACCGAGATCCAGGCCGACGTCACGATCGAGCTGCTCGGCGCCGAGGACGCGCCCGGCGTCACCGAGGGCGGCGTGCTCGAGCACGTCACCCACGAGATCACGATCTCGGCCCTGCCGACCAACATCCCCGAGTCGATTGCCGCCGACGTCTCCGGGATGGTGATCGGCGACACGCTTCAGCTCAGCGCGCTGGTCGCGCCCGAGGGCGTCGAGTTCTTCCTCGGTGAGGGCGTCGACCCCGACGAGGTCACGATCGCCACCTTGAACCCGCCGCGGGTCGAGGAGGAGCCGGAGCCCGAGCTCGAGGAGGAGGCCGAGCTGGTCGGCGAGGAGGGCGAGCTGCTCGAGGGCGAGGAAGCCCCCGCCGAGGGCGAGGGCGAGCGCGAGGACGCCGACGACTCCGGCGATTCGGGCGACTCCGGCGAGGAGTAGTCCTGAGCCTTTTCCGCCGACGTCGTCGCGTCGGCGATCCCGACCGGCCCGGAGGCGAAGCCGAGGACGTGGCGGGAGTTGTTCTAATCATCGGCCTCGGCAACCCCGGCCGGCGCTACGCGAGCACCCGTCACAACCTCGGCTTCGAGGTCGCTGCGGAGCTCTCGCGACGCTGGCAGCTGCCGAAGGCGAAGGAGAAGTTCCGCGGCCTGATCACCGAGGGCCGCATCCGCCCGGGTGGTCCGCGGGTGGCGATCCTGCTCCCGCAGACGTTCATGAACGAGTCCGGCGACTCGGCCGGACCGGCCCGCGGCCAGCTCCGCGTGCCGCTCGAGCACGTGATCGCCATCCAGGACGAGATCGACCTCCCGTTCGGCGAGGTTCGGGCGAAGCTCGGCGGCGGCGTCGCCGGCCACAATGGGCTCAAGAGCCTGAAGCGGGGACTCGGCGACGAAGGGTTCTGGCGCATCCGGGTAGGCGTCGGGCGCCCCGACTCGACCGACCCCGAGGTCGTCTCCTCCTACGTGCTCTCGCGCTTCTCGGAGTCCGATGACGAGGTCGCCGGGCTGGTCTCCGCCGCCGCCGACGAGACCGAGCGGCTGGTCGAGCGACTCGCCGCCCCCGACCCCGGCGACGCGAGCCCGGGCGAGTAGCCCGGTAGGTTGCCCGTTTCGGAGATCGGATGGCCGACCAGCTCACCAACTACTCCGTCGCCGACGCGGTCGCGCTGCTTCAGCTCGACCGCCCCGACGCCCGCAACGCGATCAATACGCAGATGCTCGAGGAGATGCTCGGCCACCTCGCCGCGGCCCGCGACGACGACGAGGTGCGAGCGCTGGTGCTCTCCTCCTCCGACCACATGGGCCTCTCGGCCGGCGCCGACGTGCGCGAGCAGCTCGACGAGGCCGGGGCGCTGCGCCGGATGGAGCTCTTCGCGCAGCTCTACGACGAGCTGACGGGCTTTCCGAAGCCGACCGTCGCCGCGTGCCATGGCGCCTGCGTGGGCGGCGGCGCCGAGATTGCGGTTGCCTGCGACCTGCGCGTCGGCGGCTCGAACCTGCGACTGCGCTTCCCCGGCGCGGCGCTCGGGGCTCCGGTCGGCTCGGCGCGCCTGGTCACCCTCAGCGGCCTCTCGGTCGCCAAGTACCTGCTGCTGACCGCGAAGGAGGTCGACGCCGATATGGCCTACCGCTGGGGCCTGATCCACAAGGTCGTCCCGCCGCAGCGAACCGAGGAGGCGTCGCTCCAGCTCGCCGCGGCGGTCGCCGAGCATCCGCCCGAGGCGGTGGCGCGGCTGAAGCGGATGCTGCACGAGTGGGACGAGGTCGAGGGCCGTTCGCGGGTCGAGGGCGAGGGCCAGGTCGAGTGGCAGCGCTCGGGGCCCGGTCTTCCTAGCGAGTCGAGTTGAGCTCGTCGACGACCTCGAAGAGGTCGCCGCGGGCGTAGAAGTCGACCGAGATCAGGCTTGCGGCGATGCCGCGGAGCTCCTCGCAGCGCTCGATCCGCCCCAGGAGCGCGTCGCGGCCGTTCACCTTTTCGGCGTTCGACGGTTTCGGCGCCGGAGAGCTGTCGACCCAATGGTTGATGAGGAAGATGGGCGCGTCATCGGGGCCGCGGTTGGGCTCGCAGCTGGCGTCGAGGTTGTCGGCGCCGATCAGGGCGTCCGGGGTCTTGAACGTGTACGGCGTCTCCTGGACCAGCTCCTCGTATGCCGGGTGATACCAGGGGATATCGCCCCCGCCGGCGTCGGCTTCGGCCATCATCACCACCCTGCCTCCAGACTCGATCATCTGCTCGAGCGTCGGCCACGGCGGACCGAGCGGCCCGGTGTAGACAAAGTCGATCAGCCCCGTCTCCTCGACCGCCGCGACGACGTCCTTGGGGTCGACGTAGTCCTCGATCACGACCACCATGACCTCGTCCGGGTTCGCCGCGAGGAAGTCGCGATAGTCGCTGAACGCCGTCTTGATCGAGATCGCGCCGAGCTCGCAGAAACGGTGGCAGAGGTAGACCTCGCGCTCGCCCACCTCCTGTGAGCCGACGATCCGATCGCGGATACGAAGCGCGGCATCCAGCGACTCGGACCCGAGCTCGTCCTCGTAGACCGCGCGCTCGGGGCCGGTCAGGTCGGAGAGATCGGTCTTGATGATCCCGCTCTCGGTCTCGACCCCGTAGTGCGCATCGATGAACTGCGCCCTGATGCCATCGGCGAGCTGGGTCGGGAAGCCCTCGTCGTGCTGGGCGAAGAGCCAGTCAGGGTTGCTCGCCGCGGACATCGAGTTGTGGGTGCCGGCGAAGACGACCTGATCGAGCGTCTGCTCGCAGAGCGCCTCCGAGCCGTTGCAACCCTCGGTCTCGATCGTCGCCGGCTCGGCGCGGATTCCACCGACGCCGATGAACAACACCCCGGCGCCGAGGATCGTCACCGCGACGAGCAGCGCGGCGACGAGCGGGCCGCGGCCTCGCTGAGCCTCGGCCGTCGGCTCACCCGGCTCCGCGATCGTCAGCCGCATCAACTCCCCGGCGCCCGCGTAGGCGATGTAGAGCCCGGCGAGGATCGCGATCAAAGCGACGAACGGTTGTGGGCGAACGACGATCGCGATCCCGATCACTAGCAACACGACCCCCCTCAACACGCGCATACGCCCGCTCTCGGGAACCGTGTCGAGAATCGCCCAGGCGCGACGAAGCGGAGCCGCGATGTCCACCGGGCGCAGCAGCGAGGACGCCGCCGCCGCGATCACCGTGCCGCAGGCGGCCGCGAGCAGCAGAGCGACCGCCAGATCGCCGAGGTAGGCGTCCCAGATGTCCCCCGCGGCATCGCGCAGCTGCGCCTCATCGGTCTGCGTGAGCACGAGCGACTCGAGCGCGCGCATCCCGACCAGGGCGACGACGGCGCCGATCGAGATCGCGATTCCGAGCGTGACCAGGATCCGGCGCCGGTCGGCAGTCACCCGTAGCGCGGCGCCGATCAGCAGGACCCCGGCCGCGAGCAGCAGCCAGGGCAACGCCCGGAACCCCTCGACCGCCTCGGCGATCGCGAGCAGAGCGTCGGGCGGCTCGGAGTCGAGGATCGGCACGTCGGCGCCGGCCGAGATCTGCTTCGCCAGCTTCGGGTTCAGCGCCGAGATCGCACCCCGGACGGTGGCGCCGATGTCGCCGAGGGTCAGCGTGACCGTGTTCTGGTCGCCGCTGAAGATCGCGCGGTGCAGATCGCGAACCGCGGCCCCGAACAGGCTCTGGAAGCCGCCGCTGCGGGCGACGCCGCCGACGACCTGCTCGATCACCGGGCGCACGGCGGTGAGGTCGGGCTCGGCCTCGATCAGGCTGTCGGCGACCCGGCGACCGATCTCCGCCGAGACCGCTTCGCTCTCGAGCGCCGAGGTCGCGCGGGCGGCGAACTGGTCAGCGTCGAGAACCGCCCGCGAGGCGTAGCCGGCGACCAGCGCGCCGAGCAGCGCCACGGCCGCCAGGATCGCCAGCGCCGGGGCCGCAATCCCTCGCGCCCGCTCGCTCATCGCCCGCAGCCTATCCACGGCCGCGGGCGGCGCTCAGCAGCCGGTAGCGATCCGAAGCGCCTGCGCAGACCTGATGCATGCGGGCGGGGGTGAGCGTGGTGATCCGCTCGGCCAGGCAGCCGCTTGGGCACCAGCGTCGAAGCTGTCGAGCGAGAGCACGCAGGACTTCGGCATCCCGTCGTCGCGGTCGAGAGGCGACTTCGGTGTCGGATGTCGCGCGGCGGTCTGGTCGCCGGCGCCACGAGTCAGATGTCGGTGAGTACCGGGATCGCCTCGTCGCGCGTGAGGATGCAAACCGGCCGAGGCTTGCGATTCGGACGATCGAGCCAGTACAGATCTCCCCGCGCCTCACCAGGTCGTCGTCGTCCTCTTCGTCGAGCTGCCGCTGCGCACCCGCGCAGGCCGAAGTACCGTCCCACTCGAGCTCTTCCTCGGTTTGAGGCATCCGCGTGTAGGCCTCGACGATCCTGCGGTCGATCTCCGCCTCGCGCTCGTCGTGGAGGTGTTGCTCCACCGCCTCGCGGATCAACGCCGAGCGCGAAACGCCGCGCCGCAGTGCCTCCCGGTCGAGCAGATCGACGAGCTCGTCGCTGAGCTGGACCAGTGTCTGCTTTCGCGCGATGACCATATGGTAACCAAATGCCTGGCTGTCGCCCGCTACCATCGCGGGTCGACTGCTCAGGTCATTGCTCGACATAGCGCTCGACGACGAGCGATTCGCCCCCCTCGTGGCCTCGATCGGGTCCGGCGAGGCGGTCGACCTGCGCGCATCGGCATCGATCCGCCCCTATCTGCTCGCCTCGTTGCTCGAGGCCGCCGACGGCCTCGGCGGAAGCCCGGCGCTGGTCGTCGCCGCCGACGACGTCGACGCCCGCGACCTCGCCCGCGCCCTCGGTGCATATCTGGCGCCGCGCCGGGTTCGCTACTACCCGTCTCGCGGCACCGGCTATGAGTCCCACCTGGCCCCGCCGCCGCACCTGGTCGGGTTGCGGATCGGGGCGCTCGACGCGCTCACCACCGAGCCCGGCGAGGAGCGTGCCCGTCGTCGTCGCCTCAGCCGTCGCACTCGCCGAGGCGGTCCCCGATGCCTCGTTGCGTCCCGAGGGCTTCGTCCTTCACCGCGGCGAGGAGATCGACCTCGGCGACGTCTCCGAGCTGCTCGTCGAGGCCGGCTACGAGCGCACCGACCAGGTGATCGAGCGTGGCCAGTTCGCGGTCCGCGGCGGCATCCTCGACGTCTTCCCGGCGACCGAGGAGCGCGCCGCGCGGCTGGAGCTGTTCGGCGACGAGATCGAGTCGATCCGCTGGTTTTCGACCTTCACCCAGCGCTCGCTCGGCGAGGCGGAGCGGATCGAGCTCGACCCGGCCGCCGAGCTGGCGCTCGAGCACCGTGAGCTCGCGGAACTCGCCGCTGACCCGGCGGTGGCGGAGGCGGAGCCGAGCGCATCGCCGGATAGGTTCGGTGAGCGTCCCGGCGTGGCGGAGCTGCTCCCCGTCGATTCGTTCCACGCACCGCTCGACTTGATCGGCGACGAGACCGTTGTCGTGCTCGCCGCCGCCGAGGAGATCCCCGCCGCACTGCGCGACCACTGGGAGGACGTGACCACCGCGATGCACGACGCCGACGCCCGCCACCTCTACGTCGAGGTCGCCGGGCCGCTCGCCGAACGAGCGGTGCTTCGCGTCCTGCGCCCGTCCGCCGACGAGCCCGAGCCCTCGGCTGACCCGCCGGTGGCGGAGGCGAAGCCGAGCACATCGGCGGAACGTTGGGTGTTCCGTGCCCAGGCCCCCACCTCCGCCGCGCGCAGCATCTCCGAGGCAGAGTCCGTGCTCGAGCGCGAGCTGCGCTCCGGCTACCGGGTCGTGGTCACGTTCCCTAACCGCGGTGAGGCCGAGCGCGCTCGCTACAACCTCAACCGCGTCGACGCCCGCTTCCTCGATCAGGCCGTGCCCGAGGAGGCGGCGCTGCTGTTCGAGGAGGCGGCGCTGAGCGACGGATTCGTTTCTCCCGACCTGCGCCTTGCGGTGATCCCGTTCCGGCGCCTCGTCCATCGCCGGCGCGCCGCCGCGCCGCCGAGTGCCCGCGGGCGGATGATGAGCTTCGCCGACCTGCGCATCGGCGACTACGTCGTCCACGAGGACCACGGCATCGCTCGCTTCGCCGGCTTCGAGACCAAGACCGTGGCCGGCGTCATCCGCGACTACCTCGAGCTCGAGTACCGCGGCGAGGACAAGGTCTTCGCGCCCACCGACCAGCTCGCGAAGATCACCCGCTACGTCGGCGCCGGCGGCGAAGCGCCGCAGCTCTCGGCGCTCGGCTCGAAGCGCTGGGACGCGGTCAAGGCGCGGGCCCGGCGCGCCGCCCAGGCGCTCGCCGGCGAGCTGCTCAATCTCTATGCCGAGCGCCAGGCGCGCAAGGGCCACGCCTTCGAGCCCGACGGCGAGTGGCAGATCACGCTCGAGGCGTCGTTCCCCTACCGCGAAACCGCCGACCAGATCGACGCGATCGAGGCGGTCAAGGCCGACATGGAGTCCGAGCGGCCGATGGACCGGCTGATCTGCGGCGACGTCGGCTACGGCAAGACCGAGGTCGCCCTGCGCGCCGCCCACAAGGCGGCGGTCGAGGGCAAGCAGGTGATGATGCTGGTTCCGACGACGATCCTCGCCCAGCAGCACCTGGGAACCTTTCGCGAGCGCCTCGCCGAGTTCCCGCTCGAGATCGGAATGGTCTCGCGGCTTCGCAAGCCCGCCGAGGTGCGCGAGGCGCTGGCGCGGTTCGCCGACGGCAGGCTCGACGTTCTGATCGGCACCCACCGGCTGCTCTCGCGCGACGTGCGCGCGAAGGAGCTCGGCCTCGTGATCGTCGACGAGGAGCAGCGCTTCGGCGTCCGCCAGAAGGAGCTCCTGCGCCAGCTGAAGCTGAAGGTGGACGTGCTCTCGCTCTCGGCGACGCCGATCCCGCGCACCCTGCAGATGTCGCTTGCGGGACTGCGCGACATCTCGGTGATCGAGACGCCACCCGAGGGCCGCCGGCCGGTTCGCACCTATGTCGGGCCCTACGACGAGGAGCTGGTCGAGCGGGCGATCAACCGCGAGGCCAACCGCGAGGGCCAGATCTTCTTCCTTCACAACCGGATCGAGACGCTCCCCGACGTCGCCGAGCGCCTGCGCGCGCTCTGTCCGCGGGTCCGCTTCGCCGAGGCCCACGGGCAGATGGACGAGGGCGAGCTCGAGCAGACGATGCTCGGCTTCCTGCGCGGCGATTCCGACTGCCTGGTGGCGACGACGATCATCGAGTCGGGGCTCGACATCCCGCAGGCGAACACGCTGATCGTCGAGCGCGCCGACCAGCTCGGCCTCGCCCAGGCCTACCAGATCCGGGGCCGGGTCGGGCGCTCGAGCGAGCGCGCCTTCGCCTACATGCTCTATCCCTCCGAGGAGGCGATCTCCGCCGAAGCCGGCGCCCGCCTGGCGACGCTCTCCGACCACACCGAGCTCGGCTCCGGCTTTGCGATCGCGATGCGCGACCTCGAGCTCCGCGGCGCCGGCGACCTGCTCGGCGACGAGCAGTCGGGCCATGTCGCGGCGATCGGCTTCGAGCTCTACGTCTCGCTGCTCGACGAGGCGGTCGAGGCGCTGCGCGCCGCCGGCGGTGAGCGGGTCGAGGAAGCGCCGGTGCGGCTCGACATCGATGTCGACGCCTACCTGCCGGCCGACTACATCCCCTTCGAGGCGGCGAAGATCGACGTCCACCGCCGGCTCGCCGGCGCCCGGCGCGCGGGCGAGCTGCGGGCCTTGCGCGACGAGCTGCGCGACCGCTTCGGCCCGGTGCCCGACCCGGTCGAGAACCTGTTTGCGCTCCAGCGGGCGCGGATCGAGCTCGGTCTGGCCGGCGCCCGCACCGCCGAGGTCCGGGGCGGCCGGCTCTCGATCACCCCGCTCGAGCTCGACGCCGCGGCGGTCGGCCGGCTGCGCGAGCAGATCCCCGAGGCGATGTTCGAGTCGCGCTCGAAGACGCTCTCGCTGCGCGCCGACGACGAGCCCGACGCCCGCCTCGCCACTGTGCTCGCGCTGACCGAGGCTCTCACCGCCGCGCTTGCCGGGGCTGGCGACGATGTCGCGGTCGCGACGTGACCGACCTGCCTCCCCGACTGCGTTCGCCGAGACCGGACGCGAAGCGGAGGATCTCGGCGGTGTTTATGCTCCCCGCCTCGTGAGCTCGCAGCAGGGAAAGAAGGGCAAGCCCACCGCGCCTGCGCGCGACCGTAGTGGCAACCACAAGCGGATCGCGCTGGTGGTCCTCGCCGCGTTCCTGGTCATCGCCTTCGTCTGGGTCGCGGCCGCCCAGGGCGTCAGCGACCCGAGCGTGCCCGACGGCGACGTCGCCGTGGTCGAGGACGCTCCGGACCCCAACGATCCGGATGCGAGCGAGTTGGCGATCACGCAAGAGGACTTCGAGGCCGCCCTCCAGCAGACCGCCGCCCGGCAGGGCCTTGGCGAGGTCCCGCCCACAGACGACCCCCAGTACGACCTGCTCAAGGACGCCGCTGTCTCGGATCTGCTGCTGGCAGCCTGGGTGACCGGGGAAGCCGAGGAGCGCGGAATCGAGGTCACCGACCGCGAGATCGACGAGGAGCTGGAGACGGTCAAGTCGCAACAGTTCGACACCGAGAAGGCGTTCGACCAGTTCCTCGAGGACTCCGGCTTCACGCTCGACGAAGCGCGCCAGCGGATCGCGTTGCAGCTGATCTCCGACCGGATCCAGACCGCCGTGCTTCCCGAGGACCCGACGGTCGACGAGGAGGAGATCGAGACCTTCTACGACGAGAACCTCGCCCAGTTCCAACAGCCGGAGGCCCGCGACGTGCGCGTGATCCTGACCAAGGACGAGGCCGACGCCGACGAGGCGCTGGCGGCGCTGGAGGCCGACTCCTCGGCGAAGTCCTTCGACGAAGTCGCGAAGAAGTTCTCGGTCGACGAGGCGACCAAGTCGACCGGCGGGCTGCGCCAGGCGGTTGTCGAGGGCCAGTCCGAGCCGCTGCTCGACGAATCGATCTTTTCCGCGCCCGAAGGTGAGCTGGTGGGCCCGTTCGAGGGCGACGCGGGCTGGTATGTGATCCAGGTCGAGAAGACGACGCCCGCTGAGACGACACCGCTGGACGAAGCGCGAGAGCAGATCCAGCAGACGCTGATCGCGGCGCGCCAGCAGGAGGTCGCGGCGGCGTTCCAGGAGGACTTCCAGGCGAAGTGGGTGGCGCGGACGTTCTGCGCCGAGGACTACGCGATCGATCGCTGCGCGAACGCGCCGGCCCCGCCCGACCCGTGCACCGAGGAGGTCGCCGAGACCCAGGGGTGCGACGCTCCCGTGCCCTCGACCAGGCCGATCGCTCCCGGGACCGCCGGCGTCTTCGGCACCCCGGCCGCCGCCGGCCTGCCGCAGGGGCCGATCGCGCCTCCGGCCGAGGCGCCCGCAGGGGGCGTCCCGCCGGGCCTCGCGCCGCTTCCGGGTGGTGCGGCGCCTCCGGGCACGGTTCCGCCCGGCACCGTTCCGCCCGGCACCGTTCCGCCCGGCACCGCGCCTCCGGGCACGGCCCCGCCGGCCCCGCCCCCGGGCGGCTAGATGACAGAGCTGGACGCGCTCCAGCGGCTCGACGAGATCACGCGGCGGCTTCGCCGCGAGTGCCCGTGGGATCGCGAGCAGGACGAGCGCTCGATCGTCACCCACACGGTCGAGGAGGCCTACGAGCTCGCCGACGCCGCCGCGCGCGCCGACGACGCCAAGCTGCGCGACGAGCTCGGCGACGTCCTTTTCCAGGTCGTCTTCCTCTCCCTGCTGCTCGAGGAGCGCGCCTCGGGCTCGCTCGCCGAGGTCGCCGAGCAGATCAGCGAGAAGCTGATCCGCCGCCACCCGCACGTCTTCGGCGATACGGAGGCGGAAACCTCGGGCGAAGTGCTTCGCAACTGGGACCGGATCAAGCGCGAGGTCGAGGGCCGCGGCGCCGAAGACCCGTTCGCCGACATCCCAGAGACCCTGCCCGGACTGCTCTACGCGCGCAAGGTGCTGCGCCGCGCCGACCCCGAGGGCGGCGCCCCGGCCGACCGGGCGACCCGCGACGAGACGGAGGCCGCGGTGGGGGAGATGCTGCTCGACGCGGTCCGCCTCTCACGCCGGCTCGGTGTCGACCCCGAGCTCGCGGTCCGCGCGGCCGCCGACCGCTTCCGCGCCGACGCGGGCTAGATCCTCGATTCGGGAGGCACGCCCAGCGTGCGCGGGGCGGGGCTGGCGTTCCGCTCGGGCGTTGGCGGGGGCGCGAGCGTGGTTCGTTGCAATGAGGGAGGGAGTTGGGCTGGGCGCGGGCGTTTGGCGCGGCTTCGAGGCGAGTGGCGACTTCTGCCCGCTATCCGGGCACAAGTCGCCAATCTCGGGCCGAAAACCCGGCGGTTGGCGCTTTCCTCGCCTTATGGACGAACAACTCGCCAATCACGCCCGGGCGCTCGCCGAAGCGGCCCTCAGCACCTAAGACAGCCTCCCCTCACTGCAAACTGACTACGCAACGCGCCCCGCCATCGCCCGAGCGGAACGCCACCCCGCCCGAGCCGCGTGCGGCTCGGCTACCCGAGCACCCGATACCGCAGGTGGGTGACGCCGGGGGCCTCGACCACCCGGGTGCACTCGAGCCCGATCCGGGCGGCGGCCGGGTCGTCGAACAGGCGTACGCCGCCGCCGAGGAGGCGCGGGACGACGTGGAGCTCGAGCTCGTCGAGCATGCCGGCGACCAGGTACTGCGAGATCGCGCTGCCGCCGCCGGCAACCGCGACGTCCATGTCGCCCGCCGCGGCGCGCGCCCGCCCGAGCGCCGACTCGAGCCCGTCGGTGACGAAGGTGAACGTGGTCCCGCCCTCCATCGGCAGCGGCTCGCGGGCGTGGTGGGTGAGCACGAACACCGGGTGGTGAAACGGCGGCTCGTCTCCCCACCAGCCGCGCGCCCTGGGGTCGTCCTCCCACGCTCCCTCGCCGCCGCTGTACATCCGCCGGCCCATGATCGTCGCCCCGGTGCGGGCGAGCGACTCGTCGAGGACCGCGGAGCTGGGGTTGGTCTCGCCGCCCTCTCGGCCGTGCGGCTCGCGCCAGCTCTTGAGCGCGAACGCCCACTCGTGCAGTTGCTCGCCGCCCTCGCCGAGCGGTTCGTCGAGCGACTGGTTCGGGCCGGCGACGTAGCCGTCGAGCGAGATCGTAATCTGGGCGGTCAGGGCCATCGATTCTCCTTCGCGGGTAGCCTCCCCGCTCCGCATATGGGAGCGATCGAGCATATCCACGCGCGCCAGATCCTCGACTCGCGGGGCAACCCGACCGTCGAGGTCGAGGTCAGGCTCGGCTCGGGCGCGCTCGGGCGCGCCGCTGTGCCCTCCGGCGCCTCGACCGGCGAGTTCGAGGCGACCGAGTTGCGCGACGGCGGCGACGCCTGGGCCGGTAAGGGCGTCACGAAGGCGGTCCAAAACGTCAACGAAACGATCGCCAAGGCACTGGCCGGCGCCCGGGCGACCGACCAGGTGGCGCTCGACGAGACGCTGCGGGAGCTCGACGGGACGCCGAACAAGTCGCGGCTCGGCGCAAACGCGATCCTCGGCGTCTCGCTGGCCACCGCGCACGCGGCGGCGAACGAGGCCGGCGTGCCGCTCTACCTCTACATCGCCGAGCTCTACGGGGCATCGCGCGAGCAGGCGAACGTGCTCCCGGTGCCGATGATGAACGTGCTCAACGGCGGCGCCCACGCCGACAACTCGGTCGACCTGCAGGAGTTCATGGTCGTTCCCGCTGGCGCCGAGAGCTTCGCGGAGGCGCTGCGGACGGGGACCGAGGTCTTCCACGCGCTGAAGCGGACCTTGACCGAGCGCGGCTTCGGGACCACTGTCGGAGACGAGGGCGGCTTCGCGCCCGATCTCGAGTCGAACGAGGCGGCGCTCGAGATCCTCGTCGCCGGGATCGAGGCGGCCGGCTACGCGCCTGGTGAAGACGTCTTCATCGCGCTCGACCCCGCCGCGAGTGAGCTCCACCGCGAGTCGGACGGCGCCTACGTGCTCGAGCACGAGGGGCGCGCGCTCTCGGCCGAGGAGATGGTCGGCTTCTGGGCTCAGATCGCCGAGCGCTACCCGGTGATCTCGGTCGAGGACGGAATGGACGAGGACGACTGGGATGGCTGGGCGCTGCTCACCGAGCGGCTCGGCGATCGCTGCCAGCTCGTCGGCGACGACCTCTTCGTCACCAACCCCGAGCGCTTCCGGCGCGGGATCGAGGCCGGGGTCGGCAACTCGATCCTGATCAAGGTGAACCAGATCGGCACCCTGACCGAGGCCCTGGAGGCGATCTCGATCGCCCGCAAGTCGGGCTATACGGCGGTGATCTCGCACCGCTCGGGCGAAACCGAGGACACGACGATCGCCGACCTCGCCGTCGCCACCGGCGCCGGGCAGATCAAGACCGGCGCACCGTCGCGCTCGGACCGGGTCGCGAAGTACAACCAGCTGCTGCGCATCGAAGAGCAACTCGGGCCGGCGGCGACCTACCCGGGCCTCGCCGCCTTCGCCGGCCGCAACGGCCGGTGAATCGCAGATGGTTGAACTCGCGGCCTCGCGTGCGCGGGGGCGCGCGGACCGAGCCGGGCGTGGCCGGCGAGCGAAGCCCGTACCGGTAGGTACGGGCAAGCCTCGACTGGCGCGATCCGGCGACGGTGCCCGCGCGTCATCCGCGTGCGCGACGGCGCGGGTTCACCCATCTAACGGAAGGGTCGGGCCCCCGGGCGCCGAACCGATACGGCATGAGCTCCCGCGCCCAGGCCGCTCGCGGCTACCGGATGCGCCCGGCGCCCCGCCCTCGCCGGCGCGGCGGGGGCCCGGCGAGCCGGATCCGCTGGGACAAGGTCGGCCGGGTCGCGCTCGTGCTCGTGCTCGCCGCGGTGCTGATTTCCTACATCAATCCGGTCGTCAACTTCCTCGACGCGTGGGGCGACTCGCGCAGCGAGTACTCCTCGCTCGCGGAGCTGCGCGAGGAGAACGCCAAGCTTCGCCAGCGGATCACGACGCTCGACGAGTCCGAAGCCGCCGAGCGCGCCGCGCGCCGCGACGGCATGGTCGCGATCGGCGAGGCGCCGTACGTGATCCGCGGTCTCGGTTCCAAGTAACTCGGGCCGCCAAATTCCGCGAGGCGGCATGGTGACGCCCGGTTTCTCGCTTGCCTCGGCCTCCGAGCGCACGCTCGATCTTGGCGCCTACCTCGCCGGCGCGCTCGAGCTGGCGCTGATCGTCGGCGCGCTCGGCTTCGCCGCCTGGCGGGTGCGGGCGGCGGTCCTCCCCGCGTGGGTCGGCGCCCCGGCCCGGCTGACCGAGTCGGTGCTCGCGATCGTGGCTGCGATCTGGCTCGCCGAGCTCTTCGGGACCTTTGGCGCCTACGGCGACCTGACCCTGATCGCCGGCTCGGTGGCGCTCGCGGTGCTCGTCTGGGCGATCTGCGGCCGGCTCGCGCCGCGAGGTCGCGAGGCGGCCTCGGCCGGTCCGCCGGCGCCGCCCGCCTCGACGATCGCGATCTGGATCGCCGCGGCCGCCTGCGCCGCGGTCGCCGCCGCCTGGATGGTGCCGACCCTCGCCAGCCTCGCCGGGGGCATGGACCGCGCCGACACTCTCTGGTACCACATGCCGCTCGCCGCCCGGTTCGCCGACAGCGGCGACCTCGCCTCGATCGACTTCTTCGACCCGATCTTCTTCGCCGCTTACTACCCGGCGAACTCCGAGGTCCTGCACAGCATCCCCGTGCTCGCCTTCGGCCGCGACATCCTCTCCCCGCTGCTCAACCTCGGCTTCCTCGGCCTCTGCATGCTCGCCGCGTACTGCATCGGCCGCCCCTACGGCCTCGGGCCGCAGAGCCTGCTCGGCGGCACGATCGCGCTCGGCGCTCAGAGCTTGGCCGAGTTCCAGGCGGGCGAGGCGCTCAACGACATCGTCGGCCTCGCGTTCGTGCTTGCTGCCGTGGCGATTCTCGTCAATGCGCGGGTGGCGTGGGCGGGTGAGGGGAGCGGGGAGGCGGCGCCGGCCGCAGCGGGGGCATCGGCGGCCGAAAGGCGCGAAGTTCGTCCCGGAGACAAAGAAAGCGCCAAACCGCCGCCGTTCGGGGCGGCGGCGCTGGCCCTTGCCGGCCTATCAGCCGGGTTGGCCGCGGGGACGAAGCTGAGCTTCCTCGCCCCCGTCATTGCCCTCGCGGTCGGCGTCGCGGTAATCGCCGGGCGTGGCGCCCGCATCCGCGCCTTCGCCTGGTTCGCGATCCCCGCCTTCGCGGCGGGCGGCTACTGGTTCCTGCGGAACCTGTTCGCAGTCGGCAACCCGATCCCGTTCACGAACTTCGGCCCGCTCGGGCTGCCGACGCCCGAGCGCGGGTTCGAGCTTCGCGAGGGCTTCTCGGTCTTCCACTATGCGACCGACTTCGAGGTCTGGTCTGACTGGTTCATCCCCGGACTGGACGAGTCGCTCGGCCTGCTCTGGCCGCTGACCCTGCTCGCCTTCCTCGGCGCCGGGGCCTGGGCGCTGTGGCGGGGAGGGGAGCCGATTTTGCGGATGCTCGGCGCGCTCGTCCTCTTCACGGCGCTCGCCTACGTCTTCACGCCGCTGACCGCCGCGGGCGAGGAGGGGATGCCGATCGCCTTTGTGTGGAATGTCCGTTACGTCGCCCCGGCGGCCGCGATCGGGCTCGCGATCTTGCCCTGCCTGCCGGCGCTGCGGGCGAGCGAGCGTGCGCGGCGGTGGACGCTCGCCGGGCTCTCGATCCTCCTCATCGTCACGGTCAGCTCGCTGGTCCAGTGGAAGCAGGGCCATGTCAAGGGGGCGATCGCGACCGCGGTCGCGGCGCTGGTCGCCTTTGCGGTGCTGCGCTGGCTTGCGGGGCGCGGCCTGCTCGGCGGCGGCGCGCCGCGCCGCTGGGCGATCGCGATCGCCTCGCTGGTCGCGCTCGGCGCGCTCGGCGCCGGCTGGTGGGAACAGAACCACTACCTCGAGCGCCGCTACGAGAACCTGAGCCCGGTCTTGAGGCTCGCCGAGGCGGTGCGCTGGAGCCGCGACCTGCGCGATGCTCGGGTGGCCGTCGCAGGTGTGCGCGGCGTCTTCAACCAATATCCCTTCTACGGCACCGACCTCTCGAACGAGGTCCAGTGGCTGGGCAAGGAGGGGCCGGACGGCGCCTACCTGCGGATTCCGAACTGCGAGCAGTGGCGCCAGGCGCTCGCCGACGGCGGCTACACGCACGTGGTCACGACCTATGACCCCTATCGCCCCACCGACCTCGACGACACCAAGGAGGGGCTGTGGACGCGCGAGGACCCGGCGGCGACGGAGATCATCCGCGACGGCCCGGTGAGCGTGTTCGAGCTCGACGGCGAGCCCGACCCGGCCGGCTGCGACGGGCTCCCCGAGCTGAGTACGGCCGAGCTCAACGGTGACTCGGTCAACCGCGAGCCATTCGCGAACCAACCCTGAACGTGCTCGCGATCTACGCCTCGACAGCCCTGATCCTGCTCGCCTCGCTGGTGCTCGGGCGGGCGATCCTGTCCCTCCTGCGCTGGCCCTCGCCGGCATGGCTCTCGGGAGCCACCGGCTTCGCCGCCCTGGTCGTGATCGCACCCTTCGCCATCCGCCTCCCCGGCCGCGCCACAACCGCCTCAATCCTCCTCGGCGTCTTGCTCGTGATCGCGGCGCTCGTAGCGTGGCGGAAGCGGGCGGGAGCGCCGAGAAGCCGGACTCCCGGGCCGGAAGTCGCAGGCGCCACCCCCGCTCCCGACACGCCACGGATCGGCGCGCCCCCCGCTTCCGACAGCCAAGGATCGGCGCGCCCCCGCGCCCGACACGCCGTGGATCGGCGTCGCGGTCGTCGCGATCACGCTCGCGCTCGCCACCCTCCCCTTCGTCTTCAACGAGCGAATCGGCATCCTCGGCGAGGGCATCTACACCAACGACCACGCGGCGCAGCTCTACTGGGCCGACTGGCTCCAGAACGGCTTCGGCCCGCAGCCGAACGCGGTCCAGTTCGGCTACCCGATCGGCCCGCAGGCGGTTGCCGCGGTCGCGGCCGAGGCGACGGGCACGACGCTGGTCGAGTCCTTCAACGGGCTCATGCTCGCGATCCCGGCGCTCACCGGCCTCGCGGCGCTCGCCGCGCTCGGCGCCCTGGCGCCGCTGCGCCGGATCGCGATCGCGTCGATCTGCGCGCTTCCCTACCTCGCCGCCTCCTTCCTCGCCCAGACCGCGTTCAAGGAGACCGCGATGGCGCTCTTCGTGCTCGCCTTCGCGATCGCACTCGCGAGCCTCGGCCGCGAGCGCGGCGGAGACGCGGAGGATCCCGGGACACCCTGGCATGCGGTCGCGGGCGTCGGCCTGATCCTCGCCGCGGCGAGCGTGTTCACCTTCAGCCTCCCGGGGCTCGCCTGGTTCGTGATCGCGCTGCCGCTCTGGCTCGTCGCCGAGGCGCTCGCCGGGCGCAGCCCGGTCGACTGGGGCGGGCTGGGCGAGTGGCTCTCGCGCAACCGGGTCGCGGTTGCGATCGGCGCGGTCGTGCTCGTCGCCGGCGCCGTGATCGCGATCGGGCCGGCCGCCAACTTCATCGAGAAGATCAACGACGTCCAGGCCTCGGCCGGCCGGCTGAGCTCGCCGGTGTTCCCGGGCGAGGCGTTCGGGATCTGGCCCGAGGGCGACTTCCGGATCGTCCGCGGCGAGGTCTCCGGCGCGCTGCTCGCCGTCGCGGTCGGTGTCGTCGCCGCCGGCTACGGCGTCCTCACGCTCGCTCGCCGGCGCGAGCTCGCGCTCCTGGCGATGCTCGCCGCCGGCGCGATCGTCTACATCGGAGCCCGCCTGTTCGCCGAGATCCACGTCGAGGCGAAGGCGCTCGCCGTGATCTCACCGCTCATCCTGCTCGTCGGCCTGCGGGCGCTGCTCGGGCCGCCGGCCGGCGGCGAGCAACGAGCGAGGACCGTCGCGCGCTACGCCCTCGGCGCCGGCGTGCTCGTCGCCGCCACGCTCTCCACCCTGCTCGCCTTGCGCGCCGCGCCGGTCGGCTTCGACGATCGCGCCGCCGGGCTCGAGCGGCTCGCCGAGCGAATCGAGGGCGAGTCGGTCGCCTTCCTCGGAGTCGACCGCTTCGCCGGCTATCGCCTCCGCGGCACGCTCGCCCGCGCCCCGGCCGGCTACGTGCCCGAGGAGATCGCCGCCCGCCCCGAGAAGGTCTGGCAGCAGGGCCAGGCGGCCGACTTCGACACCCTCGACTCGGGCAAGCTCGACAAGTTCCGCTACGCGATCACGACCACCGCGGCCTACGCGTCGGCCGCGCCGCAGAACTTCGAGCCGGTGCTTCAGTCCGGCGACTACGTGCTCTGGCGCCGCCGCGGCGAGACCCCGCGCAGCCGCGTGCTCGATGAGGGCCCGGCGCCCGGGGTGCGGGAGCTCTGCAGCGCCGGCGAGGGTCAGCCGCCAGGGCGCGAGGCGGTTGCGTCGGTGTTCGCGGTCGAGCCCGCGCTCGCCGAGCACGGAGGCTGGTCGGGCGCCGAGCCGGTCGAACCCGCCGCCGGCGGACAGGAGAACGCCTTCCTCGCCCCGGCGACCGTCGCCAACCAGCTCGACCTCGCGCGCGCCGGCGAGTACGCGCTCTCGCTCCAGTACCACTCGCAGGCATCGCTCGAGGTGCTGGTCGCCGGCGAGGTGGTTGCCGAGCTGCCGCCGTCGCTCGACGGCATGTACCTCGACGGCGCCGGCCGCGGCGCCTTCTGGCCCGCCGGGGTATTCGAGGCCGCCGAGCCCGGCGTGGTCGAGGTCGAGGTCCGAGCCGCCGAGCCGAGCGGGCTCCAGGACGCACTCGGGATCGAGCGCCGGGTCTGGCTCGGCGACCTCGCCGCCACCTCGACCGCCGATCCCGTCACGCGAACGATCACCGGCGCCTGCGGCCCCTACATCGACCACTTCCGCTACCTCCGCGGGGGCGCGGGCTGATGGCAAAGGACTTCCCCAGCCCTGCCGAGGCGCCCTCGCCGGTGCTCGGCGGGGTCGAGGTCGAGCGCGCGCCGGCGCCCGCACCGATCGTCTTCGTCGGCGGCACCGGACGCAGCGGCACCCATGTGCTCTCGCAGCTGATCTCGCGCCACGCGCGCTTCGGCCTCGTTCCGGTCGAGGTCCGATTCCACACCGACGCCGACGGCTTCCCGGGCCTGCTCGCCGGTCAGGTGTCGCCGGAGCAGTTCGTTCGCCGCCTGCGCGGCTTCTGGTGGCGCGGCTTTCAGACCAGCCGGATGCGCGGCATGTACAGGTTCGTCGACCGCGAGCGCTTCGAGGCCGCGGTCGAGCTCTTCGAGGCGAGCCACGCCGACGACCTCGAGGCGGCCTGCCGCAAGCTCTTCTACGACCTGCTCTGGTTTCGCGCCACCGAGGGCGAGAAGGCCGCCGAGGGCCAGGGCCTGATCGAGCAGAGCACCGACTCCGTCGCCCAGGCGCCGACCCTGGCGCGGCTGTTCCCCGAAGCTCGCTTCATCCACGTCGTCCGCGACGGCCGCGACGCCTCCGCCTCGCGCGTCGCGCAGACCCGCGGCCTGGTCCGCCCGCGAACCCGCGTCCAGGGGATCGAGTGGTGGGAGGAGCGGATCCGCGCGATCGAGGCCGGCGCCGGCGCGATCCCGCCCGAGCGGCTGCTGACGCTGAGCCTCGACGAGCTGCTGCGGATGCCCGCGCCCGCGCCGCGCTGCGGCCGATGCTCCGCTTCCTCGGCGTCCCCGCGACCAAGCGCACGCCGGCGCTATTTCAATAAGCGGATGACGCCGCGAGCAGGCCAACGTCGAGCGCTGGAGGCGTGGGGTCTCGAAGCGCAAGGCGGAGCGGATCGAGGCGGCCTACGGCGAGTCGCTGGCGCGGCTCGAGGCCACCGGCGCCCGCTGCGCGCCGCTGCTGCGCCGCACCTTCGAGCGCCATGGCGACGACCTCGATCCGCTGGTCTACGTCTACGATCGGGAGCGATGAGCTCGCAGCCTGCCAACCTGGTCTTCGTCGGCGGAACCGGCCGCAGCGGCACCCACATCCTCTCCTACCTGCTCGACCGCCACTCGCGCTTTCACGGGGTGCCGATCGAGTGCCGCTTCCACGCCAACCCGAAGGGGCTCGCCGACGTGGTCAAGGGCCGCACCGAGCCCGAGGACTTCCTGCGCAAGCTGCGTGGCTACTGGTGGCACCGGGTCCGGATCGGCGACCGCGCCTACGTGAAGGCGAAGTGGCGTGCGCTTGGCCGCGGTCGCGTCCGCGGGCTGCACTCGATCGTCGGCGAGGCGCAATTCCACGCGGCCGCCGACCGGTTCGAGCGCAGCTATGACGACGACCTGCTCGCCGCCTCGCGCAACCTCTTCTATGAGCTGCTCCAGCCCGGCGCCGACGCCGCCGGCAAGCCGGTGCTGGTCGAGATGAGCTGCTTCACGATCGCAGCCGCCGACGGCCTCGCGCAGATCTTCCCCGAGGCGCGGTTCGTGCACTCGGTCCGCGACGGGCGCGACTCGGGCTCCTCGAAGGTCTCGCTGCGCCAGAAGCCCCATCACCCGACCGACGTCCTCTCGGGGATCGAGTTCTGGGCCGACCGCCTGCGCCAGGCGGAGGAGGGCGTGCAGGGGCTCTCGGCGGCCGATCGCGAGCGCCTGGCGGTCGTCAGCCTCGACGAGCTCGTCGAGTCCGACCGCGAGCGCGCCTACGCCGACCTGCTCGCGTTCCTCGGGATCTCCGACGAGCCGGCGATGCGCAAGTTCTTCGACTCCGAGATGAACGCCGACGCCGCGCACAGCGACCGCTGGCGCAAGGGCCTCTCCGCGGGCGAGCAGGAGCAGGTGATCGAGGTCTACGAGGCAACCCTCGAGCGGCTCGAGCGCGAGGGATACCACTGCGCGCCGGTGCTGCGCCGCTCCTACGAGCGCACGCTCGCGGCCTCCGGGGCTTGAGCGACGCCGGCGCCGCCGCCACCGGGCGGCGGATCTTGTTCCTGACCTCGAACGGGACCGGTCTCGGCCACCTGACCCGCTCGATGGCGATCGCACGCCGGCTCTCGGCGGAGGTCGAGCCGCTCTTTCTCACCCTGTCGGCGGCGGCGCCGGTGGTCCGGCGGATGGGCTTCGCGGTCGAGTACGTCGCCCCCTATGCGAGTCCCGGCTCGGGCAACGACTACCGCTGGTCGCGGCGCCTGCGCTCGCGCCTGCGCGCCGCGATCGCCGAGGCCGGCCCCGACGTGATCGTCTTCGACGGCACCCACCCCTACGAGGCACTGCTCGGGGCGCTGCGCTCCGACAGCGTCGCGGTCTGGTGCCGGCGGCCGCTGTGGAAGCCGGGCTCGAGCCGCGTCCCGCTCGGCCGCGCGGGCGCCTTCGACGCGGTGCTCGAGCCCGGCGAGCTGGCCGAGTCCGAAGACCGTGGGCCGACCGTGCCGCTGCGCGATCACGCCCAGCGGGTCGACCCGATCGTGCTCTGTGATCGCGACGAGCTGTTGCCGCGGGCCGAGGCGGAGGCCGAGCTCGGGCTCGAGCCGGGCCGCGTCAATGTCCTCGTCAGCCTTGGCCAGGGGGCGGAGGTGCGCGACGCGACCGCGCGGGCGCTCGCCCACCTCGCCGGCCGCGACGAAGTCCAGGTCGCGACGCTCTCCTCGGCGCTCGCCGCGCTCGATTCGGTGCCCGATGACGTCGTCCAGCTGCGCGCGACCTACCCGATGAGCCGCTACTTCGCCGCCTTCGACGCCGCGGTCGCCGCCGCCGGCTACAACGCCTTCCACGAGCTGATCGCGCTCGGCGTCACCTCGCTGTTCGTGCCCATGCCCCGCGACACCGACGACCAGCCGGCGCGGGCGCGCTGGGCCGAGGAGGCGGGCGTCGCCCTCGGCACCGAGGGCACCGCGGACCCGGCGCTGGAGGAAAAGCTCGATCGGTTGCTCGACCAGGGCGAGCGCGAAGCGCTCGCCGCCCGCCTCGCGGCGCTGCCGGCGCCCGAGGGCGCCGCCCAGGCCGCCGCCTGGCTCACGACCCTCACCACCGGCGCCGATCGCGAGTGGCCGAAAACGTCTTCAGGGAAGACGGAATCCGCCACTCGCGCCGGGCCGCGGGGTGGTGGGCGCGAGTTCCGGCGGCGGTGGGGGAGCTTTTTCGCCAGTGCGCCGCGGACCGCGGTGCGGCTCACTCGCCAGCAGCTGACCAAGCCGCGCGCCCGGACCCAGATCGTCGCGATCGGAATCGACGAGGCCGAGGTCGTCGGCGCCGTTCGCAAGGCGCTCGCCGAGAGCGGGGAGGAGCCCGAGCGAGTGCTGGTGATCACGGACGTCCTCCCGGCCCTCGGCGAGCTGCGCGCGCTCGGGGTCGGCGTCGAGCACGTCCCCGCCCGCGGCGAGCGCCAGCCAGAGCTCGCCGGTGGCGCCTACGAGGACTTCCTGCGCGGCCGCCTCGAGCTGATCGCAGCCGAGCGCCCGAGGCCGCGCGATGTGGTCGTGGCGCCCGGCGGGGCTCCGCTACCCTGAGGCGGCCTATGGAGGCCTCCTCACCCGTGAAGTCGCTTGGACAAGCGGCGCCGGGCGCAGACCCACGCTCCGGTGCCGCCGCCGCTCCCCGCAAGGGCGCGCTCCCGAACCTGGTCGTGATCGGGGCGCAGAAGTGCGGCACCAGCGTCCTCCATTACTACCTCAGCCTCCACCCCGAGGTGACGATGTCGAAGCCGAAGGAGCTCAACTTCTTCATCGAGGAGCGAAACTGGCCGCGCGGGGTCGACTGGTACGAGGGCCACTTCGACCCCGAGGCGCGGGTCCGCGGCGAGGCGTCGCCCAACTACACCGCCTTCCCTCAGCACGAGGGCGTGCCCGAGCGCATGCACTCGATCGTCCCCGACGCAAAGCTGATCTACATGATCCGCGACCCGATCGAGCGGATCGCCGCGCATTGGGTCCACAATTACGCCAAGCGGCGCGAGAAGGGCACACTCGCCGAGACGCTCGTGCACCCGAACACCTCCTACGTCACCCGTTCGCTTTATGCGATGCAGCTCGAGCGCTTCCTCGCCGTCTATGAGAAGCAGCAGGTGCTGGTCTTCCAGCAGTCCGAGCTTCGCCACCGGCGAATGGAGACCCTGCGCACGGTGTTCGAGTTCATCGGTGTCGACCCCGACTTCAGCCACCCGCGGTTCGAGCAGGAGCGCCACCAGACCTCGGGCAAGACCCGGGCCACCCGGCTCGCGGTACGGCTCGAGAAGATGGGCCGCAGTCGCCGCGGGCGGATGCTGCCGTCGAACTTCTGGCTCGTCCTCGACGACCGCCTGCCGCTGCGGCGCACGATCAAGCGTCCCGACGTCCGCGCCTCGCTGCCGCCCGAGACGCTCGAGCAGCTGCGCGCCGACGCCGAGCGCCTGCGCGAGCTCACCGGCCGCGATTTCTCGAACTGGAAGGTCTGGGACGCCTGACAAAGCACGAGCAGCAGCACGACCACCCGGGCGGCTCGGGCTCGATCCTGGGCGTGCGGGTGCTCCGCTATTCGGGCGTCCAGGGGGCGACGCTCGTGGTCAGCAACCTGATCCAGCTCGTCTCGGTGATGGTCGTCGCCGCCTATCTCGGCCCGACCGAGATGGGGCGCTTCGCGCTGCTGCTGTTCCTGGCGGGGCTGGTCGCCACGGCGCTCTCGCTGCTCGTCAAGCCGGGGACTATCCGCCGCACCTTCGGCGCTGACGACGACGATGACGACGACGAGGATGACGACTCAGTCGTTTCGAGCTCGCCGCCGCGAACGCTCGGCACCGGGCTCGCCTGGGCGGGTGTGCTCGGCTTGCTCGGCGCCGGGCTCGTGGTCCTGCTGCGCGAGCCGATCGCCGATTGGCTGCTCGGCGATCCCGACGATCAGGCGCTGATCGCCTGGGCGGGAGTCCTGGCCGGCTTCTGGCTCGTCTTCAAGCTCGCGGGGATCACCCTCTGGCTCGAGCGCAGGCCGAGCGCCTTCGTCATCGCCGACACCTCGAGGCCGGTCCTCGCGCTCGCCGCGATGATCGCCCTGCTGGCGAGCGGCGCCGGGATCGAGGGCGCGATCGCCGCCACCGCGATCGGCACCGCTGTCGCCGCGGTGGTCGCGGTGATCCTGCTCGCGGGCAGCTTCGAGCCCTCCTTCGACCTCGGCGAGATCGGCCAGATCGTTGCTCGCGGCGGCCACCGGGCGCCGATCGTGGCCTCGTTCTGGATCATCCAGAACGCCGACGTCTTCATCCTCTCGCGCTTCGTCGGCCCGACCGAGCTCGGGATCTACGCGCTTGCCTCGCGGCTGGGATTCGTGGTCTCGTTCCTGCCCCAGGGCTTTCGCGTGGCGATGCGCCCGCTGCGGAAGTCAGCCGCATTCAAGGCGGTCGGCGACCAGTACGGCCGCTCGACCGTCCAGGGCCAGCTGCTCGGCTACTTCGCGGTGCTCTGCATCTTCGCCGTGCTCGCGATGGTGCTCGCGGGCAAGGTGCTGGTCGACATCGCCCCGGCGTCCTATGCCGACGCCGCGGGGCTGATCCCGTTCACCGCCGCCGCTTTCGTCATGCCGTCGATCTATCGCACCGTGAACCAGAACGTCAACCTCTCGCACAAGCGGGCGCTGTTCATCACCGGCTGCGTCGGCGCGGCCCTCGCCTTCGTCGGCCTGACGGTCGTGCTCGCGCCGGAGATCGGCAGCTACGCGGCGCCGATCGGGATGCTGGTCGGCTTCGGCGTTCCCTCGGTCCTGATGTTCGCCCGCAACCAGACCGGCCGCAGGCGGATCGACTTCCCCTACCGGGCGGTGCTGATCGCACTGGTGATGGCGATCGTGATCGGCGCGCTGTTCCAGCTCATCGACCTCGGCAGCGTGGTGGAGCTCTGTCTGGCCGGGGTGCTGCTGGTCGGGTTCCTGGCCGCGCTCGTGCCGCTGGGCGTGATCCCGCGGTATCACCGGGGGCCGCTGCTACACACGGTCCGCTCGCTGGGGCGCGGGACGCCGGCCGAGTTTCGCCCCCGGCGCGGGCTGCGCTCGATCTCGCCCGAGGAGCGCGAGCAGTTGCGAATCGCGGTGATCGCCGGCCTGCCGCGAGAGCGGCTGCGGCCGAGCCAAGACGGCGACGACGAGGGCCTGCGGCTGGTCCGGGCCCTACGGCAGGTCGGCGAGCGGGGCGGGATCCCGGTCGGGCGCGAGTCCGACCTCGACGCCGAGATCGCCGTCTTCCTGTTCGAGGACGCTCCCCAGGCCGTCCAGGACGCCTCGATGCGCCGCCTGCTCGACGCGGGAGTCGAGTCGAACGACCTGCGCGCGCTCGAGGACCTGGTCACGCACCTGGCCCGGGTCCCCGACGACGGCTGGGAGGGCGAGCGCGCCGGCGAGCGAGGCTTCCAGGTACCGGGCGCCGAGCGCCGCCGCCAAGCGGCCCGCCGCAAGGAGCTGCGCCGCACGCAGCGGGAGTCCTAGCGCCGGCACCGCGGAATTTCCCGTTTCAGGTAGATCGAGCTGGGGGTGGCGTTCCGCTCGGGCCCTCGCCGGGCGCGAGGCGGGGTTCGTTGTCAGTGAGGGAGGGTGTGGGTGCGAGCGCAGGTCACAAACCCCGGCCTCAACCGTGCCTCGGCGTCGAGGCCGAGGTTGTCGTCGTCATAGAGCACTAACCCGCCGTCAGAGCTTGGCGAGGGATTGAGGGCGAGTTGATCGACGCCGACCGAAAGCGCCGGCGCCGCCTAACTCCTCGCCTCACTGCGAACGAACACCGCCAGCGTCCGGCCCGAGCGCCGAGCGGAACGCGCCCGCCCCAGGAACGACCACCACCCCCGAGCGGAACGCCGACCAGCCCCGAGCGAACGCCACCAGCCCCGAGCGGAACGCCACCAGCCCCGAGCGGAACGCCACCCCGACGCGAGCTAGTCGTCGGACTGCTCCGAGCCCTCGCCGGCGCGCCGGATCACGATCCGGTCGGGCTCGAGGGTGACCTCGACCTTGCGCTCGCCGGCCCAGTGCTCGGCGTAGACCGGGTTGTCCTTAACCGCCGGGTCGAGCCAGAGTCCGTAGCCCTCATCCTCGCCGTGGTCGAAGGTGGCCTGCGTCGCAGCCGCGCGGCCGCGACCGCGCCCGCCGCGGCGGCGGCGCCGGCGGCGCTTGGGGCGCTCGTCGTCGTCGCCCGCGTCCTCGTCGTCCCCCTCGTCCTCGTCCCTTTCCGTGTCCTTGGCCTCCGGCTCAGCGGCGGCTTCCTCCTCTGCTGCGAGCTCCTCCTCACGTGTCGCGGCCTCGATCTCGGCCTCGATCTCGTCGCGAAGGTCGACCTCGCCCGACTCCTCCTCGTCGGAGTCGAGCTCGTGGCGGCGGCGGAACTCGCGCAGCTCGTTGGCGGAGACCTCGAGCTGATGGGCGATCCAGGCATCGGTGCGCCCCTGGCGCACCCAGGCGCGGATCTGGTTCAACTGTGAGCGAAGTGGTTTGGCCATTTGCTCGAGGGGGAAACCCCTTGGAGCGGGCGATACTAGCCAACGGGGTCGCCAGACCCGGCGGGTGCCGCGCCCGCTCCCTCAAAACCGGCTAGGCTGCCCGTGGCGCTAAGCAAACGGGTAAGGGCCACCGGGGGTGGCACCCGGCTGCACTCGAATGGAGGCGAGATGCTGGTCCTGACACGAAAGACGAACCAGAGCATCATGATCGGGGACGAGATCGAGGTCTCGGTTCTCGCCGTGTCGAGGGACAAGATCCGGCTCGGGATCACCGCGCCGCGCGACATCCCGGTGTTCCGCAAAGAGGTCTACCTCTCGATCAAGGGTGAGCGCGGCGAAGGACCCTCCGAGGAGGCCAAGGAGACGGTCTCCGACGCGCTCGACGAGCTCGCCGCGAACGAGTAACAATCGCTACTTTTCGCTAGCGTTTCGTTAGCGAACACTTGTACGCGTCCCGAAACGCTGATACGCTCGCGCGCGGGTTATGGCAACCGATCTCCGCATGCGCCAGAGCATCGACCAGTTCGAGGTCGCGTTCGAGCAGGAGGCTGCGCTCGAGCGCCGCCGCCGTCAGCAGCTGCGCCAGCGCGCCGCCGATCGCTCGCGCGCCCGCCGCATCCAGACGACCGAGAAGCGGGGCAACGTCGGCTTCGGCGCCCTTCTCGTCGCGCTCACGCTCACGGTCATCGTCGTCACCGTGGTGATGTTCGAGACCCTGGCGTGGCTGATGTCCTAACCCGCTAGCACTCGCCCCAGAGTCCCCGCCCGGCGTTCCCCGCCGCCTGTTCGAGGTGATCGAAGCGCTCGGCGAAGGCGTCGTTCGGGGCGATCGTCAGTGTGGTCGCATAGCCGCCGCGGACGAGCGCCGCGTTGACGAACCGCTCGCCGACGTAGACGTAGGCGAGCAGGCGCCCGTACTGGTCGCGCCGCTCGCTGTCGAAGGCCAGCCGCACCGTCTCGCCCTCGACCAGCCTGGTGTTGAACCGGCTCGCCTCCGGCCCGAAGCACTCGACCGGCTCGCCGGGCGCCACCGTCTCGGGGGTGTCAACGCCGATGTAGCGCACGTCCTCGACCTGACCGTTGATCAGGACCTCGATCGTGTCCCCGTCGACCACATCGGCGACCGGGACCAGGATGCCCAGTGCCGGGCCCGTGCCGGTCGCGGCGGCACCACCAACGCTCACCTCCGGCTTCACCGAGCCACCGCCGCGATCGATCTCGGCGCCGCCGCGATCGAAGTCGCCACCTCCGGACTGACCACCGTTCTCGTCCCCGTTGGAGACGAGCACGATCACGAGCACCACCAGCAGCGCAACGGACCCGAGGCTGGGTAGGCGTCGTGACGGCAGCGCGGCGCTACGGGATCCGGCGCACGTTGGAGAGCATGATCTCCTTGATCTGCTCGATGATCTCGCGCGCCGCCGACCACTCGCGCTGCCAGACGTTGCGCCCGTAGATCACACCCGAGCCGCCGCACTCCATGATGTAGCGGGTCTGCTCGAGCAGCTTGTCGTCGTCGATCTTCGAGCCGCCGGAGAGGACGACGAGCGAGCGCCCGGCGGAGGCGACCACCTGGGCCACCGCCTCCTCCTGGGAGACCTCGATCTCGTTGTAGGGCGCGGGGGAGTCGGGGTGGGGTTCGGGGCTGGGCAGGTTCAGCTTGACGATGTCGGCGCCCATCTCCATCGCCATCCGGGCGGCGTAGTCGATCGCGTAGAAGCTGTCCTGGCCGCCCTTCGCCTTGACCGCCGAGCCGCGCGGGTAGGCCCAGATCACGAGCGGCATCCCGTAGCGGTCACAGTCCTCGCGCACGCCCTTGAGCTGGTGCAGGTCCTGGTCCTGGCGCGGCGAGCCGACATAGAGCGTGTAGCCGACCGCGTCGGCGCCGAGCCGGACCGCGTCCTCGACCGAGGCGTTGGTGGTCGACAGGGCGTCGTCGGAGGGGGGCAGGTCGGTCTTGCCGTTGACCTTGAGCAGCAGCGGCACCTGGCCGGCGTAGTCGGGGTAGTACTTCTCGGCAAGGCCGATCTGGCAGGCGATCGCCGAGTAGCCGGCCTCGGCCGCGAGCCGGAACTGGTACTCGGGGTCCTTCGAGGCCGGGTTGGGGAAGAAGTCGCGCGGGCCGTGCTCGATCCCCTGGTCGATCGGGAGTAGCAGCAGGGTGCCGTTGCCGGGCCCGAACTCGAACAGCAGGCGGCGCAGGCGGGTGCGCTTGCCCGGTGCGAGGGTGGCGAGGAGTGACTTCTGCTCGGTCGCGCTGGTGACTTCCATACCGTCCTTTTCCTTCGTCGCTGGCTGGCCTGAGTATAGGCTGGCACCCGAGTGCTCGAGCACAAGTTCAGCGGGCCTGCGTTCACCGTCGGGATCGAGGAGGAGCTGATGATCCTCGACGGCGAGACGCTTGACCTCGCGCAGGCGATCGAGGTCCTGCTCGCCGACGTGCCGGCCGAGATCGAGGGCCAGGTCAAGCCCGAGCTGATGGAGTCGGTGCTCGAGGTCGCGACCAAGCCGTGCCCCGATCTGCGCACCGCGGCTGCCGAGCTGACGATGCTGCGCGAGACGGTCGAGGGGATCGCCGACCGCCACGGGCTCCGCGTCGCCGCGGCGGGCACGCACCCGTTCGCGCTCTGGGAGGACCAGAAGATCGTCGACCGCGAGCGCTATCACCAGCTCGTCGACGAGCTCCGCTACATCATCCGCCGCGAGGTCCTCTTCGGCACCCACATCCACGTCGCGATCGAGGGCGCCGACCGGGCGATCTACGTCGCCGACGGGATCCGCCGCTACCTGCCGCTTTTCCTGGCCCTGTCGGCGAACTCGCCCTTCTGGCGCGGCCGGGCGACGGGGATGAAGTCGTCGCGGACGCCGGTCTTCCGCGCCTTCCCGCGGGTCGGGATCCCGCCCCACTACGGCACCTGGGAGATCTTCTCGCACCGGGTCGAGCTGATGATGCGGGCGGGGGCGATCGAGGACTACACGTTCCTGTGGTGGGACGTGCGCCCGCACCCGAAGCTGGGCACGGTCGAGACCCGCGTCTTCGACCAGCAGACGCGGATCGAGCACACGATCACGCTCGCCGCGCTCACCGTCTGCCTCGCCCACCGCCTCTGCTCGCTCTATGACGACGACGAGCCGCTGGTCGAGTACCCGACCGAGCTCGTCGACGACAACAAGATCCGCGCCGCCGTGCACGGCACCGACGGCGTCCTGATCGACTTTCGCCGCGGCGTGCAGACGCCGGCGCCGCAGCTCGCGCGCGACCTGGTCGAGCTGCTCTCCGAGCACGCCGACGAGCTCGGCTGCGGCAACGAGCTCGAAGGGGTCGAGGACCTGCTCGAGCACGGCACCGGCGCTCACCGCCAACTCGCCATGCACGAGCACGACAGCGACATGCGCGCCCTGGTCGCCGAGATCGCCGAGAAGAGCAGGCCGTAAAAGCAGTTGGCGCCCGACCGCGGGCGCGGCTTGGGCCATACTCTGAGCGTGTCCGAGGCGGGCCCCGAGCTTTCCGTCATCTGCAAGAGCTGCGGCTCTGAGGTGAGCCCGTACGTGACCGAGTGCCCCTACTGCGGCACCCGGCTGCGCAAGCGGGCGCCGAAGCTCGAGCGCGTCGCCGGCGAGGTGCGCGTGCGGGAGGACCGGCGCGAGCGCCGCCGGCGCAAGGCTGCCGAGCGCCGCGGCCGTCTCGCCGAGCGCCGCGAGGCCGCCGAGGAACTGACCCTGCGGCCGCTGGTCACCTGGGCGGCGCTGATCGGGCCCTCGGTGCTGATGATCGTCGAGCGCGCCTCGAACCTGGGCGTCTACGACCTCGGCGCGATCGTCGGACCCGTCGGCGACGAGTGGTGGCGCTACTTCGCGGCGCCGTTCGTCTACGACGACGTCGGCTACCTGTTCGCGTGCGGTCTCGCGATCGCGATCTTCCTGCCGCCGATCGAGCGCCGCGTCGGCTCGGTTGCCGCGCTCTTTCTCGTCCTCGGAACCGGGGCGCTGGGGATGCTCGCCGCCGACGGTCTCGACTCGTCGTTCGGCGACGGGATCGCGGTCGCCGCCGGGGGCAACGGGATCGCGCTCGGCGCGCTCGCCGCCTACGTCGTCTTGCGCGACGCCGAGCGCCGCGCCGACCCGACCGAGGAGTACGACCGGATCGCTGTCGCGGTGGCCGCGATCGTCCTCCTCGCGCTGCCCCTGGTCGAGGACTTCGCCTCCGTCTGGGCCGGGCTCGCCGGGGGGCTCGTCGGCGCCGGCTGCGGTCTCGCCGCCGCGCTCGGCGGCCGCACCGCGCCGGGACGCTGAGCGCCGCCGGGCTCGCCCGGCTGGATACCCTGGGCGCGTGAGCAAGTTCACCGCGCTCAACGACGAGCTCCACGACTACGTCGTCGCCCACGGCGCCCGCCAGGACGACGTCCTGCGCCGGATCCAGGAGGAGGCCGTGGCGATGGGCGAGATCGCGCGGATGCAGATCGCCGCCGACCAGGGCGCCTTCATGACCCTGCTCTGCCGGCTGCTCGGCGCCCGCGAGGCGATCGAGCTCGGCACCTTCACCGGCTACTCGGCGATCTGCATCGCCCGCGGGCTCGAGCCCGGCGGCCGGCTGATCGCCTGCGAGCTCTCGGAGGAGTTCGCCGAGATCGCGGCGCGCAACTTCGACGCGGCCGGGGTCGCCGACCGGATCGAGCTCAGGATCGGCCCCGCGGCCGAGACCCTGCGCGAGCTCCCCGAGCGCGAGACCTTCGACTTCGGCTTCATCGACGCCGACAAGACCGGCTACCCCGACTACTACGAGCAGCTGCTGCGGCGCACCCGGCCCGGCGGCCTGATCGTGATCGACAACGTGCTCGGCGACGGTCAGGTCGTCGGCGAGATCGACGAGAGCCGGCGCGAATACGTCGAGGCGATCCGGCGAACCAACGACCTGGTGACCGCCGACGAGCGCGTCGACACGGCGATGATCGCGGTCGCCGACGGGCTGCTGCTCGCACGCAAGCGATGAGCGCGGCGCCAGCGCGCTATGACCGCGATCGCGGGCTCGCGATCCAGCAGCGGGCGATGCGCGACTGGATCGCGATGCTCGCCGGCTCGGCGCCGGGCTCGCGGCTGCACGAGCGCGACGGGGTCGCGGCGGCGATCGTCCCGGCGTGCCCGCAGCGCTCGATCGCCAACTCGGTCAACTACACCGACGCCGCGACGCTCACGGACGCCCTCGGCGAGCTCGCCTCCCTCTACGAGGAGGCCGGCGTCAACGCGTGGACGGTCTGGGCCCCGGAGTTCGACGCCGAGGCGATCTCGGCGCTCGAGGGCGCCGGGCACAAGTTCGACGGCAAGCCGCTGGCGATGGTGCTCGACCTCGACCGGCTCGAGCCGCCCGACCTCGGCGGGCTCGACTACGACCTCGAGGGCGACATGCCGACCCTCGGCCGGATCAACGAGGCCGCCTACGGGCTCGCCCCCGAGGACGGCTTCGCCGAGGTCTTCGCCGAGCGCCCCGAGGGGCTCGACCTGCGCCTCTACCGCGCCCGCGACGAGGGCGAGATCGCCTGCGTGCTGGCGACGATCGACCACCAGCCGACCGAGGGCGCCGCCGGGCCCGATTGCGGCGTCTACTTCGTCGCCACCGAGCACGGCTCCCGGGGGCGCGGCCTCGCCAGCCGCCTGCTCGCCGCCGCGCTGGTCGAGGCGCGCGGCCGCGGCTGCGCGACCTCCTCGTTACAGTCCTCGGCGATGGGTGAGTCGGTCTACGCCGCGCTTGGCTATCAGGCCTGCTTCCGGCTCAACATGTACGAGCGCCGGCGGCCGCGGGGCGACGCATGATCCTGCGCCCGTTCATCGTCGAGGGCGGCGGCTGCGCCTCCTACTTCTTCGGCTGTCCCTCGCACGGCAAGTTCGGGGTCGTCGACCCGCATCCCGACCACCTCGACGACTACGTCGAGGCGGCCGAGCGCACCGGCGGCGAGATCGTCCAGGTCTTCGACACCCACGTCCACGCCGACCATCGCAGCGCCGCGCGCGAGCTCTGCGAGCGCACCGGCGCCACCCTGCGGCTGCCCGCCGAGGCGCCGGTGGAGTACGCGTTCGAGCCGCTCACCGACCGCGAGCGGGTCGTGCTCGGCAACACGAAGGTCGACGTGATCTCGACCCCCGGCCATGTCTGGCAGCACGCGGCGCTGCTGATCACCGACGAGGCCCGCGGCTCGGATCCCTGGCTCGTGTTCACCGGCGATGCCCTGTTCGTGAACTCGGTCGGGCGCCCCGACCTGCACGGTGAGGAGCGCGAGCTCGCCGCGGCGCTTCACCGCTCGCTCGGTGAACGCCTGATGACGCTGCCCGACTGGGTCGAGGTCTATCCGGGCCACGTCGGGGGGTCGGCGTGCGGCGCCGGGATCTCGCCGAACCCGTTCTCGACCATCGGCTACGAGCGGCGTCAGAACGAGCTCGCGGTCGAGCCCGACGTCGAAGCGTTCATCGAGCGCCTGCTCGACCAGCAGAAGCCCGCGCCGGCCGAGTTCGACGAGATCTACGAGGCCAACCGCAGCGCCTGAGCGCTGGACTGCGCCAAGCGCTCAGGGGATCGAGCGCTTCTTCTGGCAGCTGCGCGCCTTGTCGCGCCCGCCGCCGCCCTTGCAGACGTCACGCTGCGGGCCGCCGTCGAGCTTGTCGCGAGCGCCGCCGCCCTTGAGGATGTCGCGCCCGCGCTCACCGCGCAGCTTGTCCTTGCCGCCGCCGCCGCCGAGGCGGTCGTTGTCGTCACCGCCGGTGAGCAGGTCGTTGCCGCCCATGCCGGTCAGCTTGTCCTTGCCGGTGTCGCCATAGAGGAGGTCGATCCCGGTTCCGCCGCCGAGCCGATCGGATTCGGTCGAGCCGCAGATCACGTCGTCGCCCGCGGCGCCCTCGATCTCGTCCCTGCCGGCGAGCCCGGCGATCACGTCGATTTCCGGCGTGCCGGTGATCGTGTCGTCGACCTGGGTGCCCATCAGCGTCACCCGCCGGCCGGCGCACTGCTCGGCGCTCCGGTCGAAGACCGCGATCCCGTGGTTGCCGCCGAGATTGCCGCCGGCATAGAGGCTGGCGTCGTCGGAGCTCAGCGCCACCGTGTGGGCGCCGTCGAAGATCCCGTCGGGGCCACTGCCGTCGAGGCACTGGCCGGCGGTCGAGGGATCGTTCTCGTCGGCCAAGCCGTCCGTGGTGATGCAGCCGAGCGGCTCTGCCGGCTGAGCCAGGGTGCCGTCGGCGAGCGAGCGGCGAAAGACGCTGAAGCCGCGGCCCACCACCTGCGTCGGATCGGCGAATCCTTGGGCCGCCGTGTAGACGCTGAGCCCGTCGCGGCTGACGGTGACGGCGCTTGGGGAGTCGAGCACCCTGGCCGAGCCGCAGCCCTGGAGCGGAGGCGTCTCGTCGTTGAGGCACCCGGCCGTGCCGGCCTTCTGGGTCAGCGCCCCGCTCGCCGAATTGCGGTCGAAGACGGTGAGAAAGTCCGAGCGGCTGACCGCGTAGACCTGCCGGCCGTCGGGAGCCACGGTGATCGCCTCGGCCTGGGCGAGGCCGCGGCCGTCGACGCATGGCGCGTCGCCGTCATCATCGACACAGCCGTCGAGCTGGGCCAGGGTCCCGTCGGCGGAGCTGATCGCGAACGCGAGCAGCGAGTCGCTGTTCAGCGTCACCACGTAGAGGTTGCGGCTGTCGGAGCTCACCGCGAGGTCGATCGGCAGGTCGAGGTTCTCGGTCACGGTGCACGGAGCCGCCGGCCCGAGGCAGGCGGCGGCGCCCTGCTTCTGCTGCAGCGACCCGTCCGCCGCGCGGTCGAAGACCGCGATCGCGTCACCGGTGTTCGCGATGGTGTAGACGTTGTCCCCATCGGGAGTCACCTCGACGCCGCTGGCCCCGTCGAGCCCGATGCCGTCGGCGCACTCGCCCGCGGTCAAGGGATCGCCGGCGTCCGAGCGCCCGGTCTCCGAGACGCAGCCGGCGATCCCCGGCTTCTGAGTCAGCGCACCGGTCGCCGGGTCGCGATCGAAAACCGCCACCGCATCGTCGGTGTTGGCGGTGACGTACACGCTCAGCCCGTCATCCGAGACCGCGACGTCACCCGCGTTCTGCAGCGCCTTGCCGTCGACGCACTCGCCGCCGTCACCGTCATCGCTGATGCAGCCGTTCGGCACCGCATTGGCGGTCAGCGTCCCGGAGTCCGGATCGCGATCGAGCACCCCGACGCGACTGGCCCCGGCGACGTAGAGGTTGCGTCCGTCGCGGCTCGCGGCGACGGTATTCACGCCGCCACCGGCGAAGCCGCCGTCGGTGCACCCGGAGACCTCGCCCAGGGTGACGCATCCCGCCGGCAGCGGCTTCTGCTCCACGTCGCCCGTCTCGGCGAGCGCCGTCGCGGCGCCGACCGCGACCGTAGCGGTCGCGATCCCGAGTCCCAGCCTGCGAGCGACCCTGCTTCGCCTACCTCGCATCACCTTCAGCATCCCATATCGTCACCGGGGTGCCAACCCCGCCCTACTCCGAGGCCGAGCTCGACGCCGCGGTCGAGGCGCTCACCGACCCCGAGCGCTTCCGCGAGGCCGAGACGACGGTCGCGGCGGCGGCGCCGAAGCTGCAGCGGATCCTCGCCCAGGCGCTCGAGTCCGGCGGCTGGTTCGCCGAGTCCCATGAGGCCGAGCTGCGCAAGGCGCTCGAGCTGCCCGAGGCGGCGGAGCGCGAAACGGCCCTCCGAACGCTGCTCGCGGAGGAGACGCGGATCGGGATGATGGTCGGCGTCGCGGTGGGCTGGGCGCTCGCGCACGAGCTCGAGTCCAAGCGCGAGGCGTAGTTCGGGCCGGTGGGGCCGGCGATGGCCGGGCGCGTTCCGCTCGGGCCATCGCCGGGTGCGAGGCGGGGTTCGTTGGCAGTGAGGGAGGGTGTGGGTGCGAGCGCAGGTCGCTAACCCCGACCTCAACCGTCCCGCGGCGTCGAGTCTGAGGTTGATGTCGCTATAGAGCAACAACTCTCCTTTCAAGCTCGACGCGCGATCGAAAGGCGAGTTGACGCGCCGCCTGGAGGCTCGATTGGCGCCTTATTCTCGGATAGCGAGAAGAAAGCGCCACCCACGGCCGAGGCCGACCGAAGGCGCCCGCGCGGGGCACGAGCCCCTCACTCGGTCAGCCCTGGGGGCCGCGCTTGAGCCAGCGGGAACGGTCGCGGCGGTCGTGGACCATGAGCGCCATCCCGGCCGCGGCGAGCAGTGCTCCCGCGAGGCCGTGGTGCAGGCGCTGGTTGCGAACCCAGACGCGGCGCCGCACGGGGTCGAATCGGACCAGGCCTCCGGCGTACTGGCGAAGCTCGTTCGATTCCATTCGTAGCTCCCCTCTCCCTGTCCCCATGTATCGACCCGCGGGTATGCCCTCATTAACGGCGCGGCGCCCTGTTCGCTTGTACGCTTCCGATCGGAGCACGCATGGAGGCCGCCGCGCAGACACTGAGCTCGATCGTCGCCCGCGAGGACTTCCTCGCCACCGGCGACCCGGCGCTTCAGGCGAGCGCCGACAGCGGCAACTTCCAGCTCCTCGACTACACCGAGCTCTACGAGCTCTGGGAGCGCCAGCACTGGGCGACCCAGGACCTCGATTTCAGCGCTGACCGCATCGACTGGCACGAGCGCTTCTCGCCCGAGGAGCGCTACGAGCGCATGTACGGGCTCTCGGCCTTCTTCATCGGCGAGCAGCGGGTCACCGACGAGCTCGGGCCGATCATGCGCGCGGCGCCGACCGAGGAGATGCGGATCTTCCTCTCGACCCAGATCGCCGACGAGGCGCGCCACGTGCGCTTCTTCAACCGCTTCTACGAGGAGGTCGGCCTGCTCGAAGGCACCGACGACCTCGCCGACCGCCTGCGGGCCACCGAGCAGCACCTGAACGAGGAGTTCGGCCGGCTCTTCGACGAGATGCTCGCTCACCGCGTCGACCGGCTCGCCCGCGAGCCCGAGGACACCGAGTGCCTGGTCGAGGCGATCACGCTCTACCACATGGTGATCGAGGGGGTGCTCGCGCTCACCGGCCAGCACTTCATCATCGGCTACAACGAGGAGCAGGGAACGCTGCCCGGGTTCGTCGAGGGGTTCAAGAACGTCGCCCGCGACGAGCACCGCCACGTCGCCTTCGGCGCCAAGTTCCTCGCCGACATGGCGACCGCCGACGAGCGCTACCGCGAGGCGATCCAGCGCACCCTGGTCGAGACGCTGCCGGTCGCCGAGGGCGTGCTGCGGCCCCCGTTCGCGCCCCCCGACGACGACGACTTCGTCCTCTTCGGCGTCTCGATGCGCGAGACGCAGGCGTTTGCCGCCCAGGCCTTGACCCGGCGGCTGAAGGTGATCGGGCTCGCCGCTTAGGCGACGGATGCGCCCCCGGGAGACTGGACAGGTTTACGTAGTTTCCCCCTCTCGGCCTCATCCGATCGGATGAGCCAGATTTCCTCCGCTAATCGGGCCGACCGCACGTAGCGCCAGGCACGCGATTGCCGCAGCATACGTGGCCCCCCTAACCCCCCACGCCGTGGGAGTGGTGAGGACCTCACATGGGAGAGATGGATGTCAACCCAAACGCAGTCGCAGGAACTTCGGGACGGGATGTCCCGGCGGCGATGCGCGAGGCCTTTACCGTTCTCTATGGCGTTCTGGGCGCCGGCCCCACCGGCGCCTGGTCCCGTTCCCAGTAGTCTCAGTCCGAGGTCACGGAGGGCCTCGGACTGAGGCACTGGGAGTCTTCCTGCACCCCTTCTCCACGGCGCCCATAGACTCGTGCTCGGATGAGCACGAAATCTGAGCGCGTGACCGTGATCGTCGCCGACGACCACCCGATCTACCGGGAGGGGATCGTTCGGGCGATCAACGAGCGACCCGATCTCGAGCTCGTCGGCGAGGCCGGGGACGGTCGCGAGGCGCTCGAGCAGATCAAGGACCTGCTGCCCGACGTCGCCGTGCTCGACATCCGCATGCCCGGCCTCGACGGCACTCAGGTGCTCGCCGCGATGCGAGCCGAGGGCCTCGGGAGCGAGGTCCTGTTCCTTTCGGCGTTCATGGAGCCCGAGCTCGCCTACAAGACCGTCGCCGCCGGCGCCAAGGGCTACCTCTCGAAGGAGTCCTCGCGCCAGGAGGTCTGCGATGCGGTGGTCACGATCGCTCGCGGCGGCACGGCGCTTGCCGCCGAGGCGCAGGCGGGCCTCGCGCGCGAGATCCAGGAGCGTGAGCGCACCGGCGGCCCGCCTCAGCTCACCGATCGCGAGCAGCAGGTCCTGGAGCTCGTCTCCCAGGGCCTCTCGGCGCCCGACATCGGCAAGCACATCCACCTCTCGACCACGACGGTCAAGAGCCACCTGCATTCGCTCTACGAGAAGCTCGGGGTCTCCGATCGCGCCGCCGCCGTCGCCGAGGCGATGCGGCGGGGCCTGCTCGAGTGGGCGTGGCCGAGGACCTGCGTCGCCGAGAACCAGCGCCTGCGGGCAGAGCTCGCGACCTGCCGCCAGCTGGTCGCCAACGTGATGGAGTCCGAGGACGAGGGCCGGCGGCGGATCGCCCAGCTGATTCACGACGACACCTTGCAGATCCTGCTCGCCGCCAACCAGGAGCTGATCGAAGCGGCGCCCGGCCGGGTCCAGGTCCAGCGCGCCCACGAGGTCGTCGCGGCGGCGATCGAGCGCCTGCGCGAGGCGCTGCTCGCGCTGCACCCGGTGACCCTCGAGCAGGGCGGGCTCGAGCAGGCGCTCGGCGCCGTCGCCCGCCAGGCGGCGCACCGGGGCAGCTTCGAGATCGAGCTCGAGCTCGACCCGAAGGCGTTCGACCTCCACGACGAGCTCGTGCTCGCGGTCGCGCGCGAGCTGCTCACCAACGCCGCCCGCCACGCCGAGGCCGACCGGGTGCGCGTACGGCTGCGCCGCTCCGCCTACACGCTCGAGCTCGAGATCGCCGACGACGGCCACGGGATGGAGCCGGGCCGGCGCGAGAGCGCCCTCGCCCAGGGCCACATCGGCCTCGCCTCGGTCACCGAGCGCGTCCAGCAGGCCGGCGGCTCGTTCGAGGTCGACAGCGACTCGAGCGGGACGATCGCCCGCACGCGGGTCCCGCTCGAGCCGGTCGAGTAGCGCGGCGGTTGTCGTGTTAACCACCGTATGGGTGGTCAGCACGACAACGGCGCCCAAGACGGCGCCGCCGCGCCACGCGAGTTAGCGTGAGCTCTAGCGCCGCGGGCGCGCGGTCCGGTCGGGGCGGCGGGTCGGTCGCGGCGGGATCGCCGGCGACCGGATCGGTGGGCACGGGTGGCTCGGTGGGAGGCGTGGTTGCCGGAGGCGTGGTTGCGGGCGGCGCGGCGGCGCCGGTGCACCGGCGGCCGGGTCGGTGACGACCACGGCGGCGTCGCCGGTGCCGCTGCCGGTGGCGCCCGCGCCGGTGCCGCCGTCGTCACCCGAGGTCGGGCCGACGACGCCGTCCTCGAGCTGGTCGTTGACCGGAGGCGGGGCGGGCTCCTCGGGAGCAGTCTTGGAAGGATCGCGCGTCGCCGCCTGCTCGGGGGCGGGGGCGGGGACCGGTGCCGGGGTGACCGTCGCGGTTGCGGTCGCGGCGTCGATCTGGAGCAGCGAGGCGTCGGCGGCGATCCCGCCGCTGTGGCGCTCGGGGGGCACCGAGACCGCGGCGGGCGACTTCTCGGCCGTGGCGGGCTTGTCGTTGGAGTAGATCTGGCGGACCTCGACCGCGCCCGCGGTCAGCAGCGCCGCGGTGGCCGCGGTGGCGGCGGCCTTGGCGCCGATCGCGCCGCCGATCCCGCCGGCGCTCGCGGCAGCGCCGCCCGCGAGCGCGGCTCCGCCCGACGCGGCGACGGCTCCGCCGGCACCGCACGCCGCCGGCGCCCGCGGCGGCGCCGGTTCCGGCCGCGGCGCCGGTGCCGGCGACCGCGGTGCCGCCGGCGACCCCGCCGCTTCCGGCCGCCGAGCCCGAGGCGGCCGAGCGCGGAGCCCGAGCCACCGAGGCCGCTGAGCTTGCCGATGATCAGCTTGTGAAGGAGGGCGATCGGCCCCAGCGGCGCCAGCGCCGCGAGCGCCTTGGTGTTCGAGCGCAGCTCGCCGCGGAACTCGCGGCAGGGCTCGCAGCGCTTGACGTGGTGGCGGACCGGGCCCGAGGCCTTGCCCAGGCCCTCGGCCGCCTCGGCGAGCTCGAGCCGCACCTCGCCGCAGGTGAGCTGGCGCGACTGGGTCGCCTCGGCGAGCGACATCCGCGCCCGCACGAGCAGCGACTTGACCGCGGGCACCGTGGTGTCCATCGTCTGCGCGATCTCCTCGTAGGAGAGCGCGTCGATCTCGCGCAGGAGCAGCGCCGTGCGCTGGGTCTCGGGAAGCTCGCCGACGTCGACGACCAGGGCGCGGAAGTCCTCGCGCTTCTGCACCCGGTCGGCGGTCGTCACCCCGCCCTCGCCGACGAGGATGTCCATCGAGTCCTGACCGTCGGCGACCGGACGGCGAAGGTGGTTGAGGCAGCGGTTGCGCGCGATCCGGTAGAGCCAGGGGCGGGCGTTGATGTGGCGCTCGTCGGCGAGCATCGCCGCGTGCGCCTTGACGAAGACCTCCTGGAGCACGTCCTCGGCGTCCTCCTGGGAGCGCAGCATGTGGCGGCAGAAGGCGAGCAGGCGCGAGTGGTAGCGCTCGAACAGGACCTCGAAGGCGTGATCGTGGCCCTCACGGATCATCGCCACCAGGCGCTCGTCGCCCTGCAGCTTGAGCAGGGGCGAACGGCGACCGAAAATGGCGCCGCGACTCGCGTGTGTGAGGGTTGAGGCCTCCATGTACCGCGCGCTGGCTACCCCCCTCAGAACACGGTAACAGGGGCGAGGTTGCGCTTGCGAGAAGTCTGCATTACGCGCATGTAGCGCGTCTAAAGGGCCTTGCCGTACCGTTTCCCGAGCCGGGGTGGCGGAACTGGCTTAGACGCGACCGGCTTAAGACCGGTTGTCCGAAAGGACGTGAGGGTTCGAGTCCCTCCCCCGTACTTCATCCCACCGCTCACCCAGCACGAAACCCGCCGCTCACCCACCGCACAAAACCCGCCGCTCACCCACCGCTCGAAACCCGCCGCTCACCCACGATCGAAACCCGCCGCTCACCCACCGCTCGAAACCCGCCGCTCACGGGGGCGGCGTCGTCTGCGCCGGGGTTGTTGTCGTCATGGAGCATCAACCTCGGACCGAAGCGGACGCCTGGGTTGACCGGCGGATTGGTGACCTCGCGGGACGACAGTTCGGCGTGGTCACGCGGGCGCAATTGCTGGGGCTCGGGGTCGGCGTCGGTGCGATCGCGCACCGGATCCGGACCGGCCGCCTGCGGATCGCGCATCGCGCCATCTACCTCGTCGGCCACGATGCCGTGCCTCCGCTGGCGCGCGAGCTCGCGGCCGTGCTCGCCTGCGGCAAGGGAGCCGTTCTCAGTCACGCGAGCGCCGCGCAAGTCTGGGGGCTGATTCCGGCTGGCGCCGCGGCGGGCGAGGTGGAGGTGACGGTGGTCGGCCGTAAGCCGTACCCGAGGCCCGGAATCCGCACCCACCGCACCGCCGTACTTGACCCGCGCGACCGCAGGCTGCGGGGACCGCTGCCGCTGACCGCGCCGGCGCGAACAATCGTCGACATCGCAGCGTCGCTCGCCGGGGCTGAGCTCGAGCAGGCTGTCGCGCAAGCACGGCGCCGAAGGCTCGCCGGCGAAGCAGAGATCCGGGCCGCGGCGGCTCGAGCCGGACGACGCCACGGTGCCGCCGCGCTTGCGAGGTTGCTCGACGGCGACACGATCGCCTACACGCGCTCAGTGGCCGAGCGGAGAACGCTCTCTCTAATCCGCAAGGCCGCCCTACCTGAGCCGTTGTCGAACGCACCGCTCGCGGGCTTCCAGGTCGATTTCCTCTGGCCGGCCGAGCGAGTCGTGCTCGAAGTCGACGGCTACGGGTTCCACGCCGACCGAGCGGCGTTCGAGAACGATCGCCGGCGTGACGCCAAATTGGTCGCGCTGGGATACCGGGTGATGCGGATCACCTGGCGCCAGCTCTGCGATCAGCCGACCGCCACCGTCGCCCGCCTGGCCACGATTCTGGCCTCGACCGACCAGGTGCGAGCGGCATAGACTCGCCCGATCGACGCGCCGGAGATGATGAGACCCGACGTCCGCCGCGCCCGCAAGGGCGTTCAGGAGACGCTCGAGGTGATCAAGCGCCGGCTCGGGTAGCGGACGCCTCGACCATCCCCGCCATCAGCTCGACGGCCTGATCCCGGGAGAGGTGCTGGTCACGGGTCAGCGAGCGCCAGGTCCGGAAGTCGAGTGCGTGGCCGATCGCCGCGCGGGCCCGCCGGCGCCGGGCTCCACGGGCGGGGCGGCCCGCGGCGAGCTGGTCGGCCAGGTGTCCCATCACCGCCTCTCGGGCCTGAATGCGGACGGCGATCTCCGGGACCAGCGGGGCGTCGCGGTAGAGCTTGTCGGCCATCGTCTCGGTCCCCTCGTACCACTCGTAGAGCTGATCGAGCGCGACGCGGAGCCGCTCGTCCGGATCGCCGATCTCCGTCCAGGCAGACGGATCCGGAGGCGCGTTCAGGGACAGCCAGTGGGTGCTGCAGGCGTCGACCTGCGCCTCGACGTCGGGGAAATGGCGGTAGACGGTCGCTCGCTGGACGCCGGCGAGGTCGGCGATTGCGCTCACCGTCGTGCGGGCCGGGCCGACCTTCTCGTGCAGGTTCATGATCGCCTCGGTGATCCGCAGGCGGGTCTCCTCCTCGGATTCGGCCCGGGCCCGCTTGCGGTAGACGCGCTTCTGAGTTTGAGTAGACATTTGTGTGCGATCAATATTGACAGATGCCGTGGCGGTGTGGTAGTTTCGCTGAACACTGCTGTTCAACAGAAAGGAATCGCCCCATGACCCCGTCCGACATCGCCACCGCCCTGACCCGCTTCGACGCCTCTCAGGGGCCGCGCAAGCTCGGCCCCGACGAGGGCGGCTACGTCGACCTCCCCGGCCTCGGCGTCCGCTTCATGATCTGGACCGAGGAGTCCGGCGGCGGCTTCTCGCTGGTCGAGCACCCGATCCGGCCGAACTATCTCTGCGCGCCGCTGCACAGGCACTCGCGCGAGGACGAGTACAGCTTCGTGCTCGAGGGCCGGATGGGTGCGCTGCTCGGCGACGACGTGATCTACGCCGAGGCGGGCGACCTCGCGTTCAAGCCCCGGGACCAGTGGCACACCTTCTGGAACGCCGGCGACGAGCCCTGCCGGATCCTGGAGATCATCGCGCCGGGCGGCTTCGAGCGCTTCTTCGAGGAGCTGGGCAGCGTCGAAGGCCCGCCTGCCCCGGAGCTGATGGCCGACCTGAGCGTCCGCTACGGGATCGAGTTCGACATGGAGGCGACGGCACGGATCGTCGCGGAGCACGGGCTCACCTTCCCGCCGCTGGAACAGGCCTAGAGCTGGGTGAAGACCGACTTCGTCTCGAGGTAGGCGTCGAGGTTGTGGTGGCCCTTCTCGCGGCCGATCCCCGATGCCTTGTAGCCGCCGAACGGAACCGACGGGTCGCCGGCGCCCCAGGTGTTGATGTAGACCGAGCCCGCCTGCAGCAGCTTGGCGAGCTTGTGGGCGGTTGAGATGTCGCGGGTCCACATCCCCGCCGCGAGCCCGTACTCGGTGTCGTTGGCGCGCCGGGCGACCTCCTCGAGGTCCTCGAACGGCTGGGCGACGAGCACCGGGCCGAAGATCTCCTCGCGGGCGATCTTCATCTCGTCCGAGACGCCCGTGAACAGGGTCGGCTCGACGAAGTAGCCGTCCCCGTTGGCGCCGTTGCCGTCGGGCTTTGAGCCGGTGATCGCCTCGGCGCCGTCGTCGAGCCCCGAGTCGATGTAGCCGCGGACGCGGCCGAACTGCTCCTCGGAGATCAGCGGGCCGAACTCGGTCTCGGGGTCGAGGCCCGGCCCGACCTTCGCCTCGCGGGCGAAGTCGGCGAGCCGCGAGACCACCTCGTCGAAGATCGCCGACTGCACGAACAGCCGCGAGGCGGCGTTGCACGCCTGGCCCGAGTTCGAGTAGATGCCGAGGAAGGAGCCCTTGACCGCGGCGTCGAGGTCGGCGTCGGGAAGGATGATGTTCGGGCTCTTGCCGCCGAGCTCGAGCGTCACCCGCTTCAGCGCCCGGCCGCACTTGGCGCCGATCTCGCGCCCGACCACGGTCGAGCCGGTGAACGCGACCTTGTCGACGCCGGGATCGTCGACGAGCGCGGCGCCGGTCTCGCCGTCGCCGGTGAGCACGTTCACGGTGCCCTCGGGAAAGCCCGCCTCGAGCGCCAGCTCGCCCAGCCGCAGCGCGGTCAGCGGCGTCTGCTCGGCCGGCTTGAGCACGATCGAGCAGCCGGCGGCGAGCGCCGGGGCGACCTTCCAGACCGCCATCAGCAGCGGGTAGTTCCAGGGCACGATCTGGGCGCAGACGCCGACCGGCTCGCGCAGCGTGTAACAGAACAGGTCGCGAGCGGAGACCGGGAACGTCTCGCCCTCGATCTTCGTCGGCCAGCCCGCGTAGTAGCGCAGGTGGGCGACCGAGGCGGCGATGTCGCCGCCGGCCGCCGCCAGCGGCTTGCCGTTGTCGAGCGACTCGAGCTCGGCGAGCTCGGCGCCGTTGGCCTTGATCAGCTCGGCGAGCGCGTAGATGAGCCCGGCGCGCTTTGACGGCGAGACCTTGCGCAGCGGGCCCTCGAGCGCGTCGCGCGCGGCGGCGACGGCGCGCGCGGCGTCCTCGGCGCCGCCGTGGGCGACGGCGCAGATCGGCTCGCCGGTCGCCGGGTCGATGGTCTCGAAGGTGCGGCCGTCGGCGGCCTGCGCGCGCTCGCCGCCGATCAGCATCGGCAGCGGCGCTCCGGCGACGAACTCGCGCGCGGCCTCGGAGAGCGAATCGGCGGTGGCGGTTGCCATGGCCGCATCGTAGCCGGGGCGAACCGCCGCGGCCGCTCAGCCGCGATCGGCCTCCGCGGCGACCAGGGCGTCGCGCCGACTTCGTCGGGCGCCGGCACCGGGCCCGGCGGCTCGGCGCTCCCGCCGCCGGTCCTCGCCGGCCCGAACGGCCCGGTCGGAACCCAGCCGCGGTAGCGGCGCACGAGCACGAGCAGGCCGACCGCCCCGGCGAGCGCCGAGAGCCCGCCCGCGTAGGCGACCGTGCCGCGCGGGCCGATCGCCGCCACCAGCAGCCCGCCGGCGGCGAAGGCGCCGAGCTCGGCGGTGTTGCGAATCCCGTTGTAGGCGGCGAAGGCGCGCCCGTGCATGCGCTCGGGGACGCGGACGTGGATCAGGCTGCGAAACATCACGTTCTTGAGCCCGTGGGCGAGCCCGCCCGCGAACGAGCAGGCGAGGAAGAAGCCGAGGCTCAGCCACAGCGCCGGCAGCGCCAGCGCTCCGCCCTGGACGGCGGCCGCGGCGAGCCCGGTGGCGGCGACCGCGCCCGCGGCGATCCGCGGCGAGAGCAGCAGCGCGCCGAGTGCCATCCCGATCGTCCAGATCGAGAGGAAGAGCCCGTAGGCGATGTCGCCGCCGCCCAGCACGTCCTCGACGAAGAACAGCTCCGCGACCCAGACCGCGGACATGAACAGCAGCGAGCTGAAGGCGACGACCATCGCCAGCGCCAGGGTCCGGTCGGTGAACAGGAAGGCGATCCCGTCGCGCGCGCGCTGCGTCTCACCCTCGCCGAGCTCGCTCGGCTCGCGGCGCACCCGCAGCGCCAGCGCCGCGACCACCACGCCGGCGAAGGTCGCCGCGTCGACCAGCATCGCCAGCTCGAGCCCGCCGGCCGCGAACAGCACCCCGCCGAGCAGCGGGCCGAGGCCAAAGCCGATGTAGCGGGCGGTCTCGATGTGCCCGTTTGCCTCCTGGACGCGGTCGCCGCCGGCGAGCGGTGGCACGAGCGAGAACTCGGCGGGCTGGGAGACGGCGAAGACGACGCCGAGCAGCGCGGTCAGCGCGAGCACCGGCGCGGTCGCGTCGGTGAACGCGAGTGCCGCCGCGGCGGCGGTGCCGACCACCGAGACCGCGGCCAGCAGCCGGGTCGCCTCGATCCGGTCGACGAGCAGCCCGGCGTGGCCCGCGACCGCCACCGACGGTCCGAAGAGGCAGACCCAGAGCGCGGCGACCGCATAGCCCGAGTCGGTGGCCTCCTTGACGTGCAGGCCGAGGGCGACGATCGCGACCCAGTCGCCGAGCGCGGAGAGGCCGACCGAGCCCGCGACGAGGCGGAAATCGCGGTCGCGCAACAGGCTTCCTGCCGTCATCGGCCGCAGTATCGCGCCCGGCGGCGCCCGGGTTCGGGTCGAGCCGCGGGTGTCTCAGCGAGAGCGCCGGCCGGCGGGCGCGGCGTCGTCGGCCGGCGGGCACTGGACCGTCTCGGGAAGCTGGGCCTGCGCCTCGGCCGCGGCGATCGCGGCCTCGCGCTCGGCGACCAGGCGCTCGTACTCGTTGCGCTCCTGCTCGTCGGCGATCCCGTCGGCATCCTCGTCGGGGTTCTCCGGGTCGAGGTCCTCGGGCGGCTGTTGCGGGCTCCGGCGGGATCGCCGGGGACGCCGGCGGGGGAGAGGTCTCCGAGCAGGCCGGCGCCGTCTCGAGCTCGCCGTCGGTGGTGCCGATGGCGCCGCCGAGCTCGCCCCGCGGTCCCGCCTCGGCGTCGACCGAGCCGCCGCGGCCGGCGTCGATGCCGGCGGGCGTCCTTGCCGTCCGCCTTGGCCTTCGAGACCGAGGTCGAGATCACCTCGCCGTGCTCGTTGCCGGGCTGCTCGGAGGCGCCGTAGGCGGTGATCCGGACGCTGTAGTGGCCGGCGCCGACGTAGGGGACCCAGAGCGAGGTGCCACCGGCGCCGACCGCGCCGTAGTCGACCACCGAGCCGTCGGCACGGGTGACGGTCGCGGTGTAGCTGGTCGCGCCGGGCAGCGCCGTGTAGGAGACGTCGAGCTTGCAGACGACCTCGGCCTCGAGGACGCCGCAGGAGTCGAGCGAGGTGGAGACGGAGAGCACCGCCGGACCGGGTACCGGCGTCAGCGCCTGATCGGATGCCGCGAGCGCGGGCAGCGGCGCCGCCAGCGCAAGCAGCGCGAGCAACACGGGTCTGCGTCGAACCGCCACGGCTATCCCTTCACCTCGGGCGTAAAGGAACCTGCAACCAGCTCCGCGCCCTGGACGGCCTCGGGCGACGCGTCGGGCTGAACGCTGGTCGCGAGGTAGTAGCGGTAGGGCCCGGCGACCCGCAGCGTCACCTCGTAGGTGGGCTGGCCGGGCGGCGCCTCGGCGGCGAGGACGACGGTCGTGTCCTCGGGGGTCGGCGCGGGGATTCGCTCGACGACCCGAGCCGAGCCGGCGAGCGACTCGAGCTGGGCGAGCGACTGGGTGATGAAGGCCGGGAACTCGAGCTTCGGGTCCTCTTCGATCCACAGCGTCGCGTCGGCGCCGCCGTCGGTCGCGACCGCGGCGAAGGTCGCGCCACCGCTCGGGTTGACCCGCTTCCAGCCCGCGGGCAGCGCGAGCGAGTAGGAGGAGCCGCGGACGAACTCGGTCTTGTTGGAGGCATTCGAGGCGCCGCCGCCGGCGCCCGCAGAGCCGCCGCCGCCCGCTGCACCGCCGCCGATCTCGCCGGCGGGCGGGGCGACCGCCGTCGCATCGCCACCGGCAGACTCCTCGGCCGGGCTTGCCGTGGGGTTCGGCTCGTCGCCGTCGCCCTGGAGCAGGAGCAGGCCGCCGATCACCAGGACCGCGGCGATCGGGATGCTCGCCAGCCGCCAGGTGCGGCTCTCGGGGTTGAGCTTCGGCAGCTTGGGCCTGGCGAGCTTCGGCGTCGGGATCGAGAGCTTCGGCAGGGCCGGCTTGCGGATCCGCGGGCGTCGCGGAGAGTCGGCTACCTCGGGCTGCGGGTCGGCGACGGCCTCGCGCTCTGTCTCGACCTCGACCGGCGCCGCCTCGGTCAACTCGGGCACCGCCGCCTCGAGTTCCTCGATCTCGAGTTCCTCGATCAGCTCGGCGTCGAAGTCCTGCGCGCATCCCGCGCAGCGCAGCCGCCGCACGGCTCCGGCCGGGAGCGCGCTCGGCAGCCGCACGCGGGTCGCCTCGCCGCAGGCGGCGTGGTGTGCAGCGACTACCCTCGCGGGCACGCTGGCAGGCGGCTCCGGGAAGCCCCCGTTGGTGGCGTCTTCAAGCAGCAGTGTGCGCTCCACTGGTTCCTCATCGGGCAGCGTAGGGGAGAGCTTGAGGCGTGCGTAGGCACGAACCAGCGCCCCCGCGGTTGCTCACACATACCAGGGTCCGCGGATGAGAACATGCAGGCATGGCCGTGGGGGCTATGACCTCGCTCTACCGGCGGCTCGGCGGCCGGTATCCGTTCGTCTTCCTCGCGATCGAGCTGCAGTCGGCGCTCTTCGTCGTCGCCGGGACGCTCGCCCTGTTCACCTTCTACTACGAGGGCGATGCGAATGAGTACCTGCTCGTGCTCGCGATCGCGCTTGCGCTGACCGAGCTCGCGATCATCGCCGCGCTCGTGCGCGCTCGGCCGTTGTTGAGCCCGGTGCGCACCTGGATCGACGGCGAGCGCGACCCCGAGGCGACCCAGCGGGCGTGGGCGGCGGCGGTCGGCCTGCCGCTCTACCTGATCAAGCGCGACATGCCCGTGCCGGTGGTCCTGAGCGCGATCCTGACCTGCATCGCCGGGACGATCATCCTCGACCTGAGCTGGCTCGCCTTCTTCGCCTTCGCCGCCGGCGCCGCGATCGCGATCGGCTACTCGTCGATGCTCCACTACCTCGCGGTCGAAGCGGGGATGCGCCCGGTGCTGCTCGAGATCAACTCGATCCTGACGCGGCGCAAGGCGGCCGACTTCTGGGCCGTGCCGCTGCGCACCCGGCTGATCGTCGCGCTGCCGCTGATCAACCTGATCACCGGGCTCGCCGTCGCCGCACTCACCTCAGACGGCGGCGGCGGTGCGAACCTCGGCGCCGACGTGTTGATCGCGTTGCTGGTCGCGACGACGATCTCGCTCGAGCTCACGGTGATGCTCTCGAAGTCGATCCTGCGCCCGTTGCGCGACCTCGAGCGGGCGGTCGAGCGGGTGCGCGAGGGCCGCTACGACGTCTCGGTGCCGGTGACCACCGGCGACGAGCTCGGCGACCTCGCCGCGAGCTTCAACCAGATGATCGAGGGGCTCGCCGAGCGCGAGAAGATCCGCGAGGCCTTCGGCACCTACCTCGACGAGGAGGTCGCCGAGTACATCCTCTCCGAGGGCTTCACCGAGGAGGGGGTCGAGGTCGAGGTCACGGTGATGTTCTGCGACGTGCGCAACTTCACCGAGTTCGCCTCCGACGCGACGCCGCAGGAGGTGGTCGCGGCGCTCAACCGGCTGTTCGAGGTGATCGTGCCGATCATCGCCCGCCACGGCGGCCACGTCGACAAGTTCGAGGGCGACGGGCTGCTGGCGGTCTTCGGCGCCCCGCAGCCGTTCCTCGACCACGCCGACCGCGCGGTGCGCGCCGCGTGCGAGATCGGGACGGCGGTAAACGAGCGCGGCGAGGCCGGCGAGCTGCGGGTCGGGGTCGGGGTCAACACCGGCGAGGTGGTCGCGGGAGCGATCGGCGGCGCCGGGCGGCTCAACTTCTCGGTCATCGGCGGGGCCGTCAACGTCGCCGCCCGGGTCGAGGATCAGACCCGCGAGACCGACGACAGCATCCTGATCACCGGCGAGACCTGGAAGCGGCTCTCGCACCAGTTCGAGGCCGAGAGCCGCGGCAAGGCAGAGCTGCGCGGCGTCAGCGAGCCGGTCTCGCTCTACGCGCCGAAGCTCGCCGGACAGGGGGAGCCCGAGCCGGCGCCCGAGCCGGTCGGCGCCGCCCGGCGCGACGCCGCGGGCACCTCGCGGCTTCGCCGCCTGCGCCGCCGCCGGATCCGCGGCTGACCGCCCCCGGCGCGGCTAGGCTGCGCGCGTGATCCGCTTCCTCACCTGGCTCGGGATCGTCTGCCTGGTCGGCGGGATCGTGCTCACGGTGATCGATGCGCGCGACAACGCGCCGATCGCGATCCCGCTGGTCCTGGTCGCGTTCGGGATCTCGGTCCTGCTCGCGATCCGCCGCGGCTACCACAAGGTCCGCGGCGTGGTCGACGACGCGCGCATGCTGATGTCCGGCGAGATCCAGCACGCGCGGGTGGTCGACGTCGGCGCTCCGAAGGGGATCTTCAACCCCGAGTCGACCGTGCAGCTCGAGCTCGAGGGCGAGGACGGCACCGTCCGCAGCTTCGAGCGCGAGATCCCGGTGCCGTTTCCGGTCGCCTGGAGCCACCGGCTCGGCAAGCGCTTCAACGTCCCCCTGCTCGGCAACACCGACCTCGGCGAGCTGATGGCGTTCGAGCTGCGCCGCGAGGGGATGGACGTGGATCTCGCCCGCCCGCCGCGGCCGCCGGCAGGTGAGGAGACCGTGCGCAGCGGGTAACCGCCTCGCATGGGCAAGCTCCGCTACCTGAATCCGTGTCTGATCCGCGACGTCGCCCGCCAGATCCGCCGCGCGAGCGGAGGCGGTGGTCCGAAGCGCCTGCGGCTGGTCAGCGTCGGCCACCCGCGCGGAGTCTTGATCCCGACCTCGCGGATCGTGCTCGAGCTCGAGGTGCGCGACGGCACCAAGACGCGGTTCGAGCCCGAGGTCCCGGTCCCGTGGCCCTATGCCTGGAGCTGGCGGCTCGCGCACCGCCTCGGCGTGCCGCTGGTGCGCTCGGTCGAGCCCGAGAAGGTCAGCTTCTCGGTCGGCTTGCGCTGACTGCACTCCGCGCCCGGTCGGGCGTCCGTGCGGCGTCGACCCTGGACATTCGTACTACCCCACTACTACAGTTTGAGCGCTCGATCCAGGCGCCGATCTACCTCATATCGATGAGTGCGCAGCCTCAACTCTCCCCCTGGCGCCCGCCCCCTCCGGGTGATCCCGTGCCGCCGTTCAGGAGCCCGGTGATCATCACCCTGGCGCCACCGGTCCCGCTGCCGAGCCTGCGCCGCTCGCTGCGCCCCGCGCACCGCCTCGGCTGACCCTCGCGGTCGGAATGCCCGAAGCTAGGCGCCGTACTTGAACCGGATGTGCTGGTGCGCGCCGTCCTTGCGCCGGGTGCAGTTGGTGCGCCAGACCTCGTCGCCGATCTGGTCCTCCGAGCAGCGCCAGCCCCTCGGGCTCGGGTCGCCGTGGAAGACGTACTGGTTGGCGACCTTGCGCGCCACCGAGCAGGCGACGTTGTAGCCCTTCAGGCCCCACCAGCCCGCGCCTTGATCGAGGCTGCGACCGCAGTGCACGTCCCAGCCGTGCGAGGGCTCGGCGGCGGCGGGGGAGGCGACGGCGAACGAAGCGGCGACGGTGAGGACGACGGCAAGCTTGCGGATTGTCTTCATGGAGCGCAACCTACCTCAGCGTCGCGGCCTTGGCAACGGCTCGCGCCCGCTCGGCGGCCCATAAGCTACGAGGCGATGGCGACGACCGAGGAGAGCGCCCGCGCCGAGGGCGCCGGCGGCGAGGCCGAGAGCGGCCCCGTCCACGGCGGCAAGCTCGTCACCCGGGCGCTGAAGTCGCGCGGCGTCGACAAGCTCTTCACCCTCTCCGGCGGCCACCTGTTCTCGATCTACGACGGCTGCGTCGCCGACGGGATCGAGCTCATCGACACCCGCCACGAGCAGGCGGCGGCGTGGGCGGCCGAGGGCTATGCGAAGGCGACCCGCAAGCCCGGGATCGCGGCGCTCACCGCCGGCCCCGGGGTCACCAACGGGATGAGCGCGATGGCGGGGGCGAAGTTCAACCGCTCGCCGCTGGTCGTGCTCGGCGGCCGCGCGCCCGAGATGCGCTGGGGCTCGGGCAGCCTCCAGGAGATCGACCACCTGCCGTTCACCGCCCCGGTGACCAAGTCGGCCGAGACGGTCAAGGCCACCGGCGAGATCCCCGAGGCGACCGCGCGCGCGATCGACACCGCGCTGACCCAGCCGAGCGGCCCGACCTACGTCGACTACCCGCTCGACATCGTCTTCATGGAGGGCGAGGGCGAGCTGCCCGCGCCGACCGTCGCCGCCGCGCCCGCGGCCGAGCGCACCGACGAGGCGGCGACGATGCTCGCCGAGGCCGAGCGCCCGGTGATCATGGCCGGCACCGGCGTCTACTGGTCGCACGCCGAGGAGGAGCTCCAGCGGCTCGCCGAGTCGCTCGGGATCCCGGTCTTCCTCAACGGCATGGGCCGGGGCTGCGTGCCCGCCGACCACGAGCTCTGCTTCTCGCGCACCCGCGGCAAGGCCTTGAAGGAGGCCGACGTCGCGCTCGTGATCGGCGTCCCGCTCGACTTCCGGCTCGGCTTCGGCGGCAGCTTCGGCGAGGAGACGAAGCTGATCTGGCTCGACGAGGCGGCGAACGAGCTCACCGCCAACCGCAAGCCCGACCTCGAGCTGGTCGGCGGGATCGCGGCGACGCTCGCGGCGATGCACGAGGGCGAGGGCGGCGCCGGGGCGCGGGCGAAGACCGACGCCTGGGTCGAGGCGCTTCGAGGCCGAGGAGGACGAGAAGCGAGCGGGGAGACCGCCGAGCTCACCGACGACCGCGCCCCGCTTCACCCGCTGCGCGATCTACGGCGAGCTCGCGCAGATGCTCGACCGCAACGCGATCGTGATCGGCGACGGCGGCGACTTCGTCTCCTACGCCGGCCGCGTCGTCAACACCTACGAGCCCGGCTGCTGGATGGACCCCGGCCCCTACGGCTGTCTCGGCGCCGGCCCCGGCCAGGCAATCGGCGCCAAGGTCGCCCACCCCGACCGCCAGGTCGTCTGCCTGCTCGGCGACGGCGCCTTCGGCTTCTCCGGCCTCGAGTTCGACACCATGGCCCGCCACAACCTCCCCGTCGTCGGCATCATCGGCAACAACGGCATCTGGGCCCTCGAATACCACCCGATGAAGTTCCTCTACGGCTACCAGGTCGCCGCGGAGCTGCGGCCGGCGACGCGCTATGACGAGGTCGTCCAGGCGCTCGGCGGGCACGGGGAGCTGGTGCGGCATCCGAGCGAGCTGCAGCCGGCGCTCGAGCGGGCGTTCGCGAGCGGCAAGCCGGCGCTGGTGAACGTGCTGACGGATCCTGAGGTGGTGTATCCGCGGAAGGCGGTGCTGGCGTAGGCGCTGAGGTGCCATGAAGCCTTACGACCAGTCGCTTCACACGCGAGAGGTCGCTGGTTCGAAACCAGCCGCGCCCATCGAGGAAGTCCCGCAGTACAGGAAACAATTCGGAAACGCTGGCTAGGAGCGGCCAGCGGTCTGAGCGCTCGGCTCTCGCTGCCCGCTGCCGGGCTGGGCCTCCATCAAGCTCTTGCTCCGCACAAGCTTCCATGCAGCGCGCAGGGAGTCTTCACGCGATCGGGAGGGAACGTCCCCAGCATGAGCTTCCGCGTGTTGCCGTCGTACTTAAGCGAAGGTACGAGAAGGACGCGGGCGACCCTTGAACTCCTGTAGCTCGATGCTCGCCGTCGCGCTCGCCCATGCCGGCAGCCTTACCAGCCGCTTTGAGCGCACCCCCGCGGCGGCGTCCTGCTCCGCCGCTCGCTCCGCCTCTCCCGCCCAGGGCGAGCGCCAGACGGGGAGCTTCCGCCGGCGCGGCCCAGCGTCGGTTCTCGCACGCGAACTCATGCCTACTTGCGATGCTCTCGGCTGAGAAAGCAAGCCGCCCGCCTCTCCTCCCACCCCCGCCGCCTCCAGCGCGGCGACTCGCGGGCCATGCAGGGGAACCGCCGAACCGATCGCAGCCGGAGGTCGCGCTGCGCCGTGCCTTCACGCCGACGGGCTTCGGTTTCGGAAGGATCGCCCCATTGACGCCGGGGATCGCCGCGTGAAGGCAGACATCGTGTTCTCCCGTCAGCGTCTCGCGGTCTTCGTGGACGGTTGCTTCTGGCATGGATGTCCGGAGCATCGTCGGATGCCGGCGAGCAACGTCGATTACTGGGAGGCGAAGATCGAGCGCAGCAGCTCGGGATCGGCGCACCGATGGTCTTGACAACCGGCGATGGCGGGTGCTTCGCTTCTGGGAACACGTCCCTGCAGAGGAAGCCGCGCAGCTGTAAACGGAAGCGCTGCGGGGGTGAAAAAGTCTGAGGCACGGGGCCCGATCGGCCGGTTGACCTCCGCCCGCGCCGGTAGCGTCCTCGCCAATGTCGCCGGCTCCCGGCGTCATCTATAACCCAGTTCCGAGTCCTTCCCAGCATCGGCTCGATGCGTGCTCGGCCTCGATCAGCCGGCATCGAGACGCTTTGGGCGAACGACATCGACCCGGCCAAGCAGGAACTACCGGGCCAACTTCGGGGGCGATGGATCCGTGTCGCCGACATCCGCGGCACCATCCACACCGCCGACATCCCAACCGTCGACGTCGCAACTGCATCGTTTCCCTGCATCGACCTATCGCTCGCGGGGAACCGGCAGGGCTTGGGGCGGCGGTCAGCACCGAAAAACACCTATTGGGAGTCAGCATGTTCTGGGAGTTCGCTCGGCTTCTCCGGGACACGGGGAGCGCCGTCCAGGGATTGTCCTTTGTGAAAACGTCCTCGGGTTCGCTAGCAGCAACGGCGGCTCCGATATGGAGCGTGCGGTGCGCGAGCTGAATGCCCTCGGTTGTTCCTGGGCGACGTCCTCTTAGTTCACGCTCGCCATTCGTTCCTCAAAGCCGCCCGCGGGTCTTTTCTCATCGGGAGCCTATCGAAGCTCCCGTCGTCTGCTCCGCAACTGACGGCGAGGCAACCCTGCGCCGCCTGGTCAGCTCGCGTTCGCGGAGAGCCATCCGGGCCTGCGCCTCCATGTTTTCCGGTGCCCGATGCGCCGACGGGCAGCGCTCGCTCGCGAAGTACATCGAGACGCTCCCCCGGCGGATGATCCCAGCTGGTGGGATGCCGAGCGCGTCGGACGATTCCTTGATTCCATCGCCTCAGTACAAGCGCGGCGTCTCGACCTCATGCGCTCATCCGCGGCAAGACGTGGCCACGGCGCATCCAAGGACCTGGCAAGGCCAAGCCGTTGGGAAATTCGCGCCGATGGCATCGCCGGATGCCTCAGAACGGCTCGGGGCGGGTCGAGTAAACAAAGCGCTGGTCGAGATCGACGCGCAAGATGTCCGAGTTCGATGCGAGTGGGCCGCGTAGAACGGGAACCTCATGGGCGCTCCGCCGACCTGACGCTCCCCGGCCGGCGAAAACCAGGCGCTTTTCGATTCGGCGATGCGGTCTGTGTCCCTGTCATCCAAGGGCTTGCGAGTCGTACATCGTCCCCCTCGCTGAGAGGACTTCCGCCGGGCTGCTCGAAGCAGCCTGAGCGTGACCCGCCCAGAAATCAGCGACCTTCCATCCCCCGGTTTCTCTCAAGAGTTCTGGGCGGCGACCGCTACTGGCGACCTGGTCGCTGGCACCACGGAGGCCGATGGAAGGGTGATTGGCGATTCGAAGTGGGGCGTGTACGCGTTTATGATACGACGAGAGCCGAAATCTATGTCGGCCAGACAAACGAGTAGCTTCGCGTTCGGATTCGGCGACACTGTCAGATCAAACGGACGGACGCGGTTGCCATGCGCATCCTCGATCCATTCGAGATTGCCCATTTGGAGACGTGGCACGCTTTGGGAAGCTGTCCTGGAAGCCGGGGCGGCGATCCCGAAGCGAAGGCTCGGCTCGATGCAGTGGAGTACTCGGGGCTACGTTGAGGCGATCAGAGGCTTCTCGCTTTGAGGCGATCCTTAAACGAGAAGATTCCGCCACCCTCCGAGCCTGTCGCGCTACCCCCGTCCGTTCGCTGCGATCTGCGCGGCGCGATCGGGCCTCGAGGAACGGATTCACTCGGACGTTCGCATCGCTCGCCGCGCAGAAGCATCCCGGCGGCTTGCCGCGGTGGCGCCAGCGGAGGCGAGGTAACGGAGGGCGGCGAAGGGGTCTTGTCATTCAGGGAATCCGGCTGACCTATCTCGCAGCCGCGCGGCTCGCGGAGGCAGAAGGCGGAGCCACCGCCCAATCCCGCTGCGATTAGGGAGGCGCTGGTCGGAAGCCTTCTCAGCGAGGAGCCGACGCCCCACCGAGGAAGAAATCGAGGAAGACGAAGTCGAGGGGTAGATCGTGGTCGATCACGCCGTGGTTGGCGGACCGTCGGGAGCAGGACGAGGAGTCGCGCCGAGCCGTTGGCGACCCGTTGCGTCTCCTGGATCCGCGCAGGAAGCCACGGTGAGGTCGGCCATGCCCGCGGGGTGAATCTGGCGCA
>CAWJUU010000002.1:0-35731 GCA_963846165.1 uncultured Solirubrobacterales bacterium
TCAGGCCCGCGGCCAGCCCGCCGACGAGGGCATCGCCGCAGCCGACCGTGTTCACGATCCGCCCCGGCGCCGGCGCGCTTGAGCCGGAGGCTGCCCGCGGCGCTGGCCAGGACGCTGCCCTGCGAGCCGAGGCTGAGCCAGGCCGCGGCGGCTCCACGCTCCCTGATCGCCTCCACGATCGGCGCGAGCTCCGCGTCCCCAAGCTCGGGCCTCGAGCTCGACCCCGAGCAGCTCACACGCCTCGGCGAGGTTGGGGGCGACCAGGTCCGGGCCCGCGCGAGACGCCGGCGGCGAGCGCCGCCGGGGTCGAGGAGTCGAGGATCGTGAACGCGCCCAGCTCGCGAGCCGCGGCGACCAAGCGGGCGTGCAGGTCGGTCGGCGCTCCCGGCGGGAGGCTGCCGCAGATCCCGACCACGCCGGGCGCGGTCGGTAGCGCGGCCAGGGTGGAGAGCAAACGCTCGCACTCGGCCTCGCTCAGCGCTCCCCCGGGCTCGTGGACCTCGACCAGGTCGCCGCCGGTCGCTCCGACCAGCGTGTAGGTCCCCCGGGTCGGGTCCGCGACCGTGACGTGATCAACTTCGACCGGCTCGGACGCCAGCAACTCGAGCAACCGATCACCGCTCCTGCCCCCGGCTGGAACGATCACCCTCGCCTCGGCTCCGAGCTCGGCCGCGACGCAGGCCGCGTGGATGGCCTTGCCCCCGGGCGTCTCGAGCAACTCCGACGCAGCCACGACGCCGCCGGCAGGCCCCTCGATCCGGGCGACGCGGTCGATCGCGGGATTGGTGGAGACGGCAACGAAGCCGGCGCGGGCGCGAGCGGCCATCAGACCCGGACCACCTCGACGCCCGCTGACCGTGGGGCCTCTCAGCTGTCGCGGGGACGCGCCGGAGTCCGTGATCAGCTCATCGATCTCCGATAGCGCGCAGATGCTTGAGGAGCGCCGAGCGGCCGAGCTTCGAGGAGTCGCAGACGACGATCACGCGGGCGGCGCGCTCGACCATCTTGCGGTTCGTCTGTGCCTCGATCTCGTCGTGGGTGGCGACACCCGACGCGTTGACGCCGTCGACGCCGAGAAACATCAGATCGACGTTGAGACCCTTGAGCGCGCGCTCGGCGAGTGGCCCGATCAGCTCATACGACTGCGGCCGGGCGATCCCGCCGGTGACGACGAGACGGATCGTCTCGCTGACCACCAGCTCGGAAGCGATGTTGACTGCATCGGTGACAACGGTCAGATTGCGGTCGCGCAGGCGCCGAGCAACCTCGGTGGTGGTCGTTCCACCGGTCAGCCCGACCGTCTGCGCGTCGGCGGTGCGCTCGGCGGCGGCATCGGCGATCCGGCGCTTCTCGTCCGTGTGCTGGCCGCCCCGATAGCGGACCGGGAGCTCGTAAAGCACCCCGTTGCTGACCGCTCCGCCGTGCGAGCGCGAGAGCAGCTTCTCTCTCCAGCAGCTTCAGATCGCGCCGGATCGTTGCCGAGGAGGCGCCCAGGTCCTCGGTCAGCTCGCGCACCATACCGAGCCGTCGCTCGCCAGGTCCTCGAGGATGCCGTCCAGGCGCTCGGCCCTGGTCACAACCGGCCCTCCGACTCGATCAGATCGAGGACGACGGCCCGTTCGAGGTTTGCCGGCCGGTCGGGGTCGAGCCCCCGCGCTTCGGCGAGCGCCACCGCAAGGCGTTGGACGCGAATCAGCTCCGCCAGCGGATCGAGCCTGGCGACGAGCACGGTCGCCCCGGTCGCCGCGACCTCGTCGACCAGGTTCGCCGGAGGGTCATCGAGCAGCCAGACCACGGCCCCGGGCCGGCGGTGGCGATCGGGCCGTGCGGGTCTCGAGCGCCGGATATGACTCCGCCCACAACCGAGCGGTCTCCCGCAACATCAGCGCGCCGGCATCGGCGAGCGCGACGCGCCAGTCGCGGCCGAGGATGACGGCCCGCTCGACGCTCGCCGGATCGAGCGGATGCGGGTCCGTAAGCGCGATTCGGCATCGGCAAGCAGCCCCTCCGCGGGAAGGCCGAGCAGGGCGCGTGCAAAGCAGACGGCGGTGGTCACGAACCGGGTCTGGACGACGGAGCGATCGTCGGCGAAGCTCAGGTCGACGACCAGATCGCTCTCGACCGCGACCGGCTCAGCGGGTCTCCGACCAAGGCGACGGTCGTCGTGCCGGGCGGGACGCGCTGAAGCGCGCGCCGGATCTCGGTCGTCGCACCCGAGCGCGAGATCGCAACGACGCGGTCATAGCGTCGATCGAGAAGCGCCTCGGATGCGGCGAATGCATCGGTCTCCCCTCGACCGCTGAGCTCCCGAAGCGCCGCCAGCGCCTTCGCCGCATGCCACGAGCTGCCACAGCCGATCACCGCGACGCGCTCACCGGCGGGGAGCAGCGACGACGACTCGCGCCCGAGGTCGGCGGCCAGCGACCAGGCGCGAGGCTGGTCTCGGATCTCCTCGGCGATTAGCGACATGCTCGATCCCGCGGCTTCAATGCGGCGCGATACTACACCATCCGAGCACATTCATGCAAGTATTTTGATTGAATATGAGCGAATGCCGCTGTTCATGCTCGCCTTGATCACCGACGGTCGCTGCAAGCGCTGCTTGGATCGCCGCAGGCAAGCCGGATCTCCGATTCCAAGCTGGTCGCGACCGAGGGCCTCCTGCAGGCACGGGGCCGGCTCGAAGGGATCGGGATCGGTCTGCTGGTCGACGAGCAGTTCGGCGAAGCGGCGCTCGAGCTCGCCCGCGATCAGGGGGTTGTGGTGGCGATCGCGTGCGAGCGCTCCGGTCAGGCCGAGTTCCAGTTCGAGTACGGCGAGGAATTCGCCGCTCACATCGAGCGCTTCGACCCCTCGCTCGTAAAGGCGCTGGTGCGCTTCAACCCCGACGGTGACCGTGAGCTCAACCGGCGCCAGCTCGAGCGGCTGCGGTGCCTCGGGGATTGGTTGCGAGGTCAGGAGCGTGAGCTTCTGTTCGAGCTCCTGGTCCCCCCGACCACCGCCCAGCTTCGAAGTCTCGGCGACGACCGCGACCGCTTCGACGCCGAGCTGCGACCGGAGCTCGTCTGCCGGGCCGTGACCCGGCTCCAAGATCACGGCATCGAGCCCGCGGTGTGGAAGATCGAGGGGCTCGAGCGACGCTCCGACTGCGAGCGGATCGCAGCCACCTGCCGGCGCCAGGGCCGCAGCCGTGTGAGCTGCCTGATCCTCGGGCGCGGCGCCGACGAGTCGAAGGTCGAGCACTGGCTTCGAGCGGCGGCCCCGGTCGAGGGGTTCGACGGCTTCGCCGTCGGCCGGACGATCTGGTGGCAGCCGATCGCCTCCTATCTCGCGGGTGATCTCGATCGCGCTGCCGCGGTCGCCGCGATCGCGAAGCGCTACCTGCACTTCGTCGACGTCTATCGGGCCGGCGAGCGAGCGGGCCCTGTTACTCCTCGAGCACGGACGGCAGGCTGAAGCGCGGAAAGATCTCGGGGGTGACGAAGGCGGTGATCTCGGTGATCCGCCCACGCTCGAGGGTGAGGACGTCGATCGCCGAGGCCGTGTAGCGCCCCTCGTAGCGTCCCTTCACACCACACAAGCCGTAGTAGGCGATGGCCGGCTGCCCGTTGGCGCGAGTCGGCACGGTGCGCGACTCGGCGCAAACGTCGACGGCGGCCTTCGCCATCTCGGCGATCGTCTCGCGGCCCCGCCACCAGCTCGCCCACGGCGGCATCGAGAAGACGGCGTCGGCGGCCAGCAGAGCCTGTAGCGCGTCGACGTCGCCTCGCGCCCAGGCGTCGACGTACGCCTCGACGAGCTCGCTGATCCGCTTGTCGCCGAGCACCCGCAGGGTCTCCTGTTGGCTGCGCTCGGGAAGCCGCTCGTCGACCGCCTTGCGGGCCCGCTGCAGGGCGCTGTTCACCGATGCAACGGTCGTCTCCAGCGACTCCGACACCTCGCGCGCGGAGAACCCGAGCACCTCGCGAAGGACGAGGACGGCGCGTTGTCGCGGCGGCAGATGCTGAAGCGCGGCGACGAACGCGAGCTCGACGGCCTCGAGCTGCTCGTAGCGAGCATCGGGCGTCGCGTAGCCGCTTTCGAGCCCGAGTGTCTGATCGGGGTAGGGCTCGACCCACACCGACTCGACCAACGGCTCGCCCGGGTCGTGCTCGTCGCTCGGCGGGCCGTAGTCGACCGGCAGCACGCGCTTGGGCCGTCGTGCGATCGCGTCCAGGCAGGCGTTGGTCGCGATCCTGTAGAGCCAGGAGCGAACCGAGCTTCGTCCCTCGAACCCGGCGAGCCCGCGCCAGGCGCGCAAGAGCGTCTCCTGGTGTGCGTCCTCCGCGTCCTGGAGCGAGCCCAGCATCCTGTAGCAGTGTGCGTGGAGCTCGGTGCGGTGGCGCTCGACGATGCCGCGAAAGGCGCCCTCGTCTCCGCCCCGAGCCGCCTCGAGCAGCTCCCGCTCCCCCTGCAAGGGTGTCGACGTAATCGTCATGCTCACCAGAGTAGACCGGCTGCGCGGCGAAAACTCATCGCCGGGCCGTCGGCGGCACCGGTTGTCGCTGCCCGTTCCTGCGAGCATCCGTCGATGAGCACTCGCGCGATCGTCGTGGCGCCCGGACAGGGGCATCGGACCGGCAACGTCGAGTTCCTCGCGCGGACGGCCGACACCCCGCGGTTCACCTTCGCGATCATCGAGATAGCCGCAGGGCGCGAGCTCGACGAGCACGTCCACGCCGAGGAGGACGACGCCTTCTACATCGTCGAGGGCGAGATGACCTTCACCCTCGACGAGGAGGAGATCGCCGCACCGCCCGGGACCTTCGTCCTCATCCCGCCGGGCGTCGCGCACGGCTTCCGCAACGATGGAGAGGTCCCGGTGCGGATGCTCAATATCCACGCGCCCGCCGGCTTCGACGAGCGGATCGGGCTGTGAAGCACCTGATCTATCTCCTCCGCCACGCGAAGTCGAGCTGGATGAGCCCGAGCTTCTCGATCACGAGCGTCCGCTCGCCAAGCGGGGGCGAAAGGCGGTCGTCTTGCTTCGCGAGCACTTCCGCGACTCCGGGGTCGCGCCCGACCTCGTGCTCTGCTCATCCGCGGTCCGCGCGATGCAGACGCTCGAGGGCGTCCGCGAAGGACTTCCGCCGCAGGCCCGGGTCGAGATCGAGGCGGTCTCTACGCGGCGGGGGCCGGATCGCTTCTGGAGCGCCTTCGCAGCCTGCCCGAGGAGGTTGGCTCGGTGATGCTCGTCGGCCACAACCCGGGGCTCGAGGACCTCGCCGCCGAGCTCGCGGGCGGCGGCGACCCCGACGCACGCGCGGCGTTGGCGGCGAAGTATCCGACCGGCGGCCTCGCGACGCTGGCCTTCGAGGGGCATGGCGGGAGCTTGGCCCAGAAGGCGCGACACTGGAGGCGTTCGCGGTGCCGAGACGGCTCGGGTAGAGCCGCGCGTCGGTAGATCGAACACGTGGCCCTACCCGGCGGTGATCAGTCTCCGTCCTTGGCCGCCGGCTCGTAGACGAGGATGGCGACGCCGTCGCCGACGATCTTCGAGTCCGCGAGCCGCATGCCCTTCTTCTCGCTCGCGTCACCGAAGAGGCGCTTGCCGGATCCGAGCACGACCGGAAAGACCATCAGCCGAAACTCGTCGACGAGGTCGTGCTCGAGCAGCGCCTGCACGAGCTGGGGGCTGCCGTGGACCACGATCTCCCCGTCCTGCTCCCGCTTCAGCTTCGAGACCGCCTCCGCGACGTCGCCCTTGAGCACCGTCGTGTTGTTCCACTCGGGGTCCTCGAGGGTCGAGGAGACGACGTACTTGGGCATGTTGTTGAACTTGTCCGCGAACTCGCCGTCCCTGGACGGCCACGCCGCGGCAAAGCCCTCGTAGGTCACCCGCCCCAGCAGCAGGGCCTCGGACTCGCGCGCCTCGTCGAGCTTGAACTGGTTGCCCTCATCGCCGCGATCGATCTCGAAGCTCCAGCCTCCGTGCTTGAACTCCTCCCCCGCCGGGCGCCTCGACGACGCCGTCGAGTGAGACGAACTCGGTTACCACGATTCTGCCCATCTTGAGTCTCCTTTTGGTTGTCGGTCGCCGCTCGCCGCTTGATCGTGCCGGTTCTCAGTCGCGAGCGGATATCTGCTGCACGGCCCAGCCGTTGCCGTCCGGATCGCTGAAGAAGACGAACCCGACGTTGTCGAGCGGGTCCGGTTGCGGGCTCGGGCTCTCGCCCAGGACCCGGATCTCGCTGACCTCCACCCCTCGGTCGACGAGCTGGGCGCGTGCCGCCTGGATGTCGGAGACGACCAGCTGCAGGCCCTTGAGCGAGCCCGCCGGCACGTCGGGAACGATCCCCTCACCGACGACGATCGAGCAGCCCGACCCGGGCGGGGTGAGCTGGACGATCCGATTTCCCTCACTCACCTTCGTGTCGTGGTCGACGTTGAAGCCGACCTGCTCGGCATAGAAGGCCTTCGCGCGGTCCACGTCCGAGACGGGAACGACCACGACTTCCAGCGTCCAATTCATCATCCATCCTCCATGTTCTGTGGTTGTCGATAGGAAGACCGGCCGTGGCCGCACAAATCATCGGCGGGTGTGATCCGGACGCTGCTCAGAGACGACCACATCGACGATTACACTCGGCCAAGGAGGGTCGCGATGAGCGCAAGCAAAGCCGACCGGGGCGCCGGTCGATCGGGCTGCTGGCGGGTGCGTTGCGCTCGACTGCGGCCCGAGCTTCGTCCGCTGCCGGGGAGGCCGCGGCCCGACCGATTCTCCCGCTGCGAGAGGTTGATGGAGTAGCGGGCCGCGAGGGCTGTCCGCGTCGCCGGCACGCACGCGCCGCACCGCGTCGGCGAGCTCGACGGCTATCCGCTCAGTCCGGGTACTCGTCCTTGCGCCAGGCCCGCGGCTCGTCGGGAGGGCCCTTCGGCGTCCGATCGAGCAGGGACGAGTAGTACGGGGCGACGAACGGGTCGGGTGCCATCACCGTGTAGGTGTGATAGACGGTCCCGTTCTCGCGCGCGAACGCGATCCAGCTCGGGCCTTCGCGGAGGCCGTCCTTGAGCTCGGCGCCGACCTGGCGCGACCATTCCTCGAGCCAGCCGGGCGGGTTGTCGATCATCTCCTTGACCTCGGGGATCTGCTGCGCCTGCTCCTCGGTCATCGCAAGGCCGAAGTCGAAGGGGAACTCGGTCTCGTAGGTGGAGACGTAGGGGAACTGCCAGCCCATCCGCTGCTTGTAGGCGACCAGCCGATCGATCGGCGCCCGCGAGAAGCAGATCAGGGTCACGTCGCGGTGGTTCAGGTGAACGAGCGCGCCGTCGAGTCCATCCCCGAGGTTGGTGCAGCCGGGGCATGCACCGACTTCGTAGTCGGGCCCGAACATGATGTTGTAGGCGAGGAGCTGTGAGCGGCCGTCGAAGAGCTCGGCGAGGGTCTTCTTGCCGTCCTCGGTGTCGAACTCGTATTCCTTCTCCACCGGTACCCAGGGGAGCGCGAGCCGCCTCTTCTTGATCTCCTGGTTTTGCTCCGCGGACTCGGCCTCGAGCTTGGCGAGCTCCGCCCGCGCGGCCTCCCAATCCTCTCGGGTCCCGACCTTGTGCTCAGGCATCTGATTCTCCTCCTGTCGAGCGCGCCCGCCTCCGACGCAATCAAATCCTGGGTCGGGCGCTACTGGGTCACCTAATGGGACTCGCGCCGCCGCTGAAGCTCATCGCAGCTCTCCGGGTTATGACCTGGGGTCTCTCAGGGCGCCACGTCGACGCGGGCGCGGAATAGCGCCAACAACGCCAGAAACCCCCGCATCAGCAGGGGTTTCTGGGCCGTTGATCCGCTGTGAGCTTCCCTTACTTGGCGAACACCCGGTTGGCTACCGTCGCGTCGCCGAGCGTCTCGAAAGCGACCAGCTTGGCGTCATCGTTGTAGGTGAGCACGTCCGCGCTCTCGATCGCCTCGCCCTCGAGCTGGACACTCGTGAGAACGACGACCTTGTCGCCCTCGGCGACGAAGTCGTGCGGGTTGCTGTGGAAGTCCTTGCTCATGAACTTCGTCCACAGCTCGCCTACTGCCTGCTTGTCGTTGTAGGTGCCCGTCAGCGCGTTGTCGCCGCGAACCTTCCACTCGATCGAGTCGTCGATGTCTCGCATCGCGCCCTCGGCGTCGCCCTTGCCAAACGCCGCGTAGGCGTCCTGCGCCGCTTGCTTGTTCTGTTGCGCATTCATCTGCTTCCCTTCCGTTGGGACTGGTCTTCCCGAGACCCACTTGGGTCCAAGGCCCGAATCGCCGGCCAGGTGGCCAGGATCGTGGTGCTGGAGAGGGGCGCTGGGGGGTGTCTGTGTCAGGCAGCCCGCGAACCGATCTCGCTCGACGCGAGGGGTGTCTTGGCAGGGAGGCCCTCAGACCGCTCCTTCGTCTATTGAAGCAGGTTTCATGTTTTCGGGGGTTCCGGCGTCGGCGCCGGCGGACGACTGAGCGAAGGGCCCCGAGCGGCGGCTGGGTCTCTAGCTCTGCTCGGCCCGGTACTGCGGGTAGTGCTCGCGGGCGTGCTGCTCGGTGATGTAGCCGGCGCGGACGTCCGCGGCGATCGCCTCGGGGTCGCGCTCCGACGGCGGGCCGTAGCCTCCGCCGCCGCCGGTCGACAGCTCGAAGGTCGAGCCCTTGGGGATCTTCGCCCCCGTCGCCTTGGTGAGGACGTCGCGGCTGCCGTCAGGGTGGCGGATGCCCGCGCGGTTCGGCTGCGCTTCGCCGCCGCCCAGCAGGCCCCAGGGGTTGTTCGCCGTGCGCTCGACCCCGCAGGTGAGCCAGCAGTCGTCGAGCATGTGGAAGAACATGTCGACACCGAGGCCGCCGCGGTGGCGTCCCGGCCCGCAGGAGTCCACCCGCAGCTCAAAGCGCTCGAAGATCCAGGGGTTCTTCGCCTCCCAGACCTCGACCGGGGTGATCCGGGTCCCCGCCTCGCCGTGGTGCATGATCGCGCTCGGGCCGTCGTCCACGGCGGTGGCGCCGTGGCCGACCGGGTTGCCCGAGCCGTCGGCCCAGGCCTCGCCGGTGTCGGCGAACTCCCCCCACCAGATCAGGGTGGTGACGTCGCCGCCGCTGCACGCGGGGACTGCCTCGGGCAGCGCGTCGGCGACCGCGTTGAAGATCACCTCGATCGCCTGGTAGTCGGACATGTAGTAGAAGAACGCCGGGGCGGGAGGCTCGGGGTGGAACATCGATCCCGGCCGCGTCTCGACATGGATCGGGCGGAAGTGGCCCTCGTGGAAGTGGCCCTCGCCGCCGGGGTCGGAGGCGCTGGCCAGCATCGTGATCGCGACCCTGGTGGCCGAGACCGTCGAGGGCAGCGGGCTGTTGACGGGGCCCTCGCGTGCGTCCGGGGTGCGCGTGTAGTCCACGGTCACGTCGCTGCCCGTGACGGTCACCACCAGCTCGAGCGGGATCCGGCCCTCGGCGACTCCGTCGCCGTCCATCTCGCCGTGGCCGACGTAGGCGCCGTCCGGGACCTCGGAGATGAACTTGCGCACCGCCGCCTCGCCGCGGTCGTACATCTCCTCGACGGCGGCGTCGAAGGTCTCGGTGCCATGCCGGGCGACCACCCGTCGCAGCGCGGCGGCGCCGGTGCGGGCGCCCGCGACCTCTGCGTTGAGGTCGCCGGCCACGTCCCTCGGCACCCGCGAGTTCGCGGTCACCATCCGCGAGATGTCCTCCTGGAGCTCGCCGGCGCGGTAGAGCTTCACCCCCGGGAAGACGGTGCCCTCCTGGTGAGTAGTCGGTGGTGTCCGAGCAGAAGTAGTCCTTGGCCCCGATGTCGAGGAAATGGGCCTTGACCGCGGTGTAGCCGACCAGCTCCCCGCCGTCGAGGAAGACGGGGCAGACCACCGCCATGTCTTCCTGGTGCGAGCCGGTCACGTAGGGGTAGTTGATGAGGATGATGTCGCCGTCCACCAGCCCCTCCTCGCCGACGGCCTCGACCGCGCCTTCGACGCAGTAGCCCATCGTGCCGAGGAAGTTGGGCAGGCCGGGCGCCTGGGAGAGCAGCCGCTTGTCGCGGTCGTAGATCGCGACCGCGAAGTCGAGCACGTCGTAGATGATCGGCGAGAAGGCCGTCCGCATCAGCGCCCGCCGCATCTGCTCGGCGGCCGAGTGGAGGCTGTGCCGCACAACCTCGGTCGTGATCGTGTCCACGCCGCTCGGTCATTCGCGCCTCCTCGGGCTCGATCAGCAGCGAGCCGGTGGCGTGGACCTTGGCCTCGAAACCGCTGTCGAGGTAGGTCATCGCGGTCTCCTCGGCGATCAGGGCCGGGCCGGCGAGGCCGGAGCCGACCGCCAGCGACTCGCGCTCGAGCAGCGTGAACTCCAACCAATCGTCCGCTGTGAACGAGTAGACCCGCATCCGGGTGCCCGCCGCTCGGTCGCCTGAGCCGGGCTCGGGCGGGCGCACTCGCTCCCGCATCGAGGTGCGAAGCGTTCCCCGCACCGCGACGATCTCGATCCGCTCCTGCATGCGGTGGCCGAAGATCTTCTCGTACTCCTGCTCGAAGGCCGAGGCGATCCCGCCACTGTCGGCGCTGATCGTCCCCTCGGCGACCGGGACTCCGACCGTGAGGCTGTACTCCTGGCCCTGGTAGCGCAGGTCGAGGGCCGCCTCCGCGCTCGCGCCGTTCTCGCCGCCGCCAGGCCGCTCGCGCAACTCGTCCAGCAGCTGCGCGAGGACCTTCCCGGCTTCGCCGGTGCTCTCGTCGGAGAGTGGCGCCAGCATCGTCTGGGCCGTGGTCTGGGTCACGTCGGCCCCGAGCAGCCCCCAGGCCGAGAAGTTCCCGGTGAAGGGAGGGATGACGATCGTGGGCACTTCGGACTCGCGAGCGAGCAGCGTCGCGAACAGGCCGCCCGCCCCGCCGAAAGCCATCAGCGCGCCGTCGCGGGGGTCGAGCCCGCGCTCGACCGTGATCTCGCGGATCGCGTCGGCCATGTGGGCCGAGGCGACGCGCATGATCCCCTCGGCGACCCCCTGGACGTCCATCTTCAGCGGTCGAGCCCAGCGCTGCGAGAGCGGCCTCGGCGCGGCCGCTCTCCAGCTCCAGGCCTCCCGCGAGCCGGCCCTCGCCGAGCATGCCCAGCGCGAGGGCGGCGTCCGTCACGGTCGCCTCGGTGCCGCCGCGGCCGTAGCAGGCGGGCCCGGGGTTCGCTCCGGCGCTGCGCGGCCCGACCCGCAGCAGGCCGCCGGCATCGATCTCGGCGATCGAGCCGCCGCCGGCGCCGATCGAGCGCACGTCGACCCAGGGCGCCTGGACGGGGAAGCCGATCACCTCGCCCTGGTTCATGGTCTGCGGCAGGCCGTCGATCACGACCGAGACGTCGAAGCTGGTGCCGCCGACGTCGGCGGCGATCACCTGGTCGATCCCCAGCTCCCGCGCGAGGCCGGCGGCTCCCTCGACGCCCGCGACCGGCCCGGAGATGATCGTCTCGAACGGGCGGTCGGCCGCCTCCTCGAAGGTCATCGCTCCGCCGCCGGAGCGCATCAGCAGCGTCGTGGCGGAGCAGCCCAGCTCAGCCAAGCCGCCGCCCAGCCGCTCCAGATAGCCGCCCGCGATTCCGCGCACGTAGGCGTCGATCACCGTCGTCGAGGTGCGCTCGAACTCCCGGTACTCGCGAGAGACCCGGTGCGAGAGCGAGATCTCCCCCTTGAAGCCGTGCCGCCGCAACGCCTCGGCGGCCGAAAGCTCGTTGGCGGGGTTGCAGTAGGCGTTGATGAAGGCGATGGCGACCGCCTCGACGCCGGCGCGCTCGAAGGCCTCGGCGGCCGCCGCCACGTCCTCGTCGGGGACCTCGGCCTGGACCGTGCCGTCGGCGCGGATCCGCTCGCCGATCGGGATGCGCAGCTCTCGCGGCACCAGCGGCTCCGGAGGCCGCCACCAGAGGTTCAGCATCTCCTCGCGGCTGCCGCGGCGGATCTCCAGCACGTCGCGGAATCCGGCGGTCGCGAGCAGCCCGAGCTTGGCGCCCGACCGCGTCAGCAGCGCATTGAGCGCGACCGTGGTGCCGTGCAGGAAGTACTCGGCCGTGGAGATGACCTCCGGCGGGACGCCGGCGGCGACGCTCTCGATCACCGCCTGCTCCGGTGCGTCTGCGTCGAGGCGCTCTTCGAGAGCGTCACCTCGCCGCTGTCGGCGTCGTAGGCGATCAGGTCGGTGAAGGTGCCGCCGACGTCCACTCCGATCCTGGTGCTCATCGGCGATCCCGACTATGCGGCCCCGAGCACCTCGATCGCGACCATCGCCATCACTGTGGTCGCCTGGCGAAGCTGCTCCAGGGATTGGCGCTCGTCGGGGCAGTGGCAGAGCGAGATGTCGCCGGCACCGAAGGTGATCGCCTCCATCTTCGCGTCGTTGACGAGGTTGCGGACGTCGCTGCCGTACGGGGTGCCGAAGATCTCCGCCGACTCGCCGGTGACCTCGCTCACCGCCCGGCCGACCGTCTCGATGAACGGGCTCTCGGTGGGGATCTCGGCCGCCTCGAAGGGGTGGTGGATCGGCACCAGCTCGGCGCTGATCCCGTCGTGGCCGGCGACGGCGTCGGTGACCAGCTTGCGAATCTCCTCCTCGACGCCCTCGTTGGTCTCGCCCGGGATCATCCGGCGGTCGATCGTCAGCTCGCAGCCGTCGGGGATCGCGTTGTGCTCGGCGCCCGCCTCGACCATGGTCACCGTGCAGATCGGGTGCCCGAGCAGCGGGTGGGCGCGCGAGGCTGATCTCCTCCGAGTAGCGGCGCAGGGCGGCGAGCACGTCCTCGACCGGCGGGATCGGGTTCGCACCGGCGGCCGGGGTGGCGGCATGGGTCGAGCGGCCCCTGATCCGGATCCGCAGCCAGACCGTCCCCCGCTCCGCGGTTGCGATGTCGAGGCCGGTGGGCTCGGTGGTGATCCCCCAATCGCCGACGAATCCCTCCTCGATCAGGGACAGCGTGCCGGGCTCGCCGCACTCCTCACCCGCCGCGAAGTGCAGGACGAGGTCGCCCCGCAGCTCGCCGTCAGCCGGCTCAGCACCCGGGCGCAGGCGATCTGGGAGGCGAGGCCGCCCTTCATGTCCACCGAGCCGCGGCCCCAGACGTGGCCGTCTCGGATCTCGCCCCCGAACGGGTCGACCGACCAGCGGCTCTCGTCGTCGATCGCGACCGTGTCCATGTGCCCGTTCAGGACCAGCCGGGGCCCGTCCCCCGAGCCGGGCAGGACCGCGGCCAGCGACGGCCTTCCCGGCATCGACTCGACCCGGGTCAGCTCGCACCGGTCCCCTGGAGCTGGCGCTCGATCTCCTCGACCATCGCCAGCTCGCTCATCCCCGGGTTGACGCTCGGGGTGCGGACCAGGGAGCTCAACGATCGGCCCAGTTCCTCGACGCTCAGCTCGGGCGCATCAGCCACCTGAGCCCGCAGACCGGAGGATTCGGGGGGCGCGTCGATGGCGCGGCAGATTACTGTCGGGAAAGCGATCTGTCAAGATGCCTTGTCGGTACGTGGAAGTCACGGCGCGCACAAGCCGAAACCGCCGTCGAGGAGCTCGCCGAGCCCTTCGAAATCGGCTGCTTCAGCGACTACGGGACCCTTCGAGTGGTGATGGTGGGGCGCACCGACGACCTCGCCTATCCGGCCTGGAGCCCGAACATCCGCTACCTCACCGGTGCCGTCGCCGAGCTGCTCTCGAACGCCGACGGCAACTCCGTCAACCTCCGCGAGCAGGCGCCCGAGCTGTGGGAGGGGATCACCGAGGACGTCGAGGGCATCGCCGAGGCCTTCCGGGAGCACGGCGCCGAGGTGGTTCGTCCCCGCAAGTTCCTCGCCCGAGGAGATGCAGTACCTCGAGTACCTCCAGGGCGGGCACAGCCTCCTCTATCCCGCCGACCCCACCTACGTGCTCGGAAAGCATGTGATCGAGACCACCTTCAGGCGACCCTTCAGGCGCAAGGAGACCTGGGCCACCCGCGACATCCTGATGCCGAGCATCGAGGCCGACCCCGGGGTCCGCCACGTGGCCTGCCCGCGCTCCCGGCCGCACCCGGCCGGCGACGAGGGCCCGGGACCCTTCCTCGAGGGCGGCGACCTGATCATGATCGACGCCGAGCAACGTCCTTTGCGGCACCACCGAGCTGACGTCGAACGAGGCTGGCCGCGACTGGCTGACCCGCTACCTGGAGCCCTTCGGGATCAAGGTTCACCCGGTCGACGTGCAGGGCACGTGGCTGCACCTGCTCGGGGTCATGTGCGTGCTGCGCGAGGGGCTGGCGATGGCCTACATGCCGGCCCTGGGCGGGAAGCTCCCCGAGCCGATCGCCGACTGGGAGGTGATCGAGCTGACCGAGCAGGAGACCAAGGACCTCGCCTCGGTGGGGATGAACGTCGACGCCAAGAAGCATCTGATCGACCGGCGCTTCGAGCGCGTGATCGGCGAGCTCGAGAGCTACGGCATGGAGCCGATCCCGGTCGACATCGAGCGCCTCAGCTCGATGGGCGGCGCGGTGCGCTGCGTTGCCCTCCCGATCGCGCGCGACGCCGCATAGCGACGGCCGCTGACCGCCTACCTGAGCGTCCGCAGCAGGCCTGAGAGCAGGCGCGCTCGGGGGATCAGCGAGTCGATCAGGACGTGCTCGTCCTGGGTGTGGAAGCCGGCGCCCTCGGGGCCGAGCCCGTCCAGGGTGGGGACCCCGAGCGCGCCGGTGAAGTTGCCGTCGCTCCCGCCGCCGACGATTCCCGGCTCGGGGTCGAAGCCGATCGCGCGCGCGAGGGCGCGAGCGTGCTCATAGAGCTTCAGGCTTTCGGGCGAGGGGGTGAAGAGCGGCCGGACGGGGCCGGGCTCGACCTCGAGGGTGATGCCCTCGTTCCGCGCCTTCAGGCCGGTCATCTTCTTGCGGACGCGGTCGAAGTCGCCGGGGTCCTCACTGACCGCGAGCACGTGCGCCTCGCAGATCCAGGGCACGACGTTGACGAACTTCCCGCCGGAGACGATCCCCGCCGAGAAGGTCATGTTGCGCTCGGGCTCCGAGAGCTCCTCGATCGCGACGATCTGCTCCGCGATCTCCCGGATCGCCGAGCGCCCCGAGGCACGTGTCGCCCCGCATGCGCCGGCCGGCCATGGGCGCGGACGACGAAGCGCTGGAAGGCCCAGCGGCCGGTGATCACGTCGGCGCCCTCCTGGGCCGGCTCGGGCACCAGCACGAAGCGGTTCCGGCTTTGCCTCGGCCTCGATCAGCCCGCGCGTCGAGGGGCTTCCGACCTCCTCGTCGGGGACGAACATGAACGAGACCGGAAGCGGGCGTCGAGCCGTCGGACTCGGCGATCTTCTCCGACGGCGTGCTGGGCGAGGAAGGTTCCGCCCTTCATGTCCAGGATGCCCGGCCCGTAGGCGCGCTCGCCCTCGCGCCGAAAGCCGAGGTCGCGCTCGAACGCGCCCGGCGCGTGGACCGTGTCGAGGTGACAGAGGATCAGGATCCCCGGGCCCTCGCCCCAGGGCATGCGCGCGATCAGGGCGTCGCCGAAGCCGTCACGTCCGGGGTGGCGATCGATCCGCGCCCCGATCTGCTCCATCGCCCGTTGGGCCTCGTCCATCATCCGGTTCACCCCTTCGGGGTCGGTGGTCGGGCTGGAGATCCCGACCCACCGCTCCAGCCCGGCGAGGATCTCCTCGAGGTCGAAGGCGTCCTCGGGGAGCGGGCCGTCCACCGAGCCTCAGTCGCCTGCGGCCGTGGCGGCGACGGGCGCCGCTCCGGGCCTCATCCTGCCGGCGCTCGCCTCGAAGGCGATCAGGAGGTCGCGCAGGATCGAGTTCAGGCTTTCGCGCTGCGCGCGCGTCAGCGGGGTCAGCAGCTCCTCCTCGTTCACCTGGTGCGCCCGCATCGCCCGGTCCTGCAGGTCCTTGCCGGCGGGCGTCAGCGAGACGAGCACCCCGCGCCCGTCGTTGGGGTCGGGTTCGCGCGCGACCAGGCCGCGGCTTTCGAGCCGCTCGAGCAGCTTCGTCAGTCCCCCGGAGCTGAACAACAGCGAAACGCCGACGTCCTTCGGCGAGAGTCGATGCGGCGGGCCCGCCCGCCGAAGGGCGTTGAGCGTGTTGAACTCGTTGATCGTGAGGTCGAAGTTGGCGAGCGAGCGCTCGACCTCGAGCTGGAGCAGGCGGGACGCCCGCATCACCCGGCCGATCAGGGCGATCGCGTCGGTGTCGAGGTCGGGGAGCACCTCGGCCCACTCGTGGACGATGCGGTCGACATGGTCCCCGTTGGCGCTGCTCGGAGTCGGAGCGAGCGCGATCGCGATTCGTAGCTGCTTCGCTGCCTCTCCCCATCGGCGCGGCAGTTTACCGATGCCGCTGCTGAGAATGCTTTCCGGCTAGCTTGACAGGAAGCTATTTCTGCGATTAGCTTGCCGCTCGTCTCGGCTCAACACGGACGATTGGAGAGAGCGATGCGGCGACTGCCGACCCGTGGTGCACAGGGGACCAGACGGGAAGCCCGTCGGAACGAAGTGCGAGGGGGTGGTCGCTCGGGCAGGTTCGGAGCCAAGGCGCTGCTGCTCGCGGCTGCTGCCGCTGGCGCTGCTGGCGGGCGCCTGCGGCAGCTCCGGCGATGACAGCGACGACGACGGTGGTAGCGGAGGTGGCGGTCTCGATGAGATCACCTCAGGCTGGGTCTGGTACGGCCCGATCCAGGACACGGGTTGGAACGTCGCCAACGAAGCCGGCAAGACCGCCATGGTCGAGGCGCTCGGCGACTCGGTCACGGTCTACGACGCCGACAACGCCCCGTTCACCGACGAGGCGGCGCCCATCTTCGAGCAGTTCGTGACCACCCAGAACGCCAATGTCCTCGTCGACACCGCGGGCTACGGCGACATCTTCACCGACGTCTGCGACAAGCACCCGGACATCTACTGCATCCAGACGGCGCCCTTTACGAAGCTCGGCGAGAACACGACCGGATGGTTCCCGAAGCTGTGGATCATCGAGTACACGGCCGGGGTCGCCGCCGGGCTCAGCACCAAGGACGACACCGTCGGTTACGTGCTCGGCTACAAGCTGCCGCTGATCACCGGCGCGGCGAACGCGTTCACGATGGGCTGTCGCAGCGTCAACCCGCAGTGCGAGGTGAAGACGGTCGTCACCAACGACTACTACAACCCGCCGAAGACCGCCCAGGCGGTCTCGACCCTGCTCGACGCGGGCTCCGACGTGATTCGGTCGTACACCGACGATCAGGGCTACTGCGAGGTCGTCAAGGACAAGGGCGACGCGCTGGCGATCGGCGAGTTCTGGACCAACGGCGAGCAGTGCGGCGAGAACGCGCTCGTCTCGACGGTCTGGGATTTCGAGGAGTACTACACCGACCAGTTCGAGGCGATCCAGAACGGTGAGTTCGTCTCCGAGCAGCTCGAGTTCCTCGACCCCGCGACCTCGTTCAGGTTCGAGGACTGGGGCCCGAACGTCCCCGAGGACGTCCAGACGCAGGTCGAGCAGACGTTCGACGACCTGGTCTCCGGCGCGGAGAATCCATTCGTCGGCCCGATCAAGGACAACGAGGGCAAGGTCCAGGTCAAGGCCGGCGAGGAGCTCAGCGACGAGTTCCTCTACGGCGAGTGGGAGTGGTACGTCGAGGGGATCCAGGCCGGCTGAGCAGCCGAGAACCCGATAGCACGCGGCTGGGCGACGAGCATGAGCGATGAGACGCTCGTCGCCCTCCGCGGGATCACCAAGAGATACGGCGATCTGACAGCCAACGACGCCGTGGACCTCGACCTGCGCACAGGTGAGGTCCACGCCCTGCTCGGAGAGAACGGCGCCGGCAAGACGACGCTGATGAACGTCCTCTCGGGGGTCCTCGCCCCAGACGAGGGCGAGATCCTGATCGGCGGCGAGCCGGTGACGCTGCGGTCGCCCAAGCACGCCCTGACGCTGGGGATCGGCATCGTGCACCAGCACTCACGGCTGGTCGAGGCCCTGACCGCCGCCGAAAACCTGTTCATCGGCTGGAACGAGATCCCGGGCCTCTTCCGACGCCGCTCGGCGCTGGTCAGACGCGCCAACGAGCTCGGCAAGCAGTACCGGCTCGAGCTCGACATGGAGGCGCAGGTCTGGCAGCTCTCGGTCGGCGACAAGCAGCGCCTGGAGATCCTGCGGACGCTGACCCGGGGTGCCAAGGTTCTGATCCTCGACGAGCCGACCTCGGTCCTGACCCCGACCGAGACCGAGGGGCTGTTCGACCTGATGCGCCGCCGGCGTGACGACGGCGAGTCGGTCGTCTTCATCTCCCACAAGCTGCGCGAGGTGCTCGCGATCGCCGACCGGATCACCGTCATGCGCCACGGCAAGAACGTGAAGACGCTCGAGCGCTCCGAGGCCGACGTCGACACGATCACCAGGCTGATGATCGGCGGCGAGGTGCCGACAGCGAGTCGCAAGCAGACGCAGGTGGGAGACACCGCGATGAGGGTCGAGGGCCTGACGGTCCAGGACGACCGCGGAGAGGACGCCGTTCGCGACCTCTCGCTGACCCTCGCCGCGGGCGAGATCGTCGGCGTCGCCGGGGTGACCGGCAACGGCCAGCGCGAGCTCACGGAGGCACTTGCGGGGCTGCGGGCGCCGAGCGCGGGGAGGATCGAGGTCGCCGGCAACGACCTCGCCGGGCGCTCCTGCCGTGCCTTCGTCCGGGTCGGAGTCGGCTTCGTGCCCGAGGACCGGCTGGGAACGGGGCTCGCCGGCTCGGAGACGATCTGGCGCAACGCGATCATGCGCCGCTACGGCGCCGACCAGCTCACCCGCGGCCCGCTGCTCGATCGGGCCGCCTCCCATGAGATGGCGAAGAAGGTCGTGACTGCGGTGAGGCTGTCGGCCGAGGACCTGGAGACGCCGGTTCGCGCCCTCTCGGGTGGGCACTCTCAGCGCCTGCTCACCGGGCGCGAGATGGAGGTCGGCTCGAAGGTCCTGATTCTTGCCTTCCCGACCCGCGGCCTCGACGTCTCCGCTGCGGCCTACCTGCGCCAGACGATCCTCGACGCCCGCGACCGTGGAGTCGCCGTGCTCTTCGTTGCCGAGGAGCTCGACGAGATCCTCGAGATGTCCGACCGAGTCGTGGTCCTCTACGAGGGGCGGATCAACGCCGAGTTCGAGGGCGCGATCGACCGCGAGGCGGTCGGCCGCGCGATGGGCGGAGTCGCCAGGCCCGCCATCGCCGGCGGCCGAGCAGAGACGAAGGCGGAGGCGTGATCGAAGCGCTGCGCACCCTGCCCGCGTGGCGGATCGAGCGCCGCGCCAAGCCGGGCGGCGAGGTCCGCTACCGGGTCGGCTCGGTCGCGATCGGCGTCATCCTCTCCACCGCCTTCGCCCTGCTCGTCTCCGACGCCGACCCGAGCCAGTTCTTCGAGGGGCTCTGGAACAGCACCTTCGGCCAGCCGGCCGGCTTCGAGTACATGCTCACGCTCACCGGCGGTCTGCTGCTGGTCGGCCTGGCGGCAGCGATCCCGCTCAAGCTCGGGCTCTGGAACATCGGCGGCGACGGTCAGCTCTTCCTCGGCGCCTGGGGCGCGTTCGCGATCGGCGAGCTGTTCCCGGACATGAACAGCTCGCTGCTGATCCCGCTCATGTTCGTCGCGGCAGCCGTCTGCGGGGCGGCCTGGAGCATCGTCCCGGCGATCGCCCGGGTGTACCTGAACGTCAACGAGATCATCAGCACACTGATGTTCAACTTCATCGCCGCCTCGTGGGTGATCTACTGGGCGGGGTCGAAGTGGGGAGAGAAGGCCTCCGCCGGGTCGGTCAAGTCCGAGTCGGTTCCCGAGCAGACGATCCTCGAGTCGATTCCGATCGGCGACTACCTGATCCCGATCAGCTTCGTATTCGCGGTCGCCTTCGGCGCCGTGGTCTGGCTCTTTCTGCGCAGATCCGTCTTCGGCTACGAGATGTCGATCATCGGCTCGAGCCCGAGGGCCGCCACCTACGCCGGGATGCCGACCAAGCGGATCATGCTGATCGTCTTCGCCCTCGGTGGGGTCGCGGCCGGCCTGGCCGGGGTCACCGAGATGCTCACCAATGTGCAGCGCTACGGGCCGGCGCTCTCCAACAACACCGGCTACACCGGGGTGGTGGTGGCCGTGCTGGCGGGCGGCTTCGGGCCGCAGCTGCTGGCGATGGCGCTCGTGTTCGCCGTCATCGCAATCGCCGGCAACGTGCTCACGATCACCGGGGCGCCGAGCGAGCTGGTCTTCGCCTTGTACGGGCTGACCCTGATCTGCGCCGCGATCGGCCAGGGCCTCCGCCACGTGCGGATCGTCAACCCCGGTCGCGCCGAGCGGACCGAGGCGCGGCCCAGCGTCGCGGGGGTCGCCGAATGAGGGACGGACTCGTATCGGCCTCGATCGCGACCGCGATCCTGGCGGCGACGCCGGTCCTGATCGCCGCCACCGGCGAGCTGCTCGCCGAGATCGTCGGCATCTACAACATCGGCATCGAGGGGGCGATGCTGATCGGGGCGCTGTTCGCCTTCATCGGCGTCCAGCAGACCGACGCAGTGCTCCTCGGGATGCTGGCCGGCATGATCTTCGGCGCCCTCGCCTCGCTTCTCTTCGCCATCGCGGTCGTCGTCTTCAAGGCCGATGTGGTGGTCGGCGGCCTCGCCCTCGTCTTCCTCGGCTTCGGGCTGACCGGATTGATCGGGAAGGACTACGTCCAGGAAACGGCCAGCGCGACGATCCCGCAGTGGGACATCCCGCTGCTCTCCGACATCCCCTTCTGGGGCGAGGCCTTCTTCGAGCAGATGAGCATCTCCTACTTCGCCTTCCTCTTCCCGGTCGGGGCGATGTTCCTGCTCTACCGCACCCAGCACGGGCTCAACATGCGCTCGATCGGCGAGGACCCCGGCGCCGCCGACGCGACCGGGCTCTCGGTCACCGGCTGGCGGATCTTCTACGTCTCGGTCGGTGGCGCCTTCGCCGGGCTCGGCGGCGCGGTGCTCACCCTCGGCATCGTCGGCACCTGGCTTCCGAACGTCACCGCGGGCCAGGGCTGGATCGCGCTCGCCGTCGTCATCTTCGCGAGCTGGCGCCCGCTGCCGCTGATCGCGGGAGCCTTGCTCTTCGGCGGCCTCGGCACGTTCGGCAACGTCGCCCAGGTGGAGGGCTGGTCGATTACTCCGGAGTTCTTCAGCGCCCTGCCCTACATCGGCACCCTGTTCATGGTCTACCTGCTGGCGCTGCTGCGCATCCGGCGCGGCCACGGCGCGCCGTGGCCGGCGGCGCTGGGACTGCCCTTCTTCCGTGGAACCGACTAGCGAGACGTGCCGGGACGCCTCTCAGGAAAGGTCGCTCTCATCAGCGGCGCGGCCCGGGGCCAGGCGCTCCGGCGGCCACGAGGCGATCTACCGGCACCTCACGTCTCCCTCACCGGCACTGGCCTCGCGATCGGCGCGCGATCCACCTCGACCCCACACCGCGCCTCCACCCTCCGGCCTATCTTCACCCCGATGACCGAGACCGAGCCCGAGGAGACGGTCGCCGCCAACATCGAGATGACCCGCTCGGCCGCGGCGGCGAGCCCGAGGAGGTCGCGAGCGGCGTCCTGTATCTGGCCTCAGACGAGGCGTGACCGGCGCCGTGCTTCCGATCGACGGCGGCTACACGGCACAGTAGAGGAGGAAGGTGGCGCCAACCAGCGACGACCGCGGCAACTGGATCGAGAACCCGATCCCCTGGCCGGACGGCGCCCGCTGCGCCGCCTCGTTCAGCTTCGACGTCGACATCGACAGCATGCTGCGCCTCACCTACGAGGAGACCCCCGAGCGCCTCTCGACCCTCTCCTGGCTCGGATACGAGGAGGTGGCGGTGCCACGCTTGGTGCGCCTCTACGAGGAGATGGGTGTGAAGCAGACCTTCTTCTTCCCCGGCTACTGCATCGACACCTACCCGCAGCTCGTCGAGGCGGTGCTCGAGGGCGGCCACGAGGTCGGCCTCCACGGCTACATGCACGAGGTGATGAACGACCAGGACGCCGCCACCGAGCTGGAGATCCTGGAGCGCGGCCTCGAGGCGGCGGCAAAGCTGATGGACTCGCCCCCGGTCGGCTGGCGGGCCCCGCTTTACGCGATCTCCGACCGCTCGCCTGAGCTGCTGCTCGACCACGGCTTCGTCTACGACGCCTCGCTGATGGGCGACGACCAGCCCTACCTGCTGCACACGCCGAAGGGCGACCTGGTCGAGCTGCCGAGCGAGACCGCGAACGACGACTGGACGCACTACGCGCACGTCCCCGACCTCGAGTACATGATGCAGATCCGCGCGCCGGAGGTCGCCGAGGAGGTCTACCGCGCCGAGTTCGAGGCTGCCTACCGGCACGGCGGCCTCTGGATCTCGGTCTGGCACCCGAGCATCTCTGCCCGCCTGTCCCGCCTCGAGGTGCTGGTCGGGATGCTGCGCGACATGCAGGAGCGCGGCGACGTCTGGGTCGCGCCCCTGAGCGAGATCGCCGCGCACGTCAAGCAGCTTGTTGAAGCCGATGAATGGAAGCCGAGGGTCGTCGAGGTCGAGAGGACCGGCGCCCCGAAAGCGAACTGAGAGGAGAGATCCCGTGGAAGCAACCAGGACCCCGATTCCCGCGCGAACCGGCTGGAGCGCCAAGCTCAAGCAGGGCCAGAGCTTCAGCGTCATCGACGTGGAGGGCGGCCAGGCTGCCGACCTGTTCGCCTTCAACGCCGAGAACCCCGACGAGCTCCTGAGCGCCCAGCACACCCGGGTGGCGGAGGGAAAGATCTATCCCGAGGTCGGCTGGACCTTTGTCACCAACGAGCGCCGCCCGATCATCGAGTTCACCGACGACACCTCGCCGGGCCGGCACGACTGCCTGGCGGCGGCCTGCGACAAGGTTCGCTACATCCAGCTCGGCGGCGGCGACGACCACGGCTCCTGCGAGGAGAACCTCCTCGCCGAGGCCAAGAAGCACGGCATCGAGATCACGCACGCGCCGCAGCCGATCAACGTGTTCGCGAACTTCCGGGTCTACTCGGAGGAGGGCGGGCGCTTCGACCTGGAGCCGTGCGTCAGCAAGGCCGGCGACGCGGCGACGTTCAAGGCCCTGATGGACTGCATCGTCGTCCTCTCCGCCTGCCCGCAGGACATCGTCGGCTTCCAGCCCGGCGGCCCGACCGACATGGCGGTGGAGGTGTCGGACTAGGCGTCGGCGGCCGCCAGCCCCCCGAGCGAAACGAGTGATATGGCCCACGCCGTCGAGCACTCCGAGCTGACCGGCCGCAGGGCGCGGATCGGCTCGTTCGAGGACCAGCGGCGCTCGACCTGGGACAAGCTCGGCGAGGCAATCGCCGCGCATGACGAGGAGGCGGCGCTCGAGCTCGCCGAGTTCGCGCTCAACGGAGAGTGCCGCTTCATCTTCGACCTGCTGACCGGCTGGGCCGACGACCTACGCCGGCTGCTCGGGGAGCGCGGTGTCCCGGAGGAGGAGCTTCGCGCCCACACGGAGCGCCTCGCCCAGCTCCTCGCCTTCCCGGACGGCGAGCCCTACGACCCCGGCGCAGGCTGGGAGGCGGTCACCGAGGCGGTGGGGCGGGTTACCGACCCCGTTCGTGGTGGGGAGTGGGAGGCCGCCGCGTCTGCCGTCGCCCCGGCCTGCGAGGCCTGGCGCACGGCTTCACGATCGGGTGATCGACTCCAGCTACGGCTGGATGAGCATCTGGGTCGAGCGCTTCGGAGAGGAGAGCGTCCCGCAGATGTTCGAGCTGGTCGCGATGGAGCACTTCGAGGAGTTCTTCGAGCTCGGCGACCCCAAGCGGCACGCCTGGACCGAGGGAGGCTCGGACGCAGTCCTCCTCGACACCCTCGAGGCAATGCGCGCTCACCTCTCGACGCTCCGCCGCGACGGCGCCCCGATCGAGATGGTCGAGCATGAGGACCGCTACGAGTTCGAGTTCGACCCCTGCGGCTCGGGCGGCCGCGCCCTGCGCGGCGACATCGTCGAAGGAACCCCCTCCCGAATCCAGCAGCCCTACAGCTTCGGGGTCATCAAGGGCGCCTACGACTGGACCGACGGCAAGTCCGGCATGTGCGTCTACTGCAACCACTGCCAACAGCTCTACGAGCAATGGACCATCGACCGCTCGGGCATCCCCTTCCTCGTCGTCGACCCCCCCACCGCCGCCGATGGCGTCGGCCACGACGGCCCGAAGCGCTGCCGCTACACGATCTACAAGCGGGCCGAGGCCGTGCCCGATGAGGTATTCGAGCGATGCGGGAGGGACCGCAAGGCCTTCCGATCATGAACGCGAAGACCAGGGTTACCAGCGGCCCACGACCTCCGGGTTATGAGCTGGAGGGCGCCGCGGTATCACGCCAGTCGCTGGCGTTGACTCGCGGCGCCCTGAACGCTGCGACCTTTCCTTACTTGGCGAACACCCGGTCGGCTACCGTCGCGTCGCCGAGCGTCTCGAACGCGACCAGCTTGGCGTCACCGTTGTAGGTGAGTACGTCGGCGCTCTCGATCGTCTCGCCCTCGAGCTGGACAGTCGTGAGGACGACGACCTTGTCGTCCTCGGCGACGAAGTCGTGCGGGTTGCTGTGGAAGTCCTTGCTCATGAACTTCGCCCACAGCTCGCCTACTGCCTGCTTGTCGTTGTAGGTCCCGGTCAGCGCGTTGTCGCCGCGAACCTTCCACTCGATCGAGTCGTCGATGTTCGCATCGCGCCCTCGGCGTCACCGTTGCCAAACGCCGCATATGCGTCCTGCGCTGCTTGCTTGTTCTGTTGCGCACTCATCTGTCTTCCTTCCGTTGGGACTGGTCTTCCCGAGACCCACTTGGGGTCCAAGGCCCGAATCGCCGGCCAGGTGGCCAGGATCGTGGTGGTGGAGACGGGCGCTGGGGGGTGTCTGTGTCAGGCAGCCCGCGAACCGATCTCGCTCGACGCGAGGGGTGTCTTGGCAGGGAGGCCCTCTGACCGCTCCTTCGACTATTGAAGCAGGTTTCATGTTTCCGGGGTTTACGATGTCGGCGCTGGCCCGTGTTATGGCCTCGCGCTTCAGCTCCTGAACCGACCAAGCGTTGCCGTCGGGATCGTTGAAGAAGCAGGAATCGCGACACTGGCGCTCCCTCTGGGCCCAGCTGCTGGGCCTCGCCGACAGCAACACCCCCTGCCGGAGCGCCTCGCGGACGGCCTCGATGTCATCTACCACGAGCTCGGCGAGCTATTCAACTTCACGCGAGAACGCGCGCGAGGTTGTCGAAGCACCTGCCCCAACCGTCCTCGTGCGAGCGCACGGTCTCCTCGTCCCGGAGGCCGCTGTGGGTGAAGCGGACGACGGTACGTGCCGTCTTGCTCCTCGAAGTCGAGCTCGATCAGCCCCCGTCGGTCGTCGCCGTCCCAGGTCCAGGTGAACGCCAGGCGGGTCGGCGGCTCGATCTCGGTGTAGTTGCCCCCGCCGCCGTATTCGACGTCCTCATGGGGGTTGCGCATGACCACCCGAACCGTGCCGCCGACGCGCAGGTCGACCTCGGCCTCGGTCGTCTCCCAGTCGTGCTCGGCGTGCCACCAGCGGCGGATCACCTCCTCGCTGGTCCAGGCGTCGAAGACCCTCTGCGGCCGGTGCCTGGTAGGTGCGCTCGCATGCGAACCGTCGTTTTCGAGGTCATACCCGGGGCTCCCGTCGGCGTCGCAGCCGCACAATTATCCAGGCGCGGGCGACCAGCAGCCCGGCGCCCGCGCCGGCCCGCCGCCGGGAGGATCTCCTCGAGCGGCACGCCTCCGATGTGAGCGATCACGACGCTTCGACCTGCTACGCGACCGGGGCCGTTACGCCGTACGCGTCGTGATAGTTCCACCACCCGTACGGCGGGCGTCTGCGGATAGCCCTCCGGCGAGTCCTCCCACTCCTCCTGGCGCCCGAGCGCGGTCATGTCGAGGTAGCTCCAGGTGGTGCCCAGGTGCTCGTCACCGCGGCCGTCGATGAAGTAAGTGCGGAAGATCCGGTCGCCGTCGCGGATGAAGGCGTTCGTGCCGTGCCATCGCCGACGCCGAAGTCCGTGTCGAAGTCGTCGGTGATCGTGTACCAGGGGATCAAGTCCCAACCCAAGCGCTCCTTCAAGCCCTGGATCTCGGCCTGCGGCGCGCGCGAGGCGAACGCGAGCGTCGTGTCGCGCGCGTTCAGGTGGGCCGGGTGCGCGATCTGGTCGGCGATGAACGAGCAGCCCACGCACGCCCGCTCCGGATAGCGCCGCCGCTCCGTGTAGGTCGTGACCTCCGGTCCATAGAAGGCGCGGTAGACGATCAGCTGGCGGCGCCCGTCGAAGAGGTCGAGCAGGCTCGCCGGGCCGTCCGGACCCTCGAAGCCGATAGTCCTTCTCGACCTCCATCCAAGGCATCCGGCGGCGCTCGGCGGCGAGGGCGTCCCGGGCGCGGGTGAGCTCCTTCTCCTTGACCAGCAGCTGCTCGCGGGCGCTCTCCCACTCCTGCGGCGAGACGATCGGGGGTGTTCTTCATGGCGTTCCTTCCTCTTGCAGATAATCGTCGACGACGTCGAACATGCGGCCCCAAAGGGCGCGCTGGCGATCCATCCACTCGGCCGCTTCCCTGAGGGCATCGAGCTCCAACGAGAGCCGATGCGTGCGACCCTCGACCACGCGCGTCACCACGCCGGTCTCCTCGAGCACCTTCAGGTGCTTCGAGATCGCCGGCTTCGAGACCCCGAAACCGCTTGTGGCCTCGGCGACGGTCGCCGGGCCGGCGGCGAGATGCTCGACGATGCTGCGGCGAATCGGGTGCGAGAGCGCTCGGAACGGATCGTTAACCATAGGGTTAACGATAGCACGGCCGGCTCGGAAGAGGAAGGTTACGAGCTGGCCAAGGCCGGCCCATCCTCGAGCGCAATTCCCCGGCCCATCACCGGCGACGACTGGACGATGGATGTGGTCGTCTGACCCAAGGCCGCAAAGCGATCGATCACCTCTTCGAGGTGCTCCACGTCGCGCACATGAGCCTTCATGAAGTAGCAGTCTTCTCCGGTGATCCGGTGGCACTCCACTACCTCGGTGGTTTTTTGGGCGCGCTCGGCAATGCTCTGCAATTGGCCGGGCGCCGGGCGAACGCGGATCACCGCGCTCAGGGACAGACCCAGCGCCCGCGGCTCGATCTCGGCGCGATATCCGCGAATCACCCCCTCGCTGCTCGAGCCGCTGGAGCCGCTCGGCGACGGCGGGTGACGAGAGGTCGACCCGCCGGCCGAGCTCGCCAGGCTCAGCCGCGCATCTTCTTGAAGCTCGGCCATGATCCGGTAGCTGGTTTCGTCTAGAGAAGCATCGTTTGCGCGGCCAGCGGTTTGCCTTTGGTTCTTAGGCACATGCACGAATATACCGTGGTTCGGCTATTCACAACGCCGATTACGGCGGTCAATCTTCCGCGAGTGGAAAGCCGTGCTGCCTCAGCGTTCCAAGCGTCCAGCGACCCGGTAGCCAAGCCGCGCGCCAAGATCAGGCGGGCGGTCGAGACCGTGCCGCCACACCTCTACTTCGTGGTCAGTGCGGTCTTTCACTCCCTCGGGCCGGCCTTCGCAGTGCTCTTGTTCGCCCGGGTCGAGGCTCTCGGCGTAGCTTGGCTGCGAATCGTCTCGGCGGCCTTGATCTTCGCCATCTGGCGCCGTCCGTGGCGAGCATTCGCCGGCCTCGATCGCCCCGGACAGCTATTGCTGCTTCGCTGGGGAACGATTCTGGCGGTGATGAACGTCTGCTTCTACAACGCCATCGACCGTCTCCCGCTCGGGACGGTCGCGGCGATCGAGTTCTTGCCGGTGATCGTGCTGGCCGCCCTCGGCGCCCGAACCCGACGCAACACTTCGGCCCTTCTGGTCGCGGTTCCGGGCGTCTACCTACTCACCGACGTTCAGCTCCAGGGCGAACCCTTGGGCGTGGCCTTCGCCTTCGCCAACGCAGTTCTCGTTCGCCCTTTACATCGTGCACGCCCACCGAGCGGCGCGATACGGGCAGATGAGCGGCATCGACGGGCTCGGCGCCTCCATGCTTGTCGCGGCGGTTGTCATCACCCCGCTGGGCGGCTGGGAGGTCGTCCCGGCGCTCTTGGATCCGATCGCGCTGCTGGCCGGACTCGCGGTCGGTGTGTCTTCGTCTGTAATTCCCTACGTGACCGATCAGCTGGCCATGCGGCGGCTCAGGCGATCGACCTACGCCTTGATGGTGTCGCTGCTGCCGGCCACGGCCACCGTGATCGGGGTCATCGTTCTGGCTCAGATCCCCTCGTGGGTGGAAGTCACCGGCGTGCTGCTGGTGGTTGCGGGGGTGGCGCTTCATCGCGAGCCCGAGGCAGAAGCCGTCGAGCTCGATCCACGCGCCATCGCGACATGAGTGACGATCTCGCCAAGGCGGCCGCGGCGGCCATGGAGTGTCTGGCGGTGGCGGCGGACGATGACGTCCTCGTGCTCATGAACGAGGAGACCCGGGCGGTTGCGGAGTCTCTGGCGCTCGCCGCCAGGGCTCGGGGGCGAAGTGTCCGGCTCGTCACTTATCCGGCGCTCACCCGCGATGGAGAGGAACCCCCGGCATCGGTGGCGCAGGCGATGGTGGAGGCGACGGTGATCTTCGCACCCACCGTGTTCTCGCTCAGTCACACCCAGGCCCGGGGCGAAGCCACCCGTCGCGGCGCACGGATCGCGACGATGCCGGGGATCACCGAGGCGCTCTTCGAGCGGGCGGTCCCGGTCGACTACGCCGAGCTCGAGCGCTTGGGCGGGCAAATCGCCCAGCGGCTGGGCGGTGCGAACGCGTGCAGTGTCTCCTCCCCGGCCGGCACCGACATCGTCCTAGCCTCGAGGGACGGGCAGGCATCTCCGACGACGGCAATATGCGCACCCGAGCCGCATGGGGAAACCTCCCGGCTGGAGAGGCCTTCATATCGCCGATTGAATCGATCGGAGAAGGCTCGATCGTTTTCGACGGGGCGCTCGCCGGCTACGGAAGGCTTGGTGATCCGCTGCGCCTGACGCTCAGCGAAGGCCGAGCGGTCGCCGCGGAGGGCGAGGGCTCTGAATGGCTGCTCGAGACGCTGGACGCAGCAGGACCGACGGGCCGAGTGATCGCAGAGCTCGGGATCGGGACCAACCGCGGCGCGACCTTGACCGGCAACATCCTCGAGGACGAAAAGGTCTTCGGAACGGTGCACATCGCCTTTCGTACCAGCACCTCGATCGGAGGATCCAACCTCTCGAGCGTGCACATCGACGGCATGCTGCTGCAGCCGACCGTCGAACTGGACGGACACCTCTTGATCAGGGACGGCGGGCCAGCCTTCGACTAGCGGGGCAGGTGGCCCGATTCGTTTCTCGCTACCACCCGCGGAGAGTCGAGGGAGCACGCCTGATGGCCTGAAGCGGCTATCCCTCCCGCTCTACAGCAACGAGCACACGGGCGGGCGGATCGACTTCGACGACCTGCAGCAGGAACGCGACTACAGCCCCGCGGCTCCTATCAGCGCGCCGTCGACAGCGACCTATGCGGCGACGCGTTCCAACACCATCACTGAGCGCTTCGGTCAAGCGACCACGACGAACGATGATCGGCCCGGGTGGCGCTCGCCCTGAGCTCGGCGAGGAGGCGCTCGAGCTCTGCGCTCAGCTTGGCCTCGAGGGCGCCTCGAACCTGCCGCTCGATGGCCAGCTCGGCCTCGAGGGCGCCGCGCCTGTCCCGCTCGGACGCCAGCTCGACCTCGAGGGCCTCGCGCCTCTTTCGCTCCGTGGCCAGCTCGGCCTCGAGGGCGCTGACCTCAAACTCGGTCGCGCCGTCGAGCGCCGACTCGACGCGCTCGATGATCCGCGCCTGCAACCTGGGCCAGCCGGTGGCGGCTCCCGGAGCCCAAGTATACTGGCATGGTGCGCGGTGTTCCCGCTCACATCGGTGTCCGCTTGCGCGGCCTCCAACATTGCAGCGAGGTCCTCGCCGGTTCCTTCCGCATCGTCGGGTGCTGCGGACGGGGGTGGCGTCCTGCTCGCGCTGATCGTGTTGCGGCCGGTGACGCGTCGTGTTGCGGCAGCGACTCGTCGGTGGCGGGGAGACACGGGACGGCCTTCGCGCCGCCTGCGCCGTGGGCGGGCACCGAGAGCCGCTCGAGGCACTCGATCACCGCGTCGATCGCCGACCCGCTGGCGACCACGGTGCGAACATTGCTCTTCGCGATCACCGCGATGTCGCGGATGGCAAGCGCGTCGACAGGATCTGCGATCGCGACTACGAGCTCGCCAGCCTGATCGAACGCGATCGGCACGGCGCGGTAGCGGCCGGCGACGGAGGGGCCGATCAGCTCCAGCTGCGCTGAGGTCGATGTCGAAATCGTCCAAATCGACGTACGTCGAGCCCGTTGCGCGCGGCGATCGCCCGGCGGACTGCTCCTCGGTCAGCTCCCCTCCCTCGAGCAGGCGATCGGTCACGCTGCGGCCGCTCTGCCGTGCTTCGTGCTCACCCCGCTCGACGACGGCCGCGTCGACGAACCCGAGCTCGACGACCACATCGCTGAGGGGAACACTCACCGGCTGGCCATTGGAACTCGGCCCGCGCCCCGCCACGCTGTCGGCGGCGGCGGCGTCACGATGGTGAGCGCGGGAAGCGTCTCCTGATGGGCTTTCTTTGTGCAAGGGGTTCTCGTCCTGAGATAAACACCGAGGCCCGTTCCTTGGGCGCCCATCTGTCCGATCGGCCATCCCGGGGGCGAGCTTGAGAATGCGCGCAGCAACTACTCCAACCCGGCGACGAAACTCCCCAAAAGGGGCTAGTACCACCGTCTGGACGGCCTTGCTCACAGTACTCGAGCACTCAGATCACGTTCATGGGGCGGCCCGCCCGTCTTGCGTTTCCCGAAGCCCCTGTTTCCCGGAGCTCGATCGACGCTAGGTCGCCGGTCGGACGCTCCGCTGAGGCTTCAGGAGGATCTTCATGCCCCTGCAACCTCACTCGATGACCTCGCTCTCTCAGCCACCAACCGCCCCGCGGCTCGACTCGCTGAGCTGGCAACAACGTTATCGATAGCCAGAACTAGCCCCGGTCCTCCGCGCTGGGATCCTCGTCGGGGACCGCCTTGAGGTGGCGCAGGGCGCGCCGGGTGCGCTCGTCGGACTCGCGCAGTCGCTGAACGGCGGCGTGCAGGCGGTCGAGGACGTCCTCGAGCCGCTCGCGCGCTTCGACCGTGCCCGCCTGCTGCTCGATCCGGCGCGAGAGGTCGTTCGCGGTCGAGGCCAGATCGCGGATCGCCTCCGCCGCAGCGATCTGTGCGCGAGTGCTGACCGTCGCCTCGGCGATCCTCTCGGTCTGCGCGACGCGGTCCTCCGCCGCGCCGGAGGCAACGCGGCAAATACGACCGCCGATCTGGGCGAGCTCGTTGCGCAAAGAGACCAGCTCCGCGCGGACGTCGATCATGATCGTGCCGACCTCAATGCGCCGACGGGCGCCGACCTCGCGCTCCCGGGAGCGCAGCGCCTCGGCCCGCCGCCGCTGGGAGTCGTCGGCGCTGCGCTCCGCGCGCTGGCGCGCCTGCTCGAAGACCGCGTCGAGTTCGCCGCGAGCGTCCGAGATGGCGGCGCTGAACTGGCTCTGCTCGGCAATCGCGCCCTCAGAGCCCGCGATCAGCCCGCGCAGGTGCTCGATGTCCTGGCGCGCCTGCTCGCGCAGCGAGACGACCTCGCTGCGCAACTCGGCAAGGTCACCCGTCTGAGGTCCGCCTTGCGCTACCACGGATGCTGGCGGGCAAGCGTTCGAGCGCATCGGCGATCCGTTCGAGGGGATCGTGCTGCTGGTCGTCGAACTGGTCGGGCACGCGCTCAGGCTACGCTCGAGCCCGGCGGTCTTCGTAACTGCCTGTCTGGGTAATCGGGGTTAGTCCGAGCTAGGGGCCAACCCCCACCACCTTAGCGTCCGTAAACCGCTCTGGACAAGGGACGGGACCGGCGATGGGCCAGAAGCGAGCACCACGCCGGCGAGGGGTCGCTCAGGATGCACGGAGCTACGCGTCTTGGTTCTCAAGGACTCACAAGCACATCGCAAAGCCCTTGGACTGGTGAGATCCCCGTCGGCCGCAGCGGCCGCTTTCGCATCCGCGACGACAACGGGGAGACGGGGTTCAGCCTCCGCGACAAGATCGGCGAGGTGAACAGGGAGCCAGAAGGGGCGCTTTCGCTACTCGGGCGAGTTCGTCACCGAGGGCGGCCGCAGGGCCGAGTGCGACAGCAACCGGCTGCGCTGGCGCGCGCCGTAGGCGCCCCCGCGGTAGAGCGCTCACGGGTGCGGGCTCTCCCTTGGGATTGCGGCGCCCGCGCAACCGACGCGAGAACGTCGTGACCACCCCGCCGACTACCGACACGCCGCCCATGAACTGGGGTGCCGTCAGGGGCCTCGCTCAGCAGGACCCACCCCAGCACCACGGCGAACACAGGCTCCACCGCGACCGCGACCCCTGCCGCAAAGGCGCTCGATGCCCTGATCCCGATTCCCAGGAACAGGAGATAGGTCGCAAAGAATCCGGCGGCGAGGATCGCCGCCGCAGGATCCGAGCCGACCTCGTCGAACCCGCCGCCCGGCCGAGGCCCAGGGCGACGGCGACGGCCGCAATCGCGAAGCAGGCCGAAACCGCCGTTACCCTCAGCACCATCAGGTCGAGAGCTGGGCATTGTCTCGCTCCCACGGTCCATGAGCAGGAAGAGGGCGGCTCCCAGGACGCCCTCGACCAGTGCCAATGCGACGCCTAAAGGGTCGAGCGCCTCGGAGGGGAAACCCGACCAGCAACGCTGTACCCGAGAGCGCGAGTAGTGCCGCTAGCGCTTGGCGCCGAGTGATCCGCGCCTTCCAGACGATTCGGGAGATGACGAGCACCCAAGCCAGCACCAGAGAGATCAGAATCACCACCATCGCCGCGGGCAAGCGCTCGAGAGCGAGAACCTCCAACACCACTCTGGCGTCCACAGCACGCCCAGGTGGCAGCGGTCGCGGAGTCCGGTTTAGAGGATTCGTGGAGGCCAAAGGTTCTGCGCCGAGCCGCCGACAACAGACCCACCGCGATCACCGGTAGCGTCAGCCGCGCCAGCACCATCGCCTCGGCCGTCGCGCCGGCTTCGAGCGCCAATCGTGTCAGTACCGCCGCGCTGGCGATCACCGCGGCGGCAACGAGCAGCGCCGCAACCGCTATGGAAGGGGAGGAGGGCCTGTTCCGTCAACGGTTCAGACCATCAGGTCTCCACCGTTGATGTCGAGGGCTGCGCCGGTGATGTAGGCGGCCTCTGAGCTGCACAGGAAGGCGACCAGGGCCGCCACCTCGTCTGGATCCCGAGGCGCCCGACCGGAAACGAGTCCGCGTAGGCAGCGAGCCTCTCGGGGGTGCAGTTCTCGCGCGCCATGTCGGTGTCGAAGAGCCCGGGGCAGACGGCGTTGACCGTGATCCCGACGCGTCGCGGTCTCGTTCCGCAAGCGCACGCGTCAGGCCAAGGACGCCGGCTTTCGCGGCCGTGTAGTGCGCGCCGCCCAAGCGTGGAAACGTTCTTGCCGGCGGTCGAGGAGAAGTTGACGATCCTGCCGAACCCCCGCTTCCATCATCCCGGGCAGGCAAACCTGCGATGCGATGAAGGAACCGGTCAGCGAAACGTCAACGACCGCCCGCCACTCGCTCTCGGAGATCTCCATGAACGGCGTGGAGAACAGTATCCGGCGCCGTTCAGCAGCACGGTCGGCGCACCAAGCTCCTCGGTCGCCAGCTTGACCGCCGACTCCATGCTGGCCCGATCGGTGACGTCGACCTCGACGGCGAGGTGCGCTTCCTCGCCCCCGCTCAGGGCCTTGGTGGCGAGAGCGCCGGCGTCCCCGTTTCGATCAACGATCACGGCTGCGGCCCCGCTGTCGGCCAATCGCTTGGCGCACGCCGCGATCCGAGGCCGCGCCCTCCGCCTGTGATCATCGCGACTCGAGGGGTCTCGGCGGCCATCTCAGCCTGAACGAGCTTCTCGCCGGCTTGACGGCTGCCAGGGTCAACTGGTCCCAGTCGTCGAGTCGTTCGCCGAGGAAATACTCCTCGGCGCTTCCCAGGTGCTCGTCAATCGAGGCGGCGATCCTCGCCGGGGAGCCATCGATGATGGCATCGAGAGTGTCCTGCTGGTTGCGCAGCGCGCGATCGATGTCTATGTGCCCGACGGGATAGTCGCCTCGATCGGTTACGTACTGGCTCATGGTCTCGCGGAGCAGCTTCGCCAACAGTTCGTTGTGTGACGCCTGGGCGAGGCGGATGTGGAATTGGATGTCGACCGCCAGGAACTCCTCCTCGTCATCGACGAGGCTCGGCAACTTGTCCACCAACGCTCGGAGAGCGCTGATGTCCTCGTCGGTGCGACGCCGCCCGGCGAGCTGTGCGGCCTGGGACTCGAGCACTCTTCGGACCTCGAGCAGGGACCGCATGCCCTCGTAGGTCTCCCCCTCGATTTCCGCGATTACCTCCCGCGGGATCCAGCGCGTTTTGACGAAGGTGCCGCCACGAGCGCCGCGCTTGACGGAAACAATCCCCGCCCGCTCCAAGATCCCCGTCGCCTCCCGGATCACCGCCCCGCTCACCTCGAGCGCGGCCGCGAACTCGCGAGAGGACGGAAGCTTCTCCCCGGGTTCGTAAAGGCCACCGCGAATCGCGTCGACGATCACGACCACGACGGATTGGCGAGGTTCTTTGGGCGCAGCGGGCGGAAAGCATCTATCCGGTCGTCGTCGCCACGTTTCGATGTACTGTCGTTTGCCAGCGTCCCCCCCGCTATGATAGGAGTAGCCGTAGTCGCCGCGCGCCGCTTGAGCGTCACATAGCCGTCCAGCACATCGTCCCGCACCCGTTCAGGATCACGCTCGCTGGGATCCCCATAGCCGCCGCCCCCGCCGCATTGGTGAGACACGATGCTGTCGCCTGGCACCCGAACGCCGCCGATGATCGGACGATTCTCCTCCTCCGGCGTGCCGAGGTTCAGCATCAGGGCGGATCGCTTGCCGCCACCGCCTCCGAATAGGCCTGGGGGCTCGAATCGGAAGCGGGCGATCGATGCAGAGATCGTCGCATCCTCACTCAAGATCCGGTAGTCGATCCGAACCCCAGGCCGCCGGGACTTGCCTGGCCCGCCTGAGTCCGGGATCAAGCTGTACTGCCCCACGGTCAGCGGGTACTTCGCCTCGATCACCTCGCAAGGGACGTTGAAGTTGTCGCCGTTGAGCAACGGGCAGAGCGCGTTCATCCCGTCCATCGTCGCTCGGGCTCCCCATCCGCCGGCGTAGGGCATGAAGTGGATGTACGGCCCGTTCGTCAACGGAACCTGGCCCGCGATGGTGCCGGCACACCGCCGAAGATCCCGGCGGACCCTTTCGGGGAGCGCCGGTGCGAGCGCGAAGAAGATCGCCTCCATGATCGCCCTGCCGATGTTGTCCCACGGCGTTCCCGGCGCCGGTCGATCGCGTGCGTGACGCTCCCCGGCCGGGTGATGATCGTGAGCGGCCGGTAAAGGCCTCGTTCGGGTCGATCTCCGGCCCAAACAGGCACTTCATCGCCACCCGCGCGGCCCCGTGCGTGCAGGCGTGATGGGCGTTCCCGCAGGCGCCCAGGCGCTGGTCCTCGCACTCGGAGAAGTGGAACGTGTGATCTCATCGCCCTCCACCCTGACTTCGACTACGACCTTGACGGGGTCGTCGCTGACGCCATCGGAGTCGACCATGTCCTCGCC
>CAWJUU010000003.1:0-141929 GCA_963846165.1 uncultured Solirubrobacterales bacterium
TCGATTTCCGCGAAGGTCTGAGGCTGACCTTGGAAGCCTATGCGGAGTCGCGCGAGGAGAATGCGCCTGCGCCGGGGGCGGCGTGAGGTAGACATCAGAGTCCTGCACGCCCAGAAGGTGAGCCGCATCGGGGGGTCCGAGCGCCATCTTCTCTCCCTGCTGCCAGCGCTCGGCGAGGCCGGAGTCGAGGTGCGGATGTGCGTTGCGGCTACGAGGCGCGCCCGGGACTTCACCCAATGCCTCCAGGACCTCGGCATCTCCCACGCGGTGATCCCCGCCGGTCGCGACGTCAGCCCGCCTCTGGTGGCGGCGCTGTGGCGAGAGATCCGAGCGTTTCGGCCCGACCTCGTGCACACCCACCTGATCCATGCCGACCTGCACGGACAGCTCGCGGCCCAGCTTGCCGGCGTCACCGGCGTTTCGTCTGTCCACGGCACCCATGACTTCTACAAGCGTGAGCCATACCGCAGTCTCGCGCGCCTCGCCGGGCACCGGGCAGAGCTCACGATCGTGATCTCCGAGCACGTGCAGCGGTTTATCGAAAGCGTCGGCATCTCCCGTCGAGGAGCGGTCCGGATGGTCCACTACGGCATCGACTCCTCAGGCTGGCTGACCACCGAGGGCGAGCGGGACGCTGCGCGCGGCGAGCTCGGGCTCGATCGCGAGTCGATTGCCGTCGGGGTCGCATCGCGCCTGGTTCCGCACAAGGGGCACTCCCTTCTCCTCGAGGCCCACACGAAGGCGTCGCGTGAAAGACCCGAGCTGCGTCTGCTCATCGCCGGGGATGGCCCTCTGCGGCCTGAGCTGGAGCGCCAAGCGCAGCCACTCGGCGAGACGGTGCGGTTTTTCGGCTTTGTCAAGGAGATCCGAGACTTCATGGGCGCCTGCGACGTGCTCACCTTCCCCTCGCAGCCTGCGTTCGGCGAGGGCTTCGGGCTCGCGGCGCTTGAGGGGATGGCGGCGGGGCGGCCGATCGTGGCGACCGCGGCCTGCTCGCTCCCCGAGCTCGTCGTCTCGGGCGAGAGCGGCTTCCTGATCGATCCCGAAAGCAGCGACGGCTCGCCGCAGCGCTCGTCAGGCTGGCCGAGAACCGCGACCTGCGCGCGAGGATGGGGCAACAGGCTCATCGGCGGGCCCGGGTCGGCGTTCTCGCTCGACGCGATGGTCGAGCGCACGATCGCGGTCTATCGCGAAGCGTGCTGACGCAACGTGACGCTCATATTGGCGCACGGTGACGCTCATATATCTGTCCATGCCCATCGACGCCGTGTCGGCGCGCGACCGACTCGCGCCGATCCCGAACTATGGGCTCGGGATTCGGAGAGACCGAACATCGGCGCGGTTTCGCGCTCGGCATCCGCCTGCTTGCCGTGGTCGTCGCCGGCACATTGGGAGTCGGCCATTGGACGCTGACCGGTGACGCTCAGGCCTCGGATGCCGCAGAAGACAGCTCCGACGCGCTCATCCTCTGGGTCGGCTGCAAGCAAGACGTCATCCCACTCACCGACGCCGAGCTCGACGAGTGGAAGTCGAGGGGCGTCGACGGCTTCGTCTGCAGCGCCGAGCGCCTGCGGGACCTGGGCGGGAGCCAGGACTTCACCGGCGACCCGGCGGCGGAGTTGAGCGCCGACAACTACCGGCTGCAGCGAGGGCTTCGCGACTCCAACGTGGTCGAACGGGCGGCGGCGCGGGGAATGAAGATGTACCTCGGCGTCAAGCTCACCAACTACTACAACCCGTCGACCCCGCTGCTGGATTGGTTCGATGACCGGGGCTGGAAAACCAAGGTGCTGCCGAAGTTGGGCGACGTGGCCGCCGCCGCGAAGCTGCTCGGCTTCGCCGGAATCGCCTTCGATCAGGAGATGTACCCACAGAAGGGCGGCGCGACCGCCACCTGGGAGTGGGATTACCCGGGCAACGCTCACTCAGAGGCGGAGGTGCGAGAGCAGGCGCGCCGACGCGGGGCCCAGGCGATGGACGAGATCCTCGCCGCCTTCCCGAAAGCCGAGTTCGCCGTCTATCACGCCTTCTTTCCCGGCGACTGGCGCGAGCTGATCCAAGAGGAGGTCAACGGCCTCACCAACACGTCGACCGATCGCCTCGACATCGATTTCTGGAACGGGATGACGAGCGTCGAGGGCTACGGCGCGATCCGCTTCTTCGACTCGGTCTTCTACAAGGGCCCGCACAAGGGCAGTTGGGACAGCGCCCTCACCTACAACCAAAACCGGGACTACGCCACCTTCTCACGCCGCTTCTCCAACTGGGACTACGCCTGGTCGCGGGTTAACGTCTCGCCCTTTGCCTGGATCGACGAGGGGCCGAAGTCGTCGAGCTTCGACGATGCCCGTCCCCCGGACGACGTCGCCGAGCAGCTGCTCGCCTTTCGCAAATGGGGCATGGGGGGCGAGTTCGCAGACTTCGCCTATGCGCCTCTGGACGAGTTCGATTACTCGCCATACGTGAGCGCGATGCAGAACGCCTCGAGCCCGGCCGAAGTCGACGGCGAGGATCCGACGCTCGACGTCACCAGGGTGGCAAGGCAGGGCCGATCGGCGTCGATCGCGGGCACGGCTCACGACAACCTCGCGATCCGCGCCGTGCGCTGGCAGGACGACCGCGGCGGGTCGGGGGTCGCCGAGCTCGAGTGGGAGGTGCTCTCGGGCGACTACGACTCCGGCTATCAGTGGCAGACGCGGTGGTCGATCCCGGCCGGCGCGCTGACGCCGGGCGCCAGCGAGGTGACGATCCGCGCCGTGGATATCAAGGGGCATGCGTCGGGCGCTCTGCAAGGTTCGGTCGCCGTCACCCCTGCCCCAAGCAGGTCGCTGAAGATGATCACCAGGCCGCCGAAGCGGCTGACCGTGAAGCAGCGTCGGCCCACGGTGGCGTTCGCGTTCACCAGCGACGCCGGAACGCACGGCCTTGCCTGCAGGCTCGATCGGCGACCCTGGCAAGAGTGCAGCTCAGGCGGGGTGACCTACCGAATTCGGGCACGACGCCAGTGGCGAAGGCACACGTTCGAAGTTTGTGATGGTCTCGCCACGGGTCCCGGCGACGCCACCGTGCGGTACCGATTCAAGATCAGGCGCCGGTAGCCGGCCACAATCCTGCATCCTGGGAGCATGCGATTCGGTGGTCGACTCGGGATGCTCGCCGTGATCGGGGTATTGATCGCTGGAGGGTGCGGGGGGGGCGACGACGATGACACAACTCCAGCGACACCCGGGCCCGAGGCGGACCCGAGCGCAGGGGGGCAGGGCCACGGCGATGACTCGAGCGACACCCCGGCCCGACGGGGAGCCGAGGCCACGGGTCGGCCCGCCCAGGCTCATCCTCTGGGTCGGCTGTGAGACGGATGTCGTCAACCTCACCGACGCCGAGCTCGACGAGTGGAAGTCGAGGGGCGTCGACGGCTTCGTCTGCAGCGCCGAGCGCCTGCGGGACCTGGGCGGGAGCCAGGACTTCACCGGCGACCCGGCGGCGGAGTTGAGCGCCGACAACTACCGGCTGCAGCGAGCGCTTCGCGACTCCAACGTGGTCGAACGGGCGGCGGCGCGGGGAATGAAGATGTACCTCGGCGTCAAGCTCACCAACTACTACAACCCGTCGACCCCGCTGCTGGATTGGTTCGATGACCGGGGCTGGAAAACCAAGGTGCTGCCGAAGTTGGGCGACGTGGCCGCCGCCGCGAAGCTGCTCGGCTTCGCCGGAATCGCCTTCGATCAGGAGATGTACCCACAGAAGGGCGGCGCGACCGCCACCTGGGAGTGGGATTACCCGGGCAACGCTCACTCAGAGGCGGAGGTGCGAGAGCAGGCGCGCCGACGCGGGGCCCAGGCGATGGACGAGATCCTCGCCGCCTTCCCGAAAGCCGAGTTCGCGGTCTATCACGCCTTCTTTCCCGGCGACTGGCGCGAGCTGATCCAAGAGGAGGTCAACGGCCTCACCAACACGTCGACCGATCGCCTCGACATCGATTTCTGGAACGGGATGACGAGCGTCGAGGGCTACGGCGCGATCCGCTTCTTCGACTCGGTCTTCTACAAGGGCCCGCACAAGGGCAGTTGGGACAGCGCCCTCACCTACAACCAAAACCGGGACTACGCCACCTTCTCACGCCGCTTCTCCAACTGGGACTACGCCTGGTCGCGGGTTAACGTCTCGCCCTTTGCCTGGATCGACGAGGGGCCGAAGTCGTCGAGCTTCGACGATGCCCGTCCCCCGGACGACGTCGCCGAGCAGCTGCTCGCCTTTCGCAAATGGGGCATGGGGGGCGAGTTCGCAGACTTCGCCTATGCGCCTCTGGACGAGTTCGATTACTCGCCATACGTGAGCGCGATGCAGAACGCCTCGAGCCCGGCCGAAGTCGACGGCGAGGATCCGACGCTCGACGTCACCAGGGTGGCAAGGCAGGGCCGATCGGCGTCGATCGCGGGCACGGCTCACGACAACCTCGCGATCCGCGCCGTGCGCTGGCAGGACGACCGCGGCGGGTCGGGGGTCGCCGAGCTCGAGTGGGAGGTGCTCTCGGGCGACTACGACTCCGGCTATCAGTGGCAGACGCGGTGGTCGATCCCGGCCGGCGCGCTGACGCCGGGCGCCAGCGAGGTGACGATCCGCGCCGTGGATATCAAGGGGCATGCGTCGGCCCGCGCCGCTCTCCGAGCGCCATGAGCTGTCGCGTGACAAGCTCGGCCGACCGCGAAACGTCGGTGGAACCTGCAACGGCGGCCCCCAGCCGTGACCTCGATGCTCGGCGCCGGACCCGGCGGAACGCCATCCAGCTCGAGACGCCACGATGTCGACTCGGCACCGGCCCCGTCGTCTCCGACCTCGTCGGTCGCCGGACTGAAGCCGAGGCGCGCGTAGAGGTCGGCTACGAGCTGATTGCGGGCAGAGGCACGTAGATGCCGCGCAGGGCCTTGCAGCCCCGCGCCCTCGCGAGTCCGGCCAGCTCGTTCAGCATCGCCTTCTCGAGATCTCGGCCGATCACGCGACAGCTCATGAGCCACGTGTCGATGACGAGAGAGTCATCTCGCTGCTCGGCCACGAGCACGGCGATCAAGCCATGGTCAGCGAACCGGTCTCGCAGCCGCGCGCTCATCGTCACCACCGCGGGGTCGTCGCGGAACGACTCGAGCGCGGCCTGGGAATGCCGGCGCGCGGTCAGGTTGAACTGGTTCGTCTTGCCGACCAGCTGCGCGATGCGGGGCATGTCGACGTCGTCGAACTCGGCAAGCGTGGCCTCCATCCCCAGGCTCGCGAGAAACTCCTCGAGTGATCCCGCCGACTCCTCGAGCTGCCTCGCCTCGGAACGGGCGCGGTACTGGGCCGTGCGCTCGGAGTCTTCCGGAGTGAAGGAAGCCGACTCGAAAAAGGCATGGCAGCGAGCGTTTGGACGTACTCGGCCGGATCCGAAGGCAACCGAACCACGGCCACCTCGGGAGCCAGCTGCCGAATCGCATCGGCCTCGGCCGGGTTGTCGTCGACGAAGACCAAGGCGTCGAGCCCGAGGTTGAGCTCGCGCGCAACCCGTCGCACCTGTTCGGGCTTGGGATCCCAGGAGGCGACGAAGCACGCGATGTCCTCAAGGTCGAGCACCATCTCGGGATGCTTCTCGAAGACCTCCCTCGCATCGCGGTCGTTGTTCTTGGAGCAAACCGCGAGGAGGATGCCCCGCTCTTTCAGCTGCAGCAGGTAACGCTGGAAGGCGACGAAGGCTTCTCCCGTCGCTCCTCCGCCGAGCTGCAGTCCCGCGAGCCCGTCCTCACCGACAATCCCGCCCCAGAGCGTGTTGTCGAGGTCGAGGACTATGCACTTCCGGCTGATGCCGAACTGCGCGCCGACGACAGCGGCTGTGTGACGGGCGAGGACCGGCAGGGCCTCGAGCGCAACCGCTTGTTTGGCCGAGTACCACTGCCTCGGGCTGAACCAGCGCTCCTTTCCGAACGAGGAAGCAAGCCTCTCGCAGTCGACGATGCCGACTCGGCCGGACGCCGCGGCGCCAAGTCGCAGGTTGAGCGCTTGCGCCATAGCCTGTCGTGAACCCGGCAGGCTGGTCGTGAGATGACCGAACGGCAGCTCCGTGGGCAACGCGAAGTTGTGCTGCACGACCCGCGCCGAGCTGTTGCCCCGGATCGTGTCCCAGTACGTCGTCCAGTTGGCGAGCTCCGTTTCGACGACGGCGCCGGCATCTGCGGCGTCGACGAGCGCCGGCAGGGCCAGCTCGCCCTCATGCACGGCGAGCATGACGATCTCGGGATCGTGTGCGTACAACCCGCTGGTTGGATTCAGGAGCTCCTGCCGATACTGGCCGTAGCCGCCCTCATAGAGGCCGATCACCAGACCCGTTGCTCGCGCGGCCAACTCGATCAGCGGCGCCAGATGCGACGTGGTGAAGCTTCCGAGGAGCGCGCCGCGAACCTGCTGGCGCTCTTCACCGGTGGGAAGCCTCGGCAGCAGCTTTGCCGCCGATTGCCAGCTGCGATAGTCATCTCCCGCCTCAACGACCGCGAGCACGCAACGCAGGGCTTCTTCGACGTCTCCCTGATCGATGTGCGCTCGCGCAAGCTTGATCAGGATCCGGCCGTCCTGCTTGTCTCGAATGGCTTCGTGGTAGGCCGCAATCGCGCCAGCGACGTCTCCCTCCTGCCGCAGGCGATCACCGTTCTGCTCGACCTCGAGCGTGACGTTCCCCGAGCTCACTCGTCTCCACCTGCCTTTTCGATGAGCTCAAAGAGATACATCGACGGAAGCATGAGAAACGCCACTCGCCTTTGGCCGAAAGCGACTGCTTGCTGAGGAGCAGACACGAGTCTCGCCCCGGCCTTGCGGGCGTTTCCAATCGCATCATCGATCAGGTGCGTTTCGTAGGCGTGGTGGTAGATCTTCACCCCCGTGCGCAGCCAAGGGTCCAGTGTCGTCGCACCCGGCAACGGCTCGAGCAGCTCGATTCTGGGCCCGCCGCCGACCAGGAATTGCCCGCGGATCCCCTGGGCCGGATCGGCGAAGATCTTGCCCTCTGGCGCATAGCCCAGCAGCGCGAGCGCCTCGGCCTCCCGCGCGCACGAGCTCGTGACGAAACCGAGATGGTGAAAACGCAGTTGACCCAGCGCGTCGGGCGCTACGTGAGGGTCAGCTGACATGCTCCTGCAGGAGCCGTTTGATCTCCCCGACGTTTTGCGCACTGGCGAACTCCTCGTCCGGGAACTTGACGCTGAATTCGTCCTCGAGCGAGAACATCAGGTTGATGTGTGCGAGCGAGTCCCAGGCCTCAATGTCCTCGGCGGTGGTGGCGTCGTTGACCGTGATCGAGTCGTCAGCGAACACCTCGCGAAAGATATCGTTGAGCCGATCGTCGATTGTCATCGGTCGTCGTCTCCTGCGCTGAGAATCCGGGGTGCTGGAGCCACGACGATCGCCCCGGGCGGGACACTCCGGGTCAGTACGGCGCCTGGGCCGATCCTGGCGCCGTCGCCAACGGTGATTGCGCCGAAGATCGCGACGTTGGCGCCGATCAACACGTCGTTGCCCAGAATCGGAGCGCGGTCGTCGTAGCGTCCGGGCGCACCGGTGCCCGAGCCAATCAAGCAGTTCTGCCGGATCGCGCAGCCATCACCGATCTTTGCTCTCGGGTGAACGACGATGCCGTTGTGGTGGCCGATTTGAACCCGGCGGCCGATCTCGGTCGTGTCCGGCAGCTCGATCCCGTACGCGTTTCGGATGAATACGAACACGGGCCGGTAGATCATCGAAGCGAAGAACCGGGCGGGGCCGGTCAAAGTTCGGCGCCAGGCACCTAAGCGATGCACAGCGAGGGCTTGAAAACCAGGATGCATCAACCCACGGCCGTGCACCGCGAAGTCCTCGCGCACCTGCTCTAGAAGTCCAGGGGGATCCTCACTCATGAGGACGGTACGCGCGCGAATCGCGGACGGGCCTCGAAGGGAGGTGCCGATCCAACCGTGAACTGGCGCATGCTTGAACCGGATGGGGGATCCACGCGGGATGACCGTTGCTCACAGGGAGCAGAGGCGCGAGGCCACGCGACGTGACGGATTTGCGCGAGGCGGGTTCTTCATCGGCGTGATGTTAGCGACGGCCCGGAGCGTCAGAGATGTCCGAACAACGGTGAGATCGGCGAAAACGGAGCGGGTCTCAGCCATTGCTAGAGCATGAGAGCGCTGGTAACGGGAGGCGGCGGATTCTCGACAACTTCTCGACGGGCAATCGCGCGAACCTGCTCCCGTTCCGCGACGAGATCGAGCTGACACTACGAGTCCGCCTTCACCTGGCAGACGCGCTGGTCGATCCCCGCCAGCGCGCTCACCCCAGGCGCGACCAAGGTGACGATCAGGGCCGAGGACATCAAGGGGCATGTGTCGGCCGGCGTCGCTCTCCGAGCGCTATGAGCAGTCGCGTGACCCCCCGCGTTCGACCCGTGTGATAGCGCGGCGAGCTAGCCGCGATCAAGCTCGGAGCGTGCGAACTCGGCTCCTGTCCGAAGTCGTGCGTCCATCCTGCGCCGATAAATGTCGTACCTGCGCACTGCTTCGCTTCTGTGCCCTCGTCGGATGCAGATCTCGATGTGGCGCTTTCTGAGCGTCGCTGTCATAGGGCTCCAGGTCGGCCAGGCGCGTGGCGTGGCGGGCGGCGATCTCGCAGCATGCACCTCTAGTCTGTGGGCGTGCGCCAGAACATGGACCTTCCGACCCTGTTTCACCTCGGAACTCCACGCGCCGGGAGCTCATTCTTGTTCAACCTGCTGAAGTCGCATCCCGACGTCTCGCTCAGTCCTATGCAGAAGGTCAACTTCTACACCAGCAACTGGGAACGCGGCTTCGAGTGGTATCTGACGCAGTTCCCGGCCAACGGGCGTCGAGTCGACACGTCTCCGACCTACATCCGTTGGGGTGAGGTGGCCGCTCCCCGAATCAAGGAGGCGGTGGGCGCAGAGGCTCCGAGGTTCCTCTTGGTCCTGCGCAACCCAATCGACTACGCGCGCTCCCATTACCAGATGCAAGCTCGGCAGGGGCACTTCGAGAGAGACCGGGACCGGTACCCGGAACTGCCCGAGACTTTCCTCGGCTTCGCGCGCAGATATGACGAGTGGCTGGACCGCGCTCGATACGCACACTTGCTCAAGGACTACTGGTTCCCCCACTTCGATCGGTCCCGATTCAAGATCGTGCTGTTCGAGGACCTGGTCGCCCAAACTGATCGTGTCTCATCAGAGATCCTGGAGTTCTTTGGCCTCCCCGTTCGGCCGCTCGCCACCGTGTCCTTGAGTCAAAACCGAACATTGCGAAACCCGGCCCTTCACAAGTTTCGCCGAGCCCTCAATAGGGGGCCCGGAGGACTCAAGCGATTCGTCAAGCGCGGGCGAGTCTTCAATTTCGTCTACCTCAAGTGGATGGTTCAGCCGGATGCGAAGCTGTCGCGCGAGGATCGAGCGGGCATCGCTGAGCTCCTTGCGGACGATGTAGCCGCCTTGAAGGAGCTCTTGGGCCAGGACATCCCCCAGTGGCATGACTTCGCCGGGACGCGGGTCGCCAACGCGGTCCCCTCCTCCCCAACCCTCACCAGCGACGACGCGCTCGATCTAGCGCGCAGGGCCGAGAGGTCGGGCGCCACACGCTTCTTTTTGACGGGCTCCGGCGCGTGGGTTGGCGCTAGGGTTGGACTGGGCGAAGGGGAACAGCGCGTGGCAGTAAACGTCTGGGGGTAAGGCAAATGCGGAAGAAACGAGCCCGACCGGCGGATGCCCGCCCTACTCGCGGATCCGTCGACTCAGCCGCGGATCTGCGGGATCTAGACCGGGAGATCACGCGCAAGCTGAGCGAGATCCGCGCCACCAAGGCAGCGGCGCGAGAGGCGCGTCTGCAGGCCGGCGCCGGGGCCGCCGACGGGGCCTCCTCGATGAGCTCGGATCACCCGAGCGACGCCCCTTCGTCCGGCCCTAGCCGGGGCGGTGATGGGCCGGCGGTGACCGGCGAGTCCGAGCTCGGCCTCGCGGCGCTGCTGCGGATTCGTGGCGCACCGCTCGTGGAGGCGCTTGAGCGTCACTCCCCCGGAGCTCGCGAGCACGCCGAGGCGACCGCGTCCTACACGTTCGCGACGGCGGTCGAGGTCGGCTTCGACCGCGCCCGGAGCGACGACGCGCGCGAGGCGGCGATGCTGCACGAGGCCGGACAGGTCCACGTTCCCGCGGAGGTGCTGGCAAAGGCGGCAATCGAACGAGACGAGGCCGAAACCGAGGCGTTCGAGGCCCACTACGAGGCCGCCTACGGGCTCGCCCGCGGCGCCGGGATCCCAGAGCACGTGTGCGGCTGGCTGCTTCGGGTGCGCGAGCGCTACGACGGCGCCGGGCCGGAGGGACTCGCCGGCGAGCGCGTCCCCCTGGAGGCACGATTGATCAAGGCGGCCTGCGCCTGCCAGACGGCGATGGTCGCGCCCGGCGCCGACGTTCCCGACCGGCGCGCGATCGACGTGCTCCGCGCCGCGGCGGGCAGCGAGCTCGATCCCCGCGTGACCGCGGCGCTGATCGGGGTCCTCGAGCGCGCCGCCCGCGGATGAGGAGCGGGGCTGCGTGACAGCTACTTCGTCCTGATCGTGGCCGAGCACGCCCCGTCCTCGCTGGGGCTGGGGCGAGGCGCCGCCATTCAAGCCCTAGCCGAGCGAGGCGCCCGGCTCGTAACCCGGGAAGAGCTCCTGGAGCAGCGGCGTGAAGCGGTCGAAGCGCTCGATCTCGCAGCCGTTGACGCGGGTGAGCTCGGCGTCGACCTGTTCGCCGTGCAGGGTTCCGCTGACCGTGAGCACATCGGGGCCGCCGTAGATCTCGGTGCAGGCCGTCTCCGGTGGCACGGGCTCGAGGTCGTCAGCGGCCAGACCATCGACCCGGGGACAGAAGCGGGCGCCACGGGTGCTTTCGCAGGCGACTGCGACTGAGCGGCTCGGCTTGCCGCCCGGTCCGTCGGCGTCGAGCGTGAACTCGACATCGGTGGTCGTCTCCGGCTCGGCCTCATTGGAGCCCTCGCCGCACCCGGCGAGGGCCAAAGCCGCGGCCGCGGCCAGCGCGGCCGCGCGGGTCACCGACCGAGCAGCTGACCGAGCAGACCCGATCCGGAGCCGCGCTTGTCGAGGTAGCACTGGTGGTACTCCTCGGCGCGCCAGAACCCGGTCGCCGGCTCGATCGAGGTCGCGACCGGCTTGCTCAGGCGCTCCTGGACGCGCTCGCGCGACGCGGTGGCCGCGGCCTCCTGCTCGGGCGAGTGGGTGAAGACCACGGTCCGGTACTGATCGCCGACGTCGGGGCCCTGGCGATTGACCTGGGTCGGGTCGTGGATGCGCCAGAAGACGTCGAGCAACTCGTCGTATGAGATCCGCGCCGGGTCGAAGGTCACCTCGGCGACCTCGGCGTGCCCGGTGGTCCCGGAGCAGACCTGCTCATAGGTCGGGTGATCGACGTGGCCGCCCTCGTAGCCGACCGCGGTGTCGACGACGCCGTCGAGCTCGCGGAAGGCCATCTCGACCTGCCAGAAGCAGCCCGCTCCGAAGGTCGCGCGCTCGGTCTCGGTCACAGCCTCGGTCCCGTTTTCCATCACGTCGCTCCTTCTTCTCTCTTTTCACTCGTCAATTGTGTCTCATGAGCACGGCTGGCATTACGCGCAACGCGCACACGTAGGCGTGCCCTGCGCGGAGAGCACTCAGTCGTGCGGGCGGGCGAGCTTGTGGTGGTCGAGGACCTCGTCCAGGATCGACTCCTCGACGCCGTGCTCGCGGGCGACGTCGCGCACGGTGCGCCCCGACGCCGCCGCCTCCTTGACGATCTCGGTCGTCCGGTCATAGCCGATGTGCGGGGCGAGGCCGGTCGCGGTCTGCAGCGTTGATTCGGCGTACTCGTTGAGGCGCTCCTCGTTGGGCTCGATCCCGCTCACGCACTTGCGGTCGAGCAGGCGCGCCGCGGCCGCCAGCAGCTTGATCGAGTCGAGCAGGTTGCGGGCGATCAGCGGCACGCGCACGTTGAGCTCGAACTGGCCCTGCGTGCCGCCGATCGTGATCGCGGCGTCGTTGCCGATCACCTGGTCGCCGACCTGGATCACGACCTCGCAGATCACCGGGTTGACCTTGCCCGGCATGATCGAGGAGCCCTTCTGGAGCTCCGGCAGGCGGATCTCGGCGAGGCCGGCGCGCGGGCCCGAGCCCATCAGGGCGAGGTCGTTGGCGATCTTGATCATCGAGACGGCGACGACCTTGAGCGCGCCCGAGAGCTCGACCAGCGCATCGCGGTTGCCCTGCGCCTCGAACGGGTCGGCGGGCGCCGAGATCTCGAGCCCGGTCGCCTCGCCGAGCTGCTGGCGCACCCGGCGGGCGAACTCGGGATGGGTGTTGAGGCCGGTGCCCGGCCGCGGTGCCGCCGAGCGGGATCTGGCCGACGCGTCCGAGCGTCCCGCGGACGCGGTCGGCGCCGAGCCGGATCTGGGCGGCGAAGCCGGCGAACTCCTGGCCGAGGGTGACGGGCACCGCGTCCATCAGGTGCGTGCGACCCGTCTTCGCGTGGCCGGAGAACTCGTCGGCCTTCGCCGCGAGCGCGTCGGCGAGCGCGTCGAGGGCGGGCAGCAGGTCCGAGGAGACCTCGCCCAGCGCCGCGAGGTGGACCGCCGACGGGAAGACGTCGTTGGAGGACTGGCCCATGTTGACGTGGTCGTTGGGGTGCGCCTCGTCGCCGGCGAGGTTGGCGATCACCTCGTTGGCGTTCATGTTCGACGAGGTGCCCGATCCGGTCTGGAAGACGTCGATCGGGAACTGGTCGTCGTGCTCGCCGGCGGCGATCGCGTCGCCGGCGGCGGCGATCCGCTCGGCGACGTCGGCGTCGAGCTTGCCGAGCTCGGCGTTGACCCGGGCCGCCGCGGCCTTCAGCCGACCGAGCCAGTGGATGACGGGCGCGGGAACCGGCTGCCCGGAGACGGGGAAGTTGGCGACCGCCTTGTCGGTCTCGCCGCCCCAGAGCTTGTCGTCGGTCTCCGTGCTCATCTCGCCTCCGTCATGGGTTGCGACGGAGGCTATCGCCCGGACTCATGGCGGTGGCGCTCGCGGTAGGCGCGCGCCTTGGCGCGGTTGCCGCACTCCCCCATCACGCACCAGGTGCCGGAGCGGTTGCGGGAATGGTCGTAGAAGGCCCACTGGCAGTCGGAGGCCGGACATGCCTTCAGCCGCTGCCAAGTTCCCGCGCGCATCGACTCGTGGACGATCGCGAGCAGGTGGGCGATGGTCGAATCGACGCCGCCGCAGGTCGTCATCAGGTCGGCGCCCTCGGCGTCGAACCGCAGCCCCAGCGCGGCTTCGCTCGACTGCTCGTTGAGGACGTCGAGCGCCCTCGCCGGGGGTGGGTCGCCGGAGTTGTTGGCGTGCAGCAGGTCGCGCAGCGCCTCGCGGACCGCAAGCAAGCGGGCGCGCTCCTCGTCGTCGAGCGGGTCATCGGAGCCTGGTACGGAGTGAGCGGCCAGCCAGTCGGTTGCGTTGGCCCCCGTGGACAGCTCGTCGGTGTCGAGCTCGACGTCGTACGTGTTCACGAACTCGCGCACCAGCTCGAGCTCACCGGGTGCGATCTGATTCGTCGACATAACCAACGACATAATATCACCGGTTATGATATAACTATCCAAGCGAGAACAGTGGTTACCCGCCAGGAGGCGAAAATGAACTCGATGCTCACCATCCTCTACCTCGACGCGCAAAGGGCCGAGCGGTCACGGCAGGCGCAGACGCGCCGCGTGCGGCCAGTTGCAGCCAACCCCGAGCGGCGCTCCCGGCGCTGGTTCTAGCCGCCGGCCTGGGCGGCGGAGTAGCCCTGACCGAATGAGCGCTCGAACTCGGCCCCGAGCGCATCTCCTCCCTCTCCCGCGTAGCGGGCGGCGGAGTTGATCCTCAGGACGAGGTCCTGGTGGATGCCGCCGGTCGATTCGGCGCCCCGAGCGACCGCCCCGACGAGGTAGCCGAGGGCGACGGTCGTCTCGCGGGTCCGGGTCGCGGAGGATCGCTGCATTGAGGTCGGTCGCCGCCGCGACCACCGACTCGCCGACCGAGCCCAGAGCCCCCGGGTCCTGCTCTTCGACCAGGCAGGCGCTGATCGGCGTCGTACCGTCGAGGCGGACCTCCCCCGGTGCGGCCTCGAGAGCCTCGAGATAGGCAGACGCCGGCGCCAGGCAGGCGACCGGGGTCTCGGGCGGGTCCTCCGAGCCGCAGCCGGCCGCCGCGACCGCGAGCGACGAGAGCGCCCCCGCCAGGGTCAGCGCGATCCTCACGCCCTCATCGTAGGGAGCCGGAATACCCTGCCCGCCAATGACCGCTACCCCGCCGCTCGATCGTGTGCTCGTCGCCGACTTCACCCGCGTGCTCGCCGGGCCGCTCGCGGCGATGACGCTCGGTGACCTCGGCGCCGACGTGATCAAGGTCGAGTCGCCGACCGGCGACGAGACCCGAACCTGGAAGCCGCCGGCGGCGCCCGACGGATCGGCCACCTACTTCCTCGCCGTCAACCGCAACAAGCGGTCGATCGTGCTCGACCTGCGCGAGGCGGTCGACGTCGCGCTCGCGGCCGAGCTCGCCCACCGCGCCGACGTCCTGATCGACAACTTCAAGCCCGGGACGCTGGAGCGCTTCGGTCTTGCGCCCGAGGAGCTGCGCCGCGACAACCCAGGCTTGATCCACTGTTCGATCACCGGCTTCGGCACCGGGCCCGGGGCGGCGATGCCGGGCTACGACCCGCTCGTCCAGGCGCTCTCCGGGTTGATGTCGATCACCGGCCCCGTCGACGGCGATCCTTCGAAGGTCGGAGTGGCGCTCGTCGACGTGATCGCCGGGCTCGGGGCCACGGTCTCGATCCTCGCCGCACTGGCCGCGCGCGAGCGAACCGGCGAGGGCCAGAGGATCGAGGTCGATCTGCTCTCGAGCGCTCTTGCCGCGCTCGTCAATCAGGCGAGCGGCTACCTGAACGCAGGAGCGGTTCCGGCTCGGCTCGGAAACGTCCACCCCAGCATCGAGCCGTTCGCCACCTACGCGACTGCCGACGGGCCGCTGATGATCTGCGCCGGAAACGACCACCAGTTCGCGGCGCTCGCTGAGGCGCTCGGAGCGCCGGCGCTCGCCGCCGACGCCCGCTTCGCGAGCAACGAGGCGCGCGTCGAGCACCGGTCGGCGCTGCGCGGGCTGATCGAGGAGCGGCTGGCCACCGGCTCGATCGCCGATTGGGCCGCGCGGCTGCGCGCGGCAGGCGTTCCGGCGGGCCCGGTCAACGACGTCGCGGCCGCCTTCGGCCTCGCCGCCGAGCTCGGGCTCGAGCCGGTTGACGACCACGATGGTGTGCGAACCGTCGCTTCGCCGCTCGGCCTGCGCGGCACGCCCGCCGAGACCCGCCGCCGCCCACCGCACCTCGACGAGCACGGCGCCGAGATCCGCACCTGGCTCGGGGAGTGAGCGGGGCGACGGCGCGTCGCTCCTAGAATCAGCCGCTCGTGAGCGGCTTTCGCCCCGTAGATCCGAAGCAGTCCTTCCCCGCGCTCGAGCAGGAGATCCTCGAGCGCTGGCGTGAGGACGACGTCTTCGCCCGCCAGCTTGCCCAGCGCCGCGAGGCCGGAGCGCCGATCTGGAGCTTCTACGAGGGCCCGCCGACCGCGAACGGCAAACCCGGATCACACCACGTGCTCTCGCGGGCGTTCAAGGACGTCTATCTGCGCTACCGGGCGATGCGCGGCTATCACGTCCCCCGCAAGGCCGGCTGGGACTGCCACGGGCTCCCGGTCGAGCTCGAGGTCGAGCGCGAGCTCGGGATCTCCTCGAAGGCCGAGATCGAGGAGTACGGGATCGCCGAGTTCAACGCCCGCTGCCGCGAGTCGGTGTTCCGCTACGTCGAGGAGTGGCGGCGGATGACCGAGCGGGTCGGCCTGTGGATCGACCTCGACGACCCCTACGTCACCCTCGAGAACGACTACATCGAGTCGGTCTGGTGGTCGCTGCGCCGGATCTGGGACGACGGAAGGCTGTACGAAGGTCACAAGGTGGTCCCCTACTGCCCGCGCTGCGGGACCGCACTCTCCTCGCACGAGGTCGCGCAGGGCTATGAGGACGTCGATGACCCCTCGGTCTACGTCCGCTTCCCGGTCGCCGAGGCCCCCGCTTCGGGCCCGCTCGAGCCCGGCGACTCGCTGCTCGCCTGGACGACGACGCCGTGGACGCTGATCTCGAACGCCGCGCTCGCGGTCGGCGCCGAGATCGAGTACGTCCGCGCCGAGCTCGACGGCGAGGTCCTCGTGCTCGCGGCGGAGCTGGCCGAGCCGGTGCTCGGCAAGGGCGCGCGGGTGCTAGCCCGCTTCCCGGGCGCGGCGCTCGCGGGCACCCGCTACGAGCCGCCCTTCACCTACATCTCCGACTACGGCGAGCGCGGGCACACGGTGCTCGAGGGCGACTTCGTCTCGACTGAGGACGGGACCGGGATCGTGCACACCGCGATCGCCTTCGGCGAGGACGATTTCCGGCTCGGCGAACAGTACGGGCTCAAGCTCCAGAACCCGGTTCGTCCCGACGGCACCTTCGACGAGCGGGTCACCGACTTCGCCGGCCGCCAGGTGAAGGAGGCCGACGCGGACATCGTCGAGGCGCTGCGCGCCAGCGGTCGCCTCCTGCGCTCGGAGGTCTACGAGCACTCCTACCCGCACTGCTGGCGCTGCGGCACCGCGCTCCTCTACTACGCGAAGTCGAGCTGGTACATCCGCACTACCGACGTCCGCGACCGGATGCTGGCCGAGAACGAGAGGATCGGCTGGCACCCCGAACACGTCAAGCATGGGCGCTTCGGGAAGTGGCTCGAGGGCAACGTCGACTGGGCGCTTTCACGCGAGCGCTACTGGGGCACCCCGCTTCCGGTCTGGGAGTGCGAGTCGGCCGACTGCGAGGAGGCCGTCTGCGCGGGCTCGGTCGCCGAGCTGCGCGAGCGCGGCGGCGAGGTTCCGGACGACCTGCACCGTCCCTTCATCGACGAGGTGGTGCTTCGATGCTCCTCTTGCGGCGGCGAGATGCGGCGGGTCGAGGAGGTGATCGACGCCTGGTACGACTCGGGCTCGATGCCGTTCGCGCAGTTTCACCACCCGTTCGCGGGCGAGCAGGGTGAGACCGCGTTTGCGGAGCGCTTTCCCGCCGACTACATCTGCGAGGCCCAGGACCAGACCCGGGGCTGGTTCTACAGCCTGCTCGCGGTCTCGACCCTGGTCTTCGACGAGTCGAGCTACCGCAACTGCGTCTGTCTCGGCCTGATCCTCGACCCCGAGGGCCAGAAGATGTCGAAGAGCCGCGGCAACGTGGTCGACCCGTGGGAGGTCCTCGACCGCCACGGCGCCGACGCCTTCCGCTGGTACTACCTGAGCACCCAGCAGCCCTGGGCCGGATACCGGTTCTCGGTCGAGGCGGTGGGCGAGTCGGTGCGCCAGTTCCTGCTCACGCTCTGGAACACGTACTCGTTCTGGGTCCTGTACGCGAACGCGGAAGGCCTCGGCCCGGCGGATCTTCCGCAGGGCCCAGAACCCGAGACAGAACTCGATCGGTGGGCGCTGTCTCGGCTTCAGGCTCTCGTGCGGACGGTGATCGAGCACATGGACGGCTACGACTGCACCCACGCCGGGCGGGCGATCGCCGACTACGTCGACGAGCTCTCGAACTGGTACGTGCGGCTCTCGCGGCGGCGGTTCTGGGACGGCGACGTCGCAGCTTTCTCGACCCTGCGCCACTGCCTGGTCGAGGTGGCGAAGCTGGTGGCGCCGTTCACGCCCTTCGTCGCCGAGGAGATCTTCACCAACCTGACCGCGGGATCAGAGCGCTCGGCCGACTCGGTTCACCTCCGCGACTTCCCCGAGCCCGACGGCGAGCTCACCGATGGCGAGCTCGAGGCCGGAGTCGAGGCTGCGATGCGGGCGGTCGAGCTCGGGCGCGCCGCCCGTGCCCAGGCGAAGATCAAGGTCCGCCAACCACTGCGCAAGGCGGTGATCGTCGCCACCGAGGCCGAGCGCGCCGAGATCGAGCGGCTGGCGGAGATCGTCGCCGCGGAGCTGAACGTGAAGGAGCTCGAGTTCGTCTCCGAGCAGGCCGAGCTGGTCACGCACCAGGTAAAGCCCAACTACCGCACGCTCGGCCCGCGCTTCGGCAAGGCGATGCCGCAGGTCGCCGCCGCGGTCGCAGCGCTCGACCCGGAGCACGCAGCCGAGGCAAGCCGCGGTGAGCGACGGATCGGGATCAACATCGACGGCAGCGAGCACCCGCTCGAGCCCGAGGACATGACCCTGGTGATGCAGCCGCTCGAGGGCTACGAGGTCGAGGCCGAGGCGGGCCGCGCGGTCGCGCTTGCGCTCGAGCTCGACGACGAGCTGCGCCGTGAGGGACTCGCCCGCGAGATCGTGCACGCGGTCCAGAACGCGCGCAGGCAGGCCGGGCTCGAGGTCTCGGACCGAATCGCGCTCACGCTCGGCGGTGACGAGGAGCTGGTCGAGGCTGCACGCGCGCACGAGCCCTATGTCGCGGGCGAGACGCTCGCAACCTCCGTCGCTTATGACTCGCCCGACTTCGGCTCGACCGCGACTATCGAGGGTGGCGAGTTGCGGATCGGGCTTCGCCGCGCCTGATGCGCAGGCGATCACGGGCCTGGTCGATCGAGGCCTTGGGGCGGCAACCCGATTGGTCGCTGCGCGACGGTTGACCCCGGCGCCTCGGGGTCGGCAGGTCAGCCGTTGACCTTGAGCTTCATCTTCATCTCGTCGTGGACGCTGCAGATCAGCTTGTACCTGCCGGGCTTCTTGAACTTCTTCGTGAAGTTGACCCCGCCCGCGTCGGTGGTCCCGGATTCGAAGAAGCCACCGGGCCCCTTCTTCTTGACTACGTTGTGCTCGTCGTCGCCGATCCAGTCGAACTTCACCTTCGTTCCGGCCGCGATCGTCGCCTCGTCGGGTGAGAAGAAGTCATCGCCGAGCTTGACCTTGAACGATGAACGGGCGCCGGCGCTGGCGCCGAGGAGGGCGAGCGCGAGCACGGCTACCAGGGACAGTGCGAAACCGATGCGAACGCGCGTTGACAAGACGATCAGCTCCTTCTGGTTCAGACGAGCGCCGGCTCCAGCTCCGCCTCGAGCCGCCGCTTGGGCAGCGCTCCGACGACCCGCTTCGCCTCGGCGCCGTCGCGAAACAAGATCAAGGTCGGGATCGAGAGCACCTCGTAACGAGCGGCGGTCTGCTGGTTGTCGTCCACGTTCAGGCTGACGATCCGCAGCTCCCTGTCGCGCTCGGCAAGCATCTCCTCGAGAATCGGGTGCACGACCCGGCACGGGCCGCACCACGGGGCCCAGAAGTCGACCAGGACCGGAACGTCTGACTCGAGAACGTCGGCTTGGAAGTTGGCGTCGGTCACGTCAGGGAGCTTGCCTGTCACTTAGGTCTCCTAACCCGTTGTTACGGCCTTCGATGCTGTCCGGATTGCCGCCAGTTCGTTACTTCAAAAAGTATAGTAGCCGTCAACGGCGATTTGCAAACCGCATCATGGGAACGCGCAGCGCGGCCTCGAGCACGATCCTCCCGGTCATCTTCGACTGGCCGACACGCCGATCGCGGAACAGGATCGGCACCTCGACCACCCGGAAGCCGGCCCGGAGCGCCCGGAATGTGGTCTCGACCTGGAACGCATAGCCGCGCGAGGGCACGGTCTCCAGCTCGATCGACTCGAGCACCTCACGGCGGAACACCTTGAAGCCTCCGGTGAGGTCCCGAATTCCGACTCCGAGAACCGTCCGGGCGTACACAGATCCGCTCCGGCTGATCAGCCGCCGCGTCGGCCCCCAGTCCTCGATCCCGCCACCGGGCAGGTAACGCGACCCGAGCACGAGCTCCGCCGACTCCGCGGCCTCGAGCATCCGCGGCAGGTCGGCGGGGTCGTGGGAGAAGTCGGCATCCATCTGCACGACCAGCTCCGCGCCGCCCGCGAGCGCCTCGCCGAAGCCGGCGAGGTAGGCGGGGCCGAGTCCCTGCTTGCGCGGGCGGTGCAGCACGCCGACGTCTTCGTGCTCGGCCGCGATCCGATCGGCGATCCGGCCGCTTCCGTCGGGCGAGTTGTCGTCGACAATGAGGATCCTGCGCTCGGCCGGAAGCCGGGCCTGGATCGCGGCGACAATCGGCTCGAGGTTGTCGGCCTCGTTGTAGGTCGGCAGGACAAGCCAGAGGCCTGGGTTCGCGGACACGCGGCGGGAATCTAGAGTCACGAGCATGCCGATGCGAAACGCCGAGATCGCCGCCGCGATGGCGGAGCTCGGGACGCTGTACGAGCTCGATGGAGCGGTGCGCTACCGGGTGCTCGCTTACAAGGAGGCGGCGCGCGTGATCCGGCAAAGCCCGGTCTCGGTCGAGGAGCTTGCGCTGGCGGGCAAGGCGACCGAGCTGCCCGGGATCGGCGAAACGCTGCAGACGAAGATCGTCGACCTGGTCAAGACCGGCGAGATCCCGTCGGCGACCAAGCTGAAGGCGAAGTTCCCCGCGTCGCTGATCGAGGTGACGCGGATCCCCGGGCTCGGTGCGAAGACGGTGCGCCGCCTCTACGACGAGCTTGGCGTCGAGAGCCTCGACGACCTGCGCGAGGCTGCCGAGGGCGAGCGGATCAGGGCGCTCAAGGGCCTCGGGCCGAAGGTCGAGGACAACGTGATCGAGGCGCTCAAAAGCCTCGGCGAGGAGGGACCGGGCGAGCGGCTGCTGCTCTCGCAGGTGCTCCCGATCGCCGAGCAGCTGGCGGAGGCGCTGCGGGCGCATCCGGCGAGCGACGCGGTCGAGGTCGCGGGCTCGGCGCGGCGCCGAGCCGAAACCTGCAAGGACATCGACCTGATCGCCACCGCCAGCGACCCGACGGCGCTCGCGGTTTCACTGACCGAGCACGAGCTCGCGGCGCAGGCGGGCTCCGCCGGTGTCAACGGGACCCGGATCACTACCTTCAACGGGATCTCGGTCGACCTGCGGATCGTCGAGCCCGACGCCTATGGCAATCTGCTCCAGCATTTCACGGGCTCGGCGAAGCACAACATCGAGTTGCGCGAACGGGCGGTCAAGGTCGGGCTCTCGGTCTCCGAGCACGGGATCACGGAGAGCGAGTCGGGCGCGGTCGAGCGCTTTGCGACCGAGGCCGAGGTCTACCGCCGGCTCGGCCTCGACTACATTGAGCCCGAGCTGCGCGAGGGCAACCGGGAGATCGCCGCGGCGGCGGCCGGTCAGCTGCCGGAGCTGATCGAGGTCGGCGACATCCGTGGCGACCTGCACTGCCACACGACCCTCTCGGACGGGCGCAACTCACTCGAGGAGATGGCCGAGGGCGCGCGAGCGCGCGGTTACACCTACTTCGCGGTCACCGACCACTCGGCGAGCCATGGGTTCGGCGATCACGTCACCGCGAGCGCGCTGAAGAAGCGGATCGAGGAGGTCGCGGAGTGGAACGCGTCGGCGAAGCGGCGCTTTCGCCTGCTCGCGGGCTCGGAGGTCAACATCGGCACCGACGGCTCGCTCGACTACGACGAGGACGTGCTCGAGGCGCTCGACTGGGTCGTCGCATCGGTCCACACCTCGTTCCGGATCTCGGGCAAGGAGATGACCAAGCGGGTGATCGCGGCGATCGAGAACCCGCACGTGGACTGCATCGGGCACCTGACCGGCCGGCTGATCGGCCGGCGCGAGCCCTATGACATCGACGTCGAGGCGATCGCCGAGGCCGCGGCGGCAAACCGCACCTTCCTCGAGATCAACGGCAACCCGAACCGGCGCGACCTCTCCGAGCGCCATGCCCGCCTCGCCGCCGACGCCGGGGTGGCGATCTGCGTCAACACCGACGCCCACGGCGTCGACACGCTGGTGAACATCGACTACGGGATCGCCACCGCACGGCGCGCCTGGCTGACCCGCAAGGACGTCGCCAACACGCGCAGCTGGCGCGAGCTGCTCAAGCTCCGCGGTCGCAATGCTTGATCTGCGCAATTAGTTCGCTAAACTAATTAGCAATGGTAACGACCATCCCACTGGCGGAGGTCGCCGCGCATCTGCGGCTCGCCGTCGTGCGCACCGCTCGGCGGCTGCGGCAGGAGGGCCTGGCGAGCGAGGGACGTGGTGAGCTCAGCCCCACGCTCTCCGCAGCGCTGGCGACGATCGAGATCCACGGCCCGCTGACACCGAGTGAGGTCGCCAAGCGCGAGCGGGTCAAGCGCCCGACCGTGACCCGGGCGATCGGCCGGCTCGAAGCACTCGGCCTCGTCACCCGGACGGCGGACCCAACCGACGGTCGCGCGTTCCTGATCTCGGTCACCGCCGAGGGCCGGGCGCTTCTGCGCCGCCTGCGGACTCGCAAGAACGCCTACCTCGCCAAGCGCCTTCGCGACCTCGATCCGGACGAGGTGGGGACGCTCGAGCGCGCCGCTGCGATCCTCGAGCGACTGCTCGACGAGGAACGTCGATGAGCGCGGCGCTGCGCCGGTCCTTCACCTCGCTCCAGATCCCCAACTACCGCCGGTACTTCACCGGCCAGATCGTCTCATTGAGCGGCAACTGGATGCAGATGGTCGCCGAGATGTGGTTGATCCTCGAGCTCACCGGCAGCGGCGTCGCGGTCGGGGTCACGGCCGCGCTGCAGTTCCTGCCGATGCTCCTCTTCGGTGCCTGGGGCGGGGTGCTCGCCGACCGCTGGCCGAAGCGCTCGCTGTTGATCGTCACGCAGGCGGCGATGGCGATCCCCGCAGTGGCGCTCTGGGGACTGACCGCGTCGGGCTCGGTCGAGCCGTGGATGGTGTTCGCGCTCGTCTTCGTGCGCGGCAGCGTCAACTCGGTAGACAACCCGACCCGGCAGAGCTTCGTGATCGAGATGGTCGGCGCGGACCGAGTGGTGAACGCCGTCGGCCTCAACGCCGTTCTGATCCACCTGGCCCGCATCCTCGGCCCGGCGGGGGCGGGGGTGCTGATCGCGACCGTAGGTGTCGCCCCCTGCTTCCTGATCAACTCGGCGACCTTCCTGGCGATGATCGTCGCGCTGAGGGGAATGGACCCCGCGCGTCTGAGCTCGCCGCGGGCATCGCGTGACGACGAGGGCGGTGGCGTCCGAGCGGCCCTGCGCTATGTGGGCGGCGAGCCCGGGCTGCTGATCCCACTGCTGATGATGGCCGTGGTCGGGCTGCTGTCGTTCAACTTCCACGTCCTTTTTCCACTGCTCGCGCGGTTCGCCTACGAAGGTGGCGCGACCGCCTACACCGCGCTCGCGGTGGCGATGGCGATCGGCTCGGTCGGCGGAGCGCTCGCCACGGGCGCCCGGGGCAAGGTCGGCGAGCGGTTCCTGGCCGCCTCGGCGGCCGCCTTTGGCGCCTTTGCGCTGCTCGCGGCCGCGGCTCCCAGCCTCCCGCTCGCGCTCGCCGCGCTGGTCCCGCTCGGGGCGGTCAGCGTCAGCTTCGCCGCCGGCGTCAACTCGACCCTTCAGCTCGGCGCCAGCCCCGAGATGCGGGGCCGGGTGATGGCGCTGTACTCGGTCGTCTTCCTCGGCTCCACCCCGATCGGCGGGCCGATCGTCGGCTGGCTCTCGGAGGCCGCCGGCCCCCGCGCCGGGCTGGTGCTCGCCGGTGTCGCGGCGCTCGCCGCCGGGTTCGGTGGCTGGTACGCGTTCTCGCGCCGGCGTGGTGAGGAGCCGAGCCTGCGCCGGCTCGCCGAACCCGCGCTCGCGTTCGTCCCCCCACCCGCGCTCTCAGGCGCGGGCAGGCGGGGGTGGCGGCGGCTTCGCCGACGGGGCACGGTCGCGATAGAGGCCGGGGGTGCGAATCAGCCGCACCGGCTCGAACGCCGACGAGGGCTCGACGTAGAAGCGCACCCCGTCGCGATCCTCGATTGCGGTGACAGCCGCCTCGCGGCCGCGCCAGGCGAGTGCGATCCCGATCGCATAACCGGCGCCGATCACCGCGACCTGAGGCCAGGCCCAACCGGCAGCGCCGACGATCAGCGCGAAGGCGCCAATCGGCCACAGCCGCAGGAAAGCGATCCGGGCCGGGCTCTGTTGCGGCAGGCTGGTGGCGGTGCGCGCCCCTGCGAGAACCCTCGCCATCGCCTCGCCGGCGCGCTCCGGGCGTCCGAGGTAGAGGCCGGCGAGCGCGGCGGCGACCCACCATCCGGCGGCGACGGCGAGCGCCAGCGTGTCGGAGTCCTGGTTGGCGATCACGACGCCGACCGCGCCGAGGGCGGTGGCGACGCCGGCCACCAGCAGGACGGTGATCCGCAGCAGGTCGCAGAACAACATCAGAGGCTCCGCAGCAGGTCGAGGAAGCCGTCGGGGCCGGCGACGACGAGATCCGCCTCGCGCTGAATCTCGGCCGGTCCGTCCCCCGAAGCGATCCCGACACAGACGGCGAGCCCGAGGTCGCCCGTCTCGGCCATCTGCCGCAGGGCGTAGAACGCGTCGAGGTCGGTCGTGTCGTCGCCGCCGAAGAGCGCCATCTTGGCGCCCGCCGCCTCGACAAGCCTCCGCGCGGCGACCCCCTTGTTCACCTCGGCGACCGGGCGCACCTCGAGCACCAGGCGCCCGAAGTGCGGCATCAGGCCCCCCTCCTCGGCCAGCGCGGCGATCCGGCGCGCACGCTGCTCAGCCGTCGCTTCGTCGTGCGCCCCACGCCAATGGATCGCCTGAATCGGCCCCTTGTCCTCGAGCCGCAGGCCGACGCTGCCGAGCCGGTCCCAGTCGAGGCGGCTGACGAAGCCCGCGGCGGCCGTGCCACGCCGGCCCAGCGCCGGGTCGAGGCGCGGCACGACCTCCCCCGGGCCGAGCAGCTCGAGCCCGTGGTTGCCGGCGTAGGTGAGCTCGTCGAGTCCGACCATCCGCCGGGCCGCGGTGGCGCGGCGCCCGCTGACGCAAGCGACGAGCGCGTAGCGGCCGGCGAGCCCGCGAAGCACCGCCCGGGCCTCCGACGGCACCGACGCCGCGGCCGGATCCTCGACGATCGGCGCCAGCGTGCCGTCGATATCGCAGAGGATCGCGGACCGCTCCGGGTTGGCTCGCAGCGGCTCGAGAAGGTCGGAGTCGGCCATTCGCGGCACTAGTATCGCCGCCGTGCTCGGACCCCGCGACCGATTGCTGAGGCTCGCCGCGATCGCGACCGCAGCCGGGGCGTTCAGCGGCCTGTTCGGAGTCGGCGGAGGGACGGTGATCGTGCCGCTGTTGATCTTCTGGTTTGCCTACGGTGAGCGGGCGGCGACCGGGACGAGCCTGCTGGCAATCGCCGTCATCGGCACGCTGGCCGCGATCGGCCAAGGCATCTACGGGAACGTGGACCTGCTCGAAGGCCTGCTGGTCGGATTCCCGGCCGTCGGTGGAGTGATCGCCGGCGCAGCGTTGCAGCAGAGAATCCCGGAGCGCTCGATCTCGCTCCTGTTCGCAGCCGTGCTCGTCGTCGTCGCGATCCAGTTCCTGGTCGGCTGATGGAGTACGTGGCCGCTGCCCTGCTCGGATTCGCGGGAGGCGCGGTCGGCGGCCTGATCGGGGTCGGCGGCGGGATCCTGTTCGTGCCCGCACTGGCGATCTTCCTCGACGAGCCCCAGATCCGCGCCGAGGCGACCTCGCTGGTCGCGATCGTGCCCGTGGCGATCGTCGGCGCCTGGCGCCAGAACAGCTACGGCAACGTCCGGGTGCGCGACGGGCTGATCGTCGGCGCGCTCTCGCCGCTCGGGGTGCTCGCCGGGGTCGCACTCTCGAACGAGGTCTCGCAACGCACGCTCGAGGTCTGCTTCGCGCTGCTGATGTTGCTCGTGGCCGGGCAGCTCGCGCGCCGGGCGCTGAGCGGCAGCGCTCCCCCGCCGCGAGCACCTACTCGAGAAATCCCTTGACCGAGGCGTCGAGGGCGTTGATCCGGTAGAGCGCCACTGCCTCGGCCGAGTTGAAGCCGGCGGCGGAGCCCTGAGTGCGTGCCTGCCCCTGGGGGCCGTGATGGGAGAGGACGCAGTGCAGGAGCGCGAGCCGGCGCTCCGCCGGCAGCGAAGCGGCGGCGGCGCCGACGATCTCGGCGCCGATCGCGAGGTGGCCGAGCATCCTGCCCTCGTCGGAGATCCCGAACTCTGCCCCGTACGTGAACTCTCGCGCCTTGCCGGCATCGTGGAGGATCGCCGCCGCCATCAGCAGGTCGGAATCGAGCCGCGGATGCAGCACGCAGGTCTCGAGCACCAAGGTCGCGACCGCAACCGTGTGCTCGATCAATCCGCCGAGATAGGCGTGATGGCCGGTCCTGGTGCAGGGTGCGCGGCGGAAGTCCTCGGCCAGCGGGCCGGCAATCACGACCGACTCGGTTACCGCGCGCAGCATCGGGTCGTGGACCTCGCGCACGAGATGCTCGAGAAAGCCCTCGAGCTCCTCGACCGAGCGGTATGCGGCGGGCAGGAACTCGCCGGGGTCGAAGCTCCCCGGCTCGAGCCGGCGCACATCGTCGATCTCAACCGTGAGCTCGCCGCGGAAGCGCTCGACCTTGCCGCGGACGGCGATCGCGTCGCCGGCCTCGAACCGGAGGCCGATCCGGTCGGCCTCCCGGAAGGCCCTGGCGGCGATCGTCCCGCTGCGATCGCGGAGGCGCAGGGCGAGGTACTGGGAGCCGTTGCGGGCCGTCAGCCGCTCCTTGGCCAGGCACGCGTAGCGCCCCTCGAACCGCTGGCCGGGCCGCAGCTCGGCGACCTCGGGATGGATCTGTGCGACCGCCGCCTCCACACCCCGATCTTGAACCCGTGGGCGGACGAACCGGCACCCCGCGCGCAGCCGAGCGCTAGGCTCGCAAGGTGGAGGTTTTGAGGTGGGAAGGGGACATACCGGCGCTTCGCTCGCCGGTCCTCGTCGCGGCATTCTCGGGCTGGAATGACGCCGCGAGCGCGGCAACCACCGCGCTCGAGGCGATCGCGGTCTCACTCGACGCGGAGCCGATTGCCGCGATCGATCCGGAGGAGTTCTACGACTTCCAGGTCACCCGGCCGACGATCCGGCTCAGCGAGGGCCAGACCCGCGAGGTGGACTGGCCGGCGAACTCGATCCTCGCCGTCACCGCGCCGAGTGCCGAGCGCGACCTCGTGCTGCTATCGGGGATCGAGCCGAACATGCACTGGCGGGGCTTCGCCGAGGCGATCCTCGAGGTCGCCGAGCGCCTCGACGTCGAGATGGTCGTCACCCTCGGCGCCCTGCTCGCCGACGTCCCCCACACACGCCAGGTCCCGATCACGGGACTCGCGACGGACTCCGACCTGGTCGAGCGCCTCGGCCTCAGCCGCTCGAGCTACGAGGGCCCGACCGGGATCGTCGGGATCATCCACGACGCCTGCCGGCGCCGCGACCTGACCTCGGCGAGCCTCTGGGCGGCAGTGCCCCACTATGTGGCCGCGGTCCCGAACCCGAAGGCGGCGCTGGCGCTGCTGCGACGGCTCGAGGGCTTCACCGGGATCGCAATCGAGGCATCGGAGCTCGAGGACGCGATGGAGCGCTTCCAGATCCAGGTCGACCGAGCGGTCGCCTCGAACTCCGAGATCGAGGATCTCGTCAGGCGGCTCGAGGCCGAGCACGACGACGAGCCAGACCCCGCCGGCGAGAACGTCCCCTCCGGCGATTCGATCGCCCGCGACTTTCAGCGCTTCCTGCGCCAGCGCGGCGACGAGCGCGGGACGGCATAGCGCCAGCTGGCCCCTACGCCTCGCTGGCGGGGCAGATCAGCCGGTAGTCGCACCAGGAGCAGATCTCGTGCGAGGGGCGGGGCTCGAAGTCCTGGCTCTCGATCCCCGCGGCGACCTCGAGCACAGTCCTCTCGACCCGCTCGGCGTCATCGGGCTCCGCCTCCACCCTCACCCGCTGATCGGCGAGCACGTACCAGTAGCTGCCCGCGCCCGCATCGATCTCCCACGCCTCGCGAGCACCGAGCCGGTAGAGCGCGATCTGGACATCGCCGGCGAGCTTCGGGCCCGAGCCCGGGTCGCCGGTCTTGTAGTCGATCAGCTCGTAGCCCCCGTTCGGCAGGCGGTCGACCCGGTCCACGCGCCCGCGCAGCTGGTGCGGGCCGATCGCGAACGAGAAGTTGCGCTCGAGCCAGACGGGCTCGGACTCCGAGCGGCTGTGGCGCTCCTCGTAGCGCGACAGCGCGGCCACCGCTCGATCGCGGTACTGAAGCTCGTCGTCGGAGGCGCCGAAACCCTGGCGGCGCCAGCCGGCTTCGAACAGACCGAGCAGGCGGTCGAGGCTGCCCGGACTCGGGCCGACCATCGGTTCCAGCCCGCCCGCGTTGGCGCGCATCTCCTCGGAGTGGAACCGCTCGAGCACCTGGTGGATCAGGATCCCGAACCGCTGGTTGATCGTCGGCTCCTGGGGGATCGCGAAGACGCGCGCGAACTTGTACTTCAGCGGGCAGGTGCGGTAGAGGTCGATGTCGGAGGCCGAGAGGCCGAGGCCGCCCTTGCGCCGGGGCAGGAACTGCTCGAGCGACGGCTCGCGCCGCGCGGCGACCTGGTCGCGCCGCGTGTCCCGCTCACGCTCCTCGCCGACGACGTACCGGTCGAGCGAGGACGCCTCCAGCGCCATCTGCTGCTCAGGCGATGCGACACGGCCGAGCAGCTCGTTGATCGCCGCGATCGTCTCCGGCGCCGGTTCGCCGCCGGGGCGCTGGATCAGCGCCGCGAGCTTGACCAGCTCGAGGTAGCGGGCGACCGCCGAGTTGACGTCGTCGGCGGTGTCGAGCCGCATCTCCGAGAGCGCGGAGCCCGCGCGCCACGACGCCTCGAGCACCTCGTCACGCAGCATCCGGTAGGTCGAGTGAAGGCCCTCGGCCGGGCCGAAAAGCTCCTCGGAGTGCAGCTCCTCCTCGCCGCCGTGCGCTTCGCGCGCCGCGCGGTAGATGCGCGAGGGCGCCGCAGTGCCCTCCTCCGGATTCTCCGGCCAGGAGAGGACGAGAGCGACGCGCGCCCTGGTCATCGCGACGTGGGCGAGGGCCAGGCGCCGTGACGTGGTCAGCTCATCGCCGGGAGCGGGCAGCGGGTCAGCGAGCAGCTCGTCGGGAATCCAGGAGTCCTCCCAGTGGCGTGCGGCGACCGCGCCGCTGCGAAGTCCGAGCAGATAGACGTGGTCGAACTCGAAACCCTTGACCTGCTCGGGCTCGGCGACCAGCACCGCGCCCGCCGGCGGCCGGTCGCAATCGTCGCCACCGAGCGCGCCCGCCTCGGCGACCGCGTTCAGGTGGCGGACGAAGTCGCGCACCGAGCCACGCGGCTCACGCCGCGACCAGTCGGCAGCAAGCTCAGCGAGGCGCGAGAGGTTGACCAAGCGCTCGGCGGTCTCGGGGCTGGCAGCGAAGAGCCGATGGCGGCGCAGCCCGACGCGCTCGATCAAACGGCGGACGAAGACGTCGGCGCGCATCTGCTCGAGCGCGTTCGCGGCGGCGCGGTGCAGCCGCAGGAAGGCCTGGATCCGGTCGCGCGCCTCGGGCGGGAGCTGCGGGCTCTCGAGCGCCGCCTCGAGCGCCGAGACCATGTCGAGCTTGCGCCGGCGGGCGATCGTCGTCACCTTCGCGAGATCGACCGATCGCAGGTCCACAGGCGGCCGAGTGAGCGCGCGGACGACCGCGGCCGCGTCACCGGGGTCGGCGAGCATTCGCAGCCAGGCGAGGACGTCGCGCACCTCGGGACGCTGGAAGAAGGCCGCGTCGCCGGCGTACCGGTAGGGGACGCTGCGCTCCTCGAGCGCCGCTGCGACCAACCGGGACTCGCGCCAGCCCGAGCCGGCGATCACGCAGATACGCTCGGGGCGGACCTCGCCGGCGGCGAGCAGGTGCTCGATCTCGCGGGCGGCGGCCTGGGATTGGGCGCGGTCGTTCTCACAGCGCCAGAAGCGAACCGCCCCGGGAGCGCGAAGCGAGGGCCCAAGCTCGATCTCGGCCACATCCGGATGCGCTGCCCGCAGCGAGGCGAGCGTCGCCTCTCCGGCGCTGCGAAAGCGCCGACTTGCCTGCGCCGGGTCGCAGGCGCCGACGAAATTGCGTGAGGCGCCGAGCGCTTCCAGCAGCCGGCGATGCGCCGGGCCGGCGTCCTCGAGCTCGTCCGCAAGCAGGTGGCGAAAGCGCGCGGTCAGTGCCTCGGAGACATCGGCGCGGTCGCGCAGCAGCTTGCCGAGCTCGAGCACGAGGTCGCCGCCGTCGAGGCTGCCGGCCTCGCGCAGAATGCGGTCGTGGCGGGCGAAGAGATCGGCGAACTCGATCTCCCGCTCGGCTCGCTCGCGCTCGGCCGCTGTGGTCGCGGCGCGCTCTCCGGCCACCGCCCACTCGCGCAGCGCGGCGGGCGAGACCGCCTCGGTCTTGAGCAGGTCGATGCGCCGCAGCAGCCGAGCCAGCAGGCCCGCCGGGTTGCCGCGGATCTCGTGCCGGCGAAGGGGCAGCTCGTCGACGCGGTCGAGCAGGATCGCCAGCCGGTCTGCCGGGCCGACGGTGGTGAAGAAGGGGTCGAGCCCGGCCTCGATCGAATACTCGCGCAGCAACGCCTCCGAGGCCTCCTCGTAGGTGTGGATCCAGAGCTCTTCGTGCGGGCGGTCGAGGAGCTCCTCGGCTCGCGCGCGCAGCTGCGCGCGCGCCGCCGCGCGAGCGTGTGAGCACGAGGATGTGCTCGGGGCGCTCGCCACGCGAGGCGAGCGCCTCGAGCCGAAGCGCGAGCGCCTCCGTTCGGCCCGAGCCCGCCGTGCCGGTGACGATCAGCGGACCGCCGCCGTGCGCGGCGACGCGTTGCTGGGGCTCGGTCGGGCCATTCGGGAGCACGGTTTGAGTGTCTAGCATGGTCCGGTGCCCGGATCGGACAACTTGCCGCTTGCTGCGGACGACTGGTTCGGCTCCTGCCGGCGGATGGTCGCGGCCCAGCAGGAGCTCTATGAGCGCACGCCCGGGATCGCCGCGCGAACCGAGTACGGGGGCGTCGGCGAGGGAGGCGACCGCAGCCTGGTGATCGACCTCGAGGCCGAGGAGATCGTCTTCTCCGAGCTCGCCGCCCTGCACGAAAAGGGTGCGGAGTTCACCGCGATCTCCGAGGAGCGTGGTGAGGTCGCCTTCGGCGATCCCGCGGCGCCGACCCGGGTCGTCATCGATCCGATCGACGGCTCGCTCAACGCCAGGCGGACGCTGCCGACCTTCGCGCTCAGCGTCGCGGTCGCGTCGGGACCCTCGATGGCCGATGTGGAGCTGGCCTACGTCTGGGACTTCGGCGCGGCGGAGGAGTTCGTCGCCGAGCACGGTGCGGGGGCGATGCTCGACGGAACCGAGCTGCTCGCTCGGGGCCCTGGATACGGCCTCGAGCTCGTCGGCCTCGAGGGCACCAAGCCCGCGCGCATCCTGCCCCTGATCGAGGGGCTGGTCGGCAAGGCATTCCGCGTCCGCGCGATCGGCTCGCTGGCGCTCACCCTCTGTTACGTCGCAGCGGGGCGTCTCGACGGCATGCTCAGCGGCCGCACGGCACGGTCGGTCGATGTCGCCGCGGCTCAGTTGATCGTCCGCGAGGCTGGCGCGTGCGTGAAGTTCGGCACCCTCCAGCTCGCCGAGGCAGAGCTCGGTCTCGACGCGCGCTACGACATCGTCGCCGGCCTCGACGAGGAGTTGCTCGGCACCCTGCTCGAGATCCAGCGCGCGGCTCCGGCGGAGCTCGCTTGAGCGCCGAGGGGGCGCTCATCGACTGGAGCCTCGCCGAGCGGATCGCCGGCACGGTGATCGGCGGCATCGGCCCGGTCGGGCGACCCGCGGAGCAGCCGCGCAGCGGCTACTCGGCGAGGCAGGTCGAGGCGGCCTGTGCAGAGGCGATCGCGCTCGCAAGCGACTACGCCGGGCTCGGCACCGTGGCCGAGCCGCCGCCCGCCGAGCTGATCGACAGCCGGGAGTGGGCGCGAAATGCGCTTGGCACGCTCGCCGAGGCCGCAGGGCCGGTGGAGGAGCGCCTCGCCGCAGACCTCTCGCTGCCCGGGCCGCTACAGAGCATCGCCCGCCGCGCACTCGGAGGCGCGGCCGGCGCCGAGGCAGGGCTGGCGGTCGGCTACGCCGCGCGGCGAGTACTCGGCCAGTACGACCTTCCACTGTTCGGCTCCGAGCGCCCGGGCAGGCTCCTGATCGTCGCCCCGAACATGGAGGCGGTCCGACGTCGCCTGGACGCCGACCCGGAGCTGTTCCTGCACTGGGTCGCGCTGCACGAGACGACGCATGTGATCCAGTTCGAGTGCGTCGGCTGGCTCGCCGGCTATCTGCGGCGGCTCGCCGGCCAGTTGGTCGAGGGCGCCGCCGCCGGGCTCGACTCGAGCGGGCTCACCGACCTCGGCCGTCGCCTGCTCCGCGACCCGCGCGAGCTCGTGCGCGCGGCGCTTCGGGGAGAGCTCGCCCGGGTGCTGGCGGACCCGGCGCAGCGCGCGACCCTCGACCGCATGCAGGCCGTGATGTCGGTGATCGAGGGACACGCCGAGCACGTCATGGACGCCGCCGCCCGCGACCACGGGCCCGGCCTGGCCGAGCTTCGGCGGCGCGTCGACGAGCGCCGTGCACGGCGCAGCGGGCTCGGCGACGTGATCGGGCGCCTGCTCGGGATCGACCTGAAGCTGCGTCAGTACGAGCTCGGAAAGGCGTTCTGCGACGCGGTTGTCGAGCAAGCGGGCCACGACGCTCTGCGCCTCGTCTGGCGCGCGGCCGACGACCTCCCCGATCTCGCCGAGCTCGAGGCGCCGCGGCGCTGGCTCGATCGCGTCGCCGCAGTTCCCGCTTGAGCAGGCGATAACCGTCTGTTCACGCCGCCCGTGTAACCCGGGGCCAGGCTCAGGGTACAAACAGGTGTTCGCTTTGCTAGAGTGAATATCCTTAGAGATAAGGAAGTTAGATACAGAGCCCCCCACCCCAAGAGGTTGAGGTAAAGAAGATGGCTACCGCCAAGAGCACCAGCAGCAAGAGCACCGCAACGACGAAGACCAAGCCCGCGAGCACCAGGAGCGACAGCTCTCAGGTCCGCGAGGGCGTGACCAAGGCCCGCAATGGTGCGGCCTCGATCGTTCGGCAGGGTGCCGAGCGTGCCCTGGACGTCCCTGTCGGCGCCGCGCTCACGGCCCGTGACCGTGTCGGCAACGTCGTCGAGCCGTGGACGAGCACCGAGACCCGCGAGAAGGAGGTCAACAGCCTCCGGACGCAGGTCACCCGCGAGCTCAACAAGTTCGAGCGGCGCGGCGGCCAGGCACGTCGCAAGGCGAACCAGCGCGTCCGCTCCACCCGCACCCGGGTCGAGCGCGAGGTGAAGGCCCGCCGGCGCGAGGTCACCAGGACGGTGAAGCAGAACCGCACTCGTCTCGAGAAGGCCGTGAAGGAGAATCGCGTCAAGGCCGAGGACGCTCTCACGAAGGCCCAGGAGCGCGTCACCGAGCTGGTCTGACCAGCTACTTAGCCCGGGCCGTCGCGCGAGGTTGGCGGCGTCCCGGAGAAGCTGTCCGCACTCATCTCTCCCGCGGGCAGAACAGCAACCTCTCCTCGCGATCGACCGGCGCTTGCGCCGGTCGATCGCCTTTGCGGGGGCGCTTTGCCAGAATGAGGCGAGATGACTCTGCCGACCAATGACCAGGTCACCGAGGCCCTGCGGGCCGTGATCGACCCCGAGCTGCGGCGCTCGATCGTCGATCTCGGCATGGTGCGCTCGATCGACGTCCACGAGAGCGGCAAGGTCGAGGTCGTCGTCTCCCTGACCACGCCCGGCTGCCCGATCCGCTCGCATTTCCAGCAGGCGGTGGCATCGAACGTCGCCGCGCTCGACGGCGTGACCGAGGTCGGGGTCGGCTTCGACGTCCTCAGCGACGAGGAGAAGAGCCACCTCCAGCAGGCGCTCGGCCGACCCGGCGGGCTTCCCGAGGGCGCGCTGGCCCAGGTAAAGAACGTGATCTGCATCGCCTCCGGCAAGGGCGGGGTCGGAAAGTCGACGATGACCGCCAACCTCGCCGCCGCGCTTCAGGCCGAGGGCCATTCAGCCGGCGCGCTCGACGCCGACGTCTACGGCTACTCGATCCCGCGCATGCTCGGCGTCGACCGCAAGCCCGACGTCAATGCCGAGCGCAAGATCATTCCCCCGACTGGCCCCGGCGGGATAAAGGTGATGTCGATCGGCTTCTTCCTCGAGCACAACGCCGCCGTCGTCTGGCGCGGTCCGATGCTGCACAAGGCGATCCAGCAGTTCCTCGAGGACGTCGCCTGGGACGAGCTCGACTACCTGCTCCTGGACCTGCCGCCGGGCACCGGCGACGTCTCGATGACGCTCGCGCAGCTGCTCCCACAGGCGCGGGTGGTGGTCGTGACCACGCCGCAGCCGGCGGCGCAGTCGGTCGCCCGCCGCGCCGCCGACATGGCGGCCAAGGTCGACCTCGAGCTGCTCGGGGTGATCGAGAACATGTCCGGCTTCACCACCCCCGACGGTCAGCGGTTCACGATCTTCGGCGAGGGCGGCGGACAGCGGCTCGCCGACGAGCTCGGGGTGCCGCTGCTGGGCAAGATCCCGCTCTCCGAGGAGCTTCGCGAGCACGCCGACACTGGCGTGCCGCTGGTCCTCGACGAGCCTGACGCCTCCGCCTCACAGGCGATCCGCGCAGCCGCGCGCGGAATCATCGCCGCGACGCCGCAGGAGCTGCCGGTGATGCAGGCCGAGTCCCCCGCAGCACCGGCCCCACCGCAGGTGGGCGGCACCGAGCTGCCGGTCGTCCAGGTCCAGGCCTAGGTGCGCGACGAACACCGCGAGTTGAACCGCAGGTGGTGGGACGAGCGAGTCCCGATTCACACCGAGAGCGAGTTCTACGACGTCGACGCGTTCAAGGCGGGAGCCCAGACGCTGGAGCCGTTCGAGCTCGAGGAGGTCGGGCCGGTCGAGAGCAAGAGGCTCGTCCATCTGCAGTGCCACTTCGGCCTCGGCGCCCTCTCCTGGGCGCGCCGCGGCGCCTCGGTCGTCGGGCTCGACTTCTCCGGGCCCGCGATCGAGGCCGCGCGCGAGCTCACCGCGCTGCTCGACCTCGACGCTTCGTTCGTCGCCGCGGACCTCTACGACGCCGTCGAGGCGCTCCGCGGCGAGCGCTTCGACGTCGTCTACACCGGCCTCGGGGCGCTCAACTGGCTCGACGACCTGCCGCGCTGGGCCTCGATCGTCGTCCAGCTGCTCTCACCCGGCGGATTTCTCTACCTCAGCGAGTTTCACCCGTTCGCCGACGTGTTCGCCGACGAGGACCTGACCGTGGCCTACGACTATTTTCATGACCCCGCCGGCCTGCGGCTCGCGGATGACGGCGGCACCTACGCTGACCTCGAGGCGAGCACGGTCCACAACGCCACCCACGAGTGGGCCCATCCGATCTCCGAGGTGCTCGGCGCGGTGCTCGAGGCCGGCCTGCGGCTCGAGCTTTTCAAGGAGCACGACTACACCCTCTCGCCCCGCTGGCCGCATCTGGAGCTCGACCCCGATGCGCCCGTAGCAAGGAACGTCTACCGCCAGCCCGAGGGCACTCCGCACCTACCGCTGATCTACTCGCTCCGAGCCCGGCGCGCGGCTAGATGATTAGTTGACGCCTTAGTTAGTCCAGGGACTACTTGAGCCGTCAACAGCCGAGCGAAGTCGGGCATGGACATCGCGGAGCGTGGCTTCGACGGCCGCCGGCTCGTAGGTGATCTGCGCGTGGGAGAAACGCAACGGGGCCGCGCGACCCAGGACCGCCTTCCAGCTCGGTTGACGGCTCCGGTAGCCCATCGGCTACCCGAGGCGTCCACGGGTGTGAATTCTCCCCCTACTTGCCGGCGTAGTACTCGGCGTTGATCGGGGTGTACTTGGCCCACTCCTCGGGGAGCTGGTCCTCGGCGAAGCAGGCGTCGACCGGGCAGGCCTCGACGCAGGCGTCGCAGTCGATGCACTCGTCGGGGTCGATGTAGAGCTGCTCGACGCTCTCGTAGTCGGGCTCGTCGGGGGTCGGGTGGATGCAATCGACCGGGCACACCTCTACGCACGAGTTGTCCTTCTGTCCGATGCACGGCTCGGCGATCACGTAAGCCAAGTCTTGTGGTCCCTTCTCTTCTTCTGGTCTCGGCGGAACGAGCATTTTAGTGACCTAGAGTGAGGGGCATGATCTTGGTCACTGGGGCGACGGGGACGATCGGCAAGGCGCTCGTGCCGAAGCTGCTCGAGCGCGGTGACGATGTGCGAGTGCTTGTCCGCGACCCTCGCGGCCTCGGCCGGCTGCGGGTCGAGGTGCGAATCGCGCTCGGCGATCTGACCGAGCTTGCCGATCCGCGTGTCGTCCGCCAGGCGCTGCGCGGGGTCGAGACCGTGATCCACCTCGCCGCCTCGATCCGAGACCAGCCCCGGGCGCCGGTCGAAGAGCTCAACGGCCTCGCCACCGCCCGCCTGCTGCGTGCCGCCGAGGCCGCCGGGATCGGCCGCTTCTCCTTCTTCTCGGCGATCGGCGCAACCGAGTTCCAGCGCACGCGCTTCTTCCGCGCCAAGGCGCTCGCCGAGTTGGCCGTGCGCGAGTCGGAGCTCTCGCACGACCGTCTTCGCGCCCTCGATCGTCTATGCCCGCGACGATCCGTGGGTGACGATCCAGCGCCGCCTGGCGTTGCTTCCAGCGATCCCGATCTCGGGCGAGGGACGATCCGCCTACGAGCCGATCTGGGCCGACGACGTCGCTCGCTGCGTGCTCGCCGACCTCGACGCCGGCGAGGGCTCGCGCCGCCATGAGCTCGCCGGGCCCGAGCTGCTCACCTATGACCAGATGGCGCGCGTGATCGCGCGCTCGGCCGGCCGCGAGCGACCGCTCGTCCACCTGCCGCTCGGCCTCGTGCGCACCTCGCTCGTGTGGCTGCGCCGCGCCGTCGGCGAGGCGGCGTTCGCGACCTGGGAGGAGGCCGAGCTGATGGAGGTGCCGATGGTCTCCGAGCGCGGGACCGCGGATGCCGAGGCGCTCGGCGTCGAGCCGAAACCGATGGCCGAGGTGCTGCGCGGAGCCTGACGGCTGCCTCGTCGGCCGTCGGCCTCTAGGCAGCCGACGGCCCGCCCGGGGCCCGGCGCCAACCGCCGTCGGCAACCCGCTCGCAGGCGTCGAAGCCGTTGCGCTTGTGAGTGCCATCGCAGAACGGCTTCGTGCTCGAGCCGCCGCAGCGGCAGAGGGAGAAGAAGTCGCCTTTCGGGTTGGGGATCCGCTTGGACTCGACGTCGTACTCGGCCCCGTCGGCATCGACGACCCGGATCGGCCCCCTGATCCTGTACGGCCCGCTCTCCCTGACTTCGATCTCGACCTCGGACATTTGTCTCCTCTCGAATTTCCGTTCTCTACGGCGCGTGTATATTCGGCCGATCGGACCCTTGCGCACAGCGTCAGGAACTCCGCTGGTCTCCCGGCGCATTCTCGTCTTGGCGGTCGGGCTCGCTGTCTCGCTCCCCCTACTCCACCAGCTGGTCCCTCACGAGGGCCTGCACCACGCCCTCTCGGGCGCCTCGGCGGCAACGGGCGGCGCCGCCGCAGCCGGCCGCGAGGACTGAGCGACTGCCCGGCCAACCCGCCGCCGATGATCCACGACGACTTCCCCGAGCCCGAGTACCTGAAGAGCTCCAACGGCGAGCTCTCGCTGACCCTGACCGCGGCGAAGAGCCCGACCACGATCGACGGCAAGACCGTTCGTCTCCCACGTCTACAACGGCCAGTTCCCCGGCCCGCTGCTGGTCGCCTGCCCCGGCGACACGCTGAACGTTCTTGCTCCAGAACGACCTCGTCGCCAGCGACTTCCCGACCGGCGAGCATCCCGGCCACACCAACCTGCACACGCACGGCTTCCACGTCTCGCCCCACGTGCCACAGGACAACGTCTTCCGCGACCTGCCGCCCGGCGCCGACTTCCAGTACTCCTACGAGCTCCCGCTCGACCACCCGCCGGGCGCCTACTGGTACCACCCGCACCTGCACGGGCAGACGAACCCGCAGACCTACGCCGGGATGGCCGGTGGGATCGTGATCCAGGGCGGCCTCGACAAGCGGGCAACCTACCGCGAGATCGGCACCCGCGACCTGGTGATCCAGCAGACCTCGCTCGGCAACGGGGTCACGCTGCCGCCCGGGGCAGGGAACCCCGCAGCTGTTCGTGAACGGCGCGCTCAACCCGGAGATCGACATCGCGCCGGGCGAGATCCAGCGCTGGCGGATCTACAACGCGACCTCGGGCGACTTCGTCAAGGTCCAGCTCCAGGGCCATGCGTTCCGGCTCCTGGCCCGGGACGGCAACTACCTGCGGGCGCGAAAGCGGATGCAGGTGATGACGATCCCGCCCGCCTCGCGCCGCGAGGTGCTCGTCCGCGGCGGCCGCCAACGGCGATTACACGCTGCTCTCGCTGCCGTTCATGCCGACGCCCACGGTGACGAACCCGGCGCAGAACCTGGCGACGCTGGTCTCGTCGGGCCCGTCGGCCGGTGACGAGATGCCGCCGCGCCGGATCAAGAAGATCACCGACCTGCGTGGCGAGCCGGTCAACTCGCGCCACGACATCGTCTACACCCAGGACCCGCCGAACTTCTACATCAACGGCGAGCAGTTCAACCGAGGACGTGATGAACCAGACGATGGAGCTCGGCAAGGTGGCGGAGTGGAAGATCTCGAACTCGACCACGTTCTGGCACACGTTCCACATCCACATCAACGACTTCCAGGTCACCGAGATCAACGGTGAGCCGGTCAAGCGCGTAAACAACGACGACAACGTCGCGATCCCGCCCGGCGGGAGCGTGAAGATGCGCTACCTGCCGACCGACTTCACCGGCAAGTTCGTCTTCCATTGCCACGTCCTCGGCCATGAGGACAATGGGATGATGGGCACCGTCTCGCGTGGTCAAGTAGTGCAGGCCGGGACAAGCGGTGGCTGGTCCTCGCGGCGGCCACGCTGGCCCTCGGGATGATGACGATCGACGTCTCGATCGTGCGCGTCGCGCTGCCGACGATCCAGGAGGAGCTCGACGCCTCGGACGTCTCCCAGCAGTGGATCGTCAACTCCTACCTGCTGACGATGGGCACCTTCGCGATCGCGGGCGGACGGGCCGGGGACCTGTTCGGCCGGCGGCGCGTCTTCCTCACCGGCGTGCTCGTGTTCGTCATCGGGCTCGGTCTCCTGCGGGCTCTCGGTCTCGACCGAGATGCTGATCGCCTCGCGCGCGGCGCAGGGGCTCGGTGCCGCGATCATGACCCCGGGCTACATGGCGATGGTCACCGACGCCTTCGCCGATCGATCGCTCGGACAGGCGATGGGAATCCTGACCGGGGTGGGGAGCATCGGCGTCTCGATCGGCGGCCTGCTCGGCGGGCTGCTGATCGAGGTCGCGGACTGGCGCTGGATCTTCTTCATCAACGTGCCGGTGTCGCTCGTCGTCATCGGGCTGGTCATGGAACTCGGTGCCCGAGCACCGCGGTGAACGAACGCACGACCTCGACCTGCCGGGCCTCGCCGCCCTTGCCGCCGGGATGACCGCGCTCACGCTCGCGGTCATGGAGGCGCCGGCCTGGGGATGGGGCTCGGCGACGACGATCGGCCTGCTCCTCGCGTCGATCGTGATCTTCTTCGCCTGGCACCGGATCGAATCGCGTGCGCGCGAGCCGCTCGTTGACCCGGCCGTGCTGCGCGGCGGGATGCTGGGGGCGAACTTCGTCGCCTTCTGCGTGCCCTTCGTGCTCACCGGCCTCGCCGTCCTGATCTCGATCTACCTCCAGAACGTGCTCTCCTACTCGGCGCTGGAGACGGGAGTGCTGATGCTCCCGATGACGATCCCGCTGCTGATCGGCTCGGTGCTCGCGGGATCGATGATTGCCCGGATCGGTGCCCGGGCGCTGGTGACCGGCGGGATGCTCGCCGCCGGCGCCGGAGTGTTCGCCGTCGGCGCGGGCGCGGGCCGCAACGAGTACGAGGCCCTGGTGCCCGGGCTGCTGCTGTTCGGCTTCGGCGCCGCGATCGCGCTGCCCGCGATGACGACGACGATCATGGCGAGCGCCACCGCCGCCCGCCGCGGCATGGTCTCGGGCGTCTACAACACCGCCCGGCTCGTCGGTGGCACGATCGGCCTCGCGGTGATGGGGTCGGTGCTGGCGACGCTTGAGGCATCGAAGCTCGCCGCGGAGCAGGCGGACGGAAACCTTTCCTCGGTCGAGGGGACGCACATCCACAGCCTGCTCGCCGGCGGGCAGCGGGGTAGCGAGGCGCTCGACGGGCTCTCGCACCGGGCGGCACGCGAGGTCGAGGCCGGCGCGCGCACGGTCTTCGACTCCGGCTTCGCCGAGACGATGAAACTCTCGGCGCTGGTCGCGGTCGCCGGGGCCGTGGTCGCGTTCGTGGTCATTCCGCGGCTTCGCGCGCAGGCGCCCGAGCACGTGCCGGTCGAGCTCCAGCCACTGCAGACCGACGGCTAGCGCTCCGGGCTCAAGTCGGCGGCGAAGGCGGGGCGTTCTGGACGACCCGCACCCCGCGCCGGGGAAGCGGCGGCGCCCGCGGCGCAGGCTGCGGCCGAGCGCGCCGCGGGTCGGCGGGGTCACTCCGCGGCGCACGCCCCGTTCCGGCCTGCCTCCGACCGGAGCCATATCCGTTCGCTCGAGCACCCGGCGGATCACCGTGCGCATCTCGAAGGCAGCGAAGCTCGCGCCGAGGCAGCGCCTCGTCCCGCCGCCGAACGGCAGCCACGACTCCGTGTCCGGTGCCTTCACCGCCGAGGAATCGCTCGGGGCGAAACACCGACGGTTGCGGATGGCGGTCCGGGCTTTCGTGGATTGCGGCGATCGACGGAGTGATCTCGATCCCGGGATCGATCAGATAGCCGCCGAGCTCGAGCGGCCGATCGGAGACGAGCCGGCCGATGCCGGTGACCACCGGGCGCAGGCGCAGCGTCTCCTTGATTACCGCGTCGAGGTAGTCCTCCTCGCCGGCGGCGAGTGCCTGCTGGAGGCGGTCGAGGACGCGCGGATCGCGAAGCACCAGTTCGAACGCCCACGCGAGGCGCGCTCGCGGTCGTCTCGTGGCCGGCGACCAGGAGCATCACGAGCTCGTCGCGCAGCCCGTCGTCCGTCATCGCGTGGCCGTCGCCACCGCGCGAAGCAGCGAGCATCGTCGAGAGGGCGTCCGGGCGCCGGGCGAGGTCCTCACGGCCGCGGCGGTCGGCGATCTCGGCATGGATCAGGGCGTCGACGGCACGGCTGTGACGCTCGAAGCGGCGCCCGCGCGACGCCCGCAGCATTCCCGCGCACGCCGCGGTTGAGCTCGGAGCGCCGGCGGTCGTCGTCGATCCCGAGCACCGCGCGAATGATCACGTCGAGGGTCAGCGCTTCGATCGAGGGCGCGAGCGCGAACGTCTTTCCGACCGGCCAGCGGGTCGATCGCCGCGTCGGTCGCGGTGAGGATCGCGTTCTCGTAGGACTGCATGCGCTCGCCGTGAAAGCAGGGCGAGCAGCAGGCGGCGCTGTCGAGGTGCTCGTCCCCGTCGAGCAAGAGCAGCGAACGGCTCCCATGCAGCGGCTCGGAGGCGGCGTTGGCGGCGCCCGCACAGGCCCGATCGGGCGGAGCCCGGAGCAGCTCGCCGACCAGCGTCGGATCGAAGACCACTACGAAGGCCGGGTCCGAAGAGCGTTTGCAGCCTGACCATCTCCCCGTAACGCCGCCGGCAGGCCGCCAGGAACGGGGCTCGGAAGCGAGCAGGCCGAGCGGTCTGCGCCACTGGCGGCAACGGAGGCCCGGGCGGCGCCGGGGCGAGGCGCTTTCGGCGCGCTCGGTGAGCGGCAGGTCAGGGCTTGTAGAAGGAGGGATCGTGGGCCTCCCCGAGCGGAGCCCGGCCGATCGTCGCCAGGATGTGGTCGTCGTTGTCGTGGCGGAGGTAGAAGGTCAGGTCGCGGAGTATGCGCTCGACCGGGCTCGGGCGGACGAGCGAGCGAGCGCCGCAGGCCCGGATGCAGTGGTCGACCGTCTCCTCCGCCAGGTGCTCGACCACGTGGCGCGCCCGGCTGCCGCAGAGCTGGGCCTCCTCGCGCTCGCCGCGGTCCCAGAGGCCGGCGACGTAGTGCGAGCCAGAGGTGCGCCGCCTCGACGTTGACGAGCATGCTCCCGACCCGCTGCTGGACGTAGGGATCGGCGGTCTTGCCCTGGTGGATCAGGTACTCGAGCGCGTACTCGTACGCAGCCTCGGCGGCGCCGAGGAAGCTGGCCGCGTAGTGGGGAATGAAGGCCGTCTGCCAGCCGTCGCGCAGGTAGCTGCCGGGGTCGCCGATCACGTCGTCGTCGGCGACGAAGGTGCCGTCGAAGCGGACCAGGTGGCTGGCGGTGGCGCGCATCCCGACCGGATCCCACCAGGACTCGTCGACGCTCACTGTCGGGTCCGAGAGCCGGCAGGCGAGCATCAGCAGGCCCTCGCCGGCGTCGCCCGCGTGGCGAGCGCCGCCCGGGCCGGTCGTGTTGACGAGCAGGATCGCCCAGTCGGCGCCGGTGGCGCTGGTCGCGAAGACCTTCGTCCCGCTCACCGTCCAGCCGCCGTCGACCCGCTCGACACGTGGTCCCGAAGGCGCGCTTCTCGCCGGGCTTTCGGCGCCTGCGGCTCGCCGCTCCAGGCGACCCACTTCTCGCCGCGCGGCGACGACGCCGGCGAACCAGCGCTCGCGCTGCTCGGCGGTGCCCAGCGCGTCGACGAGCACGAGCGAATTCGCGTGGCCCTCCCAGCAGCGCGCCGAGCGAGAGGTCGGCCTTGGCGATCTCCTTGGTCATCATCCAGAGGCCGAGCGCGTCGCCGCATTGCGGGCCCGAGCCCGAGCCCGCCGTGCGTCGCGCGGCACGGTCGGCGCGAGCAGCCCGGCCTCGAAAAGGTCGTCGAAGTCCGCCGCCGGGAAGGTCGCGTCGCGGTCGTAGCCGTCGGCGCGCCGGCGCGAACTCGCCGGCGCCAGCTCGCGCACCCGTTCGACGGCGACGCGGGCCTCCGGACTGAGCTCGAGATCGAGGACCGGTCACCGCTCGGTAGAAGAGCTCCCGGGTGAAATAGTGGTGAGCGGCCCCTCGCCGTCGGTGAAGCGTGGTGGCGGCGTCGACCGCGAGCACGCCTCGGTTGAGGTACGCCGAAGAGCTCGACGCTGCTCGAAGCCGTGGTCGTAGCCGGCGCGGAACGCCCAGGCCTCCGCGCCCGGCGACGTCGTCGGTGAACACGTGTCGCCGGCAGCCCGCCCCCAGCCCGGGGCTCGCCCTCCGGGCTCGGAGCCGAATACGGTCGCCGCGACCCCGTCGGCGCCCTCGTCGATCTCGACCTTCGGTGATCCCCGTCGTCCCGGGCTCGAACACGACCCAGGTGCCGACCAGCGGCGAGAGGTCGATCGCCGGACTCGCGGCCGGCGGCCGCGGTCGAGCCGGTCGCGAGCCCGGGTGAGCTCAGCGCCGGGCTCATCCGGCGTCCTCGCGGTGAAAGAACTCGCGCGTCCAGTAGTCGGCGCGCCCGTCGGCGTCGGCGAACCGGTTGAAGATCGCCGCGACAAGGATCCCCTGCTTGTTGTAGGCGGAGACGTCGGTGCGCAAGAAGCCGAAGTCGAAGCTCGCAGTTGAAGGCCCATGCCTGCGGGTCGGCGACCGTGGGCGCGAACGGGATCGCCTCGACCGCGCTCCCACTCATACGGCTCGGGGTCGCCCGCGCCGAGCCCGCGCACGAACAGCTTGCCCTCGCGCTCGCTGAGCTCGAATCGCAGACACGCCGCCGGAGCGCGCCGCCGTCGGTGTTGAGCCAGCTCCCGGCGAGCCGGCTCAGATCGAGCGAGCCGCGCGGCGCCGCGCCCCGTTCGCTCCTCGTCGATCCGCAGCTCGCTCCCGGGGCACCGTACTCATCCGAGCGCCACCGCGACCGCCTCGGGCGGCATCGCTTGCCCCGTCATCAGCTCGAACTGCGACCCGGTCTCCCCGGCGAGCACCTGACGCCCGTCGACGACGACCAGTTCGCGACGCCGGGCGGCTGCGACCAGCGCCGTTTCGCTCCCCGGCGACGTAGGCGAGGTCGGCGACCGCTGCCCGAGTCGGAAAGGCCCGGGGTCGAACGGAGCCTCGGTCGCCAGCGGAGTGGCGTTGACGACGAGAGCGAACTCGGCGGGCGAACTCCGCCAGCGGGAGTCCAGGGCAGGCCGAGGAGCTCGCTCGCGTAGCGCCCGCGCGGCTCCCGCGGTTGACGAGGGTGACCGCAGCCCCGTGCCGGTTCAGCTCCGCCGCAACCGCTCGCCCAGCTCCGCCGCAGCCGACGACGGCGGCGGCCGTGCCACTGCGGGTCGAATGCCCGCGGCGCGCGAGCGGCGCGACCACGCCCGAGGTCGTTCGCGGCCCTGCCAGCGCGCCTTGGCGCGGACGAGCAGGTTCGCGGCCCCGGCGCGTCGCGCCCTCTCCGTCGCGCTGTCGGCGATCGCGAGCGCCTCCTCCTTGTGCGGGCTGACGACGGTCAGACCGCGCAGCGGCAGCCCGAGGCTCGGCAGGCCGGCGTCGACCAGCTCGCCGAGGAAGGCGTCGAGGGCGGCGGGGAAGAACGGCAGGTAGAGGGCGGGCGACCGCGAGCCGCCGAAAGCCCGTGTTGATAGATCGCGGCGCCAGCGAGTGGCGCTGGGACCCGCCGACGATCCCGAAGAGCTCTCGACGCGGGCTCGATCGCCGGGAAGCCGTAGTCGGCGCTCGAGCTGATCGCACAGTCGGGCGGCCGCGCGTCGCTCGGGCTCGGCGGCAGCTTCCGTAGACGACAGCGGCGCCGAGGCGAGGGGCGAGCAGTCGGCGTCCAGGCCCCGGGCGCACCGGTTGCAAACGCGGTCACGTCGTCGCGGCCGAGCGCCTTGAGCAGCCGCAGCGGGCCGAGGCCGTCCTCGACCGACTTGGCCTCGGTAGCGAGCAGGTAGCGCCGCGCGGGCGTCGAGGTCATGCGCTCGAAGCGCGGCCGAGCTCCGACAGCCCCGCCGCCGGGCCCCTCCACGCGACGCCGCCGGCGCTCGGGCGGGATCCGGTCGAGCAGCTCGGGGACGAGGTCGTGCGCGTGCTCGAGCTCGACCATGTCGTAGGCGTCGGCGCGCGGCAGAGCAGGCCGCTGGCGTGGCGAGATCTGCCGCTGCGCGGCCTCGGCGGTGCTCCGGGCAGGGAGAAGACCAGGGTGCCCGCTGGAAGCGCGACCGCAGCGCAGGCCGCGTCGAGATCGCCGGCGAGATCGGCGCGGACCTCGAGGTACCCGCTGGCCACCGGTCGAGCGCGGCGAGCTCGCCGGGTCGGGCGGCGGCTCGAGTCGGCCGACGATCGCAAGGCCTCGCCCGACCGCCCGCACCTCGCGGCCGGCTCAGGTCCGGGTCGTCACGGAGGACGGGACCGGCCATCGGCTGCGTCACCCGGGTGCCGGGGCCGGGTTGGGGACGGGCAGCTCCGCAGGCGGTCGGCGGACGAGCTCGCCGGACGCGCTGCGCGAACGCCGCCCAGGCGGCCGGCGAACCATGCTCGGGCTCCGCCAGGTCGGCGTTCGGGGTCGAGGCGGAAGCGTCGCGGCCCGCGACCGCCGGGCGCGATCGCGATGCACGGCCTCTCGCTGCTCGCTCGGTCATGCAGAAGATCAGCGACTGCCGCGCTCGCAGAGCTCGCGGGTGAGGGGCTGCGAGCCGTGCGGATGCGCCGTCAACGCCGAGCTCGCGCAGCGCCGCGGCCGCCTCGGGCGCCATCGGCGTGCCCGGCGAGCGCACGGCCGACGCCGGCGCTGGTCGCGAAGACGCCTCGGCGCCCGCCGGTCGCCAGCCGCGCCAGCTCGGCGCGCGCCAGACCGCCGCCGCGATCGGCGAGCGACCCGTGTTGCCCCCGCAGACGAAGAGGATGAGGCGCCGCGCGGAGGACCGGCTCGCGACACCCCACGAGCACCGCGCGGAGCTGCGGGTAGCTGAGCGCGGCGATCGCGAGCAGGACGAAGACGGTCGCGATCAGCGTCTGCGGTGCCGGCGGGTCGATCCCGAAGAGCCAGGTGAGGCGCGTAGGAGGCGACGAGGGCCGAGAACACGCTCGAGCAGCGGTTGACCGGCACCGCCCAGGTGTACTCGCGCGGGTCGAGGTAGATCAGCGTGCCGAAGACGTAGAGGGTCGAGTAGAAGAGGCCGATCAGGAGCGCCGAGCAGCCGGCCTCCGGAGAACAGGAAGCTCGGGTGAACCCCTCGCGCAGCGGCCTGCATCTCGCGCGCCGGCGCCGATCAGCGCGAGGACGGCGCAGATCGACGAGCAGGATCACCGCCGCCGAGATCTGCTCCTCGGCGAAGTAGCGGCGGTCGACCTGCGACGTCGCCGGTCTTCGCCACCCGGCTCATGATCTCGAAGCGGCCGAGGTAGCCGACGAGGTAGGTGCAGAGGCTGAGCACGGCGCCGAGCGGTAAGCGCGTAGGCGTCGACTCCGAAGAGCAGGATCGCGACGGCGACGAGGCTGAGGCGCCAGCGCCGACCCAGGAGTAGCTGCGGATGCGCCGATGACGGAGGTTGTCGACGACCGGTGCCAGGCACCAGGGTCCCGGCGCGCATCATCAGCAGCATGAACAGGATCGAGACGCCGGCGAAGGTGAAGTTGAGGATCGTGGTGCCGACGATCAGCGCCATGAACAGCCCGGCGACGAGCATCGTCCGGCTCGGGAACCGCCGGACCTGCCCGTGCACCGGTCGCAGGCCGACGTAGCGCCACCAGCCGTTCAGCCAGAGGAAGAGGACGGCTCCGGCCAGGACGCCGATCGCGGCGGCGGGCAGCAGCACTAGCCCGCCGACCTCCTCGTCGATCCCCGGGAGCAGCCCCGACGAGAGCGCCTTGGTCAGCGCCGCGAACGGGATGTAGGCGACGAAGTAGCCGACCGCGAGCAAGAGCATCGACTCGGGGGCGACCACGCCCGCCGGGCCGCGGGCGCCGGCCGTGACGCTGCGGTGTTCGAAGTCGGTCCGTGGCCAGCCCCTGACACGCGCGCGCAGCCTATACCGAGCGGGGCACCCGGACAAGGCCTCGGTGGCGACGCGGACGAATTGACCGGGGGTGGGCTACACCGTTCGCGCCGCGCCGTCAATCCCCCGATTGCGCTACCTACGCAGAGAAGCCCGGGCGATCTGCCCGGGCTTCTCGAAGTCGCCCGCGTGAGCGGGCACTCGCCTGTTGCGGCGGTTTTACATCACGCCACATGCGGGCGGCTTCGCCGCCCTGACATGTCCGCTTTCGGGGCTAAAGCCCCTCACATCATGCCGCCCATGTCGGGCATGCCGCCCGGCATCGCCACCGGCGCCGTCCTTCTCGGGCGGCTCGGCGACGATCGCCTCGGTGGTGAGGATGTTCTTGGCGATCGAGGCGGCGTTCTGCAGCGCCGAGCGGGTGACCATGGTCGGGTCGATGACGCCGTCCTTGATCAGGTCGCCGTACTCGCCGGATTGGCCGCGTTCAGGCCCTCGCCGGGCTTCAGCCCGCGGATCTTCTCGACCACGACCGAGCCCTCGAGGCCCGAGTTCTCGGCGATCTGGCGGATCGGCTCCTCGAGCGAGCGGCGGATGATCTCCGACGCCGGTCGCCTCGTCGGGCGTCGAGCCCGTCGGGCTTGATCGCCGTCCTGGGCGTTGAGCAGGGCGACACCGCCACCGGGGACGATGCCCTCCTCGAGCGCAGCGCGGGTCGCCTGCAGCGCGTCCTCGACGCGGTGCTTCTTCTCCTTCATCTCGGTCTCGGTCGCAGCGCCGACCTTGACCACGGCAACACCGCCGGCGAGCTTTGCGAGGCGCTCCTGGAGCTTCTCGCGATCGAAGTCGGAGTCGGTGTTCTCGATCTCCTGCGGATCTGGTTGATCCGGCCCTCGATTTGCGTCCTTCTCGCCGGCACCGTCGATGATCGTCGTCGTGTCCTTGGAGACGACGACGCGGCGGGCGTGACCGAGCTGCGAGACCTGCGTGTTCTCGAGCTTCAGCCCCATCTCCTCGGTGATCACCTCGCCGCCGGTGAGGATCGCGATGTCCTCGAGCATCCGCTTGCGGCGGTCGCCGAAGCCGGGGGCCTTGACGGCGACACCGGTGAAGGTGCCGCGGAGCTTGTTGACGACCAGGGTCGCCAGGCACTCGCCCTCGACGTCCTCGGCGACGATCAGCAGCGGCTTGCCGCACTGCATGACCTGCTCGAGCACCGGCAGCATGTCGCGGACCGAGCCGATCTTCTGGTTGGCGATCAGGATGTAGGGGTCCTCGAGCACCGCCTCCATGCGCTCCTGGTCGGTGACCATGTACGGCGAGATGTAGCCCTTGTCGAACTGCATCCCCTCGGTGAACTCCAGCTCCATGCCGAAGGTCTGGCCCTCCTCGACGTTGACGACGCCGTCCTTGCCGACCTTCTCGATCGCATCGGCGATCACGTTGCCGATCTCCTCGTCGGCAGCCGAGATCGCGGCGACGCGGGCGATCTGCTCCTTGCCCTCGATCTCCTTCGACTGCTTGTCGCGGAGGTTGTCGACCACCTGGTCGACGGCGGACTCGATCCCGCGGCGCAGCGCCAGCGGGTTGGCGCCGGCGGCGACGTTCTTGAGGCCGTGACGGACGATCGTCTGGGCGAGCAGGGTCGCGGTCGTCGTGCCGTCGCCGGCAACGTCGTTGGTCGCCGTGGCGACCTCGCGGACGAGCTGGGCGCCCTGGTTCTCGAACACGTCCTCGATCTCGATCTCACGCGCGATCGTCACACCGTCGTTGGTGATCGTCGGCGCGCCGAACTTCTTGTCGAGGACCACGTAGCGGCCTTTCGGGCCGAGCGTGACCTTGACCGCGTTGGCGACGGCGTCGACGCCGTTCTGCAGCGCCCCCCGAGCCTCCTCTTCGTACTTCAGCTCCTTGTGAGCCATGTGTTTCGTTCCTCCTGTTTGTCTAAAAGAAAGTTCCGCCGGTCCGCGAGCGGACCGCCGGGTTTGCGGCTATACGACCTTCGCCAGGACGTCGGACTCGCGCAGCACGAGCAGGTCATCACCGTCGACCTTGACCTCGGTGCCGCCGTACTTGCTGTAGAGGACCTCGTCGCCCTCTGCGACGTCGAGCGGGATCCGCTTCTCGCCGTCCTCGTCCCAGGCTCCGTCGCCGACCGCGACGACCTTGCCCTTCTGGGGCTTCTCCTTGGCGGTGTCGGGGAGGACGATGCCGCTTGCGGTCGTCTCCTCCTCCTCGATCGCCTTGACGATCAGCCGATCGCCGAGAGGCTTCAGGTTCATTGCTTGGTTACCTCCAGTAGTGATGCGTGATTCGCGCTTCGTACCTAAGTTTTCCGGCCTGGCTTGGCACTCTACAGATGCGAGTGCCAAAGCCCACGCCGTAGTCTAGCCGAACGCGATTCAGATTTGAGTATCTGAGTCGAGACGACTTAGATCAATCCGAGGCCAAGAGCCGGCAGCCGAGCAGCTCGGCGATCCCCTTGCCGCCGTTGCGCATCACCCAGTCGTGGTTTCCCTCGAACACCGGGCGCAGTGCGGGGGCCATCACGTTCATCCAGCGCTTGGTCGTGTGCACGTTCCACTCATAGAGGACCGCGGTGACCCCGTCCTGCTCGAACAGGCGCCAGCGGCCGGTGCCCGCCAGTTCGCCGAAAGCGTCGCCCTCGATCAGGCGAGGCTTCTCGACCGTCCTCGTCTTCACCTCGAAGACGACGCTGTAGGGCAGCTTCGAGCGCCAGGTCATCCTGGAATGTGAGCCGACGCCGTCCTCGTCGCCGGGCTCGAGCTCGACCACGTCCTCGACCCCGCGCCACCACGACGGCCACGCCTTCTGATCGAAGATCGCGTCCCAGATCGGCTCCCGCGGGGACTCGAGCAGCCAGGTGGTCAGGAAGCTGTACTCGACCGCCACGGGAGGTCGATCAGTTGGGTGACGGAGTCTCGCCGTTGCCGAACTGGGCGCCGTGGGGGGTCTCGATCACCTGCGAGAAGCGGACCACGGTGACCGTCTCCTCGGGGTCGATCTCACGGCCGTAGATCTGGCGCATGAACCCGAGCGTCTCCTCGACCCGCCGGAACTCGGGGTTGTCGTGCTCGATGTCGCGCGGGGAGAGGTCGCGGGCGCGCTTGACCTCGACGTCGTCGATCACCGCGGTGAAGATCTTCTCGCGCGGGCTGTGCTGGTGGCCGACGGTCACCCAGACGATCTGCCCGCGCTCGTACTTTCGCGACTTGTCGCCGAGCCGGATCGTCGCCGTCTTGCGCCCGCGCTTGAGCTGGTCGACGAACGCCGCGGAAAAGAAGTTGAGGGCGTAGAAGCCGCGGGGCATGGGCGATGAGCCTATCGCGCGGGATCGGCTCTGGGCTGCGGCGCGGGGCAAGCTCATTCGGCCGCAAACCCCTGCTCGCCGAGCAGGGGAACGAAGCGGCAGGGGGCGATGGGCACGGTCTCGATCCCCTCGGCCGTGCGAATCATCGCCGTGAGCATGTCGGCGCGACCCTCGGAGATCGGGATCACCATCCGGCCGCCTACGGCGAGCTGCTCGAGCAGGCTCGGCGGTGCGGCCGGCGCGGTGGCGTGAACCGCGATCGCATCGAACGGCGCCCGGTCGGGTGCGCCCACGGTACCGTCGCCGACTCGAACCTCGACGTTTGCGATCCCCAGCTCAACGAGCCTGCGGCGCGCGGCCGCCGCCAGGGTCTCGATCCGCTCGAGGCTGACCACCTCGCGTGCGAGGCGGGCGAGGATCGCTGTCGAGTAACCCGAGCCGGTGCCGATCTCGAGCACGCGCTCGTCGCCGCTCAGCGCCAGCGCCTCGCAGATCGCCGCCACGATCCACGGCTGCGAGATCGTCTGCTGCTCGCCGATCGGCAGCGCCGAGTCGGCGTATGCCCGGCGCTGGTGGCGCTCGTCGACGAACAGCTCACGCGGGACCTCGGCCATCGCCCCGAGCACACGCTTGTCGCCGATCCCGCGGCGGCGCAGCTGTCGCTCGACCATCCGCTCGCGCTTGTGGCCGAAATCGGTCAGCGGGATTCCGCCCGAACGCTCAGAAGATGTAGGCCCGCAGGCGCCGGGGCTCGAGCACCGTCACCCGTCCGCGGCCGACCGCGACCACCCCGGCCCGCTCGAGCGTGGCGAGAAAGCGGCTGACGCTCTCGCGCGAGGTCCCGGCGAGCTGGGCGAGGTCGGCCTGGGTCATCCGCACGGTCACGCCCTGGCGGTCGACGGGGATCGCCTCCTCGGCGATCAGCTGCGCGAGCACGCCGGCGACCCGGCTGGGAACCGTCTGGAACGACTGGCGCGCGACGCGCTCGTTGGTCTCGCGCAGGCGGCGGGTAATGGCGACGATCAGCTTCGCGGCGATTTCGCCGTTCTCGGCGACCACGCGGCGGACGTCGGAGGCGGGCAGGGCGAGTAGCTCGGCGTCGCTGAGCGTCTCGACGCTCGCCGAGCGGCTACCCCCATCGAGCATCGCCAGCTCGCCGAAGATGTCGCCGGGCCCGAGCGTCGCCAGCGCGATCGCGCGCCCGTCGGAGTGCTCGCGGGTGACCCGAAGGTCGCCGCTGCGGACGATGTAGCACGCATCCGACGAGTCGCCCTCGTGAAAGACGCGTACCCCGCTTGGGTACGAGCGCGGCACCGCGACCGATCCGATGCGCTCGAGATCGCGCGCGGAAAGCTCCGCGAACAGCGGCACTCGCGAGAGCAGGTCTACGGACTCTTCTCCCATCCCCTTCAAGTATCGCCGGTCTTGCTCAGCGCTGGCAGCGCGGACACCAGTAGGCGATCCGGTTGTCATCGCCCTGGCCGCGGACCTCCACCCGACCGCCGCAGTTCGGACACCCGCCGCGCTGCGCGCCGTAGATGCGTCGCGGCCGGCGCCCCGTCACGGCCGACTCGCGCATGATCCGCTCGCTCTCGCTGAGCAGGCTCTCCGCTTCCTCGGTCGTAAGAGTGTCGACCGGCCGCCACGGGCTGATCCCGGCGGCGAAGCAGGCCTCGTTGCGGATCGCGTTTCCAACCCCGGCGATGATCTGCTGATCGAGCAGCGCATCGCCGGCCTCGCGCCCTCGACCGTGCTCGAGCAGGCGCGCCGCAGCCATCTCGACGTTGAAGCCGGCGGCGAGCGGGTCGGGACCGAGTCGCAGGAGCACCGGGTCGTTGCGAGCTCGCGCCCCGCTCACCAGCCGCAGCTTGCCGCCTCGCTGCGAGGCGCTCGAGCGCCCCGACGCGAGCAGCAGCCACGGTGTGCCGTGCGGCTGGCGCCCGTCGACCGAGATCCACCAGCGCCCGTTCATTCCCAGGTGACTGTGGAGGACCAGATCCCCCGAGAAGCGCACGAGCAGGTGCTTGCCCCGCGCCTCGGCGAGCTCGAGCGTGCACCCCTGGAGCTGATCGGCGCCGGTGTGGATCGGCGAGCGGGGGTTGGGCGCCGCTGCGAGTTCCAGCTCACGGCCCTGAAGCGCGGCGTTCAGCCGGGCCGCCGTGCGGTGGATCGTGTCGCCCTCGGGCACTACGCCGTCGCCACCAGCCGGCGCGGCTGGCGGCTGAAGCCCGCGGCGATGATCTGCTCCTCGAGGCCGGAGCCGATCACGGGCTCGCCGTCGACGCGCTCGATCCCGAGCTTCGGGATCACCTGCTCGCGGGCGGCCGCGGCGAGGTGAGAGATCGCCTCGACCAGAGCCTCTCCATCGAGCGCGATCAGGCGGACGATCCCCTTGCCGCCGCGCTCGACGTAGATGATCGGGTTGCCGTCGCGAAGCAGGACGAAGGCGCCGGGCGTGCGCGCCGGCCGGCGACCCTCGGCGCGCCTCGGCCACCGCAGCGCGGCGCCGTAAGGCTGCGCCGGGTCGGTGGCGGCGAGGACGAGATACTCGTCCTCGCGCTGGGGCAGGCCACGCAGGCGCTCGACCGCACCGGCGAGCGCGAACTGCGCCCCGCCGAGGCCCTCGACGAAGTAGCCGCGCCGCGCGGTGCCAAGCATCTCCAGGTTCGAGAGCTCGCCATAAAGCGACGAGAAGCCGCCGGGGACCCCCTCGGCGAGCACCGTTTCGCGGGTGACAATGCCGTAGCGCTCGAGCATCAGCTCGGCCTGGGCGCGCAATCGCGGGCCCTGCGCGGGGGCGTTTCGGAACAGGGTCTCGGTCAGTGACCAGCGGCCCTGGATCGCCTCCTGGGCGGGGTTGCGGCGCGAGGCGAACCGCCGTTGCGAGCGCCGAGAGCTCGAGACCGCGGCCAGACGCCGCGCGCGCAGCGGCGCGAAGGCGTCGTTGGTCGCCTCGCCGGCCCAGACCAGGTCCCAGAGCGCGGCGTGAAGCTCCTCGCGCTCGACTTGCGCCGCTGTTGAGGCGCCTTGTGTTAGCTCGGTGACGAGGTCGAGCCAGAACGAGGGCGCGGCGCCGAGCCGCTCGCGGATCGCGTCGTGGATCTCGCCCTCCGGCGCCTCGAGCTTCGCGTTCGAAGGCGGCGGGCCGGCGAGGTGCACGTCCTCGCGGAAGTAGAGCGCCACCCGCCCGGTGCGAGCGAGGGCGCCGGCGCCGATCCAAACCAGCTCGCCGCCGGTTGTGAGCTGGTCGAGCCAGGTCGGGCTGTAGGCGCCGAGACGGCGCGGGAGCACGTCGCGTTCCCAGACCTCGGGGGTGAGCGCGATCCCCTGCAACGGGATCAGCGCCTCGCGCAGGCGATCGGGGCCGGCGCCCGCGGGACGATGTGCATCGACGTTCTGCCAAGCGGGCAGGAATCGGGCGAGCTCTGCCGGGTCCACCGCCTCGGCCTCCTGGCGCAGCGCGGCGACGCTCGCGCGCCGGACCCGGCGAAGGACGTCGGCGTCGCACCACTCGCGCTCGCTGCCTCCCGGCAGCAGCTCGCCGCGGACCAGCTCGCCGCCGCGCTCGAGCTGCTTCAGCGCCGGACCGAGGTCGACCCCGTAGCGGCGCACCATCTGCGCGGTCGGGAACGGGCCATGGGTGCGGGCATAGCGACGCACGAGCGCGAGCATCGCGTCTCCGATCTCCTCGAGGTAGGAGTCGGGCAGCCCGCCCGGCGGTGGGACGCCGAGCGCGTCGCGGTAGAGCCCGGCATCCTCGGCCGCGATCCAGCGCTCCTCGCCCGCTATCCGCACCGCCACGGCGCGGCGCTCGCGCTCGAGCTTGGCCAGCATCGAGGCCGCCGAGAACCCCTCGGCGGTCCGCCGCTCGAGCTCGGAGGCGGTCAGGTCACCGAGCCGCCGCAGCACCTGCTGGAGCGCGTCTCGGTCCTTGGCGAGCACGTCGGGGTGCATGAGCTGAAGCGAGCGCTCGACCTCCCCCAGCGCCTCGGGGTCGATCAGCTCGCGCAGCTCGTCGGCGCCGAGCAGCTCGGAGAGCAGGTCGCGGTCGAGGGCGAGCGCCGCCGCTCGACGCTCGGCGTTGGGCGTGTCGCCCTCATACATGTAGGTGGCGACGTAGTCGAAGAGCAGCGAGGAGGCAAACGGCGACGCCGTCTGGGTCTCGACCTCGACCAGGGTGATCCGGCGCGATTGCAGATCGCGCAGCAGCTCGACCAGCGCCGGCAGGTCGAGGACGTCCCGCAGGCACTCGCGGTAGGTCTCGAGGATGACCGGGAAGCGCGGGAAGTCCCTGGCCACCTCGAGCAGGCTCTGCGCCCGCAGGCGCTGCTGCCACAGCGGCGTGCGCTTGCCGGGGTAGGCGCGCGGGATCAGCAGGCTGCGGGCGGCGTTCTCGCGAAAGCGGGCGCCGAACAGCGCCGAGCCGCCGAGCTCGCGCACGACCAGGTCCTCGACCTCGTCGGGCTCGAGCATGACCATGCTCGCGTCGGGCGGCTCGTCGGCGTCGGGGAGGTGGACGACGATCCCGTCGTCGGACCAGATCGCGTCGGCCTCGAGCTCGAGCTCGTCGCGGATCCGCGCCGAGAGCGCCAGCCCCCAAGCCGCGTGGACGCGGCCGCCGAAGGGCGAGAGCACACACAGCCGCCAGTCGCCGATCTCGTCGCGGAAGCGCTCGACCACGAGCGTCTCGTCGGAAGGCACGACTCGGGTCGCCGCCTGCTGCTCACGCAGGTAGGTGACCAGGTTGTCGGCCGCGCGCGGGTCGAGGTGATTCTCGGCCGCCAGCGTCTCGGAGTCCTTGCCGACCGCCTCACGGGCGAAGGCGCCGATCGCGCGCCCGAGCTCGGACGGGCGCCCGACCCCGTCGCCGCGCCAGAACGGCACCGCTCCCGGGATCCCCGGCGCCGGAGTGACGATCACCCGGTCGCGGGTGATGTCCTCGATCCGCCAGGTGGTCGCCCCGAGCAGGAAGGTCTGGCCGGGCCGCGCTTCGTAGACCATCTCCTCGTCGAGCTCGCCGACCCGGCGGCCATCGGGGAGGTGAACGCCGTAGAGACCGCGATCCGGGATCGTGCCCGCGTTGGTGACCGCGAGCTGGCGGGCGCCCTTGCGGCCGCGAACAGTGCCGGCGGTCCGGTCCCAGACCAGTCGCGGGCGAAGCTCGGCGAACTTCTCCGACGGGTAGCGGCCGTCGAGCATGTCGAGAACGTTCTCGAGCTGTTCGCGCGAGAGCTCCGAGAACGGCTCGGTGGCGGTGACCACCCGCTCGATCTCGTCCACCGCCCACTCGGAGTCGGCGACCATCGAGACGAGGTGCTGGGCCAGGACGTCGAGCGGGTTGCGGGGGATCACCGTCTCCTCGATCTCGCCCGAGCGCATCCGCTCGGCGACCACGGCGCACTCGAGCAGGTCGGCCCGGAACTTGGGGAAGATCCGGCCCTTCGACGTCTCGCCGAGCTGATGGCCGGCGCGCCCGACTCGCTGGATTCCCCGCGCAACCGACTTCGGCGACTCGACCTGGATCACCAGGTCGACGGCGCCCATGTCGATCCCGAGCTCGAGCGACGAGGTGGCGACCAGGCAGGGCAGCTTGCCCGACTTGAGCAGCTCCTCGACCACGGTCCTTTCCTCATGCGCCAGCGACCCGTGGTGAGCACGAGCAATCTCCTCGAGCTCCCCACCATCTACCTGCTCCCTGCTACCTGCTCCATTGCCTGCATGCTCCGTCGCCGGCAGCTCCGCCTCGGGCTTCTCGTTGTGGAGCTCGTTGAGGCGCTTGGCGAGTCGTTCGGAGCCGCGACGGTTGTTGACGAAGATGATCGTCGAGGTGTGCTCGCGGACGAGCTTCAGCAGCTCGGGATAGATCGCCGGCCAGATCGAGCGCGGGTTGGTGGCGGGATCGAGCGACGCCTCGATCGGTCCCGGGTCTATCCGGTCCGGGGACGTCTCGGGTATCGCCGGCCCGCCGGCTGACCCGGCCGCCCCCGGAGGCGAAGCAATCCCGGCTTCGCCCGGATCACCGGTCGCTGGCGCTCCCTCGGCGGGCGGAACGTTTGGATTCTGCATGTCGTCGACGGGGACGACGATCTCGAGGTCGAGGTCCTTGCGTACTCCGGCGTTGACGATCTCGCATTCGCGCTTCGGGCCGACGAGGAACTCGGCGATCCGCTGGAGTGGGCGCTGCGTGGCCGAGAGCCCGATCCGCTGTGGCTCGGGGTTGCCCTCCTCGGTGACCAGATGCGAGAGGCGCTCGAGCGTCAGCGCTAGGTGCGAGCCGCGCTTGGACTGGGCGACCGCGTGGATCTCGTCGACGATCACCGCCTCGACCCCGGTAAGGATCTCGCGCACCTGCGAGGTGATCATCAGATAGAGCGACTCGGGCGTGGTGATCAGGATGTCGGGAGGCGTACGCCTCATCGCTTGGCGCTCCTTCTGCGGCGTGTCGCCGGTGCGCAGCCCCACCGAGACTTCGGCGCCGATCCCCCTTAGCGGCGCGCGCAGGTTGCGCTCGATGTCATAGGAGAGCGCCTTCAGCGGCGAGACGTAGACGATCTTGACCCCGGTGCCGAGCTCCTCGGGCCGCCGCGCCAGCGTGTCGATGCCCCAGAGGAAGGCGGCAAGCGTCTTTCCCGACCCTGTCGGCGCGCAGATCAGCGTGTTCTTGTGTGAGGCGATCGGCGGCCAACCGTCCGCCTGCGCGGGTGTCGGCGCCTCGAACGAGGCGTCGAACCAACGCCGGGTGCGGTCGCTGAAGGCGGCGAGAGGGTCATGTTTCGCACTCGGCTCCGGCATGGGGCTCAACCGATTGATCTTACGGAGTCGCCCGGCCCGGGATACTGGAGGTGTGAGCCACCGCACCGCGCAAGTCCGCTCGGTCTACGAAGCGATCAACCGCGGCGACTTGGCGCTGATCGCCGAGCTGGTCGAGCCGGGGTTCGAGTGGCATCCGAACGCCGGCGAGCTCGACCGCGCCGTCCGCCGGGACCGCGAGCAGGCAACGGCTCGTGTTCGCGACTTCGTCGCCGCCTTCGGCGACTTCCGCACCGACGTCGAGGAGATCCGCGACCTGGGTGAGCGGGTAGCGGTCGCGGTTCGTCACAGCGGCACGCCTGCGGGCGCGAGCGATCCGGTCGAACGCCGCGAGGCCCACCTGTGGAGGTTTGCCGGAGAGCGCGCCGTCTCGCTGCACGAATACCCGACGCTCGACGCCGCGCTGGACGCGGCGGCTGGAGTCACTGCGGACTAGAAAGGCAGGCTGTGGGCGATCTCGGCGAGCTTCGGGGCGGTTCGGTCGCGCTCGGAGATCTGGGGATCGTCGAGCGGCCACTCGATCCCGATCTCGGGGTCGTCCCAGGCGATCCCGGCTTCGGTGGCGGGGTCGTAGTAGCTCGAGAGCTTGTAGTGGACGTCGGCGAGCTCACTGAGCACGCAGAAGCCGTGGGCGAACCCGGCCGGGACGAAGAGCTGGCGGTGGCGCTGGTCGTCGAGCTCGTGACCCTCCCAGCGGCCGTAGGCCGGCGAGTCGCGGCGCAGGTCGACGGCGGCGTCCCAGATCCGTCCCCTCGAGCAGCGCACCAGCTTCGCCTGTCCTGGGCTGGTCTGGAAGTGAAGACCTCGGAGGATGCCGCGGCTCGAGCGCGAGTGGTTGTCCTGGACGAACTCGGTGCCGATCCCCGCCTCGGCCCAGGCTGCGACGCTGAATGTCTCGATCAGAAAGCCGCGCTCGTCGCCGTGAATCTCCGGCTCGAGCAGGACGAGGCCTTCGAGCTCGGTCTGCAGACGGCGGGGCATCAGCGCAGGGAGGATCCGTACTGGCGCTGGTAGTACTCGCGGTACTCGCCGGAGCGGATCGGCTTCCACCACCACTCGTTGGCGCGATACCACTCGACCGTGCGCTCGATCCCGTCCTCGAAGCCGATCGCTGCCTTCCAGCCAAGGCCCTCGGTCTTCTCCGCCGAGAGCGAGTAGCGCCGGTCGTGGCCGAGGCGGTCGGTGACGTAGTCGATCAGCGACTCGTCGCGGCCGGTGAGCTCGAGGATTCGTCTGACCACCTCGATGTTCGCCAGCTCGTCGGGCCCGCCGACGTTGTAGACCTCGCCCGCCTCGCCGAATTCGAGCACGGTGTCGATCGCGCTCGCGCAGTCCGAGACCCAGAACCAGTTGCGGACCTGCATCCCGTCGCCGTAGACGGGCAGCGGGTCGCCGGCGAGCGCGTTGAGGATGCAGAGCGGGATCAGCTTCTCGGGGTACTGGCGCGGTCCGTAGTTGTTCGAGGCGCGAACGATCAGCGCGTCGGAGCCGTAGGTGTCGCGAAAGGCGCCGACGAGCAGATCGCCACCGGCCTTCGAGGCCGAGTACGGCGAGGACGGGTCTAGCGGCGAGCTCTCGGTGAACGAGCCCTCCTCGATCGAGCCGTAGACCTCGTCGGTGGAGACCTGGAGGTGGCGGATGCCGGCGTCGCGCGCGGCCTCGAGCAGGACGTGGGTGCCGAAGACGTCGGTCTGGATGAACTCGCCCGGGGCCTCGATCGAGCGGTCGACGTGGGTCTCGGCGGCGAAGTTGACGATCGCCTCGCAGCCGTCGAGCGCCGCTGCGACCGCCTCGCGGTCGGCGATGTCGGCGACCGACCAACTCGCAGCGCTCGTCGTCGAGCCCGTCGAGGTTCTCGCGCCGGCCGGCGTAGGTGAGCTTGTCGAGCACGCGCACGCGGAAGTCCGGATGCGTCTCGAGCCGGTGGCGGACGTAGGCCGAGCCGATGAACCCGGCCCCTCCGGTGACGAGGATGTTCAAGCGGCAGCCCTCGCCCGTCTCGGCCGCCAGATACTCCGCCAGGCCCTGATGCCAGTCGGGAAGCAGGATCGGGTCCGGTCGCTCGCTGCCGAGCACCGAGTAGGGCGGGCGCGGGGCGGGGCGGGCGAGCATCTCCGTCGTCCCCGCCATCACCCGGCACTCGACCCCGGCCTGGTCGAAGATCTCCTGCGCGAACTCGAACCATGAGCACGACCCCGCCGCGGCGACGTGGTGGACGCCGTACTCGTCGGTCTCGACCAGCATCGCGATCGCCTCGGCGAGGTGCGGGGTGTAGGTCGGGCACCCAACCTGGTCGGAGACGACGATCACCTCCGGCTGCTCGCCGGCGATCCTGAGCATCGTCTCGACGAAGTTGCCTCCACCGATCCCGAACAGCCACGAGCTGCGGACGATGAAGTGGTGCGGGTTGGCGATCGCGACCGAGGTTTCGCCTGCCTGCTTCGAGCGACCGTAGGCTGAGATCGCCGACGGCAAGTCCGACTCGAGATAGGGTGAGCCCTTCTGCCCGTCGAAGACGTAGTCGCTGGAGAGGTGGAGGATCGAGGCACCGTGGGCGGCGGCGGTCGAGGAGACCATTGCGGCGGCCGCGTCATTGACGCGCATCGCGCCGCGCTCGTCAGCCTCGGCTCCGTCGACGTCGGTCCAGGCGGCGCAGTTGACGACCGCGTCAGGGCGAACGCCCGCGATCGCTTCCTCGATCCCGACCGAATCGGTGATGTCGAGCTCGGCGTGCGGTGAGGGCGACGACGTCGTGGCCACGCGCCATCAGCGCATCGATCACGTCCTGGCCGAGCATCCCGCCCGCGCCTGTGACAAGCACCCTCACGGGATCCAGATCTCCGAGTTGTCGCCGACGATCATCCGCAGCGTCTTCGGCAGCTCCGTCTCCGCGCGAGAGCCTCGACGTTGCGGCCGAGCAGGCTCGCCTCCATCCGCGTCTCGAGGTCGCGGATGCTCGCCCCTGCGAGCAGGATCGAGTGCTCGACCTCGGATCCGACGATCTCGACGTCGCGGTCGATCGAGGTGTACGGGCCGACGTAGGAGTCGACGATGCTGGCGCCCGCGCCGATGATCGCCGGTCCGCGCACGACCGAGCGCTCGAGCGTCGCGCCGGCCTCGACCACCACCCGGCCCTCGACCCGGCTCGCCTCGTCGAGCCTCGCCGTCGATGCGGCGCTCGAGGTCCTCGAGCACGAGCCGGTTCGCCTCGAGCATGTCGCGCGAGCTGGCCGGTGTCCTTCCACCAGCCGCCGACCGTGTGCGCTCTCGACCTTGGCGCCGCGGTCGATCAGCTGCTGGATCGCGTCGGTGATCTCGAGCTCGCCGCGCGACGAGGGCTCGATCGCGCGGGCGGCGTCGAAGATCGCCGGGGTGAACATGTAGACGCCGACCAGGGCCAGGTGGCTCGGCGGGTCCTTCGGCTTCTCGACCAGGCGCACGACGCTGTCGCCGTCGAGCTCGGCGACGCCGTAGTGCCACGGGTCGGGGACCGCGAGTGAGCAGGATCAGCGCGTCGGGCTCGGTGCTCGCGGAAGGCGCCGACGAGATCGGCGATCCCGTCGCGGAGCAGGTTGTCGCCGAGGTACATCACGAATGGCGCCGCCGTCCAGGAACGCCTCGGCCGTGAGCACCGCGTGGGCGAGGCCGAGCGGGCCGGTCCTGGGGGATGTAGGTGATCGAGGCGCCGAAGGCCGAGCCGTCGCCGGCGGCCTCGCGGATCTCGTCGCCGGTCTCCGGCGCGATCATGATTCCGATCTCGTCGATTCCGGCGTCGACCAGCGCCTCGATCCCGTAGAAGAGCACCGGCTTGTTGGCCACCGGCACGAGCTGCTTGGCCGAGGTATGCGTGATCGGGCGCAGGCGGGTGCCGGCGCCACCGGAGAGGATCAGGCCCTTGAGGCGCTCCATCGGTGCGGAGGAGGCTAGCGTGTCCGACTGCGGGTCAGTAGCGTGCCGCCGAGCTTGCGGTGGTCCCAGGTCGCGACCCGCACCGAGCGAAAGCGGATCGCGACGCGCTTCGGCGCCTGCGCCTGGAGCGCCGCGGCCGCGTCGCCCTCGATCGAGTCGATGCCCTCGGCGTAGCGAACCGTGAGCTCCTTGCCGAACTCGAACACCGCCTCGGGATCGCGGATCAGCTCGGCCTCGGCCTCGATCTGGACCCCGCGCAGCTCGGCGTACTCGGTGCCGGTCTCGACCAGGAGGGTCGCCCTTGGGTCGCGCTCGAGGTTGCGGGTCTTCTGCGACTTGGCGTAGGTCCAGACCCAGATCTCGCCGTCGCGGAGCGTGAACCACATCGGCATCGAGTGCGGCCATCCGCGCGGGCCGAGCGAAGAGACGACGACGACGCGCTCGGACTCGAGCAGCTCGCGCTGCTCGTCCGCGCTCATCACGATCTGGTCGCGGCGGCTCACGCCTTGGCCGGCGCGGGCGAAGCTGAGGAGGTGGCCGGCAGCAGTTCAGCGTCCGCCACGGCCCCTCGCCGGCCATCGGCTGCATCTCGCCGCGTGCCCAGCGCGGCTGAAGGTCGTCGTAGTGCGGGCTGGCGACGTGGCCCGACTGGCCGGTGAACGCCTGCCAGCGCGAGCGCTCGGGATCGGTCGGGTCGGCGACCATCCGCCAGCGCGGGCGCCCAGATCGCGTGGTAGGGGTCGTTGGGGTCCCAGCCGACCTGGGCCACGGTCTCCTGCGCCGCCGCCGACCTCGAGCCGGCGGTTGAAGATCCGCGCGAGCAGCGGGTTCGCGGCGCCGAGCGCGTGCGGGAACTCGAGCGCGTGGACTCTGCCCCAGCGCCAGCCGTCAGGGTCGGGGCCGAAGCGGTCCGCGAGGTGGTCGAGCGCCGCGCGAAGCGAGTCGAGCGCGAGCTCGTCCCAGTCGCGGCCGATCAACTCGACGTCGCCCTCCTCCCAGAGCGCGAGCAGGTGCGACTGCCAGCGCCAGGGCGAGGTGACGTGCTTCATGAAGCCGTTGTCGGCGCGGTCGAGCCAGCGCTCGGCGAGGTCGCGGTCGCCGATCGCCTCGCGTGCGACCTCGCGCGCAAAGCGCAGCGTGAACGCCTGGTAGATCGTCGCCGCGACCGAGTCCGGCCCCATGCGCCCGTCCCAGCTTCGCAGCCGCTCGATCGCCGCCGTCTCGCGCTGGTCGCGCGGGCGCAGGCGCGCCAGCCGCCGCGCCGTCTCGAGTCCCGGGATCGAGAGCATGTCGGTCTGCATCGCCTGCGAAGCCGTCGAGGTCGTGCTCGTCGCTTGCCGTCGAGCAGCTCCTCGATCCGTTGCGCCCGGTAGCCGTCGAGGTAGTCGCTGGTGATGTGGTGCGGGTAGTCGTCGGTGGTCGATCCGGTTGTTGGCGGTGACGCACGTAGCCCGCCTCGGGGTCGGTGACCTCGGGCAGCTCGTCGTAGGGGACCCAGCCGTCCCACTCGTACTCGCCGGTCCAGCCCGGCTTCGGCAGGTCCGGGCAGCCGCCGCGGCGCAACGGGATGCGGCCGATCAGCTTGTAGCCGATCGAGCCGTGGCGGTCGGCCCAGACGAGGTTCGAGACCGGCGCGACGTGCGGCGCGAGCGACTCGACCAGCTCGGGGCCGTTGGTAACTCGAGGACGCCGAGGCTGCGCCTCGGTGACGCACGGCACCGTCGAGCGCCGACCAGCGCAGCGCCAGCGGCTCGGCATCGTCGGCGCGGAGCGCCTCGTTGACGATCGGGCCGTGGTGGGTGAGGCGCACCTCGAGGCGCACGGGGCGTCGCGGCCCGTGACGACGATCTCCTCCTCGACCAGCTCGAGCGGGCGCCTCTCGCCCTCGAACTCGTAGTCGCTCGCCCTCGATCCGCTCGATGAACAGGTCCATCACATCGGCCATCACGTTGGTAAGCGACCAGGCGACGTCGTTGTTCTGGCCGAAGGCGATCCCGGGCCCTGCCCGGGAGCGAGGCGCCACGGCAGCGTCGATCGCCGACCTCGAGCCCGAGCTGGTAGGTGATCCCGGGCATCCTCGGGGACAGGTGCGGGTCGCCGGCGAGCAGCGGTGCCGCCGGTCGCCGAGCGCGCGCGGGGAAACCGCCCAGTTGTTCGAGCCGGTCGCCTCGGCGCGCGAGGCCGAGCGTCTCGCGAACGCGCGGCGATCTGCTCGGCGAGCGCCAGCCCGTCGCCGCTCCACGGCACGCCGGGCGTGAGCGCGATCGGATTGCCTGCGGGATAGCCGGGGTCGAGCCGCGCGGTGAGCTCCGGCCCGAGCGCGCGGACCATGTCGGCCCGCAGCAGCTCGCGCTCCCAGTTGGTCGAGAGGCCGAGCGCGAGCAGCTTCGGTGATCGTCAGCGTGTCGGCCGGCCGCCAGGGCTCGAATCGATCGGCGCAGGATCTGGAACTCGACCGGCAGGACGGCGAGCGGCGAGGGCGGCGGCGTTGACGCCGGCGCGAGAGGCGCCAAGCGCCGCCCGAAGCTCGGCCCGCGAGCGCCGCCTCCTCGCGCTGCGCGACGCGGCGCAGGCCGAGCGTGCGCACGAAGCGGTCGGCCGCCAGGCCCTCCGAGCCGGCGATCTCGGCGAGCCTGCCGCTGGCGAAGCGGCGGTAGATGTCGAGCTGCCAGAGCCGGTCCTGGCCGTGGCAGAAGCCCTGCCCGAACCAGCGCGTCCTCGACCGTCTGCGGCGCGGATCGTGGGGCATTCCCCAGCGGTCACGGCGGATCTCGACCGGGCCGGAGATGCCCTCGACGCGCAGGCGGCCCTCGGCGCGCGGCAGCGGACGGCGAACGAGCTGCCACCAGAGTCCTGCGACGGCGGCGCCGGCGACCGCCCCGGCAATCCCACCGAGCAGGCCGATGCGCTTGACGATTGCAGCCGAGAGCACGGCCGAAGACTAAAGCGGCACGTCGTCGGGCAGTCGCCCCTCGGCGTCGAGCTTCTCGAGGTGCGCCTGCATCGCGATCGCGGCCGCCGGCCGCAGGACGTCGGGAACGTCATCCCACACCGTCGCCAGCAGCGTCTCTCGCGACCGCTCGCCGGACTCGAGCGCGGCCACCAGGCGCCGCTCGCGCGACTCACGGTGGGCGACGTACTCGGCGACCTTGGCCGCCGGGTCGGTGATCCACGGGCCGTGACCCGGTGCGAGCAGGTCGAGCTCGAGCTCGCCGACCCGGCGCAGCGAGTTCATGTAGTCGGCGAGCGAGCCGCCGCTTGCCGCGGGCGGGATGATCGAAGAGCCGAGGCCGAGGATCAGGTCGCCGCAGAAGCAGACGCGGTCGCGAACGAAGCAAACGTGATCGGGGGAGTGGCCCGGCGTCAGAAGAACGCTGAACGAACCGCGATCGCCCGAGCTCACCTCCGCACCCAGGGACTCGACCCCGGCCGTGTGGTCGGCATGGCCGTGGGTGAGCAGGACGCCGCCGATCCCGCCGCGCTCGCCGGCTGCGGCGCGCACCGCATCGAGATGCGCAGCGTCGTCGGGCCCGGGGTCGATCACATAGGCGGGATCGCTGCCGACGACGTAGGTGTTGGTTCCGGCAAGCGTCATCGGCCCCGGGTTGGGCGCCACAATCCGCAGGATGTCGTCGTGACCCGGCGCGGACTCGCCACCGCCGTCGGGTCCCGGCGGGGCGCTCATCGGAGGTTCAAGCGACCGCCTTGGCGACCGCCTCGCGCGCCTCCTCGGGCTCGAGCACGACCAGGTCGCCGACGCCCTTGAGCACCTCGCGCACGAGCCAGTCGTCGGAGCCGTAAGGGACCTCGACCACGACGGCGCCGTCCGAGAGCTCCTCGACCACTGTCCGCTGCTCGCGCAGCCACCGGGCGCGGCCGGGCGAGACCCAGACCCGAGCGACGCCGGCGGTGGTGACCTCGCCGTGGACCAGCCACTCCTGCTCGGCGAGCGCCTCGTCGATGCCCTCGCGGGGCTCGAACTCCCGCTCGGTGATCACTGCCTCCTTCATCCGGTCGAGGCGGAAGTGCCGGGTGTCCTTGCGGCCGAGGTCGAAGCAGCCCAGATACCAGCCCTCGGGGCCCTTGACGAGCTGCTGCGGCTCGACCTCACGCTTGACGAATGAGTCCTCGTTCTCCTTGTAGTACTGGAGCTCGAGCACCCGGCGTCGCTGGATCGCCTCGTTGACGGTGCGGACCACCGAGGAGTCGTCGCGCCCGGGTGCGATCTCGAGCCCCTCCTCGGAGGGGTCGTGGCCGAGTGCGGCGACGATCTTCTCTCGCGCGCTCTGCAGGCCTGACTGCGGCAGGTGGTCGCCGAAAAGGTCGATCGCGGCGACCAGCGCCTTCGCCTCGAGCGGCAGCAGGCGTGCCGGGCGGGCGAAGTTGTCGCCGTAGGTGTCGGGGTCGACCTCGATCCGATCGGCCGCGATCTCGGCGTAGAGGACGTAGGTGCCGCCGCCGAAGTTGACGACGTTGAGCACGTCGAGGTCCTCACGCAGCTCTTCGATCGAGATGTTGAGCTCGTCGAGCACCTGCTGGGTCGGCAGGCTCCCCTCGGCGCGAGCGGCGCCGATCAGCAGGCCGGCGAGGGTGACGAGGCGCGCGAAGCGCTCGGGGCGGATCACCGACTCGGCGCGGCCGTTTGAGCTGCGCGCGCGGCCGTTGCCCTCGGCGACCGGCCGCCGCACGGTTTCGGCGACGTCGAAGCTCTTGTCGTGGCGGTCGCGAAGCAGCGAGAGGCGCTTCGCGGCCTCCTTGGCGAGCTCGGGGGGATCGAGCAGGCGGGCGTTCTCGCGCCAGGAGAGAACCCAGGAGATGAGCTGGCGCGAGGACGCATACTCGGTTTCGAACACCATCCCCCGGCCCCTGACGCCGTCGCCCTTGACCGGCTTGCGAAGCTCGCCGTGGCGGCCGAAGTCACGCTCGACCAGCCAGGCGATCCGCTCGCGGAGAAAGATCGCGGCGGTCCCTTTGATCTCGCCCATCTGCCAGTCGGCGCGCTTGGCGTAGTCGCGGCGGTCGAAGTCCTCGGGCGCGGTGAAGTCGTGCTCGGCCTTGGTCGCGTAGGAGACCTTGGCGCGGATCCGCGAGAGGCGAAAGACCCGGACCTCGTCGCGTTCGTGCGAGTAACCGATCAGATAGAACTGCCCGTCGCGGAAGACGAGGTGGTAGGGGTTGACCTTGCGATCGGAGACGTCGTCGCGCTGCAGCGAGTAGTAGGAGAACTCGATCGTCTTGCGGCGTGAGATCGCGGTCTCGATCTTCGCCAGCCGCTGGGAGAGCTCGCGGCCCGAGCCGGCATTCGACAGCTTGACGTCGATCGGCGCCTCCGCCTCCTCGGTGAGCGGGCTCGGACGTCCCCAGGAGACCTGCTGGAGCGCCAGCCGCAGCGGCTCCGCATAGGCGAACTCGCCGTCGAGCAGGCCGAGCGCGGTCCGCAGCGCGGCGAGCTCGGAGTCGGAGAACTCGATCGCGGGCAGGTAGTAGTTCTCAGGCGGCAGCGCGTACAGCTCGGCCTCGAAGAAGCCCTCGGCGGGCTTTTCGACCTGGAGCGAGATCCCGAGGCTCTCGAGCTCGGCGCGGTCGGCGTAGAAGCGGCGCGCGAACGCGTCCTCGTTCATCGAGCTGTAGCCCTCGACCTCGCGCTTGATCTCGAGCGCCGAAACCGGACGGCGGTTGGCCATCAGGAACGAGATCAGGGAGAGCTGACGGATCAGCTTTTCGGTGTCCTTGGCCATCAGGTGATCATCCGCAACGAGGATATTGAGGGTCGAGTGCCCTACCGCGCGCCGGTCGGCTCGGAACTGCCGCAATTTGCGCACCCGCGCAGCGCGATCGATCCGCGGGTCGCTGAAATAGGCTTCCGTGCGGGGGAACCAATGCTCGGCGCCGGCACAGTCATCAACCCGATCATCAGGATCATCACCATCGTCGCGGTGCTCGCGGCGACCTACCTCTTCATCGTCAAGCCGGTGCTCGACACCACCAACAGCGCCTTCGAGGAGTTCGGGCTCGACGCGTTCTCCGACAGCTTCGAGGGCCTGCCGTCGCAGATCCAGGACCAGGTCAACGAGGCGCTCGAGCAGACAGACGGCTCGCAGCGCCTCCAGCAGTGCGTCGAACGGGCGGTCGACCAGAACCGGCCGGATCAGCAGCAGATAAACCGCTGCGTCGACCGCTTCGGCTAGCTCGGGCACCGCCCCGCCGTCGACGCAGGAGTACGCTGCTCAGGCCAGTCGATCCAGGGAGGTTCCGATGTTCTGTAACCGCCGCGCCGTTGTGGTGCTGACCGCGCTCGCGGCCGCCGCAGCGCTCACGATCCCGGCTCTCTCGCCGGCCGGTCAGACAGACACCACGCAGCTGTCCGCGAAGCTCAAGGGCAACCAGGAGGTGCCCGGCCCCGGTGACCCGAACGGAAAGGGCGAGGGCTTCTTCTCGGTCAAACCGAAAAAGCACAAGCTCTGCTTCCAGGTCTCGTGGGTGAAGATCGAGCAGCCGAGCGCGGGTCACATTCACAAGGGCGTCGAGGGGGAGGCCGGCGACATCAAGGTGCTGCTCTTCGATCAGGCGCCACCGACGTCGACCGTCGAGGACTGCGTCAAGGACCTGAAGAAGAAGCTTCTGAAGCGGATCGCGACCAACCCGGAGAAGTTCTACGTCAACGTCCACAACGCCGACTATCCAGACGGCGCCATCCGCGGGCAGCTCGGTACGGCGCTCTGACGGACGGCCCCGCCCGGATTCCGCGGCTAGGATCTGCGCAACCGAGCGAGGAGAGGCGCCTATGCATGCACGTGTCGTCAGGTTCACCGACGTGAGCCCGGATCGGATCGCAGAGATCGTCGCACGGGTCGAGGAGGACGGCCCGCCCCCCGGAGTGGATGCCAGTGGGATGAAGCTCCTCGTCGACGAATCGCAAGGCACCGCCATCTTCGTCGGCTTCTTCGACTCGGAGCAGAAGCTGCGCGATGCGAGCGCGATCTTCGATCAGATGGACTCCTCGGAGACTCCCGGCACCCGCGCTTCGGTTGACCTATGCGAGGTCAGGGTGGAGCGCACGCTGAGCTGAGAGCCCGGACCTGACGCGCGCCGGGCGGGTGACCGCTACGCCGCGTGGCTGCGGAAGTAGGCCGCCGAGTCGAGCCCGCGGTCGAAGCGCGACCAGGCCTCGCCGTCGGGCAGCTCGCGCTCGATCCGGTCGAAGCTGCCGAGCTTGCCGCCGAGGTTGTCCATCGCGTGCACGAGGGTGGCCTCGCGGGTCGCGGGCACTACCGGCGAGCCGTTCTCGTAGCTGCCGTGGTGGGAGAGGACGATGTGGAGCACGGCCTGGGCGAGCTCGGCGTCGAAGCCGTCGATCGACTCGATCGTCCGCCGGACGAGGTAGTAGCCGAGCGGGATCTCACCCTGGAGGCGACCGGCGTCGGTGAGGTCGATCGCCAGCGGATCGTCGTTGTACGCCTGGGTCTTGCCGATGTCGTGAAGCAGCGCGCCGGTGACCGCGACGTCGCGGTCGAGGCCCGGGAACGCTGCCGCGGCGGCGCTCACCGCCTGCGCGACCGAAACCGTGTGATCGAGCAGCCCGTGTGGGTACGCCTGGTGGTAGTACTTGGCCGCTGGAGCGACGCGGAAGCGCTTCCAGATCCTCGACTCGGCGCCGAAGATGCGCTCGAGCAGCTGACGCAGGTGCGGGTTCTGGATCGTCGCCAGCAGCTCACGCAGGCCGGCCTCGAGCTGCTCGACCGAGACCGGCGGGCCCTCGGCGAGCTCGTCATGTGAGTACTCGCCCTCGTGGGCGGGACGAATCGCCTTGACCGTGATCTTGGCGCCGTACTGAGGGTGGATCGAGAAGCGACCCTCGATGAAGACGACCGTTCCCGGCGCGGTACACCGGAAGCACTCGTCGACGTTCTCCCAGACGACAGCCTCGACGGTGCCGGTGCGGTCCGCGACCACCAACCGCAGGAAGTCGTCTCCGTTTCTGCGCGAACGCCGCTCGCGCTCGCGGACCGCGAAGGCCGCGGCGACGTCCTCGCCCTCGGCCAGCTCGCGGACGAATACCCGCGTCAGCGGCACCGCCGCAGGAGCGGCCGGCGCGGCTCCGAGCGGCGCCTGAAGCGCTTCGATCTGGCCTTGATTGCTCATCGATCTCAACTTAGACAGAGGGCCGGACGGCCCAGTTCTCTCCCTCACTGTCATTGAGAGGCAGGTCGGGTGCGGGAGGCCTGATCTGACAAGAGCGCTCGCGAGTGCCCGGGACGATCAGCCGGCGCCGGCGGGGGGCACGCTGGTGGAGTAATCCTCCGGCGGCGGTTCGGGGTCGTCTTCCTTCTCCGCGCTGACGAAGGGGGCGAAGCCGGCCGGTGGGGTCGCGAGCTCGGCGGCGGTCCCGGTGCGCTCGAGCTCGGCGGCGAACTGGGCCCCGAAGACGACCGCGACGTTGGTGAGCCAGAGCCAGACGAGGAAGACGATCGCCCCGGCGAGGCTGCCGTAGGTGTTCGAGTAGGAGCCGAAGTTGGCGACGTAGAGGCTGAAGCCCGCCGAGGCCGCGATCCAGAGCAAGGTCGCAAGCAGGCTTCCGGGCAGGATCCAGCGATAGCCGGCGTGGCGGGCGTTGGGTGAGAAACGGTAAAGCGCTGCGATCACGAGAACGACGATCGCCAGCAGCAGCGGCCACTTGACGATCGAGAAGGCGGTCACCGCGGCGTCGCCGACCCCGAGTTCGGTCCCGATCGCCTCGACCAGGGGCCCGGTGAGCAGGAGCGCGACCAGCACCAGGGCAACGATCAGCGTCATCACCAGCGTGATCAGGATCTGGATCGGTCGCAACTTCCAGAACGGCCGGTCCTCGGCGACGCCGTAGATCTCGTTCGAGCAGCGGATGAAGGCGCCGATGTAGCCGGACGCCGACCACAAACCGCCGACGACGCCGAGCACCAGCGCGATCCCGGCGGCGTTCGAGTTGTCGACGATGTTCTCGATCGGCGGTCGCAGCGTGTCGACGGCCGAGCCCGATCCGAGGTCCTCGATGATCCGCAGCAGACCGCCGATCGACTCCGGCGATCCGAGCACACCGAGCAGCGAGACGAGCACGATCAGGAACGGGAAAAGCGAGAGCACCGAGTAGTAGGTGAGCGCGGCGGCATTGTCGCCCAGATCGCGGTCGCGAAACCGCTTCGCGGCGTCGCGCAGTGCGTGCCACCAGGCGCGCACGGTGAGGTCCTTCGGTGAGTTGACCCGCTCCATGTCCGACACCTACCCGTTTGCCGGCACCTACAAATCGCGTTCGTAGAAGATCATCGAGGGGCCGTCTGGCTCTCCCTCACGGTTGCTGAACCCGGTGCTCTCATAGAGACCGATCGCGGCGGTGTCGTCGACGCTCGTGGCGATGTCCATCCGCGTCGCTCCCGCATCGCGAGCCGCATCCATCGCCGCATCGAGCAGCGCCCGGCCGATGCCCTGGCGACGCTTCGCCGGCGCCACATAGAGCTCCTCCAGGTAGGCATCCAGACCCCCGACGAAGATCGCTCGCCGGAGTCGAAACACCGCGACCCCGTCCGGGCCGCTGCCGCCGAGCAGCACGGTCGCCTCGCCGGCGCCGATCAGCTCCTCGAGCCGCTTCGCGAGCACCGCCGGCCCCGGGGTCGGGTCGCCGAATTCGGTGTTGAAGTCGTGCAGGAGCCGGGCTGCCTGCGGCGCCTCGGCTTCGGAGGCGACATGGACACTCATCAGATGGCGAGGGGCGGAATCGAACCGCCGACACCACGATTTTCAGTCGTGTGCTCTACCAACTGAGCTACCTCGCCGCGGCCGGTAAGGCTAGCGCGGACGGACTGCCGCGAAGCCGCAGCGCGAGCGCGACGGCGTCCGCCGGATCGGCTGACAACCTCGATCCCCTGGCCGCCCTCGATCGGCATCGCGGGGCTCGATCGCCCAGACCCAAGCGCGACGACCGGACGGCCGAACTGCCGCGCGTGGGCGATCTCCGACAGCGTCCCCCACTCGCCGCCGATCGCGATCACAGCCTCGCCGGAGGCGACGACGGCGAGGTTGCGCGCCGAGCCGATCCCGGTCGCGACCACGTGCGAGCAATGGGCGTTCGCCGTCGCAGGGTCGGCGCTGGGAACGATCCCGATCACGACGCCGCCCGCCTACGCGGCGCCACGCGCTACGGCCTCCATCACGCCGCCGAGCCCGCCGCAGACGACCACTGCGTCGCGCTCGGCGAGCATACGGCCGGTCTGCTCGGCGAGCATCTCGGCCCGTCGTCCGGCGACCTCTGGCCGACCACCGCGATCTGCGCGTCGCGCGTCAAGCGGCCCTCCCGGGTCGGCGCTCCGCGGCGATCAGGTTGATGATCGACTCCATCAACTGGAGCGACCCCGCCTTGTGGAGCGGCTCGTTGAGGTTGCCGCACTTGGGGCTCTGAATGCAGGACGGACAACCTTCGGTGCACGGGCACTCGCCGACGAGCCGCGCCGCGTCGGCGACCAGGCGCTCGAACTCGTCGTAGCCGCGCCTGGCGATTCCGACCCCGCCGGGGTGGCCGTCGTAGATGAAGATGCTTGGCAGACCCGTTTGGAAGTGGACGTTGGTCGAGAGTCCCCCGATGTCCCAGCGATCGCACATCGCGAGCAAGGGCAGGACGGCGATCTGGCTGTGCTCGGCTGCGTGCAGCGCCCCGAGCAAGACGTCCGGGGGCAGCACCGCGGGGCCGGCGAGCTGGTCCGGGAGCACGTACCAGAGCGCCTGGGTGGGGAAGTTCTGCTCGGGCAGGTCGAGTGCGACGAGATCGATCACCGAGTGGTCGGCGAGGCTCTTGCGCTGGTAGGCGATCACCTGCTCGGTGACCGATACTTCGCCGAAGTCGAGCTCGACCGCGCCGGCGCCACGCGGGCCGACCGGCCGCTGCTCGCCGATCGCCTCGATGTAGACCGCGGTCTCCTTCTTCGGTTGCGTGTACCAGTCGCCGTCGAAGGAGTCGACGATCGCGCGGCGAGCGTCGACATCGAGCTCGGCGACCTCGTAGGCGCGGCCGAGATGGAGGTAGATCGCTCCGGGGTGGACGGTCGAGAAGGCGCGCTCGGCCTCGACCTGGCCGATCAGCTCGCCCGAGGCGCGCTCGACGACGGCAACCGAGTCGAGCGAGGCGGAGCGCAGCGAGATCTCGCCGGCGGGAAAGCCGGGACCGCGTGGCAGGTAGCGGCCGTCGCGCCCGCGCCGCAGCCGCCCGGCGCCGACGAGCGCGTCGGCGCGCTCGCGCCAGCGCGGGCCGAGGACCGCGTCGTCGGCGGCGCCCGGCTGATCGCCGCTGCCGCCGAGCGGCGCTTCGTAGGCGGCCGCGACCAGATGGGCGGTCTGGATCCGCTCGTTCTCGTGGTCGAGGATCGCCGCCTCGACCGGGCGTGCGAGGAACTCGTCGGGGTGGCGACAGAAGAACTGGTCGAGCGCGTCCTCACCAGCGACGTAGAGTGCGATCCCCTCGCTGCGGCGCCCGGCGCGCCCCCACATCTGGCGCAGGCTGGCGACGGTGCCGGGGAAGGTGACGCAGATCGCCGCGTCGAGCTCGCCGATGTCGATCCCGAGCTCGAGCGCGTCGGTAGCGACCACCGCGAGCAGTTCCCCACCGGCGAGCCTGGCCTCGATCCCGCGGCGCTGCTGGGGCGTGTAGCCGGCGCGGTAGGGCGCGATGCGCGCGGCGAGCTGCGGTTCGCCGAGCTGCTCGAGGCGCATCCGCGCGAAGCGCTGGATCAGCTCGATCCCGCGGCGGCTGCGCAGGAAGCAGATCGTGCGTGAGCCGTTGACGACCAGATCGCAGAGCAGCTCGGCGGCCTCGGAGAGCACCGAGCGCCGGCTCATCGTCTTCGCGTCGACGACCGGTGGGTTCCAGATCGCGATCCGGCGCTTGGCCCGCGGCGCGCCGTCGGAGTCGATGAGCTCGAACTCGGTCCCGGTGAGCTCGGTGGCCAGCTCGACCGGGTTGGCGATCGTCGCCGAGGCGAGGATGAATCGCGGGTCCGACCCGTAGACGCGAGCGACCCTGCGCAGGCGCCGCAGCACGTTGGCGACGTGGGAGCCGAAAACGCCGCGATAGGTGTGGGCCTCGTCGACGACCACCCACTCGAGGTTGGTGAGGAAGTCGCCCCAGCCCTTGTGATGGGCGAGCAGCCCCATGTTGAGCATGTCGGGGTTGGTGAGCACGAGGTTCGAGCGCCGCCGGATCGCGGGGCGGTCGTCACGCGGGGTGTCGCCGTCGTAGATCGCCTGGCGCAGCTCGGCCAGCCCGAGCTCGGAGAGCTTTCGCGCCTGGTCCTGGGCCAGTGCCTTGGTCGGGTAGATGTAGAGCGCCCGAGCCTTCGGGTCGCGGGCGATCGCGTCGAGCACCGGCAGGTTGAACGACAGCGACTTGCCCGAGGCCGTGCCGCTGGTGACGATCACGTCGCCCGCCGCCGCTGCCTTGAGCGCCTCGACCTGGTGCGAGTAGAGCTCGGCGATGCCGGCGCGGGCGAGTGCCGCGGCAAGCTCGGGGGCGAGCGTCCCGGGGGCGGCCACGGTGCGCGCGGGCCGCGGCTCCTCGACGCTGGTCGTCACCAGCCGCTCGTCTATCTCGCCCGCCTCGAGCAGCCGCTCCCAGGCGAGCGGTGGCGCGTCGCCGAGCGTGGTCACCGCGGGGGGCTCGCGATCGCGGCCGCGGTTCGCAGCGCGTCGAGAGCCGTGACGTCGTGCAGCCGCAGGATCTCGGCGCCCGAGGCGACCGCGAGCGCGGTTGCGGCGAGGGTGGCGGCCTCGCGCTGCTCGGCCGCGAGGCGATCCTCCCAGGAGCCTGCGAGGACGGCGCCGAGGAAGTCCTTGCGCGAGAGCGCAACGAAGAGCGGCCGGCCGAGCTCCCGCAGCTCGCCGAGCCGGCGCAGGAGCTCGAGGTCGTCGTCGACGGTGAGGTCGAAGTCGAGCCCCGGGTCGAGCGCGATCTGCCCCTCATCGACGCCGCGCGACCGCGCTGTCTCGATCCGCTCCGCAAACCAGTCCTTCAGGTGCTCGACCGGGTCGTCGTAGGCACGCGGTTGACGGTCGGTGCGTGGCGGCCCTTCGATGTGCATCAGCACGTAGCCGCATCCGCTCTCGGCGACGAGCTCGAGCAGCGCCGGGTCGGCGCCGCCGGAGATGTCGTTGATCGCCGAGGCGCCGGCCGCAAGCGCGCTTCGCGCAACCTCGGCGGAGAAGGTGTCGGCGAGCACCGGGACGCCGGCCTCGGCGGCGAGCGACTCGATCGCCGGGGCAAGCTCTGCCGCCTCCTCGACCGCCGGCACCGGCGGCCCGCTGCGAGCGGTGAGCGCACCGACGTCGAGCATGTCGAACCCGGCCTCGACCAGCGCGAGGCCGTCGGCGAGTGCGCGCTCGGGCGTCTCGCTGCGCGCGCCGGAGAAGAACGAGTCAGCGGTCACGTTGACGATCCCGACCGCGAGCGGCGGCGGCAAGCTCAGCACACGGTCACGAAGTCGCCAGGTGGGCATGCCGGGCTACGGTACCGGCGTGTCCCTACGCGCCGTTTACACCGATCTCGATGGCACCCTGCTCGGGCCCCGTGGATCGCTGTTCCGTGACCCGGACGAGAACTTCACCCTGCGCCAGGCGCGCGCGCTTGAGGCCTGTCACCGGGCAGGGGTCGAAGTAGTGATCATGTCCGGGCGCCGCGAGGCGCAGGTGCTCGCCGACGCCCGCCTGCTCGGCCAGACCTCCTACATATACGAGGCCGGCTGCGGGGTGATGATCGACGGCGAGCGCACGCTGCTGACCGGCGAGTGGAAGGTCGACGACGAGGGCACCCCTGCCGACCGGATCTACGCCGCGGGCATTCCCGAGCTTCTATTCGAGCGCTTCCCGGGCAGGCTCGAGTGGCATTCGCCGTGGCATCGCGAGCGCCAGCTCTCGCTGCTGATGCGCGGCAAAGTCGACGTCGACGAGGCCAACAAGCTCCTGCGAGAGCACGGCCACGACGACCTGCGCTTCCTCGACAACGGCGCGATCGGCCGCCGGATGGAGGGAGTCGAGGGGCGGACTCATGCCTACCACCTGGTCCCCGGCGGGGCGAGCAAGGCCAGGGGGGTCGCTTTCCATCTCCGCGCTCGCGGCTATGACCCGGAGTCGGCGATCGCCGTCGGCGACTCGATCGAGGACCTCGAGGCCGCAGCCTCGGTCGGCCGCTTCTTCTGCGTCGCCAACGGCCCGGCGCGCGACGAGGCGTTGCGCGAGGCGCTGGCGAGGTTCCCGAACGCGACTGTGACCGAAGGCGCGATGGGGGACGGTTTCTACGAGGCGGTGGTCTCGACCCTGGCGACCGGTTGAAGGCTGGTGCGTTAGCGGGCTCGAGGGGCGGCGCGAGCCGATCGCTAGGATCGATCGGGATGTCACAGGAGCACGCAACCGTCGCCGAGGAGGAGTACCTCCAGATCATGTTCTGGCTCGAGGAGGCGGGACTGCCGATCACGGGGGCCAACATCGCCCGCGCGATGCAGCTCTCGCCGCCGACGGTCCACGAGATGATCGGCCGGCTCGAGCGCGACGGCTACGTCTCCCGCAACGAGGACAAGTCGCTGTCGTTCACCGACGACGGGCGCGAGCACGCGCAGGCGATCGTCCGCCGCCACCGGCTGATCGAGCGCTTTCTCACCGACGTCCTCGGGATCCCCTGGGACGAGGTGCACGAGGAGGCCGAGCGGCTCGAGCACGCGATGTCGCCGGTGCTCGAGGAGCGGATGCTGGCGGCGATCGGCGACGCGACGACCTGCCCGCACGGCCACCCGATCGTCGAGGGAGCGCGCGAGTCGGGGGCGCTTCTCGCCGACGTCGAGCCCGGCGCGAGCGTCCACGTGCTGCGGTTCGAGAACGAGGCCGAGGAGCTCTTGCACTACCTCAAGGAGTCGGGCCTGCGGCCGGGCCTCGACGGCACCCTCGACAGCAGCGACGCCGAGGAGGTGGTGGTCGCCTCCGGCGACGGGCGCCACGTCGTCTCGCGCAGCGTCGCCGAGACGGTCTCGGTCCGCGCCGATCCGGCTCCCGCGCCGCGCGCCCCGCTACCGGACCAGCTCGTCCTCTCCAGCGACCGTTACGGACGCTGAGCGGCCGGCGTCACCCCGCGCGACGCCGGCCACCCGTGATCCCACGGCAACGCCCCCTCAGACGTCGCCGCAGATCTGTCGCAGGCGCCGGTAGAGCGCCTGGTCCTGAGCGCGGACCCCGTACTCGCGCCTGCGCACGGCGGCCTCGTGCTCGCGGACGGCGGCGGCGAGCGCTGAGAAACGGCGCTCGGCCTGGTTTCGCTCGCTGACGGGGTCGAGCTTTCGGCTTCCCTCGATGATCTGAACCGGTGTCATTCGACCCTCCTCCTCTGACTTTCTGATCCGCCCAAACTGTGACGGCCTGGCTGCCTTCGGATGCTTCGTTTTCGTGAACGAGCGAGCACCCTAGCAGTTTCTTGACTTCTTTAGTCAAGAATTAGGAAGGGGCGAACGAGCCTGTGCGGGACCAACGCCCGCGGGGCTCAGGCCGGAGTGCCGGCGCGGGTGCTCTCGAGCGCCCGGGCGATCCGGGCGACGCCCTCGTCGATGCGCTCGACCGGGACGCTTGCGAACGAAAGCCGCAGGCTCGACTCGCCGCCCTCGAGCATGAAGTCGGGGCCGGCGACGAACGGAGCACCCTCCTGCTTGGCGGCAGCGAGCACCGCGGCCGTGTCGGTGCCCTCGTGCAGGTCGAGCCAGAGGAAATAGCCGCCCTCGGGGACGATGAACTTCGCCTCGGGGATGTGGGCGCCGAGCGCCTTGACCAGCGCATCGCGGCGCTGGCTCAGCGCATCGTTGACGAGCTCGATGTTGCGCCGAAGCGCTCCCGAGCGACAGAGCTCGAGCACGACCGACTCTGCGAGCATGTTCGGCGAGATGTAGTGCTCGGAACCGCGCTTGGCAAGCGTCGCGATGTCGTCCGGGGGACCGGCGAGGTAGCCGACCCGGACACCGGGGCTGACCGTCTTCGAGAACGAGGACGCGTGGATCACCCGATCGGCCTCATCCATCGACAGCATCGTCGGCGCCAGCTCGCCGCCGAAGCTGATCAGCCGGTAGGGATCGTCCTCGAAGAGCGTGAACCCGTGCTCGGCCGCGAGCTCGACCAGGCGGCGGCGCTTTGCGTCTGAGAGCGTGCAACCGGCCGGGTTGTGGAAGTTGGGGATCACGTGGGCAAGCCTCACCGGGCCACCCTCGAGCGCGAGCTCGAACGCCTCGATCTCGAGCCCGTCGGACTCGAGCGGAACCGGGACGAGCTCGGCGCCGGTGCGGCCGAGGAGCAGCAGGGTGCGGTCGTAGGACGGTTGCTCGACGATCACCCGGTCGCCGGGATCGACCATGTAGCGGAACAGCAGCGCCGCGGCCTCCATCGAGCCGTTGGTGACCATCACCTGGCCGGCGTCGATCCCGTGCAGCTCGGTCGCGATCCACTCGCAGAGCTCGGGATGGCCGATCCCGGTGCCGTAGGAGAGCGCCCGCTCCCAGTCCTCGGCGAGCGCCTTCGCGGCCGCGACCCGCACCGCTTCGGCCGGCAGGATATCGGCGCTCGGCGCGCCGCGAGCAAAGCTGATCACGTCGGAGGCCATCGCGCCCGAGCCTAGCAACGGTGAGCGCGGCCCACTACCGTCCCAGCCGTGGACGGTCCAGACGAGCTGCTCGCTCTCGCGACGAAGCTCGCCCACGACGCTGCACAGCTTCAGCGTCAGGGACTCGAGCGCGCGCGCGTGGACCTGGACACGAAGACGTCGGCAACCGACATGGTCACGGAGGTCGACCGCGCCTGCGAGGAGCTGATCGTCGACGGGATCCGGGCCGCTCGGCCGGACGACGGAATCCTCGGAGAGGAGGGGACGAGCATCGCGGGGACGAGCGGGTTGCGCTGGGTCGTTGACCCTCTCGACGGGACCACCAACTACATCTACGGCCATCCTGGCTTCGCTGTCTCAATCGCGGTCGAGCGCAACCGCGAGGTCCTGGTCGGGGTGGTCGAGGACACTGCTCCACGGCGAGGTCTTCACCGCGGTCCGCGGCGCCGGGGCCAAGTGCAACGGCGAGCCGGTGGGGCCCACCGGGAACACCGAGCTTGGCTCGGCGTTGGTCGCGACCGGCTTCGGCTATGCGGCGGGGCAACGTCGGGACCAGGCACAAGCGCTGACGGGAGTGATCGGGCGGGTTCGCGACGTACGCCGGATGGGCGCCGCCGCGGTCGACCTCTGCTCGGTCGCCTGCGGGCGCGTGGATGCGTATTTCGAGCGTGGCCTCAGCCCCTGGGATCTCGCCGCAGGAGCACTGATCGCCGCGGAAGCCGGAGCCGCGGTCGGGGCAATCGAGGATGGCCCGCCGGTCCCCGGTTCCGTGATCGCGGCGACCCCGGCCCTGCTCGAACCGTTGCGCGCCCTGCTGGCCGAGGCCGGCGCTTAGGCGGCGGCTCGCAGCGCCTCGACCGCGAGCTGGGCGGTCTCGGTCGGGCTCTTGCCGACGCGGACTCCCTTGGCCTCGAGCGCCTCCTTCTTCGCCTCGGCGGTGCCCGAGGAGCCGGAGATGATCGCCCCGGCGTGGCCCATCTGCTTGCCGGGCGGAGCGGTGAAGCCGGCGATGTAGGCGACGACGGGCTTCGAGACCGACTCGGCGATGAACTCGGCCGCGCGCTCCTCGGCGTCGCCGCCGATCTCGCCGACCATGACGATCAGCTCGGTCTCCGGGTCGGCCTCATAGAGGGTGAGGACGTCGATGAAGTCCGAGCCGACGATCGGGTCGCCGCCGATGCCGACGATCGACGAGTTGCCCGCCCCCGCCTGCTTGAGCTCGTTGCCGATCTGGTAGGTGAGCGTGCCCGACTTCGAGACCACCCCGATCGACCCGGCCTCGAAGAACTGGCCGGGGATGATCCCGACGTTCGCCTTGCCGGGTGAGAGCACGCCGGGGCAGTTGGGCCCGATCAGCCGCACGCCGGCCTCCTTGGCCCTCCAGTAGATCCGCAGCATGTCGAGCACCGGGATGCCCTCGGTGATCGCGATCACCGTCGCCACGCCGGCCTCGATCGCCTCCTCGATCGCCGCCGCGGCGAAGCGCGCCGGGACGAAGATCATCGAGGTGTTGGCATCGCGCTCGGTCACCGCCTCGCGGATCGTGTCGAAGACCGGCACGCCTTCGACGTCCTGGCCGCCCTTGCCCGGGGTGACGCCGGCCACCAGATCGGTGCCGTAGTCGCGGTTGCGCAGCCCGTGGAACGTGCCTTCGCGCCCGGTGAGGCCGCTGACGACGAGCTTCGTCTGTTCGTTGACGATGATCGCCATGAGCTAGCGGCCGTTACCCATTCGCCAGCTCCACGACGGCCTTCGCGGCGCCCAGCATCGTCTCCTCGACGTGCAGGTTGCCGAGCTCCGCGTCGGCGAGGATCCCGAGCCCCTCCTCGGAGTTGGTGCCGTCGAGCCGGACGACGAGCGGGACGTCGATGTCGATCTGTCCCGAGGCCTCGATGATCCCCTTGGCGATCTCGTCACAGCGGGTGATGCCGCCGAAGATGTTGAACAGGATCGCGACCACGTTCGGGTCCGAGGTGATCACCTCGAGCGCGTCGACGATCGCATCGGCCTTCGAGCCGCCGCCGGCATCGAGGAAGTTGGCCGGCTTGCCGCCCGCCTGGGCGACGACGTCGAGCGTCGACATGCAGAGGCCGGCGCCGTTGCCGAGGATGCCGATGTTGCCGCCGAGCTTGACGTAGGTGAGGCCCTTTTCCTTGGCCATCGCCTCCTGCGGGTCCTCGGCCGACTTGTCGCTCAGCTCGGCGAGCTCGGGATGGCGGAAGAGGGCGTTGTTGTCGATCGTCGCCTTCGCAGTCGAGGGCGATCACCTGGCGGTCACCGGTGACGATCAGCGGGTTGACCTCGATCAGGGTCGCATCCTCGGCGAGGGCGACCCCGGCGAGCTTGACCAGCATCTCGGCGACCTGGTCGGTGACGTCCTCGTCGATCCCGGCGTCGACGGCGATCGCGTGGGCGTCATCGACGCTGAACTCCCGGTCCGGCTCGATGTGGCGCTGGACGAGCGCGTCGGGATCGGACTCGGCGACCTCCTCGACGTCCATCCCGCCCATCCGCGAGAGCATCGCGAGCAGCTTCTTCTCCGAGCGGTCGAGGATCACCGAGGCGTAGTACTCGGCGGCGATCTCCGACGCCCCCTCGATCCAGAGGTCGTGGACGGTGAAGCCACGGATGTCCATGCCGAGAATCGCCTCGGAGTGCTGACGCGCCTCGGCCTCGTCCTTGGCGACCTTGATCCCGCCCGCCTTGCCCCGCTTGCCGATCGCGACCTGGGCCTTGACCACGCACGGATAGCCGATCTCGTTCGCGGCCGCAACCGCATCGTCGACGGTGGTGGCATGGCGGCCATCGGGCACCGCAACGCCGTGTTCGGCGAACAGCTGCTTGCCCTGGTATTCGAGTAGGTCCATGGTCCGGAGGCGCGCGCAGACTATCCGACCGGCATAATGCCGCGTCCGCATGCCCCTCCCCAAACTCAAGGACATCAAGTGGGTGACCACGGATTGCTACGGCACCCTGATCGACTGGGAGAAGGGAATCCTCGACGGGTTCACCAAGGAGGCCGAGCGTGACGGCTTCTCCTTCGACGAGCAGAAGTTCATCGCCCGCTTCCTCGAGGTCCAAGCCGAGATCATGAGCGGCTCCTACGAGCTCTACGCCGAGGTCCTGCGCCGGACCGCAGTCAAGGTCGCCGGCGAGATCGGCTGGGAGCTCGAGCCATCGCGGGCCCAGTTCCTGCCCGACAGCGTCGCCCGCTGGCTGCCGTTTCGCGAAGCCAACGCCGCCATGGACCGGCTCGGCAAGCGCTACGAGCTCGGGATCATCTCCAACGTCGACGACAAGCTGCTCGGCGTCTCGCGTCGCCACCTGCGCACCGAGCTCGATCTGGTCGTGACGGCGCAGCAGGTGCGCAGCTACAAGCCCGACCCAGCGCACTTCAAGGAGGCCGCGCGGCGAATCGGCGGCAAGAAGGGCTGGCTCCACATCGCCAGCGGCTACGAGGCCGACGTGTCGCCGCTGCTGAAGATGAACGTGCCCGTGATCTGGGTCAACCGCCACAGCGAGAAGCTCGACGGGCGCAAGCGGCCCGACGCGGAGGTCAAGAACCTCCGCGACGCGGCGAAGAAGCTCGGTGCCGGCGGCTGACGCGGGCCCGCCCGCGAGCGACTCGAACACGGCGCTCGAACGTAGCGGCCGACCCCGCCGACGAGGCGATGGTCGCGCGGGCGCGCGGGCGCTTCGCTGCCGAGCGTCGCCTTCTTCACCGTCGCCGGCGGCGCGCCGAGCGCCACGGAGCGCTCCCGAACCTGATCGTGATCGGCGGGCTCAAGTGCGGGACGACGAGCCTGCACCACTACCTCAACCTCCATCCCGAGATCACGATGTCGCGGCCGAAGGAGCTCAACTTCTTCGTCTCCGAGCTCAACTGGGGGCTGGGGCCGGAGTGGTACGCGAGCCACTTCGACCGCTCGGCGGCGGTTCGCGGCGAGAGCTCGCCCCACTACACCAACCTGCCGCGCTTTGAAGGCGTCGCCGAGCGCATGCGCGAGCTGCTCGGCGCCGAGGCGCAGATCGTCTACATGGTCCGCGACCCGATCGAGCGCATGCTCTCGCACTACTCCCACAACGTCGGTGGCGGCTACGAGTCGCGACCGATCGACACCGCGCTCGCCGACCCCGAGTCCGCCTACGTCGCCCGCAGCCGCTACGCGATGCAGCTTCGTCCCTATCTGAACTCGTTCGAGCGCGACCGGGTCCTGATCGTCGCCAACGAGGATCTTGCCGGCGAGCGCGAGGCAACCGTGCGCAGCGTGTTCGAGTTCTGCGGCGTCGACCCGAGCTTCAGCTCCGAGCAGTTCGAGCGCGAGTGGGAGACCGGCAGCGGCAAGGCCGACGGGGGCTTCCGGCTCATGGACCGGGCGGTGCGGCTGCCGGGGCTGCGGGCGCTGGACCGCAACTTCGACCGGCTGCCCGAGTCGCTGCGCTGGATGGTCGAGAAGGTCGTCCATGACCCGGGCAGAGGTGCGGCGCCGAAGCCGGCGGTCGCACCTGAGCTGCGCGAGCGCCTCGAGCAACTCGTGCGTGAGGACGTCAGCCGAACTGGAGCGGATCACCGGGCGTCGGTTCGGCTGGCTATAGCGCCCGCATTAGCGCCTCCTAGGGGATCCCCTTCTCCTTCTCGCAGCCGCCGGCCTTGTCCTTTCCGCCGGCCCCGGCGCAGCGGTCCTTGCCCGGCCCGCCCATGAGCTTGTCCTTGCCGGCGCCACCCGAGAGCCTGTCCTTGCCCGCGTCGCCCTTGACCTTGTCCTTGCCGGCGCCCCCCTTGAGCGCGTCCTTGCCATCGCCGCCGGCGAGCACATCGTTGCCGGCGCCGCCCTTGAACAGGTTCTTGCCGGGGCCGCCGCCGACGCGGTCGTTGCCGGCCGCCGAGCAGACGACGTCGTCGCCGGCGCTGGCGGCGACGACGTCGTCGCCGCCCAGGGTCACGAACACGTCCAGGCCGGCGGTGCCGAAGAAGCTCTCCGAAGCGTCGCTGCCGACGATCGTCGCAGGCAGGCCGGCACAGGCGGCGCCAAGGCCCTCGCGCGCAAAGGTCGCGACGGACTCGGTGCCGTTCGCGGCCGCGTACAGCGACGCCCCGTCGGCGGTCAGGGCTACGGCCGGGAGCCCACGAGCCCGCGCCCGTCGGCGCACTCGCCACCGTCGCCGGAGTCGGACACGCAGCCTGTGAGCCCGGGCCGCTGGGTCAGCGCCCCGGTGACTGGATCACGGTCGAAGATTCCGACCGAGCCGTTGTCCTCGTTGCCGGTGTAGAGCGAGAGCCCGTCGCCGGAGAGGGCGACGACGCTGGCGCCCTGGAGCTCCCTGCCGTCAAAGCAATCGCCGCCGAGGCCGTCGTCGGAGATGCAACCGGAGGCGCCCGGGAGCTGGGTGATCGCACCGGTAGCGGGATCACGATCGAAGACGGACACCGCGTCGTCGTCGCGGGCGGCGACGTAGACGAACTCGCCGTCGAAGGAAACCGCCACCCCCTCGCCGCCGGCAAGGCCGCGGCCAACGGTGCACTCGCCGCCGGAGCCGTCGGCGGTGACGCAGCCGCCGGTGCCCGGGAGCTGGGTGAGTGCGCCGGTCACGGGATCACGCGCGAACGCGGCGACGCCCGCGTTCTCGCCGCTGACGTAGGCGGAGCGGCCGTCGGGCGAGATCGCCACGGTCGAGGCGCCGTCGAGGCCACGCCCGTCGGTGCAGCCGTCGAAGCCACCCTCGCGGATGCAGCCAGCCGAGCCGGCGAGCTGGGTCAGCGCACCGGTCGCCGGGTCGCGGCTGAAGATCGCCACCTCGCCGGGGCCGTCGAGCGCGGCGACGTAGAGGAAGCGATCGTCGGGGCTCAGGGTGACGTTGTAGGGACCGCTGATGCCGGCGGCGTCGGTGCACAGCCCGCCGGTGCCGTTGCCCGAGACGCACGCGGCCGTACCGGTGAGCTGGGTCAGGCCTCCGGTGTCGGGGTCGCGGGCCAACACCGCCACGCCCCCATCATCGCCGGACTGAGACGCGACGTAGACCGAGCGCCCGTCGTAGCTGACCGCGACGCCGGTCGGGTCGAGCAGGCCGACGCCGTCTGCGCATTGACCGCCGATGCCGTTCTCGGTGATGCAGCCGGAGGCACCGGCGATCCGGGTGAGCGCCCCGGTGACCGGGTCGCGGGCAAGGCCGACGACTCCCTCGCTACGGGTCGAGTAGACCGAGCGACCATCGGGGCTCGTGGCGATTCCGTAGGGAGACTCGATCACAGCATCGGTGGCGCAGTCGCCCCCCGAACCGTCGACGGAGATGCAACCGGCCGCGCCCGAGAGCTGGGTCAGGTCGCCAACCGCGGCGTTCGCCGATCCGGGCACGACTAGCGCCAGCAAGAGTCCCAGTCCCAGTCCCAGTTTCCCGACCCTTCGCACCGCGCGACCCTAACACCCCGCTGGGGCGTGTCGAGCGCTCAGTGCTCGCGGCGCATCTCGGTGAACACCGCGGTCCTGCCCTCGGCCTCGGGCTCGCGCTGCTCGTCGGCGACCACGTGGGAGACGGCGTTGATCAGCGCCAGGTGGGTAAACGCCTGCGGGAAGTTGCCGAGGTGCGCATGGCTGCGGGGCTCGATCTCCTCCGCGTAGAGGTTGAGCGGACCGGCGAGCGCGAGCAGCCGCTCGCAGAGTGCGCGTGCGCGCTCGGCCTCGCCGATCTCCGAGAGCGCAGCGACGAGCCAGAAGGAGCAGATCGTGAATGTCCCCTCCTCACCGTGGAGGCCGTCCTCGGTCTCCTCGACGCGGTAACGGAGGACGAGACCGTGGTCGGTGAGCTCGTCGGCGATCGCGAGCACGGTGGCGCGGACCACCTCGTGGTCGGGCGGCAAGAAGCGGACCAGCGGCGCGAGCAGGTTGGACGCGTCGAGGGCGTCGGTGTCGTAATGCTGGCGCAGCACGCCTCGCTCGGAAACCCCGCGGGAGAGGATCTCGGCCTGGATCTCGTCCGCGGTGGCCCGCCAGCGGTCGGCGGTCTCGTCGTCGCCCCGGCGCCGGGAGAGGCGCGCGCCGCGGTCGAGCGCGACCCAGCACATCAGCTTCGACGAGACATAGTGCTTCGGAGCGCCGCGGGCCTCCCAGATTCCCTGGTCGGGCTCGCGCCACACCTTCGCCGCAGCCTCGACTTGGCTTGCGACGATTAGCCACATCGGAGCCGGGATCTCGCGGCCCGCCTTGGAGTGGATGTAGAGCGAGTCGACGAGCGCGCCGTAGACGTCGTTCTGCCGCTGGTCGAAGGCGCCGTTGCCGATCCGCACCGGCCGCGCACCGCCGTACCCGGAGAGGTGGTCAAGGGTGCTCTCGGTCAGCTCACGCTCGGTCCCGATCCCGTACATGATCTGAAGCTGGTTGCCGTGAGCGAAGCAGACGTCGCCGATGAAGCGGGCGAAGTCGGTGGCCTCGGTGTCGAGGCCGAGCACGTGCAAGCCCCAGAGCGTGAACGTCGCGTCGCGAATCCAGCAGTAGCGGTAGTCCCAGTTGCGCTCCCCGCCGGGAGTCTCCGGCAACGAGGTGGTCAGCGCCGCGATCATCGCTCCGCTGGGCGAGTACGTCAGCCCCTTCAGCGTAAGCGCCGAGCGCTGCAGGTAGATCCGCCAAGGGTGGTCGGGAAAGTTGCCGCCGACCAGCCAGCGGCGCCAGTACTCGCTGGTCTCGTCGATCCGTGCGGCGGCGTCCTCGACCGACTCCGGCGGCAGCGGCTCGGCACCCCAGGACAGCGCGCAGAAACATTGCTCCCCGTCAACCAGCCTGTGGCGCGCCTCTATGCGATGTTGCTCGACCCCGAGGTTGAGGTCGCTGGTCAATAGCAGGCGCGGGGCGGCGGTCTCGTCGCCGGTGGCCGTCGCCCGATGTCTGTGATCACTCAGCTCCCAGTCGACCGCGCCGCGCCCGTAGTCGGCCATCGGACGGCAGAGCAGCTCCAACTCGACCTCCCCCTGGACGCACTCGGCGACCCGGACCAGCACCCGTTCGGCGTCGAGGTCGGGAGGGGGACGGGTGTGCGGATCGTCGCTGCGCTCGCGCCAAGGGCCGATCGTGAGCGCATCGCGGACGACCAGCCATCCGGTCTCGGTCGCCCAGGTGGTCTCGAGCACGTTCGTGCCGGGCGCGTAGCGGCGGGCCACCGGAACAGTCTCTCGCGGCCCGAACCGGAAGCGCCCGGCGCCGCGGTCCAAGATCGCGGCGAAGATGCTGGGCGAGTCGAAGCGCGGCACGCACAGCCACTCGATCGTTCCGTCGGGGGCGACCAAGGCGCCCGTATGGCAGTCGGAGAGCATCCCGTAGTCGGCGATCCTCGGGAATCCGGGGGCGGCGAGCGTCGCGGGGTCGACCACGGCTGCGACTCTAACCTTCCCAGGGGATGAGGATCGCTGTTGCAGCCGACGAGCGGGCGGGCATCGCCGAGGCGGTGATCGTGCAACTGCGCGATCGCGGGCACGAGCCGATCGCCCACGGGGCGCTGGCCGATGACGAGCGCGACGACTGGGCCTGGGCCAGTGAGGCGGCGGCGCGCGACGTCGCCGAGGGACGCGCCGAGCAGGCGGTCGTCTGCTGCTGGACCGGGACCGGCGCCTCGATCGCAGCGAACAAGGTCGCCGGGATTCGCGCGGCGCTGTGCGGCGACGGGCCGACCGCCGCGGGCGCCAGGCGCTGGAACGACGCCAACGTGCTCGCGCTCAGCCTGAGGACGACCTCCGAGGCTGAGCTCTCGGAGATCCTCGACGCCTGGTTCGGCGGCGAGCCGTCCGCCGAGACCGACGACCGCGCCAACGTCGGCCACCTGTCCGAGATCGAGTCCGACCGCGAGCGGGCTTAGGCGACGATGCGCCGCGTGGTGCCCGACGAGGCGCAGACCAGCGTCGCCGATCAGGTCGCAACGCTTGACCTGGTCGGCTCCGCGCTCGACAACCGGCCGTACGTGATCACCAACTTCGCGCTCACCCTCGACGGGCACGCGACGATCGCCGGGCGCTCGGGTGCGATCGGCTCCGATGTCGACACGGCGATGCTGGTCGGGCTGCGCACCCGCGTCGATGCGGTGATGATCGGCGCCGGGACGATGCGTGCCGAGGGCTACGGGCGGGTGATCGGCGACCCCGCAAAGCGCGCGCGGCGCGAGCGCGAGGGCCTGGCCCCGGACCCGCTGATGGTGCTGGTCAGCGGCCGCATGGAGCTGCCCTGGGATGCGCCGCTGTTCACCGAGGGCCACGGCGAGGTCCTGATCTGCACCAGCTCCCCGGATGAGCCGCCCGAGCTTGCGACGCCGGTTCAGGTGCTGCGCCAGCAGCCGAAGGTTGACCTCGCGGCGCTGCTCGCGCACCTGCGCTCGGAACGCGGGGTGCGGGCGCTGCTCTGCGAGGGCGGGCCGCGCCTGCACGCGGAGCTGATCGACGCAGGGCTGGTGGACGAGCTCTTCGTCACCCACGCCCCGAAGCTCGCCGGCGGGGCCGGGCCGGGCCTGGTCACGGGACTCGAGGAGCGCGAGCGTTCGCTCGAGCTCGGCTGGCTGCTCGCCGAGGAGACGACCGGGGAGCTGTTCGGGCGCTACCGGGTCCCGCGCATCTAGGCGGGCGGGCGGATGAGCGCGTACTCGCCGGTCTCGTCGGGGATCAGGCCCGCGTCCTCGGAGCGTCGCTCGCCGCGGCGAAGCATCCGCAGGGCGATGATCGTTGCGCCCATCAGCCCGGCTGCCCCGAGGCTCACCTGGACGCTGAGCAGGCCCTCGCGTGTCCAGTAGACGTCTTCGAGCTGGAGCAGCAGCGCCGCCTCGTCGAAGGTGAGCCCGATCCCGGCGCCGAAGGGCACCGCCAATGCCGTCTCGACCTTCTCGCTCTGCGTGATCAGCCCGGCGCCGCCGGCCGCGAACGCGGTCAGGATGCCGGGGACGAAGTGGTGGACGTGGCGGCCACCCACCCGTACGTTGCCGAGCGGCCACCAGCCGCCGCGGATCCCCCAGGTCGAGAGCCGCATGAGCGCGAACCCGCCGGTGAAGCCGGCGAGCATATTGAAGAGAACGGTCTCGCCGCGTGGCGCGGCGGAGTAGCCCTCGAGCGCGACCGTGACCGTGTCCTGCGTCGCCTGGGTGGCGGCGTCGAGGGCGTGCTCTGCGCTGGATAGGACACCCGACTCCTCCGGAAGCTCGGCGACATGGCGGCGCGCCATGCGCACGAACTGGCCGACCAGCACGGTGCCCGCGGTGGCGAGCGCGGTCGCGGCGAGCCCGAGCGTGAGCCGGTCGGCTCGCCGCCCGGCCTTGCGTCTCAGCGAAAGCACAGCGATCCGCAGATCATCCCGCGCCCGCCGGACCGCGGGCCGGCGCCGCGCCGGCGGCTAGAGCCGAATCAGGTTCTCGGCCTCGATCCCGCGCGTGGCGCCGCGGAAATCGACCACCAAGGGCGCCTCGGCGACCACGCGTTCGTAGTCGACCTCGGCGTGCGCGGTGACGACGCACGCGATCTCGCAGCCCTCGATCGCCTCGGCGAAGGGCGCCGAGACGAGGTCGAGCTCGGCGACCTCTGGGACGTGGGGGTCGTGGTAGGAGACCTCGGCCCCGAGCTCGCGCAGCAGGTGAACGATCTTCAGCGCCGGGGCCTCGCGCAGGTCGCCGACCCCGGTCTTGTAGGAGACGCCGAGGATGAGCACACGCGAGCCGCGCGCCGGCTTGCCGACCTCGTTCAGCGCCCGGACGATCCGATCGACGCAGTAGTGCGGTTGGTGCTGGTTGACCTTGCCGGCGAGCTCGATGAACTCGGCTGGAAAGTCGTACTCGCGCGCCTTGAAGGCGAGGTAGAACGGATCCACCGGCAGGCAATGACCGCCCATCCCCGGCCCGGGATCGAAGCGCATGAACCCGTAGGGCTTCGTTGCCGCCGCCTCGACCACCTCCCAGACGTCGATCCCCATCCGGTCGCAGAGCATCGCCAGCTCGTTGACGAGCGCGATGTTGACAGAGCGGAAGATGTTCTCGAGCAACTTCGCCAACTCGGCCGCCTCGGGAGTCGAAACCGGGACCACCTGATCGCAAATCTCCGAGTAGAGCTCGATCGCGCGGTCACGGCAAGCCTCGGTGAGGCCGCCGACGACCTTCGGCGTGGTGCGAATCGTGTGGTCGGTTCGGCCGGGATCGATGCGCTCCGGAGAGAACGCGAGGTGAAATTCGCGGCCGGCGGTGAGGCCCGACTCCTCGAGGATCGGCAACAGGCGCTCGCGGGTCGTCCCGGGATAGGTGGTCGACTCCAGCACGACGAGCTGGCCCTCGCGCAGAACCCCCGCGATCGAGCGTCCCGCGTCAGCGATGTAGGAGAGGTCGGGCTCACGCTGGTTGGCGAGCGGGGTAGGGACGCAGATCAGGACCGCGTCGGCGTCGGCAAGTACCGCGTGGTCGGTGGTTGCCCTGAAGCTGTCGCCGAGCGCTGCGAGCCGTTCGTCGGGCACGTCCTCGACCTGGCTGCGCCCCGTGGCGAGCGTCTCGACGACGCGCGCGTCGACGTCGACTCCGCTGACCTCGTGTCCGGCCTCGGCGAAGGCCACCGCCAGCGGCAGGCCGACGTAGCCGAGCCCGATAATTCCGACTCTCATCCCGCGGGATTCTAGGTACCGGCGAGCTGGGCGATCAGGCGCCCGTTGGCGGTTGCCGGTTGCCTTGCGCCCGGCTCCGCGTCGACCGGGATCAGGAGCTTGGTTGCGACGAGCGCTGCGGCGAGCGCTTCATCGGAGTCGTCCAGGAGCAGCACACGCTCAGGCCTCGCGGCCTCGATCTCCGCCTCGAAAGCGAGCAGTGCCCGCGCGAGGGGTGCGCTCGAGGTCGGATCCTCGCCGGCTCCGGGGGGACCGGCGGGAGGGCGTTGGACGGTGAGCACGGTCATGGCCACAGCTTGTTGATGGCTCTGGTGGGGAAATGGTGGGAAATGGCATGGCAACTGAGCCTTTTCGCCGCCGCTGCCGATAACGTTTTCGGATGATGAAGCTTTTGCTGGCTCCCTGGTCGCTCGGCAAGCATGCGGCCCGCCATCTCGCGTGGTACGTCAGCTACCAGGTCAACGGCGAGACCCGGCCTCGGCGCTAGGCCCTCGCGCTCCCGCTCAGCCGCGCGCAGCGACCGCGGCCGGGCAATCAACGCCCGCGGCGGTGATCGCGAGGACCGATGTCCGGGCGCGCACGGTCCCTACTTCCGCAGCAGCTTGAACGCGTGGTTGACCCCCGCGCCGCTGGCGGCGTGGACGATCCAGACCATCGCCAGCGACTCGAGATAGCGCGCGTTGACGATCCCACCGAGGTCGACGGTCTCCCAGCCGAACTGGTCCAGGATCGCTGTCACGGTCGCTTTGGCCTCGTCATCATCACCGGCGATGAACATCGTCGGCGGGCCCCCGGGGAAGTCCGGATCCACCATGTGCGCGTTGCCGACGATGTTGAAGGCCTTGACCACGCGCGCCCCCGGGAGCCAGCGCTGAACCTGCTCACCGCCGAGTCGTCGCCTGCCAGCGCCAGCGTCGGCGGCCCGCCACCGCCGAATATCAGCGGGTTGGTGACGTCGATCACGACCTTGCCGGCGAGACGCTGCGAGCCGGCGAGCTGAAGCGCCTCCTCGGTTCCGCTCCAGCCGGTGGATAGCACGGCGATCTCGGCGTACTCAGCCGTCTCGGCGAGCGTCCCGGCGCTCGCGCGGTCGCCATTCTCGGCGATCCAGTCGGTGATCTTCTGCTGTCGGGGGTCGCGGCTGGCGAGCATCACATCGTGCTCATGAGCGACGAACCCCCGGCCGAGCGCCTGCCCAACCTGACCCGAGCCAATGATCCCTACCCTCATCGAGTGGGCCGTGCAGGGATCGAACCTGCGACCTTGAGATTAAGAGTCTCCTGCTCTACCAGCTGAGCTAACGGCCCGCAGATGGCGCATGGTAGCGAGGGTGGTGGGGCTCCCGGCGCCGCGCCGGAGACGTCGATCAGGGAACTGGCGCGGTCGCTCCGCCGGCGCCCGAAAGGCCGCCGAACGGGTCCTCGATCGCGGGCGAGCCCTGCTCGCCGCCGCCCTGCTGGGCCTGCTCGGCTTGGCGCGCGAGACGCTCCTTCTGCTTTCGCGCCTGCTCGGCGAGCGCCTCCATGTTCTTGCGGATCGCCGCGCGCTGCGAGGGGTCGGCGACCTCGACCGCCCTGTCGCCGGCGGCGTCGCCGGCGGCGATCTTGCCGTCGGCGTATAGGTAGAAGGCGAGCTGGCCGTAGGCAGCGGCGGTCCCCTGGCTCTCGGCGACGATCCGTTGCGCGGCCGCGGCGCCGTCGGCGTCCTGAAGCAGGACGAAGGCCTGGGCGGCGTTCGCGGCCGCGCCGACGTCCGGCCTCTGAGGCTTGGTCGCGAGGTAGTCCTCCCACGCTGCGGCGGCCTGCTCGAGCTCAGCTCGCGACTCCTCGGTGATCGAGGTGACGCCGGTCGCCTGGTCGGTGGTCACACCGGTCTCGGTCGCAGCGAGGAAGTGGTAGCGGACGAGGTCGAGCAGGGCGCGCTCGTTCTCGGGGTCGGTCTCGAGCGTGGTCTCGGCGTCCTCGATCTGCTCGTCGTATTGCGCGCTGCCCGAGCTGTCGCCGCCACCGAGCCCGATCGCGTCGAAGATCCCGCCGCTGACGTCGCTGCCGATGCCGAAACCGACGAAGCTGATGAAGAAGATGAAGGCGAGGAAGCCGAAGACGATCTGGACGACGCGTCGGCGCTTGCCCGTCTTGAGGTCGAAGAGCATCGGCCGCGGAGGCTAGATCATTGATCGCGCGGGTCGGCTACCCGGCCTCGCCGGGTGAGACCTCGGCCCCGACCGCTTCCTCGGCGGAATCATCGCTTGGTCTGCCGAACCGTCTCGCGATCAGGATGCTGCCCTCGTAGAGCAGCAGCAGCGGGATCATGATCATGAACATGCTGATCGGGTCGCCGCCGGGGGCCGCGGCCGAGATCACGGCGATGATGAAGATCGCGTAACGGCGGTTCTCGGAGAAGAACCCCGGGGTGACGATCTCGAGCCGCGTCAGCGAGAGCATCGCGACGGGGATCTGGAACAGCAGGCCCATCGCGATCAGCATCAGGCCGAAGAAGCCGTAGTAGTCGCGCGCACGGACCTGGATGTTGAACTCGGCCTCGTTGAAGTTGAGCAGAAACTTGATCGCGACCGGCAAGACGACGAAGTAAGCGAACGCGACCCCGGCCAGGAACAGGAACGGGATCGCGATCAAGAACGGCGTCAGGATCCGTTTTTCGGACGGCGAGAACGCGGGCAGGACGAAGGCGTAGATCTGGTAGAGGACCACCGGGAGCGCAAGGATCAGCGCTCCATAGGCGGCGACCTCGACCGTGGTGAAGAACGGCTCCGTGACGCCGAAGGTAATCGGCTGCTCGGTGTCGGCCGGCAGCGGCGCGTTGGCGATATCGAGCATCAGACCGTCCTGCCAGAAGCAGAGGCCGAAGGCAACCCCGAGCGCGACCAGCGAGACGATGATTCGGTTGCGGAGCTCGTCAAGATGGTCAACGAGCGTCATCCGGTCGTCGAACCGCGCACGCTGCTGTTTCAGGCGCGCCACGAAATCACCGGCGCCCGCACACCGCGGACGCCCATCTCAGGTGCGGTTCTCGACGACCTCGCCCTCGACGGGCTCCGCGCCCGGCTCGGGCTGTGGCTGCGAGGCCGAGACCTCGAGCTTCGCCTGCTCGGCCTTCTCGTCGTCGTCGTCGCGCTTGTTGCCGGTGATCGAGTCCTTGAACTCGCGCATCCCGCTGCCGAGCGACTTGCCCAACTCGGGGAGGCGCTTGGGCCCGAATACGAGCAGCGCGATGACGAGCACGATCGCTACTTGCCAGATGGAGAAATCCATACCCGCTCATGGTACTCGTCCCGGCCCCCGGGTCCGCAGCAGTCCGTGCGCGCTCAGCCAGGGGGCTTGCGTTCCTCCTCCGGGAAGTTGAGGTAGTAGCGCGAGGGCGTCGGGCCCTGCTGACCCTTGTACTTGGACGCAGTGGCGTCACTTCCGTACGGCTGCTCGGCCTCCGTGGTCATGCGCAGAAACGAGATCTGGCCGATCTTCATCCCCGGGTAGATCGCGATCGGCAGGTTGGCCACGTTCGAGAGCTCGAGCGTCAGATGCCCGTCCCAACCCGCATCGACGAAGCCTGCCGTGCTGTGGATGAGAAGCCCAAGCCTGCCAAGCGAGCTCTTGCCCTCGAGCCTCGCAACGAGGTCGGTGCCGAGTGCGACGCGCTCAAGCGTCGAGCCGAGCACGAACTCGCCCGGGTGAAGGATGAATGACTCACCGTCGGCTACCTCGACGAGCTCGGTCAGGTCCTCCTGGGCCCGCTTGGGGTCGATGAACGGTGTCGTGTCGTTGCGAAAGACGCGGAAGTAGCGATCGGTGTGCAGATCGACCGACGAGGGCTGGATGCATCCGTCGCCAAGCGGGTCGATGACGATCCCGCCGGCCTCCAGCTCCTCGCGTATGGATCGGTCCGAGAGGACCACGGCGCGGCAGTCTATTCGTGCCTGCGGCGCGCTCCGTGCGCCGCCCAAGCGCGCCTGGGGTGCTTCCCGGCCTGGACGGGTGTTCGATCCTCATTGGGACTAGGTGCCAACCCCTAAAGGGACTGGGGGGTTGAGCCGATAGGCGTGTCGAGATGCCCGAGAAGCAGACCGCCAGGCAGGATCCGTTCGACCGCTTCGGGTCGAGCAGCTTCAGCGCCCCGCGCCGGACCGGCGAGGCGAACCGCATTGAGGCGCTCCACGTCTGCCCCTGCTGTGACTCGGAGCTCGTCTACCCCACCGACTGGGCACCTGCGGAGCGCAAGCGGTGGACGGTCGACTTGCGCTGCCCCGAGTGTGAATGGACCGGCGGCGGTGTCTACGCGCAGGAAGTGGTCGACCGCTTCGACGAGGCGCTCGACGGTGGCACCGAGCAGCTGCTCGACGATCTCAACCTGCTCGCCCGCTCGAACCTGGAAGAGCAGATCGAACGTTTCGTCGCCGCGCTGTGGACAGACCGGATTCTGCCCGAGGACTTCTAGAGCTTTCCCCGTTTTGGGGGCGTATCCAGCGACAGTGAGCCGCGACTGCTCGGCCGCGGCTCGCTTCGCTGCCCTGGCGATCGCCGATCGCTCAGGCGTAGCGCTCGACGACCCCGTCGGCGACCAGCGTCAGCAAGCCGCGGCGCTGCTCGTCGAGCGGCGCGGCGGCGAGCGAGGCCTTCGCGGTCTCGACCCGTGAGCGAGCATCCGCGCGTACCTCCTCGAGCACTCCGGTGGCGGCGATCCTGTCGCAAGCGGCCTCCGCCGTCTCGGCGTCGAGCGCACGCAGGTCGAGCTCGGCAAGCGCCGGGTCGCGCTCGCGAGCGAGGATCAAGGGCAGGGTGACGGTGCCGTCGAGCAGGTCGGTTCCGCGTGCCTTCCCCGTCCGCTCCACGGGCCCGGCGACGTCGAGGACGTCGTCGAGGAGCTGAAACGCGAGCCCGATCTCGCGGCCGAAGGTCGCCAACGCCTCGCTCTCGTCGCCCGACGGCTCGGGATCGGCGCCGATCAGGCAGGCGCATTCGAACAGGCGCGCCGTCTTCAGGCGGCAGCGCTCGAGGTAGCGATCCGCGCTGACCCCGATCTCGAAGGCGTCGCGTCGCTGCGCCAGCTCGCCGCGGGCGAGCCCGACCGAGGCACCAGCAAGCAGGCGGACGCGGCGCTTGGCCTGGTCGCCGGCGGCCAGCTCGGCGAACGCACGCGAGAACAGCAGGTCGCCGACCGCCGTCGCCACCTCACGACCGGCCGTCGCGACGACGGTCGGGCGCCCCCGGCGCAGCGGCGCGGCGTCGAGGACGTCGTCGTGGACCAGCGTCGCCATGTGCACGAGCTCGACCGCGGTCGCGGCGCGCGTCGCGCCCTCGCCGGCACCGGGGCCGGCGCAGAGCAGGACCAGCATCGGCCGCAGCCGTTTGCCGCCCGCCGCCAGCGTGGCCCCGGCCTGGTTTCCGAGCTCACCGCCGTGGGCTCCGACGATTGCGGCGAGCCGGCTCTCGACCGCGCCCATCCGCCGCGGCAGCCACGCCGACGCCGCATCGAGGACCTCGGTCACGGGAGGCGGGACGGAGAATCGGTCCACTGGCTAGGAGGGCCGAGCGCCGGAGTGGATCGCGATGATCCCTCCGGCGAGGACCGTGTATCGGATCCGCTCGAGACCGGCGCGGTCCATGATCAGCGCCAGTCCTTCCGGCGGCGGGAAGCGCTTCACCGACTCCGGCAGATACGAGTAGGCGTCGCGATCGCCCGCGAGCGTGCCCAGGAGCGGGACGAGGCGGTCGAACCAGAGCGAGAAGAAGGTCGAGAGCGGCGGCCTCGTCGGGTTCGTGATCTCGAGGATCACGAGCCGGCCACCGGGCTTCAGGACCCGGGTCAGCTCGGCGACGCCGCGAGCGAGGTCGGCGAGATTGCGGACCCCGAAGCCGACCGTGACCGCATCGAACGAGCCCTGGTCGTAGGGCAGATCGAGCGCGTCCCCCCATTCGAACCGGACCGGCGCGGCGCGCTCACTCGCCTTCTCGCGGGCGAGGTCGAGCATGCGCTCGGAGAAGTCGGAGCCGATCACCCGACCCTGAGGGCCGACCCACCGGACGAGCTCGAAGGCGAGATCGCCGGTGCCGCAGCACGCGTCGAGCGCCGAGTCGCCCGGCGAAAGCTCCGCTCGGTCGGCTGCGCGTTCGCGCCAGCGGTGGTGCATGCCCGCGGTCATCGCCGTGTTCATCAGGTCGTAGACCCCGGCGATGCGATCGAACATGCCGCGGATCTGGCCGGCGAACTGGTCCTGCTCGCTCGAGCTGGGTGTCTCGACGCTCATCGGTGGTCACCCGGCCGCGCCCGGCCGCCGGCTCACTGCAGTCCGGCGAGGAACTCGACCAGCGCCTCTTTCTTCTCCGGCGGCAGGTTGGCGTACGACGGCATCTCCGCCGGGCCAACGTCGAGCGAGCGTTCGATCGCCGCCGCGGGGATCTTGGCGCCGATCTCGGTCAGCTCCGGGCCCGGGCCGTCGTTGCCGTTCTCGCCGAACTTGTGGCAGGCCAGGCAACCCGACTGGGCCGCGACCTGCTTGCCGCGCTCGAACTGCGGTGGGACTTCGAGATCGATCTCGGTCGGCGAGCCCGCCGAGGCACCGAGGAAGGTGAGGTAGGCCATCGCGATGATCGTCAGGATGCCCGCCGTGGTCGCCACCGGGCGCCGCTCGGGCCGGCGCTCGGGGTTGCGGTCGTAAAACGGCAGCAACAACAGCAGAACCATGCACAGGGTCGGGATGCCGATCGTCGCGATCGGCACCAGCTCGGGCGGCTTGATCACGCGTAGCACCTCGAAGAGGAAGAAGAAGTACCACTCGGGGCGCGGCACGTAGGTGGTCGTCGTCGGGTCGGCCTTCGGGCCCTGCTCGGCCCCGAGCACCAGCGACATGACCACGATCACGATCGCGACGATCAGCATCATCGCCGAGTCCTTGAAGATCGCGTACGGGAAGAAGGGCTTTCCCTTCTTCTTCAGCACCTCGTACTCGCGGAGGTAGGCCTCCTTCTGTGCCGAGTTCACCCGACCTCCTCCCGGCGCAGCGACTTCGGCTTCGACTCAGCCCGCAGCCACGGGGGCGCCGTCGTCCCCTGCTTTACGACGAGGTAGAGGTGGGCGAAGATCAGGGCGATGATCGCGCCCGGCACGAGCAGCATGTGGACGGCGTAGAAGCGCGGCAGGGTGGTCGCCGTGAACTCGGAGCCGGCACGCAGGAAGTCGGCCAGGTAGGGACCGACGACGGGGCCCGAGGCGGTGATGTTCATCGCCACGATCGTCGCCCAGTAGGAGCGCTGGTCAAACGGCAGCAGGTATCCGGTCAGCCCCATGACCAGGGTGAGGATGAGGAGCACGACGCCGATCACCCAGTTGAGCTCTCGCGGGTACTTGTAGGCGCCGAAGAAGAAAGTCCTCGCCATGTGCAGGAAGATCAGGATGATCATCACCGTCGCCCCCCACTTGTGGAGGCCGCGGACGAACTCGCCGAGGAAGACGTCGTTGGTCAGATAGGTGATCGAGTTGTATGCCTCGGTCGCCGAGGGCACGTAGAACATTGCCAGGAAGACGCCGGTGAGCGCCTGCATCGCGAACGCGAACAGGGTCGCGGAGCCGAGCGTGTAGAACCAGTTCGTCCCCTTCGGGACCTTGCGCAGCAGCATCCCGGTGAGGAACGGCGTCGCCCCGGTGCGCTCGTCGAGCCAGCCGACGACATCGATCGCGCCCTCTTTGGTCTTCTCGACGACGACGTTGCCGCCCTTGCCGTCGGCGCCGTCGCCCTGCGGCCCGTTCGCGCGCCCGCCGTTGCCGCGCTCCCCGGGCTTGTGCGGCTTGCGGAAGGCTGAGCGGCCCTTGGGCATCAGCTCGGCGGCGGCGGGGCCGTGGTCGGCCGGGGCGGGTAGAGGTACTCCCAGACCCCGCCGGTGAACTCGCCGGGATCGCGGGCGCGGACGGGCTCGAGGTCGTTGGTGACGCTGTAGCGCGGACCGACCTCGAGCACATCGTCGACCACGCGGGTCTGGAAGCGATCGAGCGGGCGCACCGGCGGGCCGCCGATCACCAGGCCCTCGAAGTCGTAGACGCCGCCGTGACAGGGGCAGATGAAGTTGCCGGCCGCCTGAACGAAGCGCACCGGGCACCCGAGGTGCGCGCAGCGGGTCGAGACCGCGATGAACTCTTCGGGATCCTCGTCGAGCGCCTCGCTGCCGCGGCGGACGTAGACGGTCGTCTTGCCCGAGTCGCCGACACCGTCGACGATCGTGATCACCGCCTGGCGGTAGGTCTCGGGGACGAAGTCGTCGGGCGATCCGACGCCCTCCCAGGTCTCCTCGGGCCGGTCGAAGATCGGCGCCAGCGCGAAGCCGACCGTCGGCAAAGCGACCGCGGTCACCGCGAGGGCGCCGAAGGCCTGTCCGCCGAGCCCGAACACCGTCCGGCGGGTCATCGTTTCGCCCTCGTAGTAACCCGCGGGTTTGGGCTTCTCGGGGGTCGCGCCCCGGCTCTTGTCCGCCGGCTCAGCCAAGTCAGGAAAAGGGGTTCTGGCGGAAGTCTATTGCGTCCGCGGCGAGCTCAAGCTCGTCGCCGATGCCCGCCTCGGAGGCGGCGCGCTCGGCCGCCGCCAAGAGCGCGGCGGCCGCCTGCAGCGACTGCGCTCCCAGTGCCGCCTTGGCGTCCTCGTGACCGGCCGAGGGCCCCGTCGCGATCGCAATCGCACACCCGAGCCAGAGTGCTCGCGCCTCGCTCGCGATCCGCTCCGCGGACCGGCCCGCGTCGTGGACCTGCGCCGCAAGGCTGATCAGATCGGAGAGCTCGCGCACGGCGTCGAGATCGCCGAGCGCGGCGAGCCGCTCGAGGCCGAACGCGTAGAGGTAGTCACCGGCGAGCAGCGCCAGGTCCGGATCGCAACCGGTGACCACCCGCCCGCGCTCGTAGTGGAGCAGGTAGCCCTCGCGCACCGCCTCGACGACGAGCGCGTACTCGCCCTGGTGGCGGGCCGTGCGCGGGCCGCCGGCCGCGAGATGCCCGAGCACAGGCACAGCGCCGTCCGGCGCAACAACGCAGGGGCTGATCACGGAGTCCTCGGCGCGCAGCGAGTCCGCGAGCTCGCGCAGGCTGTGCGACGCGGCACTCATATCAGCGGCCGGGCTTGGCTCACAGGTAGCGGCCTCAACAGCGGCCGGGCTCGGCTCCGTCCTCTCGGACTCCGCCTCACAGGCAGCGGCCTCAACAGCGGCCGGGCTCGGCTCCGCCTCACAGACAGGGCCTCAACAGCGGCCGGGCTCGGCTCCGCCTCACAGCGCCTCCGCGAATGCCTCGGCCGCCGCCTCGCAGGTGCGGTCGATCGCGGCTTCGTCGTGGGCGAGCGAGACGAACCAGGCCTCGAACTGCGAGGCGGGCGGGTAGACGCCGCGATCGAGCAGCGCGCCGCAGAAGCGGCCGTAGGCGTCGAGGTCGCAGGCCGAGGCGCCGGCGAAGTCGGTGATCGGCTCGGCGTTAAAGAACGGCGTTGCCAGGCCACAGACCGAGGCAACCTGGATCGGACGGTCGCCCGCTGCGGCGGCGAGCCCGGCGGCGAGCCGGTCGGTGAGCTCGCCGAGGCGCTCATAGGCGGCGGGGCCAAGCTTGGCCAGCGTCGCCAGCCCGGCCTCGACGGCGAGCGGGTTTCCAGCCAGGGTCCCGGCCTGGTAGACGTCGCCGGCGGGTGCGATCCGCTCCATCAGGCCGCGCGGGCCGCCGTAGGCCGCAGCGGGCAGCCCGCCCCCGAGCACCTTGCCCATGATCGTCAGATCGGCTTCGACTCCGTAGAGCTCCTGGGCGCCGCCGCGGGAGACGCGAAAGCCGCTGATCACCTCGTCGAGGACGAGCAGAGCACCATTGGTGTCGGCCGCTTGGCGCAGGAACTCGAGCAGCTCGGGCTCGGGCGGGACGAGGCCCATGTTGGCCGGGATCGGCTCGGCGAGGATCGCGGCGAACTCGTGCTCGGAGAGCGCCTTGGCGAGCGCTTCGCGATCGTTCCAGGGCACCACGATCGTCGCCGCTGCCTGCGAGGCGGGGACGCCCGGGCTGGCCGGAATGCCCTGGGTGGCGAGGCCGGAGCCCGCCTCCGCGAGCAGGCCGTCGACGTGGCCGTGATAGGCGCCGGCGAACTTGAGCAGCTTCTCGCGACCGGTTGCCGCACGGGCGAGCCGGATCGAGCTCATCGTCGCCTCGGTGCCCGAGTTGACCATCCGCACCATCTCGACCGAGGCGAAGCGTTCGCAGACCTCCTCGGCCATCCGGACCTCGCCCTCCGTCGGAGCGCCATAGCTCGTCCCGCGGCCCGCGGCGTCGCGGAGGGCCGCGACGACGCCCGGTTCGGCGTGGCCCAGGATCAGCGGCCCCCACGAGCAGACCCAGTCGACGTAGCGGTTGCCGTCGGCGTCGACGAGCTCGCAGCCCTCGCCGCGCTCGACGAAGATCGGGTGCTCGCGCCCGATCGAGCGCATCGCCCGCACCGGGGAGTTGACGCCGCCCGGGAGCAGTTCGAGCGCCTCGCGGTAGAGGCGCTCAGACGCCTTGGTGCTCACGCTCCCAGTCGGCGTAGTCGTCGGTGAAGTAGTGCAGCCGAACCTTCTTGAACTCGGTCGAGGAGTAGAGGGTGGCGCGGTCCGGGCCATGAAGATCGTGCTCATCGGCGATCGAGTCGAGGACCGCGTCGCACTCTGCCTTCGAGCGTCCGTGAGCCATCGTGAACACCGAGTAGGGCCAGTCGGCGTAGGTGGGCCGCTGGTAGCAGTGCGAGATCCCGCGCACCGATGCCATCCGAGCGCCGACCTCGGGAATCTCGGCCTCGGACACACGCCAGACCCCCATCCCGTTTGCCGAGAACCCGGCGCGGCGGTGATAGAGGATCGCCGCAACCCGGCGCAGGAGCTTGCGGTCGACCATCGCGCGCAGGTGCTCGAGCAGCGCCGCGGTCGTCATCCCGACCTCGGCGGCGGCCGCGTCGTAGGGCCGATCGACGACCTCCATCGGGCCCTGAAGGGCGCGGATCACGGCGACGTCGGTGTCGTCGTAGGGCTGTGCCTCGAGCTCGCGCGGCGGGGCGGCGTCAACGGCCGCCGCGAGCGCCTCGGTGCCCTTCTCCATCTCGAGGTTCATGTTGATCTTGAACAGGCACAGGGTTGGGAGCTGGCGGATCGACTCGGCGCCGGTGAGCCGCTGGAGCACCTCGAGCGTGCCCTCGAGGCCGAGCTCGGAGTCGGGCGGGGTCGCGATCGTGAACCAGAGGTTGAACTCGTGCGTGCGCAGGTAGTTGTGCGAGACGCCGGGATGGGAGTTGATGATCTTCGCCGCCCGCTGCGGGTTCTGGGCGTCGACCTTGGCGGCGACCAGCATCGACTCGTAGCCGAGCGCCCGCGTATCGAATATGGGTGTGATCTCGCGGATGATCCGCTCGTCGAGCAGGCGCTGGGTGCGATCCATGAGCTCACCGGGGTCGAGCTCGGCCTCGGCCGCGACCAGCGCGTACGGCTCCGCCTCGAGCGGGAAGCTCGACTGAAGCAGGTTCATCAGCCGCTTGTCGGTTTCGTCGAGCGGGATCGCCGCGCCGTCCTTGCGCGCACGCACCTTCGGCTGCGGGGCCTTCACGCCAGCCAACCCGCGGCCTCCTTGGCGTAGTAGGTGAAGATCACGTCGGCGCCGGCGCGGCGGATCGCGGTCAGCGTCTCGAGCGCGGCGGCGGGCTCGTCGAGCCATCCGTTCGCCCCCGCCGCCTTCAGCATCGAGTACTCGCCGGAGACCTGGTAGGCCGCGATCGGCGTTTCGGTCTCATCGCGGACCGCGCGGATCACGTCGAGGTAGGGCAGCGCGGGCTTGATCATCACCATGTCGGCGCCCTCCTCGACGTCGAGACGGACCTCGCGCAGGGCCTCGCGCGCGTTTGCCGGGTCCATCTGGTAGCCGCGGCGGTCGCCGAACTCGGGCGTCGACTCGGCGGCCTCGCGGAAGGGTCCGTAGAAGGCGGACGCGTACTTGGCCGAGTAGGCGATGATCGGCGTGTTCGGGTGGCCCTCCTCGTCGAGCTGGAACCGGATCGCCCCGATCCGCCCGTCCATCATGTCCGAGGGGGCGACGACGTCGGCGCCCGCCTCCGCATGCGAGATCGCAGTCCGCGCGAGCAGCTCGACCGTGATGTCGTTGTCGATCTCGCCGTCGCGGACGAAGCCGCAATGGCCGTGCGAGGTGTACTCGCAGAGGCAGACGTCGGTGATCACGGTGAGCTCGGGGTGCGCCTCCTTCAGCGCCCGCACGGCGAGTTGCACCACCCCCTCCTCGTCATAAGCGCCCGACCCGCTCTCATCCTTGGCGGCGGGGATCCCGAACAGGATCACCGCCTCGATCCCGACGGCCTGCAGCTCCGAGGCCTCGGCGACGAGCTCGTTGATCGAGAACCGCTCGATGCCCGGCATCGACTGCACCGGCTCGCGAACGCCCTCGCCGGAGACGACGAAGAGGGGCTGGACGAGGTGCCGCGGCGAGAGCTCCGTCTCGCGCACGAGGTCGCGGAGCGCCTTCGTCCGCCGCAGGCGCCGCATGCGCGTAGCGGGGAAGCTCACGCAGCGGATTCTAGGGACGTCGCCCCGATCGACGACCCGTGCGGGGCGCCTTCGCCACCCCGCACGAGTTTCGAGGCTCAGGAGCCGAGCGCGCCCTTCGCCTTCGCACTGTCGGCGTAGAACTCGCCGCGGTCGACCTTGCCGTCGCTGAAATGCATCAGGTGGGCAAATCCAGCCTCGAAGCTGCCACCGTCGCCGGTCGCCCGCTGGGTTCCGCGGACGACGACCCAGTCGCCGCCGTCGATGAACTCCTCGGGCTCGACGCTGAACTCCGACCAATAGCTGGGAATCTGACCGAAGTTGGCGAGCACCGCGTCGCGGCCGCTGGTCTCCCCACCGAGCGGCAACTCGTCTGAGGTCACCCAGACCACGTCCTCGGCGAAGCCCTCGCCGGTTGCCTCCAAGTCACCACGGCCAAATGCTTCGTATGCGGCCTTCGCCGCATCGACATTGTCGGACATATCTCCTCCTAATGGGGTGTTTCGTCTACCCCTTCACTCCGACCCTACCCCCTTTTGGGGGTGACGAAAAACAGATGTCGCGCTAGACGAACCGGCGCAGCGCGAGTCGCGCGAGCACCCCATAGGCGGCGGCGACCGCAGCGCAGTGCAGCAACGCGACGAGCAGGTCCGGGCCGGCCTCGTCGAGCGCGCCCTCGATCGCGTCGAGGGCAGGGTCGAACGGGAACAGCGCGCGGACGACCTCGATCAGGTCGTAGACGCCGCCACTCACGGTTCCCGACGGCACCAGTGAGAGGAAGGCGATCGGCAGCGAGACCATGAACGCGAGCAGCGAGCTGGCACGAACCTCCTTCGCCGAGCCGCCGATCGCGGCCCCGAAGGCGGCGAAGGCCGCGCCGCCGGCGACGATCGCGAGCAGGATCAGCGGCAAACGGCCCCAGTCGATCGAGACCAGCGCGGTGAGCGCGACCAGCATCAGCAGCGTGACCGCGATCGAGGCGACGATGCCGAGCACGACCTTCTCGACCAGCAGGCCGGTGGTCCCGACCAGGCCGCGGGTGATCCGCGTGAACGCGTTCTCCTCGCGCTCGAGCGCGAGCGAGCCGGCGACCAGGAGCACGGTTACGAACATCAGGGTCACGGTGGCGGCGACGGCGATCGCGAACGTGTCGAGCTCCGAGCTGTCGCCCGCGACCACGACCTTGTCGACCGCGATCGGCTCGGCCACCGCGCCGAGCAGCGGGAGGGCGAAGTCCAGGTTCTCGCGCGCAAGGTCGCCGAAGCGAATCACCCGATCGACGGCCAGGCGGGCCGAGCTGCCCGGCGGAAGCTCGGCGCGAACCGCCGCGAGGATCGCCCCGCTCTTCTCGAGGCCAAGGACGTCGAACTCTCCGACCAGGGGAAGCTCGAACACACCGCCCTCGATCAGCAGGTCGAGGTAGGTGGCGGCCTGATCGGAGATCCGCTGGGAGAGGATCAGGTTGGCCTCGGTGATCAGCGCCCGGATCCGGTCGTCGACGAGGCTCGCCTTCACCGGGTCGTCCTCGTTGACCAGCACCTCGACCGTCGGCTGCTGCGGGTTGAGGCTTGCCAGCGACTCGAGTTTGTCGAGCAGGTCCGGCGGCAGGATCAGCGCCGCGATCACGTCGCCGTCCTCGACCTTTTGCTCGGCCTCCTCGCGCGTCTCGACATCGACGCACTCGACCCGTGAGCAGAGCTCCTCGCGCGCGACCCCGCGGTCGACCCCCTGATCGTCGCCGCCGATCTGGAAGCCCTGTTCGTCGGGCACCTGGTTGAGGAACGCGACCCGCGGCTTCGAGCTGTCACCTGAGAGCGCGAACCCGATCAGCACCCCGAGCACGATCGGGTAGCCGATCAGCAGCCCCACCACCAGCGGCGAGCGGCGCAGGATCTGGAGGTCCTTGAGCAGCAGCCAGCGCATCGGCGCTCAGTGCCCCCGCTCGCGCAGGTAGCGGACGAAGGCGGCCTCGAAGTCGCGCCCGTCGGAGCCGGGGACCGCCTCGTGGAGCTCGTCGGCGGTGCCGTCGAACATCGTCTCGCCGTCGGCGAGCACCAGCAATCGATCGCCGTAACGCTCGGCCTCGCCCAGGTGGTGGGTCGAGTAGATCACCGTCGTCCCGCCGCCGGCGAGCCCGAGCACGAACTCCCAGAGGCGCTCGCGCTGGCGCGGGTCGAGGCCGGTGGAGGGCTCGTCGAGCAGCAGCACGGCGGGCGCCGAGAGCAGGCCAATCGCGATGTTGACGCGCTGCTGGTTGCCTCCGGAGAGGGTCGCGACCTGGTCGTCGCGGCGCTCGCCGAGCCCGGTCTGCTCGAGCATCCGCTCGACCGCTGCGTCGACCTCGGCGACCTGTTCGAGGTGCGCGAAGAGGCGCAGGTTCTCGACCACCGTCAGACGGCGGTACAGCGCCGCCTGCTGCGGCACCCAGCCGACGTCGCCGGGCACCTCTACCTCGCCCGTGTCGGCGCCGCGGATCCCGGCGAGGATCGAGAGCAGGGTCGTCTTGCCGGCGCCGTTCGGCCCGATCACCGCCAGCAGCTCGCCTGGCCGGGCCGCGAACGAGACCTCGCGAAGCGCGGCGCGTGCGCCGAAGCTCTTGCCGAGCGCGCGGACCTCAATCACGTTCGCTGCCTCTGATTCGCCGCCCGGCGACGGCGATTCGGTCCCGCTCACCGCGCGAACGCTAGTGAACGTTCATGCCCAACCCTCCGGCACCAATACGCTGACTGGGCGATGAGGGTGTTGTTCGTCGGCGACGTCGTCGGAAAACCGGGGCGGGCCGGGCTTGCTCGGGCGATGCCCGGGCTGCGCGAGCGCCATTCGCCCGACCTCGTGATCGTCAACGGGGAGAACTCCGCCGGCGGGCTCGGGATCACGCAGAAGACGGCCGAGGACCTGTTCGCGATCGGCGCCGACGTGATCACGCTTGGCAATCACTCGTTCCGCCACCGCGACGTCTTCGCTTACCTCGATCAGTCCGACCGCGTCGTCCGCCCGGCCAACTTCATGGCCGGCAACCCCGGTCGCGGCCACACGATCGTCGAGGCGGCGGGGATGCGGTTCTGCGTCATCAACCTGATCGGCCAGGTGGAGCTGCGCGCGGCGCGCTCGCCGTTCACCGAGGCCGACGTGCTGCTCGACCGCCTCGAGGGCCAGGCCGATGCGTTTTTCGTCGACTTCCACGCCGAGGTCACCTCGGAGAAGGTCGCCATGGGCTGGCACCTCGACGGGCGCGGAGCCGCGGTCGTCGGCACACACACCCACGTGCCGACCGCCGACGCCCGCGTGCTTCCCAAGGGGACCGCCTACATCTCCGACGTCGGCATGACCGGGTCGCGGGCGAGCGTGCTCGGGGTCCGCTGGGAGCAGGCGCTGGAGGCCTTCCGCACCCAGATGTCGGTGCGCTTCGAGACCGCCGCGGAGGACATCTGGGTCAACGCCGTGGTCGTCGAGGTTCGCGACGACGGCCTCGCCGACTCGATCACCCAGGTCCTCGAACCGGCGCCGGACTGAGTGTCCCACCTGCGCCAAGGACTAGGCGAACGTCCCCCATTCCCCTCCTAGCGAGGAGTCCGGAACCTTGGGCGTTGACGCTCGCAGACCGCAAGTGCGATCAGCAGCGGGGGCAGGAACCAGGGGATGTAGAGGTAGAACCAGTGCTCGGCACTGAGCTCGACCGCGATCATGACCGCGGCGACGAGGGCGGCTATCTGCGGCGATAGTGCGGCGACGGGGGACGAAGGCGACCGCCACCGCCAGCGCGCCGGAGGCGACGATCGTCACCGTCTGAAGCCAGCCGAGCCCGGGCTCCTGGCCCCAGATGCTGAACGGCGAGCTCCCGGTCGAGCTGGCTCTCGAGGGTCCGTTCCCAGAAGGTCGCCAGGCCGGGGTCGATCGCGGGATGGGCGAGCATCAGCGCCGCGACGGCGGCGAAGGCGAACGCGAACCCGGCCACGGGGCGCAGGCCGCGCCACCGCGAGCGATCCTCGCCGGCGCCCCACAGGCTGTCGGCGAGCCCGCGCTCGCCGGCCGCGTAGATCGGCGCCAGCACCAGCGGCGCGAACTTCGCCGCCGCCGCGAGCGCCAGCAGGGCCCCGCGCGCGAGCGGGCGCGCGAACAGAACCAGCGACCAGACGAGCAACGCGGCGACCAGCGAGTCGTTGGAGTTCGACTGCAGCGCGAACGCCGTGTAGGGGTAGGCGAGCCAGGCGAAGGCGAGCACAATCGCAAGCGCTCGCCCTGCCAGGCCCGGGCGCAACCGGAGGCCGAAGACGACCAGCCCGGCCACCGTGGCGAGGTCGAAGGCGATCGCGGCGGCGTGCGAGGCGGCGAGCTCGTCCCACTCGCCGCTCCAGGGCAGCGCAAGCTCGAACGGCACGTACGCGTAGTAGTTCGCCGGGCCGTATGTGTCACCGAAACGGTTGTCGTCGGGAAACTCGCCATCGCCGTAGATCGGTTCGCCGTGCACGATCCGGTCGGCGCCGACGCTGCCGGCGTAGCCGACGTCGATGACCCCGGAGTCGGCGACGTTGATCGTCAGCCGGAAGGCGATCAGCGCGACGGCGGCGACCGCGAGCCAGGACACCGGCAGGGTCGGCCGCAGACCTTCCCCGCCGCGGAATCCGAGCCAGAGCATGCGGGCCAGCAGATAGACGAGCACCGGGTAGACAAGTGGAACCGAGACCCCGATCTCGCCCCGGTTGAAGAACACGTGCGAGACGCCGAATGCGAGCAGCACGAGCAGATCGAGGTGCACGACCCGCCACGGGCGGCGCCAGTCGAGCAGCCCGGCGATGAAGATCGCGCAGAGCGGGATCCAGACGTAGGGTGCGTTGAGGACGTGGCCGAACTGGCCCTCGTTGCCGCGCGCCATCGGCCACGCGACCTGGTAGCCGGTCCAGGCCTCCCGCACCTCGCCCGTCGCCCCGTCGACGACGACCTGGGCGACCTCGCGGTCGGCGGACTTGTAGCCGACCTGCCAGGCGCCACCCTCCTCGACCTCGATCGCGGTCTCGAGGCGCCCGTAGCGGGCGGTCTGCTCGGCGACCACCGGGTTGCGGTCGGCGATCGCGACCGCCTCGGCGGCGCTCAGCCCGTAGCCCTCGGGCGTTGGCGGCAAATAGCCCGGGCGGGTGGGTTCCTGCGCGGTCGAGCCGGCGGCGCTCGCGGGCTCGCCCTGGGCGCCTGCCCCCGCCGGGAAGGCGAGGACGCAGACCGCTACGAGGGCGGCGCCGAGCCGCGGTCGAAGGTCCACAGCTTGTTGCCGATGAAGTTCGCAGGCATCGCGACGGCGACGGCGACCGCCTGTGCGGGAAGCTCCTCGATCCCGACACCGCTGACGAGCAGCTCGAGCACGCCGAGGTTGATCCCGAGTCCGACCAGCGAGACGGCGAGAAAGCGCGCTCCCTGGTGCCCGGCGTGCTGGTCGCTTGCCTGGAAGGTCCAGTGGCGGTTCCAGAGCCAGTTATTCGTCACCGCGACGCAGAACGCTCCCACGGCCGCCGCGATGTGGTGCAGGCCGGCCGGCGTGCGCGAGCAGCCAGAACACCGCCAGGTTGACGGCGTAGCCGGAGAGCCCGACGACGCCGAACTTGAACAGCTGCACCCAGTTGCGGGGCCGGCGGGTGCCGAGATGGACCCGGCGCACCGCGGCCCAGGTGAGATCGGCGCGCGCGCCCACGCGTCGCGCGCACTCGGCGGCGCGGGCGGCGCGGGCGGCGCGCGGGCGCCTCGAGCTCGAGCTCGCGGGTCTCGGTCACACCCCGACCTCGGTTGCGGTGGCGCTGGGATCGGCCTCGGGCGCGATCCCGAAGTGACCGAGCACCAGGCCGGCGACGTCGCTGAGCGCCCACTGCTCGCGAATCGCCTCGGTGCCCGGCTCGAACCCGCACAGCAACAACGGCCCGAGCGAGTCGCCGGCGTGCAGCGAGCCGTGGCTGCCACCGGGACAGTGGGTTACCCCGCCCCAGTCGACGAGCTCGTAGCCGGTCGAGGCCGAGATCAGGATGTCGCCGGCGTGAGGGGCATTGAGCGCCGACCAAAGGCGGAACAGCGCGTCGGGGTACTCCGGGCTCTCGAAGCGTCCGTCCGGGGCCTTGGCCGGCGAGCGCCGAGAGGTCACCGTCGACGTCCCAGCCCGCCCCGCGGCTGTCGACGACGCCGGTGCCCGGCCGGAAGCGAAGCTCGGCGCCGTCGCGCTCGACCACCGCCTCGGCGCCGTGCGGCGGGACCAGGGTCGGCGCGCTCGACGGGGGCGCCGTCGCCGCGTGATAGCCACGCGAACAGGTCGATCCCGTCGATGCCCCGAAGCCGGGCGCGCACGTCGGCGTGCGCACGCTCGGCGCGGGCACCTTCGAGCAGGACGTAGACGGCGGCGGCCCGGGCAATCGGGCTGACCGCGAGCTCGGCGTGCTCGGGGCCGACGTTCGGCTCTTGCACCCGCCAATCGGCGCCCAATGCCTCGGCCAGCGGCAGCGGGCTCTCGACCCGGGTCTGGGCGTGGTCGGCGAGCAGGATCACCGCGTTGGCGTCGAGGAACTCGTCGAGACCGCCGGCCGCGTCGGCGAGCTCGGCGAAGGCGGCGTCGGCGCGGGCGATCGACTCGATCTGCGCCTCGGGCCCGAACTTGTGCGAATGATGGTCGTTGTCGGGGAGTGAGAAGAGCAGGAAGTCGTAACGGTCGTTGGCGACCAGGTCGCGCCCGACGCAGGCGGAGTACTCGTCGCGCGTGCCGGGGCGCGCGAGGGTCGGCTTGCAGTCCACCTGCCGACTCGAGTAGAGCTCGCCGTAGAAGAGCTCGTCCGGCCCCCAGGTCGCGTGCCGGAAGCTGGCCGCGACCGCGACCTTGCGCAGCAGCCCCTCGAGCCCGACCTCGTGGCGGGTGCGTCCGCGATAGATCAGGAACGGCGTGCAGGCGCTGCGCAGGCCGCGGTCGCCGAGCCGCTCGAAGACCGTCTCCACCTCGGGGGAGAGGTGGGACATGTTCATGTTGTAGACGATGTCGTAGAGCGTTCGAAAGAGCCCGAACGCACGGGTCGCCTCGAACGAGCTGCCGTACTCGACGTAACGCCCCTCGGCGCGGTGATACCAGTTGCTGCCGCTGATCCAGTGCCGATCCGGGCGCGGCGCCGGTGACGATCTCCGACGAGCAGACCGGGGTCACCGAGGGAAAGGAGGAGACGCAGTCGCCGATCAGCGCGCCGCGCTCGATCAGGGTGGCGAACGTCGGCGCCGCGCCGCCCCTCGCGGCCTCGACGAGCATGTCGGTGCGCAGCGAATCGACGACGCAGAGAACGAGCTTGCGCTGCCTCACCGCAGCGTCCTGAGACCCTCGTACTTGCTCGCGGTCCGGCGGCGCTGGCCGAGGTAGAGCCAGACGAGCGCCCCGAAGGCGACGATCGAGATCGGCTGAAGCAGGACCGAGAGCGCGGCGAGGGCGAGCGCGGCGAGGGCGATCAGCGCGGCGATGAACCCGCCGCCCTCGGCGCGCTGGCCGGCCGCCTCGGACAGGTCCCGAACGACGGCGTACGCGAACCCGGCGAGCGCCGCGCCGACCGGCCAGCCCGGCCAGGCCGGGTGGTCCTCGGCCTCGAGCGAGATCCCGAACAGGATCGCGCCGCCGATGACCGCGACCGCGGCCAGGAGCCCGCCGATCAAGTCGCGGCGGCCGGCGGCGCCGGCGAACGCCCCGGCCGCGAGCGCCAGCCCGGCGCCCTGACACGCTGCGAGGAAGAGGTCCATCGCGGGCGCAGGCTAGCGTCCCAAGCATGCGCACGGCGGGACACGGACCGTGGGGGGACGGCGTTCCAAGCGCCGATCAACGACGGGCATACTCCGAGGCCTCGACGACCCCGTTCTGGCTCGACTCGCCCCAGCGGCCGGCGCCCGCGGCGGCCCTCGAAGGCGACACCGAGCCCGATCTGGCGATCGTCGGTGGCGGTCTCAGCGGGCTCTGGGCCGCGCTGCTGGCAAAGGAGGACGAGCCGGGGCGGGAGGTGGTGCTGCTCGAGTGCGAGCGAGCTCGGCGCACGCGGCCAGCGGCCGCAACGGCGGCTTCTTCCTCTCCTCGCTCACGCACGGGATCGACAACGGCCTGGCCCGTTTCGGAGACCAGATGGCGACCCTCGAGCGGCTCGGGCTCGAGAACTTCGACAGCGTCGTGGCCACGATCGAGCGCCACGGGATCGACTGCGACCTCGAGCTCACGGGGAACCTCGACGTCGCCGTCGAGCCGCACGAGGTCGCCGGGTTTGCCGACCAGGTCGAGACGCTGCGGGCGCACGGTCACGAGGCGGAGCTGCTCGATCGCGAGCAGGTCCGGGCCGAGGTCGACTCGCCGATCTACGCGGCGGGGTGCTGGCAACGCAGCGGCGCCGGGCTGCTCGACCCGGCGAAGCTCTGCTGGGGGCTCGCCGCTGCGGCGCGCGCGCTCGGCGTTCGGATTCACGAGCGCACCGAGGTGACCCGGTTGCGCAACAACGGCGCCACGGTCGAGCTGACGCACTTCCACCGGCGTCGTTCGGGCCCGCCGGGTGCTGCTCGCGACCAGCGCCTATCCGGGGCTGGTGCGGACGATCCGGCGCCGGATCGTCCCGGTCTACGACTACGTCCTCGTCACCGAGCCGCTCTCGCCGGCGCAGCGTGAGGCGATCGGCTGGGCGAACCGGCAGGGGCTGGGCGATGCCGCGAACCAGTTCCACTACTACCGGCTGACCGCCGACGACCGGATTCTGTGGGGCGGCTACGACGCCGTCTACCACTACGGCGGCAGGTCGGCGCCCGCTTCGATCAAAGCGACGAGACCTCGGCGTTGCTCGCCGCCCACTTCTTCACCGCCTTCCCCCAGCTCGAGGGAATCCGCTTCAGCCATCGCTGGGGTGGGGCGATCGACACCTGCAGCCGCTTCTTCGCCTTCTACGGGACGGCGCTGGGCGGCCGGGTCGCCTACGCGGTCGGCCACACGGGTCTCGGGGTCGGCGCGAGCCGCTTCGGCGCCCGGGTGGCGCTCGACCTGCTCGCCGGGCGCGACACCGAGGCCACCCGGCTGCCGGCGATCCGCTCGAAGCCGACGCCGTTTCCGCCCGAACCGCTCCGCTGGGCCGCGATCGAGCTCACCCGCAACCGGCTCGCCGCCGCCGACCGCAACGGCGGGCGGCGCGGGATCTGGCTCCGAACGCTCGACCGGCTCGGGCTCGGCTACGACTCCTGACCGCCGCCGCGCTCGACCTCGGTCAGCGCCGCGATGTCGGCGAGGTCCTTCGGCCGTCCGGCCGCACGCTTCATCTCGATCAGGTCGTCCTTGGAGATCACGCGCAGGGTGCCGCCGCCCAGCGGCGCTTCGACGGCGTTGCGCTCGAGGCCGCGATAGCGCTTCAGGTCCGGGCTCGGGCCGTTGACCAGATCGAGGGCGCCGTACTTGGTATCGAGGAAGTAGTTGCCGAGCGCAAGGCTCTCGGGATGCGAGAGATCGAGCGGCAGTCGGACGCCGCCGGTGCCCACCGCTTGTGCTTGAAGCTCGGCCAGGGCGGCGGCGAGCCGGCGCATGTTGGCCGACGAAGGGTCGGGGATCACGTCGACGTCGTGGGTGAGCCGGGTATGGCCGTGCACGTAGACCGCGATCCCGCCCAGAACCAGGAACGCGACCTCGTAGTCGAGCAGGGTCTCGAGAATGCGTTCCTGGTCGGCCGGCTCGCGGCCGAGGTCGTCGGTCGGTCGCTCATTCACGGATCGCCGCCGCCGCCTCGTCCAGTCGCGCGGCGAATCGGCTCAACGACAGGCCGCGCTGCAGGCGCTCGTGGGTGCTCGCGCCGGCATCGGCATGCAGCCGCCGCGGCTCCGTCTCGTGCTCGGCGATCGGCACGAGCTCGATCACCGGGCGCCACCCGAGCCCGGCAAGGATCTGCTCGACCCGCTCGAAGGTTGGCTGCTCGAGGCCGCGCTCGATCCGGCTGATCGCCGCCTGGCTGGTGCCGGCGCGGCGAGCGACTGAGCGCTGGCTCAGCCCCGAGCGCAGGCGGGCCTCACGGATCAGCTCTCCAATCTCGGCCATGCTCATATTGTATACGACGTCATATCGAATACAGTATGGCCGCCTGCCTGGTCCAGGCCGACATCAACGGCAACGGCGTCGTCGGCGACATCTTCGGCGCCACACCCGCCGAGTGGCCGCTCGTCGACTACTCCTCCGGCGGCACCATCGGGCGCAAACCGCCGCCAGGCCGGTGGCGGCGGGGGCGTTCGTTCGCGACTGATCGGCACGGCCCGGTCGGGCGCGCCGGTCCGCCACACTGCGGACGTGAGCGAAACGCCGGACCCTCCGCACTTCGTCGCGTGATTCCGAAAGGTCCTGCGTCGGCCTCCCGGTGGTAGCGTTGCCGCGGATCGTTCAACGCCAACTCCGGAAGGGGTCGTGATGACTGAAACGCTCAATGGAACGTGCTTGTGCGGGAGCGTGGAGTACGAGGTTCAGGATCCCCAGGCGCTGGGTTACTGCCACTGCACTCGCTGCCAGCACTGGACGGGCTCGAGCCTCGCGGGGGTGGTCGTGGCCAAGGACAACTTCAGGTTCACCAAAGGCGAGGACCTGGTCACGCGCTACGAGAGCGAACTCGCGCCCCGCAACTTCTGCAGCAAATGCGGCTCGAGCCTCTATGACGACCTCGGCGAGGTGTACTTCGTCGCCGCAGGACTGATGAGTGACCTCGACCTCGAACCGAGCTTTCACCAGCAGGTCGCATACAAGGCCAGCTGGCACCAGATCGGCGACGACGCGCCGCAGTTCGCCGAGATGCCGCCCGCCTGACGCCCGGCGCATTCGCCGAGCAGGGCGCCGCCAGGTTGCGAATCAGCGCCGGCGGCGATCGGCGAGCAACTGGTAGCGCAGCACGGCGTCGGCACGCAGGCGGGAGAGCCGCGCCCGCTCGTTTGCGTCGCCGGTCGCTGCGACCAGCGTGCCCAGCCTGGCGGCCTCCTTGCGCGCCTCGAGCTCTGGCGGCAGGCAGCCGGCATTGCGCAGGAGCTTGAAGCCCATGCGGAGCTCCGCGGGCACCCGCGAGAGGTCCTCGAGCTCAAGCGGCTCTCCCTGGCCGGGCAGGTTGTCGAACTCGCCCCGTGCGATCGCGGTGCGGATCTTCGACTCGGCGAGCCGTGCGAGAGCGTCCAACGATGTCAGCGTATCGCGGCTACGCCGGCGTTCAATCCACCAGCCGCCGCTCGACCGCCCAGCGGCTGAGCTCGTGGCGGTTGGAGAGCTGGAGCTTGCGGAGCACGGCGCTGACGTGCGCCTCGACCGTCTTCGGTGAGATCGAGAGCTCGAGCGCGATCTCCTTGTAGAGGTAGCCGCGCGCGATCAGCCGCAGGACCTCGCGCTCGCGCATCGTCAGCTGGTCGAGCTCGGGGTCGACCTCGGCCTCGGTGAGCTGTCCCGCAAAGGCGTCGAGGACGAATCCGGCCAGCCGGGGCGAGAAGACCGCGTCGCCGGCACGCACGCGCCGCACCGCGTCGGCGAGCTCGACTCCGGAGATCGTCTTGGTCACGTAACCGCGAGCGCCGGCGCGGATCACCGCGATCACGTCCTCGGCGGCATCCGAGACCGAGAGTGCGAGGAAGCGCTGCGCTGGGCTCTCGCCGGCGACCCGGCGGATCACCTCGACCCCGCCGCCACCCGGCATGTGCACGTCCAGGAGCACGACGTCGGGGTGCTCGGCGGCGATCAGCCTGACCGCCTCCTCGACCGACCCCGCCTCGCCGCGGACGTCGACCAGCCCCTCGAGCTCCGCCCGCACGCCGCTGCGGAAGATCTCGTGGTCGTCGACGATGACGACGGTCGGCGCGGTCGCACTCATGCCGTCTCCAGCTCGATCACCAGCTCAACCTCGGTTCCCTCGCCCGGCGACGAGCGCACCGTGGCGGTGCCGCCGTTGCGCTCCATCCTGCCGACAATCGACTCCCTCAGCCCACGCCGATCCGCGGGAACCGCCTCGGGCTCGAACCCCTCGCCGCGATCGCGGACGAACACCTGGGCTCGATCGCCGTCCATCTCTGCGTAGACCGCGATCGGGCTCGCGTCGGCGGCGAACTTGGCCGCGTTGGTGAGCGCCTCGCGGGTGGCCGCGACCAGCGCCTCGGCGGGACCGTCGAGCGGGCGGTCGCCGACCGTGACCACGTCGATCGCCACCCCGTGGGCGTCCTCGACCTCGGCCGCCACGGCCTCGAGCGCGGCGGCAAGGCTGGCGCCGTCGCGACGGCGGTCGCCGTCGAAGAGCCAGGCTCGCAGCTCGCGCTCCTGGCGCCGGGCCAGCGCCGCCACCTCGCGCGGGTCGCCGGCGCGCTTCTGCATCAGGGTCAGGGTCTGGAGCACCGAGTCGTGCACGTGGGCGGCGAGCTCGGCGCGCTCCTGCGAGCGGATGCGCTCGGCGCGTTCGGTGGCCAGGTTCCGCCCCAGCCGCCAAAGGAAGGGAGCCAGGATCAGCGCCAGCGCCATCACGCCGACAAGGCTCGCGAGCACGACCTCGCGCGTCGCGCCGAGCGCGTCGTTGGCCGAGAGAAAGAGCAGCGCGGCGCCGACGACGAGCGCAATCCCGAAGCCGCCGCGGTAGAGGTCGGCGGGGCCCGACCGGCGTTGCGGCTCAGAGCTCGGGGACTGTGGCGATCCGGCCGGCGGCTCCAGGTCCTCTGCGACCGGCGCGGGGGCCATCGCCCGCGACTGGCGCCAGAGCAGGGCGCCACCCGCCGTGGCGAGGACGAGCGGCCAGATCAGCGCGTCGCTCCACCAGATCCCGAGCTCGCGGAAGACGAGCAGGGCCGAGAGGGCGAGCAGCCCGGCGCCGGCCGCCACTCGCCAGCCGCCGCGGCGGACCCGCGGCGTTCTCTGCGTCTGATCGCGGCGGCCCCGCGGAGCTGCTCGCGGGGATCACGGCCCACGCCACCAGATAGGCGATCACGGCGACCCCGGCGGTCAAGATCGCGACCACCAGGAACCCGACCCGGAGCAGGATCGGATCGACCCCGAGCCGCTCGCCGAGCCCGGCGCAGACGCCGGCGACGACCCCGTTGTCGGGGTCGCGCCGGAGCGAGCTCGGCTTGGTCGCGGCGGCGTTCACTCCGCGCGTCTCGCGATCGGCGGTGGCCGGCTCGGCATCGGCGCCGGGCCGGGATCGCGCAGGCCGCTGACCAGCAGCGCCGTCCCAACGACCGCGGCGACGATCGCGCCGAGCCAGCCGAAGGTGAGCTCGATCGCATCGACCTGGTCGAGCAGCAACGCCGCGCCCAGGACGACGACGCCGATCCCGGCGGCGAGCGAGACGTCGTCGCGGCGCTCAGCAGACATCGGCGCGCTCCTCTCGGTCGCGGTCGAAGTCGGCGAACGGCGGGCCGCGATGCGCCGTCCCACTCGTTGAGCACCCTGAGCGCTCCGAAGTCGACCTCGGCCTCGAGCGCCAGCGACCGAGGGGCTCCGGCCTCAGCCTCGCGGGAGGCTCCGGCGCCCGGCGGCTCGGTCGGGGGCGCGGTCTGAACCTCGTCGAGGTCGAAGCCGTCGAGCCTCTGGCTGCCGAGGTCGAGCTCGCCGGCGCCGACGTGGATGTCGGGCGTCACGCAGACTTCCTCCGGGACGACGACGACGGCATCACCGACGCCGAGATCGAGCTCGAGCGGGACCGGAGCCTCGGTCCTCTCCCAGTCGAACCCGCGCAGGTCGACGACCAGCTCGCCGACCCCGAGCTCGTAGCGGTCCTGAAGCTCGGTTGATGTCCGCCGGCGCGTAGTCGCGCTCGCCGATGCTGCCGGCGAAGCTGATGTCGGCGGCGGAGACTGCGCCGAGCGGCAGCGCGAGCGCGAGCGCGGGCGCGATCAACCACCGGGCGCCGCCCCGGAAAGCGGCGAGGGCAAGCAGCGCTCCGATCGCGACCACGACCACGGCGACCACCGTGCCGCCCCCGGTTGCGGCGACGAACGCGCTCGCCATCGCGAGCAAGCCCAGACCGATCGCGGCGACGATCGCAAGGGCGATCGCGGCCACCAGCCGTCCCCCGCGCAGCCGCTCTCCCGGCTCGCGGTCGCGCAGGATCGCGTAGGCGCCGGCTCCGATCGCGGCCAGCAACAGCAGGCCCCAGGGCCCGTCGCCGCCCCAGCCCCAGTCATCCCAGAAGACGAGCGATCCGGCGGCGGAGAGGACGATCAGTACCCCGACGACGATCACGGCGATCCCGAGCCAGCCCGAGCGGTCGCTCGACTGCGACGGTTCCTGGCCCGGCGCAGGGTCGGCCGGAGTGAATACCCACAGCGCCAGGTAAGCCAGCACGCCGAGTCCGCCGAAGAAGACCGAGATCGCGAAGGCGATCCGGATGATCACCGGATCGACCTGGAAGTAGCGCCCGAGGCCGCCGGCGACCCCGGCGATCATCCGATCGCCGCGGCTGCGCAGCAGACGCTTCGGGCCAGGCCCCTCCTCGATCGCCTCGGTGGGAGCGGTCTCGGGCCCGGCGGCGCCCGCCTGTTCGGGCTTCTCGGGCTCCTCGGGCGGGGCCGGCGTGGTGCGTTCCTCGTCGTTCATCTCGGGTCTCCGATGGTCTACAGCGATGGACGACTCGATGTTGGCCGGGGAAAGCGCCGGTGTCTATTGGGGATCACCCTCAGTGATCCCGCATCGATCCCGCGGACGGGAACTAGGACTCGGCGCCGCCGGCGAAGTCCTCGGGGGAGACCTCGTCGAGGAAGTCCTTGAACTTCTCGACGACCTCCTCCTGGTCCTCGACCTCGTGCTCGAACTCGATCGAGGACTCCTCGATCACGTCCTCGGCCGCGAAGATCGGCGCCTGGCAGCGGACCGCGAGCGCGATCGCGTCGGAGGGCCGCGAGTCGATCTCGATCTCCGAGCCGTTGACGGAGATCGTGATCGAGGCGTAGAAGGTGTTGTCGCGCAGCTCGGTCACCGAGACGCGCTCGCACTTGGCCTCGAGCTGCTCGAGCAGGTCGTTGAGCAGGTCGTGGGTCATCGGCCGCGGCGTCTGTGCGCCCTGGAGCTTCATCAGGATCGCGGCGGCCTCGGGGTGCCCGATCCAGATCGGCAGGAAGCGGTTGCCGTCGACCGTCTTCAGCAGCACGATCGGCTGCTTGCCGACCATGTCGAAGCTGACGCCGTAGATCTGCATCTGCTGCATGTGCTCAACTACCGTCCGGGGCTCGCTTGCGTGCCTGAGCGCCATTATAGGTGCGCTCTATCCGGGCCCCGGTGCGAGAATCGCAGGGCGCGCGCAACCGTTAGGTGGGCGATCGTGGACTCGAACCACGGACCTCGTCCTTATCAGAGACGCGCTCTAACCAACTGAGCTAATCGCCCTCGGACCGGGCATTCTAGAAGAGCCTTGCCGCGACGACCCGACATGCCACCGCTGCGGCGGGAGGATCTCGCCGCCGACCCGATCGAGCAGTTTCGGGCCTGGGCCGAGCGCGCCGAGCGCGAGGTGCCGCTGCCCGAGGCGATGGCGCTGGCGACCGTCGACGCGCAAGGACGGCCCGACGCGCGCATGGTCCTGCTCAAGGGAATCGGTGCTGACGGCTTCCGGTTCTTCACCAACTACGAGTCGGCGAAGGCCGAGCAGATCGGCGCTTCGGCGTTCGCGGCCGTGGTGGTCTACTGGCGCGAGCTCGATCGTCAGGTGCGAGCACGGGGCGCGGTCGAGAAGCTGCCGGAGGCCGACTCGGACGCCTATTTCGCCACCCGCCCGCGCGACTCCCAGCTCGGCGCCTGGGCATCGCCGCAGTCGCAGCCGATCGGCTCGCGCGACGAGCTCGACGCGCGGCTGGCCGAGCTCGAGGCGCGGTTCGAGGGCGAGGACGTCGCCCGGCCGGCGCACTGGGGCGGCTACCTCCTGCGCCCCGAGACGATCGAGTTCTGGCAGGGCCAGGTCGGCCGCCTGCACGACCGCTTCCTCTACAGCCGCGACGGTGACGGCTGGCGGATCGAGCGCCTCGGGCCCTAGTCGGCAGGCGGTCGCAAGGACCCGAGTCCGAGCTCGACAACGTCCGTTTCGCCCGCGACGTCGCGGGCAGCGGCGACACCGGTTCGAGGACGAAACACTCCACGCGGATGTGAAGGTCCGCGGCCCAGCCGGCGAGGACGGCCATCTGCGGATCCATGGCGCGTGGTTCTCGTTCTATAACAAGCCCGCGAGCTCGTTCAAGCTCCGCGGGCGGCTCGGCGGCCACGAGGTCGCGCTCCGAGTCCCGGCGTCGTAGGGCGGCTAGGAGCCTGGCGCAACGGAGTAACGCTCTGGACGACGAGTGAGCGTTATCGATCTATCCGAAGGGAGTTTTAGGATCGAACGTATGTTTGCTCTCCCTCCTGCAGATCTGCGGTGCACTCACAGGACCGAGGGCACCAGTCCACGGGCAGGAATGCCATTCGTCGTCCGAAGCGATACGGTCCGCCACCGTCCGACGAAACCGGCCGTATGGCACAGTCCGACGGGATGAGTCATCAGGTGCGCGCGGCTCGCTTCGATGATCTTGAGGCCTGCCTCCAGATCGTCCGTGCCTCGCCGGACTTCTTCACCGAGGATGTTCCCATCCGGGTGCGGGGCGATCTGGAGCGGCACGACGGTTGGGTCATTGTCGAGGCCGGGGAGATCGTGGGCTTCGTCATTGTCGATCGGCGCACGTCGCAGGCGGCGGAGGTCTTGTGGATCGCCGTGGAGCCCGATCGACGCGACTCAGGCTACGGAACCCGGCTGCTGAATCACGTGCTCGGCGTACTACGCGATCAGGGCATTGCCCTGATCGAAGTGAAGACGCTCGATCGCTCCGCGGGCTATGCGCCCTATGAAGCGACGCAAGCCTTCTACGAGCGCAATGGCTTCGTACAGATCGACTGCATCGACGAGCTCCCCGGCTGGCCACCGGGGAACCCCGCCGCCATCTATGTCGCCGCCCTAGAGACGACGAGGTGACAGGATGCCGCCGGATCCGATTCCAGCGTGCGATTCGCCTCTCGGCGAGGGCTAGGAGCCCGCGGCCGGCGGCTGGTGCAGGCCGAAGCTCGAGCCCTGGTCGTCGCGGCAGAGCGCGAAGCGCCCGTACTCGGAGTCTGCGTCGGGATCGGCTCCGGGTGAGGGCTCGACGCTGCCGCCGAGCTCATGCACTTGCTCGAGCGCCCGATCCATGTCGTCGACCCGGAAGAACAGGTACGGGCTCGCGCCCTCGTCGCCGCCGTGCAGACCGCCGTCGATTCCCGGCGTGCGGATGACCGAGCCCGAGGCGTCTCCCGACGGGCCGGGCTCGAACTCCCAGCCGAGCAGCTCGCCGTAGAACGCCCGTGCCCTCGCCGCGTTGGCGACGCCGATCTCGAACCAGCTCGGCGCGCCGCTCATCCGCTAGGCGCGGCCGATGCCGCGCGAGAACTCGATCAGCTCGTCGAGGCCCTCGAAGTGCAGTTCGGCGCGTAGCCCCTTGCGCGCCGGGCGGACGCGGACGCCGTGGCCGAAGGCCTCCTCGAGCGCCTCCTCGGCGCGCAGCATCGCCGCCTCCTGGTCGGGGTGGACGGCGGCCGTGGTGGCGCGAATGGCCCCCGCCGCCCGTGCCCGGTTCTCGGTCTCGCGAACCGACCAGCCGGCGGCGACCGCGTCGCGCGCGAGCCGACGGCGAACGTCGTCGCCCTTGGCGATCAGGATCGCACGCCCGTGGCCCTCGGATGAGCTCGCCCGACGGAGAGCAGGTCGAGGATCTCGTCGGGGAGGTCGAGCAAGCGAATCAGGTTCGAGATCGCCGGCCGGGTGCGGCCGAGGCGGCCGGCGAGCTCCTCCTTGGTCAGGCCGAGGTCGTCGACGAGCGTCGCGCACGCACGAGCCTCATCGACCGGGTTGAGGTCTTCACGGGCTACGTTCTCGATCAGCGCCGTCTGCATCCGGTGGGTCTCGTCCTGGTCGCGAAGCAGGGCGGGCACCGTCTCGAGCCCGGCCTCGCGGGCCGCTCGCCAGCGCCGCTCGCCGGCGATCAACTCATAGCGGCCGTCGGCGAGCGGCCGTACGAGCAGCGGCTGGATCACCCCGGCCTCGGCGATCGATTCGGCGAGGGCCGAGATCGACTCGGGGTGCAGATGGCGACGCGGCTGGTTGGGGTTCGGCTGGATCAGCTCGACCGGGACCTCGCGGTAGGCGGGCTCGCCCGGACCCGTCTCGGGGAGGATCGCCGCCAAGCCGCGGCCCATGCCGCGGGCGCCGGCGCTCATGCAGCGACCGCCTCGGAAGCGGCTTCGCGAGCTTCGAGCTCGCCGGCGAGCGCCTCGTAGGCCCTCGCTCCACGCGAGCTCGGGGCGTGCACCGACACCGGGACGCCATAGCTCGGAGCCTCGGCGAGGCGGACGCTGCGGGGGATCACCGTATCGAACACATGTTCGGGTAAATGGCCGCGCAGCTCCGACTCGACATCACTGCGCGAGACGGGTGCGCTCATCGTGCATGGTGATCAGCACCCCGGTCAGAACCAGCGCCGGGTTGAGGTCGCGCGCGGATCAGGTCGAGCGTCTCGAGGAACTGGACCAACCCCTCGAGGGCGAGGTACTCGGCCTGCACCGGGACGATCACCCGGTCGGCGGCGGCGAGCGCGTTCACGGTCACCGGGCCGAGCGACGGCGGGCAGTCGAGCAGGGTGAGCGCAAAGCGCTCGCGGACCGGTCCGAGCCCGTCGCGAAGCCGGCGCTCGTAGCCGTTCATCCGCGGCAACTCGACCGAGGCGCCGGCGAGGTCGCGGCTCGCGGGGACGATCCAGAGGTTGTCTGGACCCGCGGGTCGGGCCGCAACGGCGACCGACGTCTCCCCGCAGAGGCATTCGTATGACGACGGGGTGCAGTCACGATCAAGGCCGAGGGCGACCGTGGCGTTGCACTGCGGGTCGAGATCGACGAGCAGCACCTGGCGCCCGGCGGCGGCGGCGCTGGCCGCGAGGTTGACGGCGGTCGTCGTCTTGCCCACTCCACCCTTCTGGTTGGCGATCGCGTAGACGGCGGTCATCCGCTCCGACCTTAGCGTGCGCGACAGGCGGCGCCGTGCGGCTCTGCGCCAGTTAGGCGCCGTCTAGCGGGTCAGAGCCCCTTGACAGTGGTCACCTGCCGGGCTCTGACCCCTATGCGCGCCGAGGCGAACGGGCGCTTCTTCGCCAGCCCGGGGCGGCGAGGCAGCCCCTCCGGCGTCCGCCCCGCCTTGCGAACCAGGTGCAGGTGCCGATTGCGCGACCCGGCGTAGGGGCCGACCCAGCGCACCTCCTCGGATCGCATCGCAAGCCGCTCGGCCGCGCACGCCAGCTCCTCCTCCTCGGCCGCGTCGCGGCGGCCCTTCCAGGCGACGAGCGCGCCGCCGGAGGCCAGAAGCGGCGACGCCAGCTCGGCAAGCGTGGAGAGCCGCCCGACCGCGCGCGCGGTGACCACCCCATAGGCCTCCCGGCCGCCGTCGGGCGGCGGCTTCGCGGCCCAATCCTCGGAGCGCGCACAGACGACGCGGGCGTTGCCGAGCTTGGCCGCGTCGAGGGCAAGGCGCATGAACTCGCACTTTCTGGTCACCGACTCGATCAGATCGACCTCGGTGCCGGGAAGCGCCGCGGCGAGCACGATTCCGGGAAACCCGGCGCCGGCGCCGACATCGGCCAGCCGGGCCGGCGCGCCGACGAGCTCGAGCCCGCTGACCGAGTCGGCGACGTGAACGCGCCACGCCTGCGCCGGGTCGCGGACCGAGCTCAGCGACGCCGGGTCCGAGGAGAGCAGTTCGAGGACGGGCGCCAGGCGCCTGCGGAGCGCCGGCGTGGGCTCACTCGCCCCGGCGGCGGGTGGAGGGTCGCTCAATCGCCGACGAGCGGCGCCACGATCACGCAGCGCGCGGGCTCCTCGCCCTCGCTGAAGGTCTCGATGCCCGAGCGGTCCTTGAGGTGATCGTGGATCATCTTGCGCTCGCTGGCGCTCATCGGCTCGATCTCGATCTCCTTGCCGGTCTCGAGCGCCCGCTCGGCGGCCCGATCGGCCTGGCGCTCGACCGTCTCCCGGCGCCGCTCGCGATAGCCGGCGGCGTCGACCGAGACCCGCTTGCGATCGCCGCCGCGGCCGCGAAACGCGACCCGGTAGCAGACCAGCTGCACGGCGTCGATCGTCTGCCCGCGTCGGCCGATCAGCAGGCCGAGCTCGTCACCCTCGATCCGGGCGGAGATCTCGTCGGCCGTCTCGTCGACGGTCACCTCGGCGTCGAGGTCGAGCGCGTCGACGATCTCGTCGAGCAGCACCTCGACTCGCTCCGCCGGCTCGTCGGGCAAGGCACCAGTCACTTTCGCTTCTTCTTCTTTCGCGGCGGAGGCGGAGGCGGGCGCCTGGCGGCGATCTCCTCCTGTGTCGGCGGGGCCGGCGGCGGCCAGAAGAGCCGCACCCCCCACTGCTGGCCCAGGGTCCAGACGTTGGTCGAGATCCAGTAGACGCCGAGGCCGGCGGGCACGGTGGCGATGAAGGGCGCGAAGATGAACGGGAGCCCGTACATGAGCAGCTTCTGGTTTCGGTTCTCGACCCGGGCCGACATCACCAGGCTCGCGCCCAGCTGCGTGCCGATGAACAGGATCAGCAGCGCGGCGAGCTCGGCCCCGCTGGCGTTCTCGGTCAGGTTGTCGATGAACCCGAACGAGACCGGCGGGTTGGCGTTCACCTCGTCCTTGAAGGTGTCGCTCTGCAGGAGCTGAAACAGGGCGAAAAAGACGGGGAGCTGGAGGATCAGCGGCCAGCACGAGGCGAGCGGGTTGATCTTGTTCTCCTTGTAGAACGACATCATCTCCCGCTGGAGGCGCTCCTTGTCGTCCTTGTAGCGCTCCTGGAGCGCCTTCATCTCCGGGGCGTGCTGCTGGAGGCTGCGCATCGAGTTGATCTGCTTGATCGAGAGCGGCAGGATCAGCAGCCTGGTGACGAAGGTGAGGCCGACGATCGCGAACCCCCACGAGAGGCCGACGTCGAAGCGAAAGAAGGTGAGCACCGAGTCGGCCGCGTCCATGAGCGGCTGGAGGATGTTCGCCAGCGGGAGCAGGATCTCGGCGGGCGGCATCAGGCGGAGGCTCCGTGCTCGTGACGGTGCTCGTGCGTGCGGCGCCCGCGGAAGAGGCTGCGGTCGGCGAGCTCGTCGACCCCCCCGTGGCTCCACGGGTTGCAGCGCGCGAGCCGCCAGGCGGCGACGATCGTGCCGCGGATCAGGCCCAGCTCACGCACGGCCTCGACCGCGTAGGTGGAGCAGCTCGGGTAGTACTTGCAGCGGTTCGGGAGCGCCGGCGAGATCAGGCGGCGATAGGCGTGCACGGGGAGTAATGCGAGCTCGCGCAGGGCACGGATCAGGCGTTGAATCGGGTTCGGGGACCGTTTCACGTGTTACGCCGCCTCTTGCCCCTGGTCGGTGAGCAGCTCGCGCAGCGCATTGCGGACTCCCTCCGTTCCCTCACGCTCAACCAGACCTGCAGAGTCGGGCCTGGCGACGAGGACGAAGTCGTGACTGGCGGGCAGGCTCTCGGCAAGCCCCCAGAAGGCCTCGCGCAGCGCGCGCTTGACGGCCGTTGCGCTCGACCGCGCCGCCGACCTTGCGACTGACCGAGATCCCGAGCCGCGTCTCGCCGGGGTCGTCCTCGGTGCGGGGGAACGTGTAGAGGACGAGGAAGCGGTTGGCGTTCGAGCGCCCGTCGCGGTAGACGCGGTCGAAGTCGCCGCTGCGCGACAGGCGGCCGCGCTTTCGACGCTCAGCCATCGTCTACGGGGTGAGGCGCTTGCGGCCCTTGCGCCGGCGCCGGCGGATCACGTCGCGGCCCGATCGGGTGCGCATCCGGGCACGGAATCCGTGCGTGCGGGCGCGCTTGCGCTTCTTCGGCTGCCAGGTCCGCTTCATCGGATCGGCCAGTCTACAGACAGGCGTCAGAGCGACCTTCCCGCGATTTGCGGCGGTGCCGCCTGGGCCGTGTCCGAGGGGCGGATGTATGGTCGCTCGCCGTGTCCGGAGAGCCGCCCGCCGACGAGCTGACAGACCTCTGGCAGCGCGTGCGGGCGGAGCTCGAGGCCTCGCTGCCGAGCTCGACCTTCCGCCTCTGGCTCGACCCGCTGCGCGCGGTTTCGATCCACGGCTCGACCCTGTTCGTGAGCGCGCCGGCCTCGGTCCGCACCTGGGTCGAGCGCCGCTACATCGCCGCGCTCACCGCGGCGCTGCGAAGGGCAGGCGCCCGAGCTCTCTGCGATCGGATTCGTCGACTCCCCGGGCGGCCACGCCGTGGCCGAGCCCGACGCGCCCGCCTCCGTGCCGCTCGACCCGGACACACGTTCGACCGCTTCGTCATCGGGCCGGGCAACCGGCTCGCCCATGCCTCGGCGCTCGCCGTCGCAGAGCTTCCCGGCGAGGCCTACAACCCCCTCTTCCTCCACGGCCCGCCCGGGCTCGGCAAGACGCACCTGCTGGGCGCGATCGGTGACTACATGCGCGCAACCACCCCGAGCTCACGGTCCACTACACGACCGCGGAGCGGTTCACCAGCGAGTTCGTGCGGGCGCTGCGCAGAGACGGCCCCGACGCGTTCAAGGCCCGTTACCGCGAGCTCGACGCGCTGCTGATCGACGACGTCCAGGTGCTCGAGGGCAAGCAGCGCACCGAGGAGGAGTTCGTGCACACCTTCAACACGCTCCATGCGGCGGGCAAGCAGATCGTGCTCTCGAGCGACCGGCCGCCCGAAGCGCTGTCGCGACTCGCGGAGCGGCTGCGTGATCGGTTCCGCTGGGGACTTCAGGTCGAGCTCGAGCCGCCCGACCTGCGGACGAGGGTGGCGCTGCTCTGGCGCCTGGCGTCCGATGCCGGGCCCGAGCTCGCCGATCCCGCCGTGCTCCAGGAGATCGCGACCCGGGTGCCCGAGAACGTCCGGGTGCTCGAGGGCGCGATGACCAGGGTGCTGGCGGTCGCCTCGATGCTCGGCGAGCCGCTGACGATGCCGATCGTCCGCCGCGCCTTGAGCCGCGATCCCGCCGGCTCGCCGCTCGCCACCGCCGAGCCTCCCGACCCTCGAAGCGATCCAGGCAGGCCGTTTGCGAGATCACCGGGCTGACGCAGAGGAGCTCGTCTCCAGCCGCCGTTCGCCGCGCGTCGCCCATGCCCGTCAGCTCGCGATGTACCTTGCTCGCGAGCTGACCCCGCTCTCGCTGACCGAGATCGCTCGGGCGTTCGACCGCGACCACACCACGGTCCTGCATGCCGTCCGCGCCGTTTCGTCACGACTCGAGCCGGGCTCCGAGACCGCCGCCACCCTGACCAGCGCTCGAGCCGCTCTGGGGAAGAACCGGACCGGCGTCGGCCCTCAAACCACAGACGAGACCCACAATCCACACGACCACGGCACCTGATCCACAGCCATTCCGCGCTCCCACAAGCCATGTTCACGCACCGATCCCCGATCATCCACGCAGCAGATACATCTGATCCAAGTAGGAAGATGAGCGATTCTCGATGAAGCTATCCGTACCCCGCGACTCACTGTCCGCCGCCCTCCAGCTCGTCGGTCGCGCCGTTTCCACGCGCGGCACGCTGCCGTCTCTCAGCGGCATCCTGCTCACGGCCGGTGACGGTGCGCTCACCCTTCGCGCCACCGACATGGAGCTGGCGCTGACCCGGACGCTCGACGATGCCGATCTGGCCGCCGATGGCAGCGTGCTGCTTCCCGGGCGGCTGTTCGCCGACGTCGTCCGCAGCCTGCCGCCGGGTCAGGTCTCGCTCGAGCTGCGGGCCGAGCAGCGCGACGTCGAGATCGCCTCGGGCGGGGCGCGCTTTCACCTGCGGACCCTGCCGGCCGAGGACTTCCCACGCCTGCCCGAGCCCGAGGGCGAGACGGTGAAGCTCCCCGGCGCACCGCTGGCGGCGACGATCGAGCTCGTCGCCCGCGCGGCCTCGCGCGACGAGGTGCGGCCGATCCTGACCGGCGTCCTGCTCCAGGCCGCCGAAACGCGAGCTGACGATGGTCGCCACCGATTCCTACCGGCTGAGCGTCAAGCACACGGAGCTCGAGGCGCCCGTCGCGCAGGCGCTCGAGGCGAACGTCCCGGCGCGAGCGCTGCGGGAGCTGGCGCGGATCATCGCCGGCGAGGACGCCGGCGAGGTCGAGATTGCGCTGCCGCGCAACCAGGTCGTCTTCCGCGTCGCCGGGGTCGTGCTCTCGCTCGCGCTTGATCGAGGGTCAGTTTCCGAGCTGGCGCCAGCTCGTGCCGGAGTCGTTCGAGCACGAGGTCCGCCTGCCGCGTGAGGAGTTCCTCGAGGTCGCGCGCCGGATCAGCCAGCTCGCCCAGCGCAACGCGCCACTGCGACTCGCGTTCGCGGAGGGCGAGCTCACGGTCGCGGCGGAGACGCCCGACATCGGCGACGCGAGCGAGGCGATGCCCGCGCCCTACTCGGGCGAGCCGCTCGAGATCGCTTTCAACCCGCAGTTCCTGGTCGAGGGAATCGAGAGCGTCGGCTCCGAGGAGCTGGCGATCCAGCTCAGCTCTCCGCTTCGCCCTGGCCTGTTGCGCCCGGTGGACGGCGAGGACTTCAGCTACCTCGTGATGCCGATTCGGCTCAATGCATGACCAGGAGCGTGTCGTGGTGGTCGAGAGCGTCTCGGCGCTCGACCTTCGCAATCTGGCCGCCTGCGAGGTCGAGCTCGGGCCCGGGCTGAATCTGCTCTGGGGCCCGAACGGCGCCGGCAAGACGAACCTGCTCGAGGCCACCTACTTGGCGCTCGCCGGCCGCTCTTGCCGGACGCGCGACGACCGCGACACGATCGCCTTCGGCAAGCCACTCGCTCGGGCTGAGGCGACGGTCGCCGACGGCGCCCAGCGCCACCACTTCCTCTGCTCGGTCACGCGCAGCGAGGGGCGCCGGCACCTCGTCGACGGCGCTGATGCGAGCCCGACGGAGCGCCGACCTTCGCCCGGCGCTGGCGGTGTTCATGCCGGATCGCCTCGCGCTCGTCAAGGGCCCGCCGGCCGGACGGCGAGCCCACCTCGACGGATTCTGCGCCGCGCTGTGGCCGACCCGCGCCGAGACCCGCCGGCGCTATGCGCGCGCGCTCGCCCAGCGCAACGCGCTCCTCGGACGAATCAGGGCAGGCCTCGCGGACGCGGGCTCGCTCGAGGCCTGGGACCTCGAGCTCGCCGAGGCCGGCGTCGAGCTGACCGCCGACCGCCGCGAGGCGGTGGGGCGCCTGGCGCCGGCGTTCGAGCAAGCGGCGACCTCGCTCGGCCTCGAGCTCGACCCGGCGATCGACTACAGACCGCGGAGCGACGCCTCGACCGCGGCCGAGCTCGTGGCGGAGCTGGCCGAGCGCCGCGACGCGGACATCGCGCGCGGTTACACGGGCTGGGGCCCGCACCACGACGAGCTCGCCCTGCTGCATGCCGGCGGACGATCGCTGCGCCGCTACGGCTCGCAGGGCCAGCAGCGAACGGCTCTGCTGGCGTTGCTGTTCGCCGAGCGCCGGGTGCTTCTCGACGATGGCCGCCCGGCGCCCCTGATGCTCCTCGACGACGTCACCAGCGAGCTCGACGCCGGCCACCGCGAGCTGCTCGTCGAGCACCTCGAGCGGCGCCGGCCAGGCGCTGATCACGGCGACCGAGCCGGAGCAGTTGCCGCGCTCGAGCCCGCGTCACGAGGTAGCGATCCGGGCCGGCCGAGCGTTGACCGCGACCGGGATCGACGCCCGCTCGGAGGCGGCGTGACCCGCCGCGCTCAGCCGCGCGCTCTCGGAGAGGCGATCCGCGCCGTTCGCTCCGAGGCCGAGCCGGCGACGACGCTTGCCGCGGTCCAGGGAGCCTGGGCGTCGGCGGTCGGCGAGCGGATCGCCGACGAGGCACGACCGGTGCGCGAACGCGACGCGGTGGTCACGGTCAGCTGCCGCGCCGCGACCTGGGCTCAGGAGCTCGATCTGCTCCAGGACGAGCTCGTCGAACGGCTCAATCGGGCGCTCGATCCGGCCCGAATCGAGCGCCTTCGCTTCATCGTCGGTGAAGAACTCGACGCCGACACACTTTAATGCGTGATTTGCAGGTATTTTGAAACAATCGCAGCGGCGTTCCGAGTGCCCCGGCTGATAGACTTATGTGAAGTTGCACCCTTGCCCCGAGCCGCGAGGATTCGGCCCACGAGCGGGCCTGGCGGCCGGGGTTTCTCATGATCACGACCGAAGGGGCTGAGTACCACTAGTGGCAACCAAAGCGGGCGCCGACCGCAAGCGCGCGGCGGGCTCGAAGAGCAAGAAGGCGGACGGCTACACCTCGGGTGAGATCACCGTCCTGCGCGGGCTCGACCCGGTCCGCAAGCGCCCCGGGATGTACATCGGCTCGACCGGCCCGCGCGGTCTGCACCACCTCGTCTACGAGGTCGTCGACAACTCCGTCGACGAGGCCCTTGCCGGCCACTGCGACAAGATCGCGCTCACGATCCACCCCGACAACAGCGTCACCGTGGTCGACAACGGCCGCGGGATCCCGGTCGACGAGCATCCCGAGGAAAAGCGGCCGGCGGCCGAGGTCGTGCTGACCACGCTGCATTCGGGCGGCAAGTTCGGCGAGGGCGGTGGCTACAAGGTCTCGGGCGGGCTTCACGGCGTCGGCGTCTCGGTCGTCAACGCGCTCTCCGAGCGCCTGCACCTCGAGGTTCGTCGCGACGGCCACCGCTGGACCCAGGACTACGAGCGCGGCGAGCCGAAGGGCGAGCTGAAGCGGGGCGACAAGCTCAAGGGCACCGGGACGATGATCACGTTCCTGCCCGACGACGAGGTCTTCGAGACGCTCGAGTTCGACTACGCGACGCTCGCCGAGCGGATGCGCGAGACCGCGTTCCTGACCCGCGGGCTGCTGATCGAGCTGGTCGACGAGCGCGGCGCCGGCCAGCGCGACAGCTTCCACTACAAGGGCGGGATCGTCGACTTCGTCAAGCACCTGAACGAGAACAAGGACGCCCTGCACCGCAAGACCGTCTTCTTCGAGCACGAGAACGACGACGGCGCGGTCGAGGTCGCGATGCAGTGGAACTCCTCCTATCAGGAGTCCGTTTTCAGCTTCGCCAACAACATCAACACCCACGAGGGCGGCGCCCACCTGTCCGGCTTCCGCGCGGCGCTCACCCGCACGCTGAACGCCTACGCCCGCACCAAGGGGCTGCTGAAGGAGAAGGACGAGAACCTCTCGGGCGAGGACGTCCGCGAGGGCCTGACGGCGGTGATCTCGGTCAAGCTCGCCGACCCCCAGTTCGAGGGCCAGACGAAGACCAAGCTCGGCAACCCGCCGGTCGAGGGCCTGGTCAAGGAGACGGTCAACCGCAAGCTCGGCGAGTTCCTCGAGGAGAACCCGTCGGAGGCACGCCGGATCCTGACCAAGGCCGTCGACGCCGCCCGCGCCCGTGAGGCGGCGCGCAAGGCGCGCGACCTGACCCGGCGCAAGTCGGCGCTCGAGAACTCGACCCTGCCCGGCAAGCTCGCCGACTGCACGGTCAAGGACCCGCGCGATGCGGAGCTGTTCATCGTCGAGGGCGACTCGGCCGGCGGCTCGGCGAAACAGGCGCGCGACCGAAACACGCAGGCGGTGCTGCCGCTGCGCGGCAAGATCATCAACGTCGAGAAGAGCCGCATCGACAAGGTGCTCGCCAACAACGAGATCCAGGCCCTGATCACGGCGATCGGCACCGGCGTCCACGACGAGTTCAACATCGAGGACGCCCGCTACCACAAGGTCATCCTCGCTACGGACGCCGACGTGGACGGAGCCCACATCCGCACCCTGGCGCTGACCTTCATCTACCGCCAGATGCCGGAGCTGATCGACGCCGGCTACGTCTACATCGCGAAGCCGCCGCTGTACCGGGTCAAGAACGGCAAGCAGGAGACCTACATCGAGAAGGAGTCCGAGCTCGAGGCGCTGCTGCTGCGCGACAAGTTCGAGGAGTTCGGGATCACCGACTCGCTCGGCAAGGCCAGCAAGCTGACCCAGGCGCGCTGGCAGCGCTTCAACCGACGCCTGAAGGAGTACGAGGGCTGGTCGGAATCGCTCCAGGCGGAGGTCGGCCACGAGCTCGTCAACTTCCTCGCCGAGTCGCAGATCCTCGACGCCGGCGCCGCGACTCTCGCCGGCGCCAAGAAGCTGATCAAGGCCGCCGACCCGGAGGGCGAGGCGTTCGAGACCGAGCTCGTCTCCGAGTCTGACGACGCGCTCGAGGTCAAGGCGATCCATCGCCGCAGCGGCCTCGCGCGCTTCCACACCCTCCCCAACTCGCTCTTTCGCTCGACCGACTACCGCCACCTGGTCGAGGTCCACGCCGAGCTCCTGAAGCAGGTCGGCCGCGCCGCCGTTCACGGTCAAGCTCGGCGATCGCGAGCGTGAGGCGGACTCGTTCAACGCGCTCCGCCAGGTGGTCGTCGACCTCTCCAAGCACGGTGTCACCCTGCAGCGCTTCAAGGGCCTCGGCGAGATGAACGCCGATCAGCTTCGCGAGACGACGATGGACCCCGGCAGCCGCACCCTCGCCCGGGTGACGATCGAGGACGCGACGATGGCCGAGCGGATCTTCAGCGAGCTGATGGGCGACAAGGTCGAGCCCCGCAAGGCGTTCATCGAGCGCCACGCCAAGGAGGTCCGCTTCCTAGATGTCTAACGGGAACGAGGGGACGGGCTGATGGAGGGAGGACTCGATGCCCTGACCGGCAAGATCGAGGACCGCGAGCTGACACAGGAGATGCGCTCGTCGTATCTCGACTACGCGATGAGCGTGATCGTCGGCCGCGCGCTGCCCGACGTCCGCGACGGGATGAAGCCCGTGCACCGCCGGGTGCTCTACGCGATGCACGACCTCGGCCTGCAGCCGAACCGCCCGTACCGCAAGTGCGCCTTCATCGTCGGCGAGGTGATGGGCAAGTACCACCCGCACGGCGACACCGCGATCTACGACACGCTCGCCCGCATGGCGCAGGACTTCTCGCTGCGCTACCCACTCGTCGACGGCCAGGGCAACTTCGGCTCGATCGACGACGACCCGCCGGCCGCGATGAGATACACCGAGGCCCGCCTCGCGCGCCTGGCGACCGAGATGCTGCGCGAGATCGAGTCCGACACGGTCGAGTTCGGTCCCAACTACGACGAGTCGCAGACCGAGCCGCTGGCGCTGCCGGGCCGGTTCCCGAACCTGCTCGTCAACGGTGCCGCCGGGATCGCGGTCGGGATGGCGACCAACATCCCACCCCACAACCTGACCGAGTCGGTCGGCGCGGTGAAGGCCTACATCGAGAACCCGGAGATCGACCTCAAGGGACTGATGGCCCACATCAAGGGCCCCGACTTCCCGGGCGGCGGGATGATGAGCGGCAGCGGCATCCGCGACGCCTACGCCTCGGGGCGCGGCAGCATCCGCGTGCGCGCCCGGGCCCACGTCGAGCCGCTGCGCGGCGGCAAGGACGCGATCATCGTCACCGAGCTTCCGTTCATGGTCAAGAAGGGCGGCGACGGCGGCCTGATCACCAAGATCGCCGACCTCGTCCGCGAGAAGAAGATCAACGGGATCTCCGACCTTCGCGACGAGTCCGACCGCTCCGGGATGCGGCTCGTGATCGAGCTCAAGCGCGGTGGCGACCCGGCGATGGTCGTGCTGAACCAGCTCTACAAGCACACCCAGATGCAGACCTCGTTCGGGGTCAACATGGTGGCGCTCGTCGACGGCGTGCCGAAGACCCTCTCGCTGAAGGAGGTGATCCAGCACTACGTCTCGCACCAGCGCGACGTGGTCACCCGCAGGACCCAGTTCGAGCTCCGCCGCGCCGAGGCCCGCGCCCACATCCTCGAGGGCCTGCTGGTCGCGCTCGACAACCTCGACGCGGTGATCGCGCTGATCCGCTCGTCCAAGGACCCCGACGCCGCACGCGAGGGCCTGATCGCCGAGTTCGAGCTCTCCACCGAACAGGCGCAGGCGATCCTCGACATGCGCCTCCAGCGCCTGACCGCGCTCGAGTCCGACAAGGTCCGCGACGAGCACGCCGAGCTGATGAAGCTGATCGCCGAGCTGCGCACGATCCTCGGCGACCCGACCCGGATCGACGGCGTGATCGTCGACGAGCTGGACGAGATCGAGCAGCGCTACGGCGACGAGCGCCGGACCGAGATCGCGCACTTCGAGGGCGACCTCAATGTCGAGGACGTGATCGCCGACCAGCAGATGGTGATCTCGATCACCCATTCCGGGTACGTCAAGCGCCTGCCGCTGATCACCTACCGCCAGCAGCGCCGCGGCGGCGTCGGGGTGATGGGGATGAACCTCAAGGAGGGCGACTACATCGAGCACCTGCACATCTGCTCGACCCACGACTTCCTGCTCTTCTTCACCAACCGCGGCAAGGTCTACCGGCTCAAGGTCTACGAGCTGCCCGAGGGGTCGCGGACGGCGAAGGGCAGCGCGCTGGTCAACGTGCTCCCGCTGCGCGACGACGAGAAGGTGATGGCGGTGATCCCGACCCGGGACTTCAAGGAGGCCAAGTACCTCGCCTTCGCCACCGCCAAGGGCCTGGTCAAGAAGACCGAGTTCCTCGCCTACAACACCCCGATCCGCGCCGACGGGATCATCGCGATCAAGGTCCGCGACGGCGACGAGCTCGTCCAGGTGCGACTGACCACCGGCGACGACGACCTGCTGCTGGTCTCGAAGTCGGGGCACGCCTCGCGCTTCAGCGAGAAGGCCGTGAGGGCGATGGGCCGCGACACCTCCGGGGTCAAGGGGATGAACGTCACCGGCAAGATCGGCCGCGAGCAGAACCGTGTGCTGGCGATGGACGTCGCCCGCGACGACGCGGAGCTCTTCGTCGTCACCGAGAACGGCTACGGAAAGCGCACCGCTGTCTCGGAGTACCCGGTCAAGGGCCGCGGGACGAAGGGCGTGCTGACGATCAAGCTGACCGAGAAGAAGGGTGGGCTCGCCGGTGCCCTGATCGTCCGCGAGCACCAGGACCTGCTGTTCATCTCCCAGAACGGGATGGTGCAGCGCACGAACGCCGGCGGCATCTCGCAGATGGGCCGCCCGACCCAGGGCGTCAGGGTGATGAACATCAAGGACGACGACCGGGTCAGCGCCGTGGCGCTGGTGGTCGAATCGTCAGCGGACGTCGCCGATGAGGCGGAAGCGGTCGCCGAGGCGGCGGCCGAAGGCGCCGCCCCCGCCGCTGCGCCCGAAGCCGAGAACAGCTAGCCGCACCGGCTCAGAAGCGTGCACCACGCCCGGGCGAGGGGTCGCTCAGGATGCATGGAGTTACGCTTTCGCTACGCGGGCGTTCGTCACCGAGGGCGGCCGCAGGGCCGAGTGCGACAGCAACCGGCCGCGCTGGTGCGCCGTAAGCGGCCCGGCGGTGGCGCGCTCACGGGTGCGGGTTCTCCCGTGGGATTGCGGCGCCCGCGCCGAGCCGACGCGAGAACGTCGTGACCACCCCGCCGACTACCAACACGCCGCCCATGAGCTGGGGTGCCGTCAGGGCCTCGCTCAGCAGGGCCCACCCCAGCACCACGGCGAACACAGGCTCCACCGCGACCGCGACCCCTGCCGCAAACGCGCTCGATGCCCTGATCCCGATTCCCAGGAACAGGAGATAGGTCGCAAAGAGTCCGGCGGCGAGGATCGCCGCCGCAGGATCCGAGCCGATCTGTTCGAATCCCGCCGCCCGGCCGAGGCCCAGGGCAACGGCGACGGCCGCGATCGCGAAGCAGGCCGAAACCGCCGTTCCCCTCAGCACCAGCAGGTCGACTGGCATTGACTCGCTCCCCCGGTCCATGAGCAGGAAGAGGGCGGCTCCCAGGACTCCCTCGACCACCGCCAATGCGACGCCTAACGGGTCGAGCGCCTCGGAGGGAAACCCGACCAGCAACGCCGTACCCGAGAGCGCGAGTAGCGCCGCTACCGCTTGGCGCCGAGTGATCCGCGCCTTCCAGACGAGTCGGGAGATGACGAGCACCCAAGCCGGGACCAGAGAGATCAGAATCACCACCATCGCCGCGGGCAAGCGCTCGAGGGCGAGAACCTCCAACACCACGATCAGCGTCCACAGCACGCCCCAGGTAGAAGCGGTCGCGGAGTCCGGTTTAGAGATTCGTGGAAGCCGAAAGGTTCTGCGCCGAGCCGCCGACAGCAGACCCACCGCGATCACCGGTAGCGTCAGCCGCGCCAGCACCATCGCCTCGGCCGTCGCGCCGGCCTCGAGAGCCAATCGTGTCAGTACCGCCGCGCTGGCGATCACCGCGGCGGCAACGAGCAGCGCCGCTACCGCTATGGAAGAGGAGGAGGGGCCTGTCTCCGTCAACGGTTCAGACCATCAAGTCTCCACCGTTGATGTCGAGGGCTGCGCCGGTGATGTAGGCGGCCTCTGAGCTGCACAGGAAGGCGACCAGGCCCGCCACCTCGTCTGGATCCCCGAGGCGCCCGACGGGAAACGAGTCGGCGTAGGCAGCGAGCTGCTCGGGGGTGCAGTTCTCGCGCGCCATGTCGGTGTCGAAGAGCCCTGGGCAGATGGCGTTGACCGTGATCCCAAGCGTCGCCGTCTCGTTCGCAAGCGCCCGCGTCAGGCCAAGGACGCCGGCCTTCGCGGCCGTGTAGTGCGCGCCCCCAAGCGTGGAAACGTTCTTGCCAGCCGTGGAGGAGAAGTTGACGATCCGTCCGAACCCCGCTTCCATCATCCCGGGCAGGCAAACCTGCGAAGCGATGAAGGACCCGGTCAGCGAGACGTCGACGACCGCGCGCCACTCGCTCTCGGAGATCTCCATGAACGGCGTGGAGAACAAGATCCCGGCGCCGTTCAGTAGCACGGTCGGCGCACCAAGCTCCTCCGTCGCCAGCTTGACCGCCGACTCCATGCCGGCGCGATCGGTGACGTCGACCTCCACGGCGAGGTGCCCTTCCTCGCCCCCGCTCAGGGCCCCAGCGGCAGCGCGCGCGGCGTCCCCGTTTCGATCAACGATCACGGCCGCGGCCCCGCTGTCGGCCAATCGCTTGGCGCAGGCGAATCCGAGGCCGCGCGCTCCGCCTGTGATCATCGCGACTCGACGGGCCTCGGCGGCCATCTCAGCCTGAACGAGCTCTCGCCGGCTTGGCGGCTGCCAGGGTCAACTGGTCCCAGTCGTTGAGTCGTTCGCCGAGGAAGTACTCCTCGGCGCTTCCCAGGTGCTCGTCAATCGACGCGGCGATCCTCGCCGGGGAGCCATCGATGATCGCATCGAGAGTGTCTTGCTGGTTGCGCAGCGCGCGATCGATGTCTATGTGCCCGACGGGATAGTCGCCGCGATCACTGACGTACTGGCTCATGGTCTCGCGGAGCAGCTTCGCCAACAGTTCGTTGTGTGACGCCTGGGCGAGGCGGATGTGGAATTGGATGTCGACCGCCAGAAACTCCTCCTCGTCATCGACGAGGCTTGGCAACTTGTCCACCAACGCTCGGAGAGCGGTGATGTCCTCATCGGTGCGACGGCGCCCGGCGAGCTGTGCGGCCTGGGACTCGAGCACCCTTCGGACCTCGAGCAGGGACCGCATGCCCTCGTAGGTCTCCCCCTCGATCTCCGCGATTACCTCCCGCGGAATCCAGCGCGTCTTGACGAAGGTGCCGCCACGAGCACCGCGCTTGACCGAGACGATCCCCTCCCTCTCCAAGATCCCCGTCGCTTCCCGGATCACCGCCCCGCTCACCTCGAGCGCCGCCGCGAGCTCGCGAGAGGACGGAAGCTTCTCCCCCGGTTCGTAAAGGCCACCGCGAATCGCGTCGACGATCACGACCACGACCGATTCGGCGAGGTTCTTTGGGCGCAGCGGGCGGAAAGCACCTATCCGGCCGTCGTCGCCACCTTTCGATTTGCTGTCGTTTGCCAGCGTCGCCCCCGCTAGTCGTCGGAGTAGCCGTAGTCCCTACGCGCCGCTTCGAGCGTCACATAGCCGTCCAGCACATCGTCCCGCACGCGGTCAAGATCACGCTCGCTCGGATCCCCATAGCCGCCACCCCCGCCGCATTGGTGAGACACGATGCTGCCGCCTGACACCTGAACGCCGCCGATGATCGGACGATTCTCCTCCTCCGGCGTGCCGAGGTTCAGCATCAGGGCGGATCGCTTGCCCCCACCGCCGCCGAACAGGCCCGGGGGCTCGAAGCGGAAGCGAGCGATCGAAGCAGAGATCGTCGCATCCTCACTCAAGATCCGGTAGTCGATCCGAACCCCCAGGCCGCCGCGGAACCTGCCTGGCCCTCCAGAATCCGGGATCAAGCTGTACTGCCCCACGGTCAGCGGGTACTTCGCCTCGATCACCTCGCAAGGAACGTTGAAGTTGTCGCCGTTGAGCAGCGGGCAGAGCGCGTTCATCCCGTCCATCGTCGCTCGGGCTCCCCATCCGCCGGCGTAGGGCATGAAGTGGATGTACGGCTCGTCCGTCGACGGAACCTGTCCCGCGATGGCCATGGCCTGCACCCCGCCGAAGATCCCGGCCGAGACCCGTTCGGGGAGCGCCGGTGCGAGCGCGAAGAAGATCGCCTCCATGATCGCCCTGCCGATGTTGTCCCACGGCGTTCCCGGCGCCGGTGCGATCGCGTGCGTGACGCTCCCCGGCCGGGTGATGATGGTGAGCGGCCGGTAGAAGCCCTCGTTGGGGTCGATCTCCGGCCCGAACAGGCACTTCATCGCCACCCGCGCGGCGCCGTGCGTGCAGGCATGATGGGCGTTCCCGCAGGCGCCCAGGCGCTGGTCCTCGCACTCGGAGAAGTCGAATGTGATCTCATCGCCCTCCACCCTGACTTCGACTACGACCTTGACGGGGTCGTCGCTGACGCCATCGGAGTCGACCATGTCCTCGCCTCGGTAGACGCCGTCCGGGACCTCCCTCAGCGCCGCTCGGATCCGCGCCTCGGAATAGTCGAGAATGCTGTCGACGTAACGGTCAACCTCGCCGCGGCCAAATCGCCCCATCAGCTCCTGGAAGCGAACATCGGCCGTGTGGGCAGCCGACACCTGGGCCATCAGGTCGCCCACGTTGGCCTCTCTGAGACGGACGTTGGCGAGGATCAGCTCCAGCACCTCGTCGGACATCACGCCCTCCCGGCTTAGTCGCAGGGGTGGAATCGAGATCCCCTCTTGGTACATGTTGGTTGCGTCGGGCGACCAGCTGCCCGGGTCCTTGCCGCCGATGTCGGTCCAGTGTGCTTTGGTGACTGCGGAGTAGACCGTTCGTCATCCCAGAACAGCGGGCGCAGCAGGTTGACGTCATTCTTGTGCGTTCCGTTGCCGCTGTGAGGGTCGTTGGAGATGTACAGATCCCCCGCTTCACTCTGCGAGCTCGCAGCGCTGGAGCACGGGTGGCAGCGTTTGGTGCATACATCCGAGGAACACGGGATGCCTCAGCCTGGGCGATGACCGAGGCGTCGGGTCGCAGCAGGACGCTGCTGGGTTCCTTGACCTCGTAGATGATCGGCGAGTAGGCCGCGCGCGCAAGGTCAGGCTCATCTCCCGCACGACGGTCGTCAGCTGGTTTTGGATCACCTCTCTCGTGATCGGGTCGACATCCTTGCCGACCGTCTGCTCCACCGCTCTTCCCATTCGGCCTACCTTCCCGCGCCTGCTCTTCTCGTCGGGTGCCGGGACGAGTTGCAGCGTGCCATCCCCGAGCACCGTCAGCCTCCACCGCGGCGTGACATAGGTCGTAGATCCGCCTCCTCGACTACCGCCGGTCCAACGATGACATCTCCCCACTCCAGCTCTGCGCGGTCGTACACCGAACGTCGGTCTACCTGCCTCGAGAGTAGACCGGTCGCGACGCCTGCGGCGTCGGAGCTGCGGTCGCCTCTGGGGCCGCCAGCCCTTTGCCCACCTCGGCAAGCGCTGGGGTTCTCCCGATCACCGAGACTTGAAGACGAACGAGCTCCACCGGCGTATCGTCGCGCTGGAACCCGTAGAGCCTGGGTGTTTCTCATGGAACCGACCCGCGCCAGGCCGACCAGGTCGGGGCGCCGTCCGGGCCGCTCGGGCGCGCCCGTCGGCTCCCGACAGCTCCACGGCGAGTGGGTGATCCTGCCCGGCGTAGCGGAGCTCCGCGGTCCGCAGGCAGTCGATACGAGCATGATCCGGGCGCTCGGCCTCGAGCTGCTCGCGTCCGCGCGCCTCGAGCTCCGTGAGCATCCTCAGGTCATCCGAGTTGACTTCGAGGCCCATCACCATCTTGTCTAGGTCGTAGCGGGCGTCGGCGGATCAGATCCCGAAGGCCGGAACGTCCCGGATGAACGGGCACGAGCACCTGCTTCATCTCAAGCGCGGCCGCCAGCTCGCAGGCGTGAAGCAGGCCGGCGCCGCCATAGGCGAGTAGCGAGAAAGATCGGGGTCATAGCCTCTTCCAATCACCGCTTCGCGTAGGAAGCGGACCATATTGGAGTTGACGACGGTGATCACCCCCTCGGTCGCCTCCTCCCAGGGCATCGAGTATTTGGCGGCGACCTGGTCGTGCTCGCCGTTCGGGCGCCCTCCACCTCGAGCTTCAGCGCCCCCCGAGGAAGTTGTCGGGGTTCATCCGCCCGAGGAGCAGGTTGGCGTCGGTCACCGTCGGCTCCGTCCCTCCCTTCCCGTAGCTCACCGGACCCGGAACCGCGCCGGCGCTCTGCGGGCCGACGCTGAGTGCCCCGAACTCATCGACCCTCGCGATCGAACCGCCACCGGCGCCGATCGACTCGATGTCGACCATCGGAACCATCACCGGCCAGCGACCGACATGCCCGACAGTGCGAGTGACCGGGTCGCCCTTGTCCACGATCGCGGCGTCGGCGCTCGTTCCGCCGATGTCGAGGGTGACGAGATCGAGCGCCTCCTCCCCCCGCCTGGCCAGCGCCGCGCCTCCGGCGACCCCGCCAACCGGGCCGGACATCAGGGTCGCCGCGGGACGGCGACGCGCATCGACCGCGGACATATGGCCACCGTTTGACTGCATGATCATCACCTGGCCCGTGAACCCCGCTTCGCCGAGCGAGCGCTCCAGGCTCTCGAGGTAACGGGAAACGATCGGCTTGGTAGCCGCGTTGATGACCGTGGTGGACGTTCGCTCGAACTCGCGGGACATCCTGCTGATCTCGCTCGAGACGGAAATTGCGAAGCGCGAGCCGTTCTTTCGGAGGGCGAGCTCAACCGCTTCCTCGTGCTCGGCGTTCGCATACGCGTGCAGCAGGCACACGGCGACGGTCTCGATCTCGGCCGCCGAGAGCTGTGCCGCAATCGAGCCTACTTCCTCCGGGTCGATGGGCTCGACCGTCTCACCGAGATGATTCATACGCCCGCGGAGCTCGAACTCCACCTGCGCGGAACAAGCGGTGGCGGCTTCTGCTGCTGCAGGTTGTACATGTCGGGGCGGTTTGTCCGCATGATCTCAGCACGTCGCGAAAGCCGCGGGTGGTGATCAGCCCGACGGTCGGCGTCTTGCCCTCGAGCAGCGCATTGAGGGCAACGGTGGTCCCGTGAACGAACGCGTCGAGCTCAGGCGTCGAGGCGCCGACCTTCTCGATCGCCTCCATCACGCCCACCGTGATGTCCGCGGGCGTGGTTGACGACTTGCCGTGCGAACGCTGCCGTCCTTCCCGTGGAAAACCGCGTCCGTGAAGGTGCCGCCGATGTCCACGCCGAGCCGAGTCACGCCTCCGCTGTCTCCGTGGGGCGAATCCCTCCCATAAGCGCGCCGATCGCGTCGCGGTCGAACTGCTCGAACTCCCCGACGATCTGCCCTTCGTAGAGCACCACGGTGCGGTCGGACAGGACGGTGAGCTCATCCAGGTCCTCGGAGATCAGCAGGATCGCAAGGCCCTTCGATCGCGCCTCCAGGATCTCGGAATGCAGAGTCTCGACCCCGCGAACGTCCAGTCCCCGGGTCGGGTAGGCGAGCACAAAGGCTCGCCTGCCGATTCGCATCTCGCGGCCCACCAAGAGCCGCTGCGCCTGGCCCCCCGAGAGGCTGCCGGCGGGATCCTCGACGCTCTTCGCGCCGAGGCCGGCCGCCTCGCAGACGGCCCGCGCGTATTCCTGGGCCGCGCCGCGATTGAGCACCCGGCCACGACCGGCTATCGGCGGTGCTCTGAGGTCTTCGAGGATCGCGTTTCGCCAGATCGTCTCGGTCTTCGCAAGTCCGGTGTTGAGCCGGTCCTCGGGGACAGAGCCGACCCCTGCGTCGATGAAACGGTGGGGCGCGGCGTCAGTGAGATCGTCCTCACCGATCGAGATCGTTCCCGCCGTCAACGGGCGACACCCAGTCAGTACCTCCGCCAGCTCGCGCTGTCCGTTGCCTGAGACGCCGGCGACGCCGACGATCTCGCCCTCCCGCACCGTCAGGCTCACACTCGTCGAGAGCGGGCAGGCCGAGGTCATTCGCCGCGGACCCGTCCCGGATCACGAGCACGTCCCCGCCCGGTTTCTGGCGGGCTTCCGCTGCGGTTGGCTCACCGAGCCCTCTACGACCATCTCGGTGAGCTTCGCCGGGTTCGCCTCCTATCTTTGGACGTTGCCGCACCACCCTGCCCTGGCGCATGACCGTTATGCGGTCCGCAACCGCGAGCACCTCCTCGAACTTGTGCGAGATGAACACCACCGTCTTGCCCTTAAGCCTTGACCGCCTCGATCAGCCGGAACAGGGCCCCGGTCTCGGCCGGGACGAGCGACGCGGTCGGCTCATCCAGGATGAGAACGCTCGCGCCCCGCGCCAGCGTTCGCAGGAGTTCAACCCGCTCGCTTCTGGCTCACCGAAAGCTTCCACACCGCGGCGTCGGGATGGACCGCCAGACCGAAACGGTCGGCGAGCCTCCGGGTTTGGTCGTCTAGTACAGCCGGACGACCAAACACCGGAGGCGTTTCCGACCATCCAGCATGGATGTTCTCCGACACGGTCAGGCCGTCGATCAGCCTGAAGTGCGGGCGCACCATCCCGATCCCGAGCTTGATCGCGCTCTTCGGCGATCGCACCTCGGCCGGCCGACCATCTACCTCGATGGTCCCGTGATCCGAAGGCACTACGCCGCTGAGGATGTTCATCAGCGTCGTCTTCCCGGCTCCGTTCTCGCCGAGTAGAGCATGGACCGAGCCGCTCCGCAGCTCCAGGTCGACCCGGTCATTGGCCACCAGGTCTCCGAAGCGCTTCGTGATCCCTCGCATCCGTACGCTCAGGGTGCCGTCCGCTCCCTCGGGGGCCCGCGGCGCCTCCACGGAATCCGTCCTCATCGGCTCATGCCTCCGGGTGGTCGCCGGTTAGCCGGCGACCACGCCCTCCACGGTACCAGGCCCCCACTCGCTGAAGAAGAAGGGCACTGAGAGCTCCTCGCCCTTCTTGATCCTCACGTTGCCTTCGTTGTCGGTGATCGGACCGACGAACGGGCCCTCCTCCTCGGACACCAGCGCCGCGAAGGATTCCTCTGTCTCCCGACTGGACATCGTCGGGCACTTTCGGGCCCCATGGCCCTAGCGTGTAGAGCTCCTCGCCCGGAACCAGCTCTGGCTGGCCGGTCGGCTCCCAGGTTCCATCGAGCATCTCCGGGGCAGTCTCGACCATGTAGTCGGACCAGTTCCAGACTGCTCTACGTGGCGATCTGGTTCGGGCACTGAGGGGCGCCGTCCCAGAACTCGGCGATCGCAAACACGCCGCGCTCTTCCGCCACCAAGCCCAAGCTCGGCACATCGATGCCGCCTCGGAGCACGTCCGCCCCCGCGTCAACGAGGGAGTTGGCCGCCTGTGAGGACTTCGGTGGGGTCCAGTACTCATTCACGACCACGACCCGCACCTCACATTGGGGATTGGTGTCGCGACAGCCCATCGCAAATGAGTTGACGATGCCGACGATGAACGGGACGTCGAGGGGGAGAAACGTATCTGACGGTATTGCTCTTGGTAAGCCTGCCGGCCAGCTGTCCGGCCGCATACTCCTTGAGCCAGGACTCGCCCCGAACGCCCTGAGTGTTCTCAGGCAGTTCGCCGATCGCCCCGTAGGCGATGCAGTCGACGTCCGGATTGTCCTCGCAGACCTTGAAGAAGATGTCCGCCAGCCCGACGGTGTCGA
>CAWJUU010000004.1:0-92170 GCA_963846165.1 uncultured Solirubrobacterales bacterium
TCGAAGCTCGACGACTTCGGCCCCTCGTCGATCCAGGCAAAGGGCGAGACGTTAACCCGCGACCAGGCGTAGTCCCAGTTGGAGAAGCGGCGTGAGAAGGTGGCGTAGACCCGGTTTTGGTTGTAGGTGAGGGCGCTGTCCCAACTGCCCTTGTGCGGGCCCTTGTAGAAGACCGAGTCGAAGAAGCGGATCGCGCCGTAGCCCTCGACGCTCGTCATCCCGTTCCAGAAATCGATGTCGAGGCGATCGGTCGACGTGTTGGTGATGCCGTTGACCTCCTCTTGGATCAGCTCGCGCCAGTCGCCGGGAAAGAAGGCGTGATAGACGGCGAACTCGGCTTTCGGGAAGGCGGCGAGGATCTCGTCCATCGCCTGGGCCCCGCGTCGGCGCGCCTGCTCTCGCACCTCCGCCTCTGAGTGAGCGTTGCCCGGGTAATCCCACTCCCAGGTGGCGGTCGCGCCGTCCTTCTGTGGGTACATCTCCTGATCGAAGGCGATTCCGGCGAAGCCGAGCAGCTTCGCGGCGGCGGCCACGTCGCCCAACTTCGGCAGCACCTTGGTTTTCCAGCCCCGGTCATCGAACCAATCCAGCAGCGGGGTCGACGGGTTGTAGTAGTTGGTGAGCTTGACGCCGAGGTACATCTTCATTCCCCGCGCCGCCGCCCGTTCGACCACGTTGGAGTCGCGAAGCGCTCGCTGCAGCCGGTAGTTGTCGGCGCTCAACTCCGCCGCCGGGTCGCCGGTGAAGTCCTGGCTCCCGCCCAGGTCCCGCAGGCGCTCGGCGCTGCAGACGAAGCCGTCGACGCCCCTCGACTTCCACTCGTCGAGCTCGGCGTCGGTGAGGGGATGACGTCTTGCTTGCAGCCGACCCAGAGGATGAGCGCGTCGGAGCTGTCTCTGCGGCATCCGAGGCCTGAGCGTCACCGGTCAGCGTCCAATGGCCGACTCCCAATGTGCCGGCGACGACCACGGCAAGCAGGCGGATGCCGAGCGCGAAACCGCGCCGATGTTCGGTCTCTCCGAATCCCGAGCCCATAGTTCGGGATCGGCGCGAGTCGGTCGCGCGCCGACACGGCGTCGATGGGCATGGACAGATATATGAGCGTCACCGTGCCCAATATGAGCGTCACGTTGCGTCAGCACGCTTCGCGATAGACCGCGATCGTGCGCTCGACCATCGCGTCGAGCGAGAACGCCGACCGGGCCCGCCGATGAGCCTGTTGCCCCATCCTCGCGCGCAGGTCGCGGTTCTCGGCCAGCCTGACGAGCGCTGCGGCGAGCTCGTCGCTGCTTTCGGGATCGATCAGGAAGCCGCTCTCGCCCGAGACGACGAGCTCGGGGAGCGAGCAGGTCGCGGTCGCCACGATCGGCCGCCCCGCCGCCATCCCCTCAAGCGCCGCGAGCCCGAAGCCCTCGCCGAACGCAGGCTGCGAGGGGAAAGTGAGCACGTCGCAGGCGCCCATGAAGTCTCGGATCTCCTTGACAAAGCCGAAAAACCGCACCGTCTCGCCGAGTGGCTGCGCTTGGCGCTCCAGCTCAGGCCGCAGAGGGCCATCCCCGGCGATGAGCAGACGCAGCTCGGGTCTTTCACGCGACGCCTTCGTGTGGGCCTCGAGGAGAAGGGAGTGCCCCTTGTGCGGAACCAGGCGCGATGCGACCCCGACGGCAATCGACTCGCGATCGAGCCCGAGCTCGCCGCGCGCAGCGTCCCGCTCGCCCTCGGTGGTCAGCCAGCCTGAGGAGTCGATGCCGTAGTGGACCATCCGGACCGCTCCTCGACGGGAGATGCCGACGCTTTCGATAAACCGCTGCACGTGCTCGGAGATCGCGATCGTGAGCTCTGCCCGGTGCCCGGCGAGGCGCGCGAGACTGCGGTATGGCTCACGCTTGTAGAAGTCATGGGTGCCATGGACAGACGAAACGCCGGTGACGCCGGCAAGCTGGGCCGCGAGCTGTCCGTGCAGGTCGGCATGGATCAGGTGGGTGTGCACGAGGTCCGGCCGAAACGCTCGGATCTCTCGCCACAGCGCCGCCACCAGAGGCGGGCTCACGTCGCGACCGGCGGGGATCAGCGCGTGGGAGATGCCGAGCTCCTGGAGGCATTGGGTGAAGTCCCGGGCGCGCCTCGTAGCCGCAACGCACATCCGCACCTCGACTCCGGCCTCGCCGAGCGCCGGCAGCAGGGAGAGAAGATGGCGCTCGGACCCCCCGATACCGCTCACCTTCTGGGCATGCAGGACTCTGATGTCTACCTCACGCCGCCCCCGGCGCAGGCGCGTTCTCCTCGCGCGACTCCGCATAGGCTTCCAAGGTCAGCCTCAGACCTTCGCGGAAATCGATCGCCGGCTCGTAGCCGAGCTCGGCGTTCGCGCGAGAAAGATCGGCGAGAGAATGCCGCACATCGCCCCGGCGGGCGGGCTCGTTACGCACCTCGATCTCGCGCCTGGTCAGCGACCTGAGCTCGTCGACGAGCGCGTTCAGCGTGATCCGTTGCCCAGTGGCGATGTTGAAGGTCTTCCCTGCCACCCCCTCCGCTTCGCTCGCGAGGAGGTTGGAATCGACGACGTTGGCGATGTAGGAGAAGTCCCGAGACTGCTCGCCGTCGCCGAAGATCGTCAGCGGCTCGCCCGCAAGGCAAGCGGTGATGAAGTTCGGAATCACGGCGGAGTATTGAGAAAGAGGGTCCTGGCGAGGCCCGAAGACATTGAAATACCTCAGAGCGACCGTCTCCAGGCCGTATACCCCAGAGAAGCTTCGGCAGTAGCCCTCACCGGCCAGCTTGGCGACGGCATATGGGGAGATCGGCGTCGCCGGCAGGTCCTCGTGCTTGGGAAGCGTCTCGTTGGCTCCATAGACCGAGGACGAGGAGGCGAACACGACCCGTCGTACGCCGCTGTCGCGGGAGGCCAGGAGCACGTTGAGCGTGCCGATCACGTTTGCCGCATTGCTGGTCAACGGGTCCTGAACCGAGCGTGGCACGGAGGGCAGCGCCGCCTGATGAAAGACGACCTCACACCCTCGAACCGCGGTGTTCACGCGCTCATAGCTTTGGATGTCGCCCTCGATCAGCTCGATCTCGTCGCGGAACGGGAGCAGGTTCGCGCGATTGCCCGTCGAGAAGTTGTCGAGAACCCGGACCTCGTGGCCCTGCGTGCACAGATGCCCCGCAAGGTGCGAGCCGATGAATCCGCCGCCTCCCGTTACCAGCGCTCTCATGCCCTTAACAACGACAAAGCCCTGCTCAGTTTAGGATCTCATCGTTGTTCGGGTGAGGAGCGTTACGAACACAAGGGGACGAAGGGCGGAAACCGATGCGATACTTGATAACTGGGGGTGCCGGGTTCATCGGCTCGCACCTTGTCGATGCCTTGACCACGCGAGGCGACGACGTCTTGGTGCTCGATGACCTGAGCACCGGGAGCGTCGAAAATCTCGACGAGGTCGACAGTCGGGCCGAGGCGGTAGCCCCACGCCGAGAGAGACGTTTTGCGCCAAGCCACTCCCGCGCCGGCTCGGTGGACCTGATCGAGGGCTCCGTCACCAACGAGGCTGTCGTCGACGATTGCATGTCATCGGTCGACGTCTGCGTCCACCTTGCGTCCGCAGTCGGAGTCCAGCTCGTTATCCAGCAGCCGCTGGCGTCGCTGCTGCGCAATGTGCGCGGCTGCGACATCGTAATCTCGGCGGCGGCGCGCCGCGGCCGGCGGCTCCTCTTTGCCTCAACCTCAGAGATCTACGGAAAGAACAGCGGCGAATCGCTCGACGAATCCGCCGATCAGATCCTCGGTTCGCCCTTCCAGTCGCGCTGGAGCTACTCGACGGCCAAGGCCTTCGGTGAGGCCCTCGCACACGGTTACCACACTCAGGAGGGTGCCGACACGATCGTCGTCCGGCTCTTCAACACGGTCGGCCCGCGGCAGACGGGAGCCTACGGGATGGTGCTCCCCCGATTCGTCCGTCAGGCCCTTCTCAACCAGGATCTGACCGTCTACGGCAGCGGCACGCAATCGCGCTGCTTCACCCACGTGCTCGATACGGTCCATGCGCTTGTCCTGCTGCTGGACGCCGACGAGGCTAGCGGGAACGTCTATAACGTCGGGTCCGGGCGCCCGGTGCCGATCATCGAGCTCGCAGGTAAGGTGATCGAGCAGGTGGACTCGGATTCCAAGATCACGCTGGTTGCTTACGAGGACGCTTACGGTCCCGGCTTTGAGGAGCTCGGCCGCCGGGTACCCGATACGTCTGCGCTCGCGGAGCTCACCGGCTGGAGGCCCTCACGGAGGGTCGAGGAGATGATCGACGACGTGATCGCCTACGAACAGAACAAGGTTCGTGGCCCCGATGAGCAGGTGGTCCGCGATCATCTGCGGGCGGCCGGGTGATGCGGGACGAGGCGTGACTGCGGCTTGCTTGCCGCCTTCATCGTTTCCTACGGCGTCGTCCTTGCCGCGACCCCCGTCGCGATCCGGGTAGCGCGTTCGACCGGCTTCCTCGACCGCCCGCGCGACTACAAGGCCCACGCCAAACCCACTCCGTACTTGGGCGGAGCAGCGGTGTTCTTGGGGGTCCTGGCCGGAGCCCTCGTTCAGGGGACGGTGGGGGACTCCCACCTGACCACGCTGTTCGCGGGGGCCGCCGTCCTGTGGCTCGTCGGCACGGTCGACGATCGTGTCGCGCTCGGACCATTGGTCCGGGTGCTTGCCGAGGTGGCGGTCGGGATTCTGCTTTGGAACGGCGGCCTCGGCTGGTCGCTCTTCCCGGGCGAGCTGGCCGACCTCATCGTCACCGTCCTGTGGATCGTCGGGCTCGTCAACGCGTTCAACCTCATGGACAACCTCGATGGCGCGGCAGGCACCGTGGCCGCGGTTTGCGCCGCGGGCATCGCGTTGCTAACCGTCTTCGAGGGACCCGAAACGCTCACCGCCCTCGCCGTGGCCGTGACCGGCGCCTGTGTCGGATTCCTCCACTACAACCTCACCCGTCCAGCGCGCATCTTTCTCGGCGACGGCGGCAGCATGCTCTTGGGGTTCCTCGTCGCTGCGCTGGTGATGGCGGCGTGGCGCGAGAACGTGATGGATGGCGTCGACTTTCTGCCTGCGATCATGCTCGTCGGCCTCCCGGTCCTCGACATGACGCTCGTGATCGTGTCGCGCAAGCGGCGCGGCGTTTCGCTCGTGAACGGCGCTCGCGATCACATCACCCATCGCCTCCTGGCCAAGCTTGGATCCACCTGGCGAGTGGCGCTCGTGCTCGCGCTCGCACAGGGCGCGCTCTGTCTCGCCGCGATCGAAATGATGAGTTGGGAGCGAGAGGCGGTCCTCGCCGGCGCGGCGGTGAGCTTCTTACTCGGGGTGGCGACGATCGCGCTCCTCGAGTCACCTCTGTTTCGCCCCGACTACCCGACGAAGGCGAGCAGGGGCCGCGAAACCGACGGGATCAGGTTTCCGGCTCCGGCCCGTGGGCGAGGAGGGGCGTGAGCTCATCATCGATGGCGCTCAGGCGTGGGGCAGCCGCGGGCAGATCGATGCCGCGGACCGGGCCTGGCGCATGATCGGGTATGAGGCCGGCCGCCCAGACGTCCTTCAGGGCGGCGACGTAGCCATCGAAGCTGCTGAAAGCGAACTCGGACCCACCGATCCGGACGAGCCAATACTGCCGGTCCCAGCGGAGCCTCTCCACCACCTCCGGATCATAGATCTGGCGCCACTGCTGCTCGGCCTCCAAAGCTCGTCGGCGCTCCTCTCCAAAGCGGCGTGAGCTGCCATTGGGTCTTCGTGAGCGACTCATCGGGGGGAGGGGTCAGGGGCGCGAGGCTTTCGTAGTTATGTTCAGGGTTGCACAAGTTCTTGCATGGGCCGATCCTCCCCCCCGCCTTCCGGAGCAATCGCGCTGAACCGGATTCGTGTCCTGCATGTCATTGCCCGCCTCAATCTCGGCGGCGCCGCGCAGCATGCCAGCCTGCTGAGCGGGCGCCGGCTGAGCTCGAGGCGGTTCGAGTCTCTACTCGTCCACGGACAGCTTGCCGAAGGGGAGCAATCGATGGCGGATCTTGCCGAGCAGGAAGGTGCCGAGACCCGCTTCCTGTCTCACCTTGGGCAGCCGATCTCGCCCGTGCGCGATCCGCTCGCCCTGGGTCAACTGGTTCGCATCGTCCGCCGGTTCAAGCCACACGTGGTCCATACGCACACGGCTAAGGCGGGCTTCGTCGGGCGGGCCGCGGCGCTGACGCTTCAGCCCCGCCCCGCGATCGTCCACACCTACCACGGTCACGTGCTCGAGGGGTACTTCGGTCCGCGCAAGGCCGCGTTGTACCGGGGGCTCGAGCGCCGGATGGCGCGGGTGAGCGATTGCCTGATCGGCGTCAGCGACAGGACCGTCGACGACCTGGTGCGGCTCGGGATCGCTCCACGCGACCGCTTTCGCGTGCTTCGCCTCGGCATCAACCTGCAGCCGTTCGCAGACGCGGATGCGACTGCCGGACGTGAGCTGCGTCGCGAGATCCGCGTCGACGACGATCAGGTGCTGCTGACCTTCGTCGGCCGCATCGTGCCGATCAAGCGCGTAGAGCTGTTGCTGCGCGCGGTGGCTCACGCGAGGCGGGAGGGCGCTCCAGTTCAGTTGGCCGTGATCGGAGACGGCGCGGAGCGCCCCGCGCTGCAGTCGCTGGCGCGCGAGCTGGGGATCGGGGAGGCCGTGCACTTCCTCGGCTACCGCCGGGACCTGCCCCGGATCGCGGCGGCGGCGGACCTGGCCGTGCTCAGCTCCGACAACGAAGGCACGCCCGTTTCCCTGATCGAAGCGGCCGCGGCCGGCACCCCCGCGGTGGCGACCGACGTCGGCGGCGTCGCGGAGGTGGTTGCGCCGGAAACGGGAATCCTCGTCCCGCCAGGCGACGAGCGGGCGTTTGCGCAAGCGCTGGTCGACATCGCCAAAGAGCCTCAGCTTCGCCAGGCGATGGGTGAGCGCGCGCGCGCTCGCTCGCTCGCCCGCTATTCGATCGAGCGCCTGCTCAGGGCCATCGGCGATCTCTACGAAGAACTGCTCAGTGCGCGGAGGTCGTGATGGAGCCTGCACCTCTGCGCGTGGGAGTCATGATCGACGGCGCCTCGGTGCCGCGCTGGATTGCGCACGTGCTCGACGGGATTGACGCCTGCTCCTCGGCGGAGGTGGTGGGATTCGTTCTCAACGCCGAGTCTCGGCCGCGTCGAGGCGTGATCGAGCGAGCCTGGGCCAACCGCTCGAGCCTGCTCTACCGCTCGTACACGCGGATCGATGCGCGACGCTTTCGCACTGCCAACAACCCCTTCGATCAGGCCGACCTCTCGCACCGGCTTGGGCGGGTGCCGGTCTTGGGAGTCACGCCAATCGCGCCGAAGCCGAACGAGCACCGCTTCGACGACGAGGCGATCGCCGAGCTGGAGCGCTGGAAGCTCGACGTGCTACTGAAGTTTGGCTTCCGCACGGTTCGGGGCGCCGTCCTGACGTGCGCTCGCTATGGCGTCTGGTCATACCACCACGGCGACCCTGACTCATATCGCGGCGGCCCACCCTTGTTTTGGGAGATCTATGACGGAGCGCGGGTGTCACAGAGCGTGCTCGAGCGGATCACTGAGGAACCGGAGGCGAGCGATCTGATCTATAGATCGGTCTCAGCAACCGATCCGATCTCGCTTCATCGCAGCCGCACGCGCATCTACTGGAAGAGCGCCGAGTTCGTGGTTCGCAAGCTACGCGACGTACATCGCGACGGTGAGCTCAGCGGCCTGGACGAGGGTGACAGATCTGGTCAGGAGGCCCCAACCAGGGACGCGCCGACCAACCTTCAGATGCTTCGCTTCGGCTGGAGGGTGATGATCCGGCTTGCGCGCCAGAAGGCGGGCGAGGCCGTCGCGCGCCAGCAGTGGTTCGTTGCCTACCGACGGCGCGATGCCGGGCCCCCGACCACCGAAGCGTTCCGCGGCGCAACCTTCCTCGTCCCGCCTCGCGACCGCGCCTTTGCCGACCCGTGCCTCGTGGATCGGGCCAGCTCTTCCTACCTCTTCTTCGAGGAGCTCAGATTCGCTGAGAACAAGGGCTTCATCTCATGTTGCGAGTTGACGCCGGATGGCCGCACGACGCCGCCGGAGATCGTGCTTGAACGCTCGTATCACGTCTCCTATCCGTTCGTCTTCTTCGTCGGAGAGGATGCGTACATGCTCCCCGAGACCGGGGCTAACCGCACCATCGAGCTGTACAAAGCCGAATCGTTTCCCAACGACTGGAAGCTCGAGGCGACCCTCCTGGATAACGTCAGGGCAGTCGACCCGACGCTGATCGAACACGACGGGCGCTACTGGCTCTTCGCCAACGTCGCCGTCGAGGAGGCATCCAGGAACGACGAGCTCTCGCTGTTCTCAGCCGGTCTCCATCCTCGGCCCATGGGAGCCGCACCCCCGCAACCCGATCGTCTCCGACGTACGCCGCGCGCGTCCCGCCGGCCGCCCGTTCATCCACCGAGGCGGCAGCCTGATCAGGCCTTCCCAGGACTGCTCCGACTCCTACGGCAGAGCGATCGTCTTCAACCGCGTCGAGCTGCTGAGCGAGGCGGACTACCGCGAGACGACCATCGGCAGGCTCGAGCCGGGGTGGTGCCGCGCGAATCTCGGTACGCACACCTACTCCCGCTCGGAGACGTGGGAGGTCGTCGACGGGCGCGCCCTGGTGAGCAAGCTCGGCGGCTATCTCGATGCGAGGCGACCCCGTGGTCGACAAGCCGGCTGAGCGCCCGGGCGGTCCGATGACTGAGTCCCGCCCGCGGGTGTTGTTCGTCAGCAGCGACGACTTCGACCTGCCTCTCGCGCCCGCACTCGCCAAGAAGTGGGACGCGCTCTCCAAGGAATTCGACGTGCGATCGATCAGTCCGGCGGGGGCGGTGCGGGCGACGGATCCGAGATTCCGGTTGGTGCGCCAAGCGCCGTCGCCCATCGGGCACCTCGTCTACTTCGCTTCGCTGCCGACCATCGTCGCGCTCGAGCTGCGCCGCTTCAGGCCCGACGTGATCGTCACCACAGGTCCCTATGAGGCATTCATGCTGCTGCCGGCGTGGAAGCTCGCGCGGCCGCACTCGAAGCTGCTGATCCAACTGCACGGAGACTGGCGGACCGCGCCGCGCCTTTATGGGTCGTCAGTCCGCCGCTTGTATGCCCGACTCAGTGACCGGGTTGCCGAGTTCGCACTCCGCCACGCCTCAGGCGTCAGAGCGCTCTCGGAGTTCACGGAGTCGCTGGCGCTGGAGGTCACGGGGCGCGGCCCGCTCTCCGTCTTTCCCGGGTACATCGATCTGGAGAGCTTTACGAGGGAGCCCCCACGATCGCTTCCCGATCGACCGTCCATCACCTGGATCGGAGTCCTTCAGAGATCTAAGAATCCCCGCCTGCTCGCCGACGCCTGGCGCCTCGTCGCCGCGCGCACGACCGCGGCGCGACTGGTGGTGGTCGGCCAAGGCCCCGAGCAGCCGATCGTCGACGAGCTCGTGCGCGACTTCCCGACCCGCGCGACGAGTCTCTCCTCGCTGAATCCCCCCGAGATCGCGAGGCTCCTCGACGACAGCACCGTGCTGGTCATGTCGTCCGAATCGGAGGGGCTGCCCAGGGTGATCATGGAGGCGTTCACCCGCGGGCGCCCCGTCGTGGCCACCGCCGTCGGTGGCGTGCCGGACATCGTGAAGACCGGCCGCAACGGAATGCTCGTCCCGAGCGGGGACGCCCAGGAACTCGCGGACGCGCTGGTTCGGGTCCTGGATGATCGGGCGTTCGCCGAGCAGCTTTCGCGCGGAGCGCTCGAGGATGCGGACCGGTTGCGCTGCACGCCCAGGGAATTCTCGACGGCGTTTCGCCAGTTCGTGGATTCCGCCCTCAGCGCCTGATCGCGGCCATTGCGAGCTCCCGCTCGAGGGCCTCGAATATCGGTTCGACGCGATACCTGCCGCTGACAGTGCGGGCGCCCTCGCGCAAGGTCTCCCGCAGCTCGGGATCCTCGACCAGCGAGGCCATCGCAGCTCCGAACGCTCGCGAGTCACCAGGCGATACCAGGATCCCGTTGACGCCCGTCTCGACGATCTCAGGGACACCGCCGACCGAGGTGGCGATGACCGGCGTCCCCGCGGCCAGTGCCTCGACGGCCGCGTGGGGGAAGTTCTCGAACTTGCTTGGCAGGATCGCGGCATCGGCGGCGCGCAGCCACTCGATCGCCGCGGCGCGGGGAAGCGCCCCCTTCAGCGAGATTCGCTCGCCGACGCCGCTCTTCGCGATCATCCGGATCAGATCTTCGCGCTCAGGGCCGTCGCCGATCACGACGAGTGACGCGTCAGGGACCGCACCCAGAGCCGTTATCGCCAGCGGCAGGTTCTTCGCGTCGACGAGGCGGCCCACGAAGACGAACGTGGGGAACCGGATCCCCAGCCGCCCGCGCAGCTCGTCCCTCGAGGTGAGTCGATCAATGCGCGGTGCAGGATTGGGAACGACGGATATCCGGTCGGCTGGGAGCCCCCAACCGCATGCGATGTCGGCGAAGAAGCGGCTCGGAATGACCACGCGCGAAGCCCTCGAAAGGGTGAGCCGCCTCAACCATTTGAGAGCGCGCACGGAGCTCTGGGTCTGGCGCCCCTGGAACTCCTCCAGCGTGCCGGAAAAGACCCCGAGCGAGCGCGCGCGGTCGTAGGCGGGATCATTGACCAGCTTGAGCACGAGCGGCACGCGGTGGAGAATCGACGCGAGCGCACTCCTTGCGTACATGCCGGTCGCGTAGATCACGTCCGCTCGCCTCGCGGCCGCGATAACGGCCATTGCTCCAGCGGGCAGCCGGATTAGCAGTTGCCGGTCACTTCGCGACATCGTCAGCGGAAATCCCGGATCCAGCGCCCCGGCCTTGCGGGCGGTGGTGACGGCGCGCACCTGATGACCACGATCGATAAGGAACTTGCCGAACTCCGGGCCGTGGGAGGCCGGCCCGCCGACCTCGGGTGGCCAGATCCCGGAGACGATCAGGACCCTCATGGCCGGCAGAACCCCGCCCTCGCCTAGACTCGGACCCTCTCCTCACCGGGATGATCATGACCAGTCAGCCGTCAAGAGCGCTCTCCAGAACGGCCCCCCAAGCCGAGCCGAGGGGCCCGGACGTGATTGGCATCGGCGCCCAGCGAACCGGATCGTCGTGGATGTATGCGTGCATGTATGAGCATCCCCAGATCTGCATGCCGCGAAAGGAGATCAACTTCTTCAGCCGCGAGCGCAACTGGAGTCGAGGCTTCGAGTGGTACGAGGGCATCTTCGCGGAGTGTCCGGCGACCGCGGTTTGCGGTGAGTTCTCCACCTCCTACCTGCCGGACCCCGAGACTCCGCGGCGCATCCACGATCGCTACCCGGATGTGCGCCTGATCGTCTCTCTCAGGCACCCGGCGGAGCGGGCGTACTCGAGCTACCTCAACGACATCCTCGCCGGTGTGGTGTCGCCGAAGCAGGGCTTCCCGGAGGCGCTCGACGCCCATCCGGAGTACATCGAAGGCAGCCGATACGGCCACCATCTGAGCAACTTCCTCGAACTGTTCTGCCGCGATCAGATCCTGGTCTCGATGTTCGACGAAGCGCGCCGGGATCCGCTTGCCACCGTTCGGCAGATCTACCGGTTCCTCGACGTCGACCCGGAGTTCCGGCCACGATGCTCGACCGCCCGGTCGGCATCGGTCGCGTCCCCAGGTCGCAGGGCGCGGAACGCTCGATGCTCGAGCTCGCCGAGGCCTTTCGGCATCGACGGGCGCTGAGGCCCGTGTGGTGGATGGCCAAGAAGTCGGGAATCGGCGATCGCTTTCGGGCTCTCAACACGCGCGCCGTGAAATCGGGTGGGCTGGATCCAGAGGATCGCCGCGCCTTCATCTGCGAGCTCGAGCCTGACGTCAGGGTCCTGGAGGACCTGCTTGATCTCGAGCTGTCCGCCTGGCGCTCGTGAGGCGCCCGACAGTCGCGCCGCGACCGCTGCATCGTCTTCCTCCACATCCCGAAGACCGGCGGGGTGACGCTGCGGCGGACGCTGAAGCGGAAGTACTCGCGGATCCTCTCCGAGGACGACCCTCGATCCCGGGTCGCTCCGAGGCGCTCGCGCGGGTGCCGCTGAGCGAGCGCGCGGCCGCGCAGGTCGTCGCCGGGCACCTGCACTACGGCGTCCACGAGTACATCCCGCGAGAATGTGACTACATCACCGTCCTCCGCGAGCCGGTCGCGCGGGTCGTCTCCGCCTACAACCACATCCTCGAACACCCCAAGCACGTACTGCACGCCGAGCTCGTGCGCTCCAGCGAGCCGCTGGAGACCTTCCTGCGCATCGATCCGACCGTCGACAATCACCAGACCAGGATGGTCTCGGGCCGCGGTGGCGCTGAGCTCACAGCGAGGTCGCCGGAGCCCGGGGGCCCCGAAGCGCTCGAGGAGGCGAAGCGAAACCTCGAGCGGTTCCTAGTCGTCGGCGTAACGGAGCGCTTCGACGAGACGTTCATCCTGCTCCGGCGCGCGCTGGGATGGAGGCTGCCCTTCTACGTGACCGCCAACGTCGCCGGCGGGCGACGCCGGTCAGCGAGTCCGCCCGCGAGCTGATCCGCAAGCGCAACCAGCTCGACGTCGAGCTGTATCGGTTCGCCGACAGGCTGCTCTCCACCGCGATCGCCGAGCAGGGCCCCTCGTTTCCGCGCGAGGTCGCGGCGTTCAGGGCCCTGAACCGGGTGCCCAACGTGGCGAACCGGCATCTGTCAGGGCGAGCCCGCCGGATCCTTCGGGCCGCGCTCCCGCGCTGAGTCCGAGACAGCGAAGAGTGCGAGCCAAGCTCAGTCGGCCAAGCTGGCGCACTCTAGTATCGGCATCCTCGGTGGCCGAACTCCCAGGGATCCTCACGGGGCGCCGCATTGCTCACTTCGGCCACCACGATCCGCACTATTCGCGCAATCGGATAATCGCGCGGGCGCTGTCGCTCTGTGGCGCAGAGGTCACGCAGATCGCGGATCGGCGGCCGTTCGTCCGGCGTACGCCGCGCCTGGTCGGCAAGGTCGCTCGCACTGAGGTCGACGCGATCGTGGTGGGATTTCCGTCCCATTCCGACGTGCCTGTCGCGCGCGCGATCGCGCGTGCGAAAGGCATCGCCACCGTGTTCGATCCGCTGACCTCGCGGTGGGAGAACGCCGTCATCGATCGCCGGGCGGTTGCGCCGCGGAGCATTCGCGCCACTCGCTACCGGCTGAACGACAGCGTGGCCTGTCGGCTCGCGGACCTGGTCTTGCTCGACACCCAGGCTCACATCGACTTCTTCTGCGAGGAATTCGGCCTCGCGCCGGCGAAGTTCCGGCGGGTCTGGGTGGGTTCCGACGAACAGATCATGAAGCCGCTCGAAGCGCCGCAACGCAGGGACGACTTCGTCGTCTTCTTCTACGGGAGCTTTCTCCCGTTCCAGGGAGCCGAGTACATCGTTCGGGCGGCTCGCCTGCTCGAGCAGCGACGGGAGCAGGTCCGTTTCGTGCTCTGTGGTGACGGACCGACATACAAGGCCGTGCGCGGCCTCAGCGAGCGACTCGCGGTCGGCAACGTGGAGTTCCTGCCGCCCTGCTCCGTCGAGCGACTGGCGGCTCTCATCGGCGCAAGCGACGTCTGCCTGGGGGTGTTCGGTACGAACGCGAAGGCGCTGCGCGTGATCCCCAACAAGGTGTTCGACGCGCTCGCGTGCCGGCGCCCCTTGATCACCGGCGACGCCCCCGCCGTCCGCGAGGCGCTGACGGACCAAGAGCACGTCTGGCTCTGTCGGTTCGGCGACGAAGAGGCGCTCGCGGACGCGATCGCGACGCTGCGGCACGACCGGCGGCTGCGCGATCGACTCGCGCACAACGGGCACGAGCTGTTCCGCCGCCGCTTCTCGACTGCCGCGCTGGCTCCGGAGATCGGCAGGATCGTGCGCGGGGCGATCGATGGCTCAGGCGTCGCGAGGGCGGGCTGATGGGCAGCAGGGGGATGCTCGAACAGGCGTTGCCTGCGTGGCGCCGATGATCGCGCCCGAGGCGAGACGGGGGCTCGGGGTCATCTTCATCTCCCAGGCGGTCGATTGCGACGATCCGGTCGTGCCGCACACCGTCCGGTGGATCGAGGCGCTGGCGCGCAAGCCGAGCATCGATCGGGTCGCCGTTCTGGCGCTGCGCACCGGCCGCTACGAGCTTCCGGGAAACGTCGCCGTCGACCGGTTCGGCAGATCGAACAGGCTCGGCACGCTCGCGGCGTTCTATCGCGGCGTCGTGCGTTCACTGCGCCGCCGGCCCGACTTGATCTTCATCCACCAGGGCGGGCCCTATCCGGCGCTGCTGCTGCCCGTCAAGCTGTTGGCGAGGACCCCAGTCGTCCAGTGGAAGGCGCACGGTGTCATCACTCGCGCGATGGCGTTCTACGCCCGCCGGTGCGACGACCTGATCTTCACGGCCACGCGCGCGTCGTTTCCGATGCGGATGGCGAAGGTCCGCGTCGTGGGACACGGCATCGATACACAAGCCTTCAGCAGCCACGCAGAGGAACCGGTGGGCGATCTGATCGCCGTCGGCCGAATAGCGCCGATCAAGTGCATCGAGGAGATGGTCAGGGCGGTCGACCACGCCAACCGGACGTACGGGACGGCGTACCGTCTCGACATCTACGGCCCGACGCTGCCGGGCGACGAGGGATACGCGGCGCGGGTCGACACGCTCATCGACCGGCTCGGAGCGCGCGACCGCATCGCGCTCCACGGGCCCGTGCTGCACGCGGATCTGCCGCGCCTGCTAAACGCACACCGGGCCGCCCTGAACTTCTCCAACCATCGCGCAATCGACAAGTCCGCGCTCGAGGCCATGGCATGTGGCCTTCCGGTGATCTCCACGAACGAGTCCGTAGCCGAGATCATGCCGAGCGGTCTCGAGCCTGTCCTGATCACCGACGCGGAGAACGAAGAAGCCCAAGCGAAGGCGATCCATGGGGTGCTGCGACAGGAGCGCACCGAGATCGCAGCGCTGGGCGAACGGATGCGCGCCGTGGTTGTCGCCGATCACAGCATCGACCGGCTCTTCGACCGGATCCTGGAAGACGTCCGGACGCTGCTGTGAGCTCGCGCTGGAAGCAAGGCATCAGGAACACGCTGGTGAGGGCGGGCGGCGCAGCCGTCGCCGTCCGCGGCCCGAAGGCGGGCAAGCGTGCGCTCGCGTTCCACGAAGTGCCCGACCCCGCGCGGTTCGCGGAGTTCCTCGACCGGGTTCTTGCCGAGTACGACGTCCTTGCGCTGCAGGACTGGCTCACGGCACCTCCGGCCGACCGGACTCAGCTCACCCTGACCTTCGACGACGGATACGCGTCGTGGCACGAGTTCGTCGCGCCCCTGCTCGAGGAACGCGGCCTGCCGGCCGTGTTCTTCGTGAGCTCGGGCCTGGTGGGCTTGCGCGGAAGCGAGGCGCGGGAGTTCGCCCGCACCCGCCTTCGCCGCACCCAGGAGCTCACGTTCATCGGCGCGCGTGAGCTCGAGGACCTCGTGCGACATCCCCGATTCGAGATCGGGGGCCACACCGTTACACACGCCGATCTCGGACAGATCACCGACCCGGACATCGCCCGCGCCGAGATCGCCGGCGACCAGGCGTGGCTGGAGGACCTGGTGGGCGCCCCGGTGCGCTGGTTCGCGTACCCGTTCGGAAACCACGCGAACGTCGCGTCGACGGCTCGGTCGCTCGTGGAGGCGCTCGGCATGTCGGCGGCGTTCACCCTGATTCCGGGCTGGTGGGATCCCGGTAAGGGGGACAGGTTCCTGATCGGACGCGACGGGATCGACCCAGCGCTTCCGTACGCCGTCTGGCGCGCCTGGCTGCGCGGTGGCTATGACCGCTTGTTCTCGGTCAAGACGGCCGCCACGAGCTTGGTCCGCTCGAGCGGTTGAACGCCTGCTAGCTGCGGTCGACTTACTTCGCCCGTCGTCCGGCAGGCTGAACGGGCTCACATTGGCGAGGGCGGATACGGAGAGTGCTGATCGTCCGGCGGCTGCTTCATCTTCCCCAACGACGTGGCGTTCCTGGACGTCCTCAAGGACGCCGGATTCACTCGCTGATCGCCGACAAGAAGAGCACCAGCTGCAGGCACAGATGATCCACGAGTTGCTCAGCAGGCCCGAGACGGAGATCGCCCGGCTCGGAAAGCGGATGCGCGCGCTGGTGGTGTCGGAGCCACAGCATCGAGCCGCTCTTCGACCGCATCCTGGAGCAGATCAGGACATTGGATCGGCGCTGAGGAAGGCCTTCACACGCATAAGCCGATCAAAATTCATACGCCGGGCGGGCCGGCTACTGAAGACCGGGTCGACCCATGTTCCGGATTATCAGCGCTACCTGTCGCTCTTAAAGGCCGAACGGAGCTCATTTGCGGGTCGGACGTTCAACCTGACGATCGACTTTGAGCTCGGCTGGTCACGCGCACGGCGCGACGGCGGATCGACCACCCGTCAGGAGGCCTTGCAACGGGCTCAGCGCGCCCGCGCCGCCTTCCCGGCGTTACTCGAGGCGAGCGATCGGTACGCGGTGCCGATCACCTTTGCCGTAGTCGGTCATCTCGCGATGGCCCGCTGCGAGCACCCGCCAACGCCCGCCTTCGCACCGTATTGGCTGGGAGAGGATTGGTTCGCGATCGATCCGAGCACGGACGGGGATAGGGATCCCGCCTATTACGCGGCAGACGCGATCGAGGCGATCGCCCGCGGCGATGTGGCTCATGAGATCGGAAGTCACGGCTTTTCTCACGTCGACCTCGGAGATGACGCTACGACGCGCGAAATCGCCACCTATGAAATCGTCGAATCGAGAAACGCTCTGCGAAGATACGACCCGGCCATTTCGAGCTTCATCTTTCCCAAGAACCATCTCGGATTCCTGGACGTTCTCAGTGACGCCGGATTCACCGCCTATCGCTCGGGCGCCTACCTGCCATCGATCGAGATGAACATGGCATGTGGCGCTTTCCCAAGGGCCTGTGGCTCTCGCCGCAGGCATGCAGTCCTGACGAGGTGCTCGCTCTTGCAGATGTCGCCAAGGCCCAGCAACAGCTCATCCACACGTGGTGCCACCTTCACGAGTTTGCCTCGGCGAAGGAGGCGGGCGCGTACTTCTCCGCGCTCTTTCGGGGATTGGCCGATCGGCGTCAGCGCGGCCTGACGGTGCGAACCATGCGCGATGTGGTTAGAGAGGAAGCAGCGGCCCTCTCCACGAGGGAGACGCCTTTGCCCATGAGCCCTGACCCTGCGTCCGCGTCGCGCGGCGACTCTCCGATCTTCGTGGTGGGGGTCGCGCATTCAGGGACCACGATCCTTCATCGGATGCTGGCCTACCACCCCGCGCTCGCTTGGTTCTCTCAGTTCTCGCTTCGAGGCGGCGAGATCCGGGGTCGGTCGCGCATCCCGGGAGCCGGCCTTATGGACAGGCAGCTTCGGTCGATCCCTCATCGCTGGCAGAAGCAGAAACCCAGCTTCCGACGGCCGCCTCTGACGCCTCGCCCGGGCGAGGCGTCGGACGATTTGGGCCGACCTCATCAATGATGGCCGCGAGTTCGCCTCGGTGGAGGAACTCGACGAATCGACGCCGGGTTCCGGCGGCCCGAGGAGCGCCAGCGCGACGATCGACGGGGACCGGCTGCGATCATGTCTGGCGGCGTTCAGCGAGCAATTCGAGGGCCGACGAGTGCTGGCCAAGCTCCCTCCTCCCGACTTCTCCCGCTATCTCGAGCCGGTCCAGACGGCCTTTCCCGGCGCCCTGTTCGTGCACATAGTCCGCGATGGGCGGCCCGTTTCATTCAGCCTGCGGCCGAAGTTCGAACCGAGGCTGGATGCTCGCAGCGCGCTGCTCGCCGCGGCCCGCCACTGGGTGGCCACGCTTGATCGAGTCCATGCAACTCGCGAGACCGACCTGCTCGAGGTGCGCTACGAGGATCTCTGTGAGGACGTGCACGGGGTCATCCGGACGATTCTCGACCGCGCCGCCCTCGACCCGGAGGCGTTTCCCTTCGGGCGATGCCCATCACGGCTCTCGCAGACGAACTCGCGCTGGGTGGACCAGGCGACGCCCCGGGAGCTCGAGGAAGTGTCCGAGATTCAGCGCGAGCAGCTGAACCGGTTCGGGTATCCGCTGGTGTTGGCGGCCGCCGGCAGCTTTTCGTGAGCGGCTGATGCAACCTGAGCTCTCACCCGTCCTCGTGTGCGGGGCCCCGCATTCGGGGACGACGATCCTCTACCGCATGCTCGCCTATCACCCGGATCTGACGTGGTTCTCGCAACTCTCGCTGGGTAACGGCGAGATCCCCGGCCGCCGCACCCGCCCAGGGGCCGGCCTTCTCGACGTCAAGCTTCGGCGCGTTCCCCACTCGTGGCGGAAGGAAGAGTCCAGGCTGAGGCGACTCGTGGTCCCACTCCCCAGTGACGAGACGACGATCTGGGAGTACCTGCTGGAGGACGAGAGCACGGACGCCGAACGTGTGCGCTCGTGCCTGGCGTCGTTCAGCGAGCGCTTCGGCGGTCGCCGGATAGTCGCAAAATGGCCCGAGTTCCACCGATTCCTCGACCTCCTTCACGCTTCCTGTCCCGATGCGCTCTATGTCCACATCGTCCGCGATGGCCGCCCGCTCGCCTTCAGCATCCGGGAGAAGTTCGAGCGTCGTCGGCTCGAGCCTCACGACGCCCTCCTCGCCGCCGCCCATCACTGGGTCGAAGTGCTCGAGAGCGTCCGCGCCGCACGGGGGATCGATCTGCTCGAGGTCCGCTACGAGGACTTCTGCGAGGACGTCCATGGGGTGATTCGGAACATCCTCAGCCGCGGCCGCCTGGACGCCGAGCGGTTTCCCTTCCGGCGCTGCCCGCCGACGCTCTCGGCCCGAACCAACACGCGGTGGATCGACGAAGCTTCGCCTGAGGAGCTCACCCAGGTGTCCGAGATTCAGCACGACCACCTCGTCGAGTACGGGTACTCGGCGTGAGCGCATGGTTGTCCTCCGCTCCGGGTGCGGAGGTCGCTGACGTCATCCGCGCGATCGCAGCCAGGGCGCCGATGAACAGGGCGGGGACTACCGTGTCAACCTGGCCACCGAAGAGGGGATTGTCGTTGCTCCAGATGATCACGAGCAGCAGGCCGAGGCTCATCGTCCACGCCTGGGGCCAGAGTTCGTGCTCTCGGCCGATGCGGCGAAGGAGCGCTCGCACTCGCAGGGCTACGATGACGATCAGCGCGACGAGGAGGGCGAACCCGACGAGGCCCAGGTCGGCGAGGATCTGAACGTAGGTGTTGTGGACGGAGCCCGGCTTCACGTCCGGGTAGAAGATCGGACGGGCATCGGGAAACCGGCGCCGCACCTCGATTGCAATTTCCCGATCGCCGATCACTTGCGGCGCGCTGCTCTGCCGCCAGCCCGCCCCGACGATGGGATTGCGCTCGAAGATCTCGAGCCCCGCCGCCCCCAGGATGATGCGCTGGGCCGCGGAGCTGTTCCTGAACGACTCCGAGGACGGGGACACCTCCGGCCGCAGGAACTGAACCGCGCTGAAGACCAGGACCCCGGCCAGAGCCACCGCGAGCACCGCGCGCGTGGCGCGGTGTGGGGCGGCAGCGGGGGACCTGCTCGCGAGGCTCGCTCCGAGCGCGAGAACGAACCCGGTCGCCACGAGTGAGGCCACGGACTTTGTGAGCAGGAGGCCCAGCAGTCCGGTCGCCCCCAGCGCAACTCTGTAGGGGGCCTTCGACGTCACTGCGCCGAATGCGGCGATCAGCAGCAGTAGACCCGAGACCAAGCCGAGCGCGTTCGGGCCCAAGGAACCTCCAGATCGGTCCGTCAGCAAGCTTCCTCCGCTGAGCGCGCCGTCGGCGACCGCGACCACACCCGCGGCGGCTACGGCGCCCAGGATCAGACGGATGTCGCCCTTCGTCTCGATCAGGCTCGCGGCGAGCCACGCGAGTGAGGCCGTCTGGACCAGGCGCAGCCAAGAGACGAAGGCGCTTCCAACAGCGCCCGAGTCGGAGGTCGCGACCGTGACGAGCGTCAACCCTGCGTAGGCGAGAAAAACAATCGCGATGGCCTGTCCGAAAGCAATCCGCGGCCGTTCGTCTGGCACGCTCCGCCCCGCGCGCTCGACGACTCCCACGAGCCACCAGGCGACCGCTCCCAGGTAGAAGACGTCGGCCAGATTCACGTCCACGTCCCCGAATTGGCCGAACACCGGGAGAAAGCCGGTGATCGTCAGCGCTCCGATCGCCGCCAGGCAGGTCTGCGGGCCGGTCATGATCAAGGCGGCGCACACCAGGCCCCCGACGGTCAGCACCACGGCCGAATCCAGGGCCAGGCCGAATCCGTTGAACCGGGCAACCGCCCAGCCGAGGACGAGGGCAAGCGCGGCCAAGCCGGCGAGCAGGGGCAGATCGGCCGAGGCGCCCCCGGGCCACGGCGTTCGTGAGCGAGTCACGATCGGCGAGGGCCGGGGCGTCAGCTCGGGTGCTTGTCCGCCACGAGCTTTCACCGAGTCGTGACGATAGTCGGCCGGTGCCTGGGATTCCTGGCTCCTACGCGGCGCGCGCGATGCAGTGCAATTCGGCCTTGCCGCGCCCTGCTCGCCAAGCTAGGGCACCATCGTCAGTAGCCTGCGCTCAGATTTCCGGGTCGCAGTCCGGGTGCTCTTTTCTCCGGGGGCAGGCGTTCCGCTTCGTCGAGAAGCCGGTTCGCCACGAAGTACAGGGGCACTTGGGTCGCAACGTACGTGAATGAGACCGCGATCGCGGCCCCCGTGGCTTCGAAGCGGGCCAGGAGCGCGATCCCAGAAATCAGGAGGACCGCGAACGCCACCTCGTATGCGGTCTGTAGGCCGGGACGGCCGATTGCCGGGAAAAACATCTTCGCCCAGGCCAGGGCCAGGTGGACGACCGTCGCGACCAGGAGGATGCGCGCGGGGCCAATCGCGTCCTCGAATTGATCCGAGTAGAAGGCTGGCAGAAGCACGGGGAGGAGGAACCATCCGGCAACGGCTGCCGGCAGCGCGATCGCCAACCCAATCCGTGTTGCGCCCCTGATGGTCGTGCGAAGACCGTCGATATCGCCTTCAGACGCCTGGCGCGCCTGTTCGGGAAACAGCAAGAGCCGCAGTGGCGCGGTGGCGAGGCTGGCAACGGTGAACGGAAACAAGGCCACCGAGAAGATGCCTACCGTTTGCGCACCCGCCAGCGATCCGAGAATCACCGGCGCCGCCGACCGCTGCGCACCCTGGACGCTCGTTGCGACGCTCGAGAAGATGCCGAATGAGCGCAGCTTTCCCAGCCACTCGCGTGCGCCCTCTTGCGGCTCCGCGCGATCCCACTTGCTCCATCCGACGCGCCAGGCGAGCCCACCTTGAATCAAGGCCCCGGCGAAAGCAGCAGCCGCATACGCGACCAAGACCTCCTGCGGACCCCCGACGCCAACCGCCCAGAGCACTCCGATGAGGCGCAGGACGCTGGTCCCGAACATCACCCAAGCGCGCAGTTCGCGGCGCTTTGCCAGCAGCAGCACCGCTCCTGTCGTCCCGTCGACAGTTTGGGCGAAAGCGATCACGACGGCGATTCGGACCAGAGATGCATCGGCCTCCCCGCTGCCGAGGAGGTCGCTCAGCGGGCCGGCGAGACCCAGAATCAACGCCCCGACCGCCAGGCCGATCCCCAGGTCCACCGCGAACGCGATCCGCAGCAGCGTTCGCAAGCCGCCGAAGTCCTTCGCCGTGAGCGCGCGATAGCCATGATGGACGACCGCCTGCTCCAGGGTCAGGTCGAGGAGAGTCGCGATCAGGGTGACAACGGCGATCGCCAGCACGACGGATCCGTAACCGTCCGGGCCGAGCTCCCGGGCAGCCACGATGCCTGTGATCAGCGCGACTGCCGCGGCTGCCCAGATCGCGATCGAGGCGGACCCGGCGCGTCGCCACCACGTCCTATCCGTCCAAAAGGCAGGCTCTTGAACGTCTGGCCAGCCAAGCTCTGAGCCGGCGCTCAGGCCCCCTCCGGGATCTTCGACCGGTGGGCGGTCTTTCGGAACCCGTGGTCGCCTCACGCCCGAGCGACGGGGCAGGCTCTGACTCGTCCGCGCACGCTATCCACCGGGCTGGGGGGACCGGCTCCAGGAGGCAGTGTCACTCCCCTACTATGCCGAAGTTCGGTGTCGATCACGGCAATACTGGGGGATGGCACGGTGCCGGAACGGCCTGCAGCAGACCCAAATCGCCCACTGAGCGTGGTCGGCCTTCTTCGCCGGCGCTTTCTCGTGATCCTGATTCCGGCGCTCCTCGTCCCAGGGGTGGCGCTTGCGTTGACCCTCCAGCAGGAGAAGCAATACGAGGCTTCGACCTCCCTGCTCTTCCGCGACTCGGGGCTCGGCTCCACGGTGCTCGCCTCCGCGGACCCCGATCGTGAGGCGGCGACCAACCTGCGCCTGCTGCAGCTCGACGCGCTCGAGAGCAAGGTCAATGCCGACCGTAATCATCCGTTCCCGGGCGACGTCGACGTGGTCACCGAAGCGGAGTCCAATCTGGCGACGATCACCGCGACCGATACCAAGCCCAGGCGCGCCGCCCGCATGGCGGATGCGTTCGCCCAGGAGTACATAGCGCTCCGCGAGAAAGCAGTTGACCGCGAGATCGAGCTGGAGCGAACGGCGGTTAACGAAGAGCTTTCACAGATTCCGCTCACGACCCAACCCGGGGGGGCCCAGCTGGGGCAGGGAGGACTGAAGCGCCGGGGCCGGCGGGCGGAGGCGCTCAAAGAGCGCCTGAAGGAACTCACCATCGCCGGGGTGGCCCCAATCGGCGTCCGCCAGGTCCAGCGGGCCGAGGTCCCTTCGTCCGCAGTATCGCCGGACCCGGTCCGCAACACGGTGGTCGGTGCCATCCTCGGCCTCGCGCTTGGGATCGGGTTCGCGATCTGGCTCGAGCGGCGTGACACACGCATGAGGGATGCTCGCGATCTCGAGGCCGCGTTTGGGCAGCCGATCCTCGGCCGGATTCCCCAGAGCCGCAAGCTTGCCAAGTCGAGCCCGGGCACCGGCGCCCTCGCATCACCGGAGGAGGAGGCCTTCCGCACGCTGCGGGCCAACCTTCGGCACGTTCTGCAAGAAGGGGCACGATCGGTGCTGGTGACTTCCGCCAATCCGGGCGAGGGCAAGACGACCGTCGCCTGGAATCTGGCCCGCGCCGAAGCGGCGTCTGGAGCCAAGGTGCTGATGGTTGAGGCGGACATGCGGCGTCCGGTTCTCGCCCGCAGCCTCGGCGCTGTCGGGGCGCCGGGGCTGAGTCAGCTGCTGACTGCGGAAGGCCGCCTCGAGGACTTGGTCCAGTCGATCGGGTTCGAGGAAAGTGAGAACGGCAACGCTTCGACGGGGAGGGTCGATGTGTTGCTCGCGGGGACTCCACCCTCCAATCCGGCGGAGCTGCTGGACTCGGACCGGATGCAGGCCGTGCTCGAAACGATGCCCGAAGCCTACGACCTGGTCGTGCTCGACACTCCGCCTGCCTCCGTCGTCTCGGACGTGATCCCGATGTTCGAGTCAGTTGGCGGCGTGGTGGTCGTCGGCCGTTTGGGTATGACCACATACGAGTCGATCAGAGAGCTTCGCGACCAGCTCGAGAATCTCGACGCGCCGTTGCTTGGGGTGGTCGTCAACTCCGATCTGACGAACGTCAATGCCGCGAAGTACTCCTACGCGGCTACGACGAGTTGAGCCGCGAAGCTGGAATTCAACAGTTCGCGCTTTCGCGGGTTACGAGCCGGGCGCCTCGCTCGGTTAGGGCTCGAACGGCGGTGCCTCACCCCAGCCCCAGCGGGGAACGGGCGCGTGCTCGGCCACCTCGGCGTCGGCCTGCGAGTTGGCGAGCGCGAGGCGCGTGGCCCATTCGACGTAGGCGACGAATGCCGAGCGGAACTCCGGGTCGTCGGGGAGTGAGGCGTCGTCGGCCGCGAGGCTCATCAGCGAGGCGAAGCGGAACCGCTGCTCTGGGGTGATCTCGAGCCCGCGATGGTGGGCGAGCATGCTCTCGTAGCCGCCGAGCTCGTCGCTGTAGCGCGTCGGGCCGCCGAAGACCTCGCACCACCACGCGGTGACGTGAGCGCGGTGTTCCTCGTGGACGCCGCCGGGGAACAGCGGCGCCAGCAGATCGTCGCCCTCGACCCGGTCGTAGAAGGCGTCGATCAGCCGTCGCAGGGCGGCCTCACCCCCCGCCCACTCGTACAGTGTCGGCGGCGGGGCGGCCACCTCAGACGTTGATCGCCACGTACTTGGTCTCGAGGAACTCGTCGATCCCCTCGTTGCCGCCCTCGCGGCCGATCCCCGACTGCTTGACGCCGCCGAACGGCGCGCCGGCGTTCGAGACCATGCCCTGGTTGAGGCCGATCATGCCCGGTCTCGAGGCCCTCGCAGACTCGAATCGCGCGCTTGATGTCGCGGGTGAAGACGTAGGCGACGAGCCCGTACTCGGTGTCGTTGGCGGCGGCGATCGCCTCCTCCTCGGAGCCGAAGGAAGCCACCGGTGCGACCGGCCCGAAGATCTCCTCGTCGAGCACTCGGGCGCCCTCGGTGACGCCGCCGAGCACCGTCGGCTCGAAGAAGTAGCCGGCGCCGTCGACAGCGGAGCCGCCGACGAGCACGTTCGCGCCCTTGGCCTTCGCGTCGTCGACCAGCTCGGCGACCTTCTGCCGCTGCGTCGGAGTCGATCAGCGGGCCGATCTCGACGCCGTCCTCGGTCCCGCGGCCCAGCTTGAGCTTGCCCATCCGCTCGGCCAGCCGCTCGGCGAACTCCTCGGCGAGCGAGTCGGCGACGTGGAAGCGGTTCGCCGACGTGCAGGCCTCGCCGATGTTGCGCATCTTGGCCAGCATCGCGCCGTCGAGCGCCGCGTCGAGGTCGGCGTCGTCGAAGATCAGGAACGGGGCGTTGCCGCCGAGCTCCATCGAGACCTTGAGCACGTTGGGGGCCGCCTGGGCGATCAGCTTGCGCCCGACCTCGGTCGAGCCGGTGAACGAGAGCTTGCGCAGCCGCGGGTCGCCGATGATCGGCTCCGAGATCGCACTCGACGAGGAGCCGGTGATCACGTTCAGCACCCCCGGCGGCAGCCCGGCCTCGGTGAGCAGCTCGGCGAGCGCCAGCATCGAGAGCGGCGTCTGCTGGGCGGGCTTGACCACCATCGTGCAGCCGGCGGCGATCGCCGGGCCGATCTTCCGCGTCCCCATCGCGTTGGGGAAGTTCCACGGCGTGATGAAGTAGCTGGGGCCGATCGGCTGCCGCATCACCAGCACCCGCGACGCGGCGTTGCCGGCGATCTTGTAGTAGCCGTCGATCCGCAGCGCCTCGCCCGAGAACCAGCGAAAGAACTCGGCCGCGTAGATGATCTCGGCCTTCGACTCGGCCACCGACTTGCCCATCTCGAGCGTCATCAGCAGCGCCAGCTCGTCGGCGCGCTCGCTCAGCAGCTCGAACGCGCGGTAGAGGATCTCCGAGCGCTCGTTCGGCGGGCTGGTGGCCCAGGCGGGCTGCGCCTCGCAGGCGGCATCGAGCGCCGCCGTGGCGTCGCTCGGGCGTCGCGTCGGCGACCTCGCTGAAGGCCTCGCCGGTGGCGGGGTCCTCGACCGCGAGCGTCGCGCCGCCGGTCGCGTCGCGCCACTCGCCGCCGATGAAGAGCTGTCTCGGCGCCGCCTCGACGGCCGATCGTTCCTGCGTTTCGGTGCTCATCCGACCTCCCTTTCGATCTCGGTCGCAGCGTAGCGCCCGGCCTCGGGATGCTGCGGGGAGCGCGACTTCCGCACCCCCTAGGCTGTTGAACCCTCAGGGGGGAACGCGGACCAATGCACCTCGCCACGCGCACAGCCACGACCCTGCTCGCGACCGCCGCGCTGCTCGCGCCGGCGGCGGCCGATGGATCGTGGACGATCAAGGGCCGCGGCTTCGGCCACGGAGTCGGCCTCTCGCAGTACGGGGCCTTCGGCTTCGCCGAGCACGGCCGCAACTACAAGCAGATCCTCGACCACTACTACAAGCACACCAAGGTCGGTAAGGCCGGGGGCGAGAACGTTCGCGTGCTGCTCGGGTCGGGCGGCGGCTCGGTGGGATTCACGGGGGCTTCCCGCGCCTGCGGTGAGGGGATCGATCCCGATCGCGACTACTCCTTCGCGGCCGAGGGCGGCGGCGTCGTGCTGCGCGGCGGCGGCGGCAAGATCAAGGGCTGCGGCAACGAGGGCAAGGCGGGCAGCTCGCTGCGCATCGACGGCTTCGGGCGCTACCGCGGCAGCCTCGTCGCCCGCAACGACGACGGCTCGCTGCTGGTCATCAACCAGCTCGGGCTCGAGGGCTACGTCAAGGGCGTGGTCCCGAACGAGGTCCCGTCGTCGTGGCCCAAGCAGGCGCTTGCGGCCCAGGCCGTGGTCGCGCGCTCCTACGGCGTCGCAACCTCCCGCGGCGGGGCCTTCGACCACTACGCCGACACCCGCAGCCAGGTCTACGGCGGCAAGGCCTCCGAGACGAGCGCGACCAACAAGGCGGTCTCGCAGACCAAGCGCGAGGTCGTCGAGCACAACGGCGAGACCGCGGTCACCTACTACTTCTCGACCTCCGGCGGCCAGACCGAGAATTCGGAGTTCGGGTTCTCGGGCGGCAGCAAGGTCCCCTACCTGAAGTCGGTCGACGATCCCTACGACGACGCCTCGCCGGTCCACACATGGACCATGAGGCTCTCCGACGACGAGATCGAGTCCGAGCTCACCGGCCTCTTCCAGGGCAAGCTGAAGAAGGTCGACGTGACCGAGCGCGGCAAGTCACCGCGGATCGTCCGCGCCCGCGTCGTCGGCTCCAACGGCTCCACCAGCGTCACCGGCGACACGCTGCGCGCCCGCCTCGGCCTGCGCTCGACCTGGGCGCGCTTCACGCACCGCTAGACGTGGCGCGCACCGACCGAACAGGCGGTGCGCTCAGCCGTCCGGGTAGGGCTGCACCGGGATCCCGTGGTCGGTCTCGCGCATGCCGATCTCGTACGCGGCGGCGCCGACGCACTCGAGCCGGCGCGGCTCGGCGCCCTTGCGCTCGATCGTCAGCTCGAGGTCGGAGATCGAGCAGTTGAGCGTGTTGTGCTCGGGGCCCTTCGGGTCGGCGTAGACCCAGGCGACGAAGTTGCGCGGCTCCGATGAGACCCGGCCGCGGAGCTTGATCTCCTTGCCGGCCATCTCGAACTCGCACGCGGTCGGCTCGTCTTCGATCTTGGTCGAGCGGATGCGGTCGAAGCCGCCCAGCCGGTGCGTCTCGCCGTCGATCGCGAGGATCCCGTTGCCGACCCACGGCGTCGTCCACGGGCCGACCTTGATCCTGCCGAGCGCCGCGTCGAAGTAGCCGTCGCCCTCGCGGAACTCGTTCGCCTGGATCCAGGTCCAGCGCTCGGCGTGCTCGGCGCCCCAGTTGTGACCGATCATCCCCGGCCAGGCGTCGACCTCGAGCTCGAGCCCGTCGACCGTGACCGTGCCCGAGTAGCGGGCGTCGGGGTACGGGGAGAGGAACTTCGTCTTCGGCAGCGGTGCGCCGTAGAGGAACTGGTATGGCAGGTGGTGGAAGGCCTCGGCCTCGGAGTCGAACTCGAGCTCCCAGGAAGCGGCCAGCTCGGCGGTCTCGACCCCGCCGCGCGCGCGGCCGGGCTCGAGCCGGGCGCCGGCGACCTCGATGTAGCCGCCGGCCGGCGCCGAGACCTCGGCGGCCGGCACGGTCACCTTCGTCGCCCGGGGGCCGGGAGCGTCGGCGTCGAAGAGCGTGAACCACAGCGACCCGTTCGGCTCTTCCCCCGGTCGCTTGTGGACCGTGTGGCGGATCCAGATCGCCTGGCCGCCTCCCGGCCGGGTTGCCTTGATGTAGAAGCTCTCGTAGTGCCCCGCGCCGAGGCCGGCGGCCGGAAAGCGCGCCTCGGTTCGCACGCGCGGAACTTACAGGCGGCCGCGGCGGCGGAGGTACGGCTACTGCTTCGGGATCACGACCTGCGCGCAAGGCGGCGCGCCCGGCACGGAGCTGTCGCCCGTGTCCAGGACCGGCGCGTCGTTCGCGTCGAGCAGGTCGACCGTGAGCCGGCTCTTGGTCACCTCGACCTGTGCGTAGCTGAACTGGTCGATCGCGGCGCACTGCATCCCGACTCCGTCCGGCGGCTGGCGGCTTGAGGAACGCGTCGTGGACCAGCGGGCCGCGCGGCCGGATTGCCGGCCGCGTCGCTGATCTCCAGCGCAGTAGCTGGCGGTGGCGATCGGGCCGGTGGTCACGTCGAGGATCCCGGAGTTCTGCACGCCGGCGCCGCCGAGCGTGTTGAAGCGGGCGTCGTTGACCAGGTTGCCGTGCACGTCGGTGGTCAGGAAGACGGCGTTCTTGACGTTCTTCTGCAGGTAGCGCGAGCACCGCCTGGCGCTCGGCCTCGTAGCCCTCCCAGCGGTCGTAGGGCGTCGCGTAGTACTGCTGGATCGGGACCTCGTTGAAGATCACCTTGAAGGTCGCGTCCGAGTTCGCGATCGCCTTCTTGAACTTCTGCAGCTGCTTCGCGCCGAGCATCGTCCGGCTCGGGTCGTTGATCGCCTCGACGCAGCCGGGCGGCGGCGGGTTGGCGAGCGGCGGGACGATGAGCGCGAAGACGTCGCGGGTGCTCTGCGGCGCGGTCGGCGCGAGGTCGGGGTTGCCGCTGCCGGGCGGGTTGTCGCAGACGCCCGGGTAGTCGGCGCCGGTGGCTGCGGAACGAGCGCTCGTCGAGGAAGAAGATCTCCAGGTTCTTGCCCCAGCGCGACCGTGCGGTAGATCCCGTTCTTCTTCTTGTAGGTGATCGGGTTGTAGTCGGTGAACGCGTCGACGCCGCGCTTGTAGAGCTTCTCGCCGTCGATGTTGACGTCGCCGACGCCGAGCGGGAAGACGTCCTCGCCGAGCGCGCGAAGTCGTTGATGAACTCGTGGTCGTCCCAGTGCGCGTAGTAGGCGGCCGAGCCGCGCGCCTTCGCCCACGGCTTCATCGCCAGGTTCGTCTGGTAGGCGGCCCACTTCTGCTTCGTCGTCAGCGCGACGTCGGCGAGGCCGTACCCGGGCACCTCGGTGTCGGAGTAGATCGTGTCGCCCAGCAGCACGTTGAAGTCGTTCTTCTGCTGCGCGGATCGCGTTCCAGACCTCGAAGTTGTTCCAGTACGGGGTCGTCTCGCCCGGGCTGCGGCCGCGCGTCCTGGTCGCCGGAGAGCGCGAAGCGGATCGTCTGCTTGGACTTCGAGCTCGGGCGCGGTGGTGAACTTGCCGGTGTCGCTCTTGCGCGCCGCCGTCCATGCAGAAGCGGTACTTGTAGTCGGTGTCGGGCTCGAGCTTCTTGGCCTTCTTCTGGACCGTGTTGTCGTTCGAGCTCTTCGCCTTCGCCGTCAGGTCGCCGGCCTCGGGGTCGCAGCTTGCCGAACCCGCCCCTGTCGGTGAGCTGAACCTCGACCTCACCGCTCTTCTTGGCCTTCGCCCAGAGGATCGCCGAGCTCGAGGTGACGTCGCCGGAGGAGACGCCGAGCTCGAACCCCTTCGCCTTCGCGGAGGCGCCGGGCGCGGCAACGAGCGCGCCGGCGACGGCGAGGCTCGAGACAAGACCGATCAGGCGGGTGCGCTTCCCTGCTAGCACTGCGGCGCAGCCTAACATGGCCGCCCGTGCAGGAGGAGAAAAGCCGCCGTGGGGGGTTTCTCGCTCGCGTCGCCGGCGGCACGCTGCTGCTCGTCGGCGCCGCGGGCGCTGTCGCGGCGCTCGCGCTCGCGCTCGGGCTCGGGCAGCGCGACCCGCTCGACCTCGACGTGATCAAGATCGCCCGCGAGGCGAGCGCCGCTGCCGCGCCCGAGTCGGATCCGTTCGCGTGGACGGCGTCGCGGCGGCGAGGAGTTCGAGAGTCGCGCCGCGACCGGCGCCTCGCACGTGATCTACGAGATGAGCCCGGGCGGAGCGGCCGCCTCGGCCGAGCGCACGGCGGCCTACCGCGACCGGATCGAGGGCGCCGCGGTTCGCCACGGGATCGACCCGGACACGCTCGAGGCGGTGATCTTCTTGGAAAGCGCCGGGCGCCCCGAGGTCAGCGCCGGCCCGACTCCCGAGGCAGCTTCGGGGCTCGCGCAGATCATCCCCTCGACCGCGACCGACCTGCTCGGGATGGAGGTGGACCTGGCGCGCAGCATCGAGCTCACCGAGCAGCTCTCCACCGCGCGAACGCCCGAGCAGGCCGAGCGGCTGCGCGCGCGAGCGCGCCGCGATCGACGAGCGCTTCGATCCCGAGAAGGCGATCGAGGGGGCCGCCACCTACCTCGAGATCGCCTCCGATCGCTTCGGCGCCGACGACCTCGCGGTCGCCTCCTACCACATGGGCATCGGCAACCTCGAGAGCGTCCTGCGCGCCTATGCCCGCAGCGGCGACCAACAGCCGATCGGCGATCTCGTCGCCTCCGAAGGCCTCTCCTACGCCCAGGTCTACTTCGACTCCTCGCCGTTCGCGCACGAGCAGGCCCACGAGCTGCTCACGGGCTTCGGCGACGAGTCCTCGGAGTACCTGTGGAAGGTGCGCGCGTCGGAGGGCGTCATGCAGCTCTACCGCAAGGATCCCGAGCGACTCACCGAGACCGCCGAGCTGGCGACCGCGAAGGCGACCCTGGAGGAGGTCTTTCACCCCGAGGCCGAGACCGAGGTGTTCGAGGATCCCGGCGCGATCGAGGACGCGGTCGGCGACGGTGAGCTCGCGCGGTTGCCGTTCGAGCCCGGGCTCGGCTGGATCCCCGACGACTCGCTCGGCGAGCTGGCCCCGGAGCTCGATCAGGAGCCCGAGCTCTACCGCGCGCTGCGCCCCGAGGCGCTGGCGACGCTCAGCTACATGGCCGGCCTCGTCCTCTATGCCTCGAACGAGCCGGCGCCGCTGCTGGTCACGAGCGCGGTCCGCGACCGCACCTACCAGGAGCTGCTGATCGGCGTCAACCCCGAGGCGACGAGCGAGTACTCGCTCCACACCACCGGCTGGGCGTTCGACATCAAGCGCGAGTACGCCTCCCGCCGCCAGGCGGTCGCCTTCCAGCACATCCTCGACCGACTCAGCTCGCTGGCGCTGATCGACTACGCGACCGAGCCGGGTGCGATCCACGTCACCGTCTCGGAGCGCGGCAGGGAGCTGCTCGACCCGGCCCGTGGTGCGCTCAGACCTTGATGTGGACGACGTCGCCGTCGGCGACCACGTAGTCGCGGCCCTCGGTGCGCAGCAGGCCCTGGTCGCGGGCGGGGACGAAGCCGCCCGCCTCGACCAGGTCCTGCCATGAGATCACCTCGGCGCGCACGAACGCCTGCTGGAGCTCGGTGTGGACCTCGCCCGCGGCTTCCCAGGCGGTCGAGCCGCGCCTGAGCGCGCGCGCCATCGCCTCCTTGCCGGAGTCGGCGGTGAAGAACTGGATCAGCTCGAGCAGGTCGAAGGCGGCGTGGACGAGCCGCTCGAGACCCGACTCGGCGATCCCGAGGCCGGCGCGCATCTCGGCCGCCTCGGCGTCGGGAAGCTCGCCGAGCTCGGACTCGACCAGGGCCGAGATCGCCACCGCGACCGCGCCGACGGCGCGAGCGTGCTCGGCGACCGCCGCGGGCACCTCGTCGACGCCCTCGTCGACGTTGGCGACGTAGAGGATCGGCTTCGAGGTCAGCGCCGCGAGCTTGCGCGGGGCGTCCTCGGCCCCCGCCGGCACCGGCACCTCGCGGACCGCCCGGCCGCCGGCGAGCGCCTCGACGACGGCCTCGAGCCACTCGCGCTCGGCGACCGCCTGCTTGTCGAGCGAGCGGGCCTGCTTGGTCACCCGTTCGAGCCGGCGCTCGGCCTGCTCGAGGTCCGCCGCCAGCAGCTCGGTCTCGATCAGCTCGATGTCGTCGAGCGGGTCGATGCGCCCCTCGGGGTGCGCGACGCCCCCGCTCGAGTGGCAGCGGACGACATGGCAGATCGCGACCGTCTCGCGGATCGCGGCGAGGAACTGGTTGCCGAGCCCCTCGCCCTGCGAGGCGCCGCGCACGAGCCCGGCGATGTCATGGAACTCGATCGTCTCGTGGACGACCTCGCTCGCCGCGAGCGTCTCGGCGACGCGCTCGATCCGCTCGTCGGGGACGGGGACGATCGCGACGTTGGGGTCGATCGTGGTGAAGGCGTAGTCGGCGGTCTCGGCGCCGGCGCGGGTGAGCGCGTTGAAGAGCGTCGACTTGCCGGCGTTCGGCAGCCCGACGATGCCGATCTTCACGCGGTCGCGGGATCGACGGGGTCGTCGGCCGCGACCGGCGCCGCCGCGCCGCCGTTGCCCGTTGCCCGGCGGCTCGCGTGGGCGCGCTGGTTTGCATCGACGGCGAGCTCGAACAAACGCTCCTCGGTTGGCGACGCCCCGAGTCCGGGAACCAGCCTGCCGAGGCAGTAGCCGAGCGCGGCCCCGCCGAGCACGTCGGACGGGTAGTGCATGCCGAGATAGGGCCGACCGATGCAGATCGCCGCGGCGAGCGCGAACAGGTAGGGGCGCGCCCGCGGCTCGACCCGTCCGCACGCGGTCGCCGCGGCGACCGAGGACGTCGCATGGGCGGACGGGAACGAGAGCTTGGTCGGCGCCCTGGCGAGCGGAGGGTGCTCCTCGATCAGCGGCCGCTCGCGGCCGACCGAGACCTTGGCGAGGAAGTTGATCCCGACCGCGATTGGCCCGGTGGCGCCTGCGGCCAGCCACTGGCGCCGGCGCTTGGGGTCGATCGACGCCCCGACGGCGCCGATCCCGACCCAGACGGCCGCGTACTCACCGGCCAGGCCGAGCGCCTTGATCACCGTCTCGATCGGCTCCTGGTGACCACGCGTGCGCAGGAACCGAAGCACGACCTGGTCGGCATCCCCCAACGCGGCGAGCACTGGGTGGCGCGTGCGGCGGGCGAACAGCGAGCGGCCCTTGCTGCGCGCGAGCACCGTGCCGCGACGTTTGCGTTCGAACACGGGCGCCAGGATACGGGGGCTAGAGCTCCCGGCGGAGCACCGTGGTCGCCGCCTCGGTCGCGCGCTGCAGCGGGCCGCGGCCGTTCCAGCGATCGGCATGGATCTCCTCTGAGCGACCGAGGTCGCGCTCGAACGCTTCCGAAAGTTCGGCCGCGAAGCGCTCGTCCCAGATGCAGAGCGTGACCTCGTCGTGGAGCTGGAACGAGCGGTTGTCGAAGTTGATGGTGCCGACCGACGACCAGGCACCGTCGATGCAGAGGGTCTTCGCGTGCAGCATTGTCGGCTGGTACTCCCAGATCCGCGCTCCCGCCTCGAGCAGCTGTTCGTAGGCCGCCCGCCCCGCGACCCGGACCAAGCCCTTGTCGATATGGGGGCCCGGGACCAGGATGCGGACATCGACGCCGCGCTCGGCCGCGGCGCAGAGCGCGTCCGTGAACGCCGGGCGGGGGACGAAGTAGGCGGCGGTGAGTTGGATCGTCCGGCGCGCCGACGAGATCGCCAGGTAGTACAGCGCCTCGGCATTGGTATCGCCGACCTTGGCGCTCGAGCGCACGAGCTGCATCCGCCCGCCACCGTCGACCGGCTCGAGCTCGGGCAGGTAGCCCTCGCCCGAGAGCACCTCGCCGGTGCCCTCGAGCCAGTTTTCGGCGAACGTTCCCTGCATCCCGCGGACCACCGGACCGCGAACGCGCACGTGGGTGTCGCGCCAGTGCTCCGCGTCCTCGGCGTCTCCCGTCCACTCACCCGCGATCCCGACGCCGCCAGTCATCCCGACGCGGCCGTCGGCGATCAGCAGCCGCCTGTGCGTCCGGTTGGCGACTCGCTTGATCGCGTACGGCTTCGGCGGGCGAAAGAGGATCACCTTGACCCCGGCCGACTCCATCTCGTCGATCAGCGAGCGCTCCATCTTCGCCGCTCCGAGCGCGTCGAGGATCACGTTGCAGCGCACCCCGTGTTGCGCCCGCTCACCGATCGCACCCGCGACCTCGGCGGCGATCTCGCCGCGCCAGTAGACGTACGTCTGGACATTCAGCGTCTGCTGCGCCGAGGCGATCGTCTCCAGGAAAACGGGGAAGATCCGATCGCCGTTGATCAGCAGCTCAGCACGGTTTCCGTCCGAGATCGGCGCGCTGGTGAGCGCCTCGGCGGCGCGCAGGAAGTTCTCCGAACCGACCTCGATGTCGGTGGCGACCTCGTAGCCGAAGGCGCCCTCGCGACGGTGGCGAAGACTGTCGGCGGCGTACCAGCCGAGCAGCGCGGCGCCGGCGAGGGCCGGAGCGCCGTAGGTGCGCAAGGCCTGTCCGAGTCTTGGACCTTCGCGGCGCACGCGCGGCGGCTCGACTCGGAGGTCGCGCATGAGTCTCATCGGCCGACGACGACCTCGAAGGCGCCCGGCTCGACCTCGAACCGGATGTCGGCGGCCTCGACGAGTTCGCCGTCGACGTTGAAGCCGGTTGCGCCGTCAGTCTCGACCTCGACTCGGCGCCCCTGGCCGGTAACCACTCCCTGCTGGTGTTCGACTCGGCCGGCGCGCATGCCGTAGGCGTGGGCGACCAACCGGGCTCGCGAGCCGGCCTCGATCACGACAACGTCGAGGATGCCGTCGTCGGGCTTGGCCTCGACCTCGGAGCCGCCTCCGAAGGCGCCCGTGCAGGCGACGGTCACCTGCCAGACACGCCCCTCGAAGAGCTCGTGCTCGTCGCAGCAAACGCGGCAGGCGATCGGATTGGCGCTGAACCCGGCTCGCAGCGCCCCGACCGCGTAAGCAAGCGGACCGAGGAGCCGCTTGAGCCCTTCGGCTCGCCGGGCGGCGGCCGGCGAGAGCCCGGCGCTGGCGGCGTTGACGAATGGGCGCTCGGCCGTGCGACCGAGGTCGAGCGGGCGTGTGCGGTTGCCTTCGACAGCAAGCTCGACCGCCTCAGTGGGGTCGAGCGGAAGGTCGAGCGCACGGGCGAAGTCGTTCGCTGTGCCGACAGGGATCACGGCGAGCGGCACCTCAGCCCGGGACGCGATCTCGGCCGCGCAACCGACCGAGCCGTCGCCGCCCGCGACGACGATCCGCTCGGGGCGCGAGGCGATCACGTCGCTCCCGTCATCGAGGCCGAAGCAGGTCAACTCCGCATCGCGCCCGCGAAGCAGCCGCACGACTTCCCCCGCCTCGCCCGACCCGGAGTCCGGGTTGGCGAGCAGCGCGACCCTCGTCACTAGGTGGGCATCTTCGAACGGCCCTCGCGGCCCTTCTGGGCGCTCTTGTTCGTCGCCTTGCGCGAGGACTCGAACGGCTTCTCGGCCAGCTCACCCGCCTTGCCGGGCAGCTTCGACGCCGCGTCCTGGCCGGTCCCGAGCGTCTTGTCGACTCCCTTCTGGGGCCACCAGGAGGCCCGCGGGAGCAGGAAAGCCAGCACGAGCAAGATGATGCAGACGGCGACGATGATCGCAATGGTCACGGCGTTCTCCCTCGGTCGACTCCCCTGTAGGAGAGCGGTACCCGCGCGAGCGGACCGGGAAACCGGGCACAATCCCGCGCCGTGGGGACCGCCGACCAGCTCGCCGCCTACGAGAAGCAGTTCCGCCGCGCGGGCTTGCCGCTGTTCGTCGAGGACTTCTCGGCCTCGACCGACGTCTTCAATCGTGCCGCGCCGCTGCTCGGCCTGGTCTTCGTCGGCGAGCTGCTCGGCGCCGGACAGCTCGACTGGACCTGGTGGCAGAACCTGCTCGCGATCCTCGGCGGCGTCGCCGTGGTGCTCGCCGCGCTTGCGCTCCTCAACCTGGCCCAGGGCCGGCCGATGAGCGCGATCCCGGACCGGCTCGGGAAGACCGAGCTGGCCGGGTTCGTCCTCGTGCCGGCGCTGCTGCCGCTGATCTTCGGCGGCCAGCTCGGCAGCGCCGCGGCGACGATCGCGGCCAACCTCGCGATCCTCGCGGTGATCTACGCGGTCTTCGTCTACGGGCTGCTCTCGATCCTGCGCTGGGTCTTCGTCCGCCTCGCCGGCCAGCTCGCCTCCTCGCTCGGGCTGCTCGCTAAGGCCGTCCCGCTGCTCGCGATCTTCGCCCTGCTCTCGTTCACGACCGAGGAGATGTGGGACATCTTCGCCTCGATCAGCGGCTTCGCCTACGCCTGCGTGATCGGCCTCTTCGTCGTCCTCGGGACCGTGTTCCTGGTGGTGCGGGTGCCGCGCGAGACCCGGCGGATCGAGCGCGACGCGTGCCCGGACGGTCCCAGCCTGCGACCCGCCCAGCGGATGAACGTCGGCCTCGTCCTCTTCGTCAGCCAGGCCGTGCAGGTGCTGATCGTCAGCCTCACGATCGGCGCCTTCTTCGTCGTCTTCGGCATGCTCGCGATCGACGAGGCGGTTCGGATCGAATGGACCGGCGATACCGGCAACACGCTGCTCTCGGTCTCGATCGGCGGCGATAGCTTCGAGCTCACCAGCGACCTGCTGCGGGTGGCCGGCGGGCTGGCCGCCTTCTCGGGCTTCTATTTTGCCGTGGCGATGCTCACCGACTCGACCTACCGCGAGGAGTTCCTCGAGGAGCTCGCCGACGAGATGCGGACCAGCTTCAAGGCCCGCGCCGAGTACCTGGGCCTGAGGGGAGCGACGTGAGCGCGACGATGGTCCCCGGCTACCGGCACGTCCCCGGCAACCACTGCGGCTCGACCGCGCTTCGCAACCTGCTCGGCTTCGGCGGCGTCGCGATCTCCGAGGAGATGGCGCTCGGGCTCGGCGCCGGCGTCTGCTTCTACTACTTCCCGCTCGACGGCCAGTCGCCGTCGCGGTTCACCAACGGGCGCGTCGCGCGGCTCGAGGAGCAGTTCCTCGAGCTCACCGGCCTGCCGCTCTCCTTGCGGACCTTCGACGCGCCCGATCAGTCCTGGGAGGCGGCGCGCGCCGCCGTCGACGCCGGCAGCCCCGCGCTCCTGCTCACCGACCTCTACTACCTCGACCACTACGGCAACTCCGCCCACTTCCCCGGCCACGCGGTGGTCCTCGCCGGGTACGACGACGAGCTCGCGTATCTGTCCGACACCGCCTTCGACGAGCTGCAGACGACCCGGCTCGAGAACCTCGCCCGGGCGCGGCACGGCAAGCACCCGGTGTTCGCGCTCGAGGGCCACATGGTCACCCTGCCCGACCGACGCGCGAGCTCGGCGACCCGCGCGAGGCCGCCGACCGCGCGATCGAGCGCAACGCGCGGCAGATGCTCGAGCCCGCGGCCGGCGAGTACGAGGGCCTGCCGGCGCTGCGCCGGTTCGCGGCCGAGGTCGGCGAGTGGCCGGCTGAGATCGAGGACTGGCAGTGGTGCGCGCGCTTCGGCTACCAGGTGATCGAGCGCCGCGGGACCGGCGGCGGCAACTTCCGGCTCATGTACTCGCGCTTCCTCGCCGAGGCGGGTCGTGACGAGGCCGGGCTCGCCGCCCGCGGCGCCGAGCAGTGGACCGGGCTCGCGACCGCGCTGCTCGCGGCGAGCGAGTCCGAAACGCCCGAGCCCGAGCTCTGGGAGCCGATTCGCGAGCGCGCCGCCGCCGTGCTCGAGACCGAGGAGCGCCTCTGGCCGGCGCTCGCGGGCGCCTAGCCGATCAACCGCAGCACGGCGCGTTCGATCCGTTCGCGGTCGGGGAACTCGCCCGGCTCTGAGCCGGCGACGATCCTTCGCAGCGGGGCGCGGATGGTTTCGCCGCTGTCGTAGCGATCGAAGACGCGGGGGTCGATGTAGGCCTTGCGACAGACCGCCGGGGTGTTGGACAGGTAGGCGGCGACTCGCTTGGTCGCCTCGGTGGCAGCGCGCTTGCGAGCCGTCTTCGTCGTCGCCTCGTGGCCGTTGGTTGCCAGCTCGACCGCGGCGAGCACGGTCGCGTTCCAGGTGCGGAAGTCCTTCGCCGAGTAGTCGCCGCCGGTGACCGCCTTCAGGTACTCGTTGATCTCCTCCGCCTTGACGTCCGCCCAGCCGCTTCGTCCCTGGCGGTAGGCGAGCAGTTCGTGGCCACCGCCGTCGCGGTCGACGAGCGCCTTGATCGTCGGCACGACCACCGGATCGGCGATCTCCTGGTCGTGGTCGACCGAGCCCTTCGCCTTGTAGTGAAAGCTCGCGACCCCGCCGTGGACCTCGACGTGCTTTCGCCGCAGGGTCGAAAGCCCGAAGGTCTCATTCTCCTCCGTGTAGCGATCGCTGCCGATGCGAAAGAAGCCGAGGTCGAGCAGCCGCACGGCGCAGGCCAGGACCCGGTCGCGGACCAGGCCTCGCTTGCCGAGGTCGGCCTCGGTGCGCTTGCGCATCGCCGGCAGCGCCTTCGCGAACCGCTCCATCTCGGCGAACTTCTCGCGGTCGCGGTTCTCGCGCCACTGCGGGTGGTAGAGGTACTGCTTGCGGCCTGCCGCATCGATCCCGGTCGCCTGGATGTGGCCATTCGGGTGCGGGCAGATCCAGACGTCCTTCCAGGCCGGAGGGATGGCGAGCTCGCGAATCCGCTCGAGCACCTCGCGGTCGGCGATCGTCTGACCGTCGACCTCCTCGTAGCTGAACCCGCGCCCGCGGCCTACCCTCCGGATCCCGGCGGAGGAGCAGTCGACGCGGCGAAGGCGTGGCATGGGATCGACTTCTACCCGGCATGGCCAGGCGAACACAATGTCTGCCGAGCGAACGCCCTCAGAGCCGCGACGCGAGCTCGAGCAGGAATGCGCCCGCGGCCTCGCGGTCGACCTCGCCGGCTCCATCTCTGGCCGCCAGCGCGGTCGCGATCACCGAGCCGTGCGACGGGTCGTGATCCAGCGCCCAGCGCCCCGCCTCGGGCTTGGAGGACCAATGGCCGTCGGAGAGGAACCGCAGCGACCGACAGGCGTTGAGCACGGCATCCTCGCCGCGCGTCTCGGCCTCGTCGGGTGATTCGCCCCCGGCGCCAGGATCGCCCGCCGATGCCACGCGATCGAGCCGACGAGCAGCGGGCGCAGCAGGTCGGGTTCGATCGGGGCAAAGATCTGCGGCGCGGGGGGTCCGGTCAGGGCGACGCCGGCCTGGGCGAGGATGCTGCGGTCGATCGCGAACCAGTGCCCGGGGGCCGACCCGGGGTTGGTATCGAGCCGAAACGGGGTCTCGGCCCCAGTGTTGAGGTTGAGCTCGAATGCCCCGTCGAGGCTTGCCGCCGCCGCGGCCGCGGCGGTGTAGACGACGAGCTCGAGCCTGCGGGCCGGGCAGGGAAGCGCCTCGTGGCTCAGCCGCTCTCCGATCGCCGTCTTGCGGGCGCGCTCGAGCGGCTTGTCGACCACCGCCGCGATGTCGACGTCGCTGCGGCCGGGCCGGTAGTCCCCCAGCGCCAGCGAGCCGCCGAGGTAGGCGCCGACGAAGCGCTCTGCGAGCAGCGCCTCGAGGCGGGCCGCGACCTCGGCCGCGTAGGGGCGTTCAGGCGGGCCGGTCAAGGTCAGTCGGCCGAGGACTATGCGGCGAGCCGGGCGAAGTAGCCGAAAGCCGGCCCGTTTCGATGCTCGAAACGAAGCCCGGCCGCCTCGGCCCGAGCTCGGAGCGCGCCCGGCGAGGTGTAGTGCGGGTCGCCGAACAGCTCGCCGACGACGAGCCGGCCACCGGGGCGCAGCACGCGGGCGATCTCACGCAGGGCAGCGTCCTGGTCGGGGATCTCGCCGAGCACCGTGGTCAGGACCACGGCGTCGACGCTGTCGTCTGCGAACGGGAGCGCTTCGGCGTCGCCCTGGGTCGCGACGACGTTCGCGAGCCCGCGCTCGTCGGCGCGGCGCATCGTGTGGTCGAGCATCTCGTGCTGGATGTCGAAGATCTCGAGCGTCCCCTCGACCCCGATCGACTCGGCGATGTCGAGCGTGTAATAGCCGGTCCCGGGGCCGACCTCGAGGATCCGCTCGCCGCTGACGGGCTCTAGCGCCGCCCGCAGGCGCTCGCGGGTGATCAGCGGATGCGGCGCCTGGATCCAGAAGCGCTGGTTGTAGGGGCAGGCCGAGGGGTTCCGCCGCCACCACACCGCGGCGGCGACCACGGCGGCGAAAGCGAGCAGGAACAGGCCCCGGACGGACATTAAGCCGACCCTAGGAGCCGCTGAACCCGATCGCGTGCGTTGCGTCGTCGACCCGAACGAAGACCACGGTCGCGAGGTTGAGCGCCACCGTCCCCTCCTGGGTCTTGAGGTCGTGCCAGCCCTTGCCGGCCTCGACCGCCTGGCGCAGATCGGCCAGCTCGTCCTTGGTCAGCTTCACCGAAAGCACCTGACCGATCCCGAATCCGATCTCGACCTTCGTCTGCTCGTCAGTCATCAGTGTCCCTCCGCGGGTTCGACGATCTCGGTCAACACATTGCCCGTGGCCCTGGGGTGCACGAAGGCGACCCGGCTCTGGCGGATGCCGGTCCGCGGCTCGGAGTCGATCAAGACGATGCCCTCGTCCTTGAGCCGCGCGAGCGCGGCCTCGATGTCGTCCACCCGGTAGGCGACGTGGTGCAGGCCCGGGCCCTTGCGCTCGAGAAACCTGCCCACGGGCGTCTCGGGGCCGAGCGGCCGCAGGAGCTCGACGTGGCAATCGCCGACGTCGAGCAGGACGGCCTCGACACCCTGCTCGCTGACTGTCTCGCGATGCGCCACCGGCATCCCGAAGGTGCCCTCGTAGAGCTCCAGCGCGGCGTCGAGGTCATCGACCGCGACGCCGACATGATCGATCAGCCCGAACATCGGGCGCTGAGATTACTCGTGCTCGGGTGGCGGCTCGCTGGCGTACGCCTCGGCGCGGCGCCCGGGCGTCGGCTCGACGACCTCCGTCGGTCGCTCGGGGCTCTCGCGGCGCGAGGCCATGATCCGCTGGATCTCCTCGCGCTCGATCACCTCGTTGAGCAGCAGCCGCTCGGCGATGATGTCGAGCAGGTCGCGGTGGTCGGTGAGCAGCTCATAGGCCCCGCGGTACGCCTCCTCGGCGACCGCCTGGACCTCCTCGTCGCGGGTCTGGCGCAGGAACTCGGAGACCGTGAAGTCGTCAGCGGGGACCTGGTGCGAGCGGATCGTCGTCCCCATCGCGTACTCGTGGACCATCGAGCGGGCGATCGCGGTCACCCTGCCGAGGTCGTCGGCGGCCCCGGTGGTGATCTTGCCGAAGGTGATCTGCTCGGAGACGCGCCCGGCGAGCAGCACCTTCATGTAGTCGATCAGCTCCCCGCGCGATTTCAGGTAGCGATCCTCCTGGGGCAGGTTCAGCGTGTATCCGAGCGCCTTGCCGCGGGGGACGATCGAGACCTTCTGCACCTTGTCGACGGTCGGCAGCAGCTCCGAGACCAGGGCGTGCCCGGCCTCGTGCCAGGCGACGACCCGCTTCTCCTGGGCGGTGATCACGCGGCGCGACTGGAGACCGGCGACGACGCGCTCGAAGGCGCTCTCGAAGTCGGCCTGGGCGATGAAGTCGCGCTTGTTGCGCCCGGCGAGGATCGCCGCCTCGTTGGCGAGGTTCGCGAGGTCGGCGCCGGTGAGCCCGGCGGCGTGGCGCGCTACGCGCTCGAGCTCAACGTCCTGGGCCAGCGGCTTGCCCCGCGTGTGGACCTCGAGGATCTGGCGGCGACCGTTCATGTCCGGGGGCGGGACGAACACCTGGCGGTCGAAGCGGCCAGGGCGCAAGAGCGCCTTGTCGAGCTTCTCGAGCAGGTTCGAGGCCGCCATCACGACCACGTTGTCGCGGGCGTCGAAGCCGTCCATCTCGACCAGGAGCTGGTTCAGCGTCTGGTCGCGCTCCCCCGAGATATCGGAGCCGCGCGTCGCGCCGACTGCGTCGAGCTCGTCGATGAAGATGATCGCCGGCGCGTTCTCACGCGCCTCCTTGAACAGGCGCCGGATCCGCGCCGCGCCAAGCCCGGCGAACATCTCGATGAACGAGGAGGCCGACTGACTGAAGAACTGGGCGCCCGACTCGTGCGCGACCGCCTTCGCGAGCAGCGTCTTTCCGGTCCCGGGCGGGCCGTGGAGCAGGATTCCCTTCGGCACCTTGGCGCCGAGCTGCTTGAACCGCTTCGGGTCGGTGAGGAACTCGACCACCTCGCGCAGCTCGTCCTTGGTCTCGTCGACGCCGGCGACGTCGTCCCAGCTCACGGCGCTCTTCGAGCGCGGGCTGATCTCCTGCGGCTTGGTCCGCGGCATCAGCCGCAGGGTGCGCCACATGAAGTAGACGATCAGCGCCAGCAGCAGTACCGGCACCCAGATCGTGACGTAGCGCTCGAGCTCGTCGTAGGTGATTCCTAGGATCGCGGTCAGGTGCAGGTGCATGGCGTCAAGCGGGCCTCCGTGCCCGCCTACACGGTATCGGCAGCTTGCTGTTCAGCCCGTAATACTTCGCCCAAAGCGGCGATCCCGATCTCGAGCTGTTCCGGCGTCGGCTCGCGGGTCGAGAACCGGCGCTGGATCTCGTGGCCGGGCCCGTGGACCGCGCGGCCCACCGGCGAGCCGGGGTTGCGCTCGGCGTAGACGAAGAGCTCGATCGCGGCCCCGATCCCGGCTACGGCGGTGACGGCGCGCGCCACCGGCCCCGGCTTACTCGCCAGCCGCTCGATCACGACCTGGCCGGCGATCGAGAGCGCCAGCATCGGGGCGATCAAGTTCGAGCCGCACCGCCCATGTTCCTTGGGCACCTCGGCCGGGTCCAGCCCCTGCTCGTAGCCGCCGATCGCCTTGTGCTCGACCCCGTGATACGCCGCGAGGTCGGGATCTCGCAGGGCCGCCAGGGCGGGCAGCGCCCCGAGCGCGGCGATCGCCAGCTCGCGGCCGACGGTGGGCGGCCGCAGACGCCGCAGAGCCCCGGTCGCGGCGGTGCTTGCGACCATCGCACCGAGTACCGACGGGTCCTCGAACGGCAGCCGCGAGGAGGGCAGGCGCATCCGGGCCATCGGGATCACCGCGAAGGCCTCGGCGAGACGCAGCGGCCCGCGCAGGATCGGCACCCTTGCGAGCCGGCCGCGAGCGAGCGACGGCTTCGGCCCTGACGCGACCTCGATCTTCCCGTCGGCGGTGCGCGCGGCGACCGCCCACGTGTTCGGCCCGTGGATCAGTAGGCCGTTGCGAAGTGCCATCCCGCCGAGCCGAAGGCGCTGTTCCTCGGCCTGCTCGTGACCGTCGCCGTTCGCGCTTGCGCCGTTGCCGCTCTGCGCGTCGGGGATCTCGGTCATCCGAGCATCCTTCGGCAGAGGTCGGTGTAGAAGTCGGCGGCGAGCGCCAGGTCGGTGACCGCGGCGCGTTCGTCGGGGGCGTGGATCAACGGCGCAGCCTTGAACAGCCCGAGCTCGCGCTGGGGACAGAAGCCATAGACGGTGGCGGCGCCGAACGCCTTGCGGAACCAGTGGCTGTCGCTGAATCCGGGCATCACGATTGGCACCAGTGCCGCGCCCGGGTCGACCTCGGCGACCCATTCGGCAATCGCGTCGGCGAGCCGCGACTCGAACGGTGAGCGGTTGCCGACCGTCTGCACGGCGAACTCGACCTCGAGCCCCTCGGCGAGTGGCTCAAGCAGATCGGCGATTCGCTCGCGGACCGTATCGGCGCCGGCCCCGGGCGGCACCCGGCAGTCGACCAGGACCTCTGCCTGCGAGGGGATCACGTTCTCCTTCTGCGAGGCGCTGATCGTGGTCGGAACCATCGTCACCCTCAGCATCGGCTCGGCGAGGAACGCGGCGAGCTGCGGCGAGATGCCGCGCAGGCGCTCGACGGCGGACTCGACCGCGGCCTGATCGGCGTCGACCGGCTCGCCGAGCACGGCCGCAAGCAGGGCGACGCCGTCCTCGGTCGGCTCGAGCGGCGGCTGCTCGCGCAGGCGGGCGATCGCCGGCGCGAGCCGCAGCAGCGCGTTGTCGCCGAGTGCCGGGACCGAGGCGTGGCCGGCGGTGCCGCGGGCGCGCAGCCAAAATCGGTTGACGCCCTTCTCGCCGACGCAGAGGGTGTAGAAGCGCCGGCCGTCGAGCTCGAACGCGGCACCGCCGCCCTCGTTGACGACCAGGTCCGCCCGCACCGCCTCGGGGTGCTCGTCGCAGAGCCACTGGGCGCCCGCCGCGGCGCCCATCTCCTCGTCGGCGGTGAGCACCAGCTTCAGCTCCCCGCGCGCCGGGCGCCAGCCGTTGCCGGCAAGAGCGGTGGCCGCGGCGACCTCCGCTGCCACCTGGCCCTTCATGTCCTGGGCGCCTCGACCGCGGATCTCGCCGCCAACCACCTCGCCCGACCAGGGGTCGAATGTCCACTCCGAGGCATCGGCGGGGACGGTGTCGACGTGGCCGAGCAGGCAGAGCGTCTGACCCGATGCCTCGCCGGGCAGGCGGGCGACCAGGTTCGGCCGTCCGGGCTCGGCGGCGAGCAGCGTGCACTCGAAGCCGGCGTCAGCGAGGCGCGCCGCGAGCAGCTCCTGCGCGGCCGCTTCGTTGCCCGGCGGGTTGACCGTGTCGAGCCGGATCAACTCGGAGAGCAACTCGACCGTTGCGGACCCGAGCGAGCTCTCGGCCACCGCCGTCCTCTCACCCATGCAGGCAGGGTACCCATGACCTGGCGCCGGGCCATACTGCGCCGCATGGCACGGTCGAACCCCGAGCTGATCCGCGACGCGGTCGCGCTCTACCGCCGCGAGGGCTTCGCCGCGCTGACCAGATTCGCCGACCCAGAGGTCGAGGTCCGGATGGGGGCCGGGATCAACGAGGGCGAGTACCACGGCGTCGACGAGACGCTGCGCTTCAACGACGACTGGGAGGACGCCTGGGCAAGGATGGACTACGACCCGGCCGAGATCGAGGAGATCGACGAGCGAAACGTCATCGTCAGGGTCGAGATGACCATGCGCGGGGAGGGCAGCGGCGTCGAAGTCACGGGTACGCAGTGGTGGCTGTTCGAGGTCCGCGACGAGCGCTTCGTCCGCTGGCATCTCTACCTCGATCGCAAGAGCGCGGTCGCGGCGGTCGAGGCCGATGGCTGATCGCCTCTTCGACGCGCCGGAGCCCGCCGGCCCGGGCAGGACCCCGGTACCGGCGGCCGAGGCGCCGTTGGCGGTACGGATGCGCCCGCGCACGCTCGACGAGTTGGTCGGCCAGGACCACCTGCTCGGACAGGGCTCGGCCCTGCGGACGGCGATCGAGACCGGTGAGCCGCACTCGATGGTCCTCTACGGGCCGCCCGGGAGCGGTAAGACGACCCTGGCGCGGATCGTCGCCACGGCGGCGCGCGGAGCGTTCGAGGAGGAGTCGGCTGTGAACGCGGGCCGGGCCGAGGTCCGGGCCGTGATCGCGCGTGCCAGCGAGCGCCGCCGGGCGACCGGCCAGCCGACGATCTTCTTCCTCGACGAGATCCACCGCTTCAACAAGGCGCAGCAGGACGCCCTGCTGCCCGCGGTCGAGGAGGACCTGGTGACGCTGATCGGGGCGACGACCGAGAACCCCTACTTCGAGGTCAACTCCGCGCTGCTCTCACGCACTCAGATCTACGAGCTGCGGGCGCTGGAGGCGACTGACCTCTCTGTACTGCTCGGCCGCGCGCTCGACGACCCCGAGCGCGGGATCGCGGATCCGCCCGAGGTCGCCGCCGAGGCGCTCGAGCTGCTCGCGATCCGCTCCGGCGGCGACGCCCGTACGGCTCTGGCTGCGCTCGAGCGCGCAATCGAGGCCGCCGACGCCACCGGCGAGGCGATCGACCTCGCCACCGCGGAGGATGCGCTCCAGCGCAAGGCCGTCTCCTTCGACCGCGAGGGCGACCAGCACTACGACTACATCTCGGCCTGGATCAAGGCCACCCGCGGCTCGGATCCCGACGCCTCGCTCTACTACCTGGCGGTGATGCTCGAGGGCGGCGAGGACCCGCGCTTCATTGCCCGCCGGATGGTCATCCTCGCCTCCGAGGACGTCGGCAATGCCGACCCCCAGGCACTGGTGGTAGCGACGGCGGCCGCCCAGGCGGTCGACCGGGTCGGGCTTCCCGAGTGCGCGCTCAACCTCGCCCAGGCGGCCGCCTACCTGGCGCTGGCGCCGAAGTCGAACGCCTCGACCAAGGCGATCTCGAAGGTTGTGGCCCACGTCCGCGAGCACGGCGCCAAGCTGCCGCCCGACTACCTTCGCGACGCCCACTACGCGGGCGCGAAGAAGCTCGGCCGCGGCGAGGGCTACGTCTACTCGCATGACGAGCCGGGCGGCGTCGCCGAGCAGCCGCTCGCGCCGCCCGAGGTCCAGGGCGAGCGCTTCTACGAACCCACCGATCGGGGATTCGAGGCCGAGCTTCGCGAGCGGCTCGAAAGGATCCGTCGCCGCCTCGCAGGGAAGTAACGACCGCCGCCGGTGTCGGCGGGCGGCTCGGCCCGCCCGACGACGGAGGGCCGGCGGCGGTCAACCGTATTTCTACCCGATCGCCCGCCCATAGAATCACCGGCGATGGGGACGCTCGAATCCTTCAACCCGGCGACGGGTGAGCTGGTCGGCACGGTCGAGACGATCACCCCCGAGCAGGTGCAGGCGGTCGTCGACGACGTCGCCGACGTGCAGCCGTTCTGGGCCCAGCTCTCGCTCGCCGATCGCGCCCGCTACCTGCGCCGCGCCGCCGAGGTGCTGGTCTCCGATATGGAGGAGGTGGCGGACCTGCTCACGCGCGAACAGGGCAAGCCGCTGACCGAGAGCTATGTGATGGAGCTGATCCCGACGATCGACGCGCTGCACTGGTGCGCGAACGCCGGGCCGAGGATCCTCGCGGACGAGAAGGTCCCCTACCCGCAGGCGTTCCTGAAGACCAAGCGCAGCTTCTTCAGTTACGAGCCGCTCGGCGTCGTCGGCGTGATCGCGCCCTGGAACTACCCCTGGTCGATCCCCTTCGGTGAGGTCGCGATCGCGCTCATCGCCGGCAACGGCGTCGTGCTCAAGCCGGCGAGCCTGACGCCGTTGCTCGGCAACCGGATCCAGCAGGTCTTCGACGACGCCGGATTCCCGGAGGGGCTCGTCCGCACCGTGCACGGTGGCGGCGCCGTCGGCCAGGCGCTCTGCGAGGCGTCGACGGCCAAGATCTTCTTCACCGGCTCGGTCGAGGTTGGTCGCAAGGTCGGCGAGATCTGCGCCCAGCGGCTCAAGGGCTCGGTGCTCGAGCTCGGGGGCAAGGACCCGCAGATCGTCTGCGCCGACGCCGACCTCGAGAATGCGATCTCGGGCTGCGTCTGGGGCGGCTTCGCCAACTCGGGACAGACCTGCTCGGGGATCGAGCGCACCTACGTCGTCGAAGCGGTCGCCGACCGCTTCCTCGAGGGCGTGCGGCGTGAAACCGAGCGGCTCACGGTCGGCGACCCGCTCGACTGGGAGACCGAGATCGGCCCGATGGTCTCCGCCGAGCAGGCCGACCTCGTCACCGGCATCGTCGACGATGCGCTCGCCGGCGGCGCCGACCGGATCACCGGTGGCCCCCGCGAGGTGCCGGGGTACTCGGGCCGCTTCATCGCCCCGACCCTGCTCGCCGGGGTCGAGGACGAGATGCGGATCATGAACGAGGAGATCTTCGGCCCGGTGGTACCCGTGATCGTCGTTAGCGACGAGGCCGAGGCGCTCGAGCGCGCCAACGACTCCAACTTCGGCCTCGGCGCCTCGGTGTGGACCAAGGATCGCGCCAAGGGCGAGCGGCTCGCGCGCCGGATCGAGTCGGGAATGGTGTGGATCAACGACCACTCCTACTCCCACGGGGCCGCCCAGTGCTCATGGGGCGGGGTCAAGGAGTCGGGGCTCGGCCGCTCGCACTCGAAGTTCGGCCTCTATGAGTGCGTCAACGTCAAGCTCGTCGCCTGGGAGCCCGGCCTCACCCGCGACTTCTGGTGGCAGCCCTACGACGAGACGCTCGGCATCGCGCTGCGCTCCTCGGCGCGGCTGCTCTACGGCCGCAACGGCGCCCGGCTGAAGGCGCTGCGCGAGGGTCTCGTGCCGCTTGCCAAGGTCGGCGCGCGGACGCTGCGCAAGGGCCGCTGAGGCGTCATGCGCAGCCGACCCGTGACACAGGCGCCTGCGCCGCAGCCGAGTTCTGTCTAGCGCGATGCAACGCAGAACCTTCAGCCGTGGCGAGCGCGCCTTCCTCCTCGGCGTTCCGATCGCGTGGGCGATCCTGCTGCTCTTCCACCCGCGGGGCGAGGGCGAAGACTTCTATCCGATCGTACGCGACGAAGTAACCGCGTGGCAGGTTGTCCACTTGGGCACCTTGATCTTCGTCCCGCTCATGGTAGGGGTGGTTTTTCTTCTCCTGCGCGGCACCGAAGGCACGTCAGCAATGATCAGCCGGATCGCGCTCGCTGTCTTCGCCGTTGTCTATACGGCGTGGGAGGTGTTGATCGGAATCGGCACCGGCATCCTCGTAGACGAGGTCAATCAGCTCGCGGATGCGGAGAGGGCCATTGGGGCCGTGCTGGTGGAGGAATTCACCGACAACTCTCTGATCATGACGCTGGAAACAATTACCGCGACTGCCTGGCTTGTGGCTCTGGTGGCGGCCGGCGTTGCGCTTGTTCGACAAGCCGGGGCATCGTGGATGGTGCTCGTCTTGCTGGCGCTTTCCGCCGTCCCAACCGCGTGGCACGTCTTTCCATTCGGCCAGGTAGGCCTAGCCCTCTTCGCGGCCGCCGTCCTGCTGTTCGTGCGAAGCCGATCAGCATCCCGAGCGCCCGCTACCGCTTAAGACTCTGCAGCGCAGTCAAAGCGGCACTCCAGTCGCGGGCTACGACGCGTTCAGCTCAGCCGCAGAGCGGACGACGGCTTTGAATGCCTCCTCGTCAATGCCGTCTCCCTCGTGGAGGTCGATGGCGCGCCTCACCTTGCCCTCGAGGCTGGAGTTGAAGAGGCCGGCGGGATCCTCCAGGGAAGCTCCCTTGGCGAAGGTGAGCTTCACCTTGTCCTTGTAGGTCTCGCCGGTGAGAAGGATCCCGTCATGGGACCAAACCGGGACGCCGAAAGGGTTCGATGACTTCCGCCACTTGACCTCTTCGACGACTTCGGGAGCGGCCTGCTTGATGAGTCCGCGGATTCGGGAGAGCATCTCCCCGCGCCAATCGTCCAGTTCCTCGATCTTCGCGTCGATGAGCTCAGAAGGTGTCCCTGATTCGGACTCGGCGGGCATGGTCGGACTCTTTCAGAGTGCTGGTTTCCATGCGAGCGAGAGAAAGTCGACGCTCGGTGATCCAGGCAGGTGGAGCGGCGCGGGCCTAACGAAGCGCCCTCAGCCCCAGGACGCCTCGGTCATCGGGCGAAAGCTGGTGGTCAGGATCCGCATTCGCCTGGGGCGTGTGACCGTGAACAGCACGACCTCGGCGACCTCGTCGGCGGTCAGCATGCCCTCGAGCTCGGGGTCGCCCTGCTCACGGCCCGCCCCAATCGCGAAGTCCGTCTTCACGCCACCCGGACAGATGCAGGTGGCGCGCACGCCGCGCTCGCGCAGCTCGTGGTCCAGGGCGCGCGTGAAGCCCAACTGGCCGAACTTCGACGCGTTGTAGACCGCCTCGCCCGGAAAGGCGCGTAGGCCGGCGACGCTCGCGAGCGCGACGAAGTCTCCTTCGCCCGCCTCGATCAGGTGCGGCAGCGCCGCGGCCGCCGTGTAGAGCGTGCCCTTGAGGTTCACGTCGATCATCGCCTCGAGCTGCCCCGGATCCAGATCGAGGAACGACCCGTAGGCCCCGACACCCGCGTTCGCGACGACGATGTCGAGCCGGCCAAAGCGCTCGACCACCGCGTCCGCGGCGGCGCCAACCGCGGTGCGATCGCGCACGTCGCAGGCCACGCCGAGCGCACGCTCGAGTCCGAGGTCGTCGCCGCGCCGCGAGAGCAGCCCGACCGAGGCGCCCGCTTCGTGAAGCCCGCGCGCTACCGCCGCGCCGATGCCGCCGCTCGCGCCGGTGACGAGCGCAACCTTGCCTTCCAGTTCCATCGTCTCTCCTCCGTTCGACTGGTGACTGCCCAGCGTATGCGGCTTGCCGCCGACGGGAGGACGCAGGCGGCGCGCCCCGGGCCACGCGCTCCGACGGCGATCGCGTGAGGTCTCGGTCTTCGTCCCTGCCGCTGCTCGTGCAAGGGAGGCGTGAGCAGACCGGCTCCGCGTCGCGCTCAGCCGGCCTCTGATCTAATCGCCTGGCCGCAGAGATCTCCGACCGAGGGAGACGCATGGGTGCCCAATGGAATGATGGACGGCGCTTCGAGGGAAAAGTGGCGGTGGTTACCGGGGGCGGAGGGACGCTTGGCGGAGCTGTTGCCAGAGGCTTCGGTTCGGAGGGCGCCTCGGTTGCGATCGGCTATCGCTCCTCTCACTCCCAGGCCGCGGAAGCCGTAGCGGAACTGGAGCGCGGGGGCGGGCAGGCTCACTCCGGGCACCTCGACGTCACCGATCAGGAGTCGGTCGACGCGTTCGTCGCCGACGTTGTGAAGCGCTACGGTCGATTGGACGTCCTCGTCAACGCCGCCGGCCGCCTCGACGAGGCGGACACCGTGAGATTCAGCGAGCTGGACACAGCCGCGGCGAGCGCCCTCCTTCAAGTTGATGTGGTCGGAGCGATGCGGATGTGTCACGCGGTGAGGCCGATCATGCTCGAAGGTGGCGGCGGCGCCATCATCAACTTCTCGAGCACATACGGGAACGGCATCAATCCCGACAACGCGATCAACTTCGTTCCCGTCACCTACTCCACCGCGAAGGGAGCAATCCGCGGCTTCACCACCACGTTGGCCAGGGACCTGGCCCCGGAGATTCGCGTCAACGCGCTTGCACCCGGGCCAATCTCAGGCGAATGGGAGACCGAGTGGGGAGTCTCGCCCGAGCACATCGACGAGGCTATCGCCATGAACCCGCTGAAGCGTTTCGGCATGCCGGAGGAGATTGCCGAGACCGTCCTGTTCTTGGCTTCGGACGGGGCCGGGTACATCACCGGTCAGGTGATCCACGTGGATGGCGGCTGGGTGGTGACCGGGTAGAGCTTGCACTGCTCCCACCGCTCACGCAAGAGTCGCCGGCCGCGATGGGCGGTGCCGGCACGGGCTCGCCGCTGAGCACCGTTGGTTGACGAACCTATACGTCGTTTCAATCGATCAGATCAGTGAGGAGCAGGTTGGCCCCGTATATGGCGGTGAACCTGCTCTTTGCCGCCCCGCCGGTGGAGGACTGCTCTAGCTCGCCGGAAGCTCGGCGAGGAGCTGCTTGGCCTGCGCGGAGACCTCGTGGTCGATCTGGAGCTCGTAGCGCTCCGCCTCCATCCCGTGCACTGAGGCGAAGTCGCGCCGGCCGCCCGTCATCGCCTGGGTCAGCCCCCCGAAGATGGCGCCGAAGAGCGCGCCGACGATCAGCGCGTAGAGAAGCACGCCGAAGAATGCCTCGTCGATGGTGAAGAAGAGCCCGATCAACAGGGCGAAGAACAAGCCGATCGTCGCTCCCTGACCGGCTCCCATGAGCGCGGCACGGCCGGTGGTCAACCGCCCGGCGATCTGCTCGACCGTCTTCAGACCGGTGCCGACGATCGCGGCCCGCTCGACCGCAAAGCCCTTGTCGGAGAGGAAGTCGACGGCGCGCTCCGCCTCACGGTAGGTGCCGTAGGTGGCGACGGTGGTGCGGGCCGGCGGTCCCGCGGTCGGTGTTCTCGCCTCCTCCACGGCGCCGATTATGGCGCGATCCGGGCGTGCAGGTGGGTGTCGTGGTTGACGGCCGGCGTGACGATCCCGGGCGGACCGCGGAGCGGCAGGTTCGGGCCGACGTAGATCGTCGTCGCGCCCGCTTCCAGGAAGAGGTCGACGAGCTCCTGGGCCGCCGCCGGGTCCACCTGGTCCGGGGAGCGGGGTGGTCGCTCGCGGCGGTCCAGGCGCGGGTAGTAGACGTCGACGTCGAGGCCGTTCTGATGCGTCGCGTGTCCGATCCCGCCGCCGACCTCGGGCCCGAAGTAGCCGCCTCGGGGCAGGCTCAGGTCGCCGACGCCGACCCGCGGGGCGCCGGGGTGGCGGCGCCGGAACTCGCGCAGGACCCGGAGGGTGGTCCGCACCAAGTCGTCGGTGCCCCAGCGGCGCCAATCGCGGTTGGGTTGTCGCTTGAGCACTGGATCCCAGGTGAAGTAGGCGCGACCCTCTGCCGGCAGCCGGACGCCGTCGACGAGCCGGCCGGCCTCGGGCTCTCCGACGGCTACCGACTCGCGCCACTCGATTCGCGGCTCGCGGGCCAGTTCGTCCTGCGGCGGGCCGGATGTGCCGGGTCCCGGCGCCAGCGCCATGGCGGCGATCGCGAGCGCAACTTCTATCCACATGCACTCTCTACGGAGGCCGCGAACGCCGCGGTCCGCGATCCTAAGGGAGATGGAGAGCGCTCTCGAGCCAATCACGGGGCGCCGCGAGGCCGAGGCGGAGGTGCCCGCCGTCGCCGCGGGCGACCTGCGCCGCGACTACAACGATCGTCCCGTCCTGCGCCACGTCTCGATCGAGCTCGCCGTTGGCGAGACGCTCGCGGTGCTCGGGCCCAACGGCGCCGGCAAGACGACCCTGCTGCGCATCCTCGCCACCCTGCTGCGGCCCACGGCGGGCGAGGTCTCGGTGCTCGGCGCCGAGCTTCCACGCCAGGCCCACAAGGCCCGTGGCCGGGTCGGCTACCTCGGCCACGAGCCGCTGCTCTACCGCGAGCTCTCGGTGCGCGAGAACCTCGAGTTCAACGCCCGCCTGCACGGGATCGAGCCCGCCGCCGAGCGGATCGGCGAGTTGCTGGAGCGCTCCGGCCTCGCCCGCCGCGGCGACGAGATGGTGCGCAACCTCTCGGCCGGGATGCTCCAGCGGGCCGCGATCTGCCGCGCGTTGCTGCACGACCCCGAGCTCTTGCTGCTCGACGAGCCGCGCTCGCATCTCGATCTCGGCGCGTCGGGCGTCGTCGACGACCTGCTCGGCCCGGCACTCGGGCGAACCCGCGTCGTCGTCACCCACGAGGTCGAGGCCGGCCTCGAGCAGGCCGACTCGGTGTTGCTTTTGCGCGCGGACGGGACCGTCGTCCACGCCGGGCTCGCGTCGGCGCTCTCGCCCGGCGACGTGCGCGCCGTCTATCAGGGGCAGGTGCGATGAGCGCCTTTCGCGCCATCCTCGCCAAGGACCTGCGAACCGAGTTGCGCACGCTCGAGTCGGTGCCGGCGATGGCGCTCTTTGCGGCGACCACCTTCGTCCTCTTTCGCTTCGGGCTCGACCGCACCAGCCTCGAGGGAAGCCTCGCCGCGGGTGTGCTGCTCGCGACCGTGCTCTTCGCCGCGATTCTGGCGATCAACCGCGTCTTCGTCGCCGAGCGCGAGCAGGGTGGCTTCGACGTGATCAGGCTCGCGCCCGTCGACGGCGCCTCGTTGTTCGCGGCCAAGCTCTGCGTGCTCGCGATCTACCTGCTCGCGCTCGAGCTGATTGCCGTCCCGGTGTTCGCGATCCTCTTCCTCGATGACGCCTCCGGCCTGCTGCCGCTGTTCGCGGTCCTGCTGCTCGCCGATCTCGGCCTGGCGACGATCGGCGCCCTCGTCTCCTCGATCGCGGTCAACTCACGCGCCCGCGACCTGATCGCTCCGCTGCTGTTGTTGCCGCTGCTCGTCCCGGTGATGATCGCCGCCGCCGGCGCGGCCGAGCCACTGCTCGCGGCAGGCGGTCCCTCATACGACGATTTCGCCAAGTGGGTGGCGGTGCTCGCTCTCTACGATGTTGTGTTCTGCCTGGTCGGCTACGCGGTCTACGACTTCCTACTCGAGGACTGAGTCGACCCGACGGAGAAGATGAGCTTCCGAGCCCCTCGACTGCTTCCCGCACTGACCGTCGCAACGCTCGTCGGGGGCTTCGCGCTGGTCTTCCTCTGGACTCCCAACGACGCCGACCAGGGCTTCGTCCAGAAGATCTTCTACCTCCATGTCCCGATCGCGATCTGCGCCCTGGTCGGGTTCATAGTCGCGGCGGTGCAGTCGATCCTCCACCTGCGATCGGGAGATCCGAAGTGGGACGTGCGCTCCTACGTATCGATCCACATCTCGATCATCTTCGGCGTCGCGGTGCTGATCACCGGGGCGATCTGGGCACGCGCTTCGTGGGGCAAATGGTTCGTCTGGGACGAGCCGACGCTGGTCTCGTTCCTGATCGTCTTCCTTCTCTACTGCACCTACTACCCGCTCCGTTACGCGATCGAGGACCGTGAGCGCCAGGCGCGCTATGCCTCGGTCTTCGCGATCACCGCGGGTGCGTTCGTGCCCCTCAACTTCATCGCCGTGCGGCTTGCCGAGACGCTGGTGCACCCGCGCGTCTTCGCCACCGCCGACGGCGGGCTGACCCCGAGGATGACCGTGACCTTCCTCGTCTGCATGGCCGGGATGGCTCTGCTCTGGGAGACGTTGGTGCGCTTCGAGCTGGCGACGAAGTCGTCGCGGGCGCGGATCGGGCGCCTGCGCCGCGCGCTCGAAGGTGACGAGGTGATCGCTTCGGGGTCGCGCATCGCCCCCGTGCCCCGCGAGGCCTCGGGGGGTGCGAGCTGATGCCCGCGCTGCCGCTCGACGAGGCCGGCAAGTACGTCGCCGGCGCCTATCTCGTCTTCCTCGCGCTGTTGCTGATCTACGTCGCGATCATGGCCGCGCGGCTGGCGCGCATCGACCGCGAGCTGGGCGAGCTGACCGAGCTTGCGGAGCGCGAGAACGCCGAGCCCGAGCCGCTGCGGGAGGAGGTCGGCGTATGAGTGAGCTGCTTGCGCTCGGCGTCTCGCACAAGACCGCACCGCTCGAGCTGCGCGAGGGGATGGCGCTCACCGAGGGCCGCGCGGTCGGCGTGCTCGGCGAGCTGGTCGAGCGCGACGAGGTGCTCGAGGCGGCGACGATCTCGACCTGCAACCGGACCGAGCTCTACCTCTACGTCGACGATCCGGTCGGCGCCGAGTCGCTCGCGCTCGGGCTGCTCGCCCGCGAGTCCGAGACCCAGCCGACCGAGCTCGTCGGCCACCTCTACTCGCTCCGCGGCTCGGCCGCCGCCGAGCAGCTGATGCGGGTCACCGCGGGCCTCGACTCGATGATCATCGGCGAGGCCGAGGTCCAGGGCCAGGTCAAGCGCGCCTACGAGCTCGCCCTGGTCGAGGGCGCGACCGGCCCGGTCCTCAACCGGCTCTTCCGCTCGGCGCTCGCCGCCGGCAAGCGCGCCCGCTCAGAGACCGGGATCTCGCAGCGCGCGCTCTCGGTGCCGTCGATCGCCGTCGACCTCGCCCAGCGCACTCTCGGCGACCTCGAGGATCGCCGCGTGCTCGTCGTCGGAGCCGGCGAGACCGCCGAGCTCACCGCCCGCGCGCTTGCGGCGAAGGGGGTGCATGCGATCTTCATCGCCAACCGCCACTACGACCGCGCGATCGGTCTCGCGCAGCGCTTCGACGGCCAGGCGGTGCGTTTCGAGGCCCTGCCGGAGGAGATGGAGACCGCCGACATCGTCGTCGCCTCGACCAGCTCGCCCCACCATGTGATCGAGCGCGAGGAGCTTGCCCAGGTGATGGCCGCGCGCGAGAACCGGCCGCTGCTGCTGATCGACCTCGCGGTGCCGCGCGACATCCATCCCTCCTGCCGCGATCTGCCGGCGGTCAGCCTCTACGACATGGACGACCTCCAGGCGCTGGTCGAGCGGAATGTCTCCGGGCGCGAGGCCGAGGCGCGGCGCGCCGAGGTCATCCTGCGAGCCGAGCAGACGCGCTTCGATCGCTGGCTCGCGGCTCAGGACGTGACCTCGACGGTCGCGGCGCTGCGCACACGCGCCGACGATGTGGTCGAGCGGGTGCTGGCCGAGAATGAACCGCGCTGGGAGGGCGTCACCGAGGCCGATCGCGAACGGCTCGAGGCGGCGGCGCGGGCGATCGCGTCGCGCCTGCTGCATGAGCCGACGCTGCGGCTGAAGCGAGCCGCGGGCGAGGGCGATGCGTACGCGAAGGTCGCGGTCCTTCGGGAGCTCTTCGGCCTCGATCCCGGCAACGAGCCGGTCGAGGCGCGAGGCGCGGAGGTCTCCGACCTCCGCGACCGCCAGCGCCGCCGCGGCCGGTGAGCCTCAAGCTCGGGACGCGCTCGAGCGCGCTCGCGCTCGCGCAGGCAGAGACCGTCGCCGCCGCGCTCGGGGGGGCGGAGGTGGTCCCGGTGACGACCGCCGACTCGGAGGTCGGCGACAAGGCCCGCTTCGTGCGCGGGGTCGAGGCGGCGCTGCTCGATCGCGAGGTCGACATCGGCGTCCACTCCGCCAAGGACCTTCCCGGCGAGCTGCCCGATGGCCTCGCGCTGGTCGGGGTTCCCGGCCGCGAGGATCCCAGCGACGCGCTCGTCGGCGCGGCGGGGTCGCTAGATCAGCTGCCCGATGAAGCGCGGGTCGGTACCTCGAGCTTGCGCCGGCGCTCGCAGCTGCTCGCAATCCGCCCCCACCTCGAGATCGCCGGGCTGCGCGGCAACGTCGATACCAGGCTGGCGAAGCTTGGCTCGCGGGACTACGACGCGATCGTGCTCGCGACCGCCGGCCTCGCCCGCCTCGGCCGCGAGGCCGAGATCGCGTTTCGCTTCTCGCTCGACCAGCTCACCCCATCAGCCGGCCAGGGCTGCCTCGCGCTCGAGGCACGCGACGACGATGCCGAGGCTGCGGCGGCCGCCGGGCGGATCTCCGACCGCGCCGCGCTCACCGAGCTGACCGCCGAGCGCGCGGCCGTGCGGGCGCTGGGGGCGAGCTGCGATACCCCGGTTGGTGTCTGCGCCCGGTCCCGGGGCGAGGAGCTGGTGCTGCTCGGCTACGCCGGGCTGCCCGACGGCAGCGAGTGGGTCCGCGACCGCGTCGCCGGCGATCCGCGGCAGCCGGCGGCGCTCGGCGAGGCGCTTGCCGAGCGGATGCTGGCCGCGGGCGCGGGTGAGATCCTCGAACGGGCACAGCGCGAGCGATGAGCGCGCGAGCCGGAGTCGCCTACCTCGTCGGCGCGGGCCCCGGCGACCCGGGTCTGGTCACATCGCGGGCGCTCGAGCTGATCGCCTCCGCCGATGTCGTCCTCTACGACCGGCTGATACCCGAGGGCGTCCTCGACGGCGCCCGCGAGGATGCCGAGTTGGTCTATGTCGGCAAGCCGTCCGGGGTCGAGGGGTTCAGCGCCACGGACGCCCAGCGCGAGACCGACGAGCTGATGATCGAGCGCGCCCGCGCGGGCGCGAGCGTGGTGCGGCTGAAGGGCGGCGACCCGTTCGTGTTCGGCCGCGGCGGCGAGGAGGCCGAGAAGCTGGCCGAGGCCGGGATCGAGTTCGAGGTCGTCCCCGGAGTCACCGCCGGGGTCGCCGCGCCGGCGTATGCGGGCATCCCGGTGACCCATCGCGACGACGCGTCCGCGGTCGCCTTCGTCACCGGCCACGAGGACCCCGGCAAGGACGAGACCGCGCTCGACTGGGACGCGCTCGCCCGCTTCCCCGGCACCCTCGTCCTCTACATGGGGGTCAAGAACCTGCCGCTGATCGCCGAGCGACTCGCGAACGCCGGCCGCGACCCGGCCGAGCCCGCCGCGGCGATCGAGCGCGGCACCTATCCGAGCCAGCGCACCGTGGCCTCGACCCTCGCCGGGCTGCCCGAGGCCGTCGCGGCGGCCGGGCTGCGTGCGCCGGCGATCCTGCTCTTCGGCCCGGTCGCCGCCCGGCGCGAGGCGATCGCCTGGCTCGAGCACCGCCCGCTGCACGGGAGGCGCGTCGTCGTCACCCGCGCCCGCGCCCAGGCGAGCGGCCTCGCGGCCACCCTGCGCGCGCTCGGGGCCGATGTGGTCGAGCTGCCCGCGATCAGGATCGAGCCGCGCCTCGACACCGCCGAGGTCCGCGACGCGGTCGCCGACCTGCACTCATACGCGCTCGTCTGCCTGACGAGCCCGAACGGGGTCCGGCTGCTGTTCGAGGCGATGGCGGCCCAGGGCCGCGACGCACGGGCGCTCGCCAACGCGACCGTCGCCGCGATCGGCCCCGGCACCGCCGCGGCGCTCGCCGAGCGCGGCGTGATCGCCGACGTCGTCGGAGAGCGTTTCGTCGCCGAGTCGCTGGTTGACGCCCTCGCCGGGGTCGAGGTCGCCGATCGGCCGGTGCTCGTCGCCCGCGCCGCCGAGGCGCGCGACGTGCTCCCGGATGCGCTCACCGGGCGCGGCGCCAAGGTGGACGTGGTGGCGCTGTATGAGACCGTCCGCGAGGACCCCGAGGCCGAGGCGGTCGAGGCTGCCGCCGATGCCGAATACGTCACCTTCACCTCGTCCTCGACGGTCACCAACCTGCTCGCCGCAATCGGCGATCGCTTCCCGAAAGGCGCCCGGGTCGTCTCGATCGGCCCGATCACCAGCCAAACGGCGCGCGACGCCGGTCTCGATGTCCACGTCGAGGCCGATCGCCACGACGTCGATGGGATGGTCGAGGCGCTGCTGGCCGACGCCTCGGTGTGAGCGTGACCCGCCCGATCACCTTCCTCTCCGACTACGGCACAGACGACGAGTTCGCCGGCGTCTGCCGGGCGGTGATCGCACGAATCGCGCCCGAGGCGCGGGTGATCGACCTGACCCACGGGATCGCCCGCCACGACGTGCGCCACGGCGCCGCGGTGCTCGCGAGCGCGCTTCCCTTTGCCCCGCCGGGCATCCACCTGGCGGTGATCGACCCCGGCGTCGGCTCGGGGCGCAGGGCGGTTGCCGTGGCGGCCGCCGAGGAGGACCGGATCCTGGTCGGCCCCGACAACGGCCTGCTCAGCCTCGCGATCGCGCGCTTCGGGGGCGCGGTCGAGGCGGTCGACATCTCGCTCTCGCCGGCCCGCCTCGAGCCGGTCTCGGCGACCTTTCACGGTCGCGACCTGTTCGCGCCGGTGGCGGCGCGGCTGGCGCTCGGCGACGAGCTCGTGCGCCACGGCGAGCCGGTCGAGCCCGACTCGCTCGCGCGCGTCGACCGAACCGCGCCAGAGATCGAGCCCGGGCGCCGGCTCGAGGCCGAGGTCTCGCACGTCGATGCCTTCGGCAACCTCTCGCTGCTCGCGACCGCGGCCGATGCCGACGACGCCGGGCTCGAGCCGGGCAAGCGGCTGCGCGTAGGCGAGCCGCAGCGCTCGGACGAGGCCGTCTATGCGCTCACCTTCGCTGACGTGGAGCGTGGCGAGCTGGTGTTGCTGGTCGACTCGGCGCGCTCGCTGGCGCTCGCCGTCAATCACGGCGATGCCTCGCGCCTGCTCGACCTCGCTGCCGGCGACCGGGTCGCGCTGACGGCGCTGTGACCGAGTTCGGCCATCCGCATCTGCACCTGCGGCGGACCGACTCGACCAACGACCGAGCCCGCGAGCTGGCCGCGTCCGGGGCGCCGAGCGGCTCCGTGGTCACCGCGGCGGAACAGCACGCCGGCCGCGGCCGCCGCGGGCGCGTCTGGTCGGCGCCGGCGGGCCGGGCGCTGCTCTACTCGGCGATCCTGCGCCCGCTCGAGCTCAAGCACTTGCTGCTGCCGCTCTCGGCCCCGGTCGCGGTCTGTGAGGCGATCGAGTCGGTAACGGAGATCGAGGCCCGGATCAAGTGGCCGAACGACATCTGGATCGACGAGGCGAAGGCCGCGGGAGTGCTGATCGAGGCGCGGCCGCCCGAGTGGGCGGTGATCGGGATCGGCGTCAACGTCTCGATCGAGGCGGATGAGTTCCCCGACGACCTGCGCTGGCCGGCGACCTCGATCGCGGGCGGCGCGAGTGTTGATGCCGTCCGCGACGCGCTCTCGGCGGCGCTCGGTGGCTGGATCGAGGCGCCGCAGGCCGAGACGCTGGCCGAATTTCGCCGTCGCGACGCGCTCGCCGGCCGCGAGGTGAGCTGGGAGGGAGCCGGGATCGACCCGGGCTCGGGCATCGCTGTCGGCGTCGACGACCGCGGCAACCTGATCGTCGAGCCCGCGACCGGAAACCGTCTCACCCTCGGCTCCGGCGAGGTCAGCCTGCGGCCGGAGTGACGACTAGGCGCTCGAGCAGCCGCGCTCAGCCCTGCGGCATGTGGCAGACGGCCTCGATGTTGTTGCCGTCCGGGTCGAGCACGAAGGCACCGTAATAGTGCTCGTGGTAGATCGGCCGCCGGCCCGGCTCGCCGTTGTCGCGTGCGCCGGCGCCGATCGCCGCCTCGTGGAAGGCGTCGACCGTGGCGTGGTCGGGAGCCTCGAAGGCGATGTGTGCCGAGGGCGTCTGCGGGTCTCGTTTGGCGATCCAGAAGTAGGGCTTCTGGTCGTCACCGAAGCCGCAGGCGATGCCCTCGAAGTCCATCAGCGGCTTGATCCCGAGCGGCTCGAGCGCGGCGACGTAGAAGCTGCGCGCGGCGGCGAAGTCGCTGACGTTGACGCCGACGTGATCAAGCACGGAACCGATCCTAGTCGTCTGCGGCGCCGGCGTCGTCGTCGCCGGCGTCGTCGAGGCGCTCGCGCTCGCGCCCCTTGGCCGCCTCAGCCTGCTCGCCGCCGCCGTTACGCTTCGAGGAGCGACGGCGACGTCGCTTGCCGCCCTTGGGGAAGTTGCGCAGGAGCTCGCGCGCCACCGCCGAGGGCTTGCGAGCCATCCGCATCCGCGCCCCGCGGAGGACCTCTTCGGCCTCCGGCGTGTGCGCGACGGCCGCCGCGAGCAGGGCGACCGCCAGCCGGCGGTCCTGCTGACGTGCGGCGTGCACGATCCGCCGGGCGTTGCGCCCGTGGGCGCGCCCGGAGGAGTTCACGAACAGGCCCAGCAGCCGCTTGGTCTCGGGCCAGCGCTGGACCGCGTACTCCTCGTGCAGCTCGCGGGTGATCTCGGCCAGGCGCCAGACCCACGCCTGGGCCTGGTCGCGACGACCGATGCGGCGCTCGGCGAGCGCCTGGAGCAGTACCTTGGCGCCCGCGCGACGCTCCTCGCGCGGCCAGGTAGCGACCACCTCGACGGCGTCGTCGAACGGCTCGGGCTCGCGCAGCGCCGCGGCCTCGGCCAGCGCCTTGAGCCGGAGCTGGTGATTGCGGTTGCGTTGTAAGCAGGTGAGCAGGAAGCGGCGGCGCAGCTCCTTCGCCTGGTCGTGCTGGATCATCGCCTTCGCGCGGCGCCAGTTGTTGGCGGTCACGCGCGCGCCGGCGAGCGCCGCCCACGCATGCTGCTCGGAGTAGTTGAGGTTCTCGACCGCGATCCGCCAGAGCTCGCGCTCGAGCACCGCGAGCCGGCGCTCGGGGTCGGCGGAGACGGGGACGACTCGGCGCTCGACCCGGACCCGGCGCCCGCGCCCGCGGCGCACCGGGCCGACGACGATCGCGCCGCCGCGGTAGACGTCACGGTCGAGCAGGCTGTGCAGCGAGACCACGGTCTCGTCATGGGTGGTCGCCGGGTGAACGAAGTCGATCACCAGCCCGGCCTCCTTGCCGGGGTTGCGGCGGGTGACGCGGCCGACCCGCTGCTGGTAGACGCGCCGCGACGCGGTCGGCGCCAGGTGCATGCAGATCGTCGCGCGGGGCGAGTTCCAGCCCTCGGCGAGCAGCATCGCGTTGCAGAGCACGTCGACCTCGCCGCGCTCGAATGCGGCCAGGATCTCGGTCAGCTCGCGCTTCGGGGTCTCACCGGAGACGGCGCGCGCGTTGATGCCGGCCTTCTGGAACGCCTTGGCGACGTTATTGGCGTGCCTGACGCCGGCGGTGTAGATGACGCCCGGGACGCGCCTGAACCTCGACTGGTAGAGGTCGGCGATGGCGACGTTGAAGGGCTCCTGGTCGAGCAATGCCGCCAGCTCTTCCTGGTCGAAGTCCTGGTCGACTTCGCCGCGGCGCAGCGGCACCTTGGCGATCGTGCGCACGCCCGGGCCGGGCGGGATGCGGATGCAGCGAAGCGGCGCGATCACCCCTCGCCGCGCCGCCTGGGCGAGGTCGAAGCGCGAGGTCTGAGTCGGGAAGAGGTCGGCGACGTGGCGCGCGATCAGCGCCCCGGTCGCGGTCATGCCGATGAACACCGGCCCGGTCCAGCGGCGGATGCAGGCGCTCGTCTTCTCCCCGAGCGCAGTGTGGGCCTCGTCGCAGATCACGATCGAGTAGGCGTCGGAGACGCGGCCGGCGTTGCGAACGAACCATTGGTAGGTCTCGACCGTGACCGGGCCGTAGGGGTGGTCTGCGCCGTCGAGCAGTGCCGGCGAGAGCCGCTCCTTGTAGCCGCGGTCCGAGATCTCGCCGATGAACTGGTCGACGAGGTTGCGGCGGTGGGTGAGGATCAGGACGCCGCCGGTGCGCGACGCGTCGATGAAGCCGACCGCCGCCACCGTTTTGCCGGCGCCGGTCGCGTGCTCGAACCAGAACCTGCGGCTCGCGCCCGGGTCCTCGGGCGCCTCCGCGACCACGTCCTCGTCTTCCTCGGCCGGCTCGTCCCAATCCTGCGGCTCCTCGTCGGGCTCGAGCACATCGTTTTCGTCGAGCTCGGGATCGCCGTTCGGGCCCGCGGCCTCGCCGTTGCCCTCGGCGGGGGCCTTGGCCGCCCCGTTGCCGCGTCCGTTGCGGCGTGCCTCGCCCTCCGGGCTCTCGAGCTCGGCGGTGATCGCCGCCAGCGTGCCTGCGAGCACGTCGACCTGGTGCTCGTTGAACTCGGCGCCGTCGAGCAGCACCGGCTTCTCGTCCCAGAGCAGGCGTTCGAGCCCGAGCAGCAGCGAGTAGTCGCGGCGCCACTCGAACGACGGCACCTCGGCACCCGCGTTGAGCTCCTCGAGCGCGGCATCGACGGCGCGGCGCCGGGCAGTCCCGGGGGCGAGGTCGGCGATCGTCTCGCCCTCGAGCAGGATCGGCTCACGGGTGAACGCCCGCACCCGGTCGAGGTCGGCCTCGGTCAGCGCGCGAGCCGCGCCTGCGGCAACGTCGGTGGTATTGGCCATCAGTGAGTAAGGGGGAAAGAACCGGTCCCGCGCTCGCCACGTGATCCAGGTTGAGGACGGCGAGCGAAGTAAGCTCGGATGAGGCGGGCGCCGGGCCGGAATCCCCTCCGGTCGGACCGACGACCCCCCGCGGTCCAAGAACTTGGGACCGACCTGAATTGAACCACACTGGCCGGTAATTGGGCTCTCGAACGATGAAAACGGTGCTGATCGTGCTTGCTGCCGGGCTCTGTGCGGCGGCCGTCATTTACGTCCTCACCTCCGACGAGGTCGATTCCGGCGACCCCGGGGCCGCGAATCCGGACTCCGCGGCGACCGACTACGAGGCCGCGCTCGCCGGCGCGCCGCCGCCGCTCGCCGACCTCTACGCACAGGGCGATGCGCTGATCGAGGGCGGCCCCGAAGGGTTCGAGACCCAGCTCGCCGAGCTCGAGGGCCATCCGGTGGTGGTCAACAAGTGGGCCTCGTGGTGCGGCCCGTGCCGGTTCGAGTTCCCGTTCTTCCAATCGCAGGCGGCAAAGCGCGGCGACGAGGTCGCCTTCATCGGCATCGACTCCGACGACTCCCCCGACGCGGCCGAGACCTTCCTCGAGGAGTTCCCCGTTCCGTATCCGAGCTTCAGCGACCCCGACCAGGAGATCGCTCGGCTGATCGACGCGCGCGAGTTCCCGGCGACCGCTTTCTATGACTCATCCGGCGAGCTCGTCCACACCCGCCTCGGCGGCTATCCCGACGAGGCGACGCTCGCAGCCGACATCGACAAGTACGGGAGCTGATCAGCCCGAGGGCGAGGCGACGCAGCGGTACTGGCGCGCCGCCCCCACGGCCACCTCGCTCTGAACGCCGTTGTCATTGACCACCTGGACGAAGTTGGTGATCGTCGTGCCGTCGTCGTCTCCATGCCGGGTGTCGGTCCACTCGCCGATCGCGATCAGCGTGATTCCCGGCTCGAGCCGGAACTGGTGCAGCTCGGCGATCGTCGGGAGCCGCCGGTTGAGGCCGACACAGGTGTCACCGGCCGTCCCCCAGACAGCGCCGGGACGGAGGTCGGTCTCGATGCACGCGCCCTCGAGGTAGCTCGTTCCGGTCGGGCACTGGAAGCCGAGCTCGGCAGCGGTCTCGGAGAGACCCACCTGGCCGTCGCCGATCTTCGCGGCGCCTACCGCGCCATCGGCGATCTTCGCGGTGCCCACCGCTCCGTCGCCGATCTTCGCGGCCCCGACGGCTCCTTCGCCGATCTCGCCGCCGCCGATCGCTCCGTTGGAAATCTCCGAAGACCCGACGGCGTCCGCCTTGATCTCGCTCGCTCGCACCGCGTCCTTGGCGATCTGCTTCGCCTTGACGCTGTTCTTGGACAGGCTGGCGGCATAGACGCCACCGCCGAGCGCGATGAACACCGCCAGGGTCGCCATCAGGTTCGCGTACGTCAGCCTTGCGCGCATGCGAGTCAGCATGTTCTTCCCCTCTCGGACACCTGCCCTGACGGCCATTCTCCATTCGTCCCCGGATGGAATCCGCGAGGCCGAGCTCGCCGGTAGCGGATAATCAGGGTATGCGCCCGCGGATGCAGATTTGGCTCTTCTCGCTCCTCGCGGGGCTGCTGCTGCTGCCGGGAGCGGTCGGCGCGCAGAGCTCGCAGACCGTGCCCTCGATCGAGCTCTCGGGGACGATCGACCCGGCGACCGAGAAGTGGATCGGCTCGGCGCTCGATGACGCGGCCGACGACGGTGCCCCGCTGGCGATCATCCGCCTCGACACACCCGGCGGGCTCGACACCTCGATGCGCGAGATCGTCCAGGAGATCATCGACGCGCCGATGCCGGTGGTCGTCTACGTCTCGCCCGACGGCGCCCGCGCCGCATCGGCGGGCGTCTTCGTCACCGAGGCAGGCGACGTCGCCGCGATGGCGCCGCAGACGAACATCGGCTCGGCGAGCCCGGTCTCGCTCACCGGCGCCGACATCGACACCGTCCTCGGCGAGAAGATCGAGAACGACGCCGCCGCCTATGCCCGCGCGCTCGCCGGCGCCCACGGCCGCAACGGCCAGCTCGCCGCCCGGACGGTGACTGAGGCCGAGAACGTGACCGCGACCGAGGCGCTCGACGCCGGCCTGATCGACATCGTCGTCGCCAGCGAGGAGGAGCTGCTCGCCGAGCTCGACGGGTTCCGCGTCCAGGGCCCAAAGGCGCAGGCGCTCGACACCTCAGGGCTGGTGATCGACCAGCGCGACATGCCGTTCCAGTACGAGCTGCTCCAGATCCTCGTCAACCCGACGATCGCCTACCTGCTGCTGCTCGTCGGCCTGGTCGGGATCGCGATCGAGATCTTCAGCCCGGGGCTGTTCATCCCCGGGACGCTCGGCGTCGTCTGCTTCCTACTCGGCGCCTACGGCACCGCCCAGCTCCCGGTGACCGCCGCCGGAATCCTGCTGCTGGTCGTCGGCATCGCCTTCATCATCGCCGAGGCCCACTTACCCACCAACGGCATCCTCGGCGCGATTGGGGTGGTCGCGCTCGCGCTCTCGGGGCTGCTGCTGTTCGACACCGGCAGCGACCAGTTCGAGGTCTCAGTCCCGGTGGTGATCACGATCGCAGTGCTGCTGGGCGGCTTCATGGTCTTTGCGACCACCAAGGTTGTCCAGGCGCGCCGCAACCCGGTCATGGGCGGCCCCGAGCAGCTCATCGGCGCCCCCGGCGACGTTCGCGTCGCCCTCGACCCCGCCGGGCAGGTATTCGTCGGTGGGGCGCTGTGGCGCGCGACGCTCGCCGACGGCGCGGATGGCGACGAGGCTGAGCGGGTGCGCGAGCGCGGCGCTAGAGTGCGGGTCGAGTCGGTAGATGGGTTGACGCTTCGCGTCCGCCCGGCGCAAGAGGACGAAGAGGAGGCGCAGGAGTAGAGATGGTTGGCCTGATCGTCGCCGGTGTGATCGCGGTCTTCGTCCTCATCCTGCTCGCCTCGGCGATCCGGATCCTGCGCGAGTACGAGCGCGGGGTCATCTTCCGCCTCGGCCGCCTGATCGCCCAGAAGGGCCCCGGCCTGATCCTGCTGATTCCGATCATCGACCAGATGGTCCGGGTCGACCTGCGGACGATCACGCTCAACGTGCCGCCCCAGGAGGTGATCACCAAGGACAACGTCACCGTTCGGGTGAACGCGGTCGCCTACTTCCGTGTCGTCGACCCGAACAAGGCCGTCACCGAGGTCGAGAACTTCCTCCTCGCGACGTCGCAGATCGCGCAGACGACTCTGCGCTCGGTGCTCGGCAAGGCCGAGCTCGACGCGCTGCTCGCCGAGCGCGAGCGCCTCAACGTCGAGTTGCAGCAGATCATCGACGAGCAGACCGAGCCCTGGGGGGTCAAGGTCTCGACGGTCGAGGTCAAGGACGTCGAGCTGCCCGCCGACATGCAGAAGGCGATGTCCCGCCAGGCCGAGGCCGAGCGCGAGCGGCGGGCGAAGATCATCGCCGCCGACGGCGAGTTCCAGGCCGCCGAGAAGCTCTCGCAGGCGGCGAACATCATCAGCCGCAACCCGGCCACGCTCCAGCTTCGCTACCTGCAGACGCTGGTCGAGATCGGCGGCACGAACAGCTCGACGATCCTCTTCCCGCTGCCGATCGACCTGCTCAAGCCGCTGCTCGAGCCGGCGGCGCCTTCGAGCGTCGCGCCACCCGACCTGCCGCCGACGCGACCGGCGTCCGACGCGCCTTCCTGATCCGCTGAGCTCACCCGAGGTCCGGATAGACCAGCTCACCGGCCTGCGGGCGATTCTCGCCCCGGGCCGCGCCGAACGCCCGGACGCGTTCGCGCCCACGCCGCCGCAGACGCGGCCCGACGCGGCCGAGAGCTGCCCGTTCTGTGAGGGGCGGGAGGACCGCACGCCACCCGAGGTCTGGGCCGAGCGCCCGGGCGGCGGAGCGCCCGACACGCCGGGCTGGACCGCGCGCTCGGTTCCCAACCTCTATCCGGTGCTTGGCTCGGGGGGCGACGGCGAGTCGGCCGCCGCGGCACCCGAGACCGGGCTCGCGAGCTCGATCGACCCGCTCGCCGCCTCGACGCGAATCGCCGAGGCCGACCTGTTTCGCTCCCAGCCGGCCGCGGGCGCGCACGAGGTGATCGTCGGCGCGCCCGAGCACGTGACCTCGCTCGCTCAGCTCTCCGACGAGCGGCTCGCAGGCACGGTCGCCGGCTGGCGCGAGCGAATGCGCGCCCATGCCGAGGCGGCCTATGTCCACCTGATCGTCAACGAGGGCCCCGACGCGGGCGCGTCGCTCGAGCACAGCCACGCGCAGCTCTACGCGCTCGGTTTCGTGCCCGCGGAGATCGCCCGCGAGCGCGAACGCGCGACCGCCTACCACGAGCGGACCATGGGCTCGCACCTGCTCGAGGACGTCGCAACCGAGGAGGTGCGCCGGCGCGAGCGGCTGGTCGCCTTCGACGACGAGGCGTTGCTGATCTGCCCCTGGGCCTCGCGGGCGCCGTTCGAGCTCCGCGTGATCCCGCGACGCCCGGTGGCGCGCTTCGAGGAGGACGAGGGCGGTGCGGCGATGATCGCCACCGCCCTTCGGGCCTTCGCCGGTGCCCTCGGCTCGATGCCGCAGTTCAACCTCTGGGTGCGCACCGCCCCGCGCGCAGCGGAGGAGTTCTGCTGGCACGTCGACATCGTCCCCAGGCTGACCATACGAGCCGGGTTCGAGATCGGCACCGGGGTCGAGATCAACGTCTACGAGCCCGAGCGCGCCGCCTCGGACCTGCGCGAAGCGCTCGGCCGCTGATCCGTCCATTCGCCGGTAGGCTGGCCCTGGGACGACCACGGAGCAAGGAGGAGACGGATGGCGGTTGAGCAGACGCTGGCGCAGTTCAAGGAGACCGAGGGTGGGGATGCCTTTCGCCTCCAGAACTCGAAGCTGCTCAAGGTCGAGCTCGCCGGGGAGGAGATCCAGACGAAGCTCGGCTCGATGGTCGCCTACCAGGGTGACGTCCGCTTCGAGCACGCCGGCTCGGGCGGGCTCTCGAAGATGATCAAGAAGGCGGTGACCAGCGAGGGCACCGACCTGATGAAGGTCACGGGGACCGGCGAGGTCTTCCTCGCCCACCTCGCCCAGGAGGTCCAGCTGCTCCAGCTCAACGACGAGAGCATCACCGCCAACGGCCCGCATGTGCTCGCGTTCGAGACCGGGATCGACTGGGACATCAAGCGCGTCGAGGGCGCGTCGGGCGCGCTCTCCGGCGGGCTCTACAACATGGAGCTCGCGGGGACGGGCATGGTCGCCCTCGTCTCCGACGGGACGCCGTTATTGATCGAGATCGACGGCGAGGACACCTTCGCCGACCCGCAGGCCGCGATCACCTGGTCACAGGGTGTCTCGAGCACGGTCAAGACCGACACCAACCTGAAGACCTTCATCGGCAGGGGCTCGGGCGAGACGTTCCAGCTCTCGTTCTCGGGCAAGGGCTGGCTGCTGATCCAGCCGTCGGAGGGCCAGGTCGCCGCGGCGGCGGGCGCCGGCGGAGGGGCGGCCGGCGCGCTCGGCAACCTGCTCGGCGGCCGCTAGACAAGCCGGCATCCGGCCCCGCTACCGCTACGCTGGCGCCCCCGATGCCGCCGATTCGTCGCCCATTCCCGCGCTTCATCGCCGACGCCTCGCAGGAGGGCCGGCCCTACGGGCGCTGGGAGGAGCGGCTGCGCGAGTCGTTCGCCGGCGCCTGCGAGCCGCTTGCCGGCGAGGCGGGATCGGCGCTCGACCCGATGACCGTGAAGTGGTTCCCCGATCGCACCTGGGCCCAGCGCGTGTACGTGCCGGCGAGCGGCCGCGCGGCGGAGCCGACCACCGGCGAGGACGGCGAGCCGGTGCTGGCCGAGTTCTTCGGCTGGGTCTCGTTCGCGCCGGGCGAGGACTCGGAAGGGCCGCAGGACGTTCGCGCGAAGGCCGAGTTCACCGACGTCACCGCCGAGGAGAACCCCGATTGGCAGATCGACCTCAATGACGATGTGATCGGCAGCTGGAACACCGACGGCGGTCGTGGCGGCGACGTGACGCTGATCTGGGGGCTGCCGCTGGTCCGCGGTGCGGTCGCGGTCACCGCCGAGCTCGACGGCGAGCCGATCGACCAGGCCCCGGTCGCCGACGGGCGATTCACGCTCGTCGCCGTGGACGCGGTCCATGGCTTCGGCGACGACCTCTTCCTCGACGTCAAGCTCTGGAATCGTGGCGTCAAGGAGATCGCGTCGGAGAGCCTGTACGCCGAGGGCGGGGACGAGGACGACGACGAGGCTGAGGTCGACGACGCGCCCGACCCCAAAGCTGAAGAGAAGACGTAGCCGGAGCCGACGATGAGCCGCTGGCTCGCCGCCGCCTTCGCCGTCGTCTGCATCGTCGGCGCCGCGGTCGCTGTCTGGCTCGTTGTCATCGACGGCTCGGACGAGCCGGGGCCGGGTTCGGCCCGCGGCACGAACGGATCCGAGGCCGAGGCCGAGGCCGGCGCCGAGCCGGCCCGGTTCACCGTCTCGGTCAGCGGCGACCTGCTCATGCACCAGCCGCTGCTCGACCGCGCGCTCGCCAACGGTGGTGGGAGCGAGTACGACTTCGCGCCCTTCTTCAGCGCGATCGGCCCCTACGTCCGCGACGTCGACCTCGGGCTCTGCCACATCGAGACCCCGATGGGCCCCGGCCCGCCCGCCTCCTACCCGATTTTCAACACCCCGACCGGGCTCGCGACCTCGCTCCGAAGGAGCGGCTGGGACGCCTGCTCGACCGCGTCGAACCACTCGCTCGACCAGGGGCTCGAGGGGATCGACGGGACGCTCGTCGCCCTCGACCAGCAGGAGATCGTCCACACCGGGTCGTTTGAGTCCGAGAAGGCGCGTGGGCCGACGCTCATCGACGTGCACGGGGTCAAGCTCGGCTACCTCTCATACACCGACGCCACCAACGGGATCCCGGCCCCGACCGCGTGGGCGCTCAACGAGTACGCCGCCGCAGACCCGAAGGCCGGCGCCGAAGCGATCCTCGCCGACGCTCGCGCAACCCGCCGCGCCGGAGCCGAGGCGGTGATCGTCAACCTGCACTGGGGCGATGAGAACTCGAGCCAGCCGAACGACTCGCAGATCGAGGTCGCCAAGCGGCTCACCGAGTCCCCGCTGATCACCGCCGTCGTCGGCCAGGGACCTCATGTCGTGCAGCCGATCTGGCGCATGAATGGGAAGTTCGTCGTCTTCAGCGAGGGCAACCTGGTCTCCAACCAGAGTCCCGCCTCGGGCCTGCCCGCGGCGACCCAGGACGGCCTGATCGCGCTGCTCGACTTCCGCGCCGACGGCGACCGGGTCGAGGTCAGGCGGATCCGCTACGTGCCGGTCTGGGTCCGCCCCGGCGACTACACGGTGCTTCCGGCGAAGGCCCCGGCCGACCCTGCGAATGCCTCCGCGCTCGATCAGTCCTACGCCCGCACGGTCGCCGTCGCCGGTGACGGCGAGGGAATCGAGCCGGCGTTCGGCGGCCCGTAGCCGGGGCGCGACCGGGGCTATGCTCGCGGGGCGAGCGATTTGACCGAGGTTGCGATGATCGAGCTGGGGCCGGGCGGAGTCACGGCCGAGGAGGTGGTCTCCGTCGCCCGCCGCGGGGCCGTCGCAGAGCTCTCGGACGAGGGGCGTGCGGCGATGGCGGAGACGGCGGCCGTCGTCGACCGCCTGGCAGCCGCCGAGGAGCCGGCCTACGGCGTCTCGACCGGCTTCGGCTCGCTCGCACAGACGGCGATCCCCGCCGACCGCCGCGCCGAGCTCCAGCGGGCGTTGATCCGCTCCCATGCCGCCGGGATGGGCCCCCCGGTGGAGCGCGAGGTGGTTCGGGCGATGCTCTTCCTCCGGGCCCGCTCGCTCGCCCTCGGACGCTCCGGCGCCCGACCGCTGATCGCCGAGAGCATGCTCGCCATGCTGGCTGCGGAGATCGAGCCGATCGTCCCCGAGCACGGCTCGCTCGGCGCCAGCGGCGACCTCGCTCCGCTGGCCCATTGCGGGCTGGCGCTGATCGGCGAGGGCGAGGTCTTCGACGCCGCGGGCAGGCCGCTTGCAGCCGCCGAGGGGCTGCGCGAGGCGCGGGCTCGAACCGGTCGTGCTCGGCGCCAAGGAGGGATTGGCGCTGATCAACGGCACCGACGGGATCCTCGGCATGCTGGTGCTGGCGCTCGCCGACCTGCGGCGGCTGCTCGAGCTCGCCGACGTCGCCGGCGCGATGAGCACCGAGGCCCTGCTGGGAACCGACCGCGCCTTCGCCGCCGACCTGATCGCGCTCCGCCCGCAGCCCGGGCAGGCGCTCAGCGCCGCCAACCTCCGCCGGCTGCTCGACGGCTCGGCGATCGTCGCCAGTCACCGCGAGGACGACCCGCGGGTCCAGGACGCCTACTCGATTCGCTGCACGCCTCAGGTTCACGGCGCGGCCCGCGACACCCACCGCCACGCGCAGAGCGTCGCCGACGCCGAGCTCGTCTCCGCGATCGACAACCCGATGGTGCTCCCGGACGGGCGGGTGGAGTCGTGCGGGAACTTCCACGGCGCTCCGGTCGCGTTTGCGTGCGACTTCCTCGCCATCGCCGCGGCCGAGCTGGGCGCGATCAGCGAGCGCCGCACCGACCGCCTGCTCGACGCCGCACGCTCGCACGGGCTGCCGCCCTTCCTGGCGCCCGACGCCGGGGTCAACTCGGGGCTGATGATCGCCCAGTACACGCAGGCGGCGATGGTGGCCGAGAACCGCCGCCTCGCGGCGCCGGCCGCGGTCGACTCGGTGCCGACCAGCGCGATGCAGGAGGACCACGTCTCGATGGGCTGGGGGGCTGCGCGCAAGCTGCGCACCGCGGTCGCCAACCTGCGCCGGATCCTCGCGGTCGAGCTCTCCTGCGCCGCGCGGGGACTCGAGCTGCGGGCCCCGCTCGAGCCCGCCCGCGGCACCGCCGCGGCGCTCGGGGCGCTCCGGCGGGTGGCGCCCGGCGCGGGCCCGGACCGCTGGCTTTCACCCGAGCTGGCCGCGGTCGAGGAGCTGCTCGCCGGCGAGGCGATGATCACCGCGGTCGAGGCCGAGATCGGGGAGCTCGAGTGAGTGGCCCACGCGAGGTGCGGGCGCCTCGCGGTTCGGACCTCACCTGCCGCGGCTGGCCCCAGGAGGCGGCGCTGCGGATGCTGATGAACAACCTCGACCCCGAGGTCGCCGAGCGCCCCGAGGAGCTCGTCGTCTACGGCGGCACCGGGCGCGCGGCGCGCTCCTGGGATGCCTTCGACGCGATCGTCGCCGAGCTGCGCGCGCTCGGCGACGACGAGAGCCTGCTCGTCGGGTCGGGCAAGCCGGTGGGGGTCTTTCGGACCCACGAGTGGGCGCCGCGGGTGCTGATCGCGAACTCGAACCTGGTCGGCGAGTGGGCGAACTGGGACGAGTTCCGCCGCCTCGAAGCGCTCGGGTTGACGATGTACGGACAGATGACCGCCGGCTCGTGGATCTACATCGGCAGCCAGGGGATCGTCCAGGGGACCTACGAGTGCTTCGCCGAGATCGCACGGCGGCGCTTCGGCGGGTCACTCGCGGGGACGATCACGCTCACCGCGGGACTCGGGGGCATGGGCGGCGCCCAGCCGCTCGCCGTGACCATGAACGACGGGGTCGCGCTCTGCATCGAGGTCGATCCCGAGCGCATCGTTCGCCGGCTCGAGACCCGTTATCTCGACCAACAGGCCGACGGTCTCGCGGACGCGATTGAGCTCTGCCTGGCGGCCAAGCGCGAGCGCCGGGCACTCAGTGTCGGCCTCTGCGCCAACGCCGCGAAGGTCGTCCCCGAGCTGCTGCGGCGCGGGTTCGAGGCAGACGTCGTAACCGACCAGACCAGCGCCCACGACCCCCTGGTCGGCTACATCCCGGCGGGGCTCTCGCTCGATCAGGCCGCCGAGCTGCGCGAACGCGCCCCGGACGAGTACATCGACCGCGCCCGCGCCTCGGCCGCCGCTCACTGCTTTGCAATGGTCGGCTTCAAGGAGGCGGGCGCCGAGGTCTTCGACTACGGCAACAGCCTCCGTCGCGAGGCCGAGCTCGGTGGGTTCGAGAACGCGTTCGCCTATCCGGGTTTCGTCCCCGCCTACATCCGGCCGCTGTTCTGCGAGGGCAAGGGCCCGTTTCGCTGGGCGGCGCTCTCGGGAGATCCCGCCGACATCGCGGCGACCGACCGCGCGGTGCTCGAGGAGTTTCCGGACGACGAGGCGCTCCGGCGCTGGATCCGGATGGCGCGTGAGCGGATCGCCTTCCAGGGCCTGCCGGCGCGGATCTGCTGGCTCGGCTACGGCGAGCGCGCGCGGCTCGGTCTGCGCTTCAACGAGATGGTCGGCAGCGGGGAGATCAGCGCCCCGCTCGTGATCGGTCGCGACCATCTCGACTCGGGCTCGGTCGCCTCGCCGTATCGCGAGACCGAGTCGATGGCGGACGGCTCGGACGCGATCGCCGACTGGCCGCTGCTGAACGCGCTCGTCAACACGGCGTCGGGCGCAGCTTGGGTCAGCATCCATGATGGCGGCGGGGTCGGGATCGGGCGCTCGATTCACGCCGGGATGGTCTGCGTCGCCGACGGCTCCGACCTCGCCGGCCAAAAGCTCGACCGGGTGCTGACCGCCGACCCGGGGACGGGCGTGATCCGCCACGCCGACGCCGGCTACGCGGATGCGCTCGCGGTTGCGGCCGAGCGCGGCGTGCGGGTGCCGATGGCCGGCGACGAGCGGCCGGACGTCCAGTGAGGAGGAGCGAAGCGAAGCCGAGCCGCGCCGCCGTTGAGGCGCCTTGTTCGAGGAGGAGCGAAGCGAAGCCGAGCCGCGCCGCCGTTGAGGCGCCTGGTGTGAGTGCTTACTGGTGTGAGCTCGCGTGGCTCGGCGGCGACGCGGCCGCGAGCGGGGTGCTGGTCGAGCTCGACGGCGAGCGCATCGCCTCGGTCGAGGCCGGGGTCGCCGCGCCCCCGGCGGGCGCGACCCGGCTCGACGGGCTCACGCTACCCGGCTTCGCCAACGCTCATTCGCACGCCTTTCAACGGGCGCTGCGCGGCCGCGCCCAGCGCGGCGACGGCAGCTTCTGGAGCTGGCGCGAGGAGATGTACACGCTCGCGGCGCGGCTCGATCCGCAGAGCTGCTTCGGCCTCGCCCGGGCGACCTTCGGCGAGATGGCGCTTGCCGGCATCACCGCGGTCGGAGAGTTTCACTACCTCCACCACGGGCCCGGCGGCGAGCCCTACGCCGATCCGAACGAGATCGGCAGGGCGATGATCGAGGCGGCGCGCGAGGCCGGGATCCGGATCACCCTGCTCGACACCTGCTACCTGCAGGGCGGGATCGGCGAGCCGCTGAGCGACGTCCAGCGCCGCTTCGCCGACGCCGACGCCACCGCCTGGGCCGAGCGCGTCACGGCGCTCGCCGACGGCGACGGGGTCAGGATTGGTGCTGCGATCCACAGCGTCCGCGCGGTCGACCCTGCCTCGGCGGCGTCGGTCGCCGCCTGGGCCGCGGAGCAAGAACGCCCGCTTCACGCGCACGTCTCCGAGCAGCCGGCCGAGAACGTGGCCAGCCTCGATGCATACGGCCAGACACCGGTCGGCGTGCTCGAGCGTGCCGGGGCGCTCGCTCCCGGGTTCACCGCCGTGCACGCCACCCACCTCACCGGTGCGGACATCGCCTCACTGGGAGGCAGCGGCTCGCACTGCTGTCTTTGCCCGACCACCGAGCGCGACCTCGCCGATGGGGTCGGGCCCGCCCGGCGAGCTGGCCGACGCCGGCGCGACGCTCGCGCTCGGCTCCGACTCGCACGCGCGTGATCGATCAGTTCGAGGAGGCGCGGGCGGTAGAGCTGGACGAGCGCCTGGCGACGGGGGAGCGGGGCCGCCACGGCGCCGCCGCGCTGCTGCGTGCCGCGAGCAGCGGCGGCCACGCGGCAATCGGTTGGGGCGAGGCCGGCGTGATCGCGCCCGGTGCGTTCGCCGACCTGGTCACGGTCGGCCTTGACGGGGTCCGGCTCGCCGGGACGACCGCCGAGTCGGCGCTCGAGGCGGCGGTGTTCGCGGCATCCGCCGCCGACGTCGAGCGGGTGATCTGCTCCGGTCGGGAGATCGTCCGCGACGGCGTTCACGCTGAGTTCGACGTCGTCGCCGAGCTCCGAACCTCGATCGCACAGGTCCTCGGATGACGGCGTCGGTGATCGACCGCATCGGGCTGCTGGTCACCAACGACCCGGCGCTCGGCGAGGGCGCGCTCGGCGTCGTCCGCGATGCGGCGCTGGTGATCGAGGAGGGTCGCGTGGCCGCGATCGAGCCCGCCGGCGCGGAGGCCGACGAGCGCTACGACGCCGCCGGGCGCTGCGTCATCCCCGGCTTCGTCGACAGCCACACGCATCTGATCTTCGCCGGCGACCGAGCCGACGAGTTCGCGGCGCGGATGGCGGGCGCGCCGTATGAGGCCGGTGGGATCAGGGTGACGACCGAGGCGACCCGCGCGGCGTCGGACGACGAGCTGCTCGCCCTCGCCCGCTCGCGGCGCGCCGAGGCGCTCGCCGCCGGGATCACCCACCAGGAGATCAAGTCCGGATACGGGCTCACGGTCGATTCCGAGGCGCGCCTCTGCCGCCTCGCCGCCGAGCTCACCGACGACGTCACCTTCCTCGGCGCTCACCTGGTGCCGCCCGAGTACGAGGGCCGCGCCGACGAGTACGTCGAGCTCGTCTGCGGCGAGATGCTCGCCGCCTGTCGCGAGCACTCGCGCTGGATCGACGTCTTCTGCGAGCAGGGCGCCTTCGACGCCGAGCAGTCGCGGGCGGTGCTCGCCGCAGGGCGCAACGCCGGGCTCGGCGATGCGCGTGCACGGCAACCAGCTCGGCCCGGGACCCGGCGTGCAAATCGCGGTCGAGATGGGCGCCGCCTCGGTCGACCACTGCACCTATCTGGCCGACGACGACGTCGAGGCGCTCGCCGCGTCCGACACGGTCGCCACCTTTCTTCCGGCGACCGACTTCTCGACCCGCCAGCCGTATCCCGACGCGCGCCGGGTGATCGACGCCGGCGCCCGCGGTCGCGATCGCCACCAACACCAACCCCGGGTCGAGCTACACGACCTCGATGCCGTTTTGCATCGCGCTCGCGGTCCGCGAGCTCGGGATGACGATCGAGGAGGCTCTGCTCGCAGCAACGCTCGGCGGCGCCCATGCCCTGCGCCGCTCGGACGTCGGCGACCTGGCGCTCGGAGCTCGTGCCGACGCCGTGATTCTCGCTGCGCCGTCCTACACCCACCTGATCTACCGCCCGGGCGTGCCCCTCACCCATGCCGTCTTCCGGGCGGGCGAGCTCGCGCTCGGCGCAGGAGACGGCGGCCAGGGGCGCTGATGGGGCCAAGTTGGCCCATCCCGCGACCGCATTCTGTACAGCCCGGCCTTGACGTCCGGGAGAAGCCGGTGGAGGCTTGACGTGAAGACATCGGAGGGCAAGTCGACGAAAGAGATCGAGGTCCGACATGCCCGAGTGGATCGATAACGCAGCCCGTGACGGGATTACCCGCCGTGACTTCCTCGATGGCGTGGCAATCTCGGCGGCCGGGCTGGCAGCCGCGGCCGCTGCCCCCCACCTGACCGGCGCTGAGGCCGCCGAGCTGGCCCGCGCGAGGCGCTCGCTCCCGCCCGGCCACTACCCGCCGACCGACACCGGGCTGCTCGGGCACACCGACCAGGTGGTCAGGCGGACGATGCGGATCGACGGCCCCCCGAACCCCGATCACGTGCACAGCACCAGGGGCGGGCCGGGCATCAATCGCGACGTTCGCGATACCGGCGAGGTCTACGACTGCGTGATCGTCGGCGCTGGCGCCAGCGGCCTGGCGGCGGCGAAGTTCTATCGCGACCGCTTCGGGCCGGAGGCGAGGATCCTCGTCCTTGACCCTCTCGAGGACTTCGGCGGGCACTCGCACCGCAACGAGTTCCACATCCCGGGCTCGGGCAACGCCGATGTGATGATCCTCCGCAACGGCGGGACGGTCAACCTCGACAGCATCGGCACCTGGGACGAGCCCTCGGGCGCGTTCCTCGACGTGCCCCCGAACCAGCCCGCTCTCGACCTGCTCGACTTCTGCGAGGTCGATCCGGACAACTTCCCGAGCACCAGCGGCCCCGGGATCCCGAGCTCGTTCGGGCTGCGATCGATGCTCCTCTTCCCGAGCGCCGACTGGGGCTCCAGACACACTCACCCAGAACAAGCTCAGCAGCGAGTCGTGGGAGACCTTCCTGGCACGCACACCGTATTCGCAGGCGGCGCGGGAGGCGATCATCCGGATCCAGACCGACGCGACCACCGACTGGATCGAGCAGCAGCACGGGCCGATGAGCCCCGAGCGCAAGCTCAGCCTGCTCACCCGGATCACCCAGAACCAGTACTTGATGCGCTATGTGGGCGCGCCCGCGGAGGCAATCATCCAGTACCAGCGCAACGGGCACGGCCTGCTCGGGGCCGGCGCGCAGGCGATCTCGGCGGCCGACGCTGGATGCTGGGCCAACCAGGATTCGACGGGGTGGTGCTGCCCGACCCGGTCGAGGTCGCCGACAACGGCTTCCCCGGGATCGGGCGGACGCCCCAGATGGGCTTCCAGACCGACACCGACCCGACCGTGCTGTGGCCGGATGGCAACAGCTCGCTGCTGAGGTTGCTGGTCAGCAAGCTGATCCCGGGCTCGTTTGCGGATCTCGACGGAGCGCCGCCGAACCAGGAGAACATCGTGCTGGCGCGTTGCGACTACTCGAAGCTCGATCGTAGGCAGAACGACGTCCGGATCAGGTTGCGGAGCTTCGTCTTCAACGTCGATCCGGCCTCGCACCACAAGCACGACCACGGCCTCGCCAAGGTCGACTACCTCGACTGCGGTTCGGGCAAGGGTCGCAGGGTGCGCGGCAAGCACGTGATCATGGCGTGCTGGAACCGGGTCGCCGCTCACATCGTCGAGGGGCTTCCCAGGCGCCAGGTCGAGAACCTCTGCTACGCCCGCAAGGTCCCGCTGATCTACGGCCGCGCGGGCCTGCGCAACTGGCAGGCGTTTGCCGACGCGCGGATCTCGAGCGTCAGCCCCCGCGGGAACAGCCTGTTCTGGGACACCACGAGCCTGCAGATGGGAGCCGTGTTCGGGTCGGTTTACGGGCCGACGCGAACACGCCCGATCAGCCGGCGACGCTGAGTTTCACCGTGGTGCCGACGGGCCACGACCGCACCCCTCAGCTCGCCGCCTACGAGGTCGGTCGCCAGAGGTTGTTGGAGATGAGCTTCCGCGACCTCGAGAGGGCGCTGATAGACGTGCTCGATCGAAGCCTGAACGCGTCGGGCGCCGACTTCGACCCCGCGCGCGACATCCATTCGCTGATGGTCAACAGGTGGAACTACGGATACGCGCACGAGCTCACCTCGGTCTGGGATCCGTCTCTGTATGGGCCGTACGAGGAACAGCCGCATGTCAAGGGCCGAGCGCCGTTTCGTAACGTGGCGATCGCGAACAGCGACTCGCAGGGTTTCGCCTACACGCACAGCGCGATCACCGAGGGCCACCGCGCCGTGGAGGACCTGCCGGCGGCAGGATCTCCTCGGCGCACAAGCCGCGCTCGAGACGGGGCGACGAGCGCCGTCTAGGGCCTGGGCTCCCCGGGCCGTCGAAGCTCGCTATCCGCCGCGCTTTCGTTGCTCGAGGTCCTCGTCGGTCTCGGGCCAGGCCCGGGACTCGAGCAGCCCGCCGTCGACGGGCAGGGCGACGGCGGTGATCGTGCGGGCCGCGGGAGAGGCGAGCCAGACGACGGCGTCGGTTACCTCACCAGGCTCGATCAGTCGCTCGATCATCGTCATCCGCGCGAACGCGTCGAGGTCCTCGCCCGGCTCCGCGGCCTCATCGAGCGAGACGTCGAACATCGGCGTCCGGATCCAGCCGGGACAGACGGCGTTCACGTTCACGCCATCGAAGCGGAGCTCGTGGGCGAGGGTTCGCATCAGCCCGATGACGCCGTGCTTGGAGGCGTTGTAGGCACCGTAGCCAGAGGACGCGGTCAGCCCGCAGATCGACGAGACCAGGATCATCGACCCGCCGCCGGTCTCTCGAAGCTGCGGGATCGCCGCCTTCGCGGTCAGGAAGGCGCCGGTCAGGTTGACGTCGATCACCCGCCGCCAGGCGTCCGGATCGAGATCGGCGATGTGCTCGCCGCTGAGCAGGATGCCGGCGTTCGCGACCACGACGTCGGCCGGGCCGAGCGCCTCGCGCAGCCTGGCGGCGCCGGTGTCGACTGCGTCCCAGTCGCTGATGTCGGCGACTACTCCCTCGGCCTCGCCGCCGGCGCCCCGGATCTCCTCGACGATCTGGTCGAGCGCTTCGGCCTGCACGTCCCAGCATCCGACCCGATCGCCGATCGAGGCGAACCGGCGCGCGTGCGACGCCCCCATGCCGCTGGCGGCGCCGGTGACCCAGACGGTGCGCGGTTCGCTCATCTCTGGATCAGCTCCACCGTCACCCCGTCGGGATCGCTCGCGTAGAAGCACCTGACGCCCTCCCAGGCACCGGGATCGGCGATCGTCACCGGCTCGCTGCGGACGCTGACCTCGGCATCGCGAAGGCGAGCGTAGGTCGCGTCGATGTCGGTCACCCGAAGTGAGATGTGGGTCGCCCCCGGATCGTTCGGATTGGGCGTGCTCGGTGTGCCACGCGGACGCATATATTCGATCAGCTCGAGAACCTGTCCGTGGGGGAGCTCGAGGTCCGCCCAGCGCGCGGTGGCGTCGGTGACCCCGGTGATCTTGAGCTCGTCCGCTCCCAGCCCGTCTCCGCGCGCGCGCAGCGTCAGACCGAGCAGGTCGCGGTAGAAGGCGAGCGAACGGTCGAGATCGCCGCTCGTCACCGAGACATGGTCGAGCCCGATCGCGCGCCAGTGCGCATCCTCGCCGGCAGAGGCGGTGTGGAGGCGCTCCGGGATCAGGTCGCGGGCGAAGACGTCGTCGATCGTCTCGTGGCGGCGGATCAGCTCCGCCGAGCTCGCCCGACACCAGGGCCGTCCCGGGCCGCGGGAGCGCGTTGAAGTTGCTTGCGCTCGCGTCCTGGTAGGCGCCAGTGTCGAGGAATGCGAGCACGTCGCCGACCTCGACCGGCGGCAGCTCGGCGTCGGCGACGATCACGTCGAGCGCGCAGGTGCGCCCGGTGACGTCGGCGATGACCGTCGCCGGCGCGACGGCGTCGGCCACCGCGACGCAGGTCCAGCGGTTGAACTCGAGGTTGACGTCGGCCAGGTAGGCGTCGGAGGAGTCCGTCTCGACCCAGGTCAGCGGCATCGGCTCAGACTGTCGCTTGACGTTGCCGACCGTCGCCAGATGGATGCCCGCATCGGCGTAAAGCCCGCGTCCGGGCTCGATCTCGAGCTGGATCGCAGCGGCGGCGATCCCGAGCCGGTCGAGGCGGGCCACCAGACGAGAGCAGATCGCGTCGGCGTAGACGTCGATTGCCGGTGAGCGCGCCGGGGCATCGAGGCGTTGCGGCAGCCGGCGCCCGAACGGGTCCCGGGGTGCTGGGAAGCCGCCGCCGAGGTCGAGTTCGCGCGGGGCCCAGCCGCCCCACGCCGACCGCAGCCGCTCGAGGATCGTGGCGAGCGCGTCGATGCCGGCGCTCCAGAGCGCCGGGTCGGCGCTGTGACGCCCAAGGTGGAGCATCAGCCCGGCGACATCGAGGTTGGGGTCGCGAATCTCCGCCTCCGTGATCGCGAACAGGTCTTCGCTCGGAATCCCCGCCTTGTAGCGCTGAATCGCATCGCGGATCGAGAGCCCGTCGGGCGACATCTCCGACGGCTCGTCCATGCCGACGAGGTCGGGGCGGCAGCGAAAGCGCACGTGGGCGCGGCTCCCGAGCCGGGCGGCAACCGCGGCCGTCCGCTCGAGCTCGACCCGGCTGTCGAGCGTGATCCGCACCCCGGCATCGATCGCGCGCTCGAGCAGCGCCTCGTCCTTCATCGCGCCGTTGAGCGAGATCCGCTCCGGGTCGGTCCCGGTGCGCAGCGCCGCCTCGAGCTCATTCGGGCCGAAGACGTCGCAGCCCGTTCCCGCATCGGTGAGGATCCGGCGAAGCGCGAGCGCGGAGTTTGCCTTGATCGACGGCAGGAGCAGGAACCCGCCCGGCCAGCGAGCGGCGAACGCGTCGGCGAACCTCCGTGCGTTGCGGCGCAGCTGATCCTCCGAGACGACATAGAGCGGCGTGCCGAATCGCTGCGCCAGCTCCTCGGCAGCGCAGTCCTCGACGAACAGGGCTCGATCGCGAACCGAGAGGCAATCGTCGAGCCGGCCGACGTCGCCGCTCACAGGGCTCCCCCGGTCGTCGCGGCGCTCAGCGCCTCGGCTTCGACGGCGTGCCGCGCCAGTCGCTCGCCGGTATCGGGAGCGAACTGGAATCCCTGGCCGTTGCAGGCGCTGCCGGCGATGATCCGGCCTCGACGCTCGATCACGAAGCGCTCCCCGGGGGCGTTCGTGTACATGCAGGTCTCGACCCAGCTCGGCCCGCCCGCGACGACGCGCGGGTAGCGGGCGCTCGCCCACTCGGTCACCCGGTCGATCGATTCCCGCTCTGCCTCACGCGCGCCGTCCTCCGGGTCGACGAGGGGACCGCGAGCGTGAAAGGCCGCCTTCAACCCGCGCTCGGGATCCCAGCAAGCGAACGGCTGATCGCGATCGAACTCCATCAGCGCGACCGGGCGCGCCGATCGATCGGCGAGGTGGAAGTAGGCCACCGATTGAAGCGAGACGCTCAGCGGCCGCTCGATCCCGGCCTTGGCGAGCAGCTCGCCGCTCCACGGGCCCGCGGCGACGATCGCCGCCGAACAGGACCACCGGCGACGATTGGTCTCGACCTCGATCGAGGCGCCGCGCTCGTCCAGCGACAGCACGCGCTCGCCCTCGAAAAGCTCGGCCCCGGCGGCTCGCGCCAGGCGAAGGAGGACGGCACGAGCGCCGTCGGCACGGACGATCCCGGCGTCGGGTTGGTAGAGCAACGGGCCCCGCTGTGGCGCTCGGACCGCGAAGCGCCTGGCCGCGTCCTCGGCGGACAACAGCTCGGCCTCGACGCCCGCCGCCCGCAGAGCGGAGATCTCGCGCTCGGCGAACTCGCCGTGAGTGAGCGCGCCGGTCGGCCACAGCAGGCGCACACCGCTCTCGGCTTCGATCTCGCGCCAGCGCGCGAGCGCCCGCAACGCCGCCTCGAGATAGGACTCGTCCGGGTAGGCCGCCGGAGCGAAGATCCGGGCGCTGCCCTTGCTCGAACCCCCGGCGACCGAGAGCGACGAACGCTCGAGCAGCGCCACTTCCAGTCCCATCCGAGCAACCGCCAGGGTCGCGGCGGCGCCGACCACCCCGCCGCCGATCACGACGACGTCGGCCTGCTGATCTTGTTGACGCCGTGGTTCCAAAGGTGTACGCTCGTACAGTACAAATGTACACCACTTCTCCAGGTGCGGGCACCAAGCGCAAGCGCGACAGCGAGCGTCGCCTGCTGCTCCTCGACACGACCTTGAGGCTGATCGCAAGCGGCGGCACCGACGCCGTCAGCCATCGCGCCGTCGCCGAGCTCGCCGAGGTCCCGCTCGGGTCGACGACCTACTGGTTCGCCTCGCGCCAGGAGATGCTGCGCGAGGCGCTCGAGCACTTCGCGCGGGTCGAGATCGAGACCCTGGGCGAACGGCTCGCCGGAGTGCTCGGCAAGCGGCTCTCCCGCCGCCGGCTGGTCGACCAGTTCACCGCCCACCTGCTGGCTCAGCTCGGCGAAGCGCGCTGGCGAACCGCCGCCCAGTATGCGCTGCTGCAGGAGGCGACGCGTGAGCCCGAGCTCGAGCGGGCCTGCCGTGAGTGGACCGCCGCCTGGGAGGAGGCGCTGATCGAGGTCTTCACCTCGCTTCGCGCCCGCTCGCCGGAGCTCGAGGCGCGGATGTTCCTGGCGATGCTCGACGGCCTGCTCATCGGCGAGCTGGCGACGCCGAGCGACGACGTCGAGCACACCGTGATCCGGCCGGCTCTCGAGGCGTGGTTCTCGCGGGTCCCGACAACTGGCAACTAGACCGAAGGAGACACTCGTGACCAGCACGCCAGCCAGATGGCACCGGACCCGACCGAGGTGGCCGCTGCTGCTGGTCGCCTTGGCGACGCTTGCGGCGGCGCTCGTGCTCGCCGCCTGTGGTGAGGACGACAGCGGGCTCGAGGACAACGAGGACGTCGAGGTCCCGACGGCGGTGGCCGAGGGCGAGCCGTCCGGCGACCTGACGATCTCCAACTGGGCGCTCTATGTCGACGACAAGACGATCCCCGAGTTCGAGCAGGAGAGCGGGATCTCGGTCAAGTACGTCGAGGACATCAACAGCTACTACGAGTTCTTCGGCAAGATGCGACCGCTGCTGGAGCAGGGCGATTCGGGCGGGCGCTCGCTGATGGTCGCCGGGGACTGGCTGGCGAAGCGGATGTACGACCTCGGCTACATCCAGAAGCTCGACAAGGAGGCGCTCGCGCCCGCGTTCGAGAACCTCAGCCCCGACGTCAAGGCGCCGAGCTCGGACCCGAACTGGGACTTCTCGATCCCGTGGCAGGGCGGGATGACGGGGCTGATCGTCAACAAGGAGGAGGCGCCCGACATCCGCTCGATCAACGACCTCTTCGACCCGCAGTACAAGGGAAAGGTCGAGCTGCTGACCGAGCTTCGCGAAGCCGATTCCGATGCTGATGAAGGCGGACGGGATCGATCCCGAGGATGCCACCGAGGAGGACTGGCTGGCGGCGATCGAGAGGCTCAAGCAGGCGGTTGAGTCCGGTCAGATCCGCCGGCTCACCGGCGGCGACTACGCCAAGGACCTGGTCACGGGCGACGCGGTCGCGGTGATGGGCTGGGCCGCGGACGCGATCCAGCTCCAGGCCGACAACCCGGAGCTCGAGTGGCGGATGCCGACCGAGGGCTGCATGATCTGGTGGGATGACTGGGTGATCCCGGTCGGCGCGCCGAACCCGACCGCGGCGTACGAGTTCATCAACTACGCCTACGAGCCGGAGAACCAGGCTCAGATCGTCGAGTGGACGAGCTCGGTGACGCCGGTCGCCGGGGTCCAGGAGATCTTCGAGAAGACCAACCCTGAGGCGGCGAAGAGCGAGCTGATCTTCCCGAGCGCGGAGTACACGAAGAACTGCTCGACCCCGATCAGCCCTCCGGGCGGGCCGGAGGCCGAGCAGCGGGTCGAGGAGGCGTTCGCGAGCGCGACCGGGAAGTGAGGCGGAGCGAAGCCGAGCCGCGCCGCTGTTGAGGCACCTGAGGTGAGCCGGTCAGACCGCCGGGGCCTGATCGCTGACCAGAATCGAGAAGTGGCCGAAGTCGACGCCCAGCACGGGCTCGCCGAACATGCCCTGCATCGGTGACGGCCGGACCTCGCCCGCGGCCACGGCCTCCGCGGCGTCGGCGAGCTCGCCGAGGAAGCGCGGCGGGACCGACGGCCGCAGGCAGTGGGCGGTGTAGACGATGCGGATCGCGCCGGCGAGTTCGTCGGCCAGCCGGCGTGACGAGCGGGCATAGGCGTGCAGGTCGGAGCCCGGCTCGTGGATCAGCAGCGGGCCGTAGTAGGCCTGATCCTGCGCGAACAGGATCCCCGCCGCCTCGTCGACGAGGCAGATGTGCTCGGGCGTGTGGCCGGGCGTGTGGATCACCCGCAGCGTCTCGGTCGCCGAGCTCGATCGTGTCGCCGTCGGCGAGCAACCGCGTCGGCGCCGGCGAGGTCGATCCGCCAGCCGAGCTCGTCGATCCGCCGGCTCGGCCACGGCCGCATCGTCTCGTCCGGTCCGATCAGGAACCAGCCGTCGCGGTCGGCTTCGCGTAGGCGTTTGAAGCTCTCGTCCATCTCCGGAGCGAACTCGCGATAGCCGCGCAGGTACTCGTCCCGGGTGCCCTCCTCGATCCATACCGGTCCGAGCTCGTGCATCTCGGTGTGCTCGAACAGCTCGTTGCCGCCGACGTGGTCGAAGTGAACGTGAGAGTTGACGACGATCGTGGGCGCGGTCGCCACCGGTGCGATCGCCGCCGCGATGTCCGCCAAGCCGAGGCCGGTATCGACCAGGACGCAGCGCTCCGAGCCCGCGACCAGCCAGCTGAAGACATGGCCCGGCTCGGCCACCAGATGCACTCCCGGCTCAACCTCGCCGACCTGGAACCACTCGCCCGCCTCGGCGACGAAGCTGCGTGAGGACGTTTCGGTCAATTCTTCTAGATCACCGCCGCACGTCTGGCATCCCGCGAGCGTCTTCCCGCCGCGGCCCGGCGCGGATCATGTCAGGGCAGCCGTCGCCAACGGCCCCGGTGAAGGGGGCCGTAAAGTGCAGATCGGCCCCGATAGCTCAGCTGGATAGAGCGACTCCCTCCTAAGGAGTAGGCCGCAGGTTCGAATCCTGCTCGGGGCGTCGCATTGCAGAGCGGGATTCGGCCACCCGATCATCGTCCGTGGCCCGGTTGTGGCCCAGACGCGCTCGCCGCGACGTCGCGGGCGCCCTCGAACAGGGCCAGCCGCCGCGCGATGTCGGCGCCAGCGCCCTCGATCAGCGTGCCGTAGGCACGCTCGATCATCGCCACGCTCGTGCCCATAATCCTCGCCAGCTCGAAAACCGACACGCCGGCCGCGAGCGCGTTCGAGGCGAAGGTGGAGCGCAGGTCGTAGATCCGCGCCGGCGTGCCGAACACCGGCCGCGGCGGCGCCTTCCCTGCCGGCCCTGGCCGCCTCCGGCGGGAGCTGAGGGAGGATGAAGCCGGAGACTACGGCCGGTCTGCCGGGTGCCCTCGTCTTCTCAGCTCGCGAGTCCCATCGGCGAGGCGGATCTGGAGCTCCGTCGCTGGCCGGCGAGCGAGCGGATCCCCTTCGATTGGCGCGCCTTCCGTTCTCACGGCCGCGCGCGCCGCGGCGTCCTCTATCAGCGCGTACCGGTCCGGCGCTGGTCGTGGCGTCGTACGTGTGAGAAGTTCTCCGAGATGGTTGGCCTGCGACACGCGTGTTCCCACGGGGCGGGGGTGCCCGGCGCTTCTGAGCCGCGCAAACAGCCCTTGATGCCGCTTTGGCTCGTTGAGGGCTCCCGGGCAGAAGCGCAGGAGAATCGTCTTCATGATCGACGTGTGATCGAAGAGCGTCTTGGATACAGACGCCGGCTCCACCCACGGCGAGACGATCAGCGCCGGTATCCGCACGCCGTAGCGTCCGAACGTGTCGGGGTCGTCGTCCGGCGCCGCAGGCGGCGCGACATGATCGAAGAAGCCGCCGTGTTCGTCGTAGAAGATGATGAGCAGCGTCCTCTCCCATTGGGGGCTTGTTGCGAGCGCGTGGTAGACGGCGAGCACAAGCTCCTGGCCGTCCTTGATGTCCGCGGGCGGGTGGTCGTCGTTGGGCTGAAAGCCGATTGGGTTGAAGTTGCTGAAGTTCGGGTCGATCCATGAGACTGACGGCAGCGCACCATTGGCGGCGTCTTCGAGAAAGCTGGGCGCTTTTGCGTCCATCCTGAGCTCGAGGCTGGTCCTCCAGTTCAAGTTGGTCTTGCTGAAGAACGCGAAGTTGTGGTGGTGGCCCAGCTTGTAGTGCCCATCGGCGAAGCGCAGGGTCCCCGCCTCGAACGAGTACCAGCGCCACGAGATGCCGTTGGCGTCGAGGTGTCGCACGAACGAGGGTTGGTTGTACATGGGCGGGAGGTGGAGCGGCCGGTCATCGCGAGTGCCGGCGGCGCGACCGCAAATCGCGTACAGGCGGTTGGGCCAGGTCGCCCCGGGAACAGAGCTGAACCAACGATCGCAGACCGCGAACTCGCTCGCCAGGTGATCGTAGACCGGGACATCGGTGGCGTTGTAATAACCAATCACGCGACCAGGATCCGCATCCTGGACGTCGTTGTGCGAGAGCGTCTCGGCGAAACTCGTGACGAAGCCGTCCATCTTGCCGCCCCCGATCTGGAGGTCGACGGCGCTGGCGGAGTGATTGGGATCGTCCTCGATCACCGTGCTGTCGAGATGGTGGACCGGATAGTTGCGCCCGCCGTGCTCGTTGGCGAACTCCGCCCGCAGACCATCGACATCGCCGCGACCACCTTCAAGCGAGAGATACCCCAGCATGTGGTCGAAGGAGCGATTCTCGAGCATCAATACAACGATGTGGTCGACCTTCCCGAGGTTGGCCATGCTGGTCTCCTCAGTCACCACCGCCTCCTTCGCGGTCGCGTTGGCAGGTGGTCGAGCACGGCTGGATTAGCGACCGGCGCGGCAGTGGAGGCTGGGATGGCGAGTACCTGATCGTTTTGAGCGCAGCGTGAGGATGTTTGAGGTCCAGTAGCCGTTGAGGAACTCGCGGACGTTGTAGCGGATTTCGTCCAGGGAACCCGGGCACCGATCGCGACCCGCTCGTGAAGCGGGCTTCGCGGGCACGCTCGGCCTGCCGCGACCTGACAGCGCCCGCCGCAGCGACTAGCGCACAATGTGCCTCCCGTGGAGCCGCCGAGATGGATGCCGGGCGCACGCGCGCTTGCCTCCTACCGCAAGCGGTGGCTGCGCCACGACCTCATCGCCGGTCTCGTGCTGAGCACGCTCCTGGTGCCGCAGGGAATGGCGTACGCACAGCTGGCGGGCCTGCCGGCAATCACGGGCCTCTACACGACGGTCATCTGCCTGATCGGCTACGCAGCATTCGGTCCTTCTCGCATCCTCGTGCTCGGTCCTGACTCCTCACTCGGACCGATGATCGCGGCGACGCTCCTGCCGATCATCGGATCCGTGGTGACCCCGACCGCGCGATCGCTCTCGCGTCGATGCTCGCCCTCCTGGTCGCGGCGATCGAGATCGGCGCGGGCGTGGCCAAGCTCGGGTTCATCGCGGACCTGCTGTCCAAGCCCACCCAGATCGGCTACATGAACGGCCTCGCGCTGACGATTCTCGTCGGGCAGCTGCCGAAGCTCTTCGGCTTCTCGATCGAGGCAAACGGACTGATCGACGAGACGCGGAAGTTCGTCAGCGGGCTCGCGTCGGGGGACGCCGTGGCCGCCGCCGCTGCCGTAGGGGTGGTCAGCCTCGCGCTGATCCTGCTCTTCCAGCTCTGGCGGCCCCGCATCCCAGGCGTGCTGGTCGCGGTCGTCGCCGCGATCGCCGCGACCTCGGCGCTCGATCTCTCCGGCCACGGGGTTTCGCTCGTCGGGACCCTGCCGGAGGGGCTGCCGTCCCCCACCTGGCCGAGCCCAGTGTCCGACCTCCCCCTCCTGGTTGCGGGAGCTCTCGGCATCGCGCTGGTGTCTCTGACCGACACGATCTCCACAGCTTCGGCGTTCGCGGCGCGAACGCGCCAGGAGATCGACGGCAACAAGGAAATGATCGGCATCGGGACCGCAAACCTCGGCGCAGGGTTGTTCCAGGGCTTCCCCGTAAGCACGAGCGGCTCGCGCACGGCCGTGGCCGAGCAGGCCGGCGCAAAGACCCAGCTCACCGGGCTGGTCGGGGCAGGGGCGATCGTCCTGATGCTGGTGCTCGTGCCCGGGCTGCTGCAGAACCTCCCGGAGGCCACTCTCGCGGCCGTAGTGATCGCCGCCTCCCTGTCGCTGGCCGACATCGCAGGGACGAGGCGGCTGTGGCAGCAGCGGCGGGCCGAATTCCTGCTCTCGATGGCCGCGTTTCTTGGTGTGGCCCTGCTTGGAGTTCTCGCCGGCATCGCCGTCGCCGTGGCGCTATCGATACTCAACGTGTTCCGCCGTGCTTGGTGGCCCTACCAGGCCACCCTCGGGCGTGTCCCCGGGATGGAGGGCCATCATGACCGCAGCCTCTACCCCGAGGCCGAGGAGCTGCCCGGCCTCGTGATCTTCCGCTTCGACGCCCCCCTGCTCTTCGCCAACGCGCGGACGTTCCGCGACCAGATCCGCCGCATCGCGGCGGGCGAGCCGAAGCCGCGCTGGATCGTGATCGCGGCCGAGCCGATCACGGACGTCGACACCACGGCCGCCGACATGCTCCTCGAGCTCGACGAGGAGGTCAACGCGGGCGGCATCTCGCTTGTCTTCGCCGAGCTCAAGGACCCCGTGCGGGCCAAGCTCGAGCGCTACGAGCTCATCGGCACGCTCGACCCCGAACACTTCTTCCGAACGCTCGACGGCGCCATCGCGGCCTTCCGCCGCGAGACGGGCGCAGAGTGGACCGCACCCCCGAAGTGAGCGGCGGCCAACTACCTCACGGCCGCGCGGGTGCGAAGACCCCCCCGGGTCAGGTTCCCGACAACTTCGCCTTTTCGCTGGCGAACTCCACATCCGTGAGCACGCCTTGTTCGTGAAGCTGGCCAGTCTCCCTCAGTCGCTCCGTGGTGTCGGCAGTCACTCCACCCGACGCCGCCGGCGGTCGGTGGGACCAGCGGCCGCGACGGTCCTGCTGCTCGCATCCTTGTGGTCCATCTGCTTCTTGCAGCCATGGCGGCTCCGCCGAGTGCGGGCGAACGTTGTCTGCGTTGGCTTTTGTCCAGTGTCTTCCTTCCATCGATCCTGTCCACAGGATCGCGCAGGCTTCCCCTTCTGCAAAATCCCCATTCCACCCTGATATCCGGGTCCCACGACCTGGGCTGTGATCGAGGAGGAGTAGCCTCTTGGTCAGAGGGGAGTAAATGTCCGCGTTTCTCCGGGTAGCTCGCACGGCCGTTCACTTCGTGCTGGCCCAATGACCCTCCGAAAGAACCACGTGTGAAGACCCTGGACGATGCCGTGCGGGAGCATCCTTCGGCGGCCGAGCGCGCAGCTTTCGGCAAGGCTGCCCAAGCCGAGGCCCGCGGTCGAGCCATCGCGACTGGCGACCCGCGGATGATCGCCGATCCCGTCGAGGTCTCGAGCAGCAGGCCGCCACCCGGGTCGGTGAGCTGATTCCCGTGCGCCAGGGTCGCATGCTGGCGACGCCATCGACCTTCTTCGCGGTGCCGCGGCGATCATGGCGGCGGACCTTGCCGGGAGTCCCGAATCCGGATTCAAGGTGCAAGTCTGCGGTGACGCCCATCTCTCGAACTTCGGTGCCTTCGGCTCGCCTGAACGCCAACACGTCTTCGACGTCAACGACTTCGATGAGACTCTGCCTGGACCGTGGAGTGGGACGTCAAGCGCCTCGCCGCGAGCATGGCGGTACACGGCCGCGAGAGGGATTCGGCGTTGCGGAGCGGCAGATCTTGGTAGGTGCGACCCTGCGAGTATCGCGAGGCCATGCGGCGTCTCCGCCGCACTAGGCAATCTCGACGCCTGGTACACCCGATTGGCCACTCGGCCATCGCGAGGCGCTGGTCCGCCGATGTGAGCCAAACAGGTCAAGGCGTACGAGCGCAACGTGGCCAAGGCGCGCGCGAAGGACAGCATGCGCGCGTTCAAGAAGCTGACGTACATGGTTGACGGCGAGCCGCGGATCATCAGCGATCCGCCGCTGATCGTTCCTGTCGATGAGCTGACAGGCGCGGGCGAACCAGGCGAGGTCGAGGGCCGGGTGCAGGAGATTCTAGAGGAGTACCGCACCACTCTCGGCGAGGACCGCCGGCCGCTTCTCGATGGCTACCGCTACGTACATGCGGCGAGGAAGGTCGTCGGCGTCGGCAGCGTCGGCATTAGAGCGTGGATCGTGCTGCTGCTGGGGCGCGACGATCAGGATCCCCTTCTCCAGATCAAAGAGGCGCAGAATTCTGTTTGAGCCGTATGCCGGGCCGAGCAGTTCGCTCATCACGGCGAACGCGTCGTCAGGGCCCAGCGCCTCTTGCAGGCGGCGAGCGATCTTTTCCTCGGATGGGTGACGGCCACCGGGGTGGACGGCGAGGCGCGGGATTTCTATGTGCGTCAGCTGTGGACTGGAAGGGGTCGGCGCGAGTGGAGCTGCTGAGCCCCCGCGGCATGGCGGTGTACGGCCAGGTCTGCGGGGCGACCCTCGCCCGCGCCCACGCTCGCTCGGGCGACCGGATCGCGATCGGTGCCTACCTCGGCCGCAAACCCAACTTCGACGCCGCGATCACCGACTTCGCCGAGGGCTACGCCGACCAGAACGAGAAGGATTACGAAGCCTTGATCGGCGCGGTCGACGAAGGTCGCCTCGAGGCCGAGGTCGAGACCGACAAGATCAGTAAGCCGACCAGACGATGATCGCGAAGCCGTGGAGCCGGCGGGCGGCAAAAGTCGCGGCCCTCCTCATTCCTGCGGTGACCGTGGTCCTCGTGGTGGTCGTGATGGCGCAGGAGTTCCCAAGGGTGTTTATCGTCTGCGGATTGCTCCTGATCGGGTTCGCCGCCGTCTGGTACGGCTGTCGCAGAGGCGCCTCCAGGGCCGCCGGGCTGGCGGTCGGGATCGCCGCGCTGGGCGCGCTGGCGGGCCTGCTCGTGGTGACCGGTGATCACGTCGGCCTGGCGATCGCGGAGCGGCGGGCCTTGCGCTGGCTGCCGCGGCGGCGAAGGCGGCCCTCGTGTATCACGCGCCGCTATCCGACGCGCCGGCGCCCAAGCGCGCCGTCCTCTTCTACAACCCCAAGTCGGGAGGCGGAAAGGCACAGAAGTTCAACCTCGCCGAAGAGGCTCGAAAGAGGAATATCAAGCCAATCGAGTTGACAGCCGGCGCCGACCTCGAGCAAATGGTCCGAGCAGCGGTGGCCGACGGAGCAGATGCCGTTGCCATGGCTGGTGGTGACGGCTCGCAGGCCGTGGTTGCGATGGTCGCGGCCGAGCTCGGCCTGCCATACGCGTGCATCCCTGCCGGGGACCCGCAACCATTTCGCCCTTGACCTCGGCGTCGACAGGGAGGACGTCGTGGGTGCTCTCGAGGCATTCGTCGACGGCGGGGAGCGCCGCGTTGACCTCGGCCGAGGTCAATGGCCGGGTCTTTGTCAACAACGTCTCGCTCGGGCTCTATGCGGAGGCTGTCCAACGCGAGGGCTACCGCAACGCGAAGCTGCGAACGATCGTCGACACGTTGCCCGAGGTTCTGGGGCTGCAGGGCGAGGGACTCGACCTGCGTTGGACCGGGCCCGGTGGACAGGAGCACTCCTCGGGGGCCGCGATCCGCGTTCGAACAACCGCTACCGCCTCGGCCATGCGGTCGGCTCGGGAACCCGCCCCAGGATTGACGACGGGCTGCTTGGGATCACCGTGGCGTCGAGCCCGAGCGGCGTGGTGTGCATCGGCGCTTGCTGCAGCGACCCTGGCGCGAATCGAGACGCCCGAGTTCGAGGTCGACGCGGGCAGCGGGGTCGCGGCCGGCATCGACGGTGAGGCGATGACACTTCAGCCACCGCTTC
>CAWJUU010000005.1:0-1204912 GCA_963846165.1 uncultured Solirubrobacterales bacterium
AGCCGTAAAGGGTTCCGCCGACGACCAGGAATCTGGCGCGCGGCTCGTGCTCGAGGGTCTGGGCGGCGGCACCCAGGAACGTCCCCTGGCCCTTCCACCTGACGAGGCGCCCGAAGACCCCTACGACCGGCGCATCGTCCGCCCAGCCAGCATCGGGTGGCAAGGGCGCCGGCTCGGTCGGGAAGGTCTCGATCGGAAGCGCGTTCGGGATCACCTGCGGTCGCAGGTGCCAGGCCCGGCGGAAGCTGTCGGCCATCCAGCGGGAGGGGACCACCACGGCATCGTGGCAGCCGTGGCGGCGGCCAGCTGAACGGCGGTCGCCGAAGGCGTGCGTCGTGCGACGTCGTGCAGCGTCATCACCGCCGGGCGACCTGCGAAGCGGGCCGCCCAGCCCGCGACAAAGGACATTTTCTCCCCCCAACCATCGATCACGTCCACGTCCGTCTCGCGCGCGGTCGCGGCGACGGCCCGTATCGTGGCCGGCAGTCGCCAGACGTGGCGGACGCGGGGCGGGGATGGGGCCAAGACTCTTACCGGCACGCCGAGTTCGCGCAGCTCCTCGACGAACGGCCCCTCGGCCAGCGAGGCAACCGAGGGCTCGACGCCGGCGGCGCGCAGGTGGCGCAAACGTCCGAGAAGGGCCGTCTCCGCCCCCGCACGTTCGGATGCGCCTTGGACGTACAGCACCCGAAGGGGACGCGTGCCGAGCACTGGGTCACCCTAACATCGGCAAGCGAACGGTGCCGAGCACATCACCCCACGATCGCAGGGGTAGCGAGCCGGCCCCCGGGACGACGCTGGGCAGCACCGCCCCGATCGGTCACGACGCTGGCCGTGACCGACCTCTTCTAACCTATGGCCGTGACGCTACTTATCACGCCGGTTCCCGCGGGCCGAGCATGGCGCCCCTGAGCCCCTCGCGGCGCGGGCGGTCGCCGTGGACACGGTTGCGCTGGGGGGCGGGCGCAGCCAAGGCGTACGTCGAGGGGCCGCCATGGCTCCGGCAGGTAATGCGTCGCCAGCTGCTCCTGTCGCTGCTCGAACGGCACGTGACCCCGCTCGTCGCGATCGACGACGATGGGATCACGTACCTCATCGACACGGCCGATCGCGGGCCGATCACGCTGAGGATCTTCGCGGGCGGGACGTACGAGGGGCCGCTGATGCGGCGGGTCGTGCGCCTCCTCGCGGATCTTCGTGGCGAGGCGGATCCGCTCGCGGGGCGGGTGTTCGTCGACGTGGGAGCGAACATCGGCACGGCTACGCTCTGCGCTCTCAAGCGTTTCGGCGCCGCGACCACGCTGGCGCTCGAGCCACACCCGGCGAACTTCCGGCTGCTGCGGATGAACCTGATCGCAAACGACGTCGACGAGTTGGTTCTACCCCTGCAGGTCGCCGTCTCCGATGACGAGGGCGAGCTTGAGCTCGAGGTCTCGTCCCACAACATCGGAGATCACCGAGTCCGGACCGGCACCGAGACCGGCCCCGGTGCAATCCGGGAGGCCGAACGAACCACGATCCGGGTTCCGGCGATCACACTCGATATCGCGGTGGAGAGGGCGCAGATCGATCCGGCCGCGATCGGCCTGGTCTGGATCGACGTTCAGGGCCATGAGCCGCAGGTGCTCCTCGGAGCGGATGCGGTCGTTGGCGCGCGAGTCCCGATCCTGATCGAGTACTGGCCCTACGGCCTCGACCGCGCCGGTGGCCTCGAGGCGCTGCACCGCATCGTGTCCGAGCGCTTCACCGACGCGTGGAACGTCGGAGAGGAGGGCAGCGAGGCTCCGATCACCAGGCTGGCGGCGTCTGAGGTCGACTCACTCGCGACCCGCTATCCCTCTGAGGACGACTCGACCAACCTCCTCCTGCTCCGGGGTTGAGGCCCTACAGCGACGGCGGCCTCGAGCGCCTCCTCGAACCGCTCGATCACGGCGTCCCAGCTGTGATCGCGCAGGATCCGCTCGCGTCCCCGGCGCCCGATCTCGGCGGCGGCCGGGCGATCGTTCAGCAGCCGGCGGAGCCCGTCCGCGAGCTCCGTGGGTCCTCCGCCACGATCGCGTCGACCCCATCCTGCACGGCGATGCCCTCGAAGCCCACATCCGTGCCGACAACCGGCAGGCCCGCAGCCATCATCGTCAGGGTCTTCATCTTGATCCCCGCACCGGCCCACAGCGGCACCACGCCAACGGCGCTCCGAGCGAGTATCGCCGAGATGTCCTCGACGAACCCGAGGACCCTTACCCCGGTCAGATCCGCGAGGGCCTGCACATCCGCAGGCGGGTCCCGGCCTGCGACGAGCAGTGTCGCGCCCTCTGCGCCGAGCGGAGCCCACGCCTCGCGGACGAAGCGGACGAGTCCCTCCACGTTGGGTTGGTAGCGCCCGTCACCAACCCACCCCACCGCAGCCTCGGCGCCGACGGGATCGGCGATCAGCGGTGGCGGCGCCACGGCGGTCGGCACGACGTGGGGCCGCCATCGATATAGCCGCTCGAAGCGTTCGGCCTCCCGATCGGACGTGACGACCACCGCCGCCGCGAGCCGGCAGGTCTTTCGCTCGAAGGCCCTCGTCTGACCGACCGTGAGTCGATGCACCGCGCGCCCGCGAAGGCTCGTACCCCACGGAAGGTATAGCGTGCTGCTCGCCCCCTGAACGTTGTGCTTGTCGAGCACGACCGGGATCAGTTGATGCAGGCGCTCGACGTAGGCGTGGGCGATGTCATCGAGAGTCACGGCAACGTCGAATCGGGGCGCCAATTCGGTCGCGCGACTGGCCAAGGCCGCGCTGGGCAAGCTCGACATCCATGGCGGTCTGCGCCGGACCACGGCCCCGCCCCAGCGGAACGCGAGGGCGCCCGCGCTCCGCTTCGGGTCCTCGGGGGGTGGGAAGGTCTCGACCCGGCCCCCGAGCTGGTCTGCGAGCTCCGCCACCAGTGCCGGCGGGGTGGGCTCACGCTCGCAGGCGAGCAGGTGCACCTCATGTCGTTCAGCCAGCGCCCTGCTGAGCCCGAGCTGGCGCCGGACTCCACCTGCGTTCTGCGGCAGCGGAAACTCGTTGGTGAGCAGCAGGATCCTCTTCCGGCCCGTGTCGCGGCCGAATCCGGCCGCGACTGCCGGCAGCGTCGAACCGTGCTCGCGAGCTCCTTCCTCATCCTGCTCCGAAACCTTCGCCGCAGCGAGCAGTGCGCCCACGAAGTACCAGAAGAGGACTGCGCTCACCCCGTAGAGGGCGTCGGCGGCCACCATGAGAACGCCCGACGCGATCAGCGGAGCCAGCAGCGACCGACGTTCGAACTCGCTGCCGCCTCCCGTTCGTCGCAGTCCGTACACCACCCCATAGGCGGCGCCGCCGACGACGAGGAGGAACCCGAGAGGGCCTAGCTGCCAGGCCAGCAACAGATAGCCGTTGTCCTCGAATGGCGCGGGCTCGGACGCCGTCGTGCTGATGCGCGACGCCCCGCCCACCGAGCCGACCCCATGACCGAGCGGGGCAGCGATTGCCTCCGGCCCATATTGCGTGAGCGCCTCGAAGCGAGCGCGGAAGGAGACGTCCTGGCCGAGGCTCCCGAAGCTCGTCGCCCGCTCGCTCACCTGAGTGCCGGCCGACGTGCCACCCGCCACCAGGTAGAGGCCGCCCAAGACCGCGACGAGGGCCAGGACCCGCGCGAGCGTCCTCCTACCCGAGAGGATGGTGATCACGAGCAGCGCCACCGCGAGCGCCAGCCACGCGCTACGGACGCCGATAAGCGCCACGCACAACAGCGCCAGTCCCGCTCCCAGCAGGCGGGCCCAGTCGAGTCGGCGGGCCACGACGATGATCGAGATCAGCAGCGCGAGAAGCGTGGCCAGCGTCCCGGGCGAGTTGAGGACGCTGAAGAATCGGAAGTCTCCCGCCTCCTTGCTCCCAGCTGTCACGAACCCCGTCGCCTGAAGCCACAGCTGATCCCAAGGAGGGAGCGTGGGGGCAAAGTACTGGTACAGGCCGTAGCCGGCAATGACGGGGAGAAGGACGAGGAAGATGCGCTCGACGACCAGGCGCCCGCGCAGCCGATCGGCGTAGCCGATCAGAATCGCAAGCGACGCGGACCCGTAGGCAAACAGGCCGAACAGCAGCGGCAATGGGTCAGAGGCCCCGAGCGGAATCCCGATCGCAAGTCCGACCCAAACCAGGCCGATCACGATCAGCGGGACCCCGCGGGGCGAGGCGCGGCGAAAGGCAATCAGACCGAGCACGGCCGTGGCGAGATAGGGGGCGAGCGAGAGCAGATCCGGGCCCGGCGAGACAACGACGTAGTCGAGCAATCTGCGAAAGAGGGGCGCGAAGGTCCAGAGCACGAGCAGGACCGCGATGCCGGCGGTCGGCCAGCGCACGTAGAGACCCCCGGCCAGGGCGACGAACGCGAGCGTCAAGACCAACTGCCATTCCTCGGCGGCGGTGCCCAGCGCGATAACGAGAGCGGCAACTACGACCCAGGGGGCAAACCGCAGGTCGAGGCGCCGCGCGCGATCGAGATCGGCCCGCAGCGACTGTCTCCACCCCGCCCGGTGGAGGCGGTGCGGCGGGCCGGACGATGCGGGTGACGCGCTCACTGGCCGATCCGTCCGCGCTAGGGCAGGCGCTGACGGAAAGAAGCATCCGTCTCGGAGATCGTCGGCGGCATCGGCGCACCACCGCGCCGCAAGAGTCCCCAGGCGGTGGTCGCCACCGGCAGCAATCGGGGCTCGGCCGCCAGCGTTGAGTACAGGAATCGACGCCGGCGCTGCTGGGAGGGGGCGAGCCGACGAGCGGCAGCGAGATCGTCGCGGGCGGCCCGAGGGGCGCCCTGACGCAGGCGAAGGCCGGCGCGGGCGATGTGCGAGTGCGCCAGCCGTTTGCGTCGCAACTGCTCCTCCGCAGGATCGGAGAAGCTGTACGAGCCGAAGACGACCACGCAGGCGTTCCGGAAGTCCTCCTCGTCGGCGCTGATCTGGGTGGGATGATGCCGATAGACGACCCCGGGCTCGTCCAGCCAATACATCGGCCAGCGTCTCGAGGCGGCGTCGATCCAGAGGACCAGGTCGCCGATCACGACCTCGGGCCAGGGACGACGAACGTCCTCCCACAACTCCCGACGCAGCACGGTGCATGAGGGAATGAACGTGTGATAGCGCAGCACGAGCGAGAGCCAGCGCTGGTGACGGCCGGCGGGCGGTAGAGCGGGCAAACGCTCGAGCGAGCCGGCGCTGCGCTCGATCCAGTAGGTCGTGCACACCATACCGAGCGACGGATCGGCGTCGAAACGCTCGCGCGCCCTGGCGAGGTAGGGCGGCAGCCATCGGTCGTCGTCGTGTAGGAAGGCGATGAAGCGCCCCTGGGCGCGGTCCATTGTGGTGGTGTGATTGAGGGCGAAGCCCAGCGGCGCGGGATTTGGGAAGTACCGGATGCGCGGGTCGGCCACCTTCGCCACGGCGGACTCGAGCGAGCCGCCTGAGTCGTCGGAGACGATCACTTCCAGATCGCGATGGGTCTGGTCGAGCACGCTTCGGAGGGCCTGCCGGAACGAGGTCGAGTCCCGGCGAGCTGGCATGCAGACGGAGACTTCCGGGGTGACCGATGGTGCGGACTCGGGAGCCATCTCATCGCTGGGATGCGCGACGGCCGCTACGACCTCTCGTCGATCACGCTCGCCGGCGCAAAGCCGACGGCCGCGATACCGAACAGGTGCGCCTGCAGGGACTCGATCGCCTCACGCAACTCCTCGGCGCGCTCACGGTCCGCAATGCCGTTGCGACACACGGCGACCACTCCGTCGGCTGCGCGCACGAACGGCACCGCGTTGGCCGCCAGCAGGAGCGGCGGCGTCTCGACGACGATGAACTCGTACTCGGCCTGCAATCGCTCGAGCGCGCGCGCGACGATATCCGGGCTGGCGAGGTGCGCCGTCCCGTCCTGGGCCCCCGGCGCGATGAGGTCCAGCCGGCGCCCCTCGACCACCTCAACCGGCGTCACGACCTCCCCCAGGCCGGCGCCGCCCAATAGCGCGCTCAGCCCGCCGGGAGCCCCGTTGGAGTCGGAGACCAGCGCGCTCGGACGGGCGTCGTTTGCGTCGAGCAGCAGGGTGCGCGTCCCGCTCGCCGCTGCGGTCGCCGCCAAATACCACGCGGTGGTGGACTTGCCCTCGAGGTTCGCCCCGGACGTGATGGCGACACTCTGGGCCGTCGCCGCATCCGGCGCATGCCGGAGGACCGCCAAGAGGAGCCGGAAGGGCTCTGCCTCACGTGGGGCGAGATCGGCAACGGGCCACCGGTTCCCCAACGCGACCGTGCTGGGAATGCGGGTCAAGATCGGAGCCTGCATCGCGATCTCCAGGTTGCGCACCGACAGCACTCGCCCGTCCGCCCCCGCCCTGAGAGCGACGATCCCGAGGCCGATCAGCAGGCCGAGGATCCCGCCGGCGATTCCGACGAGCTCGGGGGCCGCCCCGCTCGGACTCGACGGCGGCGTGGCGGGCCGGCTGAGCGCCACGCTGGCGGGGCGGAGCGCCTCGGTCAATCGCAGCTGCGCGATGCGATCGTTGAGCGAGTCCAGATCGCTTAGGGCGGCGGGGTCGCCGCGGCTATCGCGCGCCCGTTCGGCGGCAATCCTCTCCAGGTCGATACGAGCCTGACGAACCAGGTCGAGATCCCTGGACTGCCGCAAATCGACGTATTCGTGGGCGAGGGCGTTGGCGATCCTGGCCGCATCCCGTGGACGGGAGGCGGTCGCCGTCACGGGAACGAGCCCCGTCTGTTCGTCGACTGAAACGCTTGTGTCCTCGAGAACCTGCTTGGGGGTGAGCGACAACTCAGGCTCGAGAGCCTGGGCCGCCCGCCGCGCAATACTGCGTTGGTGAACCCGTGGGGGGAGCTCGGTGAGCACGTTCTGAATCGGCTTGAAGGAGGTGCCGGCCCCAACGCCGACGACCTCCGCCGCGAGGTTGGCGTTGTTGACCTGCAGCAGCGCCTCGGCCTGGTACTCGCGGTCGCCGAGGCGCGCGAGCAGGAACCCGGCCAGGCCGAGGCTCACGGCGCACAGCAGCGGGATCCACCACTGCCAGCGCAGGGCCTCACGGAGCCCCGTCCCGGCCTCCGGTGAGCGCTCTTCGGCAGACATCGGCATCAAGCATTCCACACCGTGACCGCGTACTGCCGCCCCTAACGCGCGTTTGCCCTGCTCCCCGCCCACCGAGCCGAAGGGGGGTTAGTCTGTACTCAAGGTGTCTTCGATGACCGGAAAAGCGCCCACGCAGCCCCGAAGCGATCGTGGAGGTCATTCCGCGAACCCGCCGCCCGCGGTGCTCTTTCCCGGCCAGGGGAGTCCGCCGCGCGATATGCGGGAGCGGGTCGAGCGCGATATGCCCGAGCTCGCCGCGCTGCTCTATGAGGAGGTGGGAACGGACGTCTTCAACGAGCCGGAGGGCTCCCAGCGGCGGCTACAGTCAGCCCTGTTCGCATCGATCATGTGCGGCTGGGAGCGCCTTAGCGAGATCTTCGGCAGCGGGGCAGCGGGCTCGGGAGACAGGTTCGAGGTCCCGGAGGCCTTCGCCGGACACTCACTCGGCGAAGTCGCGGCGCTGGTCGCCGCCGGAGCGATCGACCTCGAGCAGGCCGTTCATCTCGTCCACCTGCGGGGCGACGTGATGGAGCGGGCGCTCGCGGGGCCCGCGCGCGGTGCGATGGCGGCGCTGATCGGCCCGGAGGCTCACCGTCTCGCCGAGCGCCTGACGGCCGATCGGAAGCTGTGGCTGGCCAACGACAACTCCGCGGTCCAGGTGGTGTTGTCCGGGACCGAGCCCGAGGTCGATGCAGCTATTGACGAGGCGGCGGCTGCCGGGCTTCGCGTCGTCAAGTTGCCGGTGAATGGCGCCGGGCATTCACCTCTGATGGAGGGGTGCTTGCCCGAATACGTGGAAGCGCTCGAGCGTGTCGACTTCCGAATGCCGAGGGTGCCGGTCTACTCGGGCGCCACGGCGCGTCCGTTCACGGATCCGCGTCGAGAGCTCGCCCTGAGCCTGACCAGCACGGTGCGCTTTCGAGAGATCCTGCTCGACCTTCACGGCCGCGGCGTACGGCGGTTCATCGACACCGGGCCGGGGCACACGATGGCGGGCCTGGCCCACAAGACGCTGACCGACGTCATCACGGTGACCGTCCAGGACCTCGAGCAGGGTGCAGGCATTACGGGGACCGCCCCGGACCCGGTGGTCCCGCTCGAGCGGAGTGTGTGACGATGGCGCCTGAGCTGGTCGCGAAGCCGAGCGAGGTCGAGACGGCGGTCGGCGAGCTGCCGCACACGATGCAGGCATGGGTGATCCGAGAAGACCGCCTTGGCGAGCCGGCCCATGCGATGCGCCTCGAGGAAGTGGAAGTGCCGGAGCCCGGCCCCTTCGAAGTCGTGGTTCGGGTAATGGCGGCTGGGGTCAACTACAACAATGTCTGGGCCTCCCTCGGCAGGCCGGTCTCGGTGTTCCGCATGCACCCCGAGGACGACCGCCACATCGGCGGCTCCGACGGCGCGGGCATCGTCTGGAAGGTCGGCCCCGGCGTGACTCGATGGAAGCCCGGCGACGAGGCTGTCGTCCACGGCAACCATGCCTCCTATGAGGATCCCGAGGTGCACGGCTTCGATCCGATGGCCGCGCCGAGCCAAAAGGCATGGGGCTATGAGACGACTTGGGGCGCCTTCGCGCAGTTCTGCAAGGTGCAGGCCCAACAACTCCTCCCGAAGCCTGCCCACCTGTCTTGGGAGGAGGCGGCGTCCTACGGCGTAGGGCTCTTCACCGCGTACCGCATGCTGATCGATCGCTGCGGGCTCCAAGCCGGCCAGAGCGTCCTCATATGGGGGGCGGCCGGCGGCTTGGGTGTCTTTGCGACCCAGCTGTGTCTGCTCACGGGCGCGCGCTGCGTCGGTGTCGTATCCAGCGAGGCGAAGGGCGGGCTCGTCGCCCGGTTGGGAGCAACGGGATGGATCGATCGCCGCGAGTACGCCGGCATGCTGCGACGGGACGACGAGACGCCGGCAGAGGAGCGGGCGCGTTTGGCGGAGACGCGCCGCTTTGCCAAGCGCGTGAAGGAGATCCTCGGCGAGGCCCCGCACATCGTCTTCGAGCACGTCGGCCGGGCCACGTTCCCGACCTCCGTCTACACGGTCGGACCGTTCGGAAAAGTAGTGATCTGCGGCGCGACGTCCGGCTACGAGCTCGACTTCGACGTCCGGCACCTGTGGATGCGCCAGAAGCAGATCATCGGCTCGCACTTCGCCAATGGGTGGCAGTGTCACAGGGCCAACGCCCTCGTGGCGCAGGGGCGGATACACCCCGTGCTGTGGCGCACCATGCGGTTCGACGAGACCGCCGACGCGCACCAGCTGATGTACGAAGGTCGACACCTCGGGAAGATCGCGGTCCTCGTCGGCGCCGACCGCGAGGACCTCGGTCGCACCACCACGGGCCCGGGCGCGATTCGCGTCGAAGCCGCGGCGGGTCGGTAGGCCTGAACGTCGTGCGATGGACTTCACGCTGTGCCGGCGCGGCCGTTCTCGCCGCCATTTCGGTCACCGGCCTCGCGGGCTGCGGAGTCGTGCCGGGCTCGGGCGGGCCGGCGCCCACGGAGCCCGGAATCCCCGGCTTCGACGCGGTCAAGCCCACGGAGCGCGCGGCGATCCCACGCAGCATTGCTATGGGCGCGAGCGGTCAGGGGATGGAGCGCGTTTACGTCATGCGCCGCGCGGATGAGGTCCGGCGTCAGCCGCTGGTCATCTTCTTCCACGGGTACGGCACGGAGACGGTTGCGAGCGAGGAGCCCTGGATGACCCACCTGGCCCGGCGGGCGACCGTGGCGTGGCCGGTCTACAATGAGCCGCCCTTCGACGCGCGGCGAGGCGGGGAGAAGATGTTCCCCGCAGCCGCTCGAGGCTTGCGCATGACGATCCGCCGGTTGCGCGCCTACAAACTGATCAGACCGCACGACGTGGTCGTCGCCGGGTACTCGCTGGGCGGCTCCCTCGCTCGCGACTACGCGGTCGCTGCTCTGCGCTCCGGGCTCCCCGTGCCCCGCGCGCTCTACGCCGTGTTCCCCGGACGTGGCCTCTGCGACGAGCCGACACGTCTGCCGCCGCAGCCGGGCGAGTTCGAGGCCGGGACTTGGATCCTCGTGCTCGCCAGCAACAACGACCTCCTCGCCGGAACCTGTGGTGGGCGGGAGATCGTTCGAGAGGCGGTCGAGGTGCCCGATTCGCGGAAGCAGCTGCGCCTGATCCGCGACTTCGAGGTCGGGGATCACTTCGCTCCGACGCGCTCCAGCCGGAAGGAGAAGAAGACCTTCTGGCAGCCGCTCGACCGCATCGTGGCCGACGGGCCGCCCCCCGGGGCGGCAAGCGCACCCGTGCAACGCCATGAGACCAGCTGAGGAGGTGGGTCGGTGACTCACGTAGATGTCGAGGACAAGCCCACCGGCACGAAGTCCGGACGTGTCCTTCGGGGAGCAGCGATCGACTCCGTCGGGGCCGCGCTCCCGGACCGGGTGGTGACGAGCGCCGAGATCGCCGAACTGCTCGGCGTGGACGAGCACTGGGTGGTCAAGCGCACCGGCGTGCGGGAACGTCGCTGGGCCCTGCCTGAGGAGACGATGGCCGACCTCGTCGAGATCGCGGCTCGCCAGGCACTCGATCGAGCGGGGCTCGCACCCGCCGACTTGGATCTCGTACTGGTCGCGACGGAGAGCTACGACGACATGCTCCCGGGCTGCTCGCCGGTGATCGCTAGCCGGCTCGGGGCGGAGCTCGCCGGCTCTGCGGACGTTCACGCGGCGTGCACCGGTCTGCTTACAGCGATGGATCTCGCTGCCGCGCAGATCGAGACCGGGCGAGTGGACAACGCTCTCGTGATCGGCGCCGAGATGGTGAGCAAGTTCCTCGATCTCTCCGACCCGATGACCGTGCCGCTGATGTCCGACGGGGCCGGGGCCATGGTGCTCTCGGCGCGCGAGGGACCCGGGAGGATCGGTCCCGCGGTGTTCCGCGCGGACGGGGAGCGCTGGGACCTGGCCTACGTTCCACGTACGGACTACCGGTTTCGCATGGCCGGCGGCGATACGTTCAAGTTCGCCGTGCAGTCCCTCGTGGACATCACCCGCGAGGTGCTCGACAAAGCCGGCCTCGGCCTCGACGACGTCGACGTCTTCGCCTACCACCAGGCCAATGGGCGCATCCTGCGGTCCGTGGGTGCGCATCTGCAGCTGGATCCAGAGAAGGTGCTCAGCGTCGTCGAGTGGATCGGCAACCCGTCGGCGGCCTCGATCCCGATCGCCCTCGATGACGCGCTCAGCAGAGGCCGCCTCAGGGACGGGGACTGCGTCTTGATGGCGGCGATCGGTGGCGGCGCGATCTGGGGGGCCTGCCTCGTTGAATGGGGGGGCTGACGGCCGGTGCGCTCCGTCGACCGTCGCGACGGTCTCGTCAACGCACCGCAGCGGACGGGCGATGACGTGCCCCGCTACTTCGTCGCCCGTCCCGGGTGCCGGCCGGTGGAGTGGGCTCCGCGCCAGCCGACCGAGGTGGTCGGCCATGACATGGCCTACTGGGGTCGCGTCCTCGAGGAGATGGAGCGCTCGCTAGAGGACCGCGACCTGACATTCCACCTAGTTTGGCCCCACGCACGCGGCATTCCGCCCGAAACCCCTCGCGCGGTCGCGGTCGGCGTCGCGACGGAGTCCTGGCGCGTACTGGCTCGGTCGTCACATCGCGTCCGCGCCACATTCCAGGCGGGCGGACCCGCGCCCAGGGTCGCGGGATCGATACGCGCCCCGCTGGTCCCCGCGCTGACCGCACTCGCAGTCCGAGCCCGGGCCCGAGCTCACACGCTGCCGCGCGTTGCGGGTCGGCTGACCGCGCGCCTGCGCGGGGCCCCGCGCGAGGCCCACCCGGTCTTCGCGGTGCCGCTCGGCTGCCACAGCGTCACGGACTTGCCCGTGACGCCGATCGCCGAGCGGCCGATCGCGCTGTCGTTCGCGGGCAGCGTGAGGCACTGGGAAGGGTGGTGGGGCAGGTTCACGGCAAGGATGGGCGCGCCCAAGGTGCGGTCCCGCCAGGAGATGCTTCGAGCCGCGAACGCGCTGAAGCACGCCCACCCCAACCTGCGGGTGGAGATCCGCACGACCGACGGCTTCATGGACTTCGGCCCAGCCGCGGACACGTCCTACGACGAAACCAGCCGGACCTACTGGGACCTGTTGATGAACACGAAGATCTGCCTGGTGCCGTCCGGGACCTTCAAGGAGACCTTCCGACACTTCGAGGCACTGCGGGCCGGTTGCGCGATCGTTACCGACGCCGCGCTGGACGGCTGGTACGGGCGCGGTGCGCCGTTCATCAAGCTGCGGTCCTGGGAGGATCTCGAGGGCGCCATCCGGCCCCTACTCGACGACGAGGCGGAGCTGGAGCGTCACCATCGCGCCGCCCTCGAGTGGTGGAGCACGCGATGCTCGGAGCGGGTCGTCGGCAAGTTCATCGCGGCCCGGCTGAACGAGCTTGCTGATGCGAGAAGCTGAAAGGCGCCGGGCCCTTGCGCGCGACGTCGTCAAGGGACTAGAGTCCCGGTTCTTAGCCGATGCCGAACGCCTGCGCAGGCATTTAGCAGATGCTCGGCTTTGCGGCTGGCGCGCGTCGAGGCAAGGAGGTCGTGGGTAGTGACTCAATGGAGGACGGGGTCACGGTGGAGGACGGGGTCACGGTGGATGCAGTTGCTCGTCCGTACGGGCGTTGTTCTCGCCGCCACGGCCGTAGCGGCGTTGGCGGCGACGAGCGGCGCGCTGGCGGCGACCGGCGCTCTCGGTTACCAAGAGTGCATCAGCGGCGACACCGCCCTCGGCCCCTCCGGCTCGAACGCCTGTGCCGAGATCCCGAGCGCGACCCCGGCAGGCGAGAACTCCGGCCTCCACCGCCCCGCCTCGGCGGCCGTGAGCCCGGACGGCAACTCGCTCTACGTGGTTCCGCTGCCGACGCTAGCCTGGCCAGCTTCGTCCGCGATCCGGCCACCGGCGCCCTGAGCTATCAGGGCTGCATCACCGGCAGCGCCGCCAACGGTCCCTCCGGCACCGGCGCCTGCGCCGAGGTCCCGAGCGCGACGCCGGTTGGCGAGAACTCCGGTCTCTTCGGACCCGTCTCGGTGACCTCGAGCGCGGACGGCAACTCGGTCTATACGGCGTCCGCCAGCGATGCCGCCGTGGCCCGCTTCGACCGCGACCCGGCCACCGGCGCCCTGAGCTACCAGGGCTGCATCACCGGCAGCGCCGCCGTCGGCCCCTCCGGAACCGGCGCCTGCGCCGAAATCCCGAGCGCGACCTCGTTCGGCGCCAACTCCGGCCTCTTCGGCCCCGTCTCGGTGGCCGTCAGCGCCGACGGCAACTCGGTCTACGCGGCCTCGGCCGGCGATACCGCGGTGGTCCGCTTCGACCGCGATCCGGGCACTGGCGCCCTGAGCTATCAGGGCTGCATCACCGGCAGCGCCGACAGCGGTCCCTCCGGCACCGGCGCCTGCGCCGAAATCCCGAGCGCGACCTCGTTCGGCGCCAACTCCGGCCTCTTCGGCCCCGTCTCGGTGGCCGTCAGCGCCGACGGCAACTCGGTCTACGCGGCCTCGGCCGGCGATACCGCGGTGGTCCGCTTCGACCGCGATCCGGGCACTGGCGCCCTGAGCTATCAGGGCTGCATCACCGGCAGCGCCGACAGCGGTCCCTCCGGCACCGGCGCCTGCGCCGAGATCCCGAGCGCGACCTCGCTCGGCGCCAACTCCGGCCTCTTCGGCCACGTCTCGGTGGCAGTGAGCGCCGACGGCAACTCGCTCTACAGCGCCTCGCTGCTCGATGCCGCCGTGGCCCACTTCGACCGCGATCCGGCCACCGGCGCCCTGAGCTACCAGGGCTGCATCACCGGCAGCACCACCAACGGTCCCTCCGGCACCGACGCCTGCGCCGAGATCCCGAGCGCGACCTCGTTCGGCGCCAACTCCGGCCTCTTCGGCCACGTTTCGATGGCGTTGAGCGCCGACGGGAACTCGCTCTACCTCACCTCGCTGCTCGATGACGCCGTGGCCCGCTTCGACCGCGAGCCTCAGACGACGATCACCTCGGCCCCTGCACGCAGCGTGCAACGGCAAAGAGCGACCTTCAGATTCAGGTCGAGCGAACCGCGCTCGACCTTCGAGTGCAAGCTCAAGCGAAGGCATTTCAGGCCCTGCGCCTCACCGAAGACCTACAGGCACCTGAAGCTCGGTCGGCAGGTCTTCAGGGTCAGGGCCACCGACAGATCGAAGAACACCGATTCCACGCCGGCCAAGCGTCGCTGGAGAATCCGATAAGGCGGCCGCCCGAGCCCGGCATCACCCATCGCGCCGCCCTGGAGTCGCTGACTGCTCTGTCTTGCACCCAACCACTAGGTCGTGGGAGGATTCCGGACATGTCAGGCCCCTTGCGCGCCTCATATCAGCGGCTCCGAACCACACGGGCGGCGCGGTGGGTCAGCCGGACGTTCTTTCAGCGCCCTGATGCCGGCGCCGCCCTGTGGACGATGGTCGCATCGGAGGATCGTCCCCACGTTGACGTACTCCGGATGGGAGCTTGTGAGTTCCAGGAGATGAACGGGTGCCATACGGTTACGGCGCCCATCGGTTATCCCAAATACATGGCGGACGCGCTCGCCGGCAAGGGGGTGGGGCTCGGGTTCCAAAACATCTTCGTCTGGAACCTCGAGGACTGGCCCAGCGAGCACACGTTGGTCAAGCGCCGCCAGCGCATGGACGGCCGCGCACCGGACGTCGTGCTGCTCCAAGTTGGCGGCTGGGTCGCGATGAGGCACTTCCTCGGGTTCAACCACCGGATCGTCGCCCTCCGCGAGAACTTCAGCCGCTGGGTGGGCCCGCTGATTTGGCCGGTTTACCCGATCATCGTTTTCTTTCTCCGCCGCTATGGCCGGGGGATGCCCGAGCAAGGCCCGGGAGCACTCGAGGAGTTCATCGCCATGTTGCGCCGGCGATGGCCCGACACCAGGATCGTGATCATGGAGCCGTGGGGAAACGGCATGAAAGGCGCCTTCGACGAGGCGCGCCTGAGGCGGGTGACCGACCTGCTTCGAAACGTCGCCCGCCGCCTCGGCTGTGAATGGATGCCGGCGCCGGACTTCGGACCGGGTCGCCGCCTCCGTTGCGCGAACGGCTTCAACCTCAACCGAGCTGGGTCAATTCATGCTGGTCAGCAGGAGGCCGCGTGGCTCCTGGACCACGACTGTGTCAGGCGTCCACCCACCGACCCCGGCGATCCCGGCAGCGGGCGATTGGCCGGGTCGGCGCCTCGTGACCCTGGGGACCGCGTTCAGGGCCGCGCGTGAGGGAGGACGCTCGGGACCCCAGGGCCCGAGGCAGCGCCCTCGTCACCGGCGCCTCGAGAGGAATTGGGGCTGCAATCGCCCACGCTCTCGCCGAGGCCGGCTGGGACGTCGGCGTCAACTACCGGGTCGACAGCGACGGTGCCGAGGCGGTGGTCGGGTCAATCGAGGCAGCAGGTGCGCGAGCCCTCGCCCTGCAGGCCGACGTCGCTGAACCGGAGGCAGTTGACGCTGCTTTCGCGGCGCTCGAGGCGGCCTACGGCCCAGTCTTGGTGCTCGTCAACAACGCCGGGACGGGCACCGTGGGGCTGCTGGCGGACTCCGAACTGACCGACTGGAGGCAGGTAATCGAGACCAACCTCACCGCCGCCTACATCACGATGCGGCGGGCGCTGCTGCCGATGATCCGTGCCCGGTTCGGGCGGGTCGTCAGCATCATCTCGGCTTCCGCCACGCGCGCGATCCCGGGGCAATCGAGCTACACGGCGAGCAAGGCCGGCATCGAGGGTCTGACCCGTGCGGCCGCCATCGAGGTCGCGCGGCGAGGGGTGACCGTGAACGCCGTGGCCCCTGGCTGGATCGACACGGGCCTGGCCCGACAATCCGACCTGATGAACACGAAGTTGATCCCGGCCCGGCGTATGGGCACGCCCGACGAGGTTGCCAGATGTGTGCGATTTCTCGCCGACCCGGAGTCGGGCTACATCACGGGCGCAACCCTCTACGTGGATGGAGGCGTCTCTGCCTCGCTCGGTGCCGGCTGACTGCCTCGGCTCAGCTTGTAGTGCACAGCCGCCGGCGGCCGGCGCCTGAGCGGCGCCCCAGCGGGCCCGACAGGATTCGAACCTGTGACCTTCGGTTCGTAGCCCGGAGGCCCTACGGCGACTTCGCGGGCTCTGCGGCGCGGGCGAGGCCACAGCGCTTGCCGCGCTTCCTGACGAGCTTTCTGCGCGCAGCTTGGCGATCAGCGCGTACACATGCTTGGGGGACGCCCCGATCGAGCTCGCGATGTCGTTCGCGCGAGCACCGGAGTTCTTCTCGAGGTGGGCAAGCACCTGCTGTCGGCGCTCACCTGGCTTCGCGCGATTGGTCTTGGAGGTCGACGCGCGCTGCTGGGGTCGGCGCCGATCCCGCCGCTTTCCAGTGAGCTCGGCGAGGGCTGCCTCGAGGCGCCGTTTCTCAGAGTCGATTTCGGCGATTCGTTCGCGGATCACGCCGTGGACGTCTGCCATCGACTCTCCTTTTTCTCGTCGACGTGGAATTCCAGGGTCTCCGAGACCCGGCCCGTTCCTTTGCCTCCGCGAGGCGCAGTCGACGGGAGGCAGTCCGTCCGTCGGCGTCCCTTCATGGCGCCGCTAGCCGTGCACCACAGGCACCGACAGGGCGCTAAACGCGGCCGACGGGTTGCGGGAGCCCACCGCGGAGACGGGCCCCCGCGAGCATCAACTCAGACTTCGGCCCTCTCGTCTTCGCCGTACACGATTATCCCGTGGACGACATACACGCACAGGACGAACATGGCGAGCGACCACCAAGGGAAAGCCCCGCCAATCGATAGCAGGGCCCCGATCGCGCCGAGGCTGCCGCCGACGATGCCGATCACCCGGCCGTAGGCGTTGCCGGCCATCAGTGAGACCCCTCCGGTGATCTGAATCACCCCGAGGATGATCAGGACCCAACCCAGGGTGTTGAGGTTGCTGAGGATGAACCTCGTGTCGTTGACGAAGATGCTCGCATCGTCCAGGGCACCGATGCCGTAGATGACGTTGAGCGTTCCCAAGATCAGCAGCATGGCTGCTGCGAACTGAACGCGGCCCGAGCCTCTCAATTGGAACTCCTTCCCGCTTCGGCCACTACTCCGCGACCGGGATCTCGCTGAGCACAAGTGTGTCGGCTCCCTCGGCGGCAACGCGCAGACGACTCTCCTTGTCTGCTCAAGTAGAGCCCGAAACCGAGCTCTGTCTACTCAGGGCCGGGCGCATACGGCTTCAGACGCGGGTCCCTCAGACGCGTCACACACGCGAGATCACCGCATGTCTGGCAAGAAATTGGACCCCATTTGGACCCCGCCGGGATCCCGAGCTCGACCTCAGAACGTCGGAACCGGCTTTAACAAGCCGGTTCCGGGGAGTCGGGGCGAAGGGTGAAAAAGCCGCGACACGGCGCTTGACCAAACGCCTTGCGTGACTACCCGCTACCAGCTGCGCTACCGGTTTCGAGCGTTTCGAGCTCAAACGCGGCCAGTAGCCGACGGCGCGCCGCGTCCTTTGAAGGATGGCCATACCGCGACATCACGAGCGCCCCTCCGTCCTCATGGCCGAGTTGAACGGACACCGGCGGTGGATGTCGAATCCGGCGTTTACGATGGTCATCGAGGGACCTCCCGTCTTGCTCCATTACTTGCGAGTGCAGCGTCACCCGCTGAGCGGACGGAGGTCCCTTAGTTCATGCCATCTATGAGCCCTGAGGCCGGACGCCGACGGGTCGCGGAAGCCCACGACAAACGTGGGGCCCCGCGATCGTCAGCTCAGGCATCGGCCCGCTCGTCCGCGGGACCCGCTTGGCGGTCCGATGCTCACCTCCATCGCCTTTCCGTTCACTTACGCTCGGCGGGTGATGTTCGCCGACCTCCCCGAATGGGCTCGCGAGCTGGTCGCCAGCGAACGCGTCGCGCGGCTTGCCTTCCTCGACGGCGACGACCGGCCGCGGGTCCTGCCGATCACCTTCGCGGTCACCGCGGGCGCGGTCTGGAGCGCGATCGATGAGAAGCCCAAGCGGTCCTCCGAGCCAGCGCGTGTGCGCTGGCTGCGCCGTCGGCCCACGGCGGCGCTCTGCGTTGACCTCTATGACGATGACTGGGACCGTCTCGCTTGGGTCCAGCTGCTCGGAGAGGTGCAGGTGGTCGATGTCTCGGCGGGCGACGCGGCGCTCGAGGCGCTCGCGGCAAGGTACGAGCCCTACCGCGTGCGGCGGCCGCCCGGGCCGCTGCTGCGCCTCACGATCGAGCGGTCGCTCTGCTGGCGTGCGGCCGGCTACCGGTAGTAGTCGCGGATACGGACGCGCTCGCCAGTTCTTTCGTTGGCCAGCCGAATGCGCTACTCGGTGGTGGCGTCACTGGCGAGCACGTCTCCGACGCCGGGATTCAAGCCTCATGCGACACCTTCGGGAGCTGGATCCGCGCGCTCGCCTTACCGGTGGTTGCCACTGGCGACCCGCTGGCCAGGGTGCGACCGAGATGAGACCAAGACGTCGAGGAAACGCGCTGCAGCCCTCTGCAGCGACATGAACCAGCGTTCGCCCCTCGCGGCCGCGATCTGGCTCCGCTCCTGCAGAATCGCGCCAGGCGATGCGAGAAGCTGAACGGGCCCGACAGGATTCGAACCTGTGACCTTCGGTTTCGTAGATCGAAGGTCGCGGCACCGGGTTAGGCCCGATTGCCAACTTCACTGTCGCACGAGCTGTCGCGCGCTAGCCCAGACCGTTCGCAAAGCGCTTGGACAAGCGGGCCACGCCAGCATACGGGCGGTCTCGAAAACCGCCTACACAGCCGGATTCGGCCCTTCTGTCGCATGGTCTTGGTACACGCTGGGGACATGCTTCAGTTTGTAAAGCCGTCAAGCAAAGAAAACCCCCGCGTTTGCGGGGGCTTCTCTACACCGCTACGGGGATTCGAACCCCGGTTTCCGGACTGAGAATCCGGCGTCCTAGTCCCCTAGACGATAGCGGCGGGTCGCGCTGATTCTAGCGAGGCGGGGGCGCGGTTTCGTCGTCTTCAGGGTTCGTTTGGATGGGTGATCAAGTGATGCGGGCGGAGGGAATCGAACCCACACGCTCTTTCGAGCCACCGGGTCTGAGCCGATGCTGTCTACCAGTTCCAGCACGCCCGCTCGGATCGAAAATTACCGGTTCCGCCTATGCGAGAAAAGGTGTGACCTGTGGTGCGCAGGATGTGCCGAGTTTGTGTCGAGTGCGCGGTCGCGGTGGCGGGTACGGTTGCGGTGACGTCGCGAGAGGAGGAGAGGCGATGACGGCGACCGGGCGGAGCGCGATCGAGTCCTACGAGCAGGCGTGCGCGGAGCACGAGTGGCGGGTCCCGGAGCGCTACAACATTGCCGCCGACGTCTGCGACAAGCACCCGCGGTCGAAGCCGGCGATGGTCTGGGAGCGCTTCGACGGCGCCACGCGCTCGCTCGACTGGGGCGAGCTCCAGGACCTCTCAAACCGGGCCGCCCACGCGCTCGCCGAGCTCGGCGTCTCAAAGGGCGACCGGGTCGCCGTCGTCCTCCCTCCCACCCCCGAGACCGCGGCGATCTTCTTCGGCACCTGGAAGCTCGGCGCGCTGCTGCTCTCGATGTCGGTGCTCTACGGCGACGAGGGCATCGGCCATCGCCTGCGCGACTCGACCCCGAAGGTGCTGGTCACCGACTCCGCCAACGCCGCCCGCTTCGACCCCTGGCTCGTCGACGAGCTCGTCGTCCTCGACGACGGCTTCCTCGACGACCGCCCCACCGACCAGATCTGCGAGGGCACCTCGGCCGACGACCCGGCGCAGCTCTACTACACCTCGGGCACCACCGGGATGGCGAAGGGCATCGTCCACGCCCACCGCTACATCCTCGCCCACGAGGAGTTCGTCTACTGCCACGACGTCCGCGACGGCGAGCGCTTCCACGGCATGGGCGAGTGGGCCTGGGCGGCGGGGATCTCCCCGCTGCTCGGCCCCTGGCGCCTCGGCGCCGTCCAGTACGTCTACCAGCGCGAGGGCGGCTTTGAGCCCGGCAAGCAGCTCGACTTCCTCTCCCGCCACCGAGTCTCGAACGTGTTCACCACCCCGACCGCGATGCGGGCGATGATGGCCGTCGACGACGCCGGTCAGCGCCACCCACAGGACTTCCGGATCGTCTGCAGCGCCGGCGAGCCGCTCAACCCCGAGGCGATCCGCTGGTTCCGCGAGCAGTACGGGCTCACCGTGCTCGACTTCTACGGACTCACCGAGTCCTACCCGCTGTGCGCCAACTTCCCGTTCATGGAGGTCCGCGAGGGCTCGATGGGCCGCACGATGCCCGGCTGGGACGTGCGGATCCTCGACGAGGACGAGAACGAGGTCGCCGCCGGCGAGCGCGGCGAGATCTGCCTTCGCGCCCGCTCCAACCCGCACTACCCGCTCGGCTACTGGAACCTCCCCGAGGCGACCGACGAAGCCTTCGGGGGGGAGTGGTTCCACACGAAGGACGCGGCGACCATGGACGTCGACGGCTACGTCTGGTACGCCGGCCGCGCCGACGACGTGATCATCGCCGCCGGCTACCGGATCGGCCCGTTCGAGGTCGAGTCTGCGTGCATCGAGCACCCAGCGGTCCGCGAGGCCGCCGCGGTCGCCTCCCCCGACGAGGTCAAGGGCAACGTCGTCAAAGCGTTCATCGTCCTCGCCGAGGGCCACGAGCCCTCCGACCAGCTCGCCACCGAGATCAAGCGCTTCGTCCGCGACCGCCTCAGCGCCTACGCCTACCCGCGCCGGATCGAGTTCGCCGACGAGCTGCCGAAGACGCTGACCGGCAAGATCCGCCGGATCGAGCTCCGCGAGGCGGAGCGAAGCGAAGCCGAGCCGCGCCGCCGTTGAGGCGCCTTGTCTGAGGCGGAGCGAAGCGAAGCCGAGCCGCGCCGCCGTTGAGGCGCCTTGTCTGAGGCGGAGCGCGAGCGGGCTGATCATCGTCTGAGCAGCTTCAGCTTCTTCGCCTGCTCGTTCGCCGTGCCGCCGTCGGGGGTGTAGGTGACCTCGGCCTTCACCTTCACCTTGCCGTTGCGCTCGAGGCGCTCCTTCGCCTTGCCCTTCGCCTTGATCAGCAACTTCAGGTTGGCGGCGGCCTCGGCTCGTTTGTCGCGTCCCTTGAGCTTCTTCGTCTTCGCCAGCTCGAGCGCGCCCGGGCCGGGGACGATGACCGTGAGCTTCGCCGTCCCTTTCTTCTTGTTCTTCTTCAGCTTCCCGAAGCTGAACTCGTTTGAGGGCGGCGGCGTCAACGCGATGCCATACGGCGCCATGCCCGTCATCGCCGTCCCCGGGGACTTCGCGACAAGCCTGCCGTCGGCGCCAATCGAGTACTGCGAGACGCTGTCGCTACTGAAGTTGGTGATGTAGGCGCTGGCGCCGTCGGCGGCGACCGCGATCCCCTGCGGGCCTTCGCCCGTGCCCACTGCCGGCGGCGACTTTGGCGTCAAAGTCCCGGTGGCCTCGATCGTGTATTGAGAGGCGTTGTTGCTGTCGAGGTTGGCGGCGTAGGCGCTGGCGCCGTCCGGGGAGACTGCGATCGCGACCGGGAGCACGCCGGCGAGCACGGCTGCCGGTGCCCCCGGCGCCAGCCCGCCGTCGGCGCCGATCGTGTACTGGGAGACGCTGCCGTCGTCGAAGTTGGTGACGTAGGCGTTGTCGCCGTCCGGGGCGACCGCGATCGCGCGGGGATCATCGCCCGCCGCGACGGCCGCCGGCGACTTCGGCGTCAGCCCGCCATCGGCGCCGATCGAGTACTGCGAGACGCTGTCGACGTCGGCGTTGGTGACATAGGCGCTAGTGCCGTCCGGGGCGATTGCGATCCCCCCGGGGCCGGTGCCCGCCGGCACCGTCGGCGGCGCCTTCGGGGTCAGCGTGCCGTCGGCGCCGATCGTGTACTGGGCGACGGCGTTGGTCTGGCCAAAGGCGACGTAGGCGCTGCCACCGTCAGGAGCGACCGCGATTCCTAATGGACCAGTGCCCGGCACCTCGATCGCAGGAGACTTCGGCGCCAGGCTGCCGTCGGCGCCGATCGTGTACTGGGGAGATGGTGTCGACACCGACGTTGGCGACGTAGACGCTCGTGCCGTCCGGTGTAACCGCGACCGAAATCGGGCGCCTGTCGGTGGCAACGGTCGCCGGGCTCTTCAGGTCGAGCAGGCCGCCGCCGTCGATGTCGTACTGACTGACGGTCTCGTCCTCGAAGTTGGTGACGTACGCGCTCGGCGAGGCAGCCGCAGCGACCGAAGGGAGCATGCCGAGCCCCGAGGCGATCGCGATCAGCGCGAGGGCGAAGCGTTTGCACCCACCCGCTGCGCCTGTGCTCATGAGGCCACTCTTCGTTTGCCCTGCTGTCTCTCAGCCTGCCGCAGCCAACCTTATCGTCGGATGAGCTGAGTCAACACGGCGAGCAGGCGCCTGCATGGCCGCTGTATGCGTTATCCCACGCCTTCACGCACGCGGATGACCGCGCCGATTAGCACGCCGGGCGCCCGGCTACCCTGACCGCCATGAGGGTGGGTCTCGTTCTCGGCGCGGGAGGCGTGCAGGGCGGCGCCTGGCTCACCGGCGGCCTCGACGCGCTGGCGACGGAGACCGGCTGGGACCCGGCGACCGCCGACGTCGTCGTCGGCACCTCGGCCGGCTCGGTGATCGGCTCGCTCTGCGTCGCCGGGATCCCGCCCTGGTTCATGGTCGCCCACTCGGCCGGCGAGACCTTCGACGGGGTCGTCGACGCGTACGGCCGCCCCGCCGCCGAGGCCGACCGCACCGGGGGCGCGCGGTTCCGGTTCGAGCGCGCCTGGCCGCCGATCGGGCCAGGGTCCTGGCCGCTGGCGCTGAACACGCTGCGGGCGCCGCACCGCTATCCACCGGCCGCGGTCTTCGCCGGCTGGTGGCCGCGCGGTGTGATCTCCACCGAGCCGATCAAGGAGATCATCCGCACAGTCGTCCCCGGCGGCTGGACCGAGCACCCCAACCACTGGGTGGTCGCCTGCGACTACGCGACCGGCCGCCGCCTCGCCCTCGGCCGCGACGGCGCGCCTCCCGCCGAGCTCGCCGACGCGGTCGCCGCCTCGTGTGCGATCCCTGGCTTCTACCACCCGGTCGAGATCGCGGGCAACCGCTACGTCGACGGCGGCATGTACTCGACCTCGAACCTGGACCTGGTCCGCGACCAGGGCCTCGAGCTCGTCGTCTGCCTCAACCCGACCTCGTCGCTGCACCCCGCGCGTGCATGGAACCCCGGCGAGCGGATCGCGAGCGTCTTCCGCGACGCCTCAGGCCGGCGCCTCGGCAGCGAGGCGAAGAAGCTGCGCGCGAACGGGGCCGAGGTCGTGCTGATCCAGCCCACCTCCGACGACCTCGACGCGATGGGACCGAACCTGATGAGCACCAAGGACCGCAACCCGGTGATTGCAACCGCGCGCCAGACCGTCGCCGCCCAGCTCGCCGCGCCGCACAACCGCAAGCTCCTCGCCGGCCTGCCGGCCGGAGACCCGCGACGCGTCCGGCGTCCCGACGGCCCGGCGTCCGAGTGGCCCGACCTGCAACGAGATCCGCGCCCTCGTTCGCGAGCACTTCGCCGCGGCTGGCTGACCGCGGCGTCAGCTTCCGACGGCGGGGGGCTTCCGCGAGTCGGCGATGCCCGCCCGCCGCGCGGCGGCGCGCTTCGCCCCCGCGCCGCATCTCGCGCTGCGCGTCGCGCATCCACTCGTCGAAGTCGACCTCCATCGTGTGGCGCGCGGAGGCGTAGAAGCGCTTCGCGTGCGCGGCGCGGGCGGCGGCGATGTCGCCCTCGATCTCGGCGCGCGGCGGAAGCACGTACTCGCCCCGCAGCAGCGCCGCGATCCACTTCGACTGCTGCTCGGCCATCGGCATGATCGCTCCCAGCGGCTGGGCGAGGCCGAGGAAGTAGACCCCCTCGACCTGGGGATGGAAGGTGCGGCGGTAGAGCGCGATCTCGTTGCCGGGGGCCGAGATGAAGTCCTCGTCGAAGAACGGGAAGCTGACCTTGTAGCCGGTGCAGTAGACGATCACCTCGGCCTCGACCTCCGAGCCGTCCTCGAACACCACCGTCTCGCCGCGCAGCTCGCGGATGTTCGGCTTGGGTAGCACCGCGCCGGCCTCGAGCCGATCGTGGATCTCATCGGAGACGGTCGGGTGCGCATGACCGACCTTGTGGTCGGGCTCGGGCAGGCCGTGATCGGAGACGTCGCCGGAGCGCAGGCGAAGCAGCTCGAAGCCCTTCTGCTTCAGCGGCCACGGCAGCCACGGCGGCGCCAGCTGCTGGTCGACCGGCTTGCGCTTGCGACCGAGGCGCTTGCGGATCACGTGCACGCCGCGACGCAGCGAGAGGTAGGCCACCTCGCCGGCGTCGGCGGCGTCGCGGGCGATGTCCATGCCGCTGTTGCCGCCGCCGACGACGACCACGCGCTTTCCAGCGAACTGCTCCGGGCGGCGGTAGTCGTGCGAGTGCATCTGGACGCCGGCGAACTCGCCCGGGAACGGCGGCTCGGGCCAGCGCGGGTCCCAGTGGTGCCCATTGCCCACGAGCACGGCGTCGTAGACATCACTGCTGCGCCCGGTGGTGACCTGAAAGCGGCCGCCCTCGACCGGCTCGACCCGCTCGACGCCGGTGTCGAAGGTGATCGTCTCGCGGAAGCCGAAGTGGTCGACGTAGCGGTCGAAGTAGTCGCCGACGTCCTCGTGGGGCGGGTAGTCGTCGGAGCCGAGCGGGAAGTCCGAGTAGGACATTCGCGGCCCCGAGGTGTTCATCTCCAGGGTCGAGTAGGCGCCCGAGAGCCCGTTCGGGTTCTCGAACCGCCACAGCCCACCGACCACCGGCCCGGCCTCGAAACAGTCGAACGGCACCCGGGCCTCGTACAGCGTCTTCGCCGCCGCGATCCCGCACGACCCGGCGCCGATCACGCACGCTCGCGGCAGCGACGCGTCGGGCTCGATCGCCCCCTCGGGTCGCGCCGGGCGCCGGCTCGCCGCGAATCAGGTAGCCCATCGGCGCCAGGCTAGCTACGCCAGATGGCGCAGCGCCGCTTGGGCCGCGTTGTAGCCGCACATCCCGTGCGCACCGGCGCCCGGGGGGGTTGCGGCGGAGCAGATGAAGACGCCGGGGATCCCGGTCGCGTACGGGTCGAGCGCGAGACGCGGGCGGATCACCGACTGGACCGGAGTATTGGCGCCGGTGATGATGTCGCCGCCGACGTAGTTGGCGTTGGCGGCGCTGAGCTCGGAGGGAGAGCGAACGTCGGTCGCGACGATCCGCTCGCGCAGCCCGGGAGCGAAGCGCTCGATCTGGTCGACCACGGCCCGCTCGGCGTCGCCGTCGTAGCCGCTGGGCACGTGCGCGTACGCCCAAATCGGGTGCGTGTCGCCGGAGGAGCGCTCGGGATCGGCGAGGTACTGCTGACCGACGAGGACCAGCGGCCGCTCCGGCATCCGGCCGCTGTTGACGTCGCGCTCCGCTGCGACGAGCTCCTCGAATGACCCGATCGCGTGCACCGTTCCCGCGCGCCGGCAGGCCTCGTTCGTCCACGGCACGCCGCCCTCGACCGCGAGGTCGACCTTGAACGCCCCGGGCCCGTGGCGGTAGCGCCGGTAGGCACGCTCGACCCGGCGGGGAAGCCGATCGCCCGCCAGCTCGGCGACCCCCGCCGGGGCGAGGTCGAGGACGACGGTGTCGGCGGCTCGAGCTCCGCCAGCGAGCCGACCCGCACTCCGGTCTCGATCTTGCCGCCGTGCTCGAGCAGGACCGCGGCGAGCGCATCGGCGATCGAGGACGAGCCCCCGCGCGCGACCGCCCAGCCGAACCGATGACAGGCACAGATCAGGGCGACGCCGACCGCCGAGCTCATCGGCCGGCTCAGGCGGCTGAAGGAGTGCGCGGCGACGCCGCCGAACAGCGCCCGGGCCTGCGGCGTGTGCCAGCCGCGCGCCAGCACCGTCGCCGGCATCGCCGCCGGCAGCCCGAAGCGCAGCAGCCGGATCGGGTGGCTGGGCAAGTGCAGGATCGGGCGCAGCAGATCGTCGATGAGCAGGTCGAAGGACTCCGACGACCGCCCGAAGCGCCGCCTCCAGCAGCGCCCGTCGGCGCCCAGCCCCTCCGCCGTCGCCTCGATCGAGCGCAGCATCACCCCGGCGGAGCCGTCGTCGAGCGGATGCGCGAGGTCGACCTCGGGCCAGAGCCACTCGAGCCCATGGCGCTCGAGGCCCAGCGAGCGCAGGAACGGCGAGCCGACCGCCATCGGGTGGACGGCCGAGCAGTGGTCGTGCACAAGCCCCGGGACGGTGAGCTCCCCGCTGCGCGTCCCGCCCCCGATCGTCTCGGAGGCCTCGAGCACGGTGACCGCGACCCCCTCCCGGGCGAGCGCCACCGCGCACGCGAGCCCATTCGGGCCGGAGCCGACGACGATCGCCTCGCTCACGCCGTTGTGACGGGTTTGGCCGGGCGCTCGCGACCTCGCGTGACCTCGACCGGGAACTCCCAGGACTCCTCGAGCCAGGGGCCGCGCCTGACCATCTCGGCGACCTCGACCCAGCCCTCCTCGAGCAGGCCGGAGGCGGCGTCATAGAGCCGGTAGCGCTGGCGCTGGATGTGAGCGGGCTGGGACTCGAGCGTCACCACGCGCACGTCACCCTCGGCGAACCCGCACTGGTCCTGGATCGCCTCGAGCAGCTGGTGGTGGTGGAAATGCCCGTCGCCGAAGTTCCAGCCGGTGGCGATCCCCGAGATCAGCTCGCCCTCGCGAACGTAGTAGTCATCGACCTCGTCCACGGCCCGGGCCAGCAGCCCGGTGAGGGCGCGCCCGTGGCTGTGCATGGCGCGGAAGGCGAGGCCGTTCTCGATCAGGTACTCGGCCATCTCCCGGCCGTAGAGCCCGGTCACCTGCTCGACGTTGATCGCCGCGACCTTGTCGAGGTCGCGGTCGAGCTTTGCCTCGGCCTCGGTGTCCTTGCGAAACAGCCACGTGCTGGTCGCCCAGTTGCCGGCGTAGTAGCGCATCGACGGCAGGAAGGAGACCCTGTCGGGGAACAGGTTGCCGATGATTGGGGTCAGCACCCCGACGGCGACGATCACGATCCAGAGCAGCGGGTCGTCGAGGGTCGAGAGCGGCACGTCGCCGTACTCGCCGAACAGGAAGAGGACCCCGAAGATCATGAACAGGTTCCACTCCAGGGGGACCCCGAGCGCGAAGGTCGAGGTGATGTGGACGTGGAAGAGGACCATCCCGATCACTGCGAGCGCGCCGATCACGCCGCCGTTGGTCACCAGCAGGATCAGCGGCAGCCCGAACTCGACCGCGGTGCCGAGATGCGCCCCGAGCATCGCCTGGCGCGAGGGCCGCAGGTCGTCGGGGTACTCCCGATACAGCTGCGCCTTCATCTTCCGCGACCGGTTCCAGGGGGTGTTCGAGACCATCACTGAGACCACGTAGGGGAAGTGACGGTTGAGCTTCGACGCCGCGGCGCCCCACCAGATGCAGATGAAGACGAGCTGCCAGCCGACGATCAGGTTCTCGATCGGAAACAGCGAGACGACCAGCAGGAACCCGTAGATCTCGGGCCGCGCCGCCAGGAACGACACCTTGTCGCGCAGGCCGAGCAGCGCCAGGAAGCCGAGCAGCACGGCGATCGCCGCCGGGTCGAGGCGGCCCGCAGCCGCGCCCGCAACCGCCTCACCGTTGGAGAACAGCAGGTATACGGCCGCGGCGAGGACGCCGGCATAGAGGGCAGCGTCGGCAAGGGTCCGCCTCGACCCCCGCGTCAGCGGGACCCTGTCGGGCCAGGGAGGAAGGCGAATCGTGCCCGGGCGCAGCCAGTAGAGGACGCCGCCGATCGGCGGCACGAACCGAAACGCGAGCGGCATCGACCCCGAGCCGAGGCCGAGGACCTCCCAGAGCAGCGTCCAGACGGCGAGCTTCTGGAAGGTGATCGGCTCACTCCACCAATCCCCGATCTCGCCGAGCCCGCCGAGCCCGGGCGTTGTCGCTCCGATGAGCAGAAATGCGCCGACGGTGAAGACGACCAGCTTGACCACGTACAGCAGGTAGACCGCGTGCGGGGTGCCGAAGCCGTTGACCGCCCAATCCTGGCAACTCGGCTTCAGCCGGGAGAGGTAGGGCTTCGCCTGCCACTCCTCGAGGTCGAACGGCGGCGGTCTGGGTTCGATGAATCCCACTCGCCTACCCGCGCTCGTCGCCAGCCCGGGCAAAGTTCCGGGTCAGCGCCTCGGCGATCGGCGGCCAGGCGCCCTCGGGCAGGTCGTGGCCCATGCCGTCGATCAGCACCAGCTCGGAGCCGGGGATCGCAGCCGCCGTCGCCTCACCGCCGCTGACCCCGATCAGCGCATCGTCGGAGCCGTGGATGACGACGGTCGGCAGCTCGACCAACGCCAGCTCCGGCGTTCGATCGGGCGAGGCGAGAATCGCGGCGAACTGCCGCGAGGTCCCATCGGGGAAGTAGCCGCGCCCGTAGCAGCGCTCGGCGAGCCGCCGCGTGCGCGCCTCGTCGAATGGGAAGCCGCGCGAGCCGATCACCCGCCGCGCGGCGACGAAGCCGTCGATGTAGGCGTCGCGGTCGCTCGGCGGCGGCGTCATCAGCACCGCGATCGCCTCGGGCGTCGGCCGGCCGACCTCGGGCTCGCCGGTCGTCGACATGATCGAGGCGAGCGAGAGCAGGCGTTCGGGGTGGTCGATCGCGAGCCGCTGCGCGATCATCCCGCCCATCGACGCGCCGACCACGTGCGCGCGCTCGATCCCGAGGTGGTCGAGCAGGCCGATCGCGTCCGCCGCCATGTCCTGAAGCAGGTACGGGACCTCGGTCACCTCGCCGGTGAGCAACGCGGTCAGCGGCGGCGGGGCGTGGTCGTCGAGCTTCGTCGAGCGCCCGACGTCGCGGTTGTCGAAGCGGATCACGAAGTGGCCGCGCTCGGCGAGCATCTCGCAGAGCTCCTCGGGCCAGAAGATCATCTGCGCTCCGAGCCCCATCACCATGAGCACGGCCGGGTCTGCGGGCTCGCCGAACGTCTCGTACGCCAGCTCGACGTCGCCGACCCCTGCGAATCGCTCTGAGACCGTGGTCATCGCGTGACCGGCAACCTAGCGGAAGGGCGCGGGAACCCAGCGGACGGATAGCATGGCCGCGACCGCGACGAGGAAGGGGACCATGACCGAGATCGGACCAGTCGAGTACATGATCGTTGCGTTCCCGGGGAACAGGTTTCGCGGCGAGATCGCGCCCGCGCTGGCCGAGCTGGTCGAGTCGAACACGATCCGGATCATCGACCTCGCGTTCGTCACCAAGGACGCCGACGGCAACGTCGCCGCCTTCGAGCTCTCCGAGCTCGACGAGGAGGTCCGCGCCGGACTCGAGAACCTCGGCCTGACGGTCGAGGGCCTGTTCAACGAGGACGACCTCGCGGCTGCCGCCGAGGAGCTCGACCCCGACTCGTCGGCGGCACTGCTCGTCTGGGAAGACGTCTGGGCGGCGAAGCTCGCGCAGGCGATCCGCGACGCCGGCGGCGTCCTGCTCGACCTCGAGCGGGTCCCGCACGAGGTCGTCGTCGCCGCACGCGAGTACGCAATCGAGAACGCCTGACGAGAGGGGAGCCTCTGAGATGCCACTGATGCGACGCGGACCGGGAATAGTCGGGATGGCGGCGCGGACCGCGGTCGTCGCGGGAACGGCCGGCGCCGTCCAGCACCGGCAGCAGCGCCGATGGGCCGAGCGAGAGCAGGGGGCTTACGCCGAGCCGGCGCCACCCCAGCAAGCCGCGCCAGTCGCGCCAGCCGAGCCCGACTACGCCGCCGAGCTCGAGCAGCTGGCGAAGCTGCGTGACGACGGCGTGATCACCGCCGACGACTTCGAGGCGAAGAAGAAGCAGCTGCTGGGGATCTGAGCGCCGCCGCCGGATCGGATCCGGCGGCCGCCGCTAGGCGAGCGCCTTCTGCTTCAGCTGGTCGAACTCGGCCTGGGTGATCGCGCCGCTGTCAAGCAGCTCCTTCGCGTGCGCGATCTCACCGGCCGCGCCGGATGCGGAGCCGCCGGCGGCCTTCTTGACGTAGGCGTCGAACTCGGCCTGCTGGGCCTTGGCCGCCTCGGCGTTGCGCTCGGCCATGTGGCGGCCCTGCGAGCCGAGGTAGAAGAGCACGCCGAGGAACGGGATCACGATCACGAACAGGACCCAGGCCGCCTTGCCCCAACCGGAGATGTCGTGACGGCGAAAGAGATCGCTGAGCACGGTGACGAGGATGAAGATCCATGCGATCCAGGCGAAGAAGACGATGATCGTCCCGACGATCTCGAGGAACGGGTACTCAGCGGCAAGGATGAACATTCGTCTCCCCCTGGTTAGGGCGCGGTTGACCTGGCCGCAGAACTCTATTTGAGCGGCCACGCCAAGGGCGTCCGCCCCACCTCGAAGAGGCGTGGGCCGCCGATGAACCGGCCGGCGCCCGCACGAATACGATCGCGCGATCGAGGCACTCGAGCACACCACGACGCCGACGGTTCGTGGCGTCCTCGCCCAGATGGGGGCGATCTTCCGCGATCACCGTCGGACGCTGCTGCTGGCGGCGGTCGTGATCTTCGTCCCGATCGGCTTTCTCGAGGCGCTTGACGACGAGCTCCAGAAGCCGCTCGAGGACCCCGAGGTCGGCGATCCGGTCGACCTGGTCGCAATCGGCGGTGCGGCGCTCGTCCATGCCGCGGGAGCGCTGCTGGGTGAGGTCATCTACACGGGCGTCGTCGCCGCCGTGGTCACCAACGTTCGACACCGGCGCGAGCGGCCCCTGGCCGAAGCGCTTCGGCGGCTGCCGGTGTGGCGGCTGGTCGCGGTCGATCTGCTCTACGCCGCCGTCGTCGTCGGCGGGCTGCTCCTGCTGATCGTCCCCGGAGTCGTGTTCCTGGTCTGGTTCGCACTCGTCGCCCCGGCGGTGGAGATCGAGCACCTCGGCGTCCGGGCGGCGTTCCGGCGCAGCCGCGAGGTCGTACGAGGTCATTTCTGGCTCGTCTTCGGGCTCGTGATCCCGATCCTGGTGGTCGAGGACGTGCTCGTCAGCCTCGCCTCGTCGGGCTCGATCTGGGCCTTCGGCGAGACCTTCGCCGGGCACTGGGTGAGCGCGACGCTCGTCAACGTGATCGCGGCACCCCTGTTCGCGCTCGCGGTCGTCGTCCTCTTCTTCGAACTGCGTCAGTCGAGCAAGGCACGGACCGCGAGTCCGTAGCGGCCGCGCTACCCCTCCCCGCGCCGGGCGAGCTTCGCCTCGTAGTCCTCCTCGGTCGAGCCGCCGACGGCGGTGCGGATGCCCTCCTTGACCCGGTCGGTGCGCCTGCCCGGATGGAACCGCTGCTCGGCCTTCGCCTGCTTGCCGGGGTTGCGCTCGCCGTAGAAGCGCTTCGCCCACGACGAGCCCGGCTTGCCGAGGCGGCAGGCGCCGTAGGCTGCCAGCGGCGCGAAGAAGATCCCGACCGCACCGTGCCAGAGCCGCTCCTTGAGGAAGCAGATCAGGACGACGGCCAGGGTGAAGAGCACGGTGACCACGCTCGCGAGCACGGCGCCGAAGCTGCCGTCGGAGAGGTCGAAGGGGCGGATGCCGAGCAGCACCAGGCCCATGAACGAAACCGCGAGCACGGCGGCGTCGACCGAGCTTCGGCCGCGCTCCGACCAGTAGACGTCGTCGAGGTAGAGCCAGAGCGCGAACTCGTCGATCGTCAGCCCGATCCCGATCCCGAACAGCAGGGCGCAGATCTCGTAGAGCGGCGCCGTCGCGAAACCGGCGAAGCTGATCGTCCCGGCGAGCATCATCAGCACGATCCCGAAGACGAGGTGGTGCACGTGCACGCCGCCGTCGCTGACCACGCTTCCCGGCCACCAGGGGACCCGCGGGCTTCGCATCAGCCGAGTCGAGAGCCGGATGAACCCGAACGAGACGACCAGGCCGAGCAGGACCAGGAACACCCACTGGCGGTCGTGCTCGACGAGTTGGTCGTTCCAGAAGTCGGAAATGAACGAGGCGGCCGGGATCATCGCTTGGCGGCCTCGATCCTCTCACGGTTGAGCTCCTCGACAACCTCGGGCAGCTTGCCGAGGTCGTAGTGGTCGACGCCGATCAGGCTCACCGGCAGGCCCCGCTCGCGCTCGCACTCCCGGGCGCGACCGAGGAGAGCGTCCCGGGTCTGAAACTCGACGTTGGCGCTGCGCTGCGGCGGGAAGACGTCGGCCCACTGGTTGAGCATCAGGAACGGGCTCGCGGCGTCGCCGCGGTTCAGCTCGCAGCTGAGATCGGCCACCTTCTTCACCCCCAGCGGGGTGTCCTGGACGAACGAGAACCCGTCCAGGTACCAGGGCACCGTCCCGTCGGCGTCGCGCTCGGTGAACACGATCACGCGGCGGTCGGAGCGCACGAGCTCGCCCAGCGTCGGCAGCGGCGCCCCGCGCTCGAGCTCGGCCACCCGGTCGATCATCCCCGCTTCCTCGAAGCTGCGCTCGATCTCCGCCGGCGGGACGTACGGCTCGATGAACAGAATCACGACCTCGCCGGGGTTGCGGTCCAAGAACGCGTTGATCTGCTCGAGCGTGTCGACCATCCGGGTCGCGCCGAGCTCGCAGACCGAGTGACAGAGAAAGACCTCGCGCTCCCCGCCGGATGCCTCCCGCACGCCGAGGCTGCCGGCGAGCCGTTCGGCGGCCGCCAGGGTCTCTGGTGGCAGCGAGCTGGCGACTCGATTGAGGTCGCGGTCCTCGGAGTCGAAGTCGGTCCGCACCCGGCCCTGGGCGTCCTCGACCCCCCAATGCGGGTCGATCAGAAAGAGGCGGATGCCGTCGGCGAGCTGGCGCTCGATGTCGTGCTTCTGGTTGGTGATGAACCACTCGGGACTGTCGGCGGCCGAAAATGAGTTGTGGGTGCCGGCGAACGCGACCTCGTTGATCCGCAACCGGCACAGCCCCGGCGAGCCGTTGCAGCCGCCCTCGGGGTTGGCGGTCGCCGGCTGGCGCCCGGACTCGCCCGAGGTGATGAGCACGAGTGCGACCGCGACCGCGGCGACCGCGACCGCGGCGAAGATCCCGGTGCGCAGGAGCTGGCGCCGGCGCTGCTCGCGCCCCGCCCCGGGATCGGCGCCGCGTGGCTGCAGCAGCAACAGCAGCTCACCGCTGCCGAAGTAGACCAGGTAGGCGCCGGCGAGCAGTCCGGCGATCGCCAGCGCGTCTTCTGGCTCGAGCGCCACGAACAAGCCGACCCCGACCGCGAGCACCCCCCGCAGCGCGCGCCCGGCGGTCGTCCGCGGGCGCTCGGCGATCCTGCGCCGCAGGATCAAGACCGGATCGTCCGTGTGCTCGGGATCGAGCGCGGCCGCCGCGCCGGCGATCACCAGGCCACCGAGCGCGAGCAGCAGGGCCCAGGCGAACAGGTCGCCACCGAAAGCGTCCAGGATCCCGCCGATCGCCCCCTGGACCTGCTCGTCGGTGAGCTCGTCCTCGCCGACCACCCCGGCGACGATCCGCGCCCGGATCACGATCATCGCGATAGCCAGCACCGTCCCGGCGGCGGACACGGCGAGCGCGGCGCGAAGGACGCCGGCGCGCCGGTCGGGCGCCGCGACGACCGACGCGATCAGGGTAAGCAGCGCGAGCAGCGGCGCGACGATGCCGAAGAGCCGGATCTTGTCCGCGATCACGAGGCTCTGCTTCGCGAACTCCCGCTCTCCGAGCTTGGCCAGGGTCAGGTCGACCGACTCGGGGATCGCGTTCGCCGCCTCGGGCGAGACCGACCGCAGCGCGAAGCGGATGATCTCGAGGCTGTCGGCGAGGTCGAGCGCGACGTTGCGCTTCTCGCGCACGAAGAGCAGCCGGTTGGCCTCGATCGCGGCCTGGCGGAAGATGTCGCGGAACTGGCGCGTCTCGACCACGGTGTCGACGACCGACTCGAGCAGCGGCCGCGCGGCGACGAGGTCGGCCGATCCACGCTCGATCAGCTGTACGACGAGCTCGGTGGCGACTACCTCGCGGACCTCGTCGTCGGCGAGCGCCTCCGCCGCGTGTCCGGCGAAGCCCTCCTGGTCGACGATGTCCGTGCGCGCGTAGAGCAGCAGGGCTCCGACCAGCGTCAACAGAGCGCCAACGATGGCGAGCACGGTGCTCAACGTGGCCCTCCCGCGATCCGAGGGGCGCCCGGCTCCCCGGCCCTGGACTGCTTCCACTGCGGACACCTTTCGCCCGAGTCGGATCCGGCCGGAATCTACCCCAGCCGGCCGCCCGGTGACCGTGGCGTGCCAAGCTTTCCGACATGACTCGATCCCGGTGGGGGCTTGTCGTCGCCGGCGCAGCGGTCTTCGTGGCGGTGGCGAGCCAGATGCTGGTGCCGGCGCTCGGGGAGCGCCAGGTCGAGAACAGGCTGACGGAGAACGGCGGCTCGGCCGAGGTGACCCTCGGTGCGTTCCCGGCGCTGCGGCTGCTGTTCTCCGACGGCGAGCGGTTCGAGGTCACGGCGCAGCAGCTAGACCTCGATCTCGACCAGCGCGAGGGCGTCTTCGAGCGCCTCGACGGCTTCGCGACCGTCGACGTGACGATCACCGACTCGGGCGCCGGGCCGTTCGAGCTCGAGCGCTTCGAGCTCAGCCGCGACGGAAAGGGCCCCTACCGGCTGATCGCCGTCGGCGACACCACGGCCGCCCAGCTCGCCGACTTCGGCCTCGAGGGCGTCGCGCTGCCCGGCGAGTCGCTGCTCGACGCGCTGCTCGAGCCGCTGATCGGCGACACGAATGTCTCCGTCCCGGTCGAGCTCGACATGGAGCTGACCAGCGACCGCGGCCGGGTCCAGGTCGTCTCCGGGGGCGGCACCGTCGCCGGCTTTCCGACCGGCCCACTCGCGGAGCTGATCACCTCGGCGATCGTGGTACAGCTATGAGCCGATGAGTATGAGCACCGCAGACGGGCTGGCCTATGAGGTCGAGGGCGCCGGGCCGGCCGTGCTGCTGATCCACGAGGGGATCGCCGACCGGACGATGTGGGAGCCGCAGTGGGAGCGCTGGCGCGAGCGCTTTGAGCTGGTGCGCTACGACCAGCGCGGCTTCGGGGAGTCGGACGATCCGAGCGGCCCCTTCTCTTTTCACAGCGATGCCCTCGCCGTTCTCGAGGCAGCGAGCATCGACCGCGTCGCCGTGATCGGCGCCTCGATGGGTGGCAAGGCGGCGCTCGACCTCGCCCTGGCCGAGCCGGATCGCGTCGCGGCGCTGGTGCTGGTCGGCGCTACGCCGTCGGGCTGGGAGCCGAGCCCCGAGCTGATGGCGAGGTTCGAGGCTGTCGAGGCGGCCTACGAGCGCGGCGGGCTCGAGGCCGCAAACGAGGTCGAGCTGGGGATGTGGGTCGACGGCCCGGGGCGCGGGCCCGGCGAGGTCGATCCGGCGGTGCGCGCGCGCGTCGCGCGGATGAACCTCGCGGCGCTCGAGCGCGAGGAGGCGCGCGAGCAGCGCGGCGCCGAGATCGAGCCCGGCGAGCTCGACCCACCCGCGCTCGGACGACTCGGAGAGCTGGCCGTCCCCGTGCTCGTGGTCACCGGCGCGCTCGACCAGCCGAGCGTGCTCGCCGGATCGGCAGCGATCGCGGAGGGTGTCGCCGGCGCCGAGGCCGTCGAGATCGGCGACACTGCCCACGTCCCCAACCTCGAGCGGGCCAACGAGTTCGACGCCGCCGTGCTGCCCTTCCTGGCTCGGGCTTTGGCCTAGCTCGAGCCCTCGGCGTCGCGGCGCCTGAAGTACTCGTCGCCCTCGATCCCGAGCTGTGGCATGTGGCGCTGGAGCGGGCCAGGCAGGTACCAGACCGGCTTGCCGAGCAGCAGCATCAGCCCGGGCAACACCAGGCAGACGATCAGCGCGTCGACCGCGACCGCGCTCGCGAGCCCGACGCCGAACTGCTTCACGGTCGGGTCACCGCTGATGATGAAGCTCGAGAAGACGAGCACCATGATCGTCGCCGCGGCGACGATCACCCGGATCGCGTGCCCGAGGCCGTCGACGATCGCCCTGCGGTGGTCGCCGTGCAGCTCGTACTCCTCCGAGATCCGCGTCAGCAGGAAGACCGTGTAGTCGGTCGAGAGCCCGAACAGGATCGCGAACATCATCAGCGGCACGAAGCTGACCACCGGGACCGCGTGGTCGAGCCCGAGCAGCTCCACGCCCCAGCCCTCCTGGAAGATCCCGACCAGGATCCCGTAGGCGGCGGCCACCGCGAGCAGGTTCATCGCCGCCGCGATCAGGGGCACGACCATGGTCCGGAAGGCGATCGTCAGCAGCACCAGGCTGAGCCCGACAATGATCAGGATCACCACCGGCAGCTCCTCGCCGATCTTGTCGGCGAGGTCGATGTTGCCGGCCGTCGTCCCGCCGACGTAGGCGGTCATCTGCGTGCCCTTGAGCGCCTTCGGGATCACGTCGTCGCGGAGGTCGTTGACGAGGTTCTGCGTCCGCTCGGCCGAGGGCGCCGATTTCGGGATCGCGCTGAACGCCGCCGCGGTGCCGGCGTTGTTGAGGGAGGCGGGCGAGACGGTGTCGACGTCGTCGGCCTTCTCGATCTTGTTCTGGAGCTTGACCAGCCGCGGATCGCTCGCCGGCGACTCGAGGAACTCCTTCTGCTGCTGCTCCTGTTGCTGCTGCGCCTGGCTCGGCCCCTGAGCCTCGACCTGCTGCGTCGCCTCCTGCTGGGCCTGGTCGGGCGGCACGCCCTCGGCCTCGAGCTGCTCGGTCGTCTGCTCGATCGCCTGCTGCTCCTGCTGCTGTTGCTGTTGCTCCTGGTTGTTGAGCTGGTTGAGCGACTGCTGGTCGTTCTGGGCCGGCGGCTTGATGTCGACCGCGATCAGCAGGGGCCCGTTCGCGCCGACGCCGAAGCCCTTGGTGAGCGTGTCGTACGACTCGCGGATCGTGGTCGAGGTCGGCATCTGACCGTCGTCCTGGGCGCCGAGCTGGATCGAGAACACCGGGATCGAGAGCACCAGCAGGATCACGATGCCGACCGCGGCGGCAATCGCCGGGTGGCGGCCGATCGCGCGGCCCCAGCGGATCCACCCGTTCGGGTTCTCGGGATCGAACTCCCCCTCCTGGGGCACGTTGCGCACGTGCAGCGAGTTGATTCGCCGGCCGAGCAGGCTGAGCCCGGCGGGGAGCAGGGTGAGCGCGGCGACGATCACGACCGCGACCGCGATCGCCGCCGAGTAGCCGAGGTCGCGGACCTGCGGGATGCCGCCGAAGAACAGGCAGAGCAGCGAGATCACCACCGTCCCGCCGGCGAACAGCACGGCGCCGCCCGAGGTCGCTATGGCGCGCGCGACCGCCTCGTGGACGTCGCGCCCGTCGGCGAGCAGCTTGCGATATCTGGTGACGATGAAGAGCGAGTAGTCGACGCCGACGCCGAGGCCGATCATGATCGCCAGCGTCGGCGCGATCGAGGGCACCGCGATCGCGGCGCCAATGACCCCGATCACCGAGAGGCCGGAGATCACCCCGAGCAGCGCGGTGGTGATCGGCATCACCATCGCGAGCACCGTGCCGAGGACGAAGACGAGCACGATCATCGCGCCGACGATGCCGACGATCTCGCTCAGGCGGGTGCTCGGGCTGGAGAGCTGGTCGCCGAGATAGCCGCCGGCGGAAACCTCGAGCCCGGCGTCGCGGGCGGGGTCGGCGGCGTCGAAGACGCTATCGGCCTCGTCGTCCTGGAGGTCGCCGGAGCTGAGCGTCAGGTAGAGCGAGATGAAGCCGATCGTGTCGTGGTCGGCGAGCGCGCTCGAGCCCTTCGAGGAGAGCGGGCTGATCGCCTTCTGCACGTACTCGTTCGCCTTCAGCGCTTTGACCGTCTTGTTGATCGCCGTCGCGTTGGCGCCCTCGGTGAGCTTGCCGCTCGTCGACTCGAGCACGATCGGCACCGAGCCGTTCGCCTCCTCGGGCAGCTTCGCTTCGAGCAGGTCGGTGGCGGCGGTGGAGCCCGACCCCGGGATAGTCGTGTCGTCGCTGGTCGGCCGTCCGGTTCCGGTGGCGCCCAAGGTGATCGCGATTACGAACACGATCCAGCCACCGAACACCCACTTCGCATGGCGTGCGCAGAAGCCTCCAACGCGGTACAGCGGTCCGGTCATCGCGCGCCTCCCTTGCTCAGTGTCATTCGCTCGTCCTCACGAGTGAAGCCATGCGGCGATCCGCCGCCCAATCTCCTCGCCCGCGTCCTCCTGGAGGAAGTGCGAGGCATTCTCGATCATCTCCGGCGGATCGGCGTTGATCGCGGCAGCGAAGCGCTCGCCGACCTTGAACGGGATGATCGGGTCCGAGTCGGCCCACAGGTGAAGCTTCGGACGGGTGTCAGTCCGCAGGGCATCGAGCACCCTCTTGCCGGCCGCCGCCCCGGGCATCTCGGGCGAGGTCGGGAGCATGAGCGGGAACGCGCGCGTGCCGGCCTTCGATTCCGGGGTCGGGAACGGCGCCTCGTAGGCCGCTTGCACCTCGTCGCTCATCTCCCGCGCGGCCGCGCCCTTGACCAGGAAGCCGACCGGCAGGTCCTCGGTGCGCTCGACGAAATCGCGAAACGCCTTCCACGCGTCCGACATCGGCTGCTCGCCGGTGAACAGACCGGTGTCCATGATCACCATCCGGGTGATCCGGTCCGGGTACTCGACCGCGAGCCGCAACCCGATCGGCCCGCCCCAGTCGTGGACGACGGCGGTCGCGTCGCGCAGGTCGAGGTCGGTGAGCAGGGTCGCGGTGAGCTCGGTGTGGCGGTCGTATGAGTACCAGCCGAGGTCGGTCGGCTTGTCCGAGCGCCCGAAGCCGGCGTAGTCGGGCACGATGCAGCGAAAGCCCGCGTCGCGCACCGGCCCGATCACCTTGCGCCACAGATACGACCAGGTCGGCTCGCCGTGGAAGAAGATCACCGGGGGCCCGTCGCCCTCGTCGATGTGCGCCAGCCGCAGTCCGTCGACCTCGCGGTAGCGGGGTTCGAACTTGAACCCGGGCAGCTCGGCGAAGCGCTCCTCGGGGGTGCGGAACGCCTCGACACTCATGGCTTCACGTTGCATGCGCGGCCGCGGCAGTCGGCCAGTTTGGCGAGCTTCGCATCGAGGTGGCTCTCGATCTCGGCGTAGGCCGGATCGCCGGCGACGTTGGCGAGCTGGTACGGATCCCGGTCGCGATCGTATAGCTCCCGCTCGCCGGTCTCGGTCCAGACGACGTAGGTGTAGCGGTCGGTGCGCACGCCGGTGTATGGCCGGTCCCAGGCGTTGATCGGGATCTCGGCCTCGAACAGCGGCGCCAGCGCCTCGATCTCCACCGCCCGCTCCGCGAGCCGGTTCGGGTTGCGGATCGCCGGCATCAGCGAGACCCCGTCCATCACCCGGCCGGCCTCAGCGCCGGCGACGTCGACGAGCGTCGGCGCGAGGTCGATGTTCGAGACCTGGCCCTTGACCGTCTGGCCCTTCGGCACCCCGGGGCCGCGGACGATCAACGGCACTCGCAGTGACTCCTCGTAGGGGAGGAACTTGTCTCCGGTGATCCGGTGCTCGCCCTGGAGCCAGCCGTTGTCGGAGAGGAAGAGAATCAGGGTGTTGCGGAGCTGGCCCGTGTCGCCCAGCGTGTCGATGAGCTTCGCGAGCCGGTCGTCGACCGCCAGCAGCGCTCCCGCGCGTCCCTCGTAGTCGAGTTGGAGCTGGGCGATCTGCTCGTCGCTCATCGGCGCCGCGGCGTCCTCAACCGCCGACGGCTTGTCGGCGATCTCGGGCTCGTTGAAGCTCGGCGGTTGCGGCAGGACGTAGCCCTTGCTCTCGTCCGCGTAGCGCGGCGCGGGGCGCGGGTCGGGCCCGGGCCGACGCATCAGCGTGGTCGAGACGTCCTCGCGGTGGGGGGCGGCGACCGACCACCAGATGAAGAACGGCTCGCGCGAGTTGCGCTCGCCGCGAACCAGCTGCTCGGTGATCTTCCCGGTGACGTCGGGTGAGTAGTCCTTCGCCTCCTCGGTCCCCCAGTAGCTGTAGGGACCCGGCCCGAAGACCTCGGTCAGCTTGGCGAACACGTCGGCGACGCTGCTGATGCCGCCGATCACCTCGATGTTCGCGAACTCGACCAGGCCGCGGGCGAATGCGGCGTCGCCCCAGGTCTTGAGCTTGCCGTCCTTGTTCATGACGAAGTTGAAGTAGTCGTAGGCGGAGACGTCGAGCAGCCCGCGCCAGATGTCGAAGCCCTTCGGCACCTCGCCGTGGGCGTCGACAGCGCCGTAACCGTTCAGCCACTTGCCGACCAGCGCGGTGCGGTAGCCGACGTCCTGGAGCCAGCGCGGCAGGATGTTGCCGCGGTGCTTCATCCCGTACCAGCCGTAAGGGAAGAAGTTGCCCTTGACCTCGTGGTTGTGGGCGTACTGCCCGGTGATGAAGGTCGCCCGCGCTGGGCAGCAGAGCGGGAACGAGTCGACCGCGTCGGCGAAGGTGGTCCCCTTGCGAACCAGATGGCGCTGGAGGTTCGGCATCAGCTCGACGTCGGTAGCCGCCATGTCGTCGGTCATCACGACGAGGATGTTCGGGCGCCCGTCGCGGGTTGCGTCGACGGGTCGAGCGCCGGCGCCGGCCGCGAGGCCGAGCATCACCACGAGCGTTGCCAGAGCCGCCGCGGTCGCCCCTCGCGGGCGCCCGGTCGAGCCCGTTAAGTCCATGCCTGTCCTTCCTTCCCTGATCCTCACTTGCGCGGACCATACAGTATGTGTCACACTGTGTCAACTTAACCGGCCCGAGCATGGCTTCTCCGAACCAAAAGGCAAGAACACGCCAGACCCGCGAACAGAGCCGTCGGCGGATCATCGAGGCGGCCGCCGAGCTCGTCCGCGAGCGCTCCTACGGCGAACTCAACGTGAGCGAGATCATGGCCCGGACGGGGCTCGAGCGGACGATCTTCTACCGCCATTTCGACGACCTCGGCGACCTCGTGCTGCGGGTTGCGCGGGAGGCGGTCGACGAGCTCTACGAGGCGCAGGTGGCAGCCACCCGCAGCGGGCCCGATCCAGACGAGGTGCGCGAGGCGATCGCGCTTCCGGTCGAGGTCTACAGCCGCCATGGGCCGCTGCTGCGCGCGCTCGCCGAGGCCGCGACGACGGACCCGGTGGTCGAGGCCCACCAGGCGCAGCTTCGGGGGCGCTTCGACCGCCTGGTCGAGGACACGATTCACCGTGGGGTCGAGATCGGAGCAAGCCCGCCCCCCAGCGCCGCGGAGTCGGCGCGAGCCCTGAACCGGCTCACTGAGAGCTACCTGCTCGAGTCCTTCGGCCACGAGCCGCTGGTATCGCCTGAGCTCGCGGTGGATACCCTGGCCGACATCTGGATTGCCTTCGTCGCCCGCCGCTGGGCGGGAAAACGCCTGACGAGATGACCATCGAGCCGAACGAGCAGCAGCTGACCGAGCTTGTCGCCATGGCCGGCGGCGCGGACGACGGCCCGGTGGTGATGCTGAACCTGAATCGCTATCGCGAGCGGGCGGCGTATGAGGCAGACCCGCCGGGCGGCGGCAGCGCCGAGGTCAGCGGGCTCGAGGCGTACGCCCGCTACGGCGAGGTCGCGCTGGCTTTGCTCGCGCGCGTCGGCGGCCGGGTCCTCTGGGAGAGTGAGGTGCAGCGGACGGTGATCGGCGGCGAGGCCGAGCGCTACGACGAGGTGATCGCGGTCTGGTACCCGAGCATCGCCGCCTTCGTCGAGCTCGCGACCGACCCCGGGATCCTGACCGCGCGCGCCGACCGCGCCGCGGCGCTCGAGCGCGCCACCCTGATCTGCTGCGCCTCCGGTCCCGAGCCGCTTCTCACCGGGCTCGAGCCCACGCCTTGAGCGCCGCTATCGCGCGGCTGCGATCGCGTGCGCGGTCCGCCGCGCAAGCGCCATGATCGTCAGCATCGGGTTGGTGCCCGAGGCCGAGGGGAAGGCGCTCGCGTCGCCGATCCAGACGCCCGGCGTGTCATGGAGCTCGCCCCACGGGTTGGTGACCGAGCTAGCCGGGTCGGCGCCCATCCGGCAGCTGCCCATCTGGTGGGCTGAGAAGAGGGTGAACTCGCAGGGGGCGATCGGCTGGCCGGTGACATCGGCGACGAAGGCGTCGAGGTCGTCGCCGCGGCGCCAATCGCCCGCCTTGCGCGCGCTGCCGACGATCTCGGTCGCCCCGGCGGCCTCGTGGATGCGGATCAGTTGCTCGACCCCGGCGCGAATGTTGCGGATGTCGACCTCGTCGGTGACCGGGTAGTGCGTGACCGCGTCACCGGCGTCGTCGATCGTCACCCGGCCGTGACCCTGCTCGCGGGTCAGGTTGATCAGCGGTGCGGCCAGCGCCCAGTCCTTCATTCGGCGCTTGTGGTCGGCGCCCGAGCGCCACGGGATCGCGCCGGCGAACAGGCCGGTGGTCGACTGCGCCCCCTCGATCAGGTAGCCGTGCCCGTCGCCGAGGTCGGCGAACTCGTGCGAGAGCGCGGCCTGCGGCGGGCCCCAGCACCAGTTCTGCGGCTCGTCGTAGTAGGCGGTGACCGCAGCGGTCGGGTGCAGGCGCAAGAAGTCACCGGCCGCGGGGCCACCGATTCCCGAGCGCAGCAACAGCGCCGGTGACTCGATCGAGCCGCAGGCGACGACGACGACCGGAGCGCGGACGGTGACCCGGGTCGGAGCGCCGTCGCCGGCCGGCGCCGCGGGGTCGGTGAACACCGCCTCGACCCCGGCCGCGCGCCCGTCGCTGACCAGGACCCGCTCGGCTCGGCAACCTGCGAGGATCTCGGCCCCGTGCGCCTGCGCGTCGAGCAGGTAGGTCTTCGCGGTCGAGAGCTTCGACCCCGACTGGTCGCCGAAGCCCATGTAGGCGGCGCTCTCCGGGTCATAGCGATCGCGGTCGGCGTTGCGGGTGACCGGGCGGAAGTCGTGACCGAACCGCTCGCACGCCTGCAGTAGCCGCTGGTGGGGGCCGTTTAAGTCCGAGCAATCGCCGTTGACGTTGATCCGCTCGGAGACCGCGTCGAGGTGGGCGTCGAACTCGGGCCCGTCGAGCCCCTCGAGGCCGTGCTCGGCCGCCCACTCCTCGCGCACCCATTCGTGCGTGCGCAGGCAGTTGGTCCAGTTGATCACCGTGCCGCCGCCGACCGCCTTGCCGGCGACGATCGAGATCTGGCCGTCGGCGGTCGGGAACGGGCCGCCGTTCAGGTACATCCGCTGGTAGGCGGAGATCTCGAGCTGGTCGAAGTCGCGGTCGTCGTAGTAGCCGCCGAGCTCGAGAACGACCACCGACTTTCCCGCCGCCGCCAGCTCGCCGGCGACGACCCCACCGCCGGCGCCCGAGCCGACCACGCAGACGTCGGCCTCGAGCAGCTCGTCGGGAGCGGGCCGCCGGATCCGCAATGGGCGCTCGCGGTCGGGCGGAGACGAGATCGGGCCCGGGTAGCCGATCGCGTCCCAGGTCGGGTTGCGTCCGGTGCCGAGATCGGGAAGCGCGTAGAAGAGCGTCGCGGTGATGTTGCGCAGCGTGGTGATCCCCGCGAGCGCCTCGGGGCTCCCTTCGCAGAAACCCTCGATGATCTGCTCGCGAGCCTCGAGCGGCGTCGCCGCCGCGATCCCGTTCTCGGCCAGCCAGTCGAGCAGCTCGCGCAGGCCGGCGATCTGCTCGTCGGGCAGGCCGGCCTGGAGCAGCGCGATCTCGAGCCCCTCGGGGACCGCCGCGTCGGAGGCCGAGCGGACCCAGAAGCCGTGCGGGTCGGCCTCGCCCTCGGGCGGGTCGAGCGAGGGGATGAAGGTGTCGCAGAGGGCCGCGAGGGTGGCGCGCCGGCGGTCGTCGAGCAGGTCGCTCGTCGCCAGCAGGGCGAAGGCCTCGCCGATCGCCCGGCTGACCTCGGCGCTGTAGGGGAAGTGGTGGGCCTCGCGCGAGGGCGCGTAGCCCGGGGTGACCATCAGCGATTGGCGCTTGGTGTACTTGCGGATCCCGTCGGGCCCGTGGCGCGAGCCGAGCCCCGATGCCTTCCAGCCGCCCATCGGCAGCTCGAGCGCGGCGTAGTTCATCTGCGCGTCGTTGACGATCGCGGTCCCGGCCTCGACCCGCCGCGCGATCTCCTCGCCGCGCTCGTGGTCGCGGGTCCAGACCGAGGCCTGGAGGCCGTAGGGGCCGTCGTTGGCGAGCTCGACCGCGTGATCGGCGTCGCGGACGCTCATCACCGGCAGCGTCGGACCGAAGGTCTCCTCGGTCATGCAGAGCATCGAGTGGTCGACGTCGGCGAGCACGGTGGGCTTGTAGAAGCGGCCGGGGCCCTCGCCGCGCTCGCCGCCGGTGACGACGCGGGCGCCCTTGTCGACGGCATCCCTGACGTGGGCCTCGATCAGCTCGAGCTGGGGCGGGAAGATGATCGCGCCGACGTCGACCGTGCCCGGCTCCCCGGGCGGGCCCTGGCGCAGCGCCTCGACCTTGCCGGCGACGCGCTCGAGGAACTCGTCGTGGACCGCCTCCTCGACGTAGATCCGCTCGACCGAGATGCAGACCTGGCCCGAGTTGTTGAGCCCGTAGGAGATCGCCGCGTTGGCGGCCCGCTCGAGGTCGGCGTCGGCGAGCACGATCATCGGGTCCTTGCCACCGAGCTCGAGGCTGACCGGGGTCAGCGTCTCGGCGGCCTTCGCCATCACCTTCTTGCCGGTCGCCACCGAGCCGGTGAACATGACGAAGTCGACCTCGTCGATCAGCGCGGCGCCGGTCTCGCCGCGGCCGGTCGCGATCTGGAACACGCCCTCCGGTAGGCCCGACTCGGTCAGCATCTCGGCGAGCAGGATCGAGGTCAGCGGGGTGACCTCGGAGGGCTTCAGCACCACCGCGTTGCCGGCCGCGAGCGCCGGAACGCAGTCGCCGAATGAGTTGTTGAGCGGGTAGTTCCAGGGCCCGATCACACCGACGACACCGAGCGCCGCGTAGCGAACGACGAGCTTGCGGCCGCGAACCAGCGGCGAGGCCGACTCGATCTCCTCATCGGCGAGGTAGAGCGGCGCTTGGCGGGCCCAGAACTCGAGCGACATCAGCCCGTAGGAGAGCTCGGCGAACTGCGTCTCATCGACCGGGCGGCCGGTCTCGGCGACGATCGCGCCGACGACCCGCTCGGCGTTGGCGACCATCCAGCGGCGAGCGTCGAGCAGTACCTTCGCCCGGGCCTCGAAGCCGGCCTCGGCCCAGGCCGGCTGCGCCGCGCGTGCCGCCGCGACCAGCGCATGGACCTCTTCGGCGCCGAGCTCGGGGACGGTGGCGATCGTCTCCCCGGTGGCCGGGTTCTCGACCTCGATTCCGGCCCGCGTCGCCTCGGCGGTGCCCCCGTCTGGCATCAGAGGGCGAGTCTATTCGGCGGCGTGGGCTCGCGGGGCGAACGGGCCCAGCGGGTCGACCGGGACGACGTCGGTGTCCGCGCGGCGGTCCCACCACCCGCGGCGGTCGTCGTGGGTGAGCACGCCGAGCAGCCCGAGCCCGAACGGGATCACGGCGAGGACGAGGCCGACGAGCCTCCGGCGGGCTCGCCGCAGGCCGAGCTCCGGCGAGCCGTCGTGGTCCTCGATCCGGATCGAGATCAGGCGCATCCCGGGCGTCTGGCCGGCCAGCGACCAGAAGCCCAGCAGGTAGACCGAGCCGAAGACGGTCCAGGCGCCGAGCCCGAAGACGACCCCGGCGGTCGACACACCGTCGGGGTCGCCAAGCGCGGAGGCCACGAACCCGAGCAGGGCGGCGGTGGCGAGGAAGATCACGTTCAGGATCGCCGCGTCGAGCAGGCCGGCGACCGAGCGCGTGATCAGGCCGGCGTGGGTCGTCGGCTTGCGTCGTGGCCTGCCGATGACGCGACGGACGAAGCGCTCGAGTCCCTCGTCGAGCCGCATCGCGACGTCGCGGATCTTGCGGCCGATGTCGCGCACCAACCCGATGCCCTGGGCCGCGATCGCGGCGCGCAGCTCCGGCGCGTCGGCGATCCGCTCGATCAGCTTCTGCGCCTCGTCGGAGGCCAGCAGGCGGTCCCAGACGTGGTCGACGAGCGGCGAGTCGATGATCTCTTCCGCCGCGCGCTCGACCGCCGGGCTGGCGAGCGTGCGCTGGAGGGCGTCCTGGGCGGCATCCGACTCGAGCACCCGGACGATCGCGCGCTCGACCGCCGGGCTCTCGAGCGCTCGCACGATCGCCTCCTCGGTCGTGCGCTCGACCGCGTCGTCTATTCCGGTCGCCGAAACGACTCGCTCGGCGCCGCGCGCGCCGATCCCGAGCAGGTTCGACAGCGGCGTCGCGCGGCGAGGGGGGTCGGGAGTGGGCGCCATCGTCGAATCGTCCCGTCCGCGACGGTCGGAACCATGCGAGCGTGCGCACGGTCGTGATCTCGGATCTGCACCTGGGCCTCGGCAGCGGCGCCGACCTCCTGCGCCAAGAGCGCTTCCGCGACCTGCTGATGGCGAGGCTCGACGACGTCGACCGCCTGATCCTGCTCGGAGACGTGCTCGAGCTCCGGGACCGCCCGCTGCCCGAGGTGCTCGACACGGCCGCGCCGATGCTCTCGACCCTCGGCGAGGCGTTTGCCGGGCGCGAGCTGATCTTCGTCCCCGGCAACCACGACCACCACCTGATCGAGCCCTGGCTCGAGGCGCGGATCCTGTCTGGCGAGCCCGCGCTCGGGCTCGAGCAGACCGGCGCCCCGAAGGGGACCGCGTTCGAGGCGCTGGCGAGGCTCGCGGCGCCGGCAGAGCTCCGCTTCGCCTACCCGGGGCTCTGGCTTCGCGACGACGTCTACGCGACCCACGGCCACTACCTCGACCGCCACCTCACCGTGCCGACGATCGAACGGCTCGGCGTGGCGATGGTCGAACGAGCGCTCGGCGTTCCCGGCGGAGGGCGGGACCCTCTCGCGCCGCCCGACGACCACGACCCGGACCGCATCGACGAATACGAGCGCGTGCAAACACCGGTCTACGCGCTGCTTCACGGGCTCGCGCAAGCGACCACGGGTGAGCACCGCGGCGGCCCGGGCCCCTCGGTGCGGATCTGGCAGATGCTCGGCGGCGGCGAGAGCCGCTCGGCGAAGATCCGTGGCTGGCTGCTGGGCGCGGTCGCCGTCCCAGGAGCGGTCGGCGTCGCGAACCGGCTTGGCCTCGGCCCGGTGCGCTCCGACCTCTCGGCGGGCGCAATCGCGCGCGCCGGATTCGAGGCGATGAGCGGCGTGGTCGAGGCGCTTTCGATCGATGCCGCACACGTGATCTTCGGGCACACTCACCGCCGCGGCAGCCCGAAGCGCCAGCCGCCGGCGAAGCTCTGGAACACCGGGAGCTGGGTCCACTCCCCGGCGCTGCTCGGCCCGAGTGCGGCCGAGAGCCCCTACTGGCCGGGGACGATCTGCGTGGTGGAGGATGACGGCGCGCCAACGCTCGACCACACCCTCGACGGCCTTAGCCGGGCCGAACTCGCCGGCGACGACTGAGCCGCCGCAATGTCACATCCAGCGATGGGCCATCGGCGGCCGTAGAATCGCTGCGATGAGCCAGGCGACCGAAGAGCTGACGATCGACGAGCTCGCGCGACGCACCGGGATGACGGTGCGCAACATCCGCGCCCACCAGTCGCGCGGCCTGCTCCCCGCTCCCGACGTTCGCGGCCGCACCGGCTTCTACGGGCCCGAGCACGAGTCGCGGATCAACCTGATCCGCGAGCTGCAGGCCGACGGCTTCAAGCTCGAGACGATCTCCCGCCTGCTCGACAGCGCCGGCGGCTCGAGCGAGGAGGTGCTGCGGTTCACGCGCGCGGTCAAGGCGCCGTTCGAGGACGAGCAGCCGCAGATCGTCAGCGCCGCCGAGCTCGCCGAGCGCTGGGGCGGGAGTGAGGCCGCGCCGGAGCTCCTGCGCAAGTCCGAGAAGCTCGGCATCCTGCGCCCGCTGCCCGACGGGCAACTTCGAGGAGCTGAGCCCGCGACTCGGCCGCGCGAGCGCCGAGCTCGCGGCGCTCGGGATCCCGGCGGAGACGGCGGTCGAGGTCGCGGCCGAGCTGCGCAAGCACTCCGAGGCGGTCGCCAAGACCTTCACCAGGCTGTTCATCGAGCAGGTCTGGAAGCCGTTCGAGGACCAGGGCAGGCCCGAGCACGACCTGCCCGCGGTCCGCGACGCAATCGAGCGCCTGCGGCCGCTGGCCTCCGACGCGCTGCTGGCGATGTTCCAGCTGGTGATGACCGAGGCGGTCGAGGACCGTATGGGCCGCGAGCTCGACCGGATCCAAAAGCGCTAGGAGCGGCAAAGCGCCGCTGGTTCGTGGCGGGGGTGGCGTTCCGCTCCGGCGTGAGCGGGGCACCGGCGTGGACTGTTGTCAGTGAGGAGGAGGGATCGGGTGCGAGGCGTGGGTGGACTCTCGGTTGCGAACCGGGTGTCGCCAACACCACACGCATCGCCGATCGGGTGACGATTGTGGTGTTTACCCCCTATAGCGAGGCAAACACCACACGCAGCGACGATCGGGCCGCGCGTGTGGTGTTAGCGAGATCCGAAGCGATCCGCCACCCGATCGCGCGCACTCACCACCGCCGCCCTGCCCAACCACCCTCCCTCACCGACACCGAACCACCCCGGCGCCCCACCCACGCCGGAGCGGAACGCCACCCACTCCGTCAGGCCGCCGCGAGATCGCCTCCGGCGATCAGCCGCTCTCGGATCGTCGACGTGTCGAGCTCGGCCGCCTCGGTGGAGGCGACGAACTCGGCCAGCAGACGCGAGAACTCGTGCGGGCGCTCGAGCTGCGGGAAGTGGCCGACGCCGGCGAGGAGCTCGAAGCGGCTGCCGGGCATCGCCTCGTGCGCGGCGCGGCCATGGTCGGCGGGGATCACCGGGTCGGCCTCGCCCCAGACGATCAGCGATGGCACCGACGCCGCAAGGTAGAGGCGGTCGAGCGCGCTCACCCGCTGACCGCTGCGGTCGAGGACCGCGCGCATCGTCTCGATGAACGCCGCGCGGGCCTCCGCGTCGCCAAGCGAGGCATAGCCGCGCGCGACCTCGGCCAGATCGGTGCCGGCCTGAAGCCGAAGCAAGCCGATCGCCCTGCCGACGGCCTCGCCCGCCGCCAGCACCCGCGGCGTGCGTGATCCACGGCAGGACCAGCTCGGAGCCCGGCAGGGTCGAGGCGCGCAGCAGCGGATGGACCTCGCGCCCGAGGCCACCGCTCGAGACGAGCACGAGGCGTTCGCAGCGCTCGGGGAACTGATAGGCGAACTGCATCGCGATCCCGCCGCCGAGCGAGTGGCCGACGACGGTCGCGCGGTCGTGGCCGAGAGCCACCATCGTGTCGCGTACGGCGCTCGCGTAGGCGCCGAGCGAGTAGTCGCCACGAGGCTTGGCCGACTCGCCGTGGCCGAGCAGGTCCGGCGCCAGCACGGTGTGCGCGGCGGCGAGGTGCTCGATCGCGGGCTCCCATTGCTGCGAGCGGCCGGTGATCCCGTGGATGAGGACGACGAGCGGCCCCTCGCCCGCCTGGCGGAAGCAGACGCGGTGGCCGTGAAGCTGGATCGCTTTGGTCTGTTTTGACATGGCCGGGTCTAACCCTTACCGTTTGCGATGTTACATAGGCCAATGTAAGCAACTTCCCTGGAGCAGCGCAGAACTTGAACGCCACCACCGCCGAGGAGCTCGTCGAGCAGGCCGGACCGGTTCCGGCCAGACTCGGGCAACCCTCAACCCCCACCTTCTCGCTCGAGCTCAACCAGGACCAGAAGGACATCCGCGACTGGGTCCACGGCTTCGCAGCCGACGTGGTCCGCCCCGCCGCCGCCGAGTGGGACGAGCGCGAGGAGACCCCTTGGCCGGTGATCGGTGAGGCCGCGAAGATCGGCCTCTACGGCTACGAGGGCTTGGCCCAGTTCTGGTTCGACGAGTCGGGCTTGACGCTGCCGCTCGTCAACGAGGAGCTGTTCTGGGGCGATGCCGGGATCGGGATGTCGATCATGGGCACCTCGCTCGCGGTCGCCGCGATCTTCGGCCAGGGCACGCCCGGAGCAGATGGCTGAGTGGATCGCGCCGCTGCTTCGGCACCGCCGACGACCCCAAGGTCGCCTCCTTCTGCTCCTCCGAGCCCGACGCGGGCTCCGACGTCTCGGCGATCCGCACCAACGCCAGGTACGACGAGGGCACCGACGAATGGGTGATCAACGGCCAGAAGGCGTGGGCGACCAACGGCGGGATCGCCGACGTCCACGTCGTCATCGCCTCGGTCGACCGCGAGCTCGGCTCGCGCGGCCACGCAGCGTTCATCGTCCCCCCGGGCACCAAGGGCCTCGAGCAGGGCGCGAAGCTGCGCAAGCACGGCATCCGCGCCTCGCATACCGCCGACATCCATCTCGACGACTGCCGCGTCCCCGGCGCCTGCCTGCTCGGCGGCAGGGAGAAGCTCGACGAGCGCCTCGCCCGGGTGCGGGAGGGCAAGAAGGGCCAGTCCCAGGCCGCGATGCAGACCTTCGAGGCGAGTCGGCCGACGGTCGGCGCCCAAGCGCTCGGGATCGCCCGCGCCGCCTACGAGTACGCGCTCGACTACGCCAAGGAGCGCCGCCAGTTCGGCAAGGCGATCATCGAGAACCAGGCGATCGCGTTCACGCTCGCCGACATGAAGACCGAGATCGATGCGGCTCGGCTGCTCGTCTGGCGGGCGGCGTGGATGGGCCGCAACCAGATCCCGTTCACCAACGCGGAGGGCTCGATGTCGAAGCTCAAGGCCGGCGAGGTTGCGACCTGGACCACCGAGCGCGCGATCCAGATCCTCGGCGGCAACGGCTACACCCGTGAGTACCCGGTCGAGCGCATGCACCGCGACGCGAAGATCTACGACATCTTCGAGGGCACGTCCGAGATCCAGCGCCTGGTGATCTCGCGCGCGATCTCGGGAGTGCAGATCAAGTAGCGACCAGAGGAGGGAACGCAGATGATTGACGAGCCTCGAGGTCGCGCTGCTCGCTGGTGCTCAACGGGCACGCCGACTTCGCGCTCGCGCCGCCCTTGGCGGAGCCGGCGCTCGCGGGGATCGCTGCGATCGCAACGACAGCGAGCGCGCACGCGAGCGCTGCGCCCGTCCAGATTCCTGCCTTCATTGAAACCTCCAAGTCGATCCCTCTATGACTGGCGAGGCGCGATTCTAGTCTCGTGGCAACCGACCGGTCCACTACCGTCGGGGGCATGCCCGCGAGCAAGGGTTCGCGTGAGATCGCGGCGTCGGCCACCGGCGGAGCGACCGTCCAAGTGCCGGTGGGGGCCGGCGCCGAGCGAGCGCGCCTCTCCCCCGCGCTCACCTGGCTGTTCGAGCAGGGCGGCTTTCGCTACGCGACGCTGAGCGTCGACGCGCTGCTGCTGCTCGCCGCGCTGGTCGCCGCCGATGCGATCGACCCCGCGGCCTCCTACCTCCCGGTGGCGCTCGTCAGTCCGCTGGCGCTGGTGCTGCTCGCGAGCCAGCGCCTGTACGACCCGCATGCCCAGATCGCCCTGCTCGACCGGGCAGCGGCGATCGCGGGATCGACGGCGATCGCGGCGATCGCGGTCGCCGGGCTGGTCGAACTGACCCGGCCGGCGGCCAGCGACGGCGACCTGATCGCGCTCCAGTTCGCGTTTGCAACCGTGCTCCTGCTCGGCTGGCGACTGACGTGGTCGGCGCTGCGGCTGCAGTCGAGGCGCTCGGGCCGCTCGGGCCGCCCGACCGTGATCGCCGGCGCCGGCGAGGTCGGCGCCCGGCTCGAGCAGCACCTGCGCGATCTCCGCGGCCTCGGCCTGATCCCGGTCGGCTTCGTCGACGCCCACCCCCCCTCCCGCGAGGAGCTCGGGCGGCGGGTCGGGCCGGTGCTCGGCTCGCCGGCCGAGTTCGACGCGATCGTCGACCGCAGCGCCGCCCGGCACGTGATCTTCGCCTTCCAGATCGACCCCGATCTGACCCTCCGCCCGCTGGTCCGGCGCTGCCAGGAACGCGGGCTGACGATGGCGATCGTCCCGCGGCTGTTCGACGACGCCACCAACCGCATGGTGCTCGAGCACATCGGCGGAATCCCGGTCTTCGAGCTGAGCCAGGTCGACCCGAAGGGCTGGCAGTTCGCGATCAAGCACGGGTTCGACCGCAGCGTCTCGGCGGTGCTGCTCGTCCTGCTGTCACCGCTGCTTGCGGCTACCGCGATCGCGGTTCGGCTCTCCTCGCCGGGGCCAGTGCTCTTCCGCCAGCGCCGCGTCGGGCGTGACGGGCAGGTCTTCGACGTGCTCAAGTTTCGCTCGATGGTCTTCGACCCCGAGGGAGCCGGCAAGCCGGCGCTGGCGCCGGGGGCGGCGCCCGGAGGGATCGAGGGCGACGACCGGCGGACTCCCGTCGGCCGCTTCATCCGCGCCTGGTCGCTCGACGAGCTGCCCCAGCTCGTCAACGTCCTGCGCGGCGAGATGAGCCTGATCGGCCCGCGGCCCGAACGCCCCGAGCTCGTCGGCGACTTCGCCGAGCGGGTTCGCCGCTACGAAGAACGCCACCGGGTGCGCTCCGGGATCACCGGCTGGGCGCAGGTGCACGGGCTCGGCCCCGGCACCTCGCTCGCCGACCGCGCCGAGTACGACAACTGGTACATCCAGAATTGGTCTCTGTGGCTCGACGCGAAGATCCTGCTGATGACGATCCCGGCGGTCCTGCGACCGTCGGAGTAGCGCGGGCGGTGGGGGCGTTCGCTCGCGCGTGGGCGGGCCGCCGTTTGATGCATCTGGGGCATATAGCGCCCAAGATCGATCAAACGCGGCGCTGATTTCCTTCGGTTGACGGCTTACGTAGCCCATGGACTACCTAGTCCGTCACTCGCGCCGCCGAAGCCCGGCTCACCGATCCCCGCGCGTACCCGGCCGAGCGCCTGATCGTCCACGCCGATTGGCTGCTCGGGCAGCTCGAGTCCTAGCGCCGTCGCCCCGAGCGGGTAGCGTGCCGCCGGTGAGCATCTGGCTTGGCCTCGGCATCGTGATCGTGCTCGCGATCGGCGCCTTCGTCTGGCTGACCTACAACCGGATGGTCGCCCGAAGGCTCGCGGTCGACAACAGCTGGTCGCAGATCGATGTCCAGCTCCGCCGCCGCCACGACCTGATCCCGAACCTCGTCGACGCGGTGCGCGGCTACGCCGCCCACGAGCGGGGCACCTTCGAGCGCGTCAGCGAAGCGCGCGACGACCGCGATCGCGGCGGAGCGCCCGCCGCAGCGCGCCGCGGCCGAGGGCACCCTCGGTCGCGCCACCGGCCGGCTGCTCGCCGTCGCCGAGGCCTACCCCGAGCTCGAGGCGAGCGACAACTTCTCCCAGCTCCAGACCGAGCTCAGCCGAGACCGAGGACGGGATCGCGATCGCCCGCCGGGTCTACAACGACACGGTCGAGACCTACAACACGCTGATCCAGGTCTTTCCCGCGGTGATCGTCGCGCGCGCTGTTCGGCTTTACGGCCGCGGGAGTTCTTCGACGCCCCGGCGGAGGCCGAGGCGACGCCCGCGGTCGAGATCTCAGCGGCGCGGGGCGGCTGAGCGATGCGGCGTCGTCGCCTTGCCTGGGCCGGCGTCGCCGCGACGATTGCCGCGCTCGGGCTCGCGGCACCGGCGCTCGGGCGCAGCTCCGACATCGTCGACGCCGACGTCAGGCTCAGGCTCGCCCCCGACGCCAGCCTGCTGGTCAGCGAGCGGCTCACGTTCGACTATCAGGGCAGCGTTCGAGGGCTCCTACCGCGACATCAGCCTGCGCCACGGCGAGCGAATCACCGATGTTCGCGTGAGCGAGGGTGGGCGCAACTACGAGCCGGGCGGCAACACGGCGCTCGGCAGCCACGACCGCCCCGGGGTCTTCGGCGCCGCAGTCGAGCCGGGCGCGGAGCGCGGATCGTCTGGCACTACCGCGCGACCGACCAGGACCGCACGTTCACGGTCTCCTACCGGGTGATCGGCGGGGCGGTCGCCTACGACGACGTGATCGACGTCGGCTGGGCCGTCTGGGGCGACCAGTGGGAGTTCGACCTCGAGCGACTGAGCGCCAGCCTCGCGAACCCGCGCTCGACCCGGCAGATCCGCTCTATCGCGTCTGGGGCCACCCGCGCGACGTCGAGGGCGAGACGGTGCGGGGCGAGGGCGTCGCGACGCTCGAGGCCGCCGACGTTCCCGACCACACCCTGGTCGAGATGCGGGTCACGCGTGCCACGCCGGCCGGGCCAGGACCTAAGCGGCGCGCGCGTCGCGCGCCGGCGACGGGCTGCCCGAGATCCTCGCCGCCGAGCAGGCGCTCGACGACGACTTCAACTCGCCCTTCAACCAGGCTCAAGCGCTGGATCGCGGATCACGCACTGCTGCTCGCCCTCGTGCTGATGGGGCTCGCCGCGCTCGTTCGTCTGTCATCTGCGCCCGGCTCGCGCGCGAGCACCCGACGACCGTGGCCGAGTACCTGCCCGAGCCGCCCGACGACGCCAGCCCCGCGCTCGCCTACGGCCTCGCCCACGAGGGCGGCGACAGCACCGACACCGTGCTGGCCACGCTGCTCGACCTCGTCGACCGCGGCTACTACGAGACCAGCTCGGCGACGAGCGAGGATGAGAAGCTCGACCTCGCCCTGACCGCGCTGGACGACCGCCCCGCCGATCAGCTCACTGACTACGAGCAGCGAGGTGCTCGAGTTCTTCGACGAGCTGCTCGCCGGCAAGACGATCGCGCTCGGCGCGATGAAGGACTGAGATCCCGCAGCACTCGGCGCTCTGGCGCGGGCGCTGGGAGCGGATGACCGAGCAAGCTCGACGCCGCCGACGAGGGCGAGCTGAGCTGGGACCGCGACCTCAACGGCTGGCGCTGGATCCTCGCAGCGGCGCTCCTGACGCTGTTCGGGATCGTGGTCCTCGCCGACATCGCCGTCAACGAGGAGTTCATCGCGCCGGCGGCGATCGGCGTCGTGACGCTGATCGCGGTGGTGGCGTTCCCGCGCGCCCGGCTGCGCCGGATCGACTCGGGCCACCGTCAGCGGACCGCGAGCTGGCAGGCGTTCGCGAATTGGACCGAGGACTTCCCGCGGCTCGCCGACGACCCGCCGGCGACGCTCGAGCTCTGGAAGCGCATCCTCGTCTACGGGGTCGCGTTCGGAACCGCCGAGCGGATGATCGAGTCCGGCCGCATCCCCGCGCCGGTGACCGAGGCCGCGAGCACGGACGGCTATCACTGGAGCTCCTACGCGTTCACCGGAGCGCTCGCCGGCAACTCGTTCGACGGCTCCTCGTTCAGCTCGTCCTTCTCCTCCCAGGTCGCGCCGGAGTCCTCGAGCAGCGGAGGCGGCGGCGGCTTCTCGGGCGGCGGAGGAGGCTTCTCGGGCGGCGGAGGCGGCGGCTCCTGGTAGCGGTACGCTGTCCCCCGATGCTGAGGCAAGGGGGGCTCGGATCATTGGGTACGGAGGACTCACCGCCAGCGAGCGCACGGCGCGACGATCCCGATCGTTGGGCGCCGGCGGGGCTGCTCTCCAACCCGCCGCTGCTTGACCGCCTCCGCTGGCGCGAGGGGATCCGGCCGCAGACGCTGATCTCTCGCGACCGCGGCCTGATGGCGCGGACGTTCGGCACCCTCTACCTGGTCGGGGGGCTGGTCGGGTTCGTGATCCTCGCGATCGGCGACAGCGCCGATCGCAACGACGCCGCGATCGCCGTGATCAGCGTCGTCTCCCTGGCGCTTGCAGCGGTCTGCTTCGTCGTCTACAGGCGGCTGCCGGCCGGCTTCTTCGCCGCCCTGGTCACCTTCGGCACCCTTTTGATCACAGGCGGCGCGGCCGCCGCCGACGGGATCGAGGGTGTCTACGGGTTCTTCTATGTCTGGGTCGTCTTTCCGTCGTTCCTGTTCTTCAGCCCGCGGGTCGCGGCCCTGCAGTCGCTGCTCGCCGCCGGCGCTTATGCGGTCGTCCTGTTCGCCAATGACGCCGAGTTCGCCGTCAACCTGCTGGTCAGCGCGGTGGCGACGATCGGCACCACCGGTGCGCTGATCGGCCTGCTGATGGCGAGGGTCGAGCGGGTCGCGGTCGGCCTCGCCGCGGACGCCCACACCGACCCGGTGACCGCGATCGCCAACCGCCGGGACTTCGACGAGCGCTTCGAGCGCGCGGTCGAGCGCGCGCGGCGGTCCGACCGCCCGCTCGCGCTGGTGATCTGCGACCTCGATCGGTTCAAGCAAGTCAACGACGAGCTCGGCCACGAGGAGGGCGACGTGGCGCTGCGCCGGGCGGCCGAGGCGATCACCGCCGCCGTGCGCTCGATGGACGCGGTCGCGCGGCTCGGCGGCGAGGAGTTCGGGGTCATCCTCCCCGACACCGACACCGAAATGGCGACCCAGGTGGCCGAGCGGGTGCGGGGTGCGATCACCGACGAGTTCGAGGCCTATCCGGTATCGCTGACGGCGAGCTGCGGCGTCGCCTCCACGCGTGATGCGATCGAGTCCGAGGAAGGCCTGTTTCGCGCCGCCGACAACGCCCTTTATGCGGCCAAGCGCGCGGGGCGCAACCGCACCGTCGCCCACGGCGACGAGAGCGAAGGCTGAGATCGTTCGCGACCCGAATCAACGGTCGCGCACGTACTCCTCACCCGCACGGCGCCAGACCCGCTTGCCCGACGGCACGCCCTTGGCGCGCAGGGGGGCGGTGCTCGGCCGGTACCAGGTGGTGACCGGGATCTCGTCGACGACCCAGACAAGGTCGGGGCGCTCGTCGGCGGAGACGACCGAGAGCGCTTCGGTGATCGTCTCGGCGTCGAGCTCGCCGCCGTCGAGCAAGGTGACCGCGGCGACCGCCACCTGTGTCTGCGGCGTTTCCGGCGCCTCGGCGGCAACCCCGTAGACGACCGCGAGGTCGATCGCGTCGACGTCGCCGAGCGCGTCCATGATCGGGAACCCGGCGACGTAGCCGTGGGCGGTGGGGATCAGCGCCGCGACGTGGTCGACGAGCCACAGGTCGCCGTCGTCGTCGACGCGGAAGAGGTCGCCGGTCGCGAGCCAGGCATCGTCGGGCTCGAACAGGCCGCGCAGCGGGCTCTCGCTGGTCGAGACGACGCCGCGCAGCCGGGTGAGCAGCATCCCGACCTCGCCCGGCCCGCACTCGACCGCGAAGCCGTCGGGGCGCTCGCGCAAGCGGCCCTCGGCGATCTCGTAGGCGGCGAGGCGCACCTCGGCGCTGCCGGGCAGCGGACGCCCCTTGCAGCCCGGCTTCTCGCCGGTCAGGTTGACCAGGATCGCCTCGCCCTCGGTTGAGGCGTAGAACTCGAGCACCCGCGCCGGGGCAAAGCGCTTTGCGACCCGCCGCCAGAGCCCGCGCGGCATCCCGGCGCCGATGAACAGCCGCACCGGGTGGTGGTACTCGGCCGCGTCGGGGGGCGCCGCCGCAATCTCTCGGAGCATCGTCCAGGTGTAGGAGGCGACCGTGATCCCGTAGCGGCGCACCTCCTCCCAGAAGGTCTCGGGGTCGAAGTCGCGTGCGATCGCCAGCCGGGCGCCGCCGGCGATCGCCCCGCCCAGGCTCATCAGCAGGCCGGACGGGTGATAGATCGGCGTCACCGCGTAGACGGTGTCGGCGCCCGAGAGCGCCGCAGCCGATGCGGTCGCGAACGCCGACAGCGCCCAGCGCCCGTTGGTGACCCGGTTGGCGCGCGTGCGCTCGCCCTCGCCGGTGAAGAGGATGAAGGCGAGGTCGCTGGCCCGGCCCGGGTTCGGCGCATACCACGCCGGGACCTCGACCTGGTCGGGGTCGATTCGCTCCATGTCGGTCACCCCGCGGCCGAGGTCGCGCTCCTCACCGCCGCCGCCGAGCACCAGCACGTCGCCGCCGCCCGCCTCGCGCGCCCGCTCGGCGAGCTCGGGGTCGGCGACGATCCGGGTCACCTGGCCGAGCTCGGCCTCGCGCTCGACCGGGCCGTCGGGCCGCATCAGCACGGCGACGGCGCCGAGCCGGTTGAGCGCCGCGACCACCGAGAGCCCGCTCGGGCGGGTGCGCATCAGCACGCCGACGTGCTCGCCCTGGCGCACGCCGAGCGAGAGCAGGCCGCGGACGACGTTGTCGACGCGACGCTTGGCAGCCGCGTGGTCATAGGCGCGATCCTCGAACAGGAAGAAGTCGGCGTCGGGCGTTTCGCGCGCCTGTTCGTCGAGCAGCAGCCCGAGCGAGACCCGCGTGTGGGGGCGCAGCCGGCCGAGCCGTGCGAGCCGCGGGAGCTGGCCCGTGACCTCCTCGGCGAGCACCCGCACGCCGCCGACGGTCCGCGACGCGGCCCCGGTCAGCGAGCGAGCGAGCCCGGCCCCGACCCCGGCGGCGAGCCCGAGGCCGACGCCGAGCCGGGTCCCGACCCCCGGCGGCTCGGGGTCGGGCCGCCTCCTCCCAGACTCCCCTGATCCGCTCGGGCAACTCGTCCTCTCCCGAGCGCCAGCGCGTCCAGCCCGCGACCGCCGGCCAGGTGGTCGCGGTCGCGGTCGAGCCGACGACGAGCCCGAAGTGCCCGGCGCGCAGCGCGAGCTCGTAGACGTCGGCTCGCGGGGCGGCGCGGACGATCGCGCGGACCGCGCCCGCGGGCGCGATCTCGTCCACCTCGCCGACCACGGTCAGCACCGGACACTCGATGTCGGCGAGGGTCACCGTGCGGTCCTCGATCACGAAGCCGCCCTGGAGCATCCGGTTGTGGGCGATGAACTGGCGCATGAAGTCGGCGACGGCGGGCCCCGGCCAGGCGACCCAGCCCTTCGCCCATCAGGAAGCGGCGCTGGCGCTCGCGCGGCAGCAGCGCCTCGCGGTCGTGGAGCTGGCGCACGAAGTCGACCTGCTGGCGCAGCGACTTGACCGGATCGAGCAGGCGAAAGCCGGTCCTGCTCATCCATGCGGGGACCGCGGTGCGCCCGAACACACCGGCGAGCAAGCCGGCGGCGGACTCGGCGACCTCCTCGGGGATCCCGAGCGGCAGCGCGCCGCGGGTATCGACCGGGCTGCCGAAGGTGATCACGGTCTCGATCCCTTCGCCGCGCAGGTAGGCCGCCGCCTGGTAGCAGAACATCCCACCCTGCGAGTAGCCGCCCAGGTGGACGTCGCGCCCGGTCGCCCGGCGGACCCGCTCGACCGCGTCGGCGACCGCGACCACGTGGTCGGCGAGGTCGCGCTCGAGCCCTCCCTCCTCGCGCTCGGGAGCGCCGAAGTCGACGACCCAGGGGTCGGCTCCGTGCTCGTGCAGGACCGAGACCGCGCTCGAGGACGGCGAGACGTCGTAGACGTCGGCCGCGAGCATCAGCGGCGGCACCAGGACCAGCGGCGCACCGACGGCCTCGTCGGCGTAGTAGCGCCGCAGCCGGTAGACCGGCCCCTCGGCGACGACCTCGAACGGCGACGGCTGCTCGTCGGTCTCCAGGCCACCGAATCGCGCCACCTCGAACGCGTTCTGCGCCGCGGCGCCGATCCGCGACGCCGGCTTCGTGATCGTCTCCGGGATCAGGTTGATCCGCGGACGCTACCGGGCATCCGGGCGACGACGGCGCTCAGGATCCTCTCGCGCGCTCGAGGATCTCGAGCACCTCGACGGCGTCGCGGGGATCGACCGGGACGGGGCTCGCGGCCGTGAGCGCCCTGACGAACCCTTCGTAGAAGCGCGGCCAGGCGCCGTTCTCGGAGCGGACCGGCTCGCCGTCGTCGCCGCGGAACAGCCGCCCCCACGAATCCGGGAGCTCGACGCCCCAATCCGCGTCGTCGTCGGGTCGCCGCCCGGCGCGCAGCGCGTCCTCCTGGCCGTCGAGGCCGTCGACGACGTACGCCGCGCGACTGCCGAGTGCCCGCAGGCGGGGTGCGGGCGCGGCGGCCACCGACGACGCCCACAGGTGGCTGTGTACACCAGATTCGTGCTCGAGCGCGACGAACACGTCGTCGTCCGCCGGGCCGCTCCGTCGATGGTCGACCTCGCCGTGAACATCGCGGACCGGGCCGAACAGACTCAGGGCCTGGTCGACGAGGTGGGTGCCGAGATCCAGCAGCACGCCGCCGCCGTCCTCCGGGGGCGTCGTCTCGCGCCAGGCATCGCCACGAGCCTCCGGCCGCCAGCGCTCGAACCGCGACTCGTAGCGAAATACGTCGCCGAGCGCGCCTTCGTCGATCAGGCGCCGGAGCGTGAGCTGATCGGAGTCCCAGCGGCGGTTGTGAAAAACGGTCAGCACGGCTCCACGGCGCTCGGAGCGCTCGACGAGCTCGCGAGCGACGGCGCTCGTCGGTGCCAGGGGCTTGTCGACGACGACGGCGAGCCCGGACTCGATCGCCTGCGAGGCGAGCTCGGCGTGCGCGGAGTTGGGCGTCGCGACGACGACCAGCTCGTATTCTGACGCTCGCTCCCAGATCGCCTCCGGGCGACCCTCGATGCGCACAGCCGGGTACCGGCGTCGGGCCTCGGCGGCACGGTCGCGGTTACCGGTGACGACCGTGGTCAGAGCGAGGCCGGGTGTGGCGGCGATCAGCGGCGCGTGAAAGACCGCGCCCGCGAGCCCGAACCCGATCAGCGCCGCTCGGAGCTCCATCGGCGGGCTACCCGCCCGTCGCGGGTGCAGGCGAGCTCGTCCGCGGCGGCCCGGCATCGATCCGCTCTCGCATCGCCTCGAGCGGGCCGCGAAACCAGCCGAGCTTCTCGATCCACCAGGTCAGGCCGGCGTCCCGATAGGCGTCCACCGTGGCGAGGTCGCGGGCTGGATCCCGGCCCCCTGTCTGTCCCTCGATGATCACGTCGAACGGGGTCGTCGCCCGGCGCTCGCCGATCGTGTATTCGGCGATCTCGGCCAGCTGGCCGGGGCTCATGGTCTCGTTCTCGCCGACATCGCGGTGGGTCGGGAAGACGCCGTCCCAGCGGGCGGCCCTCCGAAATGGCCGTCGCGCGGGCCAGCGGCCGGCGATCCAGATCGGGATTCGCGGCCGCTGCACCGGCGTCGGCCGAAAGCTCGCGTCGCGGACCGTCAGGTGCTCTCCGTCATAGTCGAACGGCTCGCCGCTCCAGAGCCCGGCCAGGACCTCGAGCCCCTCGTCGAGCCGTGCGGCCCGCAACCGCGGGTCGGGGTCCTCGCCAAACGCCTCGAACTCCTGCTCGCCGAGCGATCCGAGGCCGGCCCCGAAGACGAGACGTCCCGCCGAGAGAACGTCGAGCGAGACGGTCTCACGGGCCACCTTCTGCGGCCGGCGGCGGGCAAGCGCGCAGACGAGCACGCCGAGGCGCATCCTCTCGGTGCTCGCCGCCAGGGCGCCCACCGCGACCCACGGATCCGCGACCGCGGCGTCGGGATCTCGATACGCCAGGTGGTCCCAGACGAAGAATCCGTCCCACCCGGCGGCCTCCGCCCGCCGGCCGAGCTCGACCAACAGCCGTACGTCCCCGTACTCGCGAACGTTCGGGGCGCCGATCGCGAAACGGATGGGTGGATCGGTCCCGATCAGCCCGGTTCGCGGCTGCGCCGCGCGAGCGCGTCGATCGTCACCGCCGCGAGCAGAACCGCGCCGGTGATGATGAACTTGATGTCCGACTCGTAGCCGAGCAGGTCCATGCCGTTCGAGATCGAGCCGATCACGATCGCGCCGAGCAGGGCGGACCAGACGAACCCGCGGCCGCCGAACAGGCTCGTGCCGGCGATCACCGGGCCCGCGATCGCGAGCAGGAGCAGATCGCCGCTGCCGGATTGCTGGTTGACCGCCAGCAGCCGCGAGGCCGCCAGAATCCCGCCGAAGGCCGCAAGCGTCGAGCAGAGCGCGAAGACGCTCACCTTGATCCGGTTGATCTGGATCCCGGCCCGGCGCGCCGCCTCGGTGTTGCCGCCGACGGCGAAGATGTGGCGTCCGTAACGGGTCCGCTCGGTGATGAATGCGAAGATCGCGCACAGCACGACGACGATCAGTGCCGCCAGCGGCACGCCGCGATCGGCGTTCAGGATCAACACCGCGGCGATCAGCGCGCCCGCGATCAAGGCGATTCTCAGCCCGGTGACGACAAGCGCCTGCGCCTCGAGCCCGGCCAGAAGTCGACGCCGGCGAGCCATCAGAAGGCTCGCCGCGTAGGCGGCGATCGCGGCGATCGCGATCGCCCAGCCGACCGCGGGCTCGAAGAAGGTCGTGGTCAGGTCGGTGATGATGCTCGGCGGCAGGTTGATCGAGCCCGTGTCGCCGAGCACGAGCAGCTGCACGCCCTGCCAGCCGAGCAGGCCGGCGAGCGTGACCACGAACGACGGAATCCCGAAGACGGTGACGAAGAAGCCGTTGAAGAGCCCGATCGCGGTGCCGACCAGGAGGCCTGCGACGAGCGCGAGCTCGGGCGCCAGGCCCTCGTTGACGCTGAGCACCGCCATCACCGAGGCGGCGAGCCCGCTGACTGCGCCGACCGAGAGGTCGATCTCGCCGAGCAGCAGCACCAGTACGACCCCGATCGAGATCGTCGCCACGGCGGCGATCTGAAGCGTGAGGTTCGAGAGGTTGACCGCGCTCAGGAAGCGGTCGTTGGAGAGCTGGAAGATCGTCCAGATGACCGCGATCGCGATCAGCACCCGGACCGAGCCGAAGTCGGGCTGGGCGAGTCGGCGCAGCGCGCGGCCGAGCGAGAAGCCCTCCCCCTCGGGCTCGGTGGCGGTCGTCGTCGCGCCGGTCACAGCAGGCCTCTCAACGGCGGGGCGGCTCGGCTCCGCGCTGTCGCGCTCCGCCTCACAGTGGAGTCTCCTCGGTCGGCCGGCCCTGCTCGCCGAACTCGGCTCCGGTGATTGCGCCGACGACCTCCTCGCGGCTGACATCGTGAGTGTCGAGCGTCGCCACCATCCGCCCGAGCCGCAGGACCGCGATCCGATCGGCGACCTCGAACACGTTGGCGAGGTTGTGGCTGATCACGACCACGCCGAGCCCGCGCTCGCGGAGGCGCTCGATCAGCTTCAGGATCTGGCCCGTCTGCACGATGCCGAGCGCCGCCGTGGGCTCATCGAGGAGCACGACCTTCGGCTCACCGAGCAACGAGCGCGCGATCGCAACCGCCTGGCGCTGGCCTCCAGAGAGCGATGCCACCTCGGTGCGGACGCTGCGCAGGGTCGTCACTCCGAGCTCGCCGAGCAGCTCGACCGACTTCTGCTCCATCGCGGTCTCGTCGAGGACGGGCACGCCCGGAACGGTGTTCGCGACCTCCTGTCCCAAGAACAGGTTCGCGACCACGTCGAGGTTGTCGCAGAGGGCCAGGTCCTGGTAGATGGTCGCGATCCCAAGCCCGGTCGCGGCCTGCGGGCTGTCGAGGGTGACGGGCTCGCCCTCGAACCGCGCCTCGCCCTCGTCGGGCGGCTGCGCGCCCGCGATCGCCTTGATCAGGGTCGACTTGCCGGCGCCGTTGTCGCCGACGAGGCCGACCACCTCGCCGGCGTTGAGCTCGAGGTCGACATCCTTCAGCGCCTCGACCGCGCCGAAGGTCTTGCTGAAGCCTTTCAGCGCGAGGAGAGGCTTCGAGAGAGGAGCGCTTCCAGGCGCCTGCGCCGTGCTCTGGCTCTGGTTCATTTCCTCACCTCTCCTCGCGCTTCAGGCTATCCGTGCGAGCGCCCTACTGGATGCCCGCGTCCTTGCACGCCTGGGCGTACTGTCCCGTGCAGATCTCATCGACCGACCAATAGTCGTCGGCGATGATCGTGTCCTTGACGTTGTCCTGGAACACGGGGATCGTGTCGGTGATCGCCGACGGCACCTGCTCGGTCCCGTTGTCCTCCTCGCCGTTGATCACGTCGGAGGCGGCCGGATCCTCACCGTTGACGACCGCCACGGCGAGCGTCGCGGCGTTGTCGGCGAGCGGCTTGATCGGCTTGTAGACCGTCATGAACTGCTCGCCGGCGAGGACCCGCTGGATCCCGGCCAGCTCGGCGTCCTGACCGGTGACCGGGATCGTCGAGGGGTCGATTCCGGCGCCCTTCAGCGCCGCGATCGCACCACCGGCGGTGCCGTCGTTGGCCGCGAGGACGCCGTAGAAGCCGTCCTTGCCGAGCGCCGTGATCGCCTGATCCATCTCCTTCTGGGCGTTCTCGGGCAGCCAGTCGGGCGTGTCGTACTCCTGGGCGACCTCAATGCCCTTGTCCGTGAACACCGACGCTGCGCCCTCCTTGAACAACTTCGCGTTGTTGTCCTTCGGGTCGCCGTTGATCTGCACGATCGGACCGGTCGGGTTGCCGTCCTCCTTGAGCTTCTGCGCCAGCGCCTCGCCCTGCTGCTTGCCGACCTCCGGGCTGTTGAACTCGGCATATGCATCGAGATCGGCCTCGAGGATCAGCCGGTCATAGCTGATCACCGGGATGTCGGCCTGCTGGGCGCGGGTGACCATTCCCGCCGCCGAGGTCGAGTCGACCGGATCGAGGACGAGCACGTCGACGCCCTCGGTCACCGCGGCCTCGACCTGCTGCTGCTGCTTCGCCGGGTCCTGGTCGGCGTTCTGGTAGAAGATCTCGCAGTCGGGACAGAGCTCGGAGACCTTCGCCTCGAACAACGGCTTGTCCTGCGTCTCGTAGCGGGCCGTCTGCGTCTCCGGCAGCAGGAAGCCGATCGTTCCGCTGCCTCCCGAGCCGCCACTGTCGCTGGTCGACTCGTCGTCGTCGCTGCCGCAGGCGCCGATCGCGAACACGGCAGCGAGCCCGGCGATCGTCAACAGCAACAGCCGCAGTTGCCTGGTCACAATCATGAGCGGGTTCCTCCTCTTGTCCTGACTACCGATTCCATCTTCGATTCCTTCCTCTCTCGCGCTCCGCTTCGGTGCGCTCGTTATTCGCCTTCCACGCTATTCATGCCGCCTCGCTCAAGAGCTCGGAGCGGGCGAACCGATCCGACTCGTGCATCACCAGCGCCAGCGCCCCGAGCATCTCGGCGCGCTCGCCGAGCACTCCGGTGACGATCTCGAGGTCGCCGACCGCGGTCGGGACCGCATTGCGCCGCACCACCTCACGCAGGGGCGCCAGCAGAACCTCCCCCGCCGCGCTGAGATCGCCGCCGACGATCACGCACTCCGGATTGAGGATGTTGCAGAGGTTCGCGACCGCGACCCCGATCGCCCTCCCGGCGTCGCCGACCAGGCGCTGGGCGGCGGCGTCGCCGTCGGCGCAGAGCTCGAGCAGGCGCCTGGTCGAGATCTCCTCACGCCGGCTCGTGCTCAACAGGTCGGCGATCGCCCGCGACGAGGCGAGCGTCTCCAGACAGCCGCGGTTGCCGCAGCGACATACCGGGCCGCCCTCGGTGAGCAGGGTATGGCCGATCTCACCCGCGGTCCCTCCGACGCCGTGCTGGAGCCGGCCGTTGGAGATCAGCCCGGCGCCGATCCCCGACGAAACCTTGATGTAGGCGACCTCGGACCTTCCCTTCGCCGCACCCCAGACGAGCTCGGCGAGCGCGCCCAGGTTGGCGTCGTTGTCGACCTCGACCGGCAGCCCGAGCCGCGCGCTCGCCTCGCCGGCGGCGTCGACGCCAACCCAGCCCGGGAGGATCGAAGACGCCTGCACCGATCCGGTGGCGCTGTCGATCGGCGCCGGCAGTCCCATCCCGACTCCGATCACGCGCTCGCGCTTGGCACCCGCCTCGGAGAGCACCTGCTCGACGAAGTCCGCGGCCGTGGCGAGGCCCTCCTCTGAGGAGTGATCGACGTCCATCTCGCACCAGGTCTCGGCGAGCACGGTGTGGGAGAGGTCGGAGACGGCGACCCGGAGGTGGCGGTGGCCGAAGTCGATCCCGAGCGCCAGGCCCGCGGACGGGTTCAACGACACCATCACCGGCGGTCTACCGGCATGCGCCTCGCCGCTCGGCTGGCCATCGCGCTCGCCCGCCAGGCCCGACTCGAGCAGGTCGCCGACGATGGTCGAGATCGTCGAGCGCGAGAGGCCGGTGATCCGGGCGAGCTCTGCGCGGCTGGCGACGCCGCGCTCGCGCAGGGCGTCGATCACGCGCTTGCGGTTGCCCTCCCTCAGGGAGGCCAACGAGCCACTCCTCCTCCTCACAGCGCGAATCCATTCACACCGAGGCATATTTGTCAAGTCTTAGATCAAAATAAGCTGCCTAAGTGCGATGTTATGTGCGGATTAAGGCCAAACCACTGCTTGAACCATGTGCGGTTCAGCACGAGTTTCGTTTTGGATCCGGCGAAAGCTCGCCCGTCAGGAAGGAGCTCAAGCCGGAGCCGCCTCGCCCTCGACCGCGGCGCCGATCGGGGCCGGGCGGGGTGTCGCCGACGGGACCACGACGTCGATCGGCCCCGCGTCGGCGGGCTGCGAGCGGCGCAGCAGGGCGACGTGCGGGGTATCGGGAAAGCCGTGCAGCAAGACCACCAGCGGCCCCTCCCCGGAGGCGGCGAAGACGAACTCCTGTCCGTCCTCGGTCGTCGCCCGTGACCACCGCTCGGCCATCGGCGCATCCTATGCGCCCCCTGCTGCCCGGATGCTCATCGCTGTCTCATCTCGCCTCCGTACAACCCCGGGCACAGAGAACCCCAGACAGGAGGCAGGAATGACCAAGCGGAACAAGATCATCGTCGTCGGCGCGTCGACGCTCGCACTCGCCGCGGGCGGCGCCGCAATCGCGGGTGCCGCCGGAGGTGGCGAGGATCAGGCCGAGGGCCCCGATGTCGCGATCAGCGGCAACGCCCTCGACCAGGCGAGCGCTGCCGCACTCGAGCACACCGGCGGTGGCACCGTCTCGGGCACCGAGGTCGGCGACGAGGAGAGCTACTACGAGGTCGAGGTGACCCTCGACGACGGGAGCCAGGTCGACGTCCAGCTCGACCGCGGCTTCTCGGTCGTCGGCGACGAGGCCGACGCCGCCGGGGAGGACGAAGCCGGCGAGCAGTGATTCGCTCCCGGGCGACCGGGAACCGGACACGAGTAGGCGAGAGCCCGTCCCGGGAAGCCGGGGCGGGCTCGTCGTTATTCGACTGAGGACTCAGGTCTCTCCCATTCTTTTCTAGTCTTGGAAATCCTGTAAGCTATGTCAGGAATGACCGATTGGAGATTCCTCACCAACCATGCTCAGGTGCTGCTCTGCATAGCTGCGGACCCCGGCGTACGGCTGAGGGACATCGCCGGGTCGGTGGGGATCACCGAGCGCACCACGCACCGGATCGTCGACGAGCTCGTTGAGGGCGGCTACGTGTCGCGCGAGCGAACCGGCCGGCGAAACCACTACGACCTCCAGGAGCACCTCCCGCTTCGCGACCCTCTGCTTCGCGATCGCAAGCTCGCCGACCTGGTCAAGCTCCTGACTCGAGCACCGGCCCGCCAAGAGTCATGAACCCGCCGTCCGGCGGATCTCCGAGCGCCGAGTTCTTGAGGGTCCAGGCCGAAGCGAGATACGCGCGCGAGCGCTACCAGCTCTACAAGGCGAGGACTCACGGGCCGCGGGCCACCGATCCGGCCCGCCTGCGCGAGCTCGAGCGCACCTGCGAGCGGGCCGAGAGCCGGCTGCGCAGGGTGAAAGCGACGCTGGGGGCCTCGAGCAGGACCGAAAACACGACGTTGAGCAGAACCGAAAACATCGAGAGGAACCTATGACCGAAACGATCACAGCCGACCAGGTGGTCGGCGCAGCACGCGAACTCGACCAAGCCGAGTTCAGCCGCGGCGACCTGGCCGCGAAGCTGGGCGTCGAGAAGCCCGATCTGAAGAAGGGCTTCAGGGAGGCACGCCAGTCGGGACGACTTGAGAAGGTCCGCGACGACGAGGAGAACACCGGCTACTTCCGCCTCACGGACGGCTAAAACGGCACGATGCGGGGGCTGCGCGACTGGCTCAGGGCTCACCCGGCGGCGGTAACCGTCACCGGGAGCCTGATCGTCGCGGCGGCGCTCGTGATCGGGCTCTGGGACAAACGCGATCAGTTCGGCGCCGCGGTCGAGAGCGCCTCGCTGCTGATCCTCGGCGCCGCAATCGTGCTCCAGGTGATCTGGCTGATCGCCCGCAGCGAGGCCTGGCACGTCTGCGTCGACGCCGCGGGTGGCAACGTCAATCGCCGCCGGCTGTACCGCGCCGCGAGCCTCGGCTATCTCGGGAACCTGTTCAACAGCAACTTCGGCCTCGCCGTGCGGATCGCCGCCCTGCGCCGCTCGGCGCCGACCGACAGCCCGCGTCCATCCGTGCTCGTTGCCGCCGAGTTGCCGATCCTCGTCGTCGAGGGCGCGCTCTGCGCGGTGATGTCGTTCACGCTCGTCGGGCCGCTGGGCATCCCCTGGTGGGTCCCGCTGGTCTGCTTCGCCGTCGCCCTGGGCGTGATCGGCGGGCTGACGCGGCTCGTGCGCGATCGGCGCCAGGGATTCTGGAAGGGCCTCGCGGTGATGCGCGGGCTGCGGGGCCGCAACGCGATCATCGGCCTGGTGATCTTCGCCGTCAGCGCCCAGGTGGCGCGCAACTGGCTCGTGCTCGAAGGGATCGGCGTCGAGGTCTCGCTCTTCGACGCGGTCGCGCTGCTGATCGGGGCCGCCGTCGTTGGTCTATTGCCGATCGGCCCGAGCCTCGGCGCGGCGACCGCGGTCCTGATCCTGGGCGCAAACGGCGTCGCCGCCGTGGCCGCGGCCGGAGCCCTGCTCACGGCGACGGCGGCGGTTGGAGCCCTCTGCTTCGCTTCCTGGGCACTGGTCGATCGCATGCGCTCCTCCGGCGCGCCCGCGGTGGCGCCGGCGTCGCCCTGAGAGACTGCGATCCGGCCGGAGCACCGGTGACGCCCGCGTGAGCCAGCCAACGCGAGCCCGAAACCCCGTGAGATGATGGAGCCGCAACGCGATGCGAGCTGACGTGGTCATCGTCGGAGCGGGACTGGCCGGCCTGTCCGCCGCCCGTGACCTTGCCTCGGGAGGCGCGGACGTCGTCGTCGTGGAGGCCCGCGGCCGCGCCGGCGGCCGGGTCGAGCAGACGCGGCTCGGAGACGGGCGCCTGGTGCAGCTCGGCGGCGAGCTAACCGGCGATTTCCACACCGCCTACCGCGGGCTGGTCGCCGAGCTCGGGCTGACGATCATTCCGGGCTTCGGCGCCCAGACCGCGGGCGTGGAGGTCACCCTGCTCGCCGACGAGCGGGTGGTCGGAAACGACTGGCCCTGGTTCAGCGACGCCGACCGCGCCAGCTACGAAGCGGTCGAGGCCGAGTTCGGCAAGCTGGCGGCCACCGTCGACCCCGACGACCCCTGGTCGCACCCCGACGCCGATCGCCTCGACCGGGTCTCGGTCGGGACCTGGATGCGCTCGGCAGGCGCGACGCAGAACGCGGTCCGCGCGCGCGAGCTCGCGATGCTCGCGCTCTCCGCCGAATCGGTCGAGCGGACATCGCTGCTTTCGGACCTGCGCAAGGAGGCGGCCGCCGGCGGGAAGGGCTTCTACGACTACTCGCTCTGGGAGTCCGGGATCGTGGCCGAGGGCTCGGCGACGGTGGCGCTGCGGATGGCGGCCGAGCTCGAGGACCGGATCCACTACTCCACCCCGGCGACCCGGATCGCGATCTCGAGCGCCGGCTGCGCGGTAGAGACCGCGACCGGGGAGCGCTTCGAGTGCGACGCCGTGGTCAGCGCGGTCCCGGTCGGGCCGCTGCGTCGAATCGCGATCGACGGGGTGTCCGCGGAGCGGATCGACTCGCTCGACCGCCAGCGGCACGCGCTCGCCGCCAAGGTCTGCTTCTCCTACCCGGACTCGTTCTGGGAGGCCGACGGCCTCAGCGGCACGGCCTACATGGAGACCGCGATGATCGGCGGCACCTGGGAGCAGCGCGACGGCATCCTGTCGACGCTGATCCCGCCCGAACGCCTCGCGGCCTTCCTCACCACCTCGCCGCGGACCGTGGAGGCGGAGCTCACGGGCGAGATCGTGGCGGCGCTCGGCGAGCGGGCGCGCGATCCGATCGCCGTCCACGTGCGCCGCTGGGGGGTCGACCCGTGGACCTTGGGCTACATCACCGGCTGGCGGCCCGGCGACGTGATGGCGGTCGGGCCGCTGCACGGCACCCACGAGCCGCCCTTCTACGTCTGCGGCTCGGACCAGTGGGTCTGCGGCTACATGGAGGGGGCGGTAAGGACCGGCCGCGCGGCCGCCGCCGAGGCACTCGGCCGGGGCTGACCCGGTCGGCGCCACCCGGACCTCTTCGAACTATCCGCTGCTTGCGGATTCGCGGATTCGGGACCGGCGCGGTGCCTGTCCGCCGTGGTTAGGCTCGCACGCGCTCCAGAGAGGAGCGTGCGCAGAAGCCGCGTCAGCATTTCGTCGAAGGAGAGGGAGGACCGTGAAGCTCGTGATCGGCATCGTTCGTCCGGAGAAGGCGAACGACGTGTTGGAAGCCCTCTACAGGGCCGAGGTGCGAGGGGTTTCGATGAGCCGGGTCCAGGGCCACGGAGGCGAGCTCGACCGGGTCGAGACCTACCGTGGCACGACGGTGAAGATGGGCCTCGCCGAGAAGGTGCGCTTTGAGATCGCCGTCTCCGATCCCTTCGTCGAGCCGACGATCGACGCACTCGCAAACGGCGCGCGAACCGGCGAGGTCGGGGACGGCAAGATCTTCGTCGTTCCGCTTGAGCGGGCGGTTCGGATCCGCACCGGCGAGACCGACAGCGGCGCCGTGACCCCGGTGGGGGCGTGATGGACGTTTCCAGCCTCGGGCTGCTCGCCAAGGTCGATACCGGCGACACGGCCTGGATGCTCGCCGCAACCGCGCTCGTGCTGATGATGACGCCGGCGCTCGGGCTCTTCTATGCCGGCCTCGTGCGCTCGAAGAACACCCTGAACACGTTCATGATGTGCGTCGCCGCGATCGCGGTCGCCGTCGTCACCTGGGCGGCATTCGGCTACTCGTTCGCGTTCGACGAGGGCAACGACTTCATCGGCGGCTTCGGCTACGCGTTCCTCAACGACGTCACCCTCGACCCGCGCGAGGGCTCGACGATTCCCCACCTGCTCTTCTTCGCCTTCCAGGCGACCTTCTGCATCATCACGACCGCGCTCGTCTCGGGCGCGGTCGTCGAGCGGATGCGGTTCGCGCCGTTCCTCGTCTTCGCGGCGCTGTGGTCGGTGCTCGTCTACGCCGTGCTCGCGCACTGGGCCTTCGGGCCCGGGTGGCTGCTCAACAACGGCACCCTCGACTTCGCCGGCGGCGTACCGGTCGAGATGGGCTCCGGGTTCTCGGCTCTCGCGGCCGCGCTCGTCGTCGGGGCGCGCAAGGACTACGGCCGCCAGGCGCTGCTGCCGCACAACGCGGTCTATGTGCTGCTCGGTGCCGGCCTGCTGTGGTTCGGCTGGTTCGGCTTCAACGGCGGCAGCGGCTTCAACACCGGGGCGAACTCGGTGCTCGCGTTCACCAACACGCTGCTGACACCGGCGTGCACGCTGCTCGTCTGGTTCCTGCTCGATGCGCTGCGCGGCCGGCGGGTGACCGCAATCGGGGCGGCGACCGCGATCGTCGTCGGCTGCGTCGGGATCACCCCGGCGGGCGGCTTCGTCAGCCCCGGTTACGCGATGCTGCTCGGCGCGCTCGTCGCCCTGCCTTGCTACGCGGTGATCGCCTACCGGACCCGCACGCGAGTCGATGAGACGCTCGACGTGCTCGCCGCCCACGGCGTTGCGGGGTTCACCGGCATCCTCTTCATCGGCTTCTTCGCCCAGGCCTCGTGGAACGGGATCTCGGACGGCTGGGTGTTCGGCAACATCGACCAGTTCGCCGACCAGGCGGTGGCGGCGGTCGCAGCCCCGGCGTACGCGTTCGGCGCCACCTACGTGCTCCTGCGCGTGATCGGTGCGTTCACCCCGCTGCGCGCCAGCGAGCGCGAGGAGGCGCTGGGGATGGATGTCGTCTACCACGGCGAGGAGGCCTACGCGAGCGGCGAGGGCGCGATCCTGGTCACGCCCGAGGCGGGCGTCGAGGAGAAGGTGCTGGTCGCCGACCCGCGGTAGCGGGTCGGTCGGGGCGCGTCCCGCTCGGACCCCCGCCGGGCACGAGGCGGGGGTCGTTGGCAGTGAGGGGAGGCGTGGTGCGAGCGCGGGTCGCAAACCCCGGCCTCAACCGTCCCTCAGCGTCGAGTCCGAGGTTGACATTGCAATAGAGCAACAACTCTCCTTTCGAGCTCGACTCGCGATCGAAGGGCGAGTTGACGCGCTGGCCGAGGGCTCGGTTGGCGCCTTATTCTCCGATAGCGAGAAGAACGCGCCAGCTACGGCCAAGGCCAACCGAAAGCGCCCGCGCCAGGCACGACTCCCTCCCTCACTGCCACCCGGCCAGGCACCGCGCCCCCGACCCGGCCCGAGCGGAACGCATCCAGCCCCGCGCAGAACGTGCCGGCTGGGGTCGCCCGCGAGGGGCGCCGCGTTGGACATCGCGGCCTCGTTCGGAGATACTGACCCCGATGATCTCGACGGTCGCCGTTGGAACCGACGGCTCGGCAACCGCCGCCGAGGCGGTCGAGGTGGCCGCCGACATCGCTCGGCGCTTCGAGGCGAAGCTCGTGCTGCTGAGCGTTTCGCACGGCTCGAGCCCCCCCGCCGGTCTGAGCGGGTCCTCGGAGGAGGTGCAGTGGGCATACAGCCCCGCGGCGCGGCTGCGCGAGACGCTTGAGAGGACGGAGGCCGAGCTGCGGCAGCAGAAGATCGACTGCGCGACGATGGTCGCCGAGGGTGATCCCGCCGCGGTGCTCGTGCAGCTGGCGGATGAGTGCGACGCCGACCTGCTGGTGATCGGCAATCGGGGCATGCACCGCCGGGTGCTCGGCAGTGTTCCGAACACGGTCACGCACCAGGCGCCCTGCTCGGTGCTGGTCGTCAAGACGACCTAGATGAGCTAGAGGCCTCCAGTGACCTGTCCAGCCTGCGCCGCGGACAACAGGGCGGGGGCGCGCTTCTGCAGGGCCTGTGGTGCGGAGCTTGCCTCCACCTGTCCGAGCTGCGGGGCCCCCCACGAGCCGGACCAGGCGTTCTGTGATCAGTGCGGCGCCGAGCTCGGGATCGCGCGACCCGCCGCGCAGTCGCCGGCGACCGCCGCCCCGCACGCGGAGCCGGCAGACGCCCAGAGCCAAGGGACCCCCGAGCTTCGCGTCGCCTCGGTTCTGTTCGTCGACCTGGTCGGCTACACGAGCCTTTCGGAGTCCCGCGACGCCGAGGACGTGCGCGAGTTGCTCGGTCGCTACTTCGAGCGGGCGAAGACGATCATCGGCCGTTACGACGGAACGATCGAGAAGTTCATCGGCGACGCGGTGATGGCCGTCTGGGGGGTGCCGACCGCCCTCGAGGACGATGCCGAGCGGTCGGTGCGCGCAGGGCTCGAACTGGTCGAGGCCGTCAGCGTTTTCGGGGCCGAGTTCGACGTCCCCGAGCTCCAGGCTCGCGCCGGCGTCGTCACCGGGCAGGTCGCCTCGCTCGCGAACCCGGACGAGGGTCTGGTGATCGGCGACAACGTCAACACCGCCGCGCGGGTGCAGGCGGCTGCGGATCCGGGAACCGTCTACGTCGACGATGTAACGCGTCAGGTGACCTCGGCCGCGATCGCCTACGAGGACGCCGGCGAGCATCAGATCAAGGGCAAGACGGAGTCGATGCGGCTGTTCCGGGCGCTGCGGGCCGTCGCCGGTAAAGCGGGCTCGCAGCGAACCTCGGGTTTCGAGGCTCCCTGCGTGGGGCGCGACGCCGAGCTGCGCCTGCTCAAGGACCTCTTCCACACCACCATCGACCGCGGTGCCGCCCGGCTGGTCGGAGTCTCGGGACCGGCCGGGGTCGGCAAGACGCGGCTCGGGCTCGAGCTCTCCAATTACGTCGACGGGCTCGCCGACTACGTCTGGTGGCACTCGGGCCGCTGCCTCTCGTTCGGCGACGGCGTCGCCTACTGGGCGCTTGCGGAGATGGTCCGCCAGCGCCTCGGGATCGCCGAGGAGGCATCGGACGACGAGGCATCCGCCAGGCTCGCCAGCGGCCTCGCGGAGTGGGTCCCCGATGCCGACGAGCGCGCGCGCCTCGCCCAGGCGCTTGGCGCGCTGATCGGAACCGCCGAGCCGGGGCTCGAGCGTGGGGAGCTGTTCGCGAGCTGGCGGCTGTTCTTCGAGCGGCTCTCCGAGCACGACCCGGTCGTTTTGGCCTTCGAGGACATGCAGTGGGCCGACGAGGGGCTGCTCGACTTCATCGAGCAATTGCTCGACTGGTCGGCGGATCACCCGATCTTCGTCTGCACGTTCGCGCGCCCGGAGCTGTCCGGGCGCCGGGCGGGCTGGCCCGCCGGCGTCATCGGTGCGACGGCGCTCCAGCTCGAGCCGCTCGCGGCCCAGGCCGTGGCCGAGCTTCTCGACGGCCTCGTCGACGACCTTCCGGCGCCGGCGCGCCGGCGCATCGTCGACCAGGCCGAGGGGATCCCCCTGTACGCGGTCGAGATGGTGCGCGCCCTCTCCGACCGGGGCGTGCTCACCGAGCGTGACGGCCGGCTCGAGCTGGCCGGGGAGATCGGCGAGCTCGACGTGCCCGCAAGCCTGCAATCGCTGCTCTCGGCTCGCCTCGACGCGCTCTCGCCCGAAGAGCGCGAGCTGGTCAAGTCGATGGCCGTCTTCGGCGGCAGCTTCCCACGCGCTAGCGCCGCCGCCCTCGCCGACCTGCCCGAGGACCGGCTCGACGACGTGCTCACCTCGCTCGTCGGACGGGACATCCTCGCGATCCGCACCGATCCTCTTTCTCCCGAGCGCGGCCAGTATGCGTTCGCCCAGGGCATGCTGCGCACGGTCGCCTACGAGATGATCGGCAAGCGCGAGCGGAGGCCGCGGCACCTGGCCGCGGCCGAGCACCTCCGCGAGGCGTTCCCCAACGACGGCGAGGACCTCGCCGAGGTGATCGCGGCCCATCTCCTCGATGCGTACCGGGCCGCCACGGGCGATCCCGACTCGGAAGAGCTCCGCGCGCGAGCGCTGTCGGCGCTCCGTCGCGCCGCCCAGCGCGCCGCGACCGTGGGCGGCCTCGACGCGGCCGAGCGGGCCCTGCGCACCGCGACCGAGCTTGCAATCGGAGACGAGCGAACCGAGCTCACCGAAGAGGCGGGTCGCATGGCAGCCGCAGCCGGCCAATACGAGGCGGCGTGTGAGCTGTTCGAGAGCGCCGCCGCGGCTCACGCGGCGGCTGGTCGCCCACGCGACGCCGCGCGCCTCGCCGGACCGATCGGCTACGCCCGCGGCCGCTTGGGTGGCCACGAGGAGGCAATCGTGCAGATGCGCAACGCGCTCGAGGTCCTGGGCGACGACGATCTCGACCCGGACGTCGCGTCGCTCAATTGCGACCTCGGCCGGGCGCTGCTGTTCACGGGTCACCTGGACGAGGCCGGGACTGCCCTCGATCGGGCGCTGGGCGCCGCCGAGGCGCTCGAGCTCCCGGCTCTGACGTCCCAGGCCCTCGGCCTGAAGGCGGTCCGGATGGAGTTCCTGGGCCGCTTCGAGGAGGCTCGTGGGCTCCACGAGGGCGCGATCGCGATCGGAGAGCGCCACAAGGTGCCGCGGCGCCATGTCGGACTCGGGTGGCTCGCCTTGTTGCGGATGACCCGGGACATGCCCGGAGCGGTCGAGGCCTGTGAGGCGGCGCTGGCCGCCACGCGGGAGCGCGGCGATCGCGCCGGGGAGAGCGTCGCGATCTGCAACCTGATGGCCGCCCAGCTCCTGACGGGCGACTGGCAGGACGCCGAGCGGATCGGCATCGAAGCGCTCGAAGACGACCCGGAGCGACCCGAGGCGGAGGTCGTCTATCACCAGCTCGGGGTGCTCGCCACCTACCGCGGTGAGGTCGAGGCGGCCCGGGCGAGCCTCGAACGGTGGTCGGCGCAGCAGGACTCCGACGATGTCGAGACCCGCCAGTACTTCCTCGGCCTGGGCGGCCTGACCGCACTGGCCGAGGGCGAGCTCGAGCGCGCCCTCGAGCTCCTCATTCTGAGCGCGCGCGAGGGACTCGGGAGCCAGGGCGCCTCGAGCGAGGGCACCCGGCTCGCCTGGCCCGAAGCGGTCGGAACCGCGCTGGCTCTTGGCCGTCTCGACGAGGCCGAGGAGCTGGTCGGCCTGCTCGCCGATCTCCCCCGGGGGTTCGTCCCGCCGCTGCTGCGCGCGGAGCTGGCGCGAGCGCAGGCGCTCCTCGCCTCTGCCCGCGGCGAGTCCGACGGCGTCGAGAACGGCCTCAGAGCAGCGACCGATGGGCTTGCAGCACTTGACTACCCCTATTGGCTGGCGCGGGCGCAAGTCGATCTCGCCGCCTGGTTGATCGAGAACGGGCGCCGCGACGAAGCGGTGCCGCTGATCGACGAGGCCACCGCAGCCCTGCAGCGGCTCGGAGCCGAGCCGCTGCTCGCCCGGGCGCGAGGGCTCCTGGAGCCCGGGGCCGCTCCGATCGCGCAGTTGCGCGAGACCGGCTAAGAACGGGTTCTAAATCGGCTATCTAGTTCTCGCGCTCGGCCTCGCGCAGACGCGCCACCAGGGCTTCGAGCATCGGCCACGCCATCTCGGGATGGGTCTGGAGCAGCGGCCGGAATGCCCATGCGGTCAGGCCGCGGCACTGCAGCGCCGAGGTCGCCACCACCGTGGCGGAGCGAGGGCCGTTGTCGATCAACGCGATCTCGCCGAAGTACTCGCCCGGGCCCAGTGTGCGCACGACCTCGCCGGCCACCTTGACCTCAGCGTTGCCGTCATCGATGACAAAGAATCCAACGCCCGCCTCGCCCTGCGTAGCGATCTCGGCGCCGGCGGGGAACTCGCGCTCGGTCATGTTCTTGGCCACGCGCTTCAGATCGCGATCCGAGAGCCCGGCGAACAGCGGCACGCGCTTGAGGGTGTCGACGACCTCCGCCATCAGGTGTGCCGCTTCGGGTGCCTCTTCTCACTCGTGCTCCGCGTAGCGGTCCTGGGCTTGCGCTTGCCCGCCGGCTTCTTCCTCCCGCCCGCCTTGCGCTCATCTTTCTTCGGCATCGGCTGCCTCCTCTGAGTGGGTGAGAACCAACCGTATCCGCTGCGTGGCGATAGCGTGGGCTTGTGCCCGAAGAGCTGCCACACGAGCCCTGGAACTTCCTCGACCTGCTCGAGGAGCGCGACCGTCGCGAACTCGAGGCGCGGGCCGGCCGCCGGCGGTTCAAGGCGGGCTCCACCCTGATCAACGAGGGAGCGCCAGGCGCCGAGGTCCTGGTGCTGCTCAGCGGTCGCGTCAAGGTGACTGTGACCACGTCCGAGGGCAGGGACATCGTGCTCGGGTTCTGTGGGCCGGGGGAGCTGGTCGGGGAGCTCTCGGTGATCGACCGGCGGTCGCGCTCGGGCACGACCGAGGCGCTGGAGCCGATCGAGGCCCTGGCGATCTCGGCGGCCGACTTCCGCGCGATGCTCGAGCGCAGTCCGAGCTTCGCAACCGCGCTCTTGCGCAACCTCGTCGGGCGTTTTCGCGACGCCGACCGCCAGCGGATCGAGTTCGCCGCCGCACAGACGCTCGGCAGGGTCGCGGCGCGGCTGCTCGAGCTCGCCCAGCGCCACGGAGAGCCCTCCGGCGACGGCATCGCGATCACCCTGCCGATCTCCCAGGAGGAGCTCGCGGGCTGGACGGGGTCCTCGCGCGAGGCGGTCGCAAAGGCGCTCCGCACGCTGCGCACCCTCGGCGCGATCCGTACCGAGCGCCGCCGGATCACGGTGCTCGACGCCGAAGAGCTGCGGCGCCAGGCGGCGTAACCGATCCGTCAGAAGCCGACCGACTCGAACGCCCGCTCGCGCCGAGGATCCTCCTGGTAGCGGAAGCGGTCGGGGTTGACCCCGCGTGTTTCGGCGAGATCGAGTGCGACCCGCTGCACCACGGCGGTCAGGGCGAAGATCGAGAGGGCTTCCCCGAGGTCGCGCTGGCTGAAGCGCAGCACCCGGGCGCCGGTCACCTCGACCGCCGCCGCGATTGCCTCCGTCCGAGCGGCCATCGGGCCGCCGCCGTCGAGAACGACCAGCGCGTCCTGCTCGTCAAGGGCGACGCTGGGGCCATGGAAGAGCTGCTCCGACGAGTGGCCTTCGGCGGCCACGTAGGAGGCTTCGCGGATCTTCAGCGCCCCCTCCATGGCGGTCCAGGCGTTCGGTCCCGATCCGGTCAGCTCGACCAGGCGGTCGGGCACGTCCACCAGCGGTCCGGGGCGCGCGAGCACTCGATCGACGTGTTCCGGAACCGCGCCGATATCCCCCAGCTCGGCCCCGAGCGCCGTCGCAATCTGCGCCAGGCGCAGGAGCGCCGCCGTATGGCTGGCGGTGTACGCATAGGAGGTCTCGGGCGTGACCGTCTCGAGATCACCGCCGGCGCCGATCGCGGTCACGTGGGCCACCGCGGCACCCGCGGCGCGTGCCCGTTCGAGCATCTGCGCCGTGTAGCCGGTGACTCCGGTGTGACTGAGGACGATCACGCCATCGGACGGGTCGACCGCCCGTCCGTACGGGGCGAGGTCGGCGGCATGCGCCGCGTGCGCCGCGACCCCCGCCTCACCCAGCAGCCAGGCTCCGTGGTGAGCGGCGTGCCAACTCGTGCCGATCCCGATCAGCCAGATCCGGCGACCCCGCAGCCGCTCGGCGGCTGCGCGCGAGGGCGACGGGTCGGCGAGGATCCGCCGCAGCTCGCCGGGCTGCGACCACATCGCCTCGCGCATGTGCGACATTGAGTGCGCGGCCACGATCACTCCTTCGGTCGACCGCCTGACCCTACTCCCGTCCACTGCGGCGCCGCCCGCTCGACGGCGGTCAATACCATCGACGGGCACCGAGCTGATGGCAGAGAACGCTGAACAAGGCGGTCGGCGGCAGCCGGCCGGAGCAGGGCCCGGGCGCCCACTCCTGATCGCGGTCGACGACGACGTTGATGCGCTGCGCATGCTCACCCGCGAGTTGAGCCAGCGCTACGGCGTCGATTACGAGGTGGTCTGCCATCGCTCGCCACGACGGGCGGTCGGGACTCTGGAGGCCGCCCGCGCCCGTGGGCAGGAGGTGGCCCTGGTGCTCGCCGACCAGGAGATGGCCGAGCTGCCGGGGGCCGAGTTGCTTGGCCGTGTGCGTCGTCTGCACCCGTCGGCCAAGCGCGGCCTGCTCGTCCATTGGGGGGATTGGGCGCACCCGGAGCGCGCGGTCGGGATGGTCGGCGGGATGGCTGCGGCCCAGTTCGACTACTACGTGCTCAAGCCCACGCGGCCGGGGGAGGAGCAGTTTCACCGGATCATCTCCGAGTTCCTCTATGAGTGGGCTCAGCTGCGCTCGCCCGCCGAGAGCGAGATCACCCTCGTCGGTGGCGAGTGGTCGCCACGGACGCACGAGCTTCGCAGCCTCCTGGCGCGCAACGGCGTTCCGCACGCGTTCGTCGAGGACGATTGCGAGCGCGGCCGCAGCCTGCTCGGGGAGGCCGGCTGCGCCCCCGCCGACGGCCCTGTCGCGATCGTCCGCGGCGGGCCGACGCTGGTCAACCCGACCAAGATCGAGCTTGCCGCGGCGTTCGGCATCAACACCGAGCTCGCCGACGAACAGCGCGACTTCGACGTCGTCGTGGTCGGAGCTGGCCCCGGGGGCCTCGCGGCAGCGGTATATGCGGCGTCGGAGGGACTGCGGACGCTCGTGATCGAGCGCGAGGCGATCGGTGGCCAAGCCGGGTCCAGCTCCCTGATCCGCAACTACCTCGGCTTCTCGCGCGGCGTCAGCGGCGGCGAGCTGGCCCAGCGCGCCTATCAACAGGCATGGGTCTTCGGCGCCAGCTTTCTGCTCATGCGCGAAGTGACCTCGCTGGAGGCGGACGCGGACCGGATCAGGCTCGCCGTGGCCGGGCAGAAGGAGGTCAGCGCCCGGGCCGTGGTCCTGGCCACCGGCGCCTCCTACCGGCGGCTCGACGTGCCCGCCCTGGAGCCGCTCACCGATGCCGGCGTCTTTTATTCCGCCAGCACCCAGGGACAGGCGCTCGCCGGTGAGGCGCTGTTCGTCGTCGGCGGGGGGAACTCGGCCGGTCAGGCCGCGATGCATCTCTCCCGCCATGCCCGCGAGGTGACGGTGCTGGTCCGCGACCACAGCCTCGACGAGACCATGTCCAGCTACCTCAGGCACACGCTCGACGCCGCCGAGAACATCGAGGTGCGCTGCCGGACCGAGGTCGCCGGTGCGGTGGCGGACGAGGATGGGTGGCTCGACGCGCTCGAGCTCCGAAACGTCGACTCGGGGAGCGTCGAGACCCTTGACGCCAGCGGCCTCTTCGTCTTGATCGGCGCCGACCCCCACACCGATTGGCTGCCGGCCGAGATCGAGCGCGACAGCCGGGGATACGTGCTCACCGGCTCGGACCTGATGCGGAAAGGGACGCTCCCGCAGACATGGCCGCTGGAGCGGCCGCCGATGATCCTGGAGACGAGCATGCCGCGCGTGTTCGCGGTCGGCGACGCGCGATACGACTCCACCAAGCGGGTCGCGTCGGCCGTCGGCGAGGGCTCGGTCGTGGTCGAGCAGCTGCACCGGCTGCTCGAGCATGAGGATGCCAAGACGCGGGCCCTCGGCGTCTCGGACTGACGGTTCATCGACCCTGAGCCACCAGGCTGAGGAACTCCTGCCTCGTCCGCGGGTCGTCCTTGACGGTTCCACGCAGAGCAGAGGTCACGGTCAGCGCCCCCGGCTTCTGCACGCCGCGCAACGACATGCACAGGTGCTCGGCTTGGACGATCACGCCGACGCCGCGTGGCTCTAGCCGCCGCTCGATCCAGTCGGCGACCTGCGTCGTCAGGCGCTCTTGGACCTGCAGATCGCGAGCGAACAGATCGACCACGCGACCGAGCTTGGAGAGGCCGATGATCCGCTCGGCGGGCAGGTAGGCGATGTGCGCCGTGCCGTGGAACGGCAGCAGGTGATGGGCGCACAGCGACTGGAACGGGATGTCGCGGACGAGGACCAGCTCGTCATACGCACCGTCATTCGGAAACGTGGTCGCGTTGAACGGCGCCGGGGAGAGCAGCTCGGCATACGCCTTCGCCACCCGGCGCGGCGTCTCGCGCAGGTGCTCGGAGGCGACCTCGGCGCCGAGAGCTGCGAGGAGATCGGCCGCAGCGCGCTCGGCGGCCGCCAGGTCGACGACCCGCGCGTCGGCGCCTGCAGGCGTGTTGCCGTTGCGGCTCACTGTCTGCGCAGCGGCGAGTTCGGCGGAATGTCCGTTCCGCTCGGGTCTCATCGGCGCTTCCCGGCCGCTGCTTCGACGAGAGCGTCGAAGGGCACATCGGGGTCGGCCAACCGCGTTGGGTCGACGGTGTGTCGAGACCGGATCAGCTCGCGGATCCCGTCATTGACGTCCCAGACGTTGACGTTCATCCCAGCGACTACCCGCCCGTCCTCGAGCCAGAAGGCAACGAACTCCCGCGCCTCGACGTCACCGCGGAAGATGACCTCGTCCCAGCTGGTCGCAAAGCCGCCGTACTCCATCCCGACGTCGTACTGGTCGGAGAAGAAGTAGGGAATCTCGTCGTAGGCGACCTCCTGTCCGAGCATCGCCCGCGCCGCGACGGGCCCCTGGTTGAGCGCGTTGGCCCAGTGCTCGACCCGGAGCCGGCGGCCGTAGAAAGGATGGTGGGCGTTGGCGACGTCGCCCGCGGCGAACACGCCCGCGACGCTGGTCTCGAGGCGCTCGTCGACCAATACGCCGTTGTCGACCCGAAAGCCCGCCGTCTCGACCAAGCCGGTGCGCGGCGCGACGCCGATGCCGACGACGACGAAGTCGGTCTCGACTGAGGCCCCGTCCCGGGTGAGGACGCGCTCGACCGAGCCCACGCCCTCGAACCGCTCCACGGTCGTCTCGGGCAGGAACTCGATCCCGTGGTCGCGGTGGATGTCGAGGTAGATCTGGCCGACCTCGGGGCCCAGCACCCGCTCCAAGGGCAGCGAGGACATCTCGATCACGGTCACCTCGCAGCCCTTCTGGCGGGCCGAGGCTGCGATCTCGGAGCCGATCCAGCCGGAGCCCACGACCACCAGTCGTCCGCCCCGCTCGATTCGCTCGCCGATCCGCTCCGAGTCGGCGAGCGTGCGCAGGTAGTGGATCCCGTCGAGGTCAGCACCGGGCACGTCGAGGCGCCGGGGCGCGGCGCCGGTGGCCAGCAACAGCCGGTCATAGCCGCAGCGCCGATCGCCTTCGAGCATCAACTCGCTCAGTCCCGGGTCGATACCGGTCACCCGGGTCGAGCTCCAAAGCTCGATCTCGTTGTCGCCATAGAAGCTCTCAGGGTGGACGTAGGGCTTCTCCGCGGTCTCGCCGCGCAAGTAGTCCTTCGACAGCGGGGGACGCTCGTAGGGTCGCTCCGGCTCATCGCCGACCAGGATCAGCTCACCGTCGAAGCCTTCCTCGCGCAGCGCCTCTGCCGCCTTCGCTCCGGCCAGGCCGGCGCCGACGATGACGAACCTCTTGTGAGCGGACATTCTTCCTCCTCAGATCGGACTCTTGGCTGTTTAGCGCCGGGCGAGCGCGCGTTCTTACCCCGGTCACGTAAGGGAGCGTCCGCACTCGACGCCAATCGACCATGAGCGACGCACCCAAGACGGCCTTCGTCCTCTCCGGTGGCGCCAGCCTCGGCGCGATCCAGGTCGGCATGATCCGGGCGCTGTATGAGCGCCGCGTTGCTCCGGAACTGATCCTCGGAGCGTCCGTCGGCGCCGTCAATGGCGCATTCATCGCCTCCCGCCCCGCGACGATCGAAACCGCGGAGAGGCTGGCGGCCGTCTGGCGCGATATCGGCCGCTGGCAGATCTTCCCGCTCAACCCGCTGACCGGCTTCTTCGGCTTCTTCGGCGCCCGCGATCACCTGATCTCCCCCCTCGGGCTGCGGGACCTGCTCGAGGAGCACCTCGAGTTCACGGCGCTCGAGGACGCGCCGATCCCGCTCCACGTGATCGCCACCGATCTGCTCAGCGGGACTGAGGTTCGCCTGACGCAGGGGAATGCACTGGAAGCGGTGCTCGCCAGCGCCGCGATCCCGGGCGTGTTTCCGGCGGTCGAATGGGACGGTCGCAAGCTGATCGACGGAGGGGTCTCCAACAACACGCCGATCGTCGACGCGATCGAGCTCGGTGCGGAGCGGATCTACGTGCTCCCCACCGGCAACGCCTGCGATCTGCCGCAGGCGCCCCGTGGAGCCGTCGCGATGCTTCTTCACGCGATGAGCCTGCTGGTCATGAGACGGCTCCTGGTGGAGGTCGAGCTTCTGCGCGACCGCGCCGAGCTGATCGTCCTGCCGCCGCCGTGCCCGTTGACGGTCGCCCCGATCGACTTCTCCCGCGCCGATGAGCTGATCCGTCGCGGCTACGAAGATGGCCGCGACTACCTCGAGGCCGTCCGAGGCCGGCGAAGCCCCCGCGCCCTTGCCGATGACCATGCACGATCATCGAAACGCGGTTCAGATCGCGGCCTGAGGTAAGAACCGGCGCTGCGGGCTCGCTAACGGGGTATGGGATCGGCCGTGCTCAGAGCACCGCGCGAACGCACTGCTAGCGTCGGAGCGGATGCCCTACGACTTCCGCCAGCTGGGGTGATCGAGCCGCGTGAACCGGCTTCGCCGGTTGCCGGCCCGGACGCGGAGTCTCGCGCCTGGGTATCGGCGCTCGGTGCGGACGGTCGGCGCAGCGAGGATGCCCGGCGCCGCCTCCATGACCTGCTGCTTAGAGCCGCACGGTTCGAGATCAACCGCCGGCGCGGATCGCACCTGCACCTGCGCGGAGGCGACCTCGACGATCTCGCCCATCAGGCCGCCGACGATGCCCTGCTGGCGGTCCTCACGAAGCTCGACGACTATCGGGGCGAAAGCCGCTTCACCACCTGGGCCTACAAGTTCGCCCTGCTGGAGGCGGCGGTCAAGCTTCGGCGCCGCGCCTGGCAGGGCCGCGAGGTGCCGCTCGAACCCGAGCATTGGGCGGTGATCGCGGGGCCCGAGGAGTCGCCGGCGGCCAGCGCCGAGAGTCGCGAGCTCCTGAGCTCGATCGCAACCGCGATCGAAACCGAGCTCTCGCCGCATCAACGCGAGGTCCTGGTCGCGATCGCCCTCAACGAAGTGCCGATCGACGTTCTGGCCGAACGCCTGAACACGACCCGGGGCGCCCTCTACAAGACCGTCCACGATGCGCGCAAGAAGCTGCGCGCGCACCTGGCCGATGCGGGTCTGAGATTCGAAAACGAAGGCAAAACGATCGAGAGCAGATCATGAGCGAGAAGTCAAAGCCAACCGAAAGCGGCCTGGTCAGACGTCTGCTCGGGCCCGACGGGCCCGAGCTGAGCTGCGAGGAATGCTTCGCAGAGCTCGATCGCTACGTCGAGCTCGAGCTCAGCGAGGCCGACGCGGACGCTGCCGTGCCCGGGATGCGAGCGCATCTCGAGGGATGCGGGGCCTGCGACGAGGATCACCGCAGCCTGCGGGCGCTGATCGAGACCGAGACCGCCTAGGTCTGCGCTTCGTCCCTGCCGGGTGGTGGGTGACGATCAGCTGCTCACCGGTGTGCGGGTAAGGAATGGCGCGCTCGCGACGCCAATTGCAGTGAACGGATCAAGCAATCAAGGAGGTCAGCATGTCGACGGCCACAATCGCGGATCGCGCGCCCGCCACTGCCACCCACTCGCTAGCCGCGCGGCTCAAGGGGGATCCCGCTTATCAGGCGTTCTGGCTGCTGCGGATCGGGTTCGCAGCCGCCCCGATCCTCTTCGGGCTCGACAAGTTCTTCGACGTGATGGTCAACTGGGAGATCTATCTCGCGCCGTGGGTCAACGACGTCGTCCCGGGCAGCGCAGCCAACGCGATGTACGCGGTCGGGGTGATCGAGATCCTGGCCGGGGTCGCCGTCGCGGTCAAGCCACGCTATGGCGCCTATCTCGTCGCGGCCTGGCTCGGCGGGATCATCCTCAACCTGCTCACGCTCTCGGGCTACTACGACATCGCGCTGCGCGACTTCGGGCTCCTGCTTGGCGCCCTGACACTGGCGCGGCTTGCGAGCCGGTATGACCCCTCAACCCCCTGACAGGCGGACGAGCGAGCCGACGGTCTGCGGCTCGCGCCGATCGAGCCGGGTCGCGAGCGCGATCAGGAGCTGGGCCGCCGTCAGCGCGTCGCCGTCGGCGGTGTGCGGCGCGTCGACCGGGAGGCCGAGAGCACTCGTCGCATCGGCGAGCGGAACCTCCCCCCCGCCGGCGCCCACCCGGTCCGCGAGCACGTGGCCGGCCAGAGTCGCGGTGCAGATCATCGGCTTCGCGAGCCGCACCCCGGCCGCACTGAGCGCGACCGAGAGGAATGCTCGCTCGATCCGAGCCGGGTGGGCGACGACGATCCGCCCGGCGAGTGACTCGAGGATCAGGTCCAGGACCTCGCTCAGCGGCGGCGCCGCCGCGAGGTCGGCCGGCCGCAGGCCGTGGATGCGAATCGTCTCCGCGCTCGGCATCCGCTCGGGCCGGATGACCGCGGTGCGAGCCTTGCCGGCGACGACGCGCCCGCCCTCGATCGGCACCGCGGCGAAGGAGATGATCTCGTCGCGCCTGGGTTCGAGACCGGTCATCTCGAGGTCGACCGCGGCCAGCGCCGCCTCGCGCCAGAGCGTCTCCGGGGGCGGCAGCGTCGCCCGTGCGTAGGCCGAGGCGGCAGCGGACCGGCGCCGGAACGGGAGTCTGATCATGTCCCGAACGGGAGTCCCTTGGCGAGCGAGCGCTGCAGTGCTCGCACCGCGTGGAAGGCGTCGCGCAGGTATCTGCGGGTGAGCGAGTTCAGCGCCTGTGGGTCGAGGTAGTTGTCGGGCTCGACGCCGTTCTGCATCTGCTCGACCTGGTGTTCGAGTCGCAGGCGCCAGAAGAGCTCGAACGCCTCGGCGAGCGTGCGTGCGTCCCCGCGGTCGAGCGTGCCCGCGGTCGATGCGACCCGCAGCCGCTCGGGGGTCGAGATCGCGCGGGCGCCGGCAGCGAAGCTGGCGTAGCGGGCGATGTCGATGATCGGCAGCAGCCCGCCATGCTTGATGTCGAGGTGGCCGCGATGCTCGCCGCTGTCCTCGACGACGAAATCGCGCAGGAACCCGGTCGGCGGGCGCTGGGCGAGAGCCAGTCGCAGCATCAGCGTTCGCAACGACCGCCGATGGTCGAGGTGGCGCAGCTCGTCGAGCAGGTCGCCGGCGTCGCCAACCTCTTCGACGACTCGGCCGTCGAGCATCATCGAGAGCAGGATCAGGCCCTTGTCCTTGGTCGGCTCGTCGATCGCATGCCGAAGAGCCCGGCGCCAGGACCCGATCGGCCGCACGAACAGCTCCCGCGCCGCGGTCGCCCCATGCGGGTCGGGGGCGAAGCCGTGCTCGGTGAGCTCGGCGCTGACGCGCTCTCCCAGGGTCGCCATGTAGCGCTGGGCGTCCTCATCCGCGTCATCCCCGTGCCAGGACAGCGCCGTGTCGACGTCGGAGGAAGGGACCACCTCGCGGCGCCCGAGGCTGCCGAGCGCGATCCAGCTCAGTGGGCAGGGAGGCGGGCCCAGGTCGGCGATCGTCAGCTCGATCAACCGGCGCGTGAGCGCGTCGGCGACGATCGCGATGATGCCGCTGATCTGTGCCGGCGGAACCCCCGCGTCGTGCAGGGTGAGGACCGTGGGCCGCAGCCGCTCGGCCGCGTGCCTCAGCTCCTCCGGGGTGGTGGTCTCGTCGATCTCGCGCCGGAGCGAGAACGGGGTCCGTGTCTCGGTCGCCAGCAGGTCGACGTCGGTGAGCACGCCGACGGGGTCGCCGAACGGCGTCACCACCGGCACATGGCGGATGCCGCGGTCGAGCATCTCGAGCATGACCTCGGCGCCGAAGCGGTCCTGGCCGACGCAGAACGCGGGCGCGGTCATCGCCGCGGACACCGGCGCGTCGGTAGGCACCCCGTCGGCGACCACACGCTCGCGCAGGTCGTGGTCGGTGAGGATGCCGAGGCCGTTGTCGGCGAGCCTGACCAGCGCCGAGCTCGCCCCCGCCGCGGCCATCCGCCGCGCCGCCTCGCGAACGGTGGCGCTCGGCTCGCAGACAACGGGCTCGCCACGGACCAGCCGGCCGGCGGGCTGCTGGGTCGGATCCTGGCCTGCGTAGAGAGCCGCGGCGTCGGGCTTCGGCCGCGCAAGCAGACTGCGCGCCAGGTAGCGCATGCCTGCCGGCCGAGCGAGCAGAGGGACGACGGTCTCCGCCGGGAGGCGGTAGCAGAGCGCGTCGTCGGCGGCCCGGGCCTCGAAACCGGTCGGCAGGCCCGAGAGCATCGAGGGATGTCCGAACATCTCCCCCTCCCCGAGCCGGTCGAGCACCCGGCCGCGATCGAGCAGCTCGACGGCACCACTGCGCACCACTCGCACGTGGCGCATCGGCTCCTCGCCCTGCTCGAAGACCACCTCTCCCGCCGCGAAGTACTCGACCTCCACCTCGCCCGCGATCCGCTCGAGCGCAGCGTCGCCGATGCCCTCGAACGGAGGGTGTCGGTTCAGGAACTCGGCGATCGGTTGCATGCGCGGCCGCCTACATCTTTCACCCTTCGTCCCGATCTGAGCTTCACCGGCCAGCCGCCTGGTCGAGTTCGGGCGTTGCTGCTCATCTCTGGAAAAGAAATTCATGAATTGGTGTTAAAGTATGTCTCCAATCAGAAGGGACAGCGCATGACAATCCTCAGCAACCTCCGCAGCCGGCTCTCAGGGCGTGGCGTGTCCGCCGGCCTCTCGCAACCGCCAGGCGACAAGCGTTCTGGCTCGAGCGAGGAGGCCGACCCGCCGTTTGCCGGCTATGACCGCCTCGACGACAGACAGGTAGTCGACGGGCTCTCCGATCACTCACAGATCGAACTCGAGGCCGTCGAGAGCTACGAGCGGTCTCACAAGAGCCGGGAGCGTGTCTTGGACAAGCTTCGCTACATGCGCGGATCCGAACCGCTCCCGGGCTACGACGCTCTCAGCGTCGAGGAGATCGGGAAGGCGCTCGAGGAGGCGGACTCAGCCGCGATCAAGAAGGTCCGCACCTACGAACGGAAGTTCGCCAACCGCCCCGATGTCTTGGAGGAGGTCGGCCGCGTCCGCCACTTGCGACACGCGACCCCGTCGGCTGAGCTGACCAAGTAGCGTCTTCGCCTTGGTCGTCGCTGGGGGGCGGTCGTAGGCGTGATCGTCGGACTCGCGCTCGCGCTTGCCTGCGCCGTGGCGACGAGCATCGCCTTCTTGCTCAAGCACCGGGGCGCGGTCCTGGCGCCCGACGTGCAGATCCGCCATCCGCTGCGTAGCGCCGCCGACCTCTTTCGCTCGAAGTGGTTCGCGATCGGCTGGGGGGTGGCGGTCGGCGCCTGGGTCCTGCACGTCGGCGCGCTCGCCCTCGCACCGCTCTCGATCGTGCAGGCGGTGCTCTCGGGCGGGCTGGTGTTCTTGGCGATCTTCGCCGAGCGCTTCTTCGGCTTCGCGCTCGGACGCCGCCAGTGGGCCGGCGTGATCATCACCGCGGCAGGGCTTGCGATCATCGGGCTGACCTCGGGCTCAGACGGGGGCGAGACGCCCGACTACGCCCCGGCGGCGTTGATCGCGATCGAGTCCGGCGTGCTCGTCGTCGGGGTTGGGGTCGCCGCGGCCCACCGCCGCGTCGCGCCGGCGGCCCAGGGCCTGCTCCTCGGCGCCGCCGCCGGGGCGCTCTTCGGCGTCTCCGACATCGCGATCACGTTCTTAGCCGACGACATTGCCAGCGGAGTGCTCGAGCTGATCAGCCCGTGGTCGGCGGCGGCGCTGATCGCCTCGGTGGTTGCCTTCTATGCCTCGGCCCGCGGGTTGCAGATCGGCCCGGGGGTCGAGGTCATCGCCCTGACCTCGGTCGCAGCCAACCTGACCGCGATCGTCGGCGGCATTCTCGTCTTCCGCGACCCGATCGGCACCGGGGCGCTTGAGATCAGCGGACGGATGCTCGCCTTCTGTCTCGTGATCGCCGGGGCCGCCCTGATCCCCGCCCCGGTCCGAGCCACCGACGCAGCGTCCGATGCCTCCGGCGGCGCGTAAACGCCATATCATCCGAGCCGGTCTTGCGGAGGAGATTGGGGACAATCGCGGTGTTGACTGGCGCCGGGTCGCTGCTCAGGACACTAGTCGGTGGTGTAGACCCGGATCGACATCTTCTGCGACCACGCTCGGCCGGGGCGAAGGCCACGAGCGGTCCGGACGAGCCTAAACCGGCCGGTCCGTAGGAGCAACTCCTCTTCGAGGGGAGTGCGATAGATGATCCGCAGCGGGCGCGGCGCGCGGTCCAATGACTCGACCAAGCGGTCGACGACCGACGCGAAGACCGCACCTCGGAATGGGTTGTAGAGGTAGACGACCGTCACATCGTCCGGTATCGCATACCGCGTGGCGTCGGCGGTCACGAGTTTGACGTCAGCGCACCGCAGCTCGTCCCGACGCGCGGCGACGTTCGCGGCGGCGATCCGCCCCAACGACGCCGAGAGCTCCACCCCGATGACGCGCCGAAACGGATACCGCGCGGCCTGCAGGACGATCCGCCCCTTCCCCGAGCCGAGGTCGAGGAACACGTCGTCGGGCTCGACCTCGTGGGGACGTAGCACCCGGCGCAGGTCCAACCATCCTGAGGGCTCGTAGCGCACCCGTCCGGGCGCATCAATCCCAAGGTCCCCCAGCTCGGCCACGCGAGCTGTCTCAGTTCCCCAACGGCGCTCGAAGAGCGCCTCGCTCATCACACGACGACCGCCGAGGTAGGCGACGCGCGCCCGCCTCCGGCCAGCCTGAAGCAAGCCCTGCACGTGAACCATCTCGTAGCACTAACGGGTGCGATCACCACCGGCTTACGCCACGCGCTGGCCGGAAGACGATCCCCTCCCCCTTCGTTGATCCTCGGAGGAGCCACCGGTTTGCACGATCTCGCCGTGATCACAGTGTCGACTAATGAGGCCCACTGGCTTCGCGCCGGTCTGGGGAGCATCTACGAGCGCTCGGGCACCATCAGCCTCGACGTGGTCGTGGCGGACAACGACTCAACCGACGGCACGACCGAGCTGGTAGCGAGAGAGTTTCCGGCCGCGCGCACTGTGCACTGCCGCAATCGCGGCTTCTCCCACGCCAACAACCGCGCACTGATGAGCTGCAACGCACGCTACGTCCTGTTCATCAATCCCGACACGGAGGTGCGCGAGGGCACCCTCGCCGACCTCGTCCACGCGATGGACCAGCGTCCGACGGTCGGGCTCGTAGGCGTTCGCCAGGTCGACTCCGAGGGGTGCCTCCACCAAACGATCCGACGCTTTCCCAACGCCCTGCGGGCCCTCGGCGAAGCGCTGGCGGCGGAGCGGCTCCCTGTGCGTGCCACCTGGCTGGGCGAGCGCGAGCTCGACCCGGAGGCCTACGGGCGCGAGTTCGAGTGCGACTGGACCACCGGCTCCTTCATGTTCGTCCGCCGGGAGGCGCTCGAGAGCGCCGGCTTCCTCGACGAGCGCTTCTTCATGTACTCCGAGGAGACGGACCTGTGCCGGCGGATCAAGACCGCGGGTTGGGAGGTTCGCCATCTGCCCCTGGTCACGATCGTGCACCACGAGGGCAAGGCGGGCATCAACCCGCGGATCGAGCGGCTGAACGCCTATACGCGGGTCATGTACGCACGAAAGCACTTCTCGCCGGCCCACCGGGCCGTCTATTTCGGCGCGCTTCTGCTGCGCCACGGACTGCGCTCGATCTGGGCGGGGGGCGGCGACATCGGCCGCCTCCGCCGGGAGGCGAACCGGCAGACCGTGCGGACGCTGCTGGGCCGCCAGCCGCTGCCGTTCGGGCCCCCGGCTCGCTTCGCGGTGCACCCCGCGGATGCGGCGGAGAGGCGGCCCCGTAATTCGCTCAACGACAATCACGACATGAAGGCCGAGGAAGCACGAACATGACCCACGGCGACCGCCTCAGCGACCGCGTCATCCTGCTCACGGGGGCCGGCGGCCAGCTCGCATCGGACCTCGAGGAACGCCTGCGTGACCGGGCCGAGGTCGTGCCCCTGAGCCGGTCCGAGCTCGACATCACGGACGAAGGGGCCGTCGAGCATGCTTTCTCACGCGTGCGGCCCGACGTCGTCTTCAACTGTGCCGCCTTCCACAACGTCGAGATCTGCGAGCGCGAGGTGGACCGCTCGTTCGCGGTCAACGCACGTGCCGTCAAGCAGCTCGCGGAACGATGCACCGAAGGCGGCGCCCAGCTCGTCCACCTGAGCACCAACTATGTCTTCGACGGCGAGCGCGATGAGCCCTACTCGGAGCGCGACCTCCCACGTCCGCGCAGCATCTACGCGATCTCGAAGCTCGCCGGCGAGCACGCTGCCCTCGCCTACTGCCCGAGCGCCCTGGTCGTCCGAAGCTCCGGGCTCTATGGCCTGCACGGGAGCGTGTCGAAGGGTGGCAACTTCGTCCAACGCATGCTCGCCCGCGCCCGCGAGCAGGGGGCACTGCGGATGGTCGCGGACCAGTACCTGACCCCGACCTACACCGGCGACCTGGCGGTGGCGCTGATCCAGGCGCTCGACCGCGATCTCACAGGGCTGCTCCACATGACCAACTCGGGCTCGTGCTCCTGGCACGAGTTCACACTCACAATCATGGCGCTGGCCGGAATGGACACGCCGGTGGAGGCGGTCGAGACCGTACGGTCTCCGGGCACCGCGCACCGCCCCTTGAACGGCGTGCTCGCATGCGACCGCGCCGCGCAGGCCGGCCTCGAGGCGCTGCCTCCCTGGCGCGATGCGCTCGAGGGCTACATGACGCGCGCCGGGCTGGCAGCCATTCCGGTCGCCAAGTAGGACGCCCCCTAGCCCAGTTGGCCTGGCCTGGCTGTCCGGCGTCGGGCGAGTTGGGTCAGGCTAGACGGTCACCGGCTCGAACACGAACGGGAGCTCGTGCTCGATATCCCGGAGCAGGGGGGCGCCGGCGTCCCGCGCCGACGGTGTCAGCTCGAGGCCGGCGGGCCAGTCGATCGCCACGTCGGGATCCCGGTAGGAGATCCCTCGCTCGAGCTCGTCCTGGTAGTACGGCGCCTGCTTGTAGATCACGTCCGCCACCTCGCTGAGCACGCAGAAGCCGTGCGCAAAGCCGACCGGGCAGTAGAGCTGATGCAGGTTCTCATCGGTGAGCTCGAAGGCCTCCCACTCCCCGAATGTGGGCGAGCCGCGCCGGATGTCCACCACCACGTCCAGAATCGCGCCGCGCGCGCAGCGCACCAGCTTCGCCGCCCCCTGGCCGACCTGAAAGTGCATGCCGCGAACGATCCCGCGTCGGGACCGTGAGTGGTTGTCCTGCACGAACTCCTCGGGGATGCCGAGGGACTCGTAGACATTGCGCCTGTAGACCTCATGAAAGAAGCCACGCTCGTCGCCGTAGACCACCGGCCGCACCAAGGTCGGGCCGTCGAGTCGGGTCTCCAGTCGCTCCACCAGCGCTTCCCTTCTCGCGCTAGAGGACTGCGCCGAAGCGCTCGATCCGCGGCTCGATCTCATGCATCAGCTCGAGCCAGCGGATGTTGTAGAAGCGCGGATCCGTCAGCTTCGAGCGGTCGGCGAGATCGATCGCGGTGAGCATGTCGGACACGGCCTCGACGACCGACCGGCAGGGAGTGAAGCCCAGCTTCTGAGTGAGCTTGGCGTTGGAGCACTCGTAATCGCGCGTCAGACTGGGTGCCGGCACCTCCTCGAGGCGCACCCCGCGCCCGAGCAGCTGGACCGAGCCCGCGACCAGCATCGCCAGCTCACGGATCTGGTAGTTGGAGTGCAGCACGTTGAATACCTCGCCGCGCGCGACCTCGGCCGGCGCCTCGAGCGCGGCGATCATCGCGTCGGAGACATCGCGGACGTCCACCAGTGGCCGCCACATCCAGCCGCCGCCATGCAGGAGCAGGCGCTCCTGGAGAAGGGCGTCCTTGACGAACGTGTTGACCACCAGGTCGTACCGCATGCGCGGGCTGAAGCCGTAGACCGTCCCGTTGCGGAGGATCACCGGGCAGAGGCCGTCGTCGATCAACTCGAGCAGGGCCTTCTCGGCGAACGCCTTGGAGGTCGCGTAGGCTCCGGACGGCTCGACGGGTGCGGTCTCGTCGTGCGTGCCCGGTGGCAGTCCGTCGTAGAGCGAACAGGAGGAGGCGAGCACGATCCGCTCGATCCCCCGTTCGACACAGGCGCGGCCCAGAGTCTCGGTCGCCACGGCATTCATCTGCCAGTTGGCCTCGGGGTCGTACTCGGCCGTCGGGTCGTTCGACAGCCCTGCGAGGTGGATCACGCCATCGACGCCGTCGAGCGTCTCGGGCGGGATCTCGCGTACGTCGGCGACGACCAGCTCGATGCGCCCTGCGAACGACTCGAGCGGTCCCTCGCCCCAGTAGAGGCGGTCGAGGATGCGGACGTTGTAGCCACGCTCGAGCAGCCGTCCCGTGAGCACGCTCCCGATGTAGCCCCCCCCGCCGGTGATCAGCACGGTTTGGCCTTTGGCGGGGGGGTTGGGAGCGAGGCCGTTAGTGCGCCCCAGCTCCTTGTGCAGGCCTCCGAGGCCGCTCTGCTTGCCGTTGCCGTAGCGACGACCGTCGCCGTTTGAGCCGATCACGGGTAAAGAACGGTTGCCGACCGGCTTTTCTTGCTTCGGGAGGAGCCACCCGAAGGGTGCTGATTCCGTCGGATCAAGTGCGCGTGGTGGGAGAGCGCCGACGCCCAGCCCGTTGCTTGGACAGCGGATGCCCGAGCGCGCGAGACAGCCGAACGGAAACGGCCACGGCCCGGCTGAGCCGTCCCCGGGCCTGGGCGCGCACGGATACCTGGGCCCGGCGCACGACTCAGACGCCAACGGCGACGGCGTTCCCAAGCGCCGCTTCCGGCCATCGGCGAACGGTGATCTGCACCCGAACGGCGATCGCGGCACGATCGGCGTCGGACTGGTGGGCCTCGGCTACTGGGGTCCGAACCTCCTTCGCGTCCTCTCCGACCAGCCGGGGACCGATCTGCGCTGGATCTGCGACCTGCAACCCGATCGCCTCGACCGCATGGCTCGCCGCTACCCGAGCGCCGCCTCGACCAGCGAGTTCGCCGACCTGCTCGACGACCCCGAGCTCGACGCGATCCTGATCGCGACTCCGGTCGGCACGCACGTCGAGCTCGCTCGAGCCAGCCTGCTGGCCGGCAAGCACACCTTCGTCGAGAAGCCGCTCGCGGCCTCGGCGGCCGAGGCCGACGACCTCGCACGGCTGGCGCGCGACGCAGACCTGCTGCTGATGTGCGGGCACACGTTCACCTACAGCCCGCCGGTCCGAGCGGTGAAGAAGCTCCTCGACGACGGCGAGCTCGGCGATCTCTACTTCATTACCTCGAGCCGCGTGAACCTCGGCCTGCACCAGCGCGACGTGAGCGTGATCTGGGACCTCGGACCGCACGACTTCTCGATCCTCCGCTACTGGCTCGGGGAGGGACCGGAGACGGTCGCGGCGTGCGGCCGCGATGCCGTCGTCGAGGGGATCGCCGACGTCGCCTTTCTGACCCTGCGGTTCGGCTCGGGCACGCTTGCGAACATCGAGATGAGCTGGCTCGCGCCGAGCAAGCTGCGTCGCACCGTGCTCGTCGGCAGCGAGAAGATGGTTGTCTACGAGGACGGTGCGCCCGAGCCGGTGCGGGTCTTTGACCGTGGTGTCGTCTACCGGGATCCCGAGACCTTCGGCGAGTACCACCTCTCCTACCGGACCGGCGACATCGTCTCGCCGCATCTCGACGGCAGCGAACCGCTCGCGGTCGAAATCGAGGACTTCGTAACGTCCGCGAGGGCCGGATTCACCGGCCACGACCAGCTCGAGCTGGCGCTCGACGTCGTCCGGATGATCGAGGCTGCGGAGACCTCGTTGCTGGACGGTGGGCAGCCGGTGCGCGTCGAGGCGCCAACCGCGGCCCAACTGGTACTGTGAGCAACGGGGTCGGCTCATCCCAGCCGAGCGTTGCCGCGCCGGGCGAGGCGGCGCTCGGCCTTGCGACGGGGCCGCCACCCGCCGAAAAGCACGAGCAGATCGTCGCGACCGCTCGTCGGCCGCGGGACTACTTGCTGCGGCGGGCGTTGGCGGCCGCCGACCTGCTCGCCGTGCTCGGCGCCGGAGCGCTCGCGCTCATAGTCAGCCCCGATCCATCCGAACCGGCGGACCTCCTCTGGCTCTTGCCGATGCTCCCGGTCTGGCTCGTGTTGTTTCGCCTCTACGGCCTCTACGAGCGGGACGTCAAGCGCGTCAACGCCTCGGCGCTGGACGACCTGCCCTCGCTCTTTCACGCGTTCGTCCTCGGCACTCTGCTGCTCTGGGTTTATCTCCGCCTGCTCGAGGGCCACGGGGGCCTCCCGCTTGTCGAGGCGGTTGTGTTCGGCCTCTCCGGAATCGTGCTCGCGCCGACGCTTCGCGTCGCCGCCCGGCGCGCGGTCCTCCGGTTCGGTGGCCCCAGCCGGGTGCTTCTGGTCGGCCAATCGCCGATCACCGAGGCACTGGTCCGGAAGATGCAAGCCCACCCCGAGTACGGACTCGAGCCGGTCGGCGAAATCTCGCTGAACGGCGCCACCGAGGGCGAGTCCCGGCTCCCCTACCTGGGCCGCCTCGACGAACTCGACCTCGGCCGCCTGGCCGAGAGCCGCGACGTCGAACGGGTGATCGTGATGGCGAAGGATCTTCCTGACGAGGCGATGATGGACCTCGTCCACGACTGCGGCGCCGCCTCGGTCAAGGTGAGCATCGTGCCCGACCACATCAACGCCCTCGGCCCGTCGGTGACGATCGACGACATCGAGGGGTTGACGATTCTCGGCCTCAACCCGCTCGTCCTCTCGAGCTCGTCGCGCTTTCTGAAGCGCTCGCTCGACATCGTCGGCGCGACCGCGGGAGTCGTGGTCGGCGCCCCTGTGCTGCTGCTGTTCGCGATCGCGATCAAGCTCGACTCACCCGGACCTGTGCTGTTTCGCCAGCGGCGGATCGGTAGGGGCGGCGAGCCCTTCACCCTGCTCAAGTTCAGAACCATGGTCGTCGACGCCGAGACCCGGACCGCGGACCTTCGCTCGCTCAGCGACGACCCCGACTGGCTGAAGCTCGACCGCGACCCGCGCGTAACCCGCGTCGGGCGCCTGCTGCGGGCGACCAGTCTCGACGAGCTTCCGCAGCTCTGGAACGTGCTCACCGGGAAGATGAGCCTCGTCGGTCCTCGCCCGCTGATCGACTCGGAGGACGATTTGATCGCGGGCTGGTCGCGCACCCGGCTCGACCTCGCTCCCGGGGTGACCGGTCTCTGGCAGGTCCTGGGCCGAACCGACATCCCCTTCCGCGACATGGTCAGCCTCGACTACCTCTACGTGACCAACTGGTCGCTCTGGCTCGACGTGAAGCTGATCGCCCGCACCGTGCCGGCGGTGCTGACCCGGCGCGGAGCTAACTGAGCGCCCTGATCGCGTCGACGACCCACCGAACGGCCGACTCGTCCAGCGTTTGGCCCATCGGCAGCGCCAGGCCATGCGACGCCAGGCGCTCGGAGTTGGGAAGCCGCGCCGCTCGCCGACCGTCGACGAGGGCCGGCTGGCGGTTGAGCGGCGTCGTGTAGTAGGCCCTCGTCTCGACGCCCACCTCTCGCAACGCGGCGCTGAGCGCATCGCGGGACTCGGTTCGCACAACGTAGAGGTGATACGCGCACTGTCCACCCGCGGTTTCCCGCTGGGTCTCGACCAGATCGCCGATCCCCGCCCCCTCGTACGCGCGAGCGGCATCCCGCCGCGCCGTCGTCCAGCTCTCGAGGTGGGGCAGCAACACGCGCAGCGCGGCCGCCTGGAGCTCGTCGAGCCGCGAGTTGTAGCCGATCTCGATGTGAACCCACGGATCGTCCTGGCCGTGTGCGCGCAGCGTCCGCGCCATCCTTGCGACCTCGTCGTCGTCGGTCAAGATCGCCCCCGCATCGCCGACGGCGCCGAGGTTCTTTCCGGGGTAGAAGCTGAATGCGGCCGCGTCGCCGAGCGCGCCCGCACGCCTGCCCTCGTAGCTCGCCCCCGCGGCCTGGGCGGCGTCCTCGAGCACATGCAGCCCGCGGGAGCGCGCCAGGTCCGTGAGCTCCCGCATCGGCGCCGGATTCCCGAACAAGTGAACCGGGATCATGGCGCGCGTACGGCCGGTGAGCACGGGCTCAACGGTCGCGGCGGTCATGCAGTGCGTCTCAGAGTCGATGTCGGCGAACACGGGCTGGGCCCCGGCGTTGACCACCGCTTCAGCTGTAGCAAAGAAGCTGACCCCCGGGACGATCACATCGTCCCCGGGCCGCACGCCGAGCGCGCGCAGCGCGATCGTCAGCGCCTCCGTGCCGTTGGCGACGCCGATGCAGTGTCGCCGGCCGATGAAGGCGGCGAACTCGGACTCGAACGCCTCCACCTCGGGCCCGAGGATGTAGCGGCCCGACTCGAGCACCGCCCGCTGACGCTCGGCGATCTCGGGCAGCAGCGGCTCCAGCGCCGGCCGGGTCGCAAACAGGGGAACGGCGACGACCGTTTGCGCCCGGCCGCCCTTGACGGCCTGCGCTAGCGCCATCGCTCGATCAGGTCCTCGTCGGGGACCGTGCGGATCTGGCGCGCCGGCACGCCGACCACGACCGCTCGCGGCTGCACGTCGCGCACGACCACTGCCCCGGCGCCAACGAAGGCCTCCTCGCCGACCTCGATCCCGGGGCAGAGAACGGCGCCGGCGCCGATCCGACATGCCCGCCGCAGGGTCGGTCCCTTCCTCGGCTCACCCTCCGGATGCCGGGCCATGGTGTCGTCATTGGTCGTCACCACGCCGGGACCGATGAAAACGTCGTCCTCGACCACGGTGTAAGCCGTCAGGTAGCAGTCGGTCTGCACCCGGACTCGGCGGCCGATAAGGACGTCGTTGTCGACCGAGCTGCCACGGCCGATCACCGAATCACGCCCGACCCGGCTTCGCTCCCGAATGTGGGATTGGTCTCCCGCGATCGCGCCCGGCTCGAGAGTCGCCCCCGCGAAGACGACCGCACCTGAAAGCACCGCAGCCCCCTCACCGATCACGGCCGGCAGCAGGGCCTCGCGACTGGCGGTCGACATCCTGCCCAGATGCGGAGGCTTACCGAGCACCGCGCCGTCCTGGACGATCGCCCCCGGCTCGATCCTGGTGCCGTCGTGAATGACGACGTTGCGGCCCAGCTCCACGCCGGGGCCGATCTCGACGTTCTCTCCGATCAGCCGATCCGACTTCGGCAGTGAGCGCTGTGCCTCCATCTCGTGCCACTAACGCGGCAGCATGGCGCCGCCTTGCGTCTCGGGCTTCAAGGTGACCGAGCCGGTGTCGTCGAGACTGGCGATGCCGGCGTCGCCCGGAGCCGGTTCCGCGTGATCGCGATCCCGCTTGCGCCACCAGGCGGCGACCTCGCGGGGGAGCGCTCTCCACACGCCTCGACGTTCAGCGACCGCGTCAAGGAACTCTGCATACAGCGCCTCCTTGTCGGGGTCGCCGAGGTAGCCGGGATCCGGATGCGAGAGGCACTGGGCGAGTCCCGAGGTCTGCTCGATCAGGTCGAGTTGGCGCAGCCAGAGGTCGACCGTGCGCTCGCGCAGCAACGTAAACGTCGCGTGATCCTGCGGAATCGTGTACGGGAGCTCGAGCACGGACCCGATGAAGAACGGCCAGGGAGAGCAGCACCCGCCTGGCTGCGGCTCATAGGGGTCGGACATCGGCACGGTGCAGTCATAGCTCACCGGGAGGTCCGCGAGCCAGGCGTTGACGCGGTACGTGGCCGGCGAGCGAAACCCGTCGGCACCCAAACGCTCGGCCATTGCGCGCAGCGACGGCTGCTGGCGGTCGAACTCAGAGCGTGATGAGAACATCGAGCGATCGTGAAAGACACCGTGGACTCCGAGTTCGAAGCCGCGCCGGCGCAGCTCCTCGACGATCCCCCAATCGATCGGGTACTCGGCGGCGACGATGTTGAACGAGGAGCGCAAGCCGCGCGCTTGCTCCAGATCGGCGATGCGAATCGCATTGCGAAGCCCCGCCTCCGACTCGACATCGTGGGTCAGGATCACGGCGGCGCGGGCGCGGCGCGGCCAGAACCATCGAAAACGCAGCGCCTGCTTGTCTTCGGCGACGAGCGCGCAGCGTACATAGAAGCGCAGCAACGCGGCCACGCTGGCGTCGAACGGCCACCGCGGGAACTCCGGCCTGCCCTGCCAGCGAATCAGGATCCGCCGTGCCGCGAGCTGGGCGCCTCTGGGGATGACTCGCTTCAATCGGTAGAAGGCGTTCAGCGCGCCCGGGTGCAGACGCCGTTGCCCTCCGGTGGCCGCCCACAGCTCGGCGGTGTAGCCCGCATAGGCGTCAGCGAAGCCGAACGGCACCACCACACGACCGTTCGGTGCGCGGTAGCTGCGAATGGCCCGGCCTGCTTCGGTAATGAAGGATTGGATTACCTCGTCGCCGCCTGCGCCAGTGAGATCACCCTCGATCCGGGCGAAGATGCGCCAGTCGCCGGCGCGCAGCCAGGCCGGCTCGCCCTTCCCGACCAGGCACTCGACTCCCCGGTCCGCCGAGGCGTCATCCGGACGCCAGGAAGGATCCCTCAATGCAATCCGATCGACCGGCGCCAACAAGCGCTCGAGCGGGTGGCGCGGGGCGGATCCTGGCGGGGGCGTCTCGGTCACAGCCGGGGGGCTGGGGTACAGTGCCTGCACCGTGGGTTCGAGGATCGCCACCGGCGATGGCGCGATGGGACTTTCACTCACCGACCCCCTCTGGACGTCGTTCGTCGAAAACCATACGTCGGCGACTCCGTTTCACCACCCCGCATGGGCGAACGTTCTCGCGACGGCCTACGGCTTCGAGGCAGCGGGCCTGGCGCTGGCCGATCGGTATGGCGAGATCGAAGTCGCACTGCCGATCATCCGTCTCGGCCGACGAGCTTCTCGCCGGCGCGCGGTCTCGCTGCCGTTCACCGACTGGTGCGCACCGTTGGTGCGTCCCGGCGCCGACTCGTCGCAGCTCGGCGAGCGCTTGGAAGCCGCGCGGCGAGCCTACCCACTTGCCTCCCTCGAGGTACGCGACCGCCTCACCGGGGATGCGGGCTACCCGGCCGTCCAGGGCTATCGCCACGTGCTGGCGCTCCAGCCCGATCCGGAAGCGATCTTTGCTCACTTCGACCGCTCCCGCGTGAAACGGAAGTTGCGCCGTGCCGAGCGCGAGGGTCTGTCGATAAGCCGGTCCGAATCGAAACACGATCTGCTCGACGTCTTCTATCCGCTCCATGTCACAACCCGGCGCCGGCTCGGCGTGCCGGTGCAGCCGCGGCGTTTCTTCGAGGTGCTCTGGCATGAGTTCCTGGGGCGCGGGTTGGGATTCGTGGTAACCGCCCGCGTTCGCGAGATCCCGGTCGCTTCGGTGGTGATATTCGCGTGGAACCGGAGGATGTTCTACAAGTTCTCCGCTTCGGGCCGCGAGCTCGGGGACATCGGGGCAGGACAAGCGGTGGTCTGGGAGGCGCTGCGCTGGGGATGCGAAAACGATTATCTCGACTTCGACTTCGGGCGTACCGATCTTGGCCATGAGGGCTTACGCGCGTTCAAGCGCGCTTGGGGTGCCGACGAACGCGAGCTGACCTACACCGTTCTGGCCGACCGGCCACCGCGTCCTCGCAGTGGACGGGCGATGCGACTGCTTGGCCCGGTGATCCGGAGCTCACCGGAAATGGTGACCCGGGCCATCGGACGGGCCGGATATCGCTACACCGCCTGAGGCAGGGGACCTCGATGGCGCACGGCCTCTTCGCGCTCTGCGGGCGATCGCGCGCTCGTAGGCGGCCAGCAGCGCGGCCGAGGAGCACTGCCATGAGAGCCCGACCACCCGTTCACGACCTTGCCGTCCCATCTTACGACGCCGCGCGGGATTCTCGAGCAGATCGTGCACGCAGGTCCCGAGACTCTCGGGATCAGCCGAAGCCGCGAACGCGGCCGCGTCACCGGCGGAGATGCGCGTCCCGGGCAGGTCGTAGGAGGCGATCGGTCGCCCCATGGCCATGTACTCGGGGATCTTGACCATCGTCGCGACGTCGTTGAGCGGGCTCGGCGGATCGGGTGCGAGGCACACATCGGCGGTCGAGAGGATCCGGCGGATGTCATCGTCGCCGCGCCAGCCGGCGAACTCGACCATGTCCGAGAGCCCGAGCTCGGTCGCGAGCGCCCGCATCTCCTCCAGCACCTCGCCGCTGCCGACGAAAACCGCGCGCCAGTCGTCCTCGCGGAGGCGGCGCAGGGCGGCAAGGGCGCGGAGCGCGTGGTCGATTCCGTCCTGGGGCCCCATCACCCCGAGATAGGCGAGCAGGTGGCGGCGACCGCGGCGCAGCGTGGGATCCGGCTCGACGGGCAGGAAGCGGTCGAGATCGGGGCCGTTGCGGACGACGAAGACGTCCTCGGGTGAGACGCCGGCACGCTCGATCGCGATCCGCCGGAATGCCTCGTTGGTCGAGATCACGACGTCCGCGGAACGCAGCGCGCGGCGCTCGATCGCGAGCAGCGCTCGATAAGCGAGCCCGGTGTGGCCGAATCGCGACCGGAAGAGCTCCGGCATCAGGTCGTGGTGATCGAAGATGAACAGGGCGCCGCCAGCGCGCGCCTTTCTGGCAGCCAGATACAGGAAGTCGGGTGGGTTACTGGTGTGCACCACGTCGAAAGGCTGCTCGCGCTGGAGTCGCCGCACAAGCCGCCGGATCCGCCAAAGCGCCTGGGCGTACTCGCGCGCGTACCCGAGTGTGCTGCCCGCCGGGCGCGGCGAGTAGCGGTGGATCTCGATGCCCTCGAGCACCTCCCTCGCCGGCTGTTCGGTGTCGGCTGCCTGGGGACAGACCACCACCACCTGCCAGCCGGCCGCCGCAAGCGTGCGGCTTTCATCCCAGACTCGACGATCCTCCGGCACCCCTTCGTTCTCGATCACCATCAGCAGGCGGCCACGGCTGTTCCCGGTCACGTGGCCCACGTCCGATCGATCATCAGGAGCCGGGCGCGGCGCGCAGCGGTCTCAGCATCCGAGCGCGCAGCTCGCGCCGAACGAAGACGCGGAAGTCGCGGTCGTCGACCCGGGGCACTCCCCTGAGCGCGGCGCGCAGATAACCAAACAGGAACGCAGCTCCCGACAACCCGATCGGTGGCACCCGTGCGACCTTGAAGGACCGCAGGAAGACCCACGGGAAGCCGTAGTGCAGGATCCATGCGCACTCCCCGTGGCGCGCACGCCCGCGCAGGCGCCCGTCGGCGGACCCCCACGGGCGGTGGTGCCGCGCGACGAGGTCCGAGTAAGAACGTGTCTCGAAGCCGCGCATGCGCGCGTAGGTTTCGTCGATCGTGTCCCACCCGAGTCGCTCGGGAATCCCGCCGATCGCCTCGAGGCACTCGCGTCGGAAAAGCTTCACCGCGCCGTGCACGTGAACCGCGGGAATCGGGATCATCCGCCAGCCGCGCGGACCTGGCTCGGCTAGCCGCCCGGCCGCCAGGCCGAGTCGCTCGTCGGACCGAAATCGCTCCAGAAGCGTCGCGAACCAGTCGCTTGGGAGCTCGACGTCGCCGTCGAGCTTGCCCACATAGCCGTAGTCCCGCCAACCGGCATGTTCGAGCCCGAGGTTGAACGCGCACACAGGTCGCGCGAGGGCAAGGTTGTCGGGACCGGCTGGCACGACGCGAGCGACCTCGAGAACCGTGACGAAGTCGAGCTCCCGTTCCCACCGACGCGCGACGGCGACGGTGTCGTCGCCCGAGCCGTCGTCCACGATCACCCAGCGGTCCGGGCGCCGAGCTTGGGCGACGACCGCCTGCGCGGTGCGCTCGAGGTGAGCCGCTTCGTTGTAGACCGGGCTGATGACCAGGAGCCGGTCGGCCGATTGGGTCATCACGAAGAGCAACGGTCGAGCCCGCGCTCGACTTGCGGGTCCGCCACGGCTCCGCGCCGAAGAAGGCCGGGGCCCGCTCACGCGTTGGTCCTACGAGCACCGGATCCAGTTCCGGCCGACGCTCTAGAGCCGATGCGCATCCCAAGCCCCACACTCCCACGCCGGCGGTCCTCCCTCGCCATCCTCGCGGTAAGTGCAGTGGTCGCGTTGGTGGCCGCGCTCGCAAGCGTCTACGAGATCGGCGTGCTCCCGCCGAAGATCGAGAAGCGACAGCTGCAGGTCGGCGTTGCGGTGACGCACGCACTGGTCGATCTGCCGCGTTCCGAGACCGATCAAACCGGTCGTATCGCCGTCGACGGTCTGATCGCGATCTTGCGCGTCGACGGTCTGACCGGGCGAGCTGGACCTCTATCCCAGGTGATGGCGAGTCCGAAGGTTCTCAAGCGCATCGGGCAGCGCATCGACGTCGACGCGGGGCGCATCTCGGCCGCGACGCAAATCACGGACAGCGTCCCCAGATCACTGATCGAGCCAGACAGCGAACGGCGCGCCGACCGGATCCGCGCATCGACCGACGCCTACCGCCTCGAGATCCAGGCCAGACCGGAGTTGCCGGTGCTGGACATCTATGCCCAGGCGCCGTCGGCGGATCAGGCCCTACGCCTCGCCGACACCTCTGTCGGGGCTCTCAACTCCTACATCCGCGATCTGGCCCGTAAACGCGACGTCCCCCGGGCCGATCGGGTACGCCTCACGCAGCTCGGCGCGGCACAGGGCGGACCCCTCGATTCCACCGCTCCGGCCAAGATCGCAGGGCTGACCTTCCTGGTCGTATTCGGGGTCAGCTGCGGCTTGATCTTCGTGCTCGCCGGAATCCGACGTGGTTGGCGTCAGGCCTCGAGCCGGGTGGGGATGCCCGAGACCTTGCCCGAAGCGTCGCCTGCACCGTTCAGCCGCGACGAGGCTGGGGGCGACGATTGGCCGCACACCACCCGAATACTGCCCTGGATGATCGCCGGGTTCATCGCGCTCCTCTGGCTCGTCCCGTTCAACGTGATCGCGCTCGACATCTCCCTCCCGATCGACCTCAACCTCGACCGGCTCGTGCTCCCGCTGATCGTTGGTGCGTGGGTCCTGGCCCTTGCCGTCGGCGGGCCAAGCGCCCCGAAGTGGCGCTTCACGCCCATCCATGCCGGAATCGCGGCGTTCGCTGCCGCGGCCGGCATTAGCGTCGTTCTGAACGCGGGCGACCTCAACCAGGCGCTGGTGCTCGACCTGTCGATCAAGAAGTTGAGCCTGTTTGCCGCCTACGTCACGGTGTTCGTGGTCGTTGCGAGCGCCGTGCGACCGAGCGAGGTGCGCGCATTTCTGACCTTCATGCTCGCCCTCTCTGTGATCTGCGCCGTGGGGGTGATCTGGGAGTACCGCTTCGGCTTCAACGTGTTCTACGACACGACGCTGTCGCTGCTGCCTGGGTTCTTTGAGGTGCCGCCAGCCTGGACGGGGCTCGACGCGTTGGGGCGGCCGGACGTGGTCGGCCCGACCGAAGCCGGTCTCGAGGCCGTCGCAATCCTGTCGATGGCCATTCCGATCGCCCTCGTCGGACTGATACATGCGAAGCGTTGGCGCAGCCGCGTCGTCTACGGGCTCGCGGCCTGCGCGCTTGGGGCGGCGATACTCGCGACCTACCGGAAGAGCGCCTTACTCGCGCCGTTGCCGGTCGCCTTGACGCTCGTATACTTCCGCCCCCGCGAGATGCTGAAACTGGTTCCTCTCGCCGCCGTCCTGGCGACCTTAGGGCTTGTCTCGTTCCACGCACTCGACGTAGTCACGGGGCAGTTCGATTCCGATCGCCTCGACGTCCCGACGGTTAGCGATCGCGTCTCAGACTACGACGCGATCAGACCTGATGTCCTCAGCCACCCGGCTCTCGGTCGCGGCTTTGGCTCGTACGAGCACACCTACGCGCCCACGGACAACAGGATTCTCGACTCTGAGGTGCTCCTGCGGGTCGTCGAGACCGGTCTCATTGGCCTCGCCGCGTTCCTGCTGATGATCATCACGGTGATCGCCGTCGCGGCTCCGGTCATCCGCGCGCGGGATCCCCGTCGGGCGCCGCCAGCCCTGGCGATAGCCGCCGCCGCCGCCGCGTTCCTCGTCCTCACCGCGCTGTTCGACGAATGGTCGTTCCCGCACGCCGTGTACATCTTCCTCACGCTCGCCGGGTTTCTGGCGGTAATCGTCGGGTCGGGCGAAGGCCATGAGTCCGCGCCCCTTCGGCCCGCTCCCGCGGTCCCGAGCTTCGATCCCGTCGAGATGCCCGGAGCCACTGAGGGGGGGCCCCGGGGTGCCCCGACCGTGGTCTAGCGCAAGGCCCGACGTGCCGTCGCGTCCGCGAGAAACGCCCGATCCATCGCGTTCCTTTCCCGGATGTGCGGGATCATCGGACAGGTCCGACCTCGCGGGAGCCCGGTGGACGGAGAGCTGCCGGCGCGGATGTGCGCGCTGCTGGAGCACCGAGGCCCCGACGCGCGCGGGATCCACCGCGACGGCAACGTCGCGCTCGGGATCCAGCGGCTGCGGGTGATCGACCTCGACACCGGTGACCAGCCGATCTACAACGAGGATCGCTCGGTCGTCGTCGTGCTCAACGGCGAGATCTACAACTTCCGCGAGCTCCGGGCCGAGCTCAAGCGGCGGGGGCATACGCTGACCACGAAGGGCGACACCGAGGTCATCGCCCATCTCTACGAGGACCATGGGGTCGACTGCGTTCGCAAGCTGCACGGCATGTTCGCTTTCGCGCTCTGGGACGCCCGTCGGCAGCAGCTCCTGATCGCCCGCGACCGGGTCGGTAAGAAACCGCTCCTCTACTCCCTGCGGGATGGTGTCGTGAGCTTCGCCTCGGAGATGGGCGCGCTGCTCGGCGACGACGAGATCGCGCGTGAGGTCGACCACGAGGCGCTCGACGCCTACCTCGCGCTCGGCTACATCCCCTCCCCTCTAACCGCCATCCGCGGCGTGCGCAAGCTGCCGCCTGCGCACACGCTCACCCTCCGGGACGGCAAGGCCAAGCTGATGCGCTACTGGAAACTCGATTACGCGACGAAGCTGTCGGATGAGCCCGTCGAGGAGCTGTGCGAGCGCGTGCGCACCGAGCTACGGGACGCGACCAAGCGCCGCATGATTGCCGACGTCCCGCTCGGCGCCTTCCTCTCTGGCGGGATCGACTCGTCCGCGGTCGTCGCCGCGATGGCCGAGCAGTCGACCGAGCCGGTGCGTACGTTCTCGATCGGCTTCGACCATCAGCAGTTCGACGAGCTGCCCTACGCGCGGCGGATCGCCGAGCAGTTCGGGACCATCCACGAGGAGTTCAAGGTGCGCGCGGAGGCGATCGAGATCGTGCCCAAGATCGTCCGCCATTACGGTGAGCCGTTCGCCGACTCCTCGGCGATCCCGAGCTTCCACCTCGCCGAGCTGACTCGCCGCCACGTGACCGTGGCGCTCAACGGCGACGGCGGGGACGAGTCGTTCGGCGGCTACACGCGGTATGTCGCCAACGCGCTCGCCGGCCGCCTGGACCTGATGCCCGGCGTCCTGCGCCGCGCTGTTACCCGTGCCGGCGCGCACCTTCCCGCCGGCGGTCGCGTCGAGAGCCTGAAGAACAAGACGCGCCGGTTCGCGGGAACGCTCGCGCTCGACGGTCCCGCGCGCTACGCGAGCTATGTGTCGTGGTTCGATCTCGGCCAACGCCGCGAGCTCTACACGGCCGCGTTCGCGCCCCGAGCCGGGCTTGCCGCCGAAGACTTCATCGCCGCATCATGGTGGGGCGCCTCGGGTGAGACCGTCATCGACAAGGTGCTCGAGGTCGACGTCGAGACGTATCTGGTCGGCGACCTGATCGCGAAGATCGACATCGCGACGATGGCCCACGGGCTCGAGGCGCGTTCGCCGTTCCTCGACCACGAGCTCATGCAGCTCGCCGCCTCGATCCCCGCTTCGCTGAAGATTCGCCGCTCGGAGAAGAAGTGGATCCTGCGTGAAGCGTTGCGGGGCTGGCTACCCGACGAGATCCTCGACCGCCCGAAGCAGGGATTCAGCGTCCCGCTGTCGAGCTGGCTGCGCACCGACTTACGGTCGTGGGCGCGCGAGGTCCTGCTCGACCGCGAGACGCTCGACCGCGGTTACTTCGAGTCCCAAGCCGTCACCCGGCTGCTGGACCGCCACGCGGCCGGCGACGACGACGACGACAAGCGGATCTGGGCGCTGCTCATGCTCGAGCTCTGGCACCGGGAGTTCATCGACGTGTCGGCCCGCGACAGGTCGCGCCCCCGGCTTACCGCTGTGGCCTGATGTCCACAAGCACGGTTCAGTTCATCGTCGCGGCATTGGCGTCGGCGCTGACGCTCGTACTGCCGTCCGCCGCCTCCGCGGTGTCGGCGAGGCCCGCGACCCTCGACAGCGTCTTCGCCTCGGCGACCGGCGGCGACACGATCGAGCTTGCGGCCGGCAACTACGGCACGTTTCAGGGCTCGCCGAAGTCCGGCCTCGTCACGCTCGCGGCGCAGCCCGGCGCCGCGGTGAGAATGGAGCTGGACTTCGACGGCGCCTCGAATATCACGATCGACGGAGCCACGATCACCGACGCCTACCTCGGCGGCAGCACACGGAACATCACCGTGCGCAACTCCGACATCCCGGGCCAGGTGGTGTTTCGCACCGACGAGCTGGCAAACGCGAACGTCCTCTTTGAGCGCAACCTCCACCACGATTGGGACAAGTGCGACGGCTGCGGAGAAGGTCGCATCTTTCTTCCGGGGGACAACAGCGAGCCGTCCGGGATCACGATTCGAAACAGCGAGTTCAGGGGTGGCGTCAGCGACGGGATTCAGAACGGCTCCAACGGGACCCGGATCCTCAACAACACCTTTCACGACCTCGAGGAGGGGACCCCCGACGGCGTCCACACCGACGCGATCCAGCTCTACGGGTCGCGCAACACGGTCATCCGCGGCAACTACTTCTACGATCTGATCATCCCCGCGATCATGTCGCCCGACGGCGCTGACCACGAGATCATCGAGGACAACGTCATCCAGGGAGACCCCGACGGCTATCCGTACGCCGTGACGCTGTTCTCAGACGACGGGTCGATCATCCGCCACAACACGTTCGCCGACGGCCCCTGCCACTTCAACCTGCCCTGCGGCATCCTTCGAATCGGCGCGAAGTCCGGTGATCCGGTCGGTCACGGAACGGTCGTCGAGGACAACATCCTCGGCGAGATCTCGGTCGAGGCCGGCAGCCTCGCGAGGCGCTCGCACAACCTGATCGCCCACGACCAAGCGTCGGGCACGGCCGAGATCGCCGGCCGGCCGACCTACGTCGGCGGCCCCAGCCCGACGACGTACGCCGGCCACGCGCTTGCGAGGGGATCGCTGGGCCAGGGCAACGCCAGGGACGGGCTCGACCGCGGCGCGCGGATCGATGTCAGCGTCTCACTGATAGCGACGGCGAAGCAGATCTGGGCGCTCCTGCTCGAACTGTGGCATCGCGCGTGAATCGACGGTCGGCCCGCGCAGGCGGGCGATCGACCAGGTTTCCATAAGCCACGCTCCGCCACCCGCCTGCGCTCACGCTTCGCTCATAGTTAGCTAACTTCCCGCATCTTTTGCTAACCTGCCGCATCTTTCGCTCGGAGCCGCCGTCAACCTGATGTCGCTCACACCCAAGTTCATCGTCGCGGCATTGGCGTCGGCGCTGACGCTCGTACTGCCGTCCGCCGCCTCCGCGGTGTCGGCGAGGCCCGCGACCCTCGACAGCGTCTTCGCCTCGGCGACCGGCGGCGACACGATCGAGCTTGCGGCCGGCAACTACGGCACGTTTCAGGGCTCGCCGAAGTCCGGCCTCGTCACGCTCGCGGCGCAGCCCGGCGCCGCGGTGAGAATGGAGCTGGACTTCGACGGCGCCTCGAATATCACGATCGACGGAGCCACGATCACCGACGCCTACCTCGGCGGCAGCACACGGAACATCACCGTGCGCAACTCCGACATCCCGGGCCAGGTGGTGTTTCGCACCGACGAGCTGGCAAACGCGAACATCCTCTTCGAGCGCAACCTCCACCACGATTGGGACAAGTGCGACGGCTGCGGAGAAGGTCGCATCTTTCTTCCGACGGACAATAGCCAGCCGACCGGGATCACGATTCGAAACAGCGAGTTCAGGGGTGGCGTCAGCGACGGGATTCAGAACGGCTCCAACGGGACCCGGATCCTCAACAACACCTTTCACGACCTCGAGGAGGGGACCCCCGACGGCGTCCACACCGACGCGATCCAGCTCTACGGGTCGCGCAACACGGTCATCCGCGGCAACTACTTCTACGATCTGATCATCCCCGCGATCATGTCGCCCGACGGCGCTGACCACGAGATCATCGAGGACAACGTCATCCAGGGAGACCCCGACGGCTATCCGTACGCCGTGACGCTGTTCTCAGACGACGGGTCGATCATCCGCCACAACACGTTCGCCGACGGCCCCTGCCACTTCAACCTGCCCTGCGGCATCCTTCGAATCGGCGCGAAGTCCGGTGATCCGGTCGGTCACGGAACGGTCGTCGAGGACAACATCCTCGGCGAGATCTCGGTCGAGGCCGGCAGCCTCGCGAGGCGCTCGCACAACCTGATCGCCCACGACCAAGCGTCGGGCACGGCCGAGATCGCCGGCCGGCCGACCTACGTCGGCGGCCCCAGCCCGACGACGTACGCCGGCCACGCGCTTGCGAGGGGATCGCTGGGCCAGGGCAACGCCAGGGACGGGCTCGACCGCGGCGCGCGGATCGATGTCAGCGCCTGCCAGAAGGCGAAGGCGAAGGTCAAGAGGGCGAAGGCGAAGGTCAAGAGGGCGAAGAAGAGGCTCGCGGAGGCGACCGGCCACAAGCAGACAATGAAGGCGAAGAAGAAGCTGAGGCGGGCGAAGAAGAAGCTGAGGCGGGCGAAGAAGAAGCAGCGGGAAGCCTGCTGAAGCGGAAACCGGGGCCACGGTAGGCAATAGCGCGTTCGTGGCCCGCACGGTGAGTACGCACCGTCGGGCCCATGTCCAAGCAATCAGCTGCCGACATGGCGGGCGTTAGGTCTCTGGTGGGGGTGTCATGTCGCTCGCACCCAGGCGCACACCAAGGTGCAGTTCATCGTCGCGGCATTGGCGTCGGCGGTCACGCTCGTGCTGCTGTCCACCGCGTCCGCGGTGTAACCCAGCGCGCCCGCCGCGACACGCGCGACGCCCGCGACGCTCGACGGCGTCTTCGCCTCGGCGGGCGGCGGCGACACGATCCAGCTTGCGGCCGGCGACTACGGCACGTTTGAGGTCTCGCTGAGGTACGCCTGTTGAGAGCTGGGCGCGGGACCCTTAACGCGCCGGTGGCCCGGCGCGATCTCGAGCTGCGCCGTTCAAACTCCTCGCGTACCCCAGCGCAGCTGGTTGAGGTGACCCCTGAGGCGGTGCACGTCGCCCGATTTCGGGCGCGGTGGCCGAAGACCGGCGTCGGATGATCCAGTCGAACAGGACGACCACCGAGCACCAGAGCCCAAAGATCGCGGCGGCCGCGCTCGCGGCCTCGGCCCGGCCCGGGCCGTTGACAACCCGCTCGACCTCCACCGATCCCAGCCGCTGGAGGTTCACGCCGCGGTTGCCAAGTGGCTCCGGTTGGCGTCCCAGCGACGCGAGTGCCGCCGTTGCCGCCTCGGCGAGCCGCGCCGCGGCGTCCGGGTCGTCGGCCTTTGTGAGAATCGAGACAATCGGCACCTGGCCGACGCTCACGGTCACAACGTTCGGCTCGGTCGGCCGGGCGAACTCGACCGCCTCCCGCGACAGGGGGGTCGCGACCGCCGGCGAGCCGAAGTCCGGGTCGACGACAGCAAGCTCGGAGGGCTCCAGGGCTGCCTCGCGCGCGATCTCGACCCTCATCTCGTCGCTTGTCATCAGGCTGCTCAGCAGAACCGCCCGGGTGGCGATCGTGTCGTCGCCCCTGGCCCGGACGTTGGTGACGAGCGAGCTCGGCGTGTCGGCGAGCACCCGCACGCGGGCGAGCGCGGAGTCCGTTTGTTGATGAGTCGCGAAGACGCCGGCGGCGAGGGCCGTGAGGGCTCCGAGACCGACCAGAATCCGCCGTCGCCAGAGCACGCGAATGATTCCGACGAGCTCCATCGTTCCCGGGTCAGGTCAGGCCGCGGGCAGGCGGCCCCTCGAACGCCTCCGACGCTGCCCACCCGCGCCGGACTCGGGCGACGAACAGCACTGCCGCAGAGGACACGGCGAAGACGAGCGCAAATACGACGAGCGCCATCGTGACGCCCGCCCCAGCGTTGATCACGCCGCTCTGAGCACGCCCGAGCTGCTCGAGTTGGACTTGGTTACTTGCAGCCGTCCCCCGTTCTGCAGCGACCGCATCGAGGTAGTCCTGCAGGCCATCCACCGCTGCGTTCGCGAGATCCTTCGCCGCCTCGGCGTCGGGTGCTTGGGAGTAGACGTCGAGAACCGGGACCGTAGGGTTCGCCTGGACGTTTAGCCGGTACTCCTCCGGCCGGTTGAGAATGTCGGACGTGTGTGGCTCGTTCTCGGTGCCGGCGATCGCCCGCGGCTGCGCGGATGTCAGAGGCCCGGTCGCCGCGATGCGCTCGGCCGCAACACCAGCCCGCCGGCCGATGTACTCGCGGACCGGCGGGCTCGCCATGACGTTGCCGAGGATTACGGCCCGCTGCGACAACGACTCAATCTCGTAGACGTTCTGGCTCAGGTCGGTCATTGCCGAGCGCGGCGTATCGACGAGCACGTGGGACGACGCGGTCGCGACGTCAAGCGACCGGCGCTCGAGGCCGGGGGGGAGCAGGCTGATCCCGTACAGGATCGGCGTCGCGGCGAGCAGCGCGGCGAGCAGCGCGATCCCAAGACCGACCTTCAAGCGCCACAGCTCACGCAGGTGCATGCCGAGTCGCATCTCAACCTCCCCGCTCGCTCACCCGGGCCCCGCGCCTGAACCGGACGAATCCCCCATCAGCGGCGCGGCTTCCCGTGCTTGCGCCGGCGCCGCGACTGCTTCTTGGGGCGCGTCGGTTGCCACGTGCCTTCTGCCATCGCGCCGGAACCGGGAGGGGCAGCCACGGCCGCACCCGCAAGCTCGGCACCCTCTTCGAGCTCGGCATCCTCTGCGGGCTCGGCACCGTCGTAGAGCTCGACACCGTCTCCGCCGGCTTGGCCTAGGCGCGCAGCGCGATCGAAGGGGACGGGGGGTTCGTGGTCGATCGCTGTCCGTCCGCTCCTGCTCGCGGCCGCCTCGGCCTGCCTCCACCGACGGGCAAGCATGGGCGCGCCGACGATCGTCGCGCAACCGAGCAGAGCCAACACGATCGCTGTCGCCAGTCCGAGCAGCCAGTGGGGTCCGCGCGTTTCAGGCGCCGGGATCGGCGCCGCGAGTTGTCGCAGCACGAGCTTGCGCGCCGCGGGTATCTCCTGCCTTGCGGCCACCGAATCGAGGTGTCGCTCGAGCTCCCCGATCGTCCCTCCGGCCAACCTGCCGGCAGTCACGGCGTCCGGCGCCTGGGCGCTCACGTGGAGGATTGGCAGGGTTGCGTCGCCGGTGGTGGAGGGTGTGAGGGTGGTGAGCGTGAGCACAGTGGCCTCGGCGTCTGGGATCTCGCGACTGACAGGCGTGACCGGCGTCGGCGCTACCCCGGGAGCGGTCGCGGTTGCTGGCGGTACGACAACGAGCCGGTCCGCCGCGACCCCGGCAGTCGCAGCGATCGCGTTCTTCAGCCGCCCCGTCTCTATCAGGTTGCCGAGCAGGCTCGCGCGGCTCCCGAGCGTCAGGAAGTCGGGACTTCTCGAGTCAAATACTTGCGAGTCGGACGTGTCGACCAGGATGTCCGCCGATGCGGACCAGACTTGGTACTGCCGGCTCTCGGGCGGGAGTCCCGGCCGATATGCCACGAACAGGCCCGCCAGGGCCGCGGTCACGAGCACGAGTGCGACCAACACCCACCGTCGGCGGACCTCTTGCCACATCTCCAGCAAGGTCATGAACGGGTCCACAGGTCCCTGTTCAGTCGTACTGGTTCCTGCCCCGTCGTGCCGGTACTCCACCATTGGGGAATGAACGCCCGTCCCGCGCGCCTTCTTCCGGCCGCGCGAGAGCCGCGCCCTTGCCGCTGCGAAAGCGGATCCCCGCGGGCCCCGTTTGATAAGAGCATGGGACGCACCAAACCACGCGAAAGTGACGCTGACCCGAGCGCCTTGCCGCCGCCGCAATCCACCCAACACGACGGAGTCGCCCGACTTTGACGGTCGTCGCCGACGCCCCGACCTCGGAAGCGCAGCCCGGTCCAGACGCTCCCCCCCGAATGGAGAGGCTGGTAGGCGTCGGGGTCACTTGGAAGCTCGTAGGCCAGTTCGGAATCCAGGTCATTCGTCTCGTGACGGTCGCGATCCTCGCCCGCCTCCTCACTCCCGCGGACTATGGCGCCGCCGCGATCGCGATCGCGCTCGCCACGTTCGCTTCGACGGTGGCAGACATGGGCATGGGATCGGCCTTGGTGCAGACCCGAACGGCGACGCAGCTGGTACGGTCGACGGCCTTCTGGGCCTCGCTGGCGTTCGGGTTTGGCCTCTTCGTGGTCCTGGCCGCCTCGGCGGGCCCTATGGGACACTTTCTCGGCGACCCTCGAGTCGGAACGATGGTCGCTGCGGGTGGTTTGACGCTTGCGATCTACTCCGTAGGGTCGACGAGTCAGGCCGTGTTGATGCGGGAGATGAGGTTCCGAAGCATCGAGCTTCGCTACTGGCTCGCGCTCGTCGTCGCAAGTACGGTTGCGGTAATCGCAGCCGTCGCCGGTGCGGGCGCCTGGGCGCTCGTACTGCAGCAGATCGTCCTGTTTGCCACCTTCGTCATCGCGCTCTGGTGGCGCCCCGACTGGCGCCCCACTCTCGAATTCTCAGGGTCGGTGTTCCGTGAGTTGGGCTCCTTTGCGGTCCGCATCGCAGGTGGCCGCTGGGCGCGGTTGATCGAGCTCCTCGTCCTCTCGCTGCTGATCGGAAAACTCATGGGCGTCCCGACCCTCGGCGCCTGGACATTCGCCATGAGCATGGTCATCTTGCCGCTGACCGTGATCGCGATCCCGATCGCGGAAGTCCTCTTCTCGGCGTTCTCCCGCCTGCGCGACGACCGCGAGCGCGTGGCAGCCCTCTGGGTCGAGAGCATCGGCTATTTGGCCGCCGTCATCCTGCCGCTTCTCCTCGGTCTTGTCATCGTCGCCCCCGATCTGATCCCCATCGTGTTTGGATCGCGCTGGAACGTCTCGGTAGGGATCGTCCAGGTCCTCAGCATCTACGTGATCATCCGCAGTCTTCAGTCCTGGGGCTCGGTCTATCTAGACGCCGTGGGAAGGCCGGAGGTCACGCTGTGGACCCAGGTTGCGTCTCTCTGCCTGACGCCAGTGGCGGTCGTCATCGGCGCCCAATGGAGCGTCGAGGCGGTGGCGGCCTGCTTCGTCATCAGCCAGCTGATCGCGGTCGAGGTCCCGATCCTGATCATCGTTCTCTCGGAGCTACGGGTCTCGCTGAAGACTGTGGCGGCGCGGCTGTCCGGGGTCGCTGCCGCGACGGTCTTGATGGTGACCGCCTGCCTGCTCGGACGCGGGGCGCTTTCGGCGCTGGGGGTGGGCATGGCGGGGCGAACCGCGCTGACGATCGCGTTGGGGCTGCTCGTGTACGCAGTCGCCCTCTGGTGGCTCGCCCCCGACATCAGTCGACGGGTCGTCGCGCTCAGCCGGAGGCGCCTCAGAAGGGCCATCGACGCCCGCCGGCAGCCCGTCCTGCAGCCCTGATCGCGCGATGCGCGATGACCGCCACAAAGCGCGCGATGCCCCGGTGGGTGACCTCCCGGCGCTTTCGATCGCGCTCGCGGTACGAAACGAGCGGCATGGCGTCAAGCGGTGCATCGAATCGATCCTGTCCCAGGACTTCAGCGATCTCGAGCTCGTCATCTGCGACAACGCATCGGATGACGGAACCATGGAGACGCTCGCAGAGTACGCGCGCGCCGACCGGCGCATCGCCTTGAACGCCAATCAGGAAAATGTCGGCTTGCACGAGAACGTGCGGCGCGTCCTCGAAGCCTCCCGCGGCACGTTCTTCCGCTGGATCAGCGCCGACGATTGGCTCGAGCCGGGCTGCCTCTCGGCGTGCGTGCGCGCGCTCGAGAGCCGCCCCGACGCGATCGGTGTGACCACGTGGTTTACCATTCACTCCCCGGGAGTGTCGCCGAGATACGAGGAGTATCGGGGCGAGTTCCCCACCTCGCCGGATCCGGCACGGCGCTTCGAGCGCATGTTGTGGTTCTACCACGCTGGCGACGACGCGAGATATGACCCGATCTACGGCACCTATCGGCGCGAGCAGCTCATGCGCTCTCATCCCCTCCGTCCCTCGGAGCGCACCGACTGGCTTCTCAGCGCCGAGCTGGCGCTCATGGGGCCGATCATCCATGTCGAAAAGCGGCTCGCCAACCGCACGCGCACATACCCGGTCGGCATCGATCACGCCGCCTTCAGGCGCCGCCTCGATCCCGTCCGGGCGGAGCAACTGCGGTCGTCTCCGCGACGCCTGTATCGCGAGCTCTACGCTCTCGCGGTGTCGGCCGACCTGACCGAGGCGCAGCTGCGCCGCTGCAAGCGGGCCCTTCGGCGCTTCTGGGTACTGGAGGTCGCGCGCAGCGGGCGCTCACGACTCTCAGATGCAAGGCATGGAGTGCTCAGGCGATAGGGCCGGAGAGGCGTCGCCCGCTTCAGGTGCGCTCGGACTCCTCCACGCGGCGCAGCCATGCCTCGCGCCAGTACGGGTAGATCGCGCGCGGACAGAGCCAGCGGCCGGTGCTGCGCTCGCCCGAGCAGACGGCACCTTCGAGGATGATGCAGTCCTTGGGAATCTGGAGCATGCGACCCGTTCTATCGTCGATGAGCCGGTGCACCCTGTCCTTGACACGGAGTGTCTGCCCGCAGTACGGGAGCATCTCGCGGTCGAAGGAAAGCCCACGGTTGTGCCCCGCCTCGTCGAGCGTGGCTGCGATCTCGGCCGGAGGCCGCACCTGGACGAGATCGCCGGGCTGCAGGTCTAGCGGTTCCGCGGGCGAGGACTGGCTCCCCGGGCCCCGCAGCGGAAGCGCCTTAAGCAGGCCGACGCGGGCTGCGACCTCCATGGGGAACGCACGCGCCACCAGACGGATGAGTCGCAGCAAACCGAAGTTACCGTTCCTGAACTCGCGCCAGTACTGCTGCGGATTCTTGAATGTCTTCAGCAGGTCCGAGGCCTTGAACGCCTCAGTCGCCTGACAGCGCCAGACCTCGGGTGCGTCATCTCCGACCTCGCGCACGGTTCGTGTCCCGGACTCAGCGAGACGCTCAAGCTCGGCCCCGCCCTCGCTGCCTGCATCGACTGCGGCTGAGTCGTCATCCACGCGACGAAGCCACGCTTCCTTCCAATACAGCTTGCAGCCAGCCTGGCAACCGCCGTGCCCCGACCCGTCGCAGCGGAGATCGTCGAGGTACACCGTCGTGTACATGCGACGGCTCCCAGTCGCGGCGACCGTGTCGCAGATCTTGTCGACACGGCGCGTCACCGTGTAGCGCCGGCCAGCATGGCGGACCATTTCCGGCATGAACGGCATCCGGTCAAGGGCGGCGTCGCCATCCAGCGTCGCGAGGATCTCGGCCGCAGACTTGACCTCGACGACGTCGCCTGGCCGCAAAGGCCGTTCACCCGCAGATGTCAAGGAACCCACGCCTACCTCCTCCTTAAGCTGCTCAGCGATGAGCCGGAACTACTCTCCTGGTCGCCCTGAGGCCGCGACTCGCCGGACGGGCCCAGGCTACCAACGGACCCGACGAGTGACTACTTGCAAGGTCCGGTGGCGACGCTGCGCACGGATGAGCGGTCGGCAGCCGTTAGAAACTTACAGTCCCGTCCCGTCCCGTTTCCCCCTAGGAGGTTCCCTTGCACGTACTCGTCACCGGTCACAACGGCTACATCGGCTCGGTACTGGTCCCCGTGCTCGAGCGGGCGGGCCACGACGTCGTCGGACTCGACTCCGACCTCTTCGCGGCCTGCACGTTCGGCCCCGAAGTACCCAAGGTCGAGTCGCTGCGGACCGATGTCCGCGACATCGAGAACGAGGACCTAGTCGGCTTCGACGCGGTGATCCACCTTGCCGCCGTCTGCAATGACCCCGTCGGAGACCTTAATCCGCGGGCTACGTACGACATCAACCATCTCGCCTCGGTGCGAACGGCCGAGAAGGCCAAGGAGGCCGGGGTGAAGCGCTTCTTGTTCTCGTCCTCTTGCAGCCTCTACGGCAAAGCGGGCGACGAGCTGCTTGATGAGAGCGCCGAGTTCGCACCGGTGACGCCCTACGGGCACTCGAAGGTGCTCGCCGAGGGAGACATCTCGAACCTCGCCGACGACTCGTTCAGCCCGACCTATCTGCGCAACGCCACCGCCTACGGCGTATCGCCGCGACTGCGCGTCGACGTGGTCGTCAACAACCTCGTCGGCTATGCCCAGACTACGGGCGAGGTCCTGATCCAAAGCGACGGGACGCCGTGGCGCCCGCTGGTCCACGTCGAGGACATTGCCGGCGCGTTCCTATCCGTCCTCCACGCTCCGCGCGAGCTCGTCCACGACGAGGCCTTCAACGTCGGCGCGAGCGCCGAGAACTACCGCATCCGGGATCTGGCCGAGATCGTCGAGGACGTCGTGCCTGGTGCGCGCGCGTCGTTCGCGGCCGGGGGCGAGCCGGACAAGCGCTCCTATCGGGTCGACTGCTCGAAGATCGTGCGAGTGTTGCCCAAGTTCCGTCCTCGGTGGACAGTGCGTCGCGGCGTCGAGCAGCTTCACGACGCATACGCTCGCAACGGTTTGAGCTTCGAGGAGTTCACCGGCACTCGCTACCTGCGGATCAACCGGGTGCGGGAGCTTCAGGAGGCCGGCCGGCTCGATGACGAGCTCCGCTGGCGGCTGCCTGTCGGCGCGGGTTGATCAGGCTTGCACGACAACGATCCCGGGCGTTGGGGCGATGATCTTCACCCCCACGAAGCTCGGGGACGCGTTCCTGATCGACGTGGAGCGCCACCACGACGCGCGTGGCTTCCTCGCGCGCACATTCTGCGAGCGGGAATTCGCCGAGCACGGTCTGCCGATGCGCATCGTGCAAAGCAGCACGATCCAAAGCCCGCGACGTCATACGCTCCGGGGCCTGCATTACCAGGCGGCGCCGCACGCCGAGATCAAGCTTGTTCGATGCACGCGGGGCTCGATCTTCCTCGTCATGGTCGACTTGCGCCCGGAATCACCGACTTGCACCGCGTGGCTCGGCGTCGAGCTGAGCTCGCGGAGCGAGCGTCTCGCGTACGTGCCCGAGGGGCTCGCGCAGGGCTACCAGACCCTCGAGGATGACACTGAGGTCCTCTACCAGATGTCGCACCACTACATGCCGGAGGCCGCGCGTGGGGTGCGCTGGGACGACCCTGCCTTCGGCATCGACTGGCCGTCCGCCGAGGAGCGCATCATCTCGGAGCGCGATCGGTCGTGGCCCGATCTCTCCGGATTGGGATGACCACCAGCGGACCGGTTCCGGGATCTGTCCCTCGCTCGGGTCAGTGCTTGAGCATCGGGCGGACTAGGACGTCCGTCGCCTCGGCCGTTCTCGGCAGAGTGAGAGCGTTGAGCACCGCAGACGCGACGTCCTCAGGCTGCATCAGGCGCTCGGGGGCGTAGGGCTTTCCCTCGATCGCGTGGAGCCGGGCCTGAAGCGGCGTGGCCGTTCGACCCGGAAAGACGCTCACCACTCGCACGCCGTGGGGATTGATCTCTTCTCGCAGGCTGTCAGCGATTGCCTTGAGCGCATGTTTTGTCGCGGCGTACTGAGCCACGTTCGCCCTGGCGGTCAGACCCACCGTCGAGTTAATGAAGACGATCTGTCCCGCGTTCGCGCGCAATGCGGGGAGCAGAGCTTGGGTGAGCAGATACGGCGCGCGGACATTGGTCGCGTACTGTCGATCCAGGTCGCGCACCGATGCCGTTTCGACATCGCCCAGCGAGATCGTTCCGGCGCTGTGAACTAGGACGTCCACGCCGCCCTCGCGCGCCAGGAGAGCGCTAACGAGCGTTGCGACCTGCTCGTCTGCGACCAGGTCGGCCTCGTACAGAGCGAAGCGTCCGGCTCCGTTTGCGCGACTTGCTGTCGCTTCGAGCTCGTCCCTTCGCCGGGCAACCGCGCACACGGTCGCGCCCGCCGACGCCAGCGCCACGGCGATCGCCCTCCCGATGCCGCTGCTTGCGCCGGTTACAACGCACCTGTGGTCTTGGAGCGCTGAGCTGCTCGTCGTGGCCGCCGACTCGACGTCGATATCGGTAGGGGCGATCATGGTTTCGGGCCTTCGTCCTGACGACGGTTGCTCGCAAGCAGGCCAGCCCGCTCGAGCCGCTCCGCGGCGCGCCGGACGACCGCGTAGCGCAGCCCCGAGCTGCGCGCGATGTCGAGCAGGGTGGAGCCGCCGTCGCTTTGGTTCAGCACCCAGAGCAGGGCGCGCTCGTCGTCCGGGGTGTCGACGGCCCCTCCGGCCGAGCGGTAGAGGCCTCGCCGCCCGAGCTGCGGCTCGCCGTAGGGGCTCAGGTTGCTGCAGCGGCGATTGCTCTCCAGAACCTCAACCAGCTCGAGGCATGTTCCCACCGCTTCTGCCAGGGACTCGGGCCGGATCCGCTCGAGCCCGTCGGCGGACGTGTGGTATCCGGCGAACTCGCCGTGCGGAGTGCGCATCAGGGTACCGACCGGCAGGTCGAAGCCCGGAGAGCCAAACTGGCGCTCGTCACCACCCCACGGCTCCCAGGCGAGCATGCGGTGCGGCGCGCCCGAGTCGAGCAGCACAGTCTCCATCGCCAGGTCGACCTCGGCATCCCCGCGCCGGCTGCGCTTGTAGGTCAGGTTCCCGTCGTCGCCGATACAGGAGAGCGTCAGGCCGTGCTCGACGCGACCCAGCCCGTCGCGGTTCTGATGCAGCCACGCAAGCGGTCCGATCGTCCCGGGTGCGAACAGGAAGCGGTAGGAGTGCCGCAGCCGCCGCTCGAGCAGCTGCTTCGCCAGCATGGTGGTAACGGCGATCCCGGAGAGATTGTCGTTGGCGAGCGAGGGGTGGCAGACGTAGGTCGAGACCAGCACCTCCCCCTCCCCCTCCCCCTCGATCAGAAGCTCCGCGTACGTGAGGTGGCCCGGCTCGAGCGTCGAGTCGATCACCACCTCGTAGTCGCCCGGTCGCAGCTCGAGCAGCCGGCGGTGCGAGAGGCAGAAGCCCCAGGTGCGCTCGTAGTAAGAGGTTCTGTAGGGGATCACGTCGGGCTGGTCGGGCAGCGTGTGCAGCCGCTCGCGCAGCTCGTCGAGCGAAAGCGTGGTTCGCACCGGCTCGCTGTAGGAGACGACATGCAGCGTCGAGTTCCGGCAGTCGACCACCCGGGTGCCGTCGGGGGCCGCGACGTACGCGTCGCGGAGGTTCCACTCGTCGGGGACGATCCAGTCGAACACCCTGGTCCCGCTCGGGATCTCGGTCCGCGTGATCGGGATCTCTTCCTCGAGGATGTCGAACGTGGCCCGCACCCCGTCGCCGGTGAGGCTGCGGCAGAGCGGGAACAGCCTGCGCATCAGCTCGTAGGCGTCGCGTCCGATTGCCGCCGGCCGCGGGCGGCCTGCGAGGACCGTCGTCACGCGAGCACGGCCTTGCGGCAGAAGAACGCCTCGGCGTACGAGCGTGGGCGAGTTGCACTCCATGCCGCGCAGCCGGAGCAGGCTCGAGAACAGGTCTTCCTCGAACCAGCGCTTGGAGAGCTGGGAGCCGAAGTGGCTCATCAGGTGGTCGATCTTGCGCTGCGAGAGGCGCTCGGAGAGCGGCACGAAGGCGTTCGGCGCGCTCATGTCCCCGTCGTACTTCGGCACCTCGTACTCGAGGATCAGGTGGTCGCGGAAGGTGTTCCAGGTGAGCTCGCAGCTAAGCCGGTGGTCCTGGTGCAGGTCGGCGCGCTGGTGGGTGAAGACCACGTCGGGCGAGAGATCGACCTTCAGCCGCTCGAAGAAGTCCTTGATTCGCTGGCCCTCGTAGGGAAAGAAGCCGTCGGGGAAGTCGCAGACGACCACCTCGCTTTGCGGCACCCCTTCGAGCAGCGCCTCGGCGCTCCGGCGTGCTTCCGTCGGCGCGTCCGTCTTCGCCGCTGAGGACGACCCAGTTGATCTCCGAGATCGCCGCCTGCTCGATCAGCTTCAGGATCGTGCCGCCGCAGCCGATCTCGATGTCGTCCGGGTGGGCGCCGATGGCGAGCACCCGCGCCGCCGACGCCTCGGGCCGGCCGAGCAGCAGCGGCAACATCATCCCGAGACCGCGTACTCCACGTCGCGGCCGGCGATCCGATCGGGGTCCCACACCTGCCACGGGGCTTCGCCGCTCTCGTGCAGACTCTCGAGCCACTGCTGGTCCTTGAGCGTGTCCATCGGGGCCCAGAATCCCTCGTGTTGCTGCCCGAGGACCTTCCCGGCCGCGAGCAGCCTCTGCAGCGGCTCCTCGACGAGATCCTCGCCCGGGCGCAGCTGGTCGAGGAACTCCCTGCGCAGGATGAAGTAGCCGCCGTTGATCCAGATATCGGAGCCCATCACGTCGCGCATGGCCCGGACTCGCCCGTCGGGATTCATCGAGAGCACGTGGAAGCTGTAGTTCGGGCGCACCGCGAGGAAGCTCGCCGTCGCCCCTTCCTCCCTGGCGCGGGTGATCATCGCCGGGAGATCGGCGTCCGTGAGCGTGTCGCCGTAGTTGGCGAGGAAGATCTCGTCGTCGGCGAGAAGGTGGCGAACGGCACGCAGCCGCTCGCCGATCGACGCCCGCGGGCCCGTGTCGACGAAGGTGATGTTCCAGTCGTGGATGTCGGTCTTCAGCAGGTGGACGTCCGCGCCGCCGTTGGAGAGCACGAAGTCGTTGGCCATCGCCTCGTTGTAGGTGAGGAAGAAGTGCTTGATGGCCTCGGCCTTGTACCCCAGGCAGAGCACGAAGTCGGTGAAGCCGAAGTGGGCGTAGTACTTCATCACGTGCCAGAGGACCGGCCGGCTGCCGATCGGGATCATCGGTTTCGGGGCGATTGCGGACGCCTCTCGCATCCGCAACCCCTGGCCACCGCAGAAGATCACCACCTTCACAGAACTCTCACCTCCGGGATCGGGATGACGAAGCGCGCCCCCCAGTCACGCGCGTAGGAGAGCTGCGCGACGATCTCCTCGGTCAGGTTCCATGGCAGGATCAGGATCAGATCGGGGCGGGCCTGCTCGAGCGCCTCGGGGTGGCGGATCGGGATGTGGGTCCCGGGTAGGAATTGCCCCTGCTTGTAGGGGTTGCGGTCGACCGTGAACTCGAGCAGGTCGCTGCGAATGCCGCAGTAGTTGAGCAGCGTGTTCCCCTTGCCCGGTGCGCCGTAGCCGGCGACCCGCTTGCCCTCGCGGCGGCACTCGATCAGGAACTCGAGCAGTCGCCACTTCGTCTCCAGCACCCGGGGCGCGAACGCACCGTAGCCCTCGAGCGTGTCGAGCCCGAGCGCCCGCTCCCGCTCGGCCAGCTCGCCCACGCGGGCGCTCACGGGTCGGCCACCGCCACGGTGCTGTGCGAACACGCGCAGCGAGCCGCCGTGGGTGCCGAGCTCCTCGACGTCGAAGACCTCGAGCCCGTGAGCTCGGAGCACGGTCTCCGCCGTCAGGAACGAGAAGTAGGAGAAGTGCTCGTGGTAGATCGTGTCGAACTGGTTCTCGGCGATCAGCCGCTCCAGGTGCGGGAACTCGATCGAGACCACGCCCTGCGGCGAGAGCACCTGCCGCATGCCGGCGGTGAAGTCGTTCAGGTCGGGAACGTGCGCGAACACGTTGTTCGCGACCACGAGGTCCGCCAGGCGGCCCTCGGCGACGAGCCGCGACGCCACCTCGCGACCGAAGAACGCGACCACGGTCTCGACCCCGCGGTCCCGCGCCGCCTCGGCGACGTTCGCGGCAGGCTCGACGCCAAGCGCCGGGATCCCGCGCTCGACCACGTGCTGGAGCAGGTAGCCGTCGTTGCTCGCGAGCTCCAGCACCAGGCTGTGCCCATCGAGCCCAAAGCGCTCGACCGCGGACTCGACGTAGGCGCGCGCGTGGGCGACCCAGGAATCCGAGTACGAGGAGAAGTACGCGTACTCGGTGAAGATCTCGTCCGGAGCGACGAGCTCCTCGAGCTGCACCAGGAAGCACTGCTCGCAGACCCGCACGTGCAGGGGATAAAACGGCTCCATCGCGCCCAGGCGCTCGGCGGGCACGTAGCTCTCGCACAGCGGCGACATGCCGAGATCGACGAACGTGTGGCGCAGGGGCGCGGCGCAGAAACGGCAGCCGGGTGGGGCCGCCCCGGCCGACCGCGGATCGATCTGGTCTCGAAGCTCGACGTGCATGAAGGACTCTCGGGGCACCAACGGCGCACGAGCCGCCGTTCTCCCGCGCGAAACCGCGCGTGTCATTCACGAGTCCGAGCAACGCGGCGAGCGTTCGGCTTCGGCAGGATGGCGCGGCGGATGGCCTTATCGCGCGGGCGGCGCCCGAAAGTTGAAGCCTCCTGCGCCTGTTCGCCGATCCATCCGCATAAGTCAATGACCCAACGCATCAGCACCAGCGTGCTCGCCTGCCCCCGCTGTGACGCCGGCATGGAGGGCGCCTGGCCCGGCGAGTCGGACGAGCAGATCGCCTGTGCAAACGGCCACTGCTTTCCCGTCGTCGGCGGTATCCCGCGGCTTTTGCCCGCGCTCAAGCACGCGGACGGGCGCTCAATCAAAACCAGCTTCTCGGCCGAGTGGTCCATGTTCAAGCACGGCGAGGACCGCCCGTGGGGTCAGTCGATCGACGATCGCCGCGAGATCGCCCTGCGCGAACTGGATTGCGACCCCTCGTGGTTCGAAAGGCAAGCTCGTGCTGGACGCCGGCTGTGGCGCCGGAAAGCTCTCCTGGATCCTGGCCAATTGGGGCGCCGAGGTGGTGGCCGCGGACCTGAGCGACAGCGTCGACGAGGCCCGGCGAGCCGCTACGGACAGCGACGACGGCCGGATCGAGTTCGTCCAGGCCGATCTCACCCACCCGCCGCTTCAGCCGGACACGTTCGACCTCGTCTTCTCCGGCGGTGTGCTGCACCACAACCGTGACACGCGTGAGGCGCTCGACGCGATCGCGCCGCTCGTGGCGCCGGGCGGATTGATCTATGTATGGCTCTTATAGCTCGATCCCCGGCCTCGCGCACAAGCTCCGCGGTTTCGCCCGCCGGGCGATCACGCGGCTGCCGTCGCCCGCCCAGCGGGCGATCTTCCGTCCCTGGACCGCTCAGGCGGTGCTTCGCCAGCAGCTCCGAATCCGCACCGGTCGCGCCCGGCCCGACGACAACCGCACCTATCGCGAGAAGCTCGTCACCTTGCTCGACCACTACACGCCCCGCTAACGCTGGGAACACACGCCCGAGGAACTGAGCGGGTGGTATCGCGAGCTCGGGTTCGAGGACATCCGGGTGACCGAGACGGGGCCCTACGGCTTCGGCGTGCTCGCGACGCGCCCGTCGCGCCAGCCGAGCAGCAGTCCGCAGAGCGGGCCCTCGCGGCGGCCGGCCAGCGATTGAACGTCAGCCTGACGCGTCGCGTCGCCCGGTTTTTCTTCCCGCAGGCGTCCACCGTGGTGGTCCGCAGGGCTCGACATCGGCGCATGCGTCGGAAGTACGGCCGACAACGGGGCGTTGGTGAGTCGATGGCGCGCGTGCGACCCGCCCCGCACGGCATGACGAGTGAAAAACTACCCGTCGCCGTTTGCGCGGAGGAGCGCACGCTCTGCGACCAGGTCTGTGCGGCGCTCGTAGCCGGAGGCCACATCGTCTTGGCTCGCGATGCGACCATCGAGGCCCTGCTGGCTTCCTGCAACGGCAGCACTCCCGTGTGCGTGGTGGTCGCCATGGACCGGCCAGGCCGTTCGGCGGTGAGCACGGTGCGCCTGATCCGCTCGCGGCTCGACGGCGTCTCGGCGGTGCTCGTTTGTGGGCGCGCAAGCGGAACGGAGGTCAGGCGCGCACTCGAACTGGGCGTAGACGGGGTCGTGTTGAGAAATGATGCCGAGGAGGCACTGGCGGCTGTGGTCGCCGCCGTGTGCGCAGGTCAGGTATCGGTTCCGAACCGACAGCGCGGTGAGGTCGTGGCACAAGCTCTGACCACGCGTGAGAAGCAGATACTCGCGCTCGTCGTCACAGGGCTGACCAACGCCCAGATCGCCGGCCAGCTGTTTCTCGCCGAGAGCACCGTAAAGAGCCACCTGTCGTCGGCCTTTAGCAAGCTCGGCGTCTCGTCTCGCTACGAAGCTGCCAGGGTGATCCTCGATCCCGAGCGCGGGCGCGCGCTGGGCATCCGCGAGATCCGATCGGAGCAGATGCCGCTGCAAGCGTAGGGAGCGAACAACGCTAAGAGCACCTCTCATGAACTCATCAAGCAGTACTCCAAAGCAATGACGCATCGGTAGTAAATACGACGAGGGCGGTTGACAGCCATTGCAATCACGGGCCTTGCGTGCGAACGTCACCCCGGCAATCGGGAGCCCCAACTCGCGTCAAGGATGGCGGGCTCGGGATCGAGGAGACATGAAGTCGAGTGGGGTAACAGTATGAGGTTGGATCCGTCCGCCGGTACGGGACTCAATGGGCGGCGGCTAAACGGATCGACGCCCTCGACCGGGCCTCGGTACGGCGACGCCACTTCGAGCAAGCGCAACCTGCGGAGTGGCCACGACGGTCTCGATCGACAGGCAATTGCGGCCGCCAAACGGGGCGATTGGGATGGGATTCACTATCTCTACGCCCGCTATGCGGACGACGTCTACGCCTACGTGCAGAGCATCGTGCGTGACCACCACCAGGCGGAGGACATCACGCAGAACGTGTTCGCGAAGCTGATCACGGCGATCGAGAAGTACGAGGAACGCGCCGTCCCCTTCGCTGCCTGGATCATGCGGGTCGCTCGCAACGCAACCCTCGATTACTTGCGGAGTCGACGGCAGATCCCGGTTGAGGAGCTGCGCGCGAGCGATCCGGGCGACGCAGGGCTGGAGTTCGAGCGCCACCAAGTCTCAAAGAGGCGCTCGCAGCCCTCCCCGAGGAGCAACGCAAAGTGCTCGTCTTGCGACACGTGGCCGGCCTCTCGCCCCCGGAGATCGCCGAGCGGCTGGGGAAGACTGAAAGCTCAGTACATGGGTTGCACCATCGCGGACGAGCGGCGCTCAGGGCGACGTTGATCGAGCTCGAGTCTGTGCCCGTGACAGCCGGGCGCTAGCTCTCGACCTCTACGACTCGCACACTTGCCCTTTTTCCTCCTCGGCGCGACGGAGTACGCGCTTGACAACGCGACCGGAATCGACATCCGCAAGGTAAAGCAGCGGCGCGTGCTCGAGCAGCCGCTCGAGAGGGATGCCCTGGCGTCCAGCCTCACTCTGCAGATGCTCCCAGCCGCCCCGCGTGAGCTCGAGTCGGATCTCGCGCGACATCTGTTGGGCCCTGGCTTTGGACCTGGGTTTGAACCTCGGGGCGCACAGCGCCGCTCGGGTCGTAGGCAGCTCCGCGTCGAAGTAGGCGACGGCGCAGCCGAGCAACTCTTCAAGCGTCAGACCATCGCGCCGCGCCTCTGATTCGAGACCCTGCCAGCCGAACTCGTCGAACCTGAGGGTCACGCGCTGCGTCACGCGTGCGTGCCGCGGCCGTTCGCCGGGTGCATCCCGGTTCGTCATCGGCCGTCCGCCTTTACCCATGCGAGGTGTCGGGGCCCCCTCATGCGCGCCCCCTTATGTGCTCCTACGCCCATCTGTTGACGCATCGTTCGTATCCATTGGTGAAGCCCGGCCTCAGCGCTCGCCCTGTGTCGCCACGACGGCAGGTGGGTCGGCGCTCGAGAGAAATCGATCGTAGCCGCGAGGGTCGAACCGCGGCTCGTAAACGATTCGGGTGACCTCGGCGAGCCGCGCCCCGCACTCATCGCATTGACGGAAGCAGGTCAGGATCTTGGTCCCCCGGTCGTACGACGAGGTGATCGTGTGGAAGCCCTGATGCTCGCACTCCATGTCATCCGAGCAACGGCCGGCGCAAACGCCGATTCGCGCGCGCCCACGGCGACTGCTACGAAAACGCGACCGCTACGAAAGCAAGACTGCTACGAAACTCACCCCCGCCTGCCGCCCGCGCAGGCTTGATAGCGAGCGACTGACGCAGACTCGGTACAGGTTTTGGAGGGTCTGTGAAGCTCTTGAGGGGCTGGTGAAGGTGCTGCAAAGGTTCTGTCATTCCCGCAATGTGCGGGAACACGCACGTCCGAGCGAGGCGCGATCCGCTAAAGAACACCGTCGGCAACGTCGAAGAGGAGTAGGTGGAGGAGGTGACCGAGAAGCGGCCGGAGGCGGCGGGCCCGAGCACAACTCGGGCACGACACCGCCTCACCCTTCGTCTTGATCAGTTCGGCTGGCAGGCCATTGGGGCTGCTGCCAGAGGACAGGACGAGTCGGTCGAGAGCCTGATCACCGACGCTTGCGCGTACTTCGCGGCGGAGGTCGAGGTCGGGCGCGTCGCGACGCGACTTCCGCGCTTTCGCGATCGCGATGGCGATGGGGAGCCACGCGAGCTCGAGCTTCATCTGCCGGCGACGGTATGGCAGGTCCTCGAGCAGGAAGCCGACGGACAGGGGGCCGAGCTCCCCCGGATCGTCGAACACGCGTCCCTTCTCTACCTCGCCGATCTCGACTCTGGCCGCGCGGTTCGTCGGATCCTCGAGCCCGAGTAAGAACCTGCCTCAGAACCCGCGTGTGCGGCTGGCGGGTGCCGGAGGGCGCCAGGCGAGGACGCTGCCTGGCGCGTTCCGGTGCCGCCAAGCGTGCGCGGGGGTTTTGAGACGGGTTCTAAGGCGACTGACCCAACCTGACCGGCTCAGGGGGACGGAAAGGGCCGAGAACGAAGCACGCTCCCGGCCCGTCCTCTCGGCCGCTCAGCAGGCTGGCGGCATCTCCGCTACGGGAGCGCGGCCGTGGCCGAGGTTGATCTCGCCCTCGTAGTGGGTCTTGAAGAACGGCGGTGAACCGATCGGTGTGTCGACCATCATCAGGAACCCGCTGGCGCCGGCAAAGGCGCCCTTGCCGCCGGTGATCCGGTGAGCACAGGTTCCGAGCTGCGTCGTCTGGTCGTCGTCGAAGACCGCCCAGTAGCGGAACTTGAAGAACAGCTTCCCGGTCGGGTCGCCCTCACAGGAGCGGTCGCGGTCGCGGTCGATGCAGCCGTTGAACTTCTCCTTGCCCTTGGCCTTGTAGGTCGGGCTGGTGTGAATCTGGTGAAACGCCGTGATCTTGAACTTGCCCAGCATGTCCCCCTTCATCTTGAACTTGCCCCGCAACTCGTTCTTTGCCTTCTGCTCGCCCGAGACCGCGATCGCGCCGGCGGGCGCGGCGGCGAGCAGGGCGATCGCGACTGAGAGCACGAGAGCGGCGGCGATACTGATCACTATGCGCATCGAATCCTCCTCCGTGACTTTGCGGATTGACGCGTCCAGGCTAGCTCAGGCCGCTTGAAGGGCGCTGGGAATCGGCTGCAATCCACGGGGATCGACTGGGCGGGGTCCGCTATCTCCCACCGACTCCCGACCGCCATATCCGAACGCAGCCTCGCTGTCGAGCTGGCCGCCGAGCTTCTTCTGGACTGCCCGGACCTCGCGGAACGCATCGCGCAGCCGGCGGCGTGCGGCCGGGTCCAGAGCCTTGGGATCGAGGTAGTCGTCGGGCTCGATCCCAGACTGGATCTGCTCGACCTGGTGCTCGAGGCGCAGGGCCTGGAAGAGCTCGAACGCCTCGCTCAGAGAGCGGGCGGAGTCGCTCTCGAGGGTGCCCGCGGCGTCGGCGGCGCTGAGGCGCTCCGGCGTCGAGGCCGGGGTGATCGCGCCGGCCGCCAGGCTCGCGTAGCGGGCGATCGTGGTCACCGGCAGCAGTCCGCGGTGCTTGATGTCGAGTCGGCCGCGGTACTCGCCGGAGCGCTCGACGACGAAGTCGCGTAGGCGACCGGTCGGGGGCGTGTGGGCCAACGCCAGCCTCAGCATCAGGCGCAGCAGCCCTTGCCGGTGAGGGGCCGCCTGGAACTCGTGGTGGAGGTCGGTCGGGCCGCCTCCCTGATAGAGGACGCGACCGTCGAGGAACAGTGAGATCACTATCAATCCCTTGTTCTCGGTCGGCTGCTCGATCGACTCGCGGATCAGCCGGCGCCAAGCGCTGACCGGGCGAGCGAACAGATCCTGCCCCGCGCTCGCCCCGCGCTCGTCGGCGGCAAAGCCGCAGCTCGCGAGCGCGTCGCTGACTCGCGAGCCCAGCGAACGCATGTAGCTCGTTGTCTGCTCGTCCTCTTCGTCGCCCTCCCAGGCCAGGGCGGAGTCGATGTCCGAGCCGGGTAGCGGCTCCCGCCGCCCGTGGCTGCCAAGCGCAATCCAAGTCAGCGGGCACGGGGGCGGGCCGAGCTCGGAGATCGAGAGCTCGATCGACCGCCGGGTGATCGAGTCGGCGAGCGCTGAGAGGCTCGCGCTCGCCTCGGCGGTGGCGGCGCCGGAATCGTGCAGCGACACGGCCTTCGCAAGCAGACCGTCCGCCACCGCCGTCAACTGATCGAAGTCCTGTGCGTCTGCGATTGTGGCCATCGTGGTCATCTGTTGCCACCGTAGGCGCGCACCGCGATCCCGACCACGCACTCGTACACAGCCGGGCGTGTATTCGTGCACGGTCGCGGAAGCGTCGCTGTGGTCATGGGAACCCGCGGCACTCCAGCGAAGCGGCGAACAGCCTCGTGATGGCCGCCGGCCGTCCGACGCGAACCGGCCCGGCGCCCACGAGGGGCCACCGGGCCGGGTTGCTTCCGCCCAAAGGCGGCTCGCACGTGCGGGCTCAGGCGCCCTGGGAAGCGGGCCCGCCCGAGCTCGGCGAGTAGCGTCGGCGGCCACCTGTCGCGGCGGATGTGGCCGCGATGACGGTGACGATGAGCAGGCCGGCACCGGCGCCGATCGCTGCATCCCCCCAGTCGAACTTGTCGCCGGGCGGCGTCGCCTCGGGTGCGACCTCGGCGACGAACGGCGTCGCCTGGCTCGCGTCCTTGCGGATCGCCTCGGTGCCGACCTCGGCGACGAACGGCGTCGCTTCGCTGGGCGAGCGCGGGAGCCGCGGGATGATCACCGCGCCCGACTCGTCCTGGTTGGAGACCTCGGCGGTGCCGACGGGCGAGGTGTAGTACTTCGCCGCGGCCGGGGCCGCCGGGACGAGCACGAAAGCGGCGAGAGCGGCCGCCACGATTCGGGTCCTGGTCGAAATCCTCATCTGGTCCTCCTTGGGCGGTGGTGGAGCCGATTGATTCGGTCTCAACGACCGTAGGCGCCCAAGCAGCGCCCGACCACGCATTCCTGCACCCCCCGGTGTGTATTCCTGCACACCCGCCGGCGGCCGCGGGCCGCCGCGTTCCTCAGCGCCCGCGGAACTCGTCGTTAACGAACGGCTGGTAGCCCCGACACGGCTGCCCGCGCAGACCCGGACACGGCGGCAGCTCCGTCGGTGCCGCGACGCCCGGCACCACCGGCAGCACCAGCCGCGACCGCAGCTCGCGCGAGTGCGCCACCGCAACCCAGGGCGCGCCGCCCGGCCTCGCCTCGGCGAAGGCCCAGATCGGCTGGTCGCCACCCGGTGCCGAAACGGTCACGCGGATGCGCGAGCCCTGGCGATACAGATGGCCCTCGTAGTAGAGCGGGATCGTCACCTTCACCCAGCGCCCCTCGGGCAGCGTCTGAGCGTGGCTGCGGCGATAACTCGGCACCGGCTCGAGCAGCGTGCTCTGCTCGCGGTCGAGCTTGCGCGCGCCGGTCCGCAGCCAGCCGTTCTGCACGAACGTCTCCTGGCCGTCCGGGCGGACCTCGGACACGGTCGCTTGCAGGTCCACGTTGTCCGCCGACGAACGCACCCACACCTGCAGAGCTCCGGCTCCGACGACGGCGGTGTCCGAATCGAGTGGCGAGCTCACGTAGGAGAGGGCGCGACCGGGGGCGCTTTGGGCCCAGTCGTAGTCGGGCGATGCCGTCCACAGACCGCCCGGGCCCGACCCGGTGTCGCCGCTGAAGTCGGTCGGCGGCCGCGCCGCCGGATCCCAGGCGAACCGATCGGCACCCTCCTTGGCGAGCCCGTCCTTGAGCTTGCCGCCGCCGGCCAGATACCAAGAACGCGCCTCGGTCCTCGGCGGCGGGAAGCGCTTGAAGGAGCGCTCGAAGGCGGCGATCGGGGCTCCGGGCGTGCTTCCCGCGCCGTTGTCGAACAGGACCCGCGCCGGCGGCAGTGCCTCGAACGCCGCCCGCGCCGAGTCGAAGTCGGGCTGCTGCTGGATCGGGTCGTCGGGCAGGTTGACGCCCGGGACCCCGAGCAGAGCCGCGTAGACCAGCGGGGCGGTCGCCCGCTGTGAGTCCGAGAGCTTCGGTTGTCGCCGGGCGACGTAGAGCTCGAGGAAGTCGTACCAGCGGTTGAACGTCGCCGGGTCGAGCGAGTCGGTGTGGGTGCCGTTGGTGAACGTGAACCACTTGCGCTTGCCGGTGAAGTGCGCGGGGAGCGCGGGGCAGTGTCCGCCCGTCTGCTCGTCGGTCCACTGGCAGGCGAGGAACACCGGCACGTCGATCCGATCGACGAACGTGATTGGCGACAGCGGGTCGACCACCTTTGGGCGGTAGTAGTCGTTGCGTCGGGTCTTGGCGATCAGGTCGACCGCCTCCGGGTGCAGGTCCTGATTCGCCTTGCAGATCTGATCGCCACCCTGAATCCGCTGCCACGCCCAAGGTTGGCCGGTCGTCGGGCCCGCCGGCTCGGCGTCGTGGACGCGATCCTGCGCCCACTCGAAGGCGAACCCGGTGTTCAGGATCCCACCCGGATAGAGCGTCGTCAGCGTGCTGTCGATCACCGACAGCGGGGTGATCGCGGCGAGGCTCGGCGGTCGGGTCGCGGCGACGAAGAGCTGGCTGATGCCGCCGTAGGAGACCCCGAGCATGCCGACCTCGTGGTGCAGCGCCCAGGGCTGGCGGGCGACGGTCTCGATCACGTCGTAACCGTCGAGCGACTGCAGCCGCTCGAAGTAGTCGAAGGCGCCGCCCGAGCAGCCGGTGCCGCGCATGTTCACGTCGACGACCGCGTAGCCGAGCAGTCCGGCGATCGGCTGGATCCCGCTCTCGGGGCCGGCCGGGTCGGCGTAGCCGTAGCCGGAGTACTCGACCAGGGTCGGGTACGGGCCGTCCTCGGGCGGGCCGGGCAGGTGGACGTTGATCGCTAACTGGGTCTCGTCGCGGGTACTCAGGTAGCCGTACCCGCCTGCGGGGAGCGTCTGGTCATAGATCGCCGCGCTCGGCGGCGCCGAACGTCGGCTGAGCACCCGCAGCGACGGGGTCTCGGTGCCGTCGGCGCCGCGCACCGTGTAGCCGCCGCCGCGCTCGACGTGGCGGAAGACGATCCCGCCGAGCTCGCCGGCCGGCTTCGAATCGACGACCTCGCCCCGGCGCAGGAGCTTCACCCGCTCGGCCGGGCTCGCCCCCGTCACCTGGACCTGCTCGACGCTGCCGAGGGCGGTCAACGTCGCCGCCTCGGAGCCGCGCGCCGAAGCCGCGGGCGTCCAGGCCAGCGCGACGACGGCCGTCGCCGTGAGGATCCCTGTCAGTCGATTGCCGCGAGCCGTGGGCCCGTCCCTGGGCGTCATCAGCGTGGACCCTCTCACGTTTCCGGCACGGGCGTCAGCGATCGCGTCACGCCGCGATCGTCCGCCCGCCCGCGCCTCGGGCGGTATAGGGTGGCGTCGACTCGGGGACGTCGTCGGCGGCCCCGCACGACCGAGGGAGACGCTTGATAGTCCGAGGCAGGGGTTTGCGGCAATTCGTGATTGGCCTTGGCGCAGCCGCTGCGCTGTTGACGGTCGGCTCCGCGCCGGTCTGGGCCTCGACCGTGATGGTCGATTCGGGAGCCCTCCAGATCCAGGGAGACGCCGATGATGACGCGATCACGATCTCGACCAACGGCACCACCCTGACGATCGTCGACACAGGAACCGGCGGAGCCGTGGACACCGACGTCGACTGCGCGCAGGTCAATCCGACGACGGTGACGTGCGCCGTCAATCCCGCGACCCCGCCGACGGTGACGCGGTACGGCGTCTCACTCGACACCGGGGTCGACAGCTTCACGAATCAGAACTTCGTCACCGATTTCGGCCAGGTCGGTGCGCCCGGCGATATGGGCGCGAAGACGATCTCCGCCGGTCCGGGGAGCCAACTCCTCTTCGGAGGCTTGGATTCCGACAACCTCGACGGAGGCGACGGCGACGACATCCTGTTCGACGGAAGCCAAGCGTCGGCGCTCCTGACAACGGCCGGCAACGACATCCTGGTGGGCGGCGCAGGGGCGGACGAGACGCAGTACTCCCGCCAGGGTACGGGCGGCGTCAACATCAGCCTCGACCGGCTCGCAAACGACGGCGCGCCCGGTGAGGCCGACAACGTCCAGGTCGAGAACGTGACCGCCGGCAACGGCGACGACGTGATCGTCGGCGACGCCACCTCGAACAGTCTCACCGGCGCAAACGGCAGCGACCAGGTCAGCGGCCTCGGCGGCAACGATGAGCTCTTCGGCGACAATGGGAGCGGCGGCGTGGTCCGTGGAATCCTGGGCTTCGCCGGCGACGACACGCTCGACGGCGGCGCCGGCCGCGACGCGCTCGACTGCGGCCGCGGATTCGACCTTGCGCTGCGCGAGCCGCTCGACGATGTCGAGCCGAACTGCGAGCGGATCGGCGCTGAGGTCGTCGGCGACAGCGCCACCGTCTCGGGCAAGAAGCGCAACAGGCTCAAGGTCGAGATCGAGTGCCCGGAGTCCGAGGGCGCGACCTGCTCGGGCAAGCTCAAGATCAGCGCCGCCGGGAAGAAGATCGGCAAGGGCAAGTTCGACGTCGGCGCCGGCAAGTCGAGGCCGAGCAAGGCGAAGCTGAACAAGAAGGGCGTCAAGGCGCTCAAGGGCGCCGACGGCTCCCTGCTCGTCACCGTGCTCGCCAAGACCACCGAGCCCGGCGGGGTGTCGGAGGACAGCGGCCGGATCCTGATCCATGACTGAACGACACGCCGTCGCCACGCGGCCGGCCCGGGTCGTCGGTCTGAGCGTGCTCGGCTTGCTGCTGCTCGGGGCCGCGCCTGCGACGGCCTCCCTGGTCAGCGTCGACGGCAACGAGCTGACGATCAATGGTGAAAACGACAGCGACCTGATCTCGATCTCGACCGACGCCACGACCCTGACGATCGTCGACACCGGAACCGGCGGCGCGACGGACGGAGATGTCGACTGTGCGCAGGTGAACCCGACGACGGTGACGTGTCCGGCGACCGTGCCCGGCAACCCGCCGGTTGTGGAATTCGAGGTCAATCTCCTCAATGGCGTCGACAGCTTCGTCAATCAGAACCTGCTGACGACTGACGGCCATGTGCACAGCAACGACGGCCTGGGAGGCAGTGCCACCGGAGCGAAGACCCTCGTCGGAGGGCCCGGAAGTCAGTTGCTCGAAGGCGGACAAGACGCGGACAGCATTGACGGCGGCGACGGCAACGACCGGCTCTTCGACGGCGGCGGCGGCGCAACGGCTCTCACCGGCGGCAACGATCTTCTCATCGGCGGAAACGGTGATGATGAGACGGCTTACTTCAGGCCGCTAGGCGCCAACATGACGATCACACTCGACCGGCTCGCAAACGACGGCGCGCCCGGTGAGGCCGACAACGTCCAGGTCGAGAACGTGACCGCCGGCAACGGCGACGACGTGATCGTCGGCGACGCCACCTCGAACAGTCTCACCGGCGCAAACGGCAGCGACCAGGTCAGCGGCCTCGGCGGCAACGATGAGCTCTTCGGCGACAATGGGAGCGGCGGCGTGGTCCGTGGAATCCTGGGCTTCGCCGGCGACGACACGCTCGACGGCGGCGCCGGCCGCGACGCGCTCGACTGCGGCCGCGGATTCGACCTTGCGCTGCGCGAGCCGCTCGACGATGTCGAGCCGAACTGCGAGCGGATCGGCGCCGAGGTCGTCGGCGACAGCGCCACCGTCTCGGGCAAGAAGCGCAACAAGCTCAAGGTCGAGATCGAGTGCCCGGAGTCCGAGGGCGCGACCTGCTCGGGCAAGCTCAAGATCAGCGCCGCCGGGAAGAAGATCGGCAAGGGCAAGTTCGACGTCGGCGCCGGCAAGTCGAAGCCGAGCAAGGCGAAGCTGAACAAGAAGGGCGTCAAGGCGCTCAAGGGCGCCGACGGCTCGCTGCTCGTCACCGTGCTCGCCAAGACCACCGAGCCCGGCGGGGTGTCGGAGGACAGCGAGACGATCTTGCTGCACCGGTAGCACAGCGCGGGGATAATCCGCGGAGGTGGCCATGGCCGACCTGACCGGCATCGATCCCGCCCGCGTACGAGAGCTCGAGCAGACGGAGAACGCTCGCTTCGTCGCCGAACGGCCCCGCTCGATGGCGCTCCAGGAGCAGGCGCGCCGCTCGATGCCACGCGGCGTGCCGATGGCGTGGATGGACGACCTCTACGACCACCCGCCGGTCTGGGTGGCGGAGGGCGAGGGCTCTCATTTCACCGACGTCGACGGGCATACCTACCTCGACCTGTACGTGGCCGACATGAGCGCCTTCTGCGGCCACGCGCCGGGCCCCGTGATCGAAGCCGTCACCAGCCGGATGAAGCTCGGCAACCAGTTCCTGTTGCCCGGCGAGGACGCGATCGTCGTCGCCGAGCACCTCGCCGCCCGCTACGGGCTGTCGAAGTGGCAGTTCACGCTCTCGGCCACGCAGGCGAACACCGAGGTGATCCGGCTTGCGCGTGAGCTGACCGGGCGGGAGGTCGTGCTGATGTTCGACGGCAAGTACCACGGCGAGGGAGACGCGACGCTCGTGATCCAGGAGGGCGGAGAGGTGGTTCCCGAGAGCCGCGGCTTGCCTCCGGGGATCGCCGGCCAGGCCCGCATCGTCCAGTTCAACGACGTCGCCGCGCTCGAGGCGGCGCTCGAGCCCGGCGACGTGGCCCTCGTCCTCGCCGAGCCGGCGATGACCAACGCCGGGTTCCTGCTCCCCCAGCCCGGCTACCACGAGCAGCTTCGCCAGGCGACCCGTGACGCCGGCACCCTGCTCGCGATCGACGAGGTCCACACCCTCGTTTGCGCCTACGGCGGCCTCGCCCGGGACTGGGGGCTCGAGCCGGACTTCCTCACGCTCGGCAAGGCCATGGCGGCCGGCGTCCCGCTCGCGACCTACGGAATGCGCGACGAGATCGCCTCGCTGATCGCACCGCCCGAGCAGTCGCGCACCGTGTCCGGGGCATTCGTGGACGAGGTCGCAACCGGCGGCACGCTGTTCGCGAACGCCCTCTCGATGGCAGCCGGGCGCGCCGCGCTCCTCGACGTGCTCACCGAGGAGGCGTTCGAGCGCACCGCCTCGCTCGGCGAGCGGATGGCCGCCGGGCTGCGGGCGGCGATCGCGAGCGCCGGTCTGCGGTGGAGCGTGGCGCAGTATGGCGCGCACGCCTCCTACTTCTTCGTGGCCGAGCCGCCCACCGACGGCTCCGGCTCGCGCGCCGCCGACGACCCCGGCCTGCGGGCGCTGATCCGCGTGTTCATGGCCAACCGCGGCGTCTGGGAGTCGGGCTGGTGGTTGGGCCCCACGGTCTCGGTCGCCCACGGCGCCGAGGACGTCGACCGCTACGTCGAGGTGTTCGAGGAGTTCCTCGCCGAGGTGACGTGAGCGCTCCGGCCTGCGAGGATCCGCGCATGGACTCCGACCCGCCGCCCATCCGCGTCCTCTCGATCCTCGACGAGGACGCGGTAGCGATCATGGGCGGGACGCTGGACTGGGTGCCGGTGCGGCGGATGCTCGGGATTCGCGCCTTCGGGACGAATGCGTATCGCGCCCGACGAAGTGGGGACGCCGTGATCGAGGACCACGTCGAGTCCCCGGGGCAAGAGGAGCTCTACGTGGTGCTCAGCGGCCGAGTCAGGTTCGTCGCCGCAGAGGAGGAGTTCGATCTTCCGGCCGGCAGCGCGGTCTTCCTACCGCGGCCCGAGGTTCGTCGCCGGGCCACTGCGCTCGAGGACGGCACCGTCGTGCTCGCGATCGGTGGTTGGCCCGACCGGCCATACCACTCGCTGCCCTGGGAGCCGATCTACCTCGCGCAAGAGTCGATGCACCGCGGCGACTGGACAACCGCCGCGCAGACCCTCGAGCGGGAGGCGGGCGAGCACCGCGACACGGCGATCGTGCAGTTTCGTCTCGCCTGTTGTCACGCTCGGCTCGGGGAGCACGCCCTGGCTCTCACGGAGCTGCGCCGGGCGATCGAGCTCAACCCGAGCATGCGCGAGCGCGCCGCTGACGAGGAGGACCTCGCCTCGCTTCGCGAGCTCGAGGGTTGGACGGCCGCCCTCAGGTGAGTTGGGCGCGCCGAGAGCACGCGAACCTCAGCCTCACCTGATCGGAGCCGGAACACCCTCTGCGGTGGCCGCCAGCGCCGGGTCCCACTCGCATACCGCGCAGCCGTGACGGAAGGCCGAGCGGGCGAATTCCAAGGCGAGGGCATGCGGATCGGGGCTCTCGCGGATGTCCTCCCAGTCGAGCACGTACTCGCCGAGCTGCCCGTCCCAACGCGCCTCGGCGGGGCTGATGCTCGCGTCGGCAAAGCTGTCGGGCGTCGGGTATGCGAGGGCGAAGAAGGCCGCCCGCTCGTGGTTCGGATCGCCCGGCCACCACCCGATCGAGATCTGCTGTGCATCGCCGCCGTTGCGCATGATGAAGTCATCGGACGGTGGATCGGCTGGGCGCCCCGAGAAGAGGTTGACCGCGAGGTCGAAGGTCCCCCACCAGGCGTTGACCGGCGTCGAGCGCCCGCGAAACGGCGCCCGAAACTCGGCCAGGACGAGCGCCGCGCGGGTGGCCGCGTCGAAGTAGGTCGCCACCTGGTCGGCGTCATAGGTCGCATGCTCGTGGTCGTCGTGCAGCGGAACCTGCCACGGCGTCTCCTGGGGGGTGGGATTGATCTCGACGGCGCCACCCAGGCGCCCCACGGCTTCGAGCACCTCGCGCGTCACCTCGGCTACGGGCCGGTTGGGCGTCAATGCGACTCGTGTCTCATGACCGCCGCTGTGCTCGACCACGGCCTCGTGGGCGTGCAGGTCAAGCGCCGCGACGATCGCGCCCGAGCCGTCGGGCGCGGGCAGGGGAAGCGTCTCCCAACCGCGCGCGCTCAGCCGCAGGGCGGCGTGCTGGAGCTGCGGCTCGGGCGGCGCAAGCTCCACCGCGAGCTTTCCGAGCACCTGCGTATGCGCGTGGAGCGTGTCGCAGGTCGCGCCCCACGGGCCGTAGCTGAGAGGTGGCCACCCGTCGGACATGGCCCTTACGCTACTCCGCCGGTGCCGTCGTATGCATAGATTTAGCGCCGTGACCGGGACCGACCTCGCACACCTCGGGGCCGAACAGGCGGCTGATTTCCGCTTTGCGCACTGGGTGGCGGTGCGGCGCTGCGTCCTCGGCCTCTACTTCGTCTCGTTGGGGGCCTGGAGCGCCCACTACGGGATCCCGACCCAGCGCGAGCTGGTGATCGCCTGGACCTGCGGTGCCCTGGCCTGTGCCTCGCTCGGCCGGCATCCGCGGCAGATCCTCCAGCTCGTCCTCGACTGGCTGCCGATCGTCGTCGTGCTCAGCGCTTACGACCTCACGCGCGGCGCGGCCGACTCGCTCGGGATAGGCGTCCACGCGCAAACGATGATCGACTTCGACCGTTTCGTCTTCCTCGGCGAGACACCCACCGAATGGCTCCAGGCCCACCTGCACGAGCCCGGGGTCGTGAGCTTGTGGGACGTCGCCTTCACGCTCGTCTACACCTCATATTTCATCGTGCCGTTCGCGCTCGCCGGAGTGCTCTGGGCCCGCGACAGGCTCGCCTTCCTGCGCTTCACCAAGCGCCTGGTGTCGCTCGCTCTCGCCGGCCTCGCCACCTACATCGCCTTCCCTGCGGCCCCGCCGTGGATGGCGGCGGATATGGGCCTGCTCGACGAGGTCCATCGCACCACGTCGGAGGGCTGGGAGGTGATCGGCGGGGGTACCGCCGGGCTCGTCACCAAGGGCCAGGAGAGCGTCAACCTGGTCGCCGCCGTCCCCTCGCTGCACGCCGCCTTCATCGCCCTGGTTGCGTTGTTCCTCTGGAGCCGCGTCCGCCCGCGGCTGCGGCCACTGTTGCTGCTCTATCCGCTGGCGATGGGGCTGACGCTGATCGCGACCGGCGAGCACTACTTCTTCGACGTGCTGCTCGGGTGGCTTTACGCCGGGGCGGTGATGGCGATCTGGGGCTGGTGGGAGCGGCGGCGCACAGCGCCCGGGCACAGCCCGCGACGCGCCCGGGAGACGGCGTCCGTCGGCTGAGTGAACGCGAACGCATCTGATCGCGCCGATGAAGTAATGCGTGCGTGGCGAGCCCGATGGGATACTCGCCCTGATGTCGCTGCCGACCGGGGTTCTCACCCTCTTCTTTACCGATATCGAAGGCTCAAGCGAGCTCTGGGAACGGCAGCCCGACGCGATGGCGCGCGCTCTGGTCTGGCACGACCGCCTGGTCGCCGACACGATCGAGGCCCATGCCGGGCATCTGATCCAATCGATGGCAGAGGGGGATTCGACCGTCTCGGTCTTCGCGCGCGCGGCCGACGCTGTCGCCGCGGCCGTTTCGCTCCAGCGCGCGCTTCTGCATCGAGGCGACAACGATCTCGGGCTTGCGGTGCGGATCGGGCTCCACACCGGCCCCACCGAGCAGCGCGACGGGACCTACTTCGGCTCGACCATGAATCTGACGGCGCGAGTCCGTGGCCTCGCGGACGGCGGCCACATCTTCCTCTCGTCGGCGACGAACCAGGCGCTCGACGCAGACCTCCCCCCTGGATGCGTGATCGTGGGCCTCGGGGCGCACTCGCTCAAAGGCTTTGCCACGCGTGAGGAGATCTACGCGGTCACCGCCGACGACCTCAGGGCGCCGCCGTCGACCGAGTGCCCCTACCAGGGCCTGCGCGCCTACGGCCTCGATGACGGCGATCGGTTCTTCGGGCGCGATCAGACGGTCGCGGAGGCGGTCCAAACGCTGCGATCTCACAAGTGGCTCTGCGTGGTTGGCAGCTCGGGCAGCGGCAAGTCCTCGCTGCTACGCGCCGGCGTCGCCGCACGATGGGGCGATGCCCTCGTGCTCACCCCTGGCGGAAGGCCGGCCCCTGTTGCAGACGCCCGAGGCCTGATCGTGGTCGACCAGCTCGAGGAGCTCTGGACGAGCTGCGCCGAGCCCGAGCTCCGAGGCGCGTTCATCGATTCGCTCCTCGAACACGACGGCCCGGTCGCAGTCGGGATCAGGGCTGACCTCTACGGCAATTGCGGGGATTACCCCGCCTTAGCGGCAAAGGTCTCGGCCCACCAGCTCCTGCTCGGACCGATGACCGATGAGGAGCTGCGCAGCGCCGTCGTCGAGCCGGCGCGGGTGTTCGGGCTGCGGGTCGAGCCCGGCCTGGTCGAGTTGCTCGTCCGGGAGGTGGCCAACCGGCGCGGCGCGCTGCCGCTGCTCTCACACGCCCTTCTGGCGACCTGGGAGCGTCGCGACGGCCGCACCCTGACGCTTGACGCGTACCGCGCCGCCGGTGGCGTCGGCGCGGCGATCGCCGCGACTGCGGAGAGCGTCTACGCCGAGTTGAACGACTCACAGCGCAGGGCCGCGAAGGCCGTCCTCCTGCGCCTGGTCGAACCCGGAGAGGGTGTCGACGACGCGCGCCGTCGGGCGAGTGTGGACGAGATCGGCTCGGTCGACACCGGCACACCGGCGATGCCGGTGGTCGATGCCCTCGCGGGCGCACGGCTGCTGACCCTCGACGAGGGAACCGTCGAGCTGGCCCACGAGGCGCTGATCCGCGAATGGCCCCGGCTTCGGGCCTGGATCGACGACGAGCGCGAAGCCCTCGCGATCCGCAGGCATCTGACCGGCGCCGCGGCCGCCTGGGAGCAACTGGACCGCGATCCCAGCGAGCTCTACAGCGGTCCGCGACTCGCGGCGCTGCTGGATTGGCTGAAGACCGAACCGACACTCTCGGCCTTGGAGAGGGACTTTGCGGACGCCAGCCAGGCGGAGTCCGAGCGCGTTGAGCGAGGCAAGGCACGGAGCGTCAGGCGGCTTCGGATCCTCGTCGCGGGCGTGAGCATCGCGCTGGTCGCTGCGCTGGGCGCCGGAGCGTTCGCCCTGATCAAGCAGCAGGACGCGGCGGACTCGCGTGACCGTGCCGACATCGCGCGCGTCGCGGCCGTCTCACGCAGCGTGGTCGAGCGCCAGCCCGACCTCGGGCTTCTGCTCGCGGTGGCCGCGTTCGAGCTCGACGACAGCGACGAGACGAGGGGTGCGTTACTCGAGGGCCTGCAGACCAACCCGTTGCTCTTCGGACTGCTCTACGGCGTCGACTCGGGCCTGGAGGCGGCCGTCTTCTCTCCCGACGGTCGCAAGCTGGTCACGCCCACCTCCGATGGCACGGGGACCATCGTCTGGTCCACCGCCTCGCGGCGCCGGTTGGCGGTGCTCGACCACGGGAACGGCCTCCTCCTGGGCGCGGCGATTAGTCCGAGCGGAAGATGGCTGGCCGTGCCGGCCGGCTATGAGAACCCGAGCCGAGAGGCACGCTTCAGGTGTGGGACCTGGCCCGGGAGCGGCTTGTGCGGCTGATCGACAGTCCCGCCGGCTTGTTGACCACCGCCGCCTTCAGCGCCGACGGGGACACGCTGATCACGCAGGGCGGGCCGCGCGTCAGCGGCCGCTTCGGGACCAAGGTCGTGCTCTGGAACACGCGAACCTGGCGGCCGCGCGGCGATCCGCTCGTGGTCAATCGCGAGTACTCGGGCGATCGGACGGTGGCGGTGAGCGCCGACGGGGAGCTGCTGGCGGTGCCGCTGTCGAACGGCGGCGTTCGGGTGTGGTCGAGCTCGGCGCGCGAGCCGGTGGCGACTCTGCCCCCCGCGCCCGCGCCGGTGACCGCCCTCGCCTTCGCGCCGGACGCCTCCGCGCTCGCGATCGGCGATGACGGGGGCGGTGTCCGCTTCCTGGACCCGCGGACGGGGAAGTCGACGGCGGAGCCGTTGGCGCAGGTGGAAAGCCTGCCGGTGGCGATCGAATACTCACCCGATGGGTCGCGGATCGCGGTCGGCCGGACGGATGGCCGCACGCAGATCTTCGAGCTCGAATCTGGAGAGTCGCTGGGGCCGCCCCTGGCGGCGAACGCATCCGAGATCAACGATGTCTCGTTCAGCGCCGATGGCCGCCTGCTGGCAACCGCGGGGCTGGACCGCACCGGAGCGCTGTGGCGGCTCGACGGCAATCGAGCGATCGGCACCGTATTCCGTGGCCAGAGCGGGCCGATCACTGAGGCGGCCTACACGCCCGACGGAGCGCAGGTGCTGACGGCGGGAACGGACGGCTCGGTTGCCGCGCGGGATCCGGAGACCGGCTCGATCGCGCGGCGCTTCCACCTCGGCGGCGAGGTGCTGTCGACGGTGGTCTCTCCCGACGGCTCGACGCTGGCGGCCGGCGGCACCGCCGGGCGCGTCTCGCTGTGGCCGATCGACGACCCGTCCGCCGAGCCGATCTCTATTGACCTCGACCGGTCGTGGGCGCAGCAGGTCGCGTTCTCGCCCGACGGCGGTCAGCTCGCCATCGCGGTGGACGGCGCCCGAGGCGCGTGGGAGTTTGGCAACGGCGGGCATGTGAGGTTCGTCGACCCCACGACCGGGGCTGAGACCGCGGATCGCTTGGACCTCAAGGGACAGACGCCGATCGGAGTCGCCTTCAGCCCTGACGGCGAGGTTCTCGCGGTCACCGCTGTGAACAACCTCGTCCACCTGTACGACGCCGTGACGCACGAGCGGATCGGGCCGCCGCTCGAGAACGTCGACAGCCCCATCGTCTCGGCGACCTTTGCCCCGGATCCGCAGCGCCTTGCGACCGGCACGGGCTCGGGCCTGGTGCTGCAGTGGAACGTCGACGATCAGAGCTTGATCGGGCCACCGCTCGAGGGCGACGAGGGCACGATCGGGGGAGTCGCGTACAGCCCCGACGGGACGCGCCTCGCGACGAGCCGGGCCGGTCTCTCGACGACGCAGCTGTGGCGGGCGGACACCGGAGCCCGGTTCGCCGGCACCTTCGTCTCCGGCGCGCTGCCGTTCACCGAGCAGACTTACGAGCTCGACCATTTCCTCTTCAACCGTCCCGCCTTTTCCCCGAGCGGGGACCGGCTGGTCACCACCGGCCTCGACCGCGCGACCGTCTCCTGGACGCTGGACCCGAATCAGTGGCGCGACGCCGCCTGCGCAATCGCCGGGCGGGAGCTGACCGAGGGCGAGTGGAGGCAGTACCTGCCCGATCGCGATCCATACCCGTTGTGTTAGGGCGAGTGAGCGATGGCGCACGAAACGCATCAACGGGGAATCCACCTATCGATAGTCTCCGATCCGCATGGCCCGCTGCCCGTGCGCCGCGGCATGCGGGAGGCGTATGGTCATCACGGGCGCGACGGGGCGCTTGAACCGCGAGCCTCGACGGCGCGCATCCCAGAAAGGAGCACGCATGCCCACGATCAACCTCCACCAGACGACCTCCGCAACACCCGAGCAGGTCCTCGCCGGGATCACCGACTTCGGGCCCGGCCGCTCCGAGCTCTTCCCAAACAGCGCCGACGATCAACTCGAGGTGCATGACCAGGGCCCCGATCACGCCGATGTCACGGAGGGCGGCAAGGGAAACTGGAGCGGCTGCACTACGACTGGTCCGATCCCAACCGCATCGTGATGACGACAACCGACTCAAACGTGTGGGCAAACGACTCGGTCCAGACCTACGCGCTCGCGGCCAAGCCCGATGGAACGACCGATGTGGACGTGGTCGTGGTACGCCACGGTAAGAACCTCAAGGGACGGTTCCTCGGCGTCGTGCTCGGGTCCGTCGGCAAGGGCGTCCTTCAAAAGGCGCTGGATCAGACCGTCAAGGCGATCGAGACCCGGAATTACGGAGCGAAAGCCGCGGAGTAGCGGCCCGACTTCTCAGCTCGCGCGCCTGCGCTTGCGGGGCCGCTGGTAAGGCATATGCCGACGCATGTACTCGGCGAAGCGCGGGACGCTGAAATCGATGTAGCCGTAGTCCTCGGTGGCGTAGATCAGGCCCTTGTTCATGAGCCGTTGGCGAACCTGAGACACGGCAGTCGACTTCTGACCGAGCTTTCGCGCTACCGAACCGGACTTATAGGGCCCCTCGCCCAACTCGGCCATCGCTCGCATGTACTTCCGCTCGTTCGCCGTGGCGCGCTGGATCCGGACCTCGTAGATCGCGCGGTCGAGTGCCGCTTGTGCCGCGGGCATCGCCTCCTCGACGTCCGACCGTCCAATTGGCGTGGTCGTTGCCTGGTTCCAGGCGTGTTTGCCGATCTGCTGGATGTAGAACGGGTAGCCCTCGGTCCACTCGAGCGCTAGCGCGAGCGCATCGTCGGTGTAGTCGACCTGCTGGACTCGCGCTGGCTCTGCGAGAGCCGCCGTTGCCGCATCGGCCTCGAGGTTGGCGATCGTGGGGAAGTCGAAGAGACGCTCAGCGTACGACCGAGCGTCGCCGGTCAGCCGTGGGATCTGCGGCAGCCCTGCCGCGGCGGCTGAGATCGGCAGCCGCTTCTGGTTTGCGCGGTGAAGGGCACTGATCAGCGCTCGGTAATGCACCTCGTCGGCGAACTGGACCTCGTCGAGGAAGAAGACAACGCCCCGCCCCTTGTCCCTTGCAGCCGCGCCGAGCTCGAGGAACAGGTCGGTGAGGTCCGCGGTCAGGGTCCCCTCGCTCGCCCTTCGCAGGTCCACCTCGAGCCCGATGCCTTCCGGCCCCGTGAGCCGGATCGTTTTCAGATGACCGAGCCCGTCGCGGACCTTCTGGGTGAGCTTTTCGCTCAGCTTCAGCATCGCCAGGGCTCGCTCCGAGTCCCTCGCCAACTCCTCGACCAGCGAGCTCTCATCTGTGAGCTCGTGGTAGTAGGTCAGGAATCCCTCGCTCTCCGCCATGTCCTCGAAAGCGTTGAGGAGCACGGTCTTGCCAACCCCGCGAAGGCCTTTGGCGATGATGCTTTGATCCGTCTGGCCGCTCTTGAGACGTGCGACCAAGATCCGAAACTGCTCAAGCTGCTTGTCGCGGCCGGCAAGCTCAGGTGGCCGGGAGCCTGCATTCGGGGTGTAGGGGTTCTTGACGGGATCCATGCTCTGCGGAGTTATATCGGCTTATAACGTCTGCTGTCATAAGCGCGCATAACTCGTCAGACTTTTGGCACGGGTTCGTACCCAGTCTCAGCTCACGGCTGAGAAAACACCCCATTCCCACCCGCGGATTGCGATGTGTTCAAACGTCTGATTGAATAAGCCGTGTGGAATCAGCAAAAGCGGACCAGCGTCGCGAGGCGGGGCTCCGAACGCAGGCGCGACTCATGGATGCCGCGTTGGCCCTGATCGCCGAACGCGGCGAAGACGGGGTGACCCTCCGGGAGCTGACGGATGCGGCGGAGGCCAACGTGGCGGCGGTGAGCTACCACTTCGGCTCGCTCAAATCCCTATGTGACGCGGCGATCGCGGACGCGCTGGAACGCTACCTTGACGCTCAACAGGAAGCGGTGAGCGTGTTGGGCCCGGAATCCACGCTGGAGGAATTGGCCGCGGCCTTCTCTCGACCGATGATTCGAGCGCTGACCTCGGGAGGTCGTGATCTCGCCGTGATGCGCATCGTGGCGCGGGCCGGGTTCGATCCGCCAGAGGGATGGGATCGACTCAGTGCCAGGTTCGAGCACATTCGTGCCGATTGCCTTCGGGTGCTGAAGGCGAACGTGCCCAACGTCAAGGCCAGTGAGCTGAACCTCCGCACCCGTTGCGTCGCCGGCATGTTGAACTGGCTGGCCCTCGCACCGATCGGGAAGGAGCTCGGGGCGAAGTCCGAGCACCAGCTCGAGCGACTTTTGGTCCCGGTGCTCGCCGGCGCCTTCCGCGGCTCGAGCTGACTCGACGAACCTCTCTCCTCAAACATTTCAAGCAGATGCTTGACAGGGTGACACGTCCCAGATATACTCAAGCAAGCGCTTGATCGAATAGATATTCCAAGGAGGAACGCAATGAGAGTGGCACTCACCGGCGCAACGGGATTCATTGGCTCACACGTCCTGACGGAAGTGCACGAACACGGCCATGAGGTGACGGCACTGGTCCGCGACGACGCCCAGGCCGACCTCGTCGCCGCTCATGGCGCGACGCCGACCGTCGTTGACCTCTACGACCGACCGGCGGTCGTGAAGCTGCTCAGCGACGCGGACGGGGCGGTCCATACGGCCAGTCCCGGCGACGAGACCAGCGCGAACCTGGACTCCGCGGTCGTCGATGCGGCGATCGAAGCGTTCGCCGGCACAGATAAGCCCTACCTCCACATCAGCGGCCAGTGGATCTACGGGGCCAATCCAGCCATCTCCGAGGAGTCGCCACGGAACGCGCCGGCGCTGGTGTCGTGGAGGGAGCCGATCGAGCATCGAGTTCTCGAGGCGGAGCCCATGCGCGGAGTCGTGATCGTCTCCGGCGTCGCCTACGGCGACGGCGGCGGAGGCATTCCCGGGCTCCTTCTCGGTTCGCCGCGAGACGACGCCGCCAACCTAGTCATGCTCGGCACGGGGCAACAGCACTGGTCGACAGTCCATGTTGCGGACCTGGCGGACTTCTTCAGGCGAGTTCTCGAAGACGACTCGGCCCGTGGCCTCTACGTCGTCGCCGATGGAGTGAATCCGACAGTCGCCGAGATAACCGAGGCGGCGGCCGTCGCGGCCGGCGCGCCGGGCGCGGTACCAGGTTCCGACGACGAGGCTCGGACGCGCCTGGGCGACTACTTCGCCGAGGTGCTCCTGCTCGATCAGGTCGCCGACGCAGCGAAGGCTCGGGCCGAGCTCGACTGGCATCCCTCCCACCCCGGACTCGTCGACGAGTTCCGGACCGGGAGCTACCGCAACGGAGGCTGACATGTCCGCGAGCCCGATCGAGGTCGTCGGCCAGTTGCTGGAGAACCTACTGGACCCTGAGGTGGTCAACTCTGTGGTTGCCCCGGACGCGACCTACGTCTCACTCAACACCGAGGACGCCGAGCTCAACGAGATCATGCCGTGGACCGGCACATCGCACGGCCCGCAGGCGGTTCTCGACAACCTTGGCGCGGTGTTCAGCCGCTGGGAGAACGAGGCGTTCAACGTGACCACGATGTTCGCCTCGGACGAGAACGTCGCCGTGTTCGGCGACTTCCGCTACAGGTCGAACTCGCTGGGCAAGGCGGTGAGCTCCCCGTTTTCGATCCTCGTGAAGGTTGTCGACGGGAGGGTGACCTACCTGCAATTCCTCGAGGACAGCTACGCGACCGCCCGCAGCTTCCGCAAGGACGGTTCGTGGACCGTCCAGACCGAGGTCGGCGCCGCGCCGTTCGAGGTCGGAGCCTCGCAATGAGTCTTCCGGAGCGTGAGCTACCGGGCGCAATCTTCAGGCGTCCAAAACGTCACGATTTTCAGGCCTCCTGACAATCCGTTTCTCTGAAAGGACGTCATGGAACCCACCTCGATCTCACCTGGAGAGGCGGCAGACCTGCTCGCGATCCGTGAACTGATCGACGCCTACGCTCACTGCGCCGACCGTCGCGATGCGGAGGGGCAAAAGGCGCTCTTCACGAACGACACGCATTTCCTGGTCTATATGGAGGGCGAGGGCACCGAGCCGACGCAGGACCTCCACCGCAGGGAGTCCTTGACCCCTGTCTTCGATGTTCTCAATCAGTACGAGGTCACGGTGCACTTCAACGGGCAGAACACGGTCATGCTCGACGGCGACCGAGCTACCGGCGAGGCCTACTGCATCGCCCACCACGTCTACTCGGAGGACGGCGAGCGCAAGATCATGGTCGCCTATCTCCGCTACCTCGACGTCTTCGCGAAGGAGAGCGGTAAATGGCTCTTCGCCGAGCGCAAGCTCTACCTCGAGTTCAGCGACACGCGGGCTCTCGGTAGCTAGTCGCGAGGGCCTCGCCGTTCTGCGTGGATCCGAGCCAAGGGGCCGTCTAGGCGTTTGTAGGTCAGTGGAGTTCCACTGAGTTACGTGCAGATTGGGCCCTCGAACGGGACCCTCGCCAGCAAGCGGGCGGCGGGAACGCGCGTGCTCGCGCCTCTCGCGCCCCAGCGAACCGGCCGAACGACGGGCGATTTCTTCTCTAGACGCGTGCGACCGACTCCTATGCGGCGCGTTCGGGTGCCGAAGCGCTCATGCGCCGGCCAAGAACGCCTCAACGTCGGCGGCGAACTCGGCGTGGTGTTGGAAGAGGAAGCCGTGCGCCGCGTCCGGGTAGATCTTCAGACGCGCGCCGGGGATGAGGCCGGCCAGCAGATAGGAGTAGCGCGGGAGGATCATGGGGTCGCCGTCGCCGTTGGCCACGAACACCGGCTTGTCGATCGCCGAGACCCGCTCGAGCCTTGAGTGGTTCGGCTGTCCCCAGGCGCACACCGCGTCGTACTGGGCCAGCCGGGTCTGCCAGCTGGTCGTCTCGTCGCGGTCGGCCGTGCGCGCCCCGAAGCGGCCGGCGACTTCCATTCCCGCCGCCTGGCTCGTCTCTGAGTCGGCGAAGAAGACGCTGAGGTAGCCGGGGCCCGACGGCTCCGGCTTGCCGATTGCGTCGATCACCTCAGGCGCCCAACCGTGCATCCCGCTCGCCCCCTGCGGAGCCGAAGAGGCGAGCACGACGTTGCGCACGATCGACGGGCGAACGAGGGCGATCTCCTGGGCCACGAAGCTGCCGATCGAGAAGCCGAGCAGATCGACCTCTCCGACCCCCAACCCGTCGATGAAGTCGATCGCGTCGAGCGCCATCTGCGCAACCGTGCTCGGTGTCATCCCGCTCGAGGCGGCTACCCCCCGGTTGTCGAAGGTGATCACCCGGCGACCGCTGGCGAGCTCATCGATGAGCGCCGGATCCCAGTTGTCGAGGTTGCCGCGAAAGTGCTGCAGCAACACAAGCGGGGCCGCATCGGGAGCGCCCGTGATGCGGTAGGCGTAGTCAACGCCGTTGGAACCACTGAGCACGCTGGTTTTCAGCTTCGACGTACGTCGACGACCGATCCTGTATCGGACATACCTCTCTCCTCCCTTCAGCCTCCGGCGAAGCTCGCGTTTACTGCTCACGCGCCGGCCGCCTCGATCCGCGCGGGAACGTGCTTGTGCCAGGGCGTGCCCGCGAACTCGTCGCGCCAGTCCGACGAGGTCAACGAGTTGGGCGCGACGCCGGGGACGATCTTCTCGCCGTCCTCGTCGACGTAATCGAGCCCGAAGCCGTTGGGAAGCGAGGCGTGACCAGCGAGCATCGTCTCGCTCACCTCGACGGTCGCCTCGGCGCTGCCCCGAGCGGTGGTCACCCGGGCGCGGCCGCCGTCAACGAGGCCGAATCGCGTCGCGTCGTCGACGCTGACGCGCAGCGCTCCGTCGGCATCGCGCTTTCGCCAGCGCGGGTCGCGGAAGATATCGTTGGCAGTGTAGGAACGGCGCTCTCCCACCGACAGCACGATGGGCAGCTCGTCGGTCGTCGTCGCCGGCGGACCGTTCTCGAGCTCGGCGAGCTCGGCGAGCATCTCGGGCAACTCGAGCGCGATCCGCTTGTCGGCGTGGATGATGCGCTCGAAGTCGTCGCCGTACTCGTCGAGCGTGAAGGTGATTCCGGACGGCGAGGCGAGGATCGCGTCGAAGAGCTCGTTACCGTCCGCGTGCCCGGCTCGGCGCACCGCGTCCGGGTACGTCATCGCGCAGCGGTGGGCGAGGCCCCAGAGCGCGGCGGCGCTTGCGAGCCCGTCGGGCAGCCTCGGCCCGAGCGTCTCGTAGAGGACGAACGGGGCCAGACTCGAGAGCAACGGATTCTCGGTGGTGGCCTTGGCAAACGCCTTGGCGTAGGCCTGTCGGCCCTCCCGCGCAGCTTCGTGCAGCGGAGCCAGCTCGGCTTCGTCGACCAGGCCGAGGGCGCGGACGAGCCGGGCCCAGATCTCGGCCTCGGGAAGCGTTCCGGGAAGGCGATCGAGTAGCGGCTGGCGCAGGTGGAAGGTGTTGCCAGGGAACTCGAAGTTGAAGAAGGTCGCCTCGGCCTTCTCGTACTGGCTCGCGGCCGGCAGCACGTAGTCGGCCTGCCGCGCCGTCTCGGTCATCGCCACGTCGATGACGACGACCAGGTCGAGCGCCTCGAACGCTTCGCGAAATCGCTGCGAGTCGGCAAGCGAGTGAGCCGGGTTGGCGCTCTCGACGATCATCGCGCGGAAGCGGTCGGGGTGGTCGGTAAGGATCTCGTCCGGGATCGCGTTGCAGGGGACGAGCCCTGCCAGGATCCGGGCCCCGGTGACCGGCGTTCGGCGGACCTGGCGATCGCGGAACAGGTTCACGAAGGACGTGTGGAGGTGCATTCCGCCCGGATTGCCGAGGTTCCCGGTCAGGATCCACAGCATCCTGTTGACGTAGGAGCACAGCGTGCTGTTCGGCCCCTGCTGGATGCCGAGGTCCTCGAACACCGACACGCTGTCCGCCTCGGCGATCCGGCGCACCGCCGCCCGAAGGAGAGCTTCGTCCACGCCGCAGTCCTCGGCGTAGCGTGAGACATCGATCTCCGCGAAGCGGTCGAGGACGACCTCGGCGTCGCTGACGTGTGCCGCCAGGAACTCGTAGTTGATCAGGTCCTCCTGCACGAGCACCCCGACCATGGCGGCGAGGCACCAGGCGTCTGTCCCGGGCCTCACCCGCAGGTGGAAATCGGCCAGCTTGGCCGTGTCGGTCAGTACCGGGTCGATGACGACCATCGAGCGCTCGGGGTCCTTGGCGATCTCGCGCAGCACCACCCGGGCGCGCGGAAAGCTCTGCGACATCCACGGGTTCTTGCCAATGAAGACCGAGACTTCCGCGTGCTCGAACTCACCCCGGGTGTGCTGGCCGTACAGGGAGTGCTCGACCCACCCCTCGCCGGTCTTCTCTTGCGCCAGGGCGCTGGAGCGGTAGCGGGACCCGAGGGCTCGCAGGAAGGCGCCGCTGTAGGCGCCACCGAGGTGGTTTCCCTGGCCCCCGCCCCCGTAGTAGAAGATCGACTCCCCGCCGTGCTCGTCGGCGATCCGCTTAAAACCGGCCGCAATCTCGGCGATCGCCGTGTCCCAATCGATCTCCTCGTAGGTGCCGTCCGCGGTACGCCGCATCGGCGAGGTGAGGCGGTGGCGACCGTTCTGGTAGTGGTCGAGCCGCATCGCCTTGTTGCAGGTGTAGCCCTGCGACCCGGGGTGTGCCTTGTCGCCGCGTATGCGGGTGAAGGTGCGACCGTCGAGCTGGACCTCGATCCCGCAGTTGCACTCGCAGAGGATGCAGGCGGTCTGGACCCAGGTCCCTTCGTCGGTGCTCATCGATCCTCCACGGCGGCGAGCTCCGCGTCGACTAATCGGTGCAGCTCGCGGCGCAGGTTCTCCATCGGCGCGAGGTCGCGGTAGGACCGGCTGAGGATCACCGAACCCTCGAAGCTGGCGATCACAAGCATCGCCAACTCATCGGCCCGGGCCGCCTCGATTCCGGCAGCGACGAACGCCTGCGCGATCGTCTGGCGCCAGCGATCGAAGGCTCCGACGACGTCGTCGCGCAGGTCCGGGCCGTCCTCGGTTGACTCGACGGCGACGGCAACCACGGGACAGCCGGCCCGAAAGTCAGTCGCCACCAGCGTGGCGCGGTACTCGTCGAGCAGGCTGTCGAGGGCCGCCAGCGGATCGTCAGCCGGGGCTTGCTCGAGTCGACTCACCACGTACTCGCCGGCGTACTCAGTGGCCTCACGCAGCAGTTGCTCCCGGCCGCCCGGGAAGTGGTGATACACGGAGCCGCGAGGCGCGCCGCTGTGCTCGAGGACGGCGTCGATGCTCGTTGCCCGTGCACCGCGCTCGCGCATCAGAAGCGCGGTGCTGGCGATCATCCGCTGGCGCGGTCCCGGCTTTGCCTTGGCCATCGGGCTATGCAGTATGTCATAGAGCCGGTCAGCTGGCGGGAGTGATTGTCCGCTCCCGGCGGATGTGGCCGTGAACGAGCTGCACGACCATCGCTCCCTCGCCAACGGCGGCGGCGCATCGTTTCGTCGAACCGGCGCGAACGTCCCCAGCCGCGTACACGCCGGGCACGCTTGTCTCGAGCAGGTTGTCGCTGTCGACTGCGCTGCCGGTGAGGATGAAGCCGTCCTCGTCGCGCCGGACCGCGTCGTCGAGCCACTCGGTGCAGGGCCGTGCACCGAGAAAGAGGAACAGGAACGAGAACGGCAAGCGGTCTCCGCTCTTTAGCGTCACCGCCTCAAGCTGGCCGCCGTGACCGTCTAGCTCCGCGATCTCGCTGCGGTCGCTCACCGCCACCCCGTAGCGGTCGAGCTCGCGCACCAGGTAGTCCGACATCGTCTCGCGAAGATCCTCGCGCCGGTGCAGCAAAGTTACGAGCGCGCCTCCACGCGCCAGCCAGACCGCGGCCTGGCCGGCGGAGTTTCCCCCGCCCACGACGGCGACCCGTGATGCTCCACAAAGCTCCTGCTCCGGCGGGCCCGCGGCATAGAAGACGCTCAAGCCCTCGTAGTCGGAAAGGCGATCGACCGGCAGCCGCCGATACTCGGCGCCGGTCGCCAGCAGGACCGCGCGAGCTGCGATCTCCTCGCCGTCCTCGAGCCGGACGACATGCCGCCCGTTTCCTGGCTCGAGCGCGACCGCCCGGTATGGGGTCGCCGGCCGAGCGCCGAACTTGCGTGCCTGTACCACCGCGCGGCCGGTCAGCTGAGTGCCGCTGATCCCGGCCGGAAAGCCGAGGTAGTTCTCGATCCGGCGCGATTCGCCCGCCTGGCCACCGAGCGCCCTGCTGTCGAGGATGAGTGTGTCAAGGCCCTCGGAGGCCCCGTAGACGGCGGCGCCGAGGCCCGCCGGCCCGGCGCCCACGACAAGCAAGTCAGCCTCTTCGCGCGCCGCAAGCTCGCGGCCGATGCCGAGCGCGCGAGACAGCTCTCCGGAGGACGGCCCCCGCATCTCCTGACCACCGGGCAGTCGGACGAGTGGCAGACTCGACGCATCGAGCCCGGCGACCAGCGTCGCGGCTTCCGAGTCATCTACTCGCTCCGGGTCGCGCCAGGTCAGGGGGAGCCGGTTGTTACGGGCGAAATCCACCAGCCGTCTGGTCGCCGCCGACGAATGCGGCCCGACGATCTCAAGTCCAAGTCCCGCCACCTGCTGCAGCGCCTCCCGCCGGGAGATGAACGTCGCGAGCAATAGGTCGCTGAGCGGCCCGTCGTCGAACAGCAGCTCCCGCAGGGCGTCCCTGTCAACGGCGATGTAGCGCAAGGGCTGCGTGACTTCTGCGGTCAGGAAGGCGCTCTGCCCCGACAGCAGGTTCAGCTCGCCGAGGAAATTCGACCGTCCCTGCCGCACGATCTCGTTGCCGGCGCCGTCCAGCATCGCGACCTCGCCCTCGAGAATCGCGACGAACGGGTAGCGATCGTCGCCCACCCGGAACAGGACATCGCCTACGTCGGCGGTGCGCTCTTCGCCGAGCTCGCCGATCTTTGCGAGCTGCGTGGGCGACAGCGCCGGGCTTTCGGGAACCCTCAGTTGGCTTGGTTCATTCATCCGGTCAGAGGCGGGGTGTGCCGAACGGGGCGACCATCAGCTTAGGAGCACAGCAGATTCAGTTGTGCATGCAGACATTGCCGTCGGAGGTCTCAGGCCGTCACCGCGCCCCCGAGCCGCTGGAAGCCGCCGGTGACCCACTCCACGATGAGACGGCCGTACTCATCGGACGCCTCCTCCCACGCGAAGTGGCCGGCATCCAGCGGGCGGATCTCGCTGTTGGGCAGCAGGTCGGCGAGGTACTCGTTGTTAGACCACGGCACCAAGTCATCCTCGCGTCCGGCAATGACCTGAGTCGGCGTCGTGATCGAAGGCAACAGACCGCGTAGCACCGGATTCTGCTCGGGGTAGTGGCGGACAAAACGCGCGGACTCCGCAAAGCGCCCGAGGTCATACGCGCTGACGTAGTCCTCATGGACGTCGGGCTCGTTATCGGCACCGGCCGCGGGCTCGACCGCGAACCCGATGTTGGTTCGGGCATCCAGTCCTCGGACATCGTCGAGGCTCGGGGCCTCGATCACATCCTTGAGCGCGCCGGCGGCATCGAGGGGATCACGCACCGCGCCCCCACCGATGGTCAGGCTCGTGACGCGGTCTGGTGCGTTGGCCGCCAAGAACAACGCGGCGGCGGTGCCCACGTCCGGACCGACCACGTGCGGGGCGCCCAGGCCCCATTCCTCGATCAGGCGCGCAAGGAACGTGCCCATCGCATCCGGTGCGATCAGCTCCGGGCGACCGTCTGAGTGGCCAAAGCCCGGCAGGTCGATCGCGATCACGCGCGCGGCCCCCGACACTCGGTCCCAGATCCTTCGGAACGCCCAGAGGCTCTCCGGCCACGGGCTCAACATCAACACGGTCACTGCCGACGAGTCCGCGCTGTTGTCAGCAAACCGAATCCGCACCCCGTCGCACACTCGAAAGAGCGGAGCGATGGGCGAGTAGGCCCCTGCATGCATCGTTGTTGTCTCCAGTCGATCGGGGGTCGAAGAGCAGCCGATGACGACTGTCATCGCAATACGGGCCGGACGATAGCAGGACACGATGACGACCGTCATCGCGCCCGGATACACTGCCCCAATGGACGCCCGGCAGGAGAGCCCGCGGACGATGGGAGTTGGCAAGCGGCAGCCCGCCCGTGACCGCATCGTGCGCAGCGCGGCCGCCCTGGTTCGCGAGCGCGGTGTTCACGGCGTCGGCCTGCGCCAGATCGTTGCCCATGCCAACGGCCCTCGCGGGTCCCTCCAGCGCTACTTCCCGGGCGGGAAGACGCAGCTCATCACCGAGGCGCTCAAACTGGTCGGCGCCGAGGTGATCGACGACACCGAGTCACGGCTCGTCGAGGCGGCCACGCTGGCCGATGCGATCGACGCAATTTTCGCCCCTTGGCGCCAAGTGCTCGTCGAGAGCAACTTCACGATGGGATGTCCCATCGCCGCAACCGTCGTCGATGCCTCCGAAGACGACCGGCTCCGGCAAGAGGCTCGCGCTCTCCTCGACCAGTGGCGTGACTCGGTACACGCCGCCTTGGTCAAATTCGGCGTCCAGGAGTCAACCGCAGAGGACGATGCCTCCGTACTCCTCGCGGCTCTCGAGGGCGCCCTCATCTTGAGCCGAGCAAACCAAAGCACCCAGCCGCTAGACACGGTGCAGCGCTTCCTCACCACGTCGCTGACGCAGGCCGCAGCGTACCCCGCGGACGATGCCAGCTGCTGAGACCGAATTGCTTCGGGCGTTCCGAGAGGCCTTCGAGCAGGGGAATCGAGCCTGGAACATGGGCGACGTGAAAACCGCATACGCCGCGCTTCCCGATCAGCTCGAGTATCGACTGGCGCCGACCTGGCCCGAGGCGCGGGTGCTGCGGAGCCGGGACGAGGTGATCGAGGGGTCCCGCCGGGGGCGAGGGCATGGACAAGGTCACTCCGATCACCATCCGGGCGATGGTCAGGGGCGCGGTGACCTTCAAGGATCCGAAGACCTATCTCTTCTTCACCCGGACGTCGAACGGCCGCACCGCAGCTCGGGAATTCCTCAAGCGATTGAAGGAGCGAACGGAAGATCGCGACAAGGCGATCTCCCCGATCGCTTTCCGCGCGCAGCTCAATGCGATCCACGCTTGGGCGACGCAGCAGCCGTCGGACCTGTCGCGCATCCGCCAGCCGGTCTTCGTCGCAAACGGCGATCAGGATCTGATGGTGCCGTCCAGCAACTCCGTTGACCTGGCTCGGCGTCTTCCCAGCGCCCGACTCAAGCTCTATCCCGACGCCGGGCACGGCGGCGTCTTTCAGTACCACCGGGAGTTCGTCCCCGCGGTCCTCGCGTTTCTCGAGAGCTGAGTGACTGTGCAGGCGTACCTCGTTGAGAAGTACAAGAGCCCGATGGAGGCCGGCGACGCTCCGGAACCGACGGTTGGCGACCACGATGTGCTCGTCGACATCCACGCCGCCGGCGTCAACTTGCTCGACGCGAAGATCCGCGACGGGGAGTTCAAGGTCTTCCTCCCCTACAAGGCTCCGTTCGTCCTCGGGCACGACCTCGCCGGAGTTGTGACTCGGGTCGGGTCCGCCGTGACGCGCTTCAGCGTGGGTGACGAGCTCTACGCGCGGCCGCGCGACGGCCGCGTGGGGACCTTCGCCCAACGCATCGCCGTGCAGGAGGACGATCTAGCGATCAAGCCGGCGAGCCTCTCCATGGCCGAGGCGGCCTCCGTGCCCCTCGTCGCCCTGACTGCGTGGCAGGCGCTTGTCGAGCGAGCGAACCTGCAGCCGGGCCAGAAGGTGCTCATCCACGCGGGCTCTGGGGGCGTCGGCACCTACGCGATCCAGCTGGCCAAGCACCTCGGGGCGACCGTGGCCACCACGACGGGCACCGGCAACGTCGAATGGGTCCGTGACCTCGGTGCCGACGTCGTCATCGACTACCGAACGCAGGACTTCGAAACGGTCGTGCGCGACTACGACGTAGTCCTGGATTCCCAGGGCGGAGACACGCTCGCCAAGTCGCTCCGCGTCCTGAAGCCCGGAGGCGTCGCGATCGGCATCGCCGGCCCGCCGGACCCGAATTTCGCCCGCCAGCAAGGACTACGGTTTCCGCTGCGCCTGGTGATGGCCCTACTCAGCTGGAAGACGCGCCGAGCGGCACGCCGCGAGGGCGTTCGGTACTCGTTCCTCTTCATGCGCGCCAGCGGTGCCCAGCTTGGCGAGATCACCAAGCTCATCGACTCAGGAGTCGTCCGCCCCATCGTCGACCGCACGTACCCCTTCGACGAGGCCCCGCAGGCCCTCGCTCACGTCGAAGCGGGCCGCGCCAAGGGCAAAGTCGTGATCACCATGGCCTCGCCCGCGGTCACGGGTGCGGACAGTCGAGCAGGTCTTCGGCGGCGGCGCCCGCTACGACGGGGTTCTGGACGTTAGGCGGACAGGGGATCGCCGTCTTCTGTGCAGGGATGAGTCACGTCTACGCCCTCAGCGCGTGACTCCTCCTCGATGACCTCGAGCACGTCCTCCATCTCGATCGGTCTGATACTTCCGCTCTCGTCCGTGAACGGGTGGTCCAGGAACCAGACCAGCAGCAGTGTCGCCGTCGCCATTGCGGTGACGGAAGCCACCGCGCTGGCCTGAACGACGAAGCTGCCCCGCCGATCGGCGCCCAGCACGATCCATCCGACCGTCAGCAACGCCCCCATGATCAGCACGAACCACATCGGAGGCGGCGTCACGCGGACGGCCTCGGCAAGCCTTATGCGCCGACCCTCGATGCGTCTGTCCTGTTCCATCAGAAGCTGCCGGAACGCGGCCTCGTCGACCAGCGAGCGGACACGGACTTCGAACGCCGCCTCCCTGAAGTGTCTCCCCCATTCGGTCACGACCGGGCTTCCCTCGCCGCGATCCTGCATCGCCGGCCATCCCTGCTCGATTACCGCCCGCCCGTAACAGACCAGCGTCCCCTCCAGGCGCTCATGTTCCTCCGGCGTGAACGCCGAGGCGGTCCGGGTGAGCTCGAGGACTGCCTGGGCCTCCTGCTCGGCGCCTCTCTTCGCGTCGTTGTAGCTGTCGTACGCCTGGAGCACACGAATCCGAGCAGGATTGCGAACGCGATGCCCAGGAAGTCGAACGCCCTGCCGTGCTCGCCGAGCTGCGAAGAGAAGCGCTCGTTCAGCGGGTTACGCCGGGCCACCCACAGCATGCCGACAGAGGCTGCGGCAACCCCGATGATGATCCCGGCGAGCGCGAAGAGGTTCATCGCGTATAAGGCTCGCTTGTCCGGCCGGCGGCGTCAAGGGCGACGGCGACAGGATCCCCGACCGGCCGCCGGGTGGCCCGCCAGGGAGCGGCCTTTGTGAGATCGGGGCGATGGGTTGAAATCCTCCGACCCGGCGCTCGATCAAGCGGGCCTGCGCTCGTTGCTACCCAGTTGATCTACCGATCTCCGAAAAATCTGACGAGCGCGAGGCTGGTAGCACGCCTGCTGCTTTCACGCGAGAGGGGCAGCCCGGATCCGACCTGAGCCCAACGAGGAGGTGGTCGGCAGTTCTTGCGCCCGCAGGCCGGAGGGGAGATACTGCGGGCGTGTCGCAGGAGGAGTACCTGCTGGCCAGCCAGCCCTCGGAGTTGGAGCGCCTGCAGCTGCAATCACAAGTGTGGGAACCCACCGGGCGCCAGCTCCTCTCGAAGATCGGCAGCGGATCGGGCGGGCGCGCCCTGGACTTCGGCTGCGGAGCCTTGGGCTGGCTTCGGATCCTCAGCGAGTGGGTTGGTCCGTCCGGCCAGGTAATAGGCACCGATATCGACGAGAGCCTGCTCAATGCGGCTCGTTCATTTCTGGAGGCAGAAGGAATCTCCAACGTAGAACTCGTCGTCGATGATCTGTTCGAGAGCAAGCTGGAGCCGCAATCTTTCGATCTCGTCCATGCCCGCTACCTGATCGCCCCGCTCGGACGCGGCCGCGAGCAGGTGGCCGCGTACCGGCGATTGGTCAGGCCCGGTGGCTCACTGGTCCTGGAGGAGTGGGACCTGGGCTCGTGGCACTTCAATCCCCCCGCCCCCGCGGCCGAGCGACTGATCCGATTGCTCTCCGAGATCTTTGCCAACCTGGGCGGCGAGGCGGGTCGCGGACTTCCGGAACTGCTCCGCGAAATCGGTATTGAGGAGCCAGGGATAGACGCGCACGTCATCGCGCTCAAACCAGGCCACCCCTATTTGCGTCTGCCGCTTCAGTTCAGCGTCGCGCTCGAGTCGCGGCTGCTGGAGACGTTGAGCGAGGACCAGCTCGCCTCGCTACGCCGCGAGGTGGAGACCGAGTTGGCCGAGCCGGGCAGATGGGGTACGACCTTCACCCTGATCCAGAGTTGGGGCAGGCTCGAAGGCTGAGAGGTAGCCGCGCCTGCGTACCGCGCAGGCGGCGGGTTCGAATCCTGCCCCGCTATTTCTCCTCCAGGCGCGCCTGGCTAGGTATAGGATCCGCGCGGTCGAGTTGGGAGAGTGCGATGGCTGAAAAGTGGAACGTGACCGGGGATTTCATTGACTTCTGCAAGTGCTCCGTGCCGTGTCCGTGTTCCTGGGGACAGCCGCCGACCGAGGGTGACTGCCAGGGAATCGTCGCGTGGCGGATCCGGGAGGGCAACTACGGTGACGTCAAACTCGATGGGCTGGCCGTGGCCGGAGTCGCCGAATTCGAGGGGAACATTTGGGATGAGGACGTCAAAATGGACGCCGGTTTGTTCATCGAAGAGAGCGCCGATGACGCCCAGCGCGGGGCGCTACAGGCGATCTTCGGCGGACAGGCGGGCAGCTGGCCGCAGGCGCTCGCCGAGAGCGCTTTCGGCGAGGTGAAGGGGATCGAGTTCGCCTCGATCGACCTCCAGATCGCCGACGACTCGAGCTCTTGGAGCCTCGAGATCAACGGTCAGGCCAGCGGCAGCGCTGAGGTGCTGACCGGGCCAACGACCCGCCCCGGAGAGAACGTCGAGGTCACGAACATCCCCGGCTCGGAGGCCGGCCCCAACAGCGGCCCAACGACCTACGGGATCGCGACCAAGAACGAGGTCGATGCCTACGGCTACAACTGGGACTGGGCCGGACGCTCGGCCAAGCACATACCGTTCGAGTGGTCGAGCGAGGACGAGCTCTGAGCGATGCCCGCTAGTTGCCGGGCATGTTGCCGGCGGGCATGCCCTCGTCCTGCATCGATCCGGAGGGCGTCGAGTGCTGCGTCCCGCCGCCCATCGAGCCCTGCATCTCGTGGGCTCTCGTCGCCTCCGGCGAGTTCGGCAGGATCAGGCCGGGCACGCTTGACGGGGTGAAGGCGACGAGGATGCCCATCGCCAGGAGCAGCACCGCAATGCCGTAGCTGGCGAGCGCTCTCCAAGGCAGCAGCTTCTCCGCCGCAATCAACGCCGCGATGAAGACCATCCAGCCGACGCTCATCACGCCGAGCGCGAACAACGCGGCCATCAGTCCCCAGCAGCAGCCGACGCACCAGGCGCCGTGGGCGAGCCCCATCCGAAGCCCGCCGATACGCCCCGGCTGCCAGGCGTTCATGAGGAACATCATCGGGCTGCGGCACCTCTTCAGGCAGGCGTTCTTCAGCGGTGTGAGCTGATAGAGAGCCGCGGCAATGATCACCCCGCCCGCAACGTATGGCCCCCCGCGCTCCCAGGCAAGGGCGTCCGGCCAGACCGAGCTGCCGATCTCATACACGGAATAGGCGAGAAGCCCCCACGCGGTCCAAGTCAGCAGGTATCCGCCAACGAATGCCGCGGTCGCGCCCAGTGGAACATCTCGCCCCCTTGCCCGCTTTCCTTCCTGGATCCGGCTGTGCATGGTGACCATCGGCCAGATCGACGGGAACATCATCGCGGCCATCATCACGACCCAGGCAGTGACATAGAAGCCGAGTGTGCCGGGATCGGTCCCGGGCCCCGCGTCCATCCCCGCCATCCGGTCACCGGTGGCGACCCACGCGATTGCGGCCAGCCCCAGAAGCAGGCCTACCAACCCGAGCTGGACGAGGCCCGGTTGTGCGGGGGCCCGGCGTGGTGCGGCGGAGTCCATCGTCGCCATCGATTGCAACCTAGCGCGCCTGCAGGGAGTTGGTGTCTGCCCGCCGACTAGCACTACGTGTCGTGCTGGGCGCTGGCACTCCTCTGTTCGATGATCGGCCGTCAGGCCTCGGACTGGTCCCGATCGATTAAAAATCGAGCCCGCTCGCCACGCACGTGATCTACCAAGTCACCGATAGCGCGGTTTGACCAGCTGACGGCTCCCGGCCGCAGCCCTGCACCTACACCCCTGACTCAAGTGAGGCGGGCCTACTCGACTCGGTCAGAGAGTAAGCCAAGCCCCGGCCCCAAGCGTCCGGAGTGGGTGACGGAAACCGGGCTCACGCAAGCGGGTGGGACTGCGCCAGCGGCGGGCCGAGGACCGTCATGCCCGCGTCCTCCGCGAGCGCCGCGAAGGCCTCCCGCAGAGCGGATCCCTCGCCGGCCACCTCCGCGAAGCGCTCGAAGAATCGCTCCATCCCCGGCGATGCGGGGGTGAAGACGAAGAGCATGTGGGCCTGACCCTCGCTCACGTTCTGCCAGCTGTGGGGTGTATCCCGCGGGACGAACGCGAAGGAGCCCGGCGCCATGACCATGACCTCATCTTCGATCCGTAGGCGAAACGCTCCGTCGACGAAGTACATGACCTCGTCCTCGTTCGCGTGCTTGTGAAAGGGCGGGCCCTCCCCGGGCATCGTGACGCTCTCGCAGGCCGTCAGCGCCCCACCGGTCTCCTCAGCGCGAGCCTTGATCTCGAGCGGCCCTCCCGTCGCAACCGGATTACGCAGTGAATCGCCCTCTCCCCGCGCCGCGTGGATCGGTCGGGCGTCGCCGCTCATCGCCTCTCCATGCGGGAGCCCGGACCCGGGTTGTCGGCGTGGCGGTGGACGATCTTCCAGGCGCCGTCCACGCGCCGGAAGATGTGCGTCACGCGAACCAACACGGGCTCCACGGGTCGCCCGGCGATCGATCCGTTGAAGCGCTCGAAGCCCAGGGTGTAGGCCATTTCTCCATCCACCCCGACGACCTCGACGTCGAAGTGGAAGCCGCTAACGTCGGAGAACCGCGACGCGACCCATGTAAACGTCTCGCTCAGCTTTTCCCACCCCGACTGGGACATGCCGATCGCGCCGAAGAGTCGAGCGAAACTCCTCGACCTCGGCCGGCTCGCCGTGCTCCTCAATTTGCATCCAACCTCCCTCGGTCGCGTCCGCGGTCCGCGATCCGGCCGCGCAAGCCGAGTCTCTCACGCCAGAGTCGCCCCTTGGGCCTCGCCGCCACGGCGCTCCTCCCCCGCCCCGTCGCTCCTCGATCAGCTCCGAGAGCGCCTGACCTGCTGGGCCTATCCAGATCTCCCTATTGGGAGTCGCCTCGGCTTCCGCTTCGCGCGATAGGCGACAGCAGCACGGAGACTAAGGGATTGCCCAGCGCAAGGCGACTGCCGGTTCAATTTGGCATCGGGGCGATGGGTTGAGATCCTCCGACAGAGCGCTTGATCAAGCGGGACCTGCGCTCGCTGCTACCAGCTGGTCTACCGATTCCGAGAAATTCGCCGAGCATGAGGCTGGTAGCGCGCGCGATCTCGCTTCTGCCTTCACGCGAAGACAGCAGCAGATCAAGGGCCTTATATCGAGAAGCTCTGATCGGTTCCGCTCACCAGGTAAGGGCCGCGACAGACGCGGCCCACGACACCAGGAGGACACCATGATTCTGCGGATGGACAACGTGCTCATCGTCGTCGAGGACCTCGAGGCTGCCAAAGCGTTCTTCGCCGAGCTCGGTATGGAGCTGGAAGGCGAGAGACGACGGTCGAAGGGCCTTGGGTGGACCAGACCGTCGGGCTCAACGACGTCCGTGCCGACATCACCATGATGCGAACCCCGGACGGCCGCGGCCGGGTCGAGCTGTCGAGGTTCCACAGGCCGCCGGCGGTCAGAGCCGAGCCGGAAAGCGCGCCGGCGAACGCGCTGGGCATGCGCCGCATCATGTTCATGGTCGACGACATCGACGACGTCGTCACCCGCCTGCGCAGCCACGGTGCCGAACTCGTGGGTGAGATCGCGCAGTACGAGGACATCTACCGGCTCTGCTTCGTGCGTGGCCCCGAGGGCGTCATCATCGGGCTGTCCGAGCAGCTCAGCTAGAACTCCATGGGTGCGGCCGGGGCGGCCCGGTCGGGCGCTCCTCCCTTGCGCGAGAGGCAGCACCGACGGAGCCTTGTTGGTCGAGGGCGTTAACGGTCCCGAATCGGACCGGAGCGAGCGGTCTTAGTGCTTCGACGGAAGTGAGCGAGCGTATGCGACGCCGCGCTTGACCCACGGTTCGAGCTGGCGTTTGGTCCGTGCGCCCTCGCCGTCGACGCGTAACCATCCCTGCATCCTCCGCCCTCGCATCTCGAATGGTTGCGCATGCGGCTTGGCGAGAAGCTCATCGGTGTCCTCGGGGTCCACCCGGACCATCAGGCCACCCTGACCGCTGGCCGCAACTGACATGTTGCCGCCGATGAGGAAGGCGAGACCTCCGAACATCCTCTGCTCGCTGAGTTCGCGCTCGTCGGCGATTAGCTCACGGATACGGTTGGCGAGATCCTCGTCGTACGCCACGCGGGAATCATCGACTAGGAACGAGGGAGATGCCTCGCCGCCCCGCTCCTCCTTCGCGCGGTAGGCGACAGCAGAACGGGGCGGAGGATTGCCCAGCGCAACTCGACTGTCGGTTCAAACTGGCATCGGGGCGAGTGGATTTGAACCAGCGACCTTTCGGCCCCCAGCCGAGTGCGCTACGCGTGAATAGCGGTGTCGCCGGGTCCACGCCTGTCCAGGCGCGTGGATATCAGTGGAGTGCCGCTGAGTTACGTGCAGATTGGGCCCTCGAATGGGACCTCGGCTGGCATCGCCATCTTGCCGCGCATCCGAGGGCGAGACCAGAACCGACGTGCAGTCACTTTCACGCGCGATCGCGACAGTGCGACAAGAGCAAGCCAAGCCTTCCGCAGTCGTCCATTGCGAGCGCGTCGAGATTGGCGCTGAGACCCTCGCAAGGCATGGCAAGCGGACATACTCGCGGGGTGTCACAGCAGAACCTCGACCCTGCCGGTGCAAGCTCTGAGGGACTAGGCCGTGGCGGCTTCAGTGAAAGCGGCCGTGCTGAAGCGCTCGGACTCGCCGGCGTACGCGAGTGAACCCCGGCGAGTTATCCGGCGGGTCCGATTGGGCGGAGGGGAGCCGGCGCTTGGCCGTGCTGCTGGCGGCGGCGATGTTCGTGCTCGTCGTCGACACATCGCTGATGAACGTCTCGATCTCGAAGGTCGTCGAGGACCTCGACACGACCGTCAGCGGTGTCCAGGGAGCCATCGCGCTCGAGGCGCTCGTCTCGGCCGCGTTCATCCTGATCGGGAGCAAGGTCGGCGACCTGATCGGGCGCAAGCGGGCCTTCGTGCTCGGCCTCCTCGCCTACGCGCTGGGCGCCCTGGCGATGACGTTCGCCCAGAGCCTTACGGCGATCATCGTGTTCTGGGCCGTCGTCGGCGGGCTCGGCGCATCGCTGCTGCTCCCGGCCATGCAGTCGCTGATCCACGGCAACTTCCAGGGCGCCGCGCAGCGGAAGGCGTATGCCCTGGTCGGCGCCGCGGCGGCGATCGCCGCCGCGGTCGGGCCGCTGCTCGGCGGTTTCCTGACCACCTTCCTGTCGTGGCGGGTCGGGTTCATGCTCGAGGTCGTCGTGATCGGGGTGGTCCTCATCGGCCTCAAGCAGATCCAGGACGTGCCCTATACCGGCCCGCGCGAAATCGACGTGGTCGGGGCCGTGCTGTCGGCCGTGGGCATGGGCGGTCTCGTCATCGGCATCCTCGTCTGGCAGGAGGGCGGCGAGTACGTCGGCGTCCTGATCGCGGTGGGTACGGTCGCGCTCGGGTCGCTCGCACGCTGGCTCGTCCGGCGCAAGCGCGAGGGCAAGGCGACGCTGCTCGATCCGGGCCTCTTCGAGCACGACCTGTTCCGGCTCGGCATCTCGTCGCAGATGCTCCAGAACATCGCGCTCGGAGGGGCGATGATCGCCCTGCCGATCTACCTGCAGATGGTCCTGGAGTACAACGCGATGCAGACCGGCCTGACGCTCGCGCCGCTGTCGCTGACCATGTTCGCCACGGCGATAGTCGCCGGGAAGCGAGCGGGCAGGCGACGGCCGGCGAGCATCATCCGGGCCGGGTCGGGGCTGCTGACCGTGGGCATGGTGGCGCTGATCCCGATCGTCCCGCGTGCGGACTCCGGCTGGCCGCTCGTCGTCCCGCTGATCGTCGCGGGCTGCGGGCTCGGCCTGCTGGTGTCCCAGCTCAACAACTACACCCTGTCGCCGATCTCCGATGAGCGCGTCAGCGAGGCCGCGGGCGTCAACTCGGCCGCGGGTTCCTTCGGGCTGTCGTTCGGGCTCGCGTTTGCGGGCGCCATCATGCTGGCGGCGCTGTCGATCGCGTTCGCCAAGGAGGCGGAGGACAGCAGCGTCCTGCCGGCGGCCTCGCAGGAGCAGGTCGCGGACGCGCTCGAAGAGGACGCGGAGGTCATGAGCAACACCCTGCTCGCCGAGCAGCTCGCCGGGCAGCCCCCGGCGATCCAGGGGGAGATCATCCGCATCAACACCGACGTGCGACCGCTCGCCCTGCAGGTCGCGCTCGTCATCCCGATCCTCGCTGGCGCGCTCGGGCTGATCAATGGGTTCCGCATGATGCGCCGGCCCGACCCGGTCGCGTCCGGCGGCCCAGACGCGGCCCTGGCATGAGGGCGAATCTCGGCCAGAGAAGTACTGGTCTTGGACGAGGACCCGCAGCGCTGTTCTCAAGTGCAGGAACGGAGCGAACGGAGGCGTGATGAACCCCTCTAACCGCGTCCTGCGCTTCTTGTCCATCTCTGGCTCCGGAGCAGGGACTGGGTACCGGTTCGACGCCTTCGCCCGGGATATCGTCGCGTGGAGGTGACCTCGGTCAAACGCTCATGAAGCCGCCGAGATGGATGCCGGGCGCTCGCTCGCTCGCCTCCTATCGCAAGTCGTGGCTCCGCCACGATCTGGTTGCCGGCCTCGTCCTGAGCACGATCCTGGTGCCTCAGGGAATGGCGTACGCGGAGCTGGCGGGCCTGCCCGCGATCACCGGCCTTTACACGACGGTCTTCTGCCTGATCGGCTACGCAGCGTTCGGTCCCTCTCGCGTCCTCGTTCTGGGCCCGGACTCGTCGCTCGGGCCGATGATCGCGGCGACGCTCCTGCCGATCATCGGATCCGGCGGGGATCCCGACCGAGCGATCGCGCTCGCGGCGATGCTCGCCCTCCTGGTGGCTGCCATCGAGATCGGCGCGGGGCTGGCGAAGCTGGGGTTCATCGCAGACCTGTTGTCCAAGCCGACCCAGATCGGCTATATGAACGGGCTTGCGCTGACGATTCTGATCGGGCAGCTGCCGAAGCTCTTCGGCTTTTCGACCGAGGCGGACGGACTCATCGACGAGGCACGGGAGTTCCTCAGCGGGCTTGCGTCGGGAGACGCTGTGGCCGCCGCCGCCGCCGTCGGGGTAGTCAGCCTCGTGCTGATCCTGATCATCCAGCACTGGCGGCCACGCATCCCCGGCGTCCTGGTCGCGGTCGTCGCCGCGATCGCCGCGACCTCGGCGCTCCATCTCTCCGGCCACGGGGTCTCGCTCGTCGGGACCCTGCCCGAGGGGCTGCCCTCTCCGACCTGGCCGAGCCCGGTGTCCGACCTCCCACTCCTGGTTGCGGGTGCCCTCGGCATCGCACTGGTGTCCCTGACCGACACGATCTCCACCGCTTCGGCGTTCGCGGCCCGAACGGGCCAGGAGATCGACGGCAACAAGGAGATGGTCGGCATCGGCGCGGCGAACATCGGCGCGGGCTTGTTCCAGGGCTTCCCGGTCAGCACGAGCGGGTCGCGCACGGCGGTGGCCGAGCAGGCCGGCGCGAAGACACAGCTCACCGGGCTGGTCGGAGCGGTGGCGATCATCCTGATGCTGGTGCTTGTGCCGGGGCTGTTGAGCAACCTCCCTCAGGCCACTCTCGCGGCCGTCGTGATCGCAGCATCCCTGTCGCTGGCCGATATCGCGGGGACCAGGCGGCTGTGGCACCAGCGACGCGCCGAGTTCCTGCTCTCGATGGCCGCGTTTCTCGGCGTGGCGCTGCTTGGCGTGCTCGAAGGCATCGCGGTCGCCGTGGCCCTGTCGATCCTCAACGTGTTCCGGCGCGCGTGGTGGCCGTACCAGACCACCCTCGGGCGGGTCCCTGGATTGGAGGGCCACCACGACCGCAGCCTTTACCCCGAGGCCGAGGAGCTCCCCGGACTCGTGATCTTCCGCTTCGACGCGCCGCTGCTCTTCGCGAACGCGCGGACGTTCCGCGACCAGATCCGCCGCCTCGCGGCCGGCGAGCCGAAGCCACGCTGGATCGTGATCGCGGCCGAGCCGATCACAGACGTCGACACCACGGCGGCCGACATGCTCTTGGAGCTCGATGAGGAGGTCAATGCGCGCGGCACCTCCCTCGTCTTCGCCGAGCTCAAGGACCCCGTACGGGCAAAGCTCGAGCGCTACGAGCTCATCGGCGCCCTCGACCCGGACCACTTCTTCCGAACGCTCGACGGCGCCCTCGAGGCCTTCCGCCGCCAGACGGGCGCAGAGTGGACCGCACCCGCGAAGGGCAGCGATCGGGATGCGCAATGATGCCGACCGGTCGCGCTGGCCCCGGGGATGGACGGCCTGATCGGCCGAGGGAAGGCGGGCCAACTACGTCACCGCCGCCCAGATCGACCCAGCACCAGCGTCACCATCGGCGTCGCGGTCGGAGTGCGGTTCCTACTCGGGGGACAGCGCCACATCCGCTCCCGTGCTAGCCGAGTGACGAGGAACTGGCTGATTTGCGGCCCTTTAGTCGGGGCGATGGGTTGAGATCCTCCGACAGAGCGCTTGATCAAGCGGGACCTGCGCTCGCTGCTACCAGCTGGTCTACCGATTCCGAGAAATTCGCCGAGCATGAGGCTGGTAGCGCGCGCGATCTCGCTTCTGCCTTCACGCGAAGACAGCAGCAGATCAAGGGCCTTATATCGAGAAGCTCTGATCGGTTCCGCTCACCAGGTAAGGGCCGCGACAGACGCGGCCCACGACACCAGGAGGACACCATGATTCTGCGGATGGACAACGTGCTCATCGTCGTCGAGGACCTCGAGGCTGCCAAAGCGTTCTTCGCCGAGCTCGGTATGGAGCTGGAAGGCGAGACGACGGTCGAAGGGCCTTGGGTGGACCAGACCGTCGGGCTCAACGACGTCCGTGCCGACATCACCATGATGCGAACCCCGGACGGCCGCGGCCGGGTCGAGCTGTCGAGGTTCCACAGGCCGCCGGCGGTCAGAGCCGAGCCGGAAAGCGCGCCGGCGAACGCGCTGGGCATGCGCCGCATCATGTTCATGGTCGACGACATCGACGACGTCGTCACCCGCCTGCGCAGCCACGGTGCCGAACTCGTGGGTGAGATCGCGCAGTACGAGGACATCTACCGGCTCTGCTTCGTGCGTGGCCCCGAGGGCGTCATCATCGGGCTGTCCGAGCAGCTCAGCTAGAACTCCATGGGTGCGGCCGGGGCGGCCCGGTCGGGCGCTCCTCCCTTGCGCGAGAGGCAGCACCGACGGAGCCTTGTTGGTCGAGGGCGTTAACGGTCCCGAATCGGACCGGAGCGAGCGGTCTTAGTGCTTCGACGGAAGTGAGCGAGCGTATGCGACGCCGCGCTTGACCCACGGTTCGAGCTGGCGTTTGGTCCGTGCGCCCTCGCCGTCGACGCGTAACCATCCCTGCATCCTCCGCCCTCGCATCTCGAATGGTTGCGCATGCGGCTTGGCGAGAAGCTCATCGGTGTCCTCGGGGTCCACCCGGACCATCAGGCCACCCTGACCGCTGGCCGCAACTGACATGTTGCCGCCGATGAGGAAGGCGAGACCTCCGAACATCCTCTGCTCGCTGAGTTCGCGCTCGTCGGCGATTAGCTCACGGATACGGTTGGCGAGATCCTCGTCGTACGCCACGCGGGAATCATCGACTAGGAACGAGGGAGATGCCTCGCCGCCCCGCTCCTCCTTCGCGCGGTAGGCGACAGCAGAACGGGGCGGAGGATTGCCCAGCGCAACTCGACTGTCGGTTCAAACTGGCATCGGGGCGAGTGGATTTGAACCAGCGACCTTTCGGCCCCCAGCCGGCAGGCGGTTGGTGTAGATGCGCCCCGGAGCGTCCCCCCCGTCCCCATCGTCCCCGCGCGCGGACTTTCTGGGCGCATTGGACGTATCAGTCGGTACCAAAGCGGTACCGCGAGCCATCGCGTGGTACAGCGGATCGACCTGCGCGAGGCGTAGGGGCCGATCCTTAGGCAATCGTTAGCCGAGCGACAGGCCGCCGCCGCGCGGCTTCCGTATTACCGGACATGAACGCATTCAGGCGCACCGCAGCACTGTCCGTCGTCTCCCTCGTGATCTCCGCACTCGCGCACTCGGCCTGCGGGTCGAGCGACTCGACCACCTCGACCGCAGCGGCCACGAGCGGCGGCGAGACGGTGATGACCGCGAGCGTAAGCGGCGTCGGCACTGCCCTCGTGGACGCCGACAGCGACGCGCTGTACTCGCCGTCGCAGGAGGCGAACGGAGCGATTCGGTGCACCGGTTCGTGCGCGCAGATCGGAAGCCACTGACGGCAAAGGCCCCAACCGGCTCGGCTGATGTCACCGGCATGCTGGGGACGGTGAAGCGGCCTGACGGCACCGGGCAGGTCACGCTCGACGGCGCCCCGCTCTACACGTTCGCCGAGGACTCGCCGGGCCAGGTCACCGGCGACGGGGTCCAGGACTCATTCGGGGGCAAGGACTTCACCTGGCACGTGATCACGGCCGGCGCCGCGCCGGAGCACGATCAGAGCACCACCGGCGGCTCGTCGGCCGGCGGCTACGGATACTGAGGCTGGCTCAGTCGTGGCGCTGCGGCCGGGGAAATCGCGTCTGTGTCAGGCCAAGTGGGCTGACACCGCTCAGTGTGGTTACCCCGAAGACGGTCGGCCCGAGAGGGGGCTGCCTTCCAGTCCTCCGCGCGGGTCGGTGTAGGCTCGAACTTCACACATCCGGCGAGAGGAGCTCCGATGCCCGAGTCCACGGATCCCACCTTCTACCGCTCGCCCACCGCCGCGATCGCGGCTCCGCGCGAGAGCCTCGCCTACGTCGCGGCATTCGACCCGGCCGGCGAGCAGCGCGACGCCATGGCCGTCGTGGACTGCGACGCGGACTCACCCGACTATGGAGACGTGGTCGGGTGGACGGACCTCCCGACCGCCGGCAACGAGCTGCATCACTTCGGCTGGAACGCCTGCTCCAGCGCGCTCTGCCACGAGGGTCACGAGGGCGCGCTCGAGCGCCGGTACCTGATCGTGCCCGGGATCCGCTCGTCGCGAACGTACGTGCTCGACACCAAGCCCGATCCCCGTCGGCCCGAGGTCGTGCGAACGATCGAGCCCGAGGAGCTCGCGGCGAAGGCCGGGTACTCCCGCCCGCACACCGTGCACTGCGGACCTGGCGGCATCTTCATGTCGAATCTGGGCGCAGCCGGCAACGGTGACGGCCCGGGCGGGGTCGCGCTGATCGACCACGACACCTTCGAGGTCACGGGTGCGTGGGAGACGGACCGCGGCGACCAGTACTTCGCGTACGACGTCTGGTGGCATCTGAACGAGGATGTCGCGGTGACCTCCGAGTGGGCGACCCCGTCAATGATCGAGGACGGGTTGAACCCCGAGGACCTGCTCGGCAAACGCTTCGGCCACCACCTCGACTTCTGGAGCCTCTCCGAGGGCAGGTTGCTCGAGCGGATCGATCTCGGTGACGAGCATCAGATGGTGCTCGAGGTGAGACCCGCTCACGACCCTCGCAAGACCTGGGGCTTCGTCGGGGTGGTGATCAGCGTCGAGGATCTCTCCGCATCCGTGTGGCTGTGGCATCGCGACGACGACCGTTGGGCGGTCGAGAAGGCGATCACGATCCCCGCCGAGCCGGCCGACGCCGACCAGCTGCCGCCGGCCCTGCAGCCCTTCGGCGCGGTTCCGCCGCTCGTCAGCGACATCGACCTGTCCGTCGACGACCGCTGGCTCTACGTCTCGTGTTGGGGCACCGGGGAGCTCAAGCAATACGACGTGAGCGATCCGCACAACCCGAGGGAGACCGACTCGGTGCGGATGGGCGGGATCGTCGGCCGAGCCCCCCACCCGGCCGCTTCCGAGATGCCGTTGGGCGGCGGCCCGCAGATGGTGGAGATCAGCCGCGACGGCCGCCGCGTGTACTTCACCAATTCGCTCTACGCGAGCTGGGACGAGATTTTCTATCCCGACGGCGTCGGCGCCTGGATGGCTCGTGTCGATGCGGACGTCGACAACGGTGGGATGTCCGTGGATCCGCAGTTCTTCCCCCACGACGCCGACTTCCGCGGTCTGCGCGTGCACCAGACGAGGCTCCAGGGCGGCGACGCGTCCAGCGACTCGTACTGCTTTGTCGAGTAGCCGGCCGACTGCATTACGAATGACGCCTCCGCATAGCCCCGCGGGGCCCGAAAGCCTCCGGGCTGTTCAGGCATGATTACGCGGTACTGCGGCCCTCTTCGGACCCTCTGACCAAGTCGGGGCGACTGGATTTGAACCAGCGACCTTCCGGCCCCCAGCCGGCGGGCAGCGGGTGTAGATGCGTCCGTGAACGTCCCCGGCGTCACATCCGTCCTACACGCTGGACGTGCCGTGACATCGGACGTGGTGGTCGGTACTAAAGCGGTACCACGCTCGGTCGCGGGTTCGGATCGAGGGCCGATTCGTCACGCTCCGGTCGCGAAACCGCGGCCCTCGTCGAACGATCGGAGCGGGGGGCCCTCGCGTAGCCGACCGGCTCACCGCGAGTCCTGGGATGATCGCGCCGTGACGCCCGCTCGGCGTGGAAGCGAGCCAAACGAGGCGGCCGACCGACGCGGCGAGCGCGGCGAGGGCCTCGCCGTCTTTCTCATCGCGCTGGGCTCCGCTTGGAGCGTCGGCAACGTCGGGGCCGTGGTCGGCGACCTAAGCGGCGATTTCGATATCTCCCTGGCGACGATCGGTCTGCTGTCCGGCACGCTGCTGCTCGGATTCTCGGTGCCGGGCACCGTGCTGACGCCTTTGATCGCCGAGCGCCTCACGATCGTGCGCACGATGATCCTCGGGGCCGTTCTCTGCACGATCGGCAATGTCATCTTCGCCGTCACGCCGGGCTTCGCGGGCTTGGTAATCGGTCGCGCGGTCGCGGGGTTCGGCGTCGGCATTGCGGTGGTGGCAGGTCCCGTCTTCGCCAGGGCCACCGGCGGGGTCGAGCGTGTGGGCCTCTTCGGCGCCGCAGTTCAACTTGGGATCGCCGGCGGGCTGGGGGTCGGTGCGATTCTCGGTGACCTGGATGTCGACTGGCGCCTCACGTTCCTGCTCTCCGCCGGGGTGGCGGCGTCGGCGATCCCGTTCCTGATCGGACGCACCGGGCCGAGCTACGTGCGTCAGGCCGGCGGCGGATTCCTCAGGCTCGCGCTGCGCAGCTCGCGGGTCTGGCGGCTCGCCGCGCTATTCATTGCGATCTTCTCGGTGCCGTTGACACTCGGCTCCTGGCTCGTCCACTACCTGAGCGTCGACAACGGACTAGCCGCGGGGATCGCGGGCGTGCTCAGCTTCGTGATGTTCGGCGTCTCGGCCGCCGCCCGCGAGGAGGGCGGCCAGCTCGCGCAACGCGGCGTGAGCCCTGTGCTCCTGGTCGGAGTCGCCCCCCTCCTGGCCGCCGCGGGACTCGCGATCCTCGCGCTCGACGACTCGCTCGGATTCGCGCTTGTCGCGGTCGTCGCCGCCGGGATCGGTTTCGCAGTCCCCTACGGAATCGGGATCGTGCAGGCGCAGCGCCTCTACCCCACCGATCCGACCGAGCCCGTGGCCCTCGTGAGCCTTGTCGGCACGGCGCTCCCGGTGCCCCTGGTCCCGCTGATCGGCTCGCTGCTCGACGACGGCTACGGCACCGAGGTCTTCCTCGCCCTCGCTGCGGTGGTGGCCGTTGCCGGGATCCTCAACCTACGGCCGGTCGAGGGCTCGCTGGAGCCGGGGGCATAGGGCGGCGAGCTCGATTCGGACGAAGAATCGGGGCGAAGGGTTGAAATGCTCCGACACGGCGCTTGATCAAGCGGAGTGTGCGATCCCCGCTACCCGTTGGCCTATCGATTCCCAGCAAGCCGGCCCGCCGTAGGACTGGTAGCGCGGAATCGCGCTGCTGCCGTCACGCGAAGGGAGGCGTTCGATCGGTGGTACTCATTACGCGATGCGACCCCTTCGGTACTCCATCAACGTCACATTGGACGGGTGCTGCGATCACCGTGCAATCTCCGCGGACGAAGAGACACATCGTCACGCGACGAAGACTCTCGATCAGGCCGACGCGCTCCTCTTCGGCCGGGTGACTTACGAGATGATGGAGTCAGCCTGGCGGCCGCCGGGGCAGATGGAAGCGATGCCTGATTGGATGGCGCCCTTCGGCCGCACGATCGACGCGGCAAAGAAGTACGTCGTGTCGAGCACCCTGGACCGGGTCGATTGGAACGCAGAGCTCGTCCGCGGGGATCTGGAAAAAGCCGTTCAGGAGCTGAAGCGGGAGTCGGGTAAGGGACTGTGCGTGGGAGGCGTGAAGCTCCCGCTGGCGTTGGCGGAGCTGGGGTTGATCGATGAGTACGAGTTCGTGGTGCAGCCCAGGCTGGTGGGCCACGGGCCGACGTTGTTCGCGGGGCTATCGAAGCGTGTCGACTTGAAGCTCGTGAGCCGGCTGGAGTTCGGCTCGGGGGCGGTGGCGATGCGGTATGAGCCTAGAACGTAGCCATCGGGCTTGTGTTAAACGAATGCGCGGTTGTCTACGCCGACCGACAGGTATGTCCGGTGGTTATCTGATCTGCGACGGGCGCCTGCTCTGCTGTCCGTATTGACGAGCCGCAACCGGCGCTCCTCCCTTGCGCGACGAGCGAAAGCGGCCCCAGGCGGTTGCCGCTAACCGCGAGTCGACTTCCGGTTCAAACTGGCATCGGGGCGACTGGATTCGAACCAGCGACCGCTCGGCCCCCAGCCGGCGGGCGATCGGTGTAGATGTGTCCCGGAGCGTCCCCCGCGTCTCCATCGTCCACGGCCGCGGACGCTCTGGACGCATAAGACGCAGCAGTCGGTACCAATGCGGTACCACGACGGTCGCACTTCAGATCGGAGGCGGGATTCGTCTCTCTACGACGGGATTCTGGACGTCAGGACAGGGGATCGCCGTCCTCTGTGCAGGGATGAGTCACCTGGACGCCCTCAGCGTGTGACTCCTCCTCGATGACCCTGAGCACCTCCTCCATCTCGATCGGGCTGATGCTTCCGCTCTCATCCGTGAACGGGTGGTCCAGGAACCACACCAGCAGCAGCGCCGCCGTCGCCATCGCGGCGACGGAAGCCACCGCGCTGGCCTGAACGACGAAGCTGCCCCGCCGATCGGCGCCCAGCACGATCCATCCGACCGTCAGCAACGCTCCGAGGATCAGCACGAACCACATCGGGGGCGGCGTCACGCGGACGGCCTCGGCAAGCCTCATGCGCCGACCCTCGATGCGTTTGTCCTGTTCCAGCAGGAGCTGCCGGAACACGGCCTGCTCGACCAGCGAGCGGACACGGACTTCCAACGCCGCCTCCCTGAAGCGTCTCCCCCAGTCGGTCACGACCGGGCTTCCCTCGCCTTCGCGCATCGCCGGCCATCCCTGCGCGATCACGGCCCGTCCGTAACAGACCAGCGTCCCCTCCAGGCGCTCATGTTCCTCCGGCGTGAACGCCGAGCCGGAGCGGGTAAGCTCCAGAACTGCCTGGGCCTCCTGCTCGGCGCCTCTCTTCGCGTCGTTGTAGCTGTCGTACGCCTGCAGCACGACGAATCCGAGCAGGATTGCGAACGCGATGCCAAGAAAGTCGAACGCCCGGCTGTGCTCGCCGAGCTGCGACGAGAAGCGCTCGTTCATCGGGTTGCGCCGGGCCAACCACAACAGGGCGCCAGAGGCTGCAGCCACCCCGACGATGATCCCGGCGAGCGCGAAGAGGTTCATCGGCGGGCGTAAGGCTCGCGTATCCGGCCGCCGGCGTCAAGGCGACGGCGCCAGGATCCCGACCGCCCGCGGGGTAGCCCGCCGAAGCGTCCCCCAGCCGAGTACGAACCGCTAAGGGTCAGCGTGTTGAACAGCTCGTTGAAGGGGAAGAAATCGGGGCGACTGGATTTGAACCAGCGACCTTTCGGCCCCCAGCCGAGAGGATCTGGGTCTCGATGCGTCCCTGAGCGTCCCCTGTGTCCCCATTGTCCACGGGCTTGGAAGCTCTGGACGGATTGGACGTAGCGGGCGGTACCAAAGTGGTACTGCGAGGCCGCAGGTTTGAATCGGGGGCCCGATTCGTTTCTCGCTACCACCCACGGATAGTTGAGCGATCACGCCTGACGGCCTGAAAAGGCTATCCCTTCCGCTCTCACGCGGGACAGCACTCTCCACCGGCCGCCCGCGGACTTCCCCTGATCGTCCATGCGCTAGCCCGGAAGCGACGCCTCAATCTCCTCCGAAGCTCGCTCGGTCCCAACCTCGCGAGCGATGCGCTCCGAGAGTTCGCTCGCCCGTCCGCGCATGGCGCGGTCTTCGAGCGCCGTGCGGATTGCGTCACTGAGCCGCTCCGCGGTCAGCTTCTTCGCCGGCAACGGCTGGGGACCAGCGCCAGCCTGCCGCACCGCCTTTCCCCAGAAATACTGGTCTCCCTGGAACGGGCAGACGATGCTGGGGCGCCCGCCCCGGAGTCCGGCGGCGGTCGTTCCGGCGCCTCCGTGATGGACGACGGCCGCAACCTGTGGAAACAGCCATCGATGTGAAGCTTGCTCGACCACGATTGCGTCGTCATTCCAGGCTTGGTCGGCGAGTCCACCCCACCCGGTCGCAATGACAGCGCGGGCGCCTGTCACCCGCAGGGCCTGGTCGACTGACCTGCTCAGCTGAACTGCGTCGGGACCGACGCTGCTTCCGAAGCCGATGTAGACCGGCGGTTCGCCGGCCGCGACGAAGGCTTCGAGCTCGGGGTCAATCGGCCCATCCCCATCTTCGCTAAGCCAATAGCCCGTCGCGACCGCGTCGCGCGGCCAGTCATGCGGCGTCGGCACGACGTTAGGGCTATAGCAGTACAGCGTCTTGGCCGGTCGCCGTGGACTGCCTCGGGGCGCAAGCGAGAGGTGCTCGTCACGCCAGTCGCGAATCAGGCCCGCGTATGGCCGCGTCAGGAGGCCGAGAAGTCGGTAGCTGGCGCGATTGAGCCTCCCACCAAGGTCATGGTTGACCACCCCGGGCAGCGGAAACGCGCGGGTCGGCGTCAGCATCGGGACCGTGAGCGCCTGCACGTGCGGAATCCCGAGCTTTTCTGCGATGTGCGGTGCCGCCAACGTTTTCTGGTGGGCGACGATCGCGTCGGGCGGATGGGCTTTCGCCACCGTCCAGCTGTCCTCGAGCATTCCCCGGATCACCGGAAGGACGTCCTGGCGAAGCGAGGGCTTCTTCCTATCCGGTGTCGGCAGCAGCGACCGGAAGTCGGCGCGGATCGGCGCAAACGCGACTCCGTCGTTACCAGGAGCCAGCTCGGAGAAGCGGGCATCAGTCGCGAATGTGACCGCATGGCCGCGACTGGCCAGCCGTGCGGCGAGCGCCGCGAAGGGCTCGACATCTCCGGTGCTTCCAGCAGTGAGCACCATGATCTCGGCCATCCGCAGTGATCGTAGACGACAAGGAATGCAGCGACGGGGTGCTTTCCATACGCACGGGCAGCGCCCACGTTGGCGAGCGCCGCTCTTCCTTCGCGTGACGAGGGGCAGCGCCGGCCCGGCCGTAAGCACGCGGGAGGAGCAGCGCGGATTTCGCCGACGACCGCTGTCCCTGCGCATGGACTGCAGCAGCGAGCAGCGTGGAGCCGGGAACCAACCCGAGCTGGCCGATTCCGGTGCTAGCGGAGCCTGAGCCGAAGCACCACCTCATCGTCGAACACTTCACCGGTGTGCTCAAAGCCGTATCGCTCGCGGACGGTCAAGGCACCTCGACGAGGGCCCGCACAAGTTCGCGGTCCGAGCGGTCGATGCTGACGGCCACGGCGAGCCCAGTCCAGCGAAGGACATGTTCAAGGTCCTGGCCTGACGCGGCCGTGGCTTGGGAATCGGCGCGTTCGCTGGATGCGTCCAGCGCTGCCCCGGACCTTGTACCCAGGTTCGTTGCCGACGATCGCTCTGAGTGTCTGGGGTAGCTCGGGCACCATCAACGCATAGAGCGGGTCCTCCGCGACGACCGTCTCCGAGGTCCGGTCCTCTTTAAGCGGCACTTCATCTGCCTGGCCTCCCGGCCCCGGACGCTAAGGGCTGTTGCGCGTCTGAAACAGACCTGAAACGAACCGGGTCGAACATCGGATTCGCCAGACGATCCTACCTGTACGCAAGTACCGAAGAAGTACCTGTGAATGGCGCCCTTCGGTCGGCGAGAGAGGAGCCGGATATGAACAAGAAGCGAGGGACTGCGTTGGGAGCGGCCACGGGGCTGATCACTGCTCTTCTGATCAGCGCAAACGTGCTGCCGTCGGCGGCGCAGCAGCCACCACCCCCACCCATCGCTACCGAGTTCTTGACCGGACGCGCCGTGTTCACCGACGATGTCGACCTCAAGGCCAAGATCAAGCTCGATGGCAAGGCGACCCGGGTCGTGCACGTCAAAGATCCTTCGCGCACCGTGACGGCGAGGTTCACCGTGCAGCCTGGAGCACAGTTTCCCTGGCACAGCCACCGCGGCCCCGTGGTGGTCAACGTCGCCGAGGGCGAGCTCGTCTACGTCGACGCCGACGACTGCGTGGAGCGTGAGTACCCGGCGGGAACCGCGTTTGTCGACGCCGGTCATGGCCACATCCACACCGCCTTCAACGCCACCGACGAGGTGACGGTTCTGGTGGCCACGTTCTTCGAAGCGCCCGAGGAGGGGCCGCTGCTCATCCCTGCCGACCCCGCCTGCTGACTGCCCGATCTAAGGGTTGCGCTCGCATCGGGTTGGTAGAGGCCCGAGCATCTGAGCTCCTCGCGTCGGCGTCCCTCGGGGCGCCGTCGCAGGTTCAGGGGTGGTAAGCACCGCAAGGCCACGGAGATGCCGAGCGGCACCCCAGCGGTCGTATCTATGCCGCATTCCATGCAAAGCGACACTTCTTCCGTGCCTAAGCTCGTGCGTCGTAGCGAGATCCAACGTGGCCCGATTCGTCTCTCGCTACACGCACGGATCGTCGAGCGAAGACGCCTACCGGCTGATCGAGGACTATCGCTGTTCGTTCCGAGCAGGGGTGATCGACCCGTTCGCGACGTCGTGAGCCGCGCTGCCGCTTTCACGCGAAGGCGGAAGCGAGAGCCACGCGACGCAAGGCGCCCGCCCGCCGTCCGCAGCGCGCCTGGCGGACGTCGGGCGCCGTGCTCATCGGTGGACCGGTCGATGGCCGCGCTGGTCCACCGCGGCCGTGAAGAGCTGAGTGCATACGGCTAAGGTCACGCTGGAGCAGTCAGCCGGCCTCCGCGAGACAACCGCCGAGGCTACGTGCCAGGCCGTTGGCCTTTGGGGCCCTTGTTCAGGAGCGCCGACACGCGTTGCCGCGTGACACCGAAGCTCTCTGCGATCTGCTCCATCGTCAGGCCCTCGGCGTAGAGAGCCTCCGCCTCGGCTCGACGGACGTTCGCTCCAGCGGTGTCAAGCGCCGCCGAGCCCTCGGTGAGGAGATGCACGATGAGTGGCCCCTGCTCGCGCCCGACGAGCTCGGCGTAGGGCACATCCCTCGCCCGGGAGCGCCGGAGCTGAGCGATCCGCTTCTTGATCAGGCTTGCGCGCCGTGCGTTATCGGCTAGCACTTTCTCGAGCGCTGTTAGAGCTTCGAGGAGTTCGTCGTCGGTCGTGTCTGTCGTTCCCGCCAGGATTCAAAAAATACCGCTTTGGTAATGCCCATTGCGGCAACTCCCATTGCGGCAAGAACTGTTGCTGCAACCCCTATTACAGCAATAACTATTGCTGCAACCCCTATTGCGCTATGCTGTCGAGGTTGTCGCAGCCGCCGCCACGCGACCCAGGAGGTCACCGAATGTCCCCTGCGCACCCGCTTCTTACGATCGAAGCTGAAAGTCAGCCCGACGCCTACGTCATCCGGATCGCCGGCGAACTGGACCTCGGGGGGTGCCCTGCGCTCGAATCCGCGCTGCGAGGGGCCGAGCGGTCCCAAGCGGATCGGATCATCCTCGACCTCGAGGCGCTCACATTCATCGATTCGGTCGGACTGGGAACCCTCCTTAAGACCAGTCGTCGGTCGGCGAGCGACGGGAACCGTTTGGAGATAACCCGCGGTAGGGGGCAGCCGGCCAGGATGTTCCGGCTGACGGGACTCGATGAGGTGCTGCCACTCGACCGACCCCTGCCTGTGTCCCACCGTCGACGACGCCGCGCCTGCGCCCGATCGGTGCCTGACGACGCAAACCGACCGCGCACCGGCGAGGCGGTCATTGCCGCTCCCACCGCATGGCGTTGAGAGATGCAACGCCCAGCCGGGCTGTCCGCCGCACGGGCTCTGGGCCGATGGCGATCGCCGAGCGGGCGCCGTCACCTCGCCGACCCGACCACCGTCCGGGCAGACGCAAAGCAGCGTGAGGACGATCTATTTCGGGCCTTCGCCGCTACGCGGTCGCCCGAGCTGCGAGAGGATCTCGTGCGGCGCTTCATGCCCCTGGCCAAGTCGCTCGCACTCCGCTACCGGCGCCAAACCGAGTCACTTGACGACCTCGTGCAGGTGGCGAGCCTCGGCCTCGTGAAGTCGATCAATGGATTCGATCCCGCGCTTGGTTTCCCGTTTAAGGCCTACGCGACGCCGACGATCCTCGGCGAGCTCCGACGCCATTTTCGCGATCACGTCTGGAACCTTCGGCTGCCGCGAGGCCTGCAAGAGCTGACGATGAAGATCGACCGTGCGTCCGACGGTCTTGCCGAGGAGCTCGGGCGCTATCCGACCCCGACTGAGATCGCGGAGCGGCTTGACGTCACGGTCGAGGACGTGCTCGACGGAATCGAGGCCGGTCACGCCCGGAGCACGCAGTCGCTCGACGCCCCGATTTCGCAGGACGAGGGGTCGCTGAGCTTGGTCGAGACGCTCGGCGGAACGGAGCCGGGCTATGACCGGGTCGAGGCCGAGGCAGCGGCCGCCCGGGCCGAGCTCGAGGACCGCGAGTGGCAAGTGCTGCGCCTGCGGTTCGTCGACCGGATGACGCAACACGAGATCGGGCGTGAACTCGGTGTCTCGCAGATGCAGATCTCCCGCATCAGTCGCCGCGCGCTCGGCAAGCTTCTGACCGCGGTCCGCGGCGAGCAGGCCGGTTCGACCACGGTCGCGGCCTAAGCGGGACTCGGCAGTCGCGACCTGGCGACTAGGCACCGTGGTCGAGCGCGCAGAGTCGAGCGAACGCGAGCCCTCCCTCGGTCGAACATTTGTTTGGAGCGCCCGTCGGCGGGTAACTGAAGAGAACGGCAGCTATTGCTTCGCCGAGCCGCGACGCAACCTGCCAATCCGACTGGGAGCACAGGGGCGAGCGTGACTGACGGTCACCTCGCACGGCCCAGGCGGCACCCCACAAACACAGGAGAACGGAACTGATGGAAGCAGGAACCACCGCTGCGCCCAGGCGCAGCGATTCAGGCGCACGTAGCGCCGACCCAGTTCGTGATACGGGCTTCGTCCGGCGCCTGACGACCGAGACCAAGCAGGCCTTCAAGACCACCGAGTTTTGGGCCATGGTCGGCGTCATCGTCGCCATCCTCGTCAGCGCGGCTGCGATCAAGGGCGGCGACACCAGCGGCACCGATGAGTTCATCGCCCGCCAGGCATGGCTCTACGTGGCCATCGTCGCCGGCGCCTACCTGATCAGCCGCGGGCTGGCCAAGTCCGGCTCGAGCGATCCCTACACCGAGACCCACGACGACACAAACGGGAGTCGTCACTAGGACCGCGAAGCGTACGCAAACCGGCCGGGGGCCTCTTTGTAGGGGTCCTCGGCCGGCTCTTGATAACGAGTCAGCAATCGAAGGGATATAGACCCATGGCCGCACAGACAAAGACCCAGCGCCAGGCAGCCGCCAAGAAGGCCGCTGCAACCCGTAGGCGAAACTCCGCCAGGCAGAGCGGTGGGAGCGCCAAGGCCTCCGCTCGCCGGACGAGGAGCTCCGCGCAGGACGCCGGGCGCGCCGCGCGCACGACGGCCAAGCAGGCCGCCCGCGCGACCGCACATCGCGCCGAGGCCGAGACGACCCGCCTCGGGGCCGTCGCCCACCAAGCCGAGCGCGCCGTTCTGATCCCCGTCGGCGCCGCGCTCGAGGCGCGCGACCGAGTGACGGACACGGTTCGCACCTATAGCGACACCCGGCTCACTCGCCAGGAGCTGAATCGATTCGAGCGACGGGGTGCGAAGGCGCTCGGGCGTACGCGCCGCACATCCGAGCCTCAGGCTTAGCACGTTCCAGGCAGCGTCGAGGCCCCGCGAACGATGTCCAATCGAACACCACGGACATCGTCGACCGGGTTCTGAGCCTCGACGATCCTCAGCACGAGCGAAGGAGAGGCCCGGGAAACCCGGGCCTCTTCCGTACGGGGTGCACGAGCGGTTACATGCGGCGTCCGAGCCGGGCAATTCCGCTAACCCGAAAGACCGCCGCAAGGGAGGCTCGATGAACGCCCTACGCCGACAGCCCGGCGGCTTTCGAGGGCTTCCTCGCGCACGAGGTCGATGCGCTGCTCGGCGCCAACGAGGACGGCGGGCCACCGGTATTGCCCTCTGCGGCGGAGGGGCTGGCGCGTGAGGTGACCGTGATGGGCACCTACGACGAGGCGCCGGACGCCGTCCGCGCCTGGCTGCGGGCGGGGGCGGACGCGATCGACCTGGTGTTGCCTCTCGGGCTGCCCGTTGAGCAACTTCACGAGATGCTCGAGGCCGCCGCGCCCGCGGCCTCCCCCGGGGGCAAGCAAAGCCCCGCAAGGGAGACGTTTCGTCGCCGCGCTTGATTCCTAGACGCGTCGCGTGGGGCCTGGCTCGTCTGTCCCGACGCATGCCGCAGAGCAGCTAACGTGCGCAGAGTGGCGATTCGCCGGATGCTCCGGGATCGCTGGGCCGTCGCCGCGGCGATTCTCTTTTTGGCGCTCGCCTGCCTCGCCGCCGCAGCACCGCTTTGGGCGGAATACGTCGCCCATACGAGCTACTCCGACACCCACCTCAGCGAGACAATCTCTCTCGACGGACAGGAGACGAACGTCGTCTCACTATTCGGCTTCCCGATCGGCCCAACGTGGAGCTCTCAGTTCTTCCTGGGTGCCGACGAGACAGGGCGCGACCTCATGGTCCGTCTCCTGTATGGCTTCCGCGCAACGCTCCTGATCTCGGCGGGGGCACTTGCCCTGACGCTCTCGTTGGCGCTGCCGCTGGCGTTCGTCGCTGGCTACTTTCGCGGTCGTATCGATTCCGCTGTCGGCAGGCTGCTCGATCTGATCTGGTCGTTCCCGGCGCTGCTACTCGGGGTCCTGCTCGGCACATCGTTGGCGCTCTACGGCGTGAACATCGGGCCGGTCACGATCACTAGCGGATCGAAGCTAATCCCGATCATCGTGATCGGCCTCGTCTACGTCCCGTACATGGCAAGGCCCCTCCGCGCGAAGGTCCTGAGCTTGCGAGAGCGCGAATTCGTGGAGGCCGCCCGCGCCACTGGGATCGGGCCGCTCCGCTTGATGTGGTCCGAGCTTCTCCCTCACCTCTGGTCCACGATCCTGATCCTCTCCACGATCCTGCTCGCGAATGCGGTCGTGCTCGAGTCAGCCCTCTCGTTCCTTGGCGCGGGCGTAGCGCCTCCGGAGCCGTCGCTCGGGACCCTGATCGCCGACGGGATTGACGACGTTCGCCTGTCCCCTCACCTGCTGTTGGTTCCGAGCATTGCGCTCGTTCTCATAGTCCTCTCGCTTAGCCTCCTCGCCGAGGGCCTGCGGCGAGCGCTCGACCCGCGTGGGACCCTCACGGTCGGACTCAACCGCGGGCAATGATCGCCTTCGCCGCACGGCGACTCGGATGGGCACTGCTGACGGCCTGGATCGCGTCGGTGCTCGCGTTCTTCCTCTTCTGGACCGTGCCGAACGTCGACCCGGAGTGGAAGCTCGGCGGCGAACGCCGTGGCACGAACCTGACGAGGCAGATGGCGATCGACCAATACGGGCTCGACGATCCACTCCCCGTGCAGTACGTCCGCCTGATGGAGGGCATCCTTATCGGGGAGGTCAGGTGCTACTACGGCTGTGGCAACCTCAGGCAGACGTTCTTTGAGGCACTCCCAGTCACTATCTCGCTCGTCGCCGGTGCCGCCGGGATCGCGATCGCCGTCGGAGTGGGCTTGGGGCTCGTTTGTGTTCGCAACCAAGGGCGACTACTCGACCGCGTGATCACGACGGGGGCTACGGTCGCGTACTCGATCCCCACGCTGGTGCTTGCGGCTGTCCTTTGGGCGTTCCTCTGCTACAAGTGGCAGCTCTTCCCACAGTCCGGCTATGTGGGGCTTACTGAGAACCCGGCACAATGGGCGTGGCATCTGTTGTTGCCGTGGATCGCGGCGGCGCTGCCTTTCGCCGGGGCCTACGTTCAGATCGTTCGGGCGAGCCTGCTCGACGCCGAGGGGGAGGAATGGGTCCGTGCCGCTCGCGCCAAGGGGCTGTCGGAGAAGAGCGTCCTCCGCCGCCATGTCCTTCGCAACGCGCTAAGTGCGCCGATCAGCGTCTGGGGGCTCGACCTGTCGCACGCCTTCGGGGGCTTTGTGCTGTACGTGGAGGTGATCTTCGGTATCCCCGGCGTGGGCAGCCTGACCGCGCAGACCCTGGATTCCTACGACTTGCCTCCGATCGTTGGCCTCGCCGTCTGGCTGGCGTTCGTCGTCGTCCTTGTCAGCGCCATCAGCGACATCCTCCTCGCTTGGCTTGATCCCCGCACGCGCGTCGGTGCCGCGCCGACATGATCTGGATCTGAACTGAGAGATGCGAGGCCTACGCCTCGCGACTCGCGACCTCAGTGCCGCTTTCCATGGCGGATTCAAACCACCGCCGCACCACCCACCAGAGTCAGCGACTCGCTGACCAACGAAGGAGGTGCGGTGATGCCAAAGGGCTACGCCCTGACCGAGGTGCAGAAGGACGCGATCTGGGAGCTGCGAGCCCACGGGCTGAGCGAGCGCAAGATCGGCCACCGGCTCGGCCTCGCTCCGAAGACCGTGAGCCACTACCTGGCGAGGCTGGGAGGGATCCGGCCCCGGGCGCGCCGGCGCCCTGAGCGGTGCCTTTCCTTGGAAGAGCGCGAGGAGATCTCGCGCGGGATCGCCCGCGGAGCTTCGGCCCGCGAGATCGCGCGGGTTCTCGAGCGCTCCCACACGACGATCGCCCGCGAGATCGAGCGCTGCGGCGGGCGCGCCCGCTACCGCGCCCACCAAGCGGAGCGCAAGGCTTGGCGGCGGGCCCGCCGTCCCCGGCCGACGAAGCTCGAGCTCTGCCCAGAGCTTCGCCGGGTGATCCAAGAGCGCCTCTGCGACGACCACTCCCCCGAGCAGATCGCCGGCTGGCTCCGACTCCAATACCCCGACAATGAAGCGATGCGGGTCTCCCACGAGACGATCTACCGCGCCCTCTACGTCCAGGCTCGGGGAGCGCTCAAGCGAGAGCTGACCCGGCACCTGAGGCGGGGCCGCCAAAAGCGCTACGCGCGCTCGCAGTCGTCAAAGCGCCGGGGCCAGGGAAAGCTCACCGAGATGGTGATGATCTCCGAGCGCCCGCCGGAGGTCGAGGAACGCGCCGTCCCCGGCCACTGGGAGGGGGACCTCCTGATGGGCAACCGCCAAAGCGCTGCCGCGATCGCGACCTTGGTCGAGCGCTCGACGCGCTACTGCCAGCTCGTCGCCCTGCCCGAGGGAACGGAGGCCGAGCGGGTCGCAGAGGCGCTTGCTGCGAGCATCACCACCCTGCCCGCCCAGCTTCGGCGTTCGCTCACCTGGGACCAGGGCCAAGAGATGGCAGAGCACCGGCGCTTCGCGGTCGACACCGGGGTCGAGGTCTACTTCTGCGATCCCCGAAGCCCCTGGCAGCGGGGCTCGAACGAGAACACCAACGGGCTCCTTCGCCAGTACTTCCCGAAGGGCGAGAGCCTTGCGGGGGTCACCCAGGAGCGCCTCGACGAGGTCGCCGCCAAGCTCAACCGGCGGCCGCGAAAGACGCTCGGCTTCAGGACTCCGGCGGAGAAGCTCGCCGAGCTGGTCGAGGGCCTCAACGACGCCGGCGCCGAGCGCTGACGTCGCTTTGGCCTACGGCCTTCGCTCGACAGCGCTCGGACTAGATGAGACGATGCGAAACGTCAGGGGTGGTGCACTGACCGGTTGAGGTCAAGATGCAAAGCGACACTTTGGGCCTTGGAGTAACTAAGCGGGGTGTCAAGGACAGATGGCCCGCTCCGTCATATTGCTGCGCCGCCCTCGGGGGCGGTTCAGCGTCGCGGGGTTGGTATCAGCTAGGGGCACGATCGCCGCAGGCAAATGGCCCGCAACGGCGGGCCACCGCTCCTGCCGCTCTTGACCTCCGAGAGGCCCGGAATACTTCCGGGCGAAGGGGTTCATTCGAGCTTGGGAGCAGGGCATGCGGAACGTCATCCGGGTTGCGGTGTTGGGCGGAGCAATGATGCTGTTCGCGGTCACGCCAGCTTCCGCCGTGACCGTGGTCGGTCAGACCTTTACCCCGGACGGGACCTGCGGCCAGAACACATTCCTCCAATTCGGATCGCCAGGGTCCCAATACACGGTGCCGTACGACGGCGTGATCACCTCTTGGAGCCACCAAGCCGCCCCCGATAACCAGCCGAACGAGTTGAGATTCAAGGTGGGCAGATTCGCGGGCGCCGACGCCTATACGATCGTGGGAGAAAGCGCCCCCAAGGCGCCGACCGCGGGTCAGCTCAACACGTATCCGGACGTCAGCATTGCGGTCCGAGCGGGGGACCTGATCGGCTTCTACCCCGGCGCCGGCGGGCCGCGCTGCGTGAACGTGATCGCCAGCTACAGCGTGGTCTGGGACACCGGCGGCGTGGACGTGGCGGCCGGGACCACCGCGACTTTCACTCCTCCTCAGCCCAATATTCAGCTCGATGTCTCGGCCACTCTCGAGCTTGATGCCGACCATGACGGCTTTGGCGACGAGACCGAGGATGTGTGCCCGGGCGAGGCGGGTGCGCAGAGCGGCTGTGACGCCGATCCCCCTGAGACCACGATCACCCAGGGCGCTCCCAATAGGACCGACAAGACTAAGGTCAAGTTCAAGTTCAGCTCCGATGAACCGGGCTCGACCTTTGAGTGCAAGATCGACAAGAAACCGTTCAAGCCCTGCACGCCGAAGACGGTCAAGCGGCTTGACGAGGCCAAGCACAAGTTCAAGGTCCGGGCCATAGACGCCGCCGGGAACGTCGATCCGTCCGCTGCCAAGGACAAGTTCAAGGTCGTGGACTGAGGCCGGTCGCCCGCGCGGGATAGGGTCGTCTCGATGGCCCGCGTCATCGTGCGGGTCAAGGACGGACAAGAAGGAGGCATCTATGGCCACATCCGAAGGTCGCGGAGGAATCGGAGGGATCTCCCTCGGCGGCATCCTCGTCATCGTCGGCATCGTCCTGATGTTCGTCTGGAGCTTCTGGGCGGGCTTGATCGTCTTGTTGATTGGGCTTATCGCGTTCGGCGGCTTCGCTCGGGGCAGGTGGTACTGACCTGTCCCGAACGCGATCCGGTTATCCCCGCGCGGGATACTGCGTGGGCGATGTCGCAGGAGAACGTCCAGCTGGTGCGAGAGGGATACGAGGCGTGGAACCGGGGCGACCTTCAGTGGCAGCTGGACCACATCTCTCCGGACTACGAGTTCCAGACGGCGCAGCTTTTTCCCGACACCGAGGCCGTCTATCGGGGAGCGGAAGGGTTGAGGCGATTCTGGCAAACCTTCCGGGAGCCGTGGGAGACCCTTCTCATCGAAGTCGTGCGCATCGAGCCAATCGGCGACGATCGAGTGCTTGCCCTGTTCCAGTTCCACGGACGGGGCCGGGACGGAATCGAGGTGACTCTCGAATACGCGAACCTGCTTACGCTGGAGAACGGCCTCGCGACTCGTAATATCGCCTTCGCCGACTGGCAACAAGCCCTCGAAGCCGCCGGGCTTCAGGAGTAGGCGATGTCGCAGGAGAACATCAAAAGAACCCAAAGGCCTTCCTTGACCGGGGTCGCCGCTCGGCGTAGGGTTGCCCAAGGGAGCCATGACCCCCGGACTCCATTTCCGTCGCGGAGCGCGGCCATCGGACGCGATATTCCTGGCCGCAGCGGCGGTGGCTGTGGTCCTGGCTGTAACGGGCGGCGAAGCCGGCGAAGCCGTCGCAAGCCATGTCAGCTGCGGCGACACGATCACCGCCGACACGACGCTCGACAGCGACCTCGTCGACTGCCCGAGCAACGGGATCGTGATCGGGGCCGACGACATCACCCTCGATCTGAACGGCCACCGGATCGACGGCGACGGCGAGCCGTTCGAGCCGTGTCCCGAAGACGAATTCTGCGACGTCGGGGTTGCCAACGACGGGCACGATGGAGTCACCGTGAGGGACGGCTCGGTGCGCGAATTCGCGGTCGGTGCGTTCGTCCTGAGGGCACGCGACAACCGGGTGCTGGACATCTCCTCGTCGAGGAACCTCTTGTTCGGCATCTTCGTCGCCGAGGTGGCGCGCAGCCTGGTCCGCGACAGCTCGGGAAACGACAACCTCCGTCCCGACGGGGACGGGATGGGCTTGTTCGGCTCGCATGACGTCCGGATCGTGGACAACTCGTTCCGGAACAACCCCCTCGGCCTCCACGTCGAGGATTCCACCGACAACCTGATCAAGGGAAACCGGTTCTCGCACAACCGTCCCGGGATCCTGATGGAGGCGGACCGCAATCGGGTGCGGCGCAACCGCTTTGCTCGAAACGGTGCTGGCCTCCTCGTTAACGGCAGCCGAAACGTGGTCGCCCGCAACCGGCTCTCCCGAGACGGGGAGGGCATCGGGATCGAGAAGGGACGCCACAACCTGGTCGCCCGCAACGTCGTCGTTGATGCTCGCGGGAGGGGCATCCGCCTCGGACTCGACTTTCACAACGGGCCTTCTATCGGCGGCGTCGACAACATCGTCCGCCGAAACGTGGTCAGAGGGAGCGGCGGGGATGGGTTCCAGGTCAACGAGAAGGGCAGCAGCCTCCTGAAGCGCAACGTCGCCAGCGGGGCGAAAGACGACGGCTTCGACGTCGAGAGCCGCTCGACGAGGCTGGCGAAGAACCGGGCGAGGCGCAACGCCGATCTCGGTATCGATGCCGTCCAGGGCGTTATCGACGGCGGCGGCAACCGCGCCAGCGGGAACGGGGATGGGCGCCAATGCGTGAACGTGACATGCCACTAGCGGCGTTTTCCCGACGGGACTGACGCCCTCGAAGCCGCCGGCCTGTCGGAGTAGGCGATGTCGCACGAGAACGTCGCTACTTGACTTCCTGACGATCGGACATAGGGTCGCTCTGAGGTTCTGCGAGATTCTTGCATCGAGGTCTATCGGTCGCGGGGCTGCGGTTTCCCGACTGATCGAGGAGGGCCTGTGTTCACCAGACGCGCGATATTCCTGACCGCAGCCGTTGCCGGCGCGTTGCTGGTGAGTGGGGGTGAGGCCCTCGCTGCTCCCGTGGCATGCGGGGAGACGATCACGACCGACACAACGCTCGAGAACGACCTCGTCGACTGCCCCAACAACGGGATCGTGATCGGCGCAAACAACGTGACGCTGGATCTCAACGGGCACACGATCGACGGCGACGACGCGTTGGTGGACCCCTGCCCCGAGAACGAGTTCTGCGACATCGGCGTCGCCAACGAGCGTCACAGAGGCGTCGCGATCCTAGGCGGAGATGTCCGCGAGTTCGGATTCGGAGTCCTGCTGGCCGAGGCCCGAGGAAATCGCCTCGCTCGCCTGGCCTCGGTGCGAAATCACTTCAACGGGGTCGTCATCTTCGCGTCCTCCGGCATCCGCGTGCAGCGCAACAGGGTCGCGCGCAACGGCCTGACCGTCGACTTTCCGGGCCTGGCCGTGTTCGACTCCCACGATCTCCGAATCGAGCGCAATCGGCTGTCCAGAAACGCCGATCTCGGTCTGTTCGCAATCGACGTCAACGACAGTCGCATCGTGCGGAACACGATCTCGCGCAACCCCGAGCTCGGCGTGATCCTCGAGGGTGACGGCAACGATTTCGACCGCAACCGGATCGTCCGAAACGGCGGCGGCATCGCCCTCAGCGGCGACGGAAACTCGATCATGCGGAACCGGATCACCAAGTCGCGCATCGCCGGGATCTCCCTGGAGGGCGGCGACGACAACCTGATCGCCCGCAACGAGCTCCGCCGCACCGGCAGGGACGGCATCCTTCTGGGCGGCTTCGGGCCGCACGGGCAGGACAACGTCGTGCGCGGAAACCTCGTGCGCGAAACTGGTCGAGACGGGGTGCGCATCGCGAAGAAGGCCACCGACAGCCTGCTGAAACGCAACCGCGTGAGTGGCGCCGGGGACGACGGCATCGATGTCCGCAGGGCGGCCACGAAGCTGACCCGCAATCACGCCAGGCACAACCACGATCTGGGCATCGAAGCGGTGAACGGGGTGATCGACGGCGGCGGCAACCGCGCCAGCGGGAATGGAGACTCGCGGCAGTGTGTGCACGTGACATGTCAGTAGCGGTGGACGTCGTCCACGCAGTGGCGCTTTCGGTGCTCATTGAACCTTGGCCGCTGTGCTAGTCGCCTAAAGCCGCCCGTCCTCCCCCGCCGCAGACACAGGTAGCGCTCGAGGAGTCCTTCGTCAGCTCGCTCGCTGTTGACGTTCATGTTTTGATCCCCTCGGCCATCGTGGGGGCGACGGCGCCGGGAGCCAACCCCTGACCCCCGAACGCCCGCCGCCCCGCGTCCTCGAGGTCGACGGCGCGGGCGCTTTCCGCAGACCCGCCAGTCGCCTGTGCCGAGAGACGCGCTCGAAGAATGGCAAGTACCCGCCAAGTTGCTTGTGCGGGGTCGTCACTATCTCTCCCCGGAAGCCACATCGGCGACCGACCATACGCGTTTGCGGGTCGGGTGCCGGGGTGTGGTACCGGCTGTGAGGATCTGCCCGCGCTCCTCGCGCCCCGAACACACCTGCCAGGGCCCATTCCACCTTTACTATTCAACCCCACCTTAGACGCGCTCATATCCACTCACCACGATCGTTTCGCCGTCGTATGGCTGCCTCGATCTGTGAATGGTGAGAGGGGCAGAGGCCCATGAGATTCTCAAAGTCCAATCCCGCCACTCCGGTGGGACCCTCACCGTGAATGTGGTGCACATGATGGGCGGGCGCTATGCAACCTTCCTCGAACTGACACACAGGGCAGGTGCGTAGAAACTTCGCCCTGGTCGCTCGCCATGCTCGCCCTCGAGCGCCTACACCTTTGATCGCCCGTTGATTCGGTGTGTTCGGGCGCTTGCGCTGCTTTGAGCAATCGGGGTTCGGACACCGCTTGTCCGGGTCTCTCGTCGTGCCGCACTCGGTACACACGCGGTGGATCATTCACCCCACCACCGAGGGTCGGTGATCTCGATGAGACTCCCCCAGGGCGATGTTCGCCCGGATCGCTCGCTGAATGGTCCGGCGGCCATAGCCGGTCTTCTTCATCAGCCCGCCCGGCTTGTCGTCGTGGCCGATGCTGGGCCATGCGACGCCGTGCTTATCGGCGTTGTCGGCGATCGCGGCTAGAACGTGGCGCTGCGTCGTCGACCCGGTCGCGTGCTTCCAGACGGGCCTGGGTGGCCTTGATGCTCATGGGCATTCTCCTTCGGCGAATCGAGTTAGTGGATTCCCGAAGGCGAGGCGGTGAGGCCGGAGGCGGGACCGGGAGCAAGCGCTCCCGGCCACCACCGACCAATCCACTGAGAGACTCGCCAAAGCCCTCGGGTACGAACGATGTTGCATGTAGATGACGCAAGCCCCGTGCTACTGCGAAAACGGACGCCGTGCTACTGACTTACGTGCAACGCAGCGCGGCGCTATGCGGGTCTATGCGCTTGATTCGTGCGGGGCGTCGCTGTCCCACGCACACCCTAAAAGTCGGGGCGACTGGATTTGAACCAGCGACCTTCCGGCCCCCAGCCGGATGCGCTACCAGACTGCGCCACGCCCCGTGGTCGGAGCGAGTTTAAGTCAGAGCGGGCGACGGGGCTCGAACCCGTTTCCTTCAGCTTGGAAGGCTGACGTGCAACCAGTTACACCTCGCCCGCGGATGCGCTGATCATAGGGCCCGTGCGAGTCCGTGGATGATCAGGTAGGCACCGAAGCCGAAGCAGAGCGCGATCGCGATCGTGCGGCGGTGCGAGCCGAGCCAGTCGCCCGCCCGGGTGAGCACTCGCTCCGATGACTTTGGGGGCGATCGCGACGATCGCCAGGGGCACGAGCACGAGCGCCATCGTGATCGCGAGCACGATCGCGATCGCGGCGACCTCGTCAGTGGTGCTCACGCCGCTCTCCTGGATCAGCTTCATCGCCGGGATGTAGAGGGCGAAGGTGGTCACGTTGCTGGTCATCAGCCCGGCGCCCATGGCGACGAACCTCCCGAGCCCGCCGCGCTGCGGCCGATCCCGGGGTTTGGCGGTTTTCGGCGGACGGCGAACGGCGCGCACGCCGAGCAGCACCAGTACGGCGCCGAAGCCGATGTCGATCCAGCCCTTGACCGAGTTCGAGGCGTCCGGGAGCGAGAAGGCGTGTCCGAGGGTGACCGCGAGCACGGTGACGACGAGCAGTGGGATCGCAACTCCGATCGCGTACGCACAGCCATGCCGAAGCGGCCCGGGTCCGGTCATCACCGCGATCGCGCCGAGGAAGACCATCGGGCTGATCGCCGCGCCGATCGCGAGCGGGATCACCTCGGCCAGCAATTCGCCCATGCGCCGCGACTCTAGCCTCAGCCCGGGCGGATTCCGCGCGCCGGGCCGACGCTAACCGACGGTGAAGCCGAAGTCGGTGGTGAAGATGCCGCCGTCGCCGTTCCTCGACTGCGGGGTGCCGGGCGAGAAGCCGACCCCGGCCTCGTCGAAGGTCCGGTTGAGGATCAGCGCGCGGTGCGGCGGGCTGTGCATCCACGCGCTCACGATCGCCTTCGGCGTGCCCCGGTCCTTCATCCCCCAGGCGATCGCCTCACCGTACATCCACCGCGTCAGGCCGCCGCTCAGGTAGTCGACGCTCTCAAGCCGGGTCGTGAGCGAGGCCTCCCCCGGGCACTGGTGCGCGAAGCAGCCGGTGCCGTCCATGCGCTCGTTGTGGCGCTGGGCCGCCTTCTGGAGCTTCTTCGAGCGGTCGAGCGCCCGCAGGCCGGCATCATCGCGCTCGTCGTTGAGCAGGCAGAGGATCGTGTCGCGCGCCTGGCCGTTGGTGAGCTCGTGCGGGCTCTGGCCGCCGAACTTGCCGCAAGCGCTTGACCCTGCCGTCGAAACGGCGGGCGAGGCCGTGATCGCGACCAGTGCGACCGCGAGCGCCGCGAGCAGCGGCGCGGCGACTTCCGTCGGGCGGAGCCCCATCGGGGATCGCATCGGCGCGTCCATCGGAGCGCTTGAACGGGCCAGGCACGGGCCTCGGAGGAGTGTCCAGGCGGAGGTCTAGGAGCCGGGCTTGCGCCAGCCGAGCACGATTGCGAACGTCGCGTAGCCCTCGTCGCAGCGTTCGTCGACCGGTTTCTGAGTCACGCCGACGCCGATGTCACGAAAGTCCTTGTCGACGATGTTGACCCGGTGGAAGCGACTCGCCATCCAGTTGGAGACCATCGCCTCGGCGCTCACCCCGCAGCCCGTGTTCTCGGCGAACTCCCACATCTCCGCGCCCTCGAAGTAGCCGGCGCGCCGGACCCGCGTCTCGAGGTCGACCTCGCCCTCGCAGCGGTGTGCGAGGCACCCGGTCTCGACCATCGTCTTGGTGTGCTTCTGCGCCGCCTTCTGCAGGCTCCTGTCCCGCACCACCTTGGCGTGGCCGCGGACCGCGCGTTCCTCGTTGATCAGGCAGCGAACCGACCTGCGGAGCTGGTTCGCGGTTGCATCGGAGGCGGGCTCGCCGGCGGTCGGACAGGGAACGCCGCCCTGGCCGGCGGAAGCGGCCAAGCCGTGGTGCCGCGCGCCGAGGGCGAGCGAAGCGAGCAGCGCGATCCCGAGGGTCACGAGCACCCCCGTGGTCGCGACCAATCGCCGCCGTCCTGCGATCTCCTTGCCGGTCATCTTGCGAGAAAAATAGCGCGCCCCTGCCGGCGCGCTGTCCCCTAGAACCCGCATCGCAGCGCGGAGTTGCGGGGGTCGCCGGGCGGTGAATTCGAGCGGGGGACCGAGGAATCGAACCTCGAGCTGCGGTTTTGGAGACCGCAATGTTGACCATTACACCAGTCCCCCTGGTTGCGGGCGCTCAAGTCTAGGTGGACGGTGGTGCGGCTGGCCCGTTCCGTCCGTGAGCGAACGTATGTTCGCTCATCATGCCAGCTCGCAGACCCGCTGATGAGGTCGATGAGGTCCTGCGCCTTGTCGCCAAGGGTGTCGCGCATGCGGACAGCAGCCGCCTGACCAGGGTCCCAGTCTCGACACTGAGGAACTGGATCTACGGCCGCATCCCAAGGACGGAAACAGGGTGCTCGCGCTGCGGATCCGAGAACCACGACTTCCTAGAGTCTGCTTCTCGGGACTACTCCTATCTGCTGGCCGTTTACCTCGGGGACGGCTACCTGTGCCATCAGTCGGGACGGACCTACAGTCTCCGCGTTGCGCTGGACTCTGCCTGGCCGGGCATCGTGGCCGAGGTCGGGAGGACGATCACCAAGGTTCGTGGCAGAGGACCGTGGATCGGAGGCCGTCCGGGACAGAACGTGGTCTACCTGATCTCCTACTGGAAGCAGTGGCCGTGCTGCTTCCCACAGCACGGATCTGGGCGGAAGCACGAGCGAAGGATCGAGCTCGATGACTGGCAGCGGGAGATCGTCAGGGCGGAACCAGAGCAGTTCCTGCGTGGCCTCATCCACACCGACGGGTGGCGTGGCCTGAATCGGGTCCACGTCAAGGGTCGGGACTATGCGTATCCGAGGTATCAGTTCTCAAATCGATCGGACGACATTCGGCGCCTGTTCACCGACGCGTGCGACCAACTCGAAATCGCGTGGAGACCCTGGACGCGCTACCACATCTCGGTTGCCCGCCGAGACGCCGTAGTAAAGCTCGACGAGTTCATAGGGCCGAAGACATGAGGATCCGCGGTCCTACAATCGCCTGACCAACGCGCGGGCGTGCTGGAATTGGGTAGACAGGCCAGGCTTAGGACCTGGTGCTCGCAAGAGCGTGGGGGTTCGAGTCCCTCCGCCCGCACTTGGATCCTGAACCGGGCCCGGCAAAGAACCGTCGCGCAAGTCCGCGGTAGCTCTTATGCTTGCGGTGATGCAGGTTGCAGAGGCACGGCCGGGCTATGAGCTCTGGCGGCCGAACCGGGAGAAGGCCGAAGCGAAGACGATGAAGGCTGTGATCGCCTTCGTCCTCCTCGTCTCCGCCGCGCTGCTGATCATCATCACGCTCGGGGGCTGGGAGCGGCTGCTCGGCGCCAGCGTGGGGATCATGACCCTGCTCTGGGCGGGGCTGTACATCCTCTTCGCCTTCCTGGTCATGAACTGGAGCCGCGGCATCCTGCCGGTGGCGGCAGCGCTGGCGATCATCCTCGCGATCTTCGCGGGGATCGCGGCGCCCGATTGGTTCGCGCGCTCCAAGGAAGGCCTCGACTCCCCGGCGCTGCCCGAGGACCTGCTCGGCATGCTTACCCTGATCGTCGTCCCGGTCCAGCTGATCCTGGTCGCCGTCTCGATGATCGGCTTCAACCAGGAGTGGCAGGTCGAGGAGGAGCGCCCGATCGGCGGCCGGCCGCTTCACGGCGAGGGCGAGGATCCCGGCGCCGCTCCCGCGCCCGCCTGAACGCGGCGTCTGCCGCATCCACTCGAGCCCCCGAACCGCGACCGTCAGAACAGCGCGCCCTGCTCCTCGCGTGGCTCGATCAGCTCGGGCCCGTCCTTACGCACGTCGTTGACCAGGTCGCCGACCTCGCGCGCCGCCAAGGCCGTCTCGGGCGCCGGTACGAGCAGGCCCAGCAGGTCGTCGGGCGACCCGCCGGGGTCGAGCCACGCCGCCTCGGCGCTGGGATCGAGGATCACCGGCATCCGGTCGTGGATCGGGCGGATGAGCTCGTTCGGCGGGCAGGTGATGATCGCGCAGCTATGCAGCACCTCGTCCGAGCCCCGCCGTTTGAGCTCCGCCCAGACGCCCGCAAACGCGAACAGGTCGGCGTCGGGACGGCTGAGCCAGACCGGGCGCTTGCCGTGCTCATCGGTGAGCCACTCGTAGAAGCCGTCGGCCGGGATCAGGCAGCGGCGCTCGCGAAACGATTCGGCGAACGCCGCCTGCTCGGCGAGCGTCTCCGCCCGCGCGTTGATCAGCGGACGCTGTCCCTTCTCCTCGGCCCACACGCCGGGCACCAGGCCCCATCGCAGCCGCCCCAGGTCCCGCCGGTCGTCAAACCGGCGCACTGCGAGCACCGGGTCGGTCGGGGCGATGTTGAACCGCGGCTCGTCGGCGACCTCGACCGACTCGAGGATGTCGAAACGCGCCCGCAGCCGTGCCGGGTCCGGGTTGGTGAGCGTGTAGCGCCCGCACATGGAACGAAGGTAGCGAGCAGGCGGGTTTCTTCGCTCAATCGTGACTGTTCCTTGGCACGCCAGGCACCGTTGGCCAGAGTCCCTCCCATAGGTTCGTCAGAATGGAGCCGTCCGCGGCGGTGGAGGAACGGCAGACTCGCGGCTCTCAAAAAGCCGTGCCCGAAAGGGCGTGTGGGTTCGAATCCCACCCGCCGCATCGAGGACGGTCCTCGTGCGGTCGCCTGAGGGCTCTTTGGACCCTGCCTGGCGACCGAGGTCACGAAGTGTCGGATATACCGACACTTCCTCACCCGCGTCGGTTGCACCGGCCTCGAATCGGTTGAACCGATCAACCGGAACAGCGGCCGGCAGCGCCAACGACCGGCCCCCGGGGATAATCCCCCGCTCGTGGACGCGAAGGGGCGCATGGAGATCATTCGCGAGCTGTGCTCGTTCGAGGGCCGGCTCGCCGGCACCGACGCCGAGCGCCGCGCCGCGAGCCGCCTCGCCGAGCGCCTGCGGGGGCTCGGCCGACGGGTCGAGGTCGAGCCCACCTACGTCCATCCGCGTTACGGCCTCGTCCATGCGACCCACTGCCTGCTCGGCTTCGCCGGCAGCCTGGTGGCGATCGAGGTCCCGGCGCTCGGCTTCGGGCTGGTGCTGTTCGCGGCGACGTCGATGTACCTCGATCTCAACTACCGCCTCTATCTGATCCGCAGCCTGTTCTTCCGCCGCGCCTCACAGAACGTCGTCTCCCCGGGCAAGAGCCCGGACGCGCCCGCCCGGCTGGTCATCTGCGCGCACCTCGACGCCGCCAGGACCGGCGCCGCGTTCTCCCCCAAGCGCGCCCGCCGTGCCGCCCGCCTCGGCAAGCGCTTCCCCGCCCTCGGCCCCTTCCGCCTCCTGTTCTGGTCGCTCGCCGTGCTCCTGCCGCTGCTCGGCGCGCGGATGGCGGGGGTCGACGCGGGGCTGATCTCCGTGCTCCAGCTCCTCCCCACACTCGTCCTGCTGATCGGCATCTTCGCGCTGGTCGAGATCGAGCTCTCCCCGGTCGTCCCGGGCGCCAACGACAACGCGTCCGGGGTCGCAACGGCGATCTCGCTGGCGGCCGAGCTCGACGCCGATCCGCCCGAGCACCTCGACGTCTGGCTCGTGCTCGACGGCGGCGAGGAGTGCCTGCAGGAGGGCATGCGCGCGTTCGTGCGCGCGCATCGCAAGCAGCTCGAGCGCGAGCGCACGATCTTCCTCGCGATCGACACGGTCGGCCACGGCGAGGTCCGGTTCGAGACCGGCGCCGGCTGGGTGATCACCTACGACCTGGACCGCCGTCTGGTCGAGCTCTGCACGGCGATCGCCGATGCCGACGCCGCCGGCGCGAAGCGCTTCGGCGCCAAGCCGCTGCGCCACGGGCTCGCCGGTGACTCGATGCCGCCCCGGCTCGCCCGCTATCGCTCGCTCGGGATCACCTGTCTCGACGCCGACGGCTACGTACCCCACTACCACCTGCCCACCGACGCGCCGAAGACGGTCGACCCGAGGGCGCTCGATCGCGCCCACGGCTTCACGCTCGAGCTCGTCCGCCAGCTCGACCGCGACATCGGGCGCTCGGCCGATACCGAGCCGACGGCGAAGCCCGCCACGCCGCCCCAACCGGGAGCCCGCCCCACCAAGCGGTGATAGAAGTCTCGCCGTGAGCGACGCGACCGCCGCCGCGAACCGCGGCGAGCTGCTCTGGGAGCCGTCGGCCGAGACGGTCGAGCGCTCGAACATGACCGCCTACATGCGCTGGCTCGAGGCCGAGCGCGGCCTGAGCTTCGAGGGCGACTACCACGCGCTGTGGCGCTGGTCGACCGATTCGCTCGAGGACTTCTGGGCGTCGATCTGGGATCACTTCGCGGTCCGGGCATCGGCGCCGTATGACGACGTGCTGGCCAGCCGCGAGATGCCCGGCGCCGAGTGGTTCACCGGCGCCCGGCTCAACTACGCCGAGAACCTGCTCGCCGGCAAGCCGCCCGACCGACTCGCCGTCCAGCACGCCTCCGAGCTGCGCGAGCTCGGATCGCTGACCTGGGGCGAGCTGCGGGCGCAGGTCGCGCGCACAGCCTCGGCCCTGCGTGCGGTCGGGGTCGAGCCCGGCGACCGCGTGGTCGCCTACATGCCGAACCTCCCGGAGACGCTCGTCGCCTTCCTCGCCACCGCCTCGATCGGCGCGACCTGGTCCTCGTGCTCACCCGACTTCGGCGCCTCGAGCGTCATCGACCGCTTCGCCCAGATCGAGCCCAAGGTGCTCTTCTGCGTCGACGGCTACCGCTACAACGGGCGCGACTTCGACCGCACCGACGTCGTCGCCGGGCTGCTCGAGGCGATGCCGAGCGTCGAGCTCACCGTCGTCCTGCCGTATCTGGACCCCGAGCCCGATCTGTCGGGCCTGCGCGACGCCGTCGCCTGGGAGGAGCTGCTCGCCTCCGGCGACCCGGGTGAGATCGCCTTCGAGCAGGTCGCCGCCGAGCACCCCCTCTGGGTCCTCTACTCGTCGGGGACGACCGGGCTCCCGAAGGCGATCGTCCAAGGCCACGGGGGAATACTGCTCGAGCAATACAAGAAGCTCGGCCTCCACCTCGACGCCCAGGAAGGCGACCGGGTGTTCTGGTTCACGACCACCGGCTGGATGATGTGGAACTTCCTCGTCGGCGTGCTGCTCACCGATGCTTCGATCGTGCTTTATGACGGCAGCCCCGGGCACCCGGACATGGGCGTGCTCTGGGACCTCGCCGAGAGCGCGGGAGTGACCTGCTTCGGCACCAGCGCCAGCTACGTCGCCGCCTGCATGAAGGCCGAGGTCGAGCCCGGCACGGGCCGCGATCTGTCAGCGCTGCGCTCGGTCGGCTCGACCGGCTCACCGCTCGCCCCCGAGGGCTTTCAGTGGATCTACGACCACGTCGGCTCCGAGACCTGGCTCTTCTCGACCTCCGGCGGCACCGACGTCTGCACCGCATTCGTCGGCGGCGTGCCGATCCTGCCCGTCTACCGTGGCGAGCTCCAGGCTCGCTCGCTCGGCTGCGCGGTCGCGGCCTTCGACGAGGACGGCAACGAAGTGATCGACGAGGTCGGCGAGCTGGTGATCACCGAGCCGATGCCCTCGATGCCGATCTACTTCTGGGGTGATGCGGACGGCTCTCGCTACCGCTCCTCCTACTTCGAGGTCTACCCGGGCATCTGGCGCCACGGCGACTGGATCGAGATCACCTCGCGGGGCACGGCGATCATCTACGGGCGCTCGGACTCGACCATCAACCGCTCCGGGGTTCGCATGGGCACCTCGGAGATCTACCGGGCGGTCGCCTCGGTGCCCGAGATCACCGACGCGCTCGTGGTCGACATCCCCAAGCCGGGCACGGAGGGCTGGATGCCTCTGTTCGTCGTCCTGCGCGAGGGTGCGGAGTTGACCGACGAGCTGCGCACGGAGATCGCCAAGCGGATCCGCGAGCAGTGCTCTCCCCGCCACGTCCCGGACGAGGTCTTTGCGATCGCCGAGGTCCCGCGCACGCTCTCGGGCAAGGTGCTCGAGGTCCCTGTGAAGCGGATCCTGATGGGCACCGCGCCCGAACAGGCGGCCTCGCGAGACTCGCTCGCCAACCCGGCCGCGCTCGATTACTTCGTCGAGCTGTCATCCAGGCTCGCATCGGAGACGTAAGAGGAGATGCCATGAGCACGCAGCCGACCCTGGTCGATTTCGACCTCGACCGCTATCTGCGCAACTCGAAGAAGGTCGACCTCTCCGAGATCGCGTGGGACGAGATCCCCAACCATCGCCTCAGCGACGGTGACGTCATGTGCCTGGACTACATGATGGACATCGAGACGCACACGGTGATCTACATGCGCGACCTGCTCGCCACCCGCGCCGCCGCCGACCCCCAGATCACGGCCTTCCTCTCGTGCTGGGTCTACGAGGAGCTCTGGCACGGCGAGGCCTTCGCCGACTTCCTGCGCTCGTACGGGATCGAGGAGCCGTTCGAGTCGAGGCTGCCGGACGGACGCGCGCCCCTGCCCTCGCATCCCAACCGCTGGCGCGACCTGCGCGTCTCGATCGGGATCGGCAACGGGCTCGGGATCGTGCCGACGATGCTCGGCTCGATGGCGACTCGCGACTTCGCCGCGATCCACATGATGTGGGGGGCGGTCAACGAGCTCACCACCCTGACCGGCTACTACGCGCTGATTCGCCGCTCGAGCCATCCCGAGCTCCGCAAGATGTTGCGCAAGGTGATCCAGGACGAGCGCCGGCACTTCGCCTTCTACCGCGCCCAGGCCAAGGCTCGGATGGCGTGTTCGCGAACGGCCCGTCGCCTGGTCCGCTTCGTGCTCAAGAACTTCTGGACGCCGGTCGGCGCCGGGGTCAAGATCGAGGAGGAGGTCGACGCGCTCGCGATCTACCTCTTCGGCGACTCGGCCGAGGGCCGCGAACACGCTCGCGGGATCGACGAGACGATCGCCGCGGTCCCCGGGCTCCAGGGCCTGACCCTGCTCGAGGACTACCTCGACGGGGCGCTCGACCGCGCCGTCGAGCGGCCGGGCTGGGCGGGGGTCACACCGCCGACCGCGCGCCCTGGAGCCGCGGCGGTCCCAGCGCCGACCCACTGGCGCGAATCCGAGGAGGGCCGCAACGACGTCATGCCGGCGACCTCCGAGGTCGAGCGCCGCGAGGAGGAGCGGGCCGGGATGGCGGAAGCCGGCCCCTAGACGAGGAGCAGCTTGGCGCGCTCGCGCGCCCGGGCGATGATCTCCTCGGCCTCGGCGCGCTCGCCCTGGCGGTAGACGACTCGTCCGCCGACGACCGTGACCGCGACCGCGGAGGCGTCGGCGGCGTAGACGAGACCGGCGTCGAGCTTGCCGAGCGCGAGCCCGGGAGAGTTGAGGCGGACGAGGGCGAAGTCCGCCCGGGCGCCCTGTACGAGCGACGCCTCGCCGACCAGGTCCGAGCGCTGGCCGGTCGCGATCTCCCAGGCCTCCCGTGCGGTGACCGCCGCAGGGTCGGCGGCGACGTGCTTCTGAAGCAGGGCGAAGGCCTTGACGTCATCGAGCATGTCGAGCGAGTTGTTGGACCCGGCGCCGTCGGTGCCGAGCGCGACCTGCGCGCCCGCCTCGCGCGCCTCGAGATAGGGAAAGATGCCGCCGACGGCGAGCTTCAGGTTCGCGACTGGGTTGGTGACCATCGTCGCCCCGCGTTCGACGATCAGGTCGATCTCGTCGCGGTCGAGCCAGACGCTGTGGGCGAGCAGGGTCCGCGGCCCGAGCAGACCGCAGCGATCGAGGTAGTGCGCCGGTCGCAGGCCGGTCTCCTCGACGCACGCGAGCACCTCGCCCTCGGTCTCGGAGAGGTGGATCTCGACCGGGACGTCGCGCTCGGCCGAGATCTCGGCGATCCCGCGCAGCGAGGGCTCGGAGACGGTGTAGATCGCGTGCGGTGCGAGCGCTGCGGTGACCGCCCCCTCACCCGCTTCGACGATCTCGTCGATCGTGCGTCGCGCCTTCTCGAGCAGCCGCGGAGCTCCGTCGGGGTCCTTGTTGTCGATCAGGGGCGCCCCGACCACCGCCCGCAGCCCGGCGTCCTTGACCGCCCGCGCGGTCTCGGCCTGCTTCCAGTACATGTCCCAGAACCGGATCGTGCCCGAGCGCGCCATCTCCCAGCACGCGAGCCGCGTGCCCCAATAGACGTCCTCGCGCTCGAGCCGCTGCTCGGCCGGCCAGATGTGCTTCTGCAGCCACTCCATCAGCGGCAGGTCGTCGGCGAAGCCGCGGAACAAGGTCATCGCCGCATGGGTGTGCGCGTTGACGAGCCCGGGGACGAGGGCGAGCAAGGTCACGTCGAGGACCTCGTCGCCCGGTTGCGCCTCGACCTCCGGCCCGATGGCCTCGATCACGCCGTCGACGGCCCGCAGGCCGACACGCTCACCCTCGAGCGTCGCCCCGCTGACCGTCAGTGCCATGGACGGATTCAAGCAAGTGCCGGGACCACGGCTTCGAGCGCGGCCGCGAGTCGCTCCCGATTCGCCGCTCGTCCCGCGTCGAGCTCGGCCACCGTCAACTCCGTCTCCCCGACCCCGTTGGCGAGGTTGTCGACCAGGCAAACCGCCGCGTAGCGCAGGCCGAGCTCGCCCGCGATCACGCACTCGGATGCGATCGTCATCCCGATCACCTCGGCGTGCGCGGCGATCAGGCCGATCTCGGCCGGCGTCTCCAGGCGCGGCCCGCGAACCTGCCAGTAGACGCCGCCGTCGTGAACCTCAACCCCGGCGGCGGCGCACGCTCGCAGCACCTCGCCGCGCCAGCCCGGATCGAACCCCGGCACCCGATGCGCCGCCGCGCCCTCGAGCGCAGTCAGCGGCCCGGCGTCGAGGGCGATGAAGTCGTCGGGGCAGACGAACGTCCCCGGTCCGAGCTCGGCTCGCAGGCCACCAACCGAGCCGATCGCAAGCACCCGATCGCAACCGCGCTCGAGCAGCGAGCGCAGGTTGGCGACGTGGTCGATCTGGTGCGGAAGCGCGTACGGGGGCCCTCCGTGGCGCTCGACGACGACCGCGTCGCGCGTGCCAAGACCGATCGCGCCGCTGCCGAGGATCAGGCCGAGACCGCCTATCGCTCACCCCCGCGGAAGAACTCGAGGTGGCCTTCGGCGTGACCCAGGACCGGAGCCGGGCCGACCGCGACCTCGCGAGCGCTGCAACCCGGGTCACAGCTCACGGCGATCGTCCGCGTCTCGACCGCCTCGGCGGCGACGAGGAGATCCCCGCGCTCGACCCCGGCGAGACGCAGCGCCCGGCGGCCGAGGCCGAGGATCACGTCACGGCCGGGATCGGCCAGCAGCGCGGTCCCGCCACGGTCGAGGCTGGGCACGAAGCCGCCGCTCTCGACCCCGATGTCGAGGCCCGACGGGATCCCCGAGTCGGCAACTACCCGCACCCCTCCCCGGGGGCCGATCGCGTAGAGCAGGCCGGCGAACTCGTCCGGAGCGATCAGCTTGCGGCCGAAGTCACCGAAGCCCTTCGGCGCGATCGCCATCCCTCCCTCGATGTTCGGACCGTCCTCGGTGATCGTCTCCACACCGCCGTCGCAGTCGTATGCGAAGAGGACGCTCGGTGATGCGCTCAGCCCGTGAACCGCGACCAGCAACCGGTGGTCGAAGCGACCGCCGCGGTCGAAGACGATGCCGGTCGGAAAGCCGTTGAAGCTGGCGAAGCGCCGCGACTTGCCGGCGCGCGAGATCCGGATCACGCCTGCATCGGCCCCGGTCTCGATCGCGTAGGTCGCCTCACGCCCGTAGGAGCAGCCGCCGGGTCCCTGAAACCGCTTGGGCGCCAACGCGATGTAGGGCTCGCCGGTGTCGGTCGAGTAACCGCCCACGCCGCGCGCGAACGGCTCGAGCTCACCGGTGGAGGCGTCGAGCAGGTGCAGGAGACCGCCGGCGGCGACGAGGAAGCGGCCGTCGGAGCGCGGTCCCGCGATGTCCATCGGGCTGCTGATCGCGAGCCGCGCCTTCCACGTTGCGAGCCCCTCCCCGCCGCCTGATGCGGCGGCGGCAGGGAGCACAGCAGCGACAGCGAGGACTGCCGCTAGCAACGCGCGGGAAGGCGATCGGGTCATGCCTGCCGGATCGTAGTCGTGCGGCTGGCGATGGCCTCAGAACCCGTCTTAGCCCGATTGGGCCGGGCGAGGGGTAGGATCGCCACCGGCGTGAACGGACGACTCCATGTCGCGGGGAGAATGCGAGTCGGAGGCCTGTTGGCGACCGCTGCACTGACGCTGCCGTCGCCGGCCTTCGGCGCAGCCGGCGAGCCCGACCCGACCTTCGGCAGCGGCGGCTTCACCACACTCGACGACCCCACCGGCCCGAACGAGGAGATGTTCGATCTGCTCGTGCTCCCGGATGGCCGGATCATCGCCGCCGGCGCGAGCAGCGGGGTGAGCGGCTTCATGCTGACCCGTCTGAGCGCGAGCGGGGTTCCCGACCCCAGCTTCGGGTCCGACGGCATCGCGATCCAGCCCGACGGACTGATGACGGGAGACCCGCGAGGGCTCAGTGCGATCGAGTTCGACGCCCAGGGGCGGATCGTCGGCGCCGGCCTCGGCCGCGGCGCTGAGAATGCCTTTGGCTTCGCTCGCTACACCGCCGATGGGACGCCTGACTCCAGCTTCGGCGGCGACGGCGTGGCGGTGGTCGAGTGCACCGCCAGCTGCACCGCCCGCGATGTGGCGCCGACGCTCGACGGCGGGATCGCCGCAGCGGGTGAGCTGGTGGTGAGCGGCGAGGGGGTCGTCGTCAAGGTCGATTCGACGGGCATCCCGGACCCCGGGTTCGACGGTGAGGGAATCAAGCCGGTGGGGGCCGCGGGCACCACCGGCGAGGCTGCGAACGCGATCGAGACGCTCGCCGACGGATCGCTGATCGTCGGCGGCTCCTCCTCCGACGGCGCGATGCTCGCCAAGCTGACCCCGACCGGCGGCAACGATGGCTCGTTCGACGCCGACGGCTTGACGTTCACCGACCTCGGCATGGCGCCGGGCGGCGCGTCGGGCTCGATCGAGGATCTGGAGATCCTCGCCGACGGGCGCATCCTCGCCGTCGGCTCATCCGCGAGCGCCGACTCGGATTCGCAGATGGTCGTCGCGCGATTCACCGTCGGGGGCGTCCTCGACCCGAGCTTCGGCAGCGGAGGGGTCTTCACGCGTAACCCGTCGCCGATGATCGACTCCGCGTACGCGCTCGCGATCGATCCCGGCGGACGGATCGTGGTCGTGGGCGAGGCCGCCAGCGACGGCGAGGACGTCGCCTCGATCTGGGCGGCTCGCCTGACACCCGATGGCCTGCCCGACCCGAGCTTCGCCACCAACGGCGAGCTGATCATCAACCCTGCATCGCTCGGCGCCGAGGCCAACGGCGTCGTCCTGCAACCCGACGGCGCCGCGGTGCTCGCCGGAAAGGCCGACCAGGCAGGGGGCAGCAATCGGGTGCTCGTGGGCCGCCTCACCGGCGACCCGGTGCCGTGCCGCGGCGGGCAGGCGACGATCGTCGCGCCCGCCGAGGGTGGGACGACCACCGGCACCGACGGCGACGACGTGATCGCCGGCGGCCCGGGTGCCGACGAGATCCGTGCCGGCGCCGGCAACGACGTCGTCTGCGGCCTCGACGCCAACGACAAGGCCTTCGGCGAGGGCGGCAACGACCTCCTCGACGGTGCCGCCGGCAAGGACAAGCTCAAGGGCGGTCCGGGCAAGGACAAGCTCAAGGGCGGCGCCGGCAAGGACAAGCTCGGCGGCGGCGGCGGCAAGGACCGGCTCGCGGGTGGTGGGGGCAAGGACGCGCTCGCGGGCGGTGGCGGCAACGACCGCTGCAACGGCGGCCCCGGGCACGACACCGAGCGCAGCTGCTGAGCCCCGCTCGCGGGAGTCCGGCTGCCCCTGAGCCGGATCAGGCAGGCGTGATCGGGTTTCGCCGCTCGCTGAAGCCGCGGTCCTTCGACTCCGCGAGCGCGAAGCGCCGGATCAGCTCGGCGCGCAGGGCGTCGGGCTCGATCACCGCGTCGATCACCATCTCCGAGGCGAGGTGGAGGATGTCGATGTCGGCCGAATACTCGTCGCGCTTGGCAGCGACGAATTGCTCGCGCTCGGCCTCGTCGTCGATCGCCTGGATCTGGTTGAAGAAGACGGCGTTGATCGCCGCCTCGGGGCCCATGACGGCAATCGACGCGGTCGGCAGCGCGATGCAGCAGTCGGGCTCGAACGCGGGGCCGGCCATCGCGTAGAGGCCGGCGCCGTAGGCCTTGCGCACGATCACCGAGAGCTTCGGCACCGTCGCCTCGGAGACGGCGCTGATCATCTTCGCGCCGTGGCGGATGATTCCCTGGCGCTCGACCTCGGTGCCGATCATGAACCCGGGCACGTCGGCGAGGAAGAGCAGCGGGACGTTGAAGGCGTTGCAGGTGGCGATGAAGCGCGCCGCCTTGTCGGCCGAGTCGACGAACAGCACTCCGCCCTTGTACTTCGGCTGGTTGGCGACGATCCCGATCGCGCGACCGTCGAGGCGGGCGTAGCCGACCACGAGCTCCTTCGCCCAGCGCCCGTGGACCTCGCAGAACGAGTCCGCGTCGATCAACGCGGCGATCAATTCCTTGACGTCAAAGGCGGTCTTCTCGTCGCCGGGCACGATCTCGGAGACCGACCGCTCGCTCTCCGGCTCGCCGGGGGGCGACGCGGGCGGCGCCTCGCGCCAGCTCGTCGGCATGTAGGAGAGGTAGCGCTTGGCGAGGTCGATCGCCTCGGCATCGGTCTCGACCAGGAAGTGGCCGCAGCCCGAGACGCCGGTGTGCATCTTCGCCCCGCCCATCTCCTCGAGCGACACCTTCTCGCCGATCACCATCTCGGCCATCCGCGGCGAGCCGAGGTACATCGAGGCGTTGCCCTCGCGCATGATCACGACGTCGCAGAACGCGGGGATGTAGGCGCCGCCGGCGGCCGAGGGCCCGAACAGGAGGCAGACCTGGGGCACCCGGCCGGAGAGCCTGACCTCGTTGTAGAAGATCCGCCCGGCGCCCCGGCGCCCGGGGAACATCTGCACCTGGTCGGTGATCCGCGCCCCGGCCGAGTCGACCAGGTAGATCATCGGCAGCTCGAGCTTCAGCGCGCGCTCCTGGATCCGGAGGATCTTCTCGACCGTCTTCGGTCCCCAGGAGCCCGCCTTCACGGTCGGGTCGTTGGCCATCAGGCAGACCCGCCGCCCTCCGACGAGCGCCAGTCCGGTCACCACACCGTCGGCGCCGAGGCCGTCGGCGTCCCAGTTCGCGAGCAGGCCCTCCTCGGCGAACGATTCGGCGTCCACCAGCCGCTCGACCCGCTCGCGAACCGGCAGCTTGCCCTGCTCGGCGGTCTTTGAGTGGTGGCGATCGGGACCTCCCGCGAGCGCCGCCTCCAGCGCGCGCTCGAAGTCGGTTCCGGCTTCGGTCTCGCTCATCGCGAGGAAGTCTAGGCAGCCCCTCTCGAAGGACGGCGCCGATCGGTTGGGCCGGGAAGCGAGTCTCAGACCGCCCGCAGCGGCTGCGTTGCGGCGGGGTCGGCCGCCGGGTCCTGCGTCGCGACAGCGCGCTCGGCTCGAGGGCTCGCGGCTCGGGGCCTCGGGGATTCGGAGCCGGCCGCGTCGGCCAGACGCACCGGCGATCTTGCGCAGCTCCTCGCGCGCCGCGTCGCGCCGGGCGGCAAGTTCCGCGAGCTCGCCGGAGAGCTGTCGCGCCTGCTCCTCCTCGGCCCGCCGTTCCTCCTCCTGCGAACGCTCACTCGCGGCGGCGAGCTCGGAGGCGGCCTGCGCGCGCAGGATCTGCGCGTCCGACTCGGCCTCCGCGCGGACGCGCTCCGCGTAGGCATTGGCCTCGTTCGCGACCCGCTCGGTCTCGGCTCGGGCCTTCTCGATCGCTTCGTGGGCCGACCGCTTGGCGTCCTCGGCCTCGGTCCGGGCCCGCCCCAGGATCCTGCTCGCCTCCTGAGTGGCTTCCGAGTGGATCCGCTCGGCGCTCTCCTCGGCGTGGCCGAGCAGCTCAGCGGTCTTCTCGGTCATCAGCTCGAGCTCGCGCCGGACGCTCTCGGAGCCCGTGGTCGGCGTTTCCGGCCGCTCGAGCTCGACGCGTTCGAGGCGATCGGCCAGCTCGGCGAGGAAGCTGTCGACCTGATCCTTGTCATAGCCGCGCCGGGCGAGCGCGAATGACGGAGTGGTATCGATTGCAGTGGCGAACTCGGCGCTGCGGATTCGCTCGATCTCTCCCTCGTGCAAGGCCTTCGTCCCTTCGTGCGTTGCGGGATTGAGCCGCCCTCGCGGCCCTCGCTGAGCCCATCGGCACGAGGCCCGAAAAGCCTTACGCGGAGCCCTCGCCGCTGGACGCCGAGCGCGCAGGCTGGCCCGAATCGTCCACTTCGTCGCTCGGCGCCTCCTCGCTCCGCGACTGATCGCTCGGGGCCCGGTGCTGGGTCGCCGTCCCCCTGATCCCGCTGGCAAGCCTTTCGAGCTCGGCGACGACCGCGTCTCGGCGCTGCTCCAGGTCCGAGATCACCTTCTCGATCTCGCCCTTGCGCCGGTTCGCGTCGGCGACGATCCGCTCGCCCTCTCGCTCCGACTCCTGGCGCTGCTCCGCGACCGCTGCGTCGGCCTCCTCGCGGATCCGCCCGGCGTAGGTTTCCGCCTCGCCGCGGGTCTGCTCCGCATAGGCGTCGGCCTCGGCGCGGGCCTCCGCGTCGTAGGAGTCGGCATCGGCGCGCACCTTGCGCGCATAGGTGTCGGCCTCCTCGCGCGACTGCTCGGCGTACTCGTCGGCGCTTGACCGCATTGCCTCGGCGTTCAGGTTCGCATCGACGAGCGCCTGACGCGTCTCGTGCTCGGCCTCGGTGCGGATTGCCTGCGCCACCTCGTGGGCCTCGGTCAGGATCTTTGCCGTCTGCTCGCCGATCCGCTCGAGCTCGCGGCGAACCAGCTCGGAGCGCGTGTCATCGTCACCCCCGGTCTCGAGCCAGTCGGCGAGCTCGCTCAGGAACCGGTCGACCTCGCGCTTGTCGTAGCCGCGGCGGGCGGGCGTGAAGGTCGCGCTTCTGATCCGCTCGACGGAGTCGTAGTCCACTGCTCTGCCTCCTCGACACCTGGTTTGGAGTCGGTCGCCGGGTGCGCCGAGCCTAGCGACCTCAGGCCCCGATCGGCTAGGAGGCCGGGTCTGCCGGTACCGGTCTCTCACCCGAGTAGTCGTAGAAGCCACGACCGGACTTGCGCCCCAGGTGACCGGCCCCGACCAGCTTGCGCAGCGTCTCCGGCTGCGAGAACCGCGGTTCGCCGTAGGCGTCGACCATGATCTCCGCGACCGAGGCGAGGGTGTCGAGGCCGACGAAGTCCGAGAGGGTCAAGGGGCCCATCGGGTTACCGCTGCCCGCGACGACCGCCTTGTCGATGTCCTCGATCGAGCCGACACCCTCCTCGTAGGCGCGGATCCCGTCGAGCATGTACGGGATCAGCAGCCGGTTGACGATGAAGCCGCGGTTGTCGCCGGCGGCGACGCTCGTCCTGCCGAGCTTCTCGCCGACGACGAAGCCGAGCTCGATCGCCTCGTCGCCGGTAGCCTCGGCGCGCACGACCTCGAGCAGCTTCATCACCTGTGGCGGATTGAAGAAGTGGAGGCCGAGGAACCGCTCCGGCCTGCTCGTCGCGGCCGCCTGATCCGCGACCGGGAGCGAGGAGGTGTTGGTGGCGAAGAATGCCTCGGGCTTGGCGATCGAGTCGACCTCGCGCCACATCTCCAGCTTGCGGTCGAGGTCCTCGGTGATCGCCTCGATCACCAGGTCGCAGTCGGCGAGCTCGCCGTAGTCGAGGGTCGGCGTGATCCGGTCACGGACGGCATCCGCGTCGGCCTGCTCGATCCTGCCCTTCTCGACCGCGCGGCCGAGCTGCTTCTCGATCTTGCCGATGCCCTTGTCGAGCGCATCCTGGTCGACCTCGCGCACGACCACATCCCAGCCGGCCTGCGCGCAAATCTGCGTGATCCCGTGACCCATCAGCCCGCAGCCGACGACTCCTACCTTGGCGATCTCCATCGTGATCTTCGATCCTCCGGTTCGTTGAAAGCGGCCGCGGAGCCTACCTGTCGCCGGCCGGCGGGCGGACGCCAACCTGCATTCGGAAGCGCACCTCGAGCGGGCTGCCGAAGCTCGGCCGACGCTGAGTTCCGCCGTCGAGGTGGAACCCGAGCGACTCGTAGAAGGCGATGTTGCGCTGACTCTCGGCCAGCGTCCAGACGATTGCCTCGGCGAAGCCGGAATCCGCAAGACGGTCGAGCGCTCCGTGGACGAGGTCGCGCCCGACCCCCCGGCGCCAGTGATCGGGGTGAACGTAGAGGGCGACGATCTCGCCCTCGTTCTCGTGAGCCCCGCGATCGCGGCTGGCGCCGAGCATGAGCAATCCGCGGACCGAGCCCTCGACCTCGGCCGCGAGGATCTCGCTGCCGTCCGAGCCGCCCGCGATCCGCTCCGAGATCCGCTCCGGCCGCCAGGCGCGCCCGGGGTCGATCTCGTCGGGGACGATGCCCCGGAAGCCCTCACGCCACGCCGCGACCGCGGTCTCGGCCAGCTCGTCGATGTCCTCGGGCCGTGCGAGGCGGATCGTGGTTTGGTCCGTCATGCCGGTGGATTGTCGAGATGCCAGCGCACCGATCTCCCGGTTCTCTCGGCCGCTGGGCCGTGACGCCAGCCGAGCATCCGCTCCGCCTTCGCCGGGCTGACCAGCAGGTGCTGGGGGAGCGCGGTGGTCAGCTCGAGGTCGTCGGCGACCTCTGCATCGGGGACGGTGGCCAGATCCCCGGTCCAGCCCGCAGAGGCGAGGATCTGCTCGACCCAGGCCCGGATCGAGCCGCATGGCCACTCGCAGAGGTTGAACACCTCGCCCGCGGCGGTCCGGGCCTCGAGCGCGCCGCGGATACCGGCCGCGACGTCGCCCACGTACCCGCGTGAGCCCAGCCAGTCCCCGGTGCCGATCTCGATTCGTTGGACATCAGCCCGCACGCGAGAAAGGATGAACTCCTCGCGCCGCTGATAGTCATGCTCCCCGTAGACGAACGGCAGCCGCAGCACTGTGGCGCCTCGTTCGAGGTACGCGCGCTCGACGTCGAGCTTCTCGTAGCGCGAGTGGTCGAAGTCCCAGCCGTCGCGGCGGTGCTCGCGATCGGGCGACGGCTCGGTTCGCACGGGGCTCTGCTCGTCGAGCGGCACGGCGTCGGTAGCCCTACCCGCCCAAAGCGATGCGAAAGCTCGGTAGACGTCGACGCTCGAGATCACGATCAGGCGGACGTCGCCGAAGCAGCCGAGCGCGACTTCGGCGTCCTCGGCGGTCATGGCCGAGAGATCAACCACCGCTTCAGGCCCGAAGGTGCCGAGTTGATCACGATGCCGGGCAAGGTCGCGTCGGTTGGCGTGCAGGTGTTCGGCGACTGCCAGCTCGGTTGGCTCGTGCCTGCCTCGGTGCACGAGCAACAGCTCGTGTCCGGCTTCGATCAGCTCCGAGCTGACGGCCCGGCCGATGAAACGGGTGCCCCCGAGTACCGCGACCCGCACCGGCTACAGCACTTACGCGGCGCCCGCCGCCTCGAGCATCTCGCGCATGCGCTCGGCGAGCGCATGCATGCCGCTCATCGGTCGCACCATGACGATCAGCTCGACCGCTCGGCCGTCGGCGCCGAAGCGCAGGATGTCGGCGCCCTGGACCTCGCGCTCGCCGACCCTGGCCTCGAACACGAGCACCGCGGTGTCGCCGGTCTCGATCTGGTCGGTGTAACGGAAGTCCTCGAACACCTGGACGACGGCGCCGAGGAGCACCTTGATCGCCTCGCGCCCCTCATAGGGCTTGTAGACGACCGGGCTGCGGAAGGTCGCGTCCTCGGCGAAGAGCTCGTCCACCTGCGAGAAGTCCTTGGCCTCGGCGGCCGCGCGGAAAGCGTCGCTTCGCATGGGCTAAGCCTATGCGCCCGCCCAATTCACCGGCCCGGCAGTCAGCACGTGCGCTCCGAGCGGGCGGCCGAGGACGTCCTGCACCGCGCGCGAGGCCTCGATCAGCTTCGGCAGGTCGACCCCGGTCCCGATCCCCATCTCCTCGAGCATCGAGACGAGGTCCTCGGTCGAGATGTTGCCGGTCGCCCCCGGGGGCACCGGGCAGCCGCCGAGCTCGCCGAAGGCCGACTCGAACGACTCGATCCCGGCGCCGAGCGCGGCATGAACGTTGGCGAGCCCCTGGCCGCGGGTGTTGTGGAAGTGGGCGGTGAGCTCGACCTCCGGCAGCCGCTCGCACGCCGCGGCGAAGAACTCGCCGACCTGGCGCGGGTTCGCCATCCCGGTGGTGTCGCCGAAGGCGATCTCCTCACAGCCGGCGGCGGCCAGGCGCTCGGCGATCTCGAAGACGCGCTCGGGCGCGACCTTGCCCTCATAGGGACATCCGAAGCTGACCGAGATCACGCCCTCGCAGCGAAGGCCCTCGGCGCGGGCGCGCCCGACAACCCGCTCGAGCTCGGCGAGCGACTCGCCGACCGAGCGGTTGACGTTCTTGCGGTTGTGTGCCTCCGATGCGGAGAGGAAGAGGTTGACCTCGTCGAAGCGATCGCGCTGGGCGAGCGCGCGCTCGAGCCCGCGCTCGTTCGGGACCAGGACCGAGTAGGCAACCCCGTCGACCCGCTCGACTTGCGCCAGCACCTCCTCGGCGTCGGCGAGCTGCGGGATCACGTCCGGGCGCACGAACGACGTCACCTCCAGCCGCCGCAGGCCGGTACGGGCGAGCATCTCGATCAAGCGCAACTTCTCCGCGGTCGGGATCACCTCGGGTTCGTTCTGGAACCCGTCCCGCGGCCCGACCTCGCGGATCCGCACGCTCTGCGGCAGCTCGCTCACGCCCCAGAGGTTAGGCGGCGCGCGGCGGTGGTTGACGCATTGACCACCCATGCGGTGGTCAGTGCGTCACGCGTGGCGGTTGGCTCGGTCAGACCATGCCGAGGCCGCCGGAGACGCCGAGCGTCTCGCCGGTGACGTAGGAGGCGTCGTCGGAGGCGAGGAAGGCGACGGCGGCGGCGACCTCCTCGGGCTGTCCGAGGCGGCGCAGCTGGGTCGTCTCCTTCATCGTCTCGATGATCTTCTCGCCGATCTCGCCGAACTCGAGCGCCCCCATCAGCAGCGGGGTCTCGATCGGGCCCGGGGCGATCGCGTTCGCGGTGATCCCGTGGCGAGCGCCCTCGCGCGCGATCACCTTCGTGAACGCGATCACGCCGCCCTTTGCCGCCGAGTACACGGCGGAGCCCTTCGAGCCCACGCGCCCGGCCTCGGAAGCGATGTTGACGATCCGCCCGTAGCCCGCATCCTGCATCCCCGGCAGGACGGCGTGGGTGCATGCGATCACGCCGGTGAGGTTGATCGCGATGATCCGCTCCCACATCGCGGGATCGGTGTTGGCGAAGAACCCGAACTCGTCGGTCCCGGCGTTGTTGATCAGGACCGAGAACGGGCCGTGCTGGGCGACGAGGTCGCGCGAGGACTGCGGCTGGGTCACGTCGAGGTGGCCCGGGGTGGCGCCGATCTCCGCCGCCACCGCCGCGGCGCCGTCGGTGTTGACGTCGCCGATCACGACCGCGGCCCCCTCGGCGGCCAGCCGCGCCGCGATCGCCGCGCCGATGCCGCTCGCGCCGCCGGTGACCAGCGCCCGCTGTCCCTCGAGCCTCATGGCCGCGGGAGGATATTGTGCGCCGCCCCATGGCACTTGCCGACAAGGCGATCCCGATCATCGGCGGCACCGGCGCGCTCGGCTACGGGCTCGCGCTGCGCTGGGCCCGAGCCGGGCACGCGGTCGTGATCGGCTCGCGCAGCGAGGAGCGCGCGGCCGAGACCGCGCGCAAGCTCTCCAAGCTCGCCCCCGACGCCGAGATCGAGGGCCTGCCGAACGACCTCGCGGCCAAGCAGGGATCGATCGTCTTCCTCACCGTGCCTTTCCGCGCTCAGTCGGAGAACCTCAACAACCTGCGTGAGGCGCTCGAGCCGGGCCAGCTGCTGGTCGACTGCACGGTGCCGCTCGCCGCGGCGGTGAGCGGCAAGGCGACGCGCTCGCTCGGCGTCTGGCAGGGCTCCGCCGCCCAGCAGGCCCAGGAGATGGTCCCCGACGGGGTGAACGTGGTCGCTGCGCTGCACACGGTGAGCGCGCCCACGCTCGCCGACCCGGGGGCCGAGCTCGGCGAGGACGTTCTGCTCTGTGGCGACCGCAAGTCCGACAAGGCGCGGGTGGCGCGGCTGATCGAGGCGATCGCCGGCCTGCGCGCCGTCAACGCCGGCCAGCTCGAGATGGCGCGCATCGTCGAGCAGCTGACGCCGATGCTGATCTCGATCAACGCCCGCTACAAGACTCACGCCGGGATCCGGATCAGCGGCCTTTCCGAGGCCGACCACTGGGAATGACGCGAGGCCGTCAGGCCTCCGGGGCGCCCGCCCGGCGATGAGCGTCGTCTGCCTCGCCGGCGGCACGGGCGGCGCGAAGCTCGCCGCCGGGCTTCAGGACGTGGTCGGACGGGAGCTGTCGGTGATCGCCAACACCGCCGACGACGTCGAGGTCCACGGTCTGCTCGTCTCTCCCGACCCCGACCTGATCACGTACTGGCTCGCCGGCGAGATCGACGAGGAGCGCGGCTGGGGCATCCGCGACGACACCTTCGTCGTCGCCGAGCGGCTCGAGCGGCTCGGCGCGCCGGGCTGGTTCAGGCTCTCCGATCGCGACCTGGCGACCTGCCTCTACCGCACCCACTTCATTGCCGAGGGCGGCACGCTGACCGCAGCTCAGGCGCAGATCGCGGCGGCGCTGGGCGTACCTGCGAGCGTGCTGCCGATGTGCGAGCAAGCCGTGCGCACCCGGGTGCTGACCCCGGCCGGGACGCGCGGTCTACAGGAGTTCCTGATCCTCGACCGTGGCGAGGCGCCGATCGAGGCCGTCGAGCTCGAGGGGATCGCCGATGCTCGTCCCACCGCCCAGGTGCTGGCGGCCCTGGCCGCGGCCGAGGTCGTGATCGTCGGCCCGTCGAACCCGGTGATCTCGATCGGCCCGATCCTCGCGGTGCCGGGAATGCGTGAGGCGATCGCGGCGGCGCCGGGGAAGGTCGTGGCGGTGAGCCCGTTGGTGGCGGGACACGCTGTCAAGGGGCCCACCGAGGCGTTCATGACCGCGATCGGCCGCCCGGTCACCGCGGCCGGCGTCGCCTCGCTCTACGCGGGAGTGATCGACGCGATGGTCGTCGACGAGGGCGATCCGGACCCGGGGCCGAAGGACATCCCGGTGCTCAGCTGCCCGACCGTGATGGAGGGCGCCAGCGGGCGGCGCGCGCTCGCCGAACGGGTGCTCGAGTTCGCCCGGGCATGATTGGCCCGTGAGGGCGACGGCGATCATCCCGGTGAAGCGCTTCGGGCAGGCGAAGCAACGGCTGCTCGAGACGCTCGATCGACCGCAACGGGCGGCGCTGGTCAAGGCGATGCTCGCCGACGTGCTCGTCGCCGTCTCGTCGGCCGAGGCCGTCGAGCGCCTGATCGTCGTCACCGCGGAGGGGCGGGCGGAGCGGATCGCTCTCCGCCACGCGCAACGCACCACGACCCCGCTCGAGGTGCTTCAGGAGCCCGCGGACCGCGGCCATTCCGAGGCCGCCACCCTGGGCATCATCCGGGCGCTCGCGCTCGGCGCCGAGTGCGTCGCGCTGCTGCCGGGTGACTGCCCGCTGCTCGATCCGGAGGAGCTCGATCTCGCCCTCGGCCGGATGGCCGCCGGCCGGGTAGCGGTCGTGCCGGATCGCCACGGCACCGGCACCAACGCGCTCTTGCTGGCGCCCGCCGACGCGATCGGGCCCGCGTTCGGCGAGGGCAGCATGGAGCGCCACCGCGAGCGCGCGGTGCGCGCCGGTCACGAGGTCGCGGTCGAGGCGATCGACTCGCTTGCGCTCGACCTCGACACGCCGGCCGACCTGGAAGTGCTTGCCGCCGTGCTCGCCGAGCGGCCTGGGCGGGCGCCCTCGACCGCACAGGCGCTGGGAAGGCTCGGCCCGCGGGCAGGCCCCTGAGATGCCGCCGCGGCTCGAGTTGATAGCGCTGCCGGGCCTGCCCGAGGTCTCCGAGGGCGCCGAGCTGGGGACGCTGATCTGCTCCGGGGTTCGCGATAGCGGGCTCGCGCTCACCGACCAGGACGTGATCGTGATCTCGCAGAAGGTCGTCTCGAAGGCCGAGGGACGCCTCCGCAGCCTCGAGCAGGTCGAGCCGGGCGGGCGTGCCCGAGAGCTTGCGGCCAAGCTCGGCAAGGATGCGCGCGTGGTCGAGCTGGTGCTCGCCGAGTCGCGGCGGGTCGTGCGCGCCGAGCACGGGGTGCTGATCGTCGAGACGCACGGGGGCTGGATCTGCGCCAATGCCGGGATCGACGCCTCGAACGTTCCCGGCGCCAAAACGGTGACCCTGCTGCCCGATGACGCCGACGCCTCAGCGCGCAGGATCCGCGCCGAGATCGGCGCCGCCTGTGGCAGCCGCCCAGCGGTCGTCGTCGCCGACAGCTTCGGCCGTCCGTGGCGGATCGGTCAGGCCGATGTCGCGATCGGCTGCGCCGGCCTGGTCGCGCTGGACGATTGGCGCGGGCGCGAGGACGCTCACGGACGCGAGCTCTCGGCGACCTCGGTCGCGACCGCCGACCAACTCGCCGCGGCGGCCGACCTCGCCCGGGACAAGCTCTCCGGAACCCCGGTCGTCGTCATCCGCGGTGCGGGCAGATGGCGTACGGACGCCGACGGCCCGGGTGCGGCCGCGCAGCTGCAGCGGCCGGCCGGCGAGGACCTGTTCCGCTGACTGCCTAGAAGTCCGGCTCCCAGTCGGCGTGGGGCTTCTTGCCCCCGAGCGGGTCCGGAGCCCCCTCCTCGGTGAACTCCGGAGGCTCGTATGGCCGCCCGGGCGCAGCGCCCAACGCGAGCACCCGAGCGCCCTCGTCACCGGTGACGATCTTGCGCTTCTCGCCCGGCCCGATGCGCACCCAGACGCCGGGCGCCAGCTCGTGCTCCTCGCCCCCCGCGCGCAGCGTCGCGCTGCCCGAGAGCGCGGTGTAGACCTCCTCCTGGTGGTCGTGGGCCTGGTCATGCTCGGGATAGTCGGCGAAGTTGGGCGGCAGCTCCATGACCGCGATTCCGATCGAGGTCACGCCCAAGCCCGCGCGGACGCGGCGAAAGCCACCGCCGAAGATCGACTCGAAGTCCTCGATGCGCTTGATCGTCACGTCAGCCATCGAGCGGATCCGGCTCGCCCTCTTCGGTGAACTTGGTGACCTCGAACGCCTGGCCCGGCACGCCCCCCAAGACGAGCACCTGCGCCCCCCCGTCGCCTGTGACGAGCTTGCGGGTCTCGTTCGGACCGACCCGCGCGAACAGGCCCGGGGTCAGCGGGTGTTCCTCGCCGCCGACCTGAAGTGTCGCCGCACCCTCGAGCACCAGATAGACCTCCTCCTGGCCGTCGCCGGAGTGGTCATGCTCGGGGTGGCGGGTCTCGTTCGGGGGAAAGCGCAGGATCTGCATCCCGAACGAGGTCACACCGAGGCCGGAGCGCGCCTTGAGCATGCCGCCTCCAAAGGTCGACTCGAACTCGTCCGTGCGCTTGACCGTGACATCGGCCATCGGGCAACCCTACCGCCGATGCCGCTTGGCGATGCGCGGTCGAAGCGTGACGTACGTCACGGTGCGACGCGCAGAACCGCGGACCCTGTAAGCCGCCCGGAGCGGAGGTCGGCGAGCGCCTCGTTGGCGCGCTCGAGGCGGTACTCGGCGACGGTGGTCCGCACGCCTACCCGCGGCACGAGGTCGAGGAACTCCTCGCCGTCGCGGCGGGTGAGGTTGGCCACCGAGCGCACCTGGCGCTCGCCCCAGAGGATCTCGTACGGGAACGCGGGGATCTCGGTCATGTGGATGCCGGCGCAGACGACGGCGCCACCGGGTGCGAGCGCGCGCAGCGCGACGGGCACCAGCTCGCCGGCCGGGGCGAAGATGATCGCTGCATCGAGGGGCTCCGGCAGCTCGCCGGCAGCACCCGCCCACTCGGCGCCGAGCCCGCGGGCGAAGGTCTGCTTGGCATCGTCGCCGGGACGTGTGACCGCGAACACCCGCCGGCCCTCGAACGCGGCGACCTGGGAGACGATGTGAGCCGAGGCGCCGAAGCCGAAGAGGCCGAGGCGCGCGGCGTCGCCGCACATCCTCAGCGCCCGGAATCCGATCAACCCGGCGCAGAGCAGCGGCGCCGTTTCGAGCTCGGGCGCGTCCGCGGGCAGCGGCAGGCAATAGCGCTCGTCGGCGACCACGAGCTCGGCGTAACCGCCGTCGAGCTGATAGCCGGTGAAGCGAGCGCGCTCGCAGAGGTTCTCGCGCCCGGAGCGACAGTAGCGGCACTCGCCGCAGGTCCAGCCGAGCCAGGGGATGCCGACGCGGTCGCCGGTCGCGAACCGCTCCGCTCCTCGCCGGCCCCGACCACCTCGCCGACCACCTGGTGGCCGGGGACGAGCGGCAGCTTGGCTCGGCGAGCTCGCCGTCGACGATGTGGAGGTCGGTGCGACAGACACCGCAGGCGAGCACCCGAGCCGCAATTTGTCCCGCGGCCGGCTCGGGGTCTGGCAGCTCGACCGCCGTCAGCGGCCGTCCCGGAGCTTCGAGCACCATCGCGCGCAGCGCGGGCCTCAGTAGGTCTCGACGATCTCGTAGAGCGTCGTGCGCTGGGCCGGGGTGCGGCCGGCGGCGCGGGCGGCGTCGATCAGCTGCTCGGGCTCGAGCCGGACGCCGTGCTGTGAGCCGGCCATCCGCGAGATGTTCTCCTCCATCAGCGTCCCGCCGAGGTCGTTGACCCCCCAGCGCAGGCTCTCGGTCGCCGCGTCGAGGCCCATCTTCACCCAGCTCGCCTGCAGGTTGACGATCGTGCGGCCGAGCGCGAGCCGGAAGACCGCGGTGTGCTTGAGGTTGTCGGCGCGCGAGATCTCCTCGATCCCATGGGTCCGCCCGAGCAGCGTCTGGAAGGGGATGAATGAGAGCGGCACGAACTCGGTGATCCCGCCGGTGCGCTCCTGCAGCTCGCGGACCACGCGCATGTGGCGAGCGAGCTCCCAGGGCTCCTCGATATGGCCGAACATCACGGTCGAGGTCGAGCGCAGGCCCGAGCGGTGGCAGGCCTCGATGATCTCGACCCAGCGGGCGGCGGGGAGCTTGTTCGGCGAGATCCGGGCCCGCACACCGTCGTCGAGCACCTCGGCCGCGGTCCCGGGCGTCGAGCCGAGCCCGCACTCGCGCAGGTACTCGAAGACGTCCTCGGGGCGCCTGCCCGAGCGCTCGCACATGTAGTCGATCTCCATCGGCGAGTAGGCGTGCAGGTGGAGCTGCGGCGCCGCCTGCTTGGCGAGCCGAAGCCACTCGCCGTAATGCTCGAGCGTGTAGTCGGGGTGGATCCCGCCCTGCATGCAGATCTCGGTCGCGCCGAAGGAGACCGCCTCGGCGATCCGGGCCTGGAAGTCCTCGGCGCTGACGTGGTAGGCGTCGGGCGAGCGCTTGCCCTGGCCGAAGCCGCAGAACGCGCAGCCGACGATGCAGATGTTGGTGAAGTTGACGTTGCGGTTGACGACGAAGGTGGCGAGATCGCCCGCGAGCTCGGCCCGCAGCTCGTCCGCCGCCAAGCGCATCTCCTCGATCACCTCGGGGCGGGTCTCGGCGAACAGCGCGGTGAGCTCGGACTCGGTCAGCGCCTCGCCGTCGCGTCCGCGCTCGATCGCGCGCGGCGCGATCTCGGGGTCGATGGTGCGCTCGGAGCGCCGTCCCGACCCCTTGCGCGGGATGAAGCTCCAGTACTTGAGCTTGACCACGTCGAGGACGCTCTGTGCGATCCAGTCGGGCTCGAGGTACTGCGGGTAGGCGCAGAGGCGCTCGGTGAGCGCGTAGCCGCGCGGCGCCAGGCGCTTGCGCACCTGGTGCGGGCTCGGGAACGCGTGCTCGGGCGAGATGTGGTCGCCGTTGGCCGAGAGCCCACCGAGATCGGTCGCGCCGACATCGACGAGATCGGCCCACCAGTCGGAGAGGTTGGGTGGGACCTGGACACCGACGTCCGGCATCAGCCGCCGCGACTCGGCCACCAGGCGCTTCATCTCCTCGAGCGTGATCGGCGTCGCCCACTCCGGCACTCGCTCCACCTCTTGCTGCTCGCTGCTAGCTGCTCGCTCGTCCTCCCACCTCCGCCGCGAAGCCGCATCCGCAATCTCCGCGACCTCGCGCCCGTAGTAGTTCGGGTGCGCAACGAAGTTCTGCAGGATCACCTCCTGGAGGTGCCCGTACTCGGCGTGTACCTCGGCCAGTGCCTCGAGCGCGGCCAACCGGTCGTCCGCCGACTCCCCGATCCCGACCAGGATCCCGCTGGTGAACGGGATCCGAAGCTCGCCCGCGGCCCGGATCGTCTCCAGGCGCCGAGCCGGATGCTTGGTCGGCGACCCCTGGTGGACGACGAGGTCGGGGTTGATCGACTCGAGCATCAGGCCCTGCGACGCGGTCACCTCGCGCAGGCGGGCGAGGTCCTCGCTGCTGAGCACGCCCAGATTGGTATGCGGCAGCATGCCCCGCTCGAGCGCCCGCTCGCACGCCCAGACGACATAGGAGACGAAGTCGGCGTGGCCGTAATCAGCGAGGCGAGCGGCGACCTCGGGATGGACCTCGGGCGCCTCCCCGGTGAGCACCAGGAGCTCCTTGGCGTTGCGGCGCACCGCCCCTTCGAGGCGCTCCTCGACCCCCTCCGGCGAGTACAGGTGCGCGCGATGGGTCGCGAAGGCGCAGTACTTGCAATAGCAGCGGCAGGTGCGCGAGAGCGAGAGCGTGTAGTTGCGCGAGAAGGTGACGCGCTTCACGCCAACAACCTACCGACCGCTCGCGCGGTCCGATTCCCGCCGCGCCCGCGCCCCCGCCGGGCCTACTTGTTGCGCTCGCGGACCTCCGCGTCCTTGACCGCCTGGGCCACGCCTCGGACGTCCGAGGTCGGCGGCTCGGCGCCCTCCGCGTACTGGGGGCCGGCGATCACGAAGCGGTAGACGCCAAAGGCCACGATCGCGCCGATGATCGGGGCGAGGACATAGACGAGCAGGTCGCTGCCGTCGATCGAGTTGTCGATCAGCGCCGGGCCGAACCAGCGCGCCGGGTTGACCGAGGCGCCGGTCAGCGGGCCGAAGATGAAGACGACGAAACCAAGCGTCGTGCCGATCGCCAGCGGCGCCCACTCCTGACGCGCGCGCGGGTTCATCGCCACGGCGAGTACCGCGAGCACGAGCAGGAACGTGCCCAGTGCCTCGACCACGGCGCCGGCGAAGTTCCCGCCCAGCAGTGGCGAGACCTCGACGTTTCCGTAGCCGGACGCGCGACCCTCGTCGAGCAGCAGGCCCTTGATCAGCAGCGCGCCGAGCACCGCACCCGAGAGCTGGGCGAGGATGTAGACGATCGCGTCGACAGGGTCGATCCGCCGCATCGCCCAGGCCGCTGTCGTCACCGCGGGGTTGAAGTGCCCGCCGCTGACCTGCCCGAGGGCGATGATCAGCAGGAAGAGGACGAACGCGTGCGCGAGCCCGACCACGGCGAAGTCCGAGCCCGTCTGCGCCGTCGGGCTCGTCGACACGTAAAGCGTGACCACGGTGCCGACCACGAAGACCAGGAACAACGTCCCGATCAGCTCGGCGATGTAGGCGGCAAGCCCTCGATCCTGCACTTGGAAAATCCTCCTCGGTCGGGTGCGCGCGGCAGTGTATAGAGGTCACCCCACGAAGCGCCGCAGCGGGCACGGGTGTGGTCGCTAGGTGGGCGCCTGCCCCTCGCGCTCGAGTTGGAGCCGGCGGCCGTCGGCGATCACCTCGAGCGCGTCCTCGCGCGAGCGCCAGCCCTCGACCACGACCTCCTTGCCCTCGAGCTGCTTGTAGACCGAGAAGAAATGCGTGATCTCGCGCTGGAGCTGCTCGGGGATGTCCTCGAGCGTCTCTGACGTGTTCCAGCCCGGGTCGCTGGTGGGAACGCAGACGACCTTGTCGTCCTCACCTTTCTCGTCCTGCATCACGAACAGCGCGATCGGCTTCACGGGGATCACGCAGCCGGGGAAGGTCGGCTCCGAGACGCAGACCATGACGTCGAGCGGGTCGCCGTCGCGGCCCCAGTGCCCGATCAGGTAGCCGTAGTCGGTCGGGTAGACCATCGACGACGAGAGAAACCGATCGAGGACGACCTGGCCGATCCCCTCGTCGTACTCGTACTTGTTGCGGGATCCCTTCGGGATCTCGATGAAGGCGAGCAGCTCGTCGGCGAGCCCGTGGTCGGCCATCGCACGCCTAGGCTATCCCGGACGACGGCACCCGGGTAACGTGGCGCCCGCAATGCGATGGGTCGTCGCGCCGCTGGCGGCCGCCTCGCTCGCGCTCGCGCTCGCGAGCTGCGGCGACGGCGGTGCTGAACCGGGCGCCTCGGACGAGGCGACCGTCGTGCTCGACTTCACTCCCAACGCGGTGCACGCGGGGCTCTACGCCGGCCTCGCGCGGGGCGAGTACGAGCGCTCTCAGATCGAGCTCGAGATCCGCGAGCCATCGGCGTCGACGGACGCGCCGAAGCTGCTCGAGGCCGGCCGCGCCGAGTTCGCGATCCTCGACATCCACGACCTCGCGATCGCCCGTGAGCGTGGGCTCGACGTGATCGGGGTCGCCGCGATCGCCCAGCGCCCGCTCGCCGCCGTGATCGCCCGCGATCGCGGCGAGGTCCGCACCCCGCTCGACCTCGAGCAAGGTTCGGTGGGCGTCACGGGGCTGCCCTCCGACGACGCCGTGCTCGACTCGGTGCTCCAGGCGGGCGGCGCCGATCCGAGCGCGGTGGAGCGGGTGACGATCGGCTTCGACTCGGTCGCGACCCTCTCAGCCGGCCGCCTCGACGCCGCGACCGCGTTCTGGAACGCCGAGGGCGTCGCCCTTCGCCGCCTCGGTGTCCCGACGCGCGAGTTCCGCGTCGACGACTTCGGCGCCCCGCCGTACCCGGAGCTGATCCTGGTCACCTCGGCGCGCACGCTCGGCGAGCGGCCCGAGCTCGTCCGAGCGATGGTCGAGGCGACGGCTCGCGGCTACCGCGCCATGGCATCCGACCCCGGTGCTGCCCTGGGCGACCTGACCGACGCCGTTCCGGTGCTCGACGAGGCCGAACAGCGCGCTCAGCTCGACGCCCTGCTCGCCGCCGGCGCGATCGGCGCCGACGTCCGGCTCAATCCGGGCGTGCTCGCAGATTGGGCGCGCTGGGACGCCGAGCACGGGATCGTCGCGCGGCGCCCAAGCGTCGGCAAGGCGTTCGCCCTCGACCTGGGCACGAAATTAGGGCTTCCCACGCCTCAAGAACCTGACCGGGCGGCCGATGTTGTTCCTAGGAGGTGGGACGAAGGTCCCATGCGGAGAAGCAGATTCGTACATTCAGTCGAGACGATCCCGCCGCGTTCGCGGGTGCTAATCCCTGCGGCGATGGCGTGCGCGCTGCTCTGGCTCGGAACCGTGTACATCGCCGGCAGCGAGGTCCACGGCTCGGCGCTCGTCGCGCTCGGCGCCGCCGGGCTGCTGGTGACGGCGCTGCTCTTGCTGCTGCTCCAGCGCCAGCACACTCGCCTGCGCAACCTCGCCGCTACCGACCCCCTCACCGGGCTCGTCAACCACCGCGGCTTCCACGAGAGCCTCGCGTTCGAGATCTCCAACGGCGCCGAGCTCGGCCGCCCAGTCGCCCTGGTCGCCCTCGATCTCGACAACTTCAAGGTGATCAACGACACCCATGGTCATCCCTACGGCGATCAGGTCCTGCGCGCGGTCGGCGCCGCGCTGCGGGGCGCGGTCCGCTCGAGCGACACCGCCGCGCGGCTCGGTGGCGAGGAGTTCACCCTGATCCTGCCGGGCGCCGACGCGGAGACCGCATTTGCAGTAGCCGAGCGAGCACGTGAGAGGGTCGCCGGGATCGCGATCGACGGTTTCGAGCTCAGCGCCTCAGCGGGGATCGCCGCCTTTCCCACTGATGCCGAGGACGCCTCCACCCTCTGTCAGCTCGCCGACAGCGCGCTGCATTGGGCCAAGCGGGGCGGCAAGCGCCGCACCCGGCGCTTCGACCCCGGGCACTCGCCCGCCACCTGGACGGACCACCAGCGGGCCGAGATCGCAGCCCTGCTCGAGTCCGACCAGCCGATCAAACCGGTGTTCCAGCCGGTCGTCAGCCTGGCCACGGGAAAGACGGTCGGCTTCGAGGCGCTGGCGAGGTTCGAGGGCCCCACACGGCGCTCACCGGACGTGTGGTTCGCCCAGGCACACGGCTGCGGGCTCGGACCGGAGCTCGAGGCGGCCGCGATCCGAGCCGCGTTCGAGCCGCTCGGCCGCCCGTTCGGCACCCACCTGGCGATCAACGTCAGCCCCTCGGCGCTGACCTCCGACGTCGTCCGGCGAGCCTTGCGGGGCGACCTCGAAGGGATCGTGATCGAGATCACCGAGCACGAGTTCGTGCCCGACGACGAGTCGCTCTCCGGTGCGATCGCCAACCTGCGCGAGCGCGGCGCCCAGATCGCGATCGACGACGCCGGCGCCGGCCACGCGGGGCTCAAGCAGCTGATGCGGGTCCAGCCCGACATCGTCAAGCTCGATCGCGACCTGATCGTCCACATCGACACCGACCCTGCGCGGATGGCGCTCGTCGAGTCGTTCGTGCGCTTCGCCCGCGACGTCGGCGCCACCGTTTGCGCGGAGGGCATCGAGAGCCTCGAGGAGCTCGCCGTGCTCGCCGACCTCGACGTCCAGTGGGGCCAGGGCTACGCGCTCGCGCGTCCGTCTTCACCGTGGGTCGAGGTCTCGGGAGTCGCCTCCGAGCTCTGCCGCGCAGCGCTGGCGGAGACGTTCCGCTCGCTGCCGGCAGAGCGCCACCCGATCGGCGCCAGTGACCGCCGCCTCGTCCACGTCAGCGCCCGGCTCGCCGGAGCACGAACGCGCCCGGATCTCGAGCGCGCCCTGGCGCTGATCGCCGCCGAGCTCGGTGCCTCGACGATCTGTCTCTCGGCCTGGCACGCAGGCGAGCGCGTGCTCGAAACGCTGGCCGAGACCGGCGAGCACACCGACCAGACTATCTTCGCGATAGACGACTACCCGCTGAGCGCCAGGGTGCTGCGCGAGCAACGGGCTGTACAGATCGTCGTCGGCGACCCCGAGAGCGACCCGAGCGAGGTCGAGCTGCTACTGGCCCTCGGGGAGCGGTCGCTGTTGATGATCCCCGTCGTCTGCCGTGGCGAGAGCCTCGGGATCGTCGAGGCCTACCGCACCGACGAGCGCGCTTGGACGCGCGCCGAGATCAACCGCGCCCGGGTGGTGGCGAACCAGTTCGGCTCGGTGATCCCAACCCTCTCGGCCGGGCGAACCGAAGCCGGCCGAAGCTCCGAGCGCGAGGGTGTTAGAGCGAGCGGCGGGCCCGGAACTCGCGCCTGACGGACTCCGGCCGGCCCCACATCTGGACGACCTCGGCGCGGCCTTCGTGGATGTCGCGCACGATCAGCTCGCCGGCGATTCCCTGCTCGTCGAGCAACACCAGCGTTCCCTTGACCGTCTCCGCCGCCGCCGCGTGGCCGAAGCTGTGGGCGACGTTGATCCGGAAGTGCCACTCGGCCTTCGAATACGGCTGCGCGTTGACCTGGGTCATCAGCACCGCGGCGTCGACGTACTGGTCCTCGTCGGCGATCCGCAGATCCAAGACGATGTCGGTCCAGTCGCCGGGCAGCGAGTCGAGCACCTGCTGGAAGTCGTCGGCGAGCGCCATCGCTGACAGCCTACCCAGCGCCTACTTGGAGACGATCATCCGCCGGGCGAGCTCGGCGCCGATCGCGAGGGCGGTGCCCTCGACGACGATCATCAGCGCCCCGCCGAACGGCTCACGCTCGCGAACCGTGACCTCGGCCCCGGGGCGGATGCCGCGCTGGTCGAGGTAGCGGAGCATCTCGGGATCGGAGTCCGAGACGCGGGTGAAGGTGCCCCGGTCTCCCGGCTCGAGCTCGGCCAGGGCAAGGCCGCCGGCGTCGGTCGCAAGCGAGAGCTTGCGGTCGGGGATCGGGTCGCCGTGGGGGTCGTGGCTGGGGTCGCCGAGCGCGGCTGCGATCCGCTCCTCGAGGTCCTCGGAGATGTAGTGCTCGAGCACTTCCGCCTCATCGTGCACCTTGTCCCAGGGCATCCCGAGCGCCTCGGCAAGGTACGCCTCGATCAGCCGGTGATGGCGGATGACCTCGAGCGCGACCCGCTCCCCGGCCGCGGTCAGGGCGACGCCGTGGTACGGCCGGTGCTCGACCAGGCCGAGGTCGTCCATCCGCTTCAGCATCGCGGTCACGGTCCCGGGCGAGACGCCGAGCCGGTCCGCGAGAGCGGAGGTGCCAACCGGGCCATCTGCCCGGCGAGCGAGCGCGTAGATCGCCTTGGTGTAGTCCTCGACCGCCTGCGAGCGCTCGGGCAATTGGTGGGTCTGGCTGGTGGGTTCGGCGGCCATCGTCAGGTGATCGGCTCCATCGCGACTCAGATCGTGATCAGCAAGCCGGTGAGATAGAGGACCAGGACCCCGGCCGCCATCGCCAGCGCGGTCGCCGCGTCGAGGACCCGACCCGCCGAATCGCGCAGCGAGGGCCAGATCTGGACGACCACCTGGACGATCGCCCCGACGCCGACGCCGATCAGCAGGGCGGAGAGCTCGGCGTTGTCGATCGAGGCCCCGATCAGGGCGCCGAGGATGGCCGGAGCGCCGGCGACCAGGCCGAGGCCGACCAGCCGCGTCAGCGAGGGGCGCGAGCGCGCCAACGGGGCGACGATCGCGATCCCCTCGGTCGTGTTGTGGATCGCGAAGCCGACGACGAGGAAGGCCCCCAGCGCGAGCTCCCCGACCGCGTAGGCGGAGCCGATCGCGAGGCCCTCGCCGAGATTGTGGAGGCCGATCCCGATCGCGATCATCAGCGCCAGCTGCGCCTCGCGGGCGCCACTGGAGGCGGCGCGCTCGCCGCGCGCCTTGAGGTGGCGATCGAGCCCGGTGAGCGCGAGGAAGGCGAGGATGCCACCGAGGAAGACGAGCTCGGTGCCGCCGAAAGCGCCGGCCGAGCCCGCCGCCAGGTCCAGCGCCTCGAGCGTGCCGTCGACGGCGAGGAAGCCGAGCAGACCGACGGTGAGCGCAAGCACGATCCGGATCCAGCGCTCCTCGAACCGCCTCATCGCCGGCAGCAGCAGCATCCCGAGGACGACGGGAATGATCCCGACGTAGGTGCCGAGCAGCGCCATCAGGCCGAAGAAGTCGCCGTCGGCGCTCGGCGTCTGTACCGCCGCCGGGATCTCGTGCTCGATCACGACTCCGGTCGAGGTCACGAGCGAGACCAGATACGGCTGTCCGTCCTGCCATGGGTAGGCCAGGGTCAACGTCTCGCTGCCGAGCCTGCCGATCTCGGTCGTGCTCGCCTCGAAGTCGACGTAGGCGTCGTTGACGAACGCTTGCGCGAGCTCGACCGCGTCGGGCCCGGTGTTGCGAACCGTGAGCTCGATCGAGCCCGGCTCGAGCACGGTGCGCTCGACCGCCAGCTCCTCCACCGGGGGGCCGGCGCGCTCGGGGAGTGAGTCGCCGCCGGCGATCGCGAGCGCGATCAGCGCCGCCGCGATCAGCGCCAGCGCCCCGGCCGCCAGGCCCCAGGTGGGGACGCGGTCCAGCAGCGAGCCCCCGGCGCCGTTGACGACCTCTCCGCGAGCCTCCATCTCAGCTCACCTCGAAGAAGCCCATCCAACCGAGCTCGGCGAACTCGGTCTTGTGGGCGTGGAACATGAACGGCCCCTCGTGGGCGAAGCGAAGCTCGCAGATCCCGCGCTGCGCCTGGCCCTGGACCACGGTGTCGGTGAACTCGGTCGGCTGCAGCGAGGTCCCGGTCGGGTAGTAGTGGAAGAAGTTGCCGTGGATGTGGAACGAGTTGATCGGGTCGTACTCGAGCACGTTGACGAGGAAGATGCGGACGAGCTCGTCGCGCGAGATCTGGATCGGCTCGTTCATGTAGTGGAACGGGATCCCGTTGACCGCGTAGAGCTGGTTGCCCTCGGCGTCGAAGGTGGTGTTGTAGCCGTGCTGGACCATCACCATCTCGTCGGCGTCGGCGCGGCCGGCCTTCGGATCGACGATGAACGTCCCGTACATCCCGCGCGCGATGTGCTCGGCAAGCGGCGCAACGTGACAGTGGTAGAGGTGGAGTCCGAAGGGCTCGGCTTCGAACTCGTAGACCGTCGACTTGCCGGGCTCGATGATCCCGGCGCCGATCCCCGGGATGCCGTCCATCGGCGACGGGTGCAGGCCGTGGAAATGCATCGTGTGCGGATGCTCGGAGCCGTTGACGAAGCGGATCCGCAGCAGGTCGCCCTCGCGGCAGCGCAGCGTCGGCCCGGGGACGCGTCCGTTGTAGGTCCAGGCGGGGAAGCTGATCCCCGGAGCGACCTCGATCTCCTTGTCGGCACCGACGATCTCCCACTCGCGCAGCAGGCGCCCGCTGGCGAGGCGAGTCGTGCGCCCGTAGTCGAAGTCGCGCAGGATCTCCGACGGGTTGAAGCCGTTCGCGCGGTGGTCGACGGCAGCGCCGCCGCGAAACGTGGGCCCGGCGGTGCCGGCGCCGTTGACGTGGCTCGGCACGCCGTGAGCGGCGGGCGTGCTCGCGGCCTCGGCAGGGGTGGCCTGGTGGCCGCCGAGGGCGTTGTGGAGGCCCTGGTGCGGGAGCGTCTCGTGGAGGACCGCGAGCGCCGGGGCCGCGGCGACGCTCCCGGCGAGCAGCTTGCGCCGGCTGATTCCGCGGCGAGCAGGCGGCCCGGGTTCCGCGCGGTCCGTGTTTCGGTCGCTCATAACCGAGATTTTGGCAAATCAAAACCTAGTCCGCAAGTGCGGGTGGTTGATTCCGAATTCGCGCGTGCGCGGGGATTCGGAATCGGCCGTCTAGGCGCCTGTCAGAATCGGTGGAGATGGAAGGCGCCACGCAAATCGAGCTCGACGGCCAGTACCGGGTCCTGCGGGAGGCCGCCGGCGTGGTCGATCGCCCGCAGCGCCGGGTGCTGGTCGTCGCCGGGACCGAGGCCGCCGAGTTCCTCCAGGGCCAGCTCACCAACGACGTCGAAGCGCTCGCGCCGGGCCAGGGCTGCTATTCAGCCCTGCTCGATCGCAAGGGTCACATGCAGGCCGACATGCGGGTGCTGCGGACCGCGGACGGCTTCGTCATCGACACCGAGGAGGTGGCCCGGGAGGCGGTCGTGCGCCACCTCTCGATGTACAAGATCGGCCGCGACGTCTCGGTCGCGGACCTCTCCGGCGAGCGCGCGGTCGTCTCGGTGATCGGCCCGGCGGCGAGCGAGATCGCGCTCGGCGGACCGCTCGCCCCCGAGCACGCCCACCGCGACGCCGAGCGTCGGAGGTGTCGCGTGCACGGCGGCGGCGACCGACGCCGGAGTCGACCTGATCGTCGACGCCGCCGACGCCGAGGCGATCGGCGCGGCGCTCGCCGGCGCGGGCGCCGAGCCCGCCAGCGAGGAGGCGGCGGAGATCGTCCGGGTCGAGTCCGGGCGACCGCGGTTCGGCCGCGAGATGACCACGGCGACCATTCCCGAGGAGGCCGGGATCAACGAGCGCGCGATCAGCTTCACCAAGGGCTGCTACATCGGCCAGGAGACCGTGGCCCGCCTTCACTACAGGGGCAAGCCGAACCGCCGTCTACGCGGCCTGCGACTCGCGGCGCCGGCCCGTGCCGGCGATCCGGTCCAGCTCGCCGAACGGCAGCTCGGCAGCGTTGGGACCGCCGTTCTCTCCCCCGTCCACGGACCGATCGCGCTCGCGATCCTGCGTCGCGAGGGCGAGGCCGGAGCGACCGTCGCCGTGGGCGACGGGATCGAGGCCGAGGTCGTCGAGCTGCCGTTCTGAGGCCGGTTCTGAGCCCCTGAACCGGCGCCCGGATGCCGGTGGTTCGGTTAGGGTTGCCCCCAGGATGGGCTCTCCGAGCAGGCTGATCGTGCCGGTCGCGACGCTGGCGGTTGCGCTCGCGATCGCCGCCTGCGGCGACGACGACTTCGAGAACGACCCGCGCCCAGCTGCCCCGATCGAGCTCACCGCGGTGATCACCGACGGCGAGGTCAAGGTCAGCCCCAGCGCCGCCGGGGCGGTCGGCGCCGGCGTCGCGACGTTCACGATTTCGAACCAGTCCAGCGAGCCGGGCGCGCTGATCCTCGAGGGCCCGACCGACGAGGCGAGCGACGAGATCCTGCCCGGGAACGTCGGCAGCATGAAGATCAACCTCACCGAAGGCGACTACGTCGTCTCCGCGGGCGAGGACTCGAAGGTCCGCGAGGGCTCACTCGAGGTCGGCCCCGACCGCCCCAGCTCTCAGAACGAGGTCCTGCTGCCGTAGCCTCGGCATCGAGAGTGCGATCGACCCCGCTATGCGGGGAAAAATGCAGTCTCGAGCGCGGTGCCCGCTACTCAGCCTCAGCCTCGGCGACCAGCGAGTCGATCTGGAGCAGCTTCGCCTCGACTGTTGCGACCATCGCGTCGAGCCCGTCACGAGCACGGTCGGACTGGGTCTTGATCCCGGTCAGCGACGAACGAATCGCCTGTGCCTGCTTGAGCGTCGAGACCGCCTCATGGGCGGCGTCGCGCACCGCCGGCGCATCCACGGTCAGGTCGCGGTCGCGGGCCATCGCAACCCGAGCCGCGGCGAGGCGGTAGGCGACGCCGAGCGCCAACCCCGCCGGCTCCTCTCGGTCGACGGCGACGATCAGCTTGTTGCCCTCGTACTCGGTCAGCGGCTCGGTCCTCGCCGGGACGTTCTCCTCGCCCGCGACGACGAGAACCCCGAACGACGCTGCGCGAGCCTCCATCGCCCCCGCGAGCTCGGCCCACGCCTTGTTCCTGGTCAGCTGCTTGTCCTTGGCCTCGAACACGATCCTGCCCTGCGCCGAGCCCTCGCCGGCGCCGATCTCGACCAAGATGTCGCCCTTCTTCCCGCCGCCCTCGGCGGTCTCGCCGCCGGTGTGGGTGGCGAGGTCGCCGCGCGCCGTCGCAATCGCCTCGATCGCTTCGTGCGTGCGCTCCTCGAAGGTGAAGCCCTTGCGGGTTCCCGCGGCCTCCGCGTCGGCGACGCGCTCGTCTGCGTCATCGCGCTCGAGCAGGCGTGCGATCTCCTTTCGCAGTTCAGCGACCTGACCTTGCATCGCGCGTGAGTCGTTTGCATGCGACTCGCGCAGCCTCTGGGCCTCCTGGCGATGACGCTCTTCGGCCTCGACCAGCTTCTTGCCGATCCGGACCTGCATCGCGACGAGCGGGTTCGAGGCGTCTTCCGCAGTCAGCGTCCCGAGCAGCGACTCGCGCTGCTGGCGTGACTCCGCGGTGACGATCTCCTTGATCTGAGCCTGGACGGAATCGTTGCGCTCGGCGCCGAAGGTCGCCGCGATGCGCTCAGCGACGGCCTCGGCCCCCTCCTCCAGCGTGCCGCCGAGCTTGCGATCGAGCTCACCCAGCCCGTCCTCGAGTTCCCGGCGAACGTAGTCGACGTTGACCGCCGTCTCCTCGCTGTCGAGCACGCGGCTGCCGATCTCGATCGTCTTGCGCACGGTGTCGGCGGCCGGCCTGCCGGCCTGAGCGCGATCGCGCACGAGTCTGGCGGCGCGTTCGTCCTCGACGGTCAGCGACTCGATCACGAGCCGGTCGTCGAGCGCGCGCACGGTCGCGTCGCCGGCGTCGCCTTCGTCGAACGGTAGCTGCTGCTTCTCGGATGCTTCCATGGGGACTCACGAAGGTAGTCGCGAGCCCGGACGCAAACCTGACGCCGCGGACCGCGGCCTCGCAATACGCTGGGCGCGATCGCGATGACCGCGCCGCGAGGCCCGCTGACACCCGCCACCCCCGATGAGGAGATCATCGGCGCCGAGCAGCCCGAGGTGCTCTCGGTCCGCACCGACGAGCAGCGCCTGGAGCGGATCGAGCGCGAGTTTCGAACCGGTTTCGAGCGGCTCGCTGACGTCGGGCCCGCGGTCTGCGTGTTCGGCTCGGCGCGCACGCCCAGCGACGACCCCGGCTACGCCCGGGCCCGGGCGATCGGGCGCGCCATCGGCGAAGCGGGCTTCGCCGTGATCACCGGCGGCGGGCCCGGTGCGATGGAGGCCGCCAACCGCGGAGCCCGTGAGGCCGGCGCGACCTCGATCGGGCTCAACATCGTGATCCCTGAGGAGCAGGCGATGAACCCCTACGTGGACCTTGGCCTCACGTTCGATCACTTCTTCGTCCGCAAGCTGATGTTCGTCCGCTACTCGAGCTCGTTCGTGATCCTCCCCGGCGGCTTCGGCACGCTCGACGAGATGTTCGAGATCCTGACCCTGATCCAGACCGGAGAGGCCGTCGACCGGCCGGTCGTGCTCGCCGGCAGCGACTACTGGTCCGGGCTGCTCGGCTGGCTGGGCTCGGAGCTGCTCGCCGGCGGGATGATCTCGGCGGAGGACCTCGAGATCGCAGCGGTCGCCGACGACCCCGCCGGGATCGTCGCGATCGCGTGCTCGGGCACCGAGGTCGCCGGGTAGCGGTCGCGGATCGCGTCGACGAACGCGGCCATCCGCTCGGCGAGCTGCGGATCGCGCAGCTCGAGCACGTTCTCGGCGTTCATCTCACCCGAGCGCGAGAGGTTGAACGAGCCGACGAAGACGGTCTCGTCGGCGACGGCCACCTTCGCGTGCATGAAGTCATGGACGGTGCCCGGCGCCCACGGAGTCGAGCGCTTGCCCGAGAACGGCAGCAGGGTCAGGACTCGGGCGAGCAGCGGGATCTTCCAGGCCGAGACCCCGTTGGTGGCCCACTGGCCGTAGACGGCGTCGGTCTGTGGCTCGTCGATCACGCCGGCCACGTCCACGCCGCCCCTGGTCGCGAGCTCGTCGAGCGTGGCGAGGATCGGCGCCGAGGTGATCACCGGGGAAGCGATCCGCACTCGCCGCCGGGCGCCTCCGATCGCGCTCGCGATCGCCTGCGAGAGCTCGGCCCCGTGCCCGGGCGTGAACCAGGCCCGCGCGACGGTCCCCCCTCCGAGCTCGATCGCGACCGGCTCGACCCGGCCGCTGCGCTCGACGTCGCGGCGCTCCCAGAGCTCGTCGAAGTTGGCCCCGTAGGCGCGCGCGAGCGGCTCGGAATCGAGCGTGACGAGCACGTTCTCCTGCCGGGTCCAGGAGTCCACGGTCCAATTCGCCGATCCGCTCCAGACCGCCTCACGGTCGCGGACCGCGTACTTGTGGTGCATCAGGTCGGGGATCCCGGGGACCGGGCGCGAGTCGAGCGGCAGCTCGGCGAGCAGCTCGGGCCGGGTCGCGGGTGGTGGGTGCAGCGCCGGCGGGCGCGAGCTGTCGACGTTGTAGAGCAGCCGGATCGCCACCCCGCGCCCTGCCGCTGCGCGCAGGGCGCCGGCGACGATCTCGCCCGGCTCGCCCGGCAGGCGGAGGTCATAGAGCGCCAGGTCGAGCGAGCGCCGAGCGTGACCGAGGAACTCGGCAACGCGAGCGGCGACCTGTTCCGCAGGCTGGCCGCCGTCGGTGAGCTCGTGGACCTCCACCGCCTCGGATTCTTACCGCTACGATCCGCGCGCTCTTTTTCCGACCGGAGGAGAACCGTGGCAGTAGACGTAGCGGAGGTCTCGAAGCTCGATGTGGAGCCCGGCAATTTGCCGGAGACGATGGCGGCGTGGGTGATCCGCCAGGAGCGCGAGGGTGAGCCCAAGGACGCGTTCCAGATCGAGCAGATCGAGGTGCCCGAGCCGGGCGCGTTCGAGGTCATCGTCCGGGTGATGGCGGCCGGTGTCAACTTCAACAACGTCTGGGCGGCACTCGGCAAGCCGGTCTCGGTGTTCAACTACGGCGACCACCCCACCTACGGTCACCACATCGGAGGCTCCGACGCCTCGGGGATCGTCTGGAAGGTCGGCGAGGGCGTGACCAAGTGGGAGCCCGGCGACGAGGTCGTCATCCATTGCAACCAGGCCTCCTACGAGGACGTCGAGGTGCACGGCCTCGACCCGCTCGCGGCGCCGAGCCAGATGATCTGGGGCTACGAGACGACCTGGGGATCGTTCGCCCAGTTCACCAAAGTCCAGGCCCAGCAGCTGCTGCCGAAGCCGCGCAGCCTCTCCTGGGTCGAGTCCTCGGCCTTCGGGCTCACCTACTTCACCGCCTACCGGATGCTGATCGACCGCTGCAAGCTCCAGACCGGCCACAACGTGCTGATCTGGGGCGCCGCCGGCGGCCTCGGCGTGTTCGCGACCCAGCTCTGCGCCGCGGCCGGAGCGAATGCCGTCGGCGTCGTCTCCTCGGACGAGAAGGGCGAGCTGGTCAAGCAGCTCGGCGCCGTCGATTACGTGAACCGCAACGAGTTCGGCGAGATGATGCGCACCGACGCCAACCACCCGGCCGCCGACCCGGCCGCCGACAAGGAGCGCTTCAAGGCCTCGCGCGGCTTCGCCAAGCGGGTCAAGGAGATCCTCGGCGACGCACCCGACATCGTCTTCGAGCACGTCGGCCAGGCGACCTTCCCGACCTCGGTGTTCACGGTGAAACCGTTCGGCAAGGTCGTCATCTGCGGCGCCACCTCCGGCTACAACCTCGACTTCGACGTCCGCTACCTGTGGATGAAGCAGAAGGAGATCCTCGGCTCGCATTTCGCCAACGCCTACGAGTGCATGCGCGCGAACCAGCTCATGGCGGAGGGCAGGGTGCGGCCGGTGCTCTGGAGGGCGATGGGCTTCGAGGGCGTGCCCGAGGCGCACCAGCTCCTGCACGAGAACAAGCACGCGGGCAAGATCTCGATCATGGTCGGCGCCACCGTCGGAGGACGAGGGCAAGCACGAGGAGGGCGCCGGAGCGATCTGGGCCGAGGTCGGCGCCTGAAAGGTCGCCCGAGCGACTAGGCTTCGCTGCGATGGAGGTCCACTACATCGAGTGGCACATCACGCCGTTTCGGCGTGACCGCTTCCTCGAGATCTGGCGGCCGGCGCTCGACCGCGCGCTCGCCTACGGGGCCAAGAGCGCCTTCCTGACCCGTAACGAGGACGACACCCTGCACATCCGCCAGGTGACGACGTGGGAGAGCCGCGCCGACCACGAGCGCTGGTGGTTCTCGGACGAGCTCTCAGCCCTGCGCCAGGAGATGCTCTCCTACTACCACAAGCCGGTCGACCAGCACTGGCACGCCCAGGTCGCCGACGCCGCCGTCCAGGCGTCGAACGGCCACCCGTAGAGTCGCTGTTTACGCGACCAGCTCGAGGTGCTCGGCGCTGCGGACCGTCAACGCCTCGCCGACGTCGACCAGGATCGAGAGCATCGCCTCGGTCGCCGGGGAGCGGGAGCCCTCGGCTCGCGTAGCGGCCCAGACGCGGCGCTTGGGTGCCGCGGGATCGGTGGCGCGGACGACGAGGTCGGAGCGCAGCGTCGGCAGCGCCAGGTCGGGCAGCAGGGTCACCCCGAGCCCGGCGGAGATGAAGCCCTGCATGACGTGGTAGTCGTTGGACTCGAACCCGACCCTGGGCTCGAAGCCGGCGTCCCGGCACGCCCGCACCACTGCCTCCCCGCACGAGCTAGGGCAGGAGCCCGAGAGCCATACCGTGTCGCAGAGCTCGATCAGCGGCACAACCTGGCGCTCGGCGAGCGGGTGGTCCTTCGGCAGCGCCACGTACATCGATTCGGTCAGCACCAGGGTGCGGTCGAGGTCGCGCTCCTCGGTGCTCGGCACTGACGGGTAGTCGAAGGTCAGGGCGAGGTCGAGCTCGCCGGCGCGCAGGCGAGGTACCGAGTCCTCGGGCTCGGCATCGGTGACGCTGAGGCGGACGCTCGGGTGCTGGCGGTGAAAGACCGAAACCGCCTCGGTGAGCGACCGTGGCGCTCGCCGAGGGAAAGCTCGCAAGGCGAAGCTCGCCGCCCTCGAGGCCGGCGATCGCCGCCAGCTCGCGCTCGGCCTCGTCGAGGCGGGCGATCGCCGCCTCGGCATGCGTGACCAGCACCCGACCCGCGTCGGTGAGCCTCGGCCCCTTGCGGGTGCGGTCGAGCAGCTTCATCCCGACCTCCTTCTCGAGCGTCGCGATCTGCTGGCTGACCGCCGACTGCGAGAGGTAGAGGGCGTCGGCCGCGGCCGAGAACGAGCCCTGTTGGGCGACCTCGCGCAGGACGCTCAGCCGCTTCACATCAAGCATAAGGCGAGCTTATCAGACGAAACAGCAATCCATGTTGCGCTAATGGGCTAGGCGCGAGATCCTGTTCTCGGATCACGAAAGCGACCACCCGGACGTTCCAACCACAAGACGGTGAACGAGCGAGAGGTGAAGCAGATGAGCACCCACAACGAGGCAACGGTCAACTCCGAGATGACCATCCGCAGGATGGATCTCACCGACGCCGACCGCGAGGCTGTCGCCCGGCTCGCCGAGCTCGACTCGCGCGACGCCCTCGACGGGCCGGTGCTCGGCGCCGAGGTCGAGGGCTCGCTGCTCGCGGCGATCTCACTGAGCACGCGCGAGACGATCGCCGACCCGTTCAGCCGCACATCCGAGCTGCGGGGGCTGCTCGAACTCCGCGCCGCTCAGCTCGGGCGTCGCGACCGCAAGCGCCGTCGCGCCGGACTGGGCCTCCCCCGCCGCAGCCGCCCTGCCCTCGGCGGCTCGCCCCCCGGCCAGATCATCACCCTCCCCCGCTGGGGCTAGCGACAGAGCGCACCGGGGCGGTCCCCCGCCGGCCCGGTGCCGTCAATGTTGCTCGAGGGGCGCCATGGTCAGGTGGGCGTCCTTGAGCTGCTGCCAGTAGAGCTCGGCGGGCTCCCTGGGACCGGTCCAGACGATCGCCCGGCCCGCGCCGTGGATCTGCTCAGCGATCCGATGGCCCTGCTCGAGGCTGACGCCCGGGATCACGCCCGCAAGCGTACGAGCGACGTGGTCAAAGGTGTTGTGATCGTCGTTGAGGACGATCACGAGCCAGTGACCGCCCAGCCCGGAGCCCGGGCCACCCGCCTTCGGTCGTTCGAGCGTCTCGGTGGAGATCGCGGCCTCGGCTAGATCGCGGGCCTAGGGGTCGGGAACCGCAACGGCGACCCTCTTGAAGGTGCCGACAACCGGCTTGCTCTTGTTCTTCTGGCTGCCGATCGCGAAGCGGATCTTGCGGCCGGGCACCTGGCCGGGGTTGCCGTCGTTGACCGTGGCGAGCTCCTTGCCGTTGACGAGCGCGCGAATCTCCGCGCCGGAGGCGAGGAGGCGAAGCTGGTTGCGCTGGTTGACCTTCTTGATCGCGTTGCTGCGCCCCTGGACCGGGAATCCCGCCCCCGCGGGTGAGCGCCGCAGCTCGAAGCGCTTCTTTTGCGGGAAGATCCGCAGCGAGTAGCCGACCCCGCCGCCGCCGGCTCGGATGCTGATCTCGAGAAAGGCCCCGCCGCGCATCGACTTCGGGGTCTTCTTGAGGATCTTCCCGTCGACCTTGACGTCGTGGTTGGGCAGCTCGCGGTCACCCTGCACCGGGGGCCGGAACGAGCACGTGGTCGGGCTCTTCTTGACCGCGGCGCGCATCGACTTCGACTTCTTGCGCCAGTTGCGATCGCAGCGCTTGCCGCCCCCTGCCTTGCCGATCTCGCTGAACTCGACCCGGCTCGAGAAGTTGTTCTGGTAGACCGTGACCACGCCCAGCGAGGTCGCAACGCCAACGCTCAGCAGCGCGACCGCTGCTGCGGCGAGGACGATGCGTGTGCGCGTGGGCCTGGTCATCTCGGCTCGGGGCAGGGTAGCCGCTGGAGAACACTGAACACCGGTGCGGTCAGAAGGGTGCGGTCGCGGAATTTCACCGCGACTACGGGCTCTCAGGCATCGTCCGCGGGTCGCGCTTGCGCCAGTAGCGCTCGAGGCCGAGCCAGAGCTGCTCCGGCGGGCTCGCCTGGCGCAGGCTACGGGCGACATCGGGTTCGGCGCCTGCGTCGATCTCGGCCTCGAGCGCGGCAAGGAACGCTTCCCGGTCTCCCGCGCAGGCGCGCTCGGCGCCGAGGCGGAGGCTCTCACGCACGCGGTCGAGCTGGGCGCCGACGTCCTCGGCGAGCCCGAAGTGCGTCAGGCGCAAGCGCTCGGGGCGCAACGCCTCGATTCGCTCGGTCGACTCGAGCCAGGCTTCGACGTCGATCTCCGGCGGGGGCGTCGGCGCCACCGTGTGGTCGCCGGGGGGATCCGCACCCCCGCCATGTCGCCCACATACGCGTCGCCGGCCTCGAGGTCCAGGTAGCAGAGGTGGTGGCTCGCGTGGCCGGGCGTGTGCTCGACGCGGAAGCCCTCGACCTCCTCCCCGCCGGCAAGCGCGACCACGTTGCGCTCGGGCACCGGCGCGATCTCACCCCAGAGCCGCACCATGTTCTGCTCGCCGTAGACCCGCCCCGCGCTGGCGATCAGCCGTGAGGGTTCGATCAGGTGCGGGGCGCCGACCTCGCTGACGTAGACGCGCAGGTCCGGGAAGCGGCGCACGAGCACCCCTGTCGCCCCGGCGTGGTCGAGGTGGATGTGGGTGAGCAGCAGGCCGCGCGGCGGCTCGCCGAGCTCGTCGATCCAGTTCTCGAGCGCCGAGGCCGGCCCCGGGTCGACGATCAGCCCGCGCACCAGGTGCGCCGCGATCACCCGCTCGCGGCCGAGGTGCATGACGTCGATCACGCGAGGCACGCTGGGCACGCTACCCGTCCGCACCCCCTCGCTACCTGGGACAATCACGCCCATGAGCGAGCATCGCCTGCCCGAGCCCGATCGCCCCTGGGTGATGCGCACCTACGCCGGGCATTCGGACGCCCGGCGCTCGAACGAGCTCTACCGGCGCAACCTCGCCAAGGGCCAGACCGGCCTCTCGGTCGCCTTCGACCTGCCGACGCAGACCGGCTATGACCCCGACCACGTGCTCGCCCGCGGCGAGGTCGGCAAGGTCGGCGTCTCGATCGCGCACAAGGGCGACATGCACACGCTCCTCGACGGCATCCCGCTCGACGAGATGAACACCTCGATGACGATCAACGCAACCGCCGCCTGGCTGCTCGCCCTCTACGTCACCGTCGCCGACGAGAACGGGGTCGAGCGCACCGCGCTCAACGGCACGACCCAGAACGACATCATCAAGGAGTACCTCTCGCGCGGTACCTATGCCTTCCCCCCCGGCCCCTCGATGCGGCTGATCGCCGACACGGTCGCCTTCGCCGTCAACGAGATCCCGAGCTGGAACCCGACCAACGTCTGCAGCTACCACCTCCAGGAGGCGGGGGCGACGCCGGTGCAGGAGATCGCCTACGCGATGTCGACCGCGATCGCCGTGCTCGACGAGGTCAGGGCGCGCGGGCAGGTCGCCGAGCCCGACTTCCCGAAGGTCTTCGGCCGGATCTCGTTCTTCGTCAACGCCGGCGTCCGCTTCATCGAGGAGCACGCGAAGCTGCGCGCGATGGCGGAGCTCTGGGAGCAGATCGGGCGCGAGCGCTACGGCGTCACCGAGCCGAAGCTCCTGCGCCTGCGCTACGGCGTGCAGGTGAACTCCCTCGGGCTGACCGAGGCGCAACCCGAGAACAACGTGCAGCGGATCGTGCTCGAGGCACTCGCGGTGACGCTCGGCCGCAACGCCCGCGCACGGGCGATCCAGCTCCCGGCCTGGAACGAGGCGCTGGGCCTGCCACGACCCTGGGATCAGCAGTGGAGCCTGCGGATCCAGCAGATCCTCGCCTTCGAGACCGACCTGCTCGCCTACCCCGACGTCTTCGAGGGTTCGAAGGTGATGGAGGGGCTCGTCGCCGAGCTCGCCGAGGGCGCCCGCGAGGAGATGAAGGTCGTCGCCGACCAGGGCGGGGCGGTCGAGGCGGTCGCCTACATGAAGGCGCGCCTGGTCGAGTCCCACCGCGAGCGGATCGCGAGGATCGAGCGCGAGGAGATCAAGGTCGTGGGCCAGAACTGCTTCACCGAGACCGAGGACTCACCGCTGACCGCGGGCGCCGACGGCGGCATCCTCACGCCCGACCCCGAGGTAGAGCGTGAGCGCCGCGAGGCGCTCGAGCGCTGGAAGGCGGACCGCGACGAGGCCGCGGCCGAGCGGGCGCTCGAAGCGCTCGCCGGCGCCGCCCGCGACGAGTCGCAGAACATCATGCCGGCGACGATCGAGGCCGCGAAGGCCGGGGTCACGACCGGCGAGTGGGCCGGCGCGTTGCGCGAGGTATTCGGTGACTATCGCGCGCCCACGGGCGTCGGCGCGGCCTCGGCCGGCGGTGACGAGGCGCAACTCGCCGCCGTGCGCGAACGGGTCATCGAGCTTTCCGAGCGGATCGGCCACCGGCCACGGATCCTGGTCGGCAAGCCGGGGCTCGACGGCCACTCCAACGGCGCCGAGCAGATCGCCGTCCGCGCCCGCGACGTCGGCATGGAGGTGATCTACCAGGGCATCCGGCTGACGCCCGAGCAGATCGCCGCCTCCGCGGTCGAGGAGGACGTCGACGTCGTCGGGCTCTCGATCCTCTCCGGCTCGCATCTCGAGCTGATCCCCGAGACCATCCGCCTGCTTCGGGCGCAGGGCGTGGACGCGCCGGTCGTCGTCGGCGGCATCATCCCGACCGCGGACGCGGTCGCGCTCCGCGAGGCCGGAGTGGCACGCGTGTATACGCCGAAGGACTTCGACGTCAACAGGATCATGGACGAGATCGTCGACCTGGTGTCGGATCGCAGCAAGGCCGGCTCGCCGGCGGTGGCGGGGAGCACGTAGGGCACGTGGCGGGGGCAGCGTGAGCCCGCGCCCGATCGAGTTCCCGGTCGCCGGGCTCGAGGACGGGGTCATTCGCCTGCGGCTGATGAGCGACGCCGACATCCCGGCGATCGTCGAGTCGGTGCAGGACCCGCAGATCCCCCGGTTTACGACGGTCCCCGATCCATACGGGCCCGACGAGGCCCGCCACTGGCAGCGGATGGCGACGGTTGGCATCGACGCGGGCACCGACCTGCCGACCCTGGTCGTCGAGGCGCGGACCGACGAGCTGCTCGGCGCGGTCGGGCTGCACCGGCTCGATCCCGAGAGCGGTCGGTGCTCGGCCGGCTACTGGGTCGCCGCGCGCGCCCGCGGGCGTGGGGTCGCCCGGCGGGCGCTGGCGCTGCTCTGCCGCTACGCCTTCGACGAGCTCGAGGTGAAGCGCATCGAGCTCTGGATCGAGCCCACCAACAGCGCCTCGCTGCGAGTCGCCGAGGCGGTCGGTTTCGCCTGCGAAGGCCTGCTGCGCTCGTTCATGGCGATCGGTGGCCGGCGGCGAGACATGCTGATGTACTCGTTGCTGCCCGAGGACGCCGGCCCAGCCACAGGGGCCGCTTGGGGCAACCAGCTCGGGTGAGTGGCCCACATGCAAACCCGGACGCTACGCTGAGGGGGATGAGCGAGCTCAACGGCGACCGCAGTGCCTGGTTGCGGTGCTACCGGTGCTGGTCGACCCGCCTCGAGGCGCAGGTGCACTACGACGCGATCATCCGCGTCGATCCGGACTCCGGCGAGACGGCCGAGCGGGTCGAGGAGGTCCAGGAGGCCGTCGTCCAGTGCCTCGACTGCATGCACGACCAGCCCCACCTGGCGATCGAGGAGGGCCACGTGGTCCCGATCGAGGATCGCTGGGAGCGGATGGTCGCCGGAACGCCGTGGGTCGCATCGTGCACGGTCACCGTCGATCAGGACCTGGTCGAGACCTGCTCGGGCCCCGAGGCGGCCGACAGCCTCACCTACGCGTCGTTCGGCGACCCCGGCACGCGCGAGTTCTTCACCCACGTCCGCTTCCACAAGCACGACGAGGAGCGGATCGTCGTCCATCTACTGGTCGAGCTCTACGCCCGCTCGGCCGAGGAGGCCACCGACGTGCTCGAGGAAGCCTCACGGGGAGTCCTCGAGCTGACCTCACTCGCGGAGGAGTCCCGCCCGCCCGCTCACGCGGTCGAACCACCGCATTGAGACGGGCCGGCGCCGTCAATCGCGGTCGGTGACGTCCCGGCAGGCGCCGATCAGGCGCATTGGCCGACCCTCGGCGTCGCGGATCACCCGCACGTGCGAGTCGAGCATCCGCACCTCCCCGGTGGGCCGGACGATGCGGTGCCGGCTGCGAACGGCCTCGCCGTGCTCGAGCAGCTGCTCGAGCACTTCGCGGCGCTCGGCGCGGTCGTCGGGATGGACGGCCTCCACATAGGCCTCGAAGGTGCCCTCGAAGTCTCCGGGCCGGTGGCCGAAGATCCGGTAGAGGTTGTCCGACCAGGTGACACTGTCGCGAACGATGTCCCACTCGAAGCTGCCGACCCCGGTCAGCTCCTCGGCGGCCCCGAGCTGCGCGTGCCGTGCCCGGTGGAGCTCCGCACTTCGCTGGAGGTCGGTCAGGTCCATGGTCGCGCCGATCATCCGGACCGGATTGCCGTCGGGGTCGTCCTCGACGCTTCCCCGGCAGAGCACTAGCCGCTCGCCTCCGGGTTCGCTCAGGAACCGGTACATGACCGTGTGGTCGGCACCGGTGGCGAGTGAGTTCCGAAGGCTGCGCTCGACCCGCGCCCGATCGTCGGGATGAACGATCGCGAGGTAGTTGTCCCAGGTCGGCTCGAAGTCGGAGTCGACCCCGGCGATCCGATGCAGAGACTCCGACCAGGTGAGCGCGCCGGTGGCCACCTCCCACTCCCAGCTTCCGACCCGGGCGATTCGCTGCACCTCGGCGAGCTGCGCCTCGCGTCTGCGCAGCTGATCCAGCAGTTCGCTGGTCGTCTCATCCATGAGCGACGATCAGCCTAGCGCCGTTTGCGGCCGCGGTCGAGCCAGGCGCCGGTGCCGGTGGCGGAACAGGAACCGGACCAGCGCCTTTGCGAGCCCACCCGCGCCGGGAATCCAGGCGACCCCCCGGCGCAGCTCGAACCCGAGCCGGTCGGTCACCCGGCATCCGCGCTCGCCGTCGGGCTCGATCACCCGCTCGTGCTGCCAGACCCGAAAGGCGAGCGTCTGCGAGCGCTCGAGGAACCGCCTCCCGGGCTCGAGCTCGGCGAGGCAGAGATCGTCGTAGTCGACCGGCAGGACGCCGCCGAGCAGGATCCAGCTGCGGCCGAGCGGCACACCGGTCTCGACCGTGTCCACGGTCCGGCCGCGCAACCCGGGAGGCATCGTCATCCGCAACCAGGGGCGCAGCTCGTCGTTGATCCCCTCCTCGGTTACCGCCCGGTCCCAGGCGACGCTTGCCGGGACGCTCAGAGACGAGGACTGCTCGACCGAGTGCATGCGGGGATTCGTATATGAATCCTCGTCGTGAGCGGGATCGGCGCCTTCATCTCCCCCGGTCGCGACCTCCCGAAGGCGCTCGGGCGCGTCGGCCTCGCCGACCGGCTCGGGTTCGACGCCGTCTATCTGACCCACATCGCCGGGCGCGACTCGCTGACCACGCTGATGGCCTACGCCGCCGCCAGCGAACGGACCCGGCTCGGCACCGGCGTGGTGCCGATCTTCTCGCGCACGCCGGCGACGATGGCGCAGACCGCGGCGACGATCGACGAGTACTCGGGCGGGCGGATGGTGCTCGGCCTCGGCGTCTCGCACAAGGTCACGGTCGAGAACTGGCACGGGGCGAAGATCGACAAGCCCGTGACCCAGATGCGCGAATACGTCGGCGCGGTGCGGGCGATCCTGCGCGGTGAGGCGGCGCCGGAGTCCGAGCGCTTTCCGACCAGGTTCGCGTTCATGGGCTACGAGGCGCGCGCCGAGCTGCCGATCTACATCGCCGCGCTGTCGCCAAACATGATCCGGCTCGCGGCCGAGGTCGCCGACGGGCTGATGCTCTGGCTCTGCTGCCCCTCATACATCGAGAGCACGGTGATCCCGAGCGTCCGCGAGGGCCTCGAGGCCGCGGGCCGGCCGGCCGACGGCTTCGACGTCGTCGCCGCGGTCCCGTCCGCGCTCACCGACGACGTCGACGAAGCCCGAGCGACATTCCGCCAGGACCTGATCCCCTACGCCTCGCTGCCCTTCTACCGTGCGATGCTCGAATCGTCGGGGTTCGCGGAGGAGATCGCCGCCTTCGACGCCGGGATGGCCGCCGGCGACCCCGAGCAGGCGAAGGCCGGGCTCTCGGATCGGATGCTCGCCGAGCTGGCGGGCATCGGCGACAGGGCCGAGGTCCACGCAGCCGTGCGCCGCTACCAGGACGCCGGCGTCACCTCGCCCTGCATCGGCGGCCTGCCCCGAACCGACTTCGACGCCGCCCTCGAAGTGGTCGCCGAGCTGCTCTGAGCGCCGAGGTCGAGATCCGGGAGGCGACGCCCGCCGACAGCGATCTGATCGCCGACGTCCACGTGCGCTCGTGGCGCCGTGAGCATCTCGCCTGGTTTCCCGAATCCGGTCTGCAACGAGGCGATCTCGAGTACCGCCGCGCCCAGTGGGCGGAGCTGCTCAACGACGACAGCGATCTCGAGACCTACCTTGGCTTCGTCGACGGCGAGGCCGCTGGTGTGCTCCGGCTCGGGGTCAGCGCCGAGCCCTCGGAGCCCGGCATCGGTGAGACCCACGCCCTCTACGTCGTCCCTGAGCATTGGCACCGCGGGGTCGGCACGGCGCTGATCGCGTTCGGGGAGGAGCGTCTGCGCGAGCTCGGCTTCGACCGCGCAATCGCCTGGGCGTACGAGCTCAACCCGCGAGCGCTCGACTTCTACGCCGGCCGCGGCTATGAGCGCGGCGAGAGCCTGACGAACCCGCGCGGCGATCACGGCCTGGTCGAGGTGCCGTTTCTCAAACGGCTGCTGTGACGCGTTGTTCTCGGTATGCGAGAACAACGCGTCGAGGGCCTCGGTGCCTATGGCGACACGCGCGACCCGCTACCGGCCGATCGGCGCTCGAGCAGCACGCCGGCGGCGAGAACGAGGGCGTCGCGTCCGGGCGCGGCGACGACCTGCAGCGAGCTCGCCGGGCCCGCGCCCGGGAAAGGCAGCGCCAGCGCCGGGGCGCCGACGGCGTTGAGCGCGAAGGTGAACGTGATCGCCTGCTCGCGGATCTCGAGCTCGTCGACGTCGGCGGGTGGCGGCGGGATCGGCACGGTCGGCGTCAGCAGCAGGTCGAGCTCGGTGAACAGGTCGGCGTAGGCCTCGCGAAGCTCCGCCCGTCGCTGCTCCGCGCGCCCGTACTCGGCGTCGGTGACCGCGAGGCAGCGCTCGACCTTGGTCGCGACGTTGGCGCCGTAGAGCTCGCGGTGCTCGCCGAAGAGCCCGGCGTGGGTCTCGGCGACCTCGCGCATGAATGCCGGCGCGATGCCATCGGCCGGGGGAAGCTCGACCAGCTCCGCGCCACCGATCTCGACGCCGGCCGCGACGCCAATGCGGAGGTCGGCAAGCGAACCGGGGCGATCGGGCTCGAAGTCGGTCACGAGCGCGCGCATGATCTCGGCGCAGGTGGCGACGTCGCGCGCCATCGGCCCCGCATGGTCGAAGCTCGGCGCGAGCGGGAAGCAACCCTCCAGCGAGACGAGGCCGTGGGTCGGCTTGAAGCCGGCGACGCCGCACCACGCCGCCGGGATCCTGATCGAGCCGCCCGAGTCGGTGCCCAGCGCCCCCTCGCAGAGCCCGGCCGCGAGCGCCGCCGCGCTGCCGCCGCTCGACCCGCCGGCGACCCGCCCGGGCGCGACCGGGTTCGGGACCGTGCCGAAATGCGGGTTTTGCGAAGTGATCCCGTAGGCGAACTCGTGCAGGTTGGACTTCCCGGTGTTCGACCATCCGGCCTCCTCGAGCCGCCCGACCGCGTCGGCCGTGCGGTCGGGAATGTGGTCGCGGAAGATCGCCGAGCCGAAGGTGGTCGTCAGCCCGGCGGTCTCGAAGAGGTCCTTGACCGCGAGCGCACGCCCTTCGCCCGGCGCCGGCGGCCGGGCGAGGAAGATCCCGTTCGGGACCTCAGTCGACGTCGCCCTCCGCCGGCGGGACGTCGCCGTTCGGTCGCCTCGGGACCAGCACCGCGCGCTTGAACTCGGCGACCAGCGTGTTGTCCTGCTTGTAGACGCGGGTGTGCACCTTGACCACGCCGCGGTCGGGCTTCGACTGCGACGGGCGCACGTCGAGCACCTCGGACTCGCAGAAGAGCGTGTCGCCGTGGAAGACCGGGTTCGGGTGCGAGAGCTCCTCGGTCGCGAGGTTGGCGATCGCCTTCCCGGAGACGTCGGAGACCGACATCCCGAGCGCGAGCGAGTAGACGAGCGGCCCGACGACGACGTTCTTGCCCTGTTGCGACTCCGCCGCGTAGACGTCGTTGAGGTGGAGCGGGTGGTGGTTCATCGTGATCAGGCAGAAGAGGTGGTCGTCGGCCTCGGTGACCGTCTTCGCCGGCCAGTGCTTGTAGACCGCGCCGACCTCGAACTCCTCCAGGTAGCGCCCGTACGCATGCGCACCCGAAGCCTCGCGCTCGGCCTGGCCCGTGGTCAAATCGTGCTTGTCGTTCATCGGCGCGGAAGCGTAGCGGCGAGGACTACGTGAGCGTCGCGGTGAGCTCCTCGAAGCGCCCGAGGTCGGCGGCCTCGGCCGCGATCGCCGCCTCGATCTCGGGGTCGAGCTCCGCGAACGGCTCGACCGCAACCGCGAGCCGCTTGCCGTTGCGTTTCGACGACCAGGTGCCCGCGAATCGCCCGTCGACGGTGATCGTCGGTCGTACGATGCCGCCGCCGGGAACGACCCGCTTGACGTTATCGGGGCCGACCGCGAACTCCCGGCTCTCGTAGCCGAGGTTGTAGTTGTCGTAGGCGCCGAGCAGCCGCACGAGCGGTGCCGGCGCCGCGCGGCGCCGGCCGCGCTTGGCCACGAGCAGCGTTTCGCCGCCGTTGCGGACCTCGGCGAGCTCGGACGCGATGCGCTCGAGCCCGAGCCTGGCGTCGCGCAGCGGCAGTCCCGCCCAGCGCGCCAGGTCGCGATCGCTCGCCGGCCCGTAGGCGCGAATGAAGCGCCGCCCCAGCTCGGCAAGCGAGTCCTCGCGCGAGCGCTGCTCGAGCTCGCCGATCCACTCGCGGGTGGGCACCAGGCAGGTCTGGCCACCGCGATCGGGCCCGAGGCAGAGCTCGCCGTCCAGGGTGGCGAGGAGCCAGAGGTGAACCTTGATCTCCTGAGCCGCGTCGAACCCGGCCTCGGTCAGCCGCTCGGCCAGCTCCGGCCTGGTCAGCGGCCCGTCCTCTTCGATCGCCCGGTGGAGCAGCGCGAGCGCGCGCTCCTGCCCGGAGCCGTCGAGGCCGAAATCGGCGAGTCGCTTGCGCGACCAGCGGATGATCGGGTCGGCGAACAGGCCCAGCAGCCAGCCGGCGTCCTCGGTCGGGATCAGGTGAACCGTCTTGCGCATCATCCAGGCGCGAAGCAGCGACCGGTCCTCACAACGGGCACGATCGACGTCGGCGGCGGTGAGCCCACGACTGCGCGCGCGAAACGCGAGCCGGGCGGCGCGCGGCTCCTGCGCCTGAACGGGCCCCGCGAGGCGGGCGACGTCGGCGGGGTCGCGGACGTCCGCTGGGCGATGGAGCAGCTGCGAGGCGCCGCGGGCGCGGGCCAGATCGCTCACGCGCCGCCGATCGCCTGCCCGAGCAGGCGCTTGACGCGCGAGTCGCCCTCGACCTTGAGGTGGCCGTAGTGGTAGGCCTCGCGCCAATCGACGAGCTCGCCCTCGGCGGCAAGCAGCCTGAACATCGTCTTCGGCATCGTCAGCGCGAGGCGCTCGTCGTCGCCGGCTCCCTCGCTGACCTTCGGCCCCGGCACCTCGACCCGGTAGCGGTCCGCGCTTTGAGGGCGCATGAGGCCGCCGGCGGTGAGCTCGAGGCCGAAGACGAGCTTCAGCTTCGCCAGCTTCGGGACCTGCCCTTGCAGCCTCGTCACGGCGCTGGAGATCAGGTCGCTGTCGGAGGGCACGGCGGCGCGGTCGCTAGCGCGCCCTCTTCAGGCGCCCGCGCGCCTCGGCATGCGCGACCACCTGGCCGACCAGCTTCTGGATGTTCGGATCGCCCTCGACCTTGATCTGGCCGTGATCGTAGGCCTCGATCCAGTGCTTGACCTTGCCGTCGGCGGCGAGCTCGTTGAAGTGCGAGCGCGGAATCGAGACGTGGACGCGCTCGTCGTCGCTGATCCCCTTCGAGATCTTAGGCCCCGGCACCTCGACCCGGTAGAGCTGCACGTCGCCGCGCCCGCGCAGCTCGAGCCCGAAGACGAGCTTCAGCTTCGCCAGCGCCGGGACCTCCTGCTGCAGCCGCTCGACAGCCTGCTTGATCAGGTCGGCGGTCGAGGCCGACAAGCTAGTCGCGCCTCCCGTGCATCAGAGCTTGTTCCTCTCCAGGACCTTCTTGCCGATCACCATCTTCTGGATCTCGGAGGTGCCCTCGCCGATCAGCAGCAACGGCGCATCGCGGTAGAGGCGCTCGATCTCGTACTCCTTCGAGTAGCCGTAGCCGCCGTGGATCCGGAAGCACTCCTCGACCACCTCCTTGCCCGTCTCCGAGGCGAACAGCTTCGCCATTCCGGCCTCGAGGTCGGAGCGTTCGCCGGCGTCCTTTAGCCGGGCTGCCTTGGTCGTCAGCAGGCGTGCGGCCTCGACCTTGGTCGCCATCTCGGCGAGCTTGAACTGGATCGCCTGATGCTGGGCGATCGGCTTGCCGAACGTCTTGCGCTCCTGCGAGTAGCGGAGCGCGAGCTCGAGCGCTCGCTGGGCGATCCCGACGCCACGCGCGGCGACGTTGACCCTGCCCACCTCGAGCGCGTCCATCATCTGCTTGAAGCCCTGGCCGACGCCGGCCTCCTCCCCCCCGAGGATGCGCTCGGGCGGGCAGCGATAGCCGTCATAGACGAGCTCGGTGGACTCGACGCCCTTATAGCCCATCTTCTTGATCTTCGGCGGGATCTCGAGCCCGGCGAAGTCACCCTCGTTGCGCTCCGCCCAGGGCTCCTTCTCGGTGATGAAGCAGGTCATCCCCTTATAGGGCGGATCGGCCTTCGGGTCTGACTTCATGAGCACGAAGACGATGCCCGAGCCGAGGCCGTTGGTGACCCACATCTTCTGGCCGTTGAGCTCCCAGTTGCCGTCGTCGCCCTTCTTCGCCGTCGCCTTGATCCCCTGGACGTCGGAGCCGACCTCGGGCTCCGAGAGCGAGAAGGCGGCGCGGATCTCACCGGTGGCCATCTTCGGCAGGAAATGGTCCTTCTGCTCCTCGGTGCCGAACTTGATCAGCAGGTAGGAGCCGATGAAGTGGGTGTTGACGACGCCCGAGATCGAGATCCAGCCGCGCGAGAGCTCCTCGACGATCATCGCGTAGGTGGTCAGGTCGAGACCCATGCCTCCGTATTCCTCGGGGATCGTGACCCCGAACAGCCCCAGCTCCTTCATCTGCTCGACGATCGCCTCGGGGAACTTGTCCTCGTGGTCGAACTCCTCGGCGACGGGGAGGATCTCGTTGTCGACGAATTGGCGCACCATCTCGGTGATCGCCTTCTGCTCGTCGGTCTTCTCCTGGTAGGTCGCGGTCGCTACGGCCATCGCTCCTCTGAGTCTCTGGGGGGCGCCGAAGGATAACCGTGAATCTAGACCCGCTCGATCCCCGCCTCGGCGCATCCCGCCTCGAGCGTGTCGAGGCCGAAGCCGTCGGCGGGACCGAGGGCGCCGGATCCCTGGAGGCCGTTGGTTGCGGCATGGCCGGCCCCCCAGGCGAGGACACGGCCGGTGAACTCGTAGCCGTTGGCGCCGCGCAACTCGACCGAGGCCAGTTCGCGCTCGCCCGCGCAGGCGATCGCGACGATCGCCGAGCCGGTGCCGGCGCGGGCCTGCTCGTCGGGGCCGCCGGTCGAGCCGTGGACGAAGCGCCGGTTGAGGGCGTCGATGCCGGCCTTGGCGCCAGGGAGGCGGACGATTGCGGAGTTGACGGCCGAGAACGCCTGCATCCCCCGCGATGCTGAGCCGAACCAGCCGAGGTAGGCGTTGACCTCTCGCAGCCCCGGATGGATCCGCGGCAGCGCGAAGTGCTCGGAGGAGCCGACCGAGACCCCCTGGCGACGCTTGCCCGCGGCCTCGAAGGCGCGCACGCGGGCGGCGCCGCGCTCGGTGCGAATCGCGCCATCGCGCCAAGCGAAGGCCGGCTCGGCGATCGCGCCGGCGAGCGACGCGCGAGTGCCGCCGCTCATCCCGCCGCCCCCGCCGCCGGTGGCGAAGTAGCCGATCTCGACGCGATCTGCCGCCCCGCCGGCCTCGCGCAGCGCCAGAGCGCCCGCGAGGTTGCCGGGGACCCAGTCGTAGCCGAACGCGGTCACCAGGGCCGCGCCCGCCTGCTCGGCTCGGGGGCCGAAGTGCTCGAACACCCGCCGGATGAACGCCGGCTCGCCGGTCGAGTCGATGTAGCTCGCCCCGGCGTCGATAGCGGCCTCGACCGCCGGGTCGCCCCAGCGTGCGAACGGGCCGACGGTGGCGACGATCACGTCGTCCGCCTCGACCAACTCCCGAACCGAGGCGGGGTCGGCGACGTCGGCGACCGCGGTCTCGAGCCCGCCGAGCTCAGCGGCCATCGCCTCGAGCCGGTCTGCGCTGCGCCCGGCGAGCACCGGGCGGTCCCCCCGGGCGACCATCGCGTCAGCGGTCAGACGGCCGGTGTAACCGGTGGCGCCGAAGAGAACGATGCGAGGCGTAGCCGAGCCGCGCCGCTGCTGAGGCGCCTTGTCTGAGCCGGGCATGCGAGCGACCCTATAGCTCCCAGCCGAAGCAGATCGAGCGATAGTCGGCGCCCTCGCGCTCGTAGAAGCGGTGGGCGTCGGTGCGCGCCTCGGCCGAGTCGAGCTCGAGGTGGGTGGCGCCGCGCTCGCGGGCCCAGTCGCGGGCGGCGGCGAGCAGCGCGGCGCCGATCCCCTGCGAGCGGCGCTCGGGATCGACGGCGAGATCCTCGACCCAGGCCCGGTAGCCGAAGCGAACCGAGTGCAGGTCTTGGTACCCGGTGCAGAAACCTACGAACGTTCCGCCCGCCTCCCCGGCTTCGCCTCCGGGGGCGGCCGGGTCAGCCGAGCGACGCCGCTCCTCGGCGACGAGCACGCAGGCGTCGTGGGAGTCGATCGCCTGGCGCAGGGCGACCGCGGCGCGCTTGGGATCCCAGGCCGCCGGTTGCGATCCCGGCGGCGCGAACAGCCACTCATACAGAGCCACGATCGCCTCCTCCTCCCCGAGGCGCGCGGCTCTGACCTCGAAATCCAAACCAATCACACGCTAGCGTTGCGCGCGCCAACCCGACCAGGAGACCAACTTGCGCAACCCCCGTGACTTCTTCAAGCCGCTCGCGATCGGTGCCCCCGATCCGGTCGCCGAGGTGCCCTTCAAGCCTTCGCGGATGATCCATTTCTTCGACGCTTCGAACGAGAAGATGGCGGCCAAGGTCCCCGAGATGGCGAAGCAGGCCGACATCCTGCTCGGCAACCTCGAGGACGCGATCTCGGTCGACAACAAGGTCGCCGCGCGCGAGGGGCTGGTCGAGGTCGCCCGGCAGGTCGACTTCGGCGAGACGGCGCTGTGGACGCGGGTCAACTCGCTCGAGAGCCCCTGGGTGCTCGACGACCTGACCACGCTGGTGACCGAGATCGGCGACAAGCTCGAGGTGATCATGGTGCCGAAGGTCGAAGGCGCCTGGGACATCCACTACGTCGACCGCCTGCTCGCCCAGCTCGAGGCGAAGGCGGGCGTCGAGCGCCCGATCCTGGTGCACGCGATCCTCGAGACGGCGCTGGGCGTCGTCAACGTCGAGGAGATCGCCACCGCCTCGCCGCGGATGCAGGGGATGAGCTTCGGCCCCGCCGACCTCGCCGCGTCGCGGCGGATGAAGACCACCCGCGTCGGCGGTGGACACCCCGGCTACCTGGTGATCAACGACCCCGATCCCGACGACCCCGACGCTCCGCGTGCGACCGCCCAGCAGGACCCCTGGCACTACTCAATCGCCCGCATGGTCGATGCCTGCACCTCGGCGGGACTGCTGCCCTTCTACGGTCCCTACGGCGACATCCAGGACACCAAGGGCTGCGAGGCGCAGTTCCGCGCCGCCTTCCTGCTCGGCTGCGTCGGCGCCTGGTCGCTGCATCCGGCGCAGATCGAGATCGCGAAGAAGGTCTTCAGCCCCGACCCGGACGAGGTCAAGTTCGCGATCAAGGTGATCGAGGCGATCCCCGACGGCCGCGGCGTCCACATGATCGACGGCAAGATGCAGGACGACGCGACCTGGAAGCAGTGCAAGGTGATGGTCGAGCTCGCCGAGATGCTGGCGCGCAAGGACCCGGAGCTCGCCGAGGCTTACGGGCTCTGACGGGGCGGGGCGGAAGCCCCGCCCCTAACAGGGCCGTGGTGCGGGCCTAGCCGTCGAACCAGGCGTAGACGTCCTGAACCGAGCCCGCCGCCGCCACCTGGACGACCGCGTCCGAATGCGAGGCCGGGCAGCCGAGGGCCGTGACCGCGGAGCCGATCGCCATCTGCGCCGCGTTGATCGGCGGCGCACCCGCGCCGACTCCTCTGCTCGCTCCGCCGAGCTTCGGCACGAACTCCAAGTCGAGACAGGCGACGTTGGCGACCGGCTGGTTGAACGACACGATCCCCCGGCTCTCGCCCGGGACGAACGTGCCCGAGCTGTTGAAGTGCAGATAGGCACGGGGGAGCCCGTCTCCCGCCAACTTCGCGTCCGTCACCGCCCCGTTCGCGAGCTTGTCCGTTGTCACCGCCGCGTCCTTGAGCTTCTTGCCGGCGACGGACTCGTTCTTGAGCTTCTTGCCGTTGATCTTGGTCGCCGCGTACGCGGTCCCAAACAATGCGACGAACAGCGCGATCATCGCGATCACGAAGCTCGGCGTGGGCTTCCTCATCTCTGCCTCCTTGAGTGGATTGCCGCCCGAGCGAGTGCGAGGCCGGGCGCTGCCGCCGCGACCCTACACGCTCCCCTGCGGACGGCTCAACTGATAGACCGCAGCGAATGACCGAGCAGGCTCTCCGCCACCCCATCCGGGTCCGCTTTCACGAGTGCGACCCGCAGGGCGTCGTCTTCAACGCCAACTACCTCGCCTGGTTCGACATGGCGATCACCGAGCTCTGGCGCCCATTCGGCGGTTACGAGATGATGGCCGACGCGGGCACCGACATCGTCGTCGCAGAGGCCGTCGTCCGCTACCTCGCCCCGGCGCGCTTCGACGAGGAGCTCGACCTGGTCGTCCGCGGCGTACGCCTCGGCAACACCTCGATCACCACCGAGCTCGCGGTCGAGCGCGCCGGTGAGCCGATCGCCGAGGGCGAGCTTCGCCACGTGTTCGTGAACGCGAGTGAGGGCGGGACGGCGCCGATCCCGGCACCGGTTCGAGCAGGGCTTGAGCCCTACGCGCCCTGAACTATAGCTAAAATGTTATATAGCAAAATCGTTATAATAGGGTCTTGTCACCATGCTGCTGCCCGGAAGACTTCTGAAGCAAGCGCGCCTGAGTGCAGGGCTAACGCAGGCGCAGCTCGCGGGCCGGCTGAGGACCTCGCAACCGGCAATCGCCCGGCTCGAGTCCGGTCGCTCGAACCCTCGTGTGTCCACGCTCCGCGACGCAATCGCCGCCACCGGTCATGAGCTCGAGATCGAGCTGGTCCGCGCCGGCTACCCCACCGTCGACGAGACGCTGATCGTCGGCAATTTGCGGCTCACCCCCGGCGAGCGCTTGCGGAAGTTCAGCGGCGCTTACCGGGGGGCGAGATCGTTCGCCGGCGCCGCTCTCAGAGGCAGTGGACCCTAAGCAGCGGATTCCCGCGCAGTGGCCCGAGTTCGATCTCGAGGCGCTGCTGGCGGCGCTCAGCTCCGCCGAGGTCGACTACGTCGTCATCGGTGGAATCGCGATGGTCGCCCACGGATCAGCGAGGCTCACGCGAGACCTCGACATCGTCTTCTCCCCGGACGATGACAACCTCGAACGACTCGGGAGGGCGCTGGCCGGACTCGGCGCTCGCCTTCGCGGCGTCGATGACGACGTCCCGTTCATCGCCGACGCCGCAACGCTCGCGCGGGTGGACATCCTGACGCTCGAGACGTCCTCCGGCTGGCTTGACGTGCACCGGCGCCCGGCAGGTGCACCGCCCTATCGGACGCTGCGCAAGAACGCAGAGCCGATCGAGCTTGGCGACCTATCCGTTCTCGTCGCTTCGCCCGCCGATCTCAAAGCGATGAAACAGACCGCCGCCCGGCCCCATGACCTGATCGACCTCGAGTATCTCGACGTGATCATCCGGCTGCGCCGCGAGCGCGGCGGTCGCTAGCCCAGCCGCCGCTTGAGCGCCTCGAGCTGCTCGGTGATCTCGGCCGGGAGCCGATCGCCGAACTGCGCCAGGAACTCCTCGAGCTGAGGGAGCTGTACCCGCAGCGCCTCGGGGTCGACGGTGAGCAGCTCGCGCATCGCCTCGTCGGAGACGTCGGCTCCCTCGAGCATCAGCTGGCCTTCGGCAGGGACGAGGCCGACCGGGGTCTCAACCGTCTCCCCCTCTCCGTCGCAGCGGCGGAAGACCCACTCGAGCACGCGGCTGTTCTCGCCGAACCCCGGCCAGATGAACCTGCCGTCCTCGTCCTTTCTGAACCAGTTGACGAGAAAGATCCTGGGCAGCTTCTCAGCGTCGGCCTCGCGGCCGAGCTTGAGCCAGTGGGAGAAGTAATCGGCCATGTGGTAGCCGCAGAAGGGCAGCATCGCCATCGGGTCGAAGCGAAGCTTGCCCACCTCTCCCGCCGCGGCGGCCGTCGTCTGCACCGACATCGTCGCGCCGAGGAAGACGCCGTGCTCCCAGTCGAACGCCTCGCTGACCAGCGGCACCGCCGTCGCCCGGCGGCCCCCGAAGAGGAAGGCGTCGATCGGTACCCCGGCGGGGTCCTCCCACTCCGGTGCGATCGACGGGCACTGCGCCGCCGGCGTCGTGAAGCGGGCGTTGGGGTGCGCGGCCGGCTGGTCGGACTCCGGGGTCCAGTCGTTGCCGTTCCAGTCGATCGCGTGCTCGGGTGGCTCCCCCGTCATCCCCTCCCACCAGATGTCGCCGTCGTCGGTGAGCGCGCAGTTGGTGAAGATCGAGTTGCGCTCGATCGTCGCCATCGCGTTCGGGTTCGTCTTGTGGCTCGTGTTCGGGGCGACGCCGAAGAAGCCGGCCTCGGGATTGACCGCATAGAGGCGCCCGTCGTCGCCGAACTTCATCCAGGCGATGTCGTCGCCGACCGTTTCCGCTGTCCAGCCCTCGAGCGTCGGGATCAGCATCGACAGGTTGGTCTTGCCCGACGCCGAGGGGAAGGCGCCGGCGACGTACTTGACCCCGCCCTCGGGCGAGGTCAGCTTCAGGATCAGCATGTGCTCGGCCATCCAGCCCTCGTCGCGAGCCATCGCCGAGGCGATCCGAAGCGCGAAGCACTTCTTGCCCAGCAGCGCGTTGCCGCCGTAGCCCGAGCCGTAGGACCAGATCTCGCGACTCTCGGGGAAGTGGACGATGTACTTGTTGTCGGGGTTGCACGGCCAGGCCACGTCATCCTGCCCGTCGGCGAGCGGCAGACCGACCGAGTGCAGGCAGGGAACGAAGTCGCCGTCGGCGCCCAGCGCCTCGAGCGCGCCGTCGCCCATCCGGGTCATGATCCGCATCGAGGTGGCCACGTACGGGGAGTCGGTGAGCTGGACCCCGATCTCGGCGATCGGCGAGCCCAGCGGCCCCATCGAGAACGGGACGACGTACATCGTGCGCCCCCGCATCGCGCCGCCGAACAGGCCCTTGAGCTCCTTGCGCATCTCGGTCGGCTCGCGCCAGTTGTTGGTCGGCCCGGCGTCATCCTCGGACTCGCTGCAGATGAAGGTGCGGTCCTCGACCCGGGCGACGTCGCCGGGGTCCGAGCGCGCGAGGTAGGAGTTCGGCCGCTTGGCGTCCGACAGCTTCTCGAAGGTTCCCGCCTCGACCATCTCCTGGCACAGCCGGTCGTACTCCTCGGCCGAGCCGTCACACCAATGGATCGAGTCGGGCCTGGTCAGCTCGGTGATCTCCTCGACCCAAGCGATCAGCTTCGGGTTCTTGGTCTCGATCTCCGAGGCGGCGCTGGTGCTCAAGTTGCGGTCACTTCCTCTCGTCGTGGGCTCATCGCGGCGCCATTGTGGCGCACGGCGGAGCGTACGGTGCCGGCCCCGTCGTGGCACTTGGCACGAGCCCCGGCCGTTGTGCGAGACGCGATTGACGGCTTTGGGTGTCTATGACTACCTAACGCGTCAGCGGCCCGATTTCCATCGCTACCCGAGCTCAGCCAACACCGCCCGCGCCGCTTCCTCGCCGGAGCCCACGGCGCCGTCCATGTAGCCGTTCCAGACCACGGCGGTCTCGGCGCCGGCCCAGTGGATCGGGCCGATCGGCTCGCGCAGCGCCGAGCCGTGGTCGGTCCAGGCGCCCGGCGGCATGAAGCCGCCGTAGCAGCCGCGCGACCACTCGTCGGCCCCCCAGGCGCGGTCGACGTAGTTCACCGGCTTGGCGGCCTCGGGGCCGAAGAAGCGCCCGAAGCACTCGGCGACCATCCGGCGACGCTCGGCCTGGGGCAGGTCGGCGGCCTCGCGGGCGGCGCGGCCCTCGAGGAAGCCGAGCAGCACCCCGGGCGAGCCGTCGGGCGGCGAGTTGTCGAAGCCGACAGAGACCGGGCCGCTGACGCTGGTGACCGCGCCCGAGAGCCCTCGATCGCGCCAGAACGGGCGCTCGTAGACAGCCATGCACTTGATCACGCTTCCCTGCGCCATCCGCTGGCGAGAGCCCTTCGCGCACCGCCGGCAGCGGCGGGTCGTAGGCGATCCGGCCGGCCAGCGTCGGTGGCACGGCGACGATCACGCGCCGGGCGCTCACCGTGAGCCGGTCCGAGACCACGGTCACGCCCGCGTCGCTGTGGCGGATCGCGCGTACGGGCGTCGCCAGCTCGACCACGGTGGAGCCGAGCTGCTCGGCCATCCGTCAGCGAGATCAGCTGCGTGCCGCCGACGACCCGGTCCTGCTGCGCACCGCCCTCGGCGTCGGTGAGGATCTCGATCGACCCCGCCGAGCGGATGTAGAAGAGGACGTGGAGCAGGGAGAGGTCGCGGGGCTCGGCGGCCCAGACCCCGATGATTGCCAGCCGCAGGATGTCGCGGGCGACCCCGGTGCGAACGTTGCGGCGCATCCAGGTCGCGAAGGTCTGCGAGTCCCAGTCGCCCGCCTTGGGCGCCCGCCAGGGCGCCTCGCGCGGCACCTCGGCCGCCATCCGGTTGAGCCTGCGCAGCAGCAGCCCGACCTCGGCCAGGCCAAGCGGGTTGACCTTCGGGATCGTCCCCGAGTAGCGCCCGAGGCGGCCCGGCGCTCGAACACGTTCGTCCCAGCGACGTGGGTTGGGAAGGTCTCGAGCCCCAGATCGGCGATCAGCGCCAGGATCCGGTCCTGGGTCGGGCCGACCCACTGGGCGCCGATCTCGACGACCTTGCCGTCGCCGATCGGCTCGTTGAGCGTCCGTCCTCCGACCCGGTCGCGCGCCTCGAGCACGACCACGTCGCGGCCGCCGGCGCGCAGCTCGCGCGCGGCCGCGAGCCCGGCCAACCCGGCCCCGACGACGACCACATCGGCATCCCGGCGCTCCAATCCGCGCCCGACCCTACCGACGCGTGACGGGGATCCGGAATCGATCGTCTAGGGTTCCGCGCCGCCACCGATGCGCTTCTACGAGTACGAGTCACGCCGGATAGTCGAGCGAGCCGGGATCCCGGTCACCGACTACGGCTTCTGCACCACCGCTTCCGAGGCTCGCGGGGCCGCGGAGCGAATCGACGGGCCGACCGTGATCAAGTCGCAGGTGCTGACCGGCGGGCGGATGAAGGCCGGCGGGGTCAAGTTCGCCGACACGCCGGAGGAGGCCGAGGCGCACGCGGCCGAGATCCTCGAGCTCGAGATCGGCGGCCACATGCCGGTCGGCGTGCTCGTCGACCCGAAGGCAGAGATCGAGCAGGAGTACTACGCGGCGGTGCTCTGGGACGGGCGCGCGAAGCGGCCGATGATGCTGTTCAGCGACATGGGCGGGATCGACATCGAGCAGGTCGCGGCCGAGCACCCCGACCACGTCGGGCGCGGGCATCTCTCGAACCTGCTCCCGATCGCCGACTTCGAGGCCAAGCAGACGATCGCGCGCTGCGGGATGACGGGCTCAGAGCTCAACCGCGCGACCGCTGTGCTCGCCAGGCTCGCCCGGCTCCAGCGCGACTGCGACATGACCCTGGCCGAAATCAACCCGCTCGCCCGGCTCGCCGACGGCTCGTTCGTCGCCGTCGACGCGCACATGGAGATGGAGGACGAGGCGGTCGGGCGCCAGAAGCGGCTCCTCGGCGAGCTCGGGATCGACTCCGACGAGCCGCGCGAGCTGTATGAGCCGAGCGAGTTCGAGCGCAACGTGAAGGCGATCGACGCCGCCGATCACCGCGGCGTGATCCAGGGCAAGGATCACGGGTTTGCCGGGAACCTCGGGCTCGTGATCGGCGCCGGCGGGGGCTCGCTGACGCTCACCGACGCCGTCCGCTCCCAGGGCGGCAGGCCCGCCAACTACGCCGAGATCGGCGGCAACCCCTCGGTCTCGAAGTCGAAGGGCCTGGCGATTGAGGTGCTGCGCAAGGACGGGGTCGAGAAGATCGCGGTGATGATGTCGATCGTCTCCAACACCCGGGTCGACATCGTCGCCCGCGGCGTGATCAAGGCCTGTCTCGAGCTCGGCAAGGACCCGGCCGAGACGATCGCGGTCTTCCGCATCCCCGGCGCCTGGGAGGAGGAGGGCGCGAAGATCCTCGGCAAGTACGGGATCGAGTTCAACGACCGCTCGGTCTCGATGTGGGAGGCCGCCGGCACCGCGGTCTCCAAGATCCAAGGTCGTCCCTCAGTAGACCAGACCGCCCCCGGACGCGAAGCGGAGGAGGCGGGATGAGCATTTTCCTCAGCGAAGACTTCACTTTCATCGTCCAGGGGATCACCGGCCGCGAGGCGGTCAACCTGACCCGCGAGTGCCTCGATTACGGCTCGAAGGTCGTCGGCGGGGTGACCCCGGGGCGCAAGGGGCGCGACGTCCACGGCGTGCCCGTCTTCGACACCGTCGAGCAGGCCGTCGCCGACCACGGCTCAACCCCCGACGGCGCCGTGGTCACCGTGCCCCCGGCGTTCACCAAGGACGCGGTGCTCGAGGCGATCGAGAACGGGATCGGCCTGGTCGTCGTCGTCACCGAGCGGATCCCGCGCAGCGACGTCGCCCAGATGGTCGAGCTCGCGAACCTGCGCGGCGCCCGGATCATCGGCCCCAACTGCCTCGGCCTGATCGTGCCGGGCGTCTGCAAGATGGGCGGCATCGGCGGCCCCGCCAAGGACGCCGCGAAGGCGTACTCGCCCGGACCGATCGGGGTGATGTCGCGCTCGGGCGGGATGACGACCGAGATCTCCTCCTCGCTTACGGCCGCCGGCCTCGGGGTCTCGACCGCGGTCTCGATCGGCGGCGACGCGATCATCGGCTCCACCTACGCCGAGCTGATGCCGCTGTTCGAAGCCGACGAGCAGACCGAGGCGATCGTGATCTACACCGAGCCCGGCGGCCGGATGGAGGCCGAGCTGGTCGATTGGCGCGAGCAGGTTGGCTCCGAGCTGCCGATCGTCGCCTTCATGGCCGGCAAGTTCATGGACGACGCCGAGATGCAGGGGATGAGCTTCGGGCACGCGGGCACGATCGTCGAGGGCAAGGAGGACTCGGCGAGCGAGAAGATCGCCCGGCTCGAGGCCGCCGGGATCCCAGTGGTCGAGCGGATCGACGAGATCCCGGACCGGGTCAAGCAAGCGCTCGGGGTGGCGGCGTGAGCGAGCTGTGCGGCATCTTCATCGAGGTCGAGGTCTCAGACGCGGTCGCCTCCGACCCCGCGCTCGCGCGCAAGCTCGAGGAGGTCTGCCCGGTGGACATCTTCAAGGACGCCGGCGGGCGGGTCGAGACCGTGCGCGAGAACCTCGACGAGTGCGTGCTCTGCGAGCTCTGCCTCGAGGCGGCGCCGCCCGGGGGCGTCGTGGTCCGCAAGCTCTACGACGACACCGAGCTGCGGCGCTGACGATGCGCACCTGGCCATACGCGATCATCGCGGCCGGCCTGCTCTCCCTCGCTCTCATTGGGCCGGGTATGGCGGAAAAGCCCGAGCCCAAGCCCAAGCCGAAGCCGAAGCTCGAGCTGCTGACCGAGACGCAGGAGGCCGTGCTCCGCAACGAGGCGGTCAAGGTCGAGGTCCGGTCGAAGCGCGGCGACGAGGCGCGCGTCAAGGCCCGGCTCGTGGTCGACGGCTTCCCCGAGGACTACAGCTTTTGGCTCGGCCCCGAGTCGCGGCGGCTGCGCCACAACGAGGCGCGGGCGAGGCTCGATCTGAGCGCCCGCCAGCAGGAGGTGCTGGCGTTCGCCGAGCAGGCCTGCGACGGGGCGACCCTCCGGCTGCACGCCAAGGCGGCACGTCGCGCCGCGAACCTGAGCGCACCGCTGCCGCCCAAGGGCTGCTAGCGGGAGTGAACTTCGTCGAGGACGTGCTCGAGCGGTTCCCGGCGTCGAAGCCGGCGCTGCTGGGGATCTCTCGCGAGGGCGAGCGGCGGGTCTGGCATTTCGGCGAGTTGATCGCGATGTCGGCGGGTCTCTCCGGAGCGCTGGCGGCACGCGGGGTCGGCCGTGGCGACGTGGTCATGACCCTGGTCGGAAACCGGGTCGAGTGGGTGCTGACGATGCTCGCATGCTGGCGGATGGGCGCGGTGGCGCTTCCGTGCAACACCCAGCTTCGCCGCAGCGACCTCGAGCTTCGTGCGGCCGTGACCGGCCCGGTCGTCTGCGTGGGCGAGGAGGCGCTGCTAGAGGAGCTTCCCGCGGGCATCGAGGTGATGACGATGGCCGACGTCGCCGCGGCGCTCGACGAGGATCGCGCCCAGGAGACGCCGGTCGAGCCCTCCGACCTCGGCCCCGATGACCCGGCGCTGATCGTGTTCACGTCGGGAACCACCGGCGCCCCGAGGGCGGCGCTGCACGCTCAGCGCTATCTCCCGGGCCAGCGGGCGCAGGCCGAGCACTGGCTCGGCGCGCGCGACGGCGAGCTGGTCTGGTGCACGACCGCGACCGGGTGGTCGAAGTCGGCGCGCAACGTCTTCGTCGCCCCGTGGCTCTGCGGCGCCGCGGCGATGATCGTCGAGGGGCGTTTCGAGCCCGCGGAGCGACTCGAGTTGGTCGAGCGCGAGCGCGTCAACGTCCTCTGCCAGGCGCCGACCGAATACCGGGCGCTGGCCAAGCGCGCCGAGCTGCGGCCGCTGCCCTCGATGCGCCGCATGGTCTCGGCCGGCGAGGCGCTGAACCCGGAGGTGATCTCGGCCTGGCGCGAGGCGACGGGGCTCGAGATCTGCGACGGCTACGGCCAGACCGAGACCGGGCACCTGACCGGCAACCTCGCCGGCGACGAGGTGCGCGCCGGGTCGATGGGCCGGGCGCTGCCGGGGCTCGAGCTGCGGATTGCCGACGGAGACGAGCTCCAGGTCCGGGTCGCGAGCTGCCCGACCTTCTTCGCTCGCTACCTCGACGCCGAGCCGTTCGAGGACGAGTGGTGGCCGACAGGCGACATCGTCCGAGCCGACGGCGACGGCTACCTCTGGTACGAGGGCCGCAACGACGACCTGATCCTCTCCGCCGGCTACCGGATCGGGCCCTTCGAGGTCGAGTCGGCGCTGCTCAGCCACCCCGCGGTCGCCGACGCGGCCGCCGTCGGTGCGCCCGACCCCGAACGCGGCTCGATCGTGCGCGCGATCGTCGTCCTGCGCGACGGCGAGGGCTCGGACGCGCTCGCGCGGGAGCTCCAGGAGCACGTTAAATCTGTCACCGCCCCCTACAAGTACCCGCGCATCGTCGAGTTCGCCGCCGAGCTGCCGAGGACGGCGAGCGGGAAGATCAAGCGGGCGGAGCTGCGCGCGCCCGAGAGGGAGAAAAAGGTGCGGTAGGACGTCGCGCCGAAACGCAGGCGCCACCTCGTAACGTCAGTGGGCGATGCCCACGCCCCGTTCGATCCAGCGGACCTACCTGATCCTGATGCTGGGCAACACCCTGGCGGCGTCGTTCATCTGGGGGATCAACACGATCTTCCTGCTCGACGCGGGCCTCTCGAACGCCGAAGCCTTCGCCGCCAACGCCTTCTTCACCGCGGGGATGGTGATCTTCGAGGTCCCGACGGGCGTCGTCGCCGACACGATCGGCCGGCGGACCTCGTACCTGCTCGGGACCGTGACCCTGACCGCCTCGACCGTTCTCTACGTGCTCCTGTGGCAGGTCGAGGCGCCGTTCTGGGAGTGGGCGGGCGCGTCGATGCTGCTCGGCCTCGGGTTCACGTTCTTCTCCGGCGCGGTCGAGGCCTGGCTCGTCGACGCGCTCGCCGCGACCGGCTTCGACGGCGACCTCGAGTCGGTCTTCGGGCGAGGGCAGATCGTCTCCGGGATCGCGATGCTGACCGGGTCGGTCAGCGGCGGCCTGATCGCTCAGGCGACCAGCCTCGGGGTCCCGTTCGTGGTCCGGGCAGCGGTCCTCGCGGCGATGTTCGTGATCGCCTTCCGGCTCATGCACGACGTCGGCTTCAGCCCGGAAAAGGGCCAGCGGCCCGTGGCCGAGATGCGCAAGATCACCGCCGACTCGATCGAGTACGGCTGGCGCGTGCCGGCGGTCAAGTGGCTGATGCTGAGCTCGCTGTTCAGCGGCGGCGTCGGCTTCTACGCCTTCTATGCCCTGCAGCCCTACCTGCTCGAGCTCTACGGCGACCCGACCGCCTACTCGGTCGCCGGCCTGGTGGCGGCGATCGTCGCCGGCGCCCAGATCCTCGGTGGGATCGCAGCGCCTCGAATCCGCCGGCTCTTTCACCGCCGAACGTCGGCGCTGCTCGGGATGTCGACCCTCGGGATCGCAACGCTGGCGCTGATCGGGGTGATCGAGGTGTTCGCGGCGGTGATCGCGCTGATCGTCGTCTGGGGCCTCCTGTTCGCTGCCGAGATGCCGATCCGCCAGGCCTACATCAACGGGATGATCCCCTCGAAGCAGCGAGCGACGATCCTCTCCTTCGACTCCCTGATGAGCTCTGCCGGGGGCGTCTGGGCGCAGCCCGTCCTCGGTCGCTCGGCCGACGTCTGGGGCTACGCGCCGTCCTACCTGCTCAGCGCCGGCATCGCCGCGATCGCGCTGCCGTTCATCTGGCTGTCCCGACGCGAGCGCAACCCCGCCGACACCATGGTGGGCGCGCCCGCTGAGCCGGAGACCGCGGCGCCCTGGCCGGCCGACCATCAACCTGCCCCCGCCGTCGCGGCGCGCCCGACCGACTGCTGACTACTCCTCGCCCTCGCTCGCGCGCCGCTTGACCACCTCGTCGAGCTCCTTGACGACGTCGGGGTCGCGAAGCGTGGTCACGTCGCCGAGCTCGCGGCCCTCGGCGATGTCGCGCAGCAGGCGGCGCATGATCTTCCCCGAGCGCGTCTTCGGCAGGTCGTCGGACCAGACGATCCGCTTCGGACGCGCAAACTTGCCGATCTTCTCGGCGACGTGCTCGCGGATCTCCGCCACCCGCTCGTCGGTGCCCTCGAGATCGCCCTCGAGGGTGACGAAGGCGCAGATCGACTGCCCGGTGTGCTCGTCGGCCTGGCCGATCACCGCGGCCTCGGCCACCTTCGGGTGGCTGACGATCGCCGACTCGACCTCGGCGGTCGAGAGGCGATGGCCCGAGACGTTGATCACGTCGTCGACCCGGCCGATGACCCAGAAGTAGCCGTCCGAGTCCTTGCGCGCCGCGTCGCCGACCAGGTACGTCTGCTTGCCGAACTTCGAGAAGTAGGTCTCGACGTAGCGCTCGTCCTCCTTGTAGAGCGTGCGGAGCATCGCCGGCCACGGGCGACGCAGGGCCAGCAGGCCCTGCCCGTCGGCGACCTCGTTGCCGTCCTCGTCGAGGACCGCGGCTTCGATCCCCGGCAGCGGCTCGCCGGCCGAGCCGGGCTTCGCGGCCTGGGCGCCGGGCAGGGTCGTGATCATGATCTGGCCGGTCTCGGTCTGCCACCAGGTGTCGACGATCGGGCAGCGCTCGCCTCCGATCACCTTCCAGTACCAAAGCCATGCCTTCGGGTTGATCGGCTCGCCGACCGTGCCCAGCAGGCGCAGCGACGAGAGGTCATGGGCGTTCGGGTACTCGGCGCCCCACTTCATGCAGGCGCGGATCGCGGTCGGCGCGGTGTAGAAGATCGTCACGCCGTAGCGCTCGATCAGCTCCCACCAGATGTCCTTGTCGGGGTAGTCGGGGCCGCCCTCCCACATCACCGAGGTCGCGCCGTTGAGCAGCGGCCCGTAGACGATGTAGGAGTGGCCGGTGACCCAGCCGACGTCGGCGCCGCACCAGTAGACGTCGGAGTCGGGCTTCAGGTCGAAGACGAGCTGTGGGTCGCGGCGACCCCGGTCAGATAGCCGCCGGTGGTGTGCAGGATGCCCTTCGGCTTCGCCGTCGATCCGGAGGTGTAGAGGATGTAGAGCGGGTGCTCGGCCTCCAGCGGCTCGGCGGGGCAGTCCTCGCTTGCGGCCTCGATCGCCTCGTCGTAGAAGACGTCGCGGCCCTCGGTCATCGCGCACCTCGGCGCCGGTGTTGCGGACCACCACCACGGTCTCGATCGAGGGCACCTCGCCGAGAAACGCGTCGACCGCGGGCTTGATCTCCGCCGCCTTGCCCTTGCGCCGGGCCGCGTCGACGGTGATCAGCGCCTTGGCCTCGGAGAACTGCATCCGCTCCTTGACCGCGTCCGGCGAGAAGCCGCCGAAGACGACGTTGTGGGGGGCGCCGATCCGCGCGCAGGCGAGCATCGCGACGGCGACCTCGGGGATCATCGGCAGGTAGATGCCGACGACGTCGCCGGGCTCGATCCCGCGCTCCTTGAGCACGTTGGCGAGCCGCTTGGTGTCGCGAAGCAGGTCGGCGTAGGTGACGTCGCGCTCCTCGCCCTCCTCGCCGCGCCAATGGAAGGCGACTCGGTCGCCGCGGCCGGCCTCGACGTGGCGGTCGAGGCAGTTGTGAGACGCGTTGAGCTTGCCGTCGGCAAACCACTTGTAGAAGGGCGGGTTGGTCTGGTCGAGCACCTGCTGGGGCTCGGTGAACCAGTCGATCTCGCCGGCGAGCTTCAGCCACCATGCCTCGGGGTCACGCGCCGCCTCCTCGTGCACCGACTCGATCGCTGACCAGCGCAGCGGCGCCGAATCCTCGGGCGGCTCGAAGCGCTCGCGCTCGAGCAGCTCGCCGAGCTCGCGCTCGAGCTCGCTTGCGGGCTCGTCAGGGTTCATCGCTCCTCCTGTCAACGGATTGCCTCGGCCGCAGCCACAGCAGGCACGCTATCTATTGCGGGGTGTCGTTCCTCACCGAGCGCCTCTCCACCGCTCAGGCCGCGTTTGCCGGGATCTTCGTCGTCACCGGCCTCGGCCTGCTCTCGGTCGGCGCGACGCTGCCGGTCCTGCCGCGCTACGTCACCGGGCCGCTCGACGGCGGCGACGATCGAGGTCGGGATCGTCACCGGCGCCTTCGCGGTCACCGGGCTCGCCTGCCGGCCGCTCGCCGGGCATCTCGCCGATCGCCGCGGTCGCAAGCGGGTGGTCGTCCTCGGCTCGCTCGCGACGGCGATCTCGGGGCTGCTGCTGTTCGTCCCCGCAGGCGTACCCGGGCTGATCGTCTCGAGGCTTTTTCTCGGCGCCGGCGAGGGTGCCGTCTACACCGCGGGCTCGGCCTGGATCGTCGACCTCGCGCCGCCCGAGCGCCGCGGGCGGATCATCGGCCTCTACGGGCTCGCGATCTGGGGCGGGCTCGCGCTCGGCCCGCCGCTCGGCGAGCTGATCCTGCAGGCGTCGAGCTTCGAGATGGTCTGGGCCTTCGCGACCGCGGCACCGCTGCTCGGAGCGCTGGTGGCGATCCGGATCCGGAGAGCGCTTCACGCCGCGCGCCGACCTCCAGTACGAGCGGCGGCTGCTCGCGCGCGAGGCGCTACGACCGGGGATCGGGCTTTCGCTGGCGATCGTCGGCTACGCCGCGATGGCGGCCTTCGTCGTCCTGCATCTCGACGAGCGCGCAGATCGGACACGGCGCCGCCGTGTTCGCCGCGTTCGCGGCGACCGTCGTCGCGACGCGGATCCTCGGCGGCTGGCTGCCCGACCGCTACGGGCCGATCCCCTGCGCGGTCGGCGCCGGCCTCGTCGAGGCCGCCGGCCTGCTGACGATCGCCGGCTCGGAATCGATCGCGGCCGCGATCATCGGCGCGGTCGCGATGGGAGCCGGTTTCTCGCTGCTGTTTCCCTCGCTGGCGCTGCTGGTCGTCAACCGCGTGCCGGTCGAGCGACGCGGGGTCGCGATGGGCACGTTCACCGCCTTCTTCGACCTCGGGATGGGCATCGGTGGCCCGCTGACGGGCGCCGCTGCCGCGCTCGGCGGCTACTCGGCGGCGTTTGTGCTCGCGGCGGCGTGCGCCGTCGGCACGGTGATGGTCGCCCTGTCTCTCAGAAGAGTCTCGGCTGCGCTGCCGGCGCCGGCTCCTCCCTAGCGGCCGCCGCCGCGGCGGCCTCGTGCCCGGTCGCGGTCTCGGCCCGGAACCTGCGCGGCGCTCGAGCCGCCGCGCGCCAGCTTCGACAGCCGTCTGCCCTCGTCGCGTGGCAGGTAGGCACCGCGCCGGTAGAGCTCCTCGTAGCGGCCGACGAGGTCGGGGCGGTACTGACGCAGCCAGTCAAACCAGATCTCGCGCACCTCGCCGCGCAGGTGCAGTCCGACCCCGCCGATGCTCTGCGCCCCCGCCTCCCCGAGCAGCCCGAGCAGCTCCGAGACCTGCCTCGGGTCGTCGTTTATGCCCGGCATCAGCGGCGCAATCAGGACGCCGGTAGGGATGCCGTTGCGCGCCAGCTCGGCGACCGCCTCGATCCGCTTGCGCGGGTGCGGCGTATGCGGCTCGGTCGCCCGCCAGGCCTTCTCCTCGAGGGTCGGGATCGAGAGGTTGGCGACGAACTCCGTTCGCTCGGCGAGCTCTCGGAAGAGGTCGAGATCGCGCAGCAGCAGCGGCGACTTGGTCAGCACCGAGCACGGGTTGCGAAAGTCCCGCATCGCCTCCCAGATCCCCGGCATCAGGCGGTAGCGCCCCTCTACCCACTGGTAGGGGTCGGTGTTGGTCCCGAGCGCGACGTGATCGCCCTTCCACGACTGCCTCCGGAGCTCCGCGCGCACGAGCTCGGGGACGTTGACCTTGACCACGATCTCGCGCTCGAAGTCCTCGCGCGCGTTGAGGTCGAGATAGGTGTGGGTCGGGCGGGCGAAGCAGTAGACACACGCGTGCGTGCACCCGCGGAAGGGGTTGATCGTCCAGCGGAACGGCATGCGCGACCGCTCCGGCACCTTGTTGATCGCCGAGCGCGCCTCCACCTCGTGAAAGCGGATCCCGAGCGCCTCCGGAACGTCGAAGGTCCGAACCGTGGACTCACCCATCCCGGGCAGCAGCCCCTGCGTGCTTGCTCCTTTCTCGAGGTTGTCCCAACGCATACGAACACATGTTCGCATGCGCGGCGGACGACCCGCGGCCGCTCGCTAGCGCCGGCTCGTGTCGAGCTCCGCCGGGACCACCGCGAGCTCGATCACGGTGCCGTCGCGGACGAGCTTGGCATTCGCTTCGCGGCCGATCCGGTCGGCGACCATGAGCTGCTGCAGATCGGTTGCCGACTCGGTGGCCGCGCCGTCGAGCTCGAAGATCACGTCGCCGACGCGCAGGCCGGCGCGCTCGGCGGGGCTGCCGTCGATCAGCTCGACCACCTCCACCCCGCGCTCGGCGCCGGTCGCCGCGCGAGCCTTCGGGGGCAGCGGCCGCGGTCCGCCGGCGATGCCGAGATAGGCGCGCCGCACGCGGCCCTCGGAGATCAGCGCCGCGATGATCTTCTGGGTCGTGGCGCTGACCGGCACCGCAAGGCCGAGGCCGACGCCGGCGACCGCGGTGTTGATGCCGACCACCCGGCCGCGGCCGTCGGAGAGGGCGCCACCCGAATTGCCGGGGTTGAGCGCGGCATCGGTCTGGATCACGTTGTCGATCACGCGGACGCCCTTCCCGGCCCGCGCCGGGAGGGCGCGGCCGAGCGCCGAGACCACGCCGGCCGTGACCGAGCCCTCGAACCCGTTCGGGTTGCCGATCGCGACCACGAGCTGGCCGACCCGCAGCTCCTCGGCGTCGCCGAGCGCCGCGGGCGCGAGACCGCCGTCCTCGGAGCGAACCACGGCGAGGTCGGAAAGCGGGTCGCTGCCGGCGACTGTGAAGCGAAGCTCGCGGCCGTCGGTGAACCTGGCCGTGCCGCCGTCGCTACCGGCGACGACATGAGCCGAGGTGAGGATGAAGCCGTCGTGGGTGAGCGCCACGCCGCTGCCGGCGCCGGTGCGAACACGGCCGCGGCGGGTCTGGCGCTGGACGCGCAGGCTCGCGACCGACGGCGCGAGGCGCTCTGCTGCCCCGGAGACTGCCCGCGAGTAGGCGTCGAGCGCCTCGGCGTCGGATGGGCCGTCGAAGGCGGCGTCGTCGAGCGGCACGTCGAAGGCCGACGCCGGTCCCGGCTCCCGCGCTGACGCCGAGCCGTTGACGAGACGGAGGGAACTCACGCACCTAAGGCTAGCCGGGTGCCTACCTCGGCTCGCGAGCGGGCGCGGTGACCGCACCGACGAGCGCGATCGCCGGCGTCACCGCCTCGGGCGGAAGCCAATGAGCGGCGTCGGTCTCCAGGTAGGTGACCTCGAGGCCGGCGCCCTCGAGCATCGCCCTGGCGCTGCGCGCGAAGTCGACCGAGATCACCGGGTCGTTGCGGCCGTGATGGATCAGCACCGGGGACCCGGCGCGCCCGTCGAGCTCGGGCTTCCAGCCCTCGACCCTGGGGATGAAGCCGCTGAAGGCGAGCGTCGCCGCCGGCGAGGGCCGCCCGGGCCCGAGCGCGACGGCGTAGGACATCACCGCACCCATCGAGAAGCCGCCGATCACCGTCCGCTCCCAGCCGATCCCGCGCTCGGCTAGGAGGTCGTCCACAAACCCGGTCAGGAGCTCGTAGCTGGACGCGAACGTCGCCGGATCTGGATAGCCGACACGCGGCACCAGGTACCAGTGGCGGCCTCCGGGCGGCACGTTGGTGAGTGGAGCGCCGGTGGTCACCCCGAGCAATCTGCGCTCCGGGTCGAGAACGTCGAGCAGGTCGAAGAGGTCGCGCTCGTCGCTTCCCCGGCCGTGGTTGAGCACCAGCGCGCCCTCGGGCTCGCCGGCCGGTTCACGCAACAGGTGGACGAGCTCGTCGGTCATCGCCTCGCCGCGGCGCGCGGATTGACGATCGGGACGAGCTGGGCCTCGATCTGGTCGCGCCGGTCCTCGAGGAACGGCGGCAGGATCAGCTTCTCGCCGAGGTGCTCGGGATCCTCGTCGATGCCGAAACCGGGGCCGAGGGTCGCGATCTCGAACAGGACGCCGCTCGGCTCGCGGAAGTAGATCGACCGAAACCAGAACCTGTCGATCACCGGCGTCGGGCGCGCACCGCCCTCGATCGCCCGCTCGCGCCAGACGAGGTGCTCGTCCATGCTCGAGGCCCAGGCGATGTGGTGCACCGTGCCGGCGCCCTCGAGCCCGTGCTCGGCGGGCGCGGTGTCGTACGCCCAGAGCCCCCCGCGATCGGAGCCGCGCGCCTCCCAGCCGTCGCCGGCGGGCTCGAACTCGAGCGTGGTCAGCAGCGCCGTGCTGCGCTCGGGATCGACGCTGTAGGCGCGGGCGAAGTCAAAGCCCTGCAGCGCCAGCTCGGCGGGCACCTCCGGGTGGTCGGCGATCAACGGCTGGTCGTCGACGGTCACGACCACCAGCTCGTGCCCGAGCCCCTCGGGATCGGCGAAGCGAAGCCGGTCGCCGTCGCGCTCGGTCTCGTGCCCGGCGGCGTCGAGGCGGTCGGCCCAGAAGTCGAGTGCCTCGACCGACGCCACGCGCCAGCCAATCCGGTGAACCATCCCGGCACCCGCGCGCCCGCGCGGGGCGCCACGAAACTCGAAGAAGGTCAGGTCGGCCCCGGGGCTTCCCTGCTCGTCGGCATAGAAGAGGTGATAGACGCTCGGCTGGTCCTGGTTGACGGTCTTCTTCACCATCCGCAGGCCCATCGTCCCGGCGTAGAAGTCGACATTGCGCTGCGCCTCGCCGGTGATCGCCGTGATGTGGTGGATGCCTTCGAGCTTCATCTCTATTCCTCGCCGTCGTTGGTCGTCAAACTACTTGCGTACTCAACTATATCAGATAGTTGCACCGACAAGCACTGCTACCCTCGAACCGATGGCCCGAACCCTCCCCACCCGCCTGACCGCCGGCGAGCTCGCGGCCTGGCGCGGCATGCTCGAGGTCCACAGCGCCCTGATCGCCAGCCTCGACGCCGAGCTCGAGCGCGACCACGGCCTGCCGCTCACCTCCTATGAGGTGCTCATGTACCTCGGCGACGCTGAGGGCGAGAAGCTGCGCATGGGCGAGCTCGCCGATCGGCTCCTGCTCAGTCGCAGCGGCATCACCCGGCTCGCGGACCGCCTCGAGCGCCAGGGGCTGATCGAGCGCGAGCGCTGCGTCGACGATGGGCGCGGGTTCTTCGCCCGGCTCACGCCCGCCGGCCGCGAGAAGCTGGCGGCGGCGCGACCCGCGCACCTGAACGGGGTCCACCGCCACTTCCTCTCGCACCTCTCGGGCGCCGACCAGCGGCGCCTCGCCGAGATCTGGCAGCGCCTGCTTGGCGAAGCCGAGTCCGGAGACTTGGACGAAGCGGTGCGATAACGGTCTGTACCCTGCGCGGCATGGGAGTCGAAGCCACAGCCACAGGGAAGTCGTCCATCGATCGCGAGCGGATCGCGGCGCTGACCGAGAGCGAGGTGAAGAAGCTCACCGAGCGCACGCCGCAGTCGAAGCAGCGCTTCGAGCGCGCGCTCGCGGTGATGCCGGGCGGCGTGCCCTCCTCGTTCCAGATGCAAGAGCCGTGGCCGGTCTATCTCGAGCGTGGCGAGGGCGCCCGCGTCTGGGACGTCGACGGGGGCGAGTACGTCGACTTCCACAACGGCTTCGGCGTCATGGCCGTCGGTCACGCCAACCCGGCGATCGGGGCTGCGGTCAAGGCACGGATCGACCTCGGCACCCACTTCGCCGCTCCCACCGACGGCTCGATCGTCGTCGCCGAGGAGCTCGCCGACCGTTTCGGGCTGCCGCAGTGGCGGTTCACCAACTCCGGCACCGAGTCGACCATGGCCGCCGTCCACCTGGCGCGGGGAACGACCGGTCGCGACCTGATCCTGAAGATCGAGGGCTCCTATCACGGCCATCACGACTCGGTGATGGTCAGCGTCTACCCGCCGCTGGAGGCGCTCGGCGACCGCGACGATCCGCGCTCGGTTCCCGTACGGCGCCGGCTACCCGCTCGGGCTGACGGAGCTCACCCGGGCGGTCCCGTTCAACGACGCCGACGCGCTCGCCAGCGTCCTCGACAAGCTCGACGGCCAGGTCGCCGCTTTGATCATGGAGCCGGCGATGATGAACATCAACATCATCCCGCCGGTCGATGGGTACCTCGAGCGGGTGCGCGAGCTCTGCACCGAGCACGGCGTGCAGGCTGATCTTCGACGAGGTCAAGACCGGGGCGACGATCGCCCGCGGCGGCGCGACCGAGCGCTTCGGTGTCCAGCCCGACATGGTCACGTTGGCGAAGGCGACCTGCGGCGGCTATCCCGGCGGCGCCTTCGGAATGACCGAGGAGCTCGGCGCCGCGATCGCCGACAACACCGTGGTCCAGTACGGGACCTTCAACGGCAACCCGATGGTGATGGCCGCCGCCGAGGCGACCCTGACCCAGGTGCTGACCGCGGACGCCTACGAGAAGCTCGAGTCGGCGAACGAGTGGCTGCTCGGCCGCTGCGACGAGATCATCGAGCAGTACGGCCTGCCCTGCTATACGCAGGGGCTCGGCGCGAAGGGGTGTGTCGTCTTCTCCGACGAGCCGCTGCGCGAGTACCGCGACTACCTGACCAAGGTCGACGAGGACCTCTCGAAGCTCGCCTGGCTCTACCACATGAACCACGGCGTGTTCATGACCCCCGGGGCCGAGGAGGAGTGGACGCTCTCGATCGCCCACTCCGAGGAGGACCTGCAGACGTTCGCCGACGCGCTGGAGGCGTTCGCCAAGGACGTCACCGCCGACTGAGCGGCGAGGCCCCGCGATGGCCGGTGGCCCAGCGGTACGCCTGTACCGCGCCGAATGGTCCACGAACTGCGAGCGCGTCGGTTTGGCTCTGGCCTACAAGGGCATCGAGGCGCAGTCGGTCCTGATCGAGTACTCGAACCGGCGCCCGGTCGAGGACGTGAGCGGCCAGGGGCTCGTGCCGGTGATCGAGGACGCCGGCGAGGTCATCCACGATTCCGTCGCGATCATGCGCCACCTCGATCGCCGCCAGCCCGACCCAGCGCTGTTCCCGGCCGACCCGGCGTGCCGTGCCGGCGTGGAGGTCTTCATCGGCTGGTTCGAGCACGTCTACAAGGCGGCGCCGAACACCCTCGAGGACGAGCTCGAGCGCGACGATCCCGACGAGGAGCTGGTCGATCGGCGTCGGCGCCGAGATGACCGCGCGCCTCGACGTCTTCGAGGGCCTGCTCGCCGGCGGCGACTACCTGGTCGCCGGCGAGCTGAGCGCGGCCGACTTCGTCGCCTACCCGTTCCTCAAGTACGCGGCGTCGCGCGACGCCGCCGACACCGAGCTCTTCCATGTGATCCTCGACGACCACCAGCCGCTCGGCGACTCGCACCCGCCTTGAGCGCCTGGATCGAGCGAATCGGCTGCCCTGCCGCGCGCCTACTGACCGTGGACCGCGAGCTCGAGGAGCTGCGCGCGCGAGTCGCCGAGCTCGAGCGGCGCGTCGCGGTGCTGTTCGAGCAGACCGGCGCCGCCGACTGGGAGGCGGCAGCAACGGAGGCCCCGCCGGTCTCGGACGAGGTCCGAGCGCTGATCGCGGCCGGCGAGTCGAAGCGGGCGGCAGAGCGCTACATGCAGGAGACCGGCGGCCGGGCTCGCCGAGGCCACAGCGGCGCTGGGCGAGGCGGCCAAGGAGCTGCGCGGCGAGGCCTGACGATCTCGGCTGCGCCCTATCGTCTGCGTCATGTCCAAGCGAGCGCAGCTACTCGAGCTCGAGGTCGCGCCCGACGAGGCGCTGGCCGGGTGCCGAGCGGCGGTCGCCGAGCTCGGCTGGGAGGTCTCGGAGACGGGCGAGGACCGGCTCGCCACCCATCAGGACCCGGCCAAGCTCTGCTGTCACGACTGGCCGGTCGAGGTCGTGATCGAGGTCGTCGAGGCGGGCGAGCGCCGGACATGCCTCGGGATGAAGGCGTCGGTCCCCGGCAGGGGGCCGATCTCGTCGCGGAGCCTTGGTTCGAGCCTCGCGGCGCTCGAGCGCGCGATTCAGCGCTCGTTAGCCTGAGGGCATGGCAAACCGGCTCGCCGCCGAGACCAGCCCCTACCTGCTCCAGCACCGCGACAACCCGGTGGACTGGTATCCGTGGGGCGACGAGGCGCTCGAGCGGGCGCTCGAGCTCGACCGGCCGATCCTGCTCTCGATCGGCTACTCGTCCTGCCACTGGTGCCACGTGATGGAGCGCGAGTCGTTCGAGGACTTCGAGATCGCGCGGTTCATGAACGAGCACTTCGTGCCCGGTCAAGGTCGACCGCGAGGAGCGCCCCGACGTCGACGCGATCTACATGGAGGCGATCCAGGGGATGACCGGCCACGGCGGCTGGCCGCTGACGGCGTTCTGCGACCCCGAGGGCGTCCCGTTCTACGGCGGCACCTACTTCCCGCCCGAGCCGCGCCAGGGGATGCCGAGCTTCCCGATGGTGATGGAGGCCGTGGTCCAGTCATGGGCGACGCAGCGGGAGAAGATCCGCGAGTCGGCCGGGCGGATCCGAGGCCAGCTCGCCTCGGTGGGCCGGATCGAGCCCTCGACCGAGCTGCTCTCGGCGGGGATCGTCGACGCCGCGGTCGAGCAGCTGCGCGGGCTCGCCGACATGCGCCACGGAGGCTTCGGGCGGGCGCCGAAGTTCCCGCCGGCCTCGGCGCTCGAGCTGCTGCTGGCGCGCGGGGCGACGGACGTGGTCGAGGTGACCCTCGACGCGATGGCGGCCGGCGGGATCAACGACCAGGTCGGCGGCGGCTTCGCCCGCTACTCGGTCGACGACGTCTGGCTCGTGCCGCACTTCGAGAAGATGCTCTACGACAACGCGCTGCTCGCGCGCGCCTACCTGCACGGGTTCCAGGCGCTCGGCCATCAGCGCTGGCGGCTGGTCTGCGAGCGCACGCTCGATTGGATGCTGGCCGAGATGCGCGGCGCCGAAGGCGGCTTCTACTCGGCGCTCGACGCCGACTCCGAGGGCGTCGAGGGGCGGTTCTACGTCTGGAGCGCGGCGGAGATCCGCGAGGTGCTCGACGCGGCCGGCCTCGGCGAGACGGCTGAGGCGCTGATCGCCCACTACGGCGTCACCGAGAGCGGAAACTTCGAGGGCGCCAACATCCTCCACCTGCCCGGGGGCGCCGCCTCCGAGCCGCCGCCGCGACTCGACGAGGCGCGGCGGGCGCTGTATGAGGCGCGAGCCAAGCGCGTCTGGCCGGGCCTCGACGACAAGCGGCTGGCGGCCTGGAACGCGCTCGCGATCGCGGCGCTTGCCGACGCCGGCGCGGTGCTCGGGCGCGACGACTATCTCGACGCCGCGCGCGACTGCGCCGCCTTCGTCTGCGAGCGGATGCGCGACACCGACGGCCACCTGCTTCGCACCTGGAAGGACGGCGAGGCGAAGCTGAACGCCTACCTCGAGGACCACGCCTACCTGCTCGAGGCGCTGCTGACCCTGTACGAGGCGACCTTCGAGGTGCGCTGGTTCGACGCCGCGCGCGAGACGGCCGAGGCGATGATCGAGCGCTTCGCCGACCCCGACCGCGGCGGCTTCTTCACCACCTCGAACGATCACGAGACGCTGATCGCGCGCCGCAAGGACATCGACGACCACCCGATCCCTTCGGGCAACTCCTCCGCCGCTCTCGGGCTGCTGCGGCTGGCGGCGCTCACGGGCGAGCACTCCTACGAGCGCCACGCGGTCTCCGTCTTCCGCCTCTTTGCCCGCGTCGCCGGGCGCCATCCGCAGGCCGTCGCCCATCTGCTGCGCGGGGTCGACTTCCATTTCGCCTCGGTGAAGGAGGTGGCGCTGGTCGCCGCGCCGGGCGCCGATGGCGCTCGGCGAGCTCGCCGCCACCGTGCGCTCCGCCTTCCGTCCCCATCTCGTCCTCGCCGGCGGCGCGAGGGAACCGAGCGGCCCGAGCTGATGCAGCAGCGCACCGCGGTCGAGGGCCGAACCGCCGCCTACGTGTGCGAGAACTTCGCCTGCCGCACGCCGGTCACCGAGCCGGCAGAGCTTGCGGAGGCCCTGGACGGGTAGATTCCCGCCATGGCCACCGAGACCAAGTCAGAGCAAGTCAGACAAGAAGCCGTCCCGCAAGAAGGGCGCCAAGACGATCGCCAAGGAGTACTTCGAGGCGGTCGGCAACCAGGACGTCGAGAAGATGATGTCGATGTGGGAGCCCGGCGGCAAGGGCTACATCTACGGCATGGTCGACCTCGAGGTGCCCGACACCTACAGCGCCTGGTTTCGCAACCTCTTCCGCGCCTTTCCCGACTTCCGCTTCGAGGTCGCTCGACATCGTCGCCTCCGGCGACCAGGCCGCGGTCCGCTGGCGCGCCACCGGGACCTTCAGCGGAGACGTGAAGTTCGAGGGCGTGAACCCGACCGGCGCCCGCGTCGAGATCGAGGGCATCGACCTGCTGACCGTCCGTGACGGCAAGATCCAGCGAGAACCTCGCCTACACGAACGGGACCGAGATCGGCGCGCCAGATGGGCGCGATGCCGCCGGCGGGCTCGGTCGGCGAGAGGCTGATGCTGAGCTCGGTCAACGCCCGCACGGCCGCCGCCGACACGACTCCGCAAGCTCCGCGACCGCGGCTGAGCGCCGGCGGCGCAGCCGCTCGAGCGTCAGTTCGGGCGCTTGCGCTTCTTCGTCCGCAGGGTCGCTTCCATGCCGAGCTGGCGGTGGTCCTGGATCGAGCACCACAGCAGGTAGGTCGAGCGCTTCTTCAGCCGCGAGTCGATGTTCTCGTAGGCCCCGGGGCCGAGCTCTCCGGTGCCGAACTCCGTGCCGTCGGGCTCGCCGCCGACGCCGAGTCGCTTCAGCCGCAGGTCATGCGGGTCCTCGCCCTCGTTGAGGAACTGGACGATCACCCTGCCGGGCCGCACCTTCTGCCTCGAGAGCGTGAGATCGAACTCGACGCCGCGAACCTGGACCCGGCCGGGCACGGGCTCGTCCGGCTTGCCCGCCGCGAGACCCGGGATCGCGAGCGCAGCCGCGGCCGCCAGGCACACCGCGAGCGTTCCCCGAGGCATCAGCCGATCAGAGCCGGGCGGGCGAACGCGCCGGCGTCGGGGATCACCGCCGCCGCATCGACGCCAAACCACTGCTCGACGATCGAGCAGTAGAGGCCGCGGAAGTCCGAGGTGCTGCGCAGGTTGTCGTCCTCGTCGAGCTGCGCGAGGCCCGGGAACTCGCCGATCATCTGCCCGCGCACGTTGGTGCCGACGACGAAGCCGCAACCTCCCGCACCGTGGTCGGTGCCCGAGTCGTTCTCCCGCGGGCGCCTGCCGAACTCCGACCACACGAGCGTGATCACGCGGTCGGCGAGCCCGCGCGCCTCGAGGTCCGCTTGAAAGGCGGCGATCGAATCGACGCTCATCTGCACCTCGCCGGCGAACGACTCCTCCTGGTTGTCGTGGGTGTCGTAGCCGCCGTACGCGGAGAGCGCGGCGCAGCGGATCGGCAGGCCGGCGCCGAGCATTGCCGCAAGCGCCGCGAGTGTCTGGCCGAAGTACTCGCCGTCGCCGCTTGGGTAGGTGACCGGCGGGGTGATCTCCTGGCCCGAGAACGGGTCGAGCTGGGCCTTGAGCCGCATCGACTGGCTGGCGACCGTGCCCGCGATCTTCCGTCCCGCGTCCTTGCCCGCACGGCGGCCGATGTCGTCGATCGCGCCGTACATCAGCTCCTCGGGCTCGTCCCAGACGCCCCGGGCCCGGAGGTCATAGGAGGGGCCGTCGATGGCTGCCACCGGCATCGAGGCCGTCGCCAGAGCAGGCGACAGGCTACCGTCGAGCGAGAGCCCCTGGAGCGGGTTGTCGGGCGTCCCGATCATGTCCAGGAGGCGGCCCATCCAGCCGGTGACCTCGTTCGGCCTCAGCGCCCCAACCTCCCAGTAGTGGCGGGAGGTGAAGTGCGACTGGTCGGGGCTCGCGTAGCCGACCCCGGGCAGGACCGAGACCTTGCCCGCCTGGTGGAGCTGGTCGAGCGCGACCGCGGAGGGATGCCAGCGCAGGCTCGGGTCCTCGGTGAAAGGCGTCCCGTCGCTCGGCGCGAGCGCCAGGTTCGGGCGCAGCGATTGATAGATGCCGTCGTTCGTCGGCGCGAGCACCGAGAGGGAGTCGATCCCGCCGTCGAGGAAGATCGAGACCAGCACCCGGTCGCTGGAGCCTGCCGCCTGGGCGATCCCAGCCTGGAGATCGCCCAGCCGCAGCTGCGAGGCGCCGTAGACGGAGAGCATCGCCGCGCTCGAGCGGAGCAGGAACGATCGCCGGCTGAGGCCGGTCCCGGCGGGAGTCGGCATCCCGCGCTCGATCGGTGGCAGCCCGTTGCCGGCCTCGGCGACCGCGCGGCGGACGAGGTGGGAGCGGGTGAACTCCTCGCAGTGGTTGCAGGCCATCGTCTCGTCCTCAGCTCGTCTGCATGTCGGGGGAGGTCGCGAGCAGCAGCCGGAGCGCGTTCTGGCGCAGGGCTCGGTAGGAGCTCTGCTGCCACTCCTCCGTGGCAGCGCCCTCGACCGAGCGGGCGTAGCGCTCGAGCGCCTTGCGGGTCGGGTTCGAGATCGTCGGCTCGCCCCAGAACCGCAGCGCCTTTCGCACCGCCACCTTCGGGCTCTCGCCCTCGTCGTAGGGGAGCTCATCGTCGACCACGTCGAGGCCGGCGATCAGGTTCGCCGTCGCCCAGCGCCCGCGGAAGGTCGACGTGTCGAGCCAGCGGAGGTCGTTCCAGCCCGAGACGTTGGGCGGGCGAAAGAGTCGCTGCCCGGCCATCCCCGCGACCCAAACGTAGTCCTCGGTCGTGATCCCGCGGCGCCGGGCGCGCAGCAGGCCCGCCATGTAGACCGCCGGCGGCTTGACCATCGCCGGGCCCGAGTAGAAGCTCGGGTGCATGAGGATCGCCTCGACCACGGGGCGGATCGCGTAGCCCCGCTTGATGTAGAGCCGCTCGAGCGCCTTGCGGGTCCGCTTCGAGGGCGGCTTGGGGATGAAGTAGCTCCACAGCTTCTCGACGAAGAACGTCTTGTGGGCCGGGTGCTCGACGCACAGCCGGCAGGAGTCGGTCCAGTCGAAGTTGCCGGTCTTGCGGAAGATCGTCTTCGGGCCGGTGTCGTGGCGAGTGGGGTCGAAGCGGAAGTTCGTGTAGCCGACATCGTCGACGTAGCTCGCCCGCCATCCGGTCAGCGCCCGCGCCTGCTCGCGAACGTCGTCCTCGGAGTACGGGTAGCCGGACTCGTCGGAGGCGCCGAGCGTGAACAGCTCCATCAACTCGCGCGCGTAGTTCTCGTTCGGCGACTGCTTGCGGTTGTCGATCCCCGAGAGCCAGATCAGCATCGCGCCGTCCGCGGTGACGTCGAGGAGCAGGTCGAGGAACGAGCCGGTGGCGTGGCGCCGGAAGAGCTCCGCCTGCGCGATCGCGAGCTCAGGCGTTTCGGCGTCGGTCGCGAACCAGTCGTGCCAGATCAGCGCCATTCGCTCCTCGAACGGGCGCGTCGTCCGCACCATCCGATCGAGCCACCAGAGCATGTCGTGGCCGTAGGCGTCATAGGGCGCTATCGGCAGCCCGTCCTCGTCGGTGGGCGCGGGCCCCGCCAGGCCCTTCTTGCGCTTCGAGCGCGTCAGCGAGCGCACGGCGCCCTCGAGGTTGAAGCTGCGCGCCATCTTGCGCGCCTCGCCCGGCCGCGGGCCGAAGCCGGCACGCCAGAGCAGGCGCTCAGCCTGGCGTTCGCCGAACTTCCCGCGATAGACAGGCAGGTCCGCCATTAAGGTGTCTCATCGGCACGTGGGGCCGAAAACCTTTAGCCCGGCGGACACACGGTCCAGCTCAGAGGATCGGCAGGAAGCGCTCGATCTCCCAGGGAGTGACCTGGACGCGGTACTCCTCCCACTCCTCGCGCTTGACCTCGATGAAGCGCTTGAACGTGTGCTCGCCGAGGATCCGGAGCACGAGCTCGGACTCGGCGGCGATCTCGATCGCCTCGCCTAGAGTCTCGGGGAGCTGCTCGATTCCGCGCTGGTGGCGCTCCTCGGGGGTCAGGTGGTAGAGGTTCTGCTCCATCGGCTCGGGCAGCTCGTAGCCGTGCTCGATCCCCTCGAGCCCGGCGTGCAGCATGCCGGCGAAGCAGAGATAGGGGTTGCAGGCCGGGTCGGGGCAGCGAAGCTCGGCGCGGGTCGCCTGCTCCTTGCCCGGGTGATAGAGCGGCACCCGGACGAGCGCCGAGCGGTTGCGCCGCGACCAGGCGAGGTAGACGGGCGCCTCGAAGCCCGGCACGAGCCGCTTGTAGGAGTTCACCCACTGCGCGAACAGGGGGGTGATCTCGCGCGCGTGGCGGAGCTGGCCGGCGATGAACGACTTCGCGGTCGCCGAGAGGTAGTACTGGTCGTCGGGGTCGTAGAAGGCATTGCGGCCGTCCTTCGACAGCGACTGGTGGACGTGCATCCCGGAGCCGTTCTCGCCGAACAGCGGCTTCGGCATGAAGGTGGCGTGCCAGCCGAACTTGAGCGCGTACTCCTTGACCGTGATCCGGTAGGTCATGCAGTCGTCGGACATCGCGAGCGCGTCCTTGTAGCGCATGTCGACCTCGTGCTGTGAGGGCCCGACCTCGTGGTGGGCGTACTCGACGTGGATCCCGAGCTGCTCGAGCGCGAGGATCGTCTCGCGGCGGACGTCGGAGCCGGCGTCGAGCGTGGTCAGGTCGAAGTAGCCGCCCTCGTCGAGGATCTCCGGCTCGCCGCCGTCGGGGCGCGCATCCTTGAAGTAGAAGTACTCGAGCTCGGGGCCGATGTTGAAGTGGTCGAACCCCATCTCCTCGGCGCGCTGCAGCGCGCGCCGCAGGATCCAGCGCGGATCGCCCTCGTAGGGCTCGCCGCCGGGCACCTGGATGTCGCAGAACATCCGCCCGGTCGCCTTCTCCGACGAGCGCCACGGCAGGACCGCGAAGGTCGAGGCGTCGGGCATCGCGATCATGTCCGACTCCTCGATCGGGTTGAAGCCGGTGATCGAGGACCCGTCGAAGCCCATCCCGCCCTCGAACGCGTCCTCGAGCTCGGAGGAGTTGATCGAGAACGACTTCAGCTGGCCGAGCACGTCGGTGAACCAGAGCCGGATGAAGCGGACATCGTTGTCGGAGACGGCCTTGATCACGTCGTCGGCGGTTTCGGTGCGCAGCGGTTCGTCAGCCATCTCTTCTCCGGTCTTTGCTTGCTCGGCGAGGCGCGAACCCTATCCCGCCCGGCAAGGCCTTGACGGCTGCGATACTCTTACTTACGTCGGGTAAGTACCTAGCTAAAAGTAAAGTAAAGGCGGGATTAGGCCTTTCTAAACGAGCCCCGGCGGCTTACACATACGGAGGACAGCAGATGACCGTGAAGACAGACATGAGCCGCTTTCACATCCACGACGAGCTCACCGCGCCGGAGGGCAGCATCAAGATCCTCAAGGGCGTGCAGACGGCGGGCGGATCGGTCTCCAAGTTCATCGGCGTGCTTGCCGGCGCGCCGGCGGCGCTCCGCTCCTACGCTCGGATGCGCCATGAGCTTCGCGGGGGCTCCCTCCCCCAGGCGACGCGCGAGCGGATCGGGCTCGCGGTCGCGGAGCGCCGCGGGGACCCCTACTCGATCGCCCAGCACGCGAAGACCGCGCGCTCGGCAGGGCTCGGGCTCGACGAGATCTCGCGAGCGCGCAGCTTCGGCTCGGCCGACCCCAAGGAGGCGGCGCTGCTCGCCTTCCTCGAGGCGCTCGCCGATACCGGCGGCCGGCCGGCCCAGCACCTCGCCGAGGAGGCGAGGGAGCACGACTGGACCGACGAGGAGCTGCTCGAGGCGGTCGCCCACCTGGCGATGAACGAGTTCCAGAGCCTGATCTCGAACGCCGCGGCGCTGCCTCAGGACCAGTCGGACCCGTCGGTGCTGCCGAACGCGGCCTGAGCTCGCGCGCGGAGCGAGGGCCCGGGCTCTACTTCGAGATCTTGGCGACCCGGACGTCGTCGGTGTAGGTGAGGCCGATCGCCTCCGCGGTCGCCTGGGTGAGGTCCCACTTGGCGACGTGGGCGAACGGACCGCGATCGATCACCTTCGTGCGCACGTAGCTGCCCTCGTAGCGCAGCACCACCTTCGACCCGCACGGCAGCGTCTTGTGCGCGACTCCAATGGTGCGCCTCGTCAGCGTCCGGCCGCAGGCCGTCTCGCTGCCGAAGAAGCCCGGGCCGTACCAGGTGGCGAGCTGGCTCGGCATCGCGTTGACGAGCGCCGTGCTGGTCTCGTCGTCGACGACCCCGTCGGCGGCGAGCTCGGCGTCGCGCTGGAACGAGCGCACCGCGCCGGCGGTCGGAGCCTTGAAGTCATCGGCGAGCGGCGCCTGGCGGTAGTCCTTGGACTCGAGGATCCAGTTCAGCGTCTCGACGTCGTCACCGCAGTCGCCGAGCCGCAGCGTCCGCCGACCGAACTCCCTCTCGGGGCAGCCCGGCGTGCCCGAATCGGCTGCGCCGCCGCCCGTGGCCCCGCCGCTGCCCGTGCCGATGCCGCCAGAGCCGGCGCGGGCGCTCGCCGCTCCGGCGATCATCGCGACCACGGCCAGCCCCACAGCCCAGAGGGCGAAGCGGTCGGGCCGCGCGGCGATCGCTGAGGGCCGTTGGGCACGCTGTCGGTTGTGGTTGGCCGGATTGCGGCGCGGGCGGGAGTCGTCCATATCTCTTTCGAGCGCTTGCGGGGTTAGCTGACGGGCTCGCGCCGAAAGAGCTGGCGCTACGCGGCGGATGCCGGCGATTCGCCCCGAAACCAAAGGGATCCCCCTTGAGTGGGTCCCCCGCTCCCCGCGGGATATGGGCGGGGATTAAGCGGCCGTCAGCCTACCAGGAAAGGCGACGGGAGTTTGCACTTTATGAGTGACACTTGAGCAAGTATTCGTCGTCACCAACGGGGATTCCTCCATAGGATCGGCGCCGTGAGTGGAGCCGCGGTCGTCACCGGAGCCGGACGCGGGCTGGGCCTGGAGATCGCGCGGGCGCTCGCGGCGCGGGGGCTGGCGGTAAACGTCACCGACGTCGACGTGCGGGCGGCGACCGATGGCGCCACCGCGATCGGGGGCACCGCGTGGGGAGCCGGGCTCGACGTCCGCGATGCCGATGCCTGCCAGGCGGTCGCCGGCGCGGCCGCCGAGCGCGCCGGGCCGCTCGCGGTCTGGGTCAACAACGCCGGGGTCCTGGTCACCGGCCACGTCTGGGAGCAGGACGAGGCGCTGCGGCGGACGCTGTTTGAGGTCAACGCGCTGGGCACGATCAACGGCACCCTGGCCGCGCTCGAGCTCATGCGCCCGGCCGATCGCGGGCACGTGATCAACGTGATCTCGCTCGCCGGCCTCGGCGCCCCGCCCGGCGAGGCGCTGTATGCGGCGACCAAGCACGGCGCGATGGCGTTCACGCTCGGCACGCTCGCCGACCTGCGCCGGTCCGGGCACCGTGGGGTCAATGTCTCGGCGGTCTGCCCGGACGGGATCTGGACCCCGATGCTTCACGACAAGCTCGATGATCTCGATGCCGCGCCCTCGTTCTCGGGCGTGCTGCTGCGCCCCGAGGACGTCGCCGCCCGCGCCGTGGCGCTGCTCGACCGGCCGCGGGCGGTGCTCACGATCCCGCGCTGGCGGGGCGCATTCGTGCGGATCTTCGACGCCTTCCCCGGTTTCGCGACGAGGATCCTGCCGCTGTGGATGAAGGATGCCCAGCGGCGCCAGCGGGCTTGGAAGAAGCGGATCGAGAGTGGCCGCGGGCTCTGAGCGCGCGGCGCCCGAGCCGCCCACCCCGGCGCCCGAGCCGGGTGCGCCGGGTGCGTGGCGCGTCGCCCGCGCGATCCTCCCGCTGCCGTTCGTCGCCACGGTCGTGGTCCCGGCGCTGATCGTCGCGGTCGGCGACAGCTCGATCGGCTGGGACCTCGACGGCGCCGTGCGAGCGCTTCCGATCGTCGCCGGCGTGGCGCTGATCGCGGTCGGGCTCGGGCTCTTCGTCGCCACGGTGAGGCTGTTCGCCTCGGTCGGCCGCGGCACGCTCGCGCCCTGGGACCCGCCCGAGCGGCTGGTCGTGCGTGGGCCGTACCGCTACCTCCGCCACCCGATGATCAGCGGCGTCGCCCTGGTGCTCGCGGGCGAGGCGCTGGCGCTCGGCTCGCCCTCGATCGGCTTCTGGCTCGGCGCCTTCATCGCCGTCAACGCGGTCTATCTGCCGCTGGTCGAGGAGCCGGCGCTCATACGCCGCTTCGGCCCCGACTACGAGCGCTACATGGCGAACGTCAGCCGCTGGGTGCCGAGGCTGCGGCCCTGGAACGGTTGACCCGCGCTTGTGCGGCTGAGAGCATCGGCGGATGACCACCGAGGAGGAGAACAAGGCGCTCGTCCGGCGACTCGTCGAAGCGGTCATCAACGGAGGCGACATGGCCGCCTTCGACGAGCTCGTCGCGGCCGACTACGCCGACCTCGCCGAAGGCGAGCAGCCGGTGGGTCGCGAGGAGTACGGGGAGTTGATCGCGGCGACCCGCGCCGCTCTGCCGGACCTGCGGATGACGATCGAGGGCGAGGTCGCCGAGGGCGACACGGTCGCGATCCGGTTCCGCGCCTCGGCCACGCACAGCGGCGAGTTCCTTGGCGTGCCGGCGACCGGGGCGCCTGGAGTGGGTCGGAATGGGCTGGCTGCGGATCCGCGACGGGCAGATAGTCGAGCGCCGCAACGTCACCGACGTCCACGGCCTGCTCGAGCAGCTCAAATAGAAGGGGCCCCGTCGCCGGGGCCCTTCCGTAGTTGGCCTGTTCGTCTAGGGCGCCGGACCATCCTCGCGGGCGATCTCCGCGCGGGACCGCGCGTCGTCTGCTTCGATCGAGCGCGCCTCGGCCAGCACCTGTTCCAGTTCCCCCGGCGGGATCATGACCGCGCCCGAGGAGTCGGCGAACACGTGCTGGCCAGGGATCACGCCGACGCCACTCAGGACCACGGGTACGTTGGCCTGAAACGGCGTTATCTCGCCTCCACCCCATCGAGTCGCCTCGCCGGCGCAGTAGGCGGCGAAGTCATACGCCCGCCAGTTCGTCGAAGTCCCGCAGGCGACCGTCGGTGATGACTCCTGCCAGGCCGTGGGGCTGAAGACGCGAGAGCTTGGTTCCACCGCCCATCGAGACATCGGTGTAACCGTTGGAGGCGAGTACCAGCACCTTGCCCTCCGGGTCGTCGCCAACCGCTTCGTAGAAGAGGTTGCCGAGGTTGTAGCGCTCGGGATCGAGCGCAGCCGAGCAGCTCGGAAAGTAAGAGATGGTCACCGCGGGGCCGAACAGGACCCGCCCGGGCGTCGGAGTGACGAGATCGAGGATGTGGCAACGGTGGCGATGCCGCCGCCCCATCGCGTCGACGAGGTCCGCGCACTTGAGACCCTGTACGGCCGATCCATGGTCCATCGATTCGATCCTACGCGCGAACGAAGTCGCGCCGTCGGGCGCCGCCGCTAGCTCATCGGGGTGCGTGCAGGATCTCGCGCGCGTCTTGCGCGTCCTGCGGGCTGACCATGATGTCGTGCGCCCCCACGGTGCCCAGCCCGTCTCCAGCCCCAGCCCCGCGGTTGGTCAACCGGGGCAGGCACTCGATGCCGGCGCTCCGCAAGACCGAGCAGAGCAGCTCGGCCTCAGGCTCGCTGGCGGCGACCTCAACTACGACCCAGTCGTCGGCGCGAGTCATCGCCGGTCCCCTACCCGAACGTGAACGCGTACGCCTCGGCGCCGGGCTCGAGGAAGGTGATCTCCAGCGTCCGCTCGCGGACCGCGTCTGACTGGCGCACGAGCTGGTAGAGGCGGCCGTCCCGGAGCAGGCCGTTCCCGTCCTCGTCGACGTCGACGCCGTGTGACGCGCCCGGAGCCTCCCGTCGAGGAGCACGTGGAAGGGAATCGGCTCGCGCGCTCCGGAGAAGCACGAGATGCGCGTCGCGCGCGTGGAACCTGAAGGCGATGCTCCCGCCGGCCTCGTCGAGCACGACATTCTCACGCTCGACCGTCCACTTGCCCGCGAGGGCCCAGTCGTTCAAGCGCAGGCGCTCGGGCAGTTCGTCGGGTGGTGCGAGCTGGCCGGTGCGCCCGAAGCCGAGATACGTCTCGGGCGTCCGCAGGTGGTCCCAGTCGGCCTCCGCCTCCACACCGAGCCCTTCGACGGAGACGAGCTCGCGCTCGGCGCCGAGCAGACGCTGGATCACGCGCTCCGATTCCTCGTAGCGTCCTTCGCCGAAGTGGTGGTCGCGGATGATCCCGTCGGCGTCGACGAAGTAGAGCGCCGGCCAGTAGTGATTGTCGAAGGCGCTCCAGATTTCGTATTCGTTGTCGGCAGCGACCGGGTAATCGATTCCTCGCTCCTTCGTCGCCCGGCGCACGCCTTCGATCTCGTGCTCGAACGAGAACTCCGGGGTGTGGGCTCCGATGACGATCAACCCGTCGTCTCGGTAGGCCTGCGACCACGCGCGGACGTACGGCTCCTGGCGCAGCCAGTTGATGCAGGTCAGCGTCCAGAAGTTCACGAGGACGACGTGGCCCCGTAGCTCGGCGGGGCCGAGCGGCTCGGAGTTGAGCCACCCGGTCGCCCCGTCGAGCGCGGGCATGTGCGTCCGTGTGAAGATCGACATCTAGCGAAGCGATCTGAAAGCGTCGCGGAGCTCGGTGGAGAAGAGCTCCGGCTGCTCCCAGGCCGCGAAGTGGCCGCCCTTGTCGGCCTCGTTGAAGTGGATGAGGTTGGGGTAGGCCTGCTCGGCCCAGCTCCGCGGCGCTTGATATTGCTCGCCCGGAAAGACGGTCACGGCAACCGGAATGGAGACGCCCTTGGCGTCGAAGAAGCCACCCTTGTATTCCCAGTAGAGACGCGACGCAGAAACCCCTGTGTTCGTCAGCCAATAGAGCGTGATGTTGTCGAGGATCTCATCACGCGTCAGTTCGCCGGCGGCGCTCGCGGTCCGGTCTAGAGCAGCGACCACCGTCGCGGCCGGCTGGCCGTCAGCATCATTGTGGTCGAGAAGCCAGGCGGCCAGGCCGACCGGTGAATCCGCGATCCCATAGAGGGTTTGCGGGCGCGCCGCCATCATCTTCGCGTACTCGACCTGCTTGAACGTTCGGATCAGCCCCTCATAGGCGCGTCGTTCCTCGGCCGAGAGACCGGATGGCGGCGGGGCGCCGGCCAGGGAGGCCTCATTGACGTCAGCTGGAACGGTGGCGGGCATGTTGGTGTGGATGGCGAGCAATCCCGCAGGTGCCTGCAAGCCCATCTGGTCCACGACGAACGCACCCCAGTCGCCGCCTTGGGCAACGTAGCGGGTGTAGCCGAGGCGCTTCATCAGTTCCGCCCAGGCACGGCCCATGCGCTCGGGGCCCCAGCCGATGCTCGTCGGCTTCCCTGAGAACCCGTAGCCCGGCATCGACGGAATCACCACATCGAAGGCGTCCGCCGGACTCGCGCCATGTGCAGTCGGATCGGTCAGTCGATCGATGATCTTCAGCTGCTCGATGATCGAGCCGGGCCATCCATGATTGACGATGAGCGGCAACGCGTCTTCATGCTCCGAACGAACGTGAATGAAGTGAATGTCGAGCCCATCGATCTCGGTGATGAACTGCGGTATGGCGTTCAGCTGCGCCTCGCACTTGCGCCAGTCGTACTCGGCTCCCCAATAGCGCGCGAGTTTCTGAATCGTCGCGAGCTGCACCCCTTGCGATTGATCTGCGACGGTTTCCTTCTCGGGCCACTGCGTGGCCGCGATGCGTCGACGGAGGTCGTCCAGCGCCTCCTCCGGAATGTCGACGTGGAAAGGGCGTAGCTCGGTGGCGGTGTCGACGGTGTTGCCGCTCATGATGACCTCCTTTAGCGCAGCGACCGGAACGCCGCGCGAACCTCGCTGGCAAACACATCGGGCTCCTCCCATGCCGCGAAGTGGCCGCCCTTGTCGGCCTCGTTGAAGTACGCGAGGTCGGGGTAGACCGCCTCGACCCAGCTGCGCGGGGAAGCCCAGATCTCGCCGGGGAACGTGGTGAAGCCGACCGGCACGGTGACCGCCGGAGGAGGCTGGCCGCTCGCAAGCGATGCGGCCAGCGCTCGAGCGTCCTCCCAGTACGACCGGGCCGCCGACGCTGCGGTGCCGGTCAGCCAGTACAGCGTGATGTTGTCGACGATGCTGACTCCCGTGTCAGGTTGCCCGTGGGCTTTCCGTCGACGAACGCGCCGGCGATCTTGTAGTAGCTGTCCGTGTCGTGATCGAGCAACCAGGCCGCCAGGGCGACCGGTGAATCCAGCAAGGCGTAACCGATCGTCTGCGGCCGCGTTGCCATCTCGAGGAAGTAGCCGAAGCCGTCTTCCCTGAACGACGCGACCGCCGCGGCCGCTGCGCGTTCTTGTTCGGATTCCTTGGGAAGTTGATCGCCGACCGCGAGCACCGCCGTGAGCAGGTTCAGGTGGTAGCCGACCAAACCCTCGACCGCCTGGCGACCCATCAGGTCCGTGACGAGGGCACCCACGTCGCCGCCCTGGGCGACGTAGCGGGTGTAGCCGAGGCGGCGCATCAGCTCCGCCCACGCGCGTCCGGTGCGGGCGGCGTCCCAACCGAGCTCGGTCGGCTCACCGGAGAACCCGTAACCGGGCAATGACGGCAGCACCAGGTGGAACGCGTCCACGGCGTCGCCGCCGTGCGCGGTGGGGTCGGTGAGCGGGCCGACGGTCTCGAGCAGCTCGACGACCGAGCCGGGCCAGCCGTGCGTCATGATCAGCGGCAGCGCGTCCTCGTGCTGCGAGCGCACGTGGATGAAGTGGATCTCGACCCCGTCGATCTCGGTCGTGAACTGCGGCAGCGCGTTCAGCCTCGCCTCGCACGCGCGCCAGTCGTACTCCGTCTCCCAGAAGCTGGCGAGCGCCTGGGTCGTCGACAGTTGCACCCCCTGCGACCGATCGTTGACGAGCTCCCTGGAGGGCCAGCGCGTCGCGGCGATGCGTTGACGGAGGTCGTCTAGATCCTCTTCCGGAACCTCAACGTGGAAGGGACGGATCTCTGTGGCGCCCGACGTCTTATCGGTCGTGACTGACATGTGGGTCCTCCTTCGTTTCCCTTGTTGGCAACACGAAGCCTGGTCGTCCCGTCTGCCGAGCGGCTCGTGAACGTGTCGGTGAACGTCGCAGGGAGGTTCGGCGCGCCGGAGACGGAGAGGGGCCGTCCGGGGTGGGCGGGCTGGTGGAAGCGGTCGCGAGAATCCCCTTTCACGGGACGGTTATGGCTTCCCCAACCCGACCCGACTCTATACGGCATCCGCAGCGGACGCAAGCCCAGGATTGGCGAGGGTCACAACGGAACAGCCTCAGACCATGGGCCCTTTTGCCCATAGGAAAACCCCGCCGGAGCGGGGCTTTCCCGTAGCTGGCCTGTAAGCCGGATTCTGTCGAGTGCAGCCATCCGTCTCGCCGGTCCTAGGTACCGGCGGGGCTTTCGCCCTGCGGCCCACCTGGATCTCGCCGGGCCGGGTCGTCGATCCTGCTTGGCCTTGCACCGGGCGGGGTTTGCCTGGCCGCCGCGTCACCGCGACGCCGGTGCGCTCTTACCGCACCATTTCACCCTTGCCTGTGCGCACCTCACGTGTTGGTGCGCCATCGGCGGTGTGTTTCTGTGGCACTTTCCCGCGGGTTTCCCCGGGTGGGCGTTACCCACCGCCCGCGCCCTTTGGTGTCCGGACTTTCCTCGAGGGATTCAACCTCCCGCGACTGCATAGCCAGCCCCCTGAGTGTACGAAGGACGCAGCGGGAGTCAAGGCGCGCACCGCAGCTTGCGTAGTTGGTTGCGGCGGGCGGTTCCGCGGAACCGCGGCGTCAGCTGAGCTCGGAGCCGCAGGACTCGCAGCCTGCGGCGGCGCGCATCCGCCCGCCGCAGACGGGGCACCCGGCGCGGCCGGCGCCGGTGAGGTCCTCCCAGACGCCGAGGATCGAGTCCTCGAGGGAAACCCCACCGGGCTCGGGCGTGAACAGCCGGGGCGCCGGGCGCTCCGCCGCGGGCGGATCCGTGACGGGAGCCGGACGCTCGCTTGTCGCCAGCGCACTCACGTCAGACCTTGCGGAAGACCCCGACCACGCGGCCGAGGAGCTGGGCGTCCTTGGTCCGGATGGGCTTGTAGGCCTTGTTGGCGGGCTCGAGGCGCACCCGGTCCTTCTCGCGGTAAAAGCTCTTCACCGTCGCCTCGTCGTCGATCAGGGCGACGACGATCTCCCCATCGTCGGCGACCTCGATCGGCCGGACGACGACGAAGTCGCCCTCGAGGATCCCGGCGCCGATCATCGAGTCGCCCTTGACCCGGAGGATGTAGTCGCCGGTCTCACCGCCGATAACGTCGGGGATCTCGAGGTACTCCTCGATGTTCTGCTCGGCGAGGATCGGCTCACCGGCTGCGACCTGGCCGACGAGCGGCAGGCCCGGGCCGCGGATCGCCTTCTTCGCCTTGTCGACGAGCAGCTCGATCGCGCGCGGCTTGGTCGGGTCGCGGCGCAGCAGGCCGATCTTCTCGAGGTTCGCCAGGTGCGCGTGCACGGTCGACGACGAGTGCAGTCCGACCGCCTTGCCGATCTCCCGCACGGTCGGCGGATAACCGGTCTTGGCCGCGTACTTGCGGATGAAGTCGAAGATCTCCTTCTGCCGCTTTGTCATGTCTACCGCCACGTCGCTCCTTCTCTCAGACTGCGGGCGAACCGCCTCGGGGACCAGAACACATGTTCGGATAGTACGCCCCCCTGCGGACGGATGCAAGCCGGCCGGCCCAACCGCGGGCAAGGCGCCCGCTCCGTCTAGAATCGCTCGGCCCTCAAGCGGCTGTGGCGGAACTGGTAGACGCGCAAGGTTGAGGGCCTTGTGGCCCTCACGGGCCGTGGAGGTTCGACTCCTCTCAGCCGCATCTGAACCGGCATCCCGGATGGGCCGCGGTTGCCGTGCGGCCGATCCGGAATGTGTTGGTTCACGTCACCGGCACTTCACCGGCTCGAAGTAGTGCTTGTCGAGCCAGTGGGCAACGTGCCTGCCGATCCCTGCACCCTGAACATCGGCCGCACGGAAGTGGATGCCCTGATACACGCGTGCGTCGATGGTGTCGTCGACCACGTCTGTGAAGCGCTTGTAGGTGCGCGTCACGTCGGCCACGCCCGGGGCGATCCTGACGACGCTGAACGGGATCTTCCGGCCGAAGAAGGCCTTGGCGGTGTGCATGTACGAACTCGTCGCGCAGTTGTACCCCGAGGAATGGTCCGGATACGGGGGAGTCGCGATGAGCGGCGTCCAATCTGAATCCCCGACGGTCCTGGGATTGCTGTCATCGTCGCCCTCGTGGATCGCGGTGATCGGCCGCCAGAAGCTCCAGAACGCCTTGTCATCCCAGCAGTTGATGACCGCGTCTGCGCCGGCCATGTTCAGCATCGCGAACAGCCGGGCTTCCTCGGCGAGCGTCAGCCCTTCGGCCTCGGAGATCGCTCGGAAGGTCCGGTTGAACAGCTCCACCGGATTGACGGTGTAGAACTGGGCGACGGCCTCCTGCTCGGCGGAGCGCGGACTGCCCAACGTCGGGCCCCCGAGCTCCTTCACCTCGTTGTATTCCCGCGCATAGGCGCGGCTCGTGAGCGCGCGCGGCCCGTTCGTTCGGAACTGCGATGGGCTCCGGAGGAGAAACGGCTCGACCCTGGCCACCCATGCGAACGGGTCGTTGACGAGCCCTGGCGGGGTCGGACGCCACTGACCGGGGTCGTCGCCGACCGTGAACGAGAACGGCACGTATCGCCCGTCGGTCGCTCTCGCATCGAGCATCGCCGCTGCGGCGGCGGCTCCGGCGGCTACCCCACCCGCCTTCGCGGCACCGTCGGGGATCTCTGCGAGCGCGTCGGCATAGAGGGCGTCGAGCCGATCGCGGACCACCTGAGGCAGCGGCGGCACGGGCCCGATTCCGAGCCCGACGAGCACGTCGTGCGCGGCGGTAGCGACGGCGGCCTCCTGCGACGCTGACCGAGACGCGGGTGGAAGGCCGGTGAGATACGGCCGATGCCCGCGGTCGATCGAGTTGACGGCGTCATAGACGGCTCCCTGCACCATCGCGAGGTGCAGCTCCGAGACCGGTGGCGTCTGACCGGCGCCGGGAATCGGCGCGGTGGTTGCGTTGATCAGCGCGTTCGCGGCGTGGAGATTCCACTCTCGCACCGTGTCGGAGCTCTGCACCGGTGCCGCCGCGCGAGCGCCTGCAAGCGGTGTTGCGGCGAGCGCGATCAACGCTACGAGAGCGGCAAGCACACCGCCTCGAAATGCCCGCTTGCCAGGGCCTTGTCGGAGGTGCACCCCGTGTGAGCGCCTCATAATGGGTCTCCCTTGGTAGTGGCCCGAAACCTGGTCTCCCGCGAGGCGAGGCTCCGGTGCAGTGGTCAGCCCGAAGGCTCCGACACCGCGGTATACGCCGGGTCGAGTGACGGTCTACTCGCGGACACCGCGCTCGAGCTCGCCCGAGGAGCGCCGGCCCCTGTCCTTTCGTTCCGCGGCCGTCTAGCGCAGCGCCGCGATCAACGCATCCCAGGCCGGCTTCGGCTGATACTCGGTGTCGAATGGCAGCGGGCTGGTGCCGGCCAGCCAGGTGTGGTTGTCGCTCAGACCCCACACCGTCAGCTTGCGACAGGCCCGCACCCTCTGACAGGCCTCGGCCAGGGCACCATAGATTGCGGCCTGGTGGGCGAGCAATTGCGGAGTTACCGCAGCCCCCTGCGGCAGGGCGACATCGAGCTCGGTGATCTCGAGCTCGAGGCCGAGGCCGGCGAAACGGCGCATGTTCGCGACCAGATCGGCGATCGAGGGCACCGGGGCGTTGATGTCCATGTGACCCTGGATGCCGAGTCGATCGACGGGAACGCCTCGTCGCCTGAGATCGCGCAGCATCCGATAGACCCCATCTGACTTCGCGTTCTGGCCCTCGATCTCAAAGTCGTTGTAGACGAGCTCGGCCTCGGGATCGGCCCGATGGGCGAACCTGAACGCCTTGGCGATGTAGGCGCTGCCGATGACCCGCGGAAAGAGCCAGTCGTCGCGCAGCGTTCCGTCGGCCTCGACCGCCTCGTTAACGACATCCCAGGTCCCGATCCGGCCCTGATAGTGGCTGACGACGCGCCGGATGTGGCGGCGCATCGTCTCGGTCAGGCCCTGCCGCGTCCAGCTCGGCTTGCCCGTCTGATTGAGGCCGGAGGCCGTGAGCTCGGGGTCGCGCGACCAGACCCAGCGCGGCATCTGCCAGTGCCAGACGAGGGCGTGCCCGCGAAACTCGGCACCGTGGCGGTTAGCAAAGCGCAGCATGCGGTCGGCATGGGAGAAATCAAAGCTTCCGGGCTCGGGCTCGACGATCTCCCACTTGAGCTCATTGCCGGGGCTGAGCGAGTCAAAGTGACGTCGAAAGAGGCGCCGCGAGCCCGGGTCGGTAAACGAACCGGCCTCGGCGCCGAAGGCCGACATCTCGGCCCCGAGCGCGACCCGGTGACCGTCCGGCTGCGATCCCGAGGCGGCGCCGGCCGGCGCGAGCATCAGGGCGAGCAGGGCCGCGAGGGCGGGGTGAGCCCTCATCGTGGGCCTCCCTAGGTCGTGGCCCGAAACCCGGCCTCCGATGAGGCGAGGCTCCGGTGCCAGTGGTCAGCCCGGACGCTCCGGCAGGGCAGTAGACGCCCGGTCGACTGGCGGTCGACTCTCGGTCTACGCGGGCGCCGCGGTCGAGCTCGCTAGTCCGAGGGGCAGACCGGCCGGTAGTCCTGATCGGGCGCGACCTCGCCCCAGTGCCCAGCCGTCACCTCGCCGCCGGCGACGGTGCAGGCGCTTTGTGCCCAGGCCTCGGGATCGACCTCCCAGCGGAGCGCGCGGCCGTTATCGGACGAGCTAGCGACCTGCGAACAGGCGCCGGAATCGCTGTTGAAATCGTTGAAACGCCGAGTCGAGCACGGCGTCTACCGCGTCTCCGCCGCGGTGCCTAGCGAGCCAGCGAACTTGATTTTCCTTCGGTCAATCACCGGCCCGGCCGAGGCAGTGACAGAGGACGGAGACAGCGACTCCCGGCGCTGACACCGGCCGTCGTCCTAGCGGAGCCTGAGTCGCTTCGACTTCCCCGCGCTGGAGGCGACCTGGTCGCCGTTGCTCTTGGTGATCCTCTTCTCCGTTGCCTTGACGAAGAACCGGCGCTCGCTCAACCCGGGCCATTTGATCTTGTACTTACCACGGTCATTGGTCCGATCGGAGCCTTCCCTCACCTTCCCTCCGTTGATGGAATACAGAACAACCCTGCGCCCCTTCTGACAGCCCTTCCTCGCCTTCACCTGGCCCCAGAACGCGCCGAGCCCGCACCCCCGATGGGCGATCCCCGCGGGCAACGCCGCCCCGCGTCGGGCCACAGCCGCTCTGCATGGCGCGCCTTCTCCATGGCGCTGGAGCGTCACCGAGGTCTTGACCTCGGTCCTTTCCTTAGCCACGGCAACGGCCGCATCAAGGCCGGCGACCGCGACGATCGCGGCGATGAGAACGAATGGCTTCTTCATGGCTCCTCGTTGCTCGAGGTTGGCGCGCCCGATCGTGCCGGGCGTTGGTCTTCTTGCCGGCGCTCAGCGGACGCAACCCCCTCCGTGTCTCACCTCTCTGCAGAGCCTGACCTTGAGCTTGTCGGTGGCCGTTTGGCCGAACTCGTCGGTCGCCGCGAACTTGATCTCGACCTTGAGCCGGCGCTTCGTCGACTCCTCGAGTCGCCTCAGGTGCATGAGCCTGCCCTTGATCCTGGTCGGGTCGGGGAAGCCGGCCACGAACCGCGCCATGGTCCTTCTGACGTCGCCTCTGGCCACGACCGTGGACGTGTTGTTGGTGATTCCGAGGAACTCGAGCTTCTTCTTCAGATGCACCAGGCGTGAGCCAAGAGGCCCGCGCTTCGCCTGGACGGAGAGCCGCAACGGCAGGGCGGGCGGGGTCGGGGTGGTGACCCCGTTGCCGGTGAGGGTCAACGTCGGCCCCCCGGGGCCGGTGCTCAGGGTGCCCTCCGCGGGCCCGATGCCCGTGGGCGTATAGGTGACGCTGATCAGACAGCCCTGGAGCTCGATCTGCGGGTAGACGGCCGCCAGCGTCGGCGCGCAGTTATTGGTCTGGGCGAAGTCGCCGGAGACCTCGATGCTGGGCGTGAAGTTCTCGTAGCAGGCATATGGGTCCTGGCACCAGGCTCCGAGCCCAAAGCGCTGCACCGGGCTCGTCGTTTCGACCTGTCGATCGCCGAAGTCGAAGCTCACCGGGGGGCTCGCGGGAAGGCTGACGTGCCCAAGGCAACCCGGCGGGATCTCCCGGATGGTGGTGGGCGGCGTCACCGGTGGCGAGCAGTACCACGGGGCCAGGCCCCTCCCGGCGCTCGCGGTGCTCGCCGTGGCGGCCAAGACAACCACGGCAACCACGGCGAGGCTCAGCGTGAGGATGCCGCGGGTTGGTGTCAGATGCGTGAAGCGCACGATCGTTTCGCGTGAACGCTTCCACCGTGTGGTATACGCCCGGTCGACTCGCGGCATACGGGGCGCGCGGCGTGGGCTCGCTAGCCCGCGGGGCAGACCGACCGATAGTCCTGCTCGGGGACGACCGCGTCCCACTGCTCGGGTGTGAGATCGCCGCCGGCGACGGCGCACGCGTGTTGCACCCAGGCCTCGAGATCGACCTCGAAGCGGATCGCGCTCCCCTGGTCGGAGACTGCGAACAGGCGATCGCCGTCGGGCGTGAAGCGCGTTGTGATGTAGGAGTCTCCCGCGGCCGGCAGCGGAAGGGGCGAGCCGATCGGCTGTTGCGAGCCGACGTCCCAGAGCAGAACCGCGCCTTCGCGGGAGCTGGCCAGCGTGCTGCCGTCCGGCGAGAAGACCAGCCCGAGCGCGCCTGCGGCCGGAAGCTGCCCCACCTGACGCCAGCCGGCCGTCGCCCAGAGAATGACGTCACCGTCCTGCTGGCCACCTGCAAGCAGCCGACCGTCGGGCGAGAAGGCGAGCGAGACATCATCGCGGGCGAGCGCCGCCTCGGGGGTCGGCAGCGAGGCGAGGCGCTCGCCGCCGGGCAGATCGCGAACCTCGACGCCGGAAGGGGTCGCTATCGCGAGTCGCGAGCCGTCGGGGCCGAAGGCCAGCCCGAGCACGCGGTGCCCCAGGCGCAGCGGCCGCCGGATCAGCTTCTGCCCGTCGAGGTCCCAGATCCGTACGGCGCCGGGGTTCGTGGGGTTCTCGATGCTTGCCGCAGCGAGCGTGCCTCCCGGGCCGAAGGCGAGCTGCCGGCTCCGCGGTCCCGCACCGCGGGGCGTGCTGAGGAGCGGGCCGACTCGCTTCCCGGACCCGGCGTCCCAGAGCCCGAGGCCGCCATCTCTCCCTGCCACCGCCAGTCGGCGCCCGTCGGGCGAGTACTCGATCGCGGGCAATGACCTGCCGGGAAAGGCCTCGAAGCCGCCGGTCCTCCGGAGCGTCTCGCCGTCGATCAGGTCCACCCGGCCGGCGCGCGTGCCGATCGCGAGGGTGCGCCCGTCGGGGCTGGTGGCGACGCTTGGCGGCCAGGGCTGGACCGGGTAGGTGTCGGTGTCGGTGCGGAATCGCCGCAGGAGCCGGCGGTCGCCGGCCACGTCCCAGATCATCGCCGTGGGGTCCGGGCCAGTCGTGTAGAGGGTGCGCCCGTCGGGACTGAACCCTTGGCGCCCCCCCGGGGCCTCGAAGGTCTGGGTCAGCGCTCCCGTCTCCAGGTCCCACAAGCTCGCGTTCCCGTCGTCGTCCCATGTGGACAGGGTTCGCCCGTCGGGGCTGAAGGCCCCGATCGCGGGATCCCCCTGGGGATGGGCGAGCGTCCGCCCCCGCCCGGAGGCGAGGTCGAGCAGGCGAAGGCGCTCACCCCGCGGCGGCTCGAACGCGAGCGTACGCCCGTCGGGACTGATGGCGGTGCTTGAAGCGCTCACCGGGTAGCGGTCCAGGACGCGCAGCGTCTCCCCGTCGATAAGGTAGGTGCGCCCGTCGCCTGGGCCATCGGTCGCGGTCGAGACGAGCAGGCGCTCGTCCGCGGTCGAGATCAGCGGGATCTTGGAGGACTTGGGGGCGACGCGGACGGCCGGTCCCAGCGGGGAGCCGGTGCGGGCGTCGAAACGCCGCAGGAACACGGGCACCGAGTAGTCGACATCCCCGGTCGAATAACTGACCACCACGCTTCGCCCGTCCGGGGCGTAGGCGGCGGTGGGGTAGTACGGCAATCCGGGGGCGGCCGGATGGGGGCCGAGCGAGGAGCTTTGCACCCGAAGAGTGCTCGGGTCGACGATCTGCAGGGATGCGTTCGGGTGCTCGAACGAGCCGCTCGTGGGGATCGCGAGCGAGGTGCCGCGGGGGTCGAAGGCGAGCGACCAGGGCTCGCCCGGCAGCTGGTGTTCGCCGATTTGCTGCCTCGTCTCGGTGTCGAAGAGGGTCAGCTGCCCCTGCCCGTCGCCGACCCCGAGCGTGCTTCCGTCCGGGCTGAGGGCGAACGCCTGCGGTCCGCCCGTATCGCCGTCCAGGACGCCGAGCGCGGCGGGGCTCCTGAGCAACGTGGAGAGCAGGCTGGAGCGGGTCGCCGGCGAGTCGTCGAGGGCGACGCCCGTGTTGGCGAGCATCAGCGCGCGATCGAGGCGGTCCTCGGTGAGCGCTTGTGCTCCGAGACGCTGGGCGGTCTCGGCGGTGGCCGCGTCGCGCGCACCCTGGCGCTCGGAGAGCGCGATCACTCCCGCTACAAGGGCGGCGGTAAGCAGTACGCCGACCCCGGCGAGCAGCGTCCGGAGCCGCCGATTTGTCCGCCGTTGGCGCTCGGCTGCGCGCTCGCTCGCCATCCGGCCCAGGTCGAGAAAGGCGCGCTCGAGCTCGTTCAGCTCGCGCTCGTGGCCGGATGCCCAGTCGAGCGCCGAGGCGAGCCGGGCCCCGCGGTAGAGCTCGGCCGGATCGCGGTCGGAGTCCTGCCACTCCGCGGCGGCGTGGATCAGGTGCTGGTGAAGGCGCCGGCCCTCGGCGTCCTCTTCCAGCCAGCCGCGCAGCCGCGGCCACTCCCGAAGCAGGGCCTCGTGGGCGACCTCGACCGTGCCCTCGTCGACGGTGACGAGCCGGCTCTCAGTGAGCGCCGCGAGGGCGCCCGCGACGTCCTCATCGCGCTCGACCTCCAGCTCGGCGAGCGGGACCCGCCTGCGGACCGGTGACGGCTGCTCGGCGTCGGCAAGACGAAGCAGGATCGCTCGGGCCCGCTCGCGTTGCGCCTCGCTCAGGCCCCGGTAGGCGCGTTCGGCGAGGCGCGCCACGGCGCCGCTGACGCCGCCGCTCGCCGCATAGCTGGCCTCGCGCAGGGTGCGCCCGCTTCGCTCCTCCCAGAGCTCGAGCAGTGCGGTGGACAGCAGTGGCAGACCGCCGGGCTCGTCGGCAACATCGTCGACCAACTCCGCAGCCAACCCGGGCTCGACCCGCAGGCCCGCCCTTCGGGCCGGGAGCTCGATCGCCCGGCGCAGCTCCTCGCGCGTCATCGGCCCGACGAGCACCTGGTTGGCGCTGATCTGCGCGGAAAGCGACCTGTACTCGGCGCATCGGCCGTAGAAGTCAGCCCGGATGGCGAGCACGACGACCGCGCGTTGGTCGGGATCGTCAGCGGCGTCGATGAGCGCCTCGACAAACGCGGTGCGCTCGCCCGCGTCGCGACAGGCGGTGAACAGCTCCTCGAACTGATCGACGGCGAGCACCAGGCGCTCGTCGGGTGCGAGCGAGCTCAGCGCTGCAGCGAGCGCGTCGTCACCATCGCGCCCGCTTCCCGCGGGGGCGATGCGCCCCACGACGCGGCCCAGCTCCGCGAGCGGATGCTCGCCCGGTCGGATCAGCACCTGTCGCCAGCGCTCCGAACGCGGCAGCACCCCGTTCGCCAGCGCCGGCAGCAGCCCGGCGCGAAGCACCGAGGACTTGCCACTCCCTGACGGCCCGAACACGGCCAGCAAGGTCGAGCCGACGAGGCGAGCGACCAGGCCCGCGACGAGCCGCTCGCGGCCGAAGAAGTACTCGGCCTGAGCCGTGTCGAAGGGCGCTAGGCCACGGAACGGGCAGACCTCGGGCGCCGACGGATCGATGGGCTCGGAGACCAGGTAGAGGTGTGTGCGCTCGCGAGCCGCCTGGAGGTCCGCGACGCTTCCCGCCAGGTCGGCTTGGGCGGAGCGCAGATCGCTTCGCTCGCCCGCCGTACTGCCGACCTTCGCCTCCAGCCGCTCAAATGCGTGGGTCTGCGCCCATGCGCTCGCCGCCCGATGCACGCTAAGCGGCACCCCGCCGCTCTCGGCCATCAGCCCCTCGACCGGGATCGCGATGCCGTCGGCCGGCGCGTAAAGCGTGGCGATCTCGGCGACCGCGTCGGCCGGTAGGCGGTCCAAGGCCAGGTGCGGCGACGCTCCGGCCGGGCCGGGCCCCGCCAACCGCGGCGGTCCCCGCTCGTCCTGGCTGAGGACGAGGATGAGCAGCGGCGCGTCGCGCGGTTGCGCGGCGAGGCGCGCCGCGGCCTCGAGGACGTCGTGGGAAGCGTCGTCCGCGTCGTCGATGACGAGCAGCGTCGGGCGGTCGCGCTCGCCCGCGCTTTGGACCGTGTCCCGCCCCGCGCCCGACGCCCCGGAGCCCGCCGCGTACACGATGGTCGTCCCGGCGCGCTGAAGCTCGGCCGCAAGTTCGGCAGCGAGCCGGGTCTTGCCGATCCCGGACGGCCCCGAGACGAGCGCCACTCGCGAGCGACCCCACCCGGCCTCCGCCCAGCGCTCGCGCAGCCAGCGCAGCTCGTGCTCGCGCCCGGCGAGCAGTGGGGAGCCGCCCTCGAGCTGGGGCGGCAGCTCTGCGGACGGAGCCGGCGCGTCGAGCGCGGGGTCCTGCGCGAGGATGCCCTCCTGGAGCCGGCGCAGCTCGGGCGCCGGCTCGATCCCGATCTCGTCGGTAAGCGTCCGTCGCGCGTCGCGATAGGCGTCCAGGGCGTCGGACTGGCGCCCGGCACGATAGAGGGCGAGCATTCGCTGGGCGTGAAAGCGCTCGTTAAGCGGATGCTCGGCGAGCAGCGCCTCGAGGCGGCCGATCACGTCGCCGTGACGTCCGGCGGCGAGCTCGGCGTCGATCGTCAGCTCGAGTGCGCGCAGGTGGAGCTCCTCGAGCCGGCGGATCTCGGGTGCGGCAAACGGCTCTGCGGCGACGTCGGCGAGCGGAGCCCCGCGCCAGAGCTCGAGCGCTTCCCTGGCCGCGCCGTCGGCGATCCCCCGCTCGGCCTCGTGCCGCGCACGCTCGACGAGGTGCTCGAAGCGCACGGCGTCCACCGCCTCTTCCGACAGCTTGAGCTCGTAGCCTCGACCGTGGGTGACGATGCTCGCCCCGCAGTCGTCAGAGGCAAACGCCTTTCGCAGCCGCGAGACGTGGAGCTGGACGTTCTTGGCGGCGCTGTCGGGCGGGCGCTCGGCCCAGAGGCCATCGATCAGCGTGTCGGCGCTCACCGTGCGGTTGGCGTGCAGGGCGAGCATCGCGAGCACCCCTCGCTGCTTGCTTCCTCTGAGTGGTAGCGACCGGCCGTCGATGAGCGCATCGACACGGCCGAGAACGCGAATCTCTACAGCCAATTTCCGCCTATCCGAGACGACGGTACACCCGACCCCTCGGGCGATCAACCCTGTCTGGCGATCGCCCAAGGGCGCACCCTCGTCGCATGAGACCGAGATGATCGAGCGAGCGTTCGACGCGGGCACCAAGGCGGGCACCAAACTGAGCGAAACTGAGCAAGCTCAGATGACCGGAACCCGCTTCAGCAAGCCAAATCCGACCTGAGCTAATCCCCTTCGCCAAGGTTGAGGGCCTTGTGGCCCGCAAGGGCCGTGGAGGTTCGACTCCTCTCAGCCGCATTGCGAAGCCCCTGCTAGCGCGGACCCTCGCGTGGTTGCCCGTGGCACGAGGTAGGGGCGGTTGCGCCGGCCGCCGCCCGCGGATAGGGTGGGCTCGATGATCTCCACGGTGGCGGTCGGGACAGATGGCTCGACGACGGCGGACCAGGCGGTCAAGGAGGCGGTCGAGATCGCGCGGCGCTTCGACGCCAGGCTGGTCCTCCTGAGCGCGTTCAAGGAGGGCGGCGGCGCGCCCGCCGGTGACGACATCGAGCTCCAGTGGGCGTGGAACCAGTCGGCTCGGGTGAAGTCGATGCTCGAGCAGACCGAGGCCGATCTGCGCTCGGGCGGGATCGAGTGCGAGACGCGGATCGGCGGGGGCGAACCGTCCGAGGTCCTGGTGCGACTCGCCGCCGACTGTGGCGCCGACCTGCTGGTGATCGGCAACAAGGGGATGCAGCGGCGGGTGCTCGGCAGCGTGCCGAACAGCGTCGCGCACAAGGCCGACTGCTCGGTGCTCGTCGTCAAGACGACGTGAGCTCGGCGGCTGCCTAGGCGCGACCGCCGCGTCGCGAGGTCGGGATCCTCCCCGAGTGATGTCCCAGGAGAACGTTGATCTGGTCAAGCGCCTCTACGAAACCGGGCTGTTCGATCAAGATCCTGCTGAGTGGCTCCCCGAACTCGCCACCCCGGACATCGAATACGTCAACCCTCCGTATGCAGTCGAACCCGGCGTTCGCCGCGGCCCCGAAGACGTGGTGGCAGCGATGCGACGTTTCGCCGAGGTCTGGAGGGGCTCACGGCACGAGCTGCACGAGCTGTTCGACGGCGGAGAGGTCGTGGTCGCCACCGTCAGCTGGTACACGCTCAGCCGGGGAAGCGAGACGGAGCTCGTCCAAGAGGAAGTTCACACCTGGACCATCCGGGAGGGGCGCATCGCACGGTGGGAGTGGGGACTGGACCTGAGCAGCGCGCTTCGAGCCGCCGGTCTCGATCGCTAGAGCGGCTGCGCGTCCTCGCCTTCCTGCGCTCATACCCGCGGCCCCGAGGTGGGGACCGTGAGACCGCCACGCGTGGCAAGGTTGACGGGCGATGGCCGAGCCGTACCTCGATTTCTCCGGCCCGGGCTTCTCGGTCCACTCCGAGCGGGTGCACGGCGCCCGCGAGCGGAGTTGGTACGCGCGCACCGGCTACGGGCTCGCGGTGCTGCGCGCGGAGGAGGTCAAGCAGCTGCTCAAGGACAAGCGCCTGCGTCAGGGAAGCGCGGCGTGGCCGGCCCACCATGGCGTTGACTCCGGCCCGTTCGTCGACTGGTGGTCGGCGTCGCTGCTCAACCTCGAGGGCGACGACCACACCCGGATCCGGCGGCTACTCACCCCGGCCTTCGCCCCGCGCTCGATCGACGACCTCGTCCCGCGCTTCCGGGCGCTGGCCGAGGAGCTGATCGACGCCTTCGCCGGCCGGGGGCGGTGCGAGTTCATGTCCGAGTTCGCCGAGCCCTACGCCGGACGGGTGATCGCGATCATCCTCGGCCTCCCGGAGAGCGAGTGGCGGTCGATCGCCGCCTGGTCGAGCGACCTCGGGCTCGGGCTGACGGTCGACGTCGCCGCGCAGCTCGAGCGGGTCGAGTCCGCGCTCGCGGGCCTCTACGGCTTTGCCGACGAGCTGATCGCCGAGCGCACCCGCACCCCCGGCGACGACTTCGTCAGCCGGCTGGTCGAGGCGCATCACGGCGAGGACCGGCTCTCGGCCGACGAGCTTCGCGTCGCGCTCGTGCTGCTGATGTTCGGCGGCATGGACACGACCCGAAATCAACTCGGGCTCGCGCTCCAGACGTTCCTGCGCTATCCCGACCAGTGGCGGCTGCTTGCCGAGCGCCCAGAGCTCGGACGCCAGGCGGTCGAGGAGGTGATGCGGGTCAACCCGACGATCACCTGGGTCACCCGCGAGGCCTGCGAGGACTTCGAGTTCGAGGGCGTGCAGATAACGGCCGGCACGACCCTGCACCTGCTCACCGAGTCGGCCGGGACCGACCCGCGGCGCTTCGGCGAGGCGCCGTTCGAGATCACCGTCAAGCGCCCCCGACACTTCGGCTTCGGCGCCGGCGCGCATCACTGCATCGGCCACTACGTCGCCCGCACCGACATGAGCGAGGCGCTGCCGCTGCTCGCCAAGCGGCTGGCCAACCCGCGCCCCGGCGGCGAGGCCCGCTACCTGCCCCCGTCCGCCAACACCGGCCCGATCGAGCTCCCGCTGGCGTTCGACGCGGCGGGCTGAGCCCGGCGACCGGGGGCGAGAACGCCCGGCTGAAGCCTTGACCACCCGGTGGGTGGTCGAATGCTTCAGCCGAACGCGGCGGCCGTCTGGGCCCTCAGCGAGCGCCAGCACGGCGTGATCACGCGGGCGCAGCTCATGACAGCCGGCTACAACCGTCGCGCGATCGAGCACAGGATCGCCACCACTCGGCTTCAACCCCTGTGGCGCGGCGCCTATCTGGTCGGCACCCGGCGCCCGAGCCGTCTCGCACGGTGGATGGCGGCGGCGCTGACCTGCGGGCCTGAGGCAGTTCTCAGCCATGTGAGCGCCGCGGGGCTCTGGGAGATCGCCGACGAGCCCACCAACGCCGTCCACGTCTCCGTGCCCGCGCATGTCGTCCGTCGTCGCCCTGGGATTCGGGTGCATCGACGGTCCGGGCTCGTCGACGCCGACCGCGGAGCCCATCTTGGGATTCCGGTCACCAGCCCGGCCCTGACCCTCGTCGACCTCGCGACAACGCTGCCGCCGGGACCGTTGGAGACGGCCGTCAACCGGGCCGACGGGATGGGCCGGATCGACCCGGAGACACTACGCCGGGCGGTCGAACGCATGGGCGGCAGGCCAGGTACGGCGCGACTTCGGGTGCTGCTCGACCGGCGCACGTTTCGGCTCACCGACTCCGCGCTCGAGCGGCTGATGCTGCCGATCCTCGCCGCTCTCGACCTCCCGCCGCCCGAGACCCGGGCACGCGTCAACGGGTTTCGGGTCGACTTCTTCTGGCCCGAGCTCGGGCTTGTGATCGAGACCGACGGGCTCCGCTACCACCGAACCCCGGCACAACAGGCTCGCGACCGGCTTCGCGACCAGGCCCACAGCGCCGCGGGCCTTGTCCCGCTGCGGTTCACGCACGCCCAGGTTCGGTACGAGCCTGGTCACGTTCGCGAGACGATCGGCGCGGTCTTGGAGCGGATTCGCGCCGCGCGGGACCGAGCCTGAAGGATTGGACCACCCATGGGTGGTCCAAGGCTTCAGCCGGCGGGCCTTCGGCAGGGCTTCAGCCGGTCGGCTTTCGGCGCCCGGGCCGCGGCCCGGCGTCACTCGCGCCCGGGTCGCAGCACCAGGACCTCGCCGGGCGCCGACTCGAGTGCCCAGGCGACGTCGGCGGCCGCGAAGCCGTCCGAGCTGCTGGTCGCGGCGGGGAGCACGATCGTGTCGAAGCGCTCCTGGCCGATCAGCGACTCGAGCGCGTGGCGGGCGGTGCGGCCGCGCTCGATCCGCGAGTCGACCGCGACCCCGGCCTTCGTCGCCCGCTGCTCGATCAGCTCGAGCATCGCCAGCGCCCCTTCGCACTCGCTTCCCAGGGGCACCTCGATCGAGAGCGCCTTCGGCACGATCGCGAGGTAGGCGGGGATCAGGGTCGCCTCCTGCGCCCGGGCGAGCCGCAGCGTCGCCTCGAGGCTGCGCTCCGAGAGCACCGAGCCGAGGAAGGGAAAGAGGATCCGGCGCGAGCCCGCGCTTGGCTTGCGCCGGCCGAAGACGGGGCTCATTCGTCTCGCTCCTCGCGCAGCGAGCGGTCGGCGACGATCCGCAGGTCGACCCCGGGAAGCTTGCGGATCAGCTGCTCGGGCAGCGACTCGGTCAGCCTCGCGAGCCCCGAGCGCAGCGGCGGCTGGCCGATGAGCACGTAGGTCGTGCCGCGCTCCGCGGCGACCGCTGCCGCGACGTCGGCGACGTCGTCGCCCTCCTCGATCAACATCCGGGCGCCGAGCACGGCGGCCAGGCGCCCGAGCGCGCCGAGCTGCTCGCGCTCCTCGGCCGAGGGCTCGGACCCCGGGGCGGCGACGTAGAGCAGGTCGAGCTCGGCCCCGAGTCGCTGCGCCGAGCGCCAGGCACGGCGGACGAGGCGCTGCGAGCGAGGCCGTGGCGTGACCAGCGCCAGCACCCGCTCGGCGACCGCCTGCGGCGCCGCCTCGATCAGCTGCTCGCGGGTGCCGACCGGCTCCTCGGCGCGGTGCGGGCGCGCCCGCTGCTCTACCTCCTCGGCGGTCTGGCGAAGCGCCAGCTCGCGCAGCGTCGCCAGGTTCTCGATCCGGAAGAAGTTGTTGAGCGACGCCTCGACCCGCTCGGCCGGATAGATCTTGCCCGCCCGCAGGCGCTCGATCAACGCCTCGGGCGTGAGGTCGATCAGGACCACCTCGTCGGCCGCCGTGAGCTGGGTGTCGGGGAAGGTCTCGCGCACCCGCACGCCGGTGAGCTCGGCGACCCGGTCGTTGAGGCTCTCGAGGTGCTGGACGTTGACGGTCGAGTAGACGTCGATCCCGGCCTCGAGCACATCATCGATGTCCTCGTAGCGCTTGCCGTGCTCGAGCCCGGGCGCGTTGGTGTGGGCAAGCTCGTCGATCAGCGCCAGCTCGGGCGCGCGGCGAAAGATCGCCGGCAGGTCCATCTCCTCAATCGCCGTGTCGCGGTAGGTTACCTCGCGCCGCCGCAGCCGCTCGAGACCCTCCGCCTGCGCCTCGGTCTCGGGTCGCCCGTGCGGCTCGAGGTAGGCGATCACGACGTCGCGCCCGGCCCGCTTCTCGGCCTGGCCCTCCTGGAGCATGCGGTAGGTCTTGCCAACACCCGCGGCCATGCCGAGGAAGATCTTGTAACGACCTCGTCCGCTGCGGGCCATGAGGCGGATTCTCTCGGCTACGCGCCGAGGACGTTGTGGACCAGCAGGTCGATCAGCTTGATCCCGATGAATGGAGCGATCAGGCCGCCGAGCCCGTAGATCAGCATGTTGCGACGCAGCATCGCCGTGGCGCCGACGGCGCGGTAGCGGACCCCGCGCAGGGCGAGCGGCACCAGCGCCGGGATCACGAGCGCGTTGAAGATGATCGCCGAGATGATCGCCGACTCGGGCGTGCCCAGGTCCATGATGTTGAGCTTGTCGAGCGGCCCGTCGACGAATGTGTTCGCGGCGCTGCCCCCGGCGGCGACGACGTAGGTGGCGGCGAAGATCGCAGGCAGGATGGCGAAGTACTTGGCGACGTCGTTGGCGACCGAGAAGGTGGTCAGCGCGCCGCGAGTGATCAGCAGCTGCTTGCCGATCTCGACGACCTCGATCAGCTTCGTCGGGTTGGAGTCGAGGTCGACCATGTTGCCGGCCTCGCGCGCGGCCTGGGTGCCGGTGTTCATCGCAACGCCGACGTCCGCCTGCGCGAGCGCCGGAGCGTCGTTGGTGCCGTCGCCGGTCATCGCCACCAATCGGCCCTCGGTTTGCAACTCGCGGATCAGCTCGAGCTTGCGCTCCGGCGTCGCCTCGGCGAGGAAGTCGTCGACCCCCGACTCGTCGGCGATCTTCGCCGCGGTCAGCGGGTTGTCGCCGGTGACCATGACCGTGCGAATCCCCATCGCTCGCAACTGGTCGAAGCGGTGGCTCATGCCCTCCTTGATCACGTCCTTGAGGTAGATCACGCCGAGCACCTGCCCGTCGCGCGCGACGGCGAGCGGGGTCCCACCCTCGCGCCCGATCTCGTCCATCTTCTGCTGCAGTTCGGGCGGTGCCTGGCCCCCACCGGCGGTGACGAGCTCGAGGATCGCGTCGCCGGCGCCCTTTCGAATCCGGCTGCCGTTGAGGTCGACCCCGCTCATCCGCGTCTCGGCGCTGAAGGGGATGAACTGGGCGTGCGCGGTCAGCTCGTGCTCGCGAATCCCGTACTGCTTCGCGAGCACGACGATCGAACGGCCCTCGGGCGTCTCGTCGGCGAGCGATGCGTACTGCGCGGCCTCGGCCAGCTCGACCTCGCTCACCCCGGGCATCGGGATGAACTCGGTCGCCTGGCGGTTGCCGAGCGTGATCGTGCCGGTCTTGTCGAGCAGCAGGACGTCAACGTCGCCCGAGGCCTCGACCGAGCGGCCGGAGAGCGCGAGCACGTTGCGCCGCACGAGCCGGTCGATGCCCGCGATGCCGATCGCTGAGAGCAGGGCGCCGATCGTGGTTGGGATCAGGGCGACCAGGAGCGCGATCAGGGTGGCGACCGAGACGTTCGTGTCCGCGAACTCCGCGAACGGGCGCAGGGTGACGACGACGACCAGGAAGACCAGCGTCAGCCCGGCGAGCAGGATCCCGAGCGCGATCTCGTTCGGGGTCTTGCGCCGGCTCGCGCCCTCGACCAGACCGATCATGCGGTCGAGGAACGACTGCCCCGGCTCCTGGGTGACCTCGACCACGATCCGGTCGGAGAGCACGCGGGTGCCGCCGGTGACCGCGGAGCGGTCGCCGCCGGCCTCGCGGATCACCGGAGCCGACTCGCCGGTGACCGCCGACTCGTCGACCGAGGCAATGCCCTCGATCACGGTCCCGTCGCCGGGAATCACCTCGCCCGCCTCGACGACGACCACGTCGCCCTTGGCGAGCTCGCTGGCGGGCTTCTCGCCGCCGTTGCGAAGGCGGGCGATCGTCTCGGTGCGCATCGCGCGCAGCGCGGCGGCCTGGGCCTTGCCGCGGCCCTCCGCCAGCGCCTCGGCGAGGTTGCCGAAGACGACCGTGAGCCAGAGCCAGAGCGCGACCACTCCTGTGAACCAAGCCGGCTCGTCGCCGCCGCCGAGCGGCTCGCCGCCGCCGGCCTGGATCAGCCAGCCGATCGTCGTGATCAGGGCGCCGATCTCGACCACGAACATGACCGGGTTGTGGACCATGTGCCGCGGGTCGAGCTTGCGGAAGCTGTCGACGATCGCGACCCGCATCGTCGCGCCGGTGAGCACTGCTGTTGGGCGGTCGGTCACTGTGCCTCCTCGGCGAGCGCGAGGTTGAGCTCGAGCACGTTGACGCCGGGCTCGCCGAGCACCCCGAGGGCTCGATCGGCGGTGTGCTCGCCGACCAACTCGAGCACGGTCTCCAGGTCGAGCCCGCGCTCTCGGGCGACGCGGTTCGCCTGGATCTCGGCGTTGGCCTCCGAGATGTGGGGGTCGACCCCGGACGCCGAGGTCGTCACCGCGTCCACCGGGACGTCGGAGAGCTCGAGCCCCGGCGTGAACTCACCCTCGCGCGCCAGGTAGGCCTCGGCCTTGTTGCCGAAATAGCGGGTCAGGGCGAGGTTGTTCGGCCCCAGGTTGTTGAAGTAGGTCACGCTCGGCGAGTAGCCGGTGATCGAGGGGCGTGGCTGGAAGTAGGCGGGGTCGCGCTCGAAGCCGGGGCCGCGCTCCGCCTCGCGCTTGAACGGCTGGGCGATCAGGCTCGAGCCGACAACCTCACCCTCGACCTCGACCTTCGAACCGTCGGCCTTGTTCGGGAACAGCACCTGGGAGATCCCGGTCATCGCCAACGGGTAGACGAGGCCGAGCAGCACCGTGAAGGCGACGATCGCGAGGGCCGAGTTGATCAGATCGCGCCTCATGTCAGAACAACTCCGGGGTCAGGCCCTGGACGATCGGCCCGAGCAGGAAGGCGGGGAAGAAGGTGAGCGCGGCGACGATCACGATAACGCCGATCAGCAGCACGATGAAGGTCGGCGTATCGGTGCGGAAGGTGCCGGGCCCGAGCGGGGAGACTCGTTTGCCCGCCAGCGACCCGGCGACGGCGAGCGCCGCGAGCAGCGGCACGAAGCGGCCGATCAGCATCGAGATTCCGCCGAGCACGTCGGCGAAGGTGATCCCGTAGGCACCGACGTTGCCGGGCGCATTCGGCTGCAGGTAGCCGGTGAAGCCGGCGAATGCCGAGCCGTTGTTGTTGCCCTGCGAGGTGTAGGCGTAGAGCGTCTCCGAGAACCCCTGGGGCCCGGGGTTGTAGATCGACGGGTCGCCCCACTTCGTCGCGATCGCGAGCCCGGTCGTCACCAGGACGAGCAGCGGCACGGTGAGGGTGCCGATCAGAACCAGCTTCACCTCGCGGGCCTCGATCTTCTTGCCCAGGTACTCGGGCGTGCGACCGACCATCAGCCCGGCGATGAACACCGCCAGCAAGACGAAGAGCAGCATCCCGTAGAGGCCCGACCCGACCCCGCCGAAGACCACCTCCCCGGTCGCCATCAGGGTCAACGGAACCAATCCGCCGATCCCCGTGTAGGAGTCGTGCGAGGAGTTGACCGAGCCGTTGGAGGCCGCGGTCGTTACCGCGGCCCATTCGGCGCTGTCGGCGATCCCGAAGCGCTGCTCCTTGCCCTCGAGGTTGCCGCCGGTGGTCCCGTCGGCCGAGGCGAGCTCGAGCCCGGCGTCCTTTTGCGCGGGCGAGCCGTTCTGCTCGGCGCCGTAGCCGACGCCGATCGCGACCACCAGCATGACCAGCATCGCGACGTAAAGCGACCAACCCTGGCGCCGGTTGCCGACCATGCGGCCGAAGGTCGCGGTCAGCCCGGCCGGGATCAGCAGGATCAGCAGCAGCTCGACGAAGTTCGAGAAGGCGGTGGGGTTCTCGAACGGCATCGAGCTGTTGACGTTGAAGAAGCCGCCGCCGTTGGTGCCGAGCTGCTTGATCGCGATCTGCGAGGCGCCCGGGCCGACCGCGAGCGTCTGCTCCTGGCCGGTGACGGTGGTATAGGTCTCCGGTCCCGCCAGCGTCTGGATCACGCCCTGGGAGACGAGCACCAGCGCGGCGACGATCGAGATCGGCACCAGGATGTAGACGAGCGATCGCACCAGGTCCTGCCAGAAGTTGCCCAGGGATTGGCCGCTGCGACTGGCGAAGCCGCGGATGACCGCGATCAGCACCGCCATCCCGACCGCCGCGGAGACGAAGTTCTGGACCGCGAGCCCGGTCATCTGCGCGAAGTAGGAGAGGGTCGTCTCGCCGCCGTAGAACTGCCAGTTGGTGTTCGAGACGAACGAGGAGACGGTGTTGAAGCTGAGGTCGGCGGTCCCCGAGTCGAAGCCGGCGGGGTTGAAGGGCTGGATCCCCTGCGTCCGTAGGATCACGTAGAGCGCCACCCACGAGAGCAGGCTGAAGACGATCACCGTGCGCCCGTACGACTTCCAGTCCTGCTCGCGGTTCGGGCTGACGCGGAAGAGCCGGTAGAGCAGGCGCTCGACCGGGCCCAGGATCGGGGTCAGGAAGACGCGCTCACCGGTGTAGACCCGGGCCATGTAGGCGCCGAGCAGCGGCGTCAGCGCCGTGAGCACGACGAGGAAGACCCCGATCTGCAGCCACCCCTGTACGGTCATCTCGGGACTACAGGTTCTCCCCGCGCAGCAGCGCGTAGAGCAGGTAGGCGCTGAGCAGCACCGAGACGATCAGCCCGATCAGCTCGGCGCCGCTCATACCCGGTCGATCCCGTCGATCAGCAGGTACAGAACGGCGAAGCAGAGGATCGCGATCGCGATCATGAGCACGTCCATGCTCAGACTGCCAAGCCGATCAACGCGGCCTCGACCGCGTCGTCGAGCTCCCTGGGGGCGCTGCGCAACCAGAGCGGCGAAGCGCCGTCGGTGAGCAGCAGGTTGGTGGTGGCGACGCCGCGCGCGCGGACGCTGTCGTTGCCGTCTAGGCGGTCCGCCAGCTCGAGCAGCCCGTCGCGCGTGGAGGTCACGCTGAGGCGGGCGATGGGAACAGCCGAGCCGGGACGCCTGGGGTGCTCGGCGCGCTCGACCAGGTCACGCAGCCCGAGCGCGAGCCGGTGGCGCATCGTCCGCGAGGTCAGCTGCTGAGCGCGGCACGTGAGCAGTGGGTCGCTGCTCGGGTCGGCGCCCTGGGCGAGCGCCTCGTCGAGGCGCCAGTGTCGGGCGCGGGCGAGGAGCCGGCGGGTCAGGGGAGTGCGGACCCGAGGCCCGAGGAGGGAGAGCTCAGCGTGCTGGCGCAATTCCATACGCCATAGGTTCTCGCCGCCCGCGTCAAGCAAGCGTCAAGATCGCCGCGGCGCGCGTAAAGATCGCGTGAAGGTGGCGCAGGCTAGCCGCTGAACCGATACCCGACCCCAGGATCGGTGCGGATCAGGCTCGGCGTGCCGGGGCTGGCCTCGATCTTTCGCCGCAGGTTGGCGATGTGCACTCGCAGAACCTGGGTGTCGTCCTGGTAGCCGGGACCCCAGACCTCGCGCAAGAGCGCCCGGTGTGTGAGCAGGCGACCCCGGTTGAGGATCAGGTGACGAAGCAGGTCGTACTCGGTCGGCGTCAGGTGGATCTCCTCGCCGTCGCGGCTCACCCGGTGAGCGGGGAGATCGACCTCGAGCCCGTCGACCTCGACCACCGGCTCGGCCTCCTCGCTCGGCTCGACGCGCCGCAGCGCCGCTCGCAGCCGGGCGACCAGCTCGTCCGGGCCGAAGGGCTTGGTGACGTAGTCGTCGGCACCCGCCTCGAGCGCGCGCACCTTCTCGCGCTCGTCGCCGACCGCCGACAGCACCAGGATCGGCATCCGGCTCCACTCGCGGATCGAGCGGCAGACATCGACCCCGTCGCCATCGGGCAGCACGAGGTCGATGATCGCGGCGTCGGGGGGGTGCACGGCGACCGCGTCGAGCGCCTCGCGCACCGTCATCGCCGGGACGACCTCGAAGCCCGCGTCGCCGAGGATCACGCGCAGGGCGCGCAGGATCTGCGCCTCGTCGTCGCAGATCAGGACCCGCTGGCGCGCGCTCATTCGCCCGAGCCGCCGACCGCCGCCGGTACCTCGCTGAGCGGCAGGTGGATCGCGAAGGTGGTCCCCTGGCCGGGCAGCGACTGCGCCCGCAGGCTGCCTCCGTTGGCTTCGACGAAGCCGCGCGCGATCGCCAGCCCGAGCCCGGTGCCCTCGCTTCGCTCCTCGGCGGTGTGAAAGGGCTCGAAGATCCGCTCGAGCTCCTCGCGCGCGACCCCCGGGCCGCGATCGGAGACGCGAATCGCGAGCTCGCCACCGATCCGCTGCGCGGTGATCGTCACCGGCTCCTCGCCGGCATAGCGGGTCGCGTTCTCGACCACGTTCGCGAGTGCGCGCTCGACCTGCGCCGGGTCGGCCTCGAACATCGGCAGATCCGGGTCGACGGAGACCTCGAAGCCGGCCGGCGGGGCGGCAAGTGTCCGCAGCGTCGCCTCGATCAGCTCCTCGGCCGAGCACCAGTCGGTGCGCGGCTCGAGCTGGCCGGCCTGGAGGCGCGAGAGGTCGAGCAGGTTGTCGACCAGACGGGTGAGACGGTCGCTCTCGGTCGTGATCACCGAGATCAACTCGGCGCGCGCATCATCGGCGAGGGTCTCGGAGCCAAGCCCGCCCGCCGCGGCCGTGATCGCGGTCAGCGGCGAGCGCAGATCGTGTGAGACCGAGCGCAGGAGCGCGGTCTTGACCACGTTCGAGCGCCGCAGGGCTCGCGTCTCGATCACCTGGGCCTCCAGCCCCTCGCGCTGGCGCGCGGCCGTGAGCAGGGTCTCGAGGCTCGGCACGACCCGGCGCTCGAGCACCTCGACAGGCTCGGGCTCGGTGTCCTTCGGAACTGCGACCGTCCCGGCGCGCTGGCCGTCGACGACGATCGGCAGCGCCCGCCGGCGCCGGTCGCTGTCCCTCCACCCCAGCTCGACCTCGACCCACGGGAGCTCGAATGCCTGCGCGATCCGCTGGCCGACCACGCGCAGCGACTCCTCGAGGCTCTCGCCGCCAAGCAGCACGCGTGCCATCTCGGCGGTCAGGTCGGCCTCGCGGCGGCGGCGCTCGGCCTCGTCGGCGCGGGCGCGAGCGGCGCCGGCAAGGGTTGAGGTGACGCCGGCGACGACCAGGAAGACGGCGAGCGCAACCCAATTCTCTTCGTCGGCGATCGTGAACCGCCCGGTCGGGGGGATGTGGAAGAAGTTGAACGCGGCCGCGCTGAGGATCGAGGTGCCGACCCCAGTAGCGAGCCCCCAGTAGCTCGAGGCGAGCAGCACCGGAAGCAGGTAGAGGACGCCGGCGGCGGCGACCGGCATCACGTCCTTGAGCGGATAGATCGCCACGGTCACCGCCGCGACGGAGGCGATCGAGACTGCAATCCCGATCGCCGGCGAGCTCGATGCCGTGCGTGATCTCATGGAGGGTCCTGAGACTACGCGCAACCGTGGCTGCTCAACCGGCGTCGATCCGGGTGCGCCAGACGGCGTTCCGGGCGGGGCGGCCTACCCGGGGCCGACCCAGGCGATCTCGAGCTGGTAGTCGACCAGCTCGACGTCGCTGTCGTCCTCGTTTGCCTGGCCGACCAAGAGACTCACCGTCTCGCCGGCGTTCATGTCGACCACCGCGCTCGACTGCTGGCGGGTGAAATCGGTGCCGAACGGATTCGCGCCGATCGTGTTGCGGACGTTCTGCTGGCTGGGAGCACTGATCTGAAGGTTGCGAGTGCCAAGGTCCTGCGGAGGGCCGGCGGCGGAGGTGTCGTCGGGCTCCCAGCTGCCGGTGGCCATGACCGCGTAGATGCCGTCGATCGGAGCCGTGACGAAATCCGGGTTCGTCGGCGTCCACATGTCGAACGGGTCGAAGTTGGACGGGCCCGTGTCGGTCTCGAGCGGCGGTCTCGTCAGCGTCCCCTCCGCCGGGGTGAAGCTGCTGCCGCCGATCCGTGCCGCGGGGACCGCGGCCTGCTCGGCCGGCCCCAGAGATCCGTCGAGGACGGCGTCGGCTCCGACCGCGCCCGGCGCGATCTCGCTCGATCCGATCGCGTCCGGCGCGACCTCGGAGCCGGCCACCGAGTCGAGCGCGAGGTCGGCGGCCTTGAGTGTGTTGGCCTTGACCTCGGCGCTCTTCACCGAGCTGGTTGAGATGTCGGGGGAGCGGACCTCATCGTTCTTGATGTCGTCGCTTCGGACCGAGTTCTGGCCGCTGAGCGCGACCGCGGTCGTGCCCCCCGCGACGCTCAGGAAAAGGGCGAGGCTGGCGGCGACGTTCGCGTAGCTGAGCTTGGACTTGGGTCGTTTCATCTCGTCTCCCAATGGCTTCGAGTCGCTGGACTGGGTCGGCCAAGCTAACACCGCGAGAGCGGCTCCCGAGCGCTTTCGGCACTGAAACTAGGCGTTCACCCGGTGGCCCCCTGCCGTGCGCCTTCAACGCATCCGCCGCGTCGTCGATCAGCCGGCGTCGATCCCGGTGCGCCAGACGCCGTTCAGCGGCGGCGCTGGCTCGGAGCTCGGGATCCCGCGCACCGAGCGCTCGGCGCCGAGGGCGGTCGGGCCGGGCTCGGGAATGACCGTCAGCAGCGGGTTGGCGCGGACCTCGCGCAGCTGGGCCGCGCTGAGCCGGCTGGCGACTTGGGCCGCTCCCTCGGCCAGCAATGCGACGCGCTCCCCGGCGTCGGCGACGACCGTGAACTCGAGCTGGTCGAGGCCCGGTCCGAGCCCCCGGTCGCTTCCCCACCAGCCCGGGTTGTGGGCGAGCAGCAGGCGATCGAAGCTGCGCTCGCGAAGCTCGAACGGGCCCGTGCCGGAGCCGGTGACCGTCTCGGGCTCGATCTCCGTTGTCCCGGCCTCGGCGATCGCGCGCGGGGAGACGGTCCCGAGCCGCGGTGAGGCGAGGCGCCGGTCGAAGCTCGGATCGGGACGCGGGAGGATGAAGCGGACGAGGTCCGGGCGTGGGGCGTCGACAAGCAGCTCGCCGAGCAGGGCGGTGGCGGTCGGCGAGCCCTGCCAGCGCTCGACGTTCGCGAGCACGGCCTGGGAGTTGAAGGGCGCACCGTCCGCGAAGCGCACCCCGGACCGCAGCCGCAGCCGCCAGACCGTGCGATCACTCGACGGCAGCGCCGAGATCGCCAGCCCGCCGACCCGGCGCGCGTCGTCGAACGGGCCGGCGAGCTCGGCGACGAGCGGCTCGTGGATCTGGCGCGTGACCAGCTCCTCGGAGGGCGAGCTCGCGAACAGCGGGTCGAGGCTCACGGGGCGCTCGTCGATCGCCCAGACCAACGCGCCGCGCTCGCCGGGCACGTCGACCGGCACGATCGCCGAGCTGGTCTCGTCGTCGGCGCATCCCGCTGCCGCGAGCGCCACGGCCGAGGCGGCGATCACGGAGAGAGGGCGAAAGCGGGTCAGATCTTCAGCAGGACGAGCGTGTTGAGCACGAACAGGATCGAGAAGAAGATCGTCCAGCGGTCGAGGTTTCGCTCGACCAGTGAGCCACCGCCGAACGAGCCGCCGGCCTGGCCGATGCCGAACGCGCCCGAGAGCCCCGAGTCCTTCCCCGAGTGCAGGAGCACGAGGAAGATCAGGATCACCGAGATCAGGACCTGAACTGCGCTGAGGACGCCTTCCATCGGCCCGCAAGGGTAGCGATCCGACTCGCCATCGGGACGCTAGGAGCCGCCGGCGGCGTCGAGCTCGCGCAGCACCTGGATCGCCTCGCGGCGCAGCTCGGAGTCGAGCCGCCGCCAGTCGGACTCCGAGAGCTTGCCCTGGGCGCGGTCAAGCTCGGCGTCGCGGATCTGGCGGTAGAGCGCCTCCTTTCGCGCCTCGAGCTCGGCGAGCCTCGGGTCCTCGGTCGGCCCGGGTGTCGCACCGTCAGAGCCGCGGCGAAGCGGCACGGTCACGAACCAAGCCAGCGCGGCCACGATCACCAGCGCGAGCAGGATCTCCACCGTTGCCCGCTCAACCGCCGAGGACGATCGTTTCGACCCCGGTCTGCTCGCGCGCGGCGGTGGCCAATGCACAGGCAATGTAATAAATGCGCGACGCATGGCACCCCGGCACACGGGGGATGGTGGCTTAGTTCGGCCGGGTGGCTGCCGGCGTCACCGTCACGATCACGGTATGGCAGCCGGAGAATTCCGCCGACAATCCCGGATCCGAGACGCAACTCCGGATTCGGTGAGTTCCGACCGAGAGCGGTCGGAAGATCACGAGCCAGCCGGCTGCCACGGCCTTCGCCGTCCGTGGATTGGCCGAGTCGCCCCAATAGTGAAGGATGTTGTCCTCGGGTAGATCGAGGTGAAACGGCGGCGAAACCGCCCGGTAGCGACGCAGGTGGGCGACCCGCTCGCCGTCGAGCTTCAGCGATAGCCGCTCGGGCCGGGCGGGCTCATCGAAGATCTTCGTGGCGCAGGGCCGCAACTTCACCGGCGCGAACTCCGACGGGTGGGCGTTCAAACAGACGTTCACTGCCACCGGCTTCAGGATCGGCGTGCCGGGCGCGATCGAGCACTCGAGGGTGCCGCGCCCGTGGATGTGCGGATGAAGCAGGCCGCGCGTGTTCCCGCACAGGCTGCCGTTTCCGGCGGCCGGGCTCTCGGGCACCGGGTGCTCGAGGTAGCCCGTCCAGCCCGCCGCGTGCCATTGGCCGTAGCTCTTGCCGAACGGCTTGTGCCCGGGCTTCACCACGTCCGGTTCACCGGCCACCGCGGCGGTGCTGAGCGCTAGGAGGGCGGTTATGGCTGCCGCCGTGCCGGCCGATCGCAGGCCTCGCATGGAACCTTCTTCGATCGATTCCCCGCGCCGGCAAGACTGCGTGTTGGGCGCGAGGGGTGAGCCGACGCTACTCGGATCCGCACAGGTTTACAAGGGAGGGCGCTTCACGCCCGCTCGAGCTCGCGGGCGAGCCGCGCCGCGTAGACGTCGGAGACGCGGCGGCGGCGCGCCTCGGGCGCCGGCCAGGCGGCGATCAGGCCGCCGATCACGGCGATCCCGCCGCCGAGCCAGATCCAGATCACGAGCGGGTTGACGTTGACCCGGAAGTCGACCGGCAACGGCCGGGCGAGGTAGAGGGCGGCGAAGTTGCCGACCGCCTGGCCCTGGGCCTCGGCGTAGGCGCGCATCGCCTCGATCTCGGCCGGCGACGGGCCCTGCGGCCCGACCTCGGGCACGAGCCGCTCGAGTCGGCGGTCGGCGGCGGTGATCACCTCGTCCACCGGCGCCAGGTCGGGGCGCATCGCGGTCCACAGGTCTCCCCCGGCGCTCTCGCGGCGGCCGACCTCGCTCGTCGCCTCGCCCTCGAAGAACGAGCGCAGCGGTCCCGCCCCGTCGGCCGCGGTCGTCGCCGAGTAGTAGTTGCGCGACGGGCGCAGGAGCGCGAAACGCTCGCCGCTCGCGCTCGACGTCGAGCACCGCGCCGAGGGTGAGTCGCTGCTCGGCATCGTCGATCTTCGCGGTCGGCTCGACGTAGGTGACCGTGAAGTCGCCGACCTCGCCCGACTCGCCCGGCAGCAGCCGCAGGTCGGCGCTGGTCTGAAAGCTCGACGACGCGGCCACGGCGATGAACAGGATCGCGATCCCGGCGTGGACGATGTAGCCGCCGTAGCGGCGCCGGTTGCGGGCGACGACGCGGCCGAGCGCCGCGAGCGGGCTGCCGCCGGTGAGCGTTCGCTGCGCCGCCGCCCCGCGCCAGAACTCGCCGACAAGCGCCGCGAGGGCGAAGAACGCGAACGCGAACAGGACCAGCGCCAGGGGCTCGGTCGAGCGCGTCGCTGAGCACGGCGACGGCGACGGTCGCCGCCGCGGCGACGGCGAGCGGCCAGCGCACCAGCCGCCACAGCATCCCGGGGCTCACCCGCCGCCAGGCGAGCAGCGGCCCGATCCCGGTGAAGAGCACGAGCACGATCGCCAGCGGCGCCGTGAGCCGGTCGAACCAGGGCGATCCCAGCGATGACCGCTCGCCGGTGATCGCTTCGGAGATCAGCGGGAAGAAGGTGCCCCAGAAGATCACCGCCGCGAGCCCGACGAGAAGCAGGTTGTTGATCAGGAAGACCGACTCGCGGGATGCGAGCGACTCGATCCGCCGCTCCGAGCGCAGGTCGCCGAGGCGCGAGACGATCAGCGCCGCCGAGCCGATCACGACGACGGCGATCAGCCCGAGCAGCGGGCCGCCGACGGTCGAGGCGCCGAAGGCGTGGATCGACTCGAGGATGCCCGAGCGGACGAGGAAGGTCCCGAGCAGCGCGAGCGTGAACGTGGTCACGATCAGCGACACGTTCCAGACCTTCAGCATCCCGCGCCGCTCCTGGACCATGACCGAGTGCAGGAACGCGGTCCCGACCAGCCACGGCATCAGCGAGGCGTTCTCGACCGCGTCCCAGCCCCAGTAGCCGCCCCAGCCGAGCTCCGAGTACGACCAGCGCGAGCCGAGCAGGATCCCGATCCCGAGCAGGATCCAGGCGATCAGCGCGAAGCGGCGCGTCGTCCGGATCCAGCTCGCGTCGAGCCGCCGGCTGACCAGGGCGCCGACCGCGAACGCGAACGGGATCGACCAGAAGACGTAGCCCGAGTAGAGCATCGGCGGGTGGATCGCCATCGCCGGGTGGCGGAGCAGCGGATTGAGCCCGGCGCCCTCGGCCGGCGCCGGGTCGAGGCGGGCGAACGGGTTGGCGCCGTCGGCGAGCAGCATCAGCCCGCAGAAGAAGAGCGCCGAGCCCGGCGAGCACGGCGGTCGCCGGCGGGACGAGCTCGCGATGGCGGTTGCGGGTCAGGTAGAGCACCCCGCTGGCGGCGATCGAGAGCACCCACGCCCAGAGCAGCAGCGAGCCCCCCTGGCTCGACCACATCGCGGTCATCTTGTAGCCGAGCGGGGTCGTCGTCGAGGAGTGCTCGGCGACCAGCTCGACCGAGAAGTCGTCGCCGATGAACGCCGCCTGGAGCACGACGACGCAGACCGTGAGCAGGGCGCAGAGCGCGTAGATCGCCCGGCGCGAGGAGTCGACCAAGCGCCGGTCGGAGCGCGAGCGGCCGAGCAGCGCCGCGCCCCGGCGTACAGGCACGCGAACGGAGCGGCGATCAGGCAGGCGGCGCCGAGTTCGACCATCGCGCGGCGATTATCGCAACGCCGGGGCCGCGGCTAGATGACCGGGTGCGCAACCCGGCGAGCTCCCAGCTTCCCTGAGTCCCCGCATGGGGGTAGTCCGGGACGTCGCGCCGACGAAGCGGGCCGCTACTCGATCACCACGTGCTCGGGGTCCTCGGCCGCCTCGTCGGCGAACTTCGAGGGGCACTTGGTGATCAGGCTGTCCTTCTCGGCGACGAAGGTGCCCTCGGCGACCGTGCCCGAGACGATCACCTCGCGGCCCTCGCGAAACGGGTCGGGCACGGTGCCGGTGTAGGTGACGGGGATCGTCGCCGAGGGGTCGTCGCGGTCGGCGACCTCGAACCGCAGTTTCGGTCCCCGCGTGGCTCGACCGAGTCCGCGGCGACCTTGCCGGTGAGCTCGTAGTTGCCCCCGTTGACGCCGGCGAGCTCGGACGGCTGCTTCGCCTCGCTCGAGGCGCTGAACGACGTGTAGACGAGGCCGGCGGCGAGCAGCACGGCGGCCGGAGCGCGACGACGAGGCGGATCTTTCGCTTGCGGTCGGGGTCCATGGGGCCGCCCCTGATTATTGCGATCGCGGTTCGGGTACCTTGCGACGCCGATGCCCGACGACCCCGTACTGCTGATCACCGGCGCCTCGAGCGGGATCGGCGCCGCGACCGCGCGCGCCGCAGCCGAGGCCGGCTACCGGCTCGTGCTCGGCGCCCGTTCGCGAGGACAAGCTGCGCGAGCTCGCCGCCGAGCTCGGCGGCGACGAGCGGGCGCTCGCGGTCCGAGCTGCGACGTCACCGAGCTCGCCGACAACGAGCGGCTCGCCGCCGCGGCGCTCGACGGCTTCGGCCGCTTCGACGCCGTCTTCGCCAACGCGGGCTTCGGCGCCAAGCGCGGCTTCCTCGAGGGCGATCCCGAGCAATGGCGGGCGATGGTGCTCACCAACGTGCTCGGCGTCGCCTACACGATCCGCGCCACGCTCCCCCACCTGCTCGAGCGCGGCGAGGGCCAGATCGTGATCACGAGCTCGGTCGCCGGCCGGCGCGCGCTCCCCGGATCGCTGTACTCGGCGACCAAGCACGCGGTCACGGCGATCGGCGAGGCGCTGCGACAGGAGCTTCGGACGATGCCACGACAACCGCCGCATCCGGGTGACGCTGATCGAGCCCGGGATGGTCGACACGCCGTTCTTCGACCAGCGACCGGGCCCCGACCACGCGCTGCACGACGTCGACATCGCCAACGCGGTCGTCTACGCGCTCTCCCAGCCCGAGCGCGTCGACGTCAACGAGATCCTCATCCGCCCGTCGAGCCAGGCGACCTGGACTAGCTCTGGCTCAGCAGCTGGTCGAGCTTCGCGGTCAGCGCCGGGTCGTCGGGCGCGGTGCCGGCGTCGTAGCGATCGACCACCTCGCCGTCGCGGTCGAGCGAGGTACTTGTTGAAGTTCCAGCTCGGCTGCCCGGCCTCCGCCGCGAGGCGCTCGAAGAGCGGGTTGACGCGGCTCCGAGACGACGTTCGACTTCGCGAACATCGGGAACGAGACGCCGAAGTTGGCCTCGCAGAACTCGGCGATCTCGGCGTCGGAGCGGGGCTCCTGGCCGGCGACGTCGTCGGCGGGGAAGCCGAGGATCACGAGCCCGTCGTCGCGGCGCTCCTGGTAGAGCGCCTCGAGGCTCTCGAACTGAGGCGTAAAGCCGCACTCGCTCGCCGTGTTGACGACGATCACCACCTTGCCCCGGTAGCGCTCGAGGTCCCGCCGCTCGCCGTTGAGCAGCGGCAGGGTTCCGGTCAGCACCCCCGCCCTGGCCCCTGGCTGCGGCGCCTCGGAGGAGATGGTGCCCGCGCCGGAGGCCTGACTCCCCTCGGGTCCCGGCGCGGGCATCGCTTCGTCTGAGCCGCAGGCCGCCAGTCCCGCCATGGCGGCGAGCGCGGCCAGTCCTGCAACCAGACGAACCATCCACATCAGAGTACGGGCGGGACCGCCGTACGGTTCAATCTCGGGCGCGCGGGGAACCCCTATCGTGACTCGCATGGACACCGGCCTTCCCACCCAGGACGCCCAGACCGACTTCAGCCGCGCCCGCCGCCGCCAGCAGCTCGCGAAGCTCGCTGCCCGGCTTCGGCGCGAACCCGACGACATCGAGATCCTCCCCTTCGACGAGGTCGTCGCGGCGCTCGGGCGACGCGGCGAGCGCCGGCTCGGCCTGCAGACGATCGACCTCGACTCGATCGTCGGCACCGTCGACCGCTCGCGGCGCGAGTTCGACCGCAGCTTCAGGCCCACCTCGCACCGGGTCCGCCGCCGCTGGCAGGGGATCGCGACGGCGATCCGTCGCGGCGATGCGATGCCGCCGATCGAGGTCTATCGCGTCGGCCCGCTTCACTTCGTCATCGACGGTCACCACCGCGTCTCCGTCGCCCGCCAGATGGGGCTCGAGAAGATCGACGCGATGGTGACCGAGATCGTCACCGAGGTCCCGCGCCGATCAGGGGATCTCGCCGCGCGACCTGCCGCTGAAGTCACACGAGCGGCTGTTCTTCGAGCGCGTCCCGCTGCCGCCGGCGATGAGGGCGCGGATCAGGCTCGCGAACGGGTTCGACTACGCCGGGCTCGCCGAGGGCGTCGAGGCGTGGGGATTTCGCCTGATGCAGTACCGGCGCGAGTTCATGACCCGCGAACAGGTCGCCGAGACCTGGTTTCGCGAGGAGTACGAGCCGGTGACCGAGATGATGCGCGAGGCGGGGCTCTGCGGGCGCGGCACCGAGACCGAGGCCTACGCCCGCGTGGTCAGCCTCCGCTACCTGCTGCTGCGGACCCATGCCTGGAATGACGAGGTGATCGACCGCCTGCGCACCGAGCTCTCCAAGCCCGCGGCCGACGAGGACACCTTCACCCACCGCCTGCGCCGCGACCTCGAGGCCTGACCGCCTGACCGGGACCGGCGCCGGGCGGCGCCGCGCGGCTCAGTCGGCGCCGAGCCGGGCGCCGCTCGCCGGGTCGAAGAACAGCAGCGTGCTCGTGTCGAGCCAGAGCTCGGCCTCGGCCCCGCGCTCGACCTTGCTCGCGGCATCGAGGCGGGCGACCACCTGGTTGGTGCCGGCGCCCGGCACCTCGGCGGCGCCTGAGTCGGCGGCAAGCTCGTCGAGCTCCTTCGACTGGATCGCATCGGACTCGAACTCGAAGTACACGTAGAGCTCCGAGCCCATCGACTCGACCAGGTCGATCTTCGCCTTGAACGCATAGCCGCGATCCCTCGCGTCGCCGACCAGGCTCGCGTCCTCGAAGGCCTCCGGCCGCGCCCCGGCAATCACGTCGCCCCCGCCCGAGTCGCCGAGCCTGCCGCGCAGCTCCTCCGAGACGCGGACGTCGCCGAACGGCAGCTTCACTGTGTCGTCCTCGATCTTCGCCGGCATGAAGTTCATCGCCGGCGAGCCGATGAAGCCCGCCACGAACAGGTTCTTCGGTCGCTCGTAGAGCTCGGCGGGCGTGCCGACCTGCTGCAGGGCGCCGCTGCGCATCACCGCGACGCGGTCGCCGAGCGTCATCGCCTCGGTCTGATCGTGGGTGACGTAGACCATCGTCGTGCCCAGCTGCTTCTGCAGCCGCGCAACCTCGGTTCGCATCTGCACCCGCAGCTTCGCGTCGAGGTTCGAGAGCGGCTCGTCCATCAGGAACGCCTTCGGGTCGCGGACGATCGCCCGGCCCATCGCCACCCGCTGGCGCTGGCCGCCCGAGAGATTGGCGGGCTTGCGGTCGAGGTGCGCCTCGAGGTCGAGGATCCGCGCCGCCTCATCCACCTTCTCGCGGACCTCTTCGTCGGGGACCTTGGCCAGCTTCAGTGGGAACGCCATGTTGTCGCGCACGGTCATATGCGGGTAGAGCGCGTAGTTCTGGAAGACCATCGCGATGTCGCGGTCCTTGGGCGCGTACTGGTTGACGACGTCACCGCCGATCTTCAGCTCACCCTCACTGATGTCCTCGAGACCGGCGATCATCCGCAGCGCGGTCGACTTGCCGCAGCCGGAGGGACCGACGAGGATCACGAACTCGCCGTCGGCGATCTTGAGGTTCATGTCCTTGACGGCCTCGTAGCCGTCCGGGAAGCGCTTGCTGATCCCGTTGAGAACGATGTCAGCCATCGCGATCCCTCCCTTCTCGGTAGTGGGTCATCCCTTCACCGCCCCGGAGGTCAGGCCGGCGACGATCCGCCGCTGGAAGATCAAGACGAAGATGATGATCGGGATCGTCACCAGCATGGCGGCGGCAGCGATGCTCGCGGTCGGCTCGGTGAACTGCGACTCGCCGGTGAAGAAGGCGAGCGCCGCGGGAACGGTTCGCGAGGCGTCGGACGAGGTCAGCGAGATCGCGAACAGGAAGTCGTTCCAACAGAAGATGAAGACAAGGATCGCCGCCGTGAACATGCCGGGCGCGGCGAGCGGCACGATCACCTTGCGGAAGGCCTGCAACGGCGTCGCCCCGTCGACCTGCGCCGCCTGCTCGAGATCCCACGGGATCTCGCGGAAGAAGGCGACCAGAATGAAGATCGCGAGCGGCAGCGAGAAGGTCAGGTAGGGGATGATCAGGCCGGCATACGTGTCGTAGAGCCCGAGCGTACGCCACATGTCGAACAGCGGCCCGATCGTCGAGATCGCCGGGAACATCGCGATCGCCAGCGCTCCGGCGAGGACCGCGAACTTGCCCGGGAAGTCGAGCCGGGCGATCGCGTAGGCGGTGAACGAGGCGAGCACGATCGCGATCGTGGTCGAGATCAGCGCGATCAGGATCGAGTTGATCAACGGCCGCAGGAGGGGGCTGTCGAGGCCGCCCTCGAACAGGACCTCGTAGTTGTCGAGGGTGAACTCGGCGGGGATCAGGCGTCCGTCGGAGATCGTCGCCGGGTCCTTGAGGGAGAGCGAGAGAATCCAGAGGACGGGGAAGATCGCGACGATCACGATCGCGATCAGGCCGACCGTCCAGAGCGTGTACTCACGGGTCCCGCGCTCCATCCTCAGGCCTCCTCTCTCCCTTGCGGCACCGTCGCGCCGAACCCACGCACGAAGGCGAACGCGATCAGCAGCACGAGGATGAAGATCAGCACCGAGACGGCCGAGCCGAGCCCGAGGTTGAGGCGCGAGATCAGCTGGTTGTAGCCGAGGATCGAGACCGACTCGGTGTCCTGGCCACCCCCGGTCATGACGAAGATCGAGTCGAAGACGCGGAACGCGTCGAGGGTGCGGAAGAGCAGCGCGACCAGGATCGCCGGCTTCATCAGCGGCAGGGTGATGCGGAAGAAGCGCTGCACCGCGTTCGCCCCGTCCACCTTCGCCGCCTCGTAGACGCCCTCGTCGATCGTCGTCAGCCCGGCAAGCAGGAGCAGGGCCATGAACGGGGTCGTCTTCCAGACCTCCGCCATGATGATCACGCTCATCGCCGACCAGCGGTCGCCGAACCAGGCCTTGTCGTCGGCAACGAAGGGAAGGCCGTCTACGAACCCGCTCGCCGGGTCGAAGGCGTAAAACCAGGCGAACGCGGCGACGACGGTGACGATCCCGTAGGGGATCAGCACCGCGGTTCGGACGACGCCGCGGCCGAAGATCGCCCGGTGCATGACCAGGGCGAGGATCATCCCGAGCACGAGCTCGATCGCGACCGAGATGACGGTGATGAAGGTGGTGTTGAACAGGCCCTGCCACCAGAGGTCGGAGCTGAGTACGGCGCTGTAGTTGTCGAGGCCGACGAAGCCGCCCTCGTCGGGGAAGCGCAGGTCGACGTCCTGTAGCGAGAGCACGACCGCGTAGCCGATCGGGTAGGCGGTGACGAGCAGCATTGCGATCACGGCGGGCGCGCAGAGCATCCAGCCGAGTCGCCGCTCCGCCTTGGCGCGGTCAGTGACCTTGGGCGCCGAGGGCCCGGCGGCCTCGGCGGCGACCGCGTCGTTCACAGCAGTCCCTCCCGATTGATCGCCTGCTCGAGCAGTTCTTGCAGGTCGTCGTAGGTCGGCGCTGGGTCGTCGGGGTCGATGTCGGTGGTCGCATGGACGGCCCGCTGGATCGCCAGGGAGATGTCCTGGTAGGCGGGCGAGACCGAGGGGCGCGGGACGGCGTCGTTGATCGAGTCGCGGATCAGCGGCGCGAAGCCGGGATAGACCTCGTCGATCTCCTTCTTGTCGTAGAGGTCCTCACGCACCGGCGGCAGGCCGCCCAGGCTCGCGATCTCGAGCTGGTTCTCGGGCTGGACCAAGCACTCGATCGCCTCGAAGGCGAGGTCCTTGTTCTCCGAGAACGCGGAGACGCCGAGGTTGATCCCGCCGAGCGGCGGCGCGCTCGGCGTACCCGGGTCGACCTGGGGGTACTTCGCCGCCTTCATCACCTTGAAGATGTCGGGGGCCTCAGCCTCGGCGCTCGGATAGACGAACGGGTAGTTGATCATGAAAGCGGAGCTGCCCGACTGGAAGGCGAGCCGGCCGGAGTCCTCATCGGAAGTCGTGATCCCGGGATCAGCGACGTCCGAGCTCGAGAGCCGGCCCATGATCGAGAGCGCGCGCTCGGTCGGCGCCTGCTCGAGCTCGATCTGCTCCGGGCCCGAGAGGATCTCGGTGCCCGCCGAGGCGATCATCTGGTTTACCCAGACGGTGAGTCCCTCGTAGCGATTGCCCTGCACCTGGATCAGCCCCTCCTCGGGACCGATCTCCTCGGCGGCGGCGATCATCTCGTCCCAGGTCTTCGGCGGCTTCTCGACCAGGTCGTCGCGATACCAAAGCAGCTCGGTGTTGGTCCAGATCGGCGCCCCGTAGAGCGCGCCCTCGTACGTTGCCGTCTCGAGCACGCTCGGGAAGACGTTCCTGCTCACCACCTGCTTGGCCTCGCCGGTGAACTCCTCGAGCCACCCTGCGTTGGCGAACTCGCCCGTCCAGATCACGTCCATGCCGACGATGTCGATCGACGAGTCCTCGGCCCCGAGCCGGCGAACGAGCTGCTCGCGCTGACTGTCGGCGTCGTTGGGCAGGAGCTCGAACTCGATCGAGTAGCGACCGCCCGACTCCTCCGAGCAGCGGTCCGCAGCCTTGGGCAGCGCGCCGCTCGGCTCGTTGAAGATGAACCATGTAAGGGTCGAACCGCCGCCCGCGTCGTCACCGCCGCAGCCTCCGGCGACGATCGCCACGACGGAAGCTGTGAGGGCCAGAATCCCCTTAAGGGCGCGGCCTACGGCCACTACCTCTCTCCTCTCTCTCCGTCCGCGCTACTGCAGACATTCCGCCATTGCCCAGGCGAAGCAAGGTTCAAACGTCGCCTCGACGAGTGATCAGGCCGACGCCCGGTGCCAGCGGCCGCCCGGGCGCCGCGCCGGCCTCGCTCGCGAGCACCAGCTCGGCCTCGGCCGGCGCCTCGACCGGCGAGTCGCCGAGATTGATCGCGACGAGGTGGTCGCCGCGGCGGTAGGCGAGCACGCCCGGCGCCGCGTCGACCGGGACCAAGCCGGGGCCAAGCTCGCGACGCAGGGCGATCAGGCGGCGATAGAGGGTCAGGATCGAGTCCGGATCGCCCCGCTGCGCTTCAACGTTGCGCCGATCGGGGTCGGTGAGCGGCAGCCACGGCTCACCCGATGTGAAACCGCCCGCCGCCGATCCCTGCCATTGCATCGGGTGGCGATGCGGGTCGCGCCCGGCGCGATCGACCGGGGGGTCGACGCCGGGGCCATCGACCATCCCGATCTCGTCGCCCTGGTAGACGAACGCGGTGCCCGGCAGGGTCAGCAGCAGCAGCGCCGCGGCTCGCGCGGCGCCCTCGCCGAGCCGGGTCGCGAGCCGCGGGAAGTCGTGGTTCGACAGCACCCAGGCGATTCCGTCGATGTTCGCGGCGGCCTCGACGACCCGCGCCAGATCGGGCATCCGCCACGGCGAGTGCAGGAACTCGAACGCGAAGGCGAGATCGAGTCGCTCCAGATAGATCGCCAGCGAATCGCTCGGCACGTAGACCTCACCGACCAGCAGTGCGTCCCCGGCAGCCTCGCGAAGCGCGTCGAGCGCGATCGTGATCTCGGGGTCGGTGCGCGAGTGCACGCCCTCGAGCGCGGCCAGCTCGGGGTGAAGCGGGAGCGGAAAGGCGCCGCTCGCGGGCGGGTCGTCGCGCAGCTCACGGTCCTTCATCAGCTGCTGAACGGCGTCGACGCGAAAGCCGTCGACGCCGCGCCGGCGCCAAAAGCGGACCACGTCGCCGATCGCCTCCTGAACCGCGCGGTTGCGCCAGTCGAGGTCGGGCTGCTCGGGATAGAAGGAGTGCAGATACCAGCGCCCGCTGCGCTCGTCGCGGCTCCAGGCCGGCCCCCCGAAGGCGCTGCGCCAGTTGTTCGGCGGGCCGTCGCCGTCGGCCCACACGTAGAAGTCCGGGTGCTCGCGAAACCACGGGTGCTCGATCGACGTGTGCGAGGCGACCAGGTCGAGCAGCACCCGGATGCCGCGCCCGCGGCAGGCCGCCACCAGGGCGTCGAAGTCGGCGAGCGTGCCGTAGACGGGATCGACGGCGGTGTGGTCGCAGACGTCGTAGCCCGAGTCGGCCATCGGCGAGGGGTAGACCGGCGAGAGCCAGACCGTATCGACGCCGAGCCACTCGAGGTGGTCGAGGCGCGACGCGATCCCGGCGAGGTCGCCGACCCCGTCGCCGTCGGAGTCCTGAAACGAGCGCGGGTAGATCTGGTAGACGACGGCGTCGTGCCACCAGCGAGCCCTGGCTGCCATCCGCGGCAGACTACGCGCGCCGGGCTCGGCTCAGCGGCGGCGCGCGAACCTCAGCGGCAGCAGGGAGAGCGGCGAGCGGCGACCGAGGTCGTCGTGGTCCTCGCGGTCGAACGCCCGCGCATAGCGCCCCGCGTCGGCGGCGCTCGGATACCGCTTCTCGCCCTCGAAGCCGCAGGCGCGCTCGCAGCGCCAGCGCATCGTCTCGCCCTCGACCCAGAACCGGGTCCTGTGGCCGAGGACTTGGCAGGCGAAGGACATCGGAGGGCTCCGGTCAGGCCTCGCCTGCGGCCGGTGTGTCCGGCGGCTCCTCGCCGTGGCGCGGGCGGCGGGGGCGATAGGAATTGCGGTGGACCCTTCGCGCGGCGCCCTCGGCGACCGCCTCGCGCAGGGCGCTGCGAAACCGCCCCGGCCCCCAGTAGCGGGCGCCGACCCGGCGCGCGAGCTCGTCGCGCGTGAGCTCGCCGTGATCGGCGAGCGCTCGCTCGATGATCTCGACCTCCTTGTCGAGCCAGTCCGGGCGCGACTCCACCGGCGGCGGGAAGAACGGCGAGTACGACGCGGCGCCGCGGCCCGGTCGCCAGCGGCGCAGGCCCCGGCGCTCGCGCTCGGCGCGCGCCCGGTGCCGGCGCTCGGCCTCGTCGGCGTCCGGGCGCTCGACGCCCTTCTCGGCCTCGAGGCCCTTCTCGGCCTCGCCGCCCTCGCCCTCCTCGCCCTCCTCGCCCTCTTGAGCGGTGATCGGCTTTGCGATGTCCTCGAGCGACTGTTGCTCCGCGCGCACGCCGAGGAAGATCTCGACGATCCCGCCGACCGCCATCACCGCGGCTCCGATCAGGTAGGCGATCATCACCTGGCCGACGTCGCCGGACTCGCCCAGCTTCTGGAACACGAGTGGGCCGGCGATCCCGCCGATCGCGGTCCCAATCGCATAGAAGAAGGCGATCGCGAGCGCGCGGATCTCCATTGGGAAGACCTCGCTCACGGTCAGGTAGGCGGAGCTCGCCCCCGCCGAGGCGAAGAAGAAGGTCGCCGCGAGGGCGAACGTCAGGCCCCAGTCGCTGAACGCCTCACCGTTGAAGAGGATTCCGACTCCGGCCAGCATCACGGCCGAGACGAGATAGGTGCCGGCGATCATCGGCCGGCGCCCGACCGTGTCGAAGAGGCGCCCGAGCAGGAGCGGCCCGAGGAAGTTGCCGGCCGCGAACACGGCGTAGAAGAGGCCGACCTTGTTCGCGCCGACGCCGAGGTATGTGGTCAGCGTGAGGCCGAGCGTGACGGTGACCGCGTTGTAGATGAACGCCTGGCCGATGAAGAGCGAGAAGCCGAGCGCGGCGCGCTTCGGATAGACCTTGAACAAGGTGCGGCCGATCTCGCGGATTGGGATCGAGCGCCGCTGGCGGACCTCGATCGAGTCGCCGGGCTCCTCGAGCTCCTGATCGGTGTCCTCACGCACAGCGGCCTCGATCGAATCGACGAGCCGCTCGGCCTCCTGGTCGCGACCGTGGATGAACAGCCAGCGCGGGCTCTCGGGCAGGTTGCGGCGCACGAACAGGATCCCGAGCCCGAGGAGCGCGCCGAGGCCGAAGGCGAGGCGCCAGCCGACGTCGAGCGCGAACAGCGACTCCTTCAGCAGTACGAGCGAGAGCAGCCCGCCGGCGACCGCCCCGAGCCAGAACGAGCCGTTGATGATCAGGTCGACGCGGCCGCGCGCGCGAGCCGGGATCAGCTCGTCGATAGCCGAGTTGATCGCCGCGTACTCGCCGCCGATCCCGGCGCCGGTGAAGAAGCGGGCGACGAGGAACCAGAGCGGCGTGGTCGAGAACGCGGTCGCAACGGTCGCCAGCAGATAGAGCGAGAGCGTGATCAGGAACAGCTTCTTGCGCCCGAAGCGATCGGTGAGCTGACCGAAGAACAGGGCGCCGCTACAGGCGCCGGCGACGTAGATCGCCTGCGCCATCGCGATGTTGCCCTCGGTGAGCTCGATCCCGCTCCCCGGCTCGACCAGGGTCGGGGCAAGGAAGCCGACGATCGTCACCTCGAGGCCGTCGAGGATCCAGACGACCCCGAGCCCGATCACGACCCGCCAGTGAAACGACGACCACGGCAGGCGGTCGAGCCGCGCCGGGATCTTCGTCTCGATCGTCCTCAGCTCGGCGTCGCTCCTCTCCGCATGCGCTTCCATCGCGTCGGGCTACTACCCGGCGTGCGGTTTCGCTAACGGGCCCGCGGGGGGAGCCGAGATCGACAGGCTATTCCGAGTCGCCGCGGCGCACGCGCTCGATGTGGCGCGGCTTGACCTCGTTTCCCTCGCGCATGAACCCGAGCATCGTCCTGAGCTCGTCGGCGGTGAAGCGATTCATCATCTCCTGCCACTCCTCGAACAGCGGCCAGTAGATCGCCTTGGCCTTCTCGATGAACTCGGGCGTCACCTCAACCTTGACCCGGCGGCGATCGGCGGCGTCGCGCACCCGGCGCGCGTAGCCCGCCCGTTCGAGGCGGTCGATCACCGCGGTCACGGCGCCCGTCGTCAGGCCGGCCTCGGTCGCCAGCTGCCCGGCGGTGATCCCGCCGTGGCGCTCGATGATGTCGAGGCAGTTGAGGTCGGTGCGATTGATCCCGAGCGACTCCGCGGCGACCGTGTCGAAGGCGATGTCCTGAACGCCGCTGATCCGGAACGCCTCGCCCAGGTCCTCGATCAACTTCTGCTTGCTCATTCCTCTTGACACCTAAGTCTCTTAGTTGCTAAGATGCTTGCCATATAAGAAGTTTACCCGTCGAGGAGGTAGAAAGACTAGTGCAAGCAATCGATGCAAGAGACCTGACCAAGACGTACCCCGGAGAGGTGCAGGCGCTCGACGGGCTCTCGTTCGAGGTCGAGCGAGGGACCGTGTTCGGGCTGCTCGGCCCCAACGGAGCCGGCAAGTCGACGACGGTGAAGATCCTCACCACCCTCTCGCGTCCCGACTCGGGTCGCGCCGCGGTGGCGGGGTTCGAGGTCCTCGAGCGGCCGGCCGACGTGCGCGAGGCGATCGGCGTCGTCGCCCAGCGCAGCGGCGCCGACATCCAGGCCACCGGGCTCGAGAACCTGCGCCTCCAGGGCCAGCTGTTCGGGCCCGGCGGCCGCGAGCTCGAGCGGCGGATCGAGTCGCTGCTCGAGCAGTTCGGGCTCACCGACGCCGCCGGCCGCCTGGTGCGCACCTACTCGGGCGGCATGCAGCGGCGACTCGACGTCGCCCTGGCGCTCGTCCACGAGCCCGAGGTGCTGTTCCTCGACGAGCCGACCACCGGCCTCGATCCCGAGGTCCGGGCCGAGATGTGGGAGGAGATCTCCCGCCTCACCGGCGAGGGGCTGACCGTGCTGCTGACCACGCATTACCTCGAGGAGGCCGACCAGCTCGCCTCGCGGCTGGCGATCGTCGATCGCGGCAAGGTGGTCGCCGAGGGCACGCCCGACGAGCTCAAGCGTGAGCTGCGCGGCGACGCGATCCACGTCGAGCTCGCCGACGGGCACGACGCGGCGGCGATCCGCGGCGCCGTCAACGGCGGGATCGCCGGCGTCGGTGAGCTCAAGCTCGACGGGCGCACGCTGCACGCCCGCGCCGGCGACGGCGGGCGCACCGTGCCGGCGGTGCTCGCGGCGCTCGAGCAGGCGGGGGTCGGCGTCACCGCCGTGACCGTCGCTCGGCCGTCGCTCGACGACGTCTACCTCCGCTACACGGGGCGCACGTTCAGCGCCGCCGAGGCGGAGACGACGGACAACCGCACCCACCAGATCAAGGAGGAACCCGCATGACCAAGGCAATCGCTGACACAAGGCACATGACGATTCGTCACGTGATGGAGCTCCTGCGCCAGCCGTGGTGGATCTTCGTCAACCTCGTTCAGCCGGTGATCTGGCTGCTGCTCTTCGGGGCGCTGTTCGAGACCGTCACCGACATCCCCGGCTTCGGCTCGGACAACTACATCGAGTTCCTGGCCCCGGGAGTGGTCGTGATGACGGCCTTCTTCACCGCGGGCTGGAGCGGGATGCCGATGATCGAGGACCTCGAGCGCGGCGTCGTCGACCGCTTCCTCGTCTCCCCGGTGCGGCGCTCGTCGCTGATCACCGGCAGGCTCGCGAACGCCTCGCTGCAGATCGTGATCCAGACCCTGATCATCGTCGGGCTCGCGCTCGCCACCGGGGCGGAGTTCGCCAACGGCGTCGCCGGCGTCGCGGTGCTGACCGGGGTCGCGATCCTGCTCGGGGCCGCCTTCGGGGCGCTCTCGAACGGGCTCGCGCTCCTCGCCCGGCGCGAGGAGACGCTGATCGCGCTGATGCAGTTCCTGATGCTGCCGCTCTCGTTCCTCTCGGTCACCTTCATGGAGAAGGACCTGATGCCCGAGTGGATGCAGACGGTGGCGGCGTTCAACCCGGTCAACTGGGCGGTCGAGGCGGGGCGCGAGGCGCTCACCGCGTCGCCCGACTGGGCCGCAATCGCCGGCTGGACCGGGCTGCTGGCGGCGTTCCTGGGCGGAATGCTGCTGTTCGCGGTGCGCGCCTTTCGGACCTACCAGCGCTCGGTCTAATCGAGGGCCGAGTAGCGGGTGCAGGCCTCGGCTGCGGCGTCCAGCGCCGTGCCGAGCGCCTCGCCCGCGCGCGCCGGGTCCCAGTCGCGCAGGGCGAGGCCGGCGACCAACGTGCCCATGAACGCGTCGCCGGCGCCCAGCGTGGTCACGACCTCGACCGCGGGCGCGGGCAGCTCGGCCTCGCAGCCGCCGCGGATCACCGCGCCCTCGCGCCCGAGCGTGACCACGGCGAGCTCGGCGCCCATCGCCGCGAGCTCGTCGGCCGCGGCGCGCGGGTCGGCGGCGCCGGTGATCGCGAGCGCCTCGTCGCGGTTGGCGCGGACCAGGAACGAGCCCGCGACCAGCTCGCGAGAGACCTGCGCCGCAGGCTCGACCTCGCCGCCCCAGCGGTTGGGGCGGATGTTGGGGTCGAAGCAGACCCGGGCGCCGCGCTCGAGCGCCAGCCGGCGGGCGCTCAGGGTGACCTCGCGCTCACCCGCACTCGCCAGGGTGGTCGAGCTGAAGACGAGCGCCGTCGCCGCGTCGAGTGCCTCGTCGAGCCGCGGCGCGAGCGACTGGATCGCCACCTTCACCGCGTCGCCGTAGATCTGAAAGCTCGGCTCGCCTGAGCGGTCGAAGCTGGCGAAGGCGACCGGCGTCTGCTCGCCGGCGAGCAGCTCGAAGAAGCGCAGGTCCACCCCCTCGCGCTCGAGCCGCTCGCGGAGCCATCTCCCCCACTCGTCGTCGCCGGTCGCCCCGGCGAGCCCCGCGTCGGCGCCGGCGCGCGATGCGGCCACGGCGACGTTGGCGAGCGCACCGCCGAAATGCGGCGCAAAGGCATCGGCCTCGGCGAGCGAGCGCACCGGCCGCTCGCAGATCAGGTCCACCAACGCCTCGCCCAGGCAGAGGATCACGCCGCGAAGCTACAGTGCGGCCGAGCCCCGATGCCGCTCGACCACGTCGCCCTCACCGTCACCGACCGCGAGCGCTCCGCCGCCTTCTACTCCGAGCACTTCGGGCTCACCGAGCGCGTCCACGACGACGAGCACCTGCTGATCGTCGGCGACGGTGAGGGCTCGCTGCTCGCGCTCAGCGAGGGCACCCCGCCGGCCGACCTCCCGCGCACCAACCACTTCGGCTTCCGGCTCGCCGGCACCGACGAGGTTCGCGCCGCCCGCGAGCGCCTGCGCGAGGCCGGGGTCACCGAGGTCGAGTGGCAGGACGACGGGCCGATGGCCCGCGTCCAGGTCCTCGACCCGGACGGCTACCGGGTCGAGCTGTACGCGTACTGAGGACGAGGTCCGGCGGCGAGAAGCTCGTGTCGGAGAGAAGGCCCGCGAAAGCGGGTCTTCTCTTTTCTGTTTCCTTGACGCCATCCCGTCGGCCCGTTTAGGATCGCGGCGCCGATGCCAGAGGAGAGCGAGCGGCGCGGACTTCTGATCTCCAAGGTCTGGGTCCAGGCCTCGATCGTCGTCTTCCTGTTCGGGTTCTTCGTCCTCGGCCTGCTGGCGTATCGGACCTACACCGCCGACCCGCCGATCCCCGATCGCGTCGTTGACCCGGCCGGGCAGACGGTGTTCACCGGCGACGACATCAGCAACGGGCAGCGGGTCTTCCTCAACAACGGCCTGATGGAGTATGGGTCGATCTTCGGGCACGGCGCCTACCTCGGCCCCGACTTCACCGCCGACTACCTTCACCGGGCGGCGCTCTCGGTCGAGCGTCAGTACGGCGGCGCGGGCTCCGACCGGGCGCGCGAGCAGACAATCGCCGACTTCCAGGCGAACCGCTACGACTCCCAGACGGACACGCTCGAGTACACGGGGCCGCAGACCCGCGCCTTCTCCGAGCTCGAAACTCACTATCGCGACTACTTCTCCGATCCGACCACCGAGCAGGGGCTGCGGCCGGATGCGATCGACAACCCCGAGCAGGTACACGAGCTGACCGCCTTCTTCAGCTGGTCGGCCTGGGCTGCATCCGCACGCCGGCCAGGCCACAACTACTCCTACACCAACAACTGGCCGCCGGAGAAGCTGGTCGACAACGGCCCGACGGCCAACGTCCTGCTCTGGAGCGTGGTCTCCCTGATCGCGTTGCTGGGCGGGATCGGACTGCTCTTCGCGGCCTTCGGGCGCTGGAACTTCCTCGGCTGGCATGGGCGCGAGCAAGCAGCGCTCTCGTTCCGGCGACCCGGCGATGTCGCGCTCACCCCCGCGCAGCGCGCCTGCGCCTGGTTCTTCCTGGTGATGGCGCTGCTGTTCTTGATCCAGACGATGGTCGGCGCCGCCTCGCAGCATTACCGCGCCGAACTCGGTGACTTCTTCGGTATCGACCTCGCCCAGCTCCTCCCGTTCAACCTCGCTCGCACCTTCCACGTCCAGCTCGCGATCTTCTTCGTCTCGACCTCGTTTCTCGCGGCCGGGATCTTCCTCGCGCCGATGATCGCCGGGCGCGAGCCGCGGCGTCAGCACTGGCTCGCCTACGGCTTGCTCGCCGCTCTCGCGATAGTCGTCTTCGGCAGCCTGATCGGCGAGTTCGGCGGCATCCACGGCTGGTTTGGCGAAGACGGCTCGATCTTTGGCATCCAGGGGTTCGAGTACCTCGATCTCGGCCGCTTCTGGCAGGTGCTGCTGGTGATCGGCCTCTTCTTCTGGGTGGCGCTGATCTTCCGCGGATTGCGCGGTCGCCTCCAGCGCGAACACAAGGGGAACCTGCCCTGGCTCTTCTTCTTCGCCGCGCTTGCAATCCCAGCCTTCTACGCGGTCGGCCTGATCGCCCGCGCGGGCGACAGCTTCACGGTCACCGATTTCTGGCGCTTCTGGGTCGTCCACCTCTGGGTCGAGGACTTCCTCGAGCTGTTCACCACCGTGATGGTCGCCTACGTGTTCGTCCTGCTCGGCGTCGTTCGCGAGCGGGTTGCGCTCATAGTCGTCTTCCTCGACATCCTCCTCTACTCGATCGGCGGGGTGATCGGCACCATGCATCACCTCTACTTCTCAGGCGAACCGGCCGAGCACATGGCGCTGGGCGCCGTCTTCTCGGCTGCCGAAGTGATCCCGCTCACCTTCCTCACCGTCGAAGCCTGGAGCTTCCTGCAGCTCGGGGCGCGCCAGGAGTCGCAATCCGCCACCCCGTTCCCCCACCGCTGGGCGGTGATGTTCCTGGTCGCGGTCGGGTTCTGGAACTTCCTCGGCGCCGGCATCTTCGGCTTCTTGGTCAACCTGCCGATCGTCTCCTACTACGAGATCGGCACCGGGCTGACCGCCAACCACGCGCACGCCGCGATGATGGGCGTCTACGGGATGCTGGCGGTCGGGTTGGCGCTCTTCTGCCTGCGCTACCTGATCCCCGACGACCGATGGCCGGAGCGAGCCGCGAAATGGAGCTTCTGGTCGCTCAACATCGGCCTTGCCTGGATGACCTTCGCGACCCTGTTCCCCCTGGGGCTGATTCAGCTCTACGAATCGGTCAACTCCGGCTACTTCCAGGCCCGTTCACTCGACTTCCTCACCAACGACACCAACTCCCTGATCGAGTGGATCCGCCTGCCGGGGGACATCCTCTTCATCGGCGGCGGGGTCGTGCCGCTCGTCTACATCTGCTACCTCGGCGTCCGCCACCGAGTCAAGCCAACGACGACGGAGCAGGCCGACGAGATTCTGTTCACGGAGATCACCGACCCGACGCCCGAGACCTCAGCGGCAATCTCTGCGATGCGGGCCGACGACGGGCCACGATGAGCACCGAGGCGCTGCTCGCCGTGGGCTACGCGGCGTTCCTGCTCACCGTCGCGATCGGGCTCGACCTGCTCGCCCGCCACTCGCACCGTCGCAGCACCCGCTACCGCACCGCCGGGTTCAAGTTCCGGGCGGACCTCGATCTCTGGGAGTGCCCGGAGGGCGAGCACCTGCACCGGGTCGAGACCGACCACCGTCGGCGCCTGGTCCGATACCGCGCCAGACCCCAGATCTGCAACGCCTGTCCGGTAAAGGCCGACTGCACCGACTCCGACCGCGGTCGCGAGATCGCTCAGTCGCTCGACCCGTGGCCGCACTCGGAGGCCGGACGCTTTCACCGCGGCGTCTGCGTCGTCCTCGTCGCCCTTGCTGCGCTGATCTCGGCGATCGCCCTCGTTCGCAGCGACGGGACAGCGGACCTGCTCGCGCTCTCGGCGGTGCTCGGCATCTCGATCGCCGTCACCGGGCGGCTCTTGGGAGCGTTCCGGCGGACTCCGACCGGATTCCCGGTCGCTGCGCCAGCTTCGCCCGACTCGTCGATCACCACCCGGGGCGGCCCGCCTACTCGAGCCGGTTGAGCGCGCGTAGATGATGCTGCTGGTTCAACGCTCAAATTTTGCCTGGGCCGCACGCCAGCTCGAGGTGGGGAACTCGACCTCGATCACATCCGGGCGGTTGCGGGTCGTGGCTCCAAAGCCGTGGCGGAAGACCCCGAGCATGGCGTGATTCTCAGGGAGCACCTCGGCGAAGAAGCGGTCGATCTGACTACGCTCCGCGAACTCGGCTAGCCGGATCACCAACAGCGTGGCCAGGCCCAGGTCGTGCAGATCATCGGCTACCTCGACGGCAACCTCCGCGCGTTCAGAATGCGGACGCCGCACGTAGACCGCGTGGCCGACCATGCCCCGGTCAGGCGCCATCGCCAGGACGCCGTGGTGGTCCGCGTCATCACCGGCTCCCCGGTGAGCTTGGGCGCGCAGGTCCGTTGCCGCGCTGAAGAATCGAAGACGACGGGAGTCGACCGAAAGCTCGGTCAAGAGCTCGAAAATCGCCACCTCGTCATCGCGCGTCACCGGCCTAACCGACACCGTCAGGCCGTTGCGCAGGCGAACCTCTTGCGCCGCCGCCACCGAAGCCGTCATCTCACGGCCGCAGTCGGCCGTCTCCCGCCCGTCATTCAAATCCGCGTTCCAAGCGGACCCCCGCGTTGCGGTCCTAAGACACAATGGTGGCTGCCTTGGAGGGATCGACTGAACGGTCCAAGTCTGACGGATTGCTCGGCATCGCGGCGGAGTACGCCACCGCAAGCGTCCCTGTGGCTCGGCGCGACCAGCGCGTCGGAGAGGTCCGGGGGCAGCTCGTAGGGCGCCAGTTCCGGTGCGCCGAGGACGTCGTCGTGCTCGAGGCAGACAGGCTCGTCGGCCTGGTCTCGATCGAGCGCCTTCTGGCCGCCGACTCGAACGCCAGCCTCGAGGAGATCATGGACCCCAACCCGCCGCAGGTCGCGCCGGATACCGACCAGGAGCGCGCCGCCCGGGGAATGGTGGAGCGCCACGAATGCAGCCTGGCCGTGGTCGACGCCCGCGGCCGGTTCCTGGGGCTGATCCCGCCTTACCGGATGCTGGGGGTCCTGCTCGACGAGCACGAGGAGGACCTTGCGCGCCTCGGCGGCTATCTCCTCGGGACGGCGCGCGCGCGGGGCGCCGCCGAGGAGCCCGTCGCACAACGCCTCTTGCATCGGCTGCCCTGGCTGCTGATTGGACTGCTCGGGGCGATGGGCGCGACCGCGATCGTCGGAGGCTTCGAGCATCAGCTCGAGGCCAACGTCCTGCTCGCGTTCTTCATCCCCGCTGTGGTCTATATGGCCGACGCGGTCGGCACCCAAACCGAGACGGTGATGATCCGGGCGCTCGCGGCAGGAGTCACCGTCCGCTCGGTGCTACGCCGCGAATTGCTCACCGGCCTCGTCATGGGCGTTGTGATCGGCAGCGCCTTCCTCGCATTCGCGCTGGTCGGCTGGGTGACGTAGAGGTCGCCGTCGCGGTCGCGCTGGCGATGTTCGCGAGCTGTTCGATCGCGACGGTGGTGGCGATGGCGCTGCCCGCCGCATTCCAGCATTTCGGCAAAGATCCGGCTTTCGGGTCCGGGCCGCTGGCGACGGTGCTTCAGGATCTGCTCTCGATCGTCGTCTACCTGGCGATCGTGGTGGCGATCGTGGTCTGAGGCTGGGCTGCGGGCACCAATCGCGAGGACGGCTACGCCCGATACTCGACGTCGTGGCCCTGCTCCTCGCGTGGCTGGACCTGGTGGAGGAGATGAATCTCGTCATCCCGCCCGCCTACGCCGAGCGCCGGGATCGATGGAAGCGCGCAACCCGCGAGGAGCCGACCGCCAGCAGGCCGTAGGACCGACGGTAGCCGCCACGCGAGACGACCGCGGCTAGCATCGCTCTCCCCTGATGCTGGTCCTCCTGCTCGCCGCAACCGGGACCGCCCTCGCGACGGGCCTCGGCGCGATTCCCGTCTTCCTGCTCGGGACGCGCGCAGCGGCGCTGCAACCGCTGCTTCTCGGGATCGCAGCGGGCACGATGACCGTCGCCTCAGTGGCGGGGCTGATCCTGCCCGGCCTCGACGACGGGTCGGCGGGTTCGGTCGGCGCCGGCCTGGCGGCCGGCGCCCTGTTCCTGGTAGGGGTTCGCAGCGCGCTCGAGGCGCGCCAGCGCCACGTCGAGCGCGCCTTGAGTGCGGGCATACGCACCTCGGTCCTCGTTTTCGTGGTTCTTCTGGTCCACAGCCTCCCCGAGGGTTTCGCGATCGGCACGGCCTACGCCTCGGACACCGCCGGCCTGAGCCTGTTCGTGATCGCCGCGATCGCGGTTCAGAACATCCCCGAGGGAACCAGCGTCGCGATCCCGATGGCCGCGGCCGGGCTCTCACGATCGCGTCAGTTCTGGGGAGCCGTCGCGACCAGCGCACCGCAGCCGGCTGGCGCCGCGATCGCCTTCCTCCTCGTCGAGGAAGTCGAGCCGTTGTTGCCGCTCTCGTTCGGGTTCGCAGCCGGCGCCATGCTGGCGCTGGTGATCGTTGAGCTGCTACCCGATGCGGTCCGCGGCGGCAGAGCCGGCGCGGCGCTCGGGACTGCCCTCGGCGCGGTGGGGATGCTTGCCCTCAGCGCTGCCCTCGGCGTTTAGGCTCCGACCAGAGGCCTGTCGAGGCCGGCGCGGCCTCGCGGGAATCAGTCGATGCGCGGAGAGCTGTAGGGATCGAGCGCCATCGGCTCCTCGTGCCACTCATGCGGCAACGACACCTCCACGTCGAGCGAGTGCCGCGGAGGGTCCGGCTCCCCATGAGCGTCGCCGCGGTCGAGGAAGGGCGCCAGGTAGCGCCCGCTGATCTTGTGTGGAGGCCACCACAGGCAGTCGAGGGAGGCCTCGTCGACGCCGCCGCCCCCCGCGACGTCGGCGCGGAGGTGAAGTGACTCGTCCCCCGTGATCAGCTTGCCTCGCAGTACGGGATGGAAAGGCTCTACGGTGATCGCGGCGCCTAGGCGCTCGGCCATATGCGCGGCGGCCGCATCCGCCTGCTGCGTGCCGAGGCCGCCCTGCTTGATCGGGAAGTTCGTGCCGTCTCCGGCCGCATAGACGTCATCGACGCCGGTGACCCGAGCATGCTCGTCGATGGGGATGAAGCCGCCCTCGTCGTGGGGCAGGCCGGGGAGCGCCGGCCCGTCCATGGCCGGCAGCGCGACCACCTCCGCCGCCTCGATTCGCCGGTCTCCCGGCGTCAGGATCAGCTCGTTCCCCTCGCCCTCGTGCGTATGCGCGCCAGTCTCGACCTCGATCCCGCGCGCGGAGAGGAGCTCCGCGACCGCCGCGCTGGCCGTCGGCCCGAAGATCGCGAGCGGAGCCTCCTCGGGCGTGACGATGGTGAGCTGGACGTCGTCGACTCCGAGCTCGAGCGCGCGGCGTTGCGTCATCAGGGCGATCTCATAGATCGGCAGCGCCCAAGTTACGCCGGAGGGGACCACGAAGGCGATCCGCCGCTGTCCCTCGCCGCCTTGGAGGAGCTCGTTGATCCGGAGCGGCTCGCCGCCCGATGGAAACGTCCGCGCGCGTTCCAGTGCGGGATGAAAGCGCCCGCCCGCGCAGACGATCAGGAAGTCGTAGTCGAGCGTCGCGCCGTCGTCGAGCTCGAGGGTGTGCTCGTCGGGCCGCACGCTCTTCGCCGCCTTCTGGACGAACCGGGCGCCGAGCGCTGAGGCCAGCGGCGCCAGCGCGTGCTGTTCCGCCGGCCCGAGGTCGAACGGCTCCTCGACCAGCAGCGGCTTGTAGACGAAGTCGGGGTCGGGGGCGACGAGCGTCACCTCGGCACGATCACCCGCCAGATCATGCAGCGCCAGCAGCGCTTCCAGCCCGGCCACGCCGCCGCCGACGATGACCACTCGCCGGTTCATGAAGCTCGCTCGCCCACGCGGAAGGCATCATGCCGGAATCGCGCGCTCGCGTGCCAATGCTTGCGCCGCTCGACGCGACTCGGCGTGCACGCGGACCTTACTCGGGGTCGATCAGCTCCCCACCGCCGGGCAAAGCGGGTCGGGTGCGGGCGCCGCTCCAAAAAAAGCGGTTCACGGCGAGTTGCCGCTGCCGTCGCGACGCCGCGATCACCGGGGCGGGATGTTCTGGTTGAGGCGGAAGAAGTTGTCGGGGTCGTACTTGCGCTTCAGCGCCCGCAGGCGGTCGTACTTCTCGGCCCCGTAGGCCTCGCGGACCCGCTCCTGGCCCTCCTCCATGAGGAAGTTGACGTAGACGCTCGTGTGGTGGGGCTCGAGCGCCGACCAGAAGTCCCGCACCCATTCCCGCTCCGCGTCGAAGCCTGCGCTCGTCTCGGTCATCCCGGTGATGTTGAACGTGTGTCCTGCGTCGCGGCCGTTGAAGGCCGTCTCCTCCGCCGGCACACGCGCCACCGCGCCTCCGAGCTGCCAGATCGGGAACGCCGTCCGCGGCGACCGGATCCGGCAGCGCGTGGTCGACGGCGATGTCGATCACCTCGTCGCTGAGCTCGGCCACGTCGCAGGCCCGCATGTAGTACCACCAGTCGTGGGGGAAGGACGCGTCGAACATCGCCTGGTGCTCGACGTAGGGCTTCGGCTCGCACAGGTCGAGCACCGGCGAGCCGAACGCCTTCAGCGGCGCCACCACCGCCTCGCCCTCCTCGACCGGGCCCGCATAGCAGCAGGCGACGGCCACGACCGGCTTGCCGTGGAGCTCCGGGGGCACAAAGGGAAGCGGCGGCGCCTTGCGCTGGATCACGATCGTCATCAGCTCGTCCGGCGCCTCGGCGCTCCAATCGCGATAGAAGCGCAGCAGAGCGCGGGCGCCTGCTCCATCGGCCAGAAGATCGGTCCGGCAAAGACGATCGGCCCCACCGGGTGGAGGCGAAACTCGAACTCGGTGACGATCCCGAAGTTGCCGCCACCGCCCCGCAGGCCCCAGAAGAGGTCGGGGTTCTCGGTCTCGCTCGCCGTCACGAACTCGCCCTCGGCGGTGACCAGGTCGACGGAGAGGAGCTGGTCGATCGTCAGCCCGTGCTTTCGCTGAAGCCAGCCGATGCCGCCGCCGAGCGTCAGTCCCGCGACCCCGGTATGGGTGACGATCCCGCCCGTCGTCGCGAGCCCGAAGGCCTGCGTCTCGCGGTCGAGCTCACCCCAGAGCACGCCAGCCTGAGCCCGCGCCGTGCGCGCCTCCGGGTCGACCCTGATCCCCTTCATCGGCCCGAGGTCGATGACGACGCCGCCGTCGCAGACGGAGAGGCCGGGGAAGCTGTGGCCTCCGCTTCGGACGGCGACCGCGAGCCCGGCGCTGCTGCGCGAACCTCACCGCCGCGATCACGTCGGCGACGCCGGCGCAGCGGGCGATCAGCGCCGGGGACCGATCGATCGACCCGTTCCAGACCTTGCGGTGCGCGTCGTAGGTGGGATCCCCCGGGGAGACGAGCTGCCCGCGGAAGGATCCTTCGAGCTCGTGCAGTGCGGACTGATCGGGCTTGGTCTGGGGTGTCATCGCGGCCGAAGCGGACGATAGCTCCGATCGCCGCCTCCCTGGTCAACCGAGTAGTCCCTGCCGCCGCCGTCGGGCAACCCCTCGCGCATTGGCTGCTACCGCCAGTCCTAGACCAGCTCGCGACCGCGTGCCACGTCGATCCGATCGGAGGCGCGGTCCATGAACCGCCATACGCGCCGCCGCCCGCCGGGGGTCAAGAGGACGGCGATCGTGCCTAGGGCCTGACCCGCGTCCGATTTCTCGCAGGTGTAGTGGATGCCGAGCTCGTGGTCGGCGCTCCGGCTCCCCGAGGTCCTGCCCGCGAGCGCCTCGAGCCCCTCGCGGACCGCTTCCTGGGCGACGTCGTGGGGGAAGTTGTACTCGCCGCCCCCGCCGACCGAGGAGATCAGGCTCAGCTTCGGGTCGATCGCCTCGACCAGCTCCAGATTGACCCCGTGCTTGGAACCGTGGTGGGGAACCTTGAACACGTCGGCGCGCAACGGAACCGTGCCTCTGGCCGCGCGCAGCGCCTGACTCGCCGCCGTGCGCTCCGGGCCGAGCTGGGGGAAGTCGACGAGCGTCTGGGACCAGGAGAGCGTCTGGGCGTCGGCGCCGAGGATCAACGACTTCGAGCTCGGCAGCTTGACGTAGGTGCGGTCCTCGTGGCGCTGGATCACGCGGGAGGCGGGGAAGTCGAGCTTGAGCGCGATCGATGCGTTGTTGATCTCGATCCCGTAGGAGTCGAAGCGGCCCCGAAGCCCGATCCCGGGTGCGAGGACCGTGATCTGCAGATTGCCGGTGAAGCGACATGCTCCGCTGGTCGGCTGGGTGTGACGCAGGTCGTAATCCTCGATCGCCCGCATCATCTCCGCGTAGCTGTTCGTCGTGTGGTAGTAGCCGGGCTCCCACACCTCCTCGACGAGCGAGTGGAAGCGGTCGAGGAAGGTCGCCATGCCGCCGATGTGGTCCTCGTGAGGATGAGTGGCGACGACGAGGCTGAAGAGACGATCCGTCTCGGGGAGCAGCGTCGACGTCGCGAGGTGATCGAGGAAGGCGGACAGCTTCGGCGCGCCGGCGACGTCGACCACGATCGCCCGGCGACGTCCCGCTCGATCCGCCGGCAGCAGCAGAAGCTGGGTGTCGCCGTCGCCGACGTTGAGCAGGAAGTAGACGAGGTCCGCGGGCGCGCAGGCCTCCTCGAACCCGCCCTCCGGGCCGAGCCTGGCCTCGGGGACCGCAGCCGGCGCACTCATGGCGTCATGTCGAGCGCCTCGCTGGCGATCTCGTAGACGTCGTCCTCGCTCATCGTCGGCGCCACGGCGCCGAAGAGCGCGGCCTTGGCCGCGTCGCGTGCGTCAGCCGAAACGTCATAGATCGGCGGCGAAAGCCAGCGCGTGAGCGCCGGCACCGCGGCGATTCGGCCGCGCGGGCGGGTGACCTCAGCGGCGAACGCATCGCCGATCCGAACCGGTCTCTGTCGTACCGGCGCCGGGCCCGCCGGCGTGTCGGGCACCGCTCGCTCGGCTTCGAGGAACGGCTCGAGCTCATCGAGCCGTGCTCCCACACGCCAGCTGGAGCCGCTGAACCGCACCCGTCCCTTCGCGTCGAGCCGCGGCCAGCTCGCGACCACGAGGCCCGCGACCTCCTTCGAAAGCTCGTCGACGACGATGTAGGAGAGTGCCGGCCACGAGATCGGCGCGTGTGCAAAGCCCCGCGGTACCCAGGCGGGGGCGTCGGCCGGAAGCGGGGCCGCCCGATCACGCGGCAGCCAGCTGCGCCGTTCCGGGCCGCCGCCGCCGGCGGGCGCCTTGCTCATCCGACACCGACCTCGGGGTAGGGAAAGCCGACGGGAGCCGCGAGGCCCTGATCGAGGCGGGTGCGGATCGCCGCGTCGCAGGCGGCGAAACCCCAGTTGATCAGGCGCTCCTGGAGCGGGTCCTCGAGCGCCCGAAGCCGAGTCGGCACCACGGCCAGCGCCAGCGTCCGATCGGCGGGGCACGGGAGCGCCCCCGGACAGCCGAAGGTATCGATCTCCGAGCGAATCCCCCAGTAGGCGCCCAGGCGCCCGCCCGAGCCGTATGCGTCATGGATCTGTCGCTTGCGCAGCTCGCGGACCTGGTTGTCGATCACCTTGAGCACGCGCATCGACTGCCGCGGCCAATCGGCGGGCGGATCCGGATCGTCGGCGAGCTGGCCGCCGGCGTCGGAGACCAGGACCGTCAGACAGCGCTTCCAGACCGTTTCCAGCCCGAGGTTGTCGTAGACCCCCCCGTCGGCGAGGACGACGCGATCGCGGTACTCGCGCCCGGTCAGCTCGTTGCCGTCGACCGTCTCCCACCGCTGGTCGTCGAGGTCGAGCACGAACGGCGAGAGCACCGGCGGAAACGCGGCCGAGGCTGCGACGGCCTCGGCGAGCGCGGTCGAGGGCGAGCGGATCGTGCCGACGCGATAGTCCGCCATGTAGGGCTTCGAGAATCGCCACAGGACCCCGGAGGCGAGGTTGGTGGCGTTGATGACGAAGCGCGGGCTGTCGGGCAGGTCCTGGAGCGTGCGGCCGCCGAACAGGTGCTTACGCAGCGCGGCGGCGACGCGCTCGCCGATCGTCTCGGGGGTCAGGATGCCGAGCGCGATCGCCCCCTCGTCGACGGTCCGCGACGCCAGCTCGCGGACCGGCGCGACGACGAGCTTCTCAAAGTTCTCGCCGACGCCGCGCTCGTCGAAGCCGAGCTCGCCCCAGCCCTGCCCCAGCACCGCGGCGGTGATCGAGCCGCCGGAGACGCTCGAGACCCGATCGAGCCGAGCGAGCAGGCCGGCGTCGCTGAGCCGCCACAGCGAGCCGAGGTGAAAGAGCATCGCTCGATAGCCACCGCCCGAGAGGCAGAGCCCGACCCCGTCGGTGGGCTCGGAGCGCTCGTCGGTCGGAAGCCAGCGAACCGGATCGGGGCTGGCTTCCGCAACGCTCACCAGCGGGCGCGGGAGCCGCGCGAGTCACCGTGGCGGGAGCCGCTCGGATAACGGCCGAAGCCGCCGCTCGCGAAGACCTTCTCGCAGGCCGCGTCAAACTGGCCCGGGCCGAAGCTCTGCACCGTCTGCACGGTGAAGTCGGCGGCGTCGGCCTGCATGTGCCGGCTCTGGCTCGCGCCGCCGACCGCCGAGTTGTGTGCGGGGGTCCGGTACCAGCTCAGGATCGGAAGCGGCTTGTCGCCGAGCGCATGGCGCAGCTTCTCCAAGGCGAAGGCCTCGCGTTGGGCATTCGTGCGCAGGTTCGCCGGCACCGGGCTGTTCTGCGAATCGTGGCAGGCGGTCTCCTTGCGCTCGAAGTGCGGGGAGGCATAACCGTTCTGCCAGCACAGCTCGCGGAACTTGGCCGAGTTCGAGGCGGCGTCATCCCATGGCTTCTGCCACAGCGGCCAGTACTGCGACGGCACCCACCGCGGCACCTCTGCCGGTCGCCCGGGCTCGGGATCCGGCTCGGGCGGCAGCTCGGCCGCCTGCTCCTCCTTCGGCTTGCGATCGCGCTTCGCCAGCCCGAGGATCTCCTTCTCCGAAACCAGCGAGCGGTTCATGTCGACGCCGCCCTTGACCCCCGAGCAGCTGCCGCTGTCGGTCCACTGCCAGATCGCGGCACCATCCCACGGCTCGAGCGCCCGGGGCTGGTCGACCGCCCATTCGGCCTGGTGCAGGAAGCACTTGGCGATCACCTGACGATCGCCCTTCGAGAGATGGGGAAGGACCAGGGCCCAGAAGCCCGGCATCGTGTAGATGCCCGGGTAATGGCCCTCGGACTTGTGATAGGCGCGGACGAACTCGGCGACGTGGCGCGCGCACTTCGCGTTCGGCTGCGCATTCGAGGTCTCGAAGTCGTAGATCAGCGGCAGGTCTCCGGGCCAGCGCCAGCCGCGCGATTTCGCGAACCCAAGGACCATCGCCGCCTCGGCCGCCCCGTCGCGCTCGTTGTTCTGCGGCGAGGCGACGCGGGCGAAGTAATACGGGGCCAGCAGCAGGCCCGCCTCGCGGGCGGCATCGACCCGGCCCTCGGTGTAGAACGGGTCGCGGTGATCGCCGTCGGACACCCGCACGATCGCAAGCTCGTGATCGCCTGCGACTCGCTTCCAATTGACGTCGCCCTGGTGCTCTGATACGTCGGGACCGGTGAACATCTCAGCCTCCCCAGGTCTACGTGGCCCTAGGCCCTGGCTCTCAGGCTCAGTCTCTCCCCTCTGCGGCCGCAGCGCAAGTGTTATCTGGACGAATGGCCGACGGGGTTTTGTGTACACGAAAACCGGTGTAGGCTCGCGAGCACCGAGGAGGCGAACGCTGGGTGACGACCGGGGCCGAGACGCGTGAGACGCCAGGCGTGCGGGCTCGCGACACAGAGCCGGGCGCGGGTTCCAATCACGATCTCGCACTACTCGAGCGCCACAAACCGCTGCTGCGCTTCGATCGCCAATACGACTACCAACTCGCCTCGGTGCTCGGCATGGTCGAGAACCCGGGCAACCTGCTGCGGTCCGGCGACGGCGAGGTGATCGCGCGCGTCGGCGGCGACCCAGCGCTGACGCTCGAGCTCTTGACCGCCTACCCGGACGGCAGGGAGCCGCGGCCCGACGACTCGCTTTGCCAATCTCCCGACGCGCTCGGGGACGCGCGGCGGATGGAGGGTGACCCGCGCTACGCCGGCTGTCTCTACAGCCGCGTCGTCCATGACGACGGAGGGCGCGACTGGCTGCAGTACTGGTTCTGGCTCTACTACAACCCTAAGAACCTGTTCGGCTTCGGCAAGCACGAGGGCGACTGGGAGATGATCCAGATCGGTCTCGGCGCCGACGGGCGGCCCGAGGCGCTTGCTTACGCGCAACACGACTCCGGTGAGGCACGTGGTGCCGCGGAGGTCGAGTGGATCGAGCGCGACGGCGGGCGGCACCCGGTCGTCTACGTGTCTCCGCTCTCGCACGCCTCGTACTTCGAGGCGGGCACCCACCCGTACCCGATCGGGATCGACCACCCCTACGGCGACGGGCCCGAGGCCTGGCTGCCCGTGGCGCCGTTCGGCGACTGGGTGGGCTGGCCGGGACGCTGGGGCAACAGCGAGCGGGTGATCGCAGAGCGGATCGGCAATGGCCCGCCGGGCCCGTCGCGCCAGAGCTCGAAGTGGAAGAGCCCGGCCGCGTTTCAGCGCAAGATGGGCCGGCGCAAGTTCCGCGCCATCCTCGGGCGGCTCCTCTACCGCCTCGGCAAACCCTTCTACCCGAACCCGCCCGAGCTCACCGTCCGGCTCGAGGGGAGGCGCTGCATCGTCGACTATCGCCTGGCGAACACGCGGCTGCGGCGCTCGCGGCACCTCTACCTGACCGTCCACGACGGCGAGCGGGTGATCGGGAGCAGGACGGTCCGCTACGCGGGCGACGCAGGTACCGAGATCCTGCGTATGCCCCAGGCGCCCGCCTCGCTCGAGGTCTGGGGCAGCACTTGGAACCGCGTGCGCCAGCGCAGCGATCTGGCGGAGGCTGCCCAGAGTTGATCGTCGACCTGCACGCGCACTACGCGATGCACCTGATCCCGCAGGCCGACGGCACGCCGATCGACCTGCTCTCGACCGCAAAGGGGCGGAAACGGCTGCGCGACCGCGTTCGCGCCCGGCTGATCGGCTTGGCCAGTCGATTCGCCAACTACCGCTCGTTCGAAAGCGGCCCCCGGGTGACGATCCCGCAGCTGCAGGAGGGCGACGTGGGCGTGGCGCTCTCAGTGGTCTACTCGTTCTTCGACGAGCTCGACCTCGAGGCCCCGTATGGCGCCCCGCCTGATGCGGGGTACCTGCCGCGGCTCACGCGTCAGCTCGACATGGTCGAGGCGGAGATCGAGGAGCACCATTCGGGCGAGGCCGTGGTCGTGCGCGACGCCGGCGATGCTCGACCGGGAGCTCGGAAATGGGCGGGTCGCGCTCGTCCACTGCGTCGAGGGCGGCTTCCATCTCGGCGATACGCCGGAGTCGGTGGATCGCGCGGTCACGGCGCTGGCGCGCCGCGGCGTCGCCTACATCGTCCTGCCGCACCTGCTCTGGCGCGGCGTGGCGACCAATTCTCCCGCCCTGCCGTTCCTGCCCGACTGGCTCTATCGCCTGGTGTTCCCACAGCCGAAGCTGGGCCTCTCGGAGCTCGGCACGGCCGCGGTCACGGCGATGGTGCGCGAGGGCGTCCTGATCGACCTCTCGCACATGAGCACGCAGGCGCTGGCCGATACCTTCGAGCTCCTCGACGAGCTTGATCCCGATCGGCGGGTGCCGGTGATCGCCTCGCACAGCGCCTTTCGCTTCGGGCGACAGGAGTATGGCGTCGACGAGGAGACGATTCGGCGGATCGCAAGCCGTGACGGCGTCGTCGGCCTGATCTTCGCCCAGCACCAGCTCAACGACGGCGTGCGCCGCGGTCACACGCATAGCTTCGACGACTCGTTCGAGGTCATCTGCCGGCATCTGGACCGGATCGCCGAGATCACTGGGTCCCACGCCCATGCGGCGATCGGATCCGACTTCGACGGCTTCATCAAGCCGACGATGGGCGGGCTCGAGTCGATGACGGACATGGCGCGCCTCCAGCGTTCATTGCGCGACCGCCACGGAGCCGAGGACGCCGAGTGCATTTGCTCCGGCAACGCGCTGCGAGTGCTGCGAGCCGGCTGGGGTCGTGACGCTTGACATCGGCTCAGCCTCCCGATAGACAATGAGCGGGGTCATCCGAGAAGGAGCAGGATGAGCGAAACGAGCGCGGTCGAGGCGGCCGTCGGGACCGAGGCCGAGGAGGCCAACGCCTACCGCGACTCGCTGGCCTGGGCCCGCCTCGAGGACCAGATCGCCTGGTACAGCAGCAAGAGCCAGCTCAACCAACGCTGGTTCAAGCTGCTGAAGCTCTGTCAGATCGTCGCCGCCGCAGTGATCCCGGTGGCAGCGGCAGAATCGGCCCCGGCATGGCTGATCAGCGGACTGGGCGCGCTGATCCTCGTGCTCGAGGGAGTGCAGCAGCTCCAGCAGTACCAGCAGAACTGGACCACCTATCGCTCGACCGCGGAGCGGCTCAAGCACGAGAAGTTCCTCTTCCTCGCCGGTGCCGGGCCGTACGCCGCGGCCGCGAACCAGGAGGCGCTGCTCGCGGAGCGCGTCGAGGGCCTGGTTTCCCAGGAGCACGCCGCCTGGGCCTCGCACCAGGAAGAGCCCGCCCGCGAGGCGGAAGACGACCAGTGAGCACAGAGGCTCTCCCACCCCGCATCTTCATCGCCTACCGGCGCGACGACAGTCAGGGCTTCGCCCGCAGCATCCACGATCGCCTCGCTCTGCACTTCGGGCCCGATGCGGTCTTCAGGGACATCAACGACATCGAGCCCGGGAGGCCTTGGGAGGAGGCGATCGACGCGGCGCTCGGCTCCTGCGACGTGTTCGTGCTGCTGATCGGCGACGGTTGGCTGGAGGCGAGCGACGACGAGGGCAACCGCCGCATCGACGACCCGGAGGACCGCCATCGGCGCGAGATCGAGACCGCGATCAATCGCAAGATCAGGATGTTCGTCACGCTGATGGAGGACGCCCACATGCCGCGCAGACGGCAGCTGCCACAGGCCTCCGCCAGCGGGGAGTCGCAGGGGCTCCAGAAGGTCCCCACCCTCCATGCTCTCCGGATCGCCGACCACGCCTTCGATTACGGCATCGAAGAGCTGATCAAGAGCATCGAAAGGGCGGCGGAGCAGGCGAGCACGGAGGCAGAGCGGGAGCATGCCGAGGCCGCGCTCCGACAGCGCGAGGAGGAGGCGGAGCTGGAGCGCGAGGAGCGGAGGCGGCGCGCCGATGCCGAGGCCGGAGCGGACGCGGAGGCGGAGGAGCGGAGGCGCGCGGACGAGGCGCGCCGGCGAGCGGCGGAGGAGCCGAAGCCGACCGAGGAGACGGAGGTAGCGACCGAGCGCGTGGATGCCCGCAGACCGCGAGTGCCGATGCTCGCCGCCCTCGGGCTCGGTGCGGTGGCGGTGATCGTCGTCGCCTTCCTGATCCTCTCCTCAGGCGGGGACGAGGGCGGCGCAGCGGTAGACGGCGCTCCGGTCGAGGTCGGAAACCTCCCGGTCGAGCTGGTGTTCGGGAACGGCGGGCTCTGGGTGACGAACCGCGTCGGCGGGTCGGTGTCGTTCGTCGACGGCGAGCCGCCGCAGAGCGAGACGCGCTCGCTGGGCGGCGTGCCGGCGGGCGTCGCGGTCGCTGCCGGCTCCGTGTTCGTCGCCGACGGCGATGGGGACACGCTCTGGGCGATCGAGCCGGACGGGGATCTGGGCGAAGAGGTTCCTGTGGGCCTTCGCCCCGGCGGCATCGCAGTCGACGAGGAGGCGCTCTGGGTCGCGAACAGCGGCTCGAACACGGTCTCCCGGATCGATGCCGAGAACATCCAGAGCATCCCGGTCGGCCGCGAGCCCTTCGGCGTCGCGACCGGGGCCGAGGCCGTGTGGGTGACCAATCGTGCCGACGACACCGTCTCGCGGATCGACCCGGCGTCACGCCAGGCCGGCGAGCCGATCCCGGTCGGCGCGAATCCGAAGGGAATCGCGGTCAGCGACGAGGCCGTCTGGGTCGCGAACACCAACGACGACACTGTCTCTCAGATCGACTTGACGTCGCTCACCGCCGGCGATCCGATCCCGGTCGGCACCGAGCCGCGCGGCGTGGTCTCCGCGTTCGGGTCGGTGTGGGTGGCGAACGGCGGCAGCGACTCGGTCTCGCGAATCGATCCCGAGCAGGGAGAGGTCGTGCAGACGCTCGACGTGGGCGCCGGGCCCGAGGGAATCACGGCGGGGCCGGACAGCGTCTGGGTCGCCAACGGCGAGGACGACACGGTGACCCGGATCAAGCCCTGAACCCCGCGCGTACCCGAAAAGCGCGTCACTCCCCCAGGAACTCGCGGCGCTCGGCCGCCGTCAGCTCGCGCGTGACCTGTGCACGCGCCGTCCGCAGCAGGTCCGGCAGCGAGCCACACACCTCGCAGTCATAGATGCGCGCGGCGCCGTCGGGGCGCGCCGCCAGCGACGAAGGATCGGCCGGGTCGAGGCCGAGGCCCGCGGTCACGATTCGCCGCCCGGCCGGGTCGAATCCGGCGTCGGTGATCGGGTGCCCGTCCCCGCGCAACTCGAGCAGCTGATCACCGCTGGCGGCATCCCAAACGCCCGCGCTTCCGTCATAGCTGGCGGTGACGACGGTGCTGCCGTCAGGGCTGAAGCGCGTTGCGAACACCAGGTCGCTGTGGCCCTTGAGGACGACGCGCGTCCGACCGCTCGCCGCGTCCCAGATCCGCGCCGTGTTGTCCGAGGAGCCGGTCACGACGAGCTTGCCGCCGGGGCCGAATGCCGCGGCGTTGACGGCGTTCGAATGGCCGCGCAGAACCCTCAGCTCCTCACCGCTTGCGAAGTCCCAGATCCGCGCCGTACGGTCGTTGCCCCCGGCGGTTACGACCTGCGTCCCGTCGGGACTGAACGCGGCGCTCGTAACGTTGGCCGTGTGCCCATCGAGCGTTCGTGCGTCCCCAGTCTCGACGTCCCAAAGACGGGCGGTACCGTCGTCGCTGGAGGTGACGACGTAATTCCCGTCCGGGCTGAACGCCGCCGAGTTGAGCTTTGCGTCGTGGCCGGAGAGCTCACGCACGAGCGCGCCGTCCGTGGTCCACACGCGCCCGACACCGTCGTTGCCGGCGCTGACGATCAGGCTCCCATCGGGGCTGATGTCCGCGTCGTTGGTGGCGGCGTCCTCGTTCGGCAGCACGACATCGGGCGAGTGTTTTCCGAGCTCCCAGAGCCGCTGGTCGAAGGCGCCCGCCATCAACACCGAGGTTGCCTGCCGGGTGAACGACGCGCTCGTCAGCGGCTGGCCCGCGTGCAGCTCTTCGCGACTCTCCCCCGCGGTCGCGTCCCAGATCCGCGCGGTGCCGTCCTGGCTCGCCGTCAGGACCGTTCGCCCATCCGGAGCGAACCCTGCGGTCGTCACCCAACCGTCATGGCCGCGAAGCTCCTCGAGCACCCGTCGCTCCGCCAGGTCCCACAGCTTGGCCGTGCCGTCGCCGCTCGCGGTGGCGAGTCGGGTTCCGCCGTCGTTGAGGGAGAGGTCTGTGACCGGCCCGGTGTGCCCACTGAGGACCGAGACGAGGTCACCCGACCCGGCCTTCCAGATCCGCACCGTCCCGTCGACGTTTCCGGTCGCCAGCAACCTGCCGTCGTCCGAGAAGGTCGCGGCGGTTGCGACGCCACCCTCAAGCGGCAGCCGGCCGACTTCGCGGCCCGTGCTCGAGTCCCAGAGCACCGCGGCGCCGCCACCGACGGCCGAGAAGATCCCATTGTCGCCGTAACCAGCCGAGAAGATCCGCGGACCCGCCGGGCTCACGGCGAGGGCGGAGATCGGTCCGGACCTCGGCCGCAGCACCGCTCGGGGAGCGCCCGAGCCGGTGTCCCAGAGCCTCACGGTGCCGTCGTCACTCGCGGTCACGATCGTGCGCCCGTCGGCGGTGAACTTGGCGCTTGACACCCACTTTCCGTGACCCCTGAGGACCGCGAGCGCCTCTCCCGTCGCAACGTCCCAGATCCGCGCGGTTGCGTCCTTGCCGGCGGTTACGACGCGCCTCCCGCTGCGGCTGAACTCGACCCTGGTGACGAAGTCCGTGTGCCCGGCGAGCCGCGCGCGCGGCTCGCCGGTGTCCCCGTCCCAGATCCGTGCTGTGCCATCGCGGCTCGCGGTTGCGATTAGCTCGCCGTCGTTACTGAACACGGCCCACGAGACGCGGTCGCGATGCCCCTCCAGCCAGGCGATGTTGGCGCCGGTTGACGCATTCCAGAGCCCGGCGCGCCCGTCGCGGCTCGCGGTCACGACGCGCTCGCCGTCCGGGCTGAAGGCGGCGTGAGCCATCCACGCCGTATGCCCGCGCAGGCCGACCTCGACGTGCGAGAGCGCTAGCGCCCGGCGCAGCGCCAGCTCCGCCTCGCTCGTCGGGCTGATCGAGGCAGCGCGCGCGGCGAGAAGGACGCTCAGCTCGGGATCGACCTCGAACTGCGAGACCGAGGCGGAGGCGAGCTCGCGCGACTGAGCCAGCTGTGCCTGTCGCACGGCCTCGTTGCGCTGCTCTCGCGCCTCATTGCGCTGAACCAGGGCGACGATCGCGAGCACGGCGGTGACGGCGAGCGCAACGAAAGCAGCCGCGATCGTGGTGCGCTGGCGTCGTGTCGCCGCCTTTCGGCTGGCGAGGACGTATTCGGTCTGCAGAGGCGTCGGCTGTGGCTCTTTGTGCGCTGCCTGCTCCCCGAGCCAGCGTTCCGCCTCTCGCAGGTCGCTGCCCCGGAGGAGGTAGCTCGGATCCCGATTCCCATGCTCCCATTCCTCTGCGCGCTCGAGCAGGCGGGTGTGCTCGCGGGCCCACTCGTGCAGGTTGTCGATCGCCGCGAGGAGCGAGGCGAACCCCGGCGCGAACTCACCCTCGGTGCGAAAGTAGATGTAGTTGCGGCTCGCGAGGTCCTCCGGGACCGGGAGCCCGTCGGGCTCGCGGCGAAGCAGCGGGACGATCCGCTTCTTCTTCGCAAGCGCGTACTCGCGCTCTCGGCGACAGGGCTCGGAGCCAAGCGCCTCGGGAGTGATGACGAAGGCGAAGATGTCGGCGCCCTCGATCCCAAGCTCGATCTCGCGGCGCCACTCGACCGCCGGGCCGATGTCCTCACGATCGACCCACACGTCCTTACCGCTCTCCCCGAGCGCGTTGCGCAGCCGCTGGACGAACTCTTCATCACGGCGCGAGTACGAGATGAAGACGTCGGCCATGTGTCGATTGAACCGCGATCCCGCGGGCGCCGCAAGACGCGACGCGTGGACCACTGAGACATGTGTCCACGAATCTGATCTGGCCGCTGTCGTCGGCGGGCTCGTTGACGGTCACCTTCGGGAAACGCCGCTACTGACACGCCACGTTCACGCATTGGCGCGAATCGCCATTCCCGCTGGCCCGGTTGCCGCCGCGGTCGATCACGCCGTTGACCGCCTGAATACCCAGATCGCCATTGCGCCTGGCGTAGTTGCCGGCCAGCGTCGTGCTCTCGCTTTCGACGTCAAAGCCGTCGTCGCGAGAGCTGCCCGAACGATTGCGCCTGAGCAAAGTCTGGCGGGCCGTTGTCTCGATCATGACCCCGTCCCGGTTGCCGTGTCGCAGCCGGTTTCCGCGGACCACGGTCCCTCGCGCCTTCCGAGCCCCCGGCACGATGTCGTGCTTGCGGCCGATCCGGATGCCCGCGGCGCCCGCGTGGCTGACGCGGTTGCGTGCGACCCGGTTTCTGCGCCCGGCCCTGACCGCGATGCCCGTTGCGCACCCGATCTCGCACTCGGCGCGAGGGGAGATCCGGGAGAGGTGATTCCGGGCGATGGTGTTCGCGTTCCCGCCAAGGATGATGCCGTCGCCGACTCGCAGGACTCGGTTGTGCCTGACCGCGTTGCGGTCGCTCTCAATCACGACCATCCCGGCCTCCGGGTTGTCAGCCAGCCTGTTTTCGCTGATGTGATTGGCGTTCGCTTCCACAGCGAGCAAGCCAACGTCTCCGTTGCGCGAGATCGTGTTCTGCTGGACTCTTACGTGATCGGATCCGAACAGGCCAATTCCGGCTTGGTCGGTGTCAACTCCGTTCGCCAATACCGAGGTTCTGCTCACGTCGCTGCGTGTGACCCGGATGTAGGCGATGCCGAGGAAGGCGTTGCGCGCGACCGTGGACCGACCCAGACGGACGTCCCTCGATCGGAGAATGACAACTCCAGTATCGAGGTTTCGCACCAGGGTCAATCGGCGCAGGTGGGCATGTCTGGTGTGGTCGGTCAGAACGCCACTCGCGAACTCTTTGATCCGACCGCCTGTGATCGTGAGTCGGTTGTGTTTCTCGCTGGCGACCCCGGCGTCACACAGCTCGTCATCTGGGCACAGCAAGAGGCCCCGGGGAGCGATCGTGTCGTCGAAGCGCTCGCCGTCACCGTCGATCGTGTGTCCGTTCAGGTCGAGCGTCACGCCGTTCGCTCCGATCACGATCCCGCTGTTCGGGCAGTCGACGAGGTCGCTGTCGAGGGTCGTGTCGGCGGTGATCGTGTCGCCGCAGCTCAAGTGGTCGGCGCTTGCCTCACCGCCCGTTACGGCCAGGACCGCGGCGAGGGTGGCCGCCAGCGCCACCGTGCCCAATGGCCACGCTCGGCGGCGACAGACGTGGGGCCTGGAGGTCATTCCTGTGGCGAACCTACGTCACAGGCGCGATCAAAGTCAAGAACGGCGCACCGCTCAACAGAAGCGGACGACGGGTCTCGAACCCGCGACCTCGAGCTTGGGAAGCTCGCGCTCTACCAGCTGAGCTACGTCCGCGTGACGCCGTCAGTCTAGAACCAGCGGCTCGTCGATCGCGAACCGATCGCCGCCCGCCTGCTTGGCCGCATACAGGGCCCGGTCGGCGGCGGCGAGCAGCTCGTGCGGCGCCATCCAGCCGCCCTTGTCGGAGGCCGAGATCCCGATCGAGGCGCGCAGCTCGATCACCCCGCCGCCGGGCTTGGGTCGCTTGACGCCGCGCATCGAGCGGATCAGCTTCCCGGCGACGATCCGCGCCGACTCGACGTCGGAGTCGGGGAGCAGGACGATGAACTCGTCGCCGCCGGGACGGCAGATGAAGTCGCTCTCGCGCAGCTCCTCGATCAGCACCTCGGCGGTCGCCATCAGCAGCTCGTCGCCGCTCGCGTGGCCGTGGGTGTCGTTGGTGGCCTTGAACCCGTCGAGGTCGATCGAGAGCGCCGCCAGGCGGGTGCCGTGGCGCTGGGCGAAGGCGAGCTGGCGGCGCAGCTCCTCGTCGAGGCGGCGGCGGTTGAAGACGTTGGTCAGCGGGTCGCGCTCGACCAGCTCGGCGAGCCGCTCCTGAAGCTGGCGGTTCTCGTCGTCGGCGCGGTCGAGATCGCGCGAGGTGTAGACGACGATCCCGATCAGCAAGGCGATCGCGATCGCGATCAGGAAGGCGGCGCCGACGCGGACCGTGAACAGGTCCTCGCTCTCGCCGACGACGAGCGCGTAGCCGATCCCGATCGTGATCACGATCACCGCCGGCACCAGGCGCCTCATTGCGTGCCCGCCGGCGCGGTCGCTGGTCAGCAGCCGCACCCAGGCCGAGGACGGTCGCGCGCAGAGGATCCCCGCCCACAGCGCGACGAGCGCGAACACCGTCTGCGGCGCGACGCCGTTGACCACCGTGCGCCCGTAGACGTAGTCGACGTTGAAGAGATAACCGATCACCGCCGCGAGCACGATCAGGCCGGTTACCGCGGCGAGCGTGTTGATCACCGTGCTCCAGCGGGGGCCGTCGCGGTCGAGCACGGCGAGCCACAGCCCGCAGGCGAGGATCGCGGTCGCCGCATGGGGGTCGGGCCGGCCGGGGTACATCGCACCGCTGGTGTCGGTGAACAGCCCGTCGATCGCGAGGTCGACGCCGAAGATGTACTGGGCGAGCGTGAGGCCGGCGCCGATCACGACCAGCTCGGAGATGAACCGCGACCACGCCCGCGCCTCGTCGGAGCACTCGCGGTCGCGGACGAGCCACAGCGCCAGGCCGAGCGCGATCAGGGCGATCGCCGTGTTCGCCGGCATCCGCGGCGCATCGGGCACCAGCTCGGCGAGAAAGTAGACGCCGAGGATCCAGCCGAGCAGGGTCAGCGCGCCGGTCACGATCACGACCAACGCCGCGACGGTGGCGACGGCTGGCAGGAGTGCGAGGCGGCGCTCTTCTGTCTGCATTCCGTTGCTTGAGATTGTGCGGGCCAGGGCTCCGTTTCGCCCGGCGCAGGGGTAAACCAGCCAAACCGGGCTGGGATCACGCCCACTCTAGGCTCCCGTTCGTGGGCGCGCGCACGTTTGCTGTCTTCCTGGGCGTTCTCGCCCTGATCGGCCTGCTCGGCTTCGGGCTGCTGACGAAGGGCGAATCCGCCGTCGCGGTCGGCGAGCCGATCCCCGACGCCGAGCTGCCGACCCTCGACGGCGCCGGTAGCGGCTCAATCGCCGACTACCGCGGCGACTGGGTGCTGGTCAACGTCTGGGCCTCGTGGTGTGACCCCTGCAAAGAGGAGTCGCCGGCGCTCCAGCGCTTCCACGAGCAGCACCAAAACGACGGCTTCACCGTGCTCGGGATCGACAGCCGCGACGTCTCCGACGAGGGGCGGGAGTTCGTCGACGAGTACGGGCTCACCTACCCTCAGCTCCACGACGGCGAGGGCGAGCGCCCCGACGAGCTCGGGATGACCGGCTTCCCCGAGAGCTTTCTCGTCGACCGCGAGGGCAACGTCGCCCTCCACGTCCCGGGTCCCGTCACGGCGGAGTACCTCGAGACCGAGGTCGCGCCGCTGATCGAGGGGAGCTGAGCGTGCGCCGCACGTTGCTGACCGTCATCGTCGCCGCTGCACTCACCTCCCCAACCGCTGCGCTTGCCCAGACCCCGCAGACCTCCCTCCCCGATATCGAGGATGAGGTGATGTGCCCGATTTGCGGCGTCACCCTCGAGCTCGCGATCGACGCGCCCCAGGCCCAACAGGAGCGCGAGTTCATCCGCGGCCTGATCGCCGAGGGCCTGACCAAGGACGAAATCAAGGACCGCCTCGTCGCCGAGTTCGGCCCTGAGGTGCTCTCGATCCCCGAGGCCGAGGGCTTCGACCTGGCGGCGTGGCTGGTGCCGGCCGTGGCGATCCTCGCCGCGGCAGCGGCGATCTTCGTCGGCCTGCGGCGCTGGCGTCGCGACGGCGACGACGGCCCCGACCGCCCGCCCGGCGTCGACGACCTCACTCCCGAGGATCGGGAACGTCTCGAGTCAGACCTCGCACGCTACGAGCTCTGACCGAACCACCGTTGTCGTTCTAACCACCCAGGCCTGATCTGGTTCGTCTCGAAGGCCAACGGCAAGGTCGGCACGCTCGACCGCAAGACCGGCGAGCTGCGCGTCAAGACCCTCGGCGAGGAGATCGAGAACTCGTTCGCGGTCGGTGAGGACGGCGTCTACATCGTCTCCGACAAGCGCATGTACCGGTTCAAGGCCAGCGACTCTGGCAAGCCGCGGGTGATCTGGAAGGCCGGCTATCCAACTCGGGGATCGTCAAGCCGAGCCAGGTAAACGCGGGCTCGGGGACGACGCCGACGATCATGGAGGGCGGCTACGTCGCGATCACCGACAACGCCGACCCGATGAACGTGGTCGTCTACCGCAACGCGCGCAAGCTGCGCGGCGAGAAGCGGACCGTGTGCAAGCAGCCGGTGTTCGGGGTCGGCGGCTCGGCGACCGAGAACTCGCTGATCACCGCCGGGCGCTCATTGGTGGTCGAGAACAACTACGGCTACCAGGACCCGTTCGGGCCGATGTCGGGAGCGGGACCGAGCTCGGCTTCGCCCGCGTCGATGTAAAGAAGAACGGCGAGGGCTGCAAGCTCAAGTGGACCAACCTCGACGCCCGAGCGCCGACCGTGGTCCCGAAGCTTTCGACCAAGACCGGTCTGATCTACACCTACACCCGCCCGCCCGACCCCGCCGCCCAGGGCTACTACTGGACCGCGATCGACTGGCGCGACGGCGACACCGCCTGGAGCCAGTTCGCCGGCGCCGGGCTCTCCTACAACAACAACTACGCCGGGCTCGCGCTCGGCCCCGACGGCACCGCCTACCTCGCCGTGATCGGCGGGATCATCGCCCTGCGCGACGGCGCCTGAGCCGGCCTTAGGTCAGGTGGTCACCGTCCTCGCCATCCGGGGCGAGAGTGCTCAACAGCTGTGGACCTCGGCCTGCGAGCGGACGACCTCGAACGCCGAGCCCGGGATCTCCTTGAGCTGGTTCAGGTTCTCGTCGTTCCAGCGCCGGTCCGAGGTGCCCTGGAAGAACCAGTTCGAGCCGTTGTCGGTGACGAAGAAGCCGTACTGCTTCATCGCCTCGGCGATCACCCGCGCGTCGCCGGAAATCCCCGAGATGTCATAGCCCGAGCGCATTCGCAGGCGCATCCCCATTGGCGGCGCGTTGGCGCTGGTCTCGTCGCTGGCGCAGTGTGAGGCCGGGTGGATCCAGGCGTCGCGAGTGACGTCGAACGTGGCCCGGATCGCGTGGTCGATGTGGCCGGACTGGACCTCGTCGTAGCGGACGAGGCCGGGGAAGATCGGCAGCCCGGCGGCGTCGGCGGAGGTGTAGCTGTCGGTCCGCAGCTCGGCCGAGCGCAGGTTCCAAATCACGCCGACGTCGGCGTCCCAGCGCTTCTGCTGCTTCTGCGGGAAGGCGCGCCCGAGCTCATAGAGCTTGCAGCGCTTGCGGTCGTAGGCGAGCACGTGGCGGTCGCCGTCGGAGTCGGCGCCGCCCTCGACCGGTGATGAGAGCGGGACCCGGTACTTGCCGTGGTCGGACTCGTCGCCGTAGGCCGTGAAGTGGACCTTGGTCCGCTTTGCCTTCTTGCCGACGACCCGGTAGGGAAAGCCGTACTCGCGCGGCGAGCCGAAGTCGGGGTGCAGCTCGGTGCCGCCGTTGGCGTTGATGAAATCGATGATCGCGTTGGAGTCGGGGTGCACCGGGGCCTCGGAGATGTCCTGGTTCCAGGCGCGCTGGTCGGGCAGCGAGGCGGTGCTGGGCTCGACCTCGGGCCCGGGCTTCGGGAACACCCCGCACTTGCCGCCCAGCGAGGGGTAGGGGCCGAGCGCCGAGGGGGCGGTCGCGGCGAGCACGAGGACCACGGCCGCGGTCAGCGCGAGGGCGGCGGCGGGGAGGATCGCGCGGCGAGCCATCGGTGCAGCCTAGTGGGGCGAACCCCGACCCCGCCGACACTTGGACAGGGGGTATGACCAACGAGCTGGGTCAGTCGACGACCTTGAACTTGTCCTTCGCCGCGGAGGGATCGACGTTGCCGGCAGCGTCTATGGCCCGGACCTTGAACTTGTGCTTGCCCTCGTCGAGGCGCTTGACCATCTTCGGCGATTTGCACGACTTGAACGGCTTCTTGTCGGCCTTGCACTCGAACGTCGAGTCCGGCTCATCGGAGATGAACTTGAACTTGACCTTGCTCTCGTCGGTCTTCTTCGGCGCGTCCTTGGTGATCGTGGTCTCGGGCGGGTCCGTGTCGGCGGCCGGAGGATCGGTCGTCGTCACGCGGAAGCCGCCGATATCCCCCGGATCCTGGGTATCCCAGGGAGAGGTGCCATTGGCATCTTCGTAGGCGCGTTGGACGAAGAAGCCGCTCGTATCCGACGCCGACGCGCCGCCGAGTACCGAGTCGCAACCGTTATCTCCCGCGTAGGTTGCGGAGGGATTGGAAAAGCGGATGATCAGCCCGCCGCCCGCAAAGCTGAAGGGTGCCTGGGTCTCGAACTGCATCTCGAAGTTGCCGGCGGTCGTATCGCCGCGCGGATTGAGCGGCGTCTGTGTGTTGGAGACCACCGTGCGGAAGGGTTCGCCCTCGACGGTTCCACCGTTGGCTGTCGTCCTCGCGAGGGCGATCTCGAGCTGCGCATCGGCGTCGTTTTGAGCGGCGAGGTCAAAGGCCAATGTGTCCCCGGTGGCGAGCTCGAATGCGGGGACGTTCTTATAGAACCACGCTGCGAATGGCGTCCACGGATCCCCGACCCCGGGGTCTCCGAGCCCGAAGGGGTAGCAGTTGCTGGGAAGGGACGGTTCGTTGGGGGCGACGGTGATCGTCGCCGCCGGAGCGGCCTGCGCCGTCACTGCCGTGGCGAGGATTGCGCTCGCGATCAATGTCGCTCCACACCGTCGTGCGTGCCTCATCTGCTTCCGCGCCTCCCCGGTCGACTGGTTCGGCGCCCAATCTATGGCGGATCGGGCCGGCGGTCAACTCCACCGCGCAGCATTGCGCCGCGGCGACTCGGGTTAGTCGACCACCTTGAACTTGTCCTTCGCCGCCGAGGGATCGACGTTGCCGGCCGCGTCGGTGGCGCGGACCTTGAACTTGTGCTTGCCCTCGTCGAGGCGCTTGACCTTCTTCGGCGAGGAGCAGGACCTGAACGGCTTCTTGTCGGCCTTGCACTCGAAGGTCGACCCCGGCTCGTCGGAGGTGAACTTGAACCTCAGCTTCGTCTTCTCGGTCTTATTCGGGGCGCCCTTGGTGATCTCGGTCTCGGGCGGGTCGATGTCCGGAGGGCAGGTTCCCTGAGTGCCCGCATCCGTCGGACAGGCGTCCTGGGTCTCGTCGCCGAACCCGTCCCCATCCGCGTCCGGCTCGACGTCGGCGTTGATCAGCACCGCGCGATCGCCGAACGATCCGGCGTCGAAGGTCGCGGTCTGCCCGTCGGTGAGCGGGTTGATCCGGTGGAGATACGAAGCCCCGATCAGCGCGAGCGCCGGAAAGGTACCCGAGACCGTTCCAAGGCCGACCCGGTCGCCGGTCTGGATCGGGAGCCTCGTCGGGAACTCGTAGACGTCGATTGGATCGTCGCCGCCGGGTACGGGGTGTGGCTCGCTCGTTCCCGCGGTGGTGAACTGGTTCGCGACGCCGGTCGGGTGAAGGATGCGGAGCGTCAGCGTGTCCGCCTGGAGCACGCCGGGCCCGGAGCCGCGGCGCGCGCGCCAGCGCACGACGACGCCGTCCAGCGGCGAGGTGAGCGACGCCCCGGGGACGACGTCGTTGGCGAAGATCCTCGCCCCACCCTGGCCGATCACGCTGCTGCGCTGCGGCAGCGGGTCGGGGCCGATCGTCACGGCTCCCGGGGCCGACGAGGGCGCGGCAAGGAGCAGCACTGCGGCCCCTGCCAGTACGCCCGCACCTACCTGCTTGCCCAACACGCCAACCTCTCGGCTCATCTCACCCGCGATCGAAGGTACACGCGGCAGCGGACACCAGCGCGACGCGACGGCCCGCGCTCAGCCGCCGCCGATCGCCATCTCGCCGATCAGCAGCGCGGGGGTGTGGACCGAGCCGCCGAAGGGAACCCAGCGCCGCTTCGAGCCGGTGGCGCGGACGGCGGCGAGCATCGCCGGCAGGTCGGAGGCGATCGTGAACTCGTCCGCCGGCTCGGCGAGCTCGCCGCCGGAGATCGTGCGCCCGGTGGCGCCGACCGAGAACGTGCCCGAGACCGGGTTGACACCCGAGTGCAGGCCGGCGACGTCGCTGATGTAGATCCCTTCGCCCGCGGCGACGAGCAGCTCGTCGAGGCTGAGCTCGCCCGCGGCGACGATCAGATTCGAGGTCGACACCGAGGGCGGCGAGCGGTAGCCGGCGCGCGAGGCGTTGGCGGTCGAGATCGCGCCGTCGCCCTCGCGGCGCGCGGTGTAGGAGTCGTGCAGGTAGGCGCGCAGCTCGCCCGCCTCGATCAGCGCCGTGCGACCCGAGGGCGTGCCCTCGCCGTCGAACGGGGCCGAGTTGAGCCCGGCGGGGTCGGCGCCGTCGTCGGCGATCGTCAACGCCTCGGAGCCGATCGCCTCGCCGAGGCGGCCGGCGAACGGCGAGCGCCCGCGCTGGACGGCGTCGGCGCAGAGGACGCCGCCGATGAAGCCGGCGAAGCTCGCGGCGACGGTCTCGTCGAGGACCACCGGGCAGCTGCGCGAGGCGGGCTTGGCGGCGCCGAGCAGCGCGGTCGAGCGCTCGGCAGCCTCGCGGCCGATCGCTCCGGGGTCTAGCGCCGCCGGCGAGCGCCCGATGCCGAAGCCGAGCCCCGTCTGGCGGTCGCCGTCGGCCTCGGCGATCGCCGAGAGGTAGGCATAGCAGTAGGTTGCCTCGTAGGCGCCCGAGACCCCGCGCGAGGAGGCGAGCGCGGCGGCGGCGCGCTCGTCGACGTAGACCGTGGTCTCGACCGCGACCACCCGGCCGTCGGATTCGCGCGCGGCGCGCTCGGCGCCCTTGGCGAGCTCGACCTTGCGCTCGGTCGTCCATTCGGCGGCCGCGGGGTCGGCAAGGCCCGCTATCGGCGCGGCCTCGCCCGCGGGGTCGGGCGCGGCGGCGAACTCGTCGACGTCGGCGATCCGCGCCGCCTCGACCGCCCCGGCGGCGATCTCGCGCAACCCGGAGTCGGCGAGGTCGACACCGTAGGCGTAGCCGGCGCGGCCGTCGATCCAGGCCCGCACCCCGAGCCCGCGCTCGCCCGCCTCGGTGAGGCTCTCGACCTCGGCGTCGAAGACCCGCACCTCGAGCCCGGTCGAGTCCGAGACGAAGGCCTCGGCGTCGCCGGCCTCCGCAGTCGAGCGCCGCCTCGACCGCGCGCCCTGCGATCGCCTCGAGCTCGAGCTCAGCGGCCACTAGACCGCCGTCCCCCCCACCGTCAGCTCGCCGATCCGCACGTGGCCCTGGCCGACGCCGACCGGGACGCTCTGGCCGCCCTTGCCGCAGAAGCCGGTACGGACCTCGAAGTCGCCGGCGACGCCGTCGATCCGGCGCAGCGTGTCGAGGCAGTTGCCGATCAGGGTCGCGCCGCGGCACGGCGTGGTCACCTCGCCGGCCTCGATCAGATAGCCCTCCGAGACGCCGAAGACGAAGTCGCCGGTGGTCGGGTCGACCTGGCCGCCGGCGAACGAGACCGCGTAGAAGCCGCGCTTGACCTCGGCGATCAACTCCTCGGGGCTCGCCTCGCCGGGGGCGATGAAGGTGTTGGTCATCCGCGGGATCGGCAGGTGGCGAAAGCTCTCGCGGCGGCCGTTGCCGGTCGAGGCGACGCCGTCCTTCTTCGCCCGCAGCAGGTCGTAGAGGTAGGAGGTGATCCGCCCTTCGTGGATGACGGCCGTGGTCTGGGTAGGGGTGCCCTCGTCGTCGATGCCCTCGGTGCCCCACTGGCCCGGCAGCCGTCCGTCGTCGTAGGCGTCGAGGGACGCGGCGGCGACGTCCTCGCCGAGCTTGCCCGCGTAGACCGAGGCGCCCTTCTGGATGTGGTCGGCCTCGAGCCCGTGGCCGGTCATCTCGTGAAAGAGCACGCCGCCGAAGCCGCTGCCGACGACCACCGGCATCGCCCCGGCGGGCGCCGGGTCGGCGTCAAGCAGCGCGAGCGCTACCTTCGCCGCATGCTCGGCGATCGCCTCGGCGGCGCCGTCGCCGACCAGCTCGAAGCCTCGGTGCCCGCCGAGCGTCTCGAAGCCGGTCTCGACCCGATCGGCGTCGCGGGCGACGACCTGCACCCCGAGCCGCACCCGGGTGCGGTCGTCGGCGGCGAGCAGGCCGTCGGAGTTCGCGACAGTGATCCGCCTCCGCGCCTCCGCGTAGCCCGCCTGGACCTGTACGACCTTGTCCTCCGCCCCGCGGGCGCGCTCGTCGCAGGCGCGCAGCAGCTCGGCCTTGCGCTCGGCCGCGATCTCGGCGGGCGCGATCTCGATCTCCTGCGGAGCGACGGGCTCGGCGGCGGCGAGCGCCTGCGCCGGGGCGCGGTCACCGCTGAGCGCGGCCGCCGCGGCGTCGGCGGCGCGCTCGAGATCGGCCTCGGCGAGCCCATCGACGTGGGCGAAGTAGGTGGTCTCGCCGCTGACCACCCGGACCCCGGCGCCGGTGTCGGCGCCGCGCTGGGCGCGCTCGATCCGCGACTCGTCGATCGAGAGCGAGAACCCGGCGCGATCCTCGCAGAAGAGCTCGGCGAAGTCGCCCCCGTTGGCGAGCGCGCGGGCGACGATCCGCCCGGCGAGCTCGGGCTCGACAAGGTGCTCGGGCCGCTCGGCTCCCATCAGAGGTCAGCGTCGATCAGGTCAGATGCGGCGAGGAACAGCGCCTCGCCGTTTGAGCGCCACCCTGGCACGTCGGCGACAATAGCGATCGTGTCCTTCCAGCGAGCCTCGTGGGGTCGCGGATGAAAAGGCTGCCCACCGGCACGGTCACCTTTCTGTTCACCGACATCGAGGGTTCGACCCGGCTCCTCCACGACCTCGGTGAGCGCTACGTGGCTGTGCTGGCGGAGCATCGGCGGCTGCTGCGCGGGGCGTTCGCGCGCCACGGCGGCGCTGAGGTCGACACGCAAGGGGATGCGTTCTTCGTCGCCTTCGGCTCGGCCTCCGAGGCGGTTGCGGCGGCGCGCGAGGGTCAGGCGGCGCTCGGCGATGGACCGGTCCGCGTTCGAATGGGACTTCACAGCGGCGAGGCGATGCTGACCGAGGAGGGTTACGTCGGGATCAACGTCCACCGCGCGGCGCGGATCTGCTCCGCCACGCACGGGGGCCAGGTCGTTCTCTCCGAGCAGACGCGCGAGCTTGCCGATGCAGATGAGCCCGTGCGGGACCTCGGTCGCCACCGGCTCAAGGACCTGATCGAGGCGGAGCGGCTCTACCAGCTCGGAGAAGGCGACTTCCCGCCGCTTCGCTCGCTCAACGCGACGAACCTGCCGACCCAGCCGACGCCGCTGATCGGCAGGGAAGGCGAGTTGGCCAGGGCGATGGAACTGGTCCGGCGCGACCATGTCCGCCTGCTCACCCTGACCGGCGCCGGCGGCAGCGGCAAGACGCGGCTCGCACTCCAGGTCGCGGCGGAGCTCGTCGACGACTTCGCCGACGGAGTCTTCTGGGTCCCGCTTGCGGCGCTCACCGATCCAGCGGTCGTCCTGCCGACGATCGGGCGCGCGCTGGGCGCGAAGAACGGGGTCGCCGAGCACGTCGACGAGCAGCGGATGCTACTTCTGCTCGACAACTTCGAGCACCTCCTCGCCGCTGCGCCGGCCGTGTCGGACCTGCTCGCCGTGTGCCCGAACCTGCATCTGCTGGTCACCAGCCGTGCCGTGCTGCGGATCGCTGCCGAGCACGAGTTCGAGGTACCGCCACTGCCGGAACCGGATGCCGTCGCCATGTTCATCGAGCGCGCTCGCGCGGTCCGGCCGGGCATCGAGGCCGATCAGCACGTCGCCGAGATCTGCCGCCGCCTGGACGGCCTGCCGCTGGCGATCGAGCTCGCTGCGCCGCGCGTCCGCCTGCTCTCGACCGAGCAGCTCGCCGCCAGGCTCGAGCAGCGCCTGCCGATCCTCACCGCAGGCGCTCGGGACGCTCCGGCGCGCCAGCGAACGTTGCGCGCGACGATCGGCTGGAGCCACGACCTGCTCGGGCGAGAGCAGCAGCGCCGCTTCGCTCGCCTCGCGGTCTTCGCGGGCGCCTTCAGGGTCGAAGCGGCGCAGGCTGTCTGCGAGGTCGACCTCGACGCCCTCAACGAGCTGAGCGAGCAGAGCCTCGTTCGTCGCTGGGCGAGCGGCAGAGTGGGGATGCTGGAGACGATCCGCGAATACGCGATCGAGCGCTTCGAGAGCCTCGCCGAGGCACAGGAGATCCGCCGACGCCACTTCGACCACATGCTCGAGCTCGCGGAGCGCGCCAAGCGTGAACTCGAAGCCGGCGCCAGCCAGGAGAAGTGGCTGGGACGGATCGATGCCGAACGCGACGACATCCGGGCAGCGCTCGGCTGGTCGCTGTCGAGCGGGGACGCCGTGCAGGGCCTGCGATTGGCCTCGACGTTGGAGAAGTTCTGGGTCGTCCGTGATCACGTCGAGGGCTTTCGCTGGCTCTCCGAGGCCCTTGCGCGTGCCGACGAAGCGCCGCCGGCGCTGCGCGCGAACGCACTGCGCTCGGCGGGCAGCACAGTCTTCTTCACCGGGGACTATGTCCGCGCCGCGGAGCTCGCCGAGGAGGCGCTGGCGCTCTTCCGCGAGCTCGGCGACAAGCGGGAGGTCGCTCGGATCCTCGACCGCCTTGCATCGGCGCAGGTGAACCTGAAGCGATTCGACGAGGCGCGCGCATCGGCCGAGGAGAGCCTCGCCCTGTTCGAAGAGCTGTGCGACCGTGAGGGCGCGCTCTACCCGCTCGAGAAGCTCGGCTGGATCGAATGGGAGCGTGGCCATCGCGAGCGCGGCGTGGAGCTGATCGAGGAGAGCCTCGCTCGGGGGCGCGAGTTCGGCGATTCATGGTGGGAGGCTGCCCAGCTGGGCTCGCTTGCCGAGATGGCGTTCGACCAGGGTGACCTTGAACGTGCGAACCGGCTCTGTCGCGAGAGCCTCGTGGTTGTGCTCGAAATCGGGGACCGCGTCGGCGTCGCCCATTGCGTCGCCCTGCTTGCGGGCGTCGCAGCGAGGCGAGGCGACCCGGAGCGCGCCGGATGCCTCTGGGGTGGCCTCGATGCGCTCGAGCATGCGGGCGATCCCCCGCTCGCGCCCGACGTCCGCGCCTCGCTGGGGGAAGGGGTTGACTGGCTCGAGGCAGCGCTCGCCGCGGGCCGGGAGATGGACGCCGACGAGGTCGTGGCGTACGCGCTCGGGGGCTGAGCTCGCCGCCGGTCGCGATCAGCGCGCGGCGTCGAGCACGCGCGAGGCGGCGAGGAAGAGCTCGCGGCCCTCGTCGGTCTCCGGGGCGCAGGAGACGATCCGGCCCCCGGCGACGTGGACGCGGGCGAACGGGCGCCGGGTGAGCCGGCGCCGGCGCAGGTAGGCGGCGGCCTCGTCGGCATAGCTCGAGACGCGCTCGATCAGCGCCCGGTGTGGCTTCGGCGGCATCAGGCGGCCTCGCGCTGCTCCCTGACGAGCGCGGCATCGGCGCCACCGGCGAGCTCGCGCAGCACCGAGCGGATGTCGAAGACCATCAACGAGGCGAGCGCGAAGCGCTCGGCCGCGGCGACCAGCGCCAGCCCGCGGTGGCGAACCGCGAACACCTCGCCGTCCTCGGTGCCGACATGGGCATGGGTGGCGGGCTCGCCGGCGGCCGCGTCGGCGGCCGCGAGCAGCTCGCGCGCGGCGCCGGCCCAGGCGTCGAGGTCTCCGCTGGCGGCGAGCGGCGAGCCGTCCGCGCCGAGGATGACGCAGCCGCGCAGGTCGGTCGAGATCGCCTCGAGCCGCGCGATCGCGACCTCGCCGTCGGCGGGACTGGGTGCGGATGCTGGGACTTTGGCGGCTTGGTCCGGCACCTCGGCGACAATACCGAGCGTGTCCCTCGAGCGAGCTGCGTGGCTGACGGTCGTCGGCGTCTGCGCGATCGCGACGATCCTGCTCGCGATCAACGGCTACTCGGGCTACTCGATCACCGCCGCGGCGGTTGGCGTCGCCGCGGCCGTGAACCTGCTCTGAGCCGGCCCTACCCCGCCCGGTAGGGCCCGCGCGCCGCCTGCTCGGGTGGGCGGAAGGACTCCTCCGGCTCGTTGTGGATCAGGACCTCGGAGTTGGGGATCTCGGACTCGATCGCCTCGCGGACCCGATGGGCGACGGCGTGCGCGTGCTCGAGCGTGGTCCCGTGGCGGAACTGGAGGTGGAGGTCGATGTAGCGGCGGGCGCCGGCGCGGCGGGCGCGGAGCTTGTGGTAGCCGGCGATCTCGGGCGCGAGCTCGCGCTCGGCGGCGATCGCGCGCTCGATCTGGTCGAGCTCGTGCGGCGGCGGCGACTCGTCGACGAGCACGCGGCCGCTGCGGGTGAGGATGCGAAACCCCGCGACCACGATCGCCGCGGCGACGCAGAGCGCGGCGATCGAGTCGAACGCGGGGTCGCCGGTGATCTCGACCAGCAGCAGGCCGACGAGCACGCCCGCCGAGGTCAGCGCGTCGGTGCGCAGGTGGGCGGCATCGCCCTCCAGCGCCGCCGAGTCGAGCGCCCGGGCGCGGGTATAGAGGAAGGTCGAGACGCAGAGGTTGGCGACCGCCGAGAAGCCGATCACCGCGATCCCGATCCCGAGCTCCTCGATCTCGGCCCCGGTGACCAGGCGGCGGGTCGCCTCGTAGATGATGATCCCGGCGCCGACCAGGATCAGCATCCCCTCGATCGCCGCGGCGAGGTTCTCGAGCTTCTCGTGGCCGTAGGGGTGCTCGCGGTCGGCGGGCTCGTCGGCCTTGCGGACCGAGAAGAAGGCGACGAACGAGGCGAGCAGGTCGATCGCCGAGTGGATCGCCTCGGTGAGGATCGCGATCGAGCCCGTGATCGCCCCGGCGGCGAGCTTGAGCGCGATCAGGACCGCGTTCGAGGCGATCGAGAGCGCAGCGGCCCCGGACTTGGTCGAGATCACGTCGCCTCCGTCGCGACTCCGAGCGCCCCGGCGAGCGCCCTCGCCGCCCGGCCGCGGTGGCTGATCGCGTGCTTTTCGCCCGGCTCGAGCTCGGCCATCGTCCGCTGGTCGCCGGGGCCGGTGTCGTCGGGGACGAAAGCGGGGTCGTAGCCGAACCCGCCGCTGCCGCGCGGCTCGGTGATCAGCGTGCCCTCGCAGCGACCCTCGAACAGGTGCTCGGCGCCGGCCTCGTCGAGGTAGGCGATCACGCAGACGTAGGCGACCGAGCGATCCTCGTGCTTGCCCACCTGGGAGATCAGCAGGTCGAGGTTCTGCGCGTCGGTGGCCCCTGCACCGGCGAACCGCGCCGAGTGCACGCCCGGCCCGCCCCCGAGCGCCGCGGCGGTGATCCCCGAGTCGTCGCCGATCGCCGGCTCGCCGCTCGCCTCGTGCGCGGTGCGGGCCTTGATCAGCGCGTTCTCGGCGAAGCTCTCGCCGGTCTCGGGCGGCAGCTCGATCTCGGGCGGCAACGGCAGCAGCTCGATCCCGGTGAGGATCTCACCGAGCTCGCGCAGCTTGTGCTCGTTTCGTGTCGCCACGATCAGGCGCGGCGGCGGAGCGCTCATCCTCCCGGCAGGGAGCCGCCGGCGGCCTCGGCCTGCGCTTCGCGCAGTGCCGCGATCGCCGGCTCCGCGAGGCCGAGCAGCTCGTCGAGCGAGGCGCGCGAGACCGGGGTTCGCTCGGCGGTCGCTTGGACCTCGACCAGGCCGCCGTCGCCGGTCATGACGATGTTGGCGTCGACCTCGGCGCGCGAGTCCTCGGAGTAGTCGAGGTCGCAGAGCAGCTCGCCGTCGACGACCCCGCATGAGATCGCGGCGATCGAGCCGGTCAGCGGGTCGCGCTCGAGCTCACCGGCCTCGAGCAGCGCCTGGGTCGCAAGCCGCAGGGCGACGTAGCCGCCGGTGATCGAGGCGCAGCGGGTGCCGCCGTCGGCCTGGAGCACGTCGCAATCGACGTAGACCGAGCGGTCGGGGAGTGCGCTCAGGTCGACGACCCCGCGCAGGGCGCGGCCGATCAGGCGCTGGATCTCGGTCGAGCGCCCGTCGGGGCGCCCGCGCTTGGAGTCGCGCTCCTTGCGCTCTCCGGTCGAGGCGGGCAGCATCGCGTACTCGGCGGTGACCCAGCCGCGGCCCTTGCCCTCGAGCCAGCGCGGCACCGAGGTCGAGACCGAGGCGGTGCAGATGATCCGCGTCTCGCCCTGCTCGTACAGGCACGAGCCCGTCGCCGTGCGGACGAACCCGGGCTCGATCGAGACCGGGCGGTGGTCGGCGTTGGTGCGGTCGTAGCTGCGGGCCACGGCGCGAGTGTTTCAGAAGCGTTGCCCGGTGATCCCCGAGCGCGCCGCGAGGGCGCGCCCTACGGCTTCAGTCGGTGGGATCCGGCTCGGGGCGTTCATCCGCCGCCGGCTCGGTGACCTCGAGGGTGCTGTGCTCACCTCCGGCTCCCGAGCACGAGTCTGCGACGTGGTCGAGCTCAAGCGCTCGCTGACAAGCGTCCAGGGAAAAGGCGAGTCGCCGGCGCCCGCTCTACCCGGAGGCCCGCAGGCCAGGGACGTGGCGGGCGCAGCGACGCGCCGCGGTTCCGCGGAACCGCTACTTGAACGAGATCGCGTTCACCGCCTGCTTGATCTTGGCGATGATCACCTCGGCGATCTCGGTGCCCTGGGTGCCGTTGAATCCCCGCATCGCGACCACCATGCCGACCATCAACATCGAGACCAGCAGGATCAGGCCGACGTACTCGACCGTGCCCTGACCGCGCTCGTCGGCGACTCGGCGCCGGAGGCGGCGGCCGAGGTTGAGGGCAGCCAGGTGCGTGTAGACGAAGAGCTGTTGCATCGTTCTCCTTCCGTCGATTCAACGAGCGATGCTGGCCCGGTGGGCGCGACCGATCTAGACCTGGCTGCTCCTATTCGGAGGCGGGCGGGTGACGAAATGCGAACCGCGATCCGGGAACTCAGCCGGGCGCCGTCGAGGGCATCGGCGCGCACACGCCTCCTTTGTTCCCGGCGTTTCCCGGTAGGCGCGAGGTAAGCCCGATTTTGCACTCCCAGCCCTCTGCGCGCTCCCTCGGCCGCCTGGGGCTCGCCTGTCTGGGGCCGGCAATCCATGTGGTACCGCTGTGCGTATCTCCTATCGCCATCCGGTGTTCCATCAGAGAGGTGGTGACGATGAACGCACGAGTCAAGCTAGCCGCCGTGGTTGCGGTGGCCGGCGCGGTGGCCGTGGCCGGCACGGTGGCCGTGGCCGGGGGCGGCAACGACATCCGCGAGAAACTCAGCGGGTACGAGGAGACCCCCCTTGCGCTGTCAACCCCGGGACAGGCCAAGTTCAAGGTCCGCATCGACGAGGCGGATCAGGAAATCTCCTACCGGCTGAGCTACGCCGAGCTCGAGGCGGCTGTCCAGCAGGCGCACATCCACTTCGGCGCCCGCGGGCAGAGCGGCGGGGTCAGCGTGTTCCTGTGCACGAACCTCGGCAACGGGCCGGCAGGCACACAGGCATGCCCGCCCCAGCCGGCCAGAATCACAGGGACGATCGTCCCCGCCGACGTGATCGGCCCGGCGGTTCAGGGGATCGATCCGGGCGAGTTCGAGGAGCTGGTCGATGCGATTCGGGCGGGAGCAACGTACGCGAACGTCCACAGCGTGAAGTACCCGGACGGTGAGATTCGCGCACAGCTCGAACGCGACCACGACGAGGACGACGACGACAGGTACTAGGCGCAAGCGCTGATCGCCGGCCCCGCTGTCCGTGCGGCGGCGGGGCCGGCCGAGTGCTGTCGGTACGGCGGGTTGAACACGCGTTGCGGCAGGCCGCCACCGCAACAGTAACTTGTGGGCGATGGACCAGCGAACGCTCGGACGCACCGGCGTCCACGTGAGTCCGCTCTGCCTCGGCGCGATGATGTTCGGCGCGTGGGGTGAGCCCGACCACGATGCGGGGATCCGCATCATCCACCGGGCTCTGGATGGGGGGATCAACTTCATCGACACCGCCGACGTCTATTCGCGCGGGGAGTCGGAGGAGATCGTCGGCAAGGCGCTGAGCGGCGGGCGGCGTGAGAACGTAGTGCTCGCGACGAAGTTTCACGGCGGGATGGGCGACGACCCCAATCAGGCGGGCAACTCGCGGCGATGGATCATGCGGGAGGTCGAAGCCTCGCTAAAGCGCCTACAGACCGACTGGGTGGACCTCTACCAGGTGCATCGCTGGGACCCCTGGACCGATCACGAGGAGACGCTTGGCGCCCTCTCCGACCTCGTCTCGCAGGGCAAGGTGCGGTACATCGGCTCCTCGACCTATCCGGCGGCGCAGATCGTCAAGGCCCAGTGGGTCGCCCGTGACCGGGGCCACCAGCGCTTCGTCTGCGAGCAACCGCCGTACTCGATTCTCGCTCGCGGCATCGAGGCCGACGTGCTGCCGACCTGCCGGGACTCCGGAATGGGCGTCATCCCGTGGAGCCCGCTGGCGGGCGGCTGGCTGTCGGGGCGCTGGCGCAAGGGGGCCGAGGATCTGACGTCTCGGCGCTCGGCGATGCTCCCCCAGCGTTACGACCTTTCGATTCCGGCCAATCAGGCCAAGCTCGAGGCCGCCGACGCGCTTGCGCATCTGGCAGAGGAGTCGGGCATGTCGTTGATCCACATGGCGCTCGCGTTCGTCATCCACCATCCGGCCGTGACCGCGGCGATCATCGGTCCGCGGACGATGGAGCAGCTGGAGTCCCAGCTTGGCGCCGCGGACGTACGGCTCGACACCGCGCTCCTGGACCATATCGACGAGGTCGTGGCGCCCGGGACGACGATCAACCCGACGGACGCGGGGTGGACGAATCCCGCGCTGGCCGCGACCGCCCGCCGCAGGTAGGAAAGCCGCGTGAACCGTCGCTCCCGCTTTCGCAGTCGCTCTGTCCTGACGAGCACCGGCGCCAACCCGGAGCGTTAGCGGGTAGCCCCCTAGCCGCGCGACTCGTTCGAGAGGGGAGGGGCGCGGCACCCTTGACGATTACTACCCCTTCAGCACAACGAAGCGATCGTCTAACTGTTGCTCGTCGCGCGGGAGAAGCAACGTGCGCTGGCCCGGGGACGGCGACCGGCTTCAGCCCCACACGGTTTACGCGTTGAGGGACCGTCTCCGTGGACAGGCCCACGAAGGCAGCATGCGACGCATCGATCAACTGTCGAGCAGGGCGGGCAGCGGGGCGGTTAGCGACTCGCATTCGGTCGCCAGTATTTGCCAACTCGCTGGGGCCAGCGGCACGACGCCGCGGGCGGTGAGGTCCGAGTAGCGTCGCTGGCCGCGCTCGCCGGGGACCAGCAACTCGTCGACACCCGGAAGCCGCTCGCCTTCCTTTATCTGGTCGATCTGCGCGTCCATTCGCGCCAGGAACTCGTGCCGGGGCAGAAACGCCTCGACGTCGAGGGCCCAGAGGAAGTTCCCGGGCGCCCCGCCGGCCACCCCTCGCGCGAATCCGGCTCCGCTCAGCACGCCGCCCAACACATCGATGAACAACGCCAGGCCGAAGCCCTTGTGTGGTACATGAGGGCTGCCCAGCGGCGCCATCAACCCACCGTTGAGGAACTCATTCGGGTCGGTGATCGGGAGGCCGGCGTGATCGAAGATGACTCCTTCCGGTAGCGGCTCGCCCTGCTGGGCAGCGACGCGAACCTTCTGCATCGAGCTCACGGTCGTGGCAACATCGAGGACCACAGGCGGGTGGCGCTGGGCGGGGAGGCCGTACGCGAACGGGTTGGTGCCCAACGTTGCCGTCCGACCGCCGGGCGGAGCGACGAGCGGAGTGAAGTTGGTGCAAGCGAAGCCGATCAGGTCGGCATCGGCCGCCAGTCTGGCGTAGGGCGCGGCGACCAGGAGTTGCCAGTCCCGGACGGCGGCGACGGCCATGCCCTTGCGCTCTCGGGCGCGCTCGATACACCACCGCATTGCGCGCGTCGGCGCGCCAGGCCCACAGCCGCGGTCTCCATCGAGGAGGATCGCGCCGTCCGTCTCCTGCAGCACGCGAATGCGCGGGCCAGGGTTCAGCTTGCCGTCGCGGTAGAAGGCCGCCAGAGTCTCGAGCGCTGCGACGCCGTGGTCGGAGTGGCCGCGAAGCTCGGACTCGACCAAAAGCGCGCCCAGTCCCTCGGCGTCCTCGGGTGTCAGATGAAGGCGCTCGAAGGCATCGGCAAGGCAGCGGCGCAGGTCATCGATCCGCACCAGCCGCGCGCCTTCGGTTTCGTGGTTGACCATCAGCCAGCGTCGGCGGGCCTGAGACCTTCGACCGTGTCGCGCAAGACCGCCGTGTCTGCATACACCCGGCCGCGGATCAGCTTGCCCTCGCTGAACTCATAGATCCATACGTTGTGCACGTCCATGGTCTTGCCGTTCTTGGCTCGCGCCTGGACGTGGACCGGGACAACGATCTGATCCCCGCCGTCGATGAAGCCCTCCGGAGTCGAGGTGAACTCGTCGAACCACCGCCACAGCTCGCGCGTGAACCAGCCGATAACTGCGTCAGCTCCCCGGAAGGTGCCCCCGTAGGGGATGGAATCCGGGACCACGAGCTCGCAGTCGGAGTGCAGGACGTCGCGCATGTTGGCGGGGTTGTCCTTGCCCCAGCCCGCGAAGGCCTGGGCAAGCAACTCGACGTTCGAGGCGCTCATGTCCCCTCCGTTTCGGTGGACAGGCGTTCGCTGCGCCCGCCGGGCGCGCGCCGCGCCCGCGCGTCGCGTGCCAGCAGAGCCATGCGGAAGAACGCGTCCACCAGCTCCCGCGGCCCGGCCGGCTTGGCGACGCCGCGGCGGTGGGCGTCGATCGTGCGCACGCTGACCAGCGTCCGCTCGGGAGCGAGCCAGTCCGCGAAGCCCAGCTCGGCGATCTCGCCGCCGAGGACGAGCTCGCGCGCCGTCTCGGGGGGCGAGCTTCCGGCATCGAGGCGTTCCCCGGCCGCCCGATCGAGCCAGCGCCAGTAGTCGATCAGGCGCCGGACCTCGCCCGGGCCGCAGACCGGACCATGTCCGGGGACGAGCCGCTCGGCGCCCAGCTCGAGCAGGCGCTCAAGCGCGGCGACCCAGCCCCCGAGTGGCCCGGCCCACATGATCGGGGTGACGCCGATGAAGAGGATGTCGGCGGCGATCGCGATCCGCGCGTCGGGGATCCAGACGATCAGGTCGCCGGGTGTGTGCGCGGGGCCGACCTCGATCAGGTGAACCTCGCGCCCGCCGACGTCCAGGTCGAGCTGCCCGGAGAAGGTGCGAGTAGGCGGCACGAGCCGCACCTCGTCGAAGGTGAAGGGCTCGAGCGCCTCGCTCACGTAGGCGGCGATTGCGGCGACGTCGCCGCGCCGCGGATACGGAACCGGCGTCGATCCGGCCGTCCGCAGGGCGCCTGCCAGCCCGCCGAAGCGCTTCATCTCACCCGGCGACTGCTTCGCCATCACCTCGGCCGCGGCTTCGGTGGCGACGATCTCGGCTCCCGCCACCTCCTGGTTTCCCCACCAATGATCCCCGTCCGAGTGCGTATTGACGAGGGTCTCGATCGGTGCCCCCGCGATCAGCGGCTCGATCGCGCCGAGCATTCGGCGAGTGAGACGCGGGTCCCACAGCGTGTCGACCAGCAGCGACGCGCCGTCGCCGACCACCAGGCCCGCGTTGCTCTCGCCGAGCAGTCCGTTCGGCTGCAGCCAGGCGTGGAGGCCGGGGCCGACCTCGGTCAGACCGCCGTCGAATCGCGCCGGCCCAGGGTGAAGGGGCGTGACCGCGGGCATCAGGCCCGTCGAGAGTAGCGCGGTCCGGCGGGCCGGCCGTTGAGCACGCCCTGGGGCAGAGCTACGCGGCCTTGTCCCGGCGCAGGCGGTAGAAGCGCTCGTCGAATTTGAATCGCCGCGAGAGCGCGTCGGGCTCAGTGTCCGCGACCTCGACGTCGATCACCTGCCAGCCTGGGAAGGCGCGTTCCACATCGCCGCGGCTGGCCCCGCGCGGCAGCGGCCCCCTGCGTCGGGGCGCGAAGCAGTCGAGCAGCACGGTAGCGTCGTCGGCGGCGATCGCGCTCACCTCCCTGCCCATCGCCTCGCGCTCGACGTCGGTGAGTCCGTGGAAGGTCCCGGTGTCCAGCACCAGCCGAAAGTCGGAACGAATGCCGGCGCGCCTGAGCGCGGTCGCGTCGCCATGCACGAGATGCACCTCGACGCCGGTCTCGCGGACTCGCTTGCGCGCACGACGCAGCGCTCTCTCGACGATGTCGACGCCGGTCACCTGCCAGCCCCGCTTCGCCAGCCGCACGCCCCAGACCGCGCTGCCGGTTCCCAGGTCGAGCGCGGGACCGTAGGGCGGCTCGCGCCGGTCCTCGTCGCGGGCCACCAGCAGAAGCTTGCCGGCGAAGGGCGGATGCTCGGCGAGGGCCTCCCATGGTTTGAAGCCGATCGCGTAGGCAAGCCTGTAGTTCACGCCTACCTGCTTCCGGCCGTTGCGTCCACAGCGGCGCGAATCGCTCCCAGGAAGGCGTCGGGCCGCTCGACGTGGGGAACGTGGCCGGCGTCGTCGATCACGCGCAGCGGCCAGCCGCGTCGGGTGCTCGCTCCCTCGGCAAGCTCCAGCGGTACAAAGCGATCGTGCCTGCCCCAGACGAGCTCCGTCGGCACCGCGATGCGGCGAAGCTCGGCGTCGGGAACCTGCTTGGTGCCGCTCCCGATCAACCCCCTCATCGTGCGCTTGACGTGCGGGACCGTCGCCCGAGCTTGGGTGTAGGCGCTGAATGCCTCGAGCCACTCCGGATCTTGCGCCCTGGTCCGGTCGAAGTCGAAGAACGCCCAGCGGTCGAACCGCTCCGCGTTTCGCTCGGTGGGGCGCAGACCGAATCGGATCGCCACCACCCGGAGCCCGAGCGGCATGCGATACGGCCCGATCCCGGGAGCAGCGTAGACAACGAGACGCCGGATGAGCTCGCGACGCCGTGCCGCGAAGCGGACGGCGAGGCTTCCCCCGATCGAGTGCGCGATCAACGCCGGTGGTTCGGAGCATGTCAGCCGCACGAGTTCAGCGAACCAGTCGCCGAAGGTCACCGCGTCGAGCCGGCCGACCGCGTCGGACTGGCCGAGGCCGGGAAGGTCCGGGACGATCACGCGGTGGCGCTCGGCAAGGCGGGAGATCACGGGCCCCCAGACCACGCCGCCGCACTCGATCCCGCCATGGAGGAGAACGACCGGGGGCCCATCGCCGCCCTCGAGCACGGCCGTTAAGGCGCCGGCGAGCCATAGCCGGCGCTCGCTGACGGGGAGCCCGGCCAACAGCCGTTCGCGGGCGCCCCACGTGGACGCCCGCGACGTCATCGGGCGAAGCAGCGTGGTCATCACGTCGCCGCGCTGGCACGCATGTTCTCCATCACCACCGGGATCGTCTGCCCGAGGACGTCCGTGGGGCTGAATTCGACGATCTCCGCTCCCGGCGTAGTGAACCGGTGTGTGGCCAGGCGGGACGTAGTAGGCGTCGCCGGCCTCGTAGAGCTCCTCGCGATCGGAGAACCGGAAGCCCACCTTCCCGCGCAGCACGTAGCCCCAGCGCGGCAGCTGGCAGCGATCGTCGGGCAGGCCGCGGAACAGGTCCGCGAGGTCCGCGTCCGCGGTGTGCGACTCAAAGCAGACCGAGTAGCCACCCTCGAGGTGCTCGATGCGCACGTCGAGGCCGTCAGTCGTGACGGCCTCGGACGCTGTCTCTCTGGATACTCGCGGCATTTTCTGCCTCCTCGTGGTCTTTTGTACCGGGGCCCGAAGCTACGGCGGAGCCCGTGCGCCGCGCATCGGCCAAACCACCCAACTTCCGCCCGCGAGCGGCGTGGGTGATTTCACCCAGCACGGCTCAGACGAGCCGGTGTTCGTAGTGCGTAGGTTGTGGCCGCTGCGCGCGAGGAGACGCCGAGCTTGGCGAAGATGTTGCTCACGTGCCGGTCCACCGTCCTCACACTGAGGACCAGCTCACCGGCGATCGCCTTGTTGGTCTCGCCGCCGGCGAGGTGGCGCAGCACCTCGAGCTCACGCTCGGTCAAGCCATGGGCATTTCTGGGCGCGGCGGTCAGGGTGAGCGAGTCGACCCGCGCGAGGTCCGGCGCCGCCCCCAGCTCCGCGAACGCGGCGCGGGCGGCCTCCAGCTCGAGTTCGGCCGTGTCCTCGTCACCCAGGGCGCGGCAGGCGAGCCCGACCAGCTCGCGCACGTGCGCCGCCTCGTAGGGCACGTCGAGTTCCTGCCAGGTCTTTCCCGCGTTGCGGAGCGCAGACCAGCGCGTCCCGTGGGTCACCCTCGGCCAGGGCCACCGCGCCGTCGGCTTGCGCGGCGGTCGCCCCAAGGGCGCCGCGTCTCATGGCCCGCCGGCGATCTCCTCCAGCTCGCGGCAGGCGCTACGCGCCTCCGCGACGTCGCCGACGGCGAGCATGATCTCGACGTAGGCGGGCAAGAGGCGCGCGCGCTTACAGCGGTTCCGTGGTCTCACCCACCGTGCGGCGGATCGCAGCGGCGGCAGCGTCGGGCTTCCCCTGGACCAGGCGCAGAAGGGCAAGGCCCGGCTGCGGTTCACGCCCGCACCCGCTCGCCTCACGGTAGGCCTCCTCGGCCTCCGCGAGCTTGCCCTGCAGGCGATGGACTTCTCCCTGCAGGTAGGCCGCCTCGCCGGCGGCCGGCCGGTTGTTCCCGCGCACGCTGCGCTCCTCGGCCCGCCGCGCCTCCTCCAGCGCCTGCGGCCACGCCCCCCGAAGCTGCATGATCTCGGCGCGGTGCACGCGGCAGCGTCCGGTGAAGGCCACCAGGTCGGGCTGGCGCTCGCACCAGCCCGTCAGGGCGGCGGTCCACTCCTGCGCGCGCCGAAGCTCGTAGGCCTCCTGGCAGGCGAGGATCACGCCGCAATAGACGATGCCGGTGACGATCGGCGACAGCTCGTCGGCGCTGGCGGCCAGCATGGCCTCATCCAGCAGTCCAAGGCCCTCCTCGATTCGCCCGTGCTGGATCAGGATGTGGCCCTGCTCGTGGACGGCGAGGGCGAACAGGTCGCGGTCGCCGAACTGCTCACCCACCTCAGCAGCGTTGGCTACGGTGGCGACGGCCGCCTCCCAGTCCCCACCGGCCTCGTGTTGGAAGCGAGCGGCACGAGCAGATAGCCCTGCTCGACGCAGGCACTCCCCTCGCGCTCGACCAGCCGCTGCGCGCGCCCGAGCCACCCGCTGGCGCGGCCCATCTCCCCTCGGACCGCGAGCTGCATTCCCACCCAGATCGCGCAGCGGGCCGCGCGCAAAGCCTCTTTGGCGTCCACGTAGTCGTGATGGGCGCGCTCCAGGGCCTTGAAGTACTCGTCCTCGTCGCCAAGCATGAAGGCCGAGGTCGCCACCAACTCCAGGTCCTTGGCTCCCAGGGGCTCCGCGCGATCGGCGGCTGACAGCGACTCGTACGCATCCACCCATGCCTGGCTTGCGTAAGACTCACGCCCCCGTTCGAGGTCGGCAGCGGCATCCATCACGTGTAATTATCGTCGCCACGCGCCCGCCTGGTCCGTAGGCGTGTGCTTGGGTAGCGCCCCTAAGCGCTGCGCTTATTGAATCCCCGCATCGCGGCCACCATGCCGACCATCAGCATCGAGACCAGCAGGATCAGGCCGACGTACTCGACCGTGCCCTGACCGCGCTCGTCGGCGAGGCGCCGGCGCAGGCGCCAAACGAGGTCGTGAGCGACCACGTGCCCGTGGACGAACGGCTGTTGCATCGTTCTCCTTCCGTCGAATGGATCGGAGCGATGCTGGCCCGGCCCGCTCGCGAATCTAGACCCGGGTGCCCCAAGTGAGGGGCGTGGACGTCAGGAGATGCGCGCGGCCGGGCGTCGAGTAAAGAGCGTTCGAGTTCCCCGGCGCGCCAGTACCTGCTCCAACCGCCCGAGGCTGTCGCTCCAGCCCTGTTCGTGGAGCGCAAGGCGTCGCTTCGTGGCGAACTCGCCCTGGGTGAGGAAAACGTCGGTCCGCTCACCTCGATCCCGGAGAGTCAGCGTGACCACCCGTCTGCCGATCGTCGGGATCAGGCGGAATCCCATCGAAAGGTGTACGCCAGACGGGCGGGCGGATCGATCTCCCGGAACGCACCTGAGAGGTAGAAGAGATCGCCATCCGGTGGCTGCATCGCGATCCGGTAGCTGCCGCCGACGCGCAGATCGAGCTCGACCCTGGGAGCGGTGAAGCCGCGGGGGCCCCACCACTCGCGAGCTCCCCGGATCGCTCAGCGCCCTGTACACGGCCGCGCGGGGGGCGACACGAGGGCCCCGTCCGTCGCCGGCGGACGTCTCACACCTCCTCCGCCGCCGCGACGATGTCCTCGCGGGCGACCTTCCCGACCAGATCCGGGTGAGCCTCGGCGATGTGGGCGCTCCACATTCGCCACGAGCTCGTCGTCGTCCGCGCCGCCGATCACGACCTCATCCCTCTCACACTCGAACTCCTTGGCCATCGTCACTCCCTTCTGTCGTTGGGAAGGCGATGGTCGCGCTCGGGCGTTTCCCCGGCCTTTCGTCGACCTTTCTAAGCTTGGTCGGCGATGGGGGAATTGCGAGTGACGCGAATCCAGCTCTGCGGCCGGCTCGTCGTGGAGCTGGACGGCAGGCGGGTCGAGGACGCGCTACCGGGTGCGAAGGGCAGGCTGCTGTTCGCCTACTTGGTGCTCAACCGGGATCGGCGGATGAGCCGGGACGAGCTGCTGACAGCCGTCTACGGGGAGGAGGCCTCGCCCGACCAGCATCCGAGCCTGAGCGTCCTGCTCTCGAAGCTGCGCAGCGTCATTGGTCACGAGCTCCTGGCCGGGCGATCGGAGATCGAGCTCGTGCTGCCCCGTGATGCCTTCGTCGACGTCGAGGCCGCTCGAGAGGCGCTGCACCGGGCCGAGTCCCACGTCGCGGCGGGCGAGTGGGCCGAGTCCTGGGGGCCCGCGGGCGTCGCCTACCACGTGGCCCGCAGGCCGCTGCTCCAGGGCGAGCACCGCCTCTGGCTCGAGGAATGGCGGCGTCGACTCGAGGACGTCCAAATACGTGGGCTCGAGTGCTTCGCGGCAGCGAGGCTTGGCCTCGGCGGCCCGGCGCTGTCCCAGGCCGAAGATTGCGCACGCCGGCTGATCGAGCTTGCCCCGTACCGCGAGACCGGTCACCGGATCCTGATGGAGGCGCTCGAGCGGCGCGGGAATGTCGCCGAGGCGCTGCTCGCCTACGACCGCGTGCGCGTGCTGCTGCGCGACGAACTCGGCATCGCCCCCAGCCCGGCCGTGCAGAGCGTCCACAGGCGTCTGCTGGGCGAGACGACTACGACGTCGGCTTAGGGACCTCCTCCGCCTGCGCCAGGATGTCCGCGCGAGAAACCTTGCCGGCGAGATCCGGATGGTCCTCCCGCATGTGTTCTTGCGCCTTCTGCCAAAGCTCTTCGTCGTCGTCGCCCTTGACGACGTAGCCACAGACGCAAGGGATCTGCTTCACGCCCTCATCGTATCCGGGATAGACCTGAACACGGAGCCACAGCTGCTCCAAACGCAAGGCGACGCTCCAGCTCACGGCAGAGGACTGCAGCGTCGCTTCAAGCTCGAAAGCTCGGCGAAAAGTTCGCGAAATGGGCAGCTGCGACTCTCGGGTCAAAGACCGAAAGGAGCAGCGATACGTCATGGCAACATTCGCCCTCATCGCCGAGCATCCGCCCGACCTCTGCCCAACCTCCAATGCTCAGACGCGGCAGATACTGAAGGAGGGTGCCAGCCAGATCCCGCAACTCGCCGAGCAACTCGGGGTCGACATCGGCACGCTACGCATCTTCGGCCCCGACCACATCATCCTCGCGATCGTCGATGCGGACGACATTGATTCGGTCAGGAACTTCGCCCTCCAGAGCCGCCTGATGCAGTGGAACACGGTGAAGATCCACGCCACCTACTCGATCGAGGAGGCGGTCGCGATGATCGACGATGTGGAGGCCATCTTCTAGGGAACAACACCAGGAGCACGAGGCCGGGGAGCCCCCTAGGCGCGGAGCTCGTTGAACCCACGCATCGCGACCACCATGCCGACCATCAGCATCGAGACCAGCAGGATCAGGCCGACGTACTCGACCGTGCCCTGACCGCGTTCGTCGGCGATTCGGCGCCGGAGGTCAGTCGCGGCGATGGTGACGTCGGCGCTGTTGCTGGTCTGGTTCCTGGACCACCCCTTCGCGGAAGAGAGCGGAAGCATCAAGCCGACCGAGCTGGAGCACACGCTCGAGGCCATTGTGGAGGAGGAAGAAGACCAAGCCGTCGAGGTCACTCCTCCCTGCACCCTGGCGGGCGATCCGCAGTTGCCGCTGTCTTAGAACGCGGCGAGGCATCGGCAGGCACGAGATACCTCTCCCCTCCCCGGCACCCCTTTCCCCCTTCCTCGCTTTCGGCGAACAAACCGCCACCGCGGTTTCTCCGCGCTCGGAGCGACGCGCTGCAGGCGGGGCGTTCAAAGTCGGTCCCACGCGCTACCGTCCCGCAGTGCTGTTCAAGCAGCGCTTCTGGGCCGGTATCGCGGACGGGTCGGTCACCCTTGCCTATCGCCGGTGGAAGCGCGCGGCGGCCCGCGTCGGCGCTCGCCACCGCACTCCCGCCGGGGTGATTGAGATCGTCGAGGTCAGCGTCGTCAACGAGGCCGAGATCGGCGCCGAGGACGCTCGCCGGGCCGGCTTTGCGAACCGCGCAGAAGTGCTGGCATCGCTTACTCGCCGCGAAGGCGAGATCTACAGGATCGAGTTCCGCTACATCGGTAAGGATCCCCGCGAGGGGCTACGCGAGCGCGACCGACTCACCAGGGCGGAGATGAGCAAGGTAACGACGCGCCTGCGGCGTCTCGACTGCGCCAGCGGCTCGGGCTCGTGGACGCTGGCCGTGCTCGAGCTGATCGAGCAACACCCCGGCGAGCCCGCGGCCGACCTCGCCGCGGAGCTCGGCCGGGAGCGGCTGCCGTTGAAGCGCGACGTTCGCAAGCTCAAGGAGCTCGGCCTGACCGAAAGTCTCACGGTCGGCTACCGGCTTTCGCCCCGCGGTAGAGCGGTGCTCGCCGCCCTGCGTCCGGGCCCGAGGGCTTCTCACCGCGTGTGAATGCGAGAGCGAAGTAGCACCCCTAAGCGCGGGACTCGTTTGAGCCCGACGAGCGCTGCGGGCGCGGCCGCGCGCGGCTCAGCCGGGCAGGTCCTCGGGCCGCTTCTCGGCGAGCCTGCCCTCGAGCATCCCGGTCGCCTGCCCAACCTCGATCAGATAGCCGTCGGGGTCGCGCATGTAGCAGCGCACCTCGGCCACGCGGTCGATCGGCTCGGTGACGAACTCCGCTCCCCTAGCCTTCCAGTCGCGGTAGCTGGCCGCGATGTCGGCGACCCTGAGGTTGAGGAAGCTCGAGACCTCGTTCGAGGGCTCGTAGGGAACGACCGAGATGTCCGGCTTATCGGGCGTCGGCCCTCCGCCGAAGTTCATGATGATCCAGCTGTTGGCGAGCTTGACGATGCAGGGGTTTTCCTCGATCACGATCTGACCGCCGAGGACGTCCGCATAGAACGCCCTTGAGCGAGCGACGTCCCGCACGATCATGAAATGGGTGAGCAGGATGCCTATGGGTGAGCAGGATGCCTTCGGTGGGTGCGGGAATGCTCTCGAAGTCGATCCGAGGTCGTTGATCGGCCATCTCCGCGTTTCTCTTTCTGTGATACCTGAGGGAAGCTGGACGCACCAACAATGACGGGTTACCGTTGCCCCCGTGGAACCGAACGTCGCGACGGCGAGGCGGATCTACGAAGCGCGTAATCGCGGTGACGTCGACGCGATGCTGGCCGAGTGCGACCCCGCCGTGGTCTGGCACCCGCACCTTTCCGCGGTCGGCGGCGAGCCGGTTCGGGGCCACGACGCGATCCGGGATTACATCGCCTCGCTGGACGAGGAGTGGGAGTACCTGCGCCACGAAGCCGAGCGGTTCCTCGACGCCGGCGATCGGGTGGTCGCCTTCCTCACAACCCACGCGCGCGGAAGGCGCAGCGGCATCGAGCTGGAGATTCCCGTCGCTCACGTGCTCACGTTCGAGCGCGGCCGCTGCGTGGAGAGCGTCACCTACACGGACCGCGGTGAGGGCCTCGCCGCGGCCGGCCTGACCGGCTAGGCGCTCAACCGCTCGACAAGGGGGCGACGTCGCGTGCGACCAGCTCGATCTGCCGTCGCTCGTCTCCCAGCGGCCACAGGTAGACGCGATGGCACCCCGCAGCTGCGTAGCGCGAGAGAAGCTGCGCGCAGTGCTCAGCGGGTCCGACGCAGACCTGATCCCGCAGCTCGTCGCGATCTCGATTCAGCCGCGGCGCTAGCACCTCGGCAAGTACCCGCTCACCCTCCGCTCGATCCTCGGCCACCCAGGTCCACATGCTGGCGAGGGCGTTCGGAAAACCCTTCGCGTCGCGGCCGTGGTCAACGAGCGCGCCCCCCAGCAGCTTGCAGGCCTCGGAGAAGCGCTCCGGAGTCGTGTTGTACGCGGAGGCAAGCCAGCCATCTCCCGCTCTCGCGACTCGGCGCAGCCCTGCCTTCGATCCCCAGCTTGCGATCCAAAGGGGTAGCCCAGGCACCTGACTCGGAGCCGGCGCGAGCTCGACATCGGAAGGCACCGGGTAGTAGTGGGCATCCGGGCGTTGACCTCCGTTGAGGAGGGCCCGCAGCGTTGTGATCGCCTCGTCGAACCGCTTCCAGCGCTCGTCGAAGGGAACGCCGAGGGCCTCGTAGTCGCGGTTTGACGAGCCTGGTCCGAGGGCGGCGATCAGCCGACCTTCGGAAAGCACGTCCAACGCCGCCAGCGTCTTGGCCAGCGGGACCGGGCCCCGTAGCACCGCGAGCGAGGCGGTCGTTGCAAGCGTCAAGTCGCCGCTGCGCTCGATTACGCTCGCCAGCGCCGTCGGCCCGTCGAGCCACGGCGTCGAGAAGATGAAGTGATCGTTGGCCGAAACCGCCGCGAAGCCGCAGTCCCGGGCCGCATCAACGGCTTCCTCGAGTCGTTTGAGCGAGAGGGTCTCGCCTGCGAACTGCATCAGCGGCAGGTGCACACCGAGGTCCATCGGCCGATCGTCTCAGACTCTCAATGACGCCGTGTCCCGCGGGGTAACGCCCCTGAGCGGGGAGCTCGTCGACCTATAGGGTCGCCTGTCGTGTCGACTCCCGCGGTCTTCTACTACGACTTCAACTCGCCCTACGCCTACCTGGCAGCCACGCATCGACGGCTTGATCCCGGACGCCGAGTGGAGGCCGATCGCGTTTGCGATTCTGCTTGGTCAACTCGGGAGGCTGGAGTCAAGCTCGAGGACCTCGACCCGGCGCCGATCGCGGCCGAGGTCGCCGGGCGGGCTGCCGAGCGGGGCCTGCCGCCGTTTGCTCCTCCGAAGGCCTGGCCAGTCGAGACGTGGTCGCTCGCGCCGCTGCGGGCGGCGCTATTTGCCGACGAGCGCGGGCGGTTGCGCGAGTTCTCGGCCGCCGCCTATCGGACGTCCTTCGTCGAGAGCCGCTCGCTCGCCGAACTCGACAACATCCTCCGAGCCGCCCGCGATGCGGGGCTCGACCCCGACGCGGTCAAGGAGGCGATCGCGCGGCCAGATCGAGCAAGGAACGGCTCAAGGGCCACACAGCGGAGGCGCTCGCGCGCGGCGTCACGGGCATCCCGACCGTCGCGATCGGCAACGAGCTGTTCTCTGGGGTGACGACCGCCTCGAGGAAGCTGCGGCTGCCGCCGGCCGCTAACGGCGCGGCGTTCGCCATTGCCCGATCGCCTCTCTCGCTCAGTCGCTCGACGCCGCCTCGTAGACGATCCGCATGACCTCGTCGAACTCGGCGCTGAAGGGTCGAGCTCGGTGGACCGTCCACCTGGACCACGTATAGCTGCGGGCCGATCACGAACTCGGCGTGATGGGCCTCGACCCCGCCCGTCCCCCGGGGGCAGCTCTCCCTTGACAGGTACGTGATGAACCGCCGCGGAATCCGGGATCTCATCGAGCTCGTACTCGCGCGGCGCTACTACACAGGCTTCAAGGCACGGCTGCTTTGATATCCTCCTCGTGGAGAGCCTCACGGGCCTCGAGAGCACCCTCTTCGGAGTCGAACTGGGCGGCATGATCCGCACGTGGGTGTGGCCCGAATCCGCGAGTACGAGTGCCCACGGCAGGCTGGAAACCGGCATCCTCGATCGCGCCGCCAACTCGCTTGGCCTCGTGGCATCCGGAATAACGAGACCCTGGACCGAGGAGGTCCGTTGCGTTGTCCCAATCGGTCTCGCGCTGCAGCCTCAGACCAAGCTCGTCGGCGGCCGGCAGGTGGCTCCTCAGTTCGGAGAGCGAGACGTCGCCGTCTCCGTCTCCGTCATCGTCGTTCCCGCCACACCCGGCGCCGATGAACGCGGCGAAGAAGGCGGAGGCCGGCCAGGAGGATGCCCCCACTGGCCACCGCCTGAGTGATGGAGGAGATGATGGAGTCGTCGACATCCGGTGCTCTTTCTCACCCTACCTCACCACTGACGCCCAGATGGACGATGGGCAGGCCCGATAACCGACGCGAATGTTCCGACTGCTCGCGGCGAGATGCCCGCCTATCTGGCCATGCCGGCGGGCGACGGCCCATGGCCGGGAGTCGTTGTGATCCACGATGCGCTGGGCATGAGCCGCGACGTGCGAAACCAAGCCGACTGGTTGGCCGGGGAGGGATACCTCGCGGTGGCGCCGGACCTCTATCACTGGGGTCGACGCATCACGTGCATGTCTCGTTTATGCGCGAGATCAGAGCCATGGACAGGCGAGCCCTGGGAGACACTGCGACGCCGCGCGTGAAGTCTCAACCGCTCAGCGATCTCGACGCCGCGCGCGCCTGGTTGGCCGGAAGGGATGACTGCACGGGCAAGATCGGCGTGATCGGCTTCTGCCAGGGCGGCGGCTTCGCGCTCATGCTCGACCCGGGCACGGATTCTCGGCGGCAAGCGTCAACTACGGCGGGCTCACGAAGGAGAGTGAAAGCTTCCTGCCTGAGGCCTGCCCTATGGTCGCCAGCTACGGCGGTCGGGATCGGTGGCCGGGGGTGCGCGAGACGTTTGATCGCCTCGAGCCCGCGCTGGAGGCGGCGGGCATCGACCACGACCTCAAGCTCTACCCCGAGGCTGGCCATGGCTTCCTCAACGACCATGACCCCGCGGAGCTGCCGCTCTGGGTCAGGGCGGTCGCGAAGCTGACGGCAGCCGAGTACCACGAACCTTCGGCCCGTGATGCTCGCCGCCGGATCGTCGCGTTCTTCGACACCCACCTCAACGTAAAGGGGGCGTCGCAGCCCGGGGGCGATAGGTTGTGAACTCGTGCAGAGTCGCCGTGAGACGAAGCGAAGTATTGCCAGCGGGACGGCGAAGTACGTGTTCAATCCCGTCGTCCGCGGGCTGTTTCGCCTCGGGCTTCCGGCCCCGGGGACTGCGATCCTGGAGACGACCGGCCGCAAGTCCGGGCGGCCGAGACGCAACCCGTTACCAACGGCCTCGACGGCAGCGTCTTCTGATCGTCGCCGAGCATGGTCGCCGGGCGAGCTACGTCAGGAACATCGAGGCGAACCCCCATGTTCGGGTTCGCACCGGCCGACGATGGCTCCACGGCACCGCCCGACTGGTCGCCGACGATGATCCACGAGAACGACTGCGCTACATCGCCTCGAGGCGGCCGATCGCGAGACTGCATCGGCGACCGTACGCCTCATGCAGACGGAACTACTGACGATCCGGATTGACCTGAACGGCGAGGAGGGGTAGCCCCGAATCGCGCCTGCACGTCGCGCGATAACCACGCAGAAGATGCCCGAAGCCCTGAAGGAACCCTTCAGGGCTTCGGCTTGATGGGTTCTAGCGCGCGCCTATGCAGCCGTGCCGACGTCGCGCGCGCCGCTGCGATAACCAGCTTCGCCGCGACTTCGGGCTGCGACACCATCGAGGCGTGCGACGCCGGGGCCTCCTCGATCGTCGACTCTGCGCGCTCCGCCATGAAGCGCTGCGTCTCCGGAGGGATCGCCTTGTCCTCGGTGCCCAGCAGATACCACGACGGGACCGACTTCCACGCCGGTGGTCCCGACTCCGCGCCGAGTGCTGCGGCGCTCCACGGGCGCAGGGCGGCCGCCATCACGCGCGCCGTGTCGTCGTCAACGTCGCCGGCGAAGACCTCGGGAAACGCGTCCTGGTCGAGATAGAGATCCACGCCTTCAGTGCCGTCGGGGTTCGTAAACGGCACTTCCCGCAGCGCGGTCGGAACCAGGCTGCCCTCGTTTAGCTCCAGGAGCTGCCCGATGCTCTCTCCTTCGTCCAAAGCCCACCCGTTGAGGTACACGAGCCCAACGACCTGGTCGTTGCCGGCCGCGGCATTGGTGATCACCGCGCCGCCGTAGGAGTGACCGACGAGCACGATCGGACCCTCGATCGTCTTCAGCAGGTCAGCGAGGTACTGCGCGTCGCCTTGTAGCCCTCGCAGCGGGTTCGCAAAACCGATTGCGCGGTAGCCCTGGTCGTGCAGGATGCGGATGACGCCATCGAATCCAGTGGCATCTCCCCAGGCGCCGTGGACGAGGACGACCGTCGGCTGGGAGCCGTTGCCGGTGCTGTCCATGTTTCCTCCTTGATTGGTGATGGCCCGCCCGCGGCCAGCCTACACGCCACCTTGCCATTGCAAGGGCTGCTTTCCACGAACACGGCGCATTCGGGCCGCCGGGTGGATGCTGGGATCGCGGAATGGCCAACGCGGAGGCCGAGTCGAATGGCGCAAACGAATTCACCGCCTCTGTGTCATTAGTTGGACGCAGCGTTGCCTGCGGTACAGGCGGCCCGTGAACTGCTGGACGAAACCGCGTCCCGCATCGCCTGGATCGACCTCGACGAGGATCCAATCGGCGACTGCTGCGCGACGGGCCGATAGGTGAACGGCAGCTCCCCGTCGTCCTCTTCGCCAATGACGAAATGCTTGACGGCCCGTCGACCTACGTCGAGCCGTACCCGGGACAAGTGCGAGCTTCGGCGACCGCGGACTACATCGCCTCGGCGTCGTGGCTGACCGAGCTCGCCCGCGGGGCCGGCCTGCATTGCCAGCCCGAGCGCCAGGAATACGACGTTGCTGTGCTCGGAGCGGGGCCGGCCGGCCTCACCGCAGCGGTTTACGCCGCCTCGGAGGGCCTCGGCGTCCTCGTCGTCGAGCGGATGGCTCCCGGCGGCCAGGCCGGTACGAGCTCGAGAATCGAGAACTACCCCGGCTTCGCCGACGGGATCAGCGGCAGCGAGCTGGCAGAGAGCGCCTACCGACAGGCGCTTCGCTTCGGGGCCGAGTTCTTGATCGGCGTCAATCTCGTGGCGAGCCGGCCGGGTGATGACGGGCGCGATCGAGGTCGAGCTCACCAACGGCGCCACAGTGAGGGCGCGGTCGGGATCATCGCCTCCGGGGTCCGCTATCGGCGCCTCGAAGCACCCGGAGTCGAGGAGCTCGTCGGCAACGGCGTCTACTACGGGGCGGCACCGGGCGAGGCCGAGGAATACCGCGACGCCCACGTGGCGGTCATCGGCGGTGCGAACTCGGCCGGCCAGGCGGCCCTTCACTTCGCCGGCTCAGCAGCGCGGGTAACGATGCTGATCCGCGGGGAGTCGATCTCCCGCGGGATGTCGCAGTATCTAGTCGAACGAGTCGAGTCACACGAGCGGATCGACGTCCGCACGAACACCGACCTCGTTCGAGCTGGCGGCTCACCGCACCTATCCGAAATCGAGGTCTCGGGGCCGGACGGGCAAGGAGACGATCGGACTCGATGGCCTCTTTCTCCTGATCGGTGGCGACCCGCTGATCGCCACGGTGGAGAACTGGCTCGACGTCGATGAGCGCGGCTTCCTGCTCACCGGTCCGGACCTGCCCAAGGGCAGCGGCCCCGGGCAGTGGTCACTCGAACGCGAGCCGATGTTTCTCGAATCAAGCGTGCCCGGGGTCTTCGTGGCCGGCGACGTGCGCCACGGCTCGATCAAGCGCGTCGCCTCGGCGGTGGGCGAAGGGGCGATGGCCGTGACGCTGGTCCACAACTACCTGTCGTCGCTCACGGCGGGCTGATCGATTCGAAGCGGCCCGCTTCCCATGCAGGCCCTGCGTTCCGTGGACATGGCGCTCTTCGCGTGGGATCGCCGCGATCCGCCGGCCCCAGCCCGATCGGTATAGGGTCGGTCCTGGCTCCCTGGTAGACCACGGGACATCCCCGCGGGGGACGCGACCGCGCGGAGGAGGAAGAGATGGCTACGTACCTGTACCGGCTCGGCGGATGGGCGTTTGAGAACCGCTGGAAGGTGCTCGGCGCGTGGGTGATCGTGCTCGTTGCCGTGGCATTCTTCGCCGCCGCATTCGCCGGCGAGACCAACGATGAGTTCACGGTTCCGGGAACGGAATCCCAGGACGCCCAGGACCTGGGCACGGCGAAGCCCGACGAGACGCCCGCAGCAGGGCCGCCCTCACGAGGACAGTGACAGGACCGGGACCCTGAACCGCTGTCGGTAGGCCCCGGGTGTGAGCCCGGTGAGGCGCTTGAAGAGGCGCCGGAAGGAGGCGGGGTCCTCGTAGCCGACCGCCCAGCTGATCTCCTCGATCGGCTCATCGCTGGTCTCGAGCAGGCGCTTCGCCCGCTCGACCCGGATCCGCTGGACGTAGGCGATCGGCGTGTGGTTCGTGGCCAGCTTGAAGCGTCGCTTGAAAGTCCTGGGCGCGAGGCCCGACCACCTCACCATCTCCTCGACCGGAGCGGCGACGGCGAAGCTCTCGGCGATCGCGCGCTGCGCGGCAAGGATGGCCGCGTCACCGTGGTCGGTCGGCGGGTCGAAGACCTGAAACGCCGCCTGGCCGTCGCGGTGCCACTCCCACAACGCGAATCGCGCGACCGCCTGCGCGGTGGCGGGCCCGACGTGGCGGGCGATCAGGTAGAGGGCGAGATCGTGCCATGCGGTCGCCGCCCCCGAGGTGATCAGCCGCCCGCCGTCGCCCGAGATCACGAGGACCTCGTCGGGCCGCAGCACGACGTCAGGGTGCCGGCGGCGGAAGCTGTTCTCCGACGCCCAGTGGATGGTCGCCTGGTTGCCGTCGAGCAGTCCCGCCTCGGCGGTCAGGTTCGCGCCCGTGCACGCGGAGCAGATCGTGGCGCCGCCGGCGTACATCTCACGAAGCCAGCGGACCAGCTTCGGATATCGGCCCGGCGTCCACTCACCCTCGCGACCGAACTCCATCGAGGGTACGATCACGATGTCGGCCTCGGTCACCTCGTCGACCGACCGGTGCGCCGTCAGCGGAAGCCCGCTGGCGCCCTCGAGCACGCCAGCCGTCTCGGCCACGATCTCGACGGCAAACGGGGTCCGCTCCCCCGCGAGCCGCTCCTCGGGCGCGGTCAGCCCCTCGACCGATCTCAGCGCCTCGAAGAACCCGGTGATCGGTGAGACGGTGGAGTCGGCCGTGGCGACGATGCAGATTCGCGTCGGTGGTCTGGGGTCGGGCACGCGACCTCGGCTTTGGCACAAATGAACCGCTTGTGAGCATTATCCCCCTTGTTCAGGCAGGGCCGGCGCTCGATGCTGCTCCTCGCACCGCAGATCAATCGAAGGAGCAACCGCCATGCCCGTCCAGTCACTCGCCCCCGATTCCGCGTCCGTCCTCGCCGAGCACCTGACCGGCGAAGTCATCGCGCCCGGCCATCCGGACTACGACACCGCGCGCCGCGTCTGGAACGGGATGATCGACCGACGTCCAGCGGTGATCGCGCGCTGTGCGGACGCCGACGACGTCGCCACGGCGGTGCGCTTCGCCTGCGAGCGCGACCTGCCACTTGCCGTCCGCGGCGGCGGGCACAACGTCGCCGGCACCGCGGTTTGCGACGACGGCGTCGTCATCGACCTCTCCGCGATGGGCGCCGTACGCGTCGACAACTCCGGGCGCACCGTGCACGTCCAGGGCGGCGCAACATGGGCCGATGTCGATCGCGCCACCACTCCGCTCGGCCGCGCGACGCCGGGCGGCGTGGTCTCGGAGACCGGGGTCGCCGGGTTGGCGCTGAGCGGCGGCGTCTCCCATCAGCGACGGCGCGACGGGATGACGATCGACAACCTCGTCTCCGCCGAGGTCATCCTCGCCGACGGCCGCCGCGTGCGCGCGAGCGCCGACGAGCACCCCGACCTGTATTGGGCGCTGCGCGGCGGGGGCGGCAACTTCGGCGTCGTCACCTCGTTCGAGCTGCGCCTGCACGAGCTCGGCCCCGAGGTGTTCGGATTGAACGTCGCATACGCGCTCGAGGACGCCGAGCGCGTGCTCACCGGATGGCGTGAGGCCGTCGCCGATGCGCCGGACGAGCTCTCGACCGCGGGGTTGATCTGGTCACTGCCGGCCGTCGACGAGCTGCCCGAGCGGCTGCGTGGCCTCCCCTACGTCGGTGTGGCCGGCATGTGGGCGGGTGATTCTGCCGCGGGTGAGCGCGCGACGAAGGAGCTGCGCGAGCTGGCGACCCCGCTCGTGGACATGAGCGGTCCCGTCGAGTACGCCGAGCTTCAGCGCTCCCTGGACCCGTTCTTCCCGGCGGGGCGGCGCTACCACTGGAAGGCGCTCTACCTCGATCGGCTCTCCGACGCGGCAATCGACACCACGGTGGAGTGGTCGGGGCGCCGCCCGTCGAACGAGACGCTGGTCATCATCCGCCACTGCGGTGGGGCGATCTCGCGCGTCGGGGCAGAGGAGACCGCGTTCGGCGACCGCAGCTCGGAGTGGATGCTGAGCATCGACTCGACCTGGCACGAGCCCGTCGACGACGCGGCCAACGTCGCCTACACGCGCGGGTTCTGGGATGCCGCCGCCCGGTTCTCGAACGGCCAGACCTACTTCAACTTCCCCGGCCTGCTCGAGGAGGGCGACGCCGCCGTGCGCTCCAGCTACGGCGAAAACCACGCCCGGCTTGCGCAGATCAAGGCCGCCTACGATCCTGAGAACCGGTTCCGGCTCAACCAGAACATCTGCCCCGCCGAGATGCCGCGCTAGGCGACCAACGCTAGGTGACCTTCTCGCAGTTCTCCGAGACCTGGTCGCTGGGGCCCGCGTTGACCTTGTCCTTGCCCCCACCACAGTCGATCTTGTCCTTGCCGCCGCCGGGCTTGATCTTGTCCTTGCCCGGGCCGCCCTTGAGCTTGTCCTTGCCGCCTCCACCGGAAACCTTGTCCTTGCCTGCGCCCGCGTTGACGGAGTCGTTGCCGGCACCCCCCTCGACACAGTCATTGCCGCCCTTTGCCGCGGCCTTGTCCTTCCCGGCCAGGCCGAAGATCGCCTCGGCGGCCCCGCTCCCCTGCAGCGAATCGCCGGCGTCGGTGCCGTCGATTCGCAAAACGTTCTCGCCCCGGCACGCCGCCGCCTGAAGCTCGACCGCGCCGATGTCGGTGCCGTCGCCGGCACCGTTCGGCACCAGGGAGAGGTCCGCGGTTCGCGCCAGGCTGCGTTGATCGGTCGTCAACCCGTCGGCGAGCCCGGCATCGATCGCGGCGCTCGCGAGCGCGGGCAGGTGGGTCTCGGTCGGGCCCCCGTTGGCGGCCAGCGCGCCGAGGCCGGCGGTGGCGTTCTGCAGATCGCCCGCGGCGGCGAACCCGCACGTTGCGAGGTCCTCGAGGTTGTGGCCGTCGGAGCGTATGCCCGGGCTGTTGTCCCCGAGGGCGCAGTTCTGCGCCGCGCCGGCAGTGGTGTTCTCGGCCACGATGCTGGCCTGCACCGAGAGGAACGGGGGCACGGTGGTCATCCCCGGATCAGTCCCGTCGAAGATCCCGCCTCCTGACGTCCCGGCAGTGTTCCGCGCGACGGTCGAGCTCCTGAGCGAGAGCGTCGCCATGTTCTGGTTCAGGATCCCGCCGCCGCTGACCGCGCTGGTGTTGCCGCTGACCGTGCTGTTGCGGATCGTGAGCACGCCGTCATTGAGGTTCATGATCCCGCCGCCGGAGGTGTCGTCGTCGTCATAGGTCGCGGCGTTCGCCGCGACGGTGCTGCGCTCGACCGAGAGCACGCCCTCGTTGAGATTCGTGATCCCGCCGCCGCTGAAACCCGCGGCCGCGGTGTTGCCGGTAATCGTGCTGTCGGTGATCGTCAGCCGTCCGTCGTTCAGGTTGAGCACGCCGCCGGCGCTGAAAGCGCTCCCCGGGTCGGTGACGGAGTTGCCCGAGACCGTGCTCTCGCGAATCGTCAGTGTCGCCTCGTTTAGGTTGTGGATCCCACCGCCGGCAAAGCCGCCGCCGGCGACGCTGTCGCTGACCGTGCTGCGGAGGAGGGTGAGCGTCCCGAGGTTCGAGTTGGTGATCGCCCCGCCTTCGAAGTTCTCAGGGTTCGCCCCGTTGCGGATCGTCAGGTCGGTGATCGTCGACACGGGTGCAGGCGGTCCCCCGAGCGCGTCGTTGTGAAAGACGGCGTCGAGGGCGCCGCCGTCGACCGAGGTCTGCGCGCTGCCCTGGCCGACTATCTCGAGGTCCTCGTTGATGTCGAGGTCGCCGGTCGCCGCCGCGTTCTCGTCGGCACCGGGAACGCCGAGGACGTAGGGGCCGGCGGCGAGCGAGATGATGTCCGCTCCGGAGCCGGCGGTGCAACCATCCTGGGCGGCGTTCGCGTTCGCCGCAATCACCGCCTCGCGCAGCGTGCAGTTGCCGTTGATCGTGTTGTCGTCGGCGAAGGTGTCCGGGGTGATCGTCGCCGCACCGGCGCTCGCGGTATGTGCCGCCCCGATCAGTCCAGTCAGCGCCAGCGCAAGCACTGCGTGCCGGCGCCGTGGAAGGTTCTCGTGCCCAGCCTGCATTCTCTCCTCCGCTCGCGGTTGGCACGAACCTACCATTGCCGGCGGGGGGGCGGTGGCTCCGGGGGATTCCCGACGACCGAGGGCGAGGAGACCGCCACAGGTGTCCTGAGTCAGAGCGCGATACTGAGCGCGCGATGTCGCAGCAGAACGTCGAGACTGTCCGTCAGGTCATTGAGGCCTGGAATCGACGTGATCAGGACCTGGCGGTGAGCTACATGGCCCCCGACGTCAAATGGGCGCCTGCCGGACCGGCGGCCGTGGAACGCACCGTTTACCGCGGCCGCGAGGAGTGTGCCCGCGGGTTTGCCGGTGTCTGGGAGGCCTGGGACGTGTTCCGATTCGAGGAAACCGAGATCCGTGACCTCGGCGATTCAGTGCTCTGGCTGGGTCATGTCCATATGCATGGGGAAACCAGCCACCTCGAGCTCGATCAAGAGTTCGCTCACCACGTCACGCTGGTCGGCGCCGAGATCGTTCAAGTGGATGCCTACCGCACCTGGCGCGAAGCCCTCGCAGCCGCCGGGCTCTCGGAGTAGGCGATCTCGGATCCGAGTTTCGACGCGGGGTCAGGCTGTCGCCCTGTGATCACTGAAACAGGCCAACGATCACGCCGATCAGAAGCAGCTTGCCCAGCCAATCGCCGAGGTGGATCGTTGCCAGCTTCGGCGGGAAGTTCTCCCAGATGATCGCACCGCTGAAGAGCACGACCGGGAACCCGACCCAAAGGGCGAGCGTGAGCAGAGCGCCCTCGCCGGGGCTCCCGAGCTCTGCCACCGCTGCGACGCCGGCGACAACCGCCGCGACCACGACCGCCCGGATGATCTCGACTACGAGCTTCCACGCCGGCGGTTGCTCGTCCGCTGCGGCTTCGGCTCCGCTGATTTCGGCCGTCTGCTCGCCAAGCAGGACGTAATAGATGAATCCGAAGAGAAAGGCGGCAGCCGCCGCAACCGCGATACCAACAATGCTGACGTCCGACATCAGTGGGTCCTCCATTTATGGGTCTATCGGTTAGACCAGTTGCGGATTCAGGAACTAATCGCCCGGCGCTTCAGCAGTTGCCGGATCAACGGTGTGTCCGTGGTCTCGCCGCGGCCGCGTCAGTGGCCGGGCCTCATACCTTTGGCTGCCACAAGCCGACCTCGCAGCCGGCGGGCACCGCGATCACGCTGCGCCAGCCTCCGGGGCCTTCGCGGGGTGCGAGCGAGACGGTGGCGCCGAGGAGACACGCGTGCGCCGTGGCCTCGTCCACATCGGCTACCTCGACGTAGGGAAGCCAGATCGGCCGCGATTCATCGCACTCGACAACGCCGCCACCGATGCGGTCGCCGACTTCGAGCGCGAGGTAGGACGACGCGCCAACGTGGATTCTCTCCGCTCGCCATCCGAACAGGCGCGTGTAGAAAGCGCAGGCCCGCGGCGGGTTTGCGGTGCGCAGTTCCAGGTGGATGACGGGATTGCTGGTGTGCGACGGCATGCCTCTCTACTTAGACTCGCCGGGGCGAGCGAAAGTAATCGGGCCCGCTCCGATCATTTCGCCGCGTCCAGCCGGTCTAATCAAGTAGAGGCATGAAGGCCGCCGGAACAACCTCCACCCTTGGCATGCATCAGCCGTCGGCAACTGCTCGCGAAACCGACGACGACGCCTTTCGCCGCTTCGTCGAGCCCCATCGCGCGTCCTTGCACGCGCATTGCTACCGCATGCTGGGCTCGGTTCACGACGCTGACGATGCGCTTCAGGACACGCTCCTGCGAGCGTGGCGCGGCCTGCACCGCTTCGAGGGGCGAAGCGCCCCGAGATCGTGGCTGCACCGCATCGCCACCAACGCCTGCCTCGATGCGATCGCTCGGCGGCCGAAGCGGATGCTCCCGATCGACTACGGCCCGCCGGTCGACCCGGGCGATGATGCGAACGCGCCGCTCGACGAGTCGGTCTGGGTGGAGCCGTATCCCGACGCAGAGCTCGGGCTCGAGGGCGGCTTTGCCGCGCCTGAGGCCCGCTACGAACAGCGCGAGGCCGTCGAGCTCGCCTTCATCGCGGCCCTCCAGCACCTGCCCGCGCGACAGCGCGCTGCGCTGATCCTTCGCGACGTGCTCGGATTCTCGGCCCGGGAGGTCGCAGAGGCTCTCAAGACAAGCACCGCGTCGGTCAACAGCGCCCTTCAGCGTGCGCGAAAGACGGTCGACGAGAGACTTCCCACTCAGAGCCAGCAGGCGACGATGCGCTCGCTGGGGGACGAGCGCGTACGTGAGCTCGTCCAGCGGTTCATCGACGCCTTCGAACAGGGTGAGGTCGAGACGATCCTCGGCCTGCTCTCGGAAGACGCCACCTTTGCCATGCCGCCGTATCCGGGCTGGCAGCGCGGCCGCGAAGCGATCGCCGATTCGTGGCTGATGCCGGGCGGCGCCCCGCCGCGGCTGCGCTACTTGAGAACGCAGGCGAACGGTCAGGCCGCGGTCGGCACGTACCTCCTCGACGCGGAGGCTCGCCGCTACAGGCCGATCGCGCTCGATGTACTCACGTTCGTCGGTCCGGAGATCGCGGAGGTAATCGCCTTCCGCACCCCGGGGATCTTCCAGCGCTTCGGGCTCCCGGACGATCTCCCGGCGTAGGCGCGACGAACTCCAAAGCTGACTTGCGGCTGCTCGTTGACTCGCCGGCGGACCGATGAGTTTCGCCGTCTGCGGACTGTCTTAGTTGTAGATGTCGGCAACCAGGATCGAAATGAGCGAGACCGAGACAACGACGCCCATCACGGTGAGCGAAGACGCCGTGCGGACGGTGACTTCAGAGGACGGCACCCGAATCGCCTACGACCGCTACGGCGATGGGCCGCCTGGTGATCCTCGTCGGCGGCGCGCTCAGCTACCGCAAGTTCAACAAGATGGAGGAGCTGGCGAAGCTGCTCGCCGAGCGCTGCACGGTGATCAACTACGACCGTCGCGGGCGCGGCGACTCGACCGAGGTGAAGCCGTTCGCGGTCGAGCGCGAGATCGAGGACATCGCTGCCCTGATCGAGGCCGAGGGCGGCTCGGCCTCGCTGTGGGGCTGGTCGTCGGGCGGCGCGCTGGCCCTGCGAGCGGCGGGGGCCGCGATCGGCGTCGAGCGGCTCTCCGTCTATGAGGTGCCGTTCATGGTCACCCCCGAGGCCAAACGGCCGACGCCGGATTACGGCGAGCGGCTCGACGAGCTGGTCGCGGCCGGCGACCGAAGCGGCGCCGTCAAGCACTTCATGCGCAACTCGATCGGCATGCCCGCACCGTTGGTGGCCCTGATGCGGCTGATGCCGATGTGGAAGGGGCTGAAGGCCACCGCGCACACCCTCCCTTACGACTGGGCGGCGCTCGGCAAGCACACGATGTACGGCGCTCCGCTGAACCCCGAGGAGTGGGCCGCGGTAACGGTTCCGACGCTCGTCGCCTACGGCGGGAAGAGCCCGGCCGTGTTGCAGGATGGCTCACGCGCGCTGGCGAAGGTGCTGCCGAATGCGGAGCTGCGCGAGCTCGAGGCCGTCAGCCACAACGTCAAGATGAGCCTGCTGGCACCGGCACTGGCCGAGTTCTTCACGGGGGAGCCTGACGTCGCCGTCCCGCGCGCCACCGCCGGTCCCATCGACTGATCGGAGGAGGCGTCCATTTCGGCGCTGCCCGTTCGTCGTACTACCAAACGACTACTCAAGGAGGTCATTCGTGGCACCGCTCACCCGCTGGGTCCTAGCCCACAAACGCATCGTCGTCATCGCCTGGATCGCGCTCACGCTCGCGGGCATGGCTGCCGCCGGCCCGGCGTCGGACGCGCTCGAGCCCGAGTTCTCGGTTCCCAACGAGGAGGGCTGGGAGACCAACCAGGTGATCGCCGAGCGCTATCAGGGGACCGGCGGCGACACCGCCCCGCTACTCCCCGTCGTCACGCTTCCGGACGGCCAGTCGGTCGACTCGCCCGGGGTGCGCGCCGACCTGGCGCAGCTTGACGAGCGCCTCGACGAGGCGCTGCCCGACGCCCGGATCGCCTCCTATGCCTCAACCGGCGACCAGGCCTTCGTCTCCGACGACGGGCGCACGACGTTCGCCGTCGTCTATCCCCAGCCGGACCCCGACTCGGCGTTCGGGGAGAACCCCCGGGCCGAGAAGGCGGCGAGCGCCGCGCTCGAGGGCACCACGGTCGCGGGCGCGCCGGTCTACCTGACCGGCTTCGACGCCCTGGCCGAGGACAGCGGCGCCGATTCAGAGGGGCCTGGGGTTCTGCTCGAGGCGGTGATCGGCGGGTTCGGCGCGTTGGTCGTCCTCACCTTCGTCTTCGCATCCTTCCTCGCGGTCGTGCCGATCCTGATGGCGATCGCCTCGATCATGACCACCTTCCTGATCCTGCTCGGGCTCACGGAGCTCACCACCGTCTCCCCGATCGTGCAGTTCCTGATCGCGCTGCTCGGCCTCGGCGTCGCGATCGACTACTCGCTGATCGTCGTCTCGCGCTGGCGCGAGGAGCGCACCCACGGGCGCACCGGCGACGAAGCGGTGCAGCGGGCGATGGAAACCGCGGGCCGCGCGGTCGTCTTCAGCGGGATCACAGTCGCGATCGGCCTCTTGGCACTGATCGCGCTGCCGCTGCCGTTCCTGCGCTCGGTGGGCTACGGCGGGATGCTGATCCCGCTCGTCTCGACCCTGGCGGCAATCACCCTGCTCCCCGTGGTGATGGCAAAGCTCGGTGCGCGGCTCGACTGGCCGCACCGGCGCACCGATGACAAGGCGAGCCGTGCCTGGACGCGCTGGGCCGAGGCGGTCTCTCGGCGACGCTGGCTCGCGGCCGGGGCGGGCATGGCGGTAATCCTCGCCTTGGTCCTGGCCGCGACCGACCTGCAGCTCGGCACCTCCGACGCCAACACGATCGCCAAGTCGGGCGACGCCAAGCAGGGTCTGACCGCGCTCGAGGATGCAGGGATCGGCGAGGGCTCGCTGCTCCCGCACGAAATCCTGGTCGAGGGCACCACCGATCCTGAGCAGGTGGCGGCCGGCCTGCGCCAGGTCGAGGGGATCCACGGGGCCGTGGCCCCCGACGACACCGACTGGCGCCGCGACGGAACCGCGATCGTCGAGGCGATCCCGATTCCCGACAGCGGATCACCTGAGGGTGAGGCGGCGCTCGAGGGAGTCCGCGACACCGCTCACGGCGCCGGCCCGGACGTGCGCGTCGGCGGCCAGCCGGCGGCCAACGCGGACTTCATCGATGCCGTCTACGGCAGCTTCCCACTGATGATCGGGCTGATCACGGTCAGCAGCTTCATCTTGCTGGCGCGGGCCTTCCGCTCGTTGCTCCTGCCGGCGAAGGCGATCGTGCTCAACATCCTCAGCGTCGCCGCGGCCTGGGGCGTCCTCGTCCTCGTCTGGCAGCACGGCTACGGCTCGGAGGCAATCTTCGGAATCGAGGCGACCGGATCGATCCCCTCGTGGATGCCGCTGATGATCTTCGCCTTCCTCTTCGGCCTCTCAATGGACTACGAGGTCTTCATCCTCTCGCGGATGCGCGAGGAGTACGACCGCACCGGCTCGACCGAGACGGCGGTGATCCAGGGCATCGGGCGCACCGGGCGGCTGGTCACGAGCGCCGCGCTGATCCTCTTTCTCACCTTCGTCGCGATGGCCTCGGGCCCGGGGACCGACCTGAAGATGTTCGCCACCGGCCTGGGCGCCGGGATCCTGATCGACGCGACCGTGATCCGGGCCCTGATCGTGCCCGCGGTGATCTCGCTGATGGGGCGCTGGAACTGGTGGCTACCGAGCTGGCCGGCACGGCTGCTGCGGGTCGAGCCCTCGCTGCCACCCCGCGTCGCGGCGGGCGAAGCCGAGGCCTGACTGGGCGCGGGAGCATCCCGCTAATCGTGGCGACGCGAGCGCGTCGGGTCGCGCGGCGGCGTGGAGGACCGTCGTCAGCCTGTTGAAGGCGCGCAGGTGAGCCTTCGGCCAGGAAGTAGGGTGATCTCGTGGGTGATATGAGCACCGGAGCCGTGATTGCGATCGGTGCGGCGATCGGCTTGGTTGTCGGCATCCTCGTCAGCGTGACCACCGATGTCCCGCTTGCGCCCGAGATCGGGTTGGTGGCCGGAGCGCTGATCGCCTGGCTCTGGCGCCGCAACGGCGGGTAACCAGCGTTGCGGCATGGGGATCGAGATCACCCGAGCTGCACCGGATCGGCACTCAGCGCTGGCGTCCGTGCTCGGGCGGGCGTTCGTGACCGAGCCGATGGTGCGCTGGCCGCTGGGCGACCACGGTGACCTCGAGGAGCGCTTCACCCGTGCCTTCGAGTACTTCATCGAGGACCTGATCCCGCTCGGCATGGTCTGGGAGGCGGGAGCGGCCATGGGCGCGCTCGTGTGGATAACGCCGGACCAAGCGGACGCATGGGAGCGAGCGATGCTGAGCAACCGTCGGATGGCCGCGCTGACCGAGGATGGCGGGCGTCGCTTTGACTCGTTCTGGGAGTGGGTCGACTCGAAGCTCCCGAACGAGCCCGTGGCGCACCTGGACTCGATCGGTGTCGAGCCCGAGGCGCAGGGCCACGGGATCGGTTCGGCGCTGATTGAGCACGGCCTCGCCCGAGCGCGCGCCGGTGGGCATGGGGTGTTCCTGGAAACCGGATCGCCGCGCAACGTGGTGCTCTACGAGCGGCACGGGTTCCGAATCGTCGAGGATGCCGATTCGCCCAGCGGCGGCCCCCGCATCTGGTTCATGCGCTGGGATCCGTGATCCAACCCGTGTGACGCCGGCCTGCCGGCGGACCCTCCTCGCCGATGAAGCCGGAGTTTGCGGGCGACAGCGTCCAACAACCGTCCAGTTCGCGGCGGTGTGTGGAACTCTGTCTTAGTAGCTTTTGCTGGGACTTTCGCCTGAAAGGAGGGCCGCATGGGCTACCGGACCGGCTGATCACCGGCAATCAGAACCCCTGGCTCCTCGTTCGTCGCTATATGCTGGCGATTACTCGGCTATGGCGTGAGCTTGCTCTTAAAAGACCGGAGCGTGAAGGTGAACCAGCTGCTCCAGCTATGGCGTCCAGGAGGCGCGGGAACAACTCGCGCATGGCTTGTCTGCGCAGCAGCGGTCCTCGTCCCGGCGGCGGCAACCTGTGCGGTGTTTGTGATCGTCGCGCCAGAGGCGCGCTGGGATCAGCCCGAGCTGCTTGCGGCGCTGGCGGCGATAGCTGCCGTCGCCTTCTTCGCGGAGGTTCGACTGAAACTCGGAACCGCCGCCTACTTCGATGCGACCCTCGTGCTCGCACTCTTGGCACTGGCGATCGCCGGCCCGCTACCGGCCTTGCTGATCTGGTTGATCCCGGATCTGATCGCGCGCCTCGTCATCCGCAGCGACCCGATTGCCTCGCCCGGCCATCTGATCACCGTTACCAGCTTTGCGCTGGCGCTGCTGGCGGGCGCGGGCGTGCTCGAGGTCGCGACCGCGCCTACCGCGGCCGCCGTCGCCCCCGCGCTCTACACCGCCGGGCTCGCGATGTGGGTGATCAACTTCGCGGTCGCTCGGCTGATCGTGCCACCGCTCTATCAGGGCTACCGGGTTCGCGAGCTGGTCCACTCCGAGTTCTTGGACCTCGGCCCGGCGGTGATGGCGATGCTCGCGGTCGCGGTCGCTGTATGGCTGTTGCTCGAGCCGCTCGGGGTATTCGCACTGGTGCTGCTTGCGGGCGTGATCCTGCTGCCGCAGCTCGGCCTCTCGTTCGTAGCTCGCCGTCGCTCTGTCAGACGGCTCACGCCGGATCAGGCGACCGAGGTCTACGCCGCGGCGATCGCCGATGAGCTCGCACTCTCACGGCCTGAGAGGCGCCTCGCAGCAGACGCGGCAAGGTTGCTCGCAAGCTGGGAGCGGTGTCCGCCCCTCAATCTCAAGCACGCCCCTCCGCTTCATCCGTTGGCCGGCGCCGTCGCGCTTGGCGTCGATGAGCGTTGGGACGGCGGCGGCCGTCCCTTCGGCATCCCCGCATCCGAAACCCTGCTCACGAGCCGGGTCATGGCGGTGGCGCGCGCCTGGAGCGCGCTCACTGCAGGTGGAACGCCCGGCCTGAGCCAGACGGAGGCGATGCTCGCGCTCAGCCTCCAGGCGGGCTCGGAGCTCGACCCCGCGGTCGTCGAGGCCGCCGGCAAGGTGGTCGCTGAGGAACAGGGCTTCCTCCGCGACCCAGACTTCGAACCGCGACTGCATCGGCTGCCCTTGCCGCGGACGCTCCGTCGGGGCCCGGTTGCGGCCCTGCTGGCCCGACTCGCCGAGCCGGCGTAGACCTGGCCTCCGTCAGAACTCGTCGACGTCGGCTTGTATGGAAGCGAGTCGGGGGTAGTATCCGGTCAGGCCGCCATGGAGGATTGCCGTGCACGTACGCAGCAGGACGCCGGCGCAGCAGCTGATTCGCGCGCAACGCCGCGAACACGTCATGCACCGGGTGGTGGGATGGGGGCTGGTGGTCGAGCTGATCGTCGTGCTGGGGATCTTCGCCGGCCTCATCCTATCCAGTGAGGCGCCGCCGGTCGCCCCAAGCTTCTTGGGCACCGAAAACGACCGTGGCGACCCCACTGCGCGCGCGGGGCCGAGCGCCCGTGACGGGGGCGACGTAGGAGCCGGCGGCGGGGAGCGGTCTCACGGCCGTGAACGCAACCCGGGGCCCACCCAGGCCGAGCAGCCGAGGGCGCGTCCCCCCGCGCAACCCGCGCCGTCGCCCGAGCCCGAGCCCGCACCCGCCGCGCCCGAGGCGTCGCAAACCACGCTGGCCGCTGAGGGTCCCGCTCCGGCCCCTACGCCCGCGCCCGCACCACCTCCGGCTCCCGCCGCTGCTCCCGCGCCGGAGCCGGCGGCTGAAGCGAGCGGCGGCGGATCCTCCGCTTCATCCACCTGCCAGTTCACCTTCGAATGCTGAGGCCGCGGGCAGCAAGATCCGGGTTCGCGAGGCCGACGCTGCTCGCTGGCGCCGCCGTCGCCGCCGGGCTCGCCTTACCGAGCGCCGCGGCCGGCGGCGTCTACACGGTCGCCCAGTGCCACCAGCCCCTGAACCCGACCACCGGGCAGGCGATATCGGCGCAGGTCGGGATTCCATATCAGCCGGTAACGGACTGCGCGAGCGGTAACGGCCTCCAGATCGTCCACGGCGCGAACCCAACTGCCGTCGATCAATTCGGCGCTTGGATCTGGCGAGCCCCAGAGGGCACCGTCTTCACCAATGTCCAGGCCACCGCTCGGCTCGACAGCCAGGGCGGCGATCAGGCCGGGCTCTGGGTCTTGCGGCCGGGCGGCCAGGAGGATCAGTTCGCAACCGGCCCGGATACGTGGACTGCTCACCAGGCAAGTGGAGAGTTCATCCAGTTCCACTCGATGCTGCGGTGCACGCCCGGGCCGGCGTGTGACCCCACAGGTGGCCTGTCAGCGAATGCCGACGTCAGGGACGTGCTCCTACGCACCGACGACCGCACGGCGCCCGTGGCGTCGATCACCGGCGGCTCGATGTTCGCGGCGCCGGCCGTGCGGGGAAATCGTGCGGTCGACTTCGAGGTTCTCGATCAAGGAGGTGGCGTGCGCGAGGTCGAATTGCGCGTCAACGGCGAGACCGTTTACGCCGACGTCCTCGCGTGCCAGGTGAACCAGGACGTAGCCACCGCGCTGCAACCGTGCGGCGGCGCGGCGAGCCGGACCGTGTCGCTGGCAACTTCGGAGGGCCCGTTCGAGACCGGCGCGAATCGGGTCGCGGCCTGCGGGGACGATTTGGCGCTCGATGGCGTCCCCAACAGCGACTGCAAGAGTCGCAACGTCTTCGTCGACGACGTGTGCCCGGCCTCGTCGGTCGGCGGCGGGTCCAAGCTCTCGGCGAAGTTCCGCCGCGGGAAGGCAAGGGCCAAGGTGCGCTCCGATCAACGCCCGCGGCTGAAGGGAAGGCTCACCTCCGACTCCGAGGGAGGCATCGGCGGAGCGAAGGTCTGCGCGCTGACGCGGGTCGACCGCGCCGGAGAGCGATACGTGGTTGCGAAAACTGCGACCACCGGCAACCGCGGCGGCTATTCGTTGCGGCTGCCGCCGGGGGCGAGCCGCAAGGTCTACGTGCACCGGGTCTTCGGCGACGACGTGCTCGCGCGTCACGGGCTCTCGATCAAGGCCAGGGTGCGCCCGTCATTCGAGGTGGCGCCGAAGAAGAAGAGGGGCAGGGTCGGCCAGGGCGAGCGGCTGCGGTTCAGGGGCAAGCTTCCGGGCCCGAGCTGCGGGAGTCGGGTCGTCAAGGTTCAGGCCAAGGTCGGCAAGCGGCGGTGGCAGGTCTTTCGCAGCGTCCGAACTCGGCCCAACTGCCGATACGCGACTCGCTTCAAGCTCAGAGCGACCAGCGAGCCCACCCGGTACCTGTTCCGCGTCCGTGTTCCCGAGCAGGCGCACTACCCATATGAGGCCGGCGCCTCGACGGTGCGCGTGCGCAAGGCAGGGTAGGAAGCGGCCGGCGGACTAGCCGACACGGCGCCTATTCGCCGTCGAAGTACTCGACCGCGCTCGAGCGCCGGGCGATCAGATCGTCGTCCTTGTTGCCCGTCCAGACCGCGATCTTGTCGCTGTCCGGATACACGGTGGCCGCCGGGTGGAGCACGGTCGAGTACATCAGCACCCGCACGACCTCCTCGGTGGCGTTCTGGACCCGATGGGCGCCCTGCGGACCGGTGGTGAAGAAGACCAGGTCCCACGGCGCGAGCTCATGGCTGCCGTCGGGATCGCGCACCGTCGGGCGGCCCTCCAGCACCAGCAGCCACTCCTCCTCGGCGTACTCGTAGTGGTACGGGCAAAGCGCCTGGCCCGGTGGCAGCTCATAGACGCTCGTGCCGGTCTGCTTCGCGCCCAGCGACGGGCCCAGCCGGGCCATCCCGGAACGAAAGCCCTCTGGGTCGTCGGAGTCGTACTCGAACGACGCCTCGGCGATCTTCACAAGCTTCATGCCGTCCACGCTAGCGACCGACGACGGCCAGCGACGCTCAGCCGGCGAGCCCGCCAGCCCGAAAGCGCTCGCTCGAGCCCTCGGCCTGGCGCGCTCACCTCCCTAAGTTAGCCCTCGACGCCGAAGGCCGGGGTCTCGCGAGTCAGCCGCAGGCCGGTGCCTGAGGGTGGGCTGCGGCGGTGGCGCCGCCTCGCGTTTCGCGCACGAGCGCGGCCGGTTGCAGCTGGCCGGCAACCCGACCCAGGCGGTTCGCGACCATGATCAGGTCGTCCTCCATTACCGTCGCCTCGAGCTCCAAGGACCGGTTCGACGATCCGACCTTGCCGATGACTTCCAAGAGTTCGGCCCGTATGCCCGAGATCCGCTCGTAGATCGCCGCTTCCGTCATCCGACGGCTCCCTCACTTCCCCTCGGTCCAACTACATGTCGCACTGTGATCTCCAATCGCGCCCGGCCCCACCGGGGCGTTGTACCTGGAATGGAGTAATGGAATCACACCCGCGCCGGCAGCGCGCCGGTTGCCCGTTACCCGTAGACCGGCGCCCCTGAGGCGGCCGCGGCGGTGGCGGCTCGCGTCTGCGGCCCATGCTCCCGAGCCTCGCCCTCGACCAGCCACTCCTCGACCAGCACGACGAGGGCCGCGACCACCTGCGGATCGAACTGTGAGCCCGAGTTCGCGTGCAGCTCCGCCACCGCCGCCTCGGTCGACATCGCACTGCGGTAGGAACGTCGGTGGTCATCGCGTTGAAGGCGTCGCAGCAGGAGATGATTCGCGACTCGAGTGGGATCGCGTCAGCCGCGAGTCCATCCGGATACTGCAGCTGACCAAGGGCGCGACCGCGATCAGCCCGGCGATGTGCGTCGACCTCAACTACCCGTTGTTTCGGTTCACGAGCCAGGCGGTGACGACACCCGACAAGGCCGAGATCCAGGTCGAGGTCGTCTATCCGAACGCCGCGAAGCCGGCGTTTGAGGAGCTGAAGAAGTTCGACGGCAAGCAGGGCGCCTTTAAGTACTCGAAGTGGAACGTCAGCGACGAGATCGACCTCAAGCCCGATCTCGGCGGCTCCCAGTGGGGCGGGCGCCTTGCGGCGCTACGGATCACCGCCCTCAGCGGCACCTGGCGGATCGACGACGTCTACGTCGATCCCCGGCGGCACAACTAGCGGCACGACGGCATCGGACTGACCCGGTCCGGCCCGGCGGGGGCCGGCCGGGTCAGGTGCCCGCCGTCTGCGGTGGGGTTGCGATCTCGAACCAGGCGCCGCCGCTGCCGCGGCGGTCCCTGCCCCAGCCGGTGGTGAGATCCGAGAACACGGTGTCGTCGAGGGCGTTCCAGAAGTCGCAGGGGTCGTCGCCACGGTGGCGGATGTCGACCCGAACGCTGTCGCGCTTGATCTCGAGGTCGAGCTGGATCGCCATCCCCGGGCAGTGGGTGATCAGGCGGGCGACGACCTCACCGACGAGCAGCCGCACCGTCCGCCTGTGCCTCGAGTCCATCGGCTCGAGCGCGCCCTCGACGTCGGCCAACAGCTCGCGGAGGTGCCGCGGGTCCGGCTCGAATGAGAGCGTCGCGACGCTCGGGCGCCGCCGGTCGGTGGCCGTCGCGGTGCCATCGCCGCCGCTTCCGAGCTGCGTTGGGTCAGAGGACATCGGTCGGCTCTTCGCGCTGAGGGGCTATGCGGTCGGGCTCGTGCCCAGAGGACCGTCCGCCGGACCGGCGGTCGGCCGCAGCTGGACCGCGACCTGGCCGAGGCGGTTGGCGACCATGATCAGGTCGTCCTCCATTACCGTCGCATCGAGCTCCAGGGACCGGTTCGACGATCCGACCTTGCCGATGACTTCCAAGAGCTCGGCCCGTATGCCCGAGATCCGCTCGTAGATCGCTGCGTCCGTCACCTGAAGCGCCAAGACTCCCCCCGGTTCCGTTTGCATCCCAGTTGCTCCTCGGTTGGCCTTGTCCCCTTCGAACCCGTTGCGCAGCGCGAGTCACGACTTTGTTATCGGCGCTCGCGCGTTATCCCATTAGGACGAACATCGGCTCTCCCTCAGCTGCGGTCGAGCACCGGTTTGAGGTCGATGATCGGCGTGCCGTCCACCGCTTCCATGTTCGTCACCCGAACCCGTTCACCTTCGACCGACGCAACCTCCACCTCATGGAGACCGATCGGGTTCGGGCGATCGGCGGATCGGGTGCCGAACACTCCTCTCTCGGGGTTGGTGATGTCGTCGCGGGGATGAACTCGGAGGACGTCGCGGCGCGCGCGGTCGAGCCAGGTGAGGACGATGACGCGATCCCCCGGCCCGATGCCTTCGAGCGCTTCGAGCACGTGGGGCTCAAAGACGAGCCAGGCGTCGGGCGCGCCCTCGTCACCCTGCTTGGGCGCCAACGCGGTATCGGTCAGCGACGACTCGACCTTCCCGATCGGGATCAGCTCGAAATCAGCTTGGCTCATTGCATGCGCCTTCGCTACTTGACGTAGTGGTGCAAGAGCTCCAGCTCCACCCGCTCGGAGGGAGATGCCAGCAGCGGTCCGATGCGGTCGTTGAAGGCGGCGAACTCGGGGTTGCTCTGGACGGCGTCCGCCGCGTCGCGGTCCGAGAAGACGCCGATGCCGCGCACCAAGCCGGAGGCCTCGTCGCCGAGGATGATCACCGTCTCGAGCGCGGCATGCTCGCTGAGGAAGTCCGCAGCGAACGCGGAGTAGATCTCAGCCACCTCGGCGAAGTGGCCCGGCTTCGGGTGCAGGGTGAACTCGGCTACGTACATCGGACGGTCCCTTCTCGTTCTTGGGTGACGAGGACGCTAGTTCCCTCTCGGCGACTGAGACCCTCCCCGGAGGTATCGGCTCGCCGACACCGCTTAGAGTCCGGGCCGATGGCAAGACGCCGGTTCGGCATCTTCAGGCAGGAGTCCGACGAGGGGGCCGGCGAGGCCGAGCACGAGGACCAGGTCGAGGGCGCGAAGCCGGAGAGCGCGCCCGGATCGGAGTCACCGCCGCCTGAGGAGGCGGACACCGACGCAGCGACGGCGGAGGCCGCAGCGGGGTTTTTCGACCGGGGCAAGCTGGACACGGAGGAGTGGTCGGCGGCCGATGACGCGGCCGAGCGGATCCGGGTCGCCGCCGAGGCGGCGGCGCAGCAGGCCGAGCAGCGAGCGATGGGCGAGATCCTCGCCCTCGAGGAGGATCTCGAGCAGGCCAAGCGCCGCGCGAGCGCCGCCGAGGAGGAGCTCGCCAAGGCCAGGCGAGAGACGGGCGACGGTCCCGGCATCGCCGAGCCGACCGATCGAGCCGCGACCGGAGCCGAAGACCTCGACGCGGCCCGAGCCGTGGTGGAGGACGAGGCCCGAGCCGCGGCCGCCGGGTGGCTGCGCAAGCAGCTCGCCGAGGCTCGCAGGGAGGCCGACGTTCGGCTCGAGGAGGCGGTCGCCGACGCGCGGCGCGAGGCCGAGGAGCGGGTCCGGGCCGAGATCCCGCAATCCACCCCCGCGGAGGCCGTCCCCGCGGAGGTAGAGGTCAAGCCGCCCAGGCCGAGCGAGGATGAGACGCGTCTGCGCCGCGAGCTCGAGCAGGCCTTCGCCGAGCTCGAGGTGGTGCGCGCGGAGGCGGAACGCCTGCGTGCGGACTCATCGCGGGCGACGGCCGAGCTCGACGAGCGGGTGCGGGTGGCTGCCGCGGCCGCCCGCGCCGAGGCCGAGGAGGCCGCCCGCGCCGAGGCCGAGCAAAGGGCGCGCGAGGCGACCGACGACGCGCGACGCGAGGTCGAAGAGATGGCGCTCAAGTCCGCCGGGACGACCCGCCGCGAGATCGAGAGCCGCGCGGCCGAGGAGGCGGAGGAGCTCGCGGCCGAGCTCAAGCTTCGCGAGCGGGAGCTCGACCAGGAGCGCGAGGAGAAGACGCGGCTGCTCCAGGCCTCCGACGAGCGCCTGCACGAGATCGAACGACGCGCGCTCGCCGCGGCCGAGCGCGTCGCCGCGGCCGAGGAAGAGCTCAGCAGCGAGGCCGAGCGGCTCCGCCTGGACGCCGAGCGCCGGATCGCCGAGGCGGCCAAGCGCGAGCCGGAGCCCGAGCCCTCTTCCGAGACGACACCCGAGGCCCGGCCGGAGCCCGAGCCTTCTTCCGAGACGACACCCGAGGCCCGACCGGAGCCCGAGCCCTCTTCTGAGGCGGCACCGGAGGCCCGACCGGAGCCCGAGCCCGAGCAGCCGTCGCCGGTCGATCCCACCGACGTCCCCAAGGGCATGGTCAGCCTCAGCCTGGCCGAGTTCGACGACCTGTGCGGGCTTGGAATGTCGGTGACGCAGGCAAAGCGCGTGCTGCGTTATCGCGAGGAGCGGGGCCGCTTTGCGACGCTCGATGAGCTCGACGAAGTGCCCGGCTTCCAGCCGGCCTTCTTAACCGAGCTCAAAAAGCGCCTGGTCCCCTAGCCCGCGATTGTCGTGCTGACCACCCACACGGTGGTCAATGCGACAACCGCCAGCTTCCCCTGCCCCGTAGCGTGTCGCAACCGGTTCGGGTCTCCAAGGATGTGCCGTTAGAGGTCCCAGCGCTCGCGCAGGCGGGTGAGGTGCGGCTCGGCGGCCGCGGCCGGGGCGCGGCGCGGCTCGCTGCCGTTCTCGAGCGCCGCGACGGTCGCGACCACCGAATCGGCGAGCGCGCCCGGCGCGTAGCCACCCTCGAGGCAGACGAGCACCGGGACCTCGAGCTCGGCCGCGACGTCGCGCAGGCTCGCGGCCATCTCCCCGTAGGCGTCGGTGTCGACCATGCACGAGGCGAGGGGGTCGTCGCGGTGCGCGTCGTATCCGGCCGAGATCGCGACCAGCCCAGGCTCGTAGGAAAGCGCGATCGGAGCGACGACGTGCTCGACCAGCGCCAGGAACTGCTCGCTCCCGGCGCCCGGCGGGACCGGCAGGTTGACGGTGTAGCCCTCGCCCTCGCCCTCGCCGGCGTACTCGGCGGCGCCGGTTCCCGGATACAGCGGCCACTGGTGGATGCTGGCGTAGAGGACGTCGGCCGAGGCGGCGAAGATCGCCTCGGTGCCGTTGCCGTGGTGGACGTCCCAGTCGAGCACCAGCACGCGCTCGGCGCCGCAGGCATCGATCGCGTGCCGGGCGGCGACGGCGACGTTGTTGAACAGGCAGAAGCCCATCGAGCGGTCGCGCTCGGCGTGGTGGCCCGGCGGGCGCAGCCCGCAGAAGGCCGCCCGCGCCTCGCCGGCGAGCAGGCGCTCGGCGGCGTGCGCGGCGCCTCCGGCGGCGTGCAGCGCTGCGTCAAACGACTCGGCCGAGGCGACCGTGTCCATGTCGATCATCCCGCCGCCGGCGGCACAGAAGGCCTCGATCGCGTCCACGTGCGCCGCCGCATGCACGCGCGTGAGCTGCTCCCGGATCGCCGCCGGCGCCTCGATCCGCTCGAGGCCGGGCCACGCGGCACGCTCGAGCGCCGACTCGATCGCCACCAACCGGGCGGCGTTCTCGGGATGCCCACCGGTGTCGTGACGGTGCGAGGAGGGGTGCGAGAGGTAGAGCGCCATGATCGACGGGTACCGTAACCCGCGCGTGACCGCGGCCAACGAGACGGAGACGGACGTCGTTGTCGTCGGCGGCGGCGCCGCCGGCCTCCACGTCTCGCTGGAGGCGGCCGCGGCGGGCGCCCGCACGGTGCTGGTATCGCGCAAGCCGCTCTCGGAGAGCTCGAGCTTCTGGGCGCAGGGCGGGCTCGCCGCCGCGCTTACGCCCGACGACTCCCCCGAGCGCCACGCCGAGGACACGCTCGCCGCCGGGCGCGGCCTCTGCCGCACGAGCGCGGTCGAGGTGCTCACCCGGGAGGCGCCGGCGGCGGTCGCGCAGCTTCAGGCGCGCGGGGTGCGCTTCGACACCGATCACGAGGGCGTGCTCGCGCTCGGGCTCGAGGGCGGTCACTCGGCGCGCCGGATCGTCCACGCCGGAGGCAGCGAGACGGGGCGCGCGATCACGTCGCGGCTGGCGGAGCTGGTCGCGGCCGAGCCCGGGGTCGAGGTCTGGGAGGGCGCCTCGGCGCTTGCTCTGTGGAGCGACGGCGAACGGTGCGCGGGAGTGGTCACCGACCGTGGCTCGATCGCCGCCGCCGGCACCGTGCTGACCACCGGCGGCGGGGCGGCCCTTTGGAAGCGGACGACGAACCCGTGGGGCGCGATCGGAGCGGGCGCCGTGCTCGCCCACGCCGCCGGCGCCGAGCTCGCCGACCTCGAGCTGTGCCAGTTCCATCCGACCGCGCTCGCCCTGCCCGGAGCCGAGCACGATGGGGCGTTGATCACCGAGGCCGTCCGCGGCGAGGGAGCGACGCTGCTCGACTCGGCCGGGCGCAGGTTCACCGACGAGCTTGCGCCGCGCGACGAGGTCACGGCGGCAATCCTCGACCGGATCGCCGCCGACGGCTCGGAGTCGGTGTGGCTGGACCTGCGCCAGCTGTCGCCACAGCGGTTCCCGAATGTGTTCGCGACCTGCCGCGCCGCCGGGCTCGCCCCCGAGCGCCAGCCGGTGCCCGTGGCGCCCGCCGCGCACTACCTGATCGGCGGCGTCAGCTGCGATCTCGAGGGCCGCACCTCCCTCGCCGGGCTGTACGCGGTCGGGGAGTGCGCCTGCACCGGACTGCACGGGGCCAACCGGCTGGCCTCGAACTCGCTCAGCGAGTGCTTCGTGTTCGGCAGCCGCGCCGCGCGCGCGGTGATCGCCGAGCCGGCAGCCGGCGAGCGCCCGGCGCCGCCGGCGTGGTCATTCGAGCCCCCCGGAACGAGCACCCGCGAGGCGGTCTGGCGCTGCGCCGGTCCGCAACGCGACGACGCCGGCCTCAGCGCGCTGCTCGACGACCCCTACCCGCTCGCGCGCCTGATCGCGCGCTCGGCGCTTGCCCGGCGCGAGTCGCGGGGCGCGCACCGCCGCACCGATTTCCCGCTTCCCGACCCCGAGCTCGACGGCGCCCACCTGACCGTCGGTGCGAACGACGAGGTCCAGGCCAAACGCTGGACCTAGCCGCTCATCCAATCGGATGAGTCTTTTCTCATTCGATTGGTTAATACCTCCTTAACCAATCGCTCTTGACTATTCACATCCGATTGGCATACTCACGCCTGCCTTCGAAGGGACTTGGTAGGCGGAAGACCCGGAGAAGGCTCCACGGACAGGAACCAGATAGGGGTGAGGAGATATGTACCGATTCAGCCGATCGATCTACCGCGCGATTGCAACCGATGTGATCGAGGACGAGTACGACCCGACGGGTTGTCACAACAAGCAGCGCGTCCTCGACGCCTGCGAGGAGACGATCCGCCGACTGGCGACCGACCGCCACTACTTCGCACGCCCGGCGCGGTCGCTGTTCAACACGGTCCGGATGCACTTCGCCATCGGCGACCAGCTCCGCGTCTGGATGGTGATCGACGCCAACATCCGGCTTGCGATCGACTTCCTCGACCGGATGCCCGACGGCGTCGCCCTCGACGGAGTCGTCCGCGAGTGCCGCGCGCATACGCGCAAGGGCACTCCGTGCCAGCGTGAGCCGCTGCCGGGCCGCGACTACTGCCCGTCGCACAAGCATCTCGAGGAGACCTTCGCCGGCCGGAAGATCCCGCTCGAGGCGCTCGAGGCGAAGCGCGAGCGCTCGGAGGTGGTCGCAAGCGCAGCCTGAATTTCGCGGCGCGTGGGGTGGGCCGCCTGGGGGGCGGCCCGGGTTAATGGGGACTGAGGCCTCGGCTGGGGACCGCCGGGGCCTCTACTTTTGTGCACATGCTGCTCGGAGTCGACGTCGGCGGGACGTTCACCGACGCGGCGCTGTACTCGGGCCGCGCACTGCACACGGCGAAGGCCCTGACCACGCCCACCGATCAGTCGCGTCGGGGTGTTGACCGCGGTCGCCGAGGTGCTCGACCGCGCCGCGGCGTCGCCCGCCGAGGTCGAGCGCTTCGCCCACGGGATGACGGTGGGCACCAACGCGCTGCTCGAGGAGCGCGGCGCGCGCACCGCCCTCGTCGCCACCCACGGCTTCACCGACCTGCTCGAGGTCGCGCGCCAGAACCGCCCCCAGCTGTACCGGCTCTGCGCGCCGAAGCCGAACCCGCTCGTACCCGCTGAGCTGCGCCTCGGCGCCGCCGAGCGCGTCGGCCCGACGGGGATCGTCGAGCCGCTCTCGGACGGCGAGCTCGATCGCCTCGCCGCCGCGGTGCGCGAGTCCGGAGCCGAGTCGGTCGCGATCTGCCTGCTCTTCTCCTACCTCGAGCCCGAGCACGAGCGGGCGATCGCCGAGCGGCTGCGCGCCGAGCTGCCCGGGGTCCACGTCTCCGCCTCGCACGAGGTGCTGGCGCAGTTTCGCGAGTACGAGCGCTGCTCGACGACGGTGATCGACGCCTACCTCTCGCCGCTGCTCGGCCGCTACATCGCCCGGCTCGCGCAGGCGACCAGCGACCGCGGACTCCCCGAGCCGACGGTGATGATGTCCTCCGGCGGCGTGGCGCCCGCGGCCGAGGCCGCCCGCGCCGGCGCCTGGAGCGTGCTCTCGGGGCCCGCCGGAGGCGCGGTCGGCGCCGGGCTCCTCGCCCGGACGTCGGGCGACGGCAACGCGCTCGGCTTCGACATGGGCGGCACGTCGTGCGACGTCTGCGTGATCGAGTCGGGACGCGGTGCGCCGCACCGACTCCCGCGAGGTGGGCGGCAGGGTGATCCAGCTGCCGATGGTCGCCGTGCACACGGTCGGTGCGGGTGGCGGGTCGATCGGGTGGCGCGACCCCGGCGGCGCCTTGCGGGTCGGGCCGCGATCGGCGGGGGCCGAGCCGGGGCCGGCGTGCTACGGGCGCGGCGGCAGCGAGCCGACGGTCACCGATGCGAACCTGATGCTCGGCTACCTCGACTCCGCGTCCGAGCTCGCCGGAGGCGTGGCGCTCGACGCCGCGGCCGCGCGAGGCCGCGGTCGGGCGACTCGCGGAAGAGCTCGGGATCGAGCCGCTGGCGACGGCGGAGGGGATCGTCCGGGTCGCGAACCAGGAGATGGTGCGGGCGCTGCGCGTGATCACGGTCGAGCGCGGGATCGACCCGCGCGGCTTCGCGCTGATGCCCTTCGGCGGCGCCGGGCCGATGCACGCCGCCGCGATCGCCGCCGAGCTCGGGATCGAGCGCATCCTCTGCCCGCGAGCCAGCGGCGTGCTCTCGGCGCTCGGGCTGCTGGCGTCGGACCGGCGCCGCGACACCGCGCGAACGGTGATGCTCAGCGGCGATTCGCTGACCGCCGAGCGAATCGCGCGCCGAGGTCGAGGCGCTGCTCGCGGTGCTCGCCGACGGGCTCGAAGCGCGCCGAGGCCGAGGCCAGCTTCGAGCTCCGCTACCGCGGTCAGGCCTTCGAGCTGCCCGTGGCGGGCGCTCTGCGCCCCGACCCGCGCGACCTCGCCGAGCGCTTCGCGATCGAGCACGAGCGCCGCTACGGGTACCGCGACCCCGAGGCCGAGGTCGAGGTGGTGAGCATCCGCGTCGCGATCGTCGAACCTGGGCCCGATCCCGCGATCGAGGCTGCCGCCGCGGGCGCGCTCGAGCGCGGTGGCCGCCGGGCGCGGTTCGAGGGCGAATGGCTCGAGGCGGAGGTGCTGGTGGGCGAGCCCGCGACCGGGACGGCGGCCGAAGGGCCGTGCGTGTTCGAGCTCGGAGAGGCAACCCTCGTCCTGCCGCCCGGCTGGAGCGCCGATACCGATGCGGTGGGAACGATCGTCGCGCAGCGCAGTCGATGAACGGCCGACTCGACCCCGTCTCGCTCCAGGTCCTGGTCGGCGCCCTGCGCGCGGCCTGCGATGAGATGGGCGCGGTGCTCGTGCGCTCGGCGCACTCACCGAACATCAAGGAGCGTCGCGACTGCTCGACCGCGCTCTTCGACGCCGGCGGCGAGCTCGTGATGCAGGCCGAGCACATCCCGGTCCACCTCGGCTCGATGCCCGACGCAGTCGCCGCCGTGCTCGGCTTCGAGCAGCGACCCGGCGACCTCTGGATCCTCAACGACCCCTACGCGGGCGGCACGCACCTGCCGGACATCACGCTGATCTCGCCGCTGTTCGCCGATCGAGCGCAGCCGATCGGGTTCGTCGCCAGCCGCGCCCATCACGCGGACGTCGGCGGGCCGACCGCCGGCGGAATGCCCGCCCAGTCGACCCGGCTCGACCAGGAGGGAGTCGTGATCCCGCCGACCCGCGCCACCGACGACGTCCTCGCCGAGCTGGCGAGCCGGATGCGAAGCCCTCCCGAGCGGCTCGCCGACCTGCGCGCCCAGCGGGCCGCCAACCTCACCGGCGAGCGTCGCGTCGCCGAGCTCGTCGGCCGCCTCGGCGCCGAAGGGCTCGCCGACGGGATGGCCGAGATCCTCGACTACGCCGAACGCCGCACTCGGGCGGCGCTCGCCGCGCTGCCGGACGGCGACTACGAGGCCGCGGACGTGCTCGAGGGTGGCGCCGACGGGTCGCGCGACCTCCACCTGCAGGTGCGCGCGACGATCGCCGGCGAGCGACTGCGGCTCGACTTCGCCGGTACCGAGAGCCAGGTCGAGGGCAACCTCAACTGCCCGCTGGCGGTGACCAAGTCGGCGGCCTTCTTCGCCGTCCGCGTGCTCACCGACCCCGACGCGCCACCCTCTGCGGGCGCCCACCGGCCGGTCGAGGTGATCGCGCCCGAGGGCTCGCTGCTCAACGCGCGCCCGCCCGCCGCGGTCGCAGCCGGCAACGTCGAGACCTCGAGCCGCGTCGCCGACCTGGTGATCGCGGCGCTCGCCGGCGCCGCACCCGCGCCCGCCCAGGGCCAGGGGACGATGAACAACCTCACCCTCGCGGGTGACGGCTTTACCTACTACGAGACGATCGGCGGCGGGCAGGGTGCCTGTCCCGACGCCGACGGCCCGAGCGCGATCCACGTCGCGATGTCGAACACGCTCAACACCCCCGTCGAGGCACTCGAAAGCGAGTATCCGTTGCGCGTCCGAGAGCTGGCGCTGCGCCGCGGGTCTGGGGGCGACGGCCTTCACCGCGGCGGCGATGGCGTCGTGCGCGAGCTCGAGGCGCTGGCGCCGATGCGCTTCACCCTGCTCAGCGAGCGTCGCCGCCACGCGCCGCGGGGACGCGCCGGCGGCGCCGACGGGGAGCCCGGGCGCAATCTGCTCAACGGCGACGCGTTGCCGTCGAAGTGCGCGGGCGAGCTCAGGCCCGGCGACCGGCTGCGGATCGAGACACCCGGCGGTGGCGGGCACGGCGCGCAGTAGGCGGCGGCGAGCCAATCGTCGCGCCCGCCTGACGCGCGCATGCGACCTCTCGCAACTTTGCTCACAAACTTGGAATTTGAGCATTCCTTGTCTAGACTCCGGTCCCTCACCGGGCCTGAGCGCTCCCCCGGGGCCATGTGCAGGCGCGGACAAGACGTTCACAAGACTCTCCCGAACCAACCAAGAAATGCCTATTGCCTTCAAAGAGTGGGCCGTGACGGTACGCGCCCTGTCCGAGGGTGAGCAGTTGCTCACGCTTCGCAAGGGTGGCATCCGCGAGGAGGACAAGCACTTCGAGCTCGAGCACGAGCAGTTCTTCCTCTACCCCACGTTCGACCATCAGCGCAACGACCTGGTGCGTGAGTCGCACCACCCCGAGCTTCGCCGCGCCCTCGAGGAGGGTGTCTGGCCCGACGAGGAGCCGCCCCCAGGGCGCTGCTTCAGGACGGCGGGATCGCGCAGCCCGACCGGGTGCGGATCCGCGCCTGGGCCGAGGTCGCCGACCACTTCGAGACCGACGATCCCCGGATCGTGGACTCGCTGTCCCCGTACCACGTCTGGACCCAGGACTACGCGAACAAGCGACTGCGGTGGAAGCGAACGCATCCGCTGCACGTGCTGCTGCTCCGGGTCCACCGGATCCCGCGGCCAGTCACCGTCCGCGTCAAGGACGAGTACCACGGGTGCCGTTCGTGGGTCGAGATCGACCGCGAGCTGCCCTTCGAGGGCACGCCGGTGATGGCGGACGAGGAGTTCGACCGCGCCGCCGCGGCTATTCGCGAGATCTGCAGCGCCGAGCCGGTCCTCGCCTGAGCGGAACAACCGCCGGGTGAGCTCCAGCATCTCCTTCGAAAACCGCGTCACGAGGGCGCGCCGGGCTCTGGTGCTCGGGATCGGCGGCGGCGGTGACGTCGTCGGCGCGCTCGCGCTGGCGCGCCGCTGCGAGCAGCTCGGGACCCCGTTCGTGCTCGGCGGGGTCGCCTGGGAGCGGATGCCGATCGACCCCCACCCCGGCCCGCGCCCGCAGCGCCAGATCGTCGGCGGCGACCCGCTCGGCCACTACGCCGTCCTCGCCGGCCCCGAGACCGCGACTCCCGAGGGCGTGCGCTTCTCCGAGGCCCACGTCGCCGGCCACCTCGGCGCGCCGACGGTGCTGATCGACGTCAGCGAGGGAGCCGGCGCCGCGGCCGACGGAATTGGGTCCGCGGCCGGGCTGCTCGGCTGTGACCTGGTGATCTACGCCGACGTCGGGGGCGACGCGATCGCCGCCGGCGACGAACCCGGGCTCGCGAGCCCGCTCTGCGATGCCGTGATGCTCGCCGCGGGGCTGCGGCTCGGCGGGCGCCTGGGCGCGATCCTGGCTGTGATCGGCGCCGGCTGCGACGGAGAGCTCGAGCCCGACGACGTGCTTGCGCGGGTCGCCGCGCTGGCCGCGGCCGGAGCCTGGATCGGGAGCTCGAGCGTCTCACCGGCGATCGCCGACGAGCTCGAGCGCGCGGCGCTGGCCTCGCACACCGAGGCGAGCATGCAGGTCGTCCGCTGCGCTCGCGGAGAGACCGGCATCGCGGAGATCCGCGGCGGGCGCCGCCAGGTGCGGCTCAGTCCGCTTGGCGCGATCGCTTTCTGCTTCGACCTCGCGGCAGCGGCTCCCGAGCTGCCGCTGGCAACAGCCGTGACGGACGCCGCGAACCTCGAGGACGCGCGTCTGGCACTGGCAGCGACGGGCCTGCGGACGGAGCTCGACTACGAGCGCGAGCGCGCTGCGGAGCGCAGCGGCTGATCGACGTCGGCCGGTGACAAAGCCCGAAATCCACTGGATCGACCGGCCGACGTTCCAGCAGGTCGTGCAGATCAAGTAGCGCCAGTAGGCTCGCCAACGTGGCTTGGGTCGAGACCGAATCGCTCTCCTTCACCGCGCGGCATGAGACCGAGGACGAGGCCTGCGCGCAGCGCACGCTCGATCGGCTCGAGGACCTGAGGTTGCGGCTCGAGGAGCGCTTTGACGATGCCCCCGGCGGGATCACCGTGATCGTCCACCCCTCCCCCGGCTGGCTCGCAGCGGCGCACCCGTTTCTGCCCGCGGCGCGGCTCGCCGCGGCGCCGGCCGGACGTCGCTACCTCGCCGGCTGGGCGATGGCCTCCGAGCTTCACATCCTCAACGACGAGTTCACCGACCGCCGCGCCGCCGGCGAGGACTCGCTCGCGGCGCTGCGCGGCACTGCCGAGCGACTCTACGCGCAGATCGTGCTCGCGGCCAACAACGATCGCCTTCCCCCGCCATGGGGACCGCGGAAGTTCGGCCGCTACGTGCGCTGGGCATGGCTGATCGAGGGCGGCGCCCAGTACTTCGCCGGCCAGACGTCGCTCTTCCGCGCCGCGGTCAACACCCGCATGCGGCAGGGAAGCCCGCCCTCGTTCCCGCCCTCGGCCCGCGACGCGATCATCCTCGGAGGCACCGTCTTCGACCTGCTCGAGCGCGAGCGCGGCCCCGATGCCTGCGCTGTGCTCGTTTCCCGCCTGCGCCGCGAGGGCGCATCGAGGGCGATCGAGCTCGCCTTCGGGCAGCGGCCGCGCGAAGTCGAGCGCGAATGGCGGCGCCACCTGCGCGAGGACCTGCCCCGCGCGGGCACGCTCGACGAGCTGATCGACGAGAGCCCGTTCTGAGGCCGCCCGGCGACCGGCGCTTCCGTCCGGCGCCTCATCGACGCTGCCGTCGTGGGCTCGAGCGCCAGGCGCCCTCCCCGGCGGCGATCATCGCGATGATCGCGCTCAGCCTCGCGCTCGCCGGCACGGCGATCGCCCAGAACGGTCGAGAAGCTGAGCAAGTCGAAGGTCAAGTCGATCGCCCGCAAGCAGATCAACAGGGCCGCGCCGGGGCTCTCGGTCGCGAGCGCCCAAACCGCCGAGGACGCGGCGAACCTTGGCGGCTCGCCGCCGGGCGCGTTCGCGGCCTCCCGCGCCGAGCCCTACCACGAGGTCGGCGCCCCCGGCGAGCCGCCGTTCCTCAACGGCTGGGCGAACGCGAACCCGGACTTGAAGAGCACCGCCGGTTTCTACAAGGACCCCTGGGGGGTCGTCCATCTGAAGGGCGCCATCCAGCGGACCGGCGGCACCCAGTACATCTTCGAGCTTCCGGCCGGCTATTTGCCGGCCAAGGACCTGTGCCTGCCGACAGTGAGAGCGGCTCCCCTGCCCCCCGCCGCGACATATCTATGCATCAATACGGCTGGCGACGTCGGCGAGCAAGGCCTGCTGACGCCCGGCGAGTTCCTGCTCGACGGGTTGACCTTCCGCGCCGGCTGAGCCGGGTAACTTCGAGCGCACGGGCGTTCCGCTCGGGCTGGTGGCGTTCCGCTCGGGCCGGGGTGGGGCGCGAAGCCTGGTCGGTTTGCAGTGAGGGGGGAGTTGGGCTTGGCGCGGGCGCTTTCGGTCGGCCTCGGCCGCAATGGCGCTTTGTTGCCGCTATCCGGCAATTAGTCGCCAATCGGGGGCCCTCGGCCAGCGCGCCAACCCGCCTTTCGATCCCAGGTCGAGGTTGAGAGGAGTGTTGGTGCTCTATAGCGACAACAACCTCGGACTCGACGCCGAAGGACGGTTGAGGCCGGGGTTTACGACCTGCGCTCGCGCCCACGCCCTCCCTCACCGACAACGAACCCCGCCTCGGGCCCGGCGAGGGCTCGAGCGGAACGCGCCGCGCCCCGAGCGCCCCGAGCGCGGCTAGCTCGCCACCTGCGAGAGCGCCCAGACCAGCGCGGCGGCGACCGCGAGCGCGACCAGTAGCCAGAGCAGCAGTCGCAGCGGCCGCTCGTCGCCGGAATCGCCGTTCTCGAGTGGCTGCTCTCCGGTGTCGGCGAGCAGCTCTCGCGCCAACTCGTAGGCGGCCTCTCCGACGAGGATGTCGCGCGGGCCGGCGGCGAGGAAGTCGGGGACGTCGAAGCCGCGGGTGCGGCGCTCGACGCTGGGGATGCCCTGGTCGAGCAGGATGCCCTGGATCAGCTCGGCCTCGGAGAGGTTGCGGGCATAGGCAACCTTGACCAGGGCGCCCTCGGTGTACTGCGGATTCACCTTGCGCGCCTTCTCATGAGCACCGGTGATCGGCTCCTCCTCGCCGCGGCCGACGTAGACGAGCGGCATCTCGCAGTCGGCGCAGAAGCGCTCGCTGAGCGGGTACTTGCGGGCGCAGGTCGGACAGGCGAGGGGCTCGACCTCGCTCGCGCCCCCGGTGTCATTCGACAACGAGCTCGACCTCCTCGACGTCGTTTCCCTCGATCTCGAACGCACGCACGGCCGCAGCGTCGGAATCCAGCGAGCAGATCACCCAGAGCGAGCCCGGCCAGTTGGCCGCCAGGTTGATGTCGGTCTGCGACGGGCGCCCCTCCGTCTTCGGGTGCGAGTGAAAGATCGCCGGCTCCTCGCCACGGTCCTCGATCGCGTTGTGGATCCGGATCTGGTCGCGAGAGTCGATCATGAACCGCATCGGGCTCTCGTACGCGTTGCGGGCCCGGAAGTAGGCGGTGAAGCGGTCGCCCGAAACGGCGATCATCCCGCAGCACTCGTTCGGCGCCTCGTCGCTCGCGTGGGCGACGAGCTCGTCATGCAGATCGCGTGAGATCACCATCGACGGCCGAGGCTAGCGGGATCAGTACCAGGCTGAACTCGGGTCTCGTGGCGGCTCGTGCAGGTCACCGGCGGTGCGTCCGAGCAGGTCGGGATCGTCGCGGCCGAGCTCCCACAGCAGGTCGTCGAGCGGCGGCGGCGCCACCTCTGCCGCGACGGCGACGCGCTTGAAGGCGTCGCGGGTCGCGGCTCTGACCTGGTCGAGCTCGCCGGGCTCGACCAGCCCCGAGCGGAGTGCGAGCCGCATCAGGACATTGTCGGCCGACACCTCCCAGTGCTCGGGGTCGGCGACCTCGAGCCAGCCGCGGCGCTCGCAGATCTTCGCGAACAGCTGCGACTTCTTGGCCAGCGGGTCCGAGTAGGCCGCAAAGCGCGCCAACCGGGCGAGCAGGCCGCCCGGGCCGCCGAGCCGGCGGTCCGCGGCGGCGAGCAGCGCCGTGGTTTCTCCCCCGTATTCGCGCTCGAGCCCGGTCGCGAGGTCGCGCCAGAGGGCGGCACGTTGCCCAGGATCGGCGACGGTCTCGCCGCCGATCCGGAAGGCGTCCGCGATCTCATCGGCGCCGACCTCGGCAAGTGAGCCGGCGCTCAACCAGCCGGGGCGGGCGGCCGCGAACCGCAGGGCGACGGCCCACATCAGCTCACTGCCGCGAAGCGGCCCCTCGCCGTCGACCAGGTGCGAGCCCTCGTAGCCGCTCTTGTGGTCGACCGCGCAGAGGAAGATCGCCGCGTCGGCGTCGGGGACGTGAGCGAAGTCGGGCGGCTCGTAGGTCGCGAGCAGCTCGCGCACGCGGTCGCTCGCCCGCTGCACGGCCTCGGGGTCGCTCACGTCAGACCTCGTATGTGGTGAGCTCGAGCTCGTGGCCGTCGGGATCGTCGAAGTAGAGCGAGTGGCTGATCCCGTGGTCGGAGAACTCCACCTCCAAGCCCTCGGCCGCGAGCGCCGCCCGCGCCTCGTCGAAGCCGGGGCGATCGACGCGGAAGGCGATGTGGAGGATCCTGACCGCGGGGCCCTCGGCGCCCTCGGGCACCGCGGAGCCGTCCCGGTCGCGATCGAAGATCGCAACGCCGCTGCCCCCGGCCGCCATCACCACCGGGACGTCCCATTCCGCATGCTCGCGCTCGAGCCCGAGGACATCGGCGTAGAAGCGCCGCGAGCGCTCGACGTCGGCAACCGCGATCGCGACGTGGTCGAGCCCCTCGTTGTTGAAGCGGGTCATCGGCGTCATCCGTTGTATAGCCTCGCCGATCGTGAGGCGCGTCCTGGTCACCGGGGGAGCCGGGTTCGTCGGCGCCAACATCAGCATCGCGCTGGCACGCGCGCACCCCGAGTGGGAGCTGGTGGCGCTCGACAACCTGCACCGGCCCGGCTCGGAGCTCAACCCCCCGCGACTCGAGGCGTCCGGGGTCGATTTCGTGCGCGCCGACGTCCGCGATCCCGATGCGCTTGCGAAGCTCGATCGGATCGACGCCCTGGTCGAATGCTCGGCCGAGCCCTCGGCGCTCGTCGGCATGAGCGGCGAGACGTCCTACCCGTTCGAGACCAACCTGGTCGGCGCCTATAACTGCCTCGAGCTCGCCCGCCGCGACGAAGCCGGCTTCATCTTCCTCTCGACCAGCCGCGTCTACCCCTACCGTGCGCTCTCGAAGCTGCGGCTCGAGCAGGCGGAGACGCGTTTCGAACTGGCGGCCGATCAGGCGCTCGACGGAGCCTCGCCGGATGGCATCTCCGAGAGCTTTCCGATGTCGGGCCCGCGGACGCTCTACGGCGCCACCAAGCTCGCCGCCGAGCTGCTGATTGCCGAGTACGAAGCGAACTTCGGCCTCCGCACGGTGATCAACCGCTGCGGGGTGATCGCCGGGCCGTGGCAGATGGGGCGCGTCGACCAGGGCGTGTTCACCTTCTGGCTCCTGCACCACCATTTCGAACGGCCGCTCAGCTACTTCGGCTACGGCGGTTCGGGTCGGCAGGTGCGCGACCTGCTACACGTCGACGACCTGATCGCGCTCGTCGACGAGCAGCTCGCAGAGATCGAGAGCTGGAGCGGCTTCGTCGGCAACGTCGGCGGCGGCCGCGGCGTTCAGTCTTTCGCTGCTCGAAGCGACGGACCTGTGCCGTGAGCTGACCGGCCACGAGGTGCCGATCGGCAAATCGGCCGCCGAGCGGGCGGGTGACGTGCCGCTCTACCTCTCCGATTGCTCGCTGCTCTTCGAGCGCACCCGCTGGCGGCCTCGACACAGTCCGCGGACGGTGCTCGAGGACATCCATCGATGGCTGCTCTCGAACGAGGCAGGCGTGGCGGGAGCGCTCGGCTATTTGAGGCTCTCGGTCGTCATTCCCGCCCGTAACGAGGCCGGCTCGCTCGCCGCAACCCTGAACGCGGCCGCGACGGCGCTCGAGCGTGCCGGAATCGACCATGAGATCCTGGTCGTCGACGACTCCAGCGCCGACGCCACGGTGGCGACAGTCGAGGCGGTTGCCGCCGAGCGGCGCCAGGTCCGGTGTCTCCGTTCGCCGAATCCGCGCGGCTTCGGATATGCGGTTCGTGCGGGGATTGCCCAGTTCAGCGGCGACGCGGTGGTGGTGATGATGGCCGACGGCTCCGACGATCCCGAGGACCTGGTCCGCTACCACGACGTGCTCGCCGAGGGCTATGACTGCGCATTCGGGTCGCGGTTCGTCAGCGGCTCGCGAGTGCACGGGTACCCGCCGCTGAAGCTGATCCTCAACCGGCTCGCCAACTGGACGATCCGCGTGCTCTTCCGGCACGGCTACAACGACACCACCAACGCCTTCAAGGCCTACCGGCGCGAGGTGATCGAGACCGTACAACCGCTGCTTTCCGCCCACTTCAACCTCACGGTCGAGTTGCCGCTGAAGGCAATCGTGCGCGGGCACAGCTTCAAGACGATCCCGATCGGATGGCGCGACCGTTCCGCCGGCGCCAGCAAGCTCGCGATCCAGGAAATGGGCAGCCGCTACCTGTTCATCGTCCTCTACGTGTTCCTCGAGCATCACCTGAGCCGCGGCGACTACCGGCGCACGTCTGCGACTGACGGCGGGCGCCCACGCGACAGCAACTAACCTCGCGCGCTCATGGGCGTGGCGATCGTCACCGGATCGGGCGGGCTGGTCGGCTCTGAGTCCGTGCGCTGGCTCGTCGCCGACGGCTACGACGTGATCGGGATCGACAACGACATGCGGGCCCGCTTCTTCGGCCCCGACGCGTCGACCGCGGCAGTCAGCGCCGAGCTCGCCGCCACATATCCCGAGTTTCGTCATCTCGAGCTCGACATCCGCGACGTCGCGGGACTCGAGCGCTTGTTCGCGACCCACGCCGGGCGGATCGAGCTCGTCATCCACGCGGCCGCCCAGCCCTCCCATGACTGGGCGGCTCGGGACCCGCAGACCGATTTCGCCGTGAACGCAAACGGGACGCTCAACCTGCTCGAGGCGGTGCGTGCACACGCCGCCGACGCACCGTTCATCTTCTGCTCCACGAACAAGGTCTACGGCGACACGCCCAACCAGCTGCCGTTGCGCGAAACCGAGACCCGGCTCGAGCTCGAGACCTCGCACCCGTACTTCGCCGGGATCGACACCACGATGCCGATCGACCACTCGACCCACTCGCTGTTCGGCGTCTCGAAGACGGCGGCCGACCTGCTGGTGCAGGAGTACGGCCGCTATTTCGGGATCCCGACCGTCTGCTTTCGAGGCGGATGCCTGACCGGGCCCCGCCATGCCGGCACCGAACTGCACGGGTTCCTGGCCTACCTGATGCGCTGCGTCGTCTCGGCCACCCCATATGTGGTCTTCGGCCACAGTGGCAAACAGGTCCGCGACAACATGCACAGCGCCGACCTGGTCTCGGCCTTCGACGCCTACCGTCGCGACCCCAAGCCCGCCGCGGTCTACAACATCGGCGGCGGCCGCTTCTCGAATTGCTCGATGCTCGAGGCAATCGAGGCCTGCGAGGGGATCGCCGGGCTCGAGCTCGAGTGGCGCCTCGATCCCGAGCCGAGAGTCGGCGACCACCGCTGGTGGATCTCCGACCTGGCTGAGTTCCGGGCCGACTACCCCGGCTGGGAGCCGCGCTACGGGACCGCCGAGATCCTGGACGAGATCTACGAGCAGAACGCGGAGCGCTGGTCGACGACCTGACCTCCGCCAGGGCTCAGCGCGCCGGCCGAACGTCGAGCGAGTAGAAGTGGATCTCGAGCTCACCTTCGTCGCCGACGCCCAGCCCCTGGTCGCGCTCGAAGGTCACGGTGGAGGGATTGGCCGCGACCGCGAACGGCCGCGGGAAGTCGACATCCGCGGGTGCCGAGAGGATCAGGTAGTCGTTGATGTCGGGATAGATCCGGTAGCGAAAGCCGTCATCAAACGAGACGTAGCGAAAGGCCGACCGGTAGAGGGCGGTCCTGATCAGCTCGAGCCCGGTCGGCTCGAGACCGTCGACCCGCGCGTAGACGATCCGGTTACCGTTCACGTGCGGGACCGTTACGGGCTCGCCGAAGCGGGCCTCGGTTGAAGCGATCGGCCGTGCCGCCCCGCAACGATCCACGGTGCGGCCGAGGACCTGATACGCCTCCGTGGTGCGCAGGGCGCGGAAGTGGCAGAGCATCGCCAGCGTCGTCCGCGAGCCCTCCCAGGGCGCGTAGCGGGTATCGAGCCCGAGCTTGCTCGGGCTCAGCGCCGGCGGTGCGATGCCGACGCCGCCGCGATGGCGCAGCACCCGCTGCGGACCATCCGGCGCCGTCAGCGCCCCAGCGTTGAGCTCGTCGAGGCGGGCGGTAAAGGTCGTGTAAGTGCCGAGCACCGGCAGTGGCTCGAAGTCGAGCCCGTAGGCCCAGGGGAGCGTGAACTCCCAGGGATGGACCGCGACGCTGCGGCCTTCGAGCAACGAGAGGCTGGCGGGATCGAGCGCGTAGGCGCCCTGAAGCAGGGCCCGGCGTTCGGAGCGCTCGCGATCGCGCTCTCCCGGCAGCAACAGGGTGGTGAGCTGGTCGACGGCCGCGTCGGCGCGCTTCGCCGGTGCGACGATCGCCCGGACCCCGTCGAGGGACAGACTGCCCTGCGAGAGCGGGAAGTAGAGCACCGAGATCACCGCGATCGCGACCAGCGCGGCGTACCGCTGCCGTCCCCGCCAGCGGAACGCCAGCCATGGCGCCAGCATGCCGCCGGCGAACATCGGGATGAACAGGAAGACGCGGAACACGAACGCCTGCCTGACCAATGCGAACGCGAACAGCGCGAAGATCACGACGACCGCGGCCCGCCGCATCGGGTCGAGGCCGCGAGTCGCGATCGCGGTCCCGACCCCGCCTGCGGCGACCATCGCCAGCGCGGCGGCCCAATCCCAGTCGACGAGCGCGGCGTCGACCGTGTGGCCCCGGACGTAGCCGGAGATCACCTCGTATCCGGTTCGCAGGTAATCGTCGACGTTGGCGAGCGGTTGCCCGATCGCGAACCAGAGGACCGCCGTGCTGACCGCGAAGCTGAGCGCGAACAGCGCCACCCGGCGGAGCCGGGGCGGCGGCAGCGCGACGATCGCCGTGGCGCAGAGCGCGATGATCGCCAGCCCGGTGTTGAGCTTGCCCAGGATCTCGATCGCAGACACCGCCCCGGCGGCCACCGCGAGCGTCGCGGGCGGTGCCGGCGGTTCGTCGTCGACGAGCGCCGCGATGCACCAGATGAAGACCACGAACAGGATCGCCTCGGTGGGGATGAAGAGCTGCGCCATCAGGCTCGCCGCGAGCAGCCCGACGAGAAACGCGATCGGGGCGGAGAAGCTCCGGCGCAGTGCCCAGACCACGGTCAATCCGAGGCTCAGCTGAACCGCGGTGGCGTAGAGCGCCGAGAGCACCGCTGGGCCGCCGTACGCGATCAGCGGCACCTTCAGGAACCCCAGCGGACCATAGGTGAAGACGACCTGATCGCCGAAATCGAGCCCGTACTCGGCGGCGAAGTGAAGCGCGAACTGCCACGACGGATCGGGCGAGACGGAGGGGACGATCACCCGCAATGGCCACGAGAGCAGCGCGACCACCACCCCGAGGAACCAGGTCGAGCCCGCGACCCGCATGAGCCGGGCGCTCAGAGCACTGTCTAGGCTGGGTGGCGGGCGCATGCGAGCCAGGTTCTTCTACCTGATCGAGTCGATCCGCCGCCGACTCTCACGCGGCGGCACATTGGTCCGATGGTTCGAGCCCCTGACCCGGGCCCTGTTGATCGAGCGCGGGCTGACGCGGCCGACTCTGACCTTCGTCCGACGCGTCGGGCTCACGGTCTGCGACGGTCCGTTCGAGGGCCTGCGCTACCCGCGGTCGCAGGCCGCGCAGATACCCGGGCTGGCAAGCAAGCTCGCCGGCACGTACGAGGCCGAGCTCGATCCGGCGGTCGAGCAGCTGATCGCCTGGGAGCCCGACCTGGTCGTCAACATCGGCGCGGGAGACGGCTTGTATGCGGTCGGCATGGCTCGGCGCTGCCGCGGCGTCGATGTGATCGCCTACGAGCTTGACGCGTACGCGCGCGGTGTCTGCAACGCCGTGGCGCGCCACAACGGTGTCGACTCGGCGATCAAGCTGTGCGGCGCCTGCGAGGTCGAGGATCTCGGGCGGACCGAGCCGGGCGCCCGGACGGTGGTGCTCTGCGACTGCGAAGGGGCCGAACGCGAGCTGATCGATCCTCAAAGCGTGCCGTGGCTTCGGCGGGCGGCTCTGCTGATCGAAGTCCACGAGTCCTTCCACCCCGGGCTTGAGGATCTGCTGCGGCAGCGCCTCGCCGAGAGCCACACTCTCGAGCTGATCAAACCGACGCGCCGCTATCTCGAGGACCATCCGGTGTTCTGGGAGGTTCCCGGGTTGAGCCTCGTCCAGCAGGAGGCGCTGATGTCGGAGCTGAGGCCATGGCGGACGCCTTGGTTGCTCGCGATTCCTCGAGCTGACTAGGCTCGGGAGGTCGGGCGCTCGCCTATTCCCGTAAGGAGATCGCGGGACCGGCAGGGCTCAGCCGACGCCAGCGTCTGGTGAGCCGATCGTCGATCGAGTCGTCCAGGCACCAGGTGTCGAGGTGCTCCTCCATCAGCACGTAGCCGAGCTCCTCCATCAGCCGGCGAGCCCGTCCTCGGTCGGCGGCGTTGAGCAGCGCATGCTCGTAGACCACGAGCCGCGGGCGCCACTGATCGAGCCCGACGCCCTTCAGGATCTCGAAGTCGTAGCCCTCGGTGTCAACCAGGAGCAGGTCGATCCGCTCAATCGCGTGCCTGCGGCACAGGGTTTCAAACCGAAGTCCGTCGACCTCGATGGTGACGATTCGCCGCTCGAGATCTGAGATCCAGCGATGGCTCAAGAGCGCTTCCCGCGAGAGCGAGCCGAGCACGTCGTAGGAGCCGACAAGCTCCCACTCCGCAGGGCTCTCAGGGGGCACGATGCCATAGAGGGTCAGCCTCCCGTCACGGTCGGCGATCGCTGCGTTCTCGAGCGCGAACCGTGGATCGGCGCCGTATCGCTCGCTCAGGCGCTTGAACGCCTCGGGGTGCGGCTCGACCATGATCCCGCGCCACGAGCTTGAGCGGAGCAGGGGCGCCAGGTGATCGCTCTGCTGACCATCGTTGGCGCCGACGACGACGACGAACGCGTCCGGCAGCACGCGCGCAAACTCGCGCAGGATCCTTCGCCCGGCAAGCCGCCGCGCGCGCCAGGCGTGTGCACCCGCCCAGACGAGCTGGCGCACCCGGGCCGGAGCCGCCGTTACGGTCAGCGGTGATCCCTGATCACGGTGACTCCGAATCGTCCCAGCCGGACCGCATGCCTGACCAGCTCGTGCGCACGCACCCCCCGCCAGGCCCGCTGCATCTCCACGGAGGTAAACCCAACGTCGTCGAAGACCACGGTGGCTCCGGGGCTCAGGTGCGGGGCAAGACGCTCCAGGGCCGCGAGGGTGGCGTTCTCGCGATGGTCAGAGTCGACGAGCGCATAGTCGATCGGAGCCGCCGCCTCGATCAAGCGCTCCTGAGCGCGCCCGTCCTCGGCCACAACCGCCTCGACCCGCATCAGCCCGAGCTCCGCGAAGCCGGTGCGTGCAATCTGCGACCAGACCGGAACGACGTCGATCGAAACCAGACGGCCGACGCCCGCCAACTCCAAGGCCGCGGCCTGGTAGGCGGCCGAGATGCCGAAACCGGTGCCGAACTCGACCGAGCTCCGCGGCGCGAGCTCGTGGACAAGCCGGAGCAGGAACCGGCCCAGTACCGGCGGCATGCTCATCCAGGCGACCGCGCCACCGAAATCGATCACCTGAAGCTCCTCCGGCGATCCGGGCGGCGGAAACTCGATCAGCTCGCGTCGACGGGCCTCGACCCGCTCGGCCCAAGCGCGCTCATCCGCTCGCAGGCGGTCGAAGGCGGTCGCGCGCAGCGCCGCGGCGAGCGCGCGCAAGCCGGGCTCGCGACGCCGCGCCAGACCTGGCAGCCGGCTCGCCATCACGACTCGATGAGCGGCGCTCTTCGCGAGCGAGTCTGGTGCGAGCCGACCGATCAAGCGATCCTCGCAATGCCCATCCTGCCGATGCCGAGCGCGCGCTCGACGCGGTCGTGGCGCGTCACCGCCCGCCACGCGCGGCGCATCTCCTTGGGATGGGCGATGTCGTCGAAGACGACGACCGCTCCGGGCGCCAGATACGGCAGCATCGTTTCCAGGTAGCCGAGCGTGGGATGCTCCTGGTGCTCAGCGTCGACGAACGCGAAGTCGACTGGCGCTGCATCGGCGAGCGCGGTCTCCAGCAGCTCGTCGATCGGTCCCAGCCGCAGCTCGACCCGCCCGGCAAGCCCCAGCGCCTGCAAACCCTCGAGGGCGATCCGCCGCCAGTCGGCGGCGGCGTCCACGGTGATCAAGCGCCCCGCGCCGTTGATCTCGAGACCGGCGGCCTGGTAGGCCGCCGAGATCCCGACGCCGGTGCCGAGCTCAATGCAGGAGCCCGGCGAAAGCTCTCGCACGAGCCGCATCACCAGCCTGCCCCACAACGGCGGAATGCTCAGAAACGCGGTCGGAGCAGGCAGCGGCATGCGGTGGTCGAACATCTGTGCCCACGCGGGCTGCCGGCCGCCGTCGAGCACGAAGCCGGGAGACACCTCGGCAGAGCTGGCCGCAAGCTGGGCGCGGCGCTGCTCGATCCGCGTCGCCCAGGCGATCTCCTCGGCGGCCAACCTGTCGCGGGCACACGAACTGACGGCGCGGGCGATCGCCGATGACTGCGGTCCGGCTTCTCGTCGGAGGCGAAAGCCCGCTCCGGCCATCAGGCCGCGGCCCACGCGCGGCGAGTTGAGCACCGACAGATATGATCGCGCCGCGAGAGAACGGAGCCGCTTCACTGGCAGGAGCATTGCGCATCGGAAGAGAGAGGCCGTTCATTTCTGCTCGAGATCGAACGGACGCGATTGCGATCACCTGACGCGAATTCAAGCGACGGACTTGGTGCCGCCATACTCGGGGCAGGTCCCGCTGGGCTCACCGCCGCCTGGGCATTGGCTCGCCGCGGCCATGCCGCCACCGTGCTCGAGGCCGACGGCACGGTCGGCGGCATAGCAAAGACGGTCGAGTTCGAGGGCTACCGCTTCGATCTGGGCGGCCACCGTTTCTACACCAAGCTCCAGCCGATCAATATCTCTGGGCGGAAATGCTCGGCTCCGAACTGCAAGTCAGGCCGAGGATGTCGCGGATCTACTTCAACGGCAGGTTCTTCAACTACCCCCTTCGCGCACAGGACGTCTTCCGTGGGCCTCGGCGTGATCGAGTCGGCCCGTTGCGGCTTCTCCTACTTCTACTGGCGCCGGCGGATGCGGAATGTGACGCCGAGGAACTTCGAGGAATGGGTCGTGAAGCGATTCGGCCGTCGGCTCTACAACGCATTCTTTCGCTCCTATACCGAAAAGGTCTGGGGCATTCCCGGGTCCGAGATCCAGGCTGAATGGGCCGCGCAACGAATCCAGAGCTTCAGCCTTCTTCATGCGATCCTCGGAATCGTCGGGCTGCAACGCGGGCAACCTCCGACCCTGATCGAGGAGTTCCTGTATCCCCGTCTCGGCCCCGGTCAGATGTGGGAGGCGTTCGCCGAGCACGCCGAAGAGCGCGGCATCCCGGTCCTGCTCAACCACCGCTGCACGGCGATCAACCACACCGGCGGACGCGTCGAAAGCGTCGTCGTCAACGCCGACTCGACCGAGACCGAGTACCCGGCGGATGCGGTCCTCTCCAGCATTCCCTCCCCGACCTGATCGAGGCCCTCGACCCGCCCGCCCCCGCCGAGGTGCGCGCCGCGGCGCGCCGGCTGCGCTACCGCAACCTGTGCCTGATCGCCCTGATGACAACCGAGCCGGATCCGTTTCCGGACAACTGGATCTACCTCCACGACCCGCGGGCGAAAGCGGGCAGGGTGCAGAACTTCGGGGCCTGGAGTGAGGCCATGGTGCCCAAGGGCAGCACCTGCCTGGGAGTCGAGTATTTCTGCTTCGCGGAGGATGAGATCTGGGACATGCCCGACGACGAAGCGGTCCGGATGGCGACGGACGATCTCGCCAACATCGGATTGCTCGACCCAGCGAAGGTGTTCAACGGGGTCAAGGTCCGGGTGCCGAAGGCGTACCCGATGTACGACACGGGATACCGGGAGGCGGTGGCGGAGATCCGCGGCTATCTCGAGCACTTCGACAACCTGAAGACGTTCGGGCGCAACGGGCTCCACCGCTACAACAACCAGGATCACTCGATGTGGACGGCGATCCTCGCAACGCTGAGCTACACGGACGGGGTCCCGTCGCGACATCTGGTCCGTCAACACGAAGGCCGAGTACCTGGAGGAGGGTCCGCTCGCCGAGGGTCTCGAGGACCTTGACCTCGTCGGATAGCGCCGCCTCCGACGAGGCTCCGAAGCTCCGGGCGACGAATCTTCACAGGCGGCTACGGCGCCCGCTGGAGGTGATCGGGGTGCTCGCGGTCTCCGACCTCCAGGTTCGCTACGGCCGCGGAGGGCTGCGAGCCGTGAAGTGGTTCTTGGAGCCCTACGCTGCGGTCGGCGTCTACCTCGTGCTGATCGCCCTCGTGCTCGACACGGTACCGCGGCGGCAGGGCTCAGCCTCGCCTGCGCGGTGGTCCCGTTTCAGCTCATCGCGACCACTTTCGGCAACGCTCTGTCGACGGTCACGCAGCGCAGCACGATCATCGTCAACACGGCGTTCCCCAGGATCCTGCTGCCGCTCGCATCGCTTGCCACCGAGACGATCGCGTGGGCGGCGAGCCTCACCCTGCTGCCGCTGATGATGCTCGTCTACTGGATCGCTCCGACGCCGGCGATCCTCTGGCTCCCGGTCGTCCTCGCCGTGACGGGGATCTTCGCCGCGTCGCTCGCCTATCCCGCCGCCCTGATCGGGGTCTGGTACCCGGAGTACGGGGTCCTCGTGGGCTCGCTGGTGCGCACGCTGTTCTTCCTCGCTCCCGGCCTCGTGGCGTTGGAGCAGATCGCGGGCACGGCGCGGGAGCTAATGCCGTTCAACCCCTTGACCGGGATCTTCGAGTCGTATCGTGACGTGCTGCTGTTCGGGGAGTCGCCGGCAGCATGGGAGTTGCTCGCCCCGCTCGCCGCCGCCGGGCTGTTGTTCGCGATAGCGCTGCCCGTCTACAGGCGCGAGCAGGGCTATCTGGCGAAGCTGATCGGATGACCGAGACCGCCACAGAAGCGCGGCCGGCCGAGCCCGGGGCGGAGGTCCGTCTGAGCGACGTCGGGGTGCGGTTCGACTTCGATCGACGCGGACGCGTGGTGACACCCGTCCTAAGCTACGTACGCCGGGTTCGCGACACGGCGTGGGGCCTGCGCGGGATCGACCTGCACCTCGAGCGGGGGTCGGGCCTCGCCATCGTCGGTCCCACGGGATCGGGCAAGACGACGCTGCTTCGGGTGCTGGCCGGGGTACTGGCGCCGGATGCGGGCGAGATTCGGACCCGCGGCCGAACCGGCGCCCTGCTTGCCACCGAGGTCGGGCTCCAGGCACTGCTGACCGGCAGGGAGGCCGCGCTCCTGCTCACGGTCCTGGCCGGGCTGCCGTTGACCGAGGCGCGGGCGTCGATCGAGGCCCTGAAGCAGCAAACCCGGCTCGGGGACGCGTTCGAGCGCCCGATCCACACCTATTCGCAGGGCATGCGCGCCCGGCTTCACCTGGCCTCGATCCAGGCGGCCGCGCCCGAGGTCCTGCTGCTCGACGAGGTCTTCGAGGCGCTCGACCACGAGTTCCGCGGGATCGTCGAGGAGTACGGCCGCCAGCTCCGGGCTCAGGGGGGAGTCGTGGTCGCGGCCGGCCACGATCACGCCGCCCTGGAGCGGATCTGCCCGCGCGCGCTCTGGCTCGACGCCGGCCGGGTGCGCGAGGAGGGGGAGTTCGCCGCCGTGATCGCCGCCTATCGGGCGGCGTAGCGCTCGACCAGATCGGCCCCGCGGCGCGCGCCGTCGTTCTCCAGGCTCCAGGCGGCGAACTCGCCGGCGCGAGCGGCGAAGCGCGAGTCGGCGAGTAGCCTCCTCACGCTCCAGCGAAGCGGTCTCGCTCCGAGCAGCCGCCTCGGGAGCACCAGCCCGGCGCCCGCCCAGGCCGCCCGGATGCCGTTCTCGGGCTGGTCGGCGCCCGCCGGGCAGACGAGCAGCGGGACGCCCTCGACGAGCGCTCTCGCCACGGTCCCATGCCCGCCGCTGGTGATCATCAGCGAGGTGGCGGGTAGTGCCTGCGAGAACGAGACCCAGTCGACGACGGCGGCGTTCTCGGGCACCGGCCCGGACCACTTCCCCAGGGCCCCGCTGGTGGTCGCCAGGACCCTGACGGGCTCGTCGCAGAGCGCCTCGAGCGCGGTCCGGACCAGGGTCATCTCCGGGTCCTGGGCGGTGCTGGCGGCGACCACGACCAGCGGCAGATCGCCCTCGGGCAACTCGACCTCAGGGTGGCGGAGCTCGAACAGCATCGGCCCGGTGACGTGCACGTGGGCCGGCCAGCGGCGCGGGTACTCGAGCTGGGGGAAGGTCGCCACCAGGGCAAGGCCATCGCTGATCGCCCCGAAGAAGCGCTCGATCGGCGCCAGCCCGAGCTCGGCGCGCGCCTGGTTGAGGTCTGCGGCGCCCGCGGCGCATCCGCGGATCGACGGATGGACGGGCAAGTCGCCAGACCGCCGCCCCGATCGGAGTCCGCGGAGCGCGGAACCCGGCCGGGAACGGCGGCCGTCCCGGCTCCGACACCGGGTAGGGGTGATGAATCAGGCTCGCCCGCCGCACCCCGGCCTTCTCGGCGGCGAGCGCGGGCGCCAGCGTGAACAGGTCACTGACGACGATGTCGGGATCGAACTCGGTCATCGTCGGCGCCAGCGAGCGCGCCGCCTCGGCGACCGTCGTGCCGTCGCCGTCGGCGCCCGGCGCAACGACGCGCTCGGGGGCACTCGCGAAGCTCGACCCCGAGCTCGTCGACCACGTCGCGCCATCGCTCCGACGTCGCCACCAGCACCTCGTGATCGCGCTCACGAAGCCGTCGAGCCAGTGCCAGCACCGGGGTCGACGTGGCCGATCAGCCCGGCGGACCCCAACAGCGCCCGCACCGGCCTCCCTCCCTTCATGCCCGCTCGCGCACGTAGCGATCGAGGAGCGTCGCGGCCCGCTCGCCGGAGGGATTCTGCCGGCCCCAGGCGGCGATCGCCTCGGCTCGGGCCCGAAATCGAGCATCGCCCAGCAGCCGCCGAACGCTCCAGCGCATCGGGCTCGGCGCGAGCAGGCGCCGCGGCAGCATCAGTCCCGCTCCGGCCCAGTCCACGCGGATGCCGTTCGCGGCCATGTCGCCGCCCCAGGGACAGACCAGGACCGGCGTCCCTTCGGCGAGCGCCCGCACGATGGTCCCGTGGCCCCCGCTGGAGACCACCGCCGACGCAAGCGGCATGACCTGGGCGTATGAGACCCAGTCGACGACGGCGGCGTTCTCGGGCACCGGCTCTGTCCAGCTCCGCCCCTCGCGGTTGATCGTCACCAGCAACCTCACGGGCTCGTCGCAGAGCGCCTCGAGCGCGGTCCGGACCAGGGTCATCTCCGGGTCCTGGGCGGTGCTGGCGGCGACCAGCGACCAGCGGCAGATCGCCCTCGGGCAACTCGACCTCAGGGTGGCGGAGCTCGAACAGCATCGGCCCGGTGACGTGCACGTGGGCCGGCCAGCGGCGCGGGTACTCGAGCTGGGGGAAGGTCGCCACCAGGGCAAGGCCATCGCTGATCGCCCCGAAGAAGCGCTCGATCGGCGCCAGCCCGAGCTCGGCGCGCGCCTGGTTGAGGTCGCGGCGCCCCCCTTCGAGCCACCGGTCCGTCACCCGGCGTGTCGACCGCCACATTGCGGCCCCGAGCGGGCTGCGCGGAGGGCGGAGGCCCCAGGTGAAGAACGGCAGGCCAGGCGGCACGACCGGATACGGGTGGGGTATGAGGGTCGCTCGCGGGACCCCGGCGGACTCGGCGGCGAGCGCGGGGGTGAGCGTGAACAGGTCGCTGACGACGATGTCGGGATCGAACTCGGTCATCGTCGGCACGAGCGAGCGCGCCGCCTCGGCAAGCGTCGGGCCGCCGGGGGCGTCGCGGAGTCCCCCGAAGACCATCTGCTCGTCGGCGGGAGCGAATCCGGCTCCGATCTCCTCGACCGCGCCGCGCCAGCGCTCGAACGTCTCGACCAGCACCTCGTGCCCCTGGCGCCGGAGATCGCGGGCGAGGGCGAGCACCGGAAACGCGTGGCCGGCCCAGCCCACCGCGCCTAGCATGACCCTCGGCGGCCTCGAGCGGTCGTGGGGGTCCGGGCGCGGGACCGCGCCGCTCATCGATCGCTCGCTTGCCGGTTCGGCCACGCGGTGCCCGCGGTGGGCGCGCGCTTCAACCTGCGGCGGATCCCCGGCAGAGCGAGCGTGAGGTCGAGCCGAACTCGCTCCGCCTCCGCCGCGACCCCGGTTCGCAGCCGGCGCGGCAGCCGCTCGCCCGGAAACCGCACCGGGACGTCCGGCCCGAGCAGCAGTCGGGTCAGCAATCGCGTGTAGGCGTTGCGCCGCACCGGCACCAGCCACGGCTTCAGCGACCAATGGTGCAGCAGGAAGGGCTCGGTCCGATCGCGGTAGGCGCAACGGAGGCCGGCCTCGTCGCGCACCCGAAGGCCCTTGAACGGGGGGCTGGGCGCGAGCCTGTGCTCGAGCGCCACGACCTCCTCCCCGCTCAGCCGCGAGCCGACGACGGCGTTGAGCACGTCCTGGTCGAGGTAGTAGAGCGGGTCGCTCTCCGATCCGCCTCCGACCCAGGTGCGGTCCGGGTCGACTCGCAGCTGGCGCTCGTGGGCGAGCGGCAGGACCCGATCGGCGGGCCCGCCGCCGACGAAGACCGCACTCGAGGACACGTATGGCGCCGGGGCGAGGTCGGGTAGCTCGAGCAGCTCCGCCCACTCGGCGAAGAATCTCGGCCGGTCGTTGCGGAACGCCACCAGCCTGTCGGCGGCGGCGCGCTCGATCAGCTCGCCCAGCGGCCGGGTGACGATCACGTCCGCGTCGAGGAGCACCATCGTCGGCGCCGGGCGCTCCAGCGGCAGGACCAGTTTCAGCAGGCTGGGCGGAAGGTCTTCGGGCGCCGCGATCACGGTCGCGTGGGGGTCGAGGAGCTCCCGCTGCCAGGACCGCATGCCGCAGTCGAGGACCAAGACCGGCTCGCGGTGGCCCTGGAGCCGAAGCGAGTTGAGAAGCGCGACGGCGCCAGGAAAGAAATCGCTGCCAGTGACGACGTAGAAGGCCGCCGTCCGCGTCCGCGCCGTCACCCGCCACCCGCGCCGATCAGCCGGCCCAGCGGCGCCCGCACGTAACGGCCGAAGACGTCGAGGGCATCGACGCGGGCCCGCTCGGCGCGCGCGAGCGGCCCGGCGCGCATCCGCAGCGGCACCGCCGCCTCCCCCACCTCGATCGCGATCTCGCGGCCGAGCAGCAGGCGCGCGAGCAGGCGTGAGTAGAGGCCGTGGTAGATCGGGTCGATCCACGGCTTGCGGTGGAAATGGTGGAGCACGTACGGGCTACAGCCGTCCGCATACCGGCACCTCAGGCGGCCCTGTCGACCAGCCGCAGGTCGCGAAAGGGAGGGTTGGGCGCCAGTCGGTGGTCGAGAGCGACGAATCGCTCCGGCGCGACGCGGGCGCAGATGACGGCGTTGAGCACGTCCTGCTCGGGGTAGCGGAACGGGTAGTCAGGGTCGTTGGAGCCGTAGAACGTGCGCTCGAACTCGACCGCGCCCTGGCGATCGTCCAGCAGGCGCAGCGCCTCGGCGCCCGCCGCCGCGCCGAGCAGCACCAGCCCCGAGGACACGTACGCCTGCCGGCGGACGGGACCAAGGTCGAGCAGCTCGCCCCACTCGGGTACGAAGCGATCTCGATCATTGCGAAACGCCACCACCCCTCCGCTCCGCGCCCGCTCGATCAGCTCGCCCAGCGGCCGGGTGACGATCATGTCGACGTCGATCAGCACCATCACCTCGGCCGGATGGGCGAGCGGGGCGACGGTCTTCAGCAGGTAGGGCGGCGCCTCGGGGGGGCCTTGACGATCGTCGCCTCGGCGGCGAGCAGCTCGCGCTGGTCGTCGCTGAGCCCGGCGTCGAGCAGGTAGATCGGCTCCCGGTGGCCGTTGAGGCGCAGCGAGTTGATCATCGCCACCGCGCCGAGGAAGTAGCGCGCGTCGCTGACGCAGTAGAAGGCGGTCGGATCGCTCATCGGGGCTCGAGCGCGGGCAGCGCCGTGACCACGAGGTCAGGGCGACGTACGGCGACACGCCCTCAGGGTAGTCACAGGCCGATCCCCCAACCGTGAGGCTCAGGTCCTCGAACGGAAGGCCGGGTGCGAGGCGCGCGTCGGCGACGCAGTAGAAGGCGGCGGAGGCCCGGCTCATCGATGGAGGCCCACCCTGCGCCGGCGCCGTGCGTCGAGTCGCTCCACGAGCGGTCGTGGCAGAACGTCCCGGACGATCCAGCCGGCCCGCTCGCGCGCGTCAACCGGCAGCCGCGCGAGGCGACCGCGGGCATCGTCGCGAAGCCAGACCGGGACCACGTTGGCCGCGACGCGGAGCGGCAGGTCCTCAGCGAGCAGGTAGCGGCTGAGAAGCCGGCTGTAGAGCGTGGTCGGCTGGCGCTCGATCCAGGGCTTCGCGGCGAGGTGGTGGAGCACGAACGGCACCGTGCCGTCTGCGTAGGCGCAGGAGTCGCGAGCGGCGCTGACGCGGAGGCCCCCGTACGGCTGACTCGGCGCGAGCCGGTACTCGAGCCGGACTCCGATGTCCGCGGACACGCGCGAGCTCCCGAGAATCGCGTTGAGGACATCCTGCTCGAGGGCGACGAATTGGTAGTCAGCCGGATAGGGCGGCAGGTCGCGCGATCGGAAATCGAGCTCGACGAACGCGGCGAGCTCGTCCAACAGCTCGAGCACGAAGCGTCCCTGCTCCCCGCCGTAGAGCGCCAGACCCGCGCAGACATACGGGCGGCGGACGATCGGACCCAGTTCGAGGAGCTCACCCCATTCGGCAACGAAGCGTTCGTAGGCGGTTTGAAACGCGACCACGCGCCCGGCTGCGGCCCGCTCGATCAGCGGTGCGAGACTACGCGTGACGACCATGTCGGCATCGATCAGCACCATCACCTCGGCCGGGTGAGCCACCGGGGCGATCGTGCTCAGCAGCACGGGAACGCCGAGTACGGCGAGGCGACCAGGCGGACCTGTTGCGCCAGCAGCTCGCGCTGGTCGTCGCTGAGCCCGGCGTCGAGCAGGTAGATCGGCTCCCGGTGGCCGTTGAGGCGCAGCGAGTTGATCATCGCCACCGCGCCGAGGAAGTAGCGCGCGTCGGCGACGCAGTAGAAGGCTGCCGGCGGTCCGGTCACGGGTCGTTGCCGGCGTCGTGGCCGCGCAGGGCGCGCAGCCGCCTGGGCAGCCGGTCGCCCAGGTACCAGCGCCCGAGGTCGATCGCGTTGACCAAGGTCCGCTCGGCGCGGGCGCGCGGACCCGATCCGCATTCGCGGCGGCACCTGTTCTCGTGGGACGGTGATCGCGAGCTCGTCGCCCACCAGCAGGCGAGCCAGAAACCGCGAGTAGACGCCGTGATAGACCCCTTCGAGCCAGGGCTTTCGAAGGTAGTGGTGAAGCAGGTAGGGCTCGGTCCCGTCTCGATAGGCGCATCGAAGGCCGCTCGCGTCGAACAGGCGAAGTCCGTCAAACGGCTGCGTCGGCGCGAGCCGGGTGTCGAGGGCGATCAGATCCCCGGGCTCGATCGCGGTCCGCAGGATCGCGTTGAGCACGTCCTGGTCGAGGTAGCGAAACGGATGCTCGGGCAGATCCTGGCGCGAGAAGTCGACCGTGAGGTCGAGCTCCACAGATCGCTGGAGCCGGTCGACAAGAGCGAGCAGCTCGGCGCCCACGGTCGACCCCGCGGCCACGAACCCCGAGGAGACGTAGGGCCCGCGCCGGGCCTCGCCGAGCCCGGTCAGCTCGCCCCACTGCTCGACGAAGCGGTCCATGTTGTTCTCGAAGGCGACGATCCGCCCTTCGGCGGCCCGCTCGATCAGCTCGCCGAGCGAGCGGCAGACGATCATGTCGACGTCGATCAGCACCATCACCTCGGCCGGGTGAGCGAGCGGGGCGACGGTCTTGAGCAGGTAGGGCGGCGCCTCGGAGGGGGCCTCGACGATCGTCACCTCGGCGGCGAGCAGCTGGCGCTGGTCGTCGCTGAGCCCGGCGTCGAGCACGTAGATCGGCTCTCGGTGGCCGTTGAGGCGCAGCGAGTTGATCATCGCCACCGCGCCGAGGAAGTAGATCCGACTGGATACGCAGTAGAAGGCGGCGGGGGGCTGGTCGTTCATCCGAGCTATCCCTCGGTCTGGTTCGGGCCGGGTCTGACCCTGGCCAGCAGGGCGCGGTAAAGACCCCGACCCGCCAGTGAATCTGCTCGCGGGCGTCGATCAGGCGTTGGTCGAGTCGCGCGAGCCCGGGTGCGCCGAAGCCACAGGGGGATCGCATCGGACGCAACCTCGATCGCCAGCCCAGGGGCCAGAGCCCGGCTCAGCAGCTGCGTGTAGACGTTCCCCTGCCCGGACTGCAGCCACGGCTTCGTCGGCAGCACGTGGTGAACGAGAATCGGCTCAGAACCGTCCGGGTAGACGGGGCGGAGCCAACGCTCGGAGCCAAGCTGAAGCGTGCTGAACGGCTGCGTCGGCGCGAGCCGGGTGTCGAGGGCGACAGAGCCCCGGGCTCGATCGCGGTCCGCAGGATCGCGTTGAGCACGTCCTGGTCGGCGTACAGAAACGGGTAGCTGGGGTCGTTTCGGCGCCAGAGGGTGCGCTCGAAGTCGACCGCGCCTCGAAGCGCGTCCATGAGCTCGATCACCTCGCCGTCCGCGTGCGCCGCCGGCGATCACGAGCCCCGACGACACGTAGGGCCCGCGGCGGGCCTCGCCGAGCCCGAGCAGCTCCCCCCACTGCTCGACGAAGCGGTCGCATGTTGTTCTCGAACGGCGACGATCCGCCCTCGCGCGGCCCGCTCGATCAGCTCGCCGAGCGAGCGGCAGACGATCATGTCGACGTCGATCAGCACCATCACCTCGGCCGGGTGAGCGAGCGGGGCGACGGTCTTGAGCAGGTAGGGCGGCGCCTCGGCGGGGGCGTTGACGATCGTCACCTCGGCGGCGAGCAGCTCGCGCTGGTCGTCGCTGAGCCCGGCAGTCGAGCAGGTAGATCGGCTCTCGGTGGCCGTTGAGGCGCAGCGAGTTGATCATCGCCACCGCGCCGAGGAAGTAGCGCTCGTCGGCGACGCAGTAGAAGGCGGCGGAGGCCCGGCTCATCGACGGAGGCCCACCCTGCGCCGGCGCCGTGCGTCGAGTCGCTCCACGAGCGGTCGTGGCAGAACGTCCCGGACGAACCAGCCGGCCGCTCGCGCGCGTCGACCGGCAGCCGCGCGAGGCGACCGCGGGCATCGTCGCGAAGCCAGACCGGGACCACGTCGGCCGCAACGCGGAGCGGCAGATCCTCGGCGAGCAGCAGCGGCTGAGAAGCCGGGTGTAGAGCCGTGGTCGGCTGGCGCTCGAGCCAGGGCTTCGCGGCTCGCGGGCGAGCACGGGTAGGGCGGTCAGCCGAGGTGATGGATCGCGAACGGCACGACGCCGTCCGGGTAGACGCAACCCCGATGGTCACCACTCAGTCGGAGGTCGTCCAGGGAGGGCGCGGGGCCAGCCGTGGGTCGAGCACGGCGAGACGGTTGAGCGCATCGTCCGCGCGCGAGGAGCGCGTTGAGGAGGTCCTGGTCGAGCGGCGAAGAAGCGCGATAGTCGTCGGATCGGCCGCCGAGCGATGGCGCGCCGATCAGTCGTCTCCAGTCGATCGCGAAGCTCGTCCATCCGACCAAGGAGCGGCAGGCCCGATGCCGAGTCAAGCGCCAGGAGCGCCGGAGGAGACGTACTGGTGCCGGCGCAGCTCGCCGAGCCCGAGCAGCGTCGCCCACTCGGCGACGAAGCGGTCGTAGCCGGTGCCGAAGGCGACGACCCGCCCTTCGGCGGCCCGCTCGATCAGCTCGCCGAGCGAGCGGGAGACGATCATGTCGACGTCGATCAGCACCATCACCTCGGCCGGGTGAGCGAGCGGGGCGACGTCTTCGAGCAGGTAGGGCGGCGCCTCGGGGGGGGCCTGGACGATCGTCACCTCGGCGGCGAGCAGCTCGGCGCTGGTCGTCGCTGAGCCCGGCGTCGAGCAGGTAGATCGGCTCGTCGGTGGCCGTTGAGGCGCAGCGAGTTGATCATCGCCACGGCGCCGAGGAAGTAGCGCTCGTCGGCGACGCAGTAGAAGGCGGCTGCTCGGTCACCCTGAGTTCCGCGCGCGCCGACAGCCTCGACCCGGGTTCCGAGCCAGGCGGGGAGCCGATCGCCGAGCGTACCAGCGGCCGAGGTCGGCGACATCGACGAGCGCCCGTCGACCCGTGCTCGTGCTCCGTGGCGCAGCCTTGCGCGGGACCCAGGCGTCCGGAACCCTCATCGCGACATCGTCTTCGACGCAGAAGCCGCGCCAAGAACTGGAGTAGGTGCCGTGATACATCGGCTCGAGCCAAGGCTTGCGGACGAACTGATGCAACACGTATGGCTCGTGCCGTCCGCGTAGGCACACCGCAATGACGCCGTCGTCGAGCGTTCGAAGCGCTCGGAACGGCGGGGTCGGCCGCAGCCGAGCCTCCAGGGCGAGGAGCTGTTGCGGGTCTCCGCCGCTGCAGAGAATCGCGTTGAGGACGTCCTGGTCGGCGTACAGAAACGGATAGCTCGCGGTCGTTTCGGCGCCAGAACGTGCGCTCGAAGTCGACCGCGCCTCGAAGCTCGTCGCATGAGCGCGAGCACCTCGCCGTCCCGTGTCCCGCCGGCGATCACGAGCCCGGACGACACGTAGGGCCCGCGCCGGGCCTCGCCGAGCCCGAGCAGCTCACCCCACTCGCGAAGAAGCGCGTCGCTGACGATCACGAACGCCACCACCCCACCGCCGCGAGCGCGTCTCGATCAGCTCGCCGAGCGAGCGGGAGACGATCATGTCGGCGTCGATCAGCACCATCACCTCGGCCGGGTGAGCGAGCGGGGCGACGGTCTTGAGCAGGTAGGGCGGCGCGCTCGGCGGGGGCCGTGACGAGCGTCACCTCGGCGGCGAGCAGCTCGCGCTGGTCGTCGGCTGAGCCCGCAGTCGAGCAGGTAGATCGGCTCGCCGTGGCCGATGAGGCGCAGCGAGTTGATCATCGCCACCGCGCCGAGGAAGTAGCGCGCGTCGGCGACGCAGTAGAAGGCGGCGGCAGCTCATCGGAGCCCCATCGATCGCCGTCCTCGGCGGGCGCGGCGGCGCTCGGCGATCGGCGTCGAGGAGCCGGTAGCGAACCTGCTCGCGCGCGTTCCACGCTCGCTCGACGTAGGCGGCAGGCCCGCTTCGCAACCTCCGCGGGATCGCCTTTCGGGCACGCGGATCGCCAGTCGCGTGCCGATCAGCAGCCGTCGCAGCAGCCGCGAGTAGACGCCATGGTGCGTGCGCTCCAGCCACGGCTTGGACGAGGTAGTGGTGCAGCAGGTAGGGCTCGGTGCCGTCGGCGTAAGCGCAGCGGAGCGTCTGCTCGTCGATCACCCGCACTCCGGTGAACGGGGCGCGGGTCGCCGAGTCTCGTCTCGAGCGCCTCCACCTGGTCGGGCCCAGCCGCGCTGGCAATGACGGCGTTGAGCACGTCCTGGTCGGCAAGGAAGAACGGATAGTCGGAGCTGCCGTTCCGGCGCACCGTCCAGGGCGCAGTCGGAAGTCGACGACGAATTGCGTGCGCTGGAAGTCGACGATGTCCATCTCGCTCCATCACCTCGATCACCTCGTGTCCGGGCGCGCCGCCGAGGACGACGAGGCCCGAGGACAGGTAGGGATGCCGTCGGCGCACGGCCCGAGTCCGAGCAGCTCACCCCACTCGGGAACGAAGCGGTCGACATCGTTCTCGAAACGCAACCACGCCACCGGCTGTCGCCCGCTCGAACAGCCTCGACGAGCGGCGCGTGACGATCATGTCGGCGTCGATCAGCACCATCACCTCGGCCGGGTGAGCGAGCGGGGCGACGGTCTTGAGCATGAATGGCTCGATCCGTCGGGGGCGTCGACGACGGTCACCTCGGCGGCGAGCAGCTCGCGCTGGTCGTCGCTGAGCCCGCAGTCGAGCAGGTAGATCGGCTCCCGGTGGCCGTTGAGGCGCAGCGAGTTGATCATCGCCGACCGCGCCGAGGAAGTAGATCTCGCTCGGAGACGCAGTAGAAGGCGCGCGGCTCTGCTTGCCCATCGTCGATGGGCAACGGCGCATCGGAGGCTACCGGGTTCCGAAGCGGCGACCCCGGCGGCCAGCTCGCGACGTGCCAGCGCCAGCGCCAGCGAGTGTCGACCAGCGCTCGCGCGGCCGCGCCGAGAAACCCGGGTCGCAGCCGCAGCGGGACGCTCGGCCGGGCGCACCCGAGAGCGACCCGTCGGGGATCGAGCGCAGGCGCCTGAGCAAGCGCGAGTAGGCGCCGTCGTGAAGCGGCTCGAGCCAGGGCTTCGGGCGATGATGGTGGAGCACGTAGGGCTCAGCCCCGTCGTCGAAGACGGCAACGCAATCCAGCAGAATCGACGACCGCACCCTCGAACGGCGGCGTCGGCGCCAGGCGCTGATCGAGCGCCGTCAACGTCTCCGGCGGCGAGATCGGAGCGCAGCACTGCGTTCAGCACGTCCTGCTCCGGAAGCGGAAGCGGATAGGAGGGGTCGTCTGGCGCCGTAGAAGGTCTGCGTCGAAGTCGACTCGGTCCTGGCGCTGTCCAGCAGCTGGACCAGACGCGGTCCCGACGGCGCCGCCTGCGGCGACGAGTCCAGAGCAGACGTAGGGGCCGGGCTGGCTGGACCGAGGCCGAGCAGCTCGCCCCATTCCGGCACGAAGCGCTCGAGCGCGTCACGGAACGCCACCACCCCGCCGCCGCGAGCGGTCTCGATCAGCTCGCCGAGCGAGCGAGTGACGATCATGTCGGCGTCGATCAGCACCATCACCTCGGCCGGGTGAGCGAGCGGGGCGACGGTCTTAGCAGGTAGGGCGGCGTCTCGGCGGGGGCCTGGACGAGCGTCACCTCGGCGGCGAGCAGCTGGCGCTGGTCGCGCTGAGCCCGGAGTCGAGCAGGTAGATCGGCTCGCGGTGGCCGTTGAGGCGCAGCGAGTTGATCATCGCCACCGCGCCGAGGAAGTAGCGCGTCGTCGGCGACGCAGTAGAAGGCGGCGGGCGGTCGGTCAGGGTCGCTGCCGAATCGCAGGACAGCAGCCGAGCGCGCCCGCTCGAGTGTTGCCAATGGCCCGCTCCTGAGCCGCAACGGGAGCATCGAGTCTGGCAGTCGGATGCTGAGACCGGGGCCGGACAGGGCCCGACGCAGAAAGCGCGGGAAGACCCCGTCCGGAGTCGGTTGAAGCCATGGCTTCACCCCGAACACATGGTGGATGACGTACGGCTGCACAGCCGTCGGCTGTTGCGCAGCGAAGCGCTTGCGTGTCGATCACCTCGATCCCCTCGAAGGGAATTGACGGGACAGCGCCGGGATCGAGCGACTCCATCCGCTGGCGCTGGACCGCGTCGCGAGGATCGCGTTCAGAAGGTCCTGATCGGCGTAGTGGAACGGGTAGGAGGTCTCGTCGCCACCAAGAAAGCTGCGGTCGATGTCGACGCGGTCTCGCAGACGGTCCATCAGCTCGAGCGTCCGGTGGCCGGGTTCGCCACCGAGGAAGACGATCCCTGACGTCACATACGGCCGCTGATCAGCAATGCCGAGGTCGAGCATCTGACCCCACTCGTCGAAGTGACGATCGAGCGGCAGCCGTGGCGGCGATGACCCGCGAGCCATGGGCTCGTTCGATCAGCTCTCCGAGGGCGCGGGTGACGATCATGTCGGCGTCGATCAGCACCATCACCTCGGCGGGGTGAGCGAGCGGGGCGACGGCCTTGAGCATGAACGGCTCCACTCCTCGGGTGCCTTGACGATCGTCACCTCGGCGGCGAGCAGCGCGCGCTGGTCGTCGCTGAGCCCGGCGTCGAGCAGGTAGATCGGCTCGCGGTGGCCGTTGAGGCGCAGCGAGTTGATCATCGCCACCGCGCCGAGGAAGTATTCGGCGCTCGAGACACAGTAGAAGGCCGCCCGCGAGCTCACTCGCGCCTCGCTCTCGCCAGGGCTCGCGGAGCTCGCGAAGAAAGGCACCCGCGCGCCAGCGAATCTGCTCGCGCAGGTTGACGCGCTTGCGCTCGGCCTAGGCGAGCGGGCCGGTCTGAAAGCGCAACGGAATCGATGCCCGGGGAACTCGAATCGCCATCTCGGGTCCGCTCAGAAACCGCCGCAGCAGTCGCGAGTAGACGCCGTCGTAGCCGGGCGCCTGCCAGGGCTTCGGCGACAGCGACTGATGGATCACGTAGGGATCCGGCCCGCTCGACGAGACGCACGCGCGGAGCACCTCGTCGATAACCTCGAGGCCGTCGAAGGGAATCGACGGACTGAGGCGATTCGAAGCCGCGACGTCCGATGCATCCACCCGGGCCGCGAGGATCGCGTTGAGCACGTCCTGGTCGGCGTAGAGGAAAGGGTACTCCGAGACCTTGCGCCGCCAGTGCGTGCGCTCGAAGTCGACCAGCCGTTGGCGGCTCTCCATCAGCCGCAGGAACCTCCTCCCCGGGACGCGCTCAGCGCGACGACAGCCGAACAGAGGTAGGGGCGACGGCGCACCGGGCCGAGGTCGAGCAGCTCGCCCCATGCGGGCACGAAGCGAGCGATGTTGTTCTCGAACGCGACAACCTTGCCCCGCGCAGCTTCCTCCAGCAGCGGGGTCAAGCTCTTGACCACGATCATATCGGCGTCGATGAGAACCATCACGTCGGCCGGATACGCGAGCGGAGCGACGGTCTTCAGCAGCCAGGGCGGCGTGTCTCTCTCGGCCTCGACGAGCGACACGTGCGGCGAGAGCAGCTCCCGCTGGGCAGCCGTGAGCCCGCAGTCGAGCAGGAAAATCGGCTCTCGATGGCCCACGGCTCGCAACGAGTTGATCAGCCCGACGGCGCCGAGGAAGTAGGCGCGGTCCGCGACACAATAAAAACCGACGTCCGGACGGTCCTCTTCCACCGTCACCCGACCCGAAAGCGTGCCAACAGTCGCGACCATAGGCTCTCCCTTCCCAAGCTCGGGAAGCTAGCGGAGAGGGTCGGCGCGAGTCCTCGTGCGGCAGAATCCCGCCGCGATGCTCGACCCGATGCCTGCGGCTCGCGAACGCGCTTCCGGCTCAGGCGGGCCCGACCGAGCTCGCCCTCGGCCCGATCCGTCTCTCGCGCCCGGCTCAGGTTGTCGCGGCGGTCTGCGCGTCGTTCATCGCGCTCTCGGTCTGGTGGGTCCTCTACGACCGCGGCATCCCGGGGGGCGGCGACCCGGGCACCCACCTGAACGTCGCTGCGAGCGCGGCCGAGCTGCTCCAGCAGCGGCGACCTGGGCGGCCATCGTCGAGCTGGGGCCGGTCGGCGACCAGTTCTTCTACCCGCCGCTCGTGCACATGATCGGTGCCGTGCCGGCGGCGTTCGGGGTCGACAGCCTGCAGGACTCGGCGACGATCGCGCTCAACCTGGTCTTCGTGCCGATGCTCGCCGGCGGGCGCGTACTCGATCGGCAAGCGGGTCTACGGGCCAACCGCAGGGATGCTGGCGGCGATCTTCGCCCTCGGGACGCCGATCGTGCTCAGCCTCTTTCACGTCTTCGTGCTCGACGCGGCGCTGGCGGCGACGGTCGCCGTCGCGGTCGCCGCGCTGCTCGCCTCCGAGCGGTTCAGCCAACGACGCGCGAGCATCGTCGCCGGAGCGCTGATCGGGCTCGCGCTGCTGGTCAAGCCCGCCGCGCCGCTGTACCTCGTCGGGCCCGTGGCGGTGATGCTGATCGGTGGCGGCTGGCGCCAGTGGCGAAACCTCGGTCTCGCGGCGCTCGCCGGCGCTGGTCGTCGCCGGGCCCTACTACCTGGTCCACCTCGGCGACGTGCTCGACCTCGGCCAGGAGACGACGCTCGGAAGCGAGATCGGTGCCACCGGGCCGGCGTTCGACCGCGACGCGCGGATCTCCTACGACAACCTGAGCTGGTACGCGTGGGCGGCGGTCAACGAACAGTACTTCGTCCCGCTGCTGGCGCTGTTCGCGGTCGGCCTGGTGGCGACCGCGCGATCTCCGCGCCTCCGGCCGTGCGTGGCCGAGCTGCTCGCCGGGGTCGTGGTACGTCCATCGGCATCGGCGCTGGCGCTCTCGATCCGCGACGCCCGCTACACGCTGCCGCTGATCGTCTTCGTCGCGGTGATCGCGACTGGCTGGATCGCGACAACCCGCCTGCCGCCGGTGCGCTGGATCGGCGCTGGCGGTCCTCGCCGTGGCGGTGATCGCGAACGTCGCCGCCTCGGCGACGAACTCGTCGCCCGAACTGCGCCGGCTCGTCCCGGGGACGACGTACGAGCTCGACAACGACCCGGGCACGTTCACCTTCCTCGACGACCGTGGCTACTTCGTCGGGCCGCCGCAGTCCGACGATCTGTGGGAGCGGCTGTTCGAGGCGGCCGAGCGCGAGGGGCTTGACAGCGCCCGGCTGCAGGTCCGGACGACCGGGCTCTGGGGAGTGGACCCGATCGCGTTCGACGTCGTCGCACGCGAGCATGGCATCCGCGAGGTGACGCCTGGTCGACGCGCAGGAGCCAGCAGACCTGCTCGTCGACACCTGGTTCGAGGGCTCCCGGTTCTCGGGGCTGAGATCGCTGCTGCCGCCGTGCGCACAGATCGACGAGGGCATCCGCTTCGACGGCGAGCCGCTGACGACGAACGTCACCGTCCGCCGGTCTGCGCCCGACGGCCGCTACCGCCGCTGGTGCGACTTCTAGCGTAGGACACGCAGCAGCACCCGGCGAACCGCGACGCGCAGCTTGCGCAGCGGCGCCAGCAGGCGCGAGCCGCTCGAGCGCAGCGGCGAGCCCGGCCGCCGGCCTGAGCCCGCCAGGCGCCCGGCGGCGGCGGTGTTGGAGCTTCCCAGTCGCTCGCGCATCAGCTTCGCGTTGGCGCGGCGCAGGGCGCGGTTCTCACGCTCGAGCTGCTCGACCTGGTCGCGGTCCGGCTCGGTCATCGACCCGGCGCCGTCCACTGCACCCGGGCTTCGGCGAGGTGGGCGTCGAGCGCCTGGCGCGCCCAGTCCTCGCGCGGCCCGGTGAGCGCGCGCATCATCGAGTCGTCGCGGAGCCGGTAGCCGATCAGCGGCTCGGGGATCACGTGGCCGACCAGGCCGCGCTGGCGCATCTCGCGGTATAGCGTCCAGTCCTCGAACCCGGCGACGTCGGTGCTGTAGCGCAGGCCGGCGTCGAAGACCGAGCGGCGGATGACGGCGACGGCGTCGCCGGCGACGTTGACCTCCTCGACGGCGCGGCTCGAGTTGCCGATCGGCCGCAGGACCTCCTCGGTCCCCTTCCAGGGCCGTCCGCGCTCGTCGATGTAGCGAAGCCACGAGGTCACGTAGGCGATCTCGGGATCGGCCTCCATCGCCGCCACGCAGCGGGCGACGAACCCCGCCTCGAGCAGGTTGTCGGCGTCGAGCGGCAGCACGTAGGCGCCCCGGCTGAGCTCGACGCCGAGGTTTCGCGCCGCGCCCAGGCCGGAGTTCGGCTGCGCGATCACGGACAGCCCGTAGCGCGACTCGAGCTCGAACAGGATCTCGTCCTCGGGCCTGAATGAGCCGTCGTTGACGATCAGGATCTCGGTGTTGGGATGCGTCTGGGCCGCCGCCGAGGCGACCGTCTCGGCGATGTGGTGCTCGAGCTCGAAGTAGGGGATGACGATCGAGACCAGCGGCGGCTCCGAGCTCGACCGCGACACGGCCGGCGCCGCGGGCGCGCTGCAGAGCTCGCGATAGGCGTCGAGGATCGACTCGGGGTCGGTGAGCTCGGCGAACAGCTCGCTCGCGCCTCGGGCGCCGTGCAGCTCGCGCGCAAGCTCGGGCCGCTCGACCAACGGTGCGAGCACGCGCTCGAGCGAGTCGACGGAGGCATCGTCAGCGAGCCAGCCGCTCGACCCCTCGACGACGATCTCGCTCATGCCGCCGGTCGGGGTGGCGACGACCGGGCGGCCGCGGCCGATCGCCTCGAGCGCCACGTAGGGCCAGCATTCCCACCGTGACGGCATCACGAGCGCATCGTGAGCGTCGAGCAGCGCCGGGATCCGATCCCTCGGGACGGCCTCGAGCAGCTCGATCCGCGGGTCGCCGGCGATCTCGAGCTCGAGCAGGTCGCGCATCGAGCCCCCGAGCGGGGCCGTGTCGGTGTCGGCGCCGACGATCGTCAGCCGCCACTCGCCGCGCTCGAGCCCGAGGAGCGCATCGACGAGCGTGCGCACGCCCTTCCGCCGCTCCAGACGCCCGAGATAGAGCAGCCTCAGCGGGCCCTCGCCGACGGGCGGGGCGGGCTCTGCACCGTTGCCCTCCCAGGCGAACGGGTGGCGGACGAGCCGCGCCTGGGTCAGCTCACCTGCGCCGTAGAAGCGCTCGTAGGAGCCCAGGATGTCGCCCCCGGCCGACAGCAGAGCGTCGGCATAGCGCAGCGCGTAGCGCTCGAGCTCATGCGTGAACGAGCGCTCGAGCTCGCCCGGCAGAAAGCCGTCGAGGACGTCGTAGATCTCGGCTGTCCCGTGGGCGCGCACGCAGACCGTGGTCTCGCGCAGCGCCGAAGAGCCGGTGCGCTTGGCCTGCACGGTGACGCAGCCCTCGCCGAGGAAGTCGGCGAACTCGACCAACTCAGGGCCCGAGCCCCCGTACTCGGCCAGCAGCGCCTCGTGCACCCGGGCGCTCCAGGCATGCAGGGTGTTGAACGAGCCGCGGACATCCCATGCGCGCGGCTCGCGCACGAAGACCAGCTTCGCGGGCGGCAGCGACTCGGGGTCGAGCCGAAGCACCTCGCCGTGCGCGCGCCGATGGCGGCTGGTGGTGAAGATGGTGACCTCGAAGCGATCGCCGAGCGCGCCGGCCAGCGCGCTCACGTAGCGCCCGATGCCGCCGCCCCCGAACGGGGCGACCTCGCGCGATACGAGCGCGATCCGGGGTCTTTGCGCTACCACCAGACGGTGGACTCGACGCCCTCGAGCTCCTCCACGGGGGTGGTGTATACGCCCGAGGAGAGGTACTTCCAGCCGTCGTCGGGCACGATGAAGACGATGTTGCCGTCCTCGAGCTCGGTGGCGATGCGGGCGCAGATCGCCGCGATCGCCCCCGACGAGACGCCCGCGAACAGTCCCTCCTCGCGCAGCAGCTTCTGGGTCCAGACGATCGCGTCGCGGTTCGAGACCATGATCTTGCGGTCGAGCACCGAGAGGTCGATGATCGGCGGGATGAAGCCGTCGTCGAGCGAGCGCAGGCCCTGGACCAGCTCGCCCTGCATCGGCTCGGCGGCGACGATCTTGGTCTCGGGATCGTTCTCCTTCAGCCGCCGGCCGACACCCATCAACGTCCCTCCCGTGCCGAGGCCGGCGACGAACGCGCTCACCTGATCGAGCTCGTCGAGGATCTCGACCGCGGTGCCGTGGTAGTGGGCGCCGGGGTTGGCCTCGTTTCCGTACTGGTAGGGCATGTAGTAGGCCGGTTCGCCCGCCGCCATCTCGAGCGCCAGCTCGACCGCGCCGTTGGAGCCCTTGGCGCCCTCTGAGTAGACGATCTCGGCGCCGAACATGCGCAGGAGCTGGGTCCGCTCCTCGGTGACGTTGTCGGGCATCACGACCTTGACCGGGTAGCCCTTGCGGCCGCAGATCATCGCCAGCGAGATGCCCGTGTTGCCGGAGGTCGGCTCGAGAATCGTCTGACCGGGGTCGATCGCGCCCTCGGCCTCGGCGGCCTCGATCATCGCCTTGGCGACCCGGTCCTTGACCGAGCCGGTCGGGTTGCGGCCCTCGAGCTTGGCGAAGATCCGCACGCCCGGTTTCGGCGACAGTCGCGGCAGCTCGACCAGCGGGGTGTTGCCACCGCCTCGATGACGTTGCCATAGCGGCCGCCGCAGGGACGGTTGAGCGTCGGCTCGAGCATCGCTACACAAAGTGTAGTTGGCCCGCATATGCTGGCGGCGGTGACGGCCGAGGGAAACGGAGGTGCCCGCCGATCGTTTCGCGAGCGGGTCGCCGCATGGCGGCGGGAGCTGAGCGAGCACGGCCTCGCCGCAGCCGCGACGGCGCGCCTTTACCGTCACTCCGGAACCGCCGAGACTCGCCCAATCGGTCGAGCTCTGACTACTCACTCCACCAATCAGCGCCTCACCAGCCTCGAGCAGGTCGCCGCGATCGGACCTTTGATGGCCTGGATCGAACAGGCGACTCTGACGAGCGCGCCCTTGATTTCGGTGATCACGCCGACCCGCAATCGCGCTCGCCTCCTGCCGCGCGCGATCGACTCGGTGCTGGCTCAGACCTATCCGAAGCTCGAGCTGATCGTCGTCGACGACGGCAGCACCGATGAGACCACGGAGGTCATCGCGGCGATCGCCGATCCACGGCTACGCTCGCTGCGAGTCGAGCACCGCGGGGTCGGCGCGGCCCGCAACGCCGGGCTCGCCGAGGCCCGCGGCGAGCTGATCGCGTACGTCGACGACGACAACGCCATGCACCCGACCTGGCTCAAATCGGTGGCCTGGGGGTTCGAGCAACGCCCCGAGATCGACGTCCTCTACGGCGGGATGGTGATCGAGGACGTCCACCACACCCAGCCCGAGCGCCCACCGGCGCTGCCGCGAGCGGTCATCAACCCGTTCGACCGCGCTGGGATCGCCGAAGCCAATCCGGCCGACATCTCGGCGATCGCCCACCGCGCCGGGCTTGCCCGGGGCGCGCTTCGACGAGAGATCTGCCGACGATGGCCGACTGGGACCTGCTGGCGCGACTGTGCGCGCGCCGAGATCCGCTGGTGCTGCCGGTGATCGCGTGCTTCTATGCGACCGGAACACCCGGCCGGCTCACCGGCTCACCGACCGAGCCCGCCGACGCAGAGCTCGTCCGCGAGCGCCTGCGTAACACGAGCGAGGGCCGATGAGCGGCGGGCGAATCGTCGTCCTCGGGCTCGACGCGTTCGACCCCACGCTCGCACTGGCGCTCGCCGCGGAGGGCCGCCTGCCCGCGATCGCCGGCCTGCTCGAGACCGCGGCGATCGCCGAGACGCGCAACCCGGAGGGGTTCTTCGTCAGCACGATCTGGCCGACCCTGTTCACGTCGCGGCGCCTGACCGAATACCACTGCTGGGAGGAGATCGAGGCCGGTACCTATGAAGAGCGGCGGACCACCCCCGCCTCGATCACAAGCACGCCATTCTGGCGCACGCTGGCACGGTCCGGGCGCGAGGTCGCGATCCTCGACGTGCCCCACAACCGCGTCGCGGCGGACGCCCCGGCCATCGAGATCGCCGAGTGGGGCTGTCACGATCGCCACTTCGGCTTCCGCAACCTCGCCGCCCGAGCTCGCCGCCGAGCTCGAACAGCGCTTCGGGCTGCACCCGGTGCTCGGCATGGATCCCCACCGCGAACGCCACTTCGCTCCCGACGACTGGTACGCACGAGCCGGCGACCGCCGCACGCTCGCGGAGGAACGGGACTTGGCTGCCGCGCTGCTCGCGGGGGCGCGGACGAAGAGCCGCATCTCGCTCGAGCTGCTCGACGCGCAGCCCGATCTGCTGATCTCGGTGTTCGGCGAGAGCCACGCCGTCGGCCACCAGCTCTGGCACGTGCACAACCCGGCACATCCCAACCACGACCGCGAGCGCGCCGCCGCGCTCGGCGATCCGGTGGTCGACGTCTACGCCGAGCTCGACCGCGCCGTCGCCGAACACCTCGATGCGGCCGGGCCCGAAACCACCTTCCTGCTGCTGCTCAGCCACGGGATGAGCGAGCACTTCGACGGCACCCACATGCTCCACGAGATCCTCCGCCGGCTCGACGCCGCAGAGCGCGGCGAGGCGGCCTTCGCGCGCCCGGGGGTGGCCGAGCGTGCCTATGCGAGGTTGCCGGCGAGCGGGAGGCGCAGGGCGCGCAAGGCGATCGCGGCGCTGATGCGCAGGCGTGAGGTCGGTGTCTGGGAGGACTTCGGGGTCGAGGATCGCGCCGCCCAGCGATTCTTCAACACGCCCAACAACACCGTTTTCAGCGGGATCCGGATCAACCTCGCCGGACGCGAGCCGAGCGGCAGCGTCGAGCCGGGAGCTGAGCTCGATCGGGTCTGCGAGCAGCTCGGCGCCGACCTGGTGGAGCTGGTCAATGTCGACACCGGAGGCGCGGCCGTCGATGGGGTCGGCCGCACGGACGACCACTACGACCGCGAGGAACTCGACTCGCTGCCGGACCTCTGGGTCGACTGGAATCGAAGCGCGCCGATCGAGCGGGTCTGGTCACCGAAGACCGGGTTCGTCCACGCTCCCTACAAGCTCTGGCGCACGGGCGACCATCGGCCCGACGGGCTGCTCCTGGCTCGCGGCCCGGGGATCGAGCCCGGGCCCAAGCCACCGATCGTCTCGCTCGACCTCGGACCCTCGATCGCCGATCGCCTCGGGGTCGAGCTCGAGGAGGTCGATGGCAAGCCCGTTGCCTGGCTCGCGGGCGCCGCGCGACGTGACCGCCTCGGAGCCAGATGAGACGCGACCACCCCTCTGCGAGGTTGCTGCCGCGGCTGCTCGAAGCCGGCCCGCCGATCGAGACCGATGGCTGGTCGATCGAGCCGGATGCGCTTGAGCTTGTCCTGGCCGAGATATCGGCAGGGCGCGAGCGGATCGTCGAGTGCGGATCGGGCCTGAGCACGATCGTAATCGCCCGCCTACTGCGCGAGCGGGGCCGGGGCACGCTGCACGCGCTCGAGCACGACCCGGCCTGGATCGAGCTGACCAGCGAGCGGATAGCCGCCGAGGGCCTCGAGGACCATGCCCGCGTCGTCGCCGCGCCGCTCGCCGACAATCCCCTGGCGCCGCCCGGCTGTCGCTGGTACGCCGCGCGGCGCCCTCGCCGAGCTCCCCGACGGCGGGGTCGACCTGCTGTTCGTCGACGGTCCGCCGGCGACGCCGGAGCGAGCTGTCGAGCGTTCGCGCTACCCGGCCCTGCCGCTGTTGGCCAATCGTCTCGCTCGCGGCGCGCGAGTGCTGCTCGACGACGCCGAGCGCGCCGGCGAGCGCTGGGTGCTGAAGCGCTGGGAACGCGAGCTCGGCACTCGGTTCGAGCGCGACCGCGGGATCGCCCGGGCCAGCCTTTCGCGGACAGCGCTGCTGCGGGCGCGTGCGGTGCGGTCGAAGGCACGCGCCGGCGAGCTGCTCTCGCGCGGTGAGCTGCGGGCCTGGGTTGGCCGGCGCACGGGCCTCGCCAGCAGGAACGCGGTTAGGGCACTGGAGCGCGGCCAGGCCGACGCTCTCGCGCATCTCGAGCGTATCTACGACGGGCTCGACAACCACGAGCAGCGAATCCGCAGGATCGCCGAGCTCGGCGCGGTCAGCGCCTGGATCGAGCATGCGACGCTGGCGCGGGAGCCGTTGATCTCGGTGATCACCCCGGCGCACCGCCGGCCCGAGCTGCTCGGTCGGGCGATCCGCTCGGTCCTTGACCAGGCCTATTCGAACTGGGAGCACATCGTGGTGGTCGACGGTGCCGACGAGGAGGTGGTCGCAGTTGCCGAGCGCACGGGCGACGCGCGCACGCGCTGCCTTCCGATCGCGCACGCCGGCCCGGCGGTCGCCCGCAACCGCGGCCTCGCCGAGGCCCGGGGAGAGCTGATCGCCTACCTCGACGACGACAACTCGATGCACCCGGGTTGGCTCAAGTCGGTCGCCTGGGCTTTCGCGCAGCGGACCGACGTCGACGTCCTCTACGGCGGCTGGCTGGTCGACGATCCCGGCCGGGTACGCGGCGGTGAGGGCGGCGGATTGCCCGAGTACTGGATCACCCCGTTCGACCGCGAGCTCCATCGGCGCCAGGGGCTCGCCGACATGTCCGCGATCGCCCACCGTGCCGGCTTGGCCGAGGCACGCTTCGACCCTGAGCTGCCCGGGTCTCACGACTGGGACCTGATGGTTCAGCTCACCGCCGAGCGCGAGCCGCTGGTCCTGCCGGTGGTTGCGGCCTACTACACAACCGACGGGCCGGACCGCACCTCGGCGCGGCTCGATCACGATCATGTCGGCGACCTGGTGCGCGCCAAGATGGGCTTGGGAGACGACTCGTAAGGCCCGCGGCCAACGCTCGGTGTATGTTGACCGCGCATGGGCTCGACGCAGCGTCGAGCGAGACGAAGGGGAGAGGACTTGATGAGAGCAACCCGGCTCTGGATGGTGATCGGACTGGTGGCGCTGTTCGCGACCGCGCTCGTCGCCGCCGGCTGCGGCGATGACGACGATGAGGGGAACGGCGAAACGACCGCCGCCGCGGGCGGCGAGGACCTCGGGCTGCTCAACGAGGGCACGATGTTCATCGGGATCGACACCCCGTACCCGCCGTTCGCCGAGGGCCAGCCCCCCAATGCCACCGGCTATGACGTCGAGATCCTGGACGCGATCGCGGAGAACCTCGGCCTGGAGACCGAGTACCAGGACACCGGGTTCCCGACGATCTTCCGCGATGTTGCGGCCGGTCAGTTCGACACCGCCGCCGCGGCGTCGACGATCAAGGCAGGGCGCGAGAACGTCGTCGATTTCACCGACCCCTATTACGCGAGCGCGACTGCGCTCGTGGTGGCGGAGGGCTCGGACATCGCCTCCGTGGACGACCTGAGCGGCACGATCGTGGGGACCCAGGACGGAACCATCCAGGAGGAGTACGCCAACGACGAGACCGACGCCTCGGAGGTCCGGGGATTCCCGGAGGGCACGAACGCCCTCTCCTCGCTCCTCACCGGAGCGGTGGATGCGGCCCTGATCGACGAGGCGGTCGCCGCCGACGCGATCGAGAAGCAGGGCGGCATGGAAATCGCCGAGAGCTTCGCCGCGGCGGCTCCGGACTTCTTCGGGTTCGCGGTCGCGCCCGACAACGATGGGCTCCGCGAGGCGATGAACGAGGCGCTGGCGACGATCAAGGAAGACGGCACGATGGCCGAGCTGTACGACAAGTACTTCAGCAGCGAGCCGCCGCCCGAGATTCTCGAGGGCACGAACGAGCTCCTCACCGACGACTAGCGAGCAGGGCAAACCAGCTCAGCGAAGGGGCGCCGACGGCGCCCCTTCTCGTGCTGCGAAGCGGCTAGCCTCGCCCCGACCGCGAGCGGAGGAGACACATGGACTTCATCATCGACTTCTACTTCGACCTCGGCGTCATGGGCGACGAGTTCGGTCGCGTCATCGACGGCTTCTGGCTCACGGTCAAGCTCTCGGTGATCTCCGGTGTGCTGTCGCTGCTGTGGGGGCTGGTGCTCGCGCTCCTGCGTCAGCTGCCGGGCCGAGCGCTGATGCCGGTCCGTTTCCTCGCCGTCGCCTACATCGACGTCTTCCGAGGCATCCCGCTGTTGTTGGTGCTCCTTCTGCTCTCGGGCTTCCTCTCCGCGGCGCAGTTCGAGGGCGTGATCCCGCAAGAGCTCGGGCTGCCCACATGGCTCGGCGAGACGTCGCCGTTCTGGTGGGGCGTGATGGGGCTGACACTGACCTACGGCGCCTACATGGCCGAGGTCTACCGGGCTGGGATCGAGGCGGTGCCACGAGGCCAGATGGAGGCGGCGCGCTCGCTCGGGATGAGCCACGGCCAAGCGATGCGATTCGTGATCGTCCCCCTGGCGGTGCGCAAGGTGATCCCGCCGCTGCTCAACGACTTCATCGCGCTGATGAAGGACACCTCGCTCGTCGGCGTACTCGGCGCGCTCGAAGTCGTCCAGGTCGGCTTCGACGTCCAGACCGAGCAGATCAACGGCTCCGCCCTGACGCTCGGAGCGCTGATGTTCCTCGTCATCACGATCCCGCTGGCTCGCCTGGTGGACTGGCTGATCGCCCGCGAGCAGGCCAAGACCGGCCGCGGCGGCGGTCGCGGCGCGATGACGACCGGAGTGGCGCAGGCCTAAAGTTGGCGGTGATGGACGAGAGCGCGACCGCACTCGACGCCGCGGCCGACGGGGCGATGTTGCGGCTCGAGAACGTCCACAAGCGGTTCGGCGACCTGCACGTTCTCCGCGGCATCGACATGGAGCTCAAACGCGGCGACGTCGTCTGCGTGATCGGCCCCAGCGGCTCGGGCAAGTCGACGCTGCTGCGCTGCGTCAACCTGCTCGAGCCGCCCGAGGAGGGCCGCATCTTCCTCGAGGGCCGGGATATCACCCACCGGGAGCGCCAAGAGCGCGCCCAGGACATCGATTTCGTCCGCCGCCGCGTCGGCATCGTCTTCCAGCAGTTCAACCTCTTCCCCCACAAGAGCGCGCTCGAGAACGTCTCGATCGGCCCTGAGAAGGTCCTCGGCCGTTCCAAGGAGGAGGGCCGCGCGCAAGCGGAGACGTTGCTCGGCCGGGTGGGCCTCGCGGACAAGCTCCACGAGTACCCGGACCGCCTGTCAGGCGGCCAGCAGCAGCGGGTCGCGATCGCCAGGGCGCTGGCGATGGACCCGCACGTGATGCTGCTTCGACGAGGTGACCAGCGCGCTCGACCCGGAGCTGGTCAAGGAAGTGCTCGATGTGATGCGGCAGCTCGCCTCCGAGTTCGGGATGACGATGATCGTCGTCACCCACGAGATGGGCTTCGCACGCGAGGTCGCGAGCCGGGTCGTGTTCATGGACGAGGGGGTCGTGGTCGAGGAGGGCCCGCCGGCCGAGGTGCTCGGGAACCCGCGGCAGGAGCGGACGAAGCAATTCCTGGGGCTCGTGCTGGAGCACTAGTGTCAGAGCGCGAGCGGCGGGGGGCTCGGATCGGCGAGCGGGCGCATCAATGGGCGAGCCAGGTCCCAGCGGCACTCGTCCTCGTGATCGCGATCGGCGTGCTTCTGCGGATTGCGATCGCGATCGCGGTCAGCCCGGCCGAGCTCAACAACGTCGACACGCTCGTCTACGTCGGCATGGCCGAGGACGGGCTGTTCGGGGATCCCGTGCGGCCGGCCGGCTACTCAATCTTCCTGCGGGCGCTGCACGCGGTGTCCGCCGAGCTCGCGTGGACGATCTTCGTCCAGCACCTGATCGGGATCGCGACCGCGGTGTTGCTGTACGCGGCGGTGCGGCGCATCGGGGCGCCGCTGTGGGCGGGCGTCGTCGCGGCCGCGGCGGTCCTGCTCTCGCTCGACCAGATCTATCTCGAGCACACGATCCTCGCCGAGACCGTGTTCACCCTGACCATCACCGCGGTCTTCTACTGCTGCGTGCGAGCCCTCGATGAGCCCGAGCCGCTATGGCGTCGGCTCGACTCACGGATCGCCTGGATCGTGGCGGCGGGACTGCTGCTTGGACTCTCCGCCTGGCTGCGAACGATCGGCGTCACCCTGGCACCGCTGCTGGCGCTTTGGTTCGCGCTCGCGATCGCGGGCAGTTGGCGGGCCCGGATCGCCCGCGGGCTCGTCGCCGCCGTGGCCGCCGGCGCCGTCATCCTCGGCTACTTCGCCCTGCACGAGGCCGAACGCGGCTACTTCGGCCTCACCGACGGCTCCGGGAGGGTGCTGCTCGGCAGGGTGTCGCCGTTCGCCGACTGCACCCGGTTCGACGCCACCGGCCGGCACCGAGGCGCTCTGTGAGGACACCCCCACCGAAGAGCGGCTCGGTTCCGACTACTACATCTGGGACTTGAAGTCGCCGGCTTGGCGCGAGTTCGGGCCAGTGCCGGCAGAGGACGCGCTCGCGCGCGAGTTCGCGATGGAGGTGATCTTCGCCCAGCCACTCGACTACCTCGGCACCGTCGCCTCCGACACCCTCCGTCACTTCGTCCCCTTCCTCAACGACGAGCGTCTCTCGGCCGGGACCCCGTATGACTGGATGAAGATCGAGCGCCGCGACGCCGCCGAGGGCGACGTCTTCGAAGCGATCGACGGCTACTACGACACCGGACCGCCGGTGGTTCGCACCGGGTTGGCGGGCCCACTCAGCGACCTCCAAGATGTCCTGCGCGTGCACCAGGTGGTGATGTTGCAGGCCGTGATCATCTCGGGATTCGGGTTGTGGTTCTCGCGGGGCAGGGTGCGGGCGGCGATTGCGCTCCTGATCGGCGCCGGGATCCTGATGCTGCTGATCCCGTCGATCACCGCGACCTACAACGCCCGCTACGCGGTCCCGCTCGGCGGCGCCTTCGCCGCCGCGACTGCGCTCAGCGCCTGGGTCCTGCTCGACCGCTACGCACGCCGGGTGCGCGCGACCGAGACCGCCTGACGCCACGGTTCTCTATCTTCTCGCGCCGTGGCCGACCTGACCGTGCTGATGCCCGTGTTCAACGAGGAGCAGACCCTGGAGCGGGCCGTCAGCGGCGTGCTCGAAGCCGACCTTCCCCTGGACGACGTCGAGCTGGTGGTCGTCAACGACGGCTCGAGCGATGGCAGCGAGCGGGTACTGCGCGAAGGCGAGTGGCCGGAGAACGTGCGCGTGGTCCATCACGACCGCAACCGCGGCAAGGGCGCCGCCGTGCGTACCGCGCTCGAGCATGCGACGGGCAAGTACTCATTGGTCATGGACGCCGACCTCGAGTACGACCCGGCGGACCTGCGGCCGCTGCTCGAGCCCCTGGTCGCCGGGCGTGCGGAAGCCGTGTTCGGGACGCGGGCGTTCGAGGCCCACACCGCGTTCAGCTTCTGGTACGTCGTCGGCAACAAGGGGGTCACCTTCGCCTGCAACCTCCTCTACAACTGCTGGCTCTCGGACATCATGACCTGCCACAAGGCGATGGCGACCGACCTCTTCAGGGGCCTGGCGCTGCGCGAGAACGGCTTTGCGATCGAGTCCGAGATCACCGCCCAGCTGATGCTTCGCGGGGTCCGCGTCCACGAGGTCCCAATCGTCTACACGGCACGGAGTCGCGAGGAGGGCAAGAAGCTGACCGCGTTCGACGGTCTCCGGGTCCTGCGAACTCTGATCAGGTGCAGGGTCATGCATCGCAACTCGCGTCCGGCGTGACCGAGGCGGCGGCGACCGGGCGACAGCCCGCCAACCTGCGGATGAAACCGTTCGACCGCCTGCTTCAGCGATGGCGGATCGCGAAGGCGGCTCCGTATGTGAAGCCGGGGGCGCGAGTGCTCGACGTCGGCTCGGCCGATGGCGCGATGTTCCGTCGCTTCGAGCGCCGGATGGGCGAGGGCGTCGGAATCGACTCCGGACTCGACCGCGATGTCAGCGGGCCCAACTGGCGACTGGTCAAGGGCTGGTTCCCCGACGACCTTCCGAGCCTCGAGCCGTTCGACGTGATCACGATGCTCGCCCTGCTCGAGCACATCCCCCCCGGCGAGCAGGATCGCCTCGCCGGCGACTGCGCACGCCTGCTCAAACCCGGCGGTCTGCTCGTGATCACGGTGCCCTCGACGCTCGTCGACCCGATCGTCGACACGCTGGTGCGGATGCGGGTCATGCGGGCGGTCGCGATCGAGCAGCACTGGGGCTTCGACCCGACCACGACGCCCGGCGTCTTCGCCCCGGCCGGGCTGACGCTGGTTCGCTCGAAGCGCTTCCAACTCGGCCTCAACAACCTCTTCGTCCTCCGCAAGCCCGTCTAGATCACTCATCTAGAGTGCGGCAGGTGCGGCTCCGCAGAGGCCTCGAGATGGCCGACATCTTTCCCCCGATCGAAGCCGAGCTGGGCCCGTTCAGGCATCTGTTCAAGGGCAGAGTGCTCAACGCCGGCGCCGGGAGCAGGGACATCAGCGACCTGGTCGACGGAGAGCTGTTCAACCAGGACATCAAGGCCGCGCCGCACATCCATTACGAGTCGCCGCTGCACCAGATCCCGGTCGAGGGCGGCTACTTCGACGCGATCATCTGCAACGCCGTACTCGAGCACGTCGAGAACCCCGAGGAGGTGCTGGCCGAGTTCGGGCGCGTCTGCAAGCCCGGCGGTGTGCTCTACCTGTGCGTGCCGTTCATGCAGCCCGAGCACCTCGACCCAACCGACTACCAGCGCTACACGATCGACGGCCTGCGGCGCGAGGTCGAGCGCCATGGCTTCGAGGTCGCCGAAGCGGGCCCGGTCCATTCCGTGTACGTGACCCTCGCCTGGATCGTCCGCGACTGGCTCGGCCCGAAGCGCACCATGTCGGCCCGGGCGCTCAGGACCGTCCTCTACCCCGCGCTGCGCTACAAGGCCCGGACCTCCTCCGAACAGGTCCACTCGCTCGCCTCGGCGTATCGCGTCGTCGCCAGGCGCGGTTAGAACAGCGTGTCCGACCTCGCCCGGCTGACCGTCGACCTGGCCCGCCGCCTCGGCGCGACGCGGGTCGCGGCCCTCGGTGCCCGTGCCCCGCAACGCCTGGCCGAGATCGCCGAGCGGATCCCGGTGCTGGCCCTCGACACCGAGCCGCGCCTGGCCGAGCTCGCCCAGCTCGCTCCGGAGGCGGAGGCGGTTGACGTGGGACCTCGAGGACCGATCCACCGGCGCGGCGGTCGAGGCCGCAGCCGGATTCGCTGATCGTCTGCGACGACATGCTCGAGCGCGAGCAGCGGCCCGTTCGATGCCTTGGACGCGGTTGCTCGAGACGGCGCCCGCGGCACTGGTCTCGACTGCCGACCGCGACCTGATGCCGGAGGGATCGGGCGCACCACTCAACGCGCACGAGCTGGTCTCGTTGCTCGACCGCGCCGGGCTCTCATCGGCGTGGCTCGGCCTCACCGACGCCCACGGGTCACTCGGGCGACGCGCGGGTCTCACCGCAGCGATCTCGAAGCGGCAGGAGGAGGCGGTGCGCGAGGCGCTTGCGGCCGGGCCGCTGGCCTCGGCTTCGACCCTGCGAGCGATCCACCCGCGGGCCGTCAATCCGCGCGGGTCTGCATCGCCAGCTACGAGTTCGTCGGACCGACGCGCACCGGTGGGATCGGCACCGCCTACACCTCGCTTGCCGAGGCCTTGGCCGGCGCCGGCCACCAGGTGACGCTGCTGTTCACCGGCTGGCAGGAGCCGTCCGGACAGCCTTTCGGCCACTGGGTCGGGCACTACCGTGACCGCGGGATCGAGCTCGAGCGGCTGCCGCAGCTGACTCCCGAGTGGCTCAAGACCGGCCATCGTCACGCCGTCCGCTCCTACGAGGCCTATCGGTGGCTGCGCGATCGCGATCGCGAGGCGCCGTTCGACGTTATCCACTTTCCGGAGGTCCTCGGGCACGGCCATTACACGATCTGCGCGCGCAGGCTCGGGACCGCGTTCGAGCAGAGCACGATCGCGATCGGAGCCCACAGCTCGACCCGCTGGGTCTTGGAGGCCAACGGGACGGTGTTCCAGGCGCTCGACGACTTCGCCGACGAGTTCATCGAGCGTCGCTGCGTCGAGCGCTGTGACGCGCTGATCAGCCCGAGCGCCTACATGCTCGAGTGGATGCGCGCCCGCGGCTGGCGGTTGCCCGAGCGCCACTTCGTCCAGCAGTACGCGCGATCGAGCGCGGTCGAAGGCCTCGAACCGGCGCCGCCCCCGGCACGTCAGGGCCGCGCCGAGATCGTCTTCTTCGGGCGGCTCGAGCCGCGCAAGGGCGTGCGGGTGTTCAGCGACGCACTCGACCTTCTCGCCAAGGACTCCGAGCCGCTCGACCTCAAGGTGACGTTCCTCGGCAAGCAGTCCTCCGTCGACGGCATCGAGGCGGGCGAGTACCTGGCGGCTCGCGCGCAGAGCTGGCCCTGGGAGGCCGAGGTGATCGACGACCTGGGCCAGCCCGAGGCGGTGGCCTACCTGCGCTCGCCCGGTCGGCGGATCACCGTGATTCCCTCGCTGGCCGACAACTCACCGAACACGGTCTATGAGGCGCTCGCGCTTCAGATCCCGTTGATCGCGTCCCGGGTAGGGGGCACGGCGGAGTTGATCGACCCGCTCGACCTCGCAGATGCGACATTCGACCCGCGGGCCGGACCCGCGGCGGGGCGGTCCGGGAGCGGACGCGCTCGCCGACCGGCTGCGGCGGTCGCTGGAATCCGAGCGCCTGAAGGCGCCTCGAGCCGCGGTTGCGGCCGACATCTGTCGCGAGGCACACGTGAACTGGCACGCCGATGTGACCCCGGCGTCGAAACAGCGGCCGAAGCTGCCCGATGTGTCGGCGCTCTCGGTCTGCCTGCTGGGATCCGACTCGCAGCGCGTCGCCGCCTCGAAGGGCTCGCTCGGATCCCAGTCGCGCCCGCCGGCCGAGGTGGTCGTCGCCGAGGAAGCGGCCGCGGCCCAACCGTCCGGCGACCTGATCCTCTTCATGCCCGCCGGCTCGCGACTCGCCGACGGCGCGATCGAGGCCCTCGAGCGGGTAGCCGCCTTCTCCGGCGCCGAGGTGATCGCGGTCGCCGTGCGCACCGGAGTCGGGGGCGAAACCCGCGTCCCGGTGGGCGGCCCGGCCATCGGCGGGCTGCTTCGAAGGTGCTTTGGTGACGCAGCCTTCCTGATCCGGCGAGAGGCACTGGCGCGTCTGGGCGGCTTCGATTCCGAAACCGAGCCCGGCGATCAGTGTCACCAGCTGCTCTGCCGGGCTGCGATCGCGGGGATCGCGATCGAGATCTTCTGCGAGCCGGTGGTCACGGACGTTCCGCAGGACGCGCTCGGCGAGATGTCGATCGTGCAGCGCGCCCACCGCCGAACCGGCGTCATCGACGCCTTTCGCAACGCCCCGATCGAGATGCTTCGCGAACTTCCCCTGCTGACCCAGCAGCTCTACTCGATCGGGATCGAGCGCGAGGCCGAGTTCGACCACCTCTATGCGAACCGGTTCGGCCGCCTGACGCTGCCGCTGCGCCGCAGCGCGATCCGCGCACGCCGGGCCCGGCAGAGGTTCAAGCGGCGATCGAGACCGTAGCCTGCGCAGGGACCCGATGACCTCAGAGCTGACAGCCCAGACGCCGAGCCCGATGCTCGCCGTGCCCGAAACCTCCAGGCGCGAGCTGGCGATCGAGGTCGAGGGCTTATCGAAGTCGTACCGGATTCCGACGCTGAAGCTGGACACACTCAAGGAGCGGGCGGTGCGGCCGTTCGAGCGCCAGCAGTACCGGGTCTTGCGCGCGCTCGAGGAGATCAGCTTCGACGTCCGGCGTGGCGAGTTCTTCGGCATCATCGGCCGCAACGGGTCGGGCAAGAGCACGCTGCTGAAGCTGCTCGGCAGCATCTACCGCGCCGACGCGGGGAGCATCCGGATCGCCGGGCGCCCGGTTCCGTTCATCGAGCTGGGCGTCGGCTTCAACCTCGAGCTCAACGCCTACGACAACGTCGTCCTCAACGGCGTCATGATGGGCCTCACCCCGCGCGAGGCTCGGCGCCGGTTCGACGAGGTGATCGAGTTCGCCGAGCTCGAAGAGTTCGCGGAGCTGAAGCTGAAGAACTACTCGTCGGGGATGCTGGTCCGGCTTGGCTTCTCGCTGACTGACCCAGGTCGACGCCGACGTGCTGCTGATCGACGAGGTGCTCGCGGTCGGGGATGCGGCCTTCCAGCAGAAGTCGTTCGACGCCTTCAGCCGACTGCATCGGGAAGGTCGGACGATCGTCCTCGTCACGCACGACATGAGCACCGTCGAGGGCCACTGCGACCGGGCGATCCTGCTCGAGGGCGGCGCGATCGTCGAGGCCGGCGACTCGGGAGATGTGGCGCGGCGCTACATGCAGCTCAACTTCGAGCACCGCCGCAGCGAGATCGAGTCCGAGGACGTCCACTTCGCCGTTGGCGCCGAGATCGCCCGCTTTCTCGACACCGCCGTCCTCGGCGCCGACGGTGCGCCGGTCACCAGCATCGAAGCAGGGCAGCCGATCCGGCTCGTGGCGACGATCGAGGTGCAGAGCAGGATCGAGCGCCCGATCTTCAGCTTCCAGCTCCTGAACGCCGACAACCTCCAGATCTTCGCCCCCCATCCGGTCGAGCTCGACGCGGATGTCAAGGCGCTCGAGCCCGGCGAGCGGGTGCGGATGGAGACCGAGATCGCCAACCCGCTCGCCTCCGGCCATTACTACGTCCATCTCGCCGTCGGCCGGCTTGCGCCGAAGGCGGAGATGATCGCCTTCCGCAAGCACGCAGCGGACTTCGTCGTCTTCGGCGCGCCCCCGTTCGGGGGGCTGGTGAGTCTCGAACACGAGATGCACGCGCGCCGGGAGCCGAGCGAGTGAACGCGCCCTTCGAAGACGGGGTGGTCGACGCGCGAGAGCTTCGCGAGATCACCGGCCCGTCGGCGCTCGGGGGTGGTGGGCGGCGATTCTTCGACCTGCTCTGGCTCACCTCGGTGACCGAGTTCAAGCTCGGCTACCACGGCACCGCCCTCGGGTTCCTGTGGTCATTCGTACGCCCGCTGCTGCTCTTCGGCGTGCTCCTGGTCGTCTTCACGCAGGTCTTTCGCTTCGGCGACGACGTCAAGAACTATCCGGCAATGCTGCTCTTCAACATCATGCTGTTCACCTTCTTCGCCGACTCAACGGGCAACGCGGTGACCTCGGTCGTTCGGAGCGAGAACGTGGTCCGCAAGATGCAGTTCCCGCGCCTGGTGATCCCGCTCGCGGTGGTGATCACCAACGCGCTCCAGCTCGCGTTGAGCCTGATCGTCGTCTTCATCTTCCTGCTCGCCTACGGCGTCGAGCCGGTCTGGACCTGGGTCCTGACCCCGCTGGTGCTCCTGGCGATGGTGGTCCTGACGACCGCCGCCTCGATGCTGCTCGCGGTCCTCTACGTGCGGGTGCGCGACGTCGCGATCATCTGGACGGTGCTCTCGACGCTCCTCTTCTACGCGACGCCGGTGCTCTACCCGATCGAGATCCCCGAGTCTCCGCTCCGCGAGGCGATCATGATCAACCCGCTGAGCCCGATCTTCGAGCAGGCGCGCGAGTGGATCATTGACCCCACAGCCCCCGGCGCGGTCGAAGCCGCCGACGGCAACGGCCTCCTGGTGCTGCTCCCGGCGCTGATCTTTGTCGGCGTCTGCGTGCTCAGCGTCTGGGCCTTCAACCGCGGCGCACCCCGGATCGCCGAGGAGATCTAGGCTCGGGAACGCCGCGCGAGGGTGGCCGCCACGGCCCGCTGGAAGCCGGCCAGGCTGTGCTCGGGCTGAAGGTGCTCGGCGACGATCTCGCGTGCCCCGGCGACCAGGTCGCGAGCGAGATCGGGATCGGCGAGGAGACGGAGCACCGCGGCGGCGAGCGTGGCCGGATCGTCGGGCGCCACGATCAGCGCCGAACGCCCGTCTCGGAGGAGCTCTTCAGTCGCGCCCACCCGGGTCACCACCGCCGGGCTCCCGGCCATCGCCGCCTCGAACGGCACGCGCCCGAACGACTCGTTGACCCGCGCCGGATTGACGACCACGTCGGCGGCGGCGTAGACGTCGGCGACCTGCTCGACGTGGCCCGCAACCACGACTCGGTCCGCGAGGCCGAGCCCGTCGATCAGCCGCCGAAGGCGGTCGCGGTAGGCGAGGTCCTGCGGGCGCGGGAAGGCGTCGCCGACGATCACGTAGCGGGCCGCGGGCATCCGCTCGCCGATCGCCAGCATCGCCCGGACCACCAGGTCCTGGCCACGACCCTCGGTCAAGGCGCCTACGGAGGCCACCAGCGGGGCGTCGGCCGGGATCCCGAAGCGGGAGCGAAAACCCGGCCCGTCGCCCTCCGGGTCGTTCTCGCCGACCGGCGGATAGACGGTCTCGATCACTGCAGGCGCCTGCGCGAACTGCTCGGCGACGGCATTCGAGCAGGCGACGATCCCGTCAGCGAGCCGCGCTGTGAGCCCCGGGAGCAGCCGGCCGGCGAGCGCCCGCAGCGCGCCACCTCGCCCGCGGTGGCCGCGGTCGAAGAGCTCGCCGCAGTAGACGAGCACCGGGACGCGCTCGAGCGAGGCGGCGATCGGCACCGCGGGGAGCATCGAGGTGACCGCGATCACGAGGTCTGGGCGCCGGCGACGGATCTCGGCTCGGAAGGTGCGCACGTCGCGCCAAAGCCGGCCAACCTCTGCGGCGATCCCGAACGGACCGCCGGAAGGCAGGGTCAGCGCCTCGTAGTCGAGTGCGATCACCTGGCCGGCGCCGGCGAGGGCGTTCTCGAGGCGGCCGGGACCGGGGAGCACCGTCACCAGCGACCCCTCGGCGCCGAGCCAGCGCAGCTCGGACTCCAGCGAGCGCGACGGCCCGCTGGTGTCGGAGAGGTGGAAGACCGCGAGCGTCTCGAGCGTGGTGGGCACTGGACGCGGCCGTGCTCGCAGCCGTACACGCCGCCGGGCGCGACGGCGCAAGGTCGATGCCGCCCCGCCGCGCGCGCCCGCGACCGCGAGCCCGGACGGGTAGCGCTCGAGCTGCTCGGCCTCGCGATAGCCGCGCACCCGCCCTCGCAAGCCGGCCAGGTTGCGGTCGAACACCGCCTGTCCAGCGCACAGGACTCCCTCTCTGACCAGCACCGGTGCGAGCCGGCGCGGGTTGAGCACCTGCCACTTGCGAAGCACGTAGCCGCGACCGAACCCCATCAGGTAGTTCTTTCGCGCCGACCCCGAGCCGAGCGTCGCCGAGTGCTCGTGATCGCCGATCGCCTCGCGGGCGAGCGCGCAGCGGAGGCCGAGGCGCCGCAGCCGAAGAACGAGATCGACGTCCTCCCAATAGGCGAACAGGCGCTCATCGAAGCCGCCCACCGACAGGAACGTCGCCCGGTCGAACGCGGCGGCCGCGCCCGAGGGGCCGATCGGGTCACCGACGTCGCCCTCGAGGACCGAGACCGGCTCGCCGTTGAGGTAGTCGAAGACGAGCAGCGTGCGATCGAGCTCCATCCCGGCGCTGTCGATCAGCGTCCGGTCGCGCCAGTCGCGCATCACCCCCGCCGCCATCACGACTCCGGTCGCCGGGTCGATCGGAGCGATGATCCGCTCGACGAACTCCGGTTCGCAGATGCAGTCGTCGTTGAGCAGCACGATCACGTCGCCCTCGGCCCTCTCGGCACCCAGGTTGACGGCGCGCGTGTAGCCAAGGTTCTGTTCGAGGCGCAGGACCTCGGCGTCGGCGAGGCGCTCGCAGGCGGCGGCGACGCCGCCGTCGGGCGAGCCGTTGTCGACGACGATCGTCTGGTGCGCGACCGTCTGCCCCGTGAGCGAGTCGAGCATGCGGCCGAGCCGCTCGCCGCCGAGGGTCGGCACGATCACCGTCGCCTCGGCGCTCATTCGCCGCGCTTCGCGCTCGCCTCGACGACGATCGAGCCGCCCCTGCCGGCGAGCCCGGCGCCCAGCTCGAGCAGGATCGCGACCGGGATCAGGAGCGGTCCGGCGACCGCGGTCACGACCAAGTCGCGCCCCCGGGTTCGGAGCCCGGTCGCGCCGAGGTCGCGCTTCAGCAACCGGAAGGCGAAGTCCCGCTCCGCCGTCAGCCGGTTGAGCAGCGTCTGCCACATGCCGAGCGGGTTCTGCTCGACGAGCAGGTGGTGCACGCGTGCGACGGCGAAGCCGCTGCGAGCGAGCAGCGCTCGCACACCGGCGGGAGTCAGGTGGGTGCGATGCCGCGGCACGTCCTGATGAAACCACCGATCGCCTCCGAGCTGCGCCTGCAGGCCGGCGAGGTTCGGGACCGCGACCACCAGGCGGCCGCCCGGGCGCAGCCAGCCGGCGATCCGCTCCAGCGCGGTGGCAGGCTGGTCGAAATGCTCGAGCGCGTGCCAGAGCACCACCGCGTCCTGGCTCCCCGCCTCGACTGCGGCGGTCTCGACGTCGGCGTTGACCACGTCCGCCCCGGCGGCGTGCGCCGCCGCGCAGGCCGCCGGCGAGGGATCAAGGCCCCAGGCGTCGAGGCCGGCGGCGCGCATCCTGAGGACGAGCTCGCCGTCGCCGGCTCCGACCTCGAGCACCCGCGAGCCCGGCGCCAGCGCCCCGAGAAAGCGCATCCGGTCGCGATCGGCGAGCCCCCGAAGCGGCGCGAGCAGCCGCGCCGCAATCCCGCGCGCGGGCGCGTAGGTCCCGCCCTCATAAAGCGCCGGCGGCGCGCCGCCGATCGTCACCGCCGAGCCGCAGCGCGCGCAGCGCTCGAGCTCGAAGCGCTCGCGGCCGGCCAGCTGCGGGTCTGACGCGGTCGCCTCCCGCCACGGTCGCAGCGACGCGGCCCCGCAGGCGGGACAGCTGCCCGCCGCCTCCGTCTCGGGCGAGCGGCTAATAGGCCCCGGACCCGCGCAGCGTCACCGGGACCGTCTCGGCGATGATCCGCAGGTCGCGGGCAAGGGAGACGTTCTCGATGTAGTCGAGCTCAACCGCGAGCCGCTCGTGGAAGGTCAGGTTGCCGCGGCCGAAGACCTGCATCGGGCCTGTGATCCCGGGCTTGACGCTGAGCCGGAACCGGTGCTCGGGGCGGTAGCGCTCGACCAGCTCGATCTGCTCGGGACGCGGACCGACGATGCTCATCTCGCCGCGGAGCACGTTCCACAGCTGCGGCAGCTCATCGAGGCTGAGCCGCCTCAACAGCCGGCCGGTCCTGGTCACGCGCGGGTCCTCGGAGAGCTTGAACACGGGCTCGCGCAGGTCCTCGAGGCGGACGACGTCGGCGAGCCGGTCCTCGGCGTCCGCGACCATGGTGCGGAACTTGTGCATCACGAACGGCTTGCCGTCGAGACCCGCGCGGGTCTGGTTGAAGAAGACCGGACCGCTCGTGTCGAGCCGGATCGCGAGTGCGATCAGCGGGAACAGGGGCGCCGTCAACACGAGGCCGATCGAGGAGATGACGATGTCGAAGCCGCGCTTGATCATCGCCGTCGAGCGCGACGGGTCCCAGGTCTCGTACTCGAGCACCGGCAGGTCGGCGATGCGCGAGAGGCGCACCGGCCCGGCCCGGCCGTGAAGTGGCGAGATCACGCTCAGCTTCACCTGGCGCTCGCGACAAAGCGCGACCAGCCCCCCGACCTCGCCGGGTTCCATCACATCGGCCGCGAAGATCACGCGGTCGACCTCCTCGACGAGGTCATCGAACGGCCGCTCCTCGGTCCCGTGCACGAGCCGCAGGTGCATGTCGGGGAACAGCTCGAGCTTGCGCCGGATCATCTCCGCGAGGTCGCCGGCGCCGAGCACGGCCGTGACCTCTCGCGGGGTGATCCGGCGCCAGATCCAGCGAGCCGCCCCGCGAAGCACCAGCGCGCTCACGGAGGCGACGCCCCAGGCGAGGACCGCGGTGGAGGGGTCGACATCGCCCGCCGGCGTCTGCGGGAGCACGAGCGCCAACAGGGCGACCCCGGCGCCGGCCCAGGCGATGATCGCCGGCAGCTCGTCGATCGTCAGGTGGCGGATCGCGGCGTGGTCGCGGTCATAGAGGCCGATCAGCTTCGCGATCACGACCCAGGCAGGGAGCAGGACCAGGGCCCAGAACGCGTCCGCCGACGAAGAGGCGACGACGACGCTCGCGGCGGCAGCCGCGAGCACGTCCGCGAGGGCGAGCAGGCGGCGGCGCGCGGCATCGCGCCAGAAGCGCGGCTTGCCGGCGTCGTCGCGCTTGCTCTGGCCACCCCTGACGGAAGGAAGACCCTCCACGCTCATCTACAGAGCGTAACCCGGCGACCCGCGAGAAGTCTCGCCGCGCGGTGCTCGTGGGCGGATTCTCTACCCTCTCCCGCCCTGTGAGAGACACCGGTTTCCTGATCTGCGTCGAGCGCGGCAGGCTCGAGAGCGAGGCCGAACTGCTGGTCGAGAGCCTGCGGGCCTGGGGCGGCGCCTGGGCCGACTCGCCCGTCTACGCCTTCGCCCCGCGCCGCGGCCACGGCCCCGAGCCCGCCACCGTCGAGCGCCTCAAAGGGCTCGGCGTGACGATCGTCGAGGAGCCCCTGGTCGAGCGCTTCGCCGATACCCCGACCGTCAACAAGGTCGCCGTCTCGGCCTGGGCCGAGCGAGAGCTCGACCACGAGACCCTCGTCTTCACCGACACCGACTCGGTCTTCGTCGGCGAGCCCGCGGAGCTGGGCGAGGGAGATTGGCTGGCCGCGGTGCGCCCCGTGGACCGCCGCATCGCCGGCTCCAGGGGCAAGGGGAAGAACGAGCCCTTCTGGCGCAAGATGTACGCGCTACTCGGGGTCCAGGAGCGGCCCTTCGTCGAGACGACCGTGGGCCAGACGAAGATTCGCGCCTACTGGAACAGCGGCCTGATAGCCGCGAAACGGAGCGCCGGGCTGTTCAGCGCCTGGGAGGAGGCGCTGGTACGCCTCTACGACGCCGGGATCGTCCAGAAGCGCTGGCCGCAGTTCATGGACCAGCTCAGCTGGGCCGGCGTGACGGCCCCCGTCCACGACCGGGTGCGGGTGCTCCCGGACGCCTACAACTACCCCCTGCGCCACCGCCAGGCGATCGCACCGGCGGCGAGCCAGCTCGACCTGACCGAGCTCGTCCACCTGCACTACCGGCTCTGGTTCCACATGCAGAGCCCGCTGGAGCGGGTGATCCCCGCCTTCGACCCCACCAGCGACCGCTACCGATGGCTCGACCAGCGCCTCCCTATCGAGCCGCTGGTCGAGGACGAGGAGTAGGCGGCGACGGGGTGGCGTTCCGCTCGAGCCGGGCCCGGGCGGAACGCCACCGCCCCCGCGAGGTCAGCTCTCGCTCCCGCCGGCGAGCTCGGTGATCCCGCTGCCGAGCGGGTTGAGCTCGGCGGCGCGGGCGAGCGCCGCGGCGGCCGCGTCCGGGTCGTCGTCGGCGGCGGCGAAGCGGGCCTCGAGCAGGTAGAGCTGGAAGTCGCGAGGCGACCGCTCGATCGCCTCGTCGAGCGCGGCCCGGGCCGCCGGAATGTCGCCGGACTTCTCGTAGAGCAGCGCGAGCTGGGTTCGCGGCTCGGCCGCCCACGGCTCGAGGTCGATCGCGTCGTTGGCCGCGTCGAAGGCCCCCTCGAGGTCGCCCTCTGCGGACGCGTCGCGGCTCCTCTCGAGCCGGTTGTCGGCCAGCAGCAGCAGCCCCGAGGCACAGATCGAGAGCCAGGCGACGAGCAGGACCACGACGCCGCCGGCGAAGCGGCGCCGGCTGCGCGCCGTCCCGAACCAGCCGGCGGGGCCGCCATCACCGGTCGTCGGCAGCGTTGCCGGGCCGACGAGCAGTCCTGCCGCGATCACCGTCGGGATGAAGACGGCAGGCAGGTCCCAGGTCCAATCGACGGCCGCCGCGGCGGCACCGACGCCGAGCAGTGCCAGCACGGGCCCGATGTCGAATGCGGCGTCAGCGCCGATCGCGCGCCGGACGCCGCTCACCCCCGCGACACCGAAGAACCCGAGCAGCAGCGCGAGACCGACGAGGCCGAGCTCCGCGAGCGCCTCGAAGGCGACCGAGTGCGCCCGGGTGGCATCGAGGGCAATCTCGCGGTGCTCGAGCCAATAGGGCCCGTAGCCCCCTGCCCCCACACCCTTGACCGGTTCGCTCTCGAAGGCGTCAACCGCCGTCTCCCAGAACTGCCAGCGGCCGCTGCCACCGCCGCGAAGCAGGCCCACCTCCCCGTCGGCGAGCTCCTCTGCCGTCGGCGGCGCCTTGAACTCGTCCCAGCGCTCGATCGGGTCCGCAGCAACGACCGCGACGAGACAGGCGATCACGGCGACCGCGATCGCGGCGCGGCCGAGACCACGGCTGACCTCGAGGCGCTGCAACGGGGCATCGGCGAAGAATCGCGCCGCGCCGGCAACGATCGCCGCCACGATCGTGAACGCGAGCATCTCGTCGCCCTGGCCGAGGGCAGCCGGATCGACCGGGTTGTTGAGCAGCTCCTCGCGCTGCTCGGCGAGCACGACGAGGGCGGCGGCGGCGACGCTGCCCAGCGCCAGGTTGGCGAGCAGCCGCGGGCGGGCGGGGCCCGCGGTGACCAGGATCGCGATCGCGATCAGCGCCGCGATGATTCCCCCGCGCGAATCGGTGATCCAGAGGGCGAGCAGCGGCAGCGGCATGGCCGCGACCGCCAGGCTGCGCGCCCGGCGGGTCGTGCCGGTGGCGGCGAACCAGGCGCAGAGGACGATTGCCGCGGCCATCGTTGCGGCGAGCCCGTTCCAGTAGCCGATCGGGTAACTGAGCCGGCCGAGGGCCGCCGGGAGGTCGCGCGCGAGGTCGGCGTCGGGAGAGCCGAACAGCGACGGCTCGTAGCGCGCAAGCAGCGCCACCCCGGCGACGATCACGAGCCCGGCGGCCAGGCCGCGCAGCCAGGCCCGCGCCTCGCCACGGCGCGAGGCGACGATCACGAGCACGAAAATGCCGAGGTAGGCGAGCGCCCGGACCGTGTCCTCGAAGGCGCGGCCGTTGTCGCTGGCCCAGGTGACCGAAAGCGCGGTCAGGGCCGCGAGCCCGGCGAGGCAGAGCCCTGCCGCGAGCGCCGCCGGCGGAGGCTCGGCGCGCGGCCACGAGCCGATCGCGAGCCCGATCACCACCGCCGTCCAGACGACCAGCGCCGTGGCCGCGAATGCGGTCGGCGGAAAGCCGCCCTCGGCGAGCGCGAGGCCGGCGACGCCGGCCGCAACTGCGACCGTGACGATGTGTTCAAATCTGCGTTGCATGCGACGAGGTAGCGGGCCCAGTGTGTACCCTCCCGCGGGGGCCAGAAGGACGACGAGGACTGAATGACGCGAGGCAGGAAGTCTAGGACGGTGATCGCGCTGAGCTGCGCGCTGGCGATGTTCGCCGCCGCGGCCGCGTTCGCACCGGCACTCGCCGGTGCGAAGGCCCCTGCCGCCGACGAATACGACCTCGACGACCTCCCGAGCGCCGACGGCGACAACGCCTCCCAATCCTCCGCGGGGGGCTCGTCCGGAAGCGCTCCGCCGAGCGACCCCGGCGCCGAGTCGGCTCCGACAGCCGGCGCCGAGTCGAGCTCGGGCTACAGCTCGGCCGGCGACTCAAGCCAGGGCGGCCAGGGCGGCGGCGGCGGCGAGAAGGCCAACCGCGCCGACGGCGCCGGCTCGGCCCAAGGCGGCGGGGACGGGGACGGCAAAGCTTCACCGGCGACGGGGGGTGCGCAGGTCGCCGCGCGCAGCGCCGACCCATCCGACGGCGGCGGCGCGTCGATCCTCCTGATCCTGCTTGCTGTGATCGCCGCGGTCGGTGCCGGGCTCGCGGTCTGGCGCCTGCGCCGGTCCGCGCGCGATCCGGCGCAGGGTCGCCCAGCCGACGGTGCCACGGGCGGCGCGGCGGAGCGCCAGTCGGCCTGATGCCCGCCCCGGTCTCGGCCCCGGGGCGTCCCGCGCGCCGCGGCTCGGCCATGCCTATCCGATTGGGCCTGGCGATCGCCGCCGCTGTGCTCCTGGTGGCGGCGCTCGCGAGCGAGGCGTCCGCGAAGCCTCTGTTCGGCGTCGTCCCCCAAGACGGCGCCCTGCCCGAGAGCCGCGACCTCGACCGGATGCCGAAGGCGGGCATCGGGGGAATTCGCCTGCTGGCCCACTGGCCGACGATCGAGAAGCTGCCCGGGGTCTACGACTGGTCGGTGCTCGACACGATCGTCCGTGAGACCACCGCCCGCGGGATCCAGCCGTTCCTCTTCCTCTACGGGAGCCCGACCTGGGCCGCGGAGGCCGATGGGCGCTCGTGCTCGTTCGACGCGTGCTCGGTGTTCGCGCCCGCCAGCGACTCGACCCGCGCCGCCTTCGCCGCCTTCGCCGGCGCAGCTGCGGCGCGCTACGGGCCCGGCGGCGACTTCTGGGAGTCGCCCGTCCCGGTCCCGGCCGCAGACGTTGTCGCCGGTGACGACGTTGGCGGTGGAGCCGCCGGCGAAGGCTCCCTTCCCGACTGCCCGATCCCGGTTCTGTGCCCACCGCCCCCACCGCCCCCGCCGCCGCCCCCGGGCCCACCGCCCGACCCCACCGAGCCCCCCTGCCAGTGCGATACGCCGAGCCCGATCACCAGCTGGCAGATCTGGAACGAGCAGAACTCCGACAAGTACTTCGCGCCCAAGGTCAAGGTGAAGCGCTACGCCCGCCTGCTCGAGGGCGCGAGCACCGCGATCAAGGCCGAGGACCCGAGCGCCGAGATCGTCCTCGGTGGGATGTGGGGACCGGCCTCGGCGCGCAAGGTCGTGCTTCCGGTGAAGACCTACTTCAAGCGCCTGTACGCGATCGACGGCATCGAGGACAGCTTCGACTCAATCGCTCTGCACCCGTACGCGAACACCGCGCGGCTCTCGATCTATGCGATCGAGCTCGCGCGCAAGACGGTCAAGCGCGCGGGCGACGGCGCCGCCGGCACCTGGATCTCCGAGATGGGCTGGGCCGCGGGAGGACCGCGCAGCAACCCCTACGTCAAGGGACTCGACGGCCAGGCGCGCCAGCTCTCGCGCGCGCTCTCGAAGATCAAGCGCCGGGCGCGCAGCTTCAACCTCGGCGGCGTGTTCTGGTACTCATGGCGCGACATCGCCGGAGGCGGCGCGATCTGCGAGTGGTGCGGCCACGCCGGTCTTCGCGATCGGGATGGCTCATCGAAGCCGGCGTGGAGGGCATTCGCTAGGGTGGCGCGCTCGTGATGCATCGGCGGGGCACATTCGGGGTCGTCGCAACCATGCTCGCCATCGGCGCGCTTGGCGTCGCGGCGAGCGCGAACGCCGCCGTGCCGAAGTCGTTCTTCGGCGTCGTCCCGCAGACCCCGCTCTCGACCAAGGACATCGACCGGATGGGCCAGGCGAAGGTCGGCACGCTGCGCTTCGAGCTCTACTGGGCCGGAGTCGACCCGACCGCCGCGCCCGGCGACTACGACTGGTCGGGCCCCGACGCGATCATCGCCGACGCCGCCCGCAACGGGATCCGCCCGCTGCCGTTCGTCTACAGCACCCCGACCTGGGTCGCCAACGGGCTCGACGGGTTCGGTTGCGGCGATGCGAGCTGCCCGCCTTACGCGCCCAAGGGCGCTGCCGCGCGCAGCGCCTGGGCCGACTTCCTTCGCGATGCGGTTCGCCGCTACGGCCCCGGTGGCGAGTTCTGGACCCTGAACCCGACCGTGCCGGAGACGCCGATCCGAGCCTGGCAGCTGCTCAACGAGCAGAACTCGCCCAGCTTCTACAAGCCGAAGCCGAACGTGAAGGCCTACGCGAAGGTGCTCGCCGCGGGCCACGACGCGATCGTCGCCGAGGACCCGGGCGCCGAGATCGTCCTCGGGGGCATGTTCGGCACCCCGCTCGGCGGCCGCAAGCCCGGGATCGCCGCCTGGGACTACCTCGAGAAGCTCTACAAGGTCAAGGGGGCAAAGAAGAGCTTCGACGGCGTCGCACCGCATCCGTACGCGGCCAAGTTCTCGAAGGTGCTGGCGCAGATCGACCTCTTTCGCGACGCGATGAAGGCCGCCGGAGACGCCAACGCCGACCTCTGGATCACCGAGATGGGCTGGTCCTCGGGCGGCCCACCGAATCCGCTCAACCGCGGCCTCCAGGGACAGGCCGACCGGCTCAAGGAGTCGTTCAAGTACTTCAAGAAGAAGCGCAACAAGCTCAACCTCCAGACCGTCGACTGGTACTCGTGGCGCGACAACCTGGCCGCCGACGTCGGCCTCTGCGAGTGGTGCCCGAGGTCGGGCCTGCTCGAGGAGGACTTCGGCGAGAAACCGGCCTTCGACGCTTTCACCGACTTCACCGGGGGTAGCTGAGGCCGCCGATGCCTGGCCGGTCCGAGAGCCCGGCTGACGCACCGGCGCCCGCAAGCCGTTCGTACGGATCGCGCGCGCGGGCGCTGGCCACCGCCCTAGCCGCCTCGCTGCTCGTCGGCGTCGCGGTCGGCGCCATGGCGCTCGCGGCCGGGCCGGCCCCCGTGCCGCCCACCTTCTACGGCGTGGTTTCGCAGACTCAGCTCACGGCCGAGGACATCGCGCGGATGGGCACCGGCAACGTCGGCACGCTGCGCCTGCTGATCAATTGGGGGACGATCGACCCCACCCAGGCGGCCGACAACAATTGGAGCGCGGTCGACCCGGTCGTCGCCGAGGCGATCAGGAACGGAATCCAGCCGCTGCCGTTCATCTTCGGCACCCCGACCTGGGTCGCGCAGGGGCTCGACGGGCACCAGTGCGCTCCGGAGACCTGCGGCCTCTACGCCCCACGCCAGGCCGCGGCGGTGGAGGAATGGAAGCGCTTCCTCGGCGAGGCCGTCGCCCGTTACGGCCCGGGCGGTGAGTTCTTCGCGCTCAACCCGGACCTGCCGGTGGTCCCGATCACCACCTGGCAGATCTGGAACGAGCAGAACTCGAAGACCTTCTACCGGCCGAAGCCCGACCCGAACGCATACGGCAACCTGATCGAGCAGTCAGCGGCGGCGCTGCGTGCCGCCGACCCGACCGCGAAGGTCCTGCTCGGCGGGATGTTCGGAACGCCGCATGGCGAGGACAGCGAGAAGACCACCGCCTGGGGCTATCTCAAGCGCTTCTATAGGCGACCCGGGATCTCCGACTACTTCGAGGGGGTCGCTGCGCACCCCTACTCCGCACGCATGACGAAGGTCAAGCGACAGCTGAAGCTGATTCACGACGAGATCGTGCGGGCCGGCGACACGGCGGCCGAGCTCTGGATCACCGAGGTCGGCTGGTCCTCGGGAACCGGGAAGAACCCGCTCGAGCGCGGCAAGCAGGGGCAGGCGGCGCGCCTGCGGCAGGCCTTCAACTACTTCCTCGCGAAGCGCAACCTGTTCAAGATCCAGAACGTGACCTGGTTCGCGTGGCGCGACCTCGCCGGCAAGCCGATCTGCCAGTGGTGCGGCAAGGCCGGCCTGTTCAAGGCCAACGCGCTGACCGAGAAGCCCGCCTGGGGTGCGTTCACGGCCTTCACCGGCGGCAGCTAGCGTTACCGCCATGCTCGCTCGCACCCTGGAGGCAGGGCGCCGCCCGGCGCGCGCCCGGCGATCAGGGCCGCTGGTCGTACTCGCGCTCACAGCGCTTGCAGCGATCACGGTGCCTGCGTGCGGCGACAAGGACTCGGCCCCCGCCGCGGCGACGGCGCCCGCGCGCTTTTTCGGAGTCGTCCCGCAGGCGCCGCTGGCGCCCGAGGAGCTCGATCGCATGGCCGAGGGCGGGGTCGGGACGCTGCGCCTTCACTTCCCCTGGGGACTGATCGATCCGACCCCCGGCGACGACTTCGCCTTCGAGGCCCTCGACCCCGTCGTCCTCGGGGCTGCCGAGAACGGGATCCGCGTGCTGCCGTTTCTCTTCGGCACCCCGAACTGGGTCGCAACCGATCTCGACGGCATCCAAGGCTGCGTCGATTGCGCGACCTTCGCTCCGCGTTCGGAGGCGGCGCTCGACGCATGGGACGAGTTCGTCGCCGCCGTGGTCGATCGCTACGGCCCCGGCGGAGCGCTGTGGGCGGAGAACCCCGACGTCGACCCCCTGCCGATTCACGATTGGCAGATCTGGAACGAGCAGAACTCGCCGACCTTTTACCAACCAAAGCCCGAGATCGAGGGCTACGCAACCCTGCTGGCGCGATCCGAAGCGGTGATCCGCCGCGCCGACCCCGAAGCCACGATCGTGCTCGGGGGCATGTTCGGCACGCCGCTGCAAGGGGAGCGCGGCGGTTTCACCGCCTGGGAGTTCCTGCGCGGCCTCTACGCGTCAGGGGCGAGGAACAGCTTCGAGGGGATCGGGGTGCACCCCTACGGCGCCCATGCGAGCAAGATCAGCGCTCAGGTGGAGCTGCTGCGCCGGGAGGCCGAGCGCGCCGGCGACGCCGACGCGAGCACCTGGATCACCGAGGTGGGATGGTCCTCGAGCGGTCCGCCGAACCCGCTCAACAAGGGCCCCGAGGGCCAGGCGGACGAGCTCAACGCGGCCTTCGAGCTGCTGCTCGAAAAGCGCCTCGAATGGAACGTCGAGACGGTCACCTGGTACGCGTGGCGCGACACCCCCGCCGAATCGAGCGTCTGCGAGTGGTGTGGCGGTTCGGGCCTGTTTGAGGCCGGCTCGCTCGAGCCAAAGCCCTCGTGGGAGGCGTTCACCGCCTTTACCGGCGGCAGCTAGATGGTTGATTCCGACTCCGCGTGTGCGCGGGGGCGCCGCAGGCCGAGCTGGGCGCCGCACGCGGCCGAAGCGGGTAGCAAGGCTACCCGCGAGGTCGTGGGTGGCGATCCAGCGACGGCATGCGGCGTCAGCCGCGTGCGCGGGGATTGGGAATCAGCCGTCTAGAGCGACGCGCCGCCCGCCATCGCGGGCAGGATGACGACGGTGTCGGACTCGGCGACCGCCGTCTCGAGGCCGTCGAGCACGCGGACGTCCTCGTCGTTGAGGTAGACGTTGACGTAGCGGTTGAGCTGGCCGTCGTCGGAGAAGAGCTGGCCGCGGGTGTCGGGATGGGCGTCGGCGAGCGCCCCGAGGATCTCGCCGACGGTGCCGCCGACAACCGCGATCTCGCTCTCGCCGCCGGTCTTCGGGCGCAGCACCGGCGGGATCCTCACGGTCGACATCGCTGGAAACCTAGCGCTCGGCTCGGGGTCAGGCGGGCGAGGGCTCGCGCGCCGGGGCGCCGCAGAAGAGCTCGTAGTCGGGGAACTTGCCCATCTCCGCGGGGTCGATCTCGGGCGCGTGCTCACCACAGATCGGGCACTCGGGGTCGCGCTTGACCTTGAGCTCGGTGAACCGGGTGCCGAGCGATTCATAGAGCAGCAGGCGGCCGACGAGCGGCTCGCCGATCCCGGCGACGAGCTTGACCACCTCGTTGGCCTGCAGCAGCCCCATCACGCCCGCCATCACGCCGAGGACGCCGTTGGCGCCGCAGCTCGGCGCCAGCTCCGGGGGTGGCGGCACCGGGTAGAGGCAGCGGTAGCACGGGCCCTCGTAGGGGACGAAGGTCGAGATCTGCCCGTCGAAGCCGAGGATCGACGCCGAGACGACCGGCTTGCGCAACCGCACCGAGGCGTCGTTGAGCAGATAGCGGGTGGGGAAGTTGTCGGCGCCGTCGACGATCACGTCGTAGGGCTCGATCAGCTCGAGGATGTTCGAGGCGTCGAGGCGCAGGTTGTGCTCGACGACCTCGACGTCGGGGTTGAGCGCCTCGATCGTGATCCGCGCCGAGGCCGTCTTCGGGATCCCGACCCGCTCGGTGTTGTGGATCACCTGGCGCTGCAGGTTCGACTCGTCGACCACGTCGTCGTCGACGACCCCGAGCGTCCCGACCCCCGCGGCCCCGAGGTAGAGCGCGGTCGGGGCTCCGAGCCCGCCGGCGCCGAGCAAGAGGACCTTCGAGTGCAGGAGCTTGAGCTGACCCTCGACCCCGACCTCGGGCAGCAGCGTATGCCGCGAGTAGCGCATCCGCTGGTCCTTGGTCAGGCCGGAGTCGCTCAGGGTCGGCAGCCCGGCCTCCTCCCAGGCGACGATCCCGCCCTCGATCACGGCGACGTTGTCGTAGCCGAGGCCCTCGAGGATCTCGGCCATGCGCGACGAGCGGTTGTCGGTGCGGCAGTGCAGCAGCAGGCGCTCGGAGCGGTCCGGCGCGAGCTCGTCGATTCGCTCGACCAGCTCGCCCTGGGGAACGTGGATCGCGGCCTCGAGGTGCGACTCGTCCCACTCGTTCTGCTCGCGGACGTCGATTAGCTTGGTGCCGGCGGCGAGCTCCTCGCGCGCACGATCGAGGCCGATCAGCTCGATCCGCTGCTTGATCTCCTCGGTCGGTTCCGACGCCGTCGCCATCTCGCTAAATCTCCTAATCCCTATCCGGAATCATAGGTTTACTTCAGAAAGTGTAGCAACGCGCCGGCGGTCGGATCGCCCGGTCAGCGGCCGGGGAGTGGCGGTGGCGGATCGGCCGCGCGCGCCGCCGCGAGCGCCTCGCGGTCGCGGTCGGTGGCCCGGCCGAGCACCGACTTTGCGATCAACCGCAGCCGCAGGTTGAGGCGCAGCGCCCGCCACGCGAGTCGCTCGCGGCGCGGGCCGTGGGCGCGGCGCAGCGCCGCGCGCCAGTTCAGCGTTCCCTCCGGTCGCCAGCCCTCGCGGGTGCCGTGGACGATGATCGAAGATCCCTGGCCGTGGTGAACGAGGCGACATGTCTGCGGATCGAACCAGGAGCCGATCCCGGCCGCAGCGGCGCGCAGGCCGAGATCGACGTCCTCCCCGTACATGTGCAGCGCCGGGTCGAACGGGCCCAGGCGGCGCAGCGTCGCGGTCGGCGCGGCGATGCACGCCCCGGTGAGCCAGGCGACTCCGACGCGACGTTCGAGGCGGTAGGGCTCGGTGCGGGCGCGCACCCATGCGGGTGCGAGCGCGGCCGGCACCACGGCTCGTACCCATGGCCACACGCCGACCTCGGGCCCGCTGGCGGAGGGCTGGACCGTGCGGTCCACGTTGAGCACCCGCGGGCCGACGAGCGCGTCGAGCTCGGCGGCCGCGACCGCGAGCCGGTCGAGCCCGGCGTCGAGCAGCTCAGTGTCGGGATTGAGCAGGATCGTGGTCGCCTCGCTCGCCTCGGCGACGCCGCGGTTCGAGGCCACCCCGAAGCCGGCGTTGCTGTCCATGGCGACGAAGCGGCTGCGGCCTTTCCACGCGCCGGCCGCCTCGCCGGGCGAATCGCTCGAGGCGTTGTCGACGACCACGAGCTCCTGGCCGCCGCCGAGGTGCTCGTTCATCGACGTGACGAGAGTGCGCAGGTGGCCTGCGCACTCCCATGTCACGACGACTATCGAGTAGCTGATGTCCGGGTGCGCGAGCTAGCCGAGCGCCGGGCGCATCTGCCGCAGCCGGCGAACGCGCTCCTCGATCGGCGGGTGGGTCGAGAACAGGCTCGCGATCCCGCCGCCCTTGAACGGCTTGACGATGTAGAGCGGCTCGGTCGCCTGGTTGACCTGCACCGGCATCGCCTTTGCGCCCTCCTCGAGCCGCAGCAGCGCCGAGGCGAGCGATTCCGGGTTGCCACAGATCTCGGCCCCGGTCGCGTCGGCCGAGTACTCGCGCTGGCGCGAGACCGCGAGCTGGATCAGGGTCGCCGCGAGCGGCGCCAGGAGGACCAGCGCAAGGCTCCCGATGAGACCGAGCGGCGACTCGTCGTCGCCTCCGAACCAGAGGAAGAAATAGGCCAGGTAGGTGATCATCGCCCCGATCGCCGAAGCGACGGACTGGGTCAGGATGTCGCGGTTGCCGATGTGTGCCAGCTCGTGCGAGATCACGCCGCGCAGCTCGTCCTCTGAGAGCAGCTTCGTGATCCCCTCGGTCACCGCGACAGCAGCATGCTTCGGGCCGCGCCCGGTGGCGAACGCGTTCGGCTGCTCGCTCGGGATCATGTAGAGGCGCGGCATCGGGAGGTCGGCGCGGGTGGTCAGCTCGCGGACCATCTGGTAGAGGCCGGGCGCCTCCTGCTCGGAGACCGGCTTCGCGCGCGCGCTGGCGATCGCGATCTTGTCGCTGAACCAAAAGGCGACGAAGTTCATCAGCAGCGCGATCCCGAGGAAGACGCCGGCGATCTGGATGCCGCCGATCGCGTAGCCGATCGCGACCAGCAGACCGCCGAGGGTCGCCATCAGGATCGTGGTTCGCAGAGCGGCTGCGAAGTTGGACTTGCGGGTGGTTGTCATCGCGGGGGCACTACTCCTTGATGCTTGTCCGACTCTCTAGGTCAGGCGGCCGGACTGAAACCTGCACCTGGACATTCTGACGATCCCGCGTGCCCGGATCATAGGGGCCAGCCCCTATTTCGACTAGGGGTTCGCCCCATGCCTCAACGAAGGCGTGCCCCGCCGCCACGGCACCGATACTTACCGTGATGCGACGGCGGGATCTGCTCACCCAGGTGCTGGCGGTGAACCTGCTGCTGGTCGTCGCGGCGGTGGTCGCCGCGATCATCGCGGCGAACCCCGACGTGAGCCTCGCCGAGACACCGGAGGCGGGGCTCGTGCTCGGGTTCGCGGTCGCGTTCACGATCGTCTTCAACGTCTTCCTGCTCCAGCGCCGCTTCCGCCCGCTCGAGGACCTCGTCGATCAGATGGAGCTGGCCGACCTCTCGCGCCCGGGCGCCAACCTGCGGGTCGGCGAGAGCCCCGGCGGACCCGAGGAGGTGGAGCGGATCCATCACGCGTTCGTCCGCATGCTCGAGCGGCTCGAGGCCGAGCGCAGGCGTGCTTCGAGCGTTGCGCTCGACGCCCAGGAGGAGGAGCGTGCGCGCGTGGCCCGGGATCTCCACGACGAGGTCAACCAGTCGCTCACCGGCCTCCTGTTGCGCCTCGAGGCGACCCGGGAGAAGTCCCCACCCGAGCTCGCCGACGAGCTCTCCGAGATCAGGGCGCTGGCGAACCAGGCGATGCAGGAGCTGCTCACGCTCGCGCGCCAGCTGCGCCCGGCGGCGCTCGACGACCTCGGCCTCAAGGCGGCGCTCCAGGGCCATGTCCGCGATCTCTCCCGCCAGGGCCGGATCGAGGCCAGCTTCGAGGCCGACGGCGAGCTCTCGGGCCTGCCACTGGACGTCCAGGTGGTCGTCTACCGGGTCGCCCAGGAGGCGCTCGCCAATGCATTCCGCCACTCCGGCGCCCGGCGAGTGCACGTCCGGCTCGGCCTCGACGCCGGCGTGGTCGAGCTCGACGTCGGCGACGACGGCAAGGGATTCACCTTCGACCAGGCCTCGCGCGGGCTCGGTTTGGCCGGCATGCGCGAGCGCGCTCTGCTCGTGGGTGGCGACCTGCAGGTGACCTCGCGGCCGGATTTCGGCACAAGTGTTCGGCTCCGGGTGCCGATAACTGTCGATGATGACCTTCATGACCAGGGATGACGACGTGCGGGTGCTGATCGCCGACGACCACGGGATCGTCAGGTCCGGCTTGCGGATGCTGCTCGAGCAGCAGGACGACATCGAGGTGATCGCCGAGGCCTCCGACGGGGCGACGGCGCGCGACCTCGCGATCCGCGAGCGTCCCGACCTCGCGATCCTCGACGTCAAGATGCCGAAGCTGACCGGGCTCCAGGCGACCCGGGAGATCCGTGAGCAGGCGCCCGACGTGGCGGTGCTGATCCTGTCCATGTACGACGACGAGCGCTACCTGTTCGAGGCGCTGAAGGCGGGCGCCTCCGGCTACGTGCTCAAGGCGCAGGCCGACGTCGACCTGCTCGAGGCTGTGCGTGCGGTCGAGCGCGGCGAGCCATTCCTTACCCCGGAGGCGCAGCGCGCGCTGATCAAGGACGTGCTCGGCCAGAGCGCCGGCCGTACCGACGAGCTGACTCCGCGCGAGCAGGAGGTCGTCAAGCTCGTCGCCGAGGCGCACACCAACAAGGAGATCGCCGAGATCCTCCACCTGTCGGAGAAGACGGTCGAGAACCACCGCTCGAACGCGATGCGCAAGCTCGGCATGCGCGATCGGGTCGAGCTCGTCCGCTACGCAATTCGGCGCGGCCTGATCGAGCCGTAGGCACGCCAGAGCGCGTAGCCCGCGATCGCGGCGCCCGCGGCAAGCAATCCGGCGAGCGGGACGGTGTAGCGCCCGATGTAGACCCCGCTCAGCGTCGGCGCAACCAGCAGTGCGAGTCCGCCGACGCCGAAGAGCAGGGTGCCGACCCGGGTCCTCCGCGAGCCGACCAGAAGGCCGAGCAGGGTGAGCAGAGTCGCGATCGTGAGCGCGGTCGCCCCGAAACGGAAGACACGTTGGTAGTCGTGGAGGAGCTCGATCCCGGGCGCGTCCTTGTCGACCTCGAAGTCGGCGAAGAACGTCTCCATCCCGACCTCGGTGTCGCGTTCGACGCGCGCCGCGGCCGCGTCGAGCGGCGGCAGGGTGACGCTCCAGTCAAGCGACGGGTCGAGCGCGGTTCCCGCGTAGGGAATGTTGGGAAAGGAGCTCGGCACGTAGTAGGCGAGCACGTCCCTGCCGACCGCCTCCGCGTAGTCGAGGGGCTGATGGAGGACGACCTGGCGCGCGAAGGCCCCGACCTTCGCGTCCTCCTCGCCCAGGAAGCCGAACTCCCGGATCGCCGGCGAGGCGGGGTCGAACAGGTAGTAGTCGCCGCCGAGCCGCTCCTCGGGCGGCTTGGTCTCGCAGAGCGCCTCGGTGCCCTCGGGCGGGGTGAACCTGTCGCAATCGGCAAACGGTGCGACGCGGTGATAGAGGTGCCAGCCCGACGACGGAGCGACCCCGATGCCGTCGGTGGTGGCGCCAATCACGATCACGTATGGGATCAGCAGGGCGGCGGCGCCCGCCGCCAGCGCCGCGGGGGCGCGCCAGGCTGGGAGCCAGGGGCGTGGCCGCGAGAGGACGACGCCCACGATCAGGATCGGGATCAGGAATACGCCTGCCGCGCGGACGCCGGTCGCTGCGGCCGCGACGAGACCCGTGACGAGCGGCCAACGCCACCACGGATCGGGCTCGCCGATCGCCCGCACGCATGCGTAGAGGCAGAGCGAGAGCAGGAAGACGAACAGCGCCTCCGACATGATCGAGTGCTCCAGATACACCTGGTCTGCGCCGAGCAGCACCACAGCGGCGGGAACCAGGCCTGGCCAGGGCGAGTCGGTGACTCGCCGCACGCCGCCGTAGAGCAGCAGCGCGGACGCGATCCCGAGCAGGTGCTGGAGGAACACCGAGAACGCGACCTCGCGGCTGACCGCGCCGAACACGGCGAGGATCGCGGAGTATCCGGCGGGATGCTGGGGGTTGTCGAGCGGGTTCGTCTCGGCGTAGTAGGCGTACGGCCAGGCGTCGGCCAGCGTCGTCGTCACCGGCCAGAAGGAGGCGATCGCGAAGATCCGCAGCCCGATCCCGGCGACGATCAGGCCCGCAAGGACCCACTGCGCCGTGCTCAACCTCGAGCTGCGGCCGCGCACCCCGCCAGCCGCCTGCACGGAACTCGCTCCCGCCATCAGCGAGCCGCAGCATAGGCCGTGGGCGCGCCGCCACAAACGGCACCCCGGCCACATAACCGACAAGCTCAGTAGGATTTAGTCGAGATGCTGTTCTCGACGAAAGCGGAATACGGCGTTCGGCTGATGGTCGAGCTCGGTCGCCGCGGTGGCGGTGTCGCCCCCGAGGACGCCGAGCCGGTCGCTCTCGCAGCGGTGGCCGAGGCGGAGACGCTGCCGCTCTCCTACCTCGAGCACCTGGTCGCCAAGCTGCGCCAGGCCGGCTTCGTGACCTCCGTCCGCGGCGCCCACGGCGGCTACCGGCTCGCCAAGCCGGCGACGGAGATCGCGATGCTCGACGTGGTCGAGGCGCTCGAGGGGCCGATCGCCCCGATGGAGTGCTTCCACGTCGACCGCGAGGGCCGAGTGCTCTGCTCGCACGAGACCGACGGCGACCGCGCCTGCGCGACGAAGCTGCTGTGGACGCGGGTCCAGGGCGGCGTCACCAAGGCGCTCGCCGGGAACGACCCTCGCCGAGCTGGTCGAGTTCGCCGGGCCGCCGGCCGCGGCGCCCGTCGCGGGCCGCGCCGCCTGAAGAATCCGGCAGAACCGAAACCGACGACTACCGAACGGAGAAACCGACCCAGATGGCCGACCTCGAGATCCGAAACCTTCATGTAAGCGCGGAGGACAAGCAGATCCTCAAGGGCCTCGACCTCGAGGTGTCCAGGGGCGAGGTCCATGCGCTGATGGGGCCGAACGGCTCCGGCAAGTCGACGCTCGCGAACGCGATCATGGGTCATCCCTCGCTCGAGCTGACCGAGGGCGAGATCAGCTTCGACGGGGTCGAGATCACCGATGCCGACCCGGAGGAGCGCTCACGCTCGGGCCTGTTCATGGCATTCCAGTATCCGGTCGCGATCCCCGGGGTGACCGTCGCCAAGTACCTGCGGATGGCGCTCAACGCCCACCGCGAGGCGCGCGGTGAGGACCAGATCAACCTGAAGGACTTCCGCAAGCAGACCGAGGCCGCGATGGAGCTGGTCAAGATCCCGACGCGAGTTCTCGAGCCGCTACGTCAACGACGGCTTTTCGGGCGGCGAGAAGAAGCGCATGGAGATCCTCCAGCTGGCGATGCTGCGCCCGCAGATCGCCGTCCTCGACGAGACCGACTCGGGCCTCGACATCGACGCCCTGCGGGTCGTCGCCGACGGGGTCAACCAGTTCGCCGGACCGGACATGGGCGTCCTCATCATCACCCACTACCAGCGCATCCTGCACCTGGTCGAGCCCGACTTCGTCCATGTCATGTACGACGGCCGGATCGTCAAGGAGGGCGGCCCTGAGCTCGTCGGCGAGCTCGAGGCGAAGGGCTACGGCTGGATCCGCGAGGAGGTCGAGGCGGGCGTGTCGTGAGGTGCCTTAGCACCAAGATGGCCGCAGGTGGTTCGTGAGTACGGCGGCAGCCACCTTCCCGATCGAGAAGGTCCGGGCGGCGTTCCCGGCCCTCGAGCGCGAGGTCGGCGGCAAGCCGGTCGCCTATCTCGACTCCGGCGCCAGCTCGCAGCGCGTCCTCGCCTCGATCCAGGCTGTCGACCGCTACGAGCGCCGCCACCACTCCAACGTCCACCGTGGCTCGCACACGCTGTCGGCGGAGGCGACGGCGGCCTACGAGGGCGCCCGGGCCACGGTCGCCGACCACATCGGCGCCGCCGATCGCCGCGAGGTCGTCTTCGTCCGCAACGTCACCGAGGCGATCAACCTCGTCGCCCGTGCCTGGGGTGATGCCAACGTCGGGGCAGGCGACCGAGTCGTGCTCACCGAGATGGAGCACCACTCGAACATCGTCCCCTGGCAGCAGCTCGCTGCGCGCTCGGGCGCCGAGCTCGACTGGGTTCCCGTCACCGATCAGGGATTGCTCGACATGGATGCCTACGCGAGGCTGCTCGAGCGCGGGCCGAAGCTGGTCGCGGTCAGCCACGTCTCGAACGTGCTCGGGACCGAGAACCCGCTCGCCGAGATCTCGCGGCTGGCGCACCAAGCGGGTGCCCTGGTGCTGGCGGACGGGGCCCAGGCGGCACCCAAGCTCGGAGTCGACGTGGGCTCCCTCGGAGTCGACTTCTACGGCCTGACCGGCCACAAGGCCTACGGCCCGACCGGGATCGGCGCGCTCTGGGCCCGGCTCGAGCTGCTCGACGCGATGCCGCCCTTCCTCGGCGGCGGTTCGATGATCCGCAAGGTCACCAAGCAGGGCACGACCTGGGCCGACCCGCCCGCCCGCTTCGAGGCCGGTACGCCCGCGATCGCCCAGGCGATCGGATTGGCGGCCGCCTTCCGCTGGCTCGACGGAATCGGCATGGATGCAACCGCCGCCCACGAGCGCGAGATCACCGCCTACGCGCTCGCCCGGCTCACCGACGTCCCGGACCTGAATGTCTTTGGCCCACCCCCCTCCTCCGAGCGGCTCGGCCCGGTCTCGTTCGAGCTCGCGGGCGTCCACGCCCACGACGTCTCCGAGATCCTCGATCGCCACGGGGTCGCCGTCCGTGCCGGCCACCACTGCGCCCAGCCGCTGATGGAGCGTCTCGGCGTCGCCGCCACCGCGCGCGCGAGCTTCGGCGTCTACACGACGCCGGAGGAGATCGACCGCCTGATCGAGGGCCTGCTCGACGCCAGGCGCGTCTTCGGCCTCGGCTGAGCGGCCCGCGGCTCGGAACCCGTCAGCGGACCCAGGTCGGTTCCCAATACTGGCGCTCGCTCGGGCTCGATGCGAGCGGTTTCCAGTAACGACAGCCCTCGAAGAAGTAGTGGGTCACCTGGCTCCAGCGGGTCAGGGCCTGATCGCGCTGCGGGGCGCCACCGTGGATCAGGTTCGACGACCAGATCAGCGCCTCGCCCTTGCGCAGGGTCGCGTAGTGCGGCTCCAACCCCTCGCGCTCGATCAGCGACGCGATGAACTCCTCGTAATCGGCGTGCTCGGAGCCGGCGGCGGCGTCGACGTCCCCCCGGGTCACCTCGGCGAGCCGGTGGCTGCCGGGGTAGTAGACGAGCGGCCCCTGGTCGGGCCCGATGTTCTCGAGTGCGATCCAGAGGCCGCACATGAACCCGGGCGGCTCGGAGTTGAAGTGCATCGCGTCGGAGTGCGGTCGCTGCTCGCTTCCGACGCGGAAGTTGAGCGTCTGGAACGGCAGCGGCTCGCGCCCGTAGGCGGCGCGCAAGAGCTCGATCACGGCGGGCGCCTGGGCGATCGACCTGACGCTCTCCGAGACCACCCACGCGTCCTGGACCCGGCGCTCGTCGCGGTGCGAGATCGCGGTGTGGCGCCCGCGCAGCGCGCGCTTGGCTCGCCGCAGGGCTCGCTGCGCGCCGGTCTCGGGGCGGAACAGGCTCTCGATTTCGCTGACCGCGCCTTCGAGGGTCGCCTCCCCGATCCCGGGGTCGAAGACGACGTAGCCGTCGCGCTCGAGGGATGTGCGAAGCGCCTCGAGGTCCGGGTCCGTGTGCGTGCCGGCCTCCACGCGGCAATGATCGCAGACAACCTTCGCTAGCCTCGATCGGGTGGACGACCTCTACCGCGAGAACATCCTCGACCACTACAAACGGCCGCGACACTTCGGCCGCCCCGGTGAATTCGACCTCGAGTTCTCCGACACGAACCCGTTCTGCGGCGACGAGCAGCGCGTGTTCATCAAGCTCGACGCCGAAGGCCGGGTCGACGAGGTCGCCTTCGAGGGCAAGGGCTGCGCGATCTCGACCGCCGCGACCTCGATGCTGACCGAGGAGCTCGGGGGCAAGACACGCGAGGAGCTGCTTCGTCTCGACCGCGACTTCGTCCTCGACCTGCTCGGGATCGAGATCTCCGCGACGCGGATGAAGTGCGCGATGCTCGGGCTGAAGGTGATCAAGTCGGCGGCACTCGGCGACGCCGCGGACTGGGAGGACGAGGGCCTGCCGGGCGATCCCGAAGCGGAGCACGAGCTGATCTAGACCGCCACACGGTCCGCTCGGGCCGGGTCGGGGTGCGATGCCTGGCCGGGTTGCAGTGAGGGAGGGAGTTGGGTGGGATGCCGGCGCTTTCGGTCGGCCTCGGCCGCAATGGCGCTCTGTTGCCGCTATCCGGCAATTAGTCGCCAATCGGCGGCCCTCGGCCAGCGCGCCAACCCGCCTTTCGATCCCAGGTCGAGGTTGATAGGAGAGTTGTTGCTCTATAGCGACAACAACCTCGGACTCAACGCCGAAGGATGGTTGAGGCCGGGGTTTACGACCTTGCGCTCGCGCCCACACCCTCCCTCACTGCCAAACGAACCCCGCCTCGCACCCGGCGACGGCCCGAGCGGAACGCCCACCGGGTGCGTCCACGAGGATTCGGAATCGATCAGCTAGTCGACGAAGATGTCCGGGGCGAAGTCGGCCTCGCAGACGACCACGCCACCGCGAGCGCGGCGCCGGTCAGGACCGGGGGGTTGCGTGAGGTCGACGATGTGCTGCTTCGCCTTCGCGATGTAGGCCCCCGAGCGCAGCGGATCGACTTCGATCAGCCACTTCCCGTCGGCATCGCTGTCGGTGCGACCGAGCACCCGGCGCTCGCCGTTGCGCTTCTCCTTGAACACCTTCACGCGCCGATCGGACTCGCACTCGGGGACCTGCGACTTGACCTTGCCGTGGAAGGCCGGGGGGCTGTTCGAGACCTTCAACCGGGTCGGGATCGAGCCGGCCTCGCCGGCGAGCGCCACCCCGGTGACCGGCGCCGCGATCAGGGCGCCGGTCAGCAGGGCGATTCGGACGCGGGTCGACATCAGTCGACGACCAGGGTCCTCGACTTCGCCCGCAGGCAGTCGTAGATCGGGCCGGCGGTGGCGTTCTCATACCGCTTGACGACCGCGTAGTAGGCGCCGGACTTGAGCGGGTCGACGCGCACGTCCCACTTGCCCTTGTCGTCGGTGAGGTCGAAGCCGAGCAGCTTCTTGTCGCCGTTGCGCTTCTCCTTGAACAGCTTCGCTCGCCGCCCTTCGACGCAGTTCTCGTTGTCGGCGACCACCTTGCCGTGGAACGGCGGGAAGGCCTTGCGGATCTTGATCTCGCTGTCGACCTCGACCACCTGACCGGCACCGCCGGCGAGGGCGATCCCGGGGACGGCGGCGACCGCAAGCGCGGCGGCCAGGGCGAGGGTGCGAGTGACTGAGCTGGTCATGGCGATGGTTCCTCCCTGGGTTCGGATGTTCGGTAGATCGGAACCTATCCGAGAACGCCGACGCCGCTAAGCGAGGCGCTCACAGCGCTCCCAGGCGCCCGGTGCGCTCGAGGGTCGCGTTCGGCGCCCCCGCGGCGGTCACCTGCAGCTCGGCCACCCGGGTCTCCTCGACGCCGGCGAGCAACGAGATCGGCTCCCAGAACCGGCCCCGCAGCACCTGGCCGGCGGCGAATGGCTCCGCGTCGAGAACCTGAGACGGGAAGATCACTGCGCAGAGCGCCCGCTCGGCATCGGCGCCGACCTCCTCGCCCAGCGGGTCGAGGAAGGTGACCAGCGCGCCCTCATAGTCGTGGAAATTGAAGTTGTGGCGGCCGTATGCCGTGGCCGCGCGGTCCGAGTTCCAGGACTCCACGCAACCAGCGTCCGGGGCGAGCGCGGCCCGCTCCTCGTCCTCCCCGGAGGCGGCGTGGAGGACCACCGTGACGATCACCCCGAGCAGCAGCGCAGCGCCGAGCGCGATCGCGACCCTCCCACGCGGCTGCGCTTCGCCGGCCTCCATTCGCGGCACGCTAGCGACGCGACGGGTCGGAGTGCCCGCGACGGCGGGCCCGACCGCTAAAATCCGACCAGGAAAGTAGGAATAAGTGACGACCGCAACCAGGAGCCGGAGAGAACCCTACGTGGCGAACGAGACGATCACCGTCTGCAAGCTGGCCGAGCTGCCCGAGGGCGCGATGCGCCTGGTCGAGGCGGACGGCCGCAAGATCGGCGTCTTCCATTGCACCGACGGCGAGCTCTACGCGATCGAGGATCGTTGCTCGCACGACGACGGCCCGCTCGCCGAGGGGGAGTTCGACGTCGCCTCCTGTACCGTGGAGTGTCCGCGCCACGGTTCGCTCTTCGACGTGCGGACCGGCAAGCCGCGCACCCTCCCGGCCTACAGGCCGGTTGAAACGTTCGAGGTGCGCATCGACGACGACCAAGTGAAGCTGGAGCTCTGACCACGATGACCAAGCCCCCCGAGACAGCAACCCCGTCCGGCAAGGCGCTGACCGAGGCCGAGTCCGCGCTCAAGGGCATCGGCTCGGACTACAAGGAGAAGTTCGGCTTCCACGACCCGGAGACCGGCTACGCCTACAAGGCGCCGAAGGGCCTCTCGCGCGAGGTCGTCGAGTCGATCTCCGAGTACAAGGACGAGCCGCAGTGGATGCGCGACTTCCGGATCAAGGCCTACCAGCACTTCGTCGATCGCCCGACCCCGACCTGGGGCGGAAACCTCGCCCAGATCGACTTCGACGACATCCACTACTTCGTCCGCGCCTCGGACCGCAACAGCCGCGACTGGAGCGAGGTCCCCGACGACATCAAGAACACCTTCGACCGGCTCGGCATCCCCGAGGCGGAGCGCAAGTTCCTCTCCGGGGTTGGCGCCCAGTACGAGTCCGAGGTCGTCTACCACCAGGTCAACGAGAAGCTCGAGGCCCAGGGCGTGATCTTCACCGACATGGACACCGCCCTGCGCGAGCACGAGGACCTGGTGCGCGAGTACTGGGCCACCGTGATCCCGCCGAACGACAACAAGCTGGCGGCGCTCAACTCCGCGGTCTGGTCGGGAGGCTCGTTCGTCTACGTGCCCGCAGGGGTCAAGGTGGCGATGCCGCTTCAGGCCTACTTCCGGATCAACACCGAGAACATGGGCCAGTTCGAGCGCACCCTGATCATCGCCGAGGAGGGCTCGGAGGTTCACTACATCGAGGGCTGCACGGCCCCCGTCTACTCGACCGACTCGCTCCACTCCGCCGTGGTCGAGATCGTCTGCAAGCCGAGCTCACGGGTCCGCTACACGACCGTCCAGAACTGGTCGCAGAACGTCTACAACCTGGTCACCAAGCGGGCGATCGCGCTCGAGGACGCGACCATGGAGTGGGTCGACTGCAACCTGGGCTCGAAGCTGACGATGAAGTACCCCTCGATCTACCTGCTCGGCGAACGCGCTCACGGAGAGCTGCTCTCGATCGCCTTCGCCGGCAAGGGCCAGCACCAGGACGCGGGCGGCAAGATCATCCACGCGGCGCCGAAGACGACCTCGTCGATCTTCTCCAAGTCGATCTCGAAGGACGGCGGCCGGGCGACCTACCGCGGCCTGCTCGAGGTCGCCGAGGGCGCCAGCGAGGCGCGATCGAAGGTCGTCTGCGATGCGCTCCTGCTCGACGAGGAGTCGCGCTCGGACACCTATCCGACGATCCGGATCGACGAGTCGGACGCCAACGTCGGCCACGAGGCGTCGGTCTCGAAGGTCGGCGAGGACCAGCTCTTCTACCTCCAGAGCCACGGGCTCGACGAGGAGGAGGCGTCGAAGATGATCGTCAACGGGTTCATCGAGCCGATCGCCAAGGAGCTGCCGATGGAGTACTCGGTCGAGATGAACCGCCTGATCGAGCTGCAGATGGAAGGCTCCATTGGCTGATGGGGTAGCTGCGGCTCCCCGGCTCCAGGAACCCGACTGGCTGCGCGAGGGACGCGACGAGGCCAAGCAGGCGGAGGGCCGGCTCGAGCTGCCCTCGCAGAAGGACAAGGGCTGGGAGTTCACCGACCTGTCGGGCTTCGAGTTCGGCAACTTCACCGAGGCGGTGGCGGCAGTCGAGGGGCTGTCCGGCGACGATCGCGACGGCGACGGGCCGATCGTGATCCCGCTCGCCGCGGCGGCCGCCCTCCATCCCGAGCTCGTCGGCGAGCACCTCGGGGCAGTGGTGCCCGCGACCGACGTCTTCGCCGCCCGCAACCAGGCGCGCTGGCGCGACGGCTTGTTCGTCTACGTCCCACCCGGCGCCCGGCTCGCCGAACCGGTCCGGCTCACCGTCTCGGCGGCCGGCGGCGAGGAGGTCGAGTGGCGGGCGCTGATCGTGCTCGCCGACGGCGCCGAGGCCGAGGTCTGGGAGCGCTACGCGTCCACAGACGACGACGAGGCGCTCTTCAACGGAGTAGTCGAGCTCGTCGTCGGCGACGGCGCCAACCTGCGCTACGTCTGCGAGCAGGAGCTCTCCGAGCGCAGCTGGGTGTTCGCGAGCCAGCGCGCCGAGGTCGGCCGCGACGCCAGCCTCGACTGGGTCGCGCTCGGCTTCGGCTCGGCGCGCGGCAAGGTGCGGATGGAGACCAAGCTCGCCGGCCGCGGCTCGAGCGCCAAGGTCACCGGCGCGTATGCCGGCGCCGGCACGCCAGCACCTCGATTACGACACGACCCAGGAGCACGCGGCGCGGGACACGACCTCCGATCTCGCCTTCCGCGGCGTGCTCACCGAGCGCGCCACCGCGGTCTGGCGCGGAATGATCCGGGTCGATCCCGGCGCCCAGCGCACCGACGCCTTTCAGGAGAGCCGCAACCTGCTGCTCTCGGCAGACGCCCACGCCGACGCGATTCCCGGGCTCGAGATCGAGGCCGACGACGTCCGCTGCACGCACGCGGCCGCCGTCGCCCAGGTCGACCCCGAGCAGCTCCACTACCTGCGCGCCCACGGCCTGCCCGAGGGCGAGGCGAAGCAGCTCGTGATCGAGGGCTTTCTCCAGGAACTGGTCGAGCGGGCCCACGAGGGCCCGATCCGCGAGACCCTGCGCGACGCGCTCGAGCAGCGGCTCGAGCACCTGCTCGCACGCTCCTAGCTCGAGCGCCGAGCACATACACTGGCGCCGTGAACTTCGAGCTCCAACTCGTGAACGTCCCCGTCTCCGACGTCGACCGGGCGAAGGAGTTCTACACGGAGCAGGCCGGCTTCACGCTCGATCACGATCACGATGTCGGCGGCGGGATCCGCTTCGTGCAGCTGACCCCGCCGGGGTCGGCGTGCTCGATCTCGATCGGCACGGGGCTCTCGGAGATGGCGCCGGGCTCGATCGAAGGCCTGCAGCTGGTCGTCGACGACATCCACGCCGCCCGCGAGGAGCTCGCCGGCGGCGGCGTCGAGGTGAGCGAGGTCTCGGTCTTCGACTGGGGCTCGTTCGTCTTCTTCGCGGACCCGGACGGCAACCGGTGGGCCGTGCAGCAGATACCGGACCGAAGCTAGGCCAACAGACCCCGCCCGCCGTGCCGACCCGGCGATCGACGAACCGTCTTCGACCGGCGACGGTGGCCGTCTCGCTCTCGCTTGCGGCGACGCTCGGTGCCTGCGGCGGCGAGCGCGAGTTCAGCGCCGAGGAGTCGAAGAGGCGAATGCGAACGGCGCCGCGGTCGAGCTCGGCGCCGCGCTCGAATCCACGCGCGCGCGGACACGGCCCAAGTACGAGCGCTGTGAAGCGGCGCCGACCCTGCTCTGCTTTCGAGCCTCGAACGCGGTACTGCTGCTCGAGGACTCGCGTCCGGTCGACGAGCTGAACCAATCGAGGCCGCCTTCCGGGCGATGGCGACCGACTAGAACTAAACGCCTCAGGTCGTGGGCCTCTCACTCTCGTCCGCAGCCGGCTCGCGACGGTCGCGCATCACCGTGATCACGATCGAGGCGAGGACGATGACCACGGGGACGGCGTAGAGGACCCAGAGGGCCCAATGTCCGATGTGGGCGAGCGGCAGCACCGATCCAGTATGGCGCAGGGCACAGGCGCCTCAGCCGGGCGCCGGGCGGACCGCGAGAAGGACGATGAAGATGGTCACCGGCACGAGCACGATCGAGGCGCCGGCGGCGAGGTCGAGGTGCCACGAGAGCAGCAGGCCGATCGGCGCGCTGATCGCGGCGATGCCCGCCGAGACCGCCATCATCGCCGGCAGCCGCTTGGTCACCAGGGCGGCCGCCGCCGGTGGCGCCATCAGCATCCCGAGCACGAGCAGGGCGCCGACGACGCGGAAGCCGGCGACGACGGCGAGGGTGATCACGACCAGCATCACGAGCTGCAGGCGATCGATCGGCAGGCCGAGGGCGGCCGCTCTCTGCCGGTCGAACGAGAACAGCAACAACGGCCGGTACAGCACCGCCACCAGGGCGAGGATCAACACGGTGAGGATTGCGGTTACGACGACGTCGGTGCCACCAACGCCGAGCACGTCGCCGAACAGGAATGCGGTCAGATCGACCGTGTAGCCCTCCGTCCTCGAGATCAGCACGACGCCGAGCGCGAGCATGAACACGAATACGACGGCCGCCGCGGTGTCTCCGCGCAGCCGGCTGCGGCGCAGGATCAGGTCGGTCGCAAAGGCCGTTGCCAGACCGGCGACGAGCGCGCCGATCGCGATCGCGAGCTGATCGGGCTCGGCACCGGCGGCCGAGCCGCCCGCGGTGATTATGAACGCGACCGCGATCCCGGGCAAGACGCCGTGGGCGAGGCTGTCGGCCATCAGTGCCATCCCTCGCAGCACCACGTAGCAGCCGACGACCCCGCAGAGGACCCCGACGAGCGCAGCCGCAAGCGCCCCGGTGCGGACGAACTCGGCGCCGAACGGGTCGGTCAGGAAGTCCATCAGCCCGCCCCGTGATGGTGGTGTGCCGTGTCGACGATCAGCTCCCCGACCCGGACGACGTGGCCGGCGAACGTCTCGGCCAGGACCGCCTCGGTGCAGGTCTCGCCCGGCGGCCCGAAGGCGACCAGTCGGCGGTTCAGGCAGAGGACCAGGTCGTAGTCGCGTGCCGCGCTCTCGAGGTCGTGGGTGGCGACGATCACCGTCCGGCCCTCGTCTCGCCAGCCCCCGAGCAACTCGCGCAGGGCCGCGTGGGTCGGCCGGTCGACGCCGGTGAACGGCTCGTCGAGCAACAGCAGCTCCGCGTCCTGGGCGGCCGCCTGCGCGAGCAGGACCCGCTGGCGTTCACCGCCGGAGAGGTCGCCGAACCGCCGCTCGGCGAGGTGACCGACGCGAAGCGCGTCGATGCCGCCCGCGACCAGCGCGCGATCGCGGTCCGAGAAGCGCCCCAGCAGCCCGACCTCGCCATAGCGGCCCATGCGCACGACATCGCTCGACGGTGACCGGGAAGGCCGGCTCGACATCGAGGCGCTGCGGCACGAACGCGACCCGCCGCGTCCCCAGCCGGATCGATCCCGCCCGCGGTTGGACGAGGCCGATCGCGGCCAGGAACAGCGTGCTCTTGCCGGCTCCGTTGGGGCCCAGCAGGGCCACGCTCTTGCCGGCCGGCACCGCGACGCTGAGATCCGAGAGCGCCTCCTGGTCGCCGAACCCGGCGGTCAGGCCCTCGGTTACGAAGATCGGGTTCGCCGCCGACCCGGAGCTCACGCGGCGTCGCGCTCGCAGCTCTCGCACTCACCGCGGATGAGCACGTCGTGGCCCGAAACCTGATGGCCAAGCCTTCGGGCAAGCCGCCCGATCGCCCGCTCCAAGCCCTCGTCCTCGAACGCGGTGATCTCGCCGCATGACTGGCAGACGACGTGGTGGTGGTGCTCGCCACCCGGCACGACCGCCTCATAGCGTGCGCCTCCGTCGCCGAGCTCGATTCGCTGGACGAGGCCGAAGCCGTCGAGAAGCTCGAGCGCCCTGTAGACGCTGGCGATTCCCACCCGAGCCCCGCGACCGCGGATGCGGTCGGCGATCTCGTGCGCGGTCAGACAGCAGTCCTGCGCGGCGAGCAGCTCGACCACCGCGCGCCGGGCTCCCCCCGCGCGCCTACCCTCGCCTCCGAGCGCGTCGAACGCCAGCTCCGACCAGCTCCCTCGTTCGTGTCCGTGAGCTTCCATCGGCACGAGGAAGGATAACCCAGCCGTGAGAATGATTATCATTACGGCCGATAAAGATGAGAATGAGTTTCATTTGTGTGGGTTCGGTCGTCGCGGCTCTCGTGGCCCTCTCAGGCTGCGGTGAATCGGATGAACCCGGCGGGGCTCCCCAGATCGCCGCGACGACGGGCATCGCCTCCGACCTCGCCACCGCCGTCGGCGGGCCCGACGTCGAGGTGACCCAGGTGATTCCCGACGGCTCGAGCCCACACGACTTCGAGCTCAGCGCGAAGGACCGCCAGGTGCTCGAGGAGGCCGACCTCGTCGTGGCCATCGGCGCCGCCCTGGAGGTGGGCGTCCCGCTCGACGACGTCGACTCGCCGCGCTGGGAGCTGGTCGCGAACGTCCGCGAGCTGTTGCCATTCGAGGAGACCGGGGGCTCGGACCCCCACGTGTGGATGGATCCGACCCGAAGCGCCGGCGCGCTCGGGTCGCTTGCCGACGCCCTTTCGGACGCCGATCCCGCCCACGCCACCGACTACCGCGATCGCGCGAAGGCGTACGCGACAGGGCTTCGGCGGCTGGATCGCGAGCTGCGGTCGACGCTGGCGGTCGTGCCGGAAACCGATCGCGAGCTGGTGACCTCCCACGACTCACTCGGCTACCTCGCCGACCGCTACGGCTTCGAGGTGGTCGCGACCGCCTTCCCCGCCTCCGGGCCGGAAGCCGAGGCGAGCGCAGCCCAGCTGCGCGAGGTCGCCGACGCGATCGAGGAGCACGCGGTGCCCGCGGTCTTCGCCCAGCAGGAGGACGATCCGGAGGCATTGCGGCTGGTCGCCGACGAGACCGGGGTGACGATCGAGGAGGGGCTAATCATCGAGTCGCCGGCGAGCGCCGGCTCCTATGAGGAGATGCTGCGCCTCGACGCCGAGCTGATCGCTCAAGCGCTCGGGGGCTGAGCCGCTCGTGGTTCCGACCGCGACTCGCCGGCTGCGCGCCGCCGTCGGCGCCCTTGCGATCCTTACCGTGATCGCGCTCGTCGTGCTCTGGCCGGGAGAGGCCGACACGGTCCTCAGCGAGGGACTCACCGCCCCGACCGAGCGCGCCGAGGTGACCGAGGTCTCCTACTTCACCTGCCCTCCGCCCCAGCCCGGCACCTGTGGCGCGGCGAAGATCGACCTCGAAAGCGGTCCGGAGGCCGGCGAGAGCGTGACCCTGAACCTCGGCGGCACCCTGCTCGATCCCGACCTCGAGGTCGGGGACCGGATCCGCGTCGTCCGGGCGGAGGCGCCGCCAGGAAGCGTCTCCCCGCCCCCCGGGTCGCCGACCTACAGCTTCGCCGACTTCGAGCGCCGCGGCCCGATGCTCTGGCTCGCGCTCGCCTTCGCGGTGATCGTGATCGCGTTCGCGCGCCTGCGCGGGGCGCTGTCGCTGGTCGGCCTCGCCGCCAGCCTCGGGGTCGTCGTGCTGTTCATCGTCCCGGCGATCCTCGACGGGACCTCCCCGCTCGCGGTCGCCATAGTCGGCTCGTTCGCGGTCATGCTGCTGACGATCTCACTCGCCCACGGCCTCGGCCCGAAGAGCCTCGCCGCGATCCTCGGCAGCGGCGCGAGCCTCGTTCTCGTCGCCCTCCTCGCCCTCCTCTTCACCGAGCTCACCCACGTCACCGGGCTCGCCTCCGAGGAGCCGGCGCTGCTTCAGGTCGGCGGCGTCGACGTCTCGTTCAAGGGCATGCTGCTGGCCGGGATCGTGATCGGCGCGCTCGGCGTCCTCGACGACGTCACCGTGAGCCAGTCCTCGACCGTGCTCGCGCTGCGCGCGGCGAACCCGCGGCTCGGGTTCCGTGAGTTGTTCGGACGCGCAATCGAGGTCGGCCGCGACCACGTCTCGGCGACCGTGAACACGCTCGTGCTCGCCTACGTCGGCGCCTCGCTGCCGGTGCTGCTGATCTTCGGCTCGGGTGAGCTCGGCTTTCCGACGCCGTCGGCGTCGAGCTGGTCGCTCAGGAGGTCGTCGCGACGCTGGTCGGCTCGATCGGATTGATCGCCGCGGTCCCGATCACCACCGCGCTGGCGGCGAAGCTGGCACAGGGGATGCGGCCGGACGACCTACCTCCCGACGCCGCACATGCGCACTCGCACTAGCCTCAGCCGCCGAGCGCGATCCCGGATGCGAGCACCGCGATCACGATCAGCGCGATCGTCGCGGCGCCCATCCTCGCGGATGTCATCCACGTGCCCGGATGGCCCTTGAGCCACGCGCGGATCCCGGACGCGCTCCCGACCGCCACGGCCGCCGTCGCCGCGCACTGCATGCACATGGACCGAGAGTAGCGCGGGTCCTCAGTCGCGGACGCGAATCGAGAAGCTGCGCTTGACCGGCTTGCGATCCGATAGCACCGTGACCCGGACGCGGTAACGGCCGGCCGCGACCGCGCCGCGCTTGCCCTTGCCGCCCGTCGTCCCGTCCCACTTGACCGCGACCCCGCCGGGCCGCGAGCAGGAGCGCTTCAGCGTCGCCACCTTGTCTCCACCGCTGGTCACACGCGCAACAATCCGGGCCCTCTGGTCGAGCTCGACCCGCGCCACGCGCACGCGCTGGCCCGCTCGGATCACGTCCCGCCGCCGCGGATCGAGTCGACGACCGAGCCGTTCGCGCTCTGGACGGTGATCCGCACGCTGGCGTGCTCGAACCCGGGGCGATCGTCAGCCGCGAGCGACCGGGGCAAACGCCGCGGAAGGTGCCGTCCGCGGTCTGCTTGCGAGCGTTGCGACGCTCGTCTACGGTGTCGGAGGCCACCGGGCGCAGCACCTGCGGCTTCGAGCTCGTCCACATCGGGGCCGGGTTGGGCAACGACTCGACCGGAGTTGAGGTCGGCTCGCTCTGCTGGGCCGCCGAGACGCCGGCGAAGCCGAGCGCGCCGAGCGCGGTCACGAGCGCCGGGACGGCCACCCGGCGGTGGCGCAACGGCATCGCCGCCACCCGCGCGAGCGCGATAAGCAGGAACAGGATCGCCAGCGGCGCCAGCCACGGGGCCGCGCGCACGAGCCATGCAGCGATGCCGGTGCGACCCGAGCGGGGCACGGGATCGGGGTCGCAAAGCTCGAGCGCCGGGACCATCGCCGGATCGTTGAAGACCGGTTGTTGCCCGAACGCTTCGAAGGTTCGCCTCTCGCCCGGGGCGACCTCCTTCGCCCCGGCGATCGTGATCTCGCCGTCGACGAAGATCGGGACGCTGTCGGTGACGAACGAATCGCCCTGCACCCGGATCAGCCGGTAGCCATGCCAGTAGCCGTGGTCGGTCCCGATCGGGCCGGTGGTGTACAGCTCGCCACCGGCGCCGCCGTCGACGAGGTACGGGATTCCGCCGTCACCGGTATGGAGGAACTGGCCCTTGACGTGACCGACGAAGACGCCGTCGACGCCGGCCGCGACCGCGGTCTGCTCGAACAGGGAGTTGTCGAGCACCCCGCCTGCGGTCTTGCCCATCGTGTGCAGGACCGCGGTCGGCTCACGGTAGGTGTGGTCGCCCGGGTCCTGGGTCGGCATGTGCATGACGACGAAGACGAGCTTGCCGTCGTCGGATGCTGCCTTGCCGACGCGCTCGAGGAAGTCGAACTCGGCCTCGCTGCCGCCCTCGTTCTGCCCCGAGGATGCTGGAGCGGATCGCACTGGACGATCGACCAGCACGAGTTGTCGATGAAGATCCAGCGCACCCCTGTGACATCGACGAAGTAGTGCGAGGAGGCGCCGTCGGGATCGGAGGCGTCGCGCTGCTTCGGCTGGATCCCGCCGCCGTAGCCGGGCGCATCGCCCATCGGGTACGGGCGGTCCGCGAAGAACTCCGAGTAGGCGTCGAACGCTGCCACCGTGGCTACGCCGCCGGGAAAGCCCGGCGGGGCGGTTCGATCGTGGTTGCCGACGCCGGCGAACCATGGGATCTCCTTGTCGTCGTAGACGCGCATCACCGCGGACCAGAGCTCGAACTGCTTGGCCTCGCCGTTGTCGGCCTTGTCGCCCGACATCGTCACCAGACGGGGGCGGTAGCGGGCGGACTGGCGCACGACCTTGGGCAGAGGGTGGCGCCGTCCGCGTCCGTTGATGTGCTCCTCGCCGAAATGGACGAACAGCTCCCCGCTACCTGCGGCGGGCGGCCAGGGCTTGACCTGGCCGTCGCGCCCACGGGAGCGCAAAGGAGGCAGGTGAGCGCCGCGGCCGCCAGGATCGGCGCCGCGCGTCTCCCCGCCCCGGTCCTGCGGATGCGCAAGCAGACCGGTGCCATCGCGCGCCACCGTAGCCAGGCCGCGCACGCGCTGCGCCGGTTCGAGACGAGCTACTGGTTCGCCTGCGAGAGCAGGTAGAGGCCGAGCGAGGTGAAGCCCACCATCAGGGCGAGCATCCAGTACTGAGAGCGGGTTGCCAGGCGCGTGTCGCCGTAAACCTTCAGCGCCCGGTCGTGGCCGAGCACGAGCGCGGTCACGTGGCCGATCACCAGCGCCGCGACCTGCACGTACCAGATCCCGTTCGCGCTCAGGAGGCCGTAGTCGATCCCGCTGCCGGCGGTGCCGAAGTAGTCCGAGCCGTCGCCGAGCGGATCGGAGAGCAGGTAGGTGAACTGCGCCTGCTCCTGGAAGACGACGAGGCTGAAGTAGTGGGCGACCAGGTAGGCGAGCGCGATCGGGATGAAGGCGTGGGCGAACAGGTGTCCGAGCCGCCTCGTCGACTCTGAGCCGCGGACCGTGTGCATGCCGTAGATCCCGGCCCAGAAGAGCCCGGCGACGAAGCCGAGCGTGAGCGCGAGGAAGAGCGAGTTGGTGATCCGCAGCGCGGCGACCGGTCCGACGCCCGCATCGGCGAGCCATTCGAGCACGGTCTGGATCGGCTCGGAGAGGGCCCCCTCCGAGGCGCCGTCGAAGGTCGTCGCCCCGATCGTCAGCAGGACCAGGGCGATCGACCCCGGCGCCGCGGCGAGCCAGCGCGAGGCGGCGGCGAGCGGGCGACGTACACCGAGTGTGCGCTCGCGCACCTCGAGCGCCGCGAGGCTGGCGAACATCGAGAAGTAGACCGAGAACGCCTCGCCGCGGTCGAGCCAGCGCTCGCTTCCGAACAGCGCCATGGCGACGAACGTATAGGCGGTGTAGACCAGGGTGGCGACGGCGACCGTGTGCGGGGTCAGGCCGACGACCTGAAAGCCCGAGGCGCCGTAGACGAGCTCGAGCCAGACGAAGCCGAGAATGCCGGCGGCGGCGGGCCAGCGCCCTAGCCGCTCCGGGTAGCTGAGCGGAGGCGGCGGCGACTGGCCGGCCACGAGCTTGAACAGCCCGCCGGCGGCGCGGGCGACCGCGCGCCACGGGTTGAAGGCGCGGAAGACGTCGCCGAACGCGACGCTGAGCACGACGAGGCCGAGCCACGCGGTGACGAAGACGAAGCTGACCGAGAAGTTGCGGTCCGGGGCCTCGGTCCCGTTGAGTCCCGACCAGACGACGGCGACGAGCAGCGCGACCCCGATCAGGCCACAGGCGGCGTCGGTTACGGGTTGACCAGCGCGCGCGAGATCCAGGCACGCACCGGGCGCCAGCCCGTCTCCTCGAACCGGGTGGTGTGCCAGGCGAGCGAGAGCGCGACGAAGGAGACGATCAGGACCAGCGACGCCCCCCAGGCGAATAGCCACTCGGGGATCGGCAGGTCCTGGCGGCCGACCAGCGCGTGGCCGACCACCAGGATCCCGTCGAGCGGCACCAGATCGGTCAAGCGGGATTGACCGTGATCTCGGCGATCGGCACCACCGAGTGCTCGAGCTCGACCTCGAACACACCCTCGAGCGTCGCCGGGACGTCGAACGCGACCTTGCCCCCGGCGGTGACGTCCTCGGAGACGTCATACCCATGCAAATGGACCTCCTCGTCGACGTCGGACTCGACCACGAAGCGGATCGCATCGCCCTTGGTGAACTCGAGCTCCTGGACGCCGCCGGCGGGCTTGCCGCCCTTGACCACGATCGTCGCCACCTCGGGCTTGTCGGGTTTCTCGGGCTTCTCGGGCTTCTCGGCGCCACCCGAACCGGCCGGCTCGGTGGTCGTCGTCGTGGTCGTCTGCGCGGTCGTGGACTCGCCGTCGTCGCCGTCGCCGTCGCGGAGGACGATGAACAGCACGACCACCACCCCGATCGCAAGCGCGGCCAGCGCCGCACGCGCTCCTCTCGATTGCATCTCGCACACTCCTTCTGGGCGGCCGCGAGGACCGCCCGATCGAAAACCGGCACTCCAAAGCCGGCCTCACCGCGCCGCGGGCGAAGCTCAGCCGGCGGCGAGAAGCGGCGGCGGGCGGCGCGAGATGCCGAAGGCAAGCAACAGTGAAGCGAGCGAGCGCACCCAAACGAGCACCGGGCCGGCGAGTCGTCGGGGCGCGCGCCGGCGCACCGACGGGGCGCACCCGGCGACCCGAACCTCGACCCGGTCGAGGAACGAGCCGAGCAGCGCCGCCACGGCCCCGAGGCCCATCGCGAGCGGCAGCACGAGCCAGCCGGCGGCGCCGAGCACCGACTCGATCCCGGCGGCATGCGCGCCCGACGCGACGCCCTCGGACAGCTCCTGGACGAAGTAGACGCCGAGCAGCGCGAGCGCGTAGGCAGCGGCGCGCTCGGTTGCGCACCCCGAGCCCGGCGCCGCGGGCGACCGCCGGCGTACCGCCGGCGCGAGGATCGAGACGATGATCGTCGCAACCACCGCCGCGACGAGCAGCGGCGCCAGCTGCTCAAGGTAGGAGTGCCGGTGGTCGGGCGCCGCCCCGTAGGCGTCGCCATAAGCGAGCAGGTAGCGCGCCTGGTGCAGCGCGAGCGCGCCCAGCGTCAGCAACGCGACTGCGCGCGCCTTGCGGCCGAGCGTGCTGGGCACGGACATCCGGGGCATCTTACGAGCGCCGCGTGAACGCCGATTCAAGGCGCCGCGGCGAGCCGGCGCATGCGGCGCCGCGTTCTGGCATCCTCGCGCGCGTTAGGGGGTTGTCGTGCGCCGGGGGTGCGCGCCGGCCCGAGAAGAAATCGAATCGAGGAGACGGGAACTCGATGAACCCCAGGAAGCTCCACGGCCTCGTGGCCGCGCTGACTCTCGCCGCCCTGGCGCTGGTGCCGGCCTCGGCGTCGGCCACGCACAGCGCGACGAAGCCGATCCACCCAGGCGTGATGACGTTCACCGACGGCGCCCAGTGCACCTCCAACTTCGTCTTTTCGGACGGGGGCGGCACCTACATCGGCCAGGCGGCGCACTGCTCCGGCACAGGCGGGGCCACCGAAACCAACGGTTGCGACAGCGGCTCGCTGCCGCTCGGCACGCCGGTCGAGATCGACGGGGCCACCAACCCGGGCACCCTGGTCTACAACTCGTGGCTGACGATGCAGTCGGTTGGCGAGACCGACCCCGACGCGTGTCAATACAACGATTTCGCGCTGGTCAGGATCAATCCGGCCGACGTCTCGAAGGTGAACTCCTCGATCCGGGGCTACGGTGGCCCGACGGGGGTCGGCCCCTCGACCGCGGGGCTCGGCGACACGGTCTACTCGTACGGCAACTCGTCGCTGCGCGGCGGGGTCACGAAGCTGAGCCCGAAACAGGGGACGGTCGTCCAGGGCGAAGGCAACGGCTGGAGTCGCACCGTCTACACGCTCACGCCCGGCGTCCCTGGTGATTCGGGGAGCGCCTTCCTGAGCGAGACCGGTGAGGCGATCGGCGTGCTCAGCACGCTCCAGATCGCGCCCGTGGCCGGCTCCAACGGCGTCGCTGACCTGCGCAAGTCGCTCGACTACATGCGTGCGAACAGCGCCTTCTCGCGCGTTTCGCTCGTCACCGGCACCGCGTTCACCCCGAACTGGGTCACCGCGATCATCAACTCCTAAGTCTCTACGGCTCGGCTGGACGTTCCGTCGGCGCGCCCTGGTCTATCGAGGGTGCGTCGACGGTGTCCTCGCTGAACACGAAGACGAAGATCGCGATTATCGCCACCCCGAGCGCCACCCCGAGGAGGACCCCCAGCAGCCGGTCGCCCCGGGACAAGGTCCAGCGACCCGCTAGACGCCGTCGAGCAGCCGCCAGTTGGCCCGGAAGGCGGAGTCGGCCGCGGCGACGAGCGCGTCGGGGTCGGCGTCACGGCCGACCTCGGCGATCAACTCGCGGACCTCAGCGGCATGCTCGAGGTCTCGCGTCTCGTGGACCCGGAAGTAGGCGGTGCCCGGCCCGTCCGCGAACCCGTAGCGGTCGAGCAGGCCCTCGCGCTTGGTGCGCGAGATCTCCGGCTGCCCGCTCTCGATCGCGTAGAGGCGGACGAGCGTCTCGACGACGTCGCCGTTCGCGGTCCAGGCGCGCACGCACTCCGCGGTCTCGGTGGTCGGCGCGTCGCCGGCGTTGCCACCGGACGCCTCGACGAACCCGTCCCAGAGCCGAACGTGGCCGCGTTCCTCGGCGGCATGCCGGCGCAGGTCGGGGCGCTCGGGGATCGCATCGGCGGCTGCGGCGCTGATCTCGGCGATCGCCTCGACCGCGTGCCTGTACTGGCCTGAGTACCGCGCCAGCTCGTCGGCGGTCAGCTCTCCATCCGACCAGCGGCGGTAGAAGGGGTGGCGGAGGACGTTCCACCGCTCACGGCTGCGCTCAATCCGGTTCCAGGTCCGTTCGTTCATTTGGCACGCCCCTTTCGCAAGGCTCGTTCGACCGGACGGCCAATATAGCGGCCGCGATGGCTGATCTCAGTCGAGATGCTCGGCGGCTCTACGATCCGCGGCCCTGCGCCCCGAACGAGACAGCATCGCAGCGCCCGAGTTGCCCGGCCGCCTGCGCTGGATCAACGCCGAGCGGGCGCCGGGGATGGCGGAGCTGACGGCGGCCGGCCCCGTCCTCGTCCACTTCCTCGACTTCGCCCAGCTCAACAGCGTCAGGGCGCTCCCGTACGCGATCGCCTGGGACGAGCGCTACCGCGACGCCGGGCTGGCGACCCTCGGGGTGCACTCGCCACGCTTTGGGTTCACTTCCGGCCGCGACACGCTCGCTCCAGCGCTCGAGCGGCTCGGCATCCGCCATCCGGTCGCAGACGACGCCCGCTATGACGTCTGGCACGACTACGGCTGCAAGGGCTGGCCGTCGCTCTTTCTCTGGGGCCAGGGTGGGGCGCTGCGCTGGTTCCACTTCGGTGAGGGTGAGTACTCGGCGACCGAGGCGGCAATCGTCGACGAGCTGCGGGCCACCGACCCGCGGTTCAGCCCCCCGCCGTCGCTCGAGCCGCTGCGGCCTTCCGATGCTCCGGACGCGCTCGTCGCACCGCCAAGCGAGGAGGTCTTCCCAGGCGGCTCGCCGACCGAGCCCTGGCGGCCCACCGCGGGCGCGCCGCTGGAGCTTCGATACGAGGCCGGCGGTGCGCACGCTTCGATCGACGGTGAGGGGGAGCTGCGCTTCAGCCTCGACGGCGTGCAGCAGACGGTCACGGTCGCGGGGCCCGGCCTCTACGACCTCGCCGTCCATCCGCGCCACGAGAGCCACGCGCTGACGCTGGCGCCCGGCACCGGCGTCGACGTGTATTCGGTCAGCTTCTCGCCTGGCGTGCCCTAGGCAACCGGCGAGTGCGCACTTTGCCCCCCTGGAGCGCGGTCAACCTGCACACTCGCGCTCGAGGTCAGTCGTTGGTCTCTATCTGGAGCAGGTCTCCGCCCTCGTGGTCGACCTGGAGCGTGGTGTGGTCGAGACCGAAACGCTCGCCCAGCATCTGCTCGAGCTCGCGTCGCGCCGCGTGGCAGTCCGTCTCGCGCCCGACGAGGACGTGCGCGGCCAGCGCCGGGAAGCCCGAGGTGATCGTCCACACGTGCAGGTCGTGGACCTGCCGCACCCCGTCGAGCGATGCCATCGCCCTGCCGACCTCCTCGACGTCGGTACCCGGCGGCGAGCCCTCGAGCAGGATCTGGATCGAGTCGCGCAGGATCCCCCAAGAGCTCGCCAGCACGAGCAACCCGATCAGCACGCCGACGGCCGGGTCGGCGTACTCCCAACCGGTCGTCAGGATCACCACCGCGGCGATGATCACCCCGACCGAGCCCAACAAGTCGGCGATCACGTGTCGAAGCGCTGCCGAGACGTTGAGGCTCTCGCCCGAATGCCGGTAGAGGATCCGTGCGGCGAGCAGGTTGGCCGCCAATCCGCCGACAGCGACCGCGAGCATCAACCCTCCCTCGACCTCCGGGGGGTCGCCGAAGCGGTCATATGCCTCGACGAAGATCCAGATCGAGATCGCGACCAGGGTGACGCCATTGAAGAGAGCCGCGAGGATCTCGGCCCGGCGGTAGCCGAAGGTGCGACTCGGCCCGGCCGGGCGCCCGGCGAGCCAGGCCGCGAACAGGGCAATCCCGAGCGAGAGGTTGTCGGAGAGCATGTGCGCGGCGTCTGCGAGCAGCGCGAGGCTGCCGCTGACGATCCCACCGGCGACCTCGACCACGGTGAAGGTGGCGGTCAGCGCCAGGGTCAACCGCAGCGCCCTCGTGCTCCGCGCCCTGTCGGGCCCCGGGACGGTCGCCGCGCGGGCGCCGTGTCCGTGTCGGTGTCCGGGCCCGTGCATGGGCGCAAGGTAGCGGGGTGCGATGATCCCTCTGATGCTGGGGCGCTTCGAGCCGATCGCCTTCGTCGCGATCACCGACCCCGAGCGAGCGATCGCCTTTTACCGCGATGTGCTCGGGCTCGAGCTGGTCGCCGACGAGGAGTTCGCGCTCGTCCTCGACGCCGGCGGGACGATGGTGCGGCTGGCCAAGGTCGAGCGCATCACCCCGGTCCCCCACACGGTCCTCGGCTGGAAAGTCCCCGACATCGCCGCGACCGTCGACGTGCTCGTCGCCCGCGAGGTCGAGTTCCGCCGCTATGAGCATTTCGACCAGGACGAGCGCGGAGTCTGGACCGCCCCCGACGGAACCCGGATCGCCTGGTTTGTCGACCCCGACGGGAACCTGCTCTCACTGACCGAGTTCGAGGAAGTCCCCCCGAGCCCTTGACATAACCCTCCGTTGTGCTACTGTCGCCCGCGAACAGCGTTCGACATTATCGAATCACTGTCGGAAGGGATGCGGGAGAGCGCATCCGTCGGGCGCATCAAAGGAGGAGAGGATGCATACCTACTCACTCGGTCAGAGGGCGCTCGCCGAAGTCGTCGGCACAGCACTTCTGGTCCTGATCGGCCCGGGGTCGGTCGTCGCCACCTTGGCGCTCGCCGGTGACTCCGAGCCCGCGATCACGGGCGCGGACCTGCTCGGGATCTCGTTCGCGTTCGGGCTCGTGATCGTGGCGCTGGTCTATGCGATCGGCAAGGTCTCAGGCTGTCACATCAACCCCGCTGTCACTTTCGCCCTCGCGCTGACAAAGCGCTTTCCGTGGCGCGAGGTGCCTACCTACATGGGAGCTCAGCTCGTCGGTGGGGTGATCGGAGCACTCGGGATCTGGGCTGCGTTCACCCAGTTCGGCATCGACGTCGGGCTCGGTCACGCCTCGTTCAACGAGGACACCTACGGCTGGGGCACGGCGATGTTCGCCGAGGCCGTCGGCACCGGGATCCTGATCTTCGCGATCCTCGGAATCGTCGACAAGCGCTCGCCCGGTGACTTCGCCGGTCTCGTCATCGGCGGGACCGTGGTCGCGATCATCATGATCTTCGGCCCGATCACCGCAGCATCGCTGAACCCGGCGCGTGCGATCGGCCCCGAGGTCGTGCTCGGCCTCGGCGACGGCGCCACGACCTGGAGTCAGATCATCCCGGTCTACGTGCTGCCGGGCTTGGTCGGCGCCGGCCTCGCCGCGTTCCTCTACGACTTCCTCGCAACCCCGAGGATCGTCGAGGAGCCGATCGAGGCGGCCGTCACGCACCCCGACCCGGGTCAGGACGGAGCAGCGAACCCCGAACCAGTGGCGGCGGCCAAGTAGCGGCCTCCCCCGCTGACCGAGGAAGACCAAACCAGCGGCGGCGGTCAAGAAGCGGCCGCCGCCGCTGACCAAGGAGGAGAGAATGAGTACAGCGACAACGCAGATGAAGAAGCTCCTGAACGATCCGGCGGACGTGGTCAAGGAGTCGCTCGCAGGACTGGCGGCGGCCCACGGTGGGCTGCTCCGCTACGACGCCGATGCGCAGATCGTCGTCCGCGCCGACTCTCCGGTCGAGGGCAAGGTCGCCCTCGTCTCCGGCGGCGGCTCGGGTCACGAGCCGCTCCACGGCGGCTTCGTCGGCCACGGGATGCTCGATGCCGCGTGCCCGGGCGAGGTCTTCACCTCACCGGTGCCGGAGCAGATGCTCGCGGCGACCAAGGCCGTCGACGGCGGCGCGGGCGTCGTCCACATCGTCAAGAACTACACCGGCGACGTGATGAACTTCAAGCTCGCGGCGGAGGATGCCGCGGACGAGGGGATCGCGGTCGAGTCGGTTTTGATCGACGACGACGTGGCGGTGCAGGACTCCCTCTACACGGCCGGGCGCCGCGGTGTCGGCGCAACCGTGCTGGCGGAGAAGATCGCCGGCGCCGGCGCCGATCGTGGTGACGACGTCGCCGCGGTCGCTGCCCTCGCCACCCGAGTCAACGAGCGCTCGCGTTCGTTCGGGATCGCGCTCTCGTCGTGCATCCCGCCGGCCGCGGGCACGCCGATCTTCGATCTCCCCGAGGGCGAGATGGAGGTCGGGATCGGAATCCACGGCGAGCCCGGGCGCCGACGCGAGCCGCTCGGAACCGCTGCCGAGATCGCGGAGCTCGTGGTCGAAGCGGTCGTCAGCGACCTCGAGCCGGCCGACGGGGCTCGGGTGCTGCCATTCGTCAACGGCATGGGCGGCACACCGCAGCTCGAGCTCTACCTCCTTTACGGAGAGGTCGAGCGGCGGCTGCGTGATCGTGGCCTCGAGCCGGTGCGATCCCTGGTCGGGAGCTACATCACCTCGCTGGAGATGGCGGGCGCGTCGCTGACGCTGCTCGAGCTCGACGACGAGCTGGTCGAACTATGGGATGCTCCGGTCGACACGCCGGCGCTTCGCTGGTAAGGCGCGCGCCCGGATGATCACCGAGCCCGCAGTGCACGCCGCAACCGTCAACGCCTGGATGACCGCGACCGCTTCGGTGGTCCGCGCTGAGAGCGACTATCTCAGCCAGCTCGACGCGGCGATTGGCGATGGCGATCACGGCGTGAACATGAAGCGCGGGTTCGACGCGGTCGAGAAAGCGCTGGCCGGGCAGGACGCATCCGTCCCGCCCGGCCGGCTCCTGATCCTCTGCGGCAAGACGCTGGTCTCCACCGTCGGCGGGGCCAGCGGGCCGCTTTGGGGCTCGGCGCTTCGTCGCGCGGGACGCACGCTCGGCGACGGCGATTCGTTCACGGGCGCGGAGTTGCTCGCGGCGCTCGACGCGGGCCTCGAGGCGATCAAGGAGCTCGGCGCAGCCGAGCCCGGAGACAAGACGATGGTCGACGCACTGGAGCCGGCGCTCGAGGCACTGCGGTCGTCGCTCGGTTCCGGGACCGCCGTCGGCGAAGCGCTGACCGCGGCCGTCGGTGCGGCCGAGGAAGGCGCCCGCGCCACCGTTCCGATGCAGGCGCGCAAGGGACGTGCGTCGTATCTCGGCGAGCGCTCGATCGGACACCAGGACCCGGGCGCGACCTCGACGGCGCTGATCGTTCGCGCGCTCGCCGAGACGGTCGCCGCGGAGCAATGAGATGACCGAGACCGTGCTCACCGGGGCGCCTGCGGCTCCCGGTGTCGCCGCGGGCGCGATCCGGGTGATCGCCGAGTCGGCACCGGCGGAGGGCACGGTCGCGCAGGCTTCGCGGGAATCCGAGGCGCACGAGGCTGCGCTGGCACTCGAGCAAGCGGCGGCGGAGCTCGAGGCGATCGGCGCGCGCCTGCGCGATGAGGGTCGCGCGCCCGAGGCGGAGATCGTCGAGACCGGAGTGCTGATGGCCGCCGATCCAGGCCTGCGATCGGCAGTGAAGACGGCGATCATCGAGCGCGGCGAGCCCGCGGCCCGGGCCCTGACCGAGGCAACGAGCGCCTACGCCGAGACGATCGCGGCGCTCGACGATCCGATGCTCTCCGCACGAGCCGACGACGTCCGCAGCCTCGGCCGGCGCGCCGCCCGGATCGCGACCGGGACGCCGGATCCCGATCCCCATCCGGCCTCGGCCGACGTGATCCTGGTGGCGACCGACCTCGGGCCGGCTGACGTCGCCGAGCTTGGGCCTCAGGTTCGCGGCATCGCGCTGAGCGAGGGCGGCGCCACCGCTCACGCGGCGATCGTCGCCCGGTCGCTGGGCCTGCCGATGGCGATCGGGATCGGTGAGCTGGGGTTGCAGGCCTCGCCGGGCGGTCTCGCCGTGGTCGACGGAGGCGACGGATCGCTGATCCTCTCCCCCTCTCCGGAGCGGCTTGCTCTCGCGCGCCAGGCCGCCGCCGACCGGGCGGACGCCCGCGAGCGGGCGCTCGCCAATCGCACACTTCCGGCGCTCACCCGTGACGGTCGCCGGGTCTGCGTGCTCACCAACGCCGCCTCGTCCGCCGAGGTCATCGCCGGCCTCGGGGCCGGCGCCGAGGGAGTCGGACTGCTGCGCACCGAGCTCGCCTTCCTCGACACGCCTGCCTGGCCGACCGAGGAGCAACATCTGGGCGCGCTGGTGCCGATCCTGCACCTGCTCGAGGGGCTGACGGCGACCGTGCGGGTGCTCGACTTCGGGGGCGACAAGACGCCGCCCTTCCTCGCCGGTCGCTCCGAGCGCGGGATCGAGCTCCTGCTCTCCGCACCCGAGGCGCTCGCGACTCAGCTTCGCGCCCTGCTGCTGACGTCAACCGGCGCCAAGCTGCGGGTGCTGCTGCCGATGGTCCGCGGCCCGGAGGACGTCGAGGCCACCGAGGCCGCGCTCCGGGAGGCGCTCGCCGCGGTTCCCGGCAGCGTCCGGCCGGCGCTCGGGGCGATGATCGAAACCGCCGACGCGGTGGCCGTGGTCGACGCGATCGCCGAAACCGTGGACTTCCTCAGCATCGGTACCAACGACCTCACGCACTCGGTGCTCGGAGGCGATCGGTTCGCGCCGGGCGATGCGGTCACTCATGACCCGCTCGTGCTGAGGATGATCGCCAGGGTCGCCGAGGCCGCGGTGGCGGCGGGGATCCGGGTCGAGGTGTGCGGCGAAGCCGCCTCGGACCCGCGCGTCGCACCGCTGCTCGTCGGCATGGGTGTCGATGAGCTCAGCGTCGGCGCCGCCCGCGTCGGCACGGTGAGGGAATGGGTCAGGCGGCTCGAGTTCGGGCGGGCGACCGCGATGACGCGCAGCGTGCTGCGGGCGACTACGGCGGCCGAGGTCGAGGGGCTCGTCAGGCCCGCGATACGCGACCTGGAGTCACTCGGTGAGGCCGGCGATGCGGCGGGTGAGGGCGTCGATGGCCTCTCCCGCATCGCGCCCCTCGGCCCGCAGGCCTAGCTCGGTTCCGCCGGTCGCGCCGAGGGCGAGCACCGCGAGCAGGCTCTTCGCGTCGGCGCTGCGGCCGTTTGCGGCCAACAGCAGGTCGGCGTCGAAGGCCATCGCAGTGCGCACGAACTCCGCAGCCGGTCGGGCGTGCAGGGCGACGTCGGCGGGCAGCTCGACCGTGGCCTCAAAGCTTTGCGGCACCGCGCGTCTCCTCGGCCGAGCGCAGGACGGCGTCCATGTCCGCCCCGGCGGACGACGCAACCGCGGCCGCGACCGCTCCCTCGACCAGCGGCGCGTCGGCGATCCGCACGCCACCGTTCGAGCTGCGCTCGAGCACGTGCTTGACGGTGAGGAAGGCGCTGCCGAGATCGCCGAGGACGACGACGCCGTCGCCACCGTCGGCGTGCCGGATCGCCTGGCGCACGAGGTCCTCGTCGGTACCGAGTCCCTGATCGGGGGCGCCGCCCGCCGGCAGTACGGTGACCTCGGGGCCCGCCATCTCCCCGGCGAGCGCGGCGAGCCCGCGCGCCAGGTCGGCGCTGTGCGATACGACTACGATCCCGACCACTCGCTCCTCCTTCGGTTACCCGAGCTGGCAGTCTACACTACCGAAGTGGATTCGACAATGCCGAACAAGACCGAAACCAAAGAGAGCGCCAAGCGGTCCTCGCGGCGGGCGACCATCCAGTCCGTGGACCGCGCCGCGCGGATCCTCGAGGCCCTCGCCGCCGGGCCCCGAAGATACGGCGTCAGCGAGCTTTCCGACCGGCTCGATATCACGAGGCCGACCGTGCACGGCCTGCTCCAGACGCTGATGGCGCATGGCTTCGTCGAGCAGGACCGCCACTCCGACAAGTACCAGCTCGGCCCCGGGCTGCTCCAGCTCGGCAACTCCTACCTCGACATCAACGAGTTGCGCAGCCGCTCGATCGTCCACGCCGAGCGGCTTGCCGAACGAGCCAACGCGGCGGTGCGCGTCGGCGTCATGCACGGCGACTTGGTGCTCGTCGTCCACCACGTGTTCCGGCCGGACACCACGCTGCAGATACTCGAGGTGGGCGCCGAGCTGCCCGCGCACGCTTCCGCGCTCGGCAAAGCGATTCTCGGCTTCGCACCGGCGGAGGCGCTCGACGATCTCACCGCCGAGCCGCTGGCCAGGCTGACGAGCAGGACGTTGACCGAGGCCAAGCTGCGCGAGCAACTGCGAGCCGTTCGGGAGACGGGGATCGCCCGCGAGCGCGACGAGGCCGTGCTCGGCGAGTCGAGCCTCGCCGGCGCGATCTTCGACCACAGCGGTCACGGGGTGGGCAGCATCGGCGTCGTCGGCGACACCGAGCGGATCCTCCCTCGAGGCCCGGCGAAGGGCCTCACCGCCGCGGTCGCCGAGGCCGCGCGGGGCGTCTCGCGAGAGCTGGGCGCCCGCGGCTGGCCCGGGACCGCGATCTGAGCCGGCGGGCGCTCAGGATCGCGCAGCGAGCTCGGTGCGGATCTCCTTCGGGAGCATGAAGCGAACGTCCTCGTCGACGGCCCGCAGCTCGGAGACGTCGCCGGCGCCGCGGTCGCGAAAGAACTCGACGAGCTCGGCGACGAGCTGCTCGGGAGCGCTGGCGCCCGACGTGATCCCGACCGTGTCGACGCCCTCGAGCCAACCCTCGCGCACCTGCGAGGCGTTGTCGATCAGGTGCGAGGCGGCGCCGTGCTCGCGCGCGACCTCGACCAGGCGGTTGGAGTTGGAGGAGTTGGTCGAGCCGATCACCAGCACCAGCTCGCACTCGCGGGCGAGCTGCTTGACGGCGATCTGGCGGTTGGTGGTCGCGTAGCAGATGTCGTCGGACTTCGGCGAGGTGATCGCCGGGAAGCGCTCGCGCAGGCGGGCGATGATCTCCGCCGTCTCGTCGACCGAGAGCGTCGTCTGGGTGATGAAGGCGACGTGGTCGGGGTCGTCGAGCTCGAGCGCATCGACGTCCTCGGCGGTCTCGACCAGGACGATGTTCTCGGGCGCCTCGCCGGTCGTGCCCTCGACCTCCTCGTGGCCCTGGTGGCCGATGAGCACGATCGTGTAGCCCTGCTCGGCGAACTTGCGCGCCTCGACGTGGACCTTGGTCACCAGCGGGCAGGTTGCGTCGATCGTCTGCAGGTTGCGGGCGGCGGCGTTCGCATGCACGCTCGGCGCGACACCGTGGGCCGAGAATACGACCAGCTCGCCCTCGGGGACCTCGGTCTCCTGCTCGACGAAGATCGCCCCGCGCTCGGCCAGCTCCTCGACCACATGCTTGTTGTGGACGATCTCCTTGCGCACGTAGACGGGGGGCCCGTAGAGGTCGAGCGCCTTCTCGACCGCCTGCACGGCGCGGTCGACGCCGGCGCAGTATCCGCGCGGGGCGGCAAGCAGCACCCGGCTGGGCGCATGGGTGGTCGTGGCCGGTGGCATCGACCAAGAGGGTACCCGGCGGGGGCGCGGCTATCGGCGGCACGAGTGACGGCTCAGGTAGTCCATGGGCTACCTGAGGCGTCAACGGAGAGGAAGTCCAGGCTTAGCGGATCTGGGGGATCGCGCGCAGCGCCGCCTCGCCGACCGCGTCGAGGCTCTCGGCGCAGACCTTGTCGAGCGTGTCCTCGGGCGTGTGCCAGTAGGCGCCGGGCGCCGGCCCGGGGCCGTACTCGAAGTCGATCAGGTCGACGGCCGGGACCCCCGCCTCGAGGAACGGGAGGTGATCGTCGCCGACCGGCGGCGGTCGTGCCCTCGAACGGCGCCGGGCTGCCGGTGCGCTCCTCGGCCGCGTCGGCAAAGAGCGCATAGAGGCCGGGGTCGGAGTTCGGCCTCGAGCGGGATCTGCAGCTCGCAGTCGCCGACGAGGTCGAAGAGGACCATCGCGCGGATCTCGGCCAGCCGCGGCGAGCCCTGCGCTTCCGCCTCGGCGCGCATAGGCGACGTACTGGCGGCTGCCGCGGGTGCCGTCGAGCTCGAACGGACGGCTGCCGCGCGCCTCCTCGGCGTCGAAGAAGGCGAGGTGGATCGAGGGGCCGTCGACCCTCAGCGGCAGGTCGCGAGCGAGCTCGAGCAGGACGGCGACCCCCGAGGCGCCGTCGTTGGCGCCCTCGAAGCGCGGGATCCCGTCCTTGGTGTCGTAGTGGGCGCCGACGACTACCGCGCCGGGCTCGGAGCCCTCGATCCGGCCGACCACGTTCGCGTACGGCCGCTGGACCCCGACCTCGAGCACCCCGGCCTCGGTCAGCCGCTGCGAGATCAGCTTCGCGGTCGCGCGAGCCCCGGCCGAGCCCGACGGGCGCGGCCCGATCGCGACCTGCGCCTCGAGGTCGGCGAAGGCGCGCTCGGCGTCGAACGGGGTGGCGCGCGATGGCAGCGACTCGTCGTCGCTCTCCGAGCCGCAACCGGCGAGCAGGCAGGCGATCAGCAGGGTGGATGCGGCGCGGCGCATAGGCGGTAAGTTAGGCGCATGGCCCAGGGCCACATGGACCGCCTCAGCGCTCTCGACGTCTCGTTCCTCTCCAACGAGAGCTCGGCGAGCCACATGCACGTCGGCGGGATCTGCATCTTCGAGGGCCCGCCGATGGCCTACGACGACCTGCTCGACCACATCCAGTCGCGGCTTCACCTGGTGCCGCGCTTCCGCCAGAAGCTCGCCTACCCCCCGGCGCCGACCGGCCGCCCGTTCTGGGTCGACGATTCCGCCTTCAACCTCGAGTACCACGTCCGCCACTCGGCCCTTCCCGCGCCGGGCTCCGAGGAGCAGCTCCGCAACATGGCGGCACGCGTCTTCTCGCAGGCGCTCGACCGCACGAAGCCGCTCTGGGAGCTGTGGATGGTCCAGGGCCTGACCCGCAAGCGCTTCGCCTTCTTGACCAAGACCCACCACGCGCTCGTCGACGGCGTCTCCGGCGTCGACATCGCCACCGTGCTGTTTGACGTCAAGCCGGTTCCCGAGCCCGCCCAGTCCGACCACGACTGGGTTCCCAACCCCGAGCCCTCGGGCGCCCAGCTGCTCGCCAAGGACGCCGAGGGCCTGCTGAGGACGCCCGTGCGACTGCTGCGGCGGCTCGAGCAGGCGGTCGAGCATCCGCGCGCCGCCGTCGACCAGGTCTCCGAAGCGGCCGAGGCGCTCGGCGAGGTCGGCTGGAACTTCGCCAACCCGGCGCCCAGCGTTCCGCTCAACGTCGAGATCGGCTCTCACCGCCGGTTCGAGTGGGTGCGCGCAGACCTGGCCCAGTTCAAGCGGATCAAGTCGGCGCTCGGCGGCACCGTCAACGACGTCGTGCTCGCCGTCGTCAGTGGCGCCCTGAGGAGCTGGCTGCACTCGCGCGGTGTGCGCACCGAGGGCCTCGAGCTTCGGGCCCAGGTGCCGGTCTCGATCCGTGCCGCCGACGAGCGCGGCCAGCTCGGCAACAAGCTCGTCGCCCTGCGGGGGGCGATCCCGGTCTACATCGAGGACCCGGTCAAGCGGCTCGAGGCCTGCATGCAGGAGATGGCGGGGGTGAAGGAGTCGAAGCAGGCGCTGGGCGCCGAGGTGATCTCGCGCTTCAACGACTTCGCTCCGCCGACGCTGCTCGCGCAGGCGGCGCGGGTCAACTTCTCGACCCGGCTGTTCAACCTCGTGGTCACCAACGTCCCGGGGCCGCAGATCCCGCTCTACGTGCTCGGCCGCGAGCTCGAGGACATCTTCCCGGTCGGCTTCCTGCCTCCGAACCAGGCGCTGTTCGTCGCGATCATGTCCTACAACGGCGGGATCAACTTCGGCCTGCTGGCCGACTACGACGCGATTGACGACGTCGCCGAGATCGGCGCCGGGATCGAGGTCGCGATCGCCGAGCTGCTGGAGGCGGCCGAGGCAGCCGAGCGGGCGGACACGGCGCCCGAGAGCACCGAGGCCACCCGCGCCTAGAGGGCTCTAGGCGAGCACGGCGGTGCGGTAGCGGCGCACCGCCAGGGTGCCGAAGACGGCGATCAGCCCGACGCACCAGGCGATCGAGGGAAGGATGTCGTCGGTCCCCGGCCCGCCGACGAACAGCGCCCGCACGGCGTCGACCATGAGCGAGAACGGGTTGATGTCCTCGGCGAACGTCCGCAGCCACTCGGGCATCGTCTCCGGCGGCACGAACGCCGAGGAGGCGAAGGTGAGCGGGAAGATCGCGATGAAGCCGAAGGCGTTCGCTCCCTCGGGGGTCGAGGCAGTAGAGCCCGACGCAGGCGAACACCCAGGAGAAGGCGTAGCCGATCAGCAGGCAGAGCGCGATCCCGCCGACCACTTCCGGGACCGAGGTGCTGAACCCGAAGCCGACGACGTAGCCGACGACGACCATCACCGCGAGCGCGAGCGCGTTCATCGCGATATCGGAGAGGGTTCGGCCGGTGAGCACGGCGCATGCGCGACATCGGCAGCGAGCGGAAGCGGTCGACGAGGCCCTTCTTCAGGTCGTCGACGAGCCCGAGCGCGGTGGCAAAGCCGCCGAACGACATCTGCTGGACGATGATCCCCGGGATCATGAAGTCGGCGTAGTCGTCGTAGCCGGGGGTCTGAGATCGCGCCGCCGAAGACGTAGACGAACAGCAGCGTGAACATGATCGGCTGGACCGTGTAGGCGGTCAGCAGCTCGGGGTTGCGCGGGATCCGGCGCAGGGCGCGCATCGCGAGCACCGAGCGTGTCGGAGATCGCGTAGCGGGCGGTCATCGGACCAGCTCGCGTTCGTGCTCGCCGGTCTCGCGCTCGCTCGCCCTCGGGCTCGGCGTCGTCGTCGTCCGCCGGCTCCGGCGGGCGTCCGGTGAGGGTCATGAAGACGTCGTCGAGCGTCGGCCTGCGAACGACGATGTCGTCGATCTCGATCCCCTCGGCGTCGAGCTTGCGTACCGCGGCGGTGATCGCGCCGCGATGCTCGCGGACCGGGACGCGGATGGTGCCGTCCTCGAGCGTCGGCGTGTCGGCGGCGAACTCGGCCAGCGCCGCGATCGCGGCGCTGCACTGCTCGGAGCGCTCGAGCTTGACCTCGATCCGCTCGCCGCCGACGCGCTCCTTGAGCTCGTCCGAGCTGCCCTCGGCGATCAGGTTGCCGTGGTCGATGACCGCGATCCGGTCGGCGAGGCGGTCGGCCTCGTCGAGGTACTGCGTGGTCAGGAGCACGGTCGTGCCCGCCGCGACCCGGGCCTCGATCACCTCCCAGAGACCGATCCGGCTGCGCGGATCGAGCCCGGTGGTGGGCTCGTCGAGGAACAGCACCGGCGGCCGGGCGACGAGCGCCGCGGCGAGGTCGAGGCGCCGGCGCATGCCGCCGGAGTAGGTCTTGGCCAGCCGGTCTGCCGGCCTCGTCGAGCGTCGAAGCGCTCGAGCAGCTCGGTCGCTCGCTGGCCCGACTTGGCGCGGCCGAGGTGGTAGAGGCGCCCGACCATCTCCAGGTTCTCGAACCCGGTCAGGTTCTCGTCGACCGCGGCGTACTGGCCGGCGAGGCCAATCTGCGAGCGGAGCTTGGACGCATCCTCGACCACGTCGAGCCCGACGACCCGCGCCGAACCCGCGGTCGGGGGCAGCAGCGTGGCCAGGATCCGCACCGCGGTCGTCTTCCCGGCGCCGTTGGGGCCGAGCAGGCCGAGGATCGTCCCCGCCTCGACCTCGAGGTCGATTCCGCACAAGGCCTCGACGTCCTTGTAGGACTTGCGCAACCCGCTGACTTCGATCGCCGCCTCGGACATCGAGATCGCAAGCTACCGGGCGCGGGGCGGCAATTGGGTGCGGTTACCCGCACTCGACGGACTGGCGGATCGAAACGCCTGCTCAGAAGTAAGATCCCGCGCGTGGAGTCGATCAACTACCACCTCGAGCTCACCCCGGCGCAACTGAAAATCGCGCACACAGCGCTGCGCAGCCTGCTCGACGACTTCGGCCACGACGAGCCGGAGATCCACCGGATCATCCACGAGGTGCTGGCAAAGCTCCCCGACGAGCACGCGATCCGCGCGATCCAGCTCGACGCCGAGCTCGAGCCCAAGCGGGCCGAGCCTCCCGAGCGCGGCGACGGCCCCAGCGCCGCCTAGCCCCTGTCTCAGGCCCGTGTCTGCGGTGGGCGAGCGCTGCCGCGTTCCGCTCGGACCGTCGCCGGGTGCGCGAGGCGGGGGTCGTTGGCAGTGAGGGGAGGCCGGGTGCAAGCGCAGGTCGCAAACCCCGGACTCAACCGTCCCTCGGCATCGGGTCCGAGGTTGACATTGCAATAGAGCAACAACTCTCCTTTCGAGCTCGACGCGCGATCGAACGGCGGGTTGACGCGCTGGCCGAGGACTCGATTGGCGACTTATTCTCGGATAGCGAGAAGAAAGCGCCACCCACGGCCGAGGCCGACCGAAAGCGCCCGCGCCAGGCCCAACTCCCTCCCTCACTGACACCCGGCCAGGCCTCGCACCCCGACCCGGCCCGAGCGGAACTCCACCAGGCGCCCGAGCGCGACACGCTCACCCCCAACTCGAGCACCGCGATTGGCCGCCCGGCGGTAGCCTGGCCCGCCCTCGATGAGCGTCTCGGTCCAGATCGGCCTCCTGCTCGCGCTCGCGACCGCGTTCGCGTCGGTGCTCGGCTTCCTCTACAAGCACCGTGGCGCGGTCGCCTCGCCGGAGGTCGAGATGCGGCGGCCGATCCGGACCTCGCTGGCGCTGTTTCGGAACCGCTGGTACACGCTCGGCATCGTCGTCGCGATGGGCGGCTGGGCGTTTCACGTCGGGGCGCTCGCGCTCGCCCCGATCTCGCTCGTGCAATCGGTGATCGCCGGGGGGCTGGTCCTGCTCACGGTCACCGCCGACCGGCTCTTCGCCCACGAGGTGACGCGCCGCGAGTGGATCGGCGTCGGCCTCGCCGCGCTCGGCCTCGCCTTCCTCGCCGCAACGCTCGAAGGGGCCGGGGACGAGGCGCACTCCGACTACGAGACCGCGCGCCTGGTCACCTATCTGATCGTCGTCTCCTCGGCGGCGGTGATCGTCGCGGTCGGCGGCCACGGCCGCGCTCGCGAGGGGGTCCTGTTCGGCGCCTCAGCGGGCCTCTTCTGGGCGGCGTCCGACACCGCGATCAAGGCGCTCTCGGGCGAGCTCGGCGAGGCGAGCGCGGCGGCGATCGTCTTCAGCCCGCTTGCCGCGGTGATCGCGCTCGGCTCCGCCGCCGGCCTGGTGGTCTCGGCGCGCAGCCTTCAGATCGGCAAGGCGGTCCCGGTGATCGCGGTCACCAGCGTCGCCGCCAACGCGCTCACGATCGCCGCCGGCCCGCTGGTCTTCGCCGAGCCGTTCCCCGACGAGCCGGCGGGCGTGGTCGTGCGCCTGAGCGCGTTCGTGCTCGTGATCGTCGCCGCGGCGCTCACCCCGGCGCCGGTGAAGGCGGCCCACCTCGAGGAGGCGTGAGGGGCCGGAGCATCAACGCCAGCGCTGTGTACGTGGCGCTAGCAGATCACCTCCAGGTGGAAGGGGGCCTGCACCCCTCCGCCAGCGCTGCCCCGCGTCCGCACCTGGACGGCGTTGGGGTTCGCCGCCACGCCTTCGGTCGTCACCTCGCCGCCGCTCGCCAGCGCGTTGGCGACCGAGCCCTTGGTGGCGATCCAGGCGCATTCGGTGACCACGCGCCCGAAGTCGACGTTGACGGCCGCTACGCCCACTTCGGCCACCGTGGTGCCCGGTTGCCCGGCCCGGGCGACGGCGGCATCCGCTGCACCAGCGCCGTTGTCGACCACCGCCCAGAGGACGTTATCGGCCTTGCCCGCGGTGTCGGCCGTGGTCGCGTTGGCGACCGACAGGCCGGGCGCCAGCTTGTTGATCTGCTTGACGGCGATCTTCTTCGCCTTGTTCTTGGTGATCGCCCTGGTCGGCGGCTCCGCGGCGACCGCGGTGCCCGCCAGCGCGGCGACGAGCGCGATCATCGCGACGATCAGCGCCGGCGATGGGCGCGAGCCCCTGCTAGTCGTGGATTCGATCATGGGAATCCTTCCTTTCCTCCGAGTGCACGGCGACGCTATTCGCCGCTCCTGTGCTTGTCAACCAGGCAGGGTCGTCTGGCGGCTAGCAGATCACCTTCAGGTGGAATGGCGCATTCAGATGGCCACCGACGGTGGTTCCGTCCAGTACCTGCACCTCGACGGCCTCCGGGTTCCCCGCCACGCCCACGGTCGTGATCTCACCCCTAGGTGGGGTCGCGTTGGCGACCGCGCCCTTGGTGGCGATCCAGGCGCAATTCGTGACCGGCCGCCCGAACTCGACCCTGACGCCGGTCACGTCGACCTCGGTCACGGTCGTGTTGGTTTGCCCCGCCCGGGCGAGCGTGGCGTTGTCGAGATCGTCGGGGTTGTCGACCACGGCCCAGAGCACGTTGTCGGCGCTGCCCGCGATGTCGGCGGTGGTCGCGTTCGCCACCGAAAGGTCCGGCGCCAGCTTGTTGATCTGCTTCACGGCGATCTTCTTCACCTCGCTCTTGCTGATCACCCTGGTCGGCAGCTCGGCGGCGACCGCGGTTCCCGCCAGCGCCGCGACGAGCGCGATCATCGCCACGATCATCGCCGGCGATGGGCGCGCGCCCTCGTGCCTCATGTGGGGTGACGCTAGCGAATCAGACGAGCCCGGTGTACCAGAGGCCGAACGTGACCCCGAAGAGGCCGAACGCCGGGATCAGCACGGTTCGGTAGAGGGGATCGATCACGCGCCGGGTGAGCAGCCAGGCAAACGCGGTCGTGCAGAGCGCCATCGAGACGATCGACATCGGCGCGAACACCGCGAGGGCGAGCGCGGCCTCGAGCTGCGACGGCAGCGCCGCGAGCAACAGCACGACGACCGCGCCGGTTCCGGCGAGCCCGTGCAGGAGGCCGATGCCGACCGCTTGGCGCGGGGTCCGCACCTTGGTGTGCTGGTGCTCGGGCTCGCCACCGTGGCGAAGGTGGGTGTGGGCGCCACCGGCCGAGTCTGGCTCGGCGACAGGCGCGTGGGAGTGCCTGCCGGCGCGGAAATCGCCGCGGACCCACTTCCAGATCACTCTCGCCGCAAGCACGATGATGACCACGCCGATCGCGATCTCGGCGCCCGACTCGAGCCATGCCGGAAGCTCGGACTTGAACACGATCAGCGGGATCCCGAGGGCCAGCAGGGCCGTGGCGTGACCGACCCCCCACCAGGCGCCGAGCTTCGCCGCGCCCCGGGCGTCGCCGCCGTCGGCGGCGACGAGTGAAGTGACCGCGACCAGATGGTCGGGGTCGGAGGCGTGGCGCAAGCCGAGCACGAACGCGATCCCCAGCGCGACCAGGAGCGGCGCACCGTCGAAGAGGCCCGTAAGCGCGGAGTCGAGCTCCTCGACGGGCTTGAACAAGAATTCGAAATCGATCGCAAACATGGGTCGCTCCTATTGTTGACTTGATTCTCTGAACGGACTCATCCCAGCTCCGGGATCGCGCGTGAGGTGATCAGGACGCCGACGAGCACGATCAGCGTCGCCGACATCGCCGGCAGGGCTCCGGTGAGCCGGCCGCCGAACATTCGGCGCTCGAAGTTCACCCGCCCGACCAACCGCTGGCCGTAGATCGTCACCAGCCCGACCGCGCTGACGGTGCCGGCGAGGCCGAGGCTAAAGGCGAAGATCAGCGCCATCCCGAGCCCGATCCGGTGCTGCGAGATCGCCGCGATCAGGACGACGAGTGCCGACGGGCAGGGGACGAGCCCGCCCGAGACGCCGAGCCCGAGCAACTCGCGCATCCGGATCGGCGCGTCGTTGTGATCGTGGGTGTGGCCGTGGTCGTGTGCATGGTCATGGGCGTGCGTGTGGTCGTGATGGTGCGTGTGGTCGTGGTCGTGATCGTGGCCCGGGGCCTCGCCCGCGCGCACCGCGCGCCAGCGCCGCAGGCGCGAACGCATCACCGTCAGCCCGACCGCGACGACCATCAGCCCCGAGGCCACGCCGAGCCACGGATAGAGGCGCTCGGGGACGATGTACTCCGACGCCGCGAGCGTGATCAAGCCGAGCGCGAACACCGAGGCGGTGTGCGTCGCCGTGACCGTCGCGCCGAGCGCGAACGCATGCCTGGGCTTGCCGCGCGATCCGGCCAGGTACCCGGCGACCATCGCCTTGCCGTGCCCGGGCGAGAGCGCGTGCAGCGCCCCCCAGCCGAAGGCGGTCGCCAGCAGGACCAAGATCAGCAGGCCCTCGGTGTTGCCGCTGGTCAGCGTCCCGGCGAAGCCGTCGCCGCCGCGGTCCGCGGTCGCCTCGCCGCCGCTGACGCCTTCGGGCGCGGTCACCTGGCCGGTACCGGGTGAGGCCTCGAGGGTCGCTGTGCGGTCGTCGGGCGGGGTTTCGAGCAGCCCCTGCGGATAGGCCCGCAGGCCGTTGGTCGAATCGGTCGCCGGGACGCTCGAGACGACGTCGGTCCCGTCCCCCGGCAGCGCCTGGATCGCGCGCCAGCCGGTGCGGTTGGCGAACGCGTCGTTGGTCACCTGGACCGTGGCCTCGGCGGCCGGCAGCTTGGCGGCGTAGGCGAGCTCGAGCCGGGTCAGCGTCAGGCCGGCCTGCCCGGCGGGGAAGCTCAGCTTCGGCTCACCGACCTGGCGCAGCGCAAGCCCCTCGCCGTCGGCGCTCAGCGCCAGGCCGGCCTCGACCTCGCGCTCGAGCTCGGCGATCACCGCCGACCGCTCGGGGCCCGCGATCGAGCCGTCGCCGCCGGCGTCGAGGCGCTGGGCGAGCTGGAAGCTCGGGATCTCGGCCAGGTCGAGGACGTAGTCCACGCGCGCCTCGCGCTCGGAGACCGAGACCCCGGCGAGCTGGTTGGTGGTGAAGTTGCCAAGCGGGTGGGCGGAGGCTGCCCCGGGCACGGCCAGGGCGCCGGCCAGCAACACCAACGCAACGAGCGGGGCCAGCAGGCGGCGGCGCGGCACGGTCATCGGAGGTCCTCGAGAGCCTGCACGGCGCGCGGGCCGTGGTAGGGGCTGAACGCCGGGGCCTGGGCGGCGAGCGTGCCCAGCAGGTCGCGGGCGCGCTCGGTGGCGCCGGCGTCGGCTGCGATCACGCCGGCGTGGTAGAGGAAATAGGGGTCGCGAGAGCCGAGCCGCATCGCCTCGCGCGAGAGCTCCAGCGCCGCTGCGTCACGCCCGGCGCTGTGCAGCGCCCAGGAGTAGGCATCGGCCGAGCGCACGCTGGGGGCACGGCGCCAGACGTCCTTGCCGAGGACGACCGCCTGCTTCGGGTCGCCGTGGTCGGCCTCGAACAGCGCCAGTTCGACGTCCACGTCGACGCCGGCGGCCTGCAGCAACCGAGCTTCGACCCCGACCAGCGCCAGGTCACGGTTCGCCGCGCTCTCGCGCCCGGCCGCCAGCTCCGCCTCCGCGAGCGCGATCGCGTACTCGGGCAGCGGCAGGCGCTCGACCACCTCGCGGTAGCGCTCGATCGCGCCGCCGAGGTCGCCGCCCGCGGCCTCGACCCGGGCGAGGCCGGCGAGCGCCGGCGCGAAGCCCCCGTCGGCCGCGAGCGCGGTCCGGTAGGCGAGCTCGGCGGAGCCGTAGTTTGCGCGCTCGAGCTCGAGCCCGCCGAGCAGGCTCTGCACGTAGGCGTAGCTCTCACCGGTGCCGCCGCCGGAGACCGCGAGCCGCAGCGCCTGCACGGCTCCGTCGAGGTCGCCGTTGAGCTCGCGGAAGTAGGAGATCCGGGTGTAGGCGGCGAGGTTCGGCTTCAGCCGCACCATCGTCTCGAGCGTTTGCGCCGCGGCGGCGTAGCGACCGAGCTCGATCTGGGCGTCGGCGATGGCGGCGTAGGGCCGGACCAGGTCGGGCTCGAGCCGGTGCGCGCGCTGACCGAGCGCCAGGCCCTTGCCGAAGTCGTGGCGGGCGAGCGCCAGGGTGGCGGCGCCGGTGGTCGCAAGCGGGTCGCGAGGCGCGACGAGCAGGGCGGAGTCATAGGCGCGCTCGGCGCGCGCGTAGAAGGCCGGGTCGCCTGTCTCGCGGGCGCGCAGGTAGTAGGCGTCGCCGAGCAGCGTCGCCGCAACCGGGTCGGTGGAGTCGGCGCGGACCGCGTCCTGGAGGCCGGCGATCTGGGCCTGTGTGCCGGCGGCGTTGCGGGCATCGAGGCCGGCCGATGAAACGCCCCCGTCATCGACCGAGGCGCTGTGGTTGACGAGCGCGAAGGCGGCGACCGCGATCGCGAAGGTGACAAGCGGCGCCGCGAACTTGATCAGGACCGGGCGGAGGGCGATCGGCGTGGAGGACATGGGAGTTCTTTCAGCGGTTGCGTGTTCGGTGGGTCGAGAATCCGGCCCGGGCGGAGGGAGCGCCCGAAGGCGCTCCCTCCTTCCGGAACCGATCGATCAACCTCCCGGCGGGACCGGCGGGTGGACCGGCTCCACGTACTGGCCCGGATTGGAGTCGAAGCCCGACTCCGGGTCCGAGAGATACGGGAACTGGTTCTGGAACCCGACGCTGTCCTGATCGACGCCGTCGCCGAGTGGCACGGCGTTGCCGACCAGGATCCCGGCGACGACCTGGAGGTCGATGTCGACCACGTCGTCGATCGGGCGCCGGCCGTTCGGGTAGCCCGCGTTGTCGCCGCCGATGACGCCGAAGCGGGACGGCATCGCGGTCGGCGAGACGCCGAGGTTGAGCTTCAGGGTGTCAACCGGCGTGCCGGCGAACTTGCCCGAGTGCTGGTTCAGACCCGGGATCCCCTGGAGCACCGCCTGGACGATGTCCGTGCGGTCGGTCTCCGGCGCGTTGACGTTGAACAGCGCGTTCAGCACTGCCGCCAGCTCCGGATTCGTCGCGAACGAGCCGTAGAGCTCGGCGTCACGGTCAGGAGTCGTTCGGTTGAACTTGTCCTTCTTGCCGAGCGGGATGATGACCTCGTTGATCAGCGGGTTGCCGAGCCGCGAGACCTGCACCCACTTGTTCTCCTTCTTGCTCACCTTCGAGGGTGCGCCCTGGATACCCCAACCCGCGTTGGTGACCTCGAGCTTGCGGCGCTCGGTGGTCGACCAGACGCCGACGACGGCGTTGCTGGCATCAGCGGAGGCGACCGGCTGACCGTTGCGGGTCACGTCGGCCTCGGGGATCTGCATGATCGTCGAGGATGTCCAGTAGCCGGACAGGTCGTCCTTGCCTGCGCCCTCGTTGCCGGTGCCCATGCGAACGTTGATCGCATCGAACGTGGCGCCGAGGTCGACGAAGAACGGCTCGTCCCGGGTGCCGACGAACAGCTTCGTCCCGTTGGCGAGCGTCTTCGTCGCCTGGGAGACGAAGTTGCCGTAGTTCGGGAACGTCTTCGGCCCGATGTTCGGCGGCGCGACCGGCAGGTCGTTGGCGACCTTCTTCTTCGCCTTCAACTCGCCGTTGCGCTTGTACTCCTCGCGGACGAGGTCGTACGTCTGGACGACGTTCAGGCCCGGATCGTTGAAGTCCTGCGTGCCCGGCCCCGCGTACAGGAACGAGTTCGGGTTGCGGACCTGCGTGTTGAACGTGAACCGGTACTTGATGTCGGCGACGCCGTCGCCGTTGTTGTCGATGTTGTTGTAGTACCGGGCGCGATCGTCGAACCTGAAGAAGTTCGGCCCGTTCGCCGGCACCTGCCCCGGGATCCAGTTCGACGCGATCGTGATCGCGTCCTCTGCACCCGGCGCCGTCCATGTGTAGACGTCGGTGTTGTCGGCGGCCGGATCGAGCATGATGTTCGGCGCCTCGCGGTGACTCGAGCTGATCGCGAGCGGAACCGTTATCGCTGCTGCGGCAGCGACGGCGGTGACCAGCGCCCAGCCCCTGGAAATACGTGGCTTTCGCATCGCCAATCCTTTCTGCTGACGGAATGGATCTGGGCGACGAGAGCCCCCGTCCTGAGGGCGAGTGGGAATCCTGGCTTTCGCCGACCCTGTTCAGTTGCCCTTACGCAGGCTTCACCGAACCGGATCAGTGCGGATACTTGAGCTGCCCGTGTCGGAGGAGAACGTCGAGCTCGTGCGAGACGCATACGCGGCGTTCAACCGCGGCGACTACGAAACCGCTCTCACGGCTTTCCATCCCGAGATCGAATGGGTTCCCTACCTGGGCGCGCTTCAGGGCTCGATCTACCGGGGGCGACAAGCGTTGCTCGAGATGTGGAACGACATCAACGAGCACCTCGGCGGCGCGTTTCGGATCGAGGCCCGCGAGATCGTTGACCGTGGCGAGACGATCGTCGTTGTGGTCGAGGCTCACGGGACCGGCAGCAGCAGCGGGGCCGAGCTGCGACAGAAGTGGGCGCAGGTGGCCTCGCTGCGGGATGGCCTGATCGTCCGCGTGGAGCCGTACAGCACCCGCGAGGCAGCCCTCGCGGCTGTCGCGCGCTCGGAGGACTGACCGTAGGCCGCGCGCGGAGCGATCCGGCGATGCGTGTGGGGGTCCTACGCCACCCATGCCCGCGTGGCGAGAGCGGCTCCGGCGTTGGCCACTCATTGTCATCGTCGGGACTCATCCGCATTTCGGCTGGGCTGCTAGAATTTTCAGTCCAGCGGCAGACCAGCGTCAGTGCAGCGTCAGCTTAGCCCCAAAACCCAAGGAGGACAAGATGCCCACAATTACGATCCAGATTGATACGAACAGGGAGACCGATCTCGCCGAGTCGCGGGAGTTTCTCGATCAGCTGATTGCCCGCGAACATGGCTATGGTCCGTCCCGCGCTGTCGTCGAGAAGGGGAGCGAGGATTCCAGCGACGTCGGCGATCCTGCTCGTCAGGCAGTCGACGATCTCTGGAATCGCGTCGGCGACAGCGGGCGCGAACTGGTGATCACCGCCGCAGCGATCGACGGGACGTTTGCCATGACCGACCTCGCCGCAGAGCTCAACGTGGACCTTTCGAAGATCGTGTCGCGATTTGCGAACCTCGGGCGTTCATTGAAGCGCACCAACGATCGCGTGCCGGCAGCACCGCCCTTCTTTGTGGAGGAGGCGAAGACGGACGCAGGGTGGACGTTCACGATGCCCGAGCCGATCCGCGAGGCCGTCAGGCGGAAGGTGTCGGAATGAAGGTTCTGATTGCAGAGGCCCCGACATCGATCGGATGGAGCCGGTTCCACCGAGATGCCGGGTGCCCGGGACTGAGGAAGGGCGAAGTCGCCCACGGCGCGGAATACGTCGCGGTCGAGCTCGCGGACCTGCCCGACAAGTGCTCCTCCTTCGCGCGACGAAGGGCAGCGACAGCTCCGAGATCACGCGGAGGCAGCAGCGCCCGCAACTCGCCTTGCGGACGGCCGATCAGGGGGATGACCTGAACGTCGGCGACAACGTCTTTCACCTCAACCACAACATCGCGCCCAGCGGGCGCTAAAAGCGATGAGTTTGGCTGCGGATCGCGGTCTCAGCCCGTAACAAATCGAATTGGAGTGGAGATGGGCGAACTGAATCAGGTGGCCGACGGCGTCTGGGTCCGGCAGAGCGAGTGGGTCTGGACCAATTCCATCGTCGTGCGCGGCGAGGATGGGTTGATCCTGATCGATCCCGGCATCGATGGCTCCGAGTTGACCCAGCTCGCCGATGACGTGGACCGGCTCGGCATCCCGGTGGTCGCCGGGTTCTCCACCCATCCCCACTGGGACCACCTACTCTGGCATCCCCGGTTCGGCGACGTGCCGCGCTACGCCACCGCCGCCGGCGCCCAAGTTGCCCGTGAAACCCGAGAGCTGCAGCAGGCGGGGGCGGAGGAGGAGGCGTCCGGCATCCCTCTCGACCAGGTCGCGCTGGTCACCCCGCTGCCCGCGGACGGCGGACCCGTGCCGGGCGAGATCATCGAGCATCAGGCGCACGCTGTCGGCCACGCCGCGGTCCTCCTCGCGGACCGTGGCGTCCTGCTCGCCGGCGACATGCTCTCCGACATCCTGATCCCGATGTTCGACTCTCGCCAAGACGATCAGCTCGGCGCCTACGAGACGGCACTCGACCGGCTGGACGAGGCCGCCGGCCACGTCGATGTCGTGGTCCCCGGCCACGGTGCCATCGCCGAGGGTGCCGAGGTGGCGGCCCGCCTCGCCGCCGATCATGCCTACATCGACGCGCTGCGGCGAGTAGAGGAACCGGTCGACGCGCGTCTGGATGCGGATTGGGTCTCCGGCCTCCACCGGTCGAACCTGGAGCAGGCCCGAGAGCGGTAGCGGACGAGAAGAGAAGCAAGCCAAGCGGCTCGGCGGAACCGCTCCTCCCTTGCGCGAAAAGCGAGTGCCTGACCGAAAGCGCTCCGTTCCGTGCAAAAGCGGTGACGCCGAGGACCGCGCTCGTCTCGAGTAGCCCTGCCCTCGGTTCGATTAGACAGGAATTAGCTAGACAAGCGATCGCTGAGAAGCTGGGAGCCTAAAAACGCATAGACATGCGGTTAGTACCCGAGCGCGAACTTGGCGTCCTCGGACATCATCATCGCGGAGTCTCGTGGCACCTGGTTACCCCCCGTGTCGCGCTTTGTCCTCGTGTGCAGGAAAAACGCCCCGGACTGACCCCGTCATGCGGGAGCCGTGCCTAGACGCGGGGCTGCAATTTGGGCTGCAGTCTTTGGCGGCATTACGATTCGCCCGTGGCAACCGAGACGGTTCGCGTAGAGATCGACCGCCAGCAGCGGCTCGATCGACACTGGCAGTCCTACCAGGACACGCTCGAGGCTCGGACTGGGCCGGGCCGACCCAGTCGGGGATACGCCATTGGTAGCGCCCGGCTGGCTTGAGGAGTAGAGTTCTGCGCGGGGCGAGCCGGGAAGACTGGTCGGCATGGAGTTCGCCATGCCACCCGCCTTCCCACCACCACCGAGCGCCGACCCTCCCCAGCATCCAGCAACCCAAGTCGAGTGGGAGTACGCCGAAGCAACGCTCGGCCCCGCACATCCGCTCGTAGCCGTTCTCCACTCCTCCCAGACGGCCAAGGAGGGGGCTGTAGCCATCGGCGGGCTCCAAGCCGCCGACCTCATCGTGATGCTGGAGAACGCGCCACTCGCCCCGCCGCTGGCACTGGCGATCGCCTGCGTCGCCGTCCAGATCGCGCTCGGACTCCGGATTGCGTACCTCGCCTGGCGCAGGCGCGATATCTGCCGCCAGCTGATCATCGACGGCCGAGAGCAGCTCCCGCTGCCGGCGGTCGAGCGCGAGCTGCGACGGCTAGGAGCGCCCGGGTATCAGGCCGAACTCGCCCAATCGATCGACCGGCTCGCGGACGAGGCCACTCACACACGCTCCAGGCCGCTATTTACGCCCCAGATCTACCACCTCTGTGTACTGCGGGCCGTCGCGGCGGAGCTGCGCGAGATTGCGCGCCTGTTGCACAGCGGCAACGTGGCCGTGCGCGGCGTGGCCCACGTCGAATCGCTGCTGACCTCAGGCGAGTCCCCCCTCTACGGGGTCCAGGTTGACCTACTGCGCGACGAGCTCGGCCGCGCACGCTACTTCCTGGCCGGACTTCCCCTACCTCTACACGAAAGGAGATTCGAGCCATGAGCGATTCCGATAGGGACCTCAGGATCGGGTTTGGCGCGGTGGGTTTGTGTGTCGCCATCGCGCTGCTGATAGCCATCATCGCCAGCCTGTAGAGCTGGCTTGCGGAGGGCGCGTGCCTTTGGGCCGCGCCCTCTTCGGTTTCGAGGGCAAGCCGCCCGTGTAGAAACCGAGTTCAACTCGCCGGTGAGCGAGCGCGCCGACGCGCGAGCTCGTCGAGCACGTCGAGGCCGTCGGCGACGTGCGTCGCCGACCGCTTGTCGGCCTGGAACATGCGCCACCGTAAGCGCAGCGCCGTGACGCTGCCCGCTCGGCACGCGCGATCAACCAGGGCCACGAAGCCCGGACCGTCGAGCGGCTCGCGGGCGAGTCCGGCGAGCGCGGCCGCGCGCGCCGCGCGCGTGGCATCGACCGCCGCGGCAAACGGCCCGTACTTCGAGTCGGGATCGCGCCGACCCTTGTAGAGCCACGACTCGGCCGTGCGCCGTTTGACGCCAGCGTGCAGTGCCGCGTCGGCGAGCGATGCCCCCGCCTCAACCGCGGCCTGGAGCTCGGCGTAGGTGTCGTCGAATCTATGACTCACCTTGGATATCTACTCGCACGCGATCCCGGCGATGCAGGAGGACGCGGCGGAGAAGATCGCGGCGCTGCTCGAAGGGGATGGACGTGTCTGACCGGCGCGCCGCAACCGCGCACCACGAGGCGGGGCACGCCGTCGCGCACTTCGTCCTGCGGCGGCGTATCGACCGAGTGACGATCGTGGAGGACGACGAGTCATTTGGGCGCGTGTCCGGCCAAGTCGTGCCCGAGAACCTTGACTTCCTCGAGTACGGGCCCGCTACGCTCCGAGAGCTAAAGGCAGTCGAGGACGCGATCGTCGCGGGCCTCGCTGGTGCCGTGGCCGAATGTCGGTACACCGGAAAGCCCAAGAGTCCCGGCGCACGGGACGACGTGGCCCAAGTCTTTTCTCTGGCCGAGGCCGTGTGCAGCTCGCCGAGGACGACCCAGGCCTACGTCGACTATCTGAGCGTCGTCGCCGAGGAGATGATCGAGGCGAACCGGAACCTCGTTGAAGCTCTCGCCGCCGAACTGCTCGAGCGCGAGACGCTCTCGGGGCCGGCGACACGGCGCGTCCTGAAGGACGCCGTCCTGCGCTCGATGGACGAACCCCGTCAAGCGCTTTCTCGACCGCGCGGGCGCCAAGCCAAGCAGCTAGGGCTGCAGTTTGGGCTGCAGCGGCCGGTTCGCCGTCGCCGCAAACCGCATAGCCAAGCGGCTCAGTAGCCCAAAGCGAACTTCGCGTCCTCGCTCATCATCTCCGGGGACCATGGCGGGTCGAAGATCATCTTCGGGTGGACCTTGTCCACTCCCTCTAGATCGCCGACGAACTCGCGCATCTGCTCTGAGACTTGCGGCCCGATCGGGCACGCGGGCGTTGTGAGGGTGAAGGTCACAAACACCTCCGGGCCCTCGACCTCGACGTCGTAGACGAGTCCGAGAGAGACGAAGTCGAGACCGAGCTCGGGGTCGATTACCTCCTCGAGCGCCTCGTAGACATCCTCTTCCGTGGGCATGTGAAGATCGTAGAGCACGCGGTTTCGTAGCCTGTCGGCAGATGGGCATCGTGCTCCTTTTCCTCTTCCTCGCCCTGCCGATCGCGGAGATCTACGTGATCATCCAGGTGGGCGGTGCGATCGGTGTCTGGCCGACACTGGCGCTGCTGATCCTCGACGGGTTCGTCGGCGCAGCGCTCGCGCGCTCGCAGGGCCGCGCCGCCTGGGATCGCTTCAACCGAGCCCTCGCCGAGGGGCGGGTGCCGGCCCGCGAGACCTTCGACGGAGCGATGATCATCCTCGGCGGGGCGCTGCTGCTCACCCCCGGCTTCATCACCGACATCGTCGGCTTCCTGCTCCTGATCCCGCCCACGCGCGACATCCTGCGCGCCCTGACCGCGCGCCTGGCGCGGCGCCGGGTCACCTTCGCCTGGCGGGTCGCGGCGCCGCCCCCGGGATCCGCCGCCGGGCCGCGCCGCCCGCAAGAGCGTGGCTACGACTACGAGGGCACCGCGCGTGAGGTGACCGACCCGGAGGCCGAGCTGCCGGAAGCGGATCGCAATGAGCACTGACGCGCTGGCGATCGAGTTCACGGACCCGAGCGGCGACGCGCTGCGGATCGAGTGGCGCACCGACGCGCTTGCCGCGCTCGACCCGGGCTCACCGGGGCAGGAGCCGGCATGGCGGCTTGGCGGCGAGCTCGACTGGGACGAGGTCGAGGCGTTGCGGGTGATCTCCGCACGGCTCGAGGACGGGCGCCTGATCGCGGTCGCCGCGCTGCGCCCGGCGGGCGCAGTGGGGCACGGTGAGGAGATCGTCTTGGGCGCGCTCGGCGACGCCGAGTCGTTCGACCAACTCGACGATGCCCTGTTCTCGACCGAGTACGGGCCCGACGAGCTGCCGCGCCGGGTCGGGCTCGAGCTCTACCGCGAGAACGGCGGGCTGCCCGTGCGGATCGCGGGCGACGCAGTCGGTGTCGCGCGCTCGTCGGAGGGTGGGGTCGAGCGGGTTTCATCGGCGCTCGCGCTGCGTGCGACCGGCGACGCGGGCGTCGGGGTGCTCGACGTGCTCCGGCGCTCGTGATCCGCGCCGTGATCTCGGACTTCGGCGGCGTGCTGACGACGCCGTTGATCGGCTCGTTCGCCGCCTTTCAGGACCAGACCGGGATCTCGGCCGAGTCCCTGGGTCGGGCGATGCAGTCGATCGCGGAACACGACGGCGCGCACCCGCTTTATGAGCTCGAGACCGGCCGCATGACCGAGGCTCAGTTCCTCGACCGGGTCCGCACAGCGCTCGAGCCCGAGCTCGGCCACCGGCCCGAGATGCACAGCTTTCGCGAGATCTACTTCGAGGCGCTGGAGCCGAACGAGCCGATGATCGAGCTCATGCGCGACGTCAGGCGGCGCGGCTACAGGATGGCGCTGCTGACCAACAACGTGCGCGAATGGGAGCCGCTTTGGCGCGCCCTGATGCCCGTCGACGAGGTCTTCGAGCTCGTCGTCGACTCGGCCTTCGTCGGGATGCGCAAGCCCGACCGGCCGATCTACGAGCTCACCGTCGAGCGGCTCGGGAACGGGATCACGCCGGCCGAGTGCCTGTTCGTCGACGACGTGGCGGTCAACATCGAGGCCGCGCGAGAGCTCGGGATGGCGGCGGTCCACTTCCGGTCCAACGACCAGGCGATCGGCGAGGTGGAGGCCGTACTCAGCGATTGAGCCAAACCGTCGCGTGCGCAGCTGGGCGGCGTTACGGTAGTCGGGTGAAGCGCGACGCCGCGGTCGCGGCGGTCTTCAAGCCCGTTCGCCCACCGACCACCTTCGAGGAGACCGTCGAGCGGCTTGGGACGGCGATCCGCACCGGGCTGCTCGCCCCGGGATCCAAGCTTCCGGCCGAGCGTCAGCTCGCGGGGGAGCTGAGGATCTCGCGCTCGACCCTGCGCCAAGCGCTCACGACCCTGGTCCAGTCGGGCCATCTGACCTCGGTCCGCGGCCGCAGCGGAGGCACCTTCGTCGCCGAGAAGCCGCCGCTCTCCGAACACGATCCGGAGCCGTTCGGCGACGACTCCTGGGCGGTGCTCGACCAGCGGGTGGCGATCGAGGCCGGCGCCGTGCTGCTTGCCGCCGAACGCGCCGAGGGCCCCGAGCTCGACGCGCTCGATCTGCTGGTCGAGCGGATGGCGAAGGCCGGCGACTTCTCCGTCTACAGGCGCGCCGACATCCGCTTCCACATCGGCGTTGCCGAGGCGGCGCGCTCGCCGCGCCTGGTCACCGCGATGACCGACGTCCAGGGTCAGATGAGCCAGCTGATCGGCCGCATCCCGCACCCCGAGGAGGTCCTGACCCAGTCCAACGCCCAGCACCGCAAGCTCGTCGCCCTGCTGCGCGCCGGCGACGCGGACCATGCCGTGCCCCTGATGCGCCAGCACATTCTCGGCACCGAGCACATCCTCGCCGCCTACGTCGGCCGCCCCTGGGACGGATAGGGCTCGGGCCGCTCGCGGTGCGACTCGGCGTTGCGGCGCGGCTCAGGCCCGGATCCGCTCGCCCTTGGGGTCGAGGAGCGGCTCCTTCGCGAGCTCGCCGCACGATCCACTCGCCGAAGATCTCGACCTCTCTCGACCTCGGTCCCGGGCTCGGCGTGCTCGGGCGGCAGATAGGCGTAGGCGATCGAGCGCCCGACGGTGTAGCCGTAGCCGCCGGTGGTGACTCGGCCCGCGATCTTGCCGCCAATCCGCACGGGTTCGTTGCCGAGCGCGACCGAGCGCGGATCGGCGAGGGTGAGGCAGCAGAGCTTCGTCCGTGGACCGCGCTCGGAGGCCTCGGCCAGCGCCTCGCGGCCGATGAAGCCGCCCTCCTTGTCGAGCTTGACGCAGAAGCCGACCCCGCCCTCATAGGGGGTCTCGTCGGGGGTGATGTCGGCGCCCCAGACGCGGTAGCCCTTCTCGAGCCGCAGCGAGTCGATCGCCCGGTAGCCGCCGGCGACGATCCCGTGGGCCTCGCCCGCCTCCCAGAGCGTCCTCCAGAGACCGAGCCCGTACTCGGTCGGGCAGTAGATCTCCCAGCCGAGCTCGCCGACGTAGGTCACCCGGAGCGCCCGCACCGGCACGCTGCCGATCGTGATCTCGGCCGCCGACATGTAGGGGAAGGAGTCGTTGGAGAGCGTCGGCCGGGATCAGCGGCGCGAGCACGTCGCGGGCCCGCGGGCCCCAGATCCCGAAGCAGGCCCAGGCGGAGGTGACGTCGCGCACCTGCGCGCTTCCGTCCTCGGGCAGATGCTTGCGGATCCACTCGCGGTCGTGGTTGCCGAACGCCGTCCCGGTGACGATCTGGAACAGCTCCTCGCCCAGCCGCGCGACGGTGAAGTCGCACTCGATCCCGCCGCGGCGGTTGAGCATCTGCGTGTAGGTGATCCGGCCGACGTCGCGGGCGACCCGGTTGTCGCAAAGCCGCTCGAGCAGCTCCGCCGCACCCAGCCCGGTGATCTCCAGCTTCGCGAACGAGGACTCGTCGAAGATCGCGACGGCCTCGCGGGTCGCGAGGTGCTCGGCGCCGATCGCGGGCGACCAGTGCTGGCCCGCCCAACCGCGCGGGCGCAGCGACTCGTCGCCGGCCGCGGCGTTGCGCTCGTACCAGTTGACCCGCTCCCATCCCGACTTCTCGCCGAAGGCGGCGTCGTGCTCAGCGTGCCAGGCGTTCGCGGGCGAGACCCGTAGCGGCCGCCCGGCGCTGCGCTCGTGGTTTGGGTAGCGGATGTCGTAGTAGGTCTCATACGTCTCGCGGATCCGCGCATGCGTATAGGCGGGCGATCGGTACTGGGCGCCGAAGCGGCGCACGTCCATCTCCCAGAGGTCGAGGCTGGGCTCGCCCTCGGCGATCCACTCGGCGATCACCCGGCCGATCCCGCCGGCGCCGGCGAGCCCGTGGGCGCAGAACCCGGCGGCGACGAAGAAGCCGCGCACCTCGGACTCGCCGAGGCAGAACTCGTTGTCGGGCGTGAACGCCTCGGGGCCGTTGATCAGCTTCGTCACCTTGATCTCGTCCATCGCCGGCACGCGGCGCTTCGAGTTCTCGATGATCTCGGCGAAGCGGTCGAAGTCGTCCTCGAGCAGGCGGCCGTTGAAATCGTGCGGGATCCGGTCGAGGCCGCCGGTGCCGTCGGGGAGGAAGGCCGGCTCGCTCTCGCGCTCATAGCCGCCCATCACCAGGCCGCCGCCGTCCTCGCGGAAGTAGATCAGCAGGTCGGGGTCGCGCAGCGTCGGCAGTCGCCCCTCGGCGGCATGGTCGCGAAACGGCTGCGTGACCAGGTACTGATGCGACATCGGGATCATCGGCACTCGCAGCCCGGCCATGCGCCCGATCTCGGCCGCGTACATGCCGCCGGCGTTGACCACCACCTCGGCTTCGATCCGGCCCTTCTCCGTCTCGACCGCCCGCACGCGGCCGTCGGCGACCTCGATCCCGGTCACGCGGGTGTTCTGGAACACGTTCAGGTCGCCCTCGCGGCGGGCGACGTCGGCGAGCGCGAAGGTGAGCTGCGACGGGGTCGAGATAGCCGTCGGTAGGAAGCCAGGCGGCGCCGAGCACCCCCTCGGTCGACATCAGCGGGAACTTCTGCTTCGCCTCCTCGGCCGAGATCAGCTCGAGCGGCAGCCCGAAGGTCTTCGCCCAGCCCGCCTGGCGACGCAGCTCCTCCATCCGCTCCTCGCTCGAGGCGAGCCGGATCCCGCCGCACTCGACCCAGCCGGGGTCGAGCTCGGACTCGGTCGCGAGCCCGCGGTAGACCTCGACCGAGTGCATCATCATCTTCGTCAGCGAGACCGAGCCGCGGAGCTGGCCGACGAGCCCGGCGGAATGGAAGGTCGAGCCCGAGGTGAGCTCGGCGCGCTCGACGAGGACGACGTCGTCGTAGCCGAGCTTCGCGAGGTGGTAGGCGATCGAGGCCCCGCCGACGCCGCCGCCGATGATCACGCAACGAGCGGCGTCGGGCAGCTCAGCCCGCGGGCTCACGCGCCTCGGTCAGCCAGGTGTCGAAGCGCGGGTCGGCAGCGGTCTCGAGCAGGCGGTCGAAGTGGCGGCTTGCGTAGTCGCCGAAATCGAAGTCGAGCTCGGAGACCACGCCCTGGACCACGCCCCACATCGCCTCGCGAAAGTCGGACATGAACCGCATCAGGCGCAGCGCCGCGAGTCGCCGCGGCGTCGCCGGCTCGCCGAAGTAGTCGCCGAGCAGCTCCTCCTCGGCGCCCTCGCCGAGCTCGTTGTTGACGGCGAAGTTGGCGAGGTCGAAGTAGCGGTCACCCATCCCCGCGTACTCCCAGTCGACGATCCAGAGCTGGCCGGCCCCGCCGTCCCCCGCCGGCGTCCCGCGGATGAAGTTGGCAGCGAGGAGATCGTTGTGGCACGGCACCGGGTCGTGCTCGGGGTCGGTGAGCGCGGCCTCGATCGCCTGCGCCCGTTCGTGCGCCCTCGCGTAGGCGTCGGGCGGCTTTCCTCCGCGCCCGATCGCCGTCTCGGCGTAGGTCTCGACGATCCGGAACGAGTCGAACTCGGCGGGCAGCGGCTCGTCGAGCTCGTGGTAGGCGCGCAGCGAGCGCGCCACCTCGACCCGCACCGAGGGCTCGCGCAGCTCGCTCGACTCCATCCCACGGCCCTCGACGAACACGGTCACGATCGCCTGCGGCTCGGCGAGCATCGCCGCAACCCGGGGCGCGATCCCGACGCTGGCCGCGCGCTCGTTGGCGATCCGCTCGGCCTCGCGGTCGATCTCGAGCAGGTTCGTGTCCTTTCCCGGAACCCGGATCACGTACTCGGTGCCTGCGAACCGAGCGCGGAAATTGCGGTTCGTTATGCCCCCTTCGAGCGGCTCCGCGACCCCCTCGGGCTGCTCCAAGGACGTCCGCAAGCTGCTGGACAATCTGTACCAGATCGTCCGCGGGACTTGACTCGCGTCCGCTGTTCGGGAATAGGCTCGCGTTCGTCCATAGGTCGGTCCGTCACACCTTTTACCTGAATGCCGGCCCAGAGGGGAGTCACGAATGACCGGAGGAGCGCCACTCGACCGAGACGAGCAACGTCTCGCAGAGCTCGGTTACAAGCAGGAACTCGACCGCGGCTGGTCGCGGTTCTCGAACTTCGCGATCTCGTTCACGATCATCTCCGTCCTCGCGGGGTGCTTCACGACCTACGGGCAGGCGTGGAACCTCGGCGGCCCGATCGCGATCTCGATCGGCTGGCCCCTGGTCTGCCTGATCGTGCTCACCGTCGCCTTCAGCATGTCGGAGGTGGCCTCGGCCTACCCGACGGCGGGCGGGCCCTACTGGTGGGCGAACGAGCTCGGTGGCAAGGCGTGGTCGTGGTTCTGCGGCTGGTTCAACCTGCTCGGGCTGATCGCGATCGTGGCGACCGTCGACTGGTTCTGTGCGTTCTTCGCTACGACGCTGTTCAACCTCTGGGAGCTCGACTTCATCCTCAACTTCGCCGACGAGGTCTCACTCGAGGAGATCTTCATCGTCTTCGTGGTGATCTTGATCTTGCACGCGCTGATCAACATCTACTCGTCGCACCTGGTCGCGTTGTTCAACAACATCTCGGTGTTCTGGCACTGCGCCGGCGTGCTCGTGATCATCGCAATCCTGATCCTCGTCCCCGACGACCATCAGAGCTTCGACTTCGTCTTCACCGAGCGGATCAACAACTCCGGCTTCTCGATGGACATGTACTGGTTCTACATCCTGCCCACCGGCTTGCTGCTGACCATGTACACGGTCACCGGCTACGACGCCTCCGCGCACGTGGCCGAGGAGACCAAGGACGCCGAGGTGGCCGCGGCCAAGGGGATTTGGCAATCGGTCGCCCTCTCGGCGGTGATCGGCTGGTTCGTCTTGCTGGCGATCACCTTCGCCGCGACCAACGTCGACGCGGTGAACGAGGCGGGCGGCACCTCGCTCTCGATCTTCACCACGGCGATGGACGAGCTCGGGGCCGAGACCGTGATCCTGATCTCGACCATCGGCCAGTTCTTCTGCGGGATGGCCTGCGTGACCAGCTGCTCGCGGACGTTCTTCGCCTTCTCGCGAGACCGCGCCACACCCGGCAACCGCCTGTGGGCGAGCGTGAACGCGAAGGGCGTGCCGGTGGCCGCCGTGCTCGGGTCCTGCGTCCTGGCGCTGATCCTGACCCTGCCCGCGCTCTCGGGCAACGCGGCGGGCGTCCCGATCGCCTTCTTCGCGGTCGTCTCGATCGGGGTGATCGGGCTCTACCTCGCCTATGTGATCCCGGTCTACCTGCGCTGGCGCAAGGGCGACAGCTTCAAGCCGGGCGCCTGGACCCTGGGCCAGAAGTACAGGTGGGTGAACCCGATCGCCTTCGGCTGGGTGATCATCACCTCGATCTACTTCTGCCTCCCGTTCTACGGCCCGCCTGCCGTCTTCTGGGATGACGCGTTCGACTGGAACGCTGCCAACTTCACGCCGCTGGTATTGGGCGCCCTGATCATCGCGATCACGCTGGCGTGGTTCCTGGGCATGAACAAGCGCTACACCGGCCCGATTCGCCAGATCGAGTTCGACGAGGGCATGGGGATCAAGGAGATCGAGCCCGACGAGCCGGCGCCGCCGGCGCCGCCCCCGCCCGCCCCGGCAAGCTAGCCGGAAGGGAGTGCTGGCCGCCGCGCCCGATCCGCGCTACAGCGGGTCGAGCGCGGCGGTCGCGGCCGTGAACACGCTCGCGATAGACCAGGGGACATCGGCGACGAAGGCGCTGGTCGTCTCCGGCGACGGCTCGATCCGGGCTCCGCAAGCGCGCCCGTCAACCCGACCGCGCCGGCGGCGGCGGGGCGGTCGAGCAGGATCCGCAGGAGCTGCTCGACTCGGTCGTCGCGGCGGGGCGCCAGGCGATCGCCGACGCGGGAGTCGAGGTGGAGGCGGTCGGGCTCGGCAACCAGGGCGAGACGGTGCTCGTGCTGGGATCCGCGACTCCGGGCGGCCGCTCGGCGCCGGCGATCTCGCTGGCAGGATCGGCGCGCCGCCGAGGTGACGCGACGAGCTCGCGCGACCACGCGGAGCGGCTCGGTCGACATCAGCGGGCTGCCGCTCGACCCGTACTTCGCGGCGCCGAAGATGACCTGGCTGCGCGCGCCACGGCGACGCGGCGGCGTCGTGACCACCGTCGACGCCTGGCTCAATCGCCGGCTCGCCGGTGAGCTACGGTCACCGACGCGGCCACCGCCTCGCGGACGATGCTGCTCGATCTGCGACGACCGAGTGGTCGGAGGAGGCCTGCGCGCTGTTCGAGATCGATCCGGCGACCGCTGCCCGGATCGTCGACTGCGACGCGGCGATCGGCGAGACCGACGCGTTCGGGCGCGCCCTGCCGGTCACCGGGCTCGCCGTCGACCAGCAGGCGGCGCTGTTCGCCGAGTCGTGCTTCGACACCGGCGAGGCGAAGTGCACGTACGGGACCGGCGCGTTCATCCTCGCCACCGCGGGCCAGACCGCGCTCCGCGTCGCAGCCGCGGCTCGCCGCCTGCGTCGCCTGGCGACTCGGCGGCGCGACCACCTACTGCCTCGATGGCCAGGTCTACACCGCCGGCGCCGCCGTGACCTGGCTCGAGCGGCTCGGGCCTGATCGCCGAGGCGGCGGAGCTCGATCGGCACGGCGCGGCCGGCGCCGCGGACGCGGCGACGAGGTGATCTTCGTTCCCGCGCTCGCCGGCCTCGCGGCGCCGTTCTGGCGCCCGGCGGCGCGCGGCGCTGGTCGCGGGCCTCTCGCTCGCCACCGAGCGCGCCGACCTGGTGCGGGCGCTGATCTGGGGCATCGCGGCGCAGGTGGCGTCGCTCGCGCGCGCGCGATCGCGGCCGACCTCGGCCGGCCGCTCGAACGGCTGCGGGTCGACGGCGGCCTGACCCGCTCCGCGAGCCTGATGCAGGCGCAGGCCGACCTGCTCCAGGCGCCGGTCGAGCTCTATCCGTCGCCGGACGCGACCGCGCTCGGCGTCGCCGCGTTCGCCCGGCTGGGCGCGGGCGCAGCCGCGCGACGCCGGAGGCAGCCGTCGGCCAGTGGAGCCCCGCCGCGGTCTTCGAGCCGCGGATGTCGGCCGACGAAGCCGGGCGAGCGCCTCGGCCGCTGGGAGCGCGCCGCGACCGCGCTTGCGGAGCTCGGGTCCCCGGGCGGATGAGCGACCGACCCCTTCGATCGCGACGCAGTGATCGTCGGCGCCGGCGTGGTCGGCGCGGCGATCGCGCGCGAGCTCTCGCGCTTCGAGCTGCGCTGCATCCTGCTCGAGGCGGGCCGCGACGTCGGCGCCGGGACGAGCAAGGCCAACACCGCCCTCCTGCACACCGGCTTCGACGCCAAGCCGGGCACGCTCGAGTCGCGCCTCGTGCGCCGCGGGCTACGAGCTGCTCCGCGAGTACGCGCCGCAGTGCCGGCATCCCGATCGAGCCGACCGGCGCCCTGCTGGTCGCCTGGGACGCCGCCGCAGAGGCGGCGCTGGCCGGGATCGTCGAGAACGCGCGCGGCGCAACGGCTACGGCGGCGATCGCGCCGGCTCGGGCTCGAGGAGCTCTGCGCGCTCGAGCCGCACCTCGGGCCCGGTGCGCGCGGCGGCGCTCGCGGTTCCCGACGAGGGCATCATCTGTCCGTTCACGACCCCGCTCGCCTACGCGACCGAGGCGGTCGCGAACGGCTCGAGCTGCGGCTCGAGCGAGCCCGCTCGACCGGCGCCGAGCGGCTACCGACGGCGGCTACGTGCTCGCCACGATCCGGCGAGCAGCTGCACGACGCGCTAGGTCGTCAACGCCGCCGGGCTGCACGCCGACGAGATCGACCGCCTGCTTCGGCCACGACGCGCTTCACGGTCACCCCGCGGCGCGGCGAGCTGATCGTCTTCGACAAGCTCGCCCGCCCGCTCGTCGCCACGTGATCCTCGCCGGTGCCGACGAAGACGACCAAGGGCGTGCTGGTCGCGCCGACGGTCTTCGGCAACGTCGTGCTCGGACCGACCGCCGAGGACGTCGACGACCAAGCAGGCCACCGCGTCGACCGCGGCCGGGCTGGCGTGCCTGTCGCCACGAGGGCGGCGGATCGTGCCGGCGCTGCTCGAGCGAGGAGGTGACGGCGGTCTACGTCGGGCCTGCGCGCCGCGACCGAGCACGCCGACTACCAGATCAGCGTCGACGCCGAGCAGCGCTACGCCTGCGTCGGCGGCATCCGCTCGACCGGGCTCATCGGCCTCGATGGCGATCGCCGAGTACGTGCGTCGACGGGCTTGCGCGACGGCCGGGCTGCGCTCGGAGCCGAAGGCGGACGTCCGCGTCGATGCGCATGCCGAACATCGGCGAGAGCGTTCCCCGCCCGTACGCCGATCGGCGGAGCTGATCGCCGCGCGACCCCGAGTACGGGCGGATCGTCTGCTCACTGCGAACGGGTGACGCGCGGCGAGATCCGTGACGCGCTCGCGCGGCCCGATCCCGCCGCGCTCGACCTCGACGGGCTGCGGCGACGCACGCGGGCGCTGCTGGGCCGCTGCCAGGGCTTCTTCTGCGGCGCCCGGGTCGCGGCGATGCTCGACGAGGCCGCGGCCGGCGGCCAGCGGGATCGCGGGCGGCTCGGCGCGATGACGCGCCGGCCTCGCAGCGGATCGTCGACGAGCCGTCGAGTCGTGATCGTCGGCGGCGGGCCGGCGGGGCTGGCGGCGGCGCTCGAGCTGCGCCGGCGTCGGCGTCGACGCGCGTGCTGGTGGTCGAGCGCGAGGCGGAGGCCGGCGGCATTCCGCGGCACGCCCACCACCAGGGCTTCGGCCTGCGCGACCTGCGCCGGCTGATGTCGGGACCGCGCTACGCGGCGCGCTACGCGCAGCTGCGCCGCGACGCGCGGGCGTCGACGATCCTGACCGAGACGACGGTGACCGGGCTGGTCGCCGGCGGCCGCGCTCGAGCTCACCGGCCCCGCGGGGCCGCCGGCGATCGCCGCCGCGGGCCGTGGTGCTGGCCACCGGCTGTCGCGAGCGGCCGCGCTCGGCGCGCCTCGTTCCCGGCACGCGTCCGCAGGGCGTGATGACGACCGGCACGCTGCAGCAGCTCGTCTACCTGCACGCGCGGCGCGTCGGCCGGCGGGCGCGTCGTCGTCGGCGCCGAGCACGTCAGCTTCTCGGCCGTCGCTCACGCTCGCCCACGGCGGCGCCCGCACGGTCGGCGATGGTCACCGAGCATGCCCCGACACCAGACGCTGCGCGCCGGTGCCGGCCTGGATCAGCGATTCGCTACGGGGCACGGCTGTGGACTCGCACCAGCGCTGAGCGCGATCCGCGGCCGCGCCGCGCGTGGAGGCGGTCGAGCTCACCGACCTCGACAGCGGGCGCGTCGCGCGAGCTCGCCTGCGACACCGTGGTCTTCACCGCCGACTGGATCCCCGACCACGAGCTGGCGGTCGATGGCGGGCATCGAGCATGGACCCCGGCACGCGGGACCCGCCGTCGACCCGGCGCTGCGCACCTCGCGGCCCGGCGTGTTCGCCGCCGGAAACGTCCTTCACGGCGCCGAGCCGGCCGACGTCGCGGCGCTCGGCGGCCGCCACGCGGCGGCCGCTGCCGCACGCTATCTGGCCGACTCGGCAGAGTGGCCGCAAGCGCGCATAAGAGTCGTCTGCAGGCCACCCCTGCATTGGATCTCGCCAAACGTCCTCAGCCCCGGCGTCAAGTCCCCTCCCCGCGGCCATTTCACGCTGCGCGCGCGTGCGGTTCTCTCGCGGCCGCGGATCGAGGTCTCACAGGACGGTCGCGTGATCTGGACGGGTCGCCCGCGGCGGCTCGTCCCGGGCCGCTCGTCACGGGTGCCGGTCGGCTGGGTCGAGCGGGTCGATCCCGCGGGCGGGCCGGTCGAGGTCGGCGTCCGCGGCGCCCAGCGTCTCGCGGGGGCTTGACATCAGATCGCCCGCGGATAGGCTGCCGACAAAGGTCCGATTAGCGAACCATAAGCGATACCGGGAGGCATCACGTGACGCTTGACGAGCTGCGAAAGGCGATCGAGGACGGGTCCGTCGACACCGTTCTGCTGACGATCGCCGACATGGAGGGGCGGCTTCAGGGCAAGCGGCTGACAGCCCGGCATTTCCTCGACGAGGTGGTCGAGCACGGGGCCGAGGGGTGCAACTACCTGCTCGCCGTCGACGTCGACATGGACACGGTCGCCGGCTATGCGATGTCGTCCTGGGAGCGGGGCTACGGCGACTTCGTGATGAAGCCCGACTTCGACACCCTGCGGCCGGTCCCCTGGCACGAGGGCACGGTGATGCTGATGGCCGATGTCGCCTGGGAGGACGGCTCGGACGTCGTCGCCTCCCCGCGGCAGATCCTCCGCCGCCAGCTCGCCCGGCTCGCCGAGCGCGGCTGGCAGGCGATGGCCGGCACCGAGCTCGAGTTCATCGTCTTTCGCGACACCTACGAGGAGGCGTGGAAGGCCGGCTACCGCGACCTCGACCCGGCCAACCTCTACAACGTCGACTACTCGATGCTCGGCACGGCCCGGATCGAGCCGCTGATCCGGCGGATCCGCAACTCGATGATGGCGGCCGACATGCAGGTCGAGAACTCGAAGGGCGAGTGCAACTTCGGCCAGCATGAGATCAACTTCCACTACTCCGACGCGCTCTCGGCCGCCGACGACCACGTGATCTACAAGAACGGCGCCAAGGAGATCGCCTCCCAGGAGGGGATGTCGATCACCTTCATGGCCAAGTACAACGAGCTCGAGGGCAACTCGTGCCACATCCACTGCTCGGTCGCCAACGAGGACGGCGCCAGCGTGTTCGCCGACGACGCGCAGACGTTCGACCGCTTCCTCGCCGGCCAGGTCGCCTGCCTGCCGGCGATGACGCTGTTCTTCGCTCCGCACGTCAACTCCTACAAGCGCTTTGCGCCCGGGTCGTTCGCGCCGACCGCGGTCGCGTGGGGGAACGACAACCGGACCTGCTCGATGCGGGTGGTCGGCCACGGGCAGGCGAAGCGGCTCGAGAACCGCCTCCCGGGCGCCGACGTCAATCCCTACCTGGCGCTGGCGGCGATGATCGCCGCCGGCCTGCACGGGGTCGAGCAGGAGCTGCCGCTCGAGCCGCCGCTCGAGGGCAACGCGTACACCGCGGACAAGCCCCACGTGCCGCGGAACATGTACGACGCCCGCGACCTGTTCGCCTCCAGCGACGTCGTCCGCGAGGCGTTCGGGCAGGACGTGGTCGACCACTACCTCAACCGGGCCAAGATCGAGCTCGACGCGTTCGAGGCCACGGTCACCGACTGGGAGCGCGTCAGGGGCTTCGAGAGGCTGTGAGCTCAGGGCCTGCCGCGATCGGGATCACGGCCGCGCTCGAACGGGTCCAGTGGGGCGCCTGGGACGAGGTCGTGACCCTGACCACGCGCTCGTACTCGCGCGCGGTCGAGGCGGCCGGCGCGGTGCCCTTGGTTCTGCCGCCGATGGATCCCGGTCGCGACCGGATCGATGCCGCGCTCGACCGGATCGACGCCCTGATCGTCTCCGGAGGCTCCGACGTCGATCCCGCCGTCTACGGCGCCGAGGCCCATCCCGAAACGACCGGGAACTGGCTCGAGCGCGATCGCTTCGAGCTCGCGCTCACCCGGCGCGCGCTCGAGCGCGAGCTGCCGCTGCTCGGGATCTGCCGCGGGATGCAGATGCTCAACCTCGCCCTCGGGGGGACGCTGATCCAGCATCTCCCGGACGTGACCGGAAACCAGGACCACCGCCACACTCCGGGCAGCTTCGGCGATCACGAGGTCGAACTCGAGCCGGGATCGCTGGCGGCGCTCGCCGCCGGCGGCGAGCGGGCCACGGTCAAGTCGCATCACCACCAGGGCGTCGACGCGCTCGGCGACGGCCTCGTCGTCACCGGCCGCTCGGTCCCCGACGGCGTCATCGAGGCGATCGAGCTCCCGGGCCGGCGGTTCGTGCTCGGGGTCCTCTGGCACCCCGAGGAGGACGAGCGCAGCCGCGTGATCGCAGCACTGGTCGCCAACGTCACCGAGGAGGTACCCGCATGATCGCCGTCGTCGAGCCCGCGACCGAGCAGGTGATGGCGGAGGTCCCAAGGGCCGGGGTCGAGGAAACCGACGCGGCGGTCGCCGCGGCGAAGGCCGCGTTCCCGTCATGGCGCGCCGTGGCGCCGGCCGATCGCGCGGCGCTGATGCGAACGATCGCCGACGCGCTCGAGCGCCACTCGGGCGAGCTGTCGACGCTCGAGGCGCGCAACGCCGGCAAGCCGATCTCCGACGCCCGCGGCGAGATCGCGATGGTGGTCGAGTGCTTCCGCTATTACGCGGGCGCCCCCGAGCGCAACCTCGGACAGACGATCCCGGTCGCCGGCGGGGTCGATATGACCTTCCGCGAGCCGCTCGGCGTCGTCGGCCTGATCACGCCGTGGAACTTCCCGATGGTGATCGCCTCGTGGAAGGTCGCCCCGGCGCTCGCCGCCGGCAACACGATCGTGCTCAAACCCGCCGAGCTGACCCCGTTGACCTCGATCGAGCTCGAGCGGATCGCGCTCGAGGCGGGCCTGCCCGAGGGCGTGCTCAACGTCGTCGCCGGGCCCGGCTCGGTCTGCGGTCAGCGCCTGGTCGAGCACCCCGACGTCGCCAAGGTCGCCTTCACCGGCTCGACCCAGGTCGGTCGCGGGATCGCCGCGAGCGCGGCGCAGACGATCAAGCGGGTGACGCTCGAGCTCGGCGGCAAGTCCGCCAACGTGGTCTTCGCCGACGCCGACCTCGAGGCCGCCGCCGAGTCGGCGCCCTTCGCGGTCTTCGGCAACGCTGGGCAGGACTGTTGCGCGCGCTCGCGGATCCTGGTCGAGCGCACGGGCATGGACGACTTCATGGCCGCGCTCGAGCGCACGGTGACCGGGATCCGGGTCGGTGACCCGCTCTCGGACGAGACCCAGATGGGCCCGCTGATCTCCGCCGGCCAGCGCGCGACGGTGGCCTCGTTCGTGCCCGAGGACGCGCCGGTCGCGATTCGCGGCATGGCGCCCGACGGGCCCGGCTTCTGGTTCCCACCGACCGTGCTGGCGCCGGTCTCGAACTCCGACCGGGCAGCCGAGGAGGAGATCTTCGGCCCCGTCGCCTGCGTGATCCCGTTCGAGGGCGAGGCGGAGGCGACCGAGCTCGCCAACGACACGATCTACGGGCTCTCGGGCTCGATCTGGAGCCGCGACGGCGCCAAGGCGCTGCGAGTCGCGCGCGCGCTCGAGACCGGCGTGATCTCGATCAACTCGAACAGCTCGGTCCGGGTCTCGACCCCGTTCGGGGGCTTCAAGCAGTCGGGCGTCGGCCGCGAGCTGGGCCCGGACGCGCTCGAGCACTACACCGACGTGAAGAACGTCTTCTACGCCACCGAGGGAGGTTGACGCGATGGCCGGTTCGCTGGAGGGCAAGGTCTGCGTGATCACCGGCGCGGCGAGCGGGATCGGTGCCGAGTCGGCCCGCCTGTTCGCCGAGCAGGGCGCGCGCGTCGCGGGCGTCGATCTGGCCGAGGACGCCGGCGGCGAGCTCTCGATCGTCGCCGACGTCACCGACGAGGACCAGGTGCGGGGGATGTACCAGCAGGTGCAGGACGAGCTCGGCCGCGTCGACGTGCTCTTCAACAACGCCGGCATCAACCCCAACGACGACCAGTCCGTCCTCGACACCGAGCTCGACGCCTGGCAGCGGGTCCAGGACGTCAACCTGCGCTCGGTCTTCCTCTGCTGCAAGCACGGCATCCCCCACCTGCTCGCCAACGACCCGCAGGGCGGCTCGGTGATCAACACGGCCTCGTTCGTCGCCGTGAGGGGTGCCGCCGTCTCGCAGATCTCATACACCGCGTCCAAGGGCGCCGTGCTCTCGCTCTCGCGCGAGCTCGCGGTCGAGTTCGCCGACCGCGGCGTGCGCGTGAACGCGCTCTGCCCGGGCCCGGTGAACACCCCGCTGCTCAAGGAGCTGTTCGCGAAGGACCCCGAGAAGGCCGCCAAGCGCCTCGTCCACATCCCGATGGGACGCTTCGGCGAGCCCGAGGAGATCGCCTCGGCCGCGGCCTTCCTCGCCGGCGACGACTCCTCCTTCGTCACCGCGACGACCTTTCTCGTCGACGGCGGGCTCTCGGGCGCCTACCTGACGCCCGGCCAGGTGGGCTAGCTCCTCAGGGGTCGGCTCAGACGCCGGCGCGGCTGCGCGCGGCGACGACCGCGAGGAAGCGCGAGCAGAGGGCGCGGCCGAGGTCGTTCCAGGCCGCCATCCGAGGCATCGTCTGAGCGCGAAGGGCCTCCGGATCGACCCCGAGCCGCACCGCATCCTCGTCAGAGCCATAGTCGGTGATCCAGAATTCGGCGTCGGCGACGCTGACCTCCGCGTGGAACTGGATTCCCCAGGCGGCCTCACCGATCCGGAAGGCCTGCGCGCAGACAGGCGTCCTCGCGAGGACGGTCGCGTCGGGCGGCGGGCCGCATTCGTAGCTGTGCCACTCGAAGCCCTCGAACGCCGGTGCCAGCGGGCCGATCAGCGGGTCGTCGACGCCCTCGTCGGTGACCCCGATCTCAAACCAACCGATCTCGGGCTCGGGCGCCCGGCGGGGGTTGCCCCCGGCGGCGTCGGAGAGCAGCTGGGCGCCGAGGCAGACGCCGAGCAGCGGTGTGCCGCGCTCGAGCAGCTCACGCAGGAGCGCCTTCTCAGGTGCGAGCCAAGCGTGAGCGCGCTCCTCATCGACGTCCATCGAACCGCCGAAGGTCATCACCGCGTCGTAGCCGAGCGGGTCGGCCGGCGGGGTCGCGGCCTCGGCGATGAACCACTGATCGAGCCCTGCGCCGGCGGCGGCGATTGACTCCCCGAAGACCCCCGGCCCGGCGTCGCGCTGATGGTTGATCGAGAGGACCCGCATCCGGGAATTCTGGCATTGAACGTGGACGCGGCGGGTCTCCGGTGCCGCTTTGGGGGGTGGCGTTCCGCTCGAGCCGGGTCGGGGTGCGGTGCGTAGTCGGAATCAGTGAGGGAGGGGGCTGGGTGGTGGCGCGGGCGCTTTCGGTCCGCTGGGGCGTCAATGGCGCTTTGTTGCCGCTATCCGGCGATAAGTCGCCAATCGGGGGAGAACCACGGCCGATGGCGCTTTCTTCGTCTCTGAGACGACTAAGTCGCCACTCGGCGCCCGGGCGGTCGCCGGCGGCGCCCAAACCCCTCAAACAGCCTCCCTCACTGCAAACCGACCGCGTTCGCGCCCCGCGACGGCCCGAGCGGAACGCGCAACGGCTCCGCCAAACGCGGTTCCGCGGAAGCGCCGCGTCAGTTGTCCGAGCCGGCGCGGTCCCAGACGTAGAGCTCGACCGCCTCCAGCGCGAGCTCCATCAGGCGCGGGCCGGAGAGCAGCTCGAGCACGGTCTCGAGCGCGCGTTCCTCGGTCAGGCCGCTGTCGACGATCTCCTCGCCGCGGAACCCGGCGGCGAGCTTGAGCGCCTCGCGGCGATGCATTCCCAGTGAGGGGAAGGCGCCCATCAGGTAATCGCGATTGGGGATCGGGTGGCCGACGTCCATCGATGCGTGCCAGGCGGCGAGCATCGAGATGTCGTGCTCGTCGAGCTCGGCGATCGCCTTTGCGTAGTGGGACTCGAGCTCGTCGTCGGGAATCTCGTCCACCCACGCCCGCACCGCCTCGCCGAGCAGCTGCCGGCGGGCCTCGAGGCCGACGGAATCGGCGATCGCGCGCACGGCGTCGGCGGGGTCGATGAAGCAGAGTGGCATCGCCGCGCAAGATAGATCGGTCCGAGGACGGCAAAACGGGGCCCGGAAATGCCCAATGAGCGCAGTCGTCGCGTCAGCCGCGGCGCCCGCACGGCGACCTATGCTCAGGCAATGACCGTGGAGGTGATAGTCGGGCCCCCGAATTCGGGTCGCGCGGGCGAGATCCTGCGCCGGATCGAGGCCGGGCTCGAGCGCGAGCCGGTGCTCGTCGTGCCCACCGGCGACGACGCGGCGCAGTTCGAGCGCGACCTCTGCGAGCGCGGCGGCGCGGTCCTCGGCGTCTCGATCCGCACCTTCGCCTCGCTCTTCGACGAGGCCGCGCGGGTGGCCGGCGTCGCTCTGCCGCCCGCGCTCAGCCCGCCGCAGCGGCTGGCGCTGGTCCGCGCCGCGATCCGCGCCACGGACCTCCGCCTGCTCGCCCGCTCCTCGCGCCGGCCCGGGTTCGCCCCGGCCCTCGACACGCTGATCGCCGAGCTGCAGGCGAACCTGGTCGCGCCGGGCGAGCTCGAGCTCGCCGCGCGCGAGCTCGGCGACGGCGACTACGAGCGCGAGCTGGCGGCGCTCTACGGCGCTTACACCGAGCTCCGCGACCGCGCCGGGCGCAGCGATGCGGGCTCGCGCTCGCTGGCGACGATCGCGGCGCTTCGCGGGCACCCGGAGGCGTTCGGCGCCCGGCCGGTGTTCGTCTACGGCTTCGACGACCTCACCCGGGCCCAGCTCGAGCTCGTGGCGGCGCTGGCCGGGGCGACCGAGGTCGTGATCGCGGTCAACTATCGCGACCGCGACGCGCTGCGCGCACGGGCGACGCTGCTCGCCCAGCTTCGCGACGAGCTCGGGGCGACGACCGCGGCCGAGCTCGACCACGACCCCGCATACACCGAGCACGAGAGCCTGCGCCACCTCGACCTGCACCTGTTCGAGCCCGGCTCCGGGCGGGCAGCCCTCGACGGCAGCGTGGCGCTGCTCGAGTGCGCCGGTGAGCTCGGCGAGGCCGAGGCGATCGGCGCAGAGATCGCACGCCTGCTCGCCGCCGGGGAGCGGCCGGACTCGATCGCGGTCGTGGTTCGCGACCCGGGCCGCCGCGGCGCCGCGCTCGGCAGGGTGCTGGAGCGGCTCGCGGTCCCGGTCGCGGTCGAGGCTCGGGGCCCGCTCGACGCGACCGCCGCCGGCCGCTCGCTGATCGCCCTCTGCCGCGCGGTCGCCGACGACGACCCGGCGGCCCTGCTCGCCCACCTGCGCGCCGATCCCGCGACTCCGCCCGGGCTCGCCGACCGGCTCGAGCTGCGCCTGCGCCGCCGGCGCCCGGCGACGATCGACGAGGCGATCGAGGGCTGGCGGGCGCCGCCGCGACACCTCGACGCGGTGCGCTCGGCGCGGCGCGGGCCCGAGCGGATGACGGCACTGGCGACGGCGGCGCGGGCACTGGCCGAGGCGCCGTTCGCGGGCCAGGCGCCGCTCGCCGGGCGCGCCGGCGGCGAGGCGGCGACCCCGTTCGAGCCGGTCGAGCAGCGGGCGGCGGTCGTCGCCTCCGAGCTGCTCGGCGAGCTGGCTGAGATCGGTGAGCTCCCCGGGTGCGAGCCGCCCGACCTGATCGAGGCCGCCGAGGCGCTCGAGAGCGCCACGGTGCGCCTCTGGCGCGGCCCGGCCGAGGGCCGTGTGCGGATCCTCGACCCCTACCGGATGCGCGCCGGGCGCGCCCGCTTCCTCTTCTGCGCCGGGCTCGGCGAGGGCGAGTTCCCGCGCCGGGCGCCCGGCGACCCGCTGCTCGGCGACGACCGCCGCCGAGCGCTCGGGATCGAGGCGCTCGTTCGCCGGGACCCGCTCGACGAGGAGCGCTACCTCTTTCACGCCTGCGTCTCGCGGCCGACCGAGCGCCTCTACCTCAGCTGGCAGTCGGCCGACGACGACGGCGTCCCGGCCCCGCGCTCACCGTTCGTCGATGAGATCCTCGACCTGCTCGGGCCCGACCCGGAGACGGCGACGGCCGAGCTCACCCGCCGGCGCGGGCTCGAGCGGGTCACGTTCGCGCCGGCCGAGGCGCCGACCGCGCGCGAGCTCGAGCGAGCGCTGGCGCTCACCGGCCCGCGCGCCGAGGAGCGCAAGCCCGGAGCGCTCGCGGTCGACGAGGTGCTCGCCGAGCTCGCCGAGCGGCGGGTGCTGAGCGCGAGCACGCTCGAGCGCTGGCTCGAGTGCCCCTATCGCTGGTTCGTCGACCACGAGCTGGCGCCACAGCGACTCGATCCCAAGAGCGACGCGCTGCGCCTCGGCAGCGTCGCCCACGATGCACTCGAGGCGCTCTATCGCGACCCGCCGGGCGCCGACAGCCTCCCCCGGTCGGGCGACCTCGGCCGCTGGCGCGAGGCGCTCGCGACGCGGCTCGAGGAGGCGGCAATCGCGAACGGGATGCGCGTCGACGAGCCGGGCGACGCGGTCGCGCTCGCCCGCCTGCGGGCCCAGATCGAGGTCTTCCTGCGCGAGGAGTCCGAGCTTGAGACAGAGCTGCGCCCGCGTCGCGACCTGCTCGAGGCGGGCTTCGGCATGGACGCCGACGGCCCGCCGGCGCTCGAGCTCGGCGAAGCGGCCCTGCGCGGGCGGATCGACCGCATCGACGTCGCCCCCGACGGCCACACCGCGCTCGTCCGCGACTACAAGACAGGCAAGGAGGTGCACGGGCGCAAGGGCTGGGAGCGGCGCGGCAAGCTCCAGCTCCAGCTCTACGTGCTCGCCGCACGCGATCGGCTCGGCCTCGACCCGGTCGGCGGTCTCTACACCGCCCTCGGCGGGCGCGAGAAGCGCAAGCCGCGCGGGATGACGATCGCCGGCGATCCCCACCTCGCCGGCCTCGACCTCGTCGGCGGCGACCCGTGCGACGCCGAGGATTTCGCCGACGAGCTCGAGCGCGCCCGCTCGCAGGCGGCGGCCGAGGCGAGCGCGATGCGGGCCGGCGAGATCGGCCGCCGGCCGATCGGCGGCAAGTGCCCCAGCTACTGCGACTTTCAGCCGATCTGCCGGCTCGAGCGCGCGCTCGGGCTGGAGGAGAACGGCGACTCGAACGGCGGCGGCGAATGAGCGAGGCCCAGGCCCCGACCGCCGAGCAGCGGGCCGCGATCGCCGCGCGCGACCGCGACGTCTTCTGCGAGGCCGGCGCCGGCACGGGGAAGACGCGGGTGCTCGTCGGCCGCTACTGCGACGCGGTCGAGGTCGACGAGCTCGGGATCGACGCGATCCTCGCCTTCACCTTCACCGAGCGCGCGGCGGCCGAGCTGCGGACGCGGATCAGGCGCGAGCTCGGGCGCCGCTCGGCCGAGGCGCGCGAGCGTGGCGCAGACGAGCTTGCCGCTCGACTCGGGCGTGCCAGTCGCGAGACCGAGCGCGCCTGGGTGACCACGATCCACGGCTTCTGCCGGCGGCTGCTCGCCGCCCACCCCGCGGCCGCGGGGATCGACCCCCGCTTCCGCGTCCTCGCCGAGAGCGAGGCGGGCAGGCTGCGGGCCGCGGCGCGCGACGCCGCGCTGCGCGCGGTCGCCGCCGACGACCCGGAGTCGGTCGAGGTGATCGCCGCCTACCAGGGCCGGCGGATCGGTGAGATGGCGGTCGCCGCTTACGAGCGCTTGCGCAGCCAGGGGATGGTCGAGCCGCGCCTGCCGCCCGCCGAGGCTCCGGTGCGCTCGATCCGCGACGCCGACGACGAGCCGGCGCTCTCGCCCGTCGACGCCGCCGCCGCGGTCGCCGCCAGGCGCACGCTCGAGCTCCTGGTAGAGGCGTTCGGCCGCGCCTACGCCGAGGCGAAGACCGCGCGCTCGGGACTCGACTTCGCCGACCTGGAGCTCGGCGCGCTGGCGCTGCTGCGAGGATCGCCCGCGGTCGCCGCGGGCTGGCGCGGGCGCTTCGTCCACGTAATGGTCGACGAGTTCCAGGACACCAATGCGGTCCAGCTCGACCTGGTCGAGGAGCTGCGCGGCCCCGAAACACACGTGTTCCGGGTCGGTGACGAGCTCCAATCCATCTACCGCTTCCGCAACGCCGACCTCGCCGTCTTCCGCGACCAGCGCCGGCGGGCGATCGCCGACGAGGCGACCGCGGTCCTGCCGCTGACCGGCAACTTCCGCTCGCGGCCCGAGATCGTCGCCGGGGTGAATGCGCTCGGCGAGGCGCTGCTCGGCTCCGGCTTCACCCCGCTCGCCCACGAGCGCGCGCCGCTCGGCCCCGGCGAGGCGCCCAAGGTCGAGCTCCTGCTGACCCTCGACGAGGGCAAGCGCAACGGCTGGCGGGAGCACGAGCGCGAGCTCGAGCCGCCGCCGTCGGAGTCCCAGCCGCGGCTGGTCGCCGAGGCTCGGGCGCTTGCCCGGCGCCTGCGGGAACTGGTCGATGCGAGAGAGGCGAGCCCGGGCGAGATCGTCGTCCTGCTGCGGGCCTTCACCCACGTCGACGCCTACGACGAGGCGCTCGAGCGCGCCGGCCTCGACCCCTACGTGGTCGGCGGTCGCGGTTACTGGTCCCAGCAGCAGGTCGAGGACACGATCCGGTTGCTCGAGTGCGTCGCCAACCCGCTCGACGACGAGATGCTGCTCGGCGCTCTCGCCTCGCCGGCGGTCGGAGTCGGTCCTGACACGCTCTGGCTGCTGCGGCGGGCGACGATCACCGACGAGTCACCGCAGGACGCCGGCGAGCGGCGCACGCCGGCGCACCTGTGGCCGCTGGTCGAGTGGGCGTTCGGCGACACCGAGCGCCGGCCGGAGGTCGTCTCGGAGCGCTGGCTCGAGCCGATCCCGGGCGTCGACGCCGAGCGCCTGCGCGGCTTCTGTGCCGAGCTCGGGTCGCTGCGCGCCGCGGCCGCCGTGCTCGCGCTCGACGAGCTGGTCGAGCGCACGATCGACGCCTTCGACTACGACCTCGAGCTGCTGCGGCGCCCGCGCGGGGCGGGACGGATGGCCAACGTGCGCAAGCTGATGCGGCTCGCGCGCGAGTTCGAGGCGCACGAGGGCCGCGACCTGCGCGGCTTCCTCGCCTCGGCGGCCGAGCTCACCGAGCGCGACGATCGCGAGGGGCTCGCCGCGGTCCAGGCCGAGGACCACGACGGGGTCCGGATCATGACCGTGCACGCCGCCAAGGGGCTCGAGTTCCCGGTCGTCGCGGTGCCCGACCTGGCGCGCGGCCTCGCCCAGGGTGAGCGCTCGGGCGATGTCGTCATCGGCCGTCTCGACCGCTCGGGCGACGGCGCGCCCGTCGCACGGATGGGCCTGCGCCTGGCGCTGCCGGCGGCGAGGTCGTTCGGTGTCTGGGAGCTGCACGAGCTCGCCGATGAGAGCGTCGCCGAAGCCGCCGAGGAGGGTGCCCGCCTCGTCCACGTCGCCGCGACCCGCGCCAAGGAGCGCCTGATCCTCTCTGGCGTTTTCAAGCCCGCCGACCTCGAGCCCGCCGAGCCCGAGCCCAAGGACAGCGCCCTGCGCCGCCTGCTGCCGGCACTGGTCGAGCGCGGATGGCAGGGTGGAGACGGCGAGGTCGAGGTCGCGGCCTCCGTCCCCGCCGACGGCGCCGCGGCGCTCCCGGCGGCGCCGCGGATCGCGATCGCGGTCAGCGCCCCCGGCGCCGAGCGGGCGACCGAGCTCGCCGAGCGGCGCCCGGCGACCGAGGCTCCGGCGCCGGCCTCCGATCCCACCGCGGCGCCGCTCGCCCGGCCCGCCGCGGTCGTCCCCGCCGGACACCTCTCCTACTCGGCGCTCGCCGACTACGAGCGCTGTGCCTACCGCTTCTACGTCGAGCGGATGCTCGGGATGACCGAGCCGGCGGCGCCGCTGGCGCCGGCGGAGGACGGCGAGCCGCAGGCAGAGCAGGACCGTGGCGCCGCACGGGCGCGCCGGCTCGGGTTCGGAAACGCCGTCCACGCCGCGCTCGAGCGCAGCGCCGCCCGCGGCTGGCAGCCGCTGGACGATGCCGAGCTCGCGGCGCTGCTTGCGGCCGAGGGCATCGACGACCCCGAGCAACTCGACCGCGCCCGGGCGATGGTCGCCGGCTGGCTCGACTCGGCGCTGCTCCGCGAGCTGCGCGGCTCCGATGCCCGGGCCGAGGTCCCGTTCGCGCTCGCGGTCGGCGAGGCGATCGTCCGCGGCCAGATCGACCTGCTCGTCGAGGGCGCGCCGGCGGCCAGCGGGCAGCTCGACCTGCTCGCCGAGTCCGGCGCGCCGGGATCGCCGACGGTGATCGATTTCAAGACCGATCGCCTCGGCGAGGGTGGCGCCGCCGCGCTCGCCGGCCGCTACGCGGCCCAGCGCGAGCTCTACGCGCTCGCGCTCGCCGCCGCGCGCGCGAACGGCGACGGGCGCGTCGACGCGGTGCGGGCGATCCACGTCTTCCTCGAGGCACCCGGCGAGCCGGTCGAGCAGACGTTCGACACCGCCGCGCTCGCCGCCGCGCGGGAGCGGCTAGAGGCGGTGATCGCCGAGATCCGCGCCGGTCGCTTCGCTCCCACGGAGTCCCCCAGCCATCAGGTCTGCTTCGGCTGCCCCGCCGCCGAGCGCCTCTGCCCGCACCCGAAGTGGAAGCCCGGCTGGCAGTGAGCCGGCTCGCGGTCTTCGGCTACGGCTCCCTGGTCAGCGCCACGAGCGCATCCGAGACGCTCGGGCGCCCGGTCTCCGCCCCGCTTCCGGCTCGCCTGGCCGGCTTTCGGCGCGCCTGGACGCTCGGGCGCGACAACCTCGCCTCGGAGAAGACCTTCGCCCGCGCCGACGGCTCGTTGCCCCGGTTCGTCCTCGGCCTCAACCTCGAGCCCGACGACTCCGCGCCGGCTCCCAACGGCGTCCTGGTCGAGGCCAGCGAGGCCGAGCTCGAGCGACTCGACCTGCGCGAGATGCGCTACCGCCGGTTCGAGTGCACGACGGCGATCGAGGCCGGCGGCGAAGCGGGCTTCGATGCCGTGTTCACCTACAGCGCCCGCCCCGAGCGCCACCACCCCACCCCGCCCGACGACACGATCGTGATCGCCAACTACGTGCGCACGGTCGAGGCCGCCTTCGCCGCGCTCGGTCCCGGCCAGCTCGAGCTCTTTCGGGCGACCACCGGTGAGCCCCCGGTGGAGGTGGCCGAGGCGACGCTCGTGCGCGATCGGATCCCGGAGGGAAACCCACGCGGCTGGTGAGCAGGGCGCCGTTAGGATTCGCGGCGTGGAGGCGAGCTCCAGCGGCGCCGACGTCCAGGTCGACGACCTGACCCTCCACTATCGCGAGCTCGGCTCGGGCTCGCCGGTGCTGCTGCTTCACGGCTGGCCGACCTCGTCGTATCTGTGGCGCGGCGTGATGCCGGCGATCGCCGAGTCAAACCGCGTGATCGCGCTCGACCTGCCGGGGTTCGGCGGCTCCTCGAAGCCGACCGACGCCGACTACGGGTTCGAGTTCTTCGGCAGCGCACTCGACGGCCTCCTCGCCGCGCTCGAGATCGACGAGCTCGGGCTCGCGGTCCACGACCTCGGCGGCCCGGTCGGCGTTCACTGGGCGCTCAACCGGCCCCAGCGGGTGACCGCGCTGGCGCTGCTCAACACGCTCGTCTACCCGGAGTTCTCCGAGGCGGTGATGGCATTCATCAGGATGTGCACGGAGCCTGACTCGAGGGCGTTTATCACCAGCCCGGAGGGCCTCGAGGCGGCGATGAAGCTGGGCGTGGCGGACGAGTCGAAGCTCACCGCCGAGTCGATCGCAGCCGTGCAGGCGCCCTTCGCCAACGACGACGCACGCTCGGCGCTCGCCGACGCGGGGATCGGGCTCGATCCCGGGGGGTTCACCGAGATCGCCGCCAAGCTGCCCTCGCTTCGGGTCCCGGTCCGGGTCGTCTACGGCGCCCAGGACCGGATCCTGCCCGACATCGCCGACACGGTCGCGCGCGTGCAGCGCGACCTGCCCCAGGCCGAGGTCACCGAGCTCGCCGATTGCGGGCACTTCTGCCAGGAGGAAGAGCCGGAGCGAATCGGCGCCCTGCTCGGCGGCTTCTTCGCTCAGCGCTGAGTCTGGTCGCGGACGAAATCGATGAACGCCTCGGCAGCTGCCGGGCGCTGGCGCGCGGCGCGCACGATCATGTACACCGGCAGGCGGACCGAGGGACGGAGCGGACGGATCTCGATCGGCGGGCCCTGACGGCGGGCGATCGAGGCGGGCAGAACGGCGGCGCCGAAGCCGTCGGAGACCAGACAGCGGATCAGGTAGGGGTCGCCGCTCTCGAGCGAGACGTTGAACTGCTTGCCCGATCGGGCGAAGAAATCCGCCGCGGCGGCCATGATCGCCGATCCTGCGCGCGGGGTCGCGAGAGGCACGCCGGCAAGGTCGGCGGCGCCGAGACGCCGCTTCGCCGGCGCCGTCCCCGGCGGAAACGCGGCAACGACCTCCTCCTCGCTCAGTCGAAGCGCGTCGAGCCCGTCGGGCACCTCCCCGGCGATGAGCGAGAACGCGACGTCGAGCTGGTCGGTCTCGAGTAGGCGGAGCATCTCGGCCGCGGTGCCCTCGCGCAGGCCGACCTCGATCCCGGGGAAGGCCGCCTTGAAGCGCGCCAGCAGCATCGTCACCTCGATCCCGCCCGCCGGCAGCAGCGCCCCGACCGAGATCCGGCCCCGGACCAGCCCGTGGAGCTCGTCGAGCTCGCCATGGACGGCGTCGATCTCGGCCAGCACCCGGCGCGCTCGTGCGGCGACCGCCTCGCCCGCCTCGGTCGGCACGACCCGCCGGCTGGTGCGCTCGAACAGCTCGCTGCCGAGCTCGGCCTCGAGCCTGCGGATCTGGTGCGAGAGCGCCGACTGCGCCACGTGGAGCTCCTCCGCCGCCCTGGTGAAGTGGCGGTGCCGGGCGACGGCCTCGGTGTAGACGAGCTGGCGCAACTCCACAGCCGATCAATCTTAAATCACGATCGATCTGTTGACAACAACATCTTGCGTAGATTGATCCAAAGCGCGAGAATCCAATCATGGGTTCAGACCTGAGCATCCGGCGCGAACTGCGTCCCGGCGACCTGGGGGCGATCATCGCCCACCACGGCCGCGTCTACCTGCCCGAGTTCGGCCTCGACTCGAACTTCGAGGCGCACGTCGCGGCCAGCGTCGCGGCGGCGGCAAGCGCGGCTGGCCTCGCGACAACGAGGGCGTCTGGATCGTAGAGGCCGGCGGCGAGCACGCGGGAGGCATCGGGCTCACCGACGAGGGCGACGGGCTCGCGGCGCTGCGCTGGTTCGTGCTCGACCCGCGGCTACGCGGCCACGGGCTCGGCCGCCGGCTGGTCGCCGAGGCGCTCGAGCTGGCCGAGCGCGCCGGATACGACACGATCGGCCTCGAGACGTTCAGCGACCTACGCGCCGCCGCCCACATCTACCGCGGCCACGGCTTCGAGCTGATCTGGGCTGAGACGGGGCCGCGCTGGGGACGCGAGGACCTGACCTACCAGCGCTACGAACTCAGCTTCCAGGCCCGAGCCCAGTCCTTGAGCTCGCCGAACGCCGGCTCGAGCGCCCTGCCCTTCTCGGTCAGGGCGTAGGAGACGCGCGCGGGCGTTCCGTCGTGCACGGAGCGCTCGACCAGGCCGGCGGCCTCGAGCTCGCGCAGCCGGCGCGAGAGCAGCCGGTCTGACATGCCCGGGACGGCGCTCCCGAGGTCGGCGAAGTAGTGGGGGCGCTCGGCCAGCGCCCACAGAATCGCGCCCGCCCAGCGCCGCCCGATCAGCTCGATCGCAGCGTGGAAATCGGGACAGACATGCGCCGGGCGTCCGTTCCCTTGCGTGGGCGCGCCTTGAGCGCGTGGCTGTCCAGCCGCGGCCTCCACCCTTCGGGTGAGACTAGCGAACGCGTCCAATCGCCCAGGCTGGAGCGTGCGATTCGGAGTTCAATCAGGCTGCACATGGTCCCGTGTCCGTGGGTTCGAGCTTACCGGCCAGCGCCTCGGCGACGATCTCGTTCGGCACTCCGAGGCCGCTTTGGTCCCTGCTCTTCGCCGAGGCGGCGAACACGGTCGTCAGCACCGAGCCGTCGGTGCCGACGATCGGTCCCCCACTGTTGCCGCTGCGAACGTCGGCCCGAAAGGCCGTCATCTCGACGCTCGACGGGCCCGCGCCCGTAGGAGTCCTGGCTGGTGACCAGGCCGGTGCGTCCGAGACGCGCTGGCGTGAAGGTCAGGGGCCCGTTCTCCGGATATCCGATCACCGCCGCCTCCGAGCCCTGCCGCGGTCGGCGGCGAGCCGGAGCGCCGGTGTCTCCAGCCCCTCGACCGCGAGCACGGCGAGGTCGTTGCGGGGCTCGTAGCGGACCGCGGTCGCGTCGAGCTCGGTCCCCCGGCGGTCATCACGGTGGTGTCGTCCTCCCCGGCGACCACGTGCGCGTTCGTGACCACGGTCCCCGGTCCGGCGACCCAGCCCGAGCCGGCGACGCCGAGGCCGCAGGCCGTGCCGAGCACACGAAGCGTGGACTCGCCGGCGGCCTGGATCTCGGGGTCGTCGGTGAGCCCCGCGTCGGGCGGCGGGACGTCAGCATCGGGGCCTCGGATCGACGGGGTCGGGTCGACCCGGCGGAGCACGTTCAGGAGCGGGCCCGAGGGCGGGAGAGCGTCGTTGAGCGCGCCGAGGATCGCCGACTGCTGGACCGCCTCGCGGAACTTGCGCGCGTTATTGCCGCTGGCATGCAGCGCCACCGCACCGAATCCCCACGCGACCAGCAGGGCGAGCGCCGCGAGCAGGATCGCGCCGCCGATCCCATCCAGCGCTCCGACCACGCCGCCGCCGACGCGGCCGCGAAGCGCTCGGCCGACGCCCTCGAGCGCGACGGCGACGAAAGCGCCGATCAGGATCCCGGTCGCCACGGCGACCAGCGGGGCGTATTGGACTGCGACCCGTCGGCGAGCAGCGCCGGACCGACCGCGCACCGAGCGCCGCACCGCCGATGAACCCGGCCAGCGGCAGCGCGCTCGCGATCAGCCCGCGCTGGTAGCCGACCGCCCCCAGGGCGATCGCGAAAAGGACGATCCCGACGTCGACTAGCGTCGCGTTCATCGATGCAGCGCTGGGTTCACCTGTACCTTTTCCCGCGTGAAGGACGGGTCGCACACGCGACACGGCGGGACCGGCAACGCTAGCGAACGGATCGCACGGGATTGAACCCTCCAAGCCGGGAGGCGGAACGCCGCCACCGCATCCTCACGCGGGCGATCCCGCTCATCGTCCTCGCCGTGGCGGCGTTCATCGCCGGCGCGGTGGTCGCCGACGGCCCGCCCTCGCCCGAGGCGCAGCGGTTCATCGACGCATGGGAGAGGGGCGACTACGAGGCGATGCACGCGGCGCTTACCCCCGAGGCCCGAGAGCAGTTTCCGCTCGCCGCCTTCGAGCGCACCTATGTCGACGCCGAGCAGACCGCCACCGTCGACACGCTCAGCGCCGGTGAGTTGACCGAGAGCGACGGCGCGGCGGTCGTGCCGATGCGCTTCGCGACCCACGCCTGGGGCACGCTTGGCGGTGAGCTCACGCTCCCGCTCGAGGACGGCAAGATCGAATGGTCTCCCGACCTGGTCTATCCGGGGCTCGCCCCCGGCGAGCGGTTGACCCGCCGCACGCGCGCACCCCAGCGCGCGGCCATCCTGGCCGCCGATCGCACGCCGCTGGCCAAGGGGCCGGCGGCGGCCCGAACCCTCGAGACGACTTCGGTCGCCGTCGTCGGCGAGGTCTCAACGCCAACTCGCGCTCAGTCCGACGAGCTCGCCGGACGCGGGTTCCCGCCCGGTTCGCTCACCGGGACCTCGGGGCTCGAGCTGGCCTGGAACGAGCGCCTCTCGGGGCAGCCGGGCGGCCAACTGGTCGCCGTCAGAGCCGGCGAGGAGAGCGAGGTCGGCGGCGGGCGGATCATCGCCTCGAGCGAGCCGGTCCCGGCGAGAGGGTGCGGACGACGATCGATCCGGCTCTGCAGGAGTCCGCCGTCGCCGCACTCGGCGGCCTGTTCGGCGGTGTCGCGGTGCTCGACGCCCGCACGGGCGAGGTGCGAGCGCTGGCCGGAATCGCCTACTCGGCCCCGCAGCCCCCCGGCTCGACCTTCAAGATCGTGACCACCACCGGGGCGCTCGACGCAGGCATCGTCTCGCTCTCCGATGAGTTCCCGGTCGAGATCTCGAACTCCGACATCGGCCGCGAGATCGCCAACTCCCACGACTCACCCTGCGGCGGTACCTTCGCCCAGGCCTTCGCCAACTCCTGCAACACGGTCTTCGCCCCGCTGGGCAGCGAGCTCGGCGGTGAGGAGCTCGTCGAGACCGCCGAGCTCTACGGCTTCAACGAGACGCCGCCGCTCTTCGATCCGCGGGCGACCGCCGCGATCGAGCCACCGCAGAGCACGATCCCGACCGACCTCACCGAGAGCGTCGAGACCGGCGAGTCGGCGATCGGCCAGGGCCAGGTCCTGGCGACGCCGCTGGAGCTGGCCAGCATCTCCCAGACGGTCGCGAACCGCGGCGTCCGGCTACCGACGCCGATCGCGCGAAGCAAGGGGCTGCGGCCCGACGCCGAGCCGGTCGAGGTGACCTCGAAGGAGACAGCCGCCACGCTCCGCGAGTTGATGATCGGCGTGGTCGAGAGCGGAACCGGGGTGGCGGCCGCGCTGCCGGGAATCCAGGTCGCGGGCAAGACCGGGACGGCCGAGCTCGGGCCGACCGCCCTTGCGGCCGGGGACGAGCTTGCCGAGGGCGAGGAGCCACCGCAGGAGCTCGATGCGTGGTTCACCGCCTTCGCCCCGGCGAACGACCCAAAGCTTGCCGTCGCGGTGATGATCGTCGACTCCACCGGCGACGGTGGCGAGATCGCCGCCCCGATCGCCGCGTCAGGTCCTCGCCACCGGGCTCGGCGTCGAGTAGCCGCGCACGCCGGTCCTGAGACAGGCGCTCAGTCGGATCCGACCGGGAAGCCGATCGTGGCGCCGATGATCGCCAGCGCGCTGCCGGCGATCGCGGCGATCCCGGCCTCGGTCTCGGCGGGCTCGGAGAGCTCGGCGATTGCGAACCCGGCCGTCGCGAGCAGCGCCCCGACGGCGATCAGCCACCACCAGCCACCACCGCGGCGATCGCGCTCGGCCTCGGTCGCCCACGCGCCCAGGACCACCACCGCCAAGCATGCGATCCGAGCGGCGGGCGGAAGCAGACCGGCCATGACGACGATCGCCGCCACGGCGACGCCGATCAGCGTCAGCTGGAGCACCCGTAGCGACACCGCGGGTCCCTGCTCCTACATCTAGATGTCGAGAATGACCTCGCCGGCGCCGGCGGCGGCCTCGATCTCGAGCTTCAGCGGCCGGTTCTCGCCCACATCGTCGGCAACCTGGAAGATCAGTAGCGAACCCTGGTTCGGCCCGGTGGCGGCGGTCGTGTCCGGGAGCGGGAACTGACCCTCGGCGGGAACCGCGTCACCGACCGCGAGCGCGTAGGGGCTCTCGCTCTCGACCCGCTCGTAGCGCTGGTCGAGCGTGTCAACGACGATGTACTCGCTCGCCGACGGCTGCTCCTCCTCGGTCTCGTTCTCGATCACCAGGAAGACGCCGAGGTAGGCCGTGCCGGGTTTGGCCGCAGGCAGGCCGACCAGATACTCGGCATCCTCGTTGTCGTCGGGGTTGAGAAAGCGCGTGATCTGGACGTTGTATGACAGTTCGCCGATCTCGAGCGGCTCGCCCTCGACCACCTCGGTCTCCGCCTCCTCCTCGCCGCACCCCGCGGCGACCAGCGAGAGCGAAAACGCCGCAAGCAGGCAGAGCAGGATCGGGATCGCGACTTGGCGGGAGCGCATTGCGGGCGGAAGCATATGGGCCTCAGGGGTTGAACGAGGGGATCGTGTCGGCGCCCGCCACGACGACCCGTTCGACCGGTTGCCCGGTTTCTGCGAGCTCCTTGAGCCGCTCGAGAGCCCGGTGCCAACCGCGACGGAAGTGGCGCGACGGGCCGAACAGCTCGCGCAGCCTGTCGAGGTGGTGACCGGGCTCGGTCCAGAAGGTCACGCTCGCCTCGGTCGTGTCTGGTCCCGGGCCCTCGGCGAGCTCCCAGACCGTGAACGCCGGTACCCGGTTGGAGCGCCCGCCGTGGCCGTGCTCGCGAATCAGATGCGGCCTCTCAACCCCGTCGATCACGGTGTCGAGCCAGACGCCCGAGTCTCGCAGGCAAAAGCGCGCGGCGGCGCCGGGGCCGACCGGGTCCACCCGGGCGAGCCGGAAGCCGGTCAGGAAATGATCGGTGAACGCGGGTCTGATCGAGAGATCCTCGAGCAGGTCGAAGACCCGTTCGCGGGGCGCGTCGACCGAGATCGAGCTGAAGACGGGGCGCATGACGGCGGCAAGTCTATTCGGCGCGCCGGGACGCAGAACCCGTCTCTGAGGCGGGGTCTCCGATGTCGCAAATTCCGTCTAAAGGCCGCCGCGAAAGCTGGACGTTGCGGCCATCACCGTTAACATCGATACGAGGAGGCGAACGGCCTGTCTTTACTGACCGAGAACTCTCCGCTCCCGACCTGACATCCACGAGACCGGTGAGCAGATCACCGAGGCGCGGCCGGGCTCGCTGTCCTGCGTCGGCTGCGGCTGGGAGTTCTCGGTTGCATCGATCGACTCGCTTCCGGAGTGTCCGAACTGCCACGGCCAGCGCTTTCGCCGGGCTTCGTTGTTCGACCGCCCGACGATGGACAGCGAGGCCGTTGAGGCGCCCGAGGCCTCGCCCGAGTGGCTGCTCGAGGCCCGCGCAGAGCTCGAGCAGGCCGGTCATTACCTCGCCTTCGACGACGGCGAGGGTGAGCTCGTAGTCGTGCGTCTCGAGCCGGGCTGGACCCGGATCGGACGCAGCGGCTCCTCCGACGTGCGGCTCGACGACGCGACCGTCTCGCGGCGCCACGCGCTCGTCGTGCTCACCGACAGCGGCGCTCTGCGCGCCCTCGACGACCGCAGCCTCAACGGCCTCTTCGTCAACGGCGAGTCGGTCGAGTGGGCCCCGCTGGCCGACGGCGACGAGCTCGAGATCGGCCGCTACCGCCTCTACGTGCTCGAGGCGTAAGCGCATACCGACCCCGGCAGGCGCAGGACGCGCGTGGCGCGTCGCGCTCGGGCGCTGTGACGCTGGCCGCGTTCCGCTCGGGCCGAGTCGGGGTGCGGTGCCTGGTCGGGTGTCAGTGAGGGAGGGAGTTGGGCCTGGCGCGGGCGCTTTCGGTCGGCCTCGGCGCGTGGGTGGCGCTTTTTGCCGCTATCCGAGAATAAGTCGCCAATCGAGCCTCCAGGCAGCGCGTCAACTCGCCGTTCGATCGCGCGTCGAGCTCGAAAGGAGAGTTGTTGCTCTATTGCAATGTCAACCTCGGACTCGACGCCGAGGGACGGTTGAGTCCGGGGTTAGCGACCTGCGCTCGCACCCGACCTCCCCTCACTGCCACGAACCCCGCTTCGGACCCGGCGAGGGCTTGAGCGGAACGCCACCAGCTCCGTCCGCCCGCCCGAGTTACTCGGTCGAGATGTTGGGGTCGGCCTGGACCTTCTCGGGGACGATCATGTGGAAGTTGGCCGGCGCCTGGGCGGCGAGCGCGAGCATGCGCTCGGCCTCTTCGTCCTGGTCGGTCGCGCGCAGCTCGTCTGCGTAGTGGCCGAGCAGGTCCTGGATGTCGAGCTCGCCCTCGGCGTCGAGCTCGGAGACATGCACCTTCGCGCCCTCGCCGAGCCTGCTCAGGATCAGCTCGCGATCGAGGTTCCACTCCGGGTTGACGCGCACGTAGACGCGCCCGCCGGTCATCCCCGCGCACGCCCAGGGCCCGATGTCGCCGAGCACGACGGCGCGACCGGAGGTCATGTATTCGAAGGCGAAGCCCTTGGCGTTGGCGCGGTCGACGATGCATCCGCGCGAGTCGTCGAGCGGCTCGGCCGGCTCGCCGCCGAGGACCACGTCGGCGCCCGAGAGGCGGATGCAAAAGCGCGAGTCGGCGGATCCCTGAACGAACAGCCGCCCTCGCTGCGCCCCGTAGGCGAATGATTTGCCGACCGAGCCGTTGACGCGGTTGCCGTCGCGGTTGCGCCCCTTGAGGATCGAGACGGTGCCGCCGAGCATCCCCTTGCCGACCCCGTCCTGGGCGCCGCCCTCGATGCGGACCGCGAGGCCCCAGGCATTGAAGGCGCCGAAGCCCTGACCGGCCACCGAGCCGCCGTTGAACTCGAGCTCGGCGAGCAGGTCCTCCGAGCCCTCCGGCGCGTCGCCGTAGATGCGCGAACGGGCGATCGCTCCGGCGAGCTCGGCCCCCAGCACCCGGTCGTTCGCGTCGGTCGGGCGCGGGAACTCGAGCCGTATCCCCGGGCTCTGGGCGATCCGCTCGGCGAGCTCGGCGATCTGGGCCGAAGCCTGCTTGGGCTCCATCCTGATCGGCCGCGCGCGGATCAGGCCGGCCTCGGCTCGCGCCTCGACCAGCTCCTCGTCGCCGACCGGCATGTCGATCGGCTCGAGGTCGAGGTACTCCTCGAGTGGCGTGATCAGCTCGGTGAGGTCGATGTCGTCAGCGTGGGCGACCTGCTCGAGCAGGTCGTAGCGGCCGACGAGGTCCTGAGTGCGCTCGTAGCCGAGCTCGGCGGTCAGCCGCCGCACCTCCTCGCCCATCGCCGAGAAGAAGCGAGCGCAGTTCTCAGCCGCGCTGGAGACCTGCTGTGGGGTGAACTTCTTCAGCCCGTGTTCGGTCGCCTCCTCGGTCGTCTCGATCTGGGTTGCGATGCCGACGTGGCAGGTATCGAGCTGACAGCCGCGACAGATCGTGCAGCCGAGTGAGACCATCGCCAGAGTGCCGAAGGCGATCCGGTTGGCGCCCATGCAGGTCAACTTGAGCACGTCGTGGGCGTGGCGGTAGCCGCCGTCGGCCCAGATCTCGACCCGGTTGCGGATCCCGGCCTCCATCAGCGCCCGGTGGACGAGGCGGGTGCCGATGTCGGAGGGCAGGCCGACGTGTCGCAGCGCGTGCTGGCGCGCCGCGCCGGTGCCGCCCTCGAAGCCCGACAGCGTGATGATGTCGGCGCCCGCCTTGGCAATCCCGAGCCCGATCGTGCCGATGTTGGGGACCACCGGGACCTTGACCGAGACGCGAAGGTCGGGGTTGACGGTCTTGAGCTCGTCGATCAGCTCGGCGAGGTCCTCGATCGAGTAGAGGTCGTGGTTGTTGGAGGGCGAGATCAGGTCGGTGCCGGGAGCCGCGTTGCGGGCCGCGGCGACCTTCTCGGAGACCTTCTTGCCCGGCAGGTGGCCGCCCTCGCCCGGCTTGGCGCCCTGGCCGATCTTGATCTCGGCGAGGTAGGAGGAGTTCAGCATCTCGGCCGAGACGCCGAAGCGGCCCGAGGCGACCTGCTGGCCGCGCCACTTGCGATAGCGGCCGTACATGTCGCGGATCTCGCCGCCCTCCCCGTTGATGCAGAGGATGTTGATCGCCTTCGCCGCCTCGGCGTAGGAGCGGAAGGCGGGCTCGGACTGCGAGCCGAAGCTCATCGAAGAGATCACCAATGGATAGTCGTGGTGCCCGACACCCGTATCCACACCCGCCGCATCAATCGGATCGCGATCCGACCTCAGGCCGACGATGTGGCGCATCGAGATCGGGCTCTCGGTCTCGAGCTCGCGCACCTTCTCGGAGTAGTCCTCGTAGCCGGCTGTGCCGTTGGCGGCGGCGACGGCCGCCTTGTAGACCTTGGGGTAGAAGCGGAACGTCTTCGCCGGCTTCGCGCCCTCCTCCTCGCCGCGCAGGATGCCGAGCCGCTCGTCGGTGTCGGCGTCGAGCCCGGCGAACCCGGCGCCGGCGCTGCTCGAGGCGGCGAAGGCCTCGGTCTGGAAGATCTCGGCCAGCTCCGGCTTGATCCCGATCGAGGAGAACTGGCGGGCGTAGCCGCGCACCTCGTGGATGCCGATCGTCGAGATCACCTTCTCGATCCCCTTGCTCAGCGCCGAGCAGATGTTGCCGACGTCCTGGGAGTAGTCGTCGACGCAGACGACCTCGAGCAGCACGTAGGGGTTTACCCCGTTGGCGCCGAGTCCGAGCGCGATGACGACGTCGTGGACGTTGCGGATCGCCGCCGAGCGGAGCACGATCGAGCACCGCCGGCGAAGATTCTCGCCGCCCGACTCGACCCGGAAGTGCTTCAGCGCCTGGTCGATCGCCGAGACCGCGAGGTGCGGGTCGAGGTAGCGGCGCTCGCCGTCGTAGACGGTGCGATCGGTGAGCACGACGAGCTCCGCTCCGTCCAGAACCCGCTTTACGGCCTCCTGCTTGAGCCGCTCGATCGCCCCCGCCGTGGTCTCGGACTCGAGCAGGGCGATGTCGATCGCCGCGGCGCGATCCCGGAACTCCTCCCACAGGTCCTCCATCAGCATGGTCTGGTGCTCGCGGGCGATCTCGCGGTAAGTCGAGTCCGAGAGCGGCGCCATCTCGTGGTGGCCGCCGAGGATGACCGGGAACGAAGTTTCGACGGTGTGCGTATCGGTGGCGGGGTCGTGTAGCGAGGGTCGGCGGCCGAAGACCGCCCGAGTCGAGAAGTGCTCCATCTCGCGCTCACGGTCGATCGCCGGGTTGGTGACCACCGCGACCGTCTCCTTGAAGTAATCGGCGAGGTTCTGGCGCTCGGGACTGAGCGCGGCGAGCGGGCCGTCGTAGCCGAGCGAGCCGATCGGCTCGGCGCCGTTGGACGCCATCTGCTGGCAGAGCTTGACGTCGTCGCGCTGCCAGCCGAAGCCGGCGAGCACACGCTCATCGACGACCACGGGCTCAGCCGGGCCCGCCGAGGTGTACCCGGGGATGTCGGTCCCCTCGAGCGGCCCACCGGTCGTCAGCGCGCGGTCATACGGCGCCACCTCGCCGGCACCGGTGCGCTCGAGCCAGCGCCGAGCGACCTCGCGCTGCATCTCGGCGTGCTCCCAGAGTCGCGAGTTGCGCTTCTCCGCGTCGATCGTGACCAGGAACTTCTCCCCCGGGCCGAGCGGCAGCGGCTCGGAGACCATGTCGTGGACGCTGACGACGCCCGGCTCGGAGCTGAAGATGTAGTCGTCCGGGGTCTCGAGCTTCCACAGCGGGCGCAGGCCGAGCGCGTCGGCCGAGAACACGCACTCGGCGTCGTGGCGGGCGATCAGCGCCACCGGCCCCTGCGCGAACGGGCCCATGACCTCGCGCATGTACATGAAGAACGGGTGCAGGGCGGCGGGTAACGAGCGGATCTCGTTGGCGACCGGCGGCACGACCAGCTCCATCGCCTCGGCGAGCGAGAGACCCTCGACCCGGATCAGGTGGTCGATCGTGCGATTGAGGTCCTGGGAGTCCGAGCCCCCGGCGGGCACCTCGACGCCGAGCATTCCCGCCTCCTGACGCAGCTGCTCAATCGTGTTGATCTCGCCGTTGTGCCCGAGCACCGAGAACGGCTGCACGCGACGGAACGAGGGCCAGGTGTTGGTCGAGTAGCGGTTGTGGCCGAAGCAGCCGACGGTCTCTGCGCGCTCGTCGTTGAGGTCCGGGTAGTACTCGCCAAGCACCTTCGGCGCGCCCATCACCTTGTAGACGCACGTCGTGGCCGAGAACGAGGGGATATGGAAGCCGAGCTCGCGCTCGAGCTCCATCATCAGCTCGAAGAGGTCGCGATCGCGGCGAGATGCGTCGGCGAGCAGACCTCCGACCTGCCAGAAGTGGGGCTCCTCCTCGCGTGCGGTCGCGCCCAGAGCCTGCGAGTTGACCGCGCCGAGACGCTCGGCGAGGATCCGAAAGCCCGCCCGGCCGAGCAGCTCGCGGGCGTCGTGGCGGGCCGTCTCGACGTCCTCGGAGCGCTCGATGAAGATGTGCGCGACCGCGAACGCGTCGTCGCGAGCGAGCGCCGGGTTGTGGCCGCCCGAGCGGACCTCCTCGGCCCAGATCCGGCGCGGGATGTCGACGAGGATCCCGCACCCGTCTCCCTCGCCGTCGACGTTCCCGGCGCGGTGAAGCATCTTCTGGAGGTTGGCGAGCGCCTGGGCGACCGGCTCGCGACTCGGCGTCGCGTCCTTGCGAACCGAGGCGTAGATCGCGCACGCGTCCTTGTCCTCGACCGAGGGCGGCGGAACCTTCGGGCGCCAGGGCAGATGCGGCGAGTAGCGACGCACGGGGGCCGGGTCGTGCCCCTCAAGGCTGGTCACGGAAGAGCGCTGCAATTTGAACCTCCCGGGTTCCGCACCTTCTTCGAGCGGGCGCGCGACGGGGCGAGCGGACGCGGCATTATAGGCGGGCGCGCGGCGGGTGTGACCGGCTTCACACCGAAGGCACACTGAAGCGAGGAAGCTTCGAGTCAGCTACGAGGAGGTCGACAGAGATGGATTCCCGGACGGACTCGGCGGTCGATGAGATGCGTGCAGCGGAGGCGCTGCCGCAAGCGGACGCGAGCGGCTTCGTCGACGCCGAGCGGCTCGAGGGCGCGGTCAAGGAGATGTACCGCCACGTCGCCCGCGAGGAGGACTCGGAGCTTCACTTCGAGGTCGGCCGCCCGCTGGCCGAACGACTCGGGTATCCGCCTGAGGTCCTCGACCGGGTGCCCCGGGAGGCGATCGCCTCCTTTGCCGGCGTCGGCTACCACCTCGACCTCGCCGCGCTGCGGCCTGGCGATGCCGTGCTCGACCTCGGCTGCGGCTCGGGGACGGACGTCTTCTGCGCCGCGATCGAGGTCGGCGACGATGGTCGCGTCGTCGGGGTCGACTTCACCACCGAGCAGCTCGCGAAGGCGAACGGGCTGCGCGATCGCGACCGGTTCGACCAGGTCGAGTTCCTCGAGGGCTCGATCGACGATCTGCCGTTCGACGATGCGAGCTTCGACGCCGTGATCTCCAACGGCGTCATCAACCTCTCCCCGATCAAGCACGTCGTCTTCTCGGAGGCTGCCCGGGTGCTGCGCCCGGGCGGGCGCCTGGCGGTCGCCGACATCGTCAGTGCGAAGCCACTCAAGGAGCGCACCCGTCGCAACGTCGACCTCTGGGCGGCGTGCGTGGCGGGCGCGATCCCGCGCACCAGCTACGCGAAGGCGATCGAGGACGTCGGGCTCAATGTCGGCGAGATCCGCGGCAACAACTACGAGTTCGTCTCCGAGCGGGCTCTGGACGCGTGCAGCACGTACGAGATCGAGAGCGTCTCACTGGTGGCCGAGAAGCCGGCGTAGCTCGCCGGCGACTTGCGTGCGAATAGGATCGGGGCCGGATGGCGACCACGATCGCGGTCCTCTCGCAGAAGGGAGGGACCGGCAAGACGACCCTGGTGCGGACGCTCAGCGACGTCCTCGACCGGCTTGGGCTCGACGTGCTCGCGATCGACGCCGATCCGCAGGGCAACCTCTCCGACTACTTCGATACCGACCCCGACGCGCAGCCGACGCTGGCCGAGGTGCTCCAGGGCCAGGTGCGGGCCGCCGAGGCGATCCACGGTCCCCTGATCCCGGCGAACATGAGGCTCGCCGAGGCCGAGCTGATGCTGGCCGGCAAGATCGGCCGCGAGGTGACGCTGCGCAACGCCCTGCGCGACCTGAAGCGCTCTCGGGACCTGATCCTGATCGACTGCCCGCCGACGCTCGGCCTGCTGACCGTGAACGCTCTGGTCGCCGCCGACCACGCGGTGCTCTCGACCGAGGCTCAGTACTTCTCGCTCCAGGGGGTCGAGCAGGCGGTCCAGGTGATCGACCTCGCCCGCGACTCGCTCAACCCCGAACTCGACCTGCTCGCGGTGGTGCTCAACATCGCCAACATGCGCACCAGGCACGCGCGGCAGACGCTCGAGGCGCTGCGCGAGCGCTTCGGCGACCGCGTCTGCCGAACGGTGATCCGCCAGTCGATCGCCTATGCCGAGTCGGCCGAGCGCGCGATCCCGATCCTCGACTACCGCCCCGACCGGGGAGCCGACTACCTCTCGCTGACGGGCGAGCTCGTGCGGCGGCTGGGCCGCCAGGACCTGCTCGAGCGCCTCGACGAGCTCTCGACCGAGCTCGTGCCGGCGGGGGCGAGGGCCTAGGCGCCGGACTGGCATCGGGTAGCGGTGACGGATCCGCTCGAGCTGCGCGACGAAATGCCGGAGGCGCTCGCCCTCGCAGCGCGCGAGGCCGAGGCCTACGTCGCCGGGATCGCCGAGCAGACCGTGCTCGACCCGGGGGCGGAGGCGTTGCTCGCCTCGTGGGAGGGTGAGCTTCCCGAGCGGGGCGCCGGTGCTGCGCGGGCACTCTCGGAGCTGATCGATCGGGCCCGGCCGGCGGCGACACGCTCGAGCGGGCCGCGCTTCTTCCACTTCGTCATGGGCGGAACGACCCCGGCGGCGCTCGGAGCGGACTGGCTCACGTCGGCGTTCGACCAGAGTGCCTACGCCTGGGCGTCCTCGCCGCTCGGCTCGAGGCTCGAGGCGATCGTGCTCGACTGGTTGCGCGATCTGTTCGAGCTTCCGCGCGAGTTCGGCGGTGTGCTCGTCAGCGGTGACACGATGGCCAACTTCGTCGGCCTCGTCGCGGCCCGCGACAGATGGGGCGAGCGCCAGCGAGCCGACGTCAATGAGGCCGGCGTCTTCGGGCTGACGCCGCCGGTGATCCTCTCGTCGGGCTATGTCCACCCAAGCGCGGTGCAGGCGATCGGCATGCTCGGGTTCGGCCGCTCGGCGGTACGCAGGCTGACTCGCGACGGTGTCGGACGGCTCGACCTCGGCGCCCTCGAGACTGAACTGGCGTCGGCCGGCGGCAACGCGATCGTCGTCGCCAACGCCGGGGAGGTCAATGCCGGCGACTTCGACCCGATCGCGTCGATCGCCGACCTCGTCGGCGAACACGGCGGCTGGTTGCACGTCGATGGCGCGTTCGGACTCTTCGCCCGGCTGGCCCCCGAGGCCCAAGCGCTGGTCGAGGGGGTCGAGCGCGCCGACTCGATCGCCGCCGACGCACATAAATGGCTCAACGTCCCCTACGACTGCGGCTTCGCCTTCGTCCGCGAGCCCGAGCGCCTCGCGCGTGCACTCAACGTCGGCGCGCCCTACCTCCCCTCCCCCGACGACCCGCGGCCCAACTTCGGCTTCCTCAGCCCCGAGAACTCGCGCCGCGCTCGGGCGCTCGCAGTCTGGGCGACGCTGCGAGCCTACGGCCGCGATGGGCACCGGGCGATGGTCGAACGCCACCTGCGGCTCGCCCGCCATCTCGCCGAGCGGGTCGACACGATGCCCGAGCTCGAGCGACTCGCTGAGGTCCCGCTCAACATCGTCTGCTTCCGGGCGCGACCCGCGGGGGTGGCCGAAGAGCACCTCGACGAGCTCAACCGCGAGCTCGGCGAGGCGCTGCTGCGCGATGGCCGGGTGTTCGCCGGGACCACGGTCTACGACGGCAAGGTCGCGTTTCGGCCCGCGATCGTCAACTGGCAGACGACGGAGGCGGACGTCGAGCTGCTGATCGACGTCTTGCTTGAACTGCTCAACAAGAGGGAGGACCGCGATGAGTGACCCGGATGCCGCCGAGAGCCTCGAGCGCGCGATCGCCCGCTACAACGAGGCCTGGAACGCCCACGACCTCGACGCGATCATGGCCATGCACGCGCCCGACATGGTGTTCGAGAACCACACCGCCCACGAGCGCGCCGAGGGCGAGGCGGTCCGCGGGCATATCGGCTCGATCTTCGCGACCTGGCCCGACATCCGCTTCGAGGGCCGGCGCACCTACTGCCGCGACGGCCTCGTGGTCCAGGAGTGGACCGCGACCGCCACCCACGCCAACGAGATGCGCCGCGGCGACCTGGTCGCCGAGCCGACCGGCAAGACGATCACCTGGGACGGTCTCGACGTGATCCCGTTCGAGGACGGACTGGTCAAGCGCAAGGACGTCTACTCGGACTCGGTCACGATCCTGACCGAGCTCGGGCTGGTCTGAGGCATCCCTCGGGGCTGGGCGCGTTCCGCTCGGGCGCCTGGTGGCGTTCCGCTCGGGCGCCTGGTGGCGTTCCGCTCGGGCCGAGTCGGGGTGCGGTGCCTGGTCGGAGTCGGTGAGGGAGGGGGTTGGGCCTGGCGCGGGCGCTTCGGTCGGCCTCGGCCGTAGGTGGCGCTTTCTTCTCGCTATCCGAGAATAAGGCGCCAATCGGGCCCTCGGCGAGCGCGGCAACTCGCCTTTCGATCGCGCGTCGAGCTCGAAGGGAGGGTTGTTGCTCTATTGCAATGTCAACCTCGGACTCGACGCCGAGGGCCGGTTGAGTCCGGGGTTAGCGACCTGCGCTCGTACTCAACCTCCCCTCACTGAAAACGAACCCCGCCTCGCGCCCCGGCGGCGGCCCGAGCGGGACGCCACCAGGCGGGGCGGAGCGCCCCCGCCGTCAGAGCTCCGGCACGTCTGCGCCGAGCGGGCTGAAGGGCACGCGGCGGACCTCGGCCCAGCCGTCGGTGGCGGCGGTTGCGGCCTCGACCACCTTGCCGGTGTCCTGCCAGAAGCACCACAGCATCAGCGCCGGTCCGGCGCCCGAGATCGTCGCGCCGATCGCGCCCAGCTCGCGGGCGCGGGCGAGGAGGTCCATCGAGCGCTCATAGAGCGGCCGGCGGGCCGGCTGGTGGAGGCGGTCGGCGAGGCCGCGGGCGATCAGGGTCAGGTCGGAACGCTCGATTCCGAGCACGAGCTGGGAGGCTGCGGCAACGTTTGCGACCGCATCGGTGATCGGGACCGCGGCCGGCATAGCGGCTCGCGCCTCGGCCGTCGGCACTGTCTCGTCGGGCAGCACCAGGACGGCCTCCAGGCCCTCCGGCGGCTCGATCCGCACGGGGGCCGGCAGCGCCGCCCCATCGGCCTCGGGGCTGGGACAGAGCACGAAGCCGCCGTAGAGCGCGGCGGCGACGTTGTCGGGGTGCCCTTCGAGCTCGACCGCGTGGGCGTAGATCGTCTCGCGCTCGAGACCGAGCTCGAACATGTGGTCAGCAGCGACAAGGCCGGCGACGATCGCCGCGGCGCTCGAACCGAGGCCGCGAGCCAGCGGGACCTGTGAGCGGATCTCGAAGCGCAAGCCGTCGGCGGGATGCAGGTGCTCGAACGCGCGCACGCAGAGGTTCGATCGGTCGAGCGGCACCTCGTCGGGCGAAGCATCGACCGTGAACTCCCCCGTCTCGGTGACCTCGAGCTCGAGCTCGAGCGAGAGCGCCGCCGCGAGCACGTCGTAGCCGGGCCCGAGGTTGGCCGAAGAGGCCGGCACGCGGACGAGCCGTCGGCGGGTGGTCATGCGCTGCTCACGACGGCCGGCACTCAGGGCTTCCACTTGATCGAGCAGCCGACCGGGTCGGTGCTCGGGGGCGGCTGCGCTCCGGAGAGCAGAGCGTCGAGTGCCGCGCGCAGCCAGGCCGCCTCGTGCGAGGGGTCCTGGTGGTCGGCGTCGGGGGCGCCCTCGTAGCGCAGCCGCAGCTCGGCATCGAGCACGAACAGGTGAGGCGTGACCCGCGCGCGCCACTCCCTGGCGGCCTCCTGGGTCTCGTCGACGAGGTAGGGGAACGGCCACTCCTCGCGCTCGACCCGCTCACGCATCGCCTCCGGCGAATCGGCCGAATAGCGCTCGGGGTCATTCGAGTTCACGGCCAGGAAGCGGACGCCGCGGTCCGCGTAGTCCCGGGCGGCCTCGACGAGCCGGTCGTGCCAGGCGAGCGCGTAGGGGCAGTGGTTGCAGGTCCAGAAGACCACGGTGGCGGTCGCCTCGCCTGGCCCCGCCGGCAGCGTCTGGACCTGACCAGCGGTGTCGGGGAGCTCGAGCGGCGGCATCACCGAGCCGATCCGCCCGCCTTCAGCCTCACCCATCTCGCTCCTCTCCTGCTTCGCTGGCCGCCGCCAGCGCGGCGGCGATGTCGGCCGGGTCCGGCAGCGCCGAGACTCGCCCGTCGCGCAGCCGGTAGACGCGGCAGGTTAGTCCGCCCGGCTGATCGCCAGGGTCCTGGACGTCGCGCCCGTCGACCCGGATCGTCGGCGATCCCGGGAATCCCTCGCGGCCGGCGCCGGCGTCGTCAACGATCTCACGCAGCTCGAGCGCCGAAGGGTCGAGTCCGACTCGATCCATCTGCTCGCGCACGATCTCGGTCGCCCGCTCCCACGAGGGGCACCCGCGCCACCAGAGCAGCTCCACCGAGGGCGTGCGAGGCACGCATCTAGCCTACGAGCCGCGACACCTCCGCGAGCAGCTCGTCGGCAAGGCTTGCGCAGGCCGGGCGCGATCGTCCGTGAAATGCCCCAGCGAGTTGCGGGTTTCCCGCAAGTGCGGAGGAGCTAGCCGGCGAGCGTGCCGCGCCGGCCCGCGATCGACCCCGCCATGAGCCCGTTGGCGGGCACCTCGGCCTGCGCCAGGAGCACCGATTCGCGCACCCGGGCCCCGGAGCCGACAACGGCCCCCGGTCCGAGGATCACCGGGCCGTCGAGCCGCACCCCGCTACCGACCCGCGCCCCCTCGCCGATCAGCACCCGGCCGCTGAGCTCGACCCCGTCGAGCGTCCCGCCGGACTCGGCGTCGACGATCCGGCCCGCGGCCTCGACTCCGACCGCCCCGTCGAGCACGTCGAGGTTGCCCTGCAGGTACTCGGGGATCGAGCCGACGTCGTTCCAGTAGGCGTCGGTGACGTGGACGCCGAACGGGACGTCGGCGGAGAGCAGCGCCGGGAACACATCGAGCGCGAAGTCCACCTCGAGCTGGTCGGGGAAGAAGTCGAAGACCTCGGGCTCGAGCACGTAGATCATGCAGTTGGCGAGGTCGGAGAGGGCCTCGGCAGGGTCGGGCTTCTCCTGGAAGCCCTGGACCCGGTCGTCGGCGCCGGTGACGACCACGCCGTACTCGCTCACGTTCGGCACCCGCTTGGTCGCCAGCGTGGCGATCCAGTCGTGCTCGCGGTGCGTTCGCGCGAGCGCCGCGAGATCGATGTCGGTGAGCGCGTCGGCGGCGGTGACGACGAAGGGCTCGGAGCCGAAGAAGTCGCCCACGTTGCGCACCCCGCCCGCCGTGCCGAGCAACTCGTCCTCGTAGCTGTAGGAGAGCTCGAGCCCGAACCCCGAACCGTCGCCGAAGCGCTCCCTGATCGTCTCCGGGAACCAGTGCAGGTTCGCGATCACCTCGCCTAGGTCGTGGCGCGCGAGCAGACGCAGGATGTGCTCCATCACCGGCCGGTTGGCCACCGGGACCATCGGCTTCGGCACCTCATAGGTGAGCGGGCGCAGGCGCGTCCCGAGCCCCGCCGCCATTACCATGGCCTTCATCGAAGCCAGGCTATACAGCGCAGGAGGAGCATGACCAGCGTCGCATCACAGGACCACAAGGTCGCCGACCTCGGCCTCGCCGAGTTCGGGCGCAAGGAGATCACCCTCGCCGAGCACGAGATGCCCGGGCTGATGAGTACGCGCGCGGAGTACGCCGACTCGCAGCCGTTGGCCGGCGCGCGGATCACGGGGTCGCTGCACATGACCGTCCAGACCGCGGTCCTGATCGAGACCCTGATCGCGCTCGGCGCCGAGGTCCGCTGGGCCTCGTGCAACATCTTCTCGACCCAGGACCACGCCGCGGCCGCGATCGCGGCCGCCGGGGTCCCGGTCTTCGCCTGGAAGGGCGAGACGCTGAAGGAGTACTGGTGGTGCACGGAGCAGGCGCTGAGCTGGCCCGGCGCCGACGGCCCGAACATGATCCTCGACGACGGCGGCGACGCGACCCTGCTCGTCCACAAGGGAGTCGAGTTCGAGCAGGCCGGGGCTGTGCCGGATCCCGCCTCGGCCGACTCGGAGGAGTTCCGGGTCGTGCTCGAGACGCTTGCGCGCTCGCTCGATGCCGACCCGCAGCGCTGGACGAAGGCCGCCGCCGCCATCAAAGGGGTGACCGAGGAGACGACCACCGGGGTGTTGCGGCTCAACCAGATGGCCAAGGCGGGCGACCTGCTGTTCGCGGCGATCAACGTCAACGACTCGGTAACGAAGTCGAAGTTCGACAACATCTACGGCTGCCGCCATTCGCTGATCGACGGCATCAACCGGGCCACCGACGTGATGATCGCCGGTAAGGTCGCGGTCATCTGCGGCTACGGCGACGTCGGCAAGGGCTGCGCCGAGTCGCTGCGTGGCCAGGGTGCGCGGGTGGTGATCACCGAGATCGACCCGATCTGCGCGCTGCAGGCGGCGATGCAGGGCTTCGAGGTGCGCACGCTCGAGCAGATGGTCGAGAGCGGCGACATCTTCATCACCGCGACCGGCAACCGCGACGTGATCACCGCCGAGCAGATGGCGCGAATGAAGCACCAGGCGATCGTCGGCAACATCGGCCACTTCGACAACGAGATCGATATCGCCGGGCTCGAGCGCGTCCCCGGGATCGAGCGAATCACGATCAAGCCCCAGGTCGACGAGTGGGTGTTCGCCGACGGACACGCGATCATCGTGCTCTCAGAGGGCCGGCTGTTAAACCTCGGCAACGCCACCGGCCACCCCTCGTTCGTGATGTCGAACTCGTTCACCAACCAGGTGATCGCCCAGATCGAGCTCTTCGGCCATCAGGACTTCTACGAGAAGCGCGTCTACACGCTGCCCAAGCACCTCGACGAGAAGGTTGCCCGCCTGCATCTCGACGCGCTCGGGATCAGCCTCACCGAGCTGACCGCAGACCAGGCCGCCTACATCGGCGTGCCGGTCGAGGGCCCGTACAAGTCCGAGCAGTACCGCTACTGACCGCCGTCGAGATCCCACTCTCCGAGATCGAGCTTCGGGCCAGCCGCTCGTCGGGGCCCGGTGGACAGCACGCGAACGTGACCGCCTCGCGAATCGAGGCCGTGTTCGAGATCGACGCCTCGGAGACGCTCACAGACGAGCAGAAGCGGAGGTTGAAGGCCCGCTTCGGCCCCCGGGTCACCGCCGTCGCCCAGGACGCGCGCAGCCAGGCGCGCAACCGCGAGCTCGCGCTCGAGCGGCTGCGCGAGCGGATCGCGGCAGCGCTGCGGCCCCGCAAGCGCCGGCGGGCGACCCGGGCGTCGGCCGCCTCGCGCGAGCGGCGCCTGGCCGGCAAGCGGCGGCGCGCGGAGACAAAGCGCCAACGCCGCCGGCCACCGGTCGACTGACGCGGGTCACGGCCGGCCGAGCTCGTCCTTGAGCCGCTCGATCACGTCGACGGGCTCCGGGTCGACGCCGTTGATCGCGGCGAGGTGAAGCGAGACGAGGTCGCCGAGCATCACCAAGCGCAGCAGCCGCTCGACCCGGGTTTCTCCGCTGGTCTCGACCTCGACCACGGCTGCGGCCGACGGCTCGATCAGCTTCGCGGTCAGCTCGGCACGCTCGCGCTGGCGCGGGTGCTGGTCGCAGTCGTTGAGGAAGACCGCTGCGCACCGGAGCCCACCGCCGTTATACGTCCAGCCCACGATTTCGTTGTGATCGAGCTCGGGCAACTGATGCTCGAACGCGTGCTGCTTGGCGTTCTCGTTGACCTGGCACTTCCACCGGTAGGCGACCGGGACCGTGAGGTCGCAGCCGTAGATCACGGGGACAGCACCGGCGAGCCTGTCGGCGATCTCAGCCGCCTCCGCGACGAGCTCGTCGCGGAGCTCGTCGAGGTGCGCGGCGGCGGTGTCGATCTCGGTCCGCATCCCGGGCGCAACCCCGACCAGGGCTGCGACCTCGCAGGCGACGGTGAAGCCGTAGCCGACCGCGTGACGTGGCTGGAGGCCGGCCGGCAGACCGATCACCGGCACGTCCGCCTTACGGGCGGCGTCTGCGAGGGCGCCGCCCGTCGTCGCCACGTAGCGACGCGCCCCGATCGCCTCGGCGGCTTCGAAGCAGGCGAGCGTCTCCTCGGTGTTCCCGGAGTAACTCGAACAGAGGATCGCGCGGTTGGGGGCAGTCCATGGCGGTAGCTCGTAGTCGCGGAAGACCAGCATCGGCAGGCCGAGCGAGTCGCCCATCGCGGCGCGGGCGAGTCCGGCGCCGATCGCCGATCCACCCATCCCGCAGACGATCAGCCCCGGGCTGTCGTCGACCGGCTCGAGGCCGGCCGATTCGACCCGCCAGAGTGCGTCGCGAAGATGGTTCGGGAGTGCGAGGACATCGTCGAGCTGGCCGCTCGGATCGACCTCGCGGATGCGAGCGAGCGCGTCGGTCACGTCGTCTGCACCTCGGCCTCGACGACCTCGTCGGGCTCGACGCGGGCGCCTCCGGCCAGCTCCACCCCCGGCTCGATCCGCGCCCCGCTGCCGATCACGGCTCCCGGTGCGATCGTCGCGCCCTCGCCGACCTCCACCTCTGACGCGAGGATCGAGCCGCGCACCGCGGCGCCGGGCGCGATCCGGCAGTCCTCGAGCAGCACGGACTCGGCGATCAGCGCGCCACCGCCGACCACCGAGCTCGCGCGCACCACCGCGCGCTGGGCGACGCTCGCGTCGGCGGCGACCTCGGCGCCCTCCTCGATGAACGGGCCGTCGCCCCCGTCGAAGTCGGTGCTCACGGTCCGCTCGAGGATGTCCCAGCTCGCCTGCAGGTAACGCTCGGGAGTGCCGATGTCCATCCAGTAGCCCTCGAGCCGACGGCCGAAGAGCCCCTGGCCGACGAGCCGCGGAAAGACCTCGCGCTCGATCGAAACCGCGCGGCCCGCGGGGATCAGATCAAGCACCTGACCCTCGATCACGTAGGCGCCGGCGCTGATCTCGTCGGTGTCGATCGCCGAGGGGTCGGGCTTCTCGAGAAAGCCGAGCACCTCGCCATTCTCCCTCCTGCGGACCAACCCGTAGGAGGTGGGGTCGTCAACCGGATGCAGCGCGAGCGTGGCCACGGCCCCGGTCTCGTCGTGCTGGCGGACGAGCGCGGTCAGGTCAAGGTCGGTGAGCACGTCGCCGTTGAGGACCATGAACCGGTCGCCGAGCAGCCCCTGATCGGCGGCCAGGCGTACCGGCCCGGCGGTGCCGAGCGGCCCGTCCTCCTGCAGGTAGTGGATCGCAGGGCCGCCGGGGACCTCGTCGCCGAGCGCCGCACGCAGGTCGGCGGCGCGAAACCCGCAGGCCAGGATCACCTCGTCGATCCCGTGGCGTCCGAGCCAATCGACCATGAAGCGGATGAACGGCCGGTCGACCAGCGGCAGCGCCGGCTTCGGCCGGGTCAGCGTCAGCGGCCGCAGTCGCGTCCCCTCACCCCCGACGAGGACGACGGCCTGCATCAGTCACCCGCGCTCGGCGGCGTCGTTCGCGCCCCGCCCGATGCCCTCGTAGGTGAAGCCCGCGCCCCGCAGCCGCCCCGGGTCGAGGAAGTTGCGCCCGTCCACGATCAGCGGGTTCGACATCCGTCCCGCCAGCTCCTCCCAGTCGAGCTCGGCGAACTCGGGCCACTCGGTGACCAGGATCGCGGCATCGGCGCCGTCGAGGGCGTGCTCGGCGGACTGGGCCATCTCGACCTTCGGCAGCAGGCTGCGAGCCTTTTCGGTGGCGACCGGGTCGTACGCTCGCACCGCCGCCCCCTCGCCCTCCAGGCGGGCGGCGAGAACGAGGCTCGACGCGGCGCGCATGTCGTCGGTATCGGGCTTGAACGCGAGCCCGAGCAAGGCAACATTGCGGCCCGCGAGCGAGCCGAGGTGCCGCTCGAGCTTCTTGATCACGCGCCGCTTCTGCAGCTCGTTGACCTCGATCACCGAGTTGAGGAGCTGAAAGTGGTAGCCGGAATTCGCAGCAAGCGACTTCAGCGAGGAGACATCTTTGCCGAAACACGAACCGCCCCAGCCCAGTCCCGCCTTCAGGAACGCCGGCCCGATCCTCTCGTCGAGGCCGATGCCGCGAGAGACGTCGGTGACGTCGGCTCCGACCGCCTCGCAGACGTTGCCGATCTCGTTGATGAACGAGATCTTCATCGCGAGGAAGGCATTGGAAGCGAGCTTGATCATCTCGGCGGAGGCGACGTCGGTGCGGACGAGCTCGCCGCCGAGGGGTGCGTAGGCGTCGGCGACGGCGTCGGCCGCCCACTCGGCGCCGGGATCTGCGCCGACGACGACGCGATCGGGGTGCATGAAGTCGGCGACGGCCGAGCCCTCCTTGAGGAACTCGGGGCAGGAGACGTAGGCGAGGTCGGGATTGTCCCGGCGAATCGCCGCGCCGGTGCCCGCCGGGACGGTGCTCTTCATCACCAGCGCGTGCTCGCCACCGTCGGGCAAGGCCGCGACGACGGCCTCGACCTTGGAGAGGTCAGCGTCGCCGGAGTAGGTCGGGGGGGTATCGACGCAGCAGAACAGCAGCCGGGCGTGCTCGAGCACGTCATCCATCTCGGTGGTGAAGTGGAGCCGCTCTCGGTTGCGCTCGACGACCTCGGGCAGGCCGGGCTCGTGGATCGGCAGCGTGCCGCCGCCGCGCAGGAGCTCGACCTTGGCCTCGTCGACGTCCATCGCGTAGACCGGGTGGCCGGCCTCGGCGAAGCAGCCGGCCGTCACCAGGCCGACCCAGCCGACCCCGATCACGCCGATCGCCGGCTTCTCGTTCGCGTTCACGTGCGACTCAGCCCTTGAAGCGGCGCATCGAGGTCGCGATCGAGAGCATCTCGTCCTCGTCGAGGCTCTGGAGCAGGGTGTTGCTGACCCAGTAGGAGGCCTGATTGGTCTTGAAGGCGACCAGCCGCAGGCGGTCGCCGTCATAGAACAGCTGGAACTCATGACCGTCGATCTCGCGGGTTTCGCTCGGGTTTTCGAGGATCGGCGGATCGGTCCAGTTCGTGCCCGAGACCCCGTAGAACTCGGTCGTCAGCCCGGTGCCGGACCCGGGCTTGGTGACCACGAACTTGTAGCCGCGGTACTTCTGCGGGCCGTCGATCGGGAACGCGCGCGAGTCGTTGGAGATGATCGAGCCGGGCACGAGGCGCGTCGGATAGAAGATCGGGAACTTGACCATCAGGTGCTCGTCGTCTCCGGTCTTCACCTTCGAGATCTGGTTCGCGAACGGCTCGCTCTGGCCGGTAGCGTCATCCATCGCCGGCCCGTCGGGTTCGGGTTCCGGATCCGGCTTCGGCTTCTCCTGCGGTTTGTCCTCTTTCCCTCCTCCGCCACCGTCGCGCCGGAGCTCAGGCTCCTGCGGAGGCGCCGTCGGCTCCTCGTTGGCGCCCGGGAGCGCGCCCGGCGTCCCCTGATCGCCGAGGAACTCGGCGATCGCCTGCTTCAGGCCCTCGTCGTTCGCGGTGACGTAGCTCTCCCCCAGCTCGGCCGGGAAGTGGACCTCGTTGAGGACCGCGTTGCGCGCCCCGAGGAAGGTCTTCATCAGCTCCAGGACCTCCGCCGGCTGCTTGAGGTTCTCGTCCGACGTCGTGTACTCCTTGAACACGTCGAGGAGCTCGAACCGGTAGCTCGGGTCGAGCACGAGCTTGGCCGGCTCGATCTTCTGGCGCGCCTCGCGGACGAAGTCCTGCTGGCGCGCCGCCCTGACCAGGTCGTTGTCCTCGAGCCGGTAGCGGACATACTGGAGCGCCTTGAGACCGCAGAGCTTCTGGTAACCGGCCTCGATCGGAGGGTCGATCGCCGAGTACGCCGAGCCCTCGGGAACGTAGTACTGGCGGTCGACGTCGATGAACACGCAGCCGATCGAGTTGACCGCATCCGCGAAGCCGGTGAAGTTGATGTTGACGACGTGGTTGACCGGCAGGCCGGTGAGCTGCTGAACCACCTTCAACGTCAATGGCGGGCCGCCGTAGGAGTAGGCGGCGTTGAACTTGTCGAGGCCGTGGTTGGGGATGTTGACCTTGAGGTCGCGGGGGATCGAGAGCAGCGAGATCGTGTCGTCGTCGGGGTTCACGCGCAGCAGGATCGTGGTGTCCGATCGCCCGGTGTCGTCGGTGGGACGCTTGTCGGAGCCGAGGATGAGAATCGTCTGCGGCTCGCCACCGTCGACGGCGTCGAGTCGCTTTGACACCCCCTCGATACCGCCGAGCCCCTCGGCGAAGTCGGCGACGAAGACGAGAGCGCTGATCGCGGTCGCCGCCGCCATCGAGCTGATGATCACCAGCGAGGCGGCAAGGAAGCGTGCCCAGACAGGCTTCGCGCGGGGGATCTTGCCGTCGCCTTCGTCCGTCGCGGCCGCCGTGACCGCGGGCTCGGCGGGAGCGGGTGTCGCCTCGGCCGGTGCCGGCGTCGCCTCAGCCGCCTGGGTGGCCTCCGCCGGCGCCTCGGTCTCGAGCTTCGCCTCGTGCTCGGCGGTCCGCGCCTTGAGCCCCGCCAGCGCGGCCTCCTCGGCCTGCTCGCGGTCGGCGAGCGCGAGGGTGTCGGCCTCGTCCGTATCGACGGTGTGCGGGCCTGTCTCCGCGCCGGCCTCGACCAGGGCCTTCTCGTCCTCGTCCTGATCTGAGTCGTCCTCGTCGGAGTCCTCGTCCTCGTCGGAGTCCGTCGTCCTCGTCGAAGCCCTCGTCGTCGTCGATCGCGTCCTCGTCGTCCTCGAAGTCCTCGTCGTCCTCGTCGTCCTCGAAGTCCTCGTCGTCGAGCTCCTCGCCCGTCTCGTCGAAGTCATCCTCGTCGAGGTCGTCGAACTCCTGGTCGAGCTCGCGCTCGATCTCGTCGAACTCCTCGGTGTAGCCGGCGCGAACGTCCTCGATCTCGCCCTCGGGCCCCGGCGCGTCGGGCTTGGCGGGCTCTTCGGGTGCGGCCGGCTCGGCGGCTCGGTCGCCTCACCCTCGCCCTCGGCGCGCTTGCGCCCGGCCCAGGTGGCCGGCGGCGGCAGCTCGTGCTCACCGGCGTGGTCGCCGCCGGTCGGCTCGCCGTCGCCGGGCTCCTCGCCGGCGGGCGGAAGGTCGGGGGTCTCGTCGTCGGGTCTCATGCGGCCCCCCCGTCGGCGGCGGCGGCGAGCCTCGCCGGCAGCGTGTGGACGAAGTCGACGATCGCGTGCCGGTAACTGGCCAGCGAGGTCACCGAGACCCATTCCTCGGGCCCGTGATGGCCGGCGCCGACCGGTCCGAACTCGACCGCCGGCACGCCCGACGCGCAGGAAGGAGACCGCGTCCGAGGCCCCGTCGCGCCCGACGCTCATCACCTCGCCGTCGTGGTATGGCGCCGTCGCGGCGCAGAGCGCCTGCACGAACGGAGATTCGGGGTCGACGTGGGCCGGCGGGCGCTTGAAGGTCGAGACGACGGTCGCGCCGGGGATCCCGGCCACCTCCTCGAGGATCGCGTCGGGGTCCTGCTCGGGCAGGTAGCGAACGTCCACGTCGATGAAACAGGTGTCTGGCACTTTGTTGAGGGCGTCTCCGCCGAGGATCCGCCCGAGGTTGATCGAGGGCCGGTCGAACAGCTCCGAACTGCGAGAGGCAAACGGTAGCGATTGGATCGCGCGGAACACATCGATCGCCCTCAGGATCGCGTTTTCACCCAGCCACGGCGTCGCCCCGTGGGCCGAGCGACCGTCGATTCGAAGCCGCATCGCGACTACGCCCTTCGCCGCGACGCCGACATGGAGATCGGTCGGCTCGCCGGTGATCACGAAGTCACCGAGAAAGCCTTCGGTGACGAGCAGCTCGCCGCCGCGCTCGACCTCCTCCTCGGACTCCTCGTCGGGGACGATCCCGAGCCGCACGCGGACCTGCTCCTGATCGCGCAGGTCGGCGATCGCGAGCAGCATCGCGGCGACCGCGCCTTTCATGTCGTAGGCCCCGCGACCGTAGAGCCGGTCGTCAGCCAGCTGCGGCTCGAACTGCTCCGGTCGCCCGGGGACGACGTCGAGGTGCCCGTGCAGGAGCAGCGTCGTCGGCGCCTCCGCCGGGCCGACTTCCGCCAGGGTCACGGGCAGGTCACGGCAGGCGATCTGGCGCACCTCGATGTCGCGAGCGTCGAGCCAGCCCTTGACGAATCCCGCGCATAGCTTGATCCCCTCGGCGTGCGAGGTCTCGTAGCCGATCAGCTTCTCTGTGAGCAGACGTTCATCCACGGAGCGGTGAGGTTAAAGCCCGCGCGATCACGGGTTGCTCTCGCATCGCGAGAACAACTCGTCAGTGGACCGGGTCAGCCCTCGGCGATCGCGATGAAAGCCTCGGCGCGGATGCGCTGCCGCTCGGCCTGATCGGCGGCGGCGGATCCCTCCTCGGCCTCCGCCAGTCGCTGTTCGGCATCGGCGAGGCGGCTGCGCAGGTCGGAGACGTCGAGGCGGTCGGGCGGGATCGCCTCGGCGATCAGAACCCGGGCACGGTTGGCGAACACCTCGAGCCAACCCTCGCCCTGGGCATAGCGTTCGACCTCGGTGCCTGACTTGTGCAGGCGCAGCTCGGCCGGCACCAGCCGGGCGACCATCGGGATGTGCTCAGCGAGGATCCCGACCTCGCCGACCGAAGTCCGGGTCGAGAGCATCTCGAGCTCCCCGCTGAACACCGGCCCCTCGGGAGTCAGCACCTCGGCCTCGAGCTTTGCGTGACCGTCGGCCATCGGCGTTGCCCTATGCCTCCACCTCGGCCTCGGCCTCCACCTCGGCCTCGGCCTCCTCCTCGGCCTGCTTGCGATCCTCAGCCTCGGCGGCCTCGCGCTCGACGCCCTCGTCGGCCTCGCCCTTCTCTTCGGTGCCCGTCACCTGGTCGATCGGGCCCTTCATGTAGAACGCCGACTCGGGCAGCTCGTCGTACTTGCCATCGAGGATCTCGCGGAAGCTGCGCACCGTGTCGGCGACCGGCACGTACTCGCCGTCGCGGCCGGTGAACGCCTCGGCGACGAAGAACGGCTGCGAGAGGAAGCGCTCCAGCTTGCGCGCCCGGTTGACGGCCACCTTGTCCTCGTCGGAGAGCTCGTCGATGCCGAGGATCGCGATGATGTCCTGGAGCTCCTTGTAACGCTGGAGGTTCTCCTGCACCTCGGTCGCGGTCCTGTAGTGGTCCTCGCCGAGGATGTCGGGCTTGAGGATCGTCGAGGTCGAGTCGAGCGGGTCGACAGCCGGGTAGATCCCCTTCTCGGAGATCGCCCGCGAGAGCGTCGTGGTCGCGTTCAGGTGCGCGAAGACCGATGCCGGCGCCGGGTCGGTGAGGTCGTCGGCGGGCACGTAGACGGCCTGGATCGAGGTCACCGAGCCCTTTTTGGTCGAGGTGATCCGCTCCTGAAGGCCGCCCATCTCGGTTTCCAGCGTCGGCTGGTAGCCGACCGCCGACGGCATCCGTCCAAGCAAAGCCGAGACCTCCGAGCCGGCCTGGACGAAGCGGAAGATGTTGTCGATGAACAGGAGCACGTCCTGACCGCCCTCCTCGCGGAAGTACTCGGCCATTGTCAGCCCCGAGAGCGCCACCCGCAGGCGGGCTCCGGGCGGCTCATTCATCTGACCGAAGACGAGCATCGTCTTCGCGAGGACGCCCGACTCCTTCATCTCCAGCCACAGGTCGTTGCCCTCGCGCGAACGCTCGCCGACCCCGCAGAAGGCCGAGAGCCCCTCGTGCTCCTCGCCGATGTTTCGGATCAGCTCCTGGATCAAGACCGTCTTTCCCACGCCGGCCCCGCCGAAGAGGCCGACCTTGCCCCCCTTCGCGTAGGGCGCCAGCAAATCGACGACCTTGATCCCGGTCTCGAGGATCTCCTGGGACGGGGTCAGCTCCTCGACGCTCGGCGCCGGGCGGTGGATCGGCCAGCGCTCCTCACCCTCGACCGGCTCGCCCAGGTCGATCGGCTCGCCGAGCAGGTTGAAGATCCGCCCCAGGGTCACCTCACCGACCGGGACCGTGATCGGCCCGCCCGTGTCGATCACCTCGTCGCCGCGCTGGAGGCCGTCCGTCGCGTCCATGGCGACCGCCCGCACCCGGTCGTCGCCGAGGTGCTGCTGCACCTCGCAGATCAGGTCCATCTCCGGGCGGTTGCCGTCACCAGGGACCTTGATCTCGAGCGCCGAGTAGATCTCGGGGAGCTGCTCTTCGAAGAGCACGTCGATGACGACCCCGGTCACCTGCTCGACCGAGCCCACATTGGTTCCGTTTCCGTTCTGATCAGCCACTTCGCTCCTTAGTTCTGTTTAGCCAAGCGCCTCTGCGCCGCCGACGACCTCCAAGATCTCCTGTGTGATCTCCGCCTGCCTGACGCGGTTCATCTCCAGCGTCAGGTCGCCGATCAGGTCCTGCGCGTTCTCAGCCGCGCTGCGCATCGCCGTCATCCGCGCCCCGAGCTCTGAGGCGGAGGACTCGAGAAGAGCCCGGTAAACCGAGAGGTCCACGTACTCGGCGAACAGCATCGGCAGCAGCAACTCGGGCTCGGGCTCGTAATCCCAATAGGCCTTCTCGTGCGCTTCGGCAAGCTCCGTATCGGCCGGTTCCTCGGGCTCCGGCACGCCCTCGCCGAAGACCTCGGCCTGCTGCAGGGGCAGCAGCGTCTGCCGGCGCACGTACTGGGTCAGCGGCGAGACGTAGCGGTTGTAGACCAGCTCGACGCGGTCGATCTCCTCATCGATGTAGGCGGAGGTCACGTCGCGCGAGATCCCGCGCGCGTCGGTGAACGCGGGACGGTCGGTGAAGCCGACGTACGAGTTGGCGATCGTCTCGCCGCGGAAGGTCAGGGTCGAGTTGCCACGCCGGCCGACGACCGCGAACGAAACCTCGGCCCCATCGCCGGCGAACTCGCGCTTCAGCCGCAGGCCCTCGCGGATGATGTTGCTGTTGAAGGCGCCGGCGAGGCCGCGGTCGCCGGTGATGAGGACGATCCCGACCCTGCTCACCGGCTCGCGCTCCTCGAGCAGCGCGATTCGCGGGATCGTCGTCGAGGCGTCGGAGACGCGCCTGGTCATCTTGCGGATCGCCTGCGCATACGGGCGTAGGGCGTCGATCCGCTGCTCGGCCCTGCGCAGCCGCGCCGCCGCGACCATCTCCATCGCCCGCGTGATCTTGTGGATGTTCTTGACCGACGCGATCCGGTTCTTGACTTCCTTCTGGGTGGCCATGTCAGCTAGCAGCTAGCAGCTAGCAGCTTTCGGCTCGATGCCGTTGTTGCTGCTCGCTGCTTGCTCGTTATGCCGTCACCTCCTCGGGCTCGCGCTCACCCTCGGTGGGAGCCGGCTCAGAGCGCTCGTGGTCGGCCTTGACCCGGTCCGACTCGCCCTCCTCGAGCGGCTGGCCCTCGGCGTCGAAGTCGGGGCCGAAGTCGTCGACCATCTCGGCAATCGCCTCGCCGAGCGCCTCCTCGTCCTCGTCGGTGAGCTCGCCGTCGTTGATCCGTCCCACCAGCTCCTTGGCCTCTGCGTGCAGCCGGTCGAGCATCTGGGCGAGGAACTCCTGCACCCGGTCGGTCTTGATCCGGTCGAGGTAGCCGCCGGTGCCGGCGTAGATCGAGGCGACCTGATCGGCCACCGACAGCGGGCTGCGCTCGTTCTGGTTCAGCATCTCGACCAGCCGCTCACCACGCGCGAGCTGGCGCTGGGTCTCGGGGTCGAGCTCGGAGCCGAACTGCGCGAACGCCTCCAGGTCTCGGTACTGCGAGAGGTCGAGGCGCAGCTTGCCGGCGACCTTCTTCATCGCCTTCGTCTGCGCATTGCCGCCCACCCGCGAGACCGAGATTCCGACGTTGATCGCCGGCCGCACTCCCGAGTAGAAGAGGTCGGACTCGAGGAAGATCTGACCGTCGGTGATCGAGATCACGTTGGTCGGGATGTAGGCGGAGACGTCGTTCGCCTGCGTCTCGATGATCGGCAGCGCGGTGAGCGTGCCCCCTCCGAGGTCGTCGTTGAGGCTCACGGCCCGCTCGAGCAGGCGCGAGTGCAGGTAGAAGACGTCGCCGGGGTAGGCCTCGCGCCCCGGCGGGCGGCGCAGCAGCAGCGACATCTGGCGGTAGGCGAACGCGTGCTTCGTCAGGTCGTCGTAGATGCAGAGCGCGTCCTTGCCGGCATAGAGGAAGTGCTCACCCATCGCGCAGCCCGCATAGGGCGCCATGAACTTGATCGGGGCCGCCTCGTCGGCTGGCGCGGCGACGATGATCGTGTTGTCGAGCGCCCCGTTGTCATCGAGGATCTGCGCGACCTGGACCACGGTCGACATCCGCTGGCCGATCGCGATGTAGATGCAGACCAGGTCCTTGTCCTTGTTGTTGATGATCGTGTCGATCGCGATCGCCGTCTTTCCGGTTTGGCGGTCGCCGATGATCAGCTCGCGCTGGCCGCGGCCGATCGGGATCATCCCGTCGATCGCCTTGAGCCCGGTCTGCACCGGCGTCGTCACCGGCTGGCGCTCGACGACGCCCGGCGCCTTGAACTCCGCCGGGCGGGTCTCGGTCGTGTTGACGTCGCCCTTGTCGTCGAGCGGGCGGCCGAGGGGATCGACGAGGCGGCCAAGCAGCTGCTCGCCGACCGGGATCTCGAGCAGGCGGCCGGTGCGCTTGACCGTGTCGCCCTCCTCGATCTTGACCCAGTGGCCGAACAGGACGACGCCGACGTTGTCGGCCTCGAGGTTGAGCGCGAGCCCGGTGACGTCGTGGGGCAGGTCGAGCATCTCGAGCGACATGCAGTTGTCGAGCCCGTGAACGCGTGCGATGCCGTCGGCGACCGAGAGCACGGTTCCGACCTCGGACAGGTCGGCGGCGTCCGCGTCGAGCCCCTCGATCCGCTGCCTGAGGATGTTTGAAATCTCGTCCGGCTTAATTTCCACGCTGGTCTTGCTCCCTTTGGTTCTTCCTCTGACTCTGGTTCTTCTTCTGAATCTCTTGCGGCCGCCCTCGGCGGCCTTACATGCTGCTTTCGGGGCTAAAGCCCCTCAATACACCCATGCCTATGCCGCGGCGACTTCCTTTCTAAGTCTTTCCAGCTTGTTGCGCAGGCTCGCGTCGAGCACCATGTTGCCGACCTGCAGCACCAGCCCGCCGAGGATCTCAGGGTCCACCTCGCTCTCGAGGTCGATCGTGCGGTGGGTCTGGCGCTCAACCTCCTTGCCGACCTGTGCGACCACCTCGGGCTCGAGCTCGACCGCGCTCGTCAGCGTCACCTCGAGCCGCTTGTTCGCCTCCGCCCAGAGCTCGTCGAAGCGCTGGCGGATGCGGAAGATCGCCGGCATCCTGTGCTTCTCCGCGAGCAGCTCGAGGAAGTTGACCAGCTCCTCGTCCGCCCCGGAAACGGCCTTTGCGATTCCATCGCGCTTCTCCGCCGAGGAGAAGTAGGGGCTGAAGAAGAACACCTGCAGATCGCGGTTGGCGGCCACCGCGTCCGCGAACTCGCCGAGCTGCTCGTGGATCTCGTCCAGCTTGCCCTTCTCCTGCGCGACCTCGAACAGGGCGTCGGCATATACCCGCGCGATCTCCTCCATCAGGCCTGGTCCTTGCCACCGTTCTCGCCCGCCAGGGCACTGAAGTCGACCTCGGCGAGCGCCTCCTCCACGAGCCGCTTGTGGTCGGCGTCGTCGAGGCTCTTGCGGGTCACCTTCTCGGTCGCGAGCACGGTCAGGTCGGCGACCTCCTTGCGGATCGTCTCCAGCGAGCGCCGCGTCTCGACCTCGATGTCCTTGCGCGCCGCCGCGACCAGTTCCTCGCGCTTGGCCTTGCCGTCGGCCGCGGCCTCGGCGACTGCGGCCTCCGATGCCTTGCGCGAGCGGGCGACGATCTCCTCGGCCTGCTCGCGCGCCTCGCGCAGGCGCTGGCGATACTCCTCGAGCAGCTGGTCGGCCTCCTCGCGCTGGCGCTCTGCGGCCTTGATGTTCTCGTTGATCGCGTTCGCCCGCTTCTCGAGCGCCTCCCCGATCCGGGGGAAGGCCACCTTCGAGAGCACGAACATCGTCACCCCGAACGCGAGCAGGGTCCAGAACATGAGCCCGAGCGCGGGCGAGACGAGGAAGCTGCCGCCCTCCTCCTCCTCGGCCGCGGGCTCGGCCTGGGCGATCAGGAACGCGCCGATGTCTCCGAGCAGGTCCAAGGGCCTAGAGGAAGAACGCGATCAGGCCGAAGATGAAGGTGTAGAAGGCGACCGCCTCGGTCAGCGCGAAGCCGAGCCAGCGGATCGACTGGAGCTCGTCCTTCATCTCGGGCTGGCGAGCGACCGACTCGATCTCCTTGCCGAAGATGATCCCGATCCCGATTCCGGCCCCGATCGAGCCGAGCCCGGCGCCGACGCCGAGCGCGATCGCCTTGCCGGCGTCGGTGATCCCGGTGTCGGTGATGCCCTCGGCGGCCTGCGCGAGGGGAATCAACACGTCCATTCGATTTGCTCCTTTTCTAGTGACTCTCGGCGGTCGCGCCGCCGATGTAGATGGCTGTCAAGGTCGAGAAGATGAATGCCTGAAGCGTCGCCACCAGTCCGATCTCGAAGACGAAGAAGGCGAACGCCATCGGGAAGGTGAGCGCGCCGAGCGCGGCGAGGCCGAGCAGCACCGCGAGGCCGCCCGCCATGAACAGGATCAGCAGGTGGCCGGCGAGGATGTTGGCGAACAGTCGCACGGAGAGCGAGATCAGGCGGACCAGGTGCGAGATCGCTTCGATCGAGAAGATCGCCGCCCGCCCAAAGACGTTCATGTCCTCGAGGCCCGGCGGCAACCAAGACTTGAGGTAGCCGAACAGGCCCTTGGCGCGCACGCCCTCGTAGTGGTAGGCGCCGATCGAGACCAGCGCCAGCGCGAGCGGGATCGAGATGTTCGCGGTCGCCGCGTAGATCGCGAACGCCGGCACCTGAACGCCGAAGATGTCGATCTTCTCGTGCGTGTTGGTCGGCAGCGGCAGGTAGCCGAGCATGTTCGAGAACCAGATGAAGAAGAAGAGCCCGGCGAGGTAGGGGAACCAGCGCTTGGCGAGCCGCTGGTCGGGGATGTTGCCGCCGGTGATGTTGTTGCGAACGAGGTCGTAGGCGAGCTCGATCGCCATCTGGGTCCGGTTCGGCGCCTGCTGCATGCGGCGGGCTACGAACACCATCACCCCGATCGTGGCCGCGCTGGCGAGGAAGAGGTAGAAGACAGCCCGGTTGATCGAGAAGTCGATCCCGCCGATCGTGATCTCCAGCCACGGATCGAGCCGGAACTCCTCCTGGGGCTGGAAGGACTCGTTCTCGCCCGCATTCCCGGCGACGACCGCGAGCAGGATCGTGATCCCGAAGTAGAGGCCGAGGCCGACCAGCACCTTGAGCTTGGTGCTCATCCGCGGGCCTCGGACTCGAACAGCTTCGTGAGCGCCATGCAGGCGAGGGCGACGGTGACCAGGACAAGGGTGAGCACGGCGGCGGCGAGGCCGTCCTCGCGGTCGCCGAGCGTGCCGACGAGCAGGATCGCGAGCGTCACCAGCCAAACCCGGCCGAGCGTCGACCCGGCGATGATCCCGAGCGCTCGGTTGCGCTCACCGCGGGCGAGCTGTGCGCGCGAGGCGCGGTTGGACCAGGCGAGGATCGCGTGCTGGAGCAGCCACGCCCCGGCGGCAGCGGCGTAGCCCAGGAGCGGCCAGCCGGCGAGCAGGAAGACCGGCAGCGCAACCGCGAGCAGGATCAGATCGGCATAGCGCACGGCCACGCCCGGGCGAGCGGCGCCCGAGGCGGCCGCGTCAGAGCCTTCTAAAGCGAGCGTAGACAAGAGCAAAACCGGCGCCGAGGCCCGCGAACAGGCCACACAGGCCGAGCGGGATCGCAAGGCCAACCAGCGAGCCGAGCCCGTACCCTGCCGCCGCGCCGGCGAGCATCGCTCCGACCAGGGACAGGCCGGCCGCGGCGGCGTCCACCCTCGTCGGAGGGCCATCGGTCATCTGAAGAGCTGAAGCTGGGGCCAGGCAATGACGGGCGCGAAGTCGATCGATCCCAGGAAGGAAGGAAGAGCCGCCCGGGCACCGGGTGCGCCGGCGACCTGGCGGATGGCGACTATATCCGAACCGGGACCACCGCAGAGGCCCGCTTGTAACAAGCTTGTGACGCCCGCTACGGGGCTGTGGTCGCGGGCACCGGGCTCGCGGTGACGATCTCGGCGAAGAGCTCGACCAGCCGCGGGCGGCTTGAGCTACGGCTGGGGCCCGAGCGCCTCGAACTCGCCGGTCTCGGGGTCGAGAGTCTCGAACTCGCCGGTCTCGGGGTCGACGGCGGCGAAGGTGCCCGTCTCGAGCTCGCGGGCGACGCCCTCGTCGACCTCGGCCTCGTCCGGGAACCGCCCTCGGGCCCCGAACAGCTCCCGGAAGCGTTCCCGGCGCAGCTTCAGGATCTCGAGCGTGACGACGAGGTAGAAGCTCGCCGCGACCACGGCGAGCAGGAGGACGCCGATGACCACCGTCCACAGCGGGTCGAAGTTGCCGTGATCGTCGGAGTACGGGACGAACCGAAGTGCGAGCGCAAGACCGGCCATCACCAGCGTCCAGCCGTAGAGGTAGGCCAGGGTGCGCCGCTGAGAGAAGCCGATGTTCGCCATCCGGTGGTGGAAGTGCCAGCGGTCGGCACGGTAGATCGGGCGCCGGTACTTGATCCGCTTCGCGACCACGAACCCGGTGTCGAGGATCGGCACCGCGAGGATCAGCAGGGGGAAGAAGAGTGCGACAACGGCGTTCGTCTTCAGCGCCCCCTGGACCGCGATCGCCCCGAGCAGGTATCCGAGCAGGTTCGAGCCGGTGTCGCCCATGAAGCTCGACGCGGGCGGGAAGCCGTGGCGCAGGAAGCCGAGCGCCCCGCCGGCGGTCAGTGCGGCAAGCACGCCGGCGCCGGTCTTGTCGAGCGAGAGCGCGATCACCGACAGCGTCCCGGCCGAGATCACGCAAACGCCCGCGGCGAGCCCGTCGACCCCGTCGATCAGGTTGATCACGTTGATCACCGCGACGATGCCGATGATCGTCAACACGTGACCGAGGTGGACCTCGCCGATGAGCGGCAGGTCGAGAAGCTGGACGCTGCGCATGTCGACCCCGCCCACGAACGGGAGCGTGAACACGCTCGCGTTGACGCCGTTGAACACCGGGATCGCGGCGGCGACGGTCTGCCCGGCGAGCTTGACCAGGGCCGGAAGGTCGAAGACGTCGTCGAGCACGCCGACGGTCGTGATCACCACCGCTCCGGCGAACAACGCCTGCGTCTGCTGGGCCCAGGGCAAAAAGAGCAGGATCGCGACCGTGATCCCGACGAAGATCGCGAGCCCGCCGAGCTTCGGCGTCGGCACCCGGTGCAGGCTGCGCTCGTTCGGGTGGTCCACGGCACCGATCCGCCAGGCGATCTTCTCGGCGAACGGGACGAGCAGCCAGGCGAGCACTGCCGCGACGCTGAAGGCGGCGAGCGCGTAGATCGTCTCCGGGCGGCCGTCGACGAACATCAGGCCCTCCGCGCCGCGGAGAGCACCGCGTCGACCAGCACCGACGGATCACGCGGATCGCGCGGCCCGGGCTCGGTGGTGCGCTTGACCAGCTCGAGCGAGTCCACAGTGGGCAGCGGGCGCAGCCGGCCCTCGGAGATCAGTCGCTCGTCGACGGCGCCCATGCGACCGCTGAAGATCGTGTAGACGGGGGTCCCAAGCGCCGCGGCTTCGCGGTTCATCGTCCCGCCACCGCTGACGACGAGATCGGCCCAGGCGATCAGGCTCTGCGCGTCGATCGCGCGCTCGGGGACGATCAGCGAGGGATCGTTTCGCGCCCGCACCGCGTCGCCCTGGGCAGGCGTCCGCGGGATCACCACAGCCACCGTCTGCTCGGCGGCCGCAAGCCGGTCAAGCACCGCCGCGTAGATCGGGTTGCGCTCGTGATAGGCGGAAGTCTCCGGCGGCGGGCGGACGACGGCGAGCACTGCCCGGCCGTCGAGGTCGAGCTCGTCGAGCACCGATCGATCGGGGACGAAGTCGGCGAGGTAGTAGTCCTCCTTGAGCCCGGGGTAGCGAAACAGCTTGCTCTCCGCGGCTCCGGCGCGACGCATGGCCTCGACTCCGATCGCGTCGGGCACCAGCACGCTGCTGGCAGCCCGAAAGGCGAGTGTGCGTTGCAAACCCGCGTACTCGTAGTCCTGCATCTGGGCCGAAGGGATGCGCAGCAGCGAGCCGACGGCCGCGACGTCGACCGAGCCGTGGGCAAGGGCGAGGTCGAAGCGCCGAGACCTGGCCCAGCGCGCGAGCGAGAAGCTGCGCCGAGTCAGTGCCAGGGCCTTGCCGGCGGTCGATCCGCCACCGTGACGACCGAAGACCTGATGCTCGATCCCGAGGCGCTCGAGTACACCGACGGTTTGACCGTAGTCGCGGGCGGACACCTCTACGACATGGCCTCGCTCGCGCACGCGCTCGATGATCGGCCGCAGAACGAGCGGGTGCGCGGCAGCAGTGCAGTCGACCCAGACCCTCATGGCGCGTGGCGAAACTTACGGCCCGGCATGGGGGTTAGGGCGAGCGGGGGGATAAATATCGCTGCGAACGAGGGAGGTATTCGGTGATCGAGCAAAAGAAGAGGCGCTTGCCGTCGCCCGCGCTGCTGGTCGCGATGGTGGCGCTGGTGGCCGCGTTGACCGGCTCGGCAGTCGCATTGCAGGGCAAGAACACGGTCAAGTCGAACGACATCGCGCCGGGGGCCGTCAAGGGCAAGGACATCGCCACGCAGGCGGTCAAGCCCGATGATCTCGACCTGATCAAGGTCGACGGCGAGGCCGGCCCGCTGCCGACCGCCTCGGTTCCGGCGATCGACCTCGGCGGACCGTCGGTGACGGTCAACGTGCCCGAGACCGGCCTGGTCGCGATCTACGCCCGGGGAACCGGAGAGATCGACGGCGGGGGCGGCAACGCGCGCGCGCAGGTGCACCTGTTCGAGCCGACGCTGTTTGCCGGCGCACCGAGGATCCTGGAGTTCGACTCGTCCGACCCGCAGCTGCGGATCTCGACGCCGGGCACCGCCATGGTCGACGGGACGCCCAACCTCGCCCGCGGCGGCTGGATCGTCTTCCCTGCCGACAAGGGCCGCTACACGTTCTCGCTCTTCTACAGCGTCGCCGGCGGCGGGACGGCGACGTTCACCAACACCGGTCTCTGGGCCGGCGTGATCGGGTAGGCGGGGCTAAACCGCAGCGGCCGAGAGCTGGGGATAGAGCGGATACCGCTCCATCAGGGAGTGGGTCCGCTCGCCCAGTGTCTCGCGCTCGCCCTCGAAGGAGTCGGAGAGCGCGGCGGCGATCACCTGCGCGATCTCGCGCATGTCGGCCTCGCCGAGCCCGCGCGTGGTCAGCGCCGGCGTGCCGATCCGCAACCCGGAGGGGTTCATCGGCGGCCGCTCGTCGAAGGGGATCGCGTTGCGGTTGACGGTGATCCCGACCTGCTCGAGCCGCTGCTCGGCGGTCTTGCCGTCGAGTCCGGTCGGCCCGAGGTCCACCAGCACCAGGTGGACGTCGGTGCCGCCGGTCAGCACTGCGACCCCGTTCGCGATCAGCTCGTCCGCCAACGCCCTCGCGTTGGCGACCGTCTGGCGCTGGCGGGCGCGGAAGGGCTCGGACTGGGCAATCCCCAGGGCAACGGCCTTGGCGGCGATGATGTGCATCAGCGGCCCGCCCTGCTGACCCGGGAACACCGAGCGATTGATGTCCTTGGCGAGCTCCTCGCGGCAGAGGATCATCCCGCTGCGCGGTCCGCAGAGCGTCTTGTGGATCGTCGTCGTGACCACGTCGGCGTGCTCGACCGGGTTCGGGTGCTCGCCGGCGGCGACGAGCCCGGCGAAGTGCGCCATGTCGACCATCAACCGGGCGTCGACGGAGTCGGCGATCTCGCGGAAGGCGGCGAAGTCGAGCTGGCGCGGGTAGGCCGACCAGCCGGCGACGATCAGCTTCGGCCGGTGCTCGTGCGCGAGCCGCTCGACCTCCTCCATGTCGCAGCGGTAGTCGTCGCGACGAACGTGGTAGGCGACGACCTCGTAGAGCTTTCCCGAGACATTGAGCTTCATCCCGTGCGTGAGGTGGCCGCCGTGGTCGAGCGCCATCCCCATGATCGTGTCCCCGGGCTCGAGCATCGCCATGTAGGCGGCGTTGTTGGCCTGCGCGCCGGCGTGCGGCTGGACGTTGGCGTGCTCGCCGCCGAACAGCTCGAGCGCCCGGTCGATCGCCAGCTGCTCGGCGACGTCGACCTCCTCGCAGCCGCCGTAGTAGCGCTTGCCGGGATAGCCCTCGGCGTACTTGTTGGTCAGCACCGAGCCGGCGGCGTCGAGCACCGCCTGAGGGACGAAGTTCTCCGACGCGATCATCTCGAGCGTCGACTGCTGGCGCTCGAGCTCGCGCCGAAGGACCTCCGCGATCAGCGGGTCGACCTCGGCCAGCGGGGCGGTCTGAAAGTCGTCGGGCAGCGCCAAGGGCGCGACGATAGCAGCGGCCACAGACCCGCCAACGTAGGCTGGGCGCGATGAGCAGTGCGGACGTCGAGCTGGTGCGGCGCGGCTTCGAGGCCTTTGAGACCGAGGGCGTCGAGGGCCTGATCGCGCTGGTCGCGGCGGACTTCGAGTTCACGACGCCGCCTGCACTCGCATCTGAGCCCGATACCTATCGCGGGCCCCAGGGCCTGCGTCGCTACTTCGACTCCTTCTACGAGGCGATGGACGAGATCCACATCGACCCGCATGCGTTCCACGAGGTCGGTGATTGGGTCGTCATCGAGTACACACTGCGGGCGCGGGGACGCACCACCCGGATCGAGGCGAGGATCGACGCGGTCATGAACTGGCGCCTCGTCGACGGGCTCGCGCGCCGGGTCGAGATCTTCGCGACGCTCGACGAGGCGCTCACTGCCGCCCGAGGCGACGACTGATCTCGGCCGCCGTCATCGCCCCCTGGCGCAGGATCCGCTGCTCGGCGCCGTTCTCGATCCCGCTGATGTCGATGACGGTCGAGGGCATGCCCGTGAGCTCACCGCCGTCGATCGCCAGGTCCGCAGTGGCGAGGATCGCCGGGTCGATCTCCTCGAACCGGGCCGGCGGCGGCTCGCCGGCGCGATTCGCGCTGGTCTGAAACAAGGCGCACGAGGCGCCCGCAAGCGGGCCGCCGATCAAGCGCACTCCGAGCCGCTCGGGGTCCTCGCGGCAGGCGAGCGGATAGCGGCGCTCGGGATTCGCGACCACGAGCGTCACCGGCCCCGGGAGCAATGCGCCAAGCGCATCGCGCGTCCGCGGGCCCAGGCTCGCGACCAGCTCGCGCATCGCCAGCGGCGAGAAGTAGAGGACCGCCGACGACTTGGCAGCGTCGCGTCCTTTGAGCCCCTGGATGCGCTCGATCGCCTCCGCCCACAGCGGGTCGCAGGCGAGCCCGTAGAGCCCGTCGGCCGGAAAGATCGCGACCCCGCCCGAGCCGACCACGCGTTCCAGCGCGGCCCGCGCAGCGAGGGGGCCATCCCGCTCCACCGAGACGACCTCGGTCATGATTGACGACCTCCTCTCGCCATGCGAGAGAAACTCGCCATTACGAGCCGACCACCACGCGGTCGATGCCGGCGAGATCCGGGCGCACCCCTACGTGCCCGTGGCCAGCCCGCCGGACGAGCTCCGCCACGGTCTGCGCCTGGCCTTCGCCGACCTCGAGTGCGATCGCCCGAGCCTCGAGCTCGCCGACCCCCACCGCACCCAGCAACGCCTCGATCGCCTCGAGCCCGGTCGGGCCGGAAATAACCGCAGCGCGAGGCTCGAACCGGGCGATCTCCGGTGCGAGGCCGTCCCACTCCCTCTCGCTGACATAGGGGAGATTGGCCAGCACGAGATCGAACGGCCCGCGGATACCCGGCGGGGTCGAGCCGTACGCGAGCTCTACGCGGTCACCGAGCCCGAGCCGATCGCGGTTCGCCTTCGCCACCGCGAGCGCGTCGAGCGAGGTATCGGTCGCGGTCACCTCGGCCTCCGGAAGCTCGTCGGCGACCGCCAGCGCCACCGCCCCCGACCCGGTTCCGACGTCGAGCACCCGCCGCGGCCCGAGCTCGAGCGCCAGCTCGACCAGGAGCTCGGTCTCCGGTCGCGGGATCAGCACCCGCGGGTCGACCGCCAGCTCGATCCTGCGAAAGCCCCTGCGGCCGAGGATGTAGGCGACGGGCTCGCGCGCGACCCGGCGGCGGACCATCGCCCCGAAGCGGCGCCCGGCGGCGGCATCGACCCCGTTCTCGGGCGTCGCCGCCAGCGCCGCACGGTCGAGGCCCGTGGCTGCGGCGAGCAGCACCTCGGCATCGAGTCGCGGCGTCTCGACGCCCGCCGCCGCGAGCGCGTCCCGGGCCGACCCGAGCGCCTCGCCGACCGACCCGGCGACCGCCGTCACCACGGTTCCCCGGCCCGTGGAGCGATCTTCATGCCGTTTCCGCCGTCTCCGCTGTCTGCGCCTCGAGCCGCGCCCGCTTCTCCTCCGCGGCGAGCGCCGAGGTGAGCTCGCTCAGGTCGCCGCGCGAGGACCTCGTCGAGGTTGTGCGCGGTGAGCTTGATCCGGTGATCGGTGACCCGGCCCTGGGGGAAGTTGTAGGTGCGGATCTTCTCCGAGCGCTCGCCGGTCCCGACCTGCGACCTGCGGTCGGCGGCGATCTCCGCCCGCTGCTCGGCGAGCGCACGGTCGTACAGCCGCGCCCGCAGGACGCGCATCGCCTTCTCGCGGTTCTGAAGCTGCGACTTCTCGTCCTGCATCGAGACCACGATCCCGCTCGGGCGGTGGGTGATCCGAACCGCCGAGTCGGTCGTGTTGACCGACTGACCACCGGGGCCCGACGAGCGATAGACGTCCACCTGCAGGTCCTCGGGCGAGACGTCGACCTCGACCTCCTCGGCCTCGGGCAGAACCGCGACGGTGGCGGTCGAGGTGTGGATGCGCCCCTGGGACTCGGTCTTCGGCACCCGCTGGACCCGGTGCGTGCCACCCTCGAACTTGAACACGGAGTAGGCGCCATCGCCACGGATCTCGAAGGTGACCTCCTTGAACCCGCCGACCTCGGCCGGCGACTGCGAGAGCACCTCGGTCTCGAAGCCGCGCTCTTCCGCATAGCGGGTGAGCATCTTGTAGAGGTCGCCGGCGAACAGCGCCGCCTCATCGCCCCCGGCCCCGGCGCGGATCTCGATGATCACGTTCTTGGCGTCGTTTGGATCGCGTTCGACCATCGCCAGCCGAATCTCGTCCTCGAGCTCACGCAGCCGATCGGGCGCTTCGGCGACCAGCCGCCGCAGCTCGTCGTCGTCACCGTCCTCGGAGAGCATCTCCCGCGCGCCCTCGAGGTCGCCGCTGAGCCGGCGCCATTCGGCCGCCAGCTCGTGCGCCGGCTCGAGCTCGCTGTACTCGCGGCCGACCTCGGCGTAGCGCTCACGGTCGGAGATCACCTCGGGGTCCGACATCTGGCGCTGGAGCTCCGCAAAGCGCTCCTCGACCTGTTCGACCAGCTTCTCGATCACGACGCTGAGGCTACCGCCGCCGCCGCGAGCATTAGCCTCCCCCGCGGTGAAGGGAGTCAGGGTCTCATTCGCTGCGGCGGCGTTGATCGCGGGCGCCGTGCTCGTCGCCGGGCCGTCTGCCGCGGCGCCGTCGTGCATGGGCCGCGCGGCGACGCTCGTCGACGGCCCGGGCTCGAACCGGATCCAGGGCACAGCCGGCCCGGACGTGATCTTCGCCGGCGCGGGCAACGACACGGTCGCCGCCGGCGACGGGATCGACTACGTCTGTGGCGAGGACGGCGACGACACCATCGACACCGGCACCGGTGACGACCTGATCGACGGCGGCGACGGCGACGACGAGATCCATGGTTACAACGGCGACGACCGGGTCGTCGGCGGGCCGGGCGCCGACTTCCTCGACGGACGGCGCGGACGTACGGACGTGCTGATCGCCGGGCCCGGGCGCGACGAGCTGATCGGCGGCAGCGTGCTCAAGGGCGGCGAAGGGAACGACCGGCTCGACAGCGCCGGCTACCGTCGCGAGACCGGCGCCGACCGGCTGCTCGGTGGCGCGGGCGACGACCGGCTGCTCGGCGACGCGCAGCGCGGCCCGGGCGAGCGCATGGACGGCGGGGACGGCGACGACGAGCTCAGCGCCTCGGCGGGCGACGACCGCCTCGCGGGCGGCGCAGGCGCCGACACGCTCGAGGGTGAGGCCGGCGACGACGACATGGACGGCGGGCCCGGCAGCCCCGACTCCTGCCTCCAGGGCCCGGGAGACGGCACGATCACGGGTTGCGAGTTCTCGCGCGGCCGGCGCACTGGCGCCGGCTGACCCCTCGCGTCAGGCGACGATCTCGATCGGCTGCTCGCGCGCGGCCTCCTCTGGGCTCTCGACCGCGAGCACGGCCTCGAGCGCGGCGATCGCGACCGCGAGCTGCTCGCGGTCGGGCTCGCGGGTGGTCAGGTTCTGGAGCATCAGGCCCGGCCACATCAGCGCCCGCACCCAGCGTTTGCGGCGGTTGCGGCCCGCCCACTTGATCACCTCGTAGGACAGTCCGGCAATCAGCGGGATGCCGAGGATCCGCGAGAGCACGAGCCAGTACCACTCGGGAAGGCCGATCGGCGCGAAGACGAAGATCGCCAGCACCATCACGATCAGCAGGAAGCTGGTCCCGCAGCGCGGGTGCAGCCGCGAGTAGGTCTCCGCGCGGGCCGGAATCAGCCGGTCGCCGGCCTCGTAGCAGGAGATCGTCTTGTGCTCGGCGCCGTGGTATTCGAACACCCGGCGCAAGTCCGGCAGGCGGCTGATCAGGACGATGTAGCCGATGAAGATCGCCGTGCGCAGGATCCCCTCGACGAGCCAGAACAGCCACGCCGATCCGAGCCAGTCCTTGATCAGGCTCGTCGCGCTCACGGGAACGACGAAGAAGAGGCCGATCGCCAGCGACAGGGAGAGTGCGATCGTCAGCCCCCACATCCAGCCGCCGATCTCCTCCTTGTGGCCCTCCTCGTCCTCCTCGAGCTGCGCGTTCGCCGAATAGGCCAGCGCGCGGAAGCCGATCTTGAGCGACTCGCCGAGCGCGACCACGCCCCGGATCACCGGAAGTCGGAGGACGCGGTGCCGCTTGGCCCACGAGACGAGGGGCTCCGAGGTGATCTCGATCTCGCCCCGTCGGGCGTGCGAACCGCGACCGCCCAGGTCGAGACGCCGCGCATCATCACGCCCTCGAGCACCGCCTGACCGCCGACCGGAGCGTCGCGGGAGGCGACCGGCAGGCCGTCGGGCATCCGCGTCTTGGCGACCTGGGGCCGCCGTTGCCTTCAACCGCAGCGTCGACTCGGCCGTCGGCGCTCATGCGACCAGGTTCAGCTGCGCTTGCTGCGCGCTTGCCTGCGCTTGAACCGCTCAACCCGACCACCGGTGTCGACCAACTTCTGCTTGCCGGTGTAGAAGGGATGGCAGGCGGAGCAGATCTCGACATGGAGGTCCGGCTTCGTCGAGCGGGTGTAGAACTCGTTCCCGCACGAGCAGTGCACGTGCGAGAGCCCGTATTCGGGGTGGATCCCGGTCTTCATCGCATTCGATTCTAGAGGGTCGGCCCTCACCCTCCGGCATGCAATTAGTCTGCCGCTCCCATGTACCGCCGCATCCTGGTCGGCTTCGACGGCACCGAGGGCGGGCGCGACGCGCTTGCGCTCGCCCGCGGCTTGGCGGTGATCGAGGGAGCCGAGCTGGTCCTGCTGGCCGCGCTCGAGCTCGACCCGCTCGCCACCCCGGCGGCCGCGTACGAGCGCGCGACCGCGGAGGCCGAGGAGCGGCTCGGCGGCGGCGGCGCGCGAGCTGCTCGGCGAGACGCCGTTTCGGCTGCGGACGGTCGGCGGCGTCTCCGCCCCCCGGGCGCTGCATGAGGTCGCCGAGGACGAGCGCGCCGATGTGATCGTGCTCGGCTCGACCCACCGTCACGGGCTCGGGCGGGTGCTGCCGGGGAGCGTCGGCGAGCGGCTCCTGCACGGCGCTCCCTGCGCGGTGCTGGTTGCGCCGAGCGGGTTCGCCTCGCGTGAGACGTTCGGGATCGGCTCGATCGGCGTCGGCTACGACGGCCGCACCGAGGCCGGGCACGCGCGCGAGGTGGCCGCGGCGCTTGCGGCCGACCTCGGCGCCTCGCTGGAGACGATCACGGTCGACGATGATGGCGGCAGCGGCCCCGCTGACCCGGCGGATGCAGCGAAGGCGCTGGTCGAACGCTCGCGCGAGCTCGACCTGCTGATCGTCGGCTCGCGCGGCTACGGCCCGGTGCGCCACGCGCTGCTCGGCAGCGTCTCCGGCGAGCTGATGCGAACCGCGGCCTGCCCGGTGCTGGTCGTGCCGCGCTCGGCTTGACGGCAGCGCACGTGCCAACGTCCCGCACTGCCCCCGCGGGCGGGGACTCCGGGACGTTCGGCGTGGAGGGCTGGCGCGCAGGGCCTCGCCGGCGAGCGTCTCGCCGGCCTCGGCGCGCGCGGCGACGGGATCGTCGGCGCGCGCGACCAGCATCGCGACCTCGTCGAGCGCGCCGAGCAGTGCGTGCGCGAGCGGGTCGATCGGCTGGCGGCGGATCTCCCCCGCCTCCATGCCCGCGGTCAGCAGCCCGCTGATCAGGCCGAGCGCGTAGCGGGCGCCGATCTCCCGCCACTGCTCCCAGCCGAGCACGGCGGGAGCGTCGAGCAGCACGATCCGCTGCACCTCGGGCTCGAGGCAATGGTCGAGGAACATCTCCGCCCCGGCGGCGAGCGTCTCGAGCGGGCCCGCGCCGGGCGCCACGGCGTCGCCGAGCTGTCCCGCGATCTCGCTCTCGATCTGCTCGTAGACGGCGGCGAGCAGCTCGCGCTTGCCGGCGAAGTGGTGATAGAGCGCGCCCCGGGTGACGCCCGCGGCACGGACGATCTCCTCGGTGCCGACGCCGGCGTACCCGCGCTCGGCGAACAGGCGCCGCGCCGCGGCAAGCAGGGCGGTTCGGGTCGTCTCCGAACGCTCCGCCTGGGTTCTCTTCTCGGTGCCGCTTGACATGCAGACTGTATGTGGGGGTCTTAGGTTACGGCTGGTTCCCGCTGTTCAGGCCCCGGGTCGACGGCGTTACGCCGCCGCCGCGTACGCGTATGCCAGCTCAGCGGCGAACTGCTCGAACTCGGTCGGGGTCGTGTTGCTCTCGTTGCGACCCTCGAGCGAGTGCAGCCTGCCTTCGCTCAGCGCCTGGTTGAACTCGACGAACAGGGCGGCGAAGTCCGGCGAGAACCCGGCGGCCTCGGTGAGGATCCCCATCAGCTCTGCGTCGGGCAGCTGGATGTACTGGAGGTCCGGCTCACCGATCGCTGCGCCGATCGCCGCCGCGGCCTCGGAGTAGGTGAGGTCACGCGGGCCGAGCAGCTCGCGGACCACGACGCCGTTCCAGTTCCGCTCGCGCAGCGCCCCGGCCGCGACCGCGGCGATGTCGGCGGTGGCGATCATCGGCACCTTCGCTTCGGGCGCGACCGAGTCGGCGACCACGCGCTCGTGGCGGATCGTCTCCAGCGCCGCGTAGAAGCCCTCGAAGAAGGCGCCGGGGCGCAGGATCATGAGGTTGACGCGGTCAAGCGCCCGCAGCCGCCGCTCCTGCCGGTGCAGGCTGGCGATGAACCCGTTGCCGCTCGCCAGCTCGGCGCCGATCGCGCTCAGGGCGACCACATGGGGCACACCGCTCTCGCGAATCGCCGAAGCGATCGCCTCGCCACGCTTGTCCTGGTCGGCGTGGTAGTCGGGCAGGGTCGGGTCGAGCGCGGTCAGCGTGTAGACCGCGTCGGCGGCTGCGAAGGTGCTCGCGAGGTAGTCGGCGTCGCGGACGTCGCCAGCGACGGTCTCGGCCCCAAGCGCGTCCAGCTCGGCGAGCTTCTCCGGCGAGCGCCCGAGCGCGCGCACCTCCTGGCCGTCTTCGAGCAGCAGCTCGGTGATCTTGCGGCCGGTGTTTCCGGTGGCTCCCATCACGGTGATCATTGTTCGTTCCTCCTGGGTCAACGTAATTGCAGTTCATCCAGTATGAGGTCTATCAACGGGACTTACAATGATCTAAGTCCGTAATTCATGCTTGTTCGTCCTACAGATTGGATGTTCAAGCCGACCGTGCCATGCTAGATCGCGTGACCACGCATCCCGACCCCTGGCCCTCGGCCGCCGATCCGCTCGGCGAGGCCCTGCACTTCCTCGAACTGCGCGGCGCCTTCTACTGCCGCTCCGAGTTCACCGCCCCGTTCGGTCTCGAGCTGCCGCCGTTCGAGGGCTATCTGTGGTTTCACGCCATCACCGCCGGAAGCTGCTGGCTGGAGGCCCCCCAGGCCCAGCCGCGGCGCCTGGCCGCAAGCGAGCTGGCGCTCGTCCCGCACGGCGAGGGCCACCGGCTGCGCAGCGAGCCCGACGCCCCGACCCCCAGCATCTTCGAGCTCGAGCGCGAGCAGCTCGGCGAGCGCTACGAGATCCTGCGCCACGGAGGCGGTGGAGAGCGCATCGACATGGTGTGCGGAGCCGTGCGCTTCGACCATCCAGCCGCGCGCAGGCTGCTCGCCGTGTTACCGCGGATCCTCGCGTTCGACCCGGCGACGAGCCCGACGCAGCTCGAGTGGTTGCGCTCCACCCTGCGGCTGATGGCGCTAGAGGCGGAGGGCCTGCGTCCCGGCGGTGAGACGGTGATCACCCGCCTTTCCGACGTGCTCGTCGTGCAGGCGCTGCGGGCCTGGCTGGAGAGTGACCCGGCGGCACAGTCGGGCTGGCTCGGCGCGCTGCGAGACCCGCAGATCGGCCGCGCGATCTCGCTCATCCACCGCGAGCCCGGCCGCCCGTGGACCGTCGCCTCGCTCGCCGACCAGATCCCGATGTCGCGCTCGGCCTTCGCCGCGCGGTTCACCGAGCTCGTCGGCGAGCCGGCGATGAGCTACGTGACCCGGTGGCGGATGCACCTGGCCGCGGTGGCGCTGCGGGACGAGGGCGCAACCGTGGCCGCGCTCGCGGATCGTTTCGGCTATCGCTCCGAGGCCGCGTTCGCGCGCGCGTTCAAGCGCGTCGTGGGATCACCGCCCGGCGCCGTACGGCGGGCGGGGCCGGTCGAGCCGATCGGCGCCTGAAGCCCGCTCACGGCTCATAGCCCGGAGGTCGCGGGTTCAAATACACCACGTTTTGGATCTCGCAACGACGCACGAGCCCAGGCTCGAGAAGTATCGCCTTGCATGGAAAGCGACATAGCGCCCTTGGCCTCCGGCGAGTATCAGCTGTCCGGCGGATACTTGCCGGGCACCTGGAGGTCGATCGTTTGCCCGCTCACGTAATCCTCGATCTCCACCTTGAAAGTCGTCGGAACGCGGCTGGTGCCCTCGATCGTTTCCCGTATCTCGACGCCGAACGGCTCTGCGAAAAAGGGCGACAGGAGGAACGTCAGCGGTCCGGACACGGAGTTCTGCGCGCCGATGGGAAGCGGCGTCTGGAGTGGCGGAGGCCTCGGCTCAGGCTTAATCAATCGTCCCTCCTCCTCGCCAATCACGAGGTCGCCACCGCGCATCTCGACGATCAGCCTGATTCCGAGCGACACCTGGTTCGCCGGGGACCGATTCGTGATCCGGACCGAAAGCGCCTACGGCGCTGACGAGGCGAGGAACCGAGGCGAAGGTCACTCTGCGGGGCGAGTTCGCTTTGGGGGGCACGAGAGCGAACCGAGGGGCGGGCCGCCGCTCAGCAACCCGCCCGGTTTCGAAAGTAGCTCCCAACGCGTCGGCATGCGCCGGTTCCCTCAGCGGCGCAGACGGCTCGACGTCTACTCCGACAGCCCGGCGGCTTCGAGGGCTTCTGCGACCTCGGAGTAGAGGCTCATGCGGGTGATCTTGTCGCCGCGTATTTCATAGAGGACCGCACAGCGGCTCTCTACTTCGATGCCGCCTCCTTTGGCCCGACCAGGTTGCGTGGAGGCCAAGAGCACCTGGCTCCCGAGGTCACGTATCTCATCTATCTCCTCGCGCCATTCATCCCAGGCTGCCACCCATCGGGCGACCATCGCATACACCGCATCCCGACCGTGACCGACTCCTTCGTCCACCCGCACGGACGCATCGACCTCGACCTCGGGATCGAAGCAGGCCAAAGCGCCGTCGAAATCGCCACGGCTTCCGCTCGGCGCAGCGGCTAGCGGTGCGTATCGATGAGCAGCCGGGCCATCGACTTGGCTCGCGTCGCAGCGTCGAGATCGCCCTCGACGGCCTGCACGATCGACCCCTTCATCAGGATGTGCCATGAGCGCGAGAACGAGGATGGATCGCGAAAGCCGGCCTCCTCGGCAAGCCGACGAACCACTGCGCGGATGTTCTCCAGATGACGCACGCTCGCGTTTCCGGCCGGGTGCGCCGGACCCATCTCGAGCATGACGTTGATGAACGCGCAGCCTTCGAAGTCCTCGCGATGAAACCACTCGTCGAAGAGATCGAAGATCGCGAGCAACTGCTGCTCCGGATCCGAGCCGCGTCCTCTTGCCTCGGCCTCGACCCAATCCAGGGTCCAGCGTTGCTCGCGCTCCTCGAGGAAAGCGACCACGAGGTCGTCCTTGGAGGGGAAATGCCGATACAGCGTCGCCTTCGCGACGCCGGCGCGTTCAATGACCTCATCAACCCCGACGTCGCGAACTCCGCGGGCCGCGAACATCGCGTAGGCCGTCTCGAGCAGACGTTCACGAGCTGGTCTGCGCTTCGTCGCGATGCTGGGGTGTTGCTCGGGCATGAGTTTCATTATAGCCCTAGACAGACCGGTCTGTCTACGCTATAGTCTGGCGCTCCGAGGGGATCAGCCACGAGGGTTGGTCCGCAACTCTTTGGGGACAAGCAGCCGGCCTGACTTCCTCATCGCTATCGACACGAGGAAGGTCATCAAATGTCCTCATCGCACCCGTTTCTCAGGATCGACGCCGAGCATCAACGCGATGTCCACGTCGTCCGGATCGTGGGTGAGCTCGACCTCTCGGGGTGCCCCGACCTCGACGTTGCGCTCGAAGCCGCTGAGCAGACGCAAGCTGGCCGAATCATCATCGACCTGGAGGAACTGACCTTCATCGACCCGATCGGCCTACGGACCCTGCTGCAGGCAAGTCGCCGCTCGGCGAGCAATGGAAATCGCTTGCAGCTAACTCGCGGCAAGGGACATCCGGCCAGGATGTTCCGGCTGACGGGGCTCGACTTGGCGCTGCCTCTGATCGATCCCTCGCAGCGCCCCACCGTCGAAGACGCCGGCGGCGCGCCGGAAGGCAGAGGGCAGGGCAGGGCAAGCCCGGGCGCCGGATGGGTGCCTGACGACGCAAACCGACCGCGCACCGGCGAGGCGGTCATTGCCGCTCCCACCGCATGGCGTTGAGAGATGCAACGCCCAGCCGGGCTGTCCGCCGCACGGGCTCTGGGCCGATGGCGATCGCCGAGCGGGCGCCGTCACCTCCCCGACCCGACCACCGCCGGGCAAACTTAAAGCAGCGTGAGGACGATCTATTTCGGGCCTTCGCCGCTACCCGCTCGCCCGAGCTGCGAGAGGATCTCGTGCGGCGCTTCATGCCCCTGGCCAAGTCGCTCGCACTCCGCTACCGGCGCCAAACCGAGTCACTTGACGACCTCGTGCAGGTGGCGAGCCTCGGCCTCGTGAAGTCGATCAATGGATTCGATCCCGCGCTTGGTTTCCCGTTTAAGGCCTACGCGACGCCGACGATCCTCGGCGAGCTCCGACGCCATTTTCGCGATCACGTCTGGAACCTTCGCCTGCCGCGAGGCCTGCAAGAGCTGACGATGAGGATCGACCGTGCGTCCGACGGTCTTGCCGACGAGCTCGGGCGCTATCCGACCCCGACTGAGATCGCGGAGCGGCTTGACGTCACGGTCGAGGACGTGCTCGACGGAATCGAGGCCGGTCACGCCCGGAGCACGCAGTCGCTCGACGCCCCGATTTCGCAGGACGAGGGGTCGCTGAGCTTGGTCGAGACGCTCGGCGGAACGGAGCCGGGCTATGACCGGGTCGAGGCCGAGGCAGCGGCCGCCCGGGCCGAGCTCGAGGACCGCGAGTGGCAAGTGCTGCGCCTGCGGTTCGTCGACCGGATGACGCAACACGAGATCGGGCGTGAACTCGGTGTCTCGCAGATGCAGATCTCCCGCATCAGTCGCCGCGCGCTCGGCAAGCTTCTGACCGCGGTCCGCGGCGAGCAGGCCGGTTCGACCACGGTCGCGGCCTAAGCGGGACTCGGCAGTCGCGACCTGGCGACTAGGCACCGTGGTCGAGCGCGAGAGTCGAGCGCACGGAGCCCCCCCTCGGCGAACGTTTGTTTGGATGCGCCCGTCGGGGGGTAGCAGAAGAGAACGGCAGCCATTGCTTCGCCGAGCCGCGACGCAACCCTGCCAATCCGACTGGGAGCACAGGGGCGAGCGTGACTGATAGTCACCTTGCACGGGCCCAGGCGGCTCAGCGGCTTAAGGATGCTGCCGGGCGGGCCAAGCAGGAGCGCAAGCGCGCGACCGCAAGGACCTCGACAACGACCTAGGGACCGTGCCGGAAGCCCGACCCGCTGTTCTAGCGACGGGTAGGTGGCTGGGTCCGGGCGGGGGGCCCGGCAGGCGCTACGAGGGGTCGCTCCCTGTGGGGCGACCCGTCTGGTCGCAACGAGGAGCCGGAGGCGCTCTGCCGGTCGCTGCTCCGGGTAGACCACGGGACGCATGAACGCGAAGAACAATCGAGCCACTTCAATGTCAGGCTGGTCGGCGGGCCGTATGACGGCCTTCGCCTGGCCGCTCGCAGGATGAGCGACGGAGCACCCCGGCGCCCCAGGAGCTCATATGCAGCCGGAATCCGATTAGGCGCCCGGCGCGGGGGTAGAACAAGCAGGACTTGACCCGAAGGGGCGGCGGGGCCATCGTGGATAAACGAACAGGAGACGCTTAATGTCTGAGCAAACCAAGAGGGACGCAAAGCTCGTGGAGCTGCTGAACGAGGCATACGGCAAGGAGCGCCAACTGGAGATGGCGCTCGCGTCGCACCTCGAGGTGACCACACGCGACGACTACGAGAAGGGCCTGCGAAAGCACCTCAAGGAAACGAAGTCGCACGCCACCGCGGTCGCCAAGCGGATCAAGCAGCTCGGCAGCACGGCCGAGACGGTTTCACTCCCCGGCCCGGACGGTGCAAGCAAGGCGGCGCAGAGCATTCAGGGGGTCGTCGGCAAGGCGAAGGCGGCCGCACAGGGGCCTCTACATCTCGCAAGGGGCTCGGGCGAGCAGGGAAAGATGCTCCATAACGCCCGCGTCGAATACCGCGAGGAGGCCGAGGAGATCGCGACCTACACGGTGATCGATGCGCTCGCGACCTCGGTCGGCGACAAGCAAACCGCGAAGCTCGCCCGGGACATCCGCGGCGACGAAGAGCGGATGGCGAAGTTCATTGGCGAGTTGCTCCCGCAGCTCGCCACCGACGTGGCTCACGACGAGATCCCCGTATCGGAGATCGAGGGTGACGCCGCCCGACGCACCTCGGCGAAGTCCGGTCGTACGCGTCGGGCATCGAAGCCCAAGCCTCGCTCGGGGTCCGGGACCAAGTCGAGGCGCAGCTAGGAGAAGCCCGAATACGCGTAGAGGAGAGAGATGGCGCAAACCAAGTCAAAGACGAAGAGTTCGAGACGCGGCAACGGTTCGCGAGCTTCGGGTTCGGGCAAGAGCACGGCGAAGAAGCCAACGAGCTCGAACGGCAACCGAGCGAACACCACCCGCACAGCGCGTCCGCGGTCGCAGTCGCGATCCACGACGCAGAGCCAGACCGGTGCCGAGTCGGTCAAGGACACAGCGAAGACCGCCGGGCAGGCGGTCGGCCAGGCGGCATCGAAGGCCAGGATTCCACTGATCGCGGGTGGTATGGCGCTCGCGGGCGCGGCCGCCGGAGCCGTGATCAGGTCCCGGCTGACGGCTAGCCGTTCGAGGAATCCACTGGCGCGACTTCGTGGCGTGTCGATGCCGAACCCGGCGGCGAAGATCGAACTCGACAAGCTCGACCTCGACCAGTTCAAGTCGGCGGCGGAGCGGGTCAGCGCGTACGGGCAGCAGGCCTCCGACATCGTCGCCGCGATCGAGAAGACCCGCAAGAAGAACTCCTGAATCGAGCGGTCGTTACGCCGCAGACGACGTGAAGTCGGCGAGCGATGTTCATGATCTGGAAGCGATCGGGCGAACGCGCGCAGATGCGCTTCATGCCAGGCTGTCTCGTGTGGTCGATCGTCCTCTCGATCGCGCTCACCGTCGTGGTGAACCTGGTGATCAGATTGTTCTGAGTGGACTGTTTCGCGACGCCAAGGTCTACCGCACGTTCTGCGCCTTGCAGCGGAGCGGACCGTCGAGAAGGCCAAGAGCTCCGCGGCAAAGCGTATGACGAGCTATGAGCCGGCTCTTCTTCATTACCGCGGGCGGAGGGCGTGCGCTCGAGCACTTCGAGACCTCACTGGTGGATGGCGTCGCGTTGTTCGGTTACGCGGAGGCCAGTACGCCTGCAGGGCCTGATGGACGATCCGATCGCGACGGCGGCGGGATCGACGGCGGCAGCGGCATCTACTTCGCCAACGCCGGGGAGGACGTGCACGCGGTCCCCAGCCTGGCGCCGCTGGCGCCGGCCGTCGGCTGCATCGTGATCCGCCCCGACGGGACCCGAGTCCTCGCCCGTGTCGAGCGCGACCCGCTCGCCGAGGCCCCGGAGTAAGGACCTCAATCCCCGCCGGACGCCGGGGGAGACCCCTGGATCGGGGTTCGCGGTGGCTCGGCCCCCGGCGGGCCTTCGCTTCGGTTGGCCTCCTCGCCGACCTCCGAGGGTAGGCCGCCACCCTCCTTGCGCATCTCGGCGAGGGTCGCCTGCGCCTCCCAGCGATGCCCGTCGGTCGCCTTCGGGCCTCTGTGCGATCGGAACATCCCGAGCACGAGGAAGGTGATCAAGCCGACGAGGATCGTCGCGACGATGATCACGACCGCGGTATCCACGATCCGTCTCTACCCGCCGCGGCGGGCACGAAGCACGTTTTTCGAGCTAGGACGCAAGGGTGGCGGGCGTCCGGGTCCAGCGATGGCGACGATCCCCCGGGCGCTGCGCCGCCACACCAAGCTTCCGGAAGCAATCCCAGAGGATGGATACCGTCGATGCGCACGGTTGGTGCGGGTTACCGCACTTTCACATCAGTCGTCGAGCACCTCGCCCGGCTTGCGGGAGCTTGACTGGGTCGATTTGCCGCCACCGAACCGGGTAGTTCGATCTCGACCGCATCAACGATGGAACGGAGATTCACGATGGCCAAGACCAAGAAGAAGCCTGACAAGCGCCTATACGACGCGTTGCGACATAGCGGCGTCCGAAAGAAGACCGCTAGCCGCGTTTCCGAAGCCCTTCCAGCCAAGGGTTCAAAGAGGCCGACGAAGGCTCACCAGATCGCAGATCAGCTGCACACGGCGGCGGACTCGATTCGCGAACGCGCAGGAGGCGGATCACGCAAGCGCTCCAAGGCCGCCAAGAAGGCGGCGCGAACGCGTAAGGCAAACACGGCGAGCCGTCGGCGCTCAGCCCGAAAGGGCGCGAAGTCGCGGCGCGACCGTACCTAAAGTCAGGGCCGCCGGAGGGATCCGACGTTCCCGGCAAGCCGATCAGCGGGAGCTCCCCGTGACCTCGGCATCGTGACCCGGCGGAAGCGCGAAAACATCGCCCGGCCCGATCTCGAGCGTACTGCCGTCGTCCATGTGCACGGTCATGGCGCCGGAGATGCAGTAACCGGTTGCGCGCGGCGGCTGCTGTCGGCCCGGACTCTCGCTCTCCCTCGGCTTGGCAACTCGGGGCTGCACGATGGTTGCGCGACCGCCTCTTGTCGCCTGCGGCACCAAACGACCGCTGCGCGCCATGTATCCGACATCGCGAGTCCGCAGGAGAATCCGCTTGGCAAGCGGCGCCTCGGCGACAAACGGAACGGACCCGACAGGATTCGAACCTATGACCTTCCATTTCGTAGACGGAGGCGATCCACAGCTGGCAACACTGTCGCGCGCACCGTCGCGCGGCGAGCCTGAGCATGCGGAAAAGCGCTCTGTTTAGCCGCTTGGTGCCCCCCAGCCGGCGGTCTCGAAAACCGTTAGTCGCGATTAGGCGGCTCGAGGATTCGAATCCTCCCCCTCCGCTTTCTAGAAGACCGCCGCACGAGGCGGATTTCCTCGCGAGGCTCGCCGCGATCGACGCGGATGTCGGCCGTACCCGCCGCCGCGGTCAAGCCGTTCAGCGCGTGCGTCGCCCAATCTGTCGATCGCGCGTCGATCGCACGGTACGCCGAAAGGGCTTCCAATCCCATGCCCCGGCCACGGCGTGGGTTGTCGGAAGGCTTTGCCTGGTTGATGTCACCACCCTAGGCGGCTCTCGGTGGGCGCCACAAGCGGCTCGATGCGCTCGACCGCGGCCCGGTTTTGCTCTCGCCATTTCCCGGGTCTCGGTGGGGTGAGCGTCGTCGGTCCCGGCGTGTTGGGCAGTGCAGCCGCTGCGTCCTCGACCCGGCCGCTGAAGGCGAGGCCGAGTTGCTCAAATACGCGTCGGGTCATCTCCACCGGGGAGCCGACCAAGTCCTCGTAGGCCACGTCGAGCCACGAGTCCCGGTCGATGCTTTCGCGAGCCGTCAGCGCGGCCTCGTTGCTGGCGACGTATTGCCGCGCACAGATCTCTTCGAGTGGCGAGAACCGGAGCTCGCGCCATCCGGGGACCAGGACGAAGCTCCACCGATTTCCGCTCAGCGGCCCGAGTCCCTCGAGTCGCTCGGGCAGACGGTAGGTGACGAACCGCGGCCTTGCCCTCCATCCCTCCATGAGCGAGCTCACATTGTCGGCTGCACGGCGACGAAGAAAGACGAACGAGGCGTCCGGAAACAGAGCCTGAAGGTAGGGGATCCGCAGGCAGTTCTCCGGCGTCTTGTCGACGAAGCGCCGGTCCCTGACCACGAGCCGAACCGCGAGGTTGACGTACTGCCTCTCGCGGTCGCTGACGTCCTCCGCGCCGAGGGCATCCGAGTCCCAGGCCCGGTGCTTGGGGTGATGATGGGGCTGCCAAAGTATGTGTCCCTCGCCTTGCACGGAACGTAGCTCGGGGCTGCAGAGGAGCAGCTGAAGGAGGATGCTTGTGCCCGCCCGCGGGCAGCCGATGATGAGAACAGGCCCGTCCGGGGCCTGGACACGGGGAAGGACCACCGAAAGCGGCTGGGCCAACCTGGGGACGCTTCGTCGCACCCGCCAGAAAGCCCGCCGAGCGCGGAACGGGACGACGCGCCGAACGAGCGCCCTCATCGTATCCACCTTATCCACCTAGGACTCTCGAACTCCGAAAACGGGACGATCGCAAACCGATCGCACCAGCAGCGGGCTCTGTTTGAAAGAGCCCGCAACTCGACCACTTCATCGCTCCACGATGCTCGTCTCGAAAACCGTTACGGGCGTCTTCTCGTCCATCGAGGTTCGAATACCCTTGCTAATGAAGCCTCGATGCCCAGGAGAGGAGCGCCCCGGGTACGCCTCCACAGACGTGGATCGCCGCTGTAGTCCCGCAGGCCGAATTGCGGTCCGGACACACGCGGAGCACGGTCACGTCCGTGACCTCGAACTGTTGGCTCGCTGCGGCTTGAGCTGCCATCGGGGAGGCGGGGTTTTCGTCGTCCGGTTTTGAGCCCCTCGGTGTGCCTCCCCGAGGCCTACGTCCATGCTTCTATGCGGCCGTGCGGGTTAGCCCTGTTGCCCCGACAGTTGCCCTCGTCGCGGACTGTCGCCGTTTCAGCCGGCCGCCGTAAACGAGAAAACCCCGCCTGAGCGGGGCTTTCTCAAGTGCCGACGAGCCTGAAACAGCGGCCCGACATGCAGACTGTATGTATGTTACAAACCGACAGCCTGCATGTTAGTTCCCGACCCGGAGAGGACCCGAACGTGAGCACGACCACCACGGAGACCGCCATCGAGACCCTGATCCGCGACTACGTCGCCGCCTGGGAGTCGCGCGATCCCGATCGGATCGCCTCCCACCACGCCCCCGGCGGCATCTTCCAGCTTCACTCCGGCAACGCCGGCCCGGTCGAGGGCCGCGAGGCGATCCGCGACGCCTTCGCCGCCTTCCTGACCCAGTTCCCCGACCTCGCCTTCGTCGAGCAGGAGCTGATCGAGGGCGAGTGGGGCTGGGTCGTTCGCTGGCGCATGAGCGGCACGCTCGCGGTGCCGTTCGAGGTCGGCGACCGAGTCGCCGAGCCCGGAGCTAGGTTCGAGGTCGACGCGATCGACATGATCACCGCGTCGCGAGGCCGGATCGACGCCAAGCACACCTACCTCGACTGGCAGGCGGCGCTCGAGCAGATCGGACTCGGATGAGCACCGCGACGGAGGGCGAGACGACCCGCTCGGCGGCGCAGTGGCTCGAGGCGTTCGCCGAGGGCTGGCGCGCGCCCGCCGACGCCGACAGCTTCTGCGATCTCTTCGAGCCGCTGCTCGCCGACGAGATGCGGCTCGTCCAGCCGCAGCTTCCGGACCTGGTCGGCAAGCGCGGGTTTCGCGAGGGCTTTGCCCGGCCGCTGTTCTCGCTCCTCGACGAGATCCGCGGAACGGTCGAATCGTGGGCGGTCGCCGAGCACGGAGCCGACGAGGTCCTGTTCGCCGAGCTGACGATCCGCGCCACGCTCTCGGGCCGGCCGGTGGAGCTGCGGACGATCGACAGGATCACGATCCGCAACGGGCTTGCGGTAGAACGGGTTGCCAGTCTCGATCCGCTGCCATTGCTCGGCGCCGTGGCGCGCACGCCACGTTCGTGGCCGTCGTTCGCCAGGATTCAGCTCGCACACCTCAGACACGCGATCGCAAGCAAAGGAGCGCATCGATGACGGCCACCAGCAACGGCAACCGGGCAACCATGCAGGTCCCTGAGGGGACGATCGCCTACCGCGAGCTCGGCGCGGGCGAGCCGATCCTCTTCGTCCACGGCCTACTCGTCGACGGACGTCTCTGGGAGGGCGTCGCCGAGCAGCTCGCGGGCGACCATCGCTGCATCGTGCCCGACTGGCCGATGGGCTCGCACCGGATCGCGATGGATCCCGAGGCGGACCTCACCCCGACCGGGATGGCGAACACGGTCGTGTCATTCATGGATGCACTCGGGCTCGAGCGCGCGACCGTGGTCGGCAACGACAGTGGCGGCGCGATCTCGCAGATCGTCACCGCCAACCACCCGGGGCGGGTCGAGCGACTCGTGCTTACCAACTGCGACACGTTCGAGCACTTCCCACCATTCCCGTTCAGCCTCATGCCCGTGATCGCGCGGCTGCCGGGCGGGATGACGGCGCTCGCGGCGCCGTTTCGGATCGGCGCCGTCGCCAGGACCACCTACGGAATGCTCGCCCGGCATCCGATCGCGCCGGAACTGGTCGCCGACTGGCTCGTCCCGACGCTCACCGATCAGGCGATCAAGCACGACGTGCGCAAGTTCACCGCCGGCGCCCACAAGCGCTACACGATCGAGGCGGCGGAGAAGCTGCGCTCGTTCGAGCGGCCGGTGCGCTTCGCCTGGGCGACCGAGGATCGCTTCTTCAAGCTCTCAGACGCCGAGCGGCTCGCCGCGATGGTGCCCGACGCCCGCATCGAGCGGATTGCCGATGCGGGGACGTTCGTCCCCCTCGACCAGCCGCGCCGCGTCGCCGAGCTGATCGCCGGGTTCGTCAGCGAGGAGGTCCCCAGCGCGGCCTAAGCGCTCGGCGGCGGGCTTCGCAGCCCCCCGCGCCGGCGGCGCGCGCCGGCGCGCTGAGCGGGCCGGGCTTACGTCTCCTGGTAAAGCGGCCCGTCGCCGCCCTCGGGCATCGTCAGCCGCCCGCCCTTGGCGTTGATCGCGCCGCACTGGACGCAGTTCGATGCGGTCACGTGGACGTCGACCTCGGCGGCGCCGTTGGCGAGCTGGTCCTCGGGGACCTCGTAGACCTGCGCCGGGCAGAGGTTGACCCAGGTCTTGGCAAGCTCGCGCGGGACGTGGCTTTGGACCTTGACATGATTGGGGGCATCGTCGCGGGTCGCGTTGCCCGAGAGGAAGACCGAGTCGAGCTTGTTGAAGGTGAGCTTGTTGTCGGGCTCGGGATAGTGCTTGTCGGCACCGCCGTCGGCCATCTCGATCTCGGTGTCGGGCTCGTAGCGCCAGCGGCCGCCCGGGAACAGGCCCTTGGTGATCGTCATCGCGCTCGCGACCGCGCCGCCGACGAAGAAGCCCTTCGAGAACGGTGCGCGCATGTTGCGCGACTCGAACAGGTCGGCGTCAATCTGCGACTTGCGCACCCGCTCGTCGTAGCCGTCGAGGTTGACCGAGTCGTTGCGCAGCGCCGCGACGATCGCCTCGGCCGCGTAGATCCCCGCGTGCATCGCGTAGTGGATGCCCTTCAGGGTCGGGACGTTGACCATGTTCGCCGCGTCTCCGGCGATCGCCATCCCCGGCACCGAGAGGCTGCGCGGCATCGAGTAGTAGCCGCCCGACGGGATCGTCTTCGCGCCCCAGGCGACCCGCTTGCCGTTGTAGAGCATCTTGGCGACGAACGGGTGCGTCTTCAACTCCTGGAGCAGGTCGTGGCAGGAGAGGGTCGAGTCGGTGTAGTCGAGCCCGATCACCAGCCCGATGCAGAGCTTGTCCTCCCCCATCGGGTAGATGAAGCTGCCGCCGAACTCGTTCCACTTCGCCCGCTTGCGAAGCGGCCACCCCATCGTGTGGATGACCCGGTCGAGCGGCTTGGTCACCTCCCAGACCTCCTTCACCCCAAGCTCCCAGCGCACCGGCAACGAGCCTTGGAGGTCGAAGTGGTCGAGCGCACTCTGGGTCAGGTGGCCGAGCGTGCCCTCGGCGAGCACGGTCATCTTGGCGACCACGTCCGAGCCGGGCTCGAAGTTGGCCAGCGGCTCGCCGTCCTTGCCGCGGCCGCGATCGCCCGAGCGGATCCCCTTCACGATCCGGTCTTCGACCAAGAGCTTGTCGGCGACCGTCTCGGTGAGGATGTAGGCGCCCTTCTCCTCCGCCTGCTCGGCGAGGAAGCGCGAGAGCTTGGAGACCGAGATCACGTAGTTGCCGTGATTTCGGAAGTTGGGCGGCATCGGCTTCAGTGGCAGCGCCGAGCGCTTGGTCAGCAGGTAGACGGCGTCCTTGGTCACCTCCTGGAAGGCGAACGGCCAGTCGGCGGGGTCGAGGTCGGGGAACAGCTCCCTCATCGCCGACGGCTTCATGTTCGCGCCGCTGAGCGCGTGTGCCCCGCTCACCTTGCCCTTCTCGACCACCGCCACCGGCACCTCGCCGAGCTTCTCGGCCAGCTCCGGCTCGTCGTCGAGCAGGTCGAGGAGCCGGTTCGCGCAGGCGAGGCCCGCCGGGCCGCCGCCGACGATCGCCACCCCGACCTCGATCCGCTCCTCCTCGGGATCGGTCGGCGCCGTGATCAGGCTGCGCTCGTCGAACGGAGGCGGGTACTTCTGCGGCTCGACTGCTGCTCCGGACGGTGGTGTCATCGAGCGGTCAGCCGGCCCGTTTCGCTTTCAGCGCTTCGGTCAGCTTCGGCAGGATCTTGTGCAGGTCGCCGACCACCCCGAGGTCGCAGAACTCGAAGATCGGGGCGTTCGGGTCCTTGTTGACGGCGAGGATGTTCTCGGAGTTCTGCATCCCGACCTTGTGCTGGATCGCGCCCGAGATCCCGGCCGCGAGGTAGAGCTTCGGCGCAACCGTCTTGCCGGTCTGGCCGATCTGTGCTGCGTAGGGATACCAGCCGGCGTCGACGACCGCGCGGGTGGCGGCGACGGCGCCCCCGAGCGCCTCGGCGAGGTCCTCGGCGAGCTTGAAGTTGTCCTTCTCGCCGAGGCCGCGACCGCCGCCGACGAGGATCTCCGCGTCCTCGATGTTGACGTCGGCGCCCCGCTGCTCGCCACGCTGGCGCATGCGGGCCTTGGTCGACCAATCCGAGAGCTCGACCTCGACCTCGACCACCTCGGCCTGGCCGCTGCCGCCCTCTGCGATGTCGAAGGCGTTCAGCCGGCCGATGATGATCCCGGGCTCGCCGACGTAGCCGACGTCGACGATCGCGGAGTCCTGGAGCACGGGTCGCTCGGCGACGAGCTTGCCGTCGACGGCCTTGACCGCGGTCACCTCCATGGTCACGCCGGCGTCCAGCCTCGCGGTCAAGCCGGCGCCGATCTCGAACCCGAGCAGGCCGCCGCCGAAGAGCGCGTAGGAGTACCCCTCGTCGCGAATGACGGACGCCATGACGTCGACGACCGGCTGCGCGAGGCCCTCCGGCACCGCCTTGGCGCGGTGGACCTTGCTCGCGCCGTAGGCGCCGAGGCCCGCCGCGGCCTCGTCGGAGACGTCGCCGACGACGACCACGCCCGCCTCGGAACCGAGCTCGCCGGCGAGCTTCGCCGCCTCCGAGATCGCCCCGAGGGAGTTCTTGTTGAAGTCGCCCTCGTCGTCGTGGAGGGCGTAGACCAGGATTCCACCGGACACTTAGAACACCTGCCTTGCCAGGCGGGCAAACATGCTTTCGCGCCTTGCGTCGCTCACCATCAGAGCAGCTTCCTTTCGTCCATCCAAGCGACGATCTTGGAGACCGTCTCATTGGTGTCCTCGTCCTCGAACACCTCGCCGGACTCTTTCTGCGGCGGCGAATTGATCTCGAGCACCTGCGTCTTCGAGCCGCCCTCGCCCACCTGCCCGGCCTCGATCCCGACGTCGCCGGTGGCCTTGGTGTCGAGCGGCTTCTTCTTCGCCCCCATGATCGCCTTCAGCGATGGGTAGCGCGGCTCGTTGATCGCGTCACCGACCGAGATCACCGCGGGCAGGTCGATCTCGACCGTGTCGTAGCCGTATTCGGCCTGGCGCTCGCAGACGAGCTTTGAGTCCTCGATCTCGATCTTGATCACCTGGGTCAGCGAAGGCATCTTCAGGTGGTCGGCGACTACGGCGCCGATCGTGTAGCACTCGCCGTCGTCGGACTGCTGGCCGAGCAGGACCAGATCGGGCTGCTCGGACCCGAGCAGCTTCGCAAGCGCGTAGCCGGTGGCGCAGACGTCGGAGCCCTCGAGCGCTGCGTCGGTGAGGTGCAGCGAGCGGTCGGCGCCGAGCGCGACGGCCTTGTGCAACGCCCGCACGGCGGTCTCCGGGCCCATGGTCACGGCGATGATCTCGTCCACTTCGGCATTGCCGCCCTCGCGGATCTGCATCGCCGCTTCGATGCCGTGGGTATCGAACGGGTTCAGGTTCTTCTCGCCTGAGCGGTCGAGCCGCTTCGTCCCGGGGTCGATCCGCTTCTGCACAGCGGCGTCCGGGACCTCCTTGACGAGACAGCAAATCTTCAAGTCGAGGCCTCCTTCGGGGTGAGCGGCGGGCATCTTAGCGGACTGACTGACGAGTCAATCGGGTTGCTTTTCATGCTCAGGTCTTGAGCCGATCGCCGACTGCGTCGCGAATGAACTCGACGATCGCGTCGGTCGGCGCGCCGGGGGTGAAGACCTCGGCGACTCCGAGCGCCTTCAGCTCGGGCACGTCGTCAGCGGGGATCGTGCCGCCGACGGTGATCACCACGTCGGTCACGTCCTGGTCGCGCAGCAGCTCGATGACCCGCGGGACGAGCGTCATGTGGGCGCCCGAGAGGATCGAGAGGCCGACCGCGTCGGCGTCCTCCTGGATCACCGTCGCGGCGATCTGGTCGGGGGTCTGGTGCAGGCCCGTGTAGATCACCTCCATGCCGGCGTCGCGAAGCGCACGGGCGATGATCTTCGCGCCGCGATCATGGCCGTCGAGTCCGGGCTTGGCCACAACGACGCGGATCTTGCGCCCCTCGTTCATCGCACCGGAGCGTAGACCAGCTACTCGGGATCGAGCACCGCCGCGACCCGCTCGAGCAGCTCCTGGGACGAGAACGGCTGCTTGATGTAGTCGCTCGCGCCCGCCTCGTAGCCCCGGTTCACCGCCGCGAGCCTATCGCGGGCGTCAGCTACCGAACCCGGTCAGCGCACCGGTCAGCGCCAGGACGACGATCAGGAGCGTGATCGCGACCAGCAGGCCTCCGAGCGCGAGGAAGGCCGGTCGCATGCCCTGACGTGCGTCGTCGATCGCATGGACCTCATCCGTCGCAACCACGACGGGCGCATCGCCTTGATCGCCGACGCGATCCTCGTGCGCCCGGATCCGGGCGGCCGCCTCCGCCTCCTCCTTGGTCGGATGATTGGACATCGCGGAATCCTCGTCCTCGCGGACGACATCCCAGCCGTCGATCGCGTTCGGAACGACCTTGATCGCCATGCTCGGGGGATACCCGGCGACCAGGCGACGAAACGGATGCCGGGAGCTCAGAACTGCGGCTGCTCGGTGTAGGTGCCGAACACGCCCTGAAGCGCCGCGACCATCTCGCCCTCGGAGGCGCGAACCCTCGCAGCGGCAATGAAGCGGGGCATCAGATTGGCGCCCTCAGAGGCCGCTTGCGCGAGCTCTGAAAGCGCGTAGTCGACCTGGCCCTGGTCGCGCTCGGACTTGGTCCGCGCCAGGCGCGCCTTCTGGCGCGATTCGGCGGCCGGGTCCGGGCGGTGGATCTCGGTCAGCTCGTCGTCGGCGACCCGGTAGTCGTTGACCCCGACGACGATCCGTTGCCCCGAGTCGACCTCGCGCTGGTATTGGAACGCCGCGTCGGCGATCTCGCGCTGGGGAAAGCCCGTCTTGATCGCCTCGACCATGCCGCCGAGCTCGTCGATGCGGGCGAAGTACTCGTAGGCGGCCGCCTCGAGCTCGTCGGTGAGCTTCTCGACGAAATAGGCCCCGCCGAGCGGGTCGGCGGTGTTGGTGACCCCGGTCTCGTGTGCGATCACCTGTTGGGTGCGCAGTGCGATCCGCACCGCCTCGGCGGTCGGCAGCGCGAGCGCCTCGTCGAACGAGTTCGTGTGCAGCGACTGGGTCCCGCCGAGCACCCCGGCAAGGGCCTCGATCGTCGTTCGCACGATGTTGACCAGCGGCTGCTGGGCGGTCAGCGAGACCCCGGCGGTCTGGGTGTGGAAGCGCATCATCTGCGAGCGCTCGTCGCGGGCACCGTAGGTGTCGCGCATCTCACGCGCCCAGATCCGGCGCGCGGCGCGGTACTTGGCGATCTCCTCGAAGAAGTCGATGTGCGCGTTAAAGAAGAAGGAGAGGCGGGGGGCGAACTCGTCAACGGCCAGGCCGCGCTCGATCGCGCGCTCGACGTAGGTGAAGCCGTCCTTGAGCGTGAAGGCGAGCTCCTGGGCCGCGGTCGAGCCCGCCTCGCGGATGTGGTAGCCGGAGATCGAGATCGGGTGCCAGCGCGGCATCTCGGTCGAGCACCACTCGACCATGTCGGTGACCATGCCCATCGCCGGCTCGATCGGGAAGCACCACTCCTTCTGGGCGATGTACTCCTTCAGGATGTCGGTCTGGATCGTGCCCCCGAGCCGATCGGCGGAGATGCCGTTCTCCTCGGCGGCGACGACGTAGAAGGCGAGCAGGATCGCCGCCGGGGCATTGATCGTCATCGAGACGGTCACCTGGTCAAGCGGGATGCCTGAGAACAGGGTCTCCATGTCGTCGACGGTGTCGAGCGCAACGCCCTCGACGCCGACCTCGCCGAGCGAGCGGGCGTGGTCGGAGTCGAGCCCCATCAGGGTCGGCATGTCGAAGGCGGTCGAGAGCCCCATCTGGCCGTGCTCGAGCAGGTATCGGAAGCGCTCGTTGGTCTCCTCGACGGTGCCGAAGCCGGCGAACTGGCGCATCGTCCACAGCCGCCCGCGGTACATCGACGGATGGATGCCTCGGGTGAACGGGAACTCGCCGGGATGGCCGAGGCGCTCTGAGTAGTCGAACCCGGGCAGCTCCTCCTGGGTGTAGAGCGGCTCGATCGGGTGCCCGGAGACGGTCTCGAACAGCGCCTCGCGCTCGGGCGCGCGCTCATAGAGCTCCTCCCGCCACTGGTGCGCGCGGCGCCGCGCTTCGGGCTCGATCGCCATGGAATCAGTCTAAATGCGGCGTGAGCCGGGTTCGCGAGATCGGGCTAGTGGCGTTCCGCTCGGGCCGGGGCGGGACGCGAGGCGGGGTTCGTTTGCAGTGAGGGGAGGGAGTTGGCGCCGGCGCTTTCGGTCGGCCTCGAGGTCACCAACCTCGGCCTCGATGCCTCGCCAAGCTCTGACGGCGGGTTAGTGCTCTATGACGACAACAACCTCGGTCTCGACGCCGAGTGACTATTGACGTCGGGGTTTGTGACCTGCGCTCGCACCCACACCCTCCTTCACTGCCAACGAACCCGGCCCCGCGCCCGGCGAGGGCCCGAGCGGAACGCCACCCGCCTCGATCTACCTGGAACGGGGAGGTTCCGCGGTGCCGGGCCGGCGCGTCGCGGGCGGCAAGCGCGGTTCCGCGGAACCGCTCAGCCGGCGTCCGGCGCCGGTCCGAGCCGGTCGAGAACCGAGAGCACCGCCTGCGTGTTGGCTCGGATCGACTCGCGCATGTCGCGGATCGAGGCCGTGATCTCGGCCGAGCGCTCGTTGCTCTGCTTGATGCTGGCGTCGATGTCCACTAGAGCATCGATGAAGACCCGCTCGCTTGTCTTGCCGCGCTCGAGGAGCTGCTGGTGGCGCTGCGCGCCACGCCAGGTGGTGACGCCCTCGACGTCGACGTTGTCCTTGATCGCGATCGGGACCCCGAGCAACGGCGCCTGCTCACCCTCAGCGCGGCGCGCGTCCGCCGCGCCGGCATCGGCGAGCGCGCGCTCGCCGAGCACCTCGGTGAACGCGTTGAGCTCCGGGTTGAGGTGCTCGATCCGCTCCAGGTAGAGCTCGACCAGCTCGCGCGAGGAGACGTCCCCGCCGCGGATCAGCTTCGCCTGGTGCGCAATGCCCGCGAACGCGAGGTCCTCTCCGTCCACGGGCCAATCCTATGCCCGAGCAGCCCCGCGACCACCAGGGCGACGGTGAAGCCGGCGAGGGCGAGCCGGCGCCCCAGCTTCTCGAATCGCATCACGCGCCATTCCTGATCGCGCGCGATCCTCGCCAGCTCTTCGTCGGGGTTGACGACGACTGCGGTGCCCACCGCGCGCAGCATCGGCAGATCGGAGACCGAGTCCGAGTAGGCATAGGACGCCTCGAGGTCGATCTCGTGCTCAGCCGCGAACCGGCGCATCGCCTCGACCTTGCCCTCGCCGTACATGAACGCGCCGCCGAGCTCACCGGTGAACAGACCGTCGTCACCGATCTCGTAGGTGGTCCCGATGCCCCCGTCCATGTAGAGGATGCGGGCGAGGATCTGGACCAGCTCATCGCCGGCGGCGCTGACGATGAAGGTCTGCCGGCCGGCGTCCTGGTGCGCGTAGACCTCCTCGAGCATCTCGGGATAGATCCGCGGCAGCACCCCGACCAGGACCTCGGGCGCCAGGCGCGCGATCTGGCGCGCCGAGGTCCCGCGAAAGACCTCCTTGATCTCGGCGAGCAGCTTCTCGGTCGCCTCGTCGGTCGCGCCACGGAGGCGAAAGCGCATCGCGTCGACCCCCCAGCGCGCCATCTGGCGCCGGCTGATCACCCCGGCCTTGGCAGCGGCCCGCGCCCAGGGCAGCCCCGACGACCCCGCGATCAGGGTCCGGTCCAAGTCGAAGAAGGCCGCCGCCTGATCCATGTCGTCCACCAAACGGACCCGAAAACCAAGCCTGGCTAGGACGCAGTCCGATCGACGAAGCGAGCGTAGCCATGTCCGACGTGAGCGAGACGATCGGGCGAGGACAACGCCAGGCGCGGGTTTGCAGGGTCCGCGCTACGAGCCATTCACTTCGAGGATGATCGCGTCTCCCTGGCCGCCGCCGGAGCAGATCGCGGCACAACCGACCCCGCCGCCGCGGCGGCGCAGCTCGTGCACCAGCGCACCGATGATCCGAGCGCCGGAGGCGCCGATCGGGTGGCCGAGGGCGATCGCGCCGCCGTTGACGTTGACGCTCTCCTCGTCGACGCCAAGCATCCGCAGCGAGTTCAGCGCGACCGAGGCGAAGGCCTCGTTGATCTCCCACAGGTCGACCTCGGCGGCTGACTTGCCGACCTTGTCGAGCGCCTGCTGGGCCGCTTTGGCGGGCGTCTTCGCCAGGTAGGCGAAGTCGTCGGCGACGGTCCCGTAGGCGAGCACGCGCGCGAGCGGAGCACGATCGTTGGCCTGTGCCCATTCCTCCGAGGCGACGATCACCGCCGCGGCGCCGTCGTTGACCCCCGGGGCGTTGCCGGCGGTGTGGGTGGCGTCTTCGCCTCCGACCGCGGGCAGCTTTGCCAGCGTCTCGACGGTCGAGTCGGGGCGGATCGCCTCGTCGGCCTCGACCACCGTCTCCGCCTTACGGCTCTTGACCGTCACCGAGACGATCTCCTCGGCGAGCTTGCCCTCGTCCGTGGCCTTCGCGGCGAGCTGGTGCGAGCGCGCGGCCCAGCGGTCCATGTCGGGGCGGGTGATCTCGAGCTCGTTCGAGACCTCGCTCGCCTCGTTGATCATCTGCTTGCCCGTGAACGGGTTCGTGAGCCCGTCGTGGGTCATCGCGTCGACCGTCGGCTTGTCGCCCATGCGGAAGCCGAAGCGGGCGCCGGGGAGCAGGTACGGAGCGTTGGACATCGACTCCATGCCGCCGGCGACCGCGATCTCGAGGTCGCCGGCGCGAATTGCCTGGTCGGCGAGCCCGACCGTCCGCATGCCCGAGGCGCAGACCTTGTTGATCGTCTCCGAGGGCACCTCGCGCGGGATCCCGGCCTTGATCTGCGCCTGACGCGAGGGGATCTGGCCCTGGCCGGCCTGAAGGACCTGGCCGAAGATCACCTGCTGGACCTGTCCGGGATCGACCTCGGAGCGCTCCAGCGCCGCCTCGATCACCCGGCCGCCGAGCTCGATCGCGTCCTGCGAGGCCAGCGCGCCGCCCATCTTGCCGAACGGAGTGCGCGCGGTGCCGAGGATGACTGTCTGTGACATCGGGGCCTTTCTGTCTTGGGCGGTCGCAGGAACCGCGGAGATGCTCGGCGAATGCTAGATGGTCGATCTCGGGATCGGCCGTCTAGATGACCACCGTGACTAGACTCGCGGCCCGTGAAGCTCGAAGTCGTATCAGCAAGCCTCGGCGACCTCGACGCCGAGGTCGTCGCGATCGGGCTCAGCGACGGTGAGGAACTACCCGCCGAGATCCGTTCGGCGCGCGGCGTCGCCGACGTCAAGACCACGTTCAAGAAGCTGGCGCTGGTTCACCCGGAGGCCCCCCCGCGGGCGCTGGCGGTCGGCCTCGGCGCCCGCGACGACCTCGATCCCGAGCGCATTCGGGTCGCCGCGGCGCTGGCGGCCAAGCGCTCGGCCGCGCTCGACGCGAAGTCGATGGCGTGGGTCGTCCCGGCGGGCGACGCGGCGCGAAATGCCGCGGCGCTGGTCGAGGGCACGGTCCTCGCCGGCTACCGTTTCGACCGCTTCCGCTCGCGCGATCCCGAGGACCCGCCCCCGGCAGTGCTCGAGCGGCTCGTGCTGGTCGCCGCCGAGCCCGACCGCGACGCTGTCGAGGCTGAGGCCTCGATCGCCCTCGCCGTGGCCGAGGCCGCCAACCGGGCGCGCGAGCTCCAGGACCTGCCTTCGAACGAGCTCGATCCCGAGGCGCTCGCCGCCCGCGCCCGCGAGATCGCCGCGGCGCACGAGCGAGTCGAGGTCGAGGTTCTCGATCGGGCCGCGATCGCCGCCGCCGGCATGGGCGGCCTGATCGCCGTCTCCCAGGGCAGCGCAACCGAACCGCGCCTGATCTCGCTTCGCTACGAGGGCGGCGGCGGCCCGCGGATCGGGCTCGTCGGCAAAGCCGTCACCTTCGACAGCGGAGGGATCTCGATCAAGCCGTCGGCGGGCATGCAGGAGATGAAGATGGACATGTCGGGCGGCGGCGCGGTGCTCGAGGCCTTCGCGGCGATAGCCGATCTCGGCCTGGCGGTCGACCTGGTCGCGGTCGTGCCGGCGACCGAGAACATGCCGAGCGGCACCGCGATCAAACCCGGCGACATCATCACCCAGCTGAACGGCAAGACGGTTCAGGTCGACAACACGGACGCCGAGGGCCGCCTGATCCTTGCCGACGCCCTCACCCATTGCGTGCGCGAACTCGGCGCCGAGCGGGTCGTCGACCTGGCAACGCTGACCGGCGCGGTGGTGGTCGCGCTCGGCTCGACCTACGCCGCCCTGATCTCCAACGACGACGAGTGGGCGCAGGCGGTGGCGGGCGCCGCCGAGGAGACCGGCGAGCTGGCCTGGCGCCTGCCGCTTCACCCCGAGTACAAGCAGCTGACCAAGGGCACCGCCGCCGACCTCACCAACGCCGCGGCGAAGCGCAAGGCGGGGGCGATCTACGCCGGCTCGTTCCTCGAGGAGTTCGTCGACGGCGTCCCCTGGGCCCATCTCGACATCGCCGGGACCGCCTGGGACACGGGGCGCGAGTACGTGGGCAAGGGCGCGACCGGGTTCGGGGTCAGGCTGCTGGTGCGGCTGGCGCGCGATCTCGCCTAGGAAAGCCCCGCTACGGCGGGGTTTTTCTTTGCCTTGGGGGCTTCAGAAACTGAGCGTGTCCCCCCCGCGCCCGCATGCGACCACCGGTAACGCGTGCGAGACAACTCACCAGGCACGCTGAACACCCGTCTGCCGGCTTGCGGTGCTCCCCTGTGGGAGGCAGACGCCGCGCCTACGCGCACCAGCAAAGAAGCCGCAGTTTGCGCCTAGAAAGAAACCGCAGTTTGCGGGATCGTCGCACTCGAGCTTGCGCACAGGAGCGTAGCGTCGGGGCCCGTGACCACGATTCAAGAGGCCCGCCCGCGCGTCCAGCGCATGCTCGCGCAGGGCTTCGGTCTTGAGAAGATCGACGAGGAGATCGAGGCGATCGAGGGCCTCGATCGCGAGCAGAAGTCGGCGCTATGGGCGTGGGCCTGGACGTTCGACGATATGGGGCGTCAGCTTACCTGGCTCGCCAGGCGCTCGCATACGACCAGGGCTCGCAGCGCAGCTCGCACGAGTTCGACGACTAGCGGCGCGCTCTCTGACCGGACACCTTCCTAGACGCGCGACGGGACCGCCCGAACCGTCGAGGCGCCACCACTGCTTCCGCCCTGCGCGGTCGGAACCGCATGGCGTTGAGGCTCCTCGGCAATCGCGGCCAGCGACGCGCCGGCCTCATGCTCCCGCAAGGGCTAACCCGGGTTCGGGGACACGGTTCGGTACACGCCTGCTCGACTTGGCTTGACCAAGCGCCAGACACACCGACGCAAACGGATTCCCACTCCGTTGCGCGCTCGGAGCGAGAGCAGTCGGCTCAAGCTAGCGAGCTGACCTGGCTTTCCTTCCCTCGCTCGACCCACCGAAAGCCGACTGGACGGCGGGGCAGGGCAGGGGGTACCGGGGCGGGGGAGTGTGGACCGCTCCTGCTCTGTCCTTACCTAGATACGCAGCCCTCCGACATTCAGCCTCAGCAACGCGGCGTCCCAGCTCCTTTCCGCAGAACGCTGCGTTGTGGGCGCTACTCAGTAATACCGGTCGCTGTGGTGCTGGTCGCCGTATCCGCCGGTGTGCTCGTCTCTACCGCGCAGCGCGGCATGCCGGGCGGCCTCCTTCTCAACGTAACGAGTGTTCTTAGCGCGCTTCCGCTCATGTCGGCGGTCCAGCCATTGACGAAGCTTTGAGGCCACGATGACTCCTCTCGTCGACCCCCACTTTACTCCTGCGCCCTGGGCTGGCTCAGAGAGATCAAGCCTGATGACAAATGCCCGCTTTGCATCTTGACCTCAACCGGTCACTGCACCACCCCTGACGTCTCGATCCTCCCATCTGATCCGAGCGCTGTCGAGCGAAGGCCGTGGCCGAAGCGAAGTCAGCGCTCGGCGCCGGCCCCGTCGAGGCCGCCGATCAGCTCGGCGAGCTTCTCGGCCGGGGTCCTGAACCCGAGCGTCTTTCGCGGCCGGCGGTTGAGCTTCGCGGCGACCTCGTCGCAACGCTCCTGGGTGACTCCCTCAAGGCTCTCGCGCCTCGGGAAGTACTGGCGAAGGAGGCCGTTGGTGTTCTCGTTCGAGCCCCGCTGCCAGGGGCTTCGCGGATCGCAGAAGTAGACGTCGACTGCGGTCTCGACCGCGAAACCGCCGGTGCTCTGCCATCTCTTGGCCCTGATCCCAGGTGAGCGAGCGCCGCAGCTGGGCCGGCAGGGTGGTGATGCTCGCAGCAAGCGCGTCTGCGACCCGCTCGGCCTCCGTTCCCTCGGGCAGGGCGACGAGCTGGCAGTAGCGCGTGGAGCGCTCGACCAGGGTCGCGATCGCGGCGGCGCTCTGGCGGTTGCCCATCAGCAGGTCGCCCTCCCAGTGCCCCGGAACCGCCCGGTCCTCGACCTCCGGCGGGCGCTCGGAGATCATCACCATCTCGGTGAGCTTGCCCGCCCCGGCCCTTTGAGGACTGCGCGCGGGCATAGCGCTTTTGGCGGCCCCGCCTCAGGTGCCGGGTCAGCTCTCGCTTGAGCGCCCCCCGAGCCTGGACGTAAAGCGCGCGGTAGATCGTCTCGTGGGAGACGCGCATCTCTTCATTGTCGGGGTATCGAGTCGAAGCCAACCGGCGATCTGCTCGGGGGAGTTGTCGTCCTCGAGACGCTCTTGGACGACCCGGCGAAGCTCGGGGCAGAGCTCGAGCTTCGTCGGGCGCGCCCGGCGGGCGCGGCGGCAGGCCTCGCGGTCCGCTTGGTGGGCGCGGTAGCGGTCCCGCCCGCCGCAGCGCTCGATCTCGCGGCCGATCGTCGTGTGTGAGCGGCCCAGCCTCCGCCCGATCTGGCGGTCCGAGTCACCGCGGGCGATGCCGCGCGAGATCTCCTCGCGCTCTTCGAGACTCAGACATCTCTCCGCTCGCCGGCGGGCCCGCGGCCTGATCCCACCCAGCCGCGCCAGGTAGCCGCTCACCGTCTTCGGGACGAGGCCGAGACGAAAGCCGATCTGGCGATCGCTCAGCCCCTGCGCTCGCAGCTCCCAGATCGCCTCCTTGACGGCCTCGCGTCAGGTCGTGGCCCTTCGGCATCCTCCGCACCTCCTCGGTTGATCAGCGAGTCGCTGACTTTCTCGGGTGGTGCGGCGGTGGTTTGAATCCGCCATGGAAAGCGGCACTCCCACCGGTTCCGGCCGATTGTCAGCCGGGCGGGGGTGGGATCGGCAGCCCCTTCTCGCACACGGCGCCTATCGCCACCGTCGCTTCGGTGCTCCCCTGGTTGAACACGAAGACAGCCCACTTGCGCTTAGAGACCGGCGCGTCGCGTGCGGCCAACACTCCGTCCGACTCGGAGTCAAACAGCCCTGAGACCGGATGCCACCCTTTCCGACACTTGATCGCGCCACCGTCTGTCTCGCCCGGCGCAACATCGACCTCGGTGAAGTTGTAGAGCAGCCCGAACCGCGAGCCCTTCGCCGACGCTTTGGCGTCGAGCGTTTTTACCTCAGTTGGGACCTGTGCTTGGGATAGGCCTCCGGAGCCGGAGTTCGCCAAGCCAACGACCGCGAACATGGCCGCTCCGACAAGCCCTGCGAGGATGAGGTTCCGCATGCCAACTTCCTTCCCACTGGCTGGATTTGTGGACCGACCTAGTTCTCCGGGTTCCTTGCGTCAAAAGCCCTCCGCTTCACGGTCGGCAGCCCCTCCACCCGCCAGGCTGCTTCAGTAGCGCTTCGGACGAGAAGCGGTAGCCCGGACATTGCCAGGGAGCGTATGGTTCTTCTCAAGCTGGCCCTGCGGCTAGCGCACCGGCCTAGGCTCAATGAGTCACCGAAAGCGCCCACGGCGCGGACGAGGCGAGGAACCGAGGCGAAGGTCACTCTGCGGGGCCAGTTCGCTTTGGGGGGCACGAGAGCGAATCGAGGGGCGGGCCGCCGCTCAGCAACCCGCCCGGTTTCGAAAGTAGCTCCCAAAGCGTCGGCATGCGCCGGTTCCCTCAGCGGCGCAGAACGGCTCGACGTCTACTCCGACAGCCCGGCGGCTTCGAGGGCTTGACTCCTCGACATAAAGGCGCGGTCCCTGACGATCCTGCCGTCGCGGACCTCGTCGACGAATGCAACCTGGACCTCGACCGGAGCACCGCTGTCCCTACCCTGAGCGCGCATCACAATCACCGCGACCACCACCTCGGCGCCCGCATCAATGAACTCCAGCGGCTCCCAGCCCAAATCGCCCCATGTCTCTCTGAAGTGCCGGTCCCGCTCCCGCGCCCCTTCCCTCCCTCGATAAGTCGCGCGGTCGGGGAGGCCCGGAACATCCTCACAGACGCAATCGTGCGCGAAATACTCCGCCGCGGCTTCAATCCCCCCGTCGTTGTAGGCGCGCCAGGCCCTCCGCACTACCTCCACGTTCTCCTGCGACATCGCCTACTCCGCCAGCCCGGCGGCTTTGAGGGCGGCCGCCCTGTCCGCGAAATTTTCCCAGCGGACGATCCGGCCGTCGCGGAAAGTCCACACCTGCGCCCATCGCCGCTCGAACGGAATCCCGCTGCCCTTTCCTCGCCCCCGTTCCCGCACCACGACGACGACGCTCGCTCCTGCGTCGATGAGTTCCTCCGCATCCAGCCGGTACTCGTCCCAGGTCCCCCAGTAGTGGCGCGAAGCCTCGATAACCGCATCGCGCCCGACGCATACGGCGGGAGCATCCGGAAGCGGGGTGGGACCTATCTCCCAGACCACGTCTTCGGCAAGAAGTGCCCAGAAGGCGTCAACGCTCTGAACGCCGCGCCGAACCAAGTCCACGTTGTCCTGCGACATGGCCTACTCCGACAGGTCGGCCGCCTGGAGGGCCGACTCCCAGCTCGGGAAGAGACGCTGCACACCAATCCGTCCGTCCGCGAACTCGGAGACGACTGCTCCTATCTGCATTGTCATTGGAATACCCGAGCCCTTGGTCCGACCGGTCAGCTCATGCAGGGATACGACGGCGTCCCCGGCGTCGCGCAGCTCCTGGGCGTCGAAGCCGAAGTCGTCAAAGTTGTCCCGCCATTGCCGGTCAAGCCTTCGAAGCCCATCGTGGCCGTGGTACTCGGGGTCGTCGGGCCACTCCGGAATCGAGTACAGGACCGTGTCGTCAGTGAAGAATGGAAGGGCGGCGTCCATGCCTCCCGCCGCGTAGGCGGCGTTGGCCCGCCGCACGATCTCCACGTTCTCCTGCGACATCGCCCGCGCAGTATCGCGCGGCGTGGCGTCGCCCTGCGCTGGGGAACCAACGTGGATGGCGGATCAACGCGCGACGGCCCCCCGACGACCGCCAGGATCGCGCCCACGCAGCCCCGCGGGTGTTCGGCCCGCCAGTCCACCATGTCAGGGGGACGATTCGCTGGCGAACCTGCGGCCCTGTGGGCCCGCTGCAACCGGGGTTGGCGCTAGCGCAGCGTGGTGGCCTCGCGCGCAAACGACAAGAACGCGATAGCGTCACGGCATTCCCTCCCGAGCGGAGGTCCAAGCCGCTGCGCGGCTGAAACGCCCGCCGGACCCAGGAGGTTGCTCCCTGCCTAATAGATAGGTCCTGGCCGGCTCGAAGAAGGAGGCGGAAAATGAAGCGGGTAATCGCACTCGCGCTCTTGGCGGCCTCGGTGATACTCGTGCTCGTGGTGGGCGCGAGCGCGGGTCCCGGCGGTCCCAAGGGAGGTAAGACGATCTCGGTGGTCGAGCACGCGACCACCGACGCCGTCACCAACGGAACGGCCGCCGACGACGTCGGGAACATCCTCACGTTTGCGAACCCGGTGTTCAACAGTGCCGACACGAAGCAGGTCGGCACCAGTCAGGGGTCCTGTGTCCGCATCACCGTCGGCGAGTCATGGGAGTGCAGCTGGACCACGTTCCTGAAGAAGGGGCAGATCACGGTCCAGGGTCCGTTCTCAGACGCCGGTGACAGCGTCCTCGCAATCACCGGCGGCACGGGCAAGTACCGGAACGCGCGTGGCGAGATGGAGCTCAAGTTCCACGACCCGACAGGAACGAAGTTCGACTTCATCTTCCATGTGATCGGCTGACTGCGGCGGACTGAGGCCAACGGCCGCGCTGCACGCAGTGCGGCTCGTTGGCCGAGGGACGATGAAGCGCAACGGCGCGCGCCGGTCGCTGTGACTGTGAACCGGGAAGGGGGTCTCGAAAAAAAACCGACAAGGCACGGGTGAGAACGAGGCGCTATGAATCGGCGCGCCTACTGAGTGATTCGGGGTCCGGCTGCTGGTGCGGCTGGCGCGCGATCTCGCCGGGTGATCGGTCCGCGCACGCCTGATCACGCCTAAAGCTCGCCTGCTGCACGGCCGATAGGGAGACATGGGAGTCGCGCAGACTGCGCAGCGCGGGACCCATTCCGAGGGTGCCGCCCAAGGACCCTCGACCCGATGGGTCGGAGTCGGTCACGTTCGCGAGGGCGACAGCCGCGCGGCCGGGCGAGAGGCCGCCGCCGAGCCGCTTGCAGGGCGGGCGGCGTGGTTCATGCACGGCGACGCCGACTCGGTCCTTCGCTCGACTTCTTCGGCCTGCGGCGACGCCGTCGCCGCGCTCGGCGGCGCCCCGCCGCTTGGCCTGATCGCCTTCGACTGCATCGGGCGCCGCGGGGTGCTCGGCGACGAACGGCTCGCGGAGGAGGTCGCGAGCATCGGCGACTGCGCCGGAGGCGCCCCCTTCGCCGGCCTCTACACGTATGGCGAGATCGCCCGGGTCACCGGCGTCAACGCCCTCCACAGCCAGACGTTCGTCGCGATGGCGATCGGCTGAGCGGCGAGGCATGAGGGGGGCTGGCGTGAGCGCCGTTCCGACCAGCTGGGCCGCACAGCAGCTGACCGAGTTCCTGGCGGCGATCACCGCCTCCGACGACGAGGCCACCGCGATTCGCGACGCGGTCGAACGCGCCACCGAGGCCTTCGACGCCGAGGCCGGGGCGATCGTCGGTGGCGGCTCGGTTCTCGCCTCGACCGGGTTCGGCGCCGCCGAGGTGCCCTACGAAGTTATCGCGGCTGTCGCCGGCTCGGGGACCGACCGGCTCGAGGTGCCGGGGATCGGCGACTGCAAGGCGCTCGCGACCCCGATCGGCGACGAGCGCATTGAGGCGCTGGTGCTCGCCCGTCACGACGAGCTCGTCTTCTCCTCCGAGGAGCGCAACCTCGCGCGCGGGATGGCGCGTGTGCTGGCGCTCACGGTGCGCCTTCTGCGCATGGTCGAGGTCGAGCGCGGGTTGCGCGAGCTGAGCGAGCACCAGGCCGCCGAGAACGCGGGCCTGGTCGAGTCGCTGGCGGAGCGCCAGCGCCTGCTCGAGCGACTCTCGAAGATCCAGCGCTCGATCGTCAGCCGCAGCGAGCTCGAAGAGGTCCTCGACGCGATCGTCTCGGGTGCCAAGGAGCTGCTCGGCGACGAGACCGTCGGCCTGCGGCTGATCGACCCCTCGGACGCCTCGCAGCTGATCCTGGTCGCCTCGGCGGGCGTAGATCCCGTCGTCCTGCGGGACGCGCGCCGAAGCGCGATCGGCCTCGGGGCGGGCGGGCGAGCCGCCGCCGAGGGCAACTTGGTCGTGATCGAGGACTACGCCCACCACGACCGCGCGCTGCCCGCATTCGCCGCCGACGGGATCCGGGCGGCGCTCGCCGCGCCCGTTCGCGAGCACGGCGAGGTGGTCGGCAGCCTGGTTGTCGCCACCCACCGACCCGACCGGACCTACTCGCAGCCCGAGCGCGAGATGCTGGTCGCGCTCGCCGAGCACGCGAGCCTGGCGCTCACCGACGCGAAGACGGTCGAGGACGCGGTCCATCAGGCCTTCCACGACTCGCTCACCGGGCTTCCGAACCGCCTCCTGCTGATGGACCGCCTCGAGCATGCTCTCGCCCGCGCATCCCGCGCCCGCACCAGGGTCGCGGTCCTGTTCGTCGACCTCGACGCGTTCAAGAACGTCAACGACAGCCTCGGGCACGCTGCCGGCGACGTGCTCCTGGGCGAGGCCGCGACCAGGCTGCTGTCGTGCGTCCGCGCGGCCGACACCGCGGCCCGGTTCGGCGGCGACGAGTTCGTCGTCCTGCTCGAGGACGTCGACGAGGCGGACGTCGCCGCGGCGGCAAACCGGATCATCGAGGCGATGAACGAGCCGTTCGAGATCCAGGGACGCGAGCTGTTCATCGGCGCCAGCATCGGGATCGCGGTCGGCAGCGACGAGGCCGACGACCTGCTGCGCAACGCGGACCTCGCCCTCTACCGCGCGAAGGCGAAAGGCAAGGGTCAAAAGCAGGTGTTCGAGCCCGAGATGCACGTCGCGATGGTCGAGCGCCTCGAGCTCGAAGCGGCGCTGGCGAAGGCGCTGCGCGGCGCCGAGCTGATCCTCCACTTCCAGCCGGTCCTCGATCTCGCCAGCCGCCGCCTCGCGGGCGTCGAGGCCCTGGTTCGCTGGCACCATCCCTCGCGCGGCCTGCTGGTGCCCGGTGAGTTCATCCCGATCGCCGAGGACAGCCGCCTGATGATGCCGCTCGGGCGCTGGGTGCTCCGGAACGCGTGCGCGCAGGCGGCGGCCTGGCGCGCCGCTTACCCGGGGGCCTCCAGCCTGACCCTGAGCGTCAACTTCTCGAGCGCTCAGTTCAGCGACCCGGCGCTCGTCGACCAGGTCAAGCAGGCGCTGACCGAGAGCGGGCTGCCCCCGGAACGGCTGGTGCTCGAGCTCACCGAGACCGCTTTCCTGCGCGACCCCGAGACGGTCGCCGAGCGGATGACCGAGCTCAAGCAGCTCGGCGTTCGGCTCGCGGTCGACGACTTCGGCACCGGGAACGCGTCGCTGCGCCATCTGGCCCGGTTCCCGGTCGACGTGCTCAAGGTCGACCGCTCGTTCGTCAACCGGATCGGCATCGACCGCCGGCAGACCGCGATCGCCGGTTCGATCATCCGCCTCGGCGAGAGCCTCGAGATGACCGTCGTCGCTGAGGGGATCGAGACCGCCGACCAGCTCGCCGAGCTGCTCGCCCTGGGCTGTGGCTACGGACAGGGGTTCTACCTCGCCCGGCCGGCGCCGGCCGAGGAGCTCGACCCGATGATTGCCAGCACCGAGTCGATGCCGGCGGTCGGCAGCGGCCATGGGCGGGCGGGGTCGCGGACGGGTCGCGGGGCGCCGGCAGGCTGAGCGGCGGCCGGCTGCCGGCTGCCGGTCAGCCGACGATCAGGCAGGTGCCGGTGCCGTGGGCGAGCAGCTTGCCGGTTTCGGCGTCGGGTCCTGCCAGGTGACAACGCGGGTACGGGTGGTCTCGGGCGAGCGTTGCGCGAACTCGAGCGCGGTCGCGACCGGGGCGGTCACGAGCGCCGCTCCGCCTCGCCGGGCGTCGCGGGATAGAGCAGGTCGGCCAGGATCTCGTCGTTCGACAACGTGATCTCGGGGGCGGTGATCTCGAGCCTGGCGAGCTGGCTGAAGTCGATCGGGACGAGCCTCATGCGAGCCTCCTTGGTCGGCGCCCAGAGGCGCCGGGTTGCTTGACGAAACGCACCGTACCACGACGAGTTGCGTGATGCAACTGAGTGTGCGACAATCACACACATGCTCGGCCGTTCCTACGACCAGATCTGCTCAATCGCGCGCACGCTCGAGGTGCTCGGCGAGCGCTGGACGCTGCTGATCATCCGCGACGTCTTCAACCGCCGCCGCCGCTTCGACGAGCTGCAGGAGAACCTCGGCGTCGCCCGCAACGTGCTCTCCGCCCGGCTCGCGTGGCTGGTCGAGGAAGGGATCCTCGAGAAGCGCGCTTACCAGGAGCGCCCGCCCCGCTGCGAGTACTTCCTCACCGAGAAGGGCCTCGACCTCTGGCCAGTGATGATCTCGCTGCTTGCGTGGGGTGACCGCCACCTCGCCGACAGCGGCCCGCCGATGCTGATCCGGCACAAGGACTGCGACGGGCTGGTCGACGACCGCGGCACCTGCACCGGCTGTGGTGAGCGCCTCAGCGCCCGCGACGCCTATACCGAGTATGGGCCCGGCGCTCCGGCGGAGTGGCGCGCGGCTGCGTAGGCTTCCGCGCCCGGTGGATTTCGAGCTCTCAGACGAGCAGCGCCTGCTGCGCGACACGGTTCGCGACTTCGCCCGCAACGAGGTGGCCCCGGTCGCCGCCGAGCTCGACCGCGACAAGGCCTTCCCCTACGAGCTGGTCGCGAAGATGGGCGGCCTGGGGCTGATGGGGATCCCCTTCCCCGAGGAGTACGGCGGCGGGGGCGCCGACACGCTCTCCTATGCGCTCTGCGTCGAGGAGCTGGCGCGGGTCGACTCCTCGGTCTGCATCACGCTCGCCGCCCACACCTCGCTCGGGACGATGCCGATCTGGCTCTGGGGGACCGACGAGCAGAAGTCGGAATGGCTGCCGGTGCTGTGCACGGGCGAGCGCCTCGCAGCTTTCGGCCTCACCGAGCCCGAGGCGGGCTCCGACGCCGGCGCCACCCGCACCCGCGCGAAGCTCGAAGACGGTGAGTGGGTGATCGACGGCGCGAAGCAGTTCATCACCAACTCGGGCACCGAGATCTCGGGCTGCGTGACGATCACCGCGCTCACCACTGAGGACGGAGGGAAGCGGGAGATCTCGAACATCATCGTCGCCAACGGCACCCCGGGCTACGAGCCGGGCGAGCCCTACCGCAAGATGGGTTGGAACGCGTCGGACACGCGGCCGCTCTCCTTCGACGGCTGCCGGGTCCCGGAGGCCAACCTGCTCGGCCGCCGCGGCGACGGCTTCACGAACTTCCTCCACATCCTCGACGGCGGTCGGATCGGGGTCGCCGCGATGGGCGTCGGCCTCGCCCAGGGCGCCCTCGACGAGGCGATCGCCTACGCCAAGGAGCGGCGCGCCTTCGGCCAGCCGATCTCGAAGTTCCAGGCGATCCAGGCGAAGATCGCCGACCTCTCGGCCCAGATCGAGGCCGCGCGCTTGCTCACCTACCGGGCGGCGCTCGAGAAGGACGCGGGCGAGTCGTTCACGCTCACCGCCGCTCAGGCGAAGCTGATCACCGGCCGGCTCGCTGTCCGCGCCACCGAGGAGGCGGTGCAGATCCACGGCGGCTACGGCTACATCGAGGAGTACCCGGTCTGCCGGTTTTACCGCGACGCCAAGATCCTCACGATCGGCGAGGGCACCGACGAGGTCCAGCAGATGGTGATCGCCCGCCAGCTCGGCTGTTGAGGGGCCGCTGAAACCGCTTTCACAAGCGGTTTTTCCCGCGGTTTGCGGCTTCGTCACCGACCGCACAAAGATTCGTCCGCCGGGCGCGCTTACACTCGCGCCGACGATTGACCCCCTGGTTCCTTCTGGAGAGATGCATGGGAAGCATGGAGAGCAACGGAAGCGCGGAGAGCAACGCCAAGTGGCACGAGCTGGCCGCGCTGCGCGACGAGCTGGACCGGCCCGCCGTCGTGGTCCCGATCTGCGTCAGCCGCCTCGACGGCAAGCCGCACGAGCTCTCGCCGAAGGCGATGCGGTTCGCCGAGGCGCTCTCGTTCTCGGACCACTGGTCGCGGATCTCGGACGCCAGAAGCCGGCGCCTGGCCGCGTAGCCGATCCCCCGCGGTAGGGCCGCTCGACGGCGGCTCTACCCTGAGCGCGCCGTGATCGCGTCGTCCTCGCCCGCGGCGAGCTCGGTGGCGCGTTCGGGGTCGACGATCCCGTAATGGTCGAGCAGCTCGCGCTCGGATGCGGCCGTGAGCGCGCCCTTGGGGTCCACCTTCGGCCCCTTGCGGATCTGGTCGCGTGTGTAGGGCACCCAGACGTGGCCGACACCCTCGACCGCGTCGCGGGCCGGGATCAGCGTGTGGTGGCCGAAGCGTCCCATGCGCGCGAGCAGCCACTCGGGCTCGCCGCTGCGCTCGCTGAGCAGCAGGCCCTCGACCTTGCCGACCCTCCCGCCCGAGATCTCGTCGAGCCGGTGCCCGCTCCAGGCGCGTACGGCGTCGGCGCCCGTCGGGGCATCGGCGCCGTCAGGCATCGCCGGTTCTGTTCAGCAACTCGCGTGCGGCCGTCGCCGGGTCGATCTCACGGCTGACCACGCGCTCGAGCAGGTGTGCCCACTCGGGGTCTTCGCGCGCCCGCTGCTCGAGGTCGCGGCGCAGCCGCGCGGCGGCGATTCCGAGCACCTCGGCCCGCAGGTTCCGCGCCCGGCGCTCCGCCAGCGCCCCGGCCTCGCTGATCTGGCGTCCGTGGGCGTCGATCGTCTCGACCAGCTCGATGATCCCCTCCCCCTTGGTCGCTTCGGTGCGCACGACGGGGACCTTCCAGTCGCGGCTCGGCCCGAGCGCGAGCACCGCCTTGACCTCGCGGATCGTCGTATCGGCGAGCGGGTGCTCGCACTTGTTGACCACGATCACGTCGGGAATCTCCATCACCCCCGCCTTCAGCGCCTGGATCGAGTCGCCCGAGCCGGGCATCAGCGCGAGCACGATCGTGTCGGCGTGATCGACGACGTCGATCTCGCCCTGGCCGACGCCGACGGTCTCGAGCAGGATGTCGTCCTTGCCGGAGGCATCCATCAACAGCGCGGCCTGAAGCGCGGCCTCGGCGAGGCCGCCGAGCGAGCCGCGGGTGGCCATCGAGCGGATGAACACGCCGGGGTCGAGAAAGTGGTCGGAGAGCCTGATCCGGTCGCCCAGCACGGCGCCCTGGGTGAACGGGCTCGAGGGGTCGATCGAGAGCACGCCGACCTCGCGCTCTGCCTTGCGAAGCTCGACGCAGATCGAGCCGATCAGGGTGCTCTTGCCGACTCCGGGGGGGCCGGTGAGCCCAACGATCCTCGCTTGGCCGGTGCGCGGGAAGAGCTCGGCGACGAGGCGGTCGCCCTCGGGATCGCGGTTCTCGACCAGGCTGATCGCCCTCGCGAGCGCGCGCTTGTCGCCGGCGACGAGGGGCTCGGCGAGCGACTCGGCAGTGTCGGGCGTGGCTGCGGCCAAGGCGGCTGCGGAGTCTAGAGTCCCCGCCTCGATGGTCCGGACGGTTCGCTTCCTCGCCGCCAAGAAGATGCTCAACTGGCGCTATGGGCGCCTGCTGTGGCGCTATCTGTGGCGGCGGCTGCTGACGCCGGCCGGCTGGCGCTGGGAGACCGACGGGCCCATCTTCTTCGGCACGGACCTCGAGCTTCAGGTCTCCAAGCGCGGCACGGTGCGCTTCGGCCGCTTCGTCTGGATCGGCGACGGGGCCAAGATCCGCTGCCATGAGGGCGAGGTTGTGATCGGACCGAAGACGGTGATCGGCCAGGAGTGCACGATCTCGGCCTATCGCGGGGTGCGGATCGGCGAGCAGTGCGTGATCGCCGACCGGGCGATGTTCATCGACTTCGACCACGGCGTGGTCGAGGTCGAGCGCCCGATCCGAAAGCAGGGGATCTACATGCGCGAGGTCGCGGTGGGCTCCAACTGCTGGATCGGCTACGGCGCCTGCATCCTGCGCGGTGTCAGCGTCGGCGACAACTCGATCGTCGGCACGAACACGGTCGTGACCAAGGACGTGCCCGCGAACGCCGTCGTCGGCGGCGTGCCGGCGCGAATCATCCGCATGCGCGAGACACCCGAGACGCTGCGCTGGGCCGACCCGGTCGAGCCCGATCCGGACGCCGAGACGACGCTAAAGCCCGGCTGAGCCGCGCAGATTCGGATCTGGTCGGCTCGCGGGTTGACGCCGGACCGCCGGTTAGGTTTCGCGGCGGTGTTCCGGCGAACGAATGTCGCCATCGCTTTCGCGATATCGCTCGTCCTCGGTGGGATTGCGGCGACCAGCGCCCATGCCTACATCTACTGGGCGAACCTCGACTCGCCCGGGTCGACCGGGACGACGATCGGGCGGGTCGGGCTCGACGCCAGCGGGCTGAACGCGAACTTCATCGGCGGTGCCCAAGGGCCCTGCGGGGTCGCGGTCAGCTCGCAGTTCATCTTCTGGCAGAACTCGAACACGCCAGGCCAGTCGATCGGGCGCGCGAACCTCGACGGGTCCAACCCGCTGCCCGACCTAATCTCGATCGGGACTCCGAGCTGCGGCGTCGCCGTCAACTCGACTCAGGTCTTCTGGGCGCGCAACGGTGTGATCGGCCGCGCCAGCTTCGACGGCAGTGGCATCCAGGACTCGTTCATCACCACGAACCCCGGCAACAACTGCGGAGTGGCAGCCAACGACACCCACGTCTACTGGCTCGAGAGCTCGGGCCAGGAGGTGAGGCGGACGACGATCAACACGCCAGGCGCGCCCGAGATCATCGCAACCACGAACCCCAACTCGTGCGGCCTGGCGCTCAACTCGACCCACGTCTTCTGGGGCAACGGCACCGCGATCGGGCGCGCCAACCTCGACGGCAGCGGGCTGGACGAGCCGGCGTTCATCCCCGGAGCCGGCGGCAACCCGTCGACGCCGGCGCTCAGCTCCACCCACGTCTACTGGGCGAACTCCGCGGCGAGCTCGATCGGGCGCGCCAACCTCGACGGCACCGGCGTCAACCAGGCCTACGTCAGCCTCCCCGGCGACGATCCCGTCGGAGTCGCCGTCGACGACGGCGTTGACGCCGACCCGGTTCCGCCCTCGAACGAGTTCAGCTTCGGGAAGCTGAAGCGCAACAGGAAGAAGGGGACGGCAAAGCTGACCGTCAACGTCCCCGGTCCCGGCGAGCTCGCCCTGAGCGGCGCCGGCCTCGCCTCGCAGCGCCTCGCGGGCGGGCGCTCCGCGAAGCCGGTGGCCGCGGCGGGGGCGGTCAAGCTGCTGATCAAACCCAAGGGGAAGAAGAAAAAGAAGCTGAAGAAGAAGGGCAAGGTCAAGGCGAAGGCGAAGGTGACCTTCACCCCGACCGGCGGCACCGCGGCGACGCAGACCAAGTCGCTGAAGCTGAAGCGCAAGCGCTCATGACATCCTGAGGACGAGCTCCGGCTCGAGCTCGAGGAAGGCGGCGAAGCGGGCGACGGTCTGTTCGAGGGCAGAGCGTTCGTCACGGCCGAGCTCCACGAACGTGGTCGCCTCCACCGTCACCGAGCGCTGCGACAGCGTGCGCTTCCAGCCGCCCACGGTGCGGCCGTCGATCGCGATCGTCCGGGTCAGCAGGCCCTCGCGTGGCGGCTCGCGGACGAGGTCGACGCGCAGGTCCTTGTAGGCGACGATGAGCTCGTCGTAGGTCGGCAGGAGCAGGGCCGCGGTGGCGCGCCGGCGCCTCGACGGCGCTGCCGAGCGTGAACCACGCGGTCGCGTCATCGTCGGTCGCTTCCTCGATCCCCTTACAGAGGCCGATCGCGGTTCGTGCCTGGGTGAGCGTGAGCCCCGACCACCAGGAGAAGTCGCGCGCGGTCGCCGGCCCGTGACTGCGGAAGTAGCGCTTCGCGAGCTCGGCTAGCGCCGCGTCGCCGCTCGGCCCCCGATCGGCGGGCGCGCGGTCGTCGAGCAGCATGTAGGTGTGCTGCCTGCCGCGACGCGGCCCGCTGCAGACGAGCTGCTCGAGCTCGGCGTGAATGAAGATGTAGCCGACCCTGAGCGAGTCTCCCTCGATCCCCTCGCGGGCAAGTGCCGCGACCAGCTCCTTGCGGGTCCGCGGCTCGCCTTCGGCGAGCTGGCGCGCGATCAACTTGTGGCAACGGGCCAGGGTCGGTCCGTCGAGCCCGGTCTGCCCGTACCAGTAGCGGTTCGCCGCGTGCACGCGGGGCGCGGTGAGCCGCAAGAGCCAGCGGATGTCCTCGGCGGCGACGAAGTGCCAGGTCGGGCGCATCACATGGGTGCGGAGAATCTCGCCGTCGGCGAAGGCGCGCTCGACGCCCGCTTCGGAGATCTCGCCTATTCGCTCGCCGAGCGACCACTTGACCTCGGCGAACTCCTGCGCCTGCACCGCGCCCGACCAGCGCACCGCCTCGGCCGGCGAGGCGAGCGGCTCGCCGGCGAGGCGCTGGCTCGCGTGACGCCGCCGGATCGTGGCCAGCGGGTCCACCTTCGGCAGCTAGATGCGTACCGGGTCGCCGACGAGCTCGGCGTAGACCTCGGCGGTCGAGCGGGCTACGTCGGCCCAGTCGAATCCGAGGATGTGCTCGGAGCCCTCGGCGACGAGCCGCTCGCGTAGCTCGGTGTCGGTTAGCACGCGCTCGACCATCTCGCCGAGCGACTCGGGGTCGCGGGCACGGAAGCGCAGGCCGGCCTCTCCGTGGGAGACGATCTCGCGCAGGCCGCCGGTGTCGGCGACGATGCAGGGGCAGTCCGAGGCCATCGCCTCGAGCGCGACCAGCCCGAACGGCTCATAAAGCGACGGCACCACGCAGACGTCGGCGATCCGGTAGAGCGAGTGCAGCACGTCGTCGCCGATCCAGCCGAGGAAGGTGCCGTGCCCCATCAGCCCAAGCGCGGTCGCCTGCTTTCGCAGCTCCTGCTCGTGGGTCCCCGATCCGGCGACCAGAAAACGCGTCCCGGGTACCGCGTCGATCAGCCGCGGCATCGCCTCGAGCGCGAGCTGGAAACCCTTCTCATACACCAGCCGGCCGATCAGCAGCACGAGCTTCTCGTCGGGGGCGGCGAACTCCGAGCGCAGCCGGGCGAGCTCGGCGGCGTCGTGGGGCTGGAGGTCGTCGGGGTCGATCCCGTTCGGGATCACCGTGACCCGCTCCTCCTCGACCCCGAAGATGTCGGCGATCTGCTCACGCATGTAGTACGAGCAGGCGATCACCCGGTCGGCGCGGTTGGTGATCCAGCGCTCGACGCCGTGGATGTGGCTCTGGGGGTGCTTGTCGACCCAACCCTGGTGGCGCCCGTGCTCGGTCGCATGGATGGTCGCCACCAGCGGAGCATCGAACCGCCGGGCAAGGTGGTCGCCGGCCATCGCCACGAGCCAGTCGTGGCCGTGGACGAGGTCGAACTCGAAGCGGTCGCCGAGGTCGACCCCGGCGGCGAGCATGTCGGCGTTCATGCGCTCGACCCAGGCGACGAACTCGCCCAGGTCGGTCGGCCGCTTGGGCTCGCGGACGCGATGGATGTGCACGCCGCGGACCGTTTCCTCCTCGGGCGACTCCTCGCCGCCGCGGGTGAGGACATGGACCTCGGTCCCCTCTCGGGCCAGGCTCTCGGAGAGCTTGCGCACGTGGCGGGCGAGCCCGCCCTCGATCAGCGGCGGGTACTCCCAGGAGAGGATGAGAACGCGGTTCAAGGGGCTTTCAGGGCTCGAGCAGGGGGCTCAGGGCGAGGTCTGGCGCAAGGTTTCGCATTCGCGCGTCCGGCGGCTCGGCGGCGCAGTTTATGGCCTCGAGCAGGGACCCGGCGTGACCGGTGGTGCGTTGATAGGGATAGTCGCCGGCCTGGCGGCGGCGGTCGAGGAAGGCCCAGTCGCTCGCCTGGAGCGCGAGCAGCTCACGCGCCGCACGCTCAGCTGCGGCCGCCGGGATCCCGGCGCTGACCCCGCGCAGGACCCGAAGCTCGAGCCGGCGCGCCGCCCGGGCGAGGTCGGCGACCTCGGGCGAGTCCCAGGTGCGCATGTCCTTGCCCTCGCCCCAGGTCGAGGGCCGAAGCGGCCGCGGCTCGGGATCGTGGCGCTCGCGGGCCTCGCTCAGGGTGACCAGCTCCACGCCCTCGGCGGCTGAGAGCCTGAGCACCTCGGCCAGCCAGGTCGGGCCCTCCCACCACCAGTGCCCGAGCAGCTCGGTGTCGATCGCGAACACGATCAGGCCCCGGCGGCCGCGCTCGGACGCAAAGCGCTCGAGCCGCTGCGCCGCCGCGCGAACGAAGTCCCGAGCATGCGCGCGTGCCCGGGCCTCGGCGGCGGCAGGGTCGTACGGGTCGCCGCCTATCGCCCACGGGCGAGCGCCGCGCAGTGACTTGCGGTGAAAGTCGGCGTAGGCGGGGTCGGAGGGGTAGCCGTCCATCGACCAAAGCCACCCGACCGCCTCCCAGTCGATCGTCAAGGCGACGGGCCCGCCTGGTGTGGCGACCGGAGTCAGCGCGGCGAGTGGCTCCTCGTGGGCGCTCTGGTCGGTGCAGAAGCAGGCCAGCTCGCGCTCGGCCAGCAGGCGCTCGAGGCCGGGCTCATACGCGCACTCGGGAAACCAGAAGCCCGCGGGCTCGCCGAAGCGACGCCGGTGCGAGCGCAGCCCGGCGTCGACCTGGAGCCGGCGGCCGGCGAGCGTTGCCACCAACGGGAGCACGGCATGGCTCGCCGCCGAGGCCATCAGCTCGACCCGCCCCGCCGCGGCGGGCTCGCTGAAGAGCGCGAGCAGGTCGCCGTCGAGCGATTCGAGCCGTGCCAGTGCCGCCCGGTAGCGCTCGGCCTCGGCGCGGCATGCGTCCCGGCAGGGCTCCTCGACGTCGTCGACGTCGGCCTCTGCCGACCCGATCCGGTACCGGCGCACGAATTCGGCGAGGCGTTCCGGCACCCCGGACGCCTCGAGCTGGTCGGCGAGCACCGGGGTGACGGTCATCGTCAGGCGCTCGGCGGCCTCGCAGACCGGCACGTACGAGCGGATCACCGCGTCGAACAGCCACTCCTCGCCGAACGGGTAGGTGCCGAAGCCCTCGACGTAGGGCATGTGGGAGTGGAGCACGATTGCGAGGTCGCCTACTGCGTTACTCGACGGCCGTGGGACGGGGGGCTTGTGGCGCGCGGGTCCTGTCACCGGAACAAACCCCAATCACGCGCGCGGAGCGCGCGTGGTCGGGGCCCTTTCCGGCGCCACCCGCGCGAGATGCGTGGTCGGTTCACGAGTGACACACGGCCACGAAGTCGAGGGCCTTGTCGAGGTCGCGATCGGCTTCTGGCTTGATCGAGAAGTCGGAGGCGGTGATCGCGGGGACGAAGCGGTCGTAGAAGGGCTTGGTGATCCGAAGCGTCGCGTGGACGCGGTCCCAGCCGGCGCGGAGCGCGAGCTCGTGCAGGCGCAGCTTGCGGGCGTGAAAGAGGCCGTAGAGCTCGACCCGATCGAAGCGGGGCGCGAGCAGCTCGCGGTACTCGGCGGCCGTGTACTCGCGCAGGTGCCAGGGGTTGTCGGACTTCTCGCGCGCCCTCCGGGGCGAGCGTGAGCCGGTTCGGGGTCGTCACGTAGCCGATCGCGGCGGCACGCGGCGAAGCCGTCGAGCAGCGTCCCGGGTCGGCGATGTGCTCGATCGTCTGGCAGGAAGACGATCGCGTCGCGGGGCCCCTCGAAGGACTCGACCAGGGCTCGCTCGAAGCGCAGGTTCGGGCGCCGGTAGCGAAGCCGGGCGTGCTCGTGGGCCTCCGGGTTCGCGTCGACACCGACGACGTCGGCGGCGGTTCGGGCGAGCACGTCGGAGCCGTAGCCCTCGCCGCAGGCGAGGTCGGCGACCCGGAGGCCGCGCACGCGCTCGGCGATCCACTCGTAGACGGCGAGATGGCGCCGGAACCAGTAGTTCTCCTCGGGCACGTCGGGCAGCGTGCGCTCGCCGGTGAGCTGCAGCGGCGGCACCCCGGCGGGCTGGTTCTGTTGCAGGTGCGGCTCGTCAAGGGCGCTGACCGTAGCGGGAGGTCCTACCATCTGCCGCCGTGCCCGCCGGCCCGACAGCGACGCCCGATCAGATCAGGGACGTCAACACGCGCTACCACGACGCCGCCGCGGCGGAGTACGACGTCAAGTGGGGGATCGACTTCGGCGAGGTCGGTCAGCGGCAGGTGCTCGGCAAAGCTGCGCAAGGCGCTCGGCCGCGAACCCGGGCCGAGTGCGTTCGGCGACGCGCTCGAGATCGGCGCCGGGACCGGCTACTTCAGCCTCAACCTCGCCCAGCTCGGCGTGATCGAGCGCCCGACCGCGACCGACATCTCGCCGGGGATGCTGGCGACCCTCGAGGGCTCGGCGACGGCGCTCGGGGTCGCGGTCGAGACCGTTGCCGCCGAGGCCGAGCAGCTGCCGTTCGCCGACCGGAGCTTCGACCTCGTCTTCGGCCACGCGGTCCTTCACCACATCCCCGACCTCGAGCGCGCCTTCGGCGAGTTCCCGCGCGTGCTCCGCCCGGGCGGCGTCGTCGCCTTCTGCGGCGAGCCCTCGCGCTACGGCGACCGGCTCGCCGCGCTGCCGAAGCGGGTCGGCCTCCTCGCCGCGCCCGATCTGGCGGCGCCTGGTCGGTGCGTCCGCGGCGCGATCGCGGCGCCGAGGACGCGACCGACGGCCACGAGCTCGAGCCCGAGGTCGACGTCCACGCCTTCGCCCCCGGCGACCTCGCCGAGCTCGCTCACCGCGCCGGGCTCACCGACGTCCGCGTCCGCGGCGAGGAGCTGCTCGCCAACGTCTACGGCTGGCTGATGCGCACGCTCGAGGCGACCGCCGAGCCCGACGAGGTGCCCGCCGCGTGGCGACGGTTCGCCTTCCGCAGCTACATCGCCCTGCAGCGCGTCGACACCGCGCTGCTCGAGCCTCGCCTGCCCCCGCAGCTCTTCTACAACCTCGTGCTCAGCGCGCGCAATAGGAAGCGGAACGATCGCGGCCGCACCTCACCAGTGAACGTCCCGGACTCCCTCCTATAGCGCCGCTCCCGGACGTTAACCGCCCCGCGGCGCTAGCCGAACGTGAACGCGTAGCCCGAATCCGGGCTCGAAGCGGAGCTCGAGCATGTGCGCGCCGGCCTCGGGAGGTCGACGAGGCGGTAGAGGCGCTGGTCGGTGATCGTCGCCGTGCCCGCCGTGACGTCATCGCCCGCGTCCGCGTCGGCGAATCGGCTCGCCGTCGAGCAGCACCTCGACCTCGGCCGGGCCGCCCTCGGCACCGAGGACGAGGAAGACGCGCCGGGCCTGGAATTCGAGCGAGAGCGTCGCCTCGGCGACCGACGGTCGCGGACTCTCGGTCGGCACGCCAGCGGCCGCCGAGGCCGAACTCGTTCAGGCCGAGCGAGTCGGGGTCGGGCGCGCTCGTAGTCGCTGGTGCCCGTCCGCGGCTGCTCGACGAACCCCTCGGCGCGGTCGGTGCCGAGGTAGGTCTCGGGCGTGCGCAGCGCCGGATCGGCCGTCTCGGCGGTCTGCTCCGGCGCTCCCTGCCCGAGCTTCGCGTCGCCGGCATCGGCGAGCAGCGAGCGGATCGCCTCCTCGGTCTCCTCGTAGGACGCCCTCGCCGAAGTGGGCGTAGCGGACGCGGCCGTCGGCGTCGATCAGGTACTTCGCCGGCCAGTACTGGTTGCCGAAGGCGGTCCAGGTGCCGAACTCGTTGTCCTGGACCACCGGGTAGGGGAGGTCGTGCTCGTCGATCGCGTCGGCGACGTTGCCCGCGTCGCGCTCGAAGGCGAACTCGGGCGCGTGCACGCCGACGATCGTCAGGCCGTCGTCGCGGTACTCGGCGTCCCAGGCGCGCAGGTAGGGCAGCGTGCGGATGCAGTTGATGCAGGTGTAGGTCCAGAAGTCGATCAGCACCACCCTGTCCTGGGCGGTCAGCTCGGAGATCGAGAGCTCCGCGGCTCGGTGTTGAACCACTCCCCGGCGTCGACGAAGTCGGGCGCGGCGCCGTAGTCGGGCAGCTCGACCCCCGCCGCCGCCTCCTCCGCGCCGCCCTCGGCCGCGCCCTCGGCCGCCGCGCACCGCGGCGAGGTCCTCGGCGACCGCCTCGGACTCCTCCAGCTCGCCGCTCGGGTTGACGAGCACCGCCGGCAGGTCGTCGGCGATCGCATTCTGGAACTTGCAGGTCGAGGTCGGCGGACATCGCGAGCGCGACGCACGACCATCACGGCGCCGGTCGCCATCTGGATCGCGGCGCGGTAGGGGCTTGATGCGGTCGGCGAGCCGGCGGCCGCCGAGCATCAGCAGGTAGAGCACGGCGGCCGAGCCGACCGCGTAGGAGAGCGCGACCGCGAGCTTGCCGGCAGTGAAGTCCTGCGACGCCGAGACGGTGATCACGCCGGCGAGGATCGGCCCGGCGCAGGGGGCGTAGACGAGCCCGAGGCTGGCGCCGAGCAGGAGCCCGGAGCCGAAGCCGTCGCCGCCGATCCGCGCCGGGCCGGGCGCGATCCGCGAGACCAAGGCCTCGATCCGGTCGGCGAGGGGCGGGATCAGCAGCGAGACCCCGAATACCAGCAGGGTGAGCGATCGCCAGCGTGCGCACGAGGCCGTCGGGGAGGCCGAGGGCGTCGATGACGTAGACGAGCGCGACGGTGGCGAAGGTGAACGAGCCAGCACGATCCCGGTGACGACGCCCAGCGGCCGGCGCCGGCCGCCCGTGACGCCGGCGCCGAGGACCGCGGGCAGCACCGGCAGCACGCACGGCGAGAGCGCCGTTGCGGCGCCCGCGAGGAGCGCGAACAGCATCAACAAGACCAGTCAGACGAGGGTCTCGCGAGCGCCTAAAGCGTTACTGAACCGCCGCGCACCGGGTAGCGTCCGCGCATGGATCTCCGAGACCGACGTCGTCGTCGTCGGCGCCGGCTTCGCCGGCCTCGCTGCGGCGCGGGCGCTCGGGCAGCAGGGGCCGACGTGGTCGTGCTCGAGGCTCGCGAGCGGGTCGGCGGGCGGACGGTGAACGAGGCGATCGGCGACGGCGAGGTGGTCGAGATGGGCGGCCAGTGGGTCGGCCCGACCCAGGACCGGGTCGTCGCGCTGGCCGCCGAGCTCGGGGTCGAGACCTTCCCGACCCACACCGAGGGCGCCAACCTGCTCGGCTCGACGGCCGGCTGCGCCGCTACCGGGGCACGATCCCGCGGCTCGGCCCGGTCGCGCTGCTCGACGTCGCCCGCGCCCTGCGCAAGCTCGACCGGCTCTCGCGCGCGATCGACCCCGCCGCGCCCTGGGACGTCGGCCGCAGCCGCGCGCCTCGATGCGACCAGCCTCGCCGACTGGATCGAGCGAACGATGCTCAGCGGCACCGCGAAACGGCTGATGCGGGTCGCCGGGCGCACCATCTGGGGCGCCGAGCCCGAGGAGCTCTCGCTGCTTCACTCGCCTTCTACCTGCGCTCGGCGGGCAGCTTCGAGCTGCTCGCCGACGTCGAGGGCGGCGCACAGCAGGATCGCTTCGTCGGCGGCTCGCAGCTGTCGCGATGCGGGTGGCGGCGGAGCTCGGCGATCGGGTGCGTGCTGAACGCGCCGGTGACGCGGATCGCACACGGAGCGGCGGCGGCGACGGGTGCTCGCCGACGGCGTCGAGCTGCGACGCCAAGCGCGCCGTCGTCGCGATCCCGCCGCCGCTGACCGCGCGCGATCGAGTTCGACCCGCCGCTGCCGCCTGCGCGCACGCCAGCTCGCCCAGCGCATGCCCCAGGGCTGGCTGGTCAAGATGACCGCCGTCTACGCCGAGCCGTTCTGGCGCGCCGACGGCCTCTCCGGTGAGGCGGTCAGCGACCGGGCCCGGTGACGGTCGACCTTCGACAACACCCCGCCGGAGGGCTCACCGGGCGCGCTGGTCGGCTTCATCGGCGGCCGCGACGCGCGCGCCTTCGCCCGGCTCGGCAAGTCCGAGCGCCGCGACGCCGTGCTCGGCTGCTTCGAGTCGCTCTTCGGCCCGCAGGCCCGAGCCGCGAGCGCTATATCGAGCGCGACTGGGCGGCGGAGCCCTGGGCGGCGGCGGCCCGGTCTGCAATCGCGACCGGCGGCTGGACGGCCTCGGGGCCGGCGCTGCGCGAGCCGGTCGGCCCGATCCACTGGGCCGGAGCGGAGACCGCGACCCGCTGGTCCGGCTACATCGACGGCGCCGTCAGCTCGGGCGAGCGCGCCGCCGCGAGGTCCTCGCGGCGCTCGACACGGCTGAGCGGTCGGGCTGGGGATCGGGCCGGTGGCGTTCCGCTCGGGCCTAGCGGTGCGAATCGGCTCGCGAGCGCATTGGCGACGTGCTCGGATAGCGGGCCAGTGCCGTTGCGCCCGAGGCCGGCCAGACGCCGCGCGACGCGAACTCCTCCCTCAGCAAAGGACCGCGCTTCGCGCCGCGACGGCCCGAGCGAAACGCCACCAGCCAGCGCCGCCCGACCTACCGGCGCCCTCGCGTCCGCGCGCCGGCAGCGGAACAGCTTCACCTCGCCGTCGATCCCCTTGAGCCGGCGCGCGCCGGCGAACGACCAGCGTAGGCGTCGGCGAGTGCATCGTGAACGCCCTCGGCGGCGAGCACGCTTCCCGGGCGCGCGATCGCGGTGATCCGGCTGGCGAGGTTGACGGGCCGCCCGTACCAGTCGCCCGCTCGCGGGAGCGCCGGGCCGCCCGGCCGACGCCGGCCCGCAGCAGCGGGAAGTCCTCGCCCTCGGCCGCTGCCGCCTCGACCAGCGCGAGCGCCGCCTCGACCACCGGCGCCGGCTCGGGGCCGACGAGCATCGCCGCGTCGCCGATCAGCTTCACCAGCCGCACCGGGGGCTCGACCGCCGCGGCGGCGAGCTCGGCGAGCCGCCCGGTGACCGTGCCGAGCTCCTCGGGCGCCAGCATCTCGCCGAGCGCGCGTGAAGCCGACCAGGTCGGCGAAGCAGAGCGTCGCCTCCTGCGCCGAGCTCGAGCCTGCCCGGCGAGCACGCCGCCCGGCCGAGCGCGTCGTGGCGGATCTGCTCGCGCAGGTGCAGGTTGAGGACGTAGCGAGAGCGACTCGCCGACCAGCGGCGTGAAGGCCTCGCGCCGCCGCGGCAAGCCGCGTCGCGACCTCGTACTCGGTGTCGCCGGCGCGCGAGGAGGGCGTCGGCGACCAGGCGTCGGTTCGCGGCCGCGAGCTGCGACATCGTCATCCCGAGCAGCCGCGCGATCTCGAGGATGCCCTCGTCCGGAAGCCCGCCGTCGCGCAGCGCTGCAACCCGCTTCGCCGCCTCGACGTCCGGCCTCGGTGAACGCCGCGACGTCGTCGGCCGGAATCGCGAGGCCGAGCGAGCGCCATTGCGTCACGAGGAACTCGCGCGGCAGGCCCGACCGCTCGGCGATCTCGCCGGCGGTGAAGCGTTGGCCGCCGCCGTCGAGCACGCGCTCGACCGGCAGCAGCGCGAGCCGGTCCTCGTCGACCGCGCGTCGCAGCTCCTCGAGCGCGACTCCGTCGTCGGCGAGCTCGGCGAGCAGCCGCAGCCGTGCCTCGCGTGCCTTGCCGCGCGTCCCCTCGAGCAGCCCCTCGGCATCGAAATCGATCTCGGTCATGTGGTCGCTGATTCTGCCTCTTACAATCCGTGCATGGCGGACATGGACGCCGATGCGGTCGAGCTGCCGATCTTCGAACTGCCGCTGGTCCTGCTTCCCGGCGAGCTGGTGCCGCTCCACATCTTCGAGGAGCGCTACAAGCGGATGATCGCCCACTGCCTCGAGGATGGCGAGCCGTTCGGGATCGTCTTCCGCGACGGCGAAGGCGGCGCCCGCCGGGTGGGCTGCGAGGCACGCGTGACCGAGGTCACCGAGCGCTTCGACGACGGGCGCCTCAACATCATCGTCACCGGCGAACGCCCGTTCCGCGATCCTCGACCGCTTCGAGGCCCCCGAGTACCCCGCCGGCGAGGTCGAGCCCGTCGATCCGGTCGCCCTCACGCAGCCGGATGAGGCCGAGGACACCGACGCGGCCGGATCCGCACGCGACGCCTTCGCCGAGCTCGTCCGCCGAGTCGGCGGCGACGACCCTGAACGCGCAGAGCTCGAGGCGCTCGACTCCTACGGGATCGCCGCGCGGGTCGAGCTTCCACCCGACACCAAGCAGCACCTGCTCGAGCTGCGCACCGAGCCCGAGCGCATGCGTGTGCTCGCCGGCGCGCTCGAGGCGCTGGTCGAAGCCGTCACCCGTTCGCGTGAGATCGCCGAGCGGGCGAAGCTGAACGGCAAGGTCGTCGTCGGCTGAGGCCGGCGGGCCGCTACGCCACCGCCACCGCGCCGCCGCGGCGCGGGTCTCCCCCGCCCCGCAGAGCTCGCCGTGGCCGGGTCGCGGGTGACGGCGTGGACGCCGCCGAAGAAGACGTTGCGCTGCGGCCAGCGCACGACCTCGTAGCCGCGCGCCTCGAGCCGCTCGAGCGCCGCCTCGTCGATCCCCGGCTCGGCCTGAACGCGCCCGCCTCGAAGTGCACCCGCGGGCGCGACCACCGCCTCGGCGACATCGAGGCCGTCGGCGACAAGCCGGACGATCGTCTGCAGGATCGCCGAGCGGATCCGGTTCGAGCCGCCGCTGCCGAGCCCGGCCTCGAGCTCGCCGTCGCGCAGGACCACCGTCGGCGACATCATCGACGGGCATCCGGCGGCCGGCCGGGTGGCGGTGGAAGCCGAGCGGGTTCAGGTCCTCCTCGCCGAGCATGTTGTTGACGTGGATGCCGGTGCCCGGGGACGACGAGGCCCGAGCCGGTGCCGTTCGAGCAGGTGACGCTGGCGCAGCGGCCGTCGCCGTCGATCGCGGTGATGTGGGTGGTCGAGCCGAGCCGGTCGGCCGCGAGGAAGCGCTGCCCCGGCGAAGCCCGGCTCGCAGAGGCCGCCGAGGAACTCCTCGGTGCGCGCCGTCCTGCGCCTCCTCCATCGCCGCGACGACCTCCTCGAGACCGGACGCCTCGCCCGGCGCGCGCTCGAGCAGCTCGAGCGCGTAGGCGATCAGGATCCCGCCCGAGGACGGCGGCGGGTTGGTCAGCACCTCGCGGCCGCGGAAGCGAGCCGAACGGGCTCGCGGGCGATCGGCTCGTAGGCGGCCATGTCGTCGCGTCCGAGGGTGCCGCCGCGCTCGCGCACCCAGTCGCGCGATCCGGCGCGCGATGTCGCCCGCGGTAGAACGGCTCCGCGCCCTCGGCGCCGAGCCGCTCGAGTCGCCTCGGCGAGCTCGGGGAAGCGGAACAGGTCGCCCTCGCCCAGCAGCGCCCCGTCCGGGCGCATAGATCTCGCGTGCCTCCTCGTAGTGAGTGAGGATCGGCTCCAGGATCGAGACGAAGTAGGCCTGCTCGCGATTGACGACGACGCCCTCGCGGGCGAGCCTTGCCGCCGGCGCCGCGAGCTCGGCCAGCGGCACCGAGCCGAAGCGCTCGCAGCGCCTCGACCAGGCCCGCCGGGGTTCCCGGCACGCCGCACGAGGCCGCGCCGACGTGGAACATCTGCGCCGACTCGGGGGTGAAGTAGACGGGGATCGGGACCAGCTCCGAGCCGCGCTCGGCGCCATCGGCTCCCGGCACGGCGACGAAGAAGTCGAGCACGTCGCTCTCGACCGGCCGTCGTGGACGAGCATGTAGCCGCCGGCGCCGAGCCCGGTGAGCGGGCTCTCGGTCACGAACGAGGTCAGCACCGCCGCGACCGCGGCGTCGACCGCGTTGCCGCCCTCGCGCAGCACCCGCGCCCCCGCCTCGGCGGTGAGCGGATGACCCGCAGCGACGACGCCGCGCGAGCTCATGTCGCGCAGCCTAGATGCGGCAGCGGAGGGCTGGATGGTTGATCTAGCGGCCGGGGACGTACTCGGGGACGTCGAGCTCGAGATCGCGGGGGCGCGACTCGAAGCTCTTCGCGGTGCCCGCGCGGCGCTCGGCCGGACGGCGGGCGGCGGTCGAGGCGGTGCCGATCGCGCGGCGCTCGCCGGTCTCGCCGTCGGCGCGCCGGCCGCGGCCGTCGAAGCGGGTCGCGATCACCGTGATCCAGACCTCGTCGTCGATCGTCTCGTCGACGTTGGCGCCGAAGATGATGTTGGCGTCGGGGTGCGCGGCCTCCTGGACGATCTTGGCCGCCTCGGAGACCTCGAGCAGGGTCAGGTCCGGCCCGCCGGTGATCGAGAGCAGGATCGAGCGCGCGCCGTCGACCGAGGTCTCGAGCAGCGGCGAGGAGACCGCGCTCTCGGCCGCGCGCACGGCGCGGTTGTCGCCGGAGCCCATGCCGATGCCGAGCAGCGCCTGGCCGGCGTCGCGCATCGTCGTCCGCACGTCGGCGAAGTCGAGGTTGATCATCCCCGGCAGCGTGATCAGCTCGGAGATGCCCTGGACGCCCTGGCGCAGGACGTCGTCGGCGACCTGGAACGCCTCGACCATCGTCGTCGTCTTCGCGAGCACGGAGAGCAGGCGCTCGTTCGGGACGACGATCAGCGTGTCGACCTCGGCGCCGAGCGCCTCGACGCCCTCGTCGGCCTGCTTGGCGCGGCGGCTGCCCTCGAACCGGAACGGCCTGGTGACGATGCCGACCGTGAGCGCGCCGACGTCGCGGGCGAGGCGGGCGATCACCGGCGCCGCGCCGGTGCCGGTGCCGCCGCCGGCGCCGCAGGTGACGAAGACCATGTCGGAGCCCTTGAGCAGGCGCTTGATCTTGTCCTGCTCCTCGAACGCCGCCCGGTAGCCGAGCTCGGGGTTCGAGCCCGCGCCGAGGCCGCGCGGCATGCCGCTGCCGAGATGGACGGTGACGTCGGCGGTCGACTGCTGCAGCGACTGCAGGTCGGTGTTGATCGCCATGAACTCGACCCCGGGGATCCCCGCCTCGACCATGCGGTTGATCGCGTTGACGCCGGCGCCGCCGACGCCGACGACGCGGATCACCGGAGCGTGCGGGCGCGGCTCGCCGCTGACCGAGATCTCGCCGCTCGTAGCGGGGCTCTTCGCGCCCGTAGGCGGGGCCGTCGGCGTCGACGTTCTCGTCGGCGAAGATCCGTCGAGAGCCGCTCCTTGGCCGCTGGAGCCTGCGCCTCGTCCTCGACTCGGTAGGCGCGCACGCGCTCGGGGTCCGGGGTCGCCGGCTCGGAGGCCTCGCGGTGGTCGAACGGCGCCGGCTCGGAGCGCGGCTCGGCTGCCGGTGGCGCGGGCTCGGCGGCAGGGGGCTCGGGCGCCGGCGCGGCGGGCTCGGAGCGCATCACGCTGGTCTCATCGTCCTCGGACGGCCGATCGCCGCCGCTGCGGCGCCTCGGGCGGGTCCTCGGGTTCGACGGTCGAGCGGAAGAGGTCGGCGAGCGGGCCCTCGCGCATGCTGGCCCGCTTACGACGCGCCATTCGTCAGAACCTCCTGGGCAAGCGCCCGGTAGTAGTCGGCTGCGTTGCCCTTGGGATCGTACTTGAGCACGCTCGAGCCCCGGACCGGGGCCTCGGCGAACTTGATCGCCTTGCGGATCCGCGACTTGAACACGAGCTCGCCGAAGTTCTCCTCGAGGATCTCGACCGCCTCCTTGGCGTGCACGGTGCGTGAGTCGAGCATCGTCGGCAGGATGCCCTCGATCTCCACCCTCGGGTTGAGGTTCTCCTGGATCATCTCGAGCGTGTTCTGGAGCTGCAGCAGGCCGCGCATCGACAGGTACTCGCACTGGACCGGGACGATCACCTTGTCGGAAGCGGTGAGCGCGTTGACGGTCAGCAGGCCGAGGCTCGGCGGGGTGTCGATGCAGACGAAGTCGTAGTCGTCGACGACCGCGGAGAGCGCCTTCTCGAGCGAGCGCTCGCGGCCGATCTGGGTCGACATCGCGATCTCGGCGCCGGCGAGGTCGATCGAGGCGACCGCGATGTCGATCTCGCGCTCGTGGATCACCTCACGAATCGGGATGTGGTGGACGAGGACGTCGAACATCGACTTCTCGACCTTGTCGGGATCGATCCCCTGGCTCATCGTCAGGTTGCCCTGCGGGTCGAGGTCGATGCAGAGGACATCGTGGCCCGACTCGGCGAACGCGACCGCCAGGTTGAGCGTCGTCGTGGTCTTGGCGACGCCGCCCTTCTGGTTCGCGAAGCTGATCACCTTGGCGCGGCGATCCGAGCCGTCCTCGGCCGCGACTTGGCGGACGCGGCGGGCTGTGCGGGTCGGCGCGATCGCCTCGGTCGCGGTGATCCGCACCTCCTCGTCGTCGGGCTCGGGCGGCACCGGGTTGGCGGGCGGTCGCTCGGGCGCGCGCTCGGGCGCCGGGGCGGGCTCGGCGTCCACGGGCTCCTCGGCGACCTCGGTCGCCTCCACGGCGTCGGGCTGCTCGGTGGCTTCGGGCTCGCCGGCCGGGTCCTCGAACACCGGCTCGGGGACGTCGGGGACGTCCGGTATCAACTGCTGCTCGGGCGGGGTTCCTCGGTTGAAAAGTCCCATCGTTCGCGACTATTCGCACGCAATCGCGGCTTTCCTCCCCCTGCAGTGCATTCGGCTTGCAGCCGAGGCCGCGCGGGTACGATCCGTGCGCTGAGCATGGACGAGCTGCTCGACAAGCGGCTGGTGATCGTCACCGGCAAGGGAGGCGTCGGCAAGTCGACGGTCGCGCTCGCGCTCGGCGCTCGCGGCCGCGCGGCAGGGCAAGCGGACGATCCTCTGCGAGGTCTCCTCCCAGGAGCACCTCTCGCGCGTCTTTCATCGCGCCGAGGTCGGCTTTCACGAGGTCGAGATGGCCGAGAACCTCTGGGCGATCTCGATCGACCCCGACGAGTCGATGCGCGAGTACGTGCTGCTCCAGCTCAAGGTCAAGGCGATGCGCGACCTGCTCTTCCGCTCGCGGATCTTCGGCTACCTCGCCGCCGCGACTCCCGGGCTCAAGGAGCTGGTCACGATCGGCAAGATCTGGGAGCTGGCGCTCGACGACCGCAAGGTCAAGAAGGGCCGCAACTACGACCTCGTGATCGTCGACGCTCCCGCCACCGGGCACGGTGTCGGCTTCCTGCAGACGCCGCGCACATTCGCCAACGTCGCCCGGGTCGGCCCGATCCGCCAGCAGGCCGAAACCCTGGACAGGTTCGTGCGCGACCCGAAGCGGACCGGGGTCGCAGTCGTCGCGCTCCCGGAGGAGATGCCGGTGAACGAGACCGTGAGCCTCGAGCGCGACCTCGGCGACCGAGGTCGGCGTCGACGTCGACCGGATCTTCTGCAACGGGCTCTACCCGGAGCGGTTCGACGACGAGGGGGTCGCGCGGATCTCCGAGACGGCGGCCGGTGAGAACGGGCTCGTGCGGCACCGCCTGCCGCGCGGCGCTGAGCGAGAGCCGGCGCGCGCGCTGCCAGCGCGAGCAGCTCGCGCGGCTCGAGGAGCTCTGCAAGGCGCCGGTGACCACGCTCCCGTTCCTGTTTGAGCCCGAGCTCGGCACCGAGGCGATCGCAACGCTCGCCGGGGAGGTGTCCGCCTGATGGCCTCGATCGTGGAGCTGCTCGAGGGCAAGCGGGTCTGTATCTGCGCCGGCTCGGGCGGAGTCGGCAAGACGACCACCTCGGCCGCGATCGCCGCCGGGATGGCGGCGCGTGGGAAGAAGGTCGCGGTGCTGACGATCGACCCGGCGAAGCGGCTCGCCGATTCCCTCGGCCTGCCCGAGCTGGGCAACACCGAACGGCAGGTGGACCCGGCGCTGTTCGCCGAGACCGGGGTCGACGCCGGCGACGGTGAGCTGTGGGCGATGATGCTCGACGCCAAGCAGACCTTCGACGAGGTGGTCCGAAAGCACGCGCCCGACGAGGAGACGCGAGAGCGGATCCTCTCCAACCGCATCTACCAGCAGCTCTCGGCCGCGCTGGCCGGCTCGCAGGAGTACATGGCGATGGAGAAGCTGTTCGAGATCCACGCCGAGGACCGCTACGACCTGCTCGTCCTCGACACGCCCCCGTCGCGCGACGCACTCGACTTCCTCGACGCGCCCAAGCGCCTGACCCAGTTCATCGAAGGGCGCGCGCTGCAGGTGTTCATCAAGCCCGCCGGCTTCGGGATGAAGGTCTTCGGCCGTGGCACCTCGATGATGTTCTCGATCCTGCGCCGGATCACCGGAGTCGACCTGCTCGAGGACCTGGCCGAGTTCTTCCAGGCGTTCAGCGGCATGGTCGAGGGCTTCCGCGAGCGCGCGCGGCGGGTCAACGAGCTGCTCGCCGACTCGCAGACCTCGTTCCTGGTCGTCTGCGGGCCGCAGGGAGAGCCGATCTCCGAGGCGGTCTACTTCCATCGCAAGCTGGTCGAGGCCGAGCTGCCGTTCGGCGGCGTGATCGTGAACAAGGTCCACTACGAGGACGGGCTCGCCGACGCGGACGCCGACGCGATCGCGGAGCTGCCCGGGGAGCTCAGCCGCGCCCTCGGCGACCCCGAGCTCGGCGAGCGCGTGGCGGCGAACTTCGAGGACTTCCGCGCGCTCTCGGAGCGTGATCGGCGCAACGTCGCCCGGCTGGCGGCGGAGATGCGCACGCGGGCGGTGATCCAGGTCCCCTATCTCGACGATGACGTCCACGACCTCGCCGGCCTGATGGAGATCAACCGCTACCTGTTCGCCTCGGGAAGCGAGGAGCGCACCCGGATCGCGGCTTCGGTCTGATGTCGCAGGAGAACGTCGACGTTGTCTGCGACCAGTTTGCAGCCACCAACGAGCGGGACTTCGAGCGTGCGATGAGCTACTACGCGGAGGATGTGGAGCTCGTCGTGGACTCGCGACGCCTTTCTTGAAGCCGGAACATTCAAGGGCCGCGGCGCGGTCGGACAGTGGTTTGCTGACTGGTTCACGACATTTGAGCCTGGCTATCACTTCGAGATCGAGGAAGCGCGGGATCTGGATGATGTTGTCTTTCTCAGCGCAACCCACCGTGGGCGCGGGCGAAGCAGCGGAGCGCGACGTCAGCGGGCAGACGGGATACCTGTACGGACTTCGCGACGGCAAGATCGTTCGCGTCGAGCTCTATCGCAGCCCCGCCGAAGCCCTGCAAGCCGCCGGTACCCGGGAATAGGTCGGCGACTCAGGCGTGGGCAGGCGAAAGCCACCGAGCTCCGCTCGGTGGCCTCGCCTGCTCTTCCTGGGGTGATCGGAGGAAGTCTTCGGGTCCTAGGGGGTCGTGCGCGCGCGCCGGCGTGCGGTCGTAGTCGATTTCGCGCACGTTCCACTCGGTCGCCTCCGGGGCCGGGAACAGCCCCGCGACTCGCTCGTGGTGAGCCTTGCGTTCGGCCCGTGTCTGCTCGATCAGACGCAGCACCGGACTAGTGCCCCGCGCCTCGTGGGCGGCGGCGGGGACCGCCCCGTCCTCCTGCTCGGGCTCGGTGACCAGCTGCAGCGAGCCGGTATCGGGTTCGGCCTGCCTGCCAAAGATCTCTCGTGCTCTCGCGATCACCATCTCCTCCTCCGGCTCGTGGCTCGGTTCCGGTGAGATTCGCTGGTCGAACTCCGATACCTCCTCGCCCGCCGCGACGATCTCTTCGAGCTCCTCGGCCAGGGTCGGCTCGGCCTCGATCACCGGCTCCAGGTCCCATTCCGTGGTTCCGCCGCGCTGCTCGGCGGCCCCGTCGCCGACCGCGAGCCCGTCGGCGAGCAGGATCTCGTCGGCCGTGGCTCGCAGGTCGGAGCCCAGGTGTCCGGCCGCCGCGTCCTTGAGGATCGCCCGGCAAAGATCTTCCAGCGCCGCCCCCGTCTCTGCCGGGGTGACCAGCCCGGCGCCGGGCGCCGGCTCGCCGCTCCAAAGCTCTCGCTCGAGGCCGATCGCCCGGTCGACCACCGCCTTGACCTCGCTGCGACGGTCCGGCTCGGCGCAGAGCGCCGCGACGCGCATCGGCAGCCCGAGGTCGGCGGGCCCGCCGCCCTCGAGCACGAAACGGAGCGCCAGCAGATGATCGTTGAGCGCCTCGACGACGACGTTGCGCTCGAGCCCGGCCTCGAAGCGGTTCAGCGCGCGGCCGAGCGTGGCAGGGAAGCCGGGCCGCTCGGCGGCCCTGCGGCTGAAGGGGGTGCCGGGGGCCACGAGCGAGCGCGAGAAGGCCGCGAGATCGCCGAGCTCGGGCTCGGTCAGCCGGTAGCCACCCGGGCGCTGGCGCCCGGCGCCGGTCGCGATCCGCCGCCAGCGGTCGCCGGCGATCCGAGTCCAGGCATGCGGACCGAGGCCGACCCCGCCGGACTTGAACAGCCGTAGCGTGGTGACCAGGCGCCTGAACGCTTCGACCGCCGCGGTTCCGGGATCGGGGCCCTCCTCGCCGCCGTCGATGCCGGGCTCTTCGACTCGGACGACGGCGAGGAACGCGGGCTCCCAAGGAGAGACTCCGAGGCCGTCGCTCGAGCGCGCCTCGGCGGGGACCTCGACCGTGTCGGCGCGAACGATCGAGGCCGTCGCAAGGTCGAGACGAGCGACGGGCATCTGCAGGCCGCGCAGCGGAACGATCACCTCGATCTGGCCCTGCTCGGCCTCGCACGCGGCCTGTAGCTCCTCGATCGCGGCGTCGAGCCGCTCGTCATCGAAACTGAAGTCGGATGTGTCCATCCACAGCCGGCAGAGGAAGGCCAGGCCGGCGAGCTCGGCTCGCTGGCGTGGCTCCGGCGGGATGCCGATCCCAAGCCGCTCGAGGTAGTCACCGGCGAGGCCGGCGGCCTCGAGCGCCGCGCAGGTGGCGCCAAAGGAGTCGAGCTCGCGCAGCGCGCCCGCGTGCTCGCGGACGAAGCGCTCGGTCAGCGGCTGGTAGCGGCAGAGCGGGGAGCCGTCGCCGGGCTCACGCACCTCGTAGGGGATCTCATTGCCGAGGGCGACGAGCTCCTGCAGGCAGGTCGCCGCATCACCGGCCATCGTCGCCAATCCCTCACGAATCACCAGGTCACGCATGGGTGACTGGTTCGCCCCGGCCCCCGGCGCCTCCTGCCTGCAAGCAGGCTTGCAGCTACGGGCTCAGGGATTACGTCTAAACGGCGACTGCGGCGCGGGCGCGTTCCTCAGCCGCGGGCCTGGCCTCGAAGAGCCAGCGGCGACCGTACTTGCGCATGTCGTCGATCAGGGGCACGAGGGCGGTGCCCTTCTCGGTGAGCACGTACTCAACCCGCGGCGGAACCTCGGGGTAGGTGTGGCGAACGACGATCCCGTGCTCCTCGAGGGCACGCAAGCGCAGCGAAAGGGTGCGCGGGCTGATCCCCTCGAGTGAGCGCTCGAGCTCACAGAACCGGCGGCTGCCCTCCGCGAGGTCGCGGATCAAGAGCAGCGTCCACTTCCCGGAGATGATCTCGGCGGTTCTGCAGACTGGACAGGTGGGATCCGTCATCGGAGCCTTGCGGTGGCCGGGAGAAGGGGAGTGGTTGCAGCGTTTTCCTCCGGTCCGCGGACCGAGTATAGCGCCAATGCTTTACCTACTGAAGTGCCTCGGCGGGACGCTCGTTCAGGAGCCGTAGAGGCTCGGCGCCGCGGTCTCTGCCGGTTCGTCGGCACCGAGGACCTGCTCGATCCCGCTCGCGCGCTGGCCCTGCGCCTCGAGCATGAGCTTGAAGTCGTGCGGGCTCGAGGCGTACTCGAAGGCAACCGCCTCTTCGATCGAGCCGGCCATCACCTGCTTCAGCAGCGCCTGGTCGAAGGTCTGCATCCCGTAGTACTCGCCCTCGGAGATCACCTCGGTCAGCCGCCCGGTCTCCTGCGGGTTGAGGATCAGGTCCTGGACGCGCCCGGTCGAGACGAGCACCTCGCAGACCGCGACCCGACCCTCGCCGCCTGTGCGCTGCACGAGCCGCTGGCCGACCGCGCCACGCAGGGTGGCGGCGAGCATCACTCGCGCCTGCTGCTGAAGGTGGGGCGGGAAGAAGTCGATGATCCGGTTGACGGTCTCGGTCGCGTCGAGGGTGTGCAGCGTCGAGAGCACCAGGTGGCCGGTCTCGGCCGCGGCGAGCGCCGTGCGCACGGTCTCCTCGTCGCGCATCTCGCCGATCAGGATCGCATCCGGGTCCTGGCGCAAGACGCGCCGCATCGCCCGGGCGAAGCTCTCGGTGTCGGCGCCGACCTCGCGCTGGTTGATGATCGAGAGCTTGTCCCGATGCAGGTACTCGATCGGATCCTCGAGCGTGATGATGTGGCGGGCGCGAGTCGAGTTGATGTGGTCGACCATGGCCGCGAGCGTGGTCGACTTCCCGGAGCCGGTGGTCCCGGTGAGCAGGATGATCCCACGCTGCTCCTCGGCGAGCGTGCGGATCACCGGCGGCAGGCCGAGGTCGTCGATCGAGCGAACCTGGAACGGGATCGCACGGCAGGCGATCGAGACGCTGCCCCGTTGGCGAAAGGCGTTGACCCGGAACCGCGACAGCCCAGGGACCGAGTAGGCGAAGTCGACCTCGCCGTCGCGCTCGAACTCCTCGAGCAGCGCCGGGTCGGTGAGGATCTGGCGCAGCGCAGCCTCGGTGTCCTCCGAGCGCAGGGGCTCGGCGCCCTCGAGCGGGCGAAGCTCCCCGTGCACTCGCGTGATCGGCGGCGAGGGAACCTTGATGTGAAGGTCGGAGCCCTCGTTCTCGACCACGCGGCGCAGCGCTTCGTCGATGTCAAACATCAGACCTTCTATCGGGCGTCGTGGCGCTCGGCTTGAGCCTGCGCAAGCGCGGAATCGGCTCCGCGGAGCCGTGCGGGACGGGGCGCGGCGCGTTCCGCTCGGGCCCTCGCCTGGCGCGAGGCGGGGTTCGTTGTCAGTGAGAGAGGGTGTGGGCGCGAGCGCAGGTCGTAAACCCCGGCCTCAACCGTCCTTCGGCGTTGAGTCCGAGGTTGTTGTCGCTATAGAGCAACAACTCTCCTATCAACCTCGACCTGGGATCGAAAGGCGGGTTGGCGCGCTGGCCGAGGGCCCCCGATTGGCGACTAATTGCCGGATAGCGGCAACAAAGCGCCATTGCGGCCGAGGCCGACCGAAAGCGCCGGCATCCCACCCAACCCCCTCTCTCACTGCCACCGGCCAGGCATCGCACCCCGACCCGGCCCGAGCGGAACGTGGCGCGCGCGATCCCCACCGGCTCGGGTGTCAGCGCGACGGCGCGGGCGGATCGACTGCCTGCGCGCAGGTCGCGCCCGAGCAGTCCTCGAGCCGGGCGACGAGCCGGGCCAGCTCGCGCCGGGTCGCCGCGTAATCGGGATCGCGGTCGCGGCTGCGAAGCTCGAACGGGTCGCTCCCGAGGTCGTAGAGCTCGCGATCGGTGACCCTGCCGGCGCCGATCGGCGCCCCCCTGCCCTCGCTGTCGGACGCGTAGTTGGCGCGCCGGTGCTCGAAGTACGCGTAGCGACGCGTACGGACTCCGACGTAGGAACGGACCTTGAACCCGTGCCGCGCCCGGGCGACGTTGTCGCGGCCCTCGATCAGGATCGCGCGGTCTGTCGCCGGAGAGCCACCCGCGAGCACGGGCTCGAGCGAGATCCCGTCGATCGGCCGCGCGAGCTCGGGCGGGGCCACGGCACCGGCGATGTCGAGGATCGTCGGCGCGAGGTCGGCGTTGACCACCGGCGCCTCGATCCGGCGGTGCGCCTCGATCCCGGGCCCGCGGATCACGAGCGGCACCCCGATCGCCTCCTCGTAGGGCTGGTTCTTGCCCCGGGCGATCCGGTGCTCGCCGGCGAGCACCCCGTGGTCAGCGGTGAAGACGACGACCGTGTTGTCGATCTGGTCGCTCTGCTTGAGCCGCGAGACGATGTCCTCAACCGCATCATCGAGCGACAGCAGCGCGGCGAGGCCGCAGCGATAGTCGCGCTCGATCCGCTCGATGTTGGCGTCGTCGAGCCGCGGGCGGCGGCGGACCTGGGCCGGCTTGTCAACGACGTTCGCCTCGTCGAAAGACGGCGGGTTGGGAAGCGGTATGCGTGCGAAGCGACCGGCATGGCGCGGAGCCGGGATCGCGCTCTGTGAGCCCCTGCGCGAGCTCGGCGGGCCCGACGAGCAGCGGCGCCCGGCGGCGTCATTGCGACCGAGGCCGCCATGCGGCGGGTGGTACGCGAGCCAGAGAAAGAACGGGTCGGGATCGGCGGCATGTTCGTCGACGAACGGCAGGGCGAACTCCCGCGTCAAGGCGTCGGTCTGGTAGTCGGCGGCGCGGGTGCCGAAGTGGCGCGGCGTGCCACTCGGGTCGAAGATCTCGTAGTCATAGAACGACGAGAGCCCCTCGCCCCCCTCTCCGATCAGCCCCCACCACTGATTCCACCCCGGCGGCGCCTTGCGCGGCGTGCGCAGCCCGTTCAGCCACTTGCCGGCGAACGCCGTGTCGTAGCCGGCTGCATCCAGCCAAGCGGCGAGGTTGCGCTCGGGGTCGACGAGCGCCCGGTAGCCACCGCCGCTCTTCGGGTTGTTGCCCTTGGCGCCGTGGTTGTGCGCAAACTGGCCGGTGAGCAGGGTTGCCCGCGCCGGGCAGCAGAGCGGATAGCTTGCAAGCGCGCTCTCGAACGTTGCTCCCCGGCTGCCGACCAGCTTGCGGACCGAGGGCAGCGCCGCCATCATCTCCGGGCCGAGGTCGTCGGCCATGATGACGATGAAGTTCGGCCGCTCGGCGCCCTGGGCGCTGGCGCCTGGACCGCCGGCGGCGACCCCGGCGATCAGGCAGAGCGCGGCGACGGCCGTTGCCGCCCTCGCGCGGCGTGATGTCGGGGCCCCTGCCACGAACACCGAACCGTAGCGGGGGCCACCGCGGCGACTTGGGCACACGGGCTAGGTGGCGCTCTTCAGATCCTTCTTCTTCGCCACCGCGCCCGCCGACGCCCACAGGAGTGCAGCCGCCGCATGTGCTGAGAGTCCGGGTGTCCGTACCCGACTCACCGTCCACCCTTCAACCCGCCGCAAGCGCAAACGGAGCGGTGCGGCAGACTTGCATCCGGCGGAGGACTGGGTTAGGTTCGGTTCTCCGCCCACGGGAAGGAGACCCATGCACCTCGTCCTGCGTCGATCAAGGGGACTCGATGGGAAACGATCTCGAGGGCGACCGGCTGCGCGCCGGATGACGCTCGGAGCGTCGGCGATCGTCGCGGTTTCGGTCACCATCTTCGCGATCTCCGCGTCGGCGGCGTCGCCGCCCACCTGCGCCGGCCAGCAGGCGACGATCTCGGGGACGACCGCCAACGAGGTGATCAACGGCACCCAGGGCGACGACGTGATCGTCGGCGGCGGCGGCGAGGACTCGATCCGTGGCCGCGGCGGCGACGATCAGATCTGCGGGAACGAGGGATCCGACGACATCGAGGGCGGCCCCGGAAACGACTCGATGGACGGCTTCGGCGGCTTCGACTTCATGAGCGGCGGCGGCGGAGACGACGGCGTCTTCGGGGGCGCGGGCGACGACGTCCTCGGGGTGGCCCCGGGAGACAGCGGCGGCGGCAGCGACTTCCTCTCCGGCGGCTCGGGCAACGACGAGCTCACCGGCGGCAGAGGCCCCGACGGGTCGATCGGTGGGAGCGGTGACGACGCGTTCTTCGGCGCCGGGGCGGGGCCGGACTTCGTCGACGGCGGCAGCGGCGGCGACGTCATCGCCACCGGGCGCGGCGCCGACACCGTGCTCGCCGGCAGCGGCGACGACAACGTGGGCCCGGGCCACGGCGCCGACGAGATCGAGGTCGGCAGCGGCAGCGACAACGTCGCCCGCTCGAACGGGGCCGACAAGATCGAGGGCGCCAGTGGCAGCGACGAGCTCCGCGGCGGCGCCGGCCCCGACCGCCTGCGCGGCGACAGCGGCGACGACGTGCTCGCGGGCGGCGACGGCGACGACGCCTGCGACGGCGGATCCGGCCAGGACCGCCGCCGGGATTGCGAGTCGGTAAGGGCCTAAACGGAGCTGCTCAGGCGACTTCGCGCAGCTTCTGAGCTTCAGCCAGCGACTGCAGCTTCTTCAGCGACTGGTTCTCGATCTGGCGGATGCGCTCGCGGGTGACGTTGAACGTGCGCCCGACCTCGTCGAGGGTCCGCGGATGCTCGCCGCCGAGCCCGTAGCGAAGCTCGAGCACGCGGCGCTCGCGGTAGGAGAGGTTCTCGAGCGCCTCGCGCAGCGCCTCCTTGGTCAGTAGGTCGGCGGCGCGCTCGAACGGCGACTCGGCCTTCTCGTCGGCGATGAACTGGCCGAACTCCGATTCCTCCTCGTCGCCAACCGGCTTCTCGAGCGAAACCGGCGCCTGCGCCGAGCGCTTGATCTGGTCGACCTCCTCGGGGTCGATCCCGGTGACCTCGGCGATCTCGTCCGGGGTCGGCTCGCGGCCGAGCTCGGTGACCAGCTTGCGCTCCGCGCGGCCGATCTTGTTCAGCTTCTCGACCACGTGGACTGGGATCCGGATCGTGCGCGCCTTGTCGGCGAGCGCGCGGGCGATCGCCTGGCGGATCCACCAGGTCGCGTAGGTCGAGAACTTGAAGCCCTTGCGGTAGTCGAACTTCTCCGCGGCGCGAACGAGGCCGAGCGTGCCCTCCTGGATCAGGTCGAGGAACGGCAGGCCCTGGTTGCGGTAGTTCTTGGCGATCGAGACGACGAGCCGCAGGTTCGACTCGACCATCTTCTGCTTCGCGTCGAGGTCACCGCGCTCGATCCCCTTCGCGAGGTCGACCTCCTCCTGGGCGGTCAGCAGGCGCACCTTGCCGATGTCCTTGAGGAAGAGCTGCAGCGAGTCCGTCGTCATGTCCGGCTTCAGGTCGAGCGCCGTCTTCTGCCGGCGCTTGCCGCGCTTCGGCTCCGCCCGCTCGGCGTCGGGGGACGACTTCTGCGCCGGGTCGACGTCGTCGACCATCTCGACGCCCTGGCCCTCGAGGTAGGTGTAGAGCTCCTCGATGTCGCCCTCATCGACGTCGACCTCCGAGAGGGCCTGGGCGACCTCGCCGTAGGCGACCACGCCCTCGGTCTGGCCCTTGGTGACGAGGTTCTTTACTTCCTCGAGCTCCTGAAGCTCCGTGATCAGCATCGGTTGGCTGCTTCTTCCTTCGTGGTGTTCAAATGCCTGGGTGCTGGTGCTGGGACCGGTCTGCGTTCGCATCGGAGGCCGGCTTAAGGCTCCGATGGACCCCTAAGTCCTGGGGCGCCGCGGAGTTGCGGCCCCAAGGCCCGCGACGACCTGCCACATGTCCTCGTTACTCCGTGTCGGCCGCGGAAATGCTGAAAAAATGCTCAAACGTGTGTTCGAATCGTACCGCTATATTTTCTGAAGTCAAGGGGTCGATTCGCTATTTGCGGGGGAAAACCCAGCCCTCGCCAGCGCGAATCGGGGGGCCAGGAGGGTTGACAACACCGATACCCGGCGGCGGTTACTGCGAATCAGGCGCCTCAACGGCGGCGCGGCTCGGCCACGGCCTCGCACCGCAAAGCGCGCGTCCGCCGATCGCGATGGAATAACCCCGATGAGCGAAGAACCTCACGCCGACGAGCCCGACCCGCAGCAGGGCAGCGTGTTCGGGAACCTGCCGGGCTCGCGCCCCGGAACCCGCAGCCCGCGGCGCGATCGCGGGTCTCGGGGCGAGCCGAAGGCCGCGGCGCGCGCAGCTGAAGCGGCTCCCGAGGCGGCGGCGCGCAAACGGCCCGCCGCTTCGCCAGAGGCCGAATCGCCGGCAGCGGAGCCCGCCGACGGGGCCACGGTGCCGCAGGCGCCAAGCGGCGGCGGGCTCGAGGATCTCGCCTGGGCCGGGGTCGCCGCCGCGGCCGAGGCGGCGACTCTCGGGGTCCGGCTGGCAAGCCGGGCGATCGAGGCCCTGCGCGACGGCGTCGACCGTCGGTGACGCGGCGGTACTTGCGGGTCTTCTGGGAGCGCGCCTACCGCGAGAACATCACCGGGCTGGCGGCGATGGTCGCCTTCAACCTCGCGCTCGCGGTGTTCCCGTTCGCGCTCCTGGTCCTGTTCGTCTTCGGGCAGGTGCTCGAGAACTCCGACATCCAGGCGAGCGTGATCAACGACCTCCAGGGCCTGTTCCCGGCCGCCGAGCAGGACGAGCTCAACCGGGCGCTCGACCGGATCCAGGCGAACTCGACCACGATCGGGATCGTCGCCGCGCTCGGTGCGATCTGGATCGGGGCCTCGTTCTGGGGCGCGATGGACACGGCGTTCTGCCGCATCTACCACGTCGAGTGCCGCGGCTGGATCGAGCAGAAGCGCTTCGCGCTGGTGATGCTGCTGGTCGTCGTCGCCTTCCTTGCCGCGAGCGTGATCATGCCGATCGCCGAGGGGGTGCTCGCCTCGGGGGCGGAGGACCTGCCCTTCGGCCTCGACCAGGTCGGCCTCCTGCGGGCGCTGTTCGTGTTCGTCGTCGCGCTCACAGTCACGTTCGCGATCACGGCGCTGATCTACTACGTCGTCCCCAAGGGCCACGTGCCCTGGCGGGGCGTCTGGGCCGGAGCGCTGTTCGTCACCCTGACGACCGCGGTCGCGAACGCGATCTTCCCCTTCTACCTCGGCCAGTCGAGCATCGACCAGGTCGGCGGCGCACTCGGGTTCATCCTCGTCGCTCTGCTCTGGTTCTACCTCGTCGCGCTGGCTCTTATGGCGGGGGCGGTGATCAACGCCCTGCGCTACGAGCTCCACGACGTCGGCAGCGTCGAGGAGGAGCGGGCGCGAGCGTTCGCCGAGGAGATGGAGGCCGAGGCGAAGCCCGATCAGTCGTAGCGGCCGCCGGTGACCTCGCGCAGCTTCGCCTGGTCGTGGCGGGCGCTGACCGTCCGCACCGTTCCCGAGCGCGAGCGCATCACGAGCGACTCGGTGGTCGCCTTGCCGCCCCGGTAGCGCACCCCCTCGAGCAGGTCGCCGTCGGTGACCCCGCTGGCGGCGAAGAAGACGTCGTCGCCGGAGACCAGGCGATCGACGTCGAGAACCTCGTCGAGGTCGTAGCCGGCGTCGATCGCCGTTTGGCGCTCGTCGTCGTCGCGCGGCCACAGCCGGCCGAGAAGCTGTCCGCCAAGGCACTTGATCGCCGCCGCCGAGAGCACCCCCTCGGGAGTGCCACCGATCCCCCAGAGCAGGTCGACACCGGCCTCGGCGCTAACCGCGAACAGTGCCGCGGATACGTCGCCATCGCTGATGAACCGGATCCGGGCCCCGGCCTCGCGGATCTGCTTCACCCCGTCCTCGTGGCGAGGGCGGTCGAGCATGATCACGGTCACGTCGCCGACGCTCTTGCGCTTGCGCTCGGCGACCTTCTCGACCACCGCGGCGAGCGGGTCGTCGAGGCTGAGCACGTCGGCAACCTCGGGGCCGCCGGCGATCTTCTCCATGTACACGCACGGGCCCGGGTCGAACATCGTCCCGCGCTCGGCGAGCGCGATCACGGCGAGCGCCGAGGGCATCCCGCGCGCGGTTAGGGTCGTGCCCTCGAGCGGATCGACCGCGATGTCGACCTCGGGCGGGCTGCCGTCGCCGATCCGCTCGCCGTTGTAGAGCATCGGCGCCTCGTCCTTCTCGCCCTCGCCGATGACGACGATCCCGTCCATCGGCACGGTGTCGAGCAGCAGGCGCATGGCGTCGACGGCGGCGCCGTCGGCCGCCTCCTTCTCGCCCTTGCCCACCCAGCGCGCCGCCGCGAGCGCCGCCGCCTCGGTGACCCGAACCATCTCGAGCGCAAGGTTGCGGTCCGGCTTCGAGCCGGAGCGTACGTCGTGAGAGATCACGCTCACGCTGGTCAGGCTACTTGGGCTAAACCGTGCCCGGAGCCTTACGCGTCTTGCGCGGGCCGCTCTCGACCGAGCGCGTGAAGCCGGTGCCGGCGATCACGATCGCCCCGAGCAGCGCGATGTAGTAGCCGTAGTCGAGGCCGACGCCGGTCTCGGCCGGGCCCGTCCCCGGCTTGTCGATGATCCCGTTGTAGAAGATCAGCACGGTGGCGGCAAAGCCGGCGACCATCGTCATCTCCCCCGGCGCCCACGAGAGCTTGTGGCCCCGGACCAGGATCCAGGCCAAGATCAGCGGCGCCAGCGCCGCCCCCAGCAGCAGCCAGCGCAGGATCGGAAAGGTGTCGAACCCGGTGCAATCGAAGTTGTTCTCGCCGCAGATCCACGCATCGGGGTTGTAGTCGGGGCTGTCGAGATCGCGCTGCGGGTTCGGCTCGAGCGTGTACCAGGGAAGGAAGAGGAGGCTGATGATCAGCAGCAGCGAGGCCGCACCGCCGACGATCACCCTGGTCGGGTTCAGCCGCGAGAAGTCCATTCAGGCGCGAGCCTATCCCACAGATAGGCTTCCGCGCGCCGGATGAACGACCGAGTCCAACCCGCCGGCACCGAGCGTCGCTGGGCGCTGACGCTGCCACTCGCCGGGCTGCGCCTCGGTGAGCACCGCGAGCTGGTCGAACGCGCCGAGGCCGCCGGGTACACCGACCTGTGGAGCGGCGAGACCAACGGGCCCGACGGCTTCACCCCGCTGGCGCTCGCCGCGGCGTGGACGGATTCGGTGCGCCTGGGCACCGGCGTGGTCGGGGTGTTCCAGCGTGGGCCCGCGCTGCTCGCCCAGGAGGCGGCGGCGCTGGCCGACGGCTCGGGCGGGCGCTTCGTGCTCGGGCTCGGCGCCTCCTCGGACCGCATCGTCGAGGGCTGGAACCGGATCCCCTTCGAGCGCCCGCTGTCGAAGGTCTCCGAGTCCGTGGACTTCCTGCGCGCCGCGTTGGCCGGCGAGCGAACCGCGACCGGATTCAAGCTCGAGCGGGCGCCTGCCGAGCCGGTGTCGATCGTGCTCGCGGCGTTGCGCGGCCGGATGCTGGCGCTCGCGGTCGAGAAGGGCGACGGCGCGTTCACCAACTTTCTCCCGCTCTCGGGCCTGCCGCAGGTACGCGAGGGGCTCGCGGGCGCGCCGCCGGGATTCGAGCTGCTCTGCCGATTCTTCTGCGTGCCGGGCGAGCGCGAGCAGATCGAGCCGCTGGCGCGGTTCATGTTCTCCTCCTACATCACGGTGCCGGTCTACGCCGCGTTCTACCGCTGGCTCGGTCACGCCGAGGCGATCGCGCCGATGTGCGAGGCCTGGGAGGCTAAGGACCGCCAGCGCGCCGCCGAGCTGGCGCCCTGGGAGCTGATCGAGGACATGTTCATCCTCGGTACGCCCGACGAGATGCACGCCCGGCTCGAGCAGTTCGTCGCCGGCGGGATCAGCTGCCCGGTGCTGACCCCGATCACGACGCCGGACAGGCTCGGCGAGCTGATCGAGGCGCTGGCGCCGCGCTGATCGCGACTAGACGGCGCGGGCGAGCGAGAGCGCGTAGAGCTCGTCGGGGTCGGTCCACCACTCGACCAGCTCGAGGCCGGCGTCGGCGTAACTTGACTCCAGCCGCTCGCGGTTGAACTTGGTCGAGATCTCGGTCCGCATCTCCTCGTTGCGGGCGAAGTGGACCCGCATGTCGAGCGCCTTGACGTCGCTGAACTGCTCGGCGAGCGAGCGCAGGCGGATGTCGATCCACTCGTTCTCGGCGTCCCAGAAGGCGACGTGCTCGAAGCCGTCGGGGTCGAAGTCGGCATCGAGCTCTCGGTTGATCACGTGGAGCACGTTCTTGTTGAACTCGGCCGTGATCCCGGCGGGGTCGTTGTAGGCGCGCTCCAGGATCGCGGGGTCCTTGACCAGGTCGGTGCCGAGCAGGAGCCGGTCGCTCGGGTACATGAGACTCGCGATCCGGGCGAGGAACGAGCGTCGCGGGCCGGGGCGGAAGTTGCCGATCGTGCCGCCGAGGAAGGCGACCAGGGCGCCCTCCTCGCGCGGGACCCGCTCGAGGTGCGTTTCGTAGTCGGAGACGACCCCGTGCACGCGCAGGCCCTCGTACTCGCCCACCAGCTCCTCGGCGACGCGGCGGGTGATCTCCTCGGAGATGTCGACCGGGACGTAGGTCTCGAGCGAGCCCGCCGCGCGCATCGCGTCCAGCAGGCTGCGGGTCTTCGCGGCGGCGCCGGAGCCGAGCTCGATCAGCGTCGTCGGCTTCGCCGCGGCGACGATCTTGGCGGCGCCGTGGTCGAGGATTGCGCGCTCGGTGCGGGTCGGATAGTACTCGTCGAGCTCGGTGATCGCCTCGAACAGCTCCGATCCGCGCTCGTCGTAGAAGTACTTCGGCGGAATCTCCTTGAACGGCGAGGAGAGGCCCTCGCGCACGTCCTCGGCGAGACCGGCCAGGGCCCCGCCGGGCGGCAGGTGCACCTCGATCTCGATCTGTTCGGCGATTGCGTCCACGCGCGTGCCTAACCGACTCGCCGCGGCTCGGTTCGTTTCACATTCACCGGAGATCCCTTACGCAACGAAGGCCGGAGAAGATCTGTGAGCGCTGCGGCAGGTCCCAGTTGCGAAAGCTGGTCCGGATCACGTCGCGCCTCGTTGCCCAGGCACCGCCGCGGAGGACCTTGTAAGCGTTGCCGAAGAAGACCTCCGAGTACTCGGGGTAGGGAAACGCGCTGAAGCCGGGATAGCCGGCGAGATCAGAGCTGGTCCATTCCCAGACATCGCCGAGCATCTGCACCGCCCCCGACTCGGCGGGCGCGTCGGCGTAGGCCCCGGCGGCGGCGCAGCCGAAACCGAGCAGGTCGAGGTTCGCTCGGACGCGGTCGGCGCCCGTCGCCGCCGCCTCCCACTCGAACTCGGTCGGCAGCCGCTTTCCGGCCCAGCGCGCGAATGCATCCGCCTGGTCCCAGCTCACATGGACGACGGGCTTGGTCGGGTCGAGCGGATCGTTGCGGCCGAAGATCGCGCTCACCCAGCCGCCCTCGCCGTCACCCTGCCAGTACAGCGGCGGCTCGGCATCGGACTCGGCGAGGAACCCGGCAAAGGCCTCGTTGGTCACCGGGGTGCGATCGATCTCGAACGGCGTCAGTTCGACGAGGTGGCGGGGGCGCTCGTTGTCATAGGCGAAACCGCGCGATGCGGCACCGATCTCGTAGGACCCGCCCTCGACCGCGACCATCTCGGGCCCGTCGGAGCCGGGCTCCGCGGCGACAGCCTGGTCGACGAGCGGCGGCTCGTAGCCGTCGATCATCTGGCACAGCTGGAGCATCGTCTCGTTGTGCTGGTGCTCGTGCGCGATCAGCATCTCGTAGAGGAAGCCGTCGGCGAGCAGCGGGTTCTCGGGGTCCTCGAGCTCGGCGCCGTCGAGCACGTCGAGAGTGCGCTCGCGGACCTCGGCCATATAGGCGCGCAGATCGTCGCCGCGGAGGATCGGAAGCTCGTTGCGGATCGTGCGTGGGTTCTCGATCGCGTCGTAGAGCGCGCCGAGCTCGCCGCGCATCGGCTCGCGGCCGCCGACCCGCTGCACGAGCCAGAGCTCCTCGAAGTTGGCGATGTGGCCGAGATCCCAGGCGAGCGGGCTGAGGATCGGCGAGTAGACGGTATTGAGCTGCTCTTCGCTCAGCGGCTCGACCAACAGCAGCGTGCGCTCCCGCGCCTCCGCGAGGCGGTCGGCGATCCGCTCGGCGAGATTGGCCTCGGCAATCGGCGCGATCCGAAAAGGCTACCTAGAGGCGCCTTGCCAAACGTGAACGAGTGGATAGGGTGCCGGGCCGTGCAAATCGAGGGATCCAACGCACTCGTCGTCGGTGGCGCCTCCGGGCTCGGCGAGGCGACCGCGAGACGCCTGCACACCGAGGGTGCCGCCGTCGTGATCGCCGACCTCAACGCCGAGAAGGGAGCGGCGCTGGCGGGCGAGCTCGGCGACCGGGCGAGCTTCGTCGAGGCGAACGTGCTCGAGTCGGAGCAGCTCGAGGCGGCCGTCGCCGCCGCAACCGAGGGCGGCGAGCTGCGGATCTCGGTCTGCTGCGCCGGGATCGGGTGGGCGCAGAGAACGGTTTCGAAGCGGGGCCCCCACGACCTCGAGATCTTCTCCAACGTGATCAAGGTGAACCTGATCGGCACCTTCAACGTCCTCCGCCTCGCCGCCGCGGCAATGGCCGGCAACGACGCCGATCAGAAGGGTGAGCGTGGTGTCTGCGTCAACACCGCCTCGATCGCTGCCTTCGACGGCCAGATCGGCCAGGTCGCCTACTCGGCGTCGAAAGGCGGCATCGTCGGCCTCACCCTGCCGGCCGCCCGCGACCTCGCCGGCCGCGGCGTCCGCGTACTCACGATCGCTCCCGGCCTCTTCGACACGCCGCTGCTCGCCGCGCTGCCCGAGGAGGCGCGCGAGGCGCTCGGCGCCGGCGTCCCCTTCCCCTCGCGCCTCGGCCGGCCCGGCGAGTACGCCGAGCTCGTCACCGCGATCGTCGCCAACCCGATGCTCAACGGCGAGACGATCCGCCTCGACGGCGCCCTGCGGATGCCTCCGAAGTAGGGATTCCGATGGAGACCGGATTCCTGCTGCTCACCGACCACAGCGAGTCGATCAACGGAAAGCTCTATGCGCTGGGCGGCGGCTGGAACATGCTGCGCTTCGGCGAGCTGCCGACCGAGCACCGCTTCGGGATCGCCTTCGGCGTCGACGTCGCCTGGGATGAGACCAACCGGCGCCACTCGCTTGCGCTCGAGGTCCAGGACCCCGACGGCGAGCGGCTCGGCGACGAGCTCACCTTCGAGATCGAGGCGGGCCGGCCGCCTGGGTCGGTGAGCGGACAGGACCAGCGAATCGTGATCTCGCTCGGCGCCACGATCGAGTTCTCGACCGCGGGGCCGCACGCCGTGGTGATCCGGGTCGGCGAGCGCGAGATCGGTCGCAGCCGCTTCTACGTCGTCGAGGCTCCCGAGATGCGCCAGGAGAGCTGAGCGGGACGGAGCCCCATGGGTCAGGTCTCCTCGGACTCGGGATCGAGGTAGACGCGCTTGCGCCACGGAGGGGTGACCTCGAACAGCTCGTCGGCGCGGCCCGAGCCGGCGATCGGCTCGATCGGGATCAGGCGCAGGTGCGAAGCGGGAGTGTGGCGCGGTTCCTCGCGTTCCCCCGAGACGTGGCCGGCGTGGCTGCCGGCGGAGACGTGGTAGGTGCCGGCGTACGGCCCCCAGCCCGGCTTGGTGTCGATGCCGGCGTCGCTGGCCCAGTTCTTGATCCCGCCGTCGTAGTTGTAGGAATGGTGTGAGCTCGCGCGCGCGAAGGTCCCGTCTGCGCCGATCCGGACCTGGAACGACTCCCAGTCATCGCGGTGGTATCCGCGCTCGCCGAACGGGTCGGTCTGGCTGTCGGGCCAGTAGAGCCAGTTCTATTGAACGTGTGATGCCCTGTATCGGCCCGTATCGGGTTTTCCACGATTAGCAGGGATTTCGTCGATTCCGGTGGTGCGATCATGACGCACTATGTCGTCCTGTACGCATACGTTCGTGCCCGTTTCGTGTCCACTTTCGCCGTCGCGGCGGTGCGGCACAATCCTCTCCGTGGTCGCCGGCGTCCGCGAAGAGATCATCCGCCAGCAGCGCCTCGATCGCCATTGGCAGCAATACCAGGACACGCTCGAGGCCCGGATCGCCGCCGTGATCGGCGCCCGTCGAGCGCTCAGCGAGCGCCAGGTCGGCGCCGAGTGGGCGTTGCGTCAGAGCCTCGTCGACCTCGCGAGTGTGTGCGAGTTGCTTGCCGCCGAGCTCCCGGCGCCGACCGCTGCCTAGGGGTTTGCGTCGGCGACGCGCGTCGCCGACCCGCGTGGCTCAGGCGGCTTGTCACACGCCTCGGATTAGAGCTGGCCGGAAACCGTCGCTTTCCATGCAAAGCGGATATGTCAGGTCACCGCCATCCCCGGTTGCAGCGGGCGCAGGCGGGGCGCAGGTTCGCCAGTGAATCGTCGCCCTGACACATGGTGGACTGGCGGCCGAACACCCGGGGGGCTGCGTGCGCGCGATCCTGGCGGTCGTCGGGTGGAGCTCGATCGCGTCCGCCGCGACCCCAGTCTGCCCATGCTTGAAGCCGAAGTAGCGGATCATTCGCGTATGGCGGTCTTCGAGCGAGAGGACGAGCAGCGGCTCATTCGCCCTCCGCGACTCCGAACGCTCGAGGAGGGCGACGGACGGCGCGCAACCTACCTCGAACTGTTCTTCGACCTCGTCTTCGTGGTCGCGATCGCGCAACTCTCGCATGAGCTAGTCCTCGACCACAGCCTCGGCGGCTTCGCGACCTTCGCCGCGCTGTATCTGCCCGTGTTCATCGCCTGGCAGGGCTTCAGCTCCTACGCCGACCGTTTCGACACCGACGACGTCGTGTTCCGAGGGGTGATGTTCCTGGCGATGCTCGCGATCGCGGCGCTCGCGATTCAGATCCCCGACGTCTCGCACGGCGACAGCACGGGCTTCGTCGTCGCCTACGTGATCCTGCGGTCCCTCTTGGTCGCGCTCTACCTTCGCTCATACGTCCACGTCCCCGAGGCACGACCGTTGATCGGCCGCTTTGCGTGGCAGTACTCCCTCGCGATCGGGATCTGGATCGCGTCCCTCGCGTTCGCCTCCCCCGCCCGCTACGTCCTCTGGGGCGTTGCCATCGCCTGGGAGTTGAGCGTCCCGTGGCTGGCGCGCAGGCTGTATGCGGCGACGCCGCTTTCCCCGATTCACGTGCCCGAGCGCCTGGCGCTGTTCACGATCATCGTCCTCGGCGAGACGATCGTCGTCGTCGCCCTGGGAACGTCCGGCTCAGAGTGGGCGCTCTCGGCGGCCGTGGTCGCGGCGCTCGGGTTCCTCGTCGCCGCGGCCATCTGGTGGATCTACTTCGGAGCTGGGCGGCGAGGTCACGTTGAGGCGCTCTACGGCGGCGATCGCCGTCTTCGTGAACGCGCACATCCCCTTGCTGGCGGCGTTGACGGCGGTGAGCGCGGGAGTCTCGCTTGCGATCGAGCAGTCGTCGGCCTCGCACCTGGACGCTGGAGCTCGGTGGGCGCTCGCAGGGGGAGCCGCCCTCTACCTCGCGTTCGTTACGGCCGTGCATGCGTCGAGCGCCCAAGGTGTGCCTGCGGGCGAGCTGCGAGCACGGATCGGAGCAGGGCTGGCGCTCGTCGCCCTCGCGATCGTCGGGGGCGCGCTCGAGCCGGTGGTCTTCATGGTCGCTGCGGCGAGCGTTCTCGTCGGCCTGGTCGTCCTCAAGCTGTGGTCGGCACGTCCTGTGGTGGCTCGCGCTCGCGATCGCGCAGCACCGAGGGAACCCGCGTCTCCATGATCATGTTTGGTCCTGCTTCCGCGTGAAGGCAACAGGCTGAGCCGCTCGGAGACCTAGTGGTCAAATAGCCGCTTTGATCGCATCAATGATCCGTCCCACGACCTAAACGCTCTCCTCCGACATCGCCCACGCAGTATCCCGCGGTCGGCGCGCCGGTCATTGCGAGAGTGTCCTGGCTTCGTTCGTGAAGAACCTGGACGACTAGGGCGGTTAGTTGGGCGTCGAGGACATGCAACACTCCCGATTCCGGAGGCTAACGTCGTCTTTAGCAGCGCCCCGGGAGGGTTCGACGATGACCAACCAAGAAGCCCCCACCGCCGCGAGCGGTCTATTCCTTCTTGCGGACATCAGCGGCTACACGTCGTTCCTGCAGTCCGTGGCCCTGGCCCACCAGGACGACGCCTTCGCCGATGGTGCCGTCCCGGACGCCTACGCAGTGTTGTCGAACCTGCTCGACGGGATCGTCGGAAGCGTGGTACCGCCGTTCGCACTGTTGGAGCTCGAGGGCGACGCGGTCTTCGCATATGCAGCCAACTCGGCCCCGGTACCGCGCGGAGCGGCCATGCTCGACTGCCTCACCGGGTGCTACGCCGATTTCCGTCGTCGCGTAGGCATGGCTCGCGGCATCTGGCCGTGTTGGTGCGATGCCTGCGCGCGGATTGACGTCCTCGACCTCAAGTTCATTGTCCACGCCGGCGCGTACGTGATCCAGGAGATCGCGGGCAGGCGCAAGCTCGTCGGGCCCGAGGTGGTTATGGCGCACCGTCTGCTCAAGAACGGCGCGGCAGAACTGGTGGGCCACGGCGCGTACGCACTTATCACGGCGGCCGCGGCGGCCCGGTTCGACATTCCAACCGAGGCCGCCGTCCCGATTGTCGAGACCTACGAGCACTATCCGAAGCCCATCCGCGCCCACGTCTTTTCGCTGCGGGAGGTGCCGGGCGCTGACACAACCATCGGAGCGCCTCCAGATCTCGGCACCAGCGCTCGACTGAACTAGCGAGAGCTGGCCAGCCCGCTCGGGTCTAAATCATGCACGCCACCAGTCGCCGCGCTCCGCGCCGCACGCTCCGCGCGTTCACGCTGCCCGGCGAGGTAGGCGCCGGGCAGCTCGCGCGTCCGCGCGTCGAGGCGGTCGGTCGTCGCCCGCGACCTGAGCGAACCGTTCGGCTGAGCGCGGCGCGCGCCGGGTGGTAAAACCGTGCGGTGAGCAGCGACGGGATCCCGCTCTCGGCCGAGGACCGGGCGATCCTCGACCTGGAGTGCGGGACGATCGCCGGCCACACCGGCACGGTGATCGTGGTCGGACCCGGCGCTCCCCGAGCTCGGCGCCCTGCGGGCGCTGATCGCCGGGCGCATCGACGGGTCGCCGGAGATGACCCGTCGCCTCGGCGGCACCCCGCAGGCGCCGGCGTGGGTTCCCGACGCGGAGTTCGACCTCGACAGGCACGTGGTCGCGGCCGACCGCCCCCACCCCCTCGACGAGCCCGCGCTGCGGGCGGCCGTGGCGGAGCTGTTCTCGCAGCGCCTGGAGCGTGACCGGCCGCTGTGGCGGCTCGACCGCCTGCCGCTCGCAAGCGGTGGCGCCGCCCTCGTCTGGCGCCTCCATCACGCCATGGCCGACGGGACCACCGTGATGCGGCTGGCGCGGGAGCTGCTGTGGGACCCGGAGCCCGCGGCACGGCCGGGAGCGTCAGGTGGCGGCGCGACCACGCACCAGCACGCCGCCGCGGACGACGAGCGCCGCCGGGGGCACCTCGCGGGCTTCCTCCGCCGGGAGTTCGCTCGCAGCCGCGAGCGCTCACCCTTCGACGGGACGATCGGCACCCGGCGCGAGATCGCCTTCGCCACGGCGCCGCTCAAGGGGCTTCACGACGCATCGAAAAGACTGGCCGGCGCGACCGTCAACGACGCCGTCCTGGCGTCGGTCGCCGGAGGGCTGCGGCGCTGGATCGAACGGCAGCACGGCTCGCTCGGAGACCTGCGCGTCAAGGTGCCGGTCAGCCTCCACCACGAGGGCGACGACGCCGCCAACCGCGACTCGTTCTTCGCGCTCGGCCTGCCCCTGGCCGAGCCCGACCCCGTCGTCCGGATTCGGAAGATCCACGCCCAGACGGCCGAACGGAAGGCCGAGCATGACGCCGCAGAGCTGGACGAGCTGCTCCGCGGACTGCGCGGCGTCTCACCCCAGCTCGCACGATTCTGCGAGAAGCTCGAGCAGAGCCCGAGACGTTTCGCACTCAACGTGTCCAATGTGCCCGGTCCCGCGCGGGCGGTCAGCGTCCGCGGGGCGCCGGTCACCGAGCTTCACACGATCGCGGAGATCGGTGAGCACCACGCCATTCGGGTCGCGGTCCAGTCCTACGCAAGCGACCTGTGCTTCGGGGTCTGCGGCGACCCGGGGGTCGTCGAGGACCTGAGTACGTTCGCCGGCGGCATCGAGGCCGAGGCAGCCGAGCTGGTCGCTGTCGGTGGCTCACCGCACGACTCGGCGCCTGACGGTTGAAGTCTGCTCGGTGGATCGGCCGATGGATCAGCAGCAGATGGTCGGCGACTTGTCGGTTGAAGTGGAGGAGCTGATCGAGGCCGAGGAGTTGATCGTCGCTCTCATTCGGCTCCGGATTCCCCCCACGGCGCGGATGCCGACTTCGTTCTGCGGATTGCTCACCCGTGGGACGTTGCGCGATCAACAGCTGATCCGCTGTGAGGTCTTCCCTGCGCGGGAAAAGGCCCTCGAAGCTGCCGGGCTGTCGGAGTAGGGCGCCTCAGTTGGCGGCGATCGCAGAGCCCCAGGGCCGTTCTGCGGCTCGATCCGCCCGACCGCTTGATCTGGCAGGCGAGGAGCGGGGTCGGTCCGGTGGTTACGGATCACGGGCGCGCCGGGACCCCGCTGTGTGCCCTTGCCTTGCGACCTTGAGCGATAGAGTCTTGGCGCGACCCCGATCACGAGGAGGAGGAGATGCCGAAGTACCTGTTGGAGGCCTCATACACGGCCGGGGGCGAGGAGGGCCTGCGCAGCAAGGGCGGCAGCGATCGGCGGGACGCGGTTGCCGACACCGTGCAGAGCGTGGGCGGCGAGCTCGAGTGCTTTTACTTCGGGTTCGGCGAGCGCGACGCCTTTGTGATCGTCGATCTTCCCGACCACGAGGCCGCCGCAGCCGTTTCCCTGATCGCCAACGCCGCGGGAGGGGCGACGGTGAGGACGACCGTGCTGCTCACACCCGAGCAGGTAGACGAGGCGGCGAACCGCGCGGTCAACTACCGCCCGCCGGGGCTCTAGGTACCCGCTTCGCTAGTCCGGCTTCTGCCGGGTCAACCGGTCAAGCTCGGCATCGGCCTCGGCCTCCGGGGGGTCAACCGGGTCGGCCCCGGCGCCGTTAGCGGCCCGCCAGCGCTTGCTCGGGCTGCAAGCCGCCGCGAAAGTGGCGAACGGTGACTTTGGTCATAGGGCTTGCCGGGATGTCGAGCGCGCCAGGGCTCGCCAGGTGGCGCAAGCCGGCTCGCCAGTCGGGTGTCCCCTAGGCCCGGCGCCGGGCGAGCTCGTCGAGCACGTCGAGGCCGTCGGCGACGTGCGTCGCCGACCGCTTGTCGGCCTGGAACATGCGCCACCGTAAGCGCAGCGCCGTGACGCTGCCCGCTCGGCACGCGCGATCAACCAGGGCCACGAAGCCGGCGCGGTCGAGCGGCTCGCCCGCTAGTGCCTCTACGGCTCGAGCTCGAGCACGACGCGCGGCATCGACCGCGGTCGCGAACGGTGCATATTTGGAGCCCGGATCGCGCCGCCCCTTGTACAACCACGACTCCGCCGTGCGCTGCTTGACGCCGACGTGAAGCGCAGCGTCGGCCATCGAGGCGCCCGCCTCAACCGCTACCAGGATCCTGGCGTGGGTGGTGTCAAACGTATGGCTCATTCACACCCCGGCGCGCGCCAAGTCCCTCCTCGGCGGTCTGAGAGATGCATTTGGGGGGCGGGTGCCGGTCGCGGTTGCCGCGTATACGTGGCAACCAGGGGGCCACCGGCGTCGCTCATCCCCAGCCAGTCCCGTCGCCCGGTCGGGTGCGCATCAGCAACTCGGCTAACCACGCCTCGTGCGTTATGCCGGGTCCGGGTGCTGGTTGCCGCACGCCGCCGTCGAAGTCGACCGCCGGCGGGCGTCTTTGACTGGCGTGGTGCTCGCGGAGCACCCGGCCAACCTCGGCGGCAGAGGCCGCCAGCTCCTTTGCGGTATCGCCGACGAGCAGCGGCGCCAGCGCCGGATTGCCGAGTACGAGGCGGGCTAGCTCCTCGCGGTCGGCGTCAAGGTCGTCAGTCATCGGGGTCCTCCTCGTTTCGCGGTGGGTGCAGTCGGTCGATCAACGCGCGGTCACGCTTGGCCTTGGCCGTTGTCGGGCCCAGGCCGATTGCTCGAGCAAACGTTGTCCGGGCTCGTTGATCGGCTCGGTCGGCTCTTCATCGGTGGTTTGATCAGGCTTCGCCGGTCCTTGGGCCAACAGGTCGGTGAAGTCCTGCGGGGTGCCTTCGCGCTCTGTCATCGGTGTAGCTCCGGAGTCGGCAGGTTCCAGTCGCGCATCTGCCGGGCGACCGCGGATGCTTGGTCGAGTCCGCTCACGCGCGTATCGGCGCGGACCATCGTGGCCAATCCGCAAGCCGTTGGCAATGGCCGATGTAGCGCTCGAGCTCCTCGGCCACGGTGGCGATCGCCGCGTTGAGCGCTTCGGCGTGCCGGTCGCCTTCGGCTTCCAATGCTTCGAGGATCGCCGTGTAGTGCTCGGCGACGTAGGCCTGTACGTCCTGTTTGGCTACACGCTCGAGCTGGCGTGCGTGCTCGACCTGCGCCCCGAGGTCGGCCAGGTCGCCGAGCGCCTCGGTCTCCCGGTCGAGCTGCACGACCGGGTTGTCGTTGATGGTGGCGAGCGGCTGTTGGTGGTGATCGACTAGGCCGGGTTGGCGGTGGGTGAGCCGTTGGCGCTGGTCGCCGAGCTCCCGCGCCCGAGTGAGCTTGGTGTGGTGCTCATGGCCGAGGGCTTTCGCCTCCTCGGCCGCCTTAGCCCACCTGGCCTCGAACCGTTCTAGCTCGGTGAGCTCGCTTTTTGGCTTTGCCTTCGTTGCGGTGGTCATTGTTCCTTTCGTCATTGGGTCTCGTTTAGAAGTCCCGGCGCCGAGGCGGGGGCGAGCCTGTCCGGCAAAGGCCCTGCCCGCCGGGTCCGCCGTCGGCGCCGTTCCTCGCCGCGCTACTCGGCGAAGTTTTTGAAGTGCAACCACGGTGCGTTCATGGCCGCCGCCCGTCGTCGTACGCCGGGACGCCGAGCGCCTTGGCGCGCTGCTCGTATGCGTCGCCACCAACCTTTTCCGAAATGTCCTCCTTCGTACTGAGAGGAGATAAATAAGAAGGTCCCGCGTCTGATTTTTCGTGCGTAGACGTGCCTGACTGCCCCCTCCCGGACATTTCGGAAAAGGTCATCGCGCGCTCGTAGCGTTCACGCGTCCAGGACGGCAGCGACCAGGTTGCGGCTTTGCCCTGACCGTGGCTATGGCGCTCGACCACGCCGTGCGCGGTCAGGTCCTCGAGCGCGCGTCGCGTGGTCGCGGTCGGGTGCGACACCGCTTCGGCGAGCTCGCTCGTTGTCGGTTCGCCGGCACGCTCGGCGAGCGCGCGCGAGCATCGCAACGCCGAAGCGCTGGGATCGAGTCGAGCGCGCACCTTGGTGACGACGCTCCAGGCCGTCGGCCGGTCGAGCCCGATCGCGTCGAGGCCGGCGAGCAGCCGGTCGAGCACGATCACGAGCCGCGTCGGCGCCTCGGAGCCGGGGACGAGCTCGATCTCGCGGCGTGTAGCCGTCACGCTCGACGGCGCTGCGGGCAGCGCACGACGAGCGTGGCGAGCGAGACGAGCCGCTCGCGTCGTCGGCGTCACTGAGCTCGCGCGGCGCGTGCGGCAGTCCCTCGGCGAACAGGCCGGCGACTGCCGCCGCCGAGCTCGCGCGCGCATGGCTTCCTCGCGGCCGGCGTGCGCGAGCGCCCGGCGCGCCTGCTCGTCGGCGTCGACCTCGGGCAGCCGGTAGAGGAGCGAAGCGTTCGCCCATCGTGCCCATGACCGCGTGGTGGCGGTCGATCGTCGGCGTGCAGCCGCCGATGAGCCCGACCTTGCCCGTCCAGCGAGAGCGTCTGGCCGCCGTCGGTGCCGACGTGCCGGGTCCAGGCGCCGTCGTAGATCTCGCGCAGCGCCGCGAGCACCGCCGCTCGGGCGTCCCGGTTCATCGAGCAGGACGGAGCCGAAGTCCTTGCAGACGATGATCCCGAAGTCGCCGATCGTCGCGCAGCAGTCCGCCCGGCGCATCCTTCGCACGGTCGCGGTTCGGCGTGCCTGAGAGCAGCGCGGCCTCGGTGAGCGTCGCCGGCCGGGTAAGACCTGCGGCAACCGGATGGTCGATTGCAGCGCCTCGCTCTTACCCGCTCCCGGCGGTCCGACGAGCAGCCGACCAGACCGGGTCGCCGGGGAACAGGTTCGCGGCCAAAGTGGCCGAGGGGACGATGACCACGCCGGGGTCGGGCAGGTAGAGCCAGCGCTCGAACGTCTCGATGACCTGTCGAGCGTTCGGGGCGCGACGTCTTCGAGCGGCACGGGTCCAGCGCCGTTGCTGCGCCGCCTTCGCCGCCACAGGTCTTCTATGCCGCCCATTTCCGGGCCTCCCTCGCGGCGATTGAGTCGACGGTGCGAGTGACCTCGGCGCGTCCGAGCGGCGGCCGGTTGCGCGCGTCCCACGCGACCAGCAGCGCGAGCGCGACATAGGGATCGACGCCGTGGCTGAGCAAGTGGCCGGCGAGTTGCGCGGTGCGCTCGTTGCGCTCACCCTCTTTGGCACCCTCGGCGGCGAGCCGGCGCCATGCTCACCGGCCGCACCTTGCCGTTACGGCGCGTCGCCGGTCCGGTCAGCCCGCTCGGCGGCACGAGCGCGGCGTTGGCCGGTGCTACGTCCCACCGTAGGTGCGGCCGTTCGGGTGGCGGCTCGGCGGCGCCACGACGTACCCACCGTCGGCGCGAATGTCGAGGCCGGGTCCGAGGCGGCCCGCCGAGTTTCGGACTTCGCCGCCGGGGTGCTTGAAGTAGTAGTGCATCCCGCTGCCGGTCTCGCAGCGAGGGGTCAGCGGAACCACCATGCACGCGCTCGAGCTCGTGCAGCGAATCGGCGCCGACGTCGCCGTCGACGTCGAGCACCACCAGGCCGGACACCTTGCCGGTAGCGATACCGACGCCGGCATCGGGCCACCGCTTCCACCAGGCGCGGACCCGCTCGGGGTTGGTGCTCGCATCCTTGAAGCCGTGCTCGGTGCGCGGCAGCTTGCCGGCCAACGGGAACACCGGCCAGCCACGGGCAGCGTAAGCGAGCGCGGCGGCCGCGAGCTCATTACCCGCGGCCGCCGTTGCGTTCACGTCCTGCATCCCGGTCCTCAGTCGAGCGCCGGGACGCGCTCGGCCCATTCACCGATAACCGCGGCGTGGCGGATGGTGATTGTCCCGTCCGGCGCAGCCGACACTCCTTGATCGCGCCGGGCCAGCCGATCGCGCACGATCAGGCGCATCGACTGCTCGGGAACCTCGCCCGGTTCCACGCCGACCCACTGCGCCCGGATGTGGAGCATCCGCCTGTGCTGCTCACCGCAGCCCGAGCAGGTGTCGCCCTTTGGCTCAGGATGGGATTTCATCACTCGTCCCCTTCCTGCGATGCGGCCGCGTCGCGCTCGTCGCGCTCGGCTTCGATAGACACCTGGGCGGCTGCATCCGCGTCCTCGAGCGGCACCCGGTCCTCGAGTGACTCGTGCGGGCTGACCTCTTTCTCGTCACCGAACCCGGTCCAGTCGAAGCCGCCGCCGCCATCGCCGTAGCGGTGCACGCGGTACTTGTGGTAGCCGCGGTCGGCGTGCTTGCCCTGGTAGAGAATCCCGAGCTCGTCCCCGAGCTTCGGCCTGATCCGCGCAAGCTCGCGCTCGAGCACCTCGTGCAGCGCATGAATCGCGACGAAGTCGTCGACGGTGCCGTCCTTGATCCGCGCGCTCTCGTCGAGCTCGATTGTCAGGATCGCGTACTGACCGCCGCCGAACGCGTCGTCGCGCTCTCGGCTCGCCAGGTCGACCAGCTTGCCGCGAACCTTCTCACCGGGCTGGGGTCGCCAGCCGGGCGCATAGTCGCGGTCGAGGGGGTCCTGCTGTAGTACCTTTTGCATCGGTACCTCTTTCCCGGCGCTGGCGATTCATCGGTCGCCGGCGCCGTCTGTTTGTTGCGGGCCGTTCTCGGCCGACCCGTTCGCCGTAAGTAGCATTTGCTCAAGCGCGTGGCGCGGGACGCGAAGGGTTCGACCGAGTCGAAGCACGGGGAGATCGCCGCGCCGGGCCAGCTCGTAAGCGGAGGCTCGGCCGATCCGGAGCACCTTGGCGGCTTCCTCAACCGTGAGCACGGCGTCGTCGGTGAGGTTCACGTCGCGTCACCGCGCTTTACGCCGAGCTCGAGCCAATCTCGATATCGCTCGGCCGGTAACGGACGGCGCCGCCGACTGTCAGCGACCGTGGCCCGCGATGCACATGGCGCCAGTAACGAAGCGTGCCTTCAGCGACTCCGAGCCAATGGGCGACCTCAGCGACCGTAAGCAGGCTCTCCGTACGTCTTTCAATCGTTGCTGTTCTAGATCCACTCATTAACAAGCGATCCTAGGGCGGATTGACAGAGTTGTAAAGAGTCGGTACGCTGTTGTGCGGTATTCGCACGAAGGAGGCCACTTGAAGACACCCGACCAGACCACCCGTGAACGCGTCCGCGAGCTGCGAAAGCGCCACGGATGGACGCAGCAAGACCTAGCCGACGTGCTCAATCGAATCGGGGCTCAGACCGACCGCGTCGCCGTCGCCAAGGTCGAACTCGGGCAGCGCGGGCTATCGCTTTACGAAGCGCTCCAATACGCGCTCGCACTCGATGTGGCGCCCGTTCATCTGATCGTCCCGGTGGACAACGACGAGCGGTTGATGCTCGGCGCGAACTTCGTCGATTGCACCCCCACCGAGCTGCGCGCCTGGATACGGGGCCAACGCCCACTCCTCCCACAGGACCCACGCATCTACTTCGCTGAGATCCCGCGCGAGGAGTGGGTTGAGCCCGAGTCAGAGGGGGCGAGTTGAGAATGGCCACACTCGCGAAACGACTCAACGGAAGGAACGACTAATGCGCGGAACGATCGTCAAGCGCGGCTCAAGGTGGACGGTTCGCTACGACGAGCCCGGCGCCGATGGTAAGCGCAAGCAACGCCGCAAGGGCGGGTTTCGCGACCAAGCGCGAAGCGCAGGCGTTCCTGACCGAGCAGCTGCAGCGCCTCGGCGACGGCTCCTACACCGCGCCGTCGAAGACGACGCTCGGCGAGTTCCTCGAGAGCGAGTGGCTGCCGGCCGTCGAGCGGACACGCTGCGCCCGCTGACCTTCGCCAGCTACGAGCCGGTGGTCCGGCTGCCAGATCGTCCCCGCGGATCGGCCACATGCGCCTGCAGGGGCTCTCCGGCGGCACCTGAACGGCGCTCTACCGCGAGCTCGAGCAGGCCGGGCTTCGCGCCATCGACGTGCGCGGCTCGCCCACGCGGTCCTGCACCGCGCGCCTGCGCGACGCCGTGCGCTGGGGTCGGCTCGTCCGCAACGCGGCCGACATGGCCGACCCGCCGGCGCGGGCGGCGCTCGCGCGTCAGGCGTGGACGGCGGGCGAGCTTGCGCCGCTTCCTCGAGCACGTCGCGCGACGACCGGCTGTACGCGCTCTGGCGGCTGGCCGCGCACGACCGGGATGCGGCGCGGCGAGCTGGCCGGGCTGACGTGGCGCTGCGCTGGACCTCGACGGCGCCCGGCTCTCGGTCGAGCAGCAGCTCGTCCCGACCCGCGGCGGCGCCACGTTCGGGCCGCCGAAGTCGGCTCGCTCGCGACGCACGATCGCGCTCGACCCGGAGACGGTCGACGCGCTGCGCCGCCACCGCGAGGCGCAGCTGCTCGAGCGCGACTTCGCCGGCGACGCCTACGACGACCGCGATCTCGTGTTCTGCGACGAGCTCGGCGCGCCGATCCACCCGAACCGGCTCACCGAGTGCTTCGCGAAGCACCGCAAGGCCGCCGGGATCCCGACCGGGACGCTGCACGTCCTGCGCCACACGGCGGCGACGTTGATGCTGACGAGCGGCATCCCGGTCCACATCGTCGCGGCGCGGCTCGGGGACGACCCGAAGACCGTGCTCTGCGACCTACGCGCACCTGTTGCCGCAGTCAGACGAGCTGGCGGCCGAGCGGGTGGCAGCGGCGATCTCCTGAAGCCGTGTCCTGGCAGCGGCGTTCGTGAGTTTCGTGACTAGGCGAAACGAGGGAAGGGGAGGATAGAGCCAGTATTGGATGAAGACCTTGCCGGCGCGCTCGCCCGAGCAGTCGACACCGGCGGCCTCGGGGGCCTCGATCGACTCGGCACGGCAGTCGATCACGCGGGTGAAGGCCGTTGCGGGCCCCCCGTCGACGGTGCGCGACGACGATCCCGAAGCCTTCCTGGCGATCGAGCACGGATCCTCGCGGCAGCGGCGGTAGTCGACCGGCAGCTCGCGCATCCCCCTCTCGTAGAGCAGGTCGGGGACGTGGTCGGTGACCAGGCCGGCCAGCTCCGGCCCGTAGGCGAGCGCGAGCTCCGAGCCGGCGCCGTCGCAATCCCCCGAGAGGCCGACGGCGCAGACCAGCTTCGCGCCGATCGCCTGGGCGAGGCCGGCGCCCGGCAGGGCGATCCCCGCCAGGGCGCCGAAGGCGGCGACCAGCAACGAGACGAGCAGGACGAGGCCGATCCACTCGACCGTTCCCTGTCCGCGCTCGCGATCTGCCGCGGCCTCACCCGACACGGCTCGACGCTACGGCGGTCGATGTCACGCGTGGCGCGCAGAGTGCGGCGATTCGGGCTCGAGCGTCGCGCCGCAGGTGGCTTGCGCACGCGCACCGATCGCGAGACAATCGCCTCGCTCAGATGGCGACCATGGGGACGATCACGGCGCTGCAAGCGACGCGAATGCGCGTTCTCGGCCGGCACCACGGCCAAGACCAAGGCCAAGTTCGACGCCCTGCTCGAGCGGCTTCTCAAGCGCCCCGAGAACGTTTAGATCCCGGACCAGTCGATCCAGGGATGGTCTGGGGCGGCGAGCGTGCTGCAGGAACTCTGGGAGGCCGCTGGGCTGCGGGCGCCGCCGAAGGGGTCGGCGTTTGCGCGCTCGGGCCACCACGCTCACGGGTCGTCTGGCGCCGAGGCCGTGGAGGCCTATCCCGGGCCCGAGCAGGCCTTGTCGGTGATCTGCGCCGAGAGCCCGAACCCCCGTAAACCACGCGCCTACATCAAGCTGGCGAGGCTGGTCCTTCGGCGCGCCGGACCCGTCGGGTTATCGAACCTGTGGGGGGATGAGCCCTGCGCCACCTGGCCCGTCCGCACGCCCCTGCCGTATCGTGGGCCGTGGGACACCCCGACCGCCCACCCGATCTTGGTCATCGGCAACACCACGGACCCTGCGACACCGCACAAGAACTCCGTCAAGATGGCGAAGCAACTGGCCGACGCCCGCCTGCTCACCGTCCAAGGGTATGGGCACACGGCGTTGCTCAACCGGAGCACGTGCGCCAACGACTACACCGTCGCCTACCTGATCGATGGTGTCCTGCCGCCCGCCGGCACCATCTGCCCCCAGGACGCCGCGCCCTTCGGAGGCTCGAGCCCGTGAGCGACCGGGCCGCACGCACTGATGAGGCCGACCTCGGTGCGATCTTCGACGAGCACGTGGCGAGCGAGTTCGAGCTCAAGGACGTCGATGCGACCATGCGCACGATGACCGAGGAGCCCTACGTGTTGCACGTCCCGGCGCTCACCGGAGCCTCCGGCGGCGAGGAGGTACGGCGGTTCTACTCCACACGGTTCATCGGCCATACGCCGGCCGACGCCGTCCTGCATCCAATCTCGCGCACGGTCTCCGCGGATCGGGTGATCGACGAGTTCATCCTCGAGTTCACGCACGACGCCGAGATCCCGTTCATGCTCCCCGGTGTCGCCCCGACGGGACGAAAGGCGCGCGTCCCCACGGTCGTCGTGATGGGTTTCGAGGGCGACAAGGTCGCCTACGAGCACATCTACTGGGATCAGGCCACCTTGCTCGCCCAGCTCGGCCTGCTCGACCCCTCTGGGCTCCCCATCGCCGGCGCCGAGCAGGCCGAGCGCCTGCTCGAGCTTGCGAGCGATGAACGGCCCCCAGCGGCATAAAGCCGCGGCAGGCCGGATCGACCCGGGTTTCGGGCATTGCGAAGGGCGTCGCTGCCCGATCTGCGCGGCGTTGCTGACTCTCGAACCCTGCCGGAGGTGCGCAACCACAAGTGCCCGCTGCCGCTCGTCGCGCTAGACAGGGATGCCGCTTCGCAGGGCAAGCGCAAGCTTCACCGACGGCTGCGATTGGCGCTTCTTCGCCCACGAGGCCAATAAGGCGCCAAGTCCAAGTGGTTGCGCAATCGTGAAGCGCAGGCGGCGACATTCCATCGAACGTCCCGGAGGCCCTTCGATAGCGGCTGATCGGGGACGTTCGTCGACCAGCGTAGGATCGACGGGTGCAGTCCGGCGAGCTGACCCTCGAGATGAAGCGCGTCCTTTCGGCCGCGCCCCCCGTCGTGTTCGCGGCCTTCAGCGAGCCGAGCGAGCTGGCAAAGTGGTGGGGGCCCCGGGGCTTCAGCATCCCGAGCGTGGATATCGACCCCCGCGTCGGAGGGACGTATCGGATCGAGATGCAGCCACCGGAGGGTGCCCGCTTCTATTTGACCGGAGAGTTCCGGGCAGTTGATCCGCCCGCCCGCCTCGCATACACGTTCGCATGGGAGGACCCGGACCCCGACGACGTCGAGAACCTGGTCGGTCTGTCGTTCCGCGACCTCGGCGAAACGACGGAGGTCGTCTTCACTCAGGCCCCGTTTAAGACCGAGGCGCGCCGTCGACTTCACCGCGACGGTTGGACGGACAGCTTCGACAAGCTGGAGCGCCTCTTCGCCGTCGGAGCTTGAGGCCGGGCGCCCGGATCGCCTCTGCTGCATTTCGCGTGAAGCGAAAGCGAAAGACCGCCCTCCCGATCCAGCGACGAGCGGCAGGGGGTCTAGACTCGGCCAATCCCCGCCGATCGCAAGCAGATCGCCCGCGACTCCTATGCCGCCTTTGCGACCGGCGACCGACGGTTCTTTGAACGGCGCCTGAGCCACGGTTTTATCTTCTCCGCACCTCCAGACCCCAAACTCGACCGTGCCGGGTACTTCGAGCGGTGTTGGCCGGGGGCGGGGCGGGGTGGTGACTTCGATTTCGTACGGCTGATCGAGTCGGGCGACGAGGTGATCATCACCTACGAGGCCGACATCTCCGGCGGCGGCCGAGGACGGAACACCGAAATCATGACTTTCGACGACGAGGACAAGATCATCCGCACGGAGGTCTACTTCGGCTGGAACCTCGAGTAGGCGCTCCCGCTCCTCGCCGCGCGGAGGGACAGCGAGCCGGAGGCGCGGCAGGACGTCTGCCTCCGTCCAAAATCTGGTATTTCCTCGCCGGGACGCGGGGCAATCGCTCTCCGTGCAAGCACAACGGCATGCATTCCTCGGGAATCCCCCCGAGTCAGGGCGAGACGGCGGCGCCGAGCGAGTCGGCAGCGAGGAACTTGGGCGCGCCATCCTCGTAGAACACATCGAGCTCGGTGATCTCGAACCCGGCGTCGCGCAGCAGGTCAGGGATCTCGCGTGTCAGGTGACAGCCTCCGAAAACCCGCTTCTGCATGGGCTCGAGGCGATGCTGCCAGCGGCGCACCCCCTCGTCAGGCGCTAAGCCATGCTCGACGAAGCGCAGCGTGCCGTTGGGCTTGAGCACGCGCCGAATCTCGCCCAGCGCCTGCTCGAGATCGGGGATGGTGCACATCGTCCAGGTCGAGAGCGCGGTGTCGAAGCTGTCGTCCTCGAACGGCAGCGACTGTCCGTCGAGGCCCGACCGTTCGACCGGAATGCTCGATGCCCACAGGCGTTTGGCGGCTAGCTTCCAGCCGAGGTCGGCCGGCTCCACCGCCGCGACCCGCGTCACCGAGTCCGGGTAGAACGGGACGTTGAGGCCCGAGCCGAATCCGATCTCGACGACCTCGCCCTCGAGCCGGTCGCAGACGCGCTCTCGCAGCGGGGCGGCTGCCTTCATCCCGCAGGCGACGTTGACGATCCGGGGCAGGACTTGATCGCCGTAGAAACCCATTTCGGCCCACAGTCTCGCCGATCGGGCTGTCGTTACACCGCGACAGGCTGTCGATCCAAGGCACGTCATGCGACTTGCGGGCGCCCCGCGCTGCTCGAACCTCAGAGGAGCGGTGCTGCTCCCTTTCGCGCAAAGGAGGAGCCGGGACACGAGGTCCAAGACACTCGCGTGTCGTCCATCCGGGCGTCTCAACGAATGCGCAGAAGCGCTCGCTTTGCATGGGGAGCCGGCCGGCTAGCGTTCGGTGGCGGCGTCCTCGTCGAGGATCCTCCTGAGCGTTTCTCCTGACCGGCTCAGCACCCTGCGACCGCCGGGCCGGACGATCCGGAACCGGAGCCGCGTCAACGGTCCGGAGCGGCGGCTTCAAGGTCATCACCGCAGGATCGTCGGACCGGGAAGGCTGGTGGCGCGCAGAGTGCGCCGATTCGGATTCGAGCCTCGGATCTCTCGCAGCCCCCAGTTGCGGCCGGCTTGGGAGGGCGTAGCCTGGGTGCATGCTGCTCGGCCGCGGTTCAGAGCTCGGGCAGATCGGCCGCCTGGTTGCCGACGCCCGCGAGGGGCACGGCCGCGCGCTGCTGATCGTCGGCGAGCCGGGGATCGGCAAGACCTCGCTGCTGGCGGAGGCGGTCGCCCAGGCCGGCGATCTGCGCGTGATCGAGGCCGAGGCGGTGGAGGCGGAGGCGAACCTGCCCTATGCGCTGCTCGGGGAGACCGTCGCGCCGTTGTTGGAGGGGCTTGCTGAGCTCCCCGAGCCTCAGGCCAACGCGGTCAGGGCCGCGCTCGCCCTCGGGCCGTCGCCGGGCGTGGCAGGCGACCGCTTCGCCACCTGTGCGGCGTTTCTGAGCCTGCTCACCCGCGCCGCCGAGCCGCAGCCGCTGCTGGTGGTCGTCGACGATGCCCAGTGGCTCGACTCGCCCTCGGCCGAGTGCCTGGCCTATGCGGCACGACGTCTCGCCGGCACCCGGGTGTCGCTGCTGGCGGCCTCGCGGCCGAGCAGCGAGGGACCGCTGCTCGGCTCCTCCGTTCTGGAGCGCCTCAACCTCTCGGGCCTGGGCCGCGATGACGCCCGCGCGCTGCTGAGTGCGTCAGCACCCGAGGCCACATCAAGCGTCGTCGCCTCCCTGCTCGAGATCGCGGCGGGCAATCCCCTGGCGCTGCGTGAGCTGCCGGCGCAGCTGACCGAGGACCAACGGCTCGGGCGGATGCCGATCGACCATGTTCCGGTGACCGGCGCAGCCCTTCTCGATGCGTTCGAATCGCGGCTTGCGGCGCTCGCCCCCGGCGATCGCGCCGCCGTCGTGGTCGCGTCCGCGGCGGTGGATCGGGAGCTTGCGCCCGTCGTCGGAGCGTGCCGCGATCTGGGGATCGAAACCAGCGCTCTCGAGCGCGCCGAGACGGCCGGCGTGCTGATCATCGGCGAGGGGCGGCTCGGCTTCGCCCACCCGCTGTTGAAGGCGGTCGCCTACGAGCGGAGCGGCGCGGCCGAGCGAAGGCGCGCCCACGCAGCGCTTGCCGGCCACTGCGGCCTCGACGCTCGCGCCTGGCACTTGGCGGCGGCGACAGTCGGTCCGGATGCTGAGGTCGCCGATCTGCTCGATGGCGCCGCTCGCAGGGCAATCGCTCGCGGAGCCCACAGCGTCGCTGCGGACGCCCTCCAGCGAGCCGCGGGCTTCAGCGAGGACGCCGAGACGGGCTCCCGCAGACTGTACGGAGCCGCCCTGGCAGCGGCGATCGGCGGGGCTTATGACCGCTGCGCCGCGATGCTCGAGCCGCTAGCCGAGATCGACGAACCGCTCCTGCGGGCGAACATCCGGCACACCCTCGCGATCGTGACGATGACGGGAGGTCTGCGCTTCGCCCCCGACGCCCATGCCCGGTTGCGAGACGAAGCCGAGCTGATCCTCCCGATCGACCCGGCCGCGGCGGCGGCGATGCTTGCCGATGCCGCACTGCTCGCGGGGGTCTCGGGCCAGCTCAGCGCGGGAGCTCCCGCAGCCCGCCGCGCCGCAGCCGTACTTCCCGACAGCGGTTCGCGAATGATCCGTTGCCGTGTCCACGCCCTGTCCGGGATCGCCACGGCGCTGACCGGCGACGGTGGGAGCGCGCGGGAGAGCCTCGACGAGGCCGGGCGCCTGCTGGCCGAGATCGATTCGCTTTCGCCCGGGACGCAATCTGCTGTGTTGGGACTCCACGCAAGGGTCTGCACCGGCCAGGAGCGAAGGCTGCGGACCGAGATCGGGCGTCTGCTCGAGATGGCGCGCGAGACCGACACATTCGGGCTGCTCCCGTACCTGCTGGGGGTGTCGGCGGACGCCGCCTATCGCGTCGGGGACTGGGAGGCGGCCGCTGATCATTCGGCGTCGGTGACTCTCGCGGAGGAGTACGGGCAACGCGGCATCCTTCCGTTCTGCCTCGCCGTCAGCGGGCGGCTTCGCGCTGCCCGAGGAGAGACGGCGCAGGCGAGGGCCGAGCTCGAGCGGGGAATCGCCGTCGCGCAGGAGGTCGGCTCGGTCATGGTGGTCGATTGGGGCCGGGCTGCGCTCGGCTTCCTCGAGCTCGGGCTTGGCCGAGCGGAGGCCGCGATTGCCGAGCTCGAGCTGGTCGAGGCCTCGACCGCGAGGTCCGGCCTCGAAGACCCGGCCTTCGTGCCCTGGGCTCCCGACCTGGTCGAGGCCTACCTCAGGGCCGGCCGTGTTGCGGACGCCGAGCTGGCGTCCTCCTCGCTCGATCGCAGGGCGAAGCGAGCCGCCGTGCCGCTTGCGCTCGCCTTCGCCGCTCGCTGCCGCGGGCTGGTCGCGCAAGGAGGCTTCGAAGCTCACTTCGACGAAGCCCTCACCCAGCATGACCGTGCCGATGCCCCGTTCGAGACCGCGCGTACCCTGCTCGCCTACGGCTCGCGCCTGCACCGCGCCCGCCGCCGAGTCGACGGCCGCAAGCGGCTGCGCGCGGCGCTGGAGATCTTCGAGCGGCTTGGAGCCCGGCCATGGGTCGAGCGCACGATCGCCGAGCTGACGGCGGCGGGTGCGATCCACCGCGATCCGATCGCCGACCCGGATGAGCTCAGCCCTCAGGAGGTCAGGGTGGCGATGGCCGTCGCCGAGGGCGCAACCAACAAGCAGGTGGCGGCGGGGCTGTTCCTGAGCCCGAAGACGATCGACTTCCATCTCGGCCGCGTCTATCGCAAGCTCGGCATCCATTCCCGCACCGAGCTGGCCGCACTCGTCGCCAAGGGCACTCTTGGCGACCCCTCCGGCAAGTCCCAACGCGGGCGCCAGGCTTGACGAAGAACTCGCCGGGTGAGGTACCCGATCGGTGGTGCGATCGAGGCGATAGGGTCGCGTCATGACCGGTCGCGACCCGATCGAGGGTCTGCCGCGCAAGCAGGGCCCCGGATGGAAGACCTACGTGCTCGGCATCGCGCTGGTGCTCTCGCTGATCCTGGTCGTGCAGAACTTCCAGAAGGTCACGGTCGATTTCCTCTTCGTCGAGACCGAGACTCCGCTGATCGTCGCACTGCTGATCGCCGGCGCCCTCGGCGCGCTGATCGGCTGGGCCTGGCCACACGTGCGCCGCGGCCGCCGCCAGGAGAAGCAGCTCGAGAAGGGCCGCGAGTAGGACGGAAACCCCGCGGCGATCGACCCCTACCGGCGCGCTTGCGCCACGCGAGGAACGTTATGGCCGTGTATGCGGGGGTTCGTTACCGACGTCTCCGAGCTGTCGGGTGGTCTCGACGCCGTGGGCCGCGGCCCGCGCAGAACGTCCTCCAGCGCGGGGGCTGAGGTCGCTCCGAGCTCGCCGGCTGTGCGAGCGAAGCGCTCCGTCCCCGCACCCGGGGTGAAGACCACGAACGCGCGCGCCTCGTCGTCCGATTCGATGCGAACGGTGTGCGAGGTCAACGCGGAGCTCTAGCCCGGCCCTCTGGGCTAGATGCGCACCCCGTATTCGATCCCCAGGTAGGCGTCGTCGCTCGCACTCAGCCCGGCGCCCGTGTTGTCGACCTCGATCGCGATCAGCTGGGTGGAGACGAGGACGAACTGGTCGGTGGTGCAGAACTCCTGGCCAGCCGGAACCGTGCAGGAGAGCCCGGTGTCGAGGATCGCGGACGAGGGCGAGCCGCGGCGCACGAGCGAGAAGGTCCGCGACTCGCCCGCCGCCGGGGCGGTCTCCAGCCACACGAACAACCTGCCGAACTCGCCGGTCTCGTTAGGGGTAGCCATCTGCACCTCAGCCATGTCGGGGTCCGCGGCACCGCGGCCGCTAACCGGGCCGAAGAGCAGGTCCCCGCCGGTTCCGATGTCTCGAAGCTGCGCGAAGGTGCCGCCGCGGACCGGCAGCGCGAGGCCGTCGCCGAGCGGATCGACGTCCTCGGGGTCGATCGATCCCGTCTCGAGGTCGAGGCCGGTAAGCGATCCGTTCGCGACATCGGCGCCGGTGAGCGATCCGTTCGTAACCTCGGCGCCGGTGAGCGAGCCGTTCGCGATTTGGGCCGCCCCGAGCGCGCCGTCCGCGACCTCGGCGGCGCCCAGCGACCGATCAGCGACATCCGCTCCGCTGAGCGTCCCGTCCCCGACCTCGGCGCTCCCGAGGGCTCCGTCGGCGACCTCCGATGAGCCGACGGCGTTAGTCTCGATGTCTACGCCACGGACATCGTCGTCCTTGAGCTCCTGGGAGCGGACGCTGCCGTTTTCGATCGCCCGCTCGTCCACGCTGTTCTTGGCCAGCGCCCAGGCGCCGCCCCCGAGCGCGAGGAAGACGGCCAACGTCGACATCGCGTCGGCGTAGCCGACCCGGCTGGCGCGGGAACTCACCTGAGCTTCGAGAACACGCCCAGCAACGCGATCCGCCGCCGGCTCGGAGCCGTCGAGGGCCGGCGCCGTGGGGCACGCGGCGTCGCCGCGGGCCTCGCGTCGGGCGTGAACAGGTTCACCATCGCTCTGACCATGTGAACGACCGTACGCGCTGAGCGCGAGAAAAGCACCGGGCGAACACCTAGTTCGAACCGGTACCACGGCGCTTGCCGAACCGAGCCCGCTCTCCTACTGTTGTCGCTTGCGTGCTGCTTGGTAGAGAAGCCGAGGTGGATCGCATCGATGCGCTGCTGGAGGGCGCGCGGAGCGGCCGCGGCGGTGCACTGGTGCTGCGCGGCGAGCCCGGGATCGGCAAGACGGCGCTGCTGGCGGTCGCCCGGGAGCGGGCCGAGGAGATGCAGGTCACCCGGGCGTCCGGAGTGGAGTCGGAGGCCCACCTGCCGTTCGCAGCGCTCGGCGAGTTGGCGGCGCCGATGCTCGACCGACTCGCGGAGCTGCCGGAGCCGCAGGCGGCGGCGATCTCGGCGGCGCTCGCGCTGGCGCCGGTCGAGCAGGCCGTCAACGAGCGCCTGGCGATGTTCGCCGGCTTCGTGAGCCTGATCCGCGCGAACGCTCGCGACCGGCCGCTGCTGATCGTGGTCGATGACGCGCACTGGCTCGACCGGCCGTCGGCGGAGTGCCTGGCCTACGCGGCGCGGCGGCTCGACGGGTGCAGCGCGGCGCTCCTGGTCGCCGCCAGGCCCGAGGGTGCCGTGGAGGCGCTCGGCGCCGGGGCGATCGAAGAGCTCCATCTGAGCGGCCTGGGGCGCTCCGACGCCCTCGCGCTGCTCGCGGAGGCCAACCTCGCAGCGGCGGTGACCGAGACCGTGCTCGACCTCTCGCTCGGCAACCCGCTGGCGCTGCTGGAGCTGCCCTCGATGCTCTCCGACGAACAGCGCGCGGGGGATCGTTCCGATCGACTCGCCTCCGGCGCCGGGAGGAGCATTGGGAGACGCGTTCGAGCGCCGCGTCGCCGCCGCCGGTCCGGAGGCCGGAGCGCTGATGCTGGTCGCAGCGGCGTCCTTCGACCGAGCGGTCGAGCCGGTGATCGCCGCGGCCAGGGACCTTGGTGTTCCCGATCGAGCGCTCGAGCGGTGCGAGGCCGCCGGCCTGGTGGTAGCCGACGGCGGCGACCTTCGGCTCGCCCACCCGCTCCTGCGCGGCGTCGTCTATGGCGCTGCCGCGGCCGCTGACCGCCGCCGCGTCCACCGGGCGCTCGCCGAGCACACCTCCCCCGATTCGCGCGCCTGGCACCTCGCGGAGGCCGCGATCGGGCCCGATGAGGAGGTCGCCGGGGAGCTCGATGAGGCCGCTCACCGCGCCGCCGCACGGGGCGCTCACGAGACAGCGGGCGATGCGCTCGAACGAGCAGCCCGGCTGAGCGCCGACGGAGCCGCTCGCTGGCAACGGCTGTTCACAGCGGGAGTGGCGGCGACCATGGGCGGCGCGTATGAGCGCGGCGCGGCGCTGCTCGAATCGGCGGCCGAGACCGACGACCCGGCGATGCGGGTACGCGGCCGGCACATGCTGGCGATGGTGACCCTGAACGGGGGCATCCGCAACGCGTTCGACAACTACTGGATGCTCACCGAGGAGGCGGAGCGGATCACCCGGGAGGACCCGGCAATGGCGGCGCTGCTTCACGCCGACGCCGGGGTCACGGTCACGGTCGCGGGCACCTGCGACATGGTGCTCGAGTCAGCCGAGAAGGCGATCGCATGCCTGCCCGAGGATGCACCAGCGCACATCCGCTGCCAGGCGCACTCGATCCACGGCATGGGCCTGGCGCTGAAAGGCCGAACCTCGGAGGCGGCCGAGGCACTCGAGCTGGCGGGGAAGCTGCTGCCCGAGGTCGAGCCGGTCTCCGCCGCTGCCCAGTCGATCTCCTTCGCCCTCATGGGGCGGTTCTGCACCGGAGAAGTGGCGAAGCTTCGCGACGAGACGCGCGGGCTGGCCGCCGCCGCCCGGGAGAGCCGCTCGCTCGGCATCCTGCCCTGGTTCCAGCTCCAATCCGCCGACGCGGGCTACCGGCTCGGGGACTGGGACGAGGCCGAGCGGGAAGCCGAGGATGCGGTCGCGAACGCAGAGGTCTCGGGCCAGCGGGGCCCGCTCTCGATTGCGCTCGTGATCCGCGCCCGCATCCACGCGGCGCGCGGCCGCGAACAGGCCGCCCGCGACGACGCCCACCTGGGGGTCGAGATCGGCGAGCCGGTCGGCTACGGCAGCCCCCGGCTCTGGGCGCTGTCTTGCCTGGGCTTTCTCGAGCTCGGGCTCGGTCAGACCGATGCTGCGATCGAGGAGCTCGAGCAGGCGCAAGTGCTGGCCGGCATCTCCGGACTCGAGGACCCGCTGATCGTTCCCTGGGCGCCCGATCTGGTCGAGGCCTACGCGCGCGCCGGGCGCGAGCCCGAGGCGCAGCAGCTCGCTGCCTCGCTCAGCGCCCAGGCCGAGCGCAGCGGCGCTCCGCTGGCGCTGGCGTTCGCTGCGCGCTGCCACGGGCTCGTCGCCGAGGGGGCGTTCGAGGAGGAGTTCGAGCGCGCGCTCGAGCTACACCGCGAGGCAGGCTCGCCGCTCGAGTACGGACGCACCCTGCTCGCGTACGGCTCGCGCCTGCACCGGGCGCGGCGCCGGGTCGAGGCCCGCAAGCGCCTGCGCGAGGCGCTCGAGATCTTCGAAGAGCTCGGTACTCCGCCGTGGAGCAAGCAGGCGCGCGACGAGCTCCGGGCGGCGGGAGCGGTGGAGAGACGGCGCTTCGGCGATCCGGACGAGCTCACGGCGCAGGAGGTCCGCGTGGCCGAGGCGGTCGCCCGCGGTCAGACCAACCGCGAGGTCGCCGCCGAGCTCTTCCTGAGCCCGAAGACGATCGACTTCCACCTCGGCCGTGTGTATCGCAAGCTCGGCATCCACTCGCGAACGGAGCTCGCGACGCTGGTCGCCGAGGGTGCGCTCGACGTTGATCGGGCTAGAGCTCGTTGATCTCGCCGGCGATGTCGGCCGCCGCCTGCTTCGCGTCGGCGAACAGCATCGACGTGTTCGGCTCGTAGAAGAGGTCGTTGTCGATCCCGGCGAAGCCCGGGCTGAGCGAGCGCTTGATCACGATCACCTGCTGGGCCTCGTTGACCTCGATGATCGGCATCCCGGCGATCGGCGAGTCGGGGTCGGTCTTCGCCGCCGGGTTGGTGACGTCGTTGGCGCCGATCACGACGGCGACGTCGGTGCGCGGCATCTCGGGGTTGATGTCCTCCATCTCGCGCAGCTTCTCGTAGGGCACGTCGGCCTCGGCGAGGAGGACGTTCATGTGGCCGGGCATGCGGCCGGCGACCGGGTGGATCGCGTAGTTGACGGTCACCCCGCGCTTCTCGAGCTCGTCCGCCATCTCCTTGACCGCGTGCTGGGCCTGGGCGACCGCGAGCCCGTAGCCGGGGACGATCACGACCGAGTCGGCGTAGGCGAGCTTGATCGCCGCGTCCTGGGCGCCGATCGAGACGTGCGGGCGCTCCTCGCCCCCGCCCGCCGGCCCGCCCGTGGGCACGCCGCCGAAGCCGGCGAAGAGGACGTTGGCGACCGAGCGGTTCATCGCCGTCGCCATCTCCATCGTCAGGATCGTTCCCGAGGAGCCGACGAGCGTGCCGGCGACGATCAGCGCGACGTTGTCGAGCGCGAAGCCCGCCGCCGCGGCCGAGAGCCCGGTGAACGCGTTCAGCAGCGAGATCACCACCGGCATGTCGGCGCCGCCGATCGGCAGCACGACGAGGTTGCCGAGCAGGCCGGCCGCGAGCAGGATGACGATGAAGAGCTCCTCCGAGGGGTCGTCGTTGTTGGACGCGATCAGCACGCAGCCGGCGACGATCCCGATCAGCAGCAGCGCGTTGATCACCTGCTGGCCCGGGATCGCCAGCGGCTGGGTCGGGATCAGGTCCTGGAGCTTGGCGAAGGCGATGTTCGAGCCCCAGAACGAGACCGAGCCGACGACCGCCGAGAACAGGATCGGGATCAGCTCGTCGAGCGGGATCTCGATCGCCGAGCGAGATCCCGTGGCGGAGCTCCGACCAGGCGATCAGCGCCACCGCGCCGCCGCCGACGCCGTTGTAGAGCGCGACCATCTGCGGCATCGCGGTCATCTGCACGCGGATCGAGGCGATCACGCCGACCGCGGTGCCGATCGCGATCCCGGCGACGATCAGGCCCCAGTTGCCGATCCCGTCGAGCAGCAGCGTGGTGACGACGGCGATCGCCATGCCGCCGGCCGCGATCAGGTTGCCCTGCTTGGCGGTCGTCGGGTGGGTGCCCCGGCGGACGCCGAGGATGAACATCGAGAACGAGACGATGTAGAGGGCGGTCGCGACGTCGCCGCCCGGCTCGAGCGCCGCGAGCGGCATTGCTAGCCGTCCTCCTCGGCGTCCGCCTTCGGCCTGGGCTTGCGGGCGAACATCGCCAGCATCCGGTCGGTGACCAGGAAGCCGCCGACGATGTTGATCGTGCCGAAGGCGATCGCGATCACGCCGATCGCCTTCTCGAGCGTGTCGTCGGCGTAGCCGACGACGATCAGCCCGCCGAGCATGACGATGCCGTGGATCGCGTTGGTCTGGCTCATCAGCGGCGTGTGCAGGGTCGTCGGCACCTTCGAGATCACCTCGAAGCCGACGAAGGCGGCGAGGACGAAGATCGTGATCTCGGTCATCAGGTCCATTACTTCGCCGCCCTCTCGTTCTTGATCTCGCCGGCGTGCGTGATGCAGGCGCCGGCGACGACCTCGTCGTCGAAGTCGAGGTTCAGGCTGCCGTCCTCGCCGACCAGCAGCCCGAGCAGGTTCTCGATGTTCTTCGCGTAGAGCTGCGAAGCGTGGGCCGCCATGTCGGAGGGCAGGTTGACCGGGGAGATCACCTTGACGCCGTTGTCGGAGACGACCGTGCGGCCGGCCTCGGTGAGCTCGCAGTTGCCGCCCGAGTCGCCGGCGAGGTCGACGATCACCGAGCCCGGCGCCATGTTGGCGACCGCCTCGCGGGTGAGCAGGATCGGCGCCGGGCGGCCGGGGATCAGGGCGGTGGTGATGATCACGTCCTGCTTCGCGGCGTTCTCGGCGAGCGCGTCGCGCACCTGCTCGTTCTCTTCCTCGGTGAGCGGACGGGCGTAGCCGCCCTCGGCCTCGGCGTCGGGGATGAACTCGAGCTCGAGCGGGCGGCCGCCGAGCGAGGCGATCTGCTCCCAGGCGGCGCGGCGGATGTCGAAGCCGGAGACGACCGCGCCGAGGCGCTTCGCGGTCGCGATCGCCTGCAGGCCGGCGACCCCGGCGCCGAGCACGAGTACCCGCGCCGGAGCGACGGTGCCGGCGGCGGTGGTCATCATCGGGAAGAAGCGTCCCGCCTCGCGGGCGGCGAGCAGGGTCGCGGCGTAGCCGGCGACGTTCGCCTGCGAGGAGAGCGCATCCATCGCCTGCGCGCGGGTGATCCGCGGGATCGCCTCCATCGCGAAGCTGGTCACGCCGGCGGCGGCGAGCGCGCGGTTGGTCTCGCCCGAGGTCAGCGGGGCGAGGTGGCCGATCAGGACCTGGCCCTGGCGCAGGCGCCCGATCTCGTCGGCCGTCGGCACCGCGACGCGGGCGACGACATCGGCGCTCCAGGCGTCCTCGGCGGACCCGATCGTCGCCCCAGCGTCGGCGTACTCGGAATCGGGATGTCCCGACTGCTCGCCGGCGCCGGACTCGACGACGACTCCGATCTCCCTGCCCGTGAGCGTGCCGACCACGTCCGGAATCAGCGCCACGCGGCGCTCACTCTGAGCGGTCTCTTTCGGAACTCCGACGTTCATGCGGGCGAAAAGCCGGGGGAGCCTAACCGACCCGAATGGCTCTATGTTCAGACCATGAACGAGGATGAGCTGGGGCCGCGAGCGCGCTCGGCGGGGGAGCTCAAGGAGCAGATCGAGGCCGAGCGGCTCGGTCGGCCGTTCCTCGTCTATCGCGATGCCGAGGGCGACCAGCAGCTGCTCCCGATCGGCGAGCAGGTCGATTCGCTGTGGATCGGGCGCAGCGCCTCCGCCGATCTCAACCTCGCCTGGGACGAGGAGATCTCGAGCCTCCACGCCCAGCTCGAGATGGTGGGGATGGAGTGCACGCTCGTCGACGACGGGCTCTCGCGCAACGGCTCGTTCGTCAACGGCGAACGCGTCAGCGGCCGGCGCCGCCTCCGCGATGGCGACACGCTGCGCTTCGGGCGCACCGGGGTCCTCTACCGGGCTCCCGCCGAGAGCGCCGAGGAGACGGTTCTGTCCGGCGACGCGCTCACCGCCGCCGGCGTCTCTCCGGCCCAGAAGCGGGTCCTGGTCGCGCTCTGCCGCCCGTTCAAGGAGGGCCCGGCGTTCGCGAGCCCGGCGACCAACGGTCAGATCGCCCAGGAGCTCCACCTGAGCGTCGACGCGGTCAAGACGCATCTGCGGGCACTGTTCGAGAAGTTCGGGGTCGAAGAGCTGCCCCAGAACCGCAAGCGGGTGGCCCTGGTCGAGCGCGCGCTGCAGAGCGGTCTCGTCAGCGAGCGCGAGCTCTGAGCGCCGCCGACCTGCTCGTCGGCGCCGCGGCGGCGTTCGCGATCGCGCTGGTCACGACACCGGTCGGCGTCTCGGGAGCGGTGTTCCTGATCCCGGTCCAGGTCAGCGTCCTCGACACCCCGAGCCCGGCGGTGACCCCGACGAACCTCTTCTACAACCTGATCGCGACCCCGGGGGCGCTCGCGCGGTACGGCCGTGAGCGCGTGCTCTCCTCCCCGCTCACCCGCCCGCTCGTGCTCGGCACGCTGCCCGGCGTCGTTGCCGGCGCCGTGATCCGGGTGACCGTCGGTCGAAGGCCAGGACGCGTTCCTGATCATCGTCGCCTGCGTGCTGATCCCGCTCGGCCTCGTGCTCGCCGTCGGCAACCCTCCGCGGCGCCCGGCTGCGATGCCCTCGGGCACGGATCCTGCTCGCGCTCGGCTTTACCGTCGGCACGATCGGGGGCATCTACGGGATCGGCGGCGGCTCGATCCTCGGCCCGATCCTGGTCACGCTCGGGGTCTCGATCTACGCGGTCGCGCCGGCCGCGCTCGCCGGCCACCTTCCTGACCTCGATCGCAGGGGTCGCGGCCTTCGCCGCGCTCAGCCTCGCCGCCGACGGCGAGGTGGCGCCCGAGTGGGCGCTCGGGCTCGCGATCGGACTCGGCGGCCTCGCAGGCGGCTGGATGCGGCGCCGGGCTTCAGTCGCGCCTGCCCGAGGAGCTCTTGCGCCGCGGCCTGGGCGTGATCGCGCTCGCGCTCGGCGTTCGCTACGCGATCGTCTCGTTCTGAGCGCCCCTCGGCCGATGCCCGGTCGAAATGCACTTCACCCCCTGAGGGCGGGGTGAACGTGCGGTTTCGGCGCCGGGGCGGCAGTCCGAGGGATCGGGGTCGATGCGGGTGACGGTGTCGGCGGCGCCGTCGGCGACCCAGACGAAGTTGGGGCCGGCGGTGATGCCCTCGGGGCCCGCGCCGACGTCGATCTTGGTCACCTCGAGCGTTTCGGGGTCGATCCTTGCGACCTGGTCGTCGAGTCCGACCGTGACCCAGATCGCGCCGAACGCGGCGACGACGCCTCGGGGCTCGCTGCCGACGTCGACCGGCTCCTGCTGGAGCGTCTTCAGGTCGATCCGGCTGACGTTGTCCTCACCGGTGTTCGCCACCCACACGGCCTCGTCGCTGATCGCAATCCCCTTCGGGTTGTCGCCGACGGTGATCGGCTCGAACGCGGTGCGCTCGGTGGGGTTGATTCGGGAGACACTGTCCGACTCTCGATTCGTGACCCAGACGGATTCGGCGCCAACGGCGATCCCGTAGGGCGCCGCGCCAACCTCGATTGGCTCGATCTGGCTCGCGTCGTCGAGGTCGATCCGCGAGACGGTGGTGCCCCCGGCGTCGGCCACCCAGACTGCGCCCTTGCCGACCGCGACGCCACCGGGGCTGCCGTTGACGGTGATCTCGGTCACCTGCGACGGATCCTCGGGATCGATCCGAGACACGGTTCCCGCATCGCCGTTGGCGACCCACACGAAGCCCGCGGCCGCAGCGACGCCCTCCGGGCCGGCGCCGGTTGGGAATGAGTCGTCGGACGTGAACTCCGACGTGTCGACGAAGGAGACATCGCCGCCGAGCCGGTTCGCGGTCCAGACGCCGCCCTCGCCATGCGCGATCCCGACGGGCAGATCCCCGACCGGGATCGGATCGCCTTCCGTCTTCGGTGCCGCGGTCGGCGATTCGCCACCACCCCCGCCACCCTCGCCGCTCGTCTGCTGTCCGGCCTGCTGGTCCGGGCTCGACCCGTCCCCACCGCCGGTGAGCAGGATCAGCGCCACCGCCGCGATCGCGACGGCCCCGAGCGCCGCGAGCAGGATCCCGCGCATCTCGCGCCGCGGCGGGACCGGCGGCGGGGCGCGTCGCACCGGGTCCTCGGCGGTCTCGATCCGCTCCACGATCTCGTCGGTCGGGGCGTGCACGGTCGGCTTCGTGACGGTTTCGGTCTCGACCAGCGGGGGCTCGGGCGGCGCCTCCTCGGTCCTCGGCCCGGCGATCGCCAGCGGAGCGGCCGCGCCGGTCGCAACGCTGCGCTCGGCCTCGACCGTGGTCTCCCCCTCAACCGCCGCGGAGACAGCGCGGGCGAAGTCGCCGGCAGAGGGGTAGCGCTCGCCCGGGTCCTTGGCCAGCGCCCGCTTGATCACCCCGTCGAGCTCGCCGGGGAGGTCGGGTCGCAGCACGCGCAGGCTCGGCGGCTCCTCCTGCAGGTGCGCGTACATCTTCGCCACCTTGTCCTCGCGGGTCGCGAACGGCGGGTTGCCGGTCAGCAGCTCGAACAGCACGCAGCCGAGCGCGTAGACGTCAGAGCGCGCATCCACGCGGTCGCCCTTGATCTGCTCGGGGGCGACGTAGTCGAGCGTGCCGACGAAGGCGCCGGTGGCCGTGACCCCGGTCGACGCCTCGACTTGGCGCGCGAGGCCGAAGTCGGTCAGGAACACGCGCTCGGTGGCCGTGCGCTCGATCAGGATGTTGCCGGGCTTGATGTCGCGGTGGACGAGCCCGCGCTCGTGCGCGGCGTCGAGCGCGGAGGCGACCTCGGCGACGATCGCGGCCGCGTGCTCGGGCTCGAGGCTGCCGCGCTCGCGCAACAGCCCGCGCAGGTCGCTGCCGTCGATCAGGTCCATGGTCACGAACAGCAGCCCGTCCTCCTCGCCGGCGTGGTGGATGGGAACCACGTTCGGGTGCCGGATCGAGACCGCGATCCGCGACTCCTCACCGAACCGGCGCCGAAAGCGCTCGTCCTGGGCGAGCGCGGGCGAGATCACCTTCAGCGCGACGACGTGATCGAGCGCGATGTGGGTGGCGCGGTAGACGACCCCCATGCCTCCCTTACCGGCGACACCCTCGATCCGGTGTCCGGCGAAGACTGCGCCCTCGGCAAGGTCCGGCATGGGTGGATTATCGGCCCTCGCCGGGCGTCAGATGAGCCTTGGACTCAGCCTGACCGTGCGCGAGCCGGTCCCGGAGATCTACTAGCGTCGCTCCTCGAACGCGCGTGCGGCGGCGGCTCCGGCGGTCGTGGCCGTGCGGAACCCCTCGCCGAGCTCGCCCTCGAGGTCGCGGAGTGTCGCCGCGTCGACGGCGGGGGATCTTCAACATCTCGCGCGACGCCATCACACCCTCCGCGCCCTCACTGCGGCTTCCGCTTTAACGAAACGCCCGAACCCAGGCTAGTCTGGCCCAGCGCTAGACTCGGCACGAGCTTCAGCACGAGAGGGGATCTCGATTAGGAAACTGTTCGCCTTGCTCGCCGTCTGCGCGCTCGTTCCCTTCGCGCTCGCCGCCTGCGGCGGGGACGAGGATGAGGAGCCCGCGGCGGAGACAACGACCGAGGACACCGGTGGCGGTGGCGGTGGAGGCGCGACCGTCAGCGTCGAGGCGGACCCCGGCGGCCAGCTCGCCTACGCGCAGCTGTCCCTCAGCGGATCGGCCGGCGAGAACACGTTCGAGTTCGACAACCCGTCCTCGACCGAACACGACTTCTGCGTCGAGGACGACGGCGAGACGGCCGCATCGGGGGAGGCGATGTGGGTGACGCACACCCTCAACGCGATTGGCTGCACCGACGTGATCACCGGCGAGAGCACCACGCTGACCGTGAACCTGGACGCCGGCGAGTACACCTTCTTCTGCAGCGTCGTCGGCCACCGCGAGGCGGGGATGGAAGGGACGCTCACCGTCAAGTAGCTGTCGGCTCACGACCGCGGATCGCGTGAAGGTTGGCCCCGAGCAGAGCGCCTCCGGCGTAAATGAAACTGCTGCCTCTCGCCCGAGACAGAACTCCTGGGCCTCGAGCTAGCGGTGAAGGTAGGCGCTAGCGCCGCTCCTCGACCGCCCGCGCGGCGGCGGCTCCGGCGGCCGTGGCGGTGCGGAAGCCGTCGCCGAGCTCGCCCTCGAGGTCGCGGAGCGTCGCCGCGTCCACCTCGGGCGCGAGGTTCAGCAGCTCGCGCTCGGCCGGCCGTCCGATCAGCCCCCGGATTCGGTGCATGGCAGCGACGATCCGCGGCGCGGTGACCCGGCGCTTGCGCTGCTCGATCCCGGCGACGATCGTCCGGGTGGCGCGGGAGAGTGGCATCGCCTTGCCGAGCGGCCCGCCCAGCCCCGAGAGCACCGTCGCGAGGACCGCGCTCTGGCGCCGGCTGCCTTCGACCATGTCGGTCTGCACCCAGAGCAGGTAGAGGACCCCGACGTCGACCCCGAGATGGGCGACCTCGCGCCGCAGCGTGTCGCCGATCGACTCGATCCCCGCCTTGGTCGCACCGTAGGCGCCGAGCCCGGGCGGAGCCATGATCGCCGACGCGGACGCGTTCAGCAGCGCGTAGCCGCGCGACTCGACCAGGTGCGGCAGGCAGGCGCGGACGGTGCGGAAGGTGCCGACCAGGTTGATGTCGACCTGGACCGCGAACACCTCGGGGTCGGTGTGGCGCAGGACGCCGCCGGTGGCGATGCCCGCATTGGCGAAGCAGAGGTCGAGGCCGCCGAAGCGTTCGACCGCCGCGGCGACCGCAGCCTCGAGCGCCTCGCCGTCGGTGATGTCGGCTGCGTAGGCGGCGGCGCGCTCGCCGCAGCGCGCGGCGGTGGCCTCTGCGGCGGAGAGGTCGAGGTCGATCAGCGCCAGCGACCACCCGAGGCGCCCGAGCGCCTCGGCGGCGGCGGCGCCGATCCCGTGGCCGGCGCCGGTGATCAGCGCCGTACGCTCGGATGCGCCGCGCCCCCAGGCGGTCAGCGGGTCAGCCCCCCACGGGTGCCCCGGCGAGCGCTGCCATGCGCTCGATCGTGTGCATTCGCTCTCCGGCGTCGAGGTGGATCGGCGAGCAGATCAGGCGGTCGACCCCAGCGGCGCCGAGCCTCTCGACCCGGGCCGCGACCTCCTCCTCGGAGCCGACCAGCGCGGTCGCGTCGACGAGCTCGTCGGGGATCGCGGCATAGGCCTGCTCGCGGTCGCCGGCGAGAAAGAGGTCCTGGACCTCGTCGGCGACCTCGCCGAAGCCGAAACGGTGGGTGAGGTCGACGTAGAAGTTGGTCTCCTTCGAGCCCATGCCGCCGAGGTAGAGCAGGAGCCCCGCCTTGACCACGCTGCGAGCAGCGTCGAGGTCGCCGCCGATCGCGACCTGAAGTGTCGGCGAGATCTCGAGGTCCTCGCGCGAGCGCCCGCCCTTGGCGAAGCCGGCCTCGAGGTGCTCGCCCCAGGTCTCTTCGAAGGCGTCGGCGGAAAAGAAGATCGGGATCCAGCCGTCGCAGATCTCGGCCGCCATCTCGACCGACTTGCGGCCGATCGCGCCGACGAAGACGGGGATCTCGTTGCGGACCGGGTGGAAGTTGAGCTTCAGCGCCTTGCCCTGCCCGGTGCCGCCCTCGATTGGGAGCTTGTAGTGGGTGCCGCTGTGCTCGAGCGGCCCCTGGCGGGCGATGATCTCGCGCACGACCTCGACGTACTCGCGCGTCCGGCCCCACGGCTTTGCGTAAGGAACCCCGTACCAGCCCTCCGAGACCTGCGGGCCCGAGGGGCCGAAGCCGAAGATGAAGCGCCCGCCCGAAAGCGCGTCGATCGTCGCCCCGGCCATCGCCGCGGCGGCGGGTGGCCGCGCCGGCACCTGCATGATCGCCGCACCGAGCTTGATCGTCTCGGTCTGCGCCGCGAGCCATGCGAGCACCGAAACGCAGTCCGAGCCGTAGGACTCCGCCACCCAGACCGAGTCGAATCCCTGCGCCTCCGCCGCGCGAACGATCTCGACCGCATCGTCGCCCTGCGGACCGATGCCCCAGTAGCCGAGGTTGAGTCCGAGCTTGAGCGCCATCGGCGCCGAAACGTAGCCGATGTCGGCGCTACGCAGCCCCGCTGGCGGCGCCGAGCTCGGCGAGCGAGCGCTCAATCGCCGCCGCGAGCCCGGCGACGTCGGCGAGTGCATCGGGGTCGGTGCAGAGGCCGATGCTGACGCTGCCCGCACAGGAGATCGCCGAGACTCGGAGCGCGTGGCGCGCCGCCGGCTCGGCGACCGAGGACAGGCGCTCGACCCGACGCCCGAGCACAGCGACCTCGGTCCGCGGGCCCGGAACGTTGGAGATCGAGAGGCCGAACTCGCGCGGGCCGGCCGCCAACCGCTCCGCCGCGCCGCTGAGGTGCTTGAACCGGCCGAGCGCGTGGAAGAAGTCGTAGAGCTCCTCGGCGTCACCGAGCTGCTTTCGGCGGGCGGTCTCGGCGTTGATCGCGTCGAGCCGGGCCACCGGGTCGGGCTCGGCGAGCGGCAGCTCGACGTTGAGGAACGAGTCGCGGTTGCCGAGCCCGGCCGGGTCGGCATCGCGGTGATGGAGGCTCACCGGCACCTGCGCCCGCAGGCCGCCCGCAGCCCGCCCGCCCACAGACGGCAGCCACTCGCGCAGGCCGCCGGCGACGACCGCGAGCAGGACGTCGTTGACCGTCGCCCGCGCGGGCCGCGCCGCGCCGATCCGCTTCAGCTCCGCGAGCGGCGCGGCGGCGAAGGCGAGCGCGCGACGGGCGCCGATTGAGCGATCGAGCACCGAGGAGCGCGAGCGATGGCCGAGACCGCGCACCAGCGCCCCCGCAAGGCGGGGCAGCTCGGCGGCCGGCGCGCGGACCGCCCCGCGGGCGGCGGCGTGCGGGTGGCCCGCCGTCGGCGCCGGCTCGGCGAGCTGGTCGAAGAGCACCGCCTCGAGGAAGCGCACCGAGCTGATCCCGTCGGCCATCGCATGATGGATCCGGGCGACGACCGCCTCGCGGCCGTCCGCGAGCGGGCCGACGAGCTCGAACGCCCACAGCGGCCGCTCGTGGTCGAGCCGTTCGCTCATCAGCTTGCTTGCCTCCCGCCAGAGCCCGGCCTCGTCGAGCCCCTCGATCGGCCCGCGCCGGCGCACGTGGGCGCCGATCTCGAAGCGCTGGTCGCGAACCCACGCCGCGGCGGCGGGATCGCCGTCGGGTATCTCGATCCGCTCGAGCCCGCGTGGCTCGCCCGCCAGCCGCTTCGCGACGCTGGCGCGCAGAGCCTCCAGATCAAGCGGCTCGCCACCCGGCTCGAGCAGCACCAGCTTCAAGGTGTGGCCGGCGATCGCCTCGGACTCGAGCGCGAGGATCGCGGCATCATCCCGGCTCAGCGAATCAGGCTCTGGCGGTGGCGCGGTCACCCGGCCAGACTACGGCTCGCTCAGCGCAGCGGGGTCGTGTCGAGCGCTTCGCGCAACGCGGCCAGCGAGTCGAAAACCGCCACCGCCCCCGCATCGCGCAGCTCGGCCTCGCTGAAGCCGCCGGTGAGCACGGCGACCGTCTTCAGCCCGGCGCGCTGGGCGGCGACGATGTCCCAGGTCGAGTCGCCGACCATCACCGCCGAGAGCTCGCCCGCCCGCCGCATCGCGACGGCAACCAGGTCGGGCGCCGGCTTCGTCTGCGAAACGTCGGCCGAGGTCGTCCAGGAGTCGGCGAGCTCGCGCGCATCGAGCAGGTCGACGTAGTGCTCTACCTCGTCGGCCTTGGCCGAGGAGGCGAGGACCACGGTGTGATCGCGGCGGTTTAGCTCGGCGATCAGCTCCCTCGCACCCGCGAACGGGCGCACCTCGTCGATCAGCTCACCGTAGAAGCGCGCTTCGGCATCGCGGATCGAGTCACCATGCGCCGACTCGACGTCGTCCCCGGCGACCGCGGCGACGAGCTGGTCGCCGCCCATGCCGATGTGGCGGTGGACCCGCCACACGGGCGGGGTCACGTCGTGCGCGCGAAACGCCCGGTACCACGCGATCGCGTGGTGGTAGTTGGAGTCGACGAGGGTCCCGTCGACGTCGAGGATTGCGGCCGCGCCCACGGGGTCCTCGCTACCCCGCGGGCGCTACCCCAACCGTCACAACGCGCTACTGGATGTAGCCGAACTCCTCCAGGTAGGAGCGGGCTGCGTCCTCGGGCGTCTCCTTGTCGACGTCGACGCGGGCATTGAGCTCCTGCATCACCTCGAGCGAGAGGTTCGACTGCACCTTCTCGATCGTCTCGCCGAAGTCGGCCCCGGCCTCGTCGGCGGCCTCCTGGCTGGCGACGAAGGTCACGTTGCCGGCCGGGAGCACGCCCTGGTCGTCCTCGAGCAAGACGTAGTCCTCGGAGACGAACAGCTGCGCGTCGGTCGTGAACAGGATCGAGAGGTCGGCGTCCTTCTTGTCGAGCACCTCGTAGCGCAGGGCGATGTCGATCGGCGTGAAGTTCTCACGCAGGCCGGTGAGCCCGTAGTACTCCTCGAGGCCGGCGAGGCAATCGATCCGCTGACGGCACTCGGGCGAGCCGTAGAGCGTCAGGTCCTGGTGCTGCTCGAGGTCGGAGATCGAGCTGATCCCGAGCTTCTCGGCCTCCGAGGCGAGCATGCCGACCGCGTTCGCGGAGGAGAACGGAGTCGGCGGGTAGGCGACCAGGCCCTTGGACTCGAAGTCCGGCTGCGCCTGGTCGAGCGCCTCCTGCGGATCTCCGGGGACATCCTCGGGCGCGGTGTCGAAGAACGAAGTCAGCGCGGTCGAGGTGTACTCCGGGTAGCCGCTGATCTCGCCGTTCTCGAGTGCCTTCAGGGCGACGAACTCGTCGCCGAGATTGAGGTCGGTGGAGACGTCGTAGCCGGCGGCCTCGAGCGCCTGGGCGTAGATCTCGCCGAGCACGATCTGCTCGGTGAAGTTCTTCGAGCCGACCGTCAGCGAGACGGCGTTGTTGTCGGGGTTCTCCTCGATCGCGGTCGAGCTCGTCTCGGTGCCGGTCGAGTCGTCGTCGTCGTCGCCGCAGGCGGCAATCGCGAAGGCGAGCACGAGCGCGGCGAGCAAGGCGAACAGCCCCTTGTATCGGGCATTAGTGCTCATTGTTGGGGTGATCCTCCCTCTTAGGTGACCTGAAGCGGTTTTTGCGGTTCGCTCATCCTATGCGGTTACGCGCGCCGCTTCGCGCTCGAGCTCGAGACCACGGGGGGTGAGCAACCGCTGAAGGCCCGCGAGCGCGAGCTCGAACGCCAGCGCGAGGAGCGCGACCAGGATCGCGCCCGCGAGCACGCCTTCCTCGCCGTAGACACCGCGGTTGATGATGAAATCCCCGAGGGTCAGTACGCCGGCGAGCGGCGCGATCGTCGCCGTCGAGACGATCGCGATCGCCCCGGTGCGCACGCCGCTCATCAACGTCGGCACCGCCAGCGGCAGCTCGACCCGGCGGATCACTCCGAGCTCGCCCATCCCCATCCCGCGCGCGGCCTCGACCGCACCCGGATCGACCTGGCGCACGCCGACGAACGTATTCGTGAGGATCGGCGGGATCCCGAGCACCATCAGCGCGATGGTCACGTTGAGGACGCCGACGCCGATGAAGGCCGCCATCGCCGCGATCAGGACGAGCTCGGGGATCGCGCGTCCGGCGTTGCCGATCGCGACCGCAAGCAGCTCGCCGCTTCCCCGGTGGCCGAAGTAGACGCCGGCCGGGATCGCGATCGCGCAGGCGACCGCGAGCGCCAAGGTGCTGATCCAGATCTGCGTCCACATCAGCTCCCAGACCTGGTCCAGGCCGCCGACCTCGTTGGCGGCGGTCCGCGGTCCCTGCTGGGGCTCGAAGATGAACTCGATCGCATTCGAGAACGAGTCGATCACCGAGCCGACGACCACAGCCTCCGTCATACCGGCCGCACCCGTCGCCAGGGGGCCAGCAGCCGCTGGGCGCCGATGTAGAGAGCGTCGAAGCCGATCGCGATCGCGATCGCGATCCCGCCGCAGACGACGATCCCGGTCTTGAAGGTGAGGTCGCCATAGAGCTCGGCGCCGAGCCCGCCGGCGCCGGCGAACACCGCCAGGGTCGCGATCGCCACCGTGGAGACGGTGGCGATCCGCAGCCCGGCGATGATCTCGGGCAGCGCCAGGGGCAGCTCGACCCGCCACAGGAGCTGGCGATTCGTCATCCCCATCCCCCGGCCGGCGTCCTTGGTGGCGGCCGGCACGTTGGCGAGCCCGGTGACGATGTTGCGGTAGATGATCTGCAGCGTGTAGAGGGTGAGCGCGATGATTGCCGTGACCGTGCCGCGGCCGGTGACCGGGAGCAGGATCAGGAACAGGGCGATGCTGGGGATCGTGTAGATCACGCCGGTGGCGCCGGTGAACGTCGGCACCAACCAGCGGCGGCGGTGGGAAACGATCGCCATCGCCAGCGCGATCACGAATCCCAAGGCGACCGGGATGACGACAAGCACGAGGTGCTCGAGCGTCGGGGTGACGTAGCGGTCGATGTTCTCGATCGCCCAGCCGAAACAGACGGTGTCGTTTGCGGCCACGCACTCGGTCCCGGCCTCGCCCGGCTCGCGGACGAAGCCGCCGCCGCCCTGGGCGAGCGGCAGGATCATTGCCATCGTGCTCATCGCCGGCTCACGACTGGCCGAGCGGTCGCTCGGCGGCAGGATGGTCCTCGACCAGGGCTTCGTCGGAGGTCAGGAACTCGGAGATGATCTCGACCGAGAGCACGCCCGCGATCCGGCCCTCACCGTCGACGACGGGCGCGTAGCGCGTCTCGGCTTGGAGCAGGTCCGAGAGCGCGTCGCGCATCACGTCGTCGAGGTCGAGGATGGGGTCGGGAGAGGTGTCCGGGCGCTGCGGCACCGTGGGCTGCTCGAGGCCCGCATCGGAGAGCCAGCCAAGCGGCCGGCGCTCGGAGTCGATGACGAGCGGGTGGGGCACCTCGGCGCCGGGGAGCTTCGCCCGCACCTCCGAGGTCGCCTGGCCGACGTGGGCGAGCGGCGCCTGCCAGAGGTCGATGTCGGCGACCCGCATCAGCGAGAGCCGCTTCAGCGCCCGGTCGGCGCCGACGAAGTCCTCGACGAAGCCGTCGGCGGGCGACATCAGCAGCTCGGCCGGGGGCGCGTACTGGGCGAGCTTGCCGCCCTCGCGCAGGATTGCGATCCGGTCGCCCATCTTGATCGCCTCGTCGATGTCGTGGGTGACGAAGAGGATCGTCTTGCGCAGCTCGGCTTGGAGGCGCAGGAACTCGTTCTGAAGCCGCTCGCGGTTGATCGGATCGACCGCGCCGAAGGGCTCGTCCATCAGCATCACCCCGGGGTCGGCGGCGAGCGCCCGGGCGACGCCGACGCGCTGCTGCTGGCCGCCCGAGAGCTGGGCCGGGTAACGCTCGCCGAGCTCGGGATCGAGGCCGATCAGCGCCAGCAGCTCGCGCGAGCGGGCATCGGCACGGTCGGAGTCCCAGCCGAGCAGTCCCGGCACGGTGGCGATGTTCTGGGCGATCGTGCGGTGGGGGAAGAGCCCGATCTGCTGAATCACGTAGCCGATCTCGCGGCGCAGCTCGGAAGGCGAGCGCTCTTGGACCGAGCGCTCGCCGATCAGGACGTCGCCTTCGGTGATTTCGACCATCCGGTTGGCCATCCGCATCGCGGTCGTCTTGCCGCAGCCCGAGGGACCAACGAGGACGCAGATCTCACCTGCCGCGACCTCGAGGCTCAACCGCTCGACCGCCGCGCGCTCGGCGCCCGGATAGACCTTCGTCGCCTCCCGGAACTCGACCGAGAATGCTTCGCCCGCGCCTGCTATCGGGCTCGTGCCGACCTCCACCTCGCGGCGATCCTACCCGGAGGACCAAATCGCGAGCCGCGCCGCGGTGTGATCTAGGCTCGCCCGGTGGCGGAGACAGAAGCGGAAGCGCACGTGCGCAACCCGTGGTGGGTCCTGGTCGGGTCCTGCACCGGCCTCTTCGTGCTGATGCTCGACTCGACCGTGGTCACCCTGGCGCTGCCCGCGATCCATCGCGACCTCGGCGCCTCGCTCGACGGCCTCCAGTGGGTCCAGAACGCCTACCTGCTGACGATCGCGGCGACCGTGGTCACCGCCGGGCGGCTGGGCGACATCCGCGGCCGCCAGAAGCTCTTCCTCTGGGGCATGGCCGCCTTCGCCGCCGGTTCGGTGCTCGCCGGAGCGGCGGGCTCCGAGGAGGTCCTGGTCGCCGCCCGGGTCGTGCAGGGTGTCGGCGGCGCGGCGCTGCTCTCGCTCTCGCTGGCACTCACTTCGCACGCCTTCCCCGGCGATCAGCAGGCGCGTGCGCTCGGGATCTGGGCCGCGGTCTCGGCGATCGCGCTGGCGGTCGGCCCGCTCGTCGGCGGCACCTTGATCGAGGCCGCGAGCTGGCGCTGGATCTTCTTCATCAACGTGCCCGTGGCCGTTGCCGGGATCGCCATCCTCCTCCTGCGCGGCGAGGAGTCGCGCGACCCTACAGCCGCCCGCCGGGTCGATCTCGCGGGCGTAACCGTGCTCGCGATCGGGCTCACCGCGATCGTCTTCGCGCTCGTCGAGGCCGACGAGTGGGGCTGGGGATCAGCGCGCACGCTCGGCCTGCTCGGCGCCGGCGCGCTGGTGCTGTTCGGCTTCTGGAAGCTCGAGCATCGCCGCGAGAACCCGCTGGTCGACTTCTCGCTGTTTCGCAACCGGCCCTACCTCGGGGCGAGCGCCGCCGCCTTCGCGCTCGTCGGCGCCTACTGGACGGTGATGTTCTTTCAGCCCCAGTACCTGCAGGAGGAGCTCGGATACTCGGCGATCGCCGCCGGCGCCCTCATCCTCCCGATCACCGTGCCGATGGCCGTCTTCTCCCCCTTCTCGGGCCGCCTGATCGCGCGCTTCGGGGTCCGGGGCACGATGACCGTCGGGATGCTGGTCGGGCTCGCGGGTCTCTGCCTGCAGGCGCTCGCGCAGGACTCGGGCTCCTACATCGAGCTGCTCCCGGGATTCCTCTGCTTCGGGATCTCGCTCGCGCTCGTCTACGCACCGATGTCGACGGCGGCGATGGCGGCGATGCCGGCCGCCAAGAGCGGGATCGCCTCCGGCGTGCTGGCGATGAACCGTGTTCTGGCCGGCGCGGTGCTGCTCGCCGTCTCGGGCGCCGTCTTCCAGTCGGTATTCGGAGGAACCGTCGGCTCGGCACCGGCTGGCGAGTACGCGTCCGCGGTCGCCAGCGCGCTCGTCCCGGGGATCGCGGTCGTCGCCCTCGGCGCGATCTTCACCTGGCTTCTCGTGCGCGCGCCCGAGACCCCGGTGACCCCGCCCGACAACGAGCTGGTCCACCACCAGCACCACCGCCGCTTTCACCTTTGATCAGCAGACCTGAAGCTCGACCGTGCGCTTGAGGCCGGGCGCCCCCTTGCGGGTCACGTTCACGTTCAGGTCGTAGAAGCGCGCCTGCTCGAGCTCCGACCCCGGCAGGGTGAAGCTGAGCTTGCTGCCGTCCGACTGCCCGAGCCGCTCGCGGACGTCCTTGCCAATCAGCTTCGCCTTGATCCCCTTCACCTTCGCGCCCTTTGCCTTCACCTTGAGCGGCAGGTCACCCTCGACGCAGCCGTCCGGAAGCCCCTTCAGCTTGACCTTCTGCGAGCCCTCGATCACCGGCGGGACGATCACCGTGGTCCGCTCGCTGGCCTCGTCATCGGAGGGATCCTGGTCGCTGAAGGCGACGCATGTCTCGGGCCCGAATTCGCATTGGAGCAGCCCCGCGACGTGGTCCATGGAGAACCTGGCCTCGACCACCGCGGTCACCTGCAGGCTCGCGCCCGGCGCGAGCGAGCCGAGGCTGCAGAGCGCCTGCTGATAGTCGCCGGCGGGCGAGATCGCGCACGACCCTTGCGAGGAGGCCGCGGACACATAGGGGTTGAAAACCGCGGCGTGGCTTCCGGGCCCGAGCCCGAAGAGGTCGAGCCCGAGGTACTCGAACGTCTCGGTGCCCTGGTTGACCATCGTCACGGTGTAGGTGACAGGCGCGCCGCGCTGGACCGGATCCGCCGATTCGGTCTGTGTGATCGCGACGTCGAATGAGGCGGCGGTCGCGGCGGCCGGGAAGGCGAGCGCCGCCACCGCGGCGGCGGCTAGCAGGCTTCGCTTCGCGCTTGCGGCCAACATCCGTGTGTCCGGCTTCGATCGTACCGCGGACCGCTCTGTATACATGGCCCCGTGGAAGCGACGGCGACAAGCCAGGGGCTCTCGAGCGCGGAGGCGGCGCGGCGTCTCGCGCGGCTCGGCCCGCCCGAACCCCCTGCGAGCCGCTCGGTGGCGAGCATCGTCGTCGCCAACACGCTGACGCTCTTCAACGCGATCATCGGCGTCTTCTTCATCCTCATCCTCTCGCTCGGGCTGTGGGCGGACGCGCTCTTCGGCCTGATCGCGATCATCAACTCGGGCATCGGCATCCGCCAGGAGCTGAAGGCCAAGGAGACGCTCGACCAGCTCGCGCTCCTGGTCGCGCCGCGCGCGAAGGTGATCCGCGACGGCCGCCTGATCGAGCTCCGCGGCGAGGAGGTCGTGCCAGGCGACATCGTCCGAGTCGAGCCTGGCGACCAGCTCGTCGCCGACGGCCCGGTGGTGGAGTCGCGGGGGCTGAGCGTCGACGAGTCGCTGCTCACCGGCGAGTCGGACGGGATCCGCAAGCGGACCGGAGACCGGATGCTCTCGGGCTCGTTCGGGATCTCGGGCTCGGGCCGCTACGAAGTCGATGCCGTGCGCGAGGACAGCTACGCCGAGAAGATCGCCGGCGAGGCGCGCGAGTTCCGCCACCCGCCCTCGCCGCTGCAGCTCGAGGTCAACGAGCTGCTCAGGGCGACGACGATCGCGCTGGTGCCGATCGCGGTCATCACCCTTGTCGGCTTCACCCTTCACGACAAGGAGTTCCGCGACGCGGCGCAGGAGGCGACCGCGGGCCTGGTGACGCTGATCCCCGAGGGGCTCGTGCTGCTGATGAGCGTCACGCTCGCGGTCGCGGCGGTGCGCCTGGCCCGCCAGAACACCCTCGTCCAGCAGATAGCGGCGACCGAGGCGCTGGCTGCGGTCGACACGATCTGCGTCGACAAGACCGGCACGCTCACCGACGGCTCGCTCGAGCTGGTCAAGGTCGAGGTCGCGGACCCGGCCGGGCCCGCAGCCGCGGAACGCGCCCTGGCGACCTTCGCGGCCTCCGCGGGCGAGCGCAACCGCACCCTCGAGACGATCGCCGACCGCTACCCGGGACAGGCCGCACAGGTGTCGGCCGAGGTGCCGTTCTCGTCGCAGTGGAAGTGGAGCGGGATGACCCTCAACGGCGCCACCTACGTCCTCGGCGCCCCCGACGTGCTCACCGGCGCCGGCGTCCTGGCGCTGCCGGGCGCGCTCGAGCACGCCCTCGCGGAGCACACCGCCGCCGGGCGGCGCGTCGTCGCCTTCGCCGAGGCCCGCGGGCCACTTCCGTCAGACCCCGCCTCGCAGCCGCCGCCGGCGCTCGAGCCCAGGGCGCTGGTCGTGCTCTCCGAGACGCTGCGCCCCGACGCGGCCGAGACGGTCGAGTTCATGCGCTCTCAGCAGGTCGACCTGAAGCTGATCTCAGGCGACGCGCGCGAGACGGTGACCGCGGTCGCCCGCGGTGTCGGGGTGCCGGCCGATGCCGGAGTGATCGACGGCCCGGAGCTGCCCTCCGACAAGGGCGGCCTCGCCGAGGCCGCCGCGCACAACACGGTCTTCTGCCGGATCACGCCGGAGCAGAAGAAGGCGCTTGTCGGAGCGCTCGCCGACCGGGGACGGTTCACGGCGATGATCGGTGACGGGGTCAACGACGTCCCGGCGCTGAAGCGCGCCCGGCTCGCGGTCGCGATGGGTTCCGGGAGTCAGATCACGAAGGGGATCGCCGACATCGTGCTCCTCCGCGACCAGTTCGCGATGCTGCCGCGGGCGGTCGCCGAGGGCCGGCGGATAGCCCGCAACATCCACAGGCTCGGGCGCCTTTACCTGACCAAGTCGGTCTACGCCGGCTTCCTGATCACGCTGACGGCGATCTTCGGCTTCACCTTCCCCTTCCTGCCCCGCCAGCTCACCGTCGCCGCGTTCCTGACCATCGGCGTGCCCTCGTTCGTGCTCGCGCTCGCCCCGAGCGAGGGGCCGCTTTACCGCGGGCGCCTGCTGCGTGCGCTCGCCGCCTTCGCCGTCCCCGCCGGGATTGCGATGGGGATCGCCTCGTTGCTCTCCTTCTTCTTGGTCGACGGCGTCTTCGGCGGCACCCTGAACGAGGGCCGCACCGCGGCGACCACCACCCTGATCGTGCTCGGGCTCTGCTTCATCGTCCTGCTCGAGCGTGGTCCCGGGCGCGAGCACATCACGGTGCAGAGCTACATGCTCGCGCTGATCGCGCTGCTGGGGGCGATCTTCGCCGGCATCCTCGCGATCGAGCCGGTGCGCGAGTTCTTCGAGCTCGACCTGCTCTCAGGGGGGCAATGGTTCCTGGCGCTCGCCCTGGTCGCCGTCGGCCTCGGCCTCGCCGGCGCCGCCTGGCGGCTGCCGTACGTCCAGCGGCTCGAGCTGCCCGTGGGCGAACGGCCAGAGGACGAAGGCCCCGGGCCGACCCACACGCCGCGCACGGGCGAGTACGACGCCGTCTCCGAGGCGCCGACCACGATCGCACCGACCGAGCGGATGCCGGAGGCATGAGCGACCACAGTGACCACCGGCGAACCAAGATCGTGGCGACGATCGGGCCGGCGACGCGGACGGTCGACGCTATGGCGGCGCTGATCGAGGCGGGCGCCGACGTCTTCCGATTCAACTTCTCCCACGGCACCCGCAGCGACCACGCCGAGAACGTGGCGATGGCGCGCGAGGCAGCCGAGCGGACGGGGAAGGAGGTCGGGATCCTCGGCGACCTGCCGGGCCCGAAGATGCGGATCGGCGATGTCGAGGACGACCTCGTCGGGCTGCGGCCGGGAAGCGAGATCGTGCTCACGACCGAGGACTGCGTCGGCAGCGAAGAGCGGCTCTCGGTTTCCTACGACGGCCTGCCGGAGGCGGTCGTCCCCGACGGCCTCATCTACCTCGCCGACGGTCGCATCCGGCTCAAGGTGCTGGAGGCGGGCGCCGACGAGGTCCGCTGCGCGGTCGAGGTCGGCGGCCGGGTCGCCTCACATCAGGGGCTCAACCTCCCCGGTGCCGAGGTCCAGCTCCCGGCCGCCGGTCGCGCGGACCTCGAGTGGGTCGACTTCGCAATCGAGCAGCGGATCGACCTGCTCGCGATCTCGTTCGTGCGCCGCGCCGAGGACATCACCGCGGTCGAGCGGCGGGTTCGCACCAGCGGTGCCGACATCCCGGTGATCGCCAAGATCGAGAAGCCCGAGGCGGCCGAGCACGCCGAGGAGATCATCCAGGCGGCGACGGCCGGCGTGATGATCGCCCGGGGCGACCTCGGGATCGAGTTGCCGATCGAGCAGGTGCCCGTCGTCCAGCGGCGCCTGCTCGCGCTCGCCGGTCGTTTCTCACGGCCGTCGATCACCGCGACGCAGATGCTCGCCTCGATGGTGGGCTCACCGCGGCCGACGCGGGCCGAGGTATCCGACGTCGCCAACGCGATCTACCAGGGCACCGACGCGGTCATGCTCTCCGAGGAGACGGCGATCGGCGAGTACTCGGTCGAGGCAGTTCAGATGATGGACCGGATCGCGCGCGAAACCGAGCCCGACCTGCCCTACGGCGACTGGGTCTTCAACCGTGCAGGCACCGACGCCCACGACGTCGCCAACTCGGTCGCCCGCGCTGCGGTCGGCTCGACCTACACGATCGGCGACCTGGCGGCACTTGTGGTCCCGACCCGCAGCGGTCGCACCGCGCGACTGGTCTCGGCGCACCGCCCGCAGGTGCCGGTGCTCGCCGTCTCGCCCCGGATCGAGACCGTACGCCGGCTCAACCTGCTGTTCGGGGTCAAGTGCGCGCTCGCCGAGGAATGGACGGACCTCACCGCACTGCTCGACGACTGCGCCCGGCTGGCAAGGGAAACCGGCGTCGCCCATGCAGGCGAGCTGATCGCGATCACCGCCGGCCTCCCCCGCCAGGAGCTGGGCACGAACCTGTTCGAGGTCCACCGGGTTCCGTGAACCCGGCACTGCCGCGCTCCCTCGCGCCGCTGGCGCTGATGGGGCTGATCTTCTATCTCTCGGCGCAATCCGACCCGGGACCGGACCTGCCGGCGTTGATGCGCGTGGTCGCGCACTTCAGCGAGTACGCACTGCTGGCGGCACTTTGGTCATGGGCGCTCGCGCCGCTGCTCGGGCGCCGCGCGCTCGCCGCGGCGGCGCTGATCTCGTTCACCTACGCGCTCACCGACGAGCTCCACCAGGGCTTCGTCGAAGGCCGCGACTCGGATCCGTTCGACATCCTCGTCGACACCGCGGGGATCGCCGCGGGCCTTGCGGTCAGCCGCTTCTCAGCTCGGCGAGCAGCTTCGCGTCCGAGTCCGACATCCCCCTGATCGGCTCGCCGTCCCAGGCCATGTCGGCGTCCATCGCATCCTGGAGCACGGCATGCTCGCGAGCGCTTACGCCGGCGAAATGTGCCAACGAGAGCGCCGAGTAGACGGTCGGCAGTGGATCGTGCCAACCGTCGCCCGCGTCCTTGAACCGGGCCAGGTCGCGAATCGTCTCCGGGACCCGCTGCAAACGGTCCGAGAACGCGTCGCCGATCAGCGCCAGGTCGAGCTGGGTCGTCTCCCCGGGCCCAAGCACGAAGGTCTCGGCGCCGGGATCGAGGAGGCCTCGGGCGAGGCGCTGACGGTCGAGGAGCAGCAGGCCGTCGGTGGCCCGCGGGTTGCACTCGACGAAGCTGAGGCCGTCGTCGGTGACCAGGAAGTCGAACGAGATCTGGCCCGTGTAGTCGAGCTCGGAGACGATCGGCTCGATCAGCCGCAGCGATTCGTGCCCGTCGATCGACTCGAACTGGATCCCGGTCGAGTGGTGCCATTGGCGCGGGATCCGGTACATCAGATGCGAGCTGACGTGGCCGGAGTGCACGGTCGAGTAGGTGCACACGGTCTCGCCCTCGACGAACGGCTGCACGACCCACGGCTCGCCCTCGCTCGGGTGCACGTCGGCGGGATCGAGCGCCCCGGCGAGCGGACCCGTGTTGGTGAGCAGCGCCACCCCGCCACGCGAGAACACCGCGCGGGCGAAGTAGCGGTCGAAGCGGCCGATCGCTTCGGCAAGCTCGGCGTCGGAGGTCGCGACCACGGTCTCGGGGATCGGCAGGCCGAGGCGCCTGACCATCGTCTCGAACGCGGCCTTGTCGTGAAGCCGCGCGAGCGCGCGAAACTCGGCGGCGAAGATCGCCGCCCGCCGCGAGAGCCGTTCGAGCTGGGTCGAGATGTAGAACACCTCCTCGAATGCGGGCACGACCGCGTCGATCTCGGCCTCGCCGATGATCCGCTCGAGCTCGTCGACGAAGGCCTCCGGCTCGGCGCGCGCAGACGGGTAGACGAAGTGGCCCGCGAGGTATTTCGAGTGGCTGCCGGGCGCGAGCGCGTAGTCGTCGGCCGCGTAGACCTGGTGCCCGCAATCGGTGAGCTTGCGGACCATGTCGAGCGCGAACGGCATCCTCGCGCTGGTGATCAGGACCTTCAGCTCGCGCCCCCGTCTTCTGCCGTGAGGCCGTAGTCGCCGAACGGCTCGTCGCGCTCGCGCACCGCCTGCTTGAACCCGCCCTCGGCCGCGCGGCGGACGAACTCGAAGCCCTCGGGCGTGTGGCGGGCGATCCCGTCGAAGAACGTTCCCAGGACCTGGGTCGCATGCATGTCCTGCGCGGCGACCGTCTGGTTGACCAACAGCTTGTGCATCACGAGCTGGTTGATCGGCAGCCGAGCGACGCGCCCGAGCAGCGCCTCGAAGCGCGTGTCGAGCTCGGCCGCGGGCGCGGCCTCGGCGGCAAGCCCCCACTCGACCGCGGTGATGCCGTCGATCGAGTCCCCGGTGAGAAGCAGCCGCTTCGCCCGAGCCGGTCCGATCCGGTGCGCCCACATCGCCGTCGTCGGCACCCCCCAGACCCGCGCCGGCGGGTAGCCGATCTTCGCCGCGTCCTCGACCACGAGCAGGTCCGAGCACAGCGCCATGTCGGTCCCTCCGGCGACGCAATAGCCGTGGACCTTGCAGATCACGGGCTTCTCCGACCAGAACAGGCTCATGAACCCGCGCACGTTGCGCGACATCATCTGGTAATCGACGACCGGGTCCCACGTGCCGCCGGGGTCGTGGTTTCGGGCCTGGACCTCGGGGTCGAGTGGTGAGCCGGCGGGTGTATCGGCGCCGAAGCCACCCTCGCCCATCTGCTCGGCCGACGCCACGAGGTCATAGCCGCCGCAGAAGCCCGAGCCGTTGCCGGCGAGCGCGATCGCGTGCACCTCGGGGTCGAGGTTGGCGCGCTCGACGCAGTCGGCGAGCTCGCGCGGCATCTCGAGCGTGATCCCGTTGCCGCGCTCGGGCCGGTCGAGCGTGATCCGCGCGACCGGCCCGTCGCGCTGATACGTCATCGTCTCGAGGCTCACGCCCCGGACGCTATCGCGGGCGCCTGCGCCCCGCGCGGCCCACGAGGAGTCGAACGTCCCGGTGTACCCGCCATGGGAGGGCATGCGGGACGTTCGGCGATCCCGTTCGCCGGCGCATGGATGGCGAAACGCGGAGAGCCCTCAGTCGGTGACGATGACGCTGAGCACGTTGCCGGCGGGGTCCTTGAACCAGGCGATCAGCGGGCCAGGGCCGCGGAAGATGCCCTGCTCATCGGTCTCCATCTCAGTGCCCGGGTAACGCTCGAACTCGACCCCGCGCTGCGTCAGCTCCCCGACCGCGGCCTCGATGTCGTCGACCGGGAAGTTGAGGATCGTGAACGAGGCCGGCTCGTGGGCCTCGCCCTTGGGGTAGACGAAGATGTCGCGCTCACCGGCGACGTGGAGAACGATCCCGTCGCCCTCGTCGCTTACCTCGAGCCCGAGCGTCTCGCCGTAGAACTGCTTCGCCCGCGGGACGTCGTCGACGGAGAAGCCGCTGAACGCCTTTGTTTGCTTGAACATCTCGTTTCCTTCCTTGCCCCCTGGGTTCGCCTATTAAGACCGGCGATGGCGCGGTAACTCATCGCTCGCCGGCCTGGGAACATCTCTCGCCGATGGCCAAGGAAGCGATCACGATCGAGGCGGCCGGGCACGAGGTGCGGCTCTCGAGCCCGAGCAAGGTCTTCTTCTCGGAACCCGGCCACACCAAGCGCGACCTCGCTGAGTACTACCTCGCGGTCGCCGACGCGGCCTGCCTGCACCTGCGCGAGCGCCCGACGACGATGAAGCGATTCGTCGACGGCGCCGAGGGCGAGTTCTTCTTCCAGAAGCGGGTGCCGAAGAACGCCCCCGACTGGCTCCAGACGGCGACGGTCAAGTTCCCCAGCGGCCGCAGCGCCACCGAGCTCGTCGCCAACGACGCGGCGCACCTGGTCTGGGCGGTCAACCTCGGGGTGATCGACTTCAACCCGTGGCCCGCACGCCGCGCCGATCTCGACCATCCCGACGAGCTGCGGGTCGACCTCGACCCGACGCCGGAGGTCGGCTTCGACGAGGTCCGCAAGGTGGCGATGGTCGCTCACGAGACGCTCAGCGACCACGGGCTGCTCGGCTTCCCGAAGACCTCGGGCTCGCGCGGGATCCACGTCAACGTGCGGATCGAGCCGCAGTGGACGTTCACCGAAGTCCGCCGCGCGGCGCTCGCACTGGCGCGCGAGGTCGAGCGTCGAGCGCCGAAGCTGGCGACGTCGAAGTGGTGGAAGGAGGAGCGCCACGGCGTTTTCGTCGACTACAACCAGAACGCCCGCGACCGCACGGTCGCCTCGGCCTGGTCGGTGCGCCCGGTGCCCGACGCCCGCGTCTCGACTCCGATCGAGTGGGACGAGGTCCCTGACGTCGATCCCGCGGAGCTCCGCCTCGACACCGTCCCGGACAGGCTCGCCGAACGCGGCGACCCCTCGGCGACGATCGACGACGTCCACCACTCGCTCGAGTCGCTGCTCGAGCTCGCCGACCGCGACGAGGCCGAGGGCCTCGGCGACGCCCCCTGGCCGCCGCACTTCCGCAAACAGAAGGGCGAGCCGAAGCGGGTGCAGCCGAGCCGCGCCCGCGACAAGAGCTGAGCGACGATGGAGATTCGCGAGGTCCGGCCGGCGGACTGGGAGGCGATCTGGCCGATCTTCAGCGCGATCGTCGCCGCCGGGGACACCTACGCCTACGACCCCGAGATTGACCCGCAGGCCGCGCGCGAGCTCTGGATCCAGCCGCCGCCGGACCGGACCGTGGTCGCGGTCAAAGGCGGACGCGTCGTCGGAACCGCGAGGATGGGCCCGAACCGCCCCGGTCCCGGGGCCCACGTCGCAACCGCGAGCTTCATGGTCGATCCCGCGAGCGGCGGCAGCGGGATCGGTCGAGCGCTCGCCGAGCATACGCTCGACTGGGCGCGTGCGGCGGGTTATCGGGGGATGCAGTTCAACGCCGTGGTCGAGACCAACACCCGCGCAATCGCGCTGTGGGACTCGCTCGGGTTCGAGCTGATCGGCACCGTGCCCGAGGCGTTCCGGCTTCCCGACCGCAGCCTCACCGGGCTCCACGTGATGTACAAGCGGTTGCGGGCCTGAGTCAGGAGTCCAGCTGCTCGAGCCCGCATTCGGCCGGCGGTTTGTCCTCGCGCCAGCGCAGGATCTTCGCCCCGTGGCGGATGCGGCCGGCGGAGACGTGGTCGAAGCTGACCTCGATCACGAGCTCGGGGCGCAGCGCGACCCACTCGAGATCGCGGTCGGCCGACCAGCGGCTCGGGTCGGCCGAGCCGCGCTCACCGGTCTCATATGGCGCCAGCGTCTTCACCAGCTCGCGCTTCTCCTTCGCCTTCAGGCCCGAGGTGTGGCCGACGACGTGCAGCTCGCCCTTCGCGTCATAGAGGCCGAGCATCAGCGAGCCGACAGTGTTCTCCTCCTTGCCCGGGCGCCAACCCGCGACCACCGCGTCGATCGTCCGCAGGCGCTTGATCTTGACCATCGCTTTGCGCTCGCCGCGCAGGTAGGGAGAGTCGACCCTCTTCGCGATCACCCCCTCGCCCGACTTGAGCCAGGGCTCGGCCTCGGCCGGATCGTCGACGAGCGGGGTGAGCTCGATCGAGCCCGGGTCGTCGAAGCCGTCGACGAGCTCCTCGAGCGCCGCCCGCCGCTCGCTGAACGGGTTCTCGAGCGCCTTCTGCTTCCCCACCGCGAGCAGGTCGAAGGCGCGAAACAGGGCCGGGGTCTGCTCGGCGAGCATTTTCACCCGCGACTCGGCCGGGTGCAGCCGATTCTGAAGCGCATCGAAGACCTCGCGCCCATCGTCGTCGAGGATCAGCAGCTCACCGTCGATCACGTAGCGGCCGGCGGGGAAGTCGAGCTCGGGGAAGTAGCGCGCCAGCGGGCGCCCGGTTCGAGACTGGAGGAAGAGGTTCGAGCCGTCGACGAAGGCGAGCGCCCGAAAGCCGTCGTACTTGGGCTCGTACGCCCACTCCTCACCGGTCGGCAGCGCCTTGCGCGAGAGCGCGAGCTGGGGCTCGATCGGGGGCTTCAGGGGCAGGGACATCGGTGGCAGCAGCTAGTCTCGCAGGCGTGCCCGAGCCGCCGCGCGAATGCGACCTGGTCGTCGTGGGAGCCGGGATCGTCGGGCTCGCGGTCGCCCGCGAGATGGCGCTTCGTGATCACGGATTGCGGCTCGCGGTGCTCGAGCGCGAGCCGCGGATCGGCGCTCACCAGACGACTCACTCGAGCGGCGTCATCCACGCCGGCATCTACTACGCGCCGGAATCGCTGAAGGCACGGCTCTGCGTCGAGGGCGCCCGGGAGCTATACGCCTACTGCGAGCAGCATGGGATCCCGACACAGCGCAGCGGCAAGCTCGTCGTCGCCACGCGTCCGGAGGAGCTCGCCCGGCTCGACGAGCTCGAGCGTCGCGGGACCGCGAACGGGGTTCCCGGTCTGCGGCGTGTCTCGGGCCCGGAGCTGCGCGAGATCGAGCCGCACGTGACCGGGATCGCCGGGCTGCATTCGCCCGAGACGGGAGTGGTGGACTTCGGACGCGTCGCCACCGCCTACGCGGAGGACGTCGGCTCCGCCGCCGGCATCGTGACCACCGACTGCGCGGTCGAGGCAATCGACGAGCGCGGCGGCACGACCGTGCGCCACGCGCGCGGAACGACCCGCGCACGCGCGGTCGCGGTCTGCGCCGGCGCCTGGGCGGACCGTCTAGCCGTAGCCGCGGGTGCGCCCGCCGAGCCCCGGATCGTGCCCTTCCGCGGTTCATACCTGCGGCTGCTGCCGGAGCGCGCCCATCTCGTGCGAGCGAACGTGTACCCGGTTCCCGACCCCGATCTGCCCTTCCTCGGCGCTCACCTGACCCGCGGGCCTGACGGCGCGGTCCTGCTCGGCCCCTCGGCGCTGATGGTCGGCGCGCGCGATGCCTACCGGCTCTCGCGGCTGCGCGTGAGCGACCTGCGCGAGACGCTTGCCTGGCCGGGGACCTGGCGGCTGATGCGCCGGCACTGGCGCGCCGGCCTGGTCGAGATCAGTCACGCCGCCTCGAAGCGCGCCTTCGTCGCCGCGGCCCGCCGCTTCGTCCCCGAGCTCTCGCCGGCCGACTTCGTCGCCGGGCCGTCCGGGATCCGCGCCCAGGCGCTCGCTCGCGACGGCTCGCTGGTCGACGACTTCGTCGTCTCACGCACCGAGCGGGCGCTCTACGTGCGAAACGCACCGTCGCCGGCGGCGACCTCATCCCTACCGCTGGCCCGCCTGATCGCCGACGAGCTTGAGCCGCTTCTGAAGACCAGCTGAGTCAGGGGCCGGTGCCGTTCACCCGCGAGATCAGCGCGCTGAGCGCCGCGATCTCCTCGTCGAGAGCCCGGCGACCGGCATTGGTCGCCGAAACCCAAGTTCGCGGACGGCGTCCCTCGAAGCCCTTCTCGACCTCGACCAGGCCGGCCTCCTCGAGCACGGTGATGTGGCGCGAGAGGTTGCCGTCGGTGAGCGTGAGCGCTTCGCGCAGATGGCCGAAATCGGCTCGGGCCGCTTCGCTGAGCACGGCGAGGATCCCGAGGCGGACGCGCTGGTGGACGGTGTCGTCGAGCTGTAGCGCGGGGTGAGTCACGCCCGCGCAGCGCCCGACCGATAGCCGGGCGGAACCTGCGAGCGTTCATGGATGAGCCCGGCGATCCCGCTGGCGACGAGTATGACCCCGATCCCGCCGTTTACCCAGAGCTCGGGCTCGCGGACGCCGACCACGGCGTAGGCGACCGCGAGCAGTGCCATGGCGCCCGCCGCAATCGCTGCGATCGGATCGCGGCCGAGCCAGGCGAAGCCCGCGGTGGCAACCGCGGCGACTGCCACAACCGCGACCGCGGTGTCGGTGCCGCCGTCCGTGAGCTGGTTGGCTGCCACGAGGGCTACGACCATCACCACCAGGAGCGTCATCGACCGGTCCCACGCGTGGCTTTCGATCCCCAGCCGGCGCTCGCGGCGGCCGTAATAGGCGACTATCGCCGCGACCGCTAGGCCGAGCCCGCCGATCCAGTAGACGTACGCGACCGCGTCCGGCAGCTCGGTCGCGGCGACGATTGCGACGCCGACGAAGAATGCGCCCAGGATCAGTCGCGGGTACCAGCTCGGGTCGAGCCGGCGCCGAGTCTCGGCACGCAACCGATGAACCGCCTCCAAAGTTTGCGCTGCTTCGCTTCGATCCATGTCGGCCTCCCGCAGTTGGCTTCACCACGCAAAGCCACCGTATCACAAAGTACTTTGTGCTGCAAAGTTAGTGCGTAGGCCCCGGCCTGACGACCGACCCCTACAGCCCATAGGTCTTCGAGATGATCTCCCGCTGGATCTCGCTGGTGCCGCCGTAGATCGACATCACCAGCGTCGCCCGGACGTGACGCTCCATGTCGTACTCGGTCGCGTAGCCGTAACCGCCCATCATCTGCATGCCCTCGAGCGCGGTCTTCTTCGCCACCTCGGTCGCCTTCAGCTTCGCCATCGAGGCCTCGCGCGGCAGGAGCTGCTGCGGGTCGGCGTCGACCTTGCGCGCAACGTCGTAGACGAGCAGCCGGGTGCACTCGATCTCGGTCGCGAGGTCTGCGATCCGGTGCCGCAACGCCTGAAAAGAGCCGATCGGGCGCCCGAACTGCTTGCGCTCCTTGATGTAGGCGAGCACGTCGTCGAAGGCGCGCTGCGCGATCCCGAGCGCGCTCGCGGCGAGGATCAGCCGTTCGACGTTGAGCCCCGCCATCAGCTGCATCCAGGCGCCGTCGACCTGGCCGAGCACACGCTCGGCGGGCACGTGGCAATCGGTGAGGAAGACGTCGTTGACCTCCTTGCCGCCCATCGTCTCGATCCCGCGGATCTCGATCCCGTCCGCGTCGGTGGGCACCGAGAGCATCGTCAGGCCTTCGTGCTTGGAGCCCGAGCTGTCGGAGCGAGCGATGACCAAGATGTGGTCGGCGATGTGCGCGGCCGAGATCCATGTCTTCTGCCCGTTGAGGACGAAGTCGCCGTTATGGCGCTCGCAGCGACAGGAGAGGTTGCCGACGTCCGAGCCCGCCTCGGGCTCCGACATCGCGATCGCCTCCACCCGGCCGCGGGTGATCCCGCCGAGGATCTCTTGCTTCTGGTCGTCGGTGCCGAAGCGCTCGTAGGCGCCGGCGACGATCAGACTGACGCCGTAGCCGGAGATCGGGAGCAGGCCGCGCATCGTCTCCTCGAGGAAGATGCAGGCATCGATGAGGCCGCCGCCGGACCCGCCGTAGGCCTCGTCGATCGAGACCCCGAGCCAGCCGAGCTCGGCGAGCTTCTCGTAGATCTCCTGGTTGTGGAGCTCGGCGTGGCCCTCGGTGAGCCGCTCGCGCTGGTCGGGGGTCCCCGCCTCGCGCTCGCAGAAGTCGCGGATCGCGGCCTGGAAGTGCCGCTGCTCGTCCGTGAGTCCCGGCGCGGCGGCCGCGGTGCTGGTGCTCATCTACTTCGTTCCTCTCATGCTCGTGGATCGCCGCCCAGTATCCGTGACCGAGCGTCGACTCTGTTTCCCTATTCGTAGCTAACTCGACGCTCGTTCGGAGCCGGGTAGGGTGACCGGCGTGGAGGCCGGGACCAAACCCGAGGTCGAGAAGGAGCCCGAGCGCGAGGCCTCGTCGTTCGCGAAGTCCCTGTTCATGGGCGAGATCCACGAGGAGCTCGTCTTTCCGTGGCCGGCGCCGGACCCGGGCGAGCAGGAGCGGATCCGGGAGCTGAACGCCGCGGCGCGCGAGATCGGGTCGCGCATGGACCACCGCAAGATCGAGGAGAAGCGGTGGATCGGCGACGACGTGGTCCGCGAGCTCGGCGAGGCCGGGCTCTGCGGCCTCTACGTCGACGAGCGCTACGGCGGCCAGGGCCTCTCGCAGACCGGCTACGCGCGCGTCTTCGAGACCTTCGCCCAGATCGACGCGACACTCTCGATCGTGCTCGGCGTGCACCAGTCGATCGGTTTCAAGGGCATCCACATGTTCGGCACCGAGGAGCAGAAGGAGCGCTTCCTGCCCGACCTCGCCGGCGGCCGCAAGCTGGCCGGCTTTGCGCTCACCGAGCCCGAGGCCGGCTCCGATGCCTATGAGATCCAGTCGCGCGCGGTGCAGCAGCCCGACGGCTCGTGGCTGCTCAACGGCGAGAAGCGCTACATCGGCAACGGCTCGAAGGGAGATGTGTTCACGGCATTCGCCCGTTGCGAAGTCGACGGCAAGGACCGCCACATCGCCCTGATCCTCGAGAAGGGGATGAAGGGGTTCGAGGTCGGCGAGCGCTTCGACACCATGGGGCTGCGCGGCAACGACCTGCGACGCCTCTACTTCAAGGATGTGAAGGTCCCGGCCGAGAACGTCCTCGGCGAGCCCGGGGAGGGCTTTCGGATCGCGATGCAGATCCTCAACAACGGCCGCATCGGCCTCGGCACCGGCTCGGTCGGGGCGGCAAAGAAGCTGCTCGACCTGGCGATCGACCACGTCAAGGAGCGACGTCAGTTCGGCCGCCCGCTGGCCGAGTTCGAGCTCGTCGAGGAGAAGATCGCCTGGATGGTCTCCTACCTGTTCGGGCTCGAATCGATGTGCTATCTGACCTGCGGTCTGGTCGATCGCGGAGTCGAGGACTACTCGCTGGAGTCGGCGATCTGCAAGGTCTCGGGAACGGAGTTCCTCTGGTACGCCGCCAACCGGGCGATGCAGCTCAAGGGCGGCGCCGGTTACATGCGCGACGAGCCGTACGAGAAGATCCTCCGCGACATCCGCATCTTCCCGATCTTCGAGGGCGCCAACGACGTCATGCGCGCCTTCGTCGCACTCTCGGGGATGAAGCCCGTCGGCGAGAGGCTCTCGGGCCTGGGCGAGATCGGGCTCGGCGACCCGATCGGCTCGATCGGAGTGCTGATCGACTACGTCGGCGGCCGGATCCAGCGCGAGGTCAGGCCCGACAAGATCTCCCAGCACCACCCCGAGCTCTCCGAGCACGCCGACGCGGTCTCGGACCAGGTCAAGGAGCTGCGCGGGGTGACCGAGTCGCTGCTCCGCGAGCACAAGCAGGAGGTCGTCGAGCGCCAGTTCCAGCAGCGCCGCCTCTGCGACATCGTCTCCGACATCTACGCCCAGGTCGCGGTGCTCTCGCGCGTCAGCCAGATCTTCGCCGACCAAGGCGTCGAGCCCTCGGGCCAGGAGCGCTACATCGCCGACACCTTCTGCACCCGCGCCGCCTCCCGCGTGCGCTCGCACCTGCGCCAGATCGAGTCCAACGACGACGAGCGGATGGGGGCGATCGCCAAGCTCGCCTACAAGCGGGGCGAGTACGGCTACGCGCTGTTCGAGGACTGAGCAGTCACCACAGTGTGCGACGGGGGTCGAAGTCGCGGATGCGGGCGTCGCGAGTAACCAGCGGCGCCCCGGCGTCGACGGCCGACGCATAGATCATCCGATCGGCCGGATCGGCGCGCGGCGTTAGTTCAAGCGCTCGACGATCATCGCCTCGCCCTGGCCGCCGGCGACGCACATCGTCTCGAGGCCGACGGCGTGGTCGTCGGTCTCCATCACGTTGAGCAGCGTGGTCATGATCCGCGCCCCGGTCATCCCGAACGGGTGGCCGAGGGCGATCGCGCCGCCGTGCGTGTTCAGCTTCTCGAGCGGGATCTCGCACTCGTCCATGATCGGGATCACCTGGGCGGCGAAGGCCTCGTTTAGCTCGACCACGTCGATGTCGGCCATCGACATCCCGGTCCGCTCGAGGACCTTCTTGATCGCGCCGATCGGGGCGACGCCCATGTACTCGGGCTCGAGCCCCCAGGTGGCCGCGGTGACGATCCTCGCCTTCGGCTCGAGGCCGAGCTCGCTCGCCTTGGTATCGGACATCACCAGCACCGCGGCGGCGCCGTCGTTGAGCGGGCACGAGTTGCCGGCGGTGACCCCGCCGCCTCCGAACGCCTCGTCGAGCTGCGAGAGCTTCTCCAGGGTCGAGCTGGCGCGCGGGCCGTCGTCCTTAGCCACCTCGTTGCCCTCGTGGTCGGCGACCGGGACGATCTCGCGGTCGAAGAAGCCGTCCTCCTGGGAGGCGACCGCGAGCTCCTGTGAGCGCTGCGCGAACTTGTCCATGTCGGCGCGGCTGACCTCGTACTTCTTCGCCACGTTGACCGCGGTCAGGCCCATCTCGATGTAGGCGTTGGGCTGGCCGTCGTTGCCCTGCAGCTTCGGGTTCTGATCGGCGGCGCCGGCCGGCTCGGTGCGTTCGTTGTAGCGGCTGACCCACTCGACCCCGGCGGCGACGTACGCGTCTCCCTCTCCGGCCTTGATCGCGTTCGCGGAGTGGCGGATCGCGTCGAGGCTCGAGGCGCAGTAGCGCGAGATCGTCGTTCCGGTGACCGTCTGGGGGAGTTGCTCTGAGAGCAGCGCGATGATCCGGGCGATGTTGAAGGCCTGCAGGCCCTGCGGCATGCCGCAGCCGCAGAGCACGTCCTCGATCATCTCCGGCGAGACGTCGGGGTTGCGCTCGAGCAGCTGGTCGACGACGTAGGCGGCGGTCTCGTCGGGGCGAAGCTGGGCGAGCGAGCCCTTGAAGGCACGCCCGATCGGGCTGCGGGCAGCATCGACGATCACGGCTTCGGGCATCTGCTTTCGCGCTCCTTGGGTTCGGTTGAGGGGGGCGCAGATGGTAATGATCCGCCGTGCGGGGCTTCACTAAGGGAAGTCTTGCTTGCCCAAGCGGTTGGGCCTTCGGTGGAGAACGTTGGAGAACGGTGCGGACTGGGGCGCACTGGGGCGCAACTGGGGCGCACGCGCGTTTGTCGGGTTCCTGCGGGCGCTGAGAGAGGAGCTGAGCGGTGCATCCCTGCCTGCCTTCTTCCTCCCGCCCTACGGGCTAGCGCCCGTCTAGCTCCTTAGCCAGATCGCGGGCTCAAGCACCCCACACATTCCCCTGATCGAGCTGGTCGATGGCGAGGGACAGACCCTCTGGGTCAACGCCGATCACATCGAGACGATCCAAGAACGCGACTAAGCCGCTTCCGTTCGCGTCGCTGGCGAACACACGTTCCCCTACCCCCGACTTAGCCTGAGGGTTCCGCAAGCCCTTAGAACGCCTCCCAGCGGCTCTCAGGGGCCATCGTGCCCACTGGCCCTGCTCGCTCCGTGAATCGGTACCGACTCGGGTGCTTTCGTCGGTGCTTTACGTGGTTGGACCTCTGTTCTGTGCGATCAACGCCCCGAGCACCGGCGCGCCGCTTTCTAGCAGCGCCATACGTACGACGATTAAGCGCCTCGCCGCTCGAGCTGGAGTAAGGCGGCGCTTTGCCCCGCATCAGCCCGACACGCACATGCCGTCGAGCTCGCCCGCGAAGGCGTGCCGCTGAACGTCATCCAGCGCCAGCTGGGCCACGCGAATCTCGGCGTTACCTCTGTCTACCTGCAGGGAATCGATACGACCGAGGTGATCGAGGCCATTCACGCGCGGCGAGGGCCGGTGATCCCTGCTGCCGCAGCTCTTCGGTAGCGCTCCTCGTCCGAAGCGGCATCTACGGGCGGCTCCCTTATTCAGGCCGTGGCGTCCAGATCTCTTAGCGCCCCCCGGGCAACAGCTTCTTCACCTGATGACCGAGGATGCGCGGCAACAGCCGGGGACCCGGTATGACGGTGAGTCCCAACTGCTCGAACAGCTTGCCTGGTCGAACTCGAACCAATGCTCCGCCACCTTGCCGTCCAGCATGCGATTGATTTCGACTGATGTGAAGGCCACCTCCCTGTTCGTCGGTGGGAGACCCTGGAACTCACCATGGTGGGTGCCTCGGAAGGCGATCCGGGCCGCGACGGTGTCGTCGCTGCACCCGATCTCCTCGATCGTGAGCCGAAGGTCGGGAAAGGCCCCCGCAAAGCCCTCGAAGATGAGCTCCTCCCAGGCATCTGAGTCCAGGGGGTCGGGCGCACCGGGGGCGTGGGCCACATAGCCGGGCGCGCGCGCGTCTGCCTCCGCCTGCTTGTCGCGCTCGTTATACGCCTCGATCCACCGTCGAAATACCGCCTCGTTCTCCTCAGCTGACACCGCAGCACCCCTTTCGCGCCGCATCGGTTTCTCGGACCATCGCAGAAAGGCGCGCGCTGAGGGGCGCCCGTTTCCATGCGATGCGCCAGTGCCACTTCTCGTCCAAAGCGCTACTCCGACAGCCCGGCGACTTCGAGGGCCTCGTCGGGCTAAATCGCGCTCTCGCTCGGCCCAGCCACGTCGTACGCGCGGATGAGCTTCCCGTCGCGCATCTCCAAGACGTTGACGACTCGCAGGCGGATCGGCACCCCGCTCGCGCTTCCGTGGGCGACGATGTGCCCAATCATCACGACGTGATCGCCAGCGTCAACCAACTCCTCAACGTCGATCCTGAAATCCCCAAACTGCTCGACGAGCTGCTGGTTCCAGAACCGATCCCTCATGTCCTTGCGTCCGCGATAGACCGCTCGATCGGGGAACTGGGTTATCTGGTGCCACTCGACATCGGGATCAAGAGCCTCCATGGCAGCGTCGAAGTCGTGGCGGTTGAAAGCCGCGTAGGCCCGGCGCACAATTTCGATGTTCTCCCGCGACATCGCCTACTCCGAGAGCCCGGCGGCTTCGAGGGCCGACTCCCAGCTGAAGTGCACGTCCACCCGCGCCAGCTGGCCGTCCAACACTTCGACGATCCATCCGACGGCCAGTTCCATCGGGTTACCCCCGGCCTTGATCCGTCCGCGCTGAACCAGAAGCGCCAGAGCCCGATTGCCGCCGAGATCGACCACTCGCTCCAGGTCCAGACGGTACTCGTCGAAGTTCTGCCCCCAGGACTCGGCGAGTTCGCGCAGCCCCTCGCGTCCTGTATAGACCTGCTTCTCCAACCACTCGGGCGGCGCATGCCAGGCGAGCTCGGGGTGAACGTATGCAAGCGCCGCATCCAAGCCACGCGTGTTGAACGCCTCGACGACGCGGTTCACCGTCTCCACGTTCTCCTGCGGCATCGCCCGCGCAGTATCTCGCTCTGGCCGTGACCTAGCTGAGTAGGAGGTCCGTCTAGGCCATAACAGCGGGACTAGCGCTTCTCGTCCAAAGCGCAACCGTGCCCGACTACGTCAGAGCCAGAACTGCGTAGCGCACCCCGAGGGCCAGGGCGAGCAGGCCGAGTCCGCGACGCAGGGCAACCTCTGGCACGCGACGCTGTAGGCCCGCGCCGATGAAACCGCCCACCAGCCCGCCGAGTCCGAGTCCGACGCCGACCACCCAGTCGGGCGCGATGTCACCCGAGCCGCCCACCGACAAAGGGCATAGGTGGCGACACCCGCGACCGAGGTCAGGAACGTCGCTGTCAGCGCGGCCGGCGCAACCTCCACCACGGTGAACCCAAGGCCGACAAGGATCGGGCCGAGGATTGACCCGCCGCCGATGCCGTAGATCCCGCCGATCGTTCCGACCACGAACGCCAACCGAGGATCACGCGACGGTGGTCGCGCTCATTCGGCCGCGACGGCGCGGGTTGACCGAGGACCAGCCACCCGCCGAGCGGAATGAGGACGGCGGCGATCACTGCGAGAAACGCCTCTGGCCCCGACAGCCACTCAACGCGAATCACCGCGCCCGCGACGACCCCGGGAGCGTCCCGAGCACTAGGAGTCGCACGAGCGGACCGCCAAGCTGGCCTTGGCGGCGAAAGCGAAGCAAGGCCCCGGGGATCGCGATCAGGTTGTAGAGCAGGTTGGTCGGCGTGACCGCTGGATTGGGCGTGTGCAGGATGCTGATCTGAACCGGGACCAAGAACACGGCCCCGGAAACACCGACGGCGTCGAGATGGCCGCGAGGACGAGCGCGATCGCTGCGCCGAGAACGGCGTCGTCCAGCATCGGGGAAGGCTATGTGCCGCGCACATTCTGTCGCTCAGCGATCCGTGCGCTTCTCGTCCGAAGCGCGCTGGCTAGCAACATTGGACCTGCTCATGCTCGTCGGCATCGGGCTCGACTTCGCCGTGGGTAACGAAGACCTCCCAGCGCTCGCCGTCAGGGGCCGTGACCCAGATCTTGTCCTGCTTGGCGTAGCAGCACGTGGTGTCCATCTCATCGAAAGTGGCAAGGCCCGCCTCCACGAGCCGCGCCCGCGTCCGCAGAACGTCATCGGTCGAGCCGACCTGGATGCCGGCGTGGTTGAAGGCACCAAGCGCCCGTCGCGCTCGCCTTCGTTGAGGGTGAAGTTGAACGCTGGGTCGGCGACCTCGAATTTGGCGTAGCCGGGACGGACCTTCGTGGGCTCGGTCCTGAACAGGGCCTCGTAGAACGGCAGCGCCCGCTCGACGCTCTCAACGGTCAGGGCCAGGTGGGGTCTTAGGACAGCCATTGGGAAAGTTCCTCCAGTGCTTCGGGTTTGACGTAGTAGTAGGCCCAAGGCCCTCGCGCTCGGAGCCGACGATGCCGGCCTCGCGCAGCTTCTTGAGGTGATGGGAGACGGTCGGCTGCGAGAGGTCGAAGAGCGGCACGAGCTCGCAGACGCAGACCTTGCCGGCGTGCTTGCGGAGCACATCGACGAGCTGCATCCGCACCGGATCGCCGAGCGCCTTCGCGACCTCGGCCATGCGCTCGGCCTGCTCGCGCTCGATCTCGGGGTAGACGACGGGCTCGCAGCAGACCTCGCCCTTCGGGCGCTTCTGCTTCGGGGCCAGCTCAAGCGTGGTCATTTCGCTTCTCCGGTAGATCGACAGCCATCAATCTACATATATCGATTGAAAAGATCTTTGTCAATGGAATATGCTCGCGATCCAGAGAGAAGCGACCACACCGGGGCAGGTGGAGGTTCAGAAATGCCAGCAACGCTTCGGGAGCTTGAGGTCGACGTGATCACCCGCGACGCACCTCGAAAAGGGCCTCGCGGGGCTGAAGGAGGAGTTCGCCGGCGTCTTCTCGGAGGAGACGATCGAGCGCTACATGGCCGAGTCGGTCGGTGATCTCCCGGCCGCGAGGGTGAAGAACTTTGTGCCCCTGTTCGTGCATCGGTTCGCTCGGGAGCGTTTGCGGGCCTGGGTCAGGTCGAGGGCTCGATCTCGAAGGACATCCCGGAGGTCCTGTTCGTCTGCGTCGAGAACGCGGGACGGAGCCAGATGGCGGCGGGGCTGACTCGACAAGCTCGCCGCGGGGAAGGTGCATGTTCGCTCGGCCGGCTCGCGACCCGCCGAGCAGATCAACCCGAGCGTGGTCGAGGCGATGAGCGAGCTGGGAGTCGACATCTCAAAGGAGTTTCCGAAGCCGATGACCGATGAGGTCGTTCGGGCGGCCGACGCGGTGATCACGATGGGCTGCGGCGACGCATGCCCGATCTATCCCGGCAAGCGCTACGAGGATTGGGAGGTCGCCGATCCCGCGCGAGCTCGACCTCGACGGGGTGCGGGGCGTCCGCGACGAGATCCAAGCCCGGGTCGAGGCCCTGCTCGGCGAACTGGCGAGCGAGGAGGAGGCCGTCAGGTCGCACTGAGCCGGTTTCTTCCTCACCGGCGAAGGGACACGGGATGCGCCCCGCTTTCCATGCCTTCCGCTACTCGTCCAAAGCGGCACTGTGGCCTTTTCGTCCAGGGTGGAGCTTCCGTCCGGCATTCTTGGGTCATGCCCGAACCCACCCGGCTTGGAGGCCTCGCGAAGCGTCGGCGTCCTGACTACGGCCCCCGACCGACCTGGCTCTTCGTTGCCGCCTTTTCACTCACCATCGCGTGGGTCGCGCTCGCGGTCTATGTGTCGGATCCATGGCGGTCGGAGCTCGAGGACGCAATTGGCCCAATCGCCGCGTGGGTGATCCCAACCCTGCTCGCCTACCTCCCCGCCCTGATCATCGGCTTCCTCGCCTTCACCCTGATCCTGAGTCCGTACCGAATTCCGGTGTTGGCGCCGCCCAAGGGTGACTGGCCGGAAGGTGAGTGGCCGCCGGTCACGATCGTTATCGCAGCGTGGAACGAAGAGGATTCGATTGCTGCGACGCTCGAGGGGATCGGGGGCCTCTCCTACCCCGGCGCGATAGAGGTCGTACTGGCGGACAACAACTCAACCGACCGGACAGCGGAGATTGCACAGCAGGAGGCGCAGCGACACAGTCTTCACTATCGCCGCGTGTTTGAGGCCGAGCAAGGTAAGTACCGGGCGCTGAACGCCGCCCTGGCAACAATCAGCACGCCTCTGGTCGTCAGCGTTGACGCTGACACGCATCTGCACCGTGATTCGCTCAGCTATCTGATCGCTCGCGTGGCGGGCCGCCCGCAGGATCAGCACACCTGCGCCTGCGCGGGCGCCCTCGTGGTAGAAAACGCGACCACCGACCTGCTGACGAGAATGCAGGGCTGGGATTACCGACTCGGCATCAACGGGATCAAGCGGATGCAGTCGGCGTACAACAGCGCGCTCGTGGCTCAGGGTGCGTTCTCGGCATACTGGACCGAGGACCTTCGCGCGGTCGGCGGATGGCCGGATGCGATCGGCGAAGACATCGTTCTTACGTGGACGCTCATGGACGGACGCGGGATCGTCGCGTACGAGCCGATCGCTTTGGCTTTGACCTTGGTCCCGGAGCGGGTTCGCCAGTTCATGAACCAGCGCTCGCGCTGGGCCCGTGGCATGGTCGAGGGAATCCAGACCAACCCGCCCCAGAAGCAGCCGCGGGTCCTAACGAAGTTCGTCGCCGGGATCGACTACCTCGTGCCGCTGCTCGACATCGGCTACGTGTTCTTCTGGGTGCCCGGTGCGATCCTGTTCGTCTTCGGCTACTCGCTGATCGTCTCGTGGTGGTCGATGCTGGTGATTCCGATAACCCTGTGCATTTATGGCCTGCTGAGGCGGTGGCAGGAGCGGTGGGTCTTCAGCCGCTTGGGGATCGACGTCGACCCGGACAAGTGGGGCTTCTTCTGCTACCTGTTCGCCTATCAGGCGCTGTCTTCGACGGCCTCGCTTCGCGGATATACCCAGGCCATCGTCGGAGCCACTCGGCGCTGGCGCTGAAGGCCGGGTGCTGCTTTCCATGCAAAGCGGACGTTTGTCAGGCCAAATCTCGGTGAGCCGCATGGATATGTCGGAAGGGAACGGGAGGGGAGCCCACTCCCCCGCCCCGCTGGGGGGTCTGCCGGCCCCCTCGTCCAGTCGGTCTATCGAGCTGGGCAAGAGGGGGAAGACAGGGGCTCTGGCCGTGCGTGAAGACTGCAAATCTTCTGTGTCACTGGGGCGCAGAGTGGGGCGCAACTGGGTTTCAGTCCCGGCAAACCGCTTGTCTATGCGGGATTGTCCGTAGCTGGCGCAGATGGTAATGATGCGCGCCACCTCGCACGGCCATGCGGTTCCCGCGGCGTATGCGCTATAGGTGCGCCCGTCAGGGCCAGCGGCTTAGCGAGGATCCGCTGGCCCCGACGGCGACGAACGCCCTTCTACTAGACGCCCTCAACGCGGGGCTCCGGGCGCACCCGCGGCGCAGGAGCTGGAGCCGGCTGAGCGGCCTCGGTGGCGGCTGTCCTGGTCCTGATCATCCACACACCCAGCGATCCAACGGCGAGGGCGAGCGGGATACCCGTGGGCGAGAGCAAGGCCCTGAACCCAATCAGTCCGCCGATTACGATCGCGACACAGATGGCGGTCGGGAACAGGCGAGCCCGGTAGCTCGCGATCCCGAACAGCGCCCAGCCCACGGCAAAGGACAGGTAGCTGGCAATCGCGCCGAGCGCGAGCAGGGTCGTCGGATCCGTATCGAGTGAGGCGGGCGCCTCGTCAGCGAGCCACGGGACCGCGAAGGTCTCGAACCACAGGTCACCGCCAAGGAGCATCGTGCCAACGATCGCGGTGACGACGGCGATCAGGCCGAACCTGCCCATCTTGTGCATCCCCCACCCGTACGCGCCGATCAAGGCGAGCATGAGCGCAAGAAAGCCAAACATGTAGACGACGCCACCGATCTGGAATGCAGGGTCCGGTTGACGTGGCGACATGATCGTTGGGGTCGAACGGCAGCATCACGAGTTGCGCGACGACTATCAACACGCCGGCTGCGAGGGCCATCGGCCCAGCGAGCCGCGTGAGCGGTGAATCCAACATGCCATCCCTTTCCTGGAACCGCACGTCGGCTGTTGCGGCGATTGCCTCTTGGAACGCCGCACGTCGGCTTTTGCGGCAGATACACCCTACGCCTTTCTAGAAATTCATGTCATGCGCCCCTGCACCGACGACTCGCCTGTCACCCGCCACAGAGGCATCAGGTAATGATGTTGCGATGAGCGACGAGGCAGTGACCGAGGCCGCGCTCACGCCCGAGCGGGCGGCCGAGCTGATCGAGGCCGGCGCCGAGCTGCTCGACGTCCGCCGACCGTACGAGTTCGAGGGCGGCCACCTCGCTGGAGCGCGCAACATCGAGATGAACGAGCTCGCCGCCGCCGCCGGCGAGCTGCCCAAGGACCGGCCGGTGCTCTTCTACTGCCGCAGCGGGAACCGTTCCGGGATGGCGGCCGAGGCGTTTCGCGAGGCGGGCTACGACGCCCACCACATCGCCGGCGGGATCGAAGCGTGGGCCGGTGAAGGCCGGCCGCTGGAACCCGAAGACGGCGAGGTCCGTGCGCCGATGCCACCCTCCACATAGGATCGGCGCCGGTGGAAGCGGGAAGCCAACAGCCGGGGCCTGCCGGAGGCGCGCAGCCGGAGGCCGGTGGCCAGCCAACGGGCGGGACGCAGCCGACGCCGAGTCCGCAGCCGGCCGCGCCCGCGCCCGAGACGCCGGAGCAGCGGATCGAGGGCCTGCGCGCGTGGGTCGCCCAGATCGACCGCAAGCTCGGGGTGCGCACCTACGCGGGCGGCGCCGCGGTCGTGCTCGCGCTCGCGGCGGGAATCGTCGGCGTCGTGATCGCGCTCAGCGCCAAGGACGAAAGTGCGACCAAGGACGAGGTCCGCGCGCTTCGCGATCAGGTCGAATCGGTTCAGCAGCAGGCCACCGATGCGGCCGAGGAGGACCTCGCGACGCTGACCGAGCGCCTCGATGCGCTCGAGGGCCGGGTGAACACGATCGCCAGCGACCAGCGCACCGGCGAGAGCGAGCTCTCGGTAGTCCAGGACGACATCGACGACCTGCGCAGCCAGATCGCCGGCCTCGAGAGCTCCGGCGGGTCGGGCTCGGGCAACCCGTAGCGCGGCGCGTTCCGCTCGGGCCCGTCGGGCGCGGGCCTGGTGGCGTTCCGCTCGGGGCCGGGGCCGGGGCGCGAAGCCTGGTCGGGTTGCAGTGAGGGAGGGAGTTGGGCCTGGCGCGGGCGCTTTCGGTCGGCCTCGGCCGTGGGTGGCGCTTTCTTCTCGCTATCCGAGAATAAGTCGCCAATCGAGCCCTCGGCCAGCGCGTCAACCCGCCGTTCGATCGCGCGTCGAGCTTGAAAGGAGAGTTGTTGCTCTATTGCAATGTCAACCTCGGACTCGACGCCGAGGGACGGTTGAGGTCGGGGTTTGCGACCTGCGCTCGCACCCGCGCCTCCCTCACTGCCAACGAACCCCGCATCGCGCCCGGCGCGGGCCCGAGCGGGACGCCACCACGCCTGTCGCGCACCGCCCCGCGCACCCGGAACACCTCGCCAGCCACGCCTGCTTGTAGCGATCGCTACGATCCCTGCGTGCGTGCGTCCGACGACTGGTCTACGGTCGCGCCCAACGTACTCCCGAAAGGAGAGAGGCTCAAATGCCTGAGGGTTACTGCGTAAAGGAACGTAAGAAGGTCGAGATTGTGAATCCGGTGCAGGTGACGATGAAGAATGGCCGGCCGGCGATCCAGGGTACGTGCCCGGACTGCGGCACGAAGATCTTCAAGATCGGCAAGCTCGAGGGCTGACCGAGAGCTGGGTCGCGGTCGGGACGCGACCTGCTCAGACGGCCGCCAGGCCCGACTGACGGCGGCCGTAGAGGTACCCCACGAGCGCTTCGACGACTTGTGGGTCGAACTGAGTGCCCGCGTTGGCGGTCAACTCGGCCATTGCCTCGCGGTGTGACATCGCCTGGCGGTAGGGCCGGTCGGAGGTCATCGCGTGGTAGGCGTCGCAGGCGAGGATGATGCGCGCCTCGATCGGGATCTCCTCGCCGACCAGCCCGTCCGGGTAACCGTCGCCGTCCCAACGCTCGTGCTCGTGGCGGACGGCGCGCGCGATCGGCCCCATGCCGGGGATCGCCCGGATGATGCGTTCGCCGATCACCGGGTGCTGGCGCATAACCTCCCACTCGGCGGCGTCGAGGGCGCCGGGCTTGTGCAGGATCTCGTCGGGGACCCCGACCTTGCCGATGTCGTGCAGCAGCGCAGCGGTGCGCAGGCGGCCGATCTCCTCAGGGTCGAGCGCCAGGCCCTCGCCGATGCGGGCCGCAAGATCGACGACCGACTCGGAATGGTCGCCGGTATAGCGGTCGCGCTCACCCAGGGTCGAGGCCAGCGCCGCGATCACGTCGCCGTGGAGCCCGGTGAGCTCCTCATCGTTGGCCTCGCCGTTCGCGCCGGCCGCGTAGACGATCGCCTGTCCCCCGCCCGCGGCCCGCGCCTGCTCGAGCGCCGAGCCGGCCGTGGCGAGCAGCGCCTCCGGCGTGTCGGTGGGATCGACCGCGGCAACGCCCGCCGAAGCGGAGTGCCCGCGGACGCCGCCGGCGTCGAGGTCCTCGAGCGCCACCAGGATGCGCTCGACCGCGTCGAGCGCTCCGGCGGCGTCGGTCTCGGGGAACAGGATCGCGAACTCGTCACCGCCGATCCGGCAGGAGAGGTCGTGCGAGCGCGTCCGCCGCGCGATCTCGGCACCGACGGCGCCGAGCACAAGGTCGCCCACGCCGTAGCCGTGCTTGAGGTTGAGATAGCGGAAGCGGTCGACATCGATCAGCGCGACGGTCAGGGTGCGGCCGTAGCGCTTGGCGCGCTGGAGCTCGAGCTCGAACTGCGCGCGAAAGGCCCGCAGCGTCAGCAGCCCACCCGAGATCGGGTCCCGCGAGGCCTGACGCGCAAGCTCCGCCTCGAGCTCGGCGATCCGAGTCTGAGCCGTGGCGAAGTCGGCGACGAGCTTGTCCCTATCACGGGAAGGAAACACCGGTCTGACTATCGGCCGTACGCGATCGCGCCTTGAGCGTCGCCGAATCGCATGTCAAGTGCGCCAATCAGTGGAAGAATGCGCCGCAAGCGCATGGCGAGCCCGCAATCGCAAAAGCCGCTCGAACTGATCCTGGCCCGCAACCTGCTGACCAGCATCTCGACCCCCGCCTTCCTGCTCGACGACGAGGCGGCGATCGTCTTCTACAACGAGGCCGCGGCGGCGCTGCTGGGGCGCTCTTTCGAGGACGCCGGGCGCATGACCGCCGACCAATGGACCGAGGCCTTCGGTCCGTTCGACGATGACGGCTCGCCGGTCGAGGTCGACAGCCTCGCGACCACCGAGGCGATTCGACAGGGGCGGCCGGCGCACGCAACCTTCTCGATCCGAGCCGCCAACGGTGAGCGCACGCGGATCGAGGCGAGCGCGTTCCCGATCGTCGCCTCCGAGGCCGGCTCGTCCGGCGCGATGATCTTCTTCTGGCCCCTCGGCGCGAACGGCGAGAGGCCGTGAAGGTCAAAGTCTGGGGCGCCAGAGGCTCGGTGCCGTCACCGGGACCGCACATGAACCGCTACGGGGGTAACACGTCCTGCGTCCAAGTCACCCTGGCGAGCGGCGAGGAGCTGATTCTCGACGCGGGCACCGGCATCCGCACCCTCGGTCTCGATCTCAGCGGCAGCACGCGGATCCACATCCTGCTCACCCACCTGCACCTCGACCACATCCAGGGCCTGATGTTCTTCCCGCCGTGCTTCCGGGCCGAATCGGAAATCGTGATCTGGGGCCCCTCCTCACCCGAAGCTTCGCTCGAGGACCGGATCGCGCGATACATCTCGGCCCCCTTGTCGCCGGTCGAGGTGCGCGAGCTGCCCTGCTCGGTTTCCTTCCGCGACACGCCCGCGAGCCAGTGGGAGCTGGCCGGGGCGACGATTCGCGCCGAGGCGATCACCCACCGCGGCCCGACGCTTGGCTACCGGATCACCGACGGCCCGGCCTCAGTTGCCTACATCCCCGACCATGAGCCGGCGCTCGGCGCGCCGCTCGCCGGGCTCGAGCCGGAGTGGATCTCCGGCTTCGACCTCGCCCGCAACACCGATCTGCTGATCCACGATTGCCAGTACACCGACGCCGAGTACCCCGAGCACGTCGGCTGGGGACACTCAGGGCTTTCCGACACGCTCACGTTCGCCCGCCGGGTCGAGGCGAAGCGGCTGCTGCTCTTCCACCACGACCCGCTGCATTCGGACGAGTTCCTCGACGACTTCGGCGCCGAGGCACGAAGCACCTGGCAGGGGCTCGGCGGCGACCCGGAGGCGCTCGGGATGGGGATGGAGGGTGCCGCGCTCCAGGTCGGTGCCGCTGTCCCGGTGGTCCACGCCTGATAGCGGGCTGATTCGACCACCGGTACAAGAGATCGCACCCGAAGTTTCGACACCGGGATAACGAACTTCGGCCCCTGCGCGCCTACCGTCGCACCGTAATTCCTGGGACTCGTACTCGTAATTCCTGCGACGGAGGTAGTTACAGATGAGACGAAGGTACCTCGTACCGCTCGCCGCATTGGGGGCGCTGCTGGTCGTACCGGGCGCTGCGTTCGGCGCCTCGGCGGACCTGCAGCAGGCCGTCAACGGCAAGCTCTCGGAGTCGGTCGGGATCAACTCGCTGTGGGTGATCGTGGCCGGCTGCTTCGTGATGTTCATGCAGGCCGGATTCGCGTTCCTCGAAATCGGCTTCTCGAGAGCGAAGAACGCGGGAACGGTGGTCGCGAAGATCCTCACCAACTTCTCGATCGCCGCCCTGTGCTGGTGGGCGGTCGGGTTCGCGCTCGCGTTCAGCGGCCCATTGGGCAGCTTTGTCGGGCACGAGGGAGGGTTCTTCCTGACCGATCTCGGTCCGCTCGCGAACAAGGACGGGTTCCGCCCGGACTTCCCGGTGATGTCGCTCTCGGACGCGACCATCGACGCGAAGTTCTTCTTCCAGTTCGTCTTCTGCGCCGTTTCGCTGGCGATCGTCTGGGGGACGACCCTCGAACGGATCAAGTTCGGGGCCTATGTCATCTACTCGATCGTCTTCGCCAGCATCATCTACCCGCTCGGCGCGCATTGGGTGTTCGGTGGCGGGTTCCTGCAGATCGGTGACTGGCTCGGCACCGGCATCGTCGGGATGCAGGATTTCGCCGGCTCGACGGCGGTCCACCTGATCGGTGCGACCGGTGCACTGGCGGCGCTGCTGCTGCTGGGGCCGCGGAAGGGCAAGTACTCGGGCGATGGCAGGCCGCGGGCGATCCCGGGGCACAGCATGCCGCTGTTCGGGCTCGGGGTCCTGATCCTGTGGCTCGGCTGGTTCGGGTTCAACCCCGGATCGACGCTGGGCGCACTCGACGGGCGCTTCCCAGAGATCCTGCTGATCACGAACATTGCCGCCGCGGCCGGTGTGCTCGCAGCGGTGGTGACGGTGAAGCTGAAGACCGGCACGATCGACATCGGCATGGCCGGCAACGGCGCGATCGCCGGGCTCGTCGCGATCACAGCCCCGTCCGGCTACGTCGAGGTCTGGGCCGCCCCGATCATCGGCGCGGTCGCCGGCATGATCGTCGTCTTCGGCGTCTACGCGATCGACAAGCTGATCGACGACCCGGTCGGGGCGCTGTCGGCGCACGGACTCGCGGGAATCTGGGGAACGCTCGCGTGCGGGCTGTTCACCGCCCCCCGCCTGGCTCAGTACAACGCCTTCGGCGATCCCGAGGGTGGCCTGTTCTACTCGGGCAGCTTCGACCAGCTGATTGCGCAGGTGGTCGGGTTCTCGGTTGCGTTCACGTTCGTCTTCATGATGAGCTTCGCCACGTTCTGGGCGATCAAGAAGACGATCGGGCTCCGGGTGACCGACGAGGAGGAAGAGGCCGGGCTGGACATCTCCGAGCACGGCATGTACGGCTATCCGGAGCAGTTCATTCCGCCCGAGGAGTACCCGGGAGGCGCCGGCGTCCCGGCGCCCGCCCCGGTTCCAGCCGCGGCCGTCTCCACGATGACCGCCGAGCAGCCCTCAGAGGCCTGAGGGGAGGTGAGCTAGATGAAGAAGATCGAGGCATACATCCGCCACGAGGCGTTCGAGCCGATTCGGTCCGAGCTGCTCGACAGGGGATTCCCTTCCCTGTCGATCGGGGAGGTCAAGGGCTCGGGTCGCCAGAAGGGGATCGTCGAGACATACCGAGGCTCGAGCCTGACCGTCAACGTGCGGCCGAAGCTCAAGATCGAGGTGGTGGTCGCGGACAGGGACAAGCCCCTCGTGGTCGAGACGATCCTCAAGCACGCCCGCACAGGTGACGTCGGCGACGGGAAGATCTTCGTGATCCCCGTCGAGGAGGCAATCCGCATCCGGACCGGCGAGGGCGGCGAGGGCGTTCTCCAGGCGCACACCGAGGCGGAGATCCCGGCCTAAGGCCAGACGGCCGAAGCGACGGGGCCGGCAACGCGGCCGGTCCCGTCGCTTCGTTCCCGCGATAGGCTTCCATCAGAGGACTTTCTGCGGGAGGGAGCCATCGACTCGATCATTTCGCGTCTCCGCGCCGCCAGCGCGAGAAGCTGGGTGCTCGCGGCGGCCGGCGTCCTGAGTCTCGCCGCGGCCAATGCAGCGAGCGCCCAAGTGACGTTCGTGGCGCCACAGTTCGTCGCCGAGCGCGACACGATCGGCCTCGCGGAACTGGCTACCGACCCGTTCGGCAAGCTCTACGCGACCGAAGGGTCCTACACGGCAAGCCACCTGCTCAAGTTCCAGCCCGACCTCACCCCCGTCTTCGACAAGACGATCGGCGACGGAGAGCCGATCGCCAGCGACTCCGCCGGGCGCCTGTTCGTCGCCGGCCTCTCGGAGCTCAGGCAGTACACGTCGAACGGCGGCCTGCTCGGCGAATGGAAGATTTCAACGGGGGACAAGGGCGGGATGTCGAGCGACTCGACCGACCACTTCTACCTGCCCGAGTTCGACGGCGGTGCGCCCGTCCTGAACGAGTACGCGGTCGTCGCCGGCACCCCGACGGTCGTCGCCTCGACCCCCTACGTCGGCACCCCGAACGACGGCTTCATCCCGCGGACCTTCTTCGAGTCGGCGGTCGACGCCGAGCGCGACGTCTACGCCTCGGGGGCGACCGAGGGGCCCGACACGCGCTTCATCCATCGCTACGGCCCCGGCCTCAGCGGCGCGCCATTCGCGCTCAGGTCCTGCGCCTCCCCGTGCGGCTGGGCCAGCGGACTCGACGTCGCCCGCCTGCTGGCTGCCGGCGGCGGAGGGGCCGACTACCTGATCGCCGACAACTACCTGAGTCACACCATCCAGGTCTACTCGACCGGCGCCGGTGGCGCACCGGCCGGCTCGTTCCCGATCGAGGTCACACCCGGCTCGCCCTCGATCGTTCCGGTCGACTTCGCGAGCTCCGACTGCACCGGCTCGCTCTACATCCTGCTCACCGTCTTCGGTGGCCCGGGCGGCACATTCAGCGGCAGCCGGATCCAGCGCTACGACACCGGCGCCGCGACCGGACCCTGCCCGAAGCCCCCGCTGGCGACGATCAGCGGTCTCGACAAGCAGGTCTACAAGCTCGTCCCGAAGGCCAGCGCCGGCGTCCCGTGCGTCCCGTGCGTGCTGCTCGGAAAGTCGGGCGCGGAGGCGAGGGCGCGATCGGCGGCCGCATCGGCGACGAGGGCACAAGCGGGCAAGCGCGCGAAGGGCGGCAAGGGCCTCAAGCTACGCTTCGAGACCACGTCGGCGGCCGACGTCAGCTTCCTCTTCCGCGGCCCGATCGAGGGCGCGGGCAAGCCGAAGAAGCGTGGAGGCTTCCTCTACGCCGCCGGCGCGGGCAAGAACAAGCTCAAGTTCACCGGCGTGCTCAAGAAGCGCAAGCCGCTGCCGACCGGGACCTACAAGACGACGGTCAGCGACGCCGCCGGGCAGACGCTGGAGAAGTTCAAGACCAAGGTGCTCGAGAGCTGAGCCGTCGCGCCGCTTAGAAGCCGCGGCCGCCGAGCGCCTCGCGGCGGGCCTTCTCCGCCGCCGCGTGAGCCGCCTCATCAGCCTCGCGCTCGAGCCGAGCGGCTAGCTCGGCGCGGCGGCGCTGGGCGTCGCGGCGGGCCTGCTCGGTGGCGGCGCGCGCATGGTTGGCGACCTCGCGCTCGATCCTCGCCTCGACCGATTGCATTCGCTTCTCGGCCTCCTGGAGCGCGCGCTCCTCGGCTTCCTGGCGCAGCTTCGCCTGCTCGGCGAGCAGGCGCTGCTCGAGCTCGGCCTTGGCGTCCTCGTCGGCCTTCGCACGAGCGAGCTCCGCGGCCGCCAGGGCGTCGCGCTCGAGCTCCGCGGTCTGCTCTCGAAGCCGCTGCTCGGCCTCCTCGCGCGCCCCCTGCTCGGCCTCGCGCGCGAGCCGCTCGACGAGGTTGTCGAGACGGCGCTCGGTGCGCTCGAGCGCGTGCTCAGCCTTGGCCCGCAGCTCGGCTTCGGCGCGGACCTTGCGCTCCCCCTGCTCGGCCGACATCTCGACCATCCTCTGCGCCTGGGCGGCCTTGCGCTCGGCGGCGGCGATCTCATCGGCCAACTCCCCGCGCACCTGCTCGCGTGCCTCGCTCAACGCCGCCTGCTTCGCCTCGGCGACCATCGCCTCGGTTCGCTCGGCCGCCTGTGCCTTGATCCGCTCGGCGGCGGCGCTCAACTTCTCCTCCGCGCGCGCCTTGAGCCGGTCGCGCGCGAGCTGCGCTCGGCGCTCGATCTCCTCGCGCGCCTGCTCACGCGCCTTCTCGACCTCTTCGCGCGCCGCCTTCGTCTCGGACTCGGCCGCCTCGCGGCTTGACTTGACCTCGGACTCGGCCGCCTCACGGACGGTTCGCAGCTCCTCCTCGGCCTGGCTGGTGGCGGCCAGGGTAGCCTCCTCGGCCTCGCGCGCGCGCCGCTCGGCCTCAATCCGGGAGCCGTCCGCCTGACGCGCGCGGCGGTCTGCCTCGGAGGCCTGTTCGCGGGCGACGAGCAGCTCGGCTTGAAGCCCGCGGAGCTGCGTGGCGATCTCGGAGACGGTCTCGAGCCGCGCCTCTCCCGCGACCTCGCCGAGCTCCGCCAAGGCGGCCTTCGCATCGGCTGCCGCTGTGGCCGCAGCCTCGGAGGGCATCGAGGGCTCAACCGCGCGCAGTCGCGGCTTTGGCGCCGGCGACTCGTCAGCCGCGGCGCTCTCGCTTCGTCGGTCGGGTTGGTCGGCCATCGGACCAGTCTCGTCCGCGCCCCACCCGTGGTCGAACTGCGGCCGGGGCTCGGATCACGGCGAGCCTACCGCACGCATCCGACGTCTGTTCGAGGCCGCGGCAAGCGCTCGCAAGGAGCGGGCACCGAGCTCAGTCGCGTCGCCTTTCGAGCGGCGGAGGTGGCTCGATGCCCCACTCGCGCATCCCCTCCTCGATCCGCCCGATCACGGTCTCGATCACCGTCACCCTGGCGTAGCGCTTCGAATCGGCGGCGATCAGTGACCAGGGCGCGTTGGGCTGGTCGTTGCGCGCCAGCATGTCCTCGACCGCCTCAACGTAGAGGGGGCGCTTCTCGCGGTTGCGCCAGTCCTCGTCGGTCAGCTTCCACGACTTCAGCGGATCCTGCTCGCGCCGCTTGAACCGCTTCAGCTGTTCCTCGGCGGAGACGTGCATCCAGATCTTGACCAGGATCATCCCCTCGTCGGCGAGCGAGCGCTCGAAGTTGTTGATCTCCTCGTAGGCCCGCAACCACTGCTCGCGGGTGGCGAAGCCCTCCACCCGCTCGACGAGCACGCGGCCGTACCAGGTGCGGTCGAATACCGCCATCCCGCCCCAGCCGGGAAGCTGGCCCCAGAAGCGCCAGAGGAAGTGGTGGCGCTTCTCGTCCGGCGTCGGCGCCGCGAACTGGCAGACCCGGACGTGCCGCGGGTCGATCTGGGCAACGAGCCGCTTGATCGCCCCACCCTTGCCCGACGCGTCCCAGCCCTCGAACAGAACACAGACCGGCGGGCCGATCTGCTTCTCGCCGATCTGGCCGCCCAGGGTGAGGCGGAGTTGCGCGAGCCGCGCCCACGCGTCTTCGAGCCCACGCGCCTCCTCCATGCGCGACAGCGACCGGCTCAGGTCGACTTCGTCCAGGCGGCCCATCAGTCTCAGCGCAGTATCGCCGCGATCGGCACCTTCGGCCCCGGCGGGGGCGGCTCGTCGGAGAAGAGTTGCAGCGCGATCGGGAACAGCAGCGTCGCGAGGAAGATCATCAGCACCCCGATCGCGACCAGCCAGCGCGAACGCGAGAGGTGGCCGAGGATCGCGACCGCGAACCCGACTCCCATCAACGCGATGTAGGGACCGATCGTCTCGGGCAGCAGCGCGGCCGCGCCGAGACTCGCGCTTGGAGCGGTCATCGCGTCATTATCATCGGCGCCCATGGCACCAGGCGCATACCCCGATTCGGTCGCCGACGTCAAGGCCGCCCTGGCCCGGGTCGGCTACCTGGCCGACGAGCCCGCCGCGCTGGTCGCCTACCTGGCACAGGAGCTGGGCAAGCCGGTGCTCGTCGAGGGCCCTGCCGGGGTCGGCAAGACCGAGCTCGCCAAGGCGATCTCACGGGCCACCGAGCGCAGCCTTATCCGTCTTCAGTGCTACGAAGGCCTAGACGAGGCCAAGGCGCTGTACGAGTGGAACTACCGCAAGCAGCTGCTGCGCATCCAGGCCGGCGGATCGGTGGAGACCGAGGACCCGTCGCCCGAGGCGTGGGAGGACATCTTCTCGGAGGAGTTCCTGCTCACGCGGCCGCTGCTCGCCGCAATCGCGTCGACCGAGGCCGTCGTGCTGCTGATCGACGAGATCGACAAGACCGACCAGGAGTTCGAGGCGATGCTGCTCGAGGTGCTCTCGGACTTTCAGATCTCAATCCCCGAGCTCGGCGTGATCGAGGCCCGCACGCACCCGATCGTCGTCCTCACATCGAACAACTCGCGCGAGCTCACGGAGGCGCTGAAGCGCCGCTGCCTCTACCTCTGGCTCGACTATCCCGAGGTCGAGCGCGAGATGGAGATCGTCCGCCTGCACGCGCCCGAGCTCGACGAGCGGCTCGCCCGGCGGCTGGTCGAGGTGATCCACATGGTCCGCCAGCTCGACCTCAAGAAGCCGCCCTCGATCGCCGAGTCGATCGACTGGGCCCGAGCGCTGCTGCTGCTCGGAGCCGACGACATCGACGCGTCGCTGTTTGAGCGCACGATGAGCATCATCGTCAAGCACCGCAGCGACATCGACCTGGTCGCCGAGCGGGTCGGCGTCAAGCTCGGTGCGCCCCGGGGCTCGAGGCGGAGGCGGCGGGATGAGCATGCAGCTAGCAGCAAGCAGCAAGCAGCAACGGCTGGAGGCAGCTAGCTGCTAGCTCGATGAGCGCCAGCACCCCAAAGCCTCCGCCGGCCTCGCGCCCCGCATCGTCGCTTTTTGCGAGGAGCTTCGCGGCGAGGGCGTCGCGGTCGGCACGGCCGAGATCCTCGACGCGTTCGAGGCGCTTGGCGCGGTGCCCTGGACCGACCCCGCCGACTTCCGCGAGGCGCTCGCGGCGACGATCGCCAAGTCGCAGGAGGACCGGCGGGTGTTCGAGTTGCTCTTCGATCGCTTCTTCTTCCGCGCCGCCGAGGCGGAGGCGCTCGAGCGCGAGATCCGCGAGGACCGCCGCTACGAGGGCGGCGATCAGCTCGATCTCGACGAGCTGCGCGAGGCGATCCGCCAGGCGATCGCGCAGGGACAGGATGGCGAGATGCGTGATGCCGCCCGGCTCGCGATCGCCGCCTTCGGGCGCCGCGGCGAAGGTTCGGGGGTGGTCGGCGTCGACGTCCAGCGGATGCGCCGCACGCTCGGCCTCCAGGTCAGCGGCCGCGATGCGGCCGATGGCGAGCCGCAGCTCGAGCGTGAGCAGATCCAGGCCTTCGAGCGCCATCTGCGGCGCGAGCTCGAGCGGGCCCTGATCGAGCGCACCGAGAAGCTGCCGCCCTCGCGCCCGCTCGCCGAGCTCGACCGGGCGCTGCCGACGAGCCCGACCCAGGACCTGGCCGCGGTCCATCGCGCGGTCGCCCAGCTCAAGCGCCGCCTCGCCACGCTCGGCCACGAGCAACGCGGCCGCAAGCGCGCCGCGACCGTCGACATGCGGCGCACCATGCGGGCCTCGCTCGAGACGGGGGGCGTGCCGCTGCGGCTGCGCTACCGGCCGAAACGCCCGCGGCGGCCGGAGATCTACGTGCTCTGCGACGTCTCGACCTCGGTCACCTCGGCGAGCATGTTCTTCCTCTCGGTCCTGCACGCGCTCCATGACTCGTTTCGCAAGCTGCGCAGCTTCGTCTTCATCGAGCGGATCTCCGAGGTCACCGAGGTTTTCGATCGCGAGCGCGACTTCCGCGCGATCTCGGAGAAGATCAGCCGCGAGGGAGGGGTCGCCGACGTCTCCGGCTACACCGACTACGGTCGCGTCTGGCTGGAGTTCATGAACGAGATCTCGGAAGACCTCGACCCGCGCTCGACCGTGATCGTGCTCGGCGACGCGCGCACCAACGGCCGCGAGCCCCATGCCGAGGTCTTCGCCCGGATCTCCGAGCGCGCCGGCCGCACCTTCTGGCTCAACCCCGAGCCTCGCCTGTACTGGAACTACGGCGACTCGGTGATGGCCGCGTATGAGCGCCACTGCACCGCGGCCTTCGAATGCTGGACCACCAGGCACCTCGAGAACTTCGTCAACGTGGTCGCCGGCGGCACGCCGGTGGTCGAGTAGGCAGACGGACGGGACACCGAGCCCGTACCGCTGCCCTAGACTTCACGCGACGACAACCCAGGGGTGCTCGCGGGCAAGCGGGCTGAGATAGCGCCTCTCCACTTCCCCGGCGCTGACCCTTAGAACCTGTGCGGTAATGCGCGCGGAGGGAGCATGAGAACGGCAACCGAGGCTCCCGTCGAGGAGCCTCGAACAGTTTCAGCAGCGGAGCCCGCGGTCGAGATCGCCGGGCTGGCGCATTCGTTCGGCGAGCTCGCGGTGATCGAGCGGCTCGAGCTTCGGCTCAGGCAGGGCGAGGTCGTCGGGCTCGTCGGCCCGTCGGGGTGCGGGAAGTCGACGCTGCTGGAACTGGTCGCGGGTTTGCTCGCACCGAGCGCGGGCACGATTCGCGTCGCCGGCGAGGCCACGCCCGGGGGCCGCATGGCGAGCTGTGCGTACATGCCCCAGCGCGACCTGCTGCTTCCCTGGCTGGCGGCGATCGACAACGCCGCGCTCGCGCCGCGCAACCGCGGTGCGACGCGCGCCGAGGCCCGCACCGAAGCGGCGCCGCTGTTCGAGCGCTTCGGCCTCGCCGGGTTCGAGCTCACGCGCCCGTCGGAGCTCTCGGGCGGAATGCGTCAGCGAGTCGCCTTCCTGCGCACGCTGCTCGCCGGCAAGCCGGTGTTGCTGCTCGATGAGCCGTTCGCCTCGCTCGACGCGATCACCCGGGCCGAGATGCAGGAGTGGCTCGCGGAGGCCCTGGCGGCCGAGCTGCGCACGACGCTCCTGGTCACCCATGACGTCGAGGAGGCGCTTTACCTCTGCGACCGGGTCGTGGTGCTCTCGGCTCGCCCGGCGCTCGCGGTCGCCGAGCTGCGCGCGGCCACGCCGCGAGCCAGCCCCCGCAACGAGACCATCACCGATCCGGCCTTCGTCGCCCTGCGCGAGCGCGCGCTCTGGGCGCTGCGAGAGGGGTCGCGATGAAGCGGGCCCTGCTTCCGCTCTCGGTGGTCGTCGCCCTGCTCGGCCTCTGGGAGCTGGCTGCGCGCTGGGACGTGATCGCGGACGCGCTCGAGATCGAGCCCTTCCTGGTCCCCGCTCCCAGCGAGATCGGCGAATCGCTGTGGGACGACCGCGGGCTGCTCGCCCGCAACGCCTGGGTCACGGTCCAGGAGGTCGTGGCCGGCTTTGCGATCGCGGTCGCTGCCGGGTTCGGCTTCGCCGTCATCCTCCACCTCTCCGACACCCTGCGCCGGGCGCTGTACCCGCTGCTGATGGCCTCCCAAACCGTGCCCGTGATCGCGATTGCGCCGATCCTCGTCGTCTGGCTCGGGTTCGGGATCGGGCCGAAGCTGGCGATCATCGCACTCGTCTGCTTCTTTCCGATCACGGTTAACATGCTCGACGGCCTGCGATCCGTGGACCCGGAGTTGCCGCGGATGATGCGGACACTCGACGCGAGCCGCGCCCAGACGCTGTCGCGGGTCGAGATCCCCTCCGCGCTCCCGTTCCTGTTCAGCGGAATGAAGATCGCGGCGGTGATCTCGGTGATCGGCGCCGTGTTCGGCGAGTGGTCGGGCGCCAACGAGGGTCTCGGCCACCTGATCCTCGTCGCCCAGGGACAGGTGCAGACGGCGCGCGTGTTCGCGGCCGTGGTCGTTCTCTCAGCGCTCGCGATCGCGCTCTTCGGCGGGCTCGCCCTGCTCGAGCGCCGGATCGCCTGGTGGCGCCCGCGGCCGGGGATCTGAGCATGAGACGGAGCCGGATCGCGATCGCAGCGCTCGCCGCAGCGGTTCTGGCCGGCGGCTGCGGCGAGAAGGAGGAGCAGGGGGGCACGGGGCGAGCCGACCCGGAGCCGTTCACGGTCGCGCTCGACTTCTACGTCAACCCCGACCACGCCGGCCTCTACATCGCGCTCGAGCGCGGCTACTTCACCGAGGCGGGGCTCGAGGTCGATCCGCAGGTGCCCTCCGATCCCTCGGCGCCGATCCGCCAGGTCGCCGCCGGCCGCGCCGACCTCGCGATCTCCTACGAGCCCGAGGTGCTGCTCGCACGCGACCAGGGACTGCCCGTCACCGCGGTGGCGGCGATCGTGCCCCAACCGCTGACCTCCCTGATCTCGCTCCCGGAGGCGGGGATCGCCGAGGTCGCCGACCTGCGCGAGAAGACGATCGCCACCGCCGGGATCCCGTATCAGGCCGATTTCCTCGACGCGATCCTCGCCGAGGAAGGGTTGGGAATCGACGACGTGACCCAGGTCGACGTCGGCCTCAACCTGCTCCCGGCGGTGCTCTCGCGCGAGGCCGACGCGATGCTGGGCGGGTTTCGAAACGTCGAGGGCGTCGACCTCGCCGAGCGCGGACGCGACCCGCGCGTGGTCCCCGTCGACCAGGTCGGGATCCCGACCTACGACGAGCTCGTGCTCGTGGCGAACTCCGACCGGGTCGCCGAGGACCCCGAGTCGCTGCGCTTGTTCATCGCCGCGCTCGAGCACGGGACCCGCGACGCCGTCGCCGATCCGCAGGCGGCGACCGAAGCGATCCTCGCCGCAGGCGACGGCCTCGACCCGAAGCTCACCCGAGCCGAGATCGACGCCACCCTGCCGCTGCTCTTGCCCGAGAAGCCATCGCAGCCGTACGGCCACATGGACGAGCGCGAGTGGGAGCTCTTCGCCGGATTCTTCGCCGACCGCGGCCTGATCGAGACGCGACTTCGGGCCGGCGAGGTGCTCACCAACGAACTGCTGCCGGGCGAGATCCCGGAGTGACCGGCCGGCCGTCGCGACGGCGGCGGCGATAATCCTCGCTCTGTGCGCATCCTGCTCATCACCCAGATGTGGCCGGGGCCGGAGGATCCCGACCTCGGGAGCTTCCTCGTCCCCGTCGTTCGCGAGCTCGAGGCACTCGGACATGAGGTCGACGTCGTCGCGATCGACCACCGAAGGTCGTCGCGCGCCAAGTACGCCCGGCTGACCAGCGAGGCCCTGGCCGAGGCGCGACGGACGCGCCCGGACGTCGTCTTCGCCCACTTCCTCTTTCCCGCGGGCGCCTCCGGCGCGCTCGCGGCGATCGCCGCCCGGGCACCCCTGGTGGTCATGGCCCACGGCCAGGACGTCGCCAACCTGGGCCGGATGCGCGGGGTCACGCCCGCGACCCGGTGGGTCGTCGGTCGAGCCGCCGGCGTGATCGCGAACTCGCGCTGGCTTGCGGACCGGCTGGTCGAGCAGATCCCGAGCGCCGAGCGCAAGCTCGAGATCGTCGACTGCGGAGTCGACCTCGAGGCGTTCGCTCCGTTTCCCGCCGCCCAGGCGCGCCGCGAGCTCGAATGGGACGGCGACGGCCCGGCGTTCATCTGCGTCGGCTCGCTGATCGAGCGCAAGAACGTGGTCCGGCTCGCCGACGCGTTCGAACGCCTGGGCCGTGGCCGGCTCGCTTTCGTCGGCGACGGACCGCTGCGAAGCGCACTCGAGGGCCGCCCGAACGTGCGCGTCAACGGTCGCATCCCGCAGACCGGTGTCCCGCCCTGGATCGCCGCCTGCGACGTCCTCTGTCAGCCGTCGCTGATCGAGCCATTCGGCCAGGCGACGCTCGAGGCGATGGCGATGGAGCGCAGCGTCGTCGCCACCACGATCGGAGGCCCGCCCGAGTTCGTCACCCCCGAGGCCGGCGTGCTCGCCGACCCGGAGGACACCGAGGCCTTGACGGCCGCGCTCGAGCGCGCGGCGGACCTGCCGGCGCCCAATCCGGCCGCCCGCGCGGCCGCCGCCGAGCACGACGTCCGCCGCCAGGCGGCGCGAATGGCCGCGGTGCTCGAGCGGGCCGTGCGCGGCTGACGCAACCGCAGTCGCTCTGGGCGAGGGGCTGGTGGCGTTCCGCTCGGGCCCTCGCCGGGCGCGAGGCGGGGTTCGTTTGGCAGTGAGGGGGGTGCCGGGTGCGAGCGCAGGTCGCAAACCCCGGCCTCGAGCTCTGCTCGGCGTCGAGACCGAGGTTGTTGTCGTCATAGAGCACTAACCCGCCATCGGAGCTCGGCGCGGCATCGAGGCCGAGGTTGTTGTCGTCATGAGCACGACCGCCATCGGAGCTCGGCGCGGCATCGAGACCGAGGTTTGCGACCTCGAGGCCGACCGAAAGCGCCCGCACCAAGCCCAACTCCCTCCCCTCACTGCAACCGACCAGGCCCCGCGCTCCGCCCCGGCACCGAGCGGAACGCCACCCGGCCGAGCGGAACGCGCCCCGCCCCGCCCCGGCCGAACGCCAGGACCCAGGCTCAGGCGGCCCTGCGCAGCGGATGGCTCTGGGCGACCGCGCCGTGCCAGCGGACGAGGGCGAAAGAGCCGGCCAGTCCGCGGAAGGGCGCGTAGGGTGCGAAGTACTCCTCGACCTCCTCCACGGTCGCCCGGCGCCCGAGGCCGGCGAGGACGCCGACGAGCTTGACGTACGCGAGGTCGCCCGCAGGCAGCGAATCGGGCTCGCCGCGACCCGCGAGGCCGAGCACCTGAAGCGTCCAGGGGCCGATCCCGGGGATCCGGCTCAGGCGGAGGTCGTCCTCGGCGCAAGCGGGATCCACTCGGCCGGCGGCGACCTCGCGTGCGCAGCGGATGAGCGCGATCGCACGCGACGGCGCCAGGTCCATCGACGCGAGCTCCGCCGGCGCCCGGCCGGCGATCAGGCCGGCGCCCGGCACGTCGCGCAGCGGCCCGCGCCCACCCCAGGCCGGGCTCGTGCCGGGCTCCAAGCGCGCGCCCCAGCGGTAGACGATCCGCCGCTGGATCTCCTTCGCGCGGAAAGCCTCGATCAGCTGCTCGGTGACCGCCCAGGCGAGCGCCTCCCAGGGGAACGGGCGGCGCCTGGGACGGTGCCATGGGCGATGGTGGATCGCCTCGCCGATCAACGGGTCGCCGCGGAACGCGCGCGCGAACTCGCTCAAGTCCTGATCGACGCCGAGCGAGAACCGCATCCGCTCGACGGCTCGCTCGAGCGCCTCCGTAGGCACCGGGCCTGCCGAGGGCACCGCGCGCACGACGACGCGGTCGCCGGCGGGTTGCCAGGCATGAACGACGACCGAGTGCTCACCCAGGTGGAGGAGGCGCGTCAGCACCCCGCGGCGGACGCGGAGCACGCCGTCGCCGGCGCCGCGACGCGGAAGCCGATAGGTCCACGGCGGGCGCACCTCGACCTCGAGCGGCCGCAGCGGTGCCCGCTGCATGCGTCCCGCGGCCGGGCCCGGCTGAGCCGCCGCCTCCGCGGCCACGGTCACCGGTCGCCGAGCAGGTGGACGTCGACCATGAAGGAACGGCTGGCGACGACCTTGACCGGGCGCTCCTTGGCCCGTCCCGAGCGCTTCGCCGGCCGCTTGCCCGACGACCCGCGCGAGGCTCGCACGACCGCGACCGTTGCCGCGCCGGCGACGAGGCCCCCGGCGGCGGCGAGGGCGGCCGTGCGGACGTCGCCCCGCCAGACGGAGAGCTCGGTCTGCTCGACCGCACGAACCGGGAGTGGATGCGTCGCCGGGTCCTGCGCGGCCTCGTCGTCGGGCACCGGCACCTCGATCGCCTCGGTCTCGAGCAACTCCTCCCTCATCGGTCCCTACTCTAAGCCCTTGTCAAGCGGCAGTCGGTGACGCTCCGCCGAGATCCTGCCGGTAGATGCGGTACTTCTGGACGACCCGGCCGCCCATCCCCTCCATCGCCCGGTTCATCGGGTCGTTGGTCTCGAGGATCCAGCCCATATGACCGCCCTTCGGGCCGATGGTCGCCGCCGTCTGCACGTGCCGCTCATAGAGCGCTGCGGCGACCCCGAGATGCTGGTGCTCGCTCTTGACCCCGAGCGCGAACACGCGCAGGCGGTCGATGTACTTGCGGCGGCGCAGGAAGTGCCACCAGCCGAACGGCAGGATGCGCCCGTTCATCTTCGCGAGCGCCTGCTCGACGTCGGGCAGCGTGAGCGCCGCCCCGACGATCTCCCCGTCGCGCTCGGCGATCATCGCCCAGTTCTCGTCGAGGACCGGCTTCAGGTTCTTGGCCTGGAAGGCGACCTCGGCCTCGGTGATCGGGACAAAGCCCCAGTTCCGACCCCAGGCCTCGTTGTAGACGTCCATGAACCGTCCCACTTCGGCCTCCATGTCGCGCTTTCGCATCTTCCGCAGCACGACACGCTCCTCGCGCGACTTCTGGGCCGCGGCGTGGATCAGCGGGTGCATCTGGGTGCCCTCCTTGAGCTGGCCGAACCACAGCGCCCACATCAGCAGATCGATCTCCTTCGCCAGCCCGGCCTGCTCGAGCAGCCGCGAGTAATACGGGGGGTGCCAGGGCTCGAGGATCATCGACGGCTCGTCGAAGCCCTCGATCAGGATCCCGCACTCGTCGTTCATGGTGAAGTCCATCGGCCCGAGCATCCGCGCGCGCCCGCGCTCGCGCAGCCAGCTCGATGCCGCCTCGATCAGCGCACCGACGACGGTTGGGTCGTCCTCCGCGTCGAAGAAGCCGAACATGCCGTCGTTGCCGCCCTGGAACTCGTCCCAGCGGTGGTCGACGTGGGCGCTGATCCGGCCGACCACCGTCCCGCCGCGCTCGGCGAGCAAGAGCTCGGCCTCGGCGTGCTCGAACCAGGGGTTGCGTGCGCGGTCGAGGAACCGGCGTCGTTCGAACCGAAGCGGCGGCACCCACTCCTGGTCGTCGCGGCGCAACCGGTAGGGGAGCTCGATGAACTGCTTCAGGTCGCTGTGAGTCACGACCGGGCGGATGGAAACGGCTCCCACGGCCGCTCAACCTACACTTCCCCTCGATGAGCGAGACCACCCGCGTCGCCGTGGACGTGTTCGAGAAGGCCCGCACCCACGACCGCCTCGAGCAACTCGAGGCTGCCAGGCAGGCGGACCTGGTCCCCTACTTCCGCCTGCTCACCTCGGAGGCGGGCCCGCTGGTCGAGATGGAGGGCCGCGAGACGGTCATGCTCGGCTCCAACAACTACCTCGGCCTGACCGGCGACCCGCGGGTCAAGCAGGCTGCGCGAGACGCGCTCGAAACCTACGGGACCGGGCTCACCGGCTCGCGCCTGCTCAACGGGACGACCCCGTTGCACGTCGCGCTCGAGCGCGAGCTGGCGGAGTGGATGGGGACCGAGGAGGTGATCGTTTTCACCACCGGCCATCAGGCGAACATCGGCGCCATCGGCACGATCCTCGGGCCCGGCGACACGGTGATCTGCGACTCCGGCGACCACGCCTCGATCCTCGACGGTTGCAAGCTCTCCGGCGCCAAGCTGCGCCCGTTCCGCCACAACCAGATGCCGAAGCTCGAGAAGATGCTCGAGCGCGCGGCCGGCGACGGCGGCGGCGTGCTGGTGATCGTTGACGGGGTGTTCTCGATGGAGGGCGACCTCTGCGACCTGCCGGCAATCGTCGAGCTGTGCAAGCGCTACGGCGCCCGGCTCATGGTCGACGAGGCGCACGCGGTCGGGGTCCTCGGCGCGCGTGGCGCGGGAACCTGCGAGCTGTTCGGGCTCGAGACCGAGGTCGATCTGCGGATGGGCACCTTCTCGAAGAGTCTCGCCTCCTGTGGCGGCTTCATCGCGGGATCCTCGGAGGTGGTCGAGTACCTGCGGATCGCCTCGCGCCCGTTCATCTTCACCGCCGCGGCGGTTCCGGCGGCCGTCGGCGCGGCGCTCGGCGCGCTCCGGGTGATCCGCTCCGAGGGCCCCGAGCTGATGGCTCGGCTGCTCGACAACGCCGCCTACCTGCGCCAGGGCTTCCGCGACCTCGGCCTGGTCGTGGTCGAGCCGGGGACGCTTGCCGATGGGACCGAAGCGACGACGCCGGTTGTCCCGGTCGTCGTCGGCGAGGACTGGCAGGCGGTGATGCTGTGGAAAGCGCTCTTCGACGGCGGCGTCTACACCAACGTCGCCATCCACCCCGCGGTGCCGCCCGGCGGCGCGTTGTTGCGCACCTCGCTGATGGCGACACACGAGCGCGGGCACCTCGACCGGGCCCTGGCGGTGATCGAGAGGACGATCACCGACTTCCCCGAACTGCCCCGTTCGAACTGACCCGCACGCCGTTGTCCGCTCCCCCCAGCGGGGGAGAAATCCCTTGTCCATTTTCAGACAAGATCGCGCCGCGCACGAAAAGCATGCTCTTAGCGAACGACGATGTGGCCGTTTGGTCGGTTCCCGGTTGACGCGACTACCTGAATTTCTCTAGGTTGCGCGAGCGCCGAACGCACCCCGGGGCGGGGAGCGGTCAGGACGAAGTTGAGTGACTCGTTCGGGCCAACCCTGAAGCGGCCCTAGGCCGCAGGGGCTTCGCAACCGGCGTCCGATATACCCCGCAACCCTCAATCCGCTCAGAGGAGGAGTGAGAATGGAAGCTGCCTCGACCCTGGCCCCTGCCGCGATGCCACAGCACATGCAGGCGCTCGCCCACGCCAACAAGGTTAGGTTGGCCCGAGCGTCTCTCAAGCGCGACATCGCCGCAGGCACGGTCGACGCGGCGGTGATCGTCCGGGACTGCCCCTGGGAGGTCGAGTCGATGACGGTTGGGGAACTGCTACGAAGCCAGCGCCGATGGGGGCGGACGCGGGCGCGCAAGTTCCTCTTCTCGATGGCACTGAACGAGAACCGTGAGCTCGGAAGGCTCACGGCTCGGCAGCGCCATGTGCTCGCCGTGGAACTCGAGTCGAAGCGACTCGGCCACGGTTAGCGCTACTCGGCCTGGGGAAACCCAAGCGGTCTACGGGGCGGGCGCACCAAGCGCCCGCCCCGCCGCCTGCCCGGGCGCAGATGTGATCCGGCCGCGCGGGGGACGGGGGCTTTGCGCGTTCCGCTCGGGCCGAATCGAGGTGCGGGGCCTGGCCGGGTTGCAGTGAGGGGAGGGAGTTGGGCGGGGCGCGGGGCGCTTTCGGTCGGCCTCGGCGGTGGATGGCGCTTTCTTGCCGCTATCCGGCAATAAGTCGCCAATCCAGCTCGAACCGGCGCGCCAACTCGCCTCTCGATCCGCGTCGAGCTCGAAAGCAGAGTTGTTGCTCTATTGCAACACCAACCTCGGTCTCGGCACCGAGGGACGATCGAGATCGGGGTTTGTGACCTGCGCTCGCACCAGCCCTCCCCTCACTGCCAACGAACCCGCCTCGCACTCGGCGAGGGCCTGTGCGGAACGCGCCTAGCGGAGCTTGACCGCGCGCCCGGCGCGGTTGCGGAACGCCCGTACGAACAGCCACGCGCAGAAAAGCCCGACCGCGGCGGCGCCGGCGACGCTGACGGCTGGGGAGAGATCGGCGAGGTAGTAGAGCGCGAGCATCGAGGCAACGCCCACCGCCGCGGCGAGCAGGGTGGTGTGGGAGCGATAGCCCGCGAAGTGCTCACGGATCGAGAGCTCGAGGCCCGCGAGCGAGCCGAGCGCGAAGCCGGTGACGAGCAAGGTCGTCCCCTGCGACCCCTCCGAGAAGAACCCGACCGCAAGCATCACCAGGGCGACGAGCACGACCAGCTCGACGAGCGGGAACGAACCCCAGGGAGCCGGCGGGCGCTCGTCGTCGATCGGCGCGCGGGGACGCTTGCCGGCGGCCTGCTTTCGTGGCGGCGGCTCGACGACCGGCTGCGGCGCGGGACGGCGCGGCCGGGGCTTACGGCGTTTCTTGCTTGCCATTACGCCGTCGACGTCTCGCTCTGACCCTGCGGGCCGGGGGCCGGGGCCCCGCGGCTAACGGACAACCGGAGGAGAGGCGAATCCGCCACCAGCCGAACAGCATTCCGAGAATGCCCCATCGGGGTCGCGAGTGCCAGTGCCGGCATTCGCGCTCACCGATGTCCTCGTTCGAGACCCTGATCCAGCGGTGCTGATCGGGCGCGACGATCATCTGCTCGATCAGGCCGCGGTTCGCCTCCTCGACGTCAGCCTGTCTCGCGAGCTCGACCTGGGCGTCGCGGAGCCGGAGCGCAAGCGCGTCGCGGACACGCTCGAGCTCACCGGTGGAGAGCACGCGCGGCCCTCCGATCGCCCCGATCCCCCAATCGAAGCCCTGGCGCGGGAAGGCCGAGGCGAAGAGCTCGCCGAGCCGGCGCTCGAGCTCGGCGATCTGGCGCCTGAGGTCGTCGCGGGCGCGGCGCTGCGTGGCCGGCGAGACGGGACCGCCGGGCAGCAGCAGATCAGGCGCCGGCGATTCAACCTGGGTCCGCGGGGTCCGCTCGAGTGCTCCGCGCACGAAAGCTCCTCTTGCCCGTTGCCTACCCCGGGGATTCTAATCCGCGACCGGGTCGCAGTCCAGTTACTCGCCGCGGACCACGGTCGTCGCCAGCCACAGCGCCTCCTCGACCGCGATCGCGGGCACGCCGGTGACCTGAATCGCGACCAGCAGCATGCGCGAGGTCCGAGGACGGACCCCGCGGCCCGCCCCGAGCGCCCCGAACAGGAGCGCGAGCGGTCGCTGATCATCGGCAATCACCAGGGTTCCGGCCGGGAGCTCGCCCGGGCGTCCCTCGAGCCCCTCGTCCGGCCGGCTCGGCCTGATCTGAGGGCGGCCCTCGACTCGGTCGGCGTCGAAGGCGCGCAGGGCGACGCCGGACTCGACGATCGCGATCGTGAGCGCGTCGTCGAGCAGGCTCTGGCTGCGAAAGCCGCCGTGTTGCATCCGCTCGAGCACGAGCTGCTCGACCGGAGTCCGCTGCTCGTCGGGGTCGAGGCCGATGTGGCGGAAGAAGACCCGGTAGGCCCAGGGGATCGGCTGGTGGCGCAGGTTGATCGCCTGAGCGCCCGAGAACCGGTCGGACAGCGCGCGCAGCCGCTCCTTGACTTCGCGAGTCGAGCGGCCCGAGCCGCGGTCGATGACCAGGTAGTGCAGCGCCAGGCCCTCGAACTCCTCTTTCAGCTCGGGCGCGACCCAGCCAAGCTCGACGGGCGCCTCGTCACCGGCACCTGTGCGCGGGTCGTCGCTCACCGGTCGGCCTCCGCGCGCCGGCGCGACTCCGCGACCAGTCGCTCGATCGCTCTGTCGAGCTGCCCGCGGTCGAGCTCGGCGCTTCCGATCCTCGCCTCGCGCAAGAGCCCGCCGGGGAGGATGAACGCAACCGTGGGACAGACGCCCACCCTGTAGAGGTTGGAGACGGCGCCGTCACGATCCCAGCCGACCGGCAGCTCCCAGCCACGCCCCTCGACGATTTGCAGCAGCTCCTCGCGGTCGCCCCGGACGGCGATCGCGAGGAAGTTGACGCGCTCGCCGTAGCGCGCCGCGGCGGCGTCGATCGCATCCTGGGTAGGAGGGCACTCGGCCGGGGTCGGGAACCAGAACGAGAGCACGAGCGGGCGGTCGAGGAGATCGCAGACCCGGATCACGTTCGCGGCCTCCACCTGGCAGGCGGGCGTCCGCCGGCGGTCCGCGGGACAGGGATTCTCGGAGGTCTCGCAGTCGTCCTGGAAGATGTTCGCGTCGGCGTCCTCGCCGTCGGCGAGCTCGGGCACTGCGAACTCGGGCAGCGGGTCGCCGGCCTCGGCCTCGTCGGCGCCGAGCAGCCCGCCCTCGTCGGTGCGAAACGTGTTCACGGTCGCGACCCCGACCAAGATCAGGAACGCGATCCCGACCCAGAGCGAGTACCGAGCCCCGGGTCGCCTCTGCTCGCTCGCGTCACGAGCAGGGCGGGAGTCGAGCGGCTCGCTCATCCGTGGTCAGGTGCCGGCTCGACGCGGTCGCGCCGGCCTCGGAGCAGGTTGCCGAATGGGGCAAACCCGGTCTCGGCCCAGACCAGCGCCGCGGGCAGGACCAGGAGGACGCCGGCCAGAGCGACCGAGAGGTCGAGGACGGTGACGATGCCGAAGTCGCGCAGCATCCGGATGTCGGTGGCGATCAGCACGGCGAAGCCGGCGATCGCGGTGATCCCGGAGGCGACGACCGCCATCCCGGTGCGCGCGTAGGCTCGTCGCAGTGCCTCGCCGACCGCAACCGCACCCTGCCGTTCCTCCTCGTAGCGGGCCGCGAGCAGGACGCTGAACTCGGTCGCGATCGCGATCACGAGCGCTCCGAGCGTCGCCGACATCGGGTTCAGCGGCACGCCGGCGATCGCGAGCCCGAGCGCCGACCAACCGGTCGCAAGGGCGATCGGGATCAGCGGCACGAGCGCTCTGCGCGCCGAGCGGTAGGCCGCAAGCAGCGCCAGCGCGACTGCTGCCAGCCCGGCGAGCGTCAGCAGGTGGCGATTGCCCTCGAGCGCCGAGTTCGCGTCCGCGGCCAGGACCGGGAGGCCGACGACCTCGGCGCCGACGCCCGCCGGCGGATCATCCGCAGTGCCGGGCGGGTCGATCTCCGTGCGGATCGCGTCGATCAGCTGCTTTTGCTCGTCGAACGGCATTACCTTGATCCCGAATGAGATCACCGCGGTTTCGCCGAGCTCACCAGTCTCGGGGTCGCGGCTGATCACCGCCTGCGAGAAGTACGCGGGCAGCAGTCCGAGCAGTCGCCGGACGGCCGCCCGCGACGGAGGAGCCTGACCGCCGAACAGGTCCGGGAGCGCGATCGAGGGGCACAGCGTCGTCTCCTGCTCCTGGCATGAAGCCGCCTCGTCGGTGAACCCGGCGCGCTCGAGCACCCGTTGCTTGTAGGCCCCCATCCAGGCGATCACCGCCGGGTCGGTGAGATCGGCGGCGGTCACGGTGACGTCGACCTCGCCCGAGACGCCGGTCGCCTGCTGGAGCTCGTCGACGTTCTGAAGCTCGGGCAGGTCGCGGGGGACGAGCTCGCGGATGTCGGAGATCACCTCGGTTCGCGTGCCCGCGAGCCATCCGGCGACGGCGATCACGAGTGCTACCGCGAGCACCCGGCCCGGAGCGGCCACCGAGAGCGCGAGCGCGCGGCGGCCGAGCTCCCCCGCGCGCGCACCGGCGCGCGCGCGTGCCTGACCGGCGCGCTCAAGCGCGGCGCGGGCGCCCTTCGCGCCGGGGCGGTCGCCGCCGGGCGGCGCCGATCGCGGCTCGCGCCGCGACAGCGAGAGCGCCGTCAGCCCGGTCGTCAGCGCGAGCGCGAAGGCAAGCGCGATCCCGGCGACGAGCAAGAGGCCAAATCCCCGCACCATCGGAATCGGTGAGAGCAGCAGGACGCAGAAGCCGGCGCCGGTTGCGAGTGCTGCGGTGGCGATCACCGGGCCGCCGCGCGCCGCGGCCTCGACCGCCGCCCCCGCAGGCGACGCGCCACCGGCGCGAGCCTCGGCGAACCGGGCCTGGAACTGGATCGCGTAGTCGACAGCGAGCCCGATCAGGATCGGCAGCACGGCGAGCGAGGCCATCGTCAACGAGCCGCCGAACGCCGCCAGCAGGCCGAAGACCAGCGCCGCTGCGGCGAGCGCGACCACCAACGGCAGCAGCCGGATCGGGGGGCCGAAGATCAGCGCCAGCGTCAGCGCCATGACGACGAGCGCGGCGACCAGCAGGACGACGATCTCGGACGAGAGCTTCTCCGCCAAGCCCTCGACGACCACGGGGACTCCGCTGACGACGTACTCGGCATCGCGAATCGCGAACGCCGGATCGGCGACCGCCGCCCGGATCGACTCGATCGCCTCACGTCGCGCGGACTCACTCAGCTCGGGGCGCAGGCGGACCGAGATCAGGGCGGAATCGGCGCTTGGGAAGAGGTAGGAGAACTTCGCCTTCGGCTCGTCGGTTGTGCGACTGTCGAAGACGACCGCGCTGACGAAGCGCGGGTCGTCGAGCCGCGGGATGTCGAACTGCCCGTAGCGGGTTCCGAGCTCGAGCAGCTGCTGGATGAACGCTCTCTGCACCTCCTGAGCCGCGGCCTGCGCCGCGGCCGCCTGCTCGGTCCGCCCAAGGCCCGCCCGGCGCGCCTCGAGTGCAGCCCGCGCGCCCGCGACCTGAGCCTGGCGCTGAACCTCTGCGGACTGCTCTCGCAGCAGCTTCCGAGCCTGGATCACGGACTGGTTGAGGAAGGTCCCCGGTCCGTAGACGACGCGTGCCGGCTTGCTCTCGGCGAGGTCGGCGCACGGCGCCGGCGCCGGCTCGTCGGGGAACACCTGGCCGTCCGGCGCGTTGCCCGACAGGCATGCCTCGAGGGCGAGCAGCGTCCCCAGGTCCGAGGTGAGGACGAGCTTCTCGAGATCACCCTTGACGAGCACCACGACGGCGTCATCGCCGAACTCGCGCTTGAACTCCTCCGTCGCCACGAACGCCTCGGAGTCGTTGTCGACCAGCTGGTCGGTGCCGGCGTCGGCCTCCAGGCGCAGCGCGCCGACGGCCGCGATCAGCGCGAGCAGCGCGGTCGCCGCGAGCACCGGAACCGGCCGCTCGACACACCAGCCCGCGATCCGTGCGAGCAGATCCCTCACCGTGTACAGGTTACGGGCGCCCCGGGCTCGCGGCGCCACCGGCTGACGTTGTCAGCGACAGCCGTGTCCGCTCGCGCCGTGGCCGGGTGTGCGGCGGGGGTCGTTGCAGCGAGGGAGGCTGTTTGAGGGGTTCGGGCATGCCGGCAAGCGCCCGGGCGCCAAGCGGCGACTTAGTCGTCTCAGGGACGACAAAAGCGCCATCGGCCGTGGTTCGGCCCGCAATCCGACCAGGCTCGCGCCCACCCCGGCCCGAGCGGAACGCGCCCGGCCGGCCCGAAACATCCGCTAGTCCATCGCCAAAGGGCCCTGCGTTTCGGCGTTGAGGAACTGCGAGACGAACGCGTTGTCGGAGTTGAACAGCTCCTCCGACGGGCCTGACTCGACGATCTTGCCCTTCCAGAGCACAGCGATGAAGTCGGCGATCCGCCGCGCCGTGCCGAGGTCGTGGCTGATCACCAGATAGCAGCCTCCGTTCTCCTCGTGGATCTCGCGGATCAGCTCGCAGAGCAGCGCCGTGCGAACCGGGTCGAGGCCGGAGTCGGGCTCGTCGAACATGACGATCGCGGGATCGAGCACCAGCGCCCTCGCGAAGCCGGCTCGCTTGCGCATCCCGCCCGAGAGCTCGTTCGGCATCTTGTCGAGCGCCTCCGCGAGGCCGACCTCGTTCAGCCGCCGGTTGACGATCTCGCCGATCTCGTCCTCGCCCTTGTCGGTGTGCTGGCGCAGCGGGAAGGCGGTGTTGTCGTAGACGTTCATCGAGCCGAACAGCGCCCCGTCCTGGAACAGGAGGCCGAACTTCTTCCGCATCTCAAACAGCTCGTCGTCGGACATGTTCGGCACCGACTCGCCATGGACCAGGAGGTCCCCCTGGTCGGGATAGAGCAGGCCGACGATGTGCTTGATCAGCACGCTCTTGCCGGTCCCCGATGGACCGAGGACCATCGAGATCTGGTCGTCGGGGAGGCCGAGGTTGAGGCCGTTGAGGATCCGCGTGCGACCGAACTGCTTGACCACGTCGATCACCTCGATCGCGTCCGTGCCGCCGTGATCGCGCTTCTCGCCGGTATGCCAGCGGTAGGGATTTGCCTCCTTCGGATTCACCCCGGGGATCGAGTAATCCTTGTGCAGGCTGCCGAGCTCAGGCGCCGGCTCTTCGTAGGCCCCACCGTCGTCGTCGCGCTCGGCGACGCCGCCGGCGAAACGGTCGTACTCCTGCTCCTGGGCGACATGCTCGTCAGCGGGCGGCTCGGCCGCGACCTGCTGGTCGATCGGCTGCTCCTCGGCCACCTCCTCGTCGGTGCCCGGCTCCTGCGGATACTGTCGTTCTTCAGACAACTTCGCCCACTCCTCCCGTTGCGTTCGTCAGCCGCCGATCGGCGCCCGCGGGTTAGCTCCCCAGAAGACCAGCGTTCCCATCATCCCGATCAGGTGCACGAGGACGATGTTGAGCACCATCGACTTCGCGGTCGCGGTCCCGACCCCGACCGGTCCGCCGGAGGCGGTGTAGCCGTAGTAGCAGCCGACCATGACGATCGCGGTCGCCATGAACATCGCCTTTATCAGGCTGAATATGAGATCGGGTGGGTTCTGGAACATCCAGAAGACGAGGAAGTAGCCGCCCGAGGAGACCTCGCCGATCTGCTCGACGACCGCCAGATAGGAGGCGATGTAGCCGACCCCGATCGCCGCCAGGTACATGAACGGGAGCGTCATCCAGGCGCCCAGCAGGCGGGTGCCGCAGAGGAAGATCATCGGGTTCACGCCCATCACCTCGAGCGCGTCAATCTCGTCCGAGATCCGCATCGCGCCGAGCTCGGCGACGATCCCGGTGCCGACCTTGGCGGCCATCATGTAGCCGAAGGCGTAGGGGATCACCTCGCGCAGATCACACCAGGCGGCGAACACGCCCGCGTAGGCGGGGGCTCCGACCGAGCGGTTGAAGTAGGCGCCCTCGATCCCGCACTGGAGGCCCAAGATGAAGACCAGCCCCCAGATGACGACGGTCGAGCCCAAGATCAGGATCCCGGCCTGGCGCAGCGCCTCGCCGAAGAAGTGCATCACCCGGCCCGAGTAGACGATCCCCATCACCCGCCCGCAAAAGCGGGCGATGTCGCCGAGTGAGGCGAGCCAGTCCCTCGGTACAGCCAGCCAGCCCATTACTTGAATCCCTTGCGGACGCCTTCGGCGTCCTTACACGCTTCTTTCGGAACCAAGTTCCTCATTTAATTACTGAAATTTCGGGATGGGTGGCGAGCAGGGTCTGCGTGAAGACGTAGTTGAAGGCAAAGACGCCCAGGAAGGCGACCACGACGCCGACGTTGACCGCCCGCCCCACCCCCTCGGCGCCTCCGGACGCATTCATCCCGTAGTAGCTACAGACGACGGCGATGATCGCCCCGAACATGGTCGTCTTTAGGATCGAGCCCCAGAGGTCGGTGACCGAGGCGTTGTTGAACAGGGTCGCGAAGAAGCCTCCCAGCGGCTGGCCGTAGGCGATCTCGGCAAACAGCCCGCCGGCGATCCCGAACAAGAGCGCGTAGATGTCGAGCAATCCGGTGATCAGCATCAGGGCCAGGAACCGGGGCACGACGAGGTTCTTGATCGGGTCGACGCCGAGCACCTGCAGCGCGTCGAGCTCCTCGCGGATCTTGCGCGCCCCGAGGTCGGCGGTGATCGCGGTCCCGGCGACCCCGGCGACCACGACCGCGGTCACGAAGGGGGCGAATTCGCGCACCGAGGCCAAGATGAAGAAGCCTCCGAGGCGGTCCAGGGCGCCGAACAGGCTGAGGAAGTTGGCCGCCTGCAGCCCCGGGGCGCCGAAGCCGAAGGCGACGGTTGAGATCAGCATCGGAAACCAGCAGAGCTGGAGCGCGAACAGGAACTGGCTGATGAACTCGCCGCCGTAGGGATAGGGCGGTCTAACCGTGGCCGTGATCGTCTTGCCGGTCAGGATCATCATGTTCCCGACCTGCTCGAAGAGGGATTTCGCGGGCAGGAATGCCCTATCGGCTACTGCTCTGACCATCAGCTCCTCCAGCGCCGCGGGACCCACCCGGAACGCTGCGCTCAAGGGTATTCGATGCAATCGCCATCCGCCACCCACAACCGTCAGCGACCGCCGGCCTCGCTCTCGGGCGACCGATGGCGATCAAATGGGGCTCGGATATCGCGCGCGGTGGTATGTTCCGCGCGCTTTGGGGGAGGAGACCGCCACAAGCGCCGGCCCGTCGTGCCGATCCCGACTTCGAAGCTGGGCGCGGGTCGCGCCGCTGACCGCAATCGTCCCGCTCGCCCTCGCCGTCTCGGGCTGTGGCGACGACAAGCAGCGCCAGGACGCGGCCGAGCCCGCCGCTGAGTTCCCGGTCGAGGTCGTTGCCGCCAAGTTCCCGACCGAGCAGCGACTCGCCGAGACCCGCGACCTCGCGCTCGAGATCGAGAACGCCGGCGAGGAGGAGATCCCGGATCTGGCGGTGACGATCAATACCGGCGACGAGGGTTCGAGCGGTCCGTTCTCGGTTCGCTCCGACCAGCCCGGGCTCGCCGACCCCAACCGGCCGGTCTGGATCCTCGAGAACGACTATCCGAAGCTCGTCACCGCCGAGTTCCCGGAAGGGGATCTCGACGCCGCGCCCTCAGCGGGCGCCGAGGCGGTGCAAACGAACACCTTCTCCTTCGGCCCGCTGCCCTCCGGCGAGAGCAAGGACATCGTCTGGCGGGTGACGCCGGTCCAGGCCGGCACCTACACCGTTCGCTACGAGCTCGCGGCGGGCCTCGGTGGCAAGGCGAAGGCCGTCACCGCCGACGGCAGCCCCGTGGAGGGCGAGTTCGTGGTCACGATCACCGACGTGCCGCCGCAATCGCGCGTCAACGACGCCGGCGAGGTCGTGACCCAAGAGGGTTAGATGGTCGGGCCCGGCCCTTCAGTCCGGTACCGTCTCGCGTAGGTGCCGGATCGGCGGTGGAGCAAAGCAGTGGTAGGGGTGCTGGCGGCGATGATCGCCGGCGCGGGCTGTGGCGGCTCCGACGAGCAGCCGGCGACGACGAGCGCCGGTCCGGCGACGACAACTACCACCCGGGCCGATCCTGGCGCCACCGCAGCCCGGCGACGGCTCCGGTGGCGTTCAGCTCGAAAAGGTCGGCGACTTCGATCAACCCCTCTACGTCACCCAGGCCCCGGGCGACCGCGGGAGCCTCTACGTGGTCGAGCAGTGCGGGCGGATCCAGCGCGTGCCCGTCGAGGGTGGCACGCCGAGCACGTTCCTCGACGTCGCTGACCGCATCGTCTGCGAGGGCGAGCAGGGCCTGCTGTCGGTCGCCTTCTCGCCCGACTACGCGAGGTCGGGCCGCCTCTACGTCTACTACACCGACACCGAGGGCACCGCGCGGATCATCGAGTACGGGCGCTCTACCGACGATCCCTCGGTCGCCGACCCGGAGAGCGCGCGCGAGCTGCTCGCGATCGAGGACTTCGCGCCCAACCACAACGGCGGATTGCTGCTCTTCGGCCCCGATGGGTATCTCTATGTCGGCACGGGCGACGGCGGCGGGGCCGGCGACCCGGAGCGCACGTCCCAGGATCTCTCCAGCCTGCTTGGAAAGATGCTCAGGATCGATCCTCGCGAAGCTGGTGGCGAGGCCTACACGGTGCCCAAGGACAACCCGTATGTCAACGATGCTGGAGCGCGGCCCGAGATCCTGATCGACGGGCTGCGCAATCCCTGGCGGTACTCGTTCGACCGCAAGACCCGCGACCTGTGGATCGGCGACGTCGGCCAGGACGAGCTCGAGGAGATCGACTCGGCGCCGGCAGGGGACGTCCTCGACGGCCTCGACTTCGGCTGGTCCGCGTATGAGGGCATGCAGCGCTTCAACGAGGACCAGGAGGCGCCCGACGCCCTCCCGCCGACGCTCGAGTACGGCCGCGACGGCGGCTGCTCGGTGACCGGCGGCTACGTCGTCCGCGACCCCGCGCTCCGCTCGCTCTACGGCCGCTACCTCTACGGCGACTTCTGCGCCGGAGAGCTGCGCAGCTTCACCGCGGTAGCCGGGGGCGAGGCCGGCGACGACCGCCCACTCGGGCCCGGTGTTGCGTCGCTGAGCTCGTTCGGTGAAGACCTCAGCGGCCACGTCTACGCGACCTCGCTCGAGGGTCCGGTGTACCGCCTCGTGCCCTCGCAGGACGGCGGTTGAGCTTCGCGACGGGGGGCCGGCGCATGGGCGCCCGTGCGCTCGCGATCGCGTCCGCGATCATCGGCGCGCTGCTTGCGCTGCTCGCCCCGGAGGCGTCGGCTACCTCTACTCCGACTACTGCACCGGGCGCCTGCGCAGCTTCGTCCCGCCGCCGCTCGACCCGGCCGACCCGAACCCGCCCGCGGGCGTCGCCAGCGACGACCGCGACGAAGGCCTGTTCGTCAGCTTCCCGACCTCGTTCGGCGAGGGCACCAACGGCCAGCTCTACGTCGCCTCGCAGCGCGGTCCGGTCTACAGGCTGCAGGCGAAGGCGCCCGAAGGGGCAATGAGTCGCCCGCGCCGGACTGTCCCGGCCCCAAACGACCGATGATCTAGTCTGCGTAGCCGGATGGCAGGGACGTTTACGTTCGGGAAGTTCGGCAGGGTGTCGTGCGCGCTCGCGCTCGGCGCGGTCGTGCTCGTGCTTGGCCTCGCGGCGGGCGAGCGCACCGGAGCCTTGGCGGCCGGCGGCGGGCTCGAGCTGCGGTCGATCGGAAGCTTCGACACGCCGACCTATGTCGAGGACGCGCCGGGGCGGCCGAAGCTGCTCCTCGTCGTCGAGCAGCCGGGCACGATCGCGGTGGTCCGCAAGGGACGCAAGCTCGGCAAGCCCCTGCTCGACATCACCAGCCGGGTCAAGACCTCCTACGAGGAGGGCCTGCTCTCGATCGCGTTCGATCCCGGCTACAAGCAGAACCGGCGCTTCTACGTCTACTACGTCAACCGCGACAGCGATATCCAGGTCGACCGCTTCAAGCTCAAGCGCGGCTCGAACACCCGCGCGAGCAGGCGGTCCCGTCGGACGGTGATCGTGATCGGCCACCCGGGTGCCCAGAACCACAACGGCGGCCAGCTCCAGTTCGGGCCCGACGGGTTGCTCTACATCGGCACCGGCGACGGAGGCGGGGCGGGCGACCCGGGCGAGAATGCCCAGGACCCCGAAAGCCTGCTCGGCAAGCTGCTGAGGATCGCGCCCGCTTCGACCAGCGGTTACACGTCGCCAGCCTCGAACCCGTTCGCGGGCACCGCCGGACGCGACGAGATCTATGCGCTTGGTCTTCGCAACCCGTGGCGATTCAGCTTCGCTGTCAACGACGATCTGACGATCGGCGACGTCGGACAGAGCCAATGGGAGGAGATCGACCACCTGGCGCTCGCCGATGCTCGTGGCGCCAACTTCGGCTGGGACAACCTGGAGGGCAACCATTTCTTCGAGGAGCCCGGCACCGAGCCGCCCAACTATCGGGCGCCGATCCACGAGTACTCGGACGGCGCCTCGGTGATCGCCGGCTACGTCGTCCGCGATCCGAACCTGCCGGCGCTTGCGGGACGGCTCGTCTACGCCGATCTCTCTGGCGACCGCATTCGCTCGCTCGACCCCGACGCGCCCGATCCCGGCGCGACCGACGCGTCGACCGGCCTGCCGGTCAGCCAGCCGACCTCGTTCGGCGAGGGCGCCGGCGGCAAGCTCTACGTCGCCGAGGCGGGCGGCTCGGTCTCGCGGATCGTGCAGAGGTAGCCGTCGAGCCGAGATCCTGAACGACCGTGCCAGGACCCCGCTAGAGTCCGCGTCGATCAGCTCGGCTAGCCCAGGAGGTCGGAGACGATGGAGTCCGCAACGCAGCCAGATGCCGCATCGGCCACCGCCGAGAACGGGGCTCCGACCGGCAAGCCGGACGCCGCCGAGACGTTCGAGGTTCGCAGGCCGGCCGACGGAACCCTGATCGAGACCCTCGCGATCGACTCCCCGGCGTCGGTCGCCGAGACCGCCGCCCGGCTCCGCGACGCGCAGGCCGGCTGGGAGGCGATCGGATTCGCCGGTCGTCAGGCGCTGGCTCGAGAGCCTGCGCGATTGGATGCTCTCGAACCAGGACCGAATCGACGACCTGATGCAGGAGGAGACCGGCAAGGTTCGCGCCGACGCGACCCTGGAGGCCTTCTACTGCATCGACGCGATCAACTTCTGGACCGATCAGGGGCCGAAGATGCTCGCCGACGAGATCATTCAGCCGCACGTCCCATTGCTGCGCGCCAAGCGCCACAAGATCGTCTACCGGCCGTTTGGCGTCGTCGGCTTCATCAGCCCCTGGAACTTCCCGATCATCCTCTCGCTCGGTGACGCGCTGCCGGCGCTGATGGCCGGCAACGCCGCCCTGATCAAGCCCTCCGAGCTCACCCCGCTGACGCTGATGGAGATCGTGCGCGGCTGGCGCGAGGAGGTCGGCGCGCCCGACGTGCTCGCCGTCGTCAACGGCATCGGCGAGACCGGCGGCGCGGTGGTCGACGAATCGGACTACATGCAGTTCACCGGCTCCGAGCGGACCGGGAGAATCGTGATGAAGCGCGCGGCCGAGACGCTCACGCCGCTCAGCCTCGAGCTCGGCGGCAAGGACCCCTTGATCGTCACCCGCGAGGCCGACGTCGACCGGGCGGTCAACGCGACCGCGTGGGGCGGGCTCGCGAACAGCGGCCAGATCTGCATCTCGATCGAGCGCGTGTACGTCGAGGAGCCGGTCTACGACGAGTTCGTCGAGAAGCTGAAGGCGACGGTCGAGGGGCTGCGCCAGGGCGCCGACGACGACCCCTACACGGCCGAGGTGGGCGCAATGACGTCGCCGGCACAGGTCGAGATCGTCTCCGAGCAGGTCGAGGACGCGCGCGCCGCCGGCGCCAGGGTGCTCACCGGCGGCAGGCGCAAGGAAGGTCCCGGGGACTGGTACGAGCCGACCTTGATCGCCGACGTCGACCACTCGATGAAGGTGATGCGCGAGGAGACCTTCGGGCCGGTGATCCCGGTGATGAAGGTCGCGAACGTCGAGCAGGCGATCGAGCTCGCCAACGACACCACCTACGGTCTCGGCTCGTCGGTGTTCGCCGGTGACGCCGCGGAGGGTGAGCGGATCGCCCGCCGGATCGAGGCCGGCCACTGCAACGTCAACGACGTGCACGTCAACTACTTCGTCCTCGGGCTGCCGATGGGCGGCTGGAAGAACTCGGGCATCGGCGTCCGCCACGGCGCCCAGGGGATCCGTCGCTTCTGCCATACCGAGGCCCTGACCGTGCCCCGGCTCCCGCAGGCCAAGTCCGAGCCGCTCTGGTTCCCCTACAACGCCCGCAAGCGAGGCGCGATCCGCCGCCTCTACACGTTCCTCAACGCGCGCGGGTTGCGCAACCGGCTCGGGCTCTGAAGCGGGCCGCCACAGCGCTCGCGCTCGCCGCGGCACTCGCTGCCTGCACAGACGCGGGCGCGGCGATCAAGCTGAACCGGGTCGGCAGCTTCGACCAGCCGGTCTACGTCCACGGGCCCCAGGGCGCCGGGAAGGTCGTCTTCGTGGTCGAGCAGGCGGGCCGGGTGAAGATCCTGCGCGAGCGACCGCAAGGCGGGCACCTTCCTCAACATCGCCGGGCGAGTCTCGTGCTGCGGCGAGCGCGGGCTGCTCTCGATCGCGTTTCCCGACTTCGACCGCGACCGCCGCTTCTACGTCTACTTCACCGACGGGCAGGGCGATATCCGCGTGGTCGAGTACAAGCGCAAGCGCGGCAAGCTGCGCGCCAACGAGGGCTCGGCCCGAAACGTGCTCGAGATCGACCACAGCCGGTTCGCCAACCACAACGGCGGCCAGCTCCAGTTCGGGCCCGACGGGCTCCTCTACATCGGCACCGGCGACGGGGGCTCGGGGAACGATCCGGCGGGCAACGCCCAGGACAAGGGCAGCCTGCTCGGCAAGCTGCTGCGAATCAACCCGCTGCGCAAGGGCAGCGGCAAGCCCTACGGGATTCCGCAGTCGAACCCCTATGCCGACGAGAGCGGACGCGACGAGATCTTCGCTCGAGGTCTGCGAAACCCCTGGCGGTTTACGTTCCACAAACGCCGGATCGCGATCGGCGACGTGGGCCAGGACCGCGTCGAGGAGGTCGACTACGAGAAGCTCGGCGGCGCCCGCGGCGCCAACTTCGGCTGGGACGCGTTCGAGGGCAACGCGCTGATCGAGCCTCCGGCCCCTTCCGGCCACGAGCGCCCGATCCACACCTACACGCACTCGGGCGGCGGCTGCTCGATAACCGGCGGCTACGTGGTCCGCGACCGGGCCCTCGGCCGGCTGCGGGGCCGCTACGTCTACGGCGACTTCTGCAAGGGCCAGCTCCGCAGCTTCGAGCCGGATCTCGGCGGCGCTCGGCACGACCGCTCGCTCGGCCTGCCGCGAATCGACAGCCTTTCGAGCTTCGGCGTCGACGACCGCGCCCGGCTCTACGTCGCCTCGCTCGGCGGCGGCGTGTGGCGGTTCGTGCGCCGCTGAGCGAGGCCCCGATCTCGCCGCCGCCCCGTCGGCTTTCATATCCACCGGAGCGATGTCGACGATCCGCGAGCACCGGCTCGAGCTGGCGGCTTCGGTACGCGGGCGCTCGAGCTCGACTCCGATGGTCGAGAGCGAGGGCGAGGAGGTGATCGAGCACTGCGGCCATTGCCCGCAGGTGGAGGCCGCCGAGCGGGTCGCCGAGCTGCTCGACGGATTCCCCGCCGCCCTCGATCACGTCCACACCCCGGCCTAGGCTCGGGCACTCGCGGGTGCGGGGCCTGGTGGCGTTCCGCTCGGGGCTGGTGGCGTTCCGCTCGGGCCGGGGCGGAGTGCGAAGCCCGGTCGGTTGCAGTGAGGGAGGGTGGTTCGGTTTGGCGCGAGCGCTCTCGGTCGGCCTCGAGGTCACAAACCTCGGCCTCAATGCCTCGCCAAGCTCTGACGGCGGGTTAGTGCTCTATGGCGACAACAACCTCGGCCTCGACGCCGAGGCACGGTTGAGGCCGGGGTTTGTGACCTGCGCTCGCACCCACACCTCCCCTCACTGACAACGAACCCGGCCTCGGGCCCGGCGACGGCCCGAGCGGAGCGCCACGCAGCTCGATCTACCTGACAACGGGGAGGTTCCGCGGTACCGGGGGCCCGGCTCACCGCCTAAGCCGGCGCCGCGTCCATTGACGGATCGTCCGCCTCCGCCTCGATCGTGCCGTCGCCGTCGGGGTCGGCGTCGGGGGGCAGCTCTCCGCCGCGTTCGGTGCCGGCGATCAGCTCGTCGCCCTTCTTCTCCGTGGGGATGAAGCCCGACTTCATCCCGAAGTAGACAGCCTGCGGGTGGTGGGCGACGATCGCCGCCGTCGACTGCTCGGGCTCGAGCGCGTGGCCGCCGGATAGATTGATCCCGATCTCCGAGAGGCCGAGCAGGCGCTCGACCTTCTCGTGCTCGGACTGATCGGGGCAGGCGGGGTAGCCCCAGGAGTAGCGGCGGCCCTGGTCGAGCTCGATCTCGAGCCCGCGCCGGACCTCGGCGTGAAGCCACTCGGCGAGGCCCTCGGCAGCCTGCACCCCGAGCCCGTGGACGAACAGCTGCTCGGCGAACTCCCCGTCGCGCTCGAGCGCTGTGATCCGTTCGGTCACCTCGGGCCCGACCGTGACCGCCTGCAGGGCGACGACGTCCCGCTCGCCGCTGTCCAAAGGGCGGTAGAAGTCGGCGAGACAGATTCGGTCGTGACGGGGCTGGCGCGGGAACACCAGGCGCTCGAGCTCACGCTCGTGGTCGTCGGGATCGAAGACCACCAGCTCGTTGCCGTCGGAGTTGCACGGGAAGTAGCCCAGCCGCACCCGCGGGCGCAGGTAGTCCTGCTCGCGCCACATCCGCTCCAGCTTCGGCGCGAAGCCCTCGTCGCCGTCGTGGCCCTCAACGATCTGGCGCCACTCCTCGCCCTTCTTGCCGCGCCCGCCCCAGTGGAGCTTGAAGAGCACGTGGCGGTCGAGGTAGGGATAGACCTCGTCGAGGTCGACGGCGATCTCGCGCGCGCCCCAGAAGGGCGGCTCGGGGATCGGGTTGTCGGTCGCGGCGGCGGAGCGGGCCGAGTCGTCGGTGGTCGGCGGGCCCGTGTCCTCGACGACCGGGCGGTTGCGAAGCTCGTGCGCCTCGTCGCGGATCTTCGCCACCAGCGACTCGCGGGCGGCCTCGTCGATCAGCGCGTCGACGGTGTCGAGCCCGGCGAAGGCGTCCTTGCAGTAGAAGACCCCGGGCTCGTAGACATCGTCGGACTCCTTGCCGTGGGGGTACAGCACCCGGCGGCCGAAGTCGCGGTTGATCGCCGCGCCGCCGATCAGCACCGGGAACTCGAGCCCGCGCGAGTGCAGCTCCTGGATGCAGGCGGGCATCTGCTTCGAGGTCGAGACCAGCAGCGCCGAGAGCCCGATCGCGTCGGCCTCGTGCTCGACCGCGGCCTCGATGATCGTCTCGATCGGCACCTGCTTGCCGAGGTCGACCACCGTGTAGCCGTTGTTGGTGAGGATCGTGTTGACCAGCGACTTGCCGATGTCATGGACGTCGCCGAACACGGTCGCGACGACGACCTTGCCCTTGGTGTGGCCCTCGATTCGGTCGAGGTAGTTCTCGAGCTGGGCGACCGCGCGCTTCATCACCTCGGCGGACTGGAGCACGAAGGGCAGGATCAGCTCGCCGGCGCCGAACTTGTCGCCGACCTCCTTCATCGCCGGGAGCAGCACCTGGTTCAGGGTCGGGACCGCGCCGATCTTCTCCACCGAGGCGTCGATCCACTCCTCGACCCCCTCCTTGCGGCGCCGCAGGATGTGCCAGTGAAGCGCCTCCTCCGGCTCCATCCCCTCGGTCGGGTCGCCGGCCTCCTCCGCATCCTCCTCCCCCTTCGACTCGAAGTGGGCGATGAAGCGCTCGAGCGCGTCGTCGCGGCGGTTGTAGACGAGGTCGTCGGCGAGCTCGCGCTCGTTCTCGGAGATCTCCGAGTAGGGGGTGATGTGGTTCGGGTTGACCATCGCCAGGTCGAGCCCGGCCTCGACGCAGTGGTGCAGGAAGACCGAGTTGAGCACCGCGCGGGCGGGCGGCGAGACGCCGAAGGAGACGTTGGAGACGCCGAGCGACGTCTTGACCCCACCGATCTCGGCCTTGATCCGCCTGATTCCCTCGATCGTCTCGACCGCCGACGGCTTCCACTCGTCGTCGCCGGTGGTGAGCGTGAACGTGAGCGCGTCGAAGATCAGCAGCTCCGGGTCGAGCCCGTGCTCGGTGCATGCGAGCTCCGTGATCCGCTGGGCCACCTCGAGCTTGCGCTCCGCGGTCTTCGCCATCCCGACCTCATCGATCGTCAGCGCGATCAGCGCCGCGCCGTGGGCACGCGCGAGCGGCACGACGCGGTCGAGCTTGTCGCGCCCCGCCTCGAGGTTGACCGAGTTGACGATCGCGCGGCCCGGTGTCTGCTCGAGCGCCGCCTGGATCACCTCGGGCTCGGTCGAGTCGATCTGGATCGGCGCCGGCTGGGTAAGCGAGACCCGCTTGGCGACCTCACGCATCTGTGCGTCCTCGTCGGCGCGCTCGGTGAGCGCGACGCAGAGGTCGAGCACGTGGGCGCCGCCCGTGACCTGGTCCTCGGCGATCTGGACGATGCCGTCGTAGTCGTCGGCGAGCAGCAGCTCCTTGGCCTTGCGCGATCCCTGGGAGTTGACCCGCTCGCCGACCAGGGTCGGCCGCGGCTCCTGGGCCAGCAACGTCGCCGCCATCATGCTCGAGACCATCGGCGGCGCGGGCTCGGGGCGCTTGGCGGGCACGCGGCCGGCGACGCGCTCGGCCAGCGCCCGGATGTGGTCGGGCGTCGTCCCGCAGCAACCGCCGACGATCGAGACCTCGTAGCGCTCGACGAACTCGCCGAGCAGGGTGGAGATCTGCTCGGGCGTCTCGGGGAAGATCGTCTCACCGTCGGGGCCCTGGAGCGGCAGACCCGCATTCGGGATGCAGTGAACCGGCACCGGCGAGCGCTCGCCGAGATAGCGGATCGCATCGCGCATGTCCTCGGGCCCGGTCGAGCAGTTGAGCCCGACCACCTGCACGTCGAGCGCCGTGAGCGTCGTCAGCACGGCCTCGATGTCGGTGCCGAGCAGCATCTTCCCGCCCTGCGGAAGCAGCGAGACCGAGGCCTGGATCGGCAGCTCGCGACCGGTCGCCCGAAACGCCTCACGGGCGCCGAAGACGGCGGCCTTGACCTCGAGGATGTCCTGTGCCGTCTCGACGATGATCAGGTCGGCGCCACCGTCGACGAGCCCGCGCGCCTGCTGGGCGAACACCTCGACCAGCTCGGCGAACGTGATCGCGCCCAGGGTCGGATCGTCGGAGGCGGGCAGGTAGCCCGTAGGGCCGATCGAGCCGGCGACGAAGCGCGACTCGCCCGCCACCTTGCGGGCGATCTGGGCGGCCTTGGTATTGATCTCGAGCGTCTGCTCGCCGAGCCCCCACTCGTCGAGCTTCAGCCGTGAGGCCTGGAAGGTGTCGGTCTCCAGCACCTCCGCGCCCGCTTCGATCATCGACGCGTGCACGCCCTCGATCACGTCGGGGCGGTTCAGCACCAGGGCCTCGTGGCACTTGCCCTTGAGCCCGCCGTAATCCTCGGAGGTGAGATCGAACTGCTCCAGGGTCGCGCCCATGCCGCCGTCGAAGACGACCACACGGTCGCGGATCGCGCTGAGGAAGTCTCGTTGTGAAGTTGCCAATTCGCTCACATCCATCGACCCCGGCTGTCGCACCGTGCCTTGCTCCGGGGAGTTCGGCGGTTGCGGCGGCGTCGTCGGTCCGGGTCCCTCAGCCGCTCTGGATGGTCAACGAAGGATAGCGGCCCGTTATCGCGCGTTTTCCTGCGCACCGGCGGGACGCAAGCGAACCGGCGCCGCGCCGAGCGCGCGCAGGCGCATGTCCTGCCAGGTGACGCCCTCGCGCACCAGCGCCGGGAGCCCGAGCGCGACCGCGGTCGCGATCTCGACCGCCTGCAGGATCACGCCGTAGGCGAGCGCGTCGTCGACGCCGATCCCGAAGCCGGTCGTCAGCACGCTGATCGTCGCCAGCTGGAAGACGCCGATGTTCGAGGGGGTCGCCGGGATCACCGCGGTGACGTTGACCGCGAACAGAACCGCCGCTGCGGCGCCGATCCCGATCCTGGGGTCGTGATCGAGCCCGAGCGCGGTGAAGAGCGCGAAGCAGGCGAGCAGCTGGAGTCCCCAGGCGGCGAGTTGCAAGAACGCCGCGACCGGGCCTCGCCTGGGATCGCGGAAGACGACCAGCCCCAGGCGCACCTTGACCAATGCGTCGCGGATCGCCCCGACGACGCGGGCGACTCGCCCGGAGCCGTTCTGGCGCACCACGACCGGGGCCAGGAGCACGGCGACGAGCAGCAGCATGGGCGCGAGGCTGAACAGGAACAGCCGCTCGGAGCTCGAGGCGAAGAGATCGGTCGACGTCACGATCAGGGCCCCGAGGATCGCCAGCGCGGCGATGTTGAGCACGGTCTGGGAGACCAGCGTGCCGAGCAGCACCGGCAGCGTCTCGCGCATGCGCCCAACGCGGCGCGCGAGCACCATCGCCCTCGCCGGCTCGCCGAGCCGGGCGGGAAGCGTGGCCGACATCAGCACCCCGATCATCGTCGCCGAGGTCGCATCGCGGCGCCGCAGCGGGCTCGACGGCAACGCCGAGCGGGCGATAGCGAACCAGGAGTTGGCGCGCAGGAAGAGCGACGCGCACATGAGCGCGGTGGCGACCAGCACCCAGGTGAGGTCAGAGCGAACGATGTTGGTGACCACCGTGTCGACCCCGACCCGCTTCGCTGCGATGAAGGTCAGCACCAGGCCGAGCACGCCCGCGAGCCCGAGCGCCGCGCGCCGCGCGAGCCGCGCGCGTGCGGAGACCTGCGCGGGGATCGGATCAAACGGCGGCAGCCGTCTCGCCGGGACCGCCCGCGAGCCGTCGATCGGGACCAGCCCGGTGCGGCGGGCAAGCGCCTCCAGTGCGCCCGAGGGCTCGGGCACCTCGGCGGTCGTCACCCGGTCATAGACCGACTCGACCTGCTCGGCGACGTGGGGCCATGCATACCGTTGCGCCGACTCGCGCGCCGCTGCCGCCATCCGCTCCAGCCGCGCCGGCTCGTGGCTCGCCGCCTGCAGCTCTTCCGCGAGCCGCTGAGGGTCCGCGGGCGGCACGAGGATGCCGTCAACCCCGTCGGCGACCACGTCTGCGTAGCCGGCGATGTTGGATGCGATCACGGGCGTCCCGGCGGCGAACGCCTCGGTCAGGACCATGCCGAAGCTCTCACCGGCGAGCGATGGAGCGCAGAGCAGGTCGGCCTCGTGCAGCGCGCGCCAGAGCTCCTCGCGGTCGACACGGCCGCGCGCGTCGACGCTCGCCTGCACCTCGGGATCGGCGAGATAGCGCCCGACATCGGCGTCGTCGGCCCCGATCACGGTCAGGGTCGCGGGCACGTGCTCGACCAGCGCCTGGAACGCGGCCAGGAGCACCGGCAGCCCCTTGCGCTCCTCGGGCCGGCCGACGAACACGAGCCGGAGGTGATCGGAGACCGGCTTCGGGCCCGCCGGCGGCGCCTGCGTGTCGACACCGTTCGGGATCACCTCGTAGCTGCCCCCGAACCAGCGCCGGCCGGTCCAAGCCGCCGCTTCGGAGACGGCGATTCGCGCGTGGAGCTGGTTGAAGACGCGCCGCGCTCCGGCCGACGGCCCCAACCAGGTTCGGCAGCGGCCGGGTCGAGTAGGCGTGGAAGGTGCCGACCACCGGGGCGTCGCGATACGTCGCCGCATCGGAGGAGATCAGCCATCCCGGCGGCTCGTGGACGTGGACGACGTCGGGCTGGAACGCGCGCAGCTCGTTGCGCATCTTCGTCACACCGGCGGGGAAGGGGCAGAGGTTGGAGACCGAGCCGTTGGCGCCGATCCCGACCGTGCGCGCAAGCGGGACGAGGTAGTCGGGGGCATCGGTGACCTCGGGCCGGGCACGGTGAAGCGCCCGGCTGAGGCGACCGGGCGGGTCCCAGGGGGCAAGCACGCGAAGCTCGTGGCCGCGGCTGAGCAGCTCGTCGGCAAGAGACTCCACGTGCCGGTTCACGCCCCCCGGATAGGTCCAGGAGTACGGCGAAACGACGGCGACGCGCATCCCCGCGCAGGATAGCCGAGAGTCAATTGCGGAAGGTGGCCCAGAAAAAGCCCGCGCTGACGGCCAGGTAGATCGTCCCGAGCACCAGCAGCACCGAGCCCGAGTCGTTGGCGACCGAGCCCACCAGCACGCCCGCTAGCGCGCCCCCGAACCCGCTTCGAGCACCCCACCCGTCGCCGAACCACGCGAGCACGGTGCGGCGGCCGATGGCGCCGGCAACCAGGAGCCCGACGCAAACCACGAGCAGCTCCGGGTAGACGGGGTGGATGTAGGTGTTGGTCGTCAGGGTCAGGCGCCGGTCGAGGACATCGATCAGGTCGCCGGTCTCCCCGGCGCCGAGCACCGAGCGACTCAGATGGGCGCCGCCGAGGATGAGGTCAACGACCAGCAGCGCGGCGAGCCCCAGGACGCCGGCGCCCGCAACGACGAGGATCGCCCGGCGGCGGTCGAGGTCGAGCGCGAGCACGGCGGCGGTCGCGCCGCCGACGCCGAGCACGATCGCGGCGCCGACGTCGGCGCCGAATCGCCCGGGGGCGAACGCCGCCGCGGCGGCGAGTGCCAGGCCCGCGAACCAGGCGGCGCCGGCGCGGCGCTCGAGGCCCTGCCGGGTCGCGATCCAGGCCCCGGCCCCAACCAGGGTGAGCGTGGTCAGGATCGCCTCGAGCTCGTTGCCGATGCCGAAGAAGCGCACCCCGTAACCCGGGTTCGGGCCGAGCACTGAGAGCGAGGTCAGCGGTGAGCCCGCAACGACGTCGAGCGCGTACCCCGAAACGGTCGCGGCACAGGCGAGCGCCAGTCCCGCGCAGCCGCGGAGTAGCCGGTCGGTGGCGAACGCGAGCACGACCGAGCCGAGACCGAGCAGCAGAGCCGAGGCGAGCGTGCTCGCGTCGAGCCCCGCGGAGACCAGCAGCGTCAGCGGCGCCCAAGCGCAGGCAAGGCCGAGCAGCCGCAGCGCGACCGCCGCGCCGCGCCGGCGCCAGACGAGGGCGGCGATGCCGCTGAGCGCAATCCAGATCCCGAGTGGCAGCAGGGCGACGAGCTCACGGCTTGGGCGCGTGTCGAGACGTGCCTGCAGCTCGGCGACCTGACCTCCGTCGCGCTCGCCCTCTGAGGTGATCTGGCTCCCGTTGACCTCGTCGGGGACCTCAACCTCGAGGCGGTCGAGGACGGTCGCCGCGATGTCGGTCGAGATCACGATCCCGTCTGTGCGGGTCGAGGCCGAGGTCAGGTTGCCGTTTTCGAAGCCCGCGCCCGCGATCCCGGTGGGGAGCAGCGCCTGCTCGGCGGCCTGACCGGCCGCGATCGCGATCAGCAGATCGTCGGGGCCGAGCGTCCCGGCCAGCGCCGGCAGCTCGGCTCGCCGGGAACGGAGAACGCTCAGCCCCGGCCCGCAACCAAGCTCGCAGGCGGCGCTGCCGGCGATTCGAACGGCGCCGCGGCGATCGACTCCGATCAGTGTCGCCAGGCCGCTGTCGGCCTCGGCGGCAACCGGGACCCCGGCCTCGAGCAGGGTCGAGGCGAGCAGGCCGGGGACGATGTTCCCCGGAGCGCTCTCGGCTCGCTCGACCGTGCGCTCCCAGAGCCGGTCGGGCACCCGGCCGTTGCGCAGGTAGAGCCGCGGCAGCTCGCCGTCATAGAGGTCCTCGTTGACGCGATTGCCCTGGCCGATGTCGAGGAAGGTCTGCGCGACCGGCACCGGACCGAGCCCGGCGCTGACCACGCCGGGCGCGAATCCGGGCACGGCGGCGATCTCCTCGACCGACGTCCCGTAGGGAAGCACGGCGACGATAACGCGAGAGCCGTCCTGCGCCGAGGCCACCGATGGCCCTGCGAGGCAGACGCCTAGCGCTAGCATCGCCGCAATGGATCGCACGTTCGCCAAGTTCACCTTCTTCAAGCTCGATCCCGCCTGGCAGCGGCGCAATCCCGAGCAGCGAGCGGAGGATAAACGGGAGTTCCTCGCCGCCTGCGAGGACTTCGCCACCGACCGCTCGCTGCGCGCGTACTCGACCGTCGGCACGCGCGGTGACACCGACCTGATGCTGCTCTCGCAGAGCCCGTCGCTCGACGACATCCACAGCTTCCACGTCGTCCTCGCGCAGAGCGGCCTGGCGCAGTGGGCGACGATCCCTTGCTCGTACCTGGCGATGACGAAGCGCTCGCAGTACTCGGAATCCGAGCCAAGGCCCGAGATCTGCACCTCGCAGCGCCGCTACTGCATCGTCTATCCGCTCGACAAGAAGCGCGAGTGGTACCGCCTGCCGCTCTCCGAGCGCCGAAGGGTGATGGCCGAGCACATCGAGATCGGACGCCGATATCCCGAGATCACGATCAACACCGCGTATTCGTTCGGCCTCGACGACCAGGAGTTCGTGGTCTCGTTCGAGTGCGATGACCCGGGCGACTTCCTGGACTTGGTCGAGGAGCTGCGCGGCTCGGAGTCGAGCGCGTACACGTTGCGCGACACCCCGATCTTCACCTGCGTTGCGATGTCGGTGAGCCGGGCGCTCGACGCGCTCGACGGCACCGCGACTGGTGCCGCCCTGGCCGCCGGCTGAGAAGCTCCGGCTGCGCGGCCCGGCGAGCCGATCCCCTACCCTTTCGCGCTCCCGATGGCTCCCCTGGGCACGCCCGACAACCCCCTGCGCGTCGCGATCGTCGGCTCCGGCCCCGCCGGGTTCTACACCGCCGAACACCTGCTCAAGCCCGCCGAGGCCGCGGTCGAGGTCGACATCTTCGACCGCCTGCCGACGCCTTCGGGCTCGTCCGCGCCGGGGTCGCGCCCGACCATCCGAAGATCAAGTCGGTGATCCGCGTCTACGAGAAGACCGCCGCGCGCGAGGGCTTCCGGTTCTTCGGCAACGTCGAAGTCGGCCGGGATCTCAGCGTCGCCGAGCTCGAGCCGCGCTACAACGCGATCGTCTACGCGTACGGCACGGCGACCGACCGCCAGCTCGGGATCCCGGGCGAGGAGCTGCCCGGCTCACACGCGGCGACCGAGTTCGTCAACTGGTACAACGCCCACCCCGACTTCGCCGAGGCGGAGTTCGACCTCACGGTGAAGCGCGCGGTCGTGATCGGCAACGGCAACGTGGCCACCGACGTCGCCCGGATGCTCGCCCTGCCCCGGTCAGAGCTCGAGGTCACCGACACCGCCGACCACGCGATCGAGGCGCTCGCCGAATCCGGAATCGAGGAGATCGTCGTGCTCGGTCGCCGCGGGCCGGCGCAGGCAGCGTTCACGAATCCCGAGGTGCGCGAGCTCGGTGAGCTGACCGAGGCGGACATCGTCGTCGACCCCGCCGAGATGGAGCTCGACGAGGTCAGCCTCGAGTACGTCGAGTCCGAGGAATGCGACCCGACCCAGAGGCGAAACGTCGAGATCTTCACCGGCTTCTCGGAGCGCGAGCCCGAGGGCAAGCCGAAGCGGGTGGTGATGCGGTTCTGCTGCTCGCCGGTCGAGATCAAGGGCAACGGCCGGGTCGAGAGCATCGTCGTCGGCCGCAACGAGCTCTACCGCGACGAGTCAGGGGCGATTCGCGCCCGCGACACCGGCGAGCGCGAGGAGATCGAGTGCGGGCTGGTGCTGCGCTCGATCGGCTACAAGGGCATCGGCCTCGAGGGCCTGCCGTTCGACTCCGGCCGCGGCCTGATCCCCAACGACGCCGGGCGGGTCACCGACCCCGAGAGCGGCGAGCAGGTGCCGGGCCACTACGCGGTCGGCTGGATCAAGCGCGGCCCGTCGGGCGTGATCGGGACGAACAAGAAGGACGCCCAGGACACCGTCGACTCGATTCGTCTTCGCGGACCTCGAGGCCGGCCGGCATCCCGGAGCGCGCGCCGAGCGAGCGGCGGCGACCGAGTGAGCTTCTCGCCGAGCGCGCGGCAGACCATGTCACCTACGTCGGCTGGCAGGCGATCGACGCCGCCGAGGTCGCCGCCGGAGAGCCGCATGGCCGCCCGAGGATCAAGTTCTGCCGCATCGACGAGATGGTCGAGGCGTCGCGGGCCACGAACCCTGCCTGATGGCCGACCTGGCCGAGATCAAGTCGATGATCGAAGCGGCGCTCCCGGGTGCCGAGGTCGAGGTGATCGACGAGGGCGGCGGCGACCACCTGCGGGCCGTGGTCAGCGCGTCGCAGTTCGCCGGGCTCTCGCGGATCGACCAGCATCGGCTGGTCCGCGCGGCGGTCAAGGAGCGCTTCGACGACGGCACGATTCACGCGCTTTCGGTCAGTACGTCAGCGCCGGGATAGCGCTTCGCTATCGTCCTTGCGGATGGCCGACCCCCAGCTCAAGCAACAGGTCGAGCAGGCGATCGCCGAGAATCCCGTGCTCCTGTTCATGAAGGGAACCCCGGAGATGCCGCGCTGCGGCTTCTCGATGCGGGTCGTCGGCGTGCTCGACCAGCTCGGGGTCGACTACGGAGCGATCGACGTCCTCCCGGCGCTGCAACCGCTGCGTGAGGTGACGACGGAGCTCTCCGACTGGCAGACCTTCCCGCAGCTCTACGTCAACGGGGAGCTCGTCGGCGGGGCCGACATCGTCGAGGAGATGCTCGAGTCGGGCGAGCTGGGCGAGCTGCTCGGGGTCGAGCAGCCGACCGATGCGACCGCGCCAGAGGCCGAGCGCATCCTGCCGGGCGGGCCGCAGACGAGCCCACCGATGCAGCTCGGCTAGCCCCCGGCCTCCTCGCTCGCCTTCTCCCAGCGCGCGTACAGCTGATCGAGCTCGCGGCGCGCCTTGGCGTGGCGCCGGCTCGACTCAGCTGCACGCTTCGGGTCTCCCCAGCGCGTCGGGTCGGCGAGCTCGTCCTCGAGCGCGCGGAATGACGCCTCGGCCGCCTCGACCTCGCGCTCGAGCTCGGCGATCCGGGCCTGGCGGTTCTTGCTCGGCCCTTTCGCCGACCTTCGGCGGCGGCGCCCGGGCGGCCGTCGCGCCCGGCGTCGGCATGCTCGGCCTCGAGCCCGGCGCGGTATTCGGCCCAGCCGCCGGCATGGCTGCGCAGGGTGCCGTCGTCGATCACGATCGTCCGTGAGCCGACCGCCTCCAGCAGCGCCCGGTCGTGGGAGATCAGCAGCACGCGTCCCGGCGAAGCCGGTGAGCGCGTCCTCGAGCGCCTCGCGGCTCTCGAGATCGAGGTGGTTGGTGGGCTCGTCGAGGATCAGCAGGTTGGCGCCCGAGCTGGTCAGCAATGCGAGCGCGAGGCGCTGGGACTCGCCCCCGGAGAGGTCGGCGAGCGACTTCTCGACCTCCTCGCCGGAGAACAGGAAGCGGCCGAGCAGGCCGCGCGTCTTCGCCTCCGAGAGGCCCGTCGCTCGCTGGGCGTGGGTGAGCACCGTGGCGCCGGCGTCACCCTCGTCGTCGGCGTGCTGGGTGAGGTAGCCGAGCTCGACGTTGTGGCCGCGGCGGAGCTTGCCCTCGGCCAGCGGCCGGCGGCCGACGAGCGACTCGACCAGGGTCGACTTGCCCGAGCCGTTGGCGCCGATCAGGGTCACGTGCTCGCCGCGCTCGAGCCACAGCTCGGCCCGCTCGAGCAGCGTCCGGCCGGGCACCTCGACCCGCGCGTCCTCGAGCTCGAGCACTACCCGGCCCGAGCGCTCGGCGTCGCCGAAGGAGAACGCGAGCGCGCGCCCGTCGGTGGGCGCAGCGTCGGGGATCCCGGCCCTCACCCGCTCGATCCGCTTCAGCTTCGATTGCGCCTGACGGGCCTTGCTCGCCTTGTAGCGGAAGCGCTCGACGAAGCGCTCCATGCGCGCGATCTCGGCGTTGGCGCGCTCGGTCTCGCGCCCGGCTGCGAGCTCGCGCGCGACCTTCTCGGCACGCCAGGCGTGCCAGGGCCCCGAGAAGAAGCGCCCACGCCCGCCCTCGAGCTCGAGTACCGAGGTCCCGACCGACTCCAGGAACCAGCGGTCGTGGGCGACGAGGACGACCGCGGCATCGAGCGTCGACGAGGAATGCCTCGAGCCACTCGAGCGCGGCGATGTCGAGGTGGTTGGTGGGTTCGTCGAGCAGCAGCAGATCGGGCGCCGAGGCAAGCGCGCGAGCCAGCGAAGCACGGGTGAGCTCGCCGCCGGAGAAGGTCGCCAGCGAGCGGTCGAGCTCTGAGTCGCCGAAGCCGAGCCCACGGACCGCCGCCCCCGCGCGATCGCGCCAGCGATAGCCGCCGGCGTGCTCGAGCCGGGCCTGGGCGTCGGCGTAGGCGTCGAGGGTCGCCTCGCTGGTGAGCCCCTCGGCCATCGCACGCTCGAGCCGCGCCAGCTCGGCCTCGATCTCGAGGATCCACGCCATCCCGGCGAGCACGTAGTCGCGCAACGAGTGGTCGCCGCGCGGCGGCCGCTGGTCGTGGAGCGCGATCCGGGCGCCCTTCTCGATCGCGATCGTGCCGGAGTCGATGCTCAGATCGCCGGCGAGCGCGCGCAGCAAGGTCGTCTTGCCGCTCCCGTTCCGCCCCGAGAGCGCCATGCGCTCGCCGCGCGCGAGCCTGAACGAGACGTCGCTGAACAGGGCTCGCGCCCCTATGTGCTTTCTCAGGCCTGAGGCCGTCACCGTGGCCATCTGTGCCTCCAGCGCCCGCCGCTCGATCCGGCAGGCCGATCGTCCAGGGTTCAGGGACGAGTGAGGTCTACACGGCCGCGGCCTGCTCGGCCGCGTCTTCCTTGACCTGGAACGAGGACCCGCAACCGCACGCGGCGACGACGTTCGGGTTGTTGACCGTGAACCCGGCCCCCTGGAGGCCGTCGACGTAGTCGACCTCGGACCCGAGGACGAACTGAATGCTGACCTTGTCGACGATCACCGAGACGCCGTTGTGCTCGAACACGTGGTCGTCTTCCTTCGGCGCGTCGAGCGCGAGCGCGTACTGAAACCCTGAGCAGCCGCCGCCGCGAACCGCGACCCGCAGGGCCTGCTCGCTCTCGTTGGCCGTGACCAGGTCGCGGATCTTCTCCGCGGCCGTGTCGGTGACCTTGACCGCTGTCTCGGGCGTGTTCATGGCTTCACATTGTATAGCCCACGGCTACGGGTCCGGATCATCCGTTGCGTACCTCCAATCGAGGTACTCCAGGATTCGCTTCGAATCGTGAATCACCTCGTCGCCGTCGACGAGCACCGGAATCCGCCGCTGGCGGGTGAGCTCCTCGATCTCGGGGCGCGCCGAGCGCCGGTACGGCACCCGTTCGGTCTCGTGATCGAGCTCGAGCTTGCGCAGCCTGCGCTCGACCGCGCCACACGGGCAGAGCACGTTCGTCGGCGTCGGGCAGCGATAAAGGACCCGCTTCATCGGCCTGCCCAGCGCTCACCGGCGCGCGCCAGGCGCCCGAGCGCGCGCAGCGCGAGTTGCTCGGGGCCGGCGGACGGGGCCCGGCCCCCGAGCTCGGCCTGCTGCCAGCGGACCGCGTCTTCGAGTGTCTCCTCGTGGGGTCGCGGCGCAAAGCCGAGTTGCTTGCGCGCCTTCGTGTTGCGGTAGGTCCACCACTGCGACGCCGAACGCACCTCCTCGGCGATTACCGGTAGCGGCACCCGGGCGAGGGCCGCGGCCTGGACGCCGGCTGAGGCCAGCCCTCCCGGGAGCTTGATCGGGGGCGGGCTCACACCGGAGATCCGGGCCAGATCGGCGAACAGGCGGTCGAAGGTGAAGTTGCGCCCGCCGAGGATGTAGCGCTCGCCGACCTCGCCCTTGCGGTCCGCGAGCAGGAACCCCTTGGCGACGTCGCGGACGTCGACGATGTTGAGCGCCCCGTCGACGTAGACGGGGATCTGGCCGAGGCAGAAGCGGCGCACGAGCCCCATCGAGGTGCCGGTCGGGTCGTCGGGCCCGAGCACGAAGGTCGGGTTGACGATCACCACCGGAAGCCCCTGGACGGCGAGCCGGAAGGCCTCGAGCTCGGACTCGTGCTTCGAGTTCACATAGGCGAGCCCGAGGTGGCCGATCGTAAACGGGGTCGTCTCGTCGGCGGTGCTCTTCGGCTTCGCGACCCCGATCGCCCCAACCGAGGAGGTGTGGACCAGCCGCTCGACCTTCGCCGCGAGCGCCTCCTCGAAGACGATCCGCGCGCCGCGCAGGTTGACGTCGAAGACCGCCTCGCGGTCGGCGGGTCGCAGTGAGGTCCGCCCGGCGACGTGAAAGACACGGTTGACTCCAGCCATCGCCCGGCGGACCGCACGGCGGTCGGTGACGTCGCCGGTCACGCGCTCGAACTCGATTCCGGTGAGATGGTCCAGGCTCGACGTCCGGCGCGCGAACAGCCGCAGGTCGTCGCCCCGCTTTGCGAGCGCACGAACCAGGTGCGAGCCGAGAAAGCCGCTACCCCCGGTGACCAGGGTCTTGCCCATCCGGGCGCATCCTAGTTTGGCGTGCCCGGCGTGCCGCAGTACGCCGAACTGATAAGACCTCGCCGTGAGCGCAGACGCCCAGACGGCGGTGGTCACGGACAGCACCTCCTACCTCCCCGTCGAGATCGCCGCCGAGCACGGGATCCACAGCGTGAGCCTCTACGTCACCCTCGAAGGCGTCGAGCGGCCGGAGAGCGAGATCGCGGCCGGCGACTACGACGATTTCTACGAGCGCCTCCTCCGCAGCGACGAGGGAGCGACGACATCCCAGCCCTCGGTCGGCGACTTCCTCGCGGTCTACGAGCCGCTGCTGGCGAAGGGGCGCGACATCATCTCGATCCACATCTCCGCCGGGATCTCGGGGACCTGCGAGTCGGCGCGGCAGGCTCGCCAGCAGTTGCTCGACTCCGACCGGGGCGGCGAGCGAATCCAGGTCTTCGACAGCCGCTCCGCGGCCGCCGGCCAGGGCCTGCTGTCGCTGATCGCCTCACGACTGGCGGCCGCCGGTGCCAGCGGCCCCGAGGCGCTGGAGGCTGTCGAGCGCGCCCGCGAGACCCTGGGACTGTGGTTCGCGATCGACACACTCGAGTACCTGCGCAAGGGTGGTCGAATCGGCGCCGCGCAGGCGCTGCTCGGATCCGCCCTGCAGATCAAGCCGATCCTCACGATCGAGGAGGAGATCGCGCCGATCGAGCGCGTTCGCACCCGCCGCCGGGCATTCGAACGCATGGTCGATTTTGCCCGCGAGAGCAAGGAGGCGGGGGCCGGGGCCTGGGTCGTGCAACACATCCACGACCCCGACACCGCCCGCCGCCTCGTCGACGAGTGCCGGCAGGTGTTCGGCTCTGACCCGGTCTTCGTCTCGGAGATCGGGCCCGTGATCGGTGCCCACATCGGCCCCGGGCTGCTCGGCTTCGGCGGTATCTCGAGCGAGTTCTGGAGCTGAGCTACTTCAACACGCGGATCAGCTTCTTGTTGACGAACTCCTCGATGCCGTATCGGCCGAGCTCCCTGCCGAAGCCCGATCGCTTGACGCCGCCGAATGGCAGCTCGGCACCGTCGGCGCCCACCCCGTTGACGTAGACCATCCCCGTATCGAGGCCGTCCGCCACCCGCAGGGCCTGTTCGGGATCGTCGGAGAAGACGTACGAACCGAGTCCGAACGGCGTGTCGTTCGCCAGTGCGATCGCCTCCTCCTCGGAGCCGACCCGGAACACGCTCGCGACCGGCCCGAAGAACTCCTCGTGGTAGGCGTCGTTCTCCGGAGCGACTCCCACCAGCACGGTGCTCGAGAAGAAGTTGTCCTTTCGACCTCCACCGGCGGCTATCTCCGCGCCCTGTGCGACCGCTCGATCGAGCTGATCCTGCAGGGTCTCGGCAGCATTCGCTGACGAAAGCGGTCCCATCTCGGCGTCCTCGGACATCGGATCACCGGGCTCGGCGGCAATCATCGTGGCTGTGAACTTCTCGAGGAAATCGTCGTAGAGCTCGTCGGCGACGATGAACCGCTTCGCGGCATTGCAGGACTGGCCGGTGTTGTCGAGGCGGCCGGCGACCGCGGCCTCGACCGCCGCCTCCATGTCTTCGGCTCCCAGGAGGATGAACGGATCCGACCCGCCGAGCTCGAGCACGACCTTCTTCAGGTTGCGCCCGGCGATCTCCGCGACCGCGGCTCCGGCCCGCTCGGAGCCGGTCAGCGAGACGCCCCGGATTCGCGGATCGGCGATCACCTCGGCGATCTGATCATTCGTGGCGAGGATGTTCTGGTAGGCGCCGTCGGGGAAGCCGGCGTCCGCGTGCATCGTCTGAATTGCCTCTGCCGACTCGGGGCACTGGTGTGCCGGCTTGAGCAGGATCGTGTTGCCCACGACGAGATTTGGCCCCGCGAAGCGGGCCACCTGGTAGTAGGGAAAGTTCCAGGGCATGATTCCCAGGAGGGGCCCGACCGATGTCCTACGGATCAGGGCTGTGCCCTCGCCGGCCAGCAGCTTGATCGGCTCGTCCTTGAGGAAGTCCTCCGCGTTGTCGGCGTAGTAGCCGTAGATGTCGACGCAGAAGTCCACCTCGCCGAGGGCCTGCTCCTTCGGCTTCCCCATTTCCCGAACGGCGATCTCGGCCAGCGCCTCCCGACGCTCTGAGTGAAGCTCGGCCACTCTCTTGACCAGGGCGGCTCGCTCGGCGACCGAGGTCTTCAGCACCCAATTTAGGTGGGCGTCCTCCGCCGCCGCGATCGCTGCCGAGAGATCCTCGTCGGAGATCTCCGGATAGTCCTTGACCGTCTCGCCGGTTGCCGGGTTAACGACTGAGTACTTGCCCATCTCGCTCCACTCTCCTCATGCGGTCCATGGCGTTCTCACTGATTTGCCTGATTCCTTACGCCAGGCTACCCGCTGTCCGTCCGAAGGCCGTCTCCGCCATCGCCGTGCCCCCGGTCTTCTCTTGCGACATCGCCGCAGATCTCGCTGTTGGGCTGTCCGTGCGAAAGTCGCCGGTCCTCGTCCGACGGGCCACTCGACGTCGGTCACCTTCCATCCCGGGAAGGCAGCCTCGACGTCGCTTCGACCAGCGCCGCGCCAGAACGGTCTGCGCGCGGGCGCGAAACAGTCGAGCAGCACGGTGGCATCGTCGGCGGCGACAGCGTCGACTTCCCGACCCATCGCCCCGCGCTGGGAATCGGTGAGGCCGTGAAAGGTGCCGGTGTCGAGCACCAATCGGAAGTCGGAGCCGACCGCCGCCTCTCGCAGAGCCGTCACGTCGGCGTGCAGGACCCGCACGTCGACGCCGGCCTCTTGCACGCGCTCGCGGGCGCGCTCCAGGGCCTTGTCGACGATGTCGACGCTCGTGACCTGCCAGCCCCGCTTTGCCAGTGGGACCCCCCAGACACCGCTGCCGCATCCGAGGTCGAGCGCCGGTCCGTAGGGCGGCTCGCGCCCGCTCTCCTCGCGCTCGAACAACTCCGAGAGCTTCTCGGCGAAGGGGGGATGCTGCGCGAGGTCCTCCCAGGGGTGGAGCGGTTGGGCTGTCCGCGCGAAGCTGCCGCTCCTCGTCCGAAGGGAACAACATCGATTCCGCCAGAGCAGGACGCGGTACCGCAATTCGCGGTGGTGCCGCATTCGCGATGGTAAGCGCCGCGGTGCCCGGGTTGGATCGGCGCTCGCTGGGTAAGCGTTGCCTCGATGGCCGAGAAGCCGACGTTGTACGTCTGTCACGGGGACGACGGCGGCCCGCGCGTGCATCCGTGCCGGCGGGCGCAGGAGGCCCTGCGTGCCAAGGGGATCGAGTACGAGAAGGTGATCGCGGCTCACGGCCACCCGATCCCGTTCTTGCGCAAAGGCTCACGCGAGGAGCTGCGCGCGGCGACCGGGGACACCAAGCTTCCGGTGCTAAAGCTCGCTGATGGGACGGTGATCGCCCACTCGAGGGCGATCCTGTCCTGGATCGCCGACCAGCCCTAACCCGCCTGTTGCGGGTTTCGTGGGACGGGGCCCAGAGCACACGCGGCTAGAAGCTGGCGTCATGATCAGCTGGGGCGGAGGGGCGGACTCAGCGAGATCGATGCCGTGTACCTGCTCCATCGTGTTGCGAAACCAGCGATCGAATGGCGCTTCGGAGGTGCCGATCGCCTGCATCGCCGCTCCAAAGTCGTCGGCCTCCAAGTAGACGACCGCGAGCGTTCCCTGCGGCGTTTCCTGGTGCCAAACCGCTTCCCGCTTGATCCCCGCGGCCCGGCGAGCATCCTCGTACTCCTCGCGACGTGAACCCCTCATCTCCTCGAATGCGTCCCGGTCCATCTCCTCCTTGCCGGGAACGACCGGAAGTGCGAAAGCTACGGCGGCCATTTGCCCTCCTCGGTTGGATGCGGTCGCCCATCCTCTCGCAATCCTCGGTCACCTGGCATCTTGACTTCAGCGAAATGTCAAAGGGCAAGCGTGGGAAGCCCAGCGCTATGCGTCGGTGGGGGCTGGAGCTAGCGCCGGCGAAGCGCCATCAGGCCGCCGACCGCGAAGCCGACGACGGCCGCACCGATGATCAGCTCGCGGCGGTGCTCGCGCACCTGACGGCGCCAGTCGGTGAGCTCGGTGACCCGGCCGCGCAGTGCCTCGACCGAATGCGAGAGCTCCTCGCGCTGGCGCTCGATGTCGGCGCGGATCTGCGACGAGCTGCGACCGGGAGCCCCGGCGGCGGCGCGGGCGACGGGCTCGCCGGCCCCGCTGCGGTAGATCTCGGGCTCGGTGCTCACGGCGTCGGCTCCTTGGCGGCGGCCGAGTCCGCGCCGACTGGCTCCTCGGCGGCCGGGGTCGTGCCGGCCTCGAGCGTCTGCTTGATCCGCTTGCCCTCCTCGATCGCAAGGTCGGGGGTCGGCGGGGAGCCCGCCTCGACAGCCTTCTTGGCAACCAGCCCGGCGATCGCCGCGACCGCGAAGAAGACGATCGCCTCGATTAGGAAGCCGAGCCAGAAGTGGTCACCGAAGAAGAGGTCGTTGAGCAGCCAGGCAATCGAGTGCATGAGCAGGATCAGGCCGAGGAAGGCGAAGGTCCCGGCGGCGATCCCGACGACGCCGCCGCGCAGCAGCGACTGGACCTTCTCGGAGACCTCGGCCTTGGCGAGCTCGATCTCCTCGCGAACCAGGGTCGAGACGCGCTCGGAGACGTCGAAGACCATCTCGCCGACCGAGCGGTCCTCATCCTGGCGTGGCGGCGGAGGACCGGTCACTCCGGAGGGTCCTCGCCGAAGACGCGCTGCCAGATCAGGGTCGAGAGGCGCATCGCGACGACGCTCGCCAGGGCGCCGGTGCCGGCCACCAGGCCTGTCCACATGAGTCGCTTGACGATGTCGTTGTCCACAGTAGGTCTCCCGGGTACGCGGCTACCCGCCGCGACGCTGGCAGTAAACCATCCCGGCGCCGTGCTCCGCGTCGCGTCGAGTACCGCCGGGTCTTCAGTTGCCGTTCGCCGTGCCCTTCTCGAGCCCGCCGCAGATCGTGGCGACGACCATCTCCCGGGCGCGGTCGTAGTCGCCGTCGGCCCCCGGGATCAGCTCGAAGACCCAGCCCGAGAGCAGCTGCTCGATCGCGCCGTAGAACCACATCGAGGCGAACGTGGGGTCGACGTCGTCGCGGAAAGCGCCCGACTCCTGGGCATCACGGACGATCTTCGCGATCAGGTCGTACGCCTGGCTGATCTCAGGCAGGTGGGTACGCCCGAACGAGTTCGCCGCCCGCGTGACCTCGACGATGATCACCTTCATCAGCTCGGGGTCGTGGCGATAGGAGTCGATGATGAACCCGGCGACCGCGTCGAGCTTCTCGCGTGGCGGGATCGGGCGCGAGTCGACCTCCTCGATCGCCGCAAGCAGCAACGACCAGCGTTCGACGAAGAGCTCGTTGAGCACCTGGTCCTTGGAGTCGAAGTAGTGGTAGACGAGCCCGTACGCCACCCCCGCCTCGCGGGCGATGTCGGAGACGCGGCAGGCGTGAAAGCCCTGACGGGCGAAGACCCGGACCGCCGCGTCGAGGATTTGGCGGCGGCGGTCGCTGGGCGGGGCCTTGGCGCTCGGCTGGCTCTCGGTCATCAGACGTGTGCCTCCTCGGGCCAGCGGTAGGAGTCGGGGCGGCGGTTGGCGAGCGACGGCAGCGAGCTCCGGACCTCCTCCTGGCGCGGGAGGTCGAGCTCGGCGGCGATGAAGCATTCGCGGTCCGGAGCCTGGGCGAGGACGACGCCCCATGGGTCGACGATGATCGAGCGCCCGTAGGAGCTGTAGTGCGGAGGCGCCTCGCCGATCTGGTTCGGGGCGACGACGAAGGCCTGGTTCTCGATTGCGCGGGCCCGCAACAGCACCTCCCAGTGATCGCGGCCGGTGGCCAATGTGAAGGCGGCCGGCACGGTGATCACACGCGCACCGCGCACCGCGAGGATCCGGTAGAGCTCGGGGAACCGCAGGTCGTAGCAGATCGTCAACCCGACCTCGGCGCCGGCGGCTTCGCCGCTGACGATCTCATCGCCCGCCTGCTCGTGCTCGGACTCGCGGTAGGCGACTCCACCGACATCGACGTCGAACATGTGGATCTTGCGATAGACGGCAACTATCTCGCCCTCGGAGTCGATCAGCGCCGAGGTGTTGAACGGTCGCTGCTCACCGCCGGCTCGCTCGGTGATGCTGCCGGCGACGAGGTGGATGCCGAGCTCGCGCGCCCAGCCGCGGGCGGCCGCGATCGAGGGTCCACTGTCGAGGTCCTCGGCGCCGGCGATGAGATCGGCTGCGCCGTCGCCGAGCAGGTTCCATTTCTCGGGCAGGACGACCAGCTCGGCCCCGTCGCGGGCGGCGTCAGCCACGAGCCGGGCGGCGGCCTGAAGGTTGCGGTCCTTGTCGTTGTTCGAGTTGAGCTGGACTGCGGCAGCGCGCACGAAGCTCTCCTCCCGGCACGGTTGACTGACCAGTCAATCTAGCGCAGTGCCGGGCCGGCCAGGGGCGTGCGATCACCTGGCCGGCCGCGCACTTCAGCCGGAGATCAGCCAGACGAGCAGCGTGGCGAGCACGAGCGCCGCCTCGACCGCGGTCACGAGGCCAATCGAGCCGGCGAGCGAGTCCGCGTCGAAGCCGGCCGAGACTCCGAGCAGCAGGCCGATTGCGAGCGCGCCCAGGGTCACCGCCCCCCACAACAGCAGCGCCCGCTCCCAGCGCGCATCCTCCTCGAGCAACCCCCCGAGACCGCGATGGATCGCGAACGGGATCGCGAACAGGGCGGTGAACAGCCCGATCGCATAGGTGACGATCCACGGGCTGAGGCTCTCGAAGCTCAGATAGGGAGCCCCCGACGCCGCCGCGAGCGGGATCGAGACCAGGGCCACGGCCGTCCCGGCGACCAGGAAGAGGGTCGGGCGGCGCTGGTCAGGCGCGTCGTCGGCCGGGGTTCGCTCCATCTGCGACGAGGATCTCAGACGACGGCGACCGAACGGCCACGCGGCGGATTGCGACCAGCGCAGCATCGTCGTCGCGGGTGCCGGCGCCGAAGCCCGCGAGCGCTGCACGGACACGGTCGACGGCCGCCTCGGGTGTGGTGCAGCCGCTGAGCCCGGCGCGCAGACGGCTGGTGCCGAAACGCTCGCCGGTACGTTGGCGTGCCTCGATCACACCGTCTGTGAACAGCACCAGCTGGTCGGTCGGCTCAATCGTGATCGTGACCGGCAGCCAGTCCGGATCGTCGGCGACACCGAGCAGCGGACCCGGGTCCCCGACCTCTTCGGCACGGCCCTCACGTAGCACGATCGGGTGTGGGTGCCCGGCCAGGTAGACGAGCACCTCCGCGCTCGGCGAGTCGTCGTCGGGGAGGACGAGCAGGGCGACCGAGCAGAGCGCGGCGTCGTCGCGGCCACACAGGTTCCGGTTGAGGACGTGGAGCCCGCTGCACGGATCGGCCGAGAGCACGCCGGCGGTCCGAATCGTGTGCCGGGCCTCGGCAGTGAGCGACGCGGCGGCCGCCCCCTTGCCCGAGACGTCGCCGAGCACCACCGCCCAGCCGCCCTCGACCGGGAAGACCTCGTAGAAGTCGCCGCCGACCTCGTTGATCTCGCCCGCCGGCTCGTACATGGTCGCGACCTCCCAGCCCGGCATGCTCGGCAGGCTCGGCGGCAGCAGCTCGCGCTGGAGGGCGTCGGCGACCCGGGCCCGCTCGTCGGCGATCCGCGCGTTCTCGATCGCGAGCCCGGCGCGCCGGGCGAGCTCGACCGCGATCTCCAGGTCCTCGTCGTCGAATACCCGCGACCCGCGATGGTTGACGAACGCCAGTGCCCCGACGGTGGCACCGCCGGCGATCATCGGGGCGGCGATCGCCGAGCCGACCTCGAGCGCGCGCAGCGCCTCGAGCTGGCGATCGTCGACCGCCAGCTCACGCAGGCGCTGATCGGTGACCGAGATCCGCTGCGCCTCACCGCTTTGGATCGCCGCGCCGACGCCGGTCGAGTCGTCGAGCGGAAGCGGGTAGCGCTCGCGCAGCTCGTTGGCGAGCCGAAGCCGCTCGTCGTCGGTGTGTGCGATCGCCACACGCTCGATCGTCCCGTCGTCTGCCGGCAACTCGACCGAGCACCAGTCGGCGAACTCCGGCACCAGGAGCTGGGGGACACGCTCGAGCGTGCGCCTGTAATCCATCGAGTGGGAGAGCAACTCGCCGGTGCGGGCGAGCAACCGGTTCGCGTACTCCGCCCGCTTCACCTCCGTGACATCGTCGATCGCGGTCACCGAATAGAGGACCTCGCCCTCAGGGCCCTCGATCGCGCGCGCCTTGGTGCGATACCAGCGCTCGCGGCCGCTCGAGCGATCGGTCACACGCAACGTCTGCGCCGCGGCCGGCATTCCCTCGAGCGTCCGGCGTCCGGCCAGTGCCTCGGCTCCGAGCTCGCTGCCGGATTCGTCGCGGATCGCAAACCGATCGCGGATCTCCGCCGTCTTCCTCGATACGGCCTCCTCGGATGTCTGGTAGCCGAGCATGCGCGCGGCCGCGGGGTTGGCGAACACGAGCTCGCCGTCAGGCCCGTGGATCACCACCGCCTCGTCGAGCATCGACATCACCGTGTCCATGCGCCGCTCGACGCTTTCGAGGTCGGAGAACAGGCCCGCGTTGTCGAGCGCGAGCCCGATCCGCCCGGTGAGGATCTGGGCGAAGCGCACGTCGTCAGCGCTGTAGCGGCGCCCCGACCAGGCGGCAACGAGCGTCAGCACCCCGAGGTTGTGGTCGCGCGCCCTGATCGGGGCCGAGATCGAGGACCGCACCCCAAGCGAGCGCAAGAAGGCGAGATCGTCCTCATCGGAGGCCATCCGCCGCAGGTCCTCGTCGGTCATCTGCGGTAGCCACCTCGGAATCTTCTGCCACGGACGTTGCACATCGACGAGCCACTCGGGGATCGACGGCACGCGACTACGAAGCCCCTCCTCGACCTGCTCCGGGCGATCGCAGCCGTGCACCCGTACCGCCACCCGCGTCGCGTGCCCGTCATGGACGGCGTCGACCATGCAGAAGTCGGCGATCGCGGGGACGATCACTTCGGTCACCCGGCGCAGGGTCTCGGCCAGCGGCAGGGAGCCGTCCGCGACGGCCCCGACCGCGTCGAGCAGGCGGAGGCGCTCGGAGCGCTCGCTTGAGCGGCGCTGGATCAACGAGCCCGCGGTCGCAAAACAGGTGCCGCCGACGATCACGGCGACCCTGACCAGTTGCTCGCTGCCCTCGGAGTTCATGTTCCAGGCCGGGCTGGCGACTGCGCAGCCGATCGCAGCCAACCCGACCGCAGCGGTGGCGACAGGCCCGGCAAGCACGGCGGTGACGAACGGGGCGGCGACGTATGCGCCGACGATGGCGGCCGATTCGTGGTCGAGTGCGATGTCGGCCGCGACCACGACCGCCAGCGTGAGCAGACCGGCAGCGAGGCCGACCGGATGGCTCAACAGCTTGGCGGCGGCCCGATGGCCTCGCGCGCTGGGTCTGCTCGTGGTGCCCTTCATCTGGTCTGGGCGAGGCGCCCCCGCGGCCCCCCGGTTTTGCGGATCAATTTACCGCTTCGCGACAGGGCGGCGGTATGCTCACCGGCGGTGAATGCGCCATTCAAGGTCAGGGCCGATAAGGAAGATGGCCTGCACACGGTAAGCGTGTACGGAGAGCTCGACCAGGGAACCGCCCCGGAGCTGCGCTCGACCCTTGCGGATTCCGTCGGCGACGGCGACGTCGCGATCCTCGTCGACCTCAGCGACTGCGACTTCATCGATTCCACCGGCCTCAGCCTGCTCGTCGAGGCCAAGCGCAGGCTCTCGGACGAGCGCCGGCGTTTCGCGGTCTGCTGCCCCGACGCGGACGTCCGCCGCCTGCTCGAGTTGACCGGGATCGACCAGGCCGTCGGCCTCTTCGACACCCGCGACGAGGCCGTCGCGGCGCTCAGCAACGGCTCACCGTCCTGACGACCGCTGTGACGGACCGGCGTACCGGTCGGTAGCGCCGACGTGAGAGCCAGGCTCGCATGGTCGCTCCTCGTCGTCACCCTGCCGGCAACCGGCTGCGGCTCCGACGACGACCGCGCGCCCGAGCCCCCGGCGACCGGACCGCTGGTGACCTATCAGCGCACGGGCGGCATCGCGGGCGTCACCGAGAAGCTGACGGTCGAGCGTGGCGGAGAGGCCACCCTCGTGGTCGGGTTTGACCGAGTCCGAATAGCGTTCGAGCTCCCAGCTGCGGAGCTGAACGAGCTCGAGGCCGAGCTCGAGGCAGCCGACCTCGAAGCAATCGAGAAGGCACCCGCCGACGCGGTCTGCTCGGACTGCTTCGTGTACGAGATCACGTATGAGGACGAGACGATCACCTTCAACGACCTCGACCGGCCGCCCGAGTCGGTCTCCACGCTCCTCGCCCACCTCGACGAGATCGCGATGAGCAACTACCCACCGTCCGAAGCGCGAGCGTGACCCGAGGGGACGGTGGGTAGGCTGGGATGGTGAGTGACGTTCCGGCCAGCGCCTTCGTCACCGGAGGCTCGGGCTTCATCGGCGGACGGCTTGTGGGGCGGCTGGCCGACGGCGGCTGCCGGGTGCGCTCGCTGGCGCGCTCGGACGCCTCGGCCGCGGCGGTCGAGGCGCTCGGGGCCGAGGCCGTTCGCGGAGATCTCGCCGATCTCGGCTCGATCAGAAGCGGGGCGGACGGCTGCGACACCGCCTTCCACCTCGCGGCGCACCTGGGCCAGTGGGGGACACGCGACGAGTTCGTCGCCGGCAACGTCACCGGGACCGAGAACGCGCTCGCCGCGTGCCGCGAGGCCGGTGTCGAGCGCTTCGTCCACTGCGGCACCGAGGCCGCACTGCTCACGGGCGAGCCGCTGCGCGGCGTCGACGAGACGGCCCCGCTGAGGCCGGACTCGAAGGCGCTCTACTCGTCGACCAAGGCGCTTGCCGAGCTTGCGGTTCGGGCGGCGAGCGACGGCGGCTTCGAGACCGTCGTCGTGCGCCCCCGGCTCGTCTGGGGCGCCGGCGACACGACCCTGCTGCCCGAGTTCGTCGCCGCGGTCAAGGCCGGAAAGTTCGCCTGGATCGGCGGTGGTGATCACCGAACCGACACCACGCAGGTCGACAATGTCGTCGAGGGGCTCCTGCTCGCAGCCGCCAAGGGAGCGGCGGGCGAGGCGTACTTCGTCACCGACGGCGAGCCGATCGTCTTTCGCGAGTTCCTCTCGGAGCTGCTCGAGACCCAGGGGATCGAGCCGCCGACCCGGTCAGTCCCGGCCTGGCTCGGCGGCATCGTCGCCGCGGGCTCGGAGGCGACCTGGCGGACCCTGCGGCTCGGAGGCGAGCCACCCCTGACCCGGCTGGCGCTCTGGCTCTCCTCCCAGGAGTGCACGATCGACATCTCCAAGGCCCGTTCCGAGCTCGGCTACGCGCCGGTCAAGTCCCGGTCCGAGGGCCTGGCGGAGCTGCGAGCCGCGGCCTAGGTTCTCTCAGTCGCGGCCCGTGCGATCGGCCTCGAGCCGGGCCACCAGCAGCTTCGTGTGCAGCGCCGCGATCAGGTCGTTGAGCGGGCCGATGCCGGCCTCGACGATCTCCATCGCCCGCTCGGGATCGAGGTCCCCGGCCAGGCGCTCGGTCAGTACCCGGACCTCTTCGGCGACCAGCGGCTCCAGCGCCTGCTTGTAGCGCAGGGTGTCATAGACGGTGAATCCGAGCGACTCGTCGTAGCCGCCGGCGCGAAAGCGGCCGATCGCCTCGATCACGCGGACGTCGGAGGGCGAGTAGCCGTTCGCGTCCGGGGTCAGGACGCCGAGCTCGGCGAGGCGCTCGAGCACGTCTGCCGGGACGGCGTAGCGCTCGCGCACTTCCTCGGCGGGAACGCGCTCGCGCTCGCCGGCGAGCGCCCGGTCGAGGATCCGGTCCTCGAGCTCGATCATCGCCCGCAGCCGATCGGGCTCGTCGCGGTCGCGCTCGAGCAGGTCGCGGATCACCCGCAGGGGCATGAAGCGCTCCTCCTGGAGCTGCTTGATCAGGCGGATCCGGTCGACGAACTCGGGCGGGTAGTAGGCCATGTTGCGCGAGGTCTTGACCGGCTCCGGCAGCAGGCCCTCGCGCAGGTAGTGGCGCACGGTCGCCACCGGCACCTCCGCGCGCTCGGCGAGCTCCGAGATCTTGAGCAGCTCCTGGGTCGGCGCGTTCATCCCATGAACCTCGCCTCGGTCGCCTCCCGCGCCGTCGCCGCGATCGCCCCGGAGGCGAGCAGCTCGGCGATCTCCGGGGCGGAGAACCCGGCCTCCCCGAGGATGGCCTCGGTGTGCTCGCCGAGCGCCGGCGCCGGCCTGGTGGCATCGCCCGCCGTCCGCGAAAGCTTGATCGGCAGGCCGAGCAGCCGCACCGGCCCGAGCTCGGGCTGCGAGAGCTCGACCACCATCTCGCGCTCGCGCACGAGCTCGGACTCGAGCGCCTCGTCGAGGTCGAGCACCGGCTCGATCATCGCGTCGTGCTCGTCGTTGAACGCCTCCCACTGCGCGCGCGTTCGCGACCCAAACACCTCGGCGACCTGGGCCTCGCCATCGGAGCCCGGCGCTGCGAACTGATGCTCGAGCAGGTCGGGGCGCTCGACGCCGTCACAGAACGCCTGCCAGAACTTCGGCTCGAGCGCACCACAGGTCACCCAGCCGTCGGCGCACTCGTACGGCCGGTAGCAGGCGACGCCGCCGGTGAGCATGCCGCCGCCTCGGCGGGGCACCTCGCCATCGCACAGGTACTGCGCGGCCACCATCGCCAGCCAGGCGAGCGCCCCGTCGGTCATCGAGACGTCGACGAGCTGGCCCTCGCCCGAGCGCTCGCGCTCGCGCAGCGCGGCCATTACCCCGAAGGCGGCCATCAGCGCGCCGCCGCCGAGATCGGCGATCTGGCCGGCCGACTGGATCGGCCGCCCCTCGGGCTCGCCGGTCAGGCCGAGCAGGCCGTTGAGGCCGAGGTAGTTCATGTCGTGGCCCGCGCGAGCCGTGTTCGGCCCCGTCTGGCCGTAGCCGGTGATCGCGCAGTAGACGATCCCCGGGTTGACCTCGCTCAGGGCGTCGTATCCGCAGCCGAGCTTGTCGAGCACGCCGGGGCGAAAGCTCTCGAGAACGACGTCGTAGTCGCGCGCGAGTCGCAGGAAGGCGTCGCGGCCGGCGTCGGACTTGAGGTCGATGCGAACCGAGCGCTTGCCACGGTTGAGCGACATGAACAGTGCCGAGCGGGTGCCGAGCGGCTGCTGCTCGTCGGAGCCGTAGTACGGGGGCGCCCAGCGCACGTAGTCGCCCATCCCGGTGTCCTCGACTTTGACCACGTCGGCGCCGAAGTCCGCCATCAGCAGGCTGCAGAAGCCGCCGGGGAGCAGCCGGGTGAGGTCGAGGACCCGGACGTCGCTAAGCGGCAGCTCGCTCATCGCTTCTGGGCGGCACGCCGAGCATCGCTCGCGCCTCGGCGACGGTCGCCGCGCGCCGACCGACGTCCTCGGCCATCTGCCGTGCCTTGGCGATCAGGTCGCCGTTCGAGCGCGCCATCTCGCCGTCGGGCAGGTAGAGGTTGTCCTCGAGCCCGGCGCGGACATTGCCGCCGAGCACGAGCGCCGCACCGAGCAGCTTCCACTGGTCGCGCGAGATCCCGATCACCTGCCACGCGTTCTGGCCCTCGGCACCCCCGGGAACCTGCTCGGACATAAAGGCGACGTTGCGGGCGTTGGGGCGGATGCCGCCGTTGACGCCCATCACGAGCGAGATCTGGAGCGGCTCGGTGAGCAGCCCCATGTCGAGCAGGGGGTCGAGGTTGGCGACGTGGCCGGCGTCGAAGCACTCGTGCTCGGGCTTGATCCGGAGCTCGTTCATGGCGGTGATGAACTCGATGATCGTGTCGAAGGAGTTCTCGAACACGGCCTTGAAGACGAAGTCCTTGCGGCGCTTGGAGTACTTGGCGTAGTTCATCGAGCTCATGTTCAGTGCCGCGACGTCGGGCCGCAGCTCGCGCAGGTACTCGAGCCGCTTTTCGAGCGGCACGCCGATCGCTCCGGTCGAGTAGTTGACGATCACGTCGCCGACCTCGGCCAGGATCGCCTCGGTGATCGCGCGGAAGTCCTCGACCTCATAGCTCGGGGTGCCGTCCGGGGTGCGCGCGTGGATGTGGATCTGCGAGGCGCCCTCGTCGACCGCGCGGCGAGCCTCGGCCGCGTACTCGGCCGGCGTGTAGGGGATCGCCGGGCACTGATCGCGATTCGCGATCGCGCCCGAGATCGAGCAGCTGATGATCACCGGGTCTTCGAAGGGGCTCATCGGTCCGGGCTCAGGTTGGGGGCGGCCCCGCTGACCCGCGCGATCAGCTCGTCCAACTCGGGCCGTCGCGACCGGTCGACTTGCTTCAGGTCGAGGCCCCAGACGATCGGACCCTTCGCGCGCATGCGCAGCACGCCTCCGCTCAGCCGGCCCTCACTGCACTCGAGCCGCTCGATGAGCTCGATGTGTACGCGCAGGACATGGTGCTGCTGGAACCCGAACGCCTCCAGGACCCGCCCGTCGAAGCTCAGCACCCCGTTGTCGGCCTTGAACTCGAACAGCTCGTCGGTCATCCGACTCCCCCGCACCCGACGCCCGACACCCGCACGACCTGCATGAACTCGTCGCCGAGGTCGAGCTCCAGCGGTTCCCGATTCATACCGGCATCACCCCGTGCTTGCGCCACGGCCGCTGCACCCGCTTGTCCTTTGCCATCCGCAGGCCGCGGATGATCGTCGGGCGCGTCTCGCGCGGGTCGATGACATCGTCGATGAGCGCGTTGCGCGCCGCGATGTAGACATCGATCTGCTCGCGGACCGACTCGAGCATCGCCTCGCGCGTGGCGTCCGGGTCGTCGGAGGCCTCGATCGCCGAGCGCCCGATGATGTTGACCGCGCCCTCGGCCCCCATGACCGAGATCTCGGCGGTCGGCCAGGCGACGATCAGGTCGGGCTCGTACGCCTTGCCGTTCATCACGTAGTAACCGGCGCCGTAAGCCTTGCGGACCACGACCGTGATCTTCGGCACCGTGGCCCGCGAGATCGCGTAGAGCATCTTCGCCCCGTGGCGGATGATCCCGGCGTGCTCGACCTTCGAGCCGACCATGAACCCCGGCACGTCCTGGAGGAAGACGAGCGGGATCGAGAACGCGTCGCAGAGGTTGACGAACCGCGCCGCCTTGTCGGCGGAGTCGTTCTCGAGGATGCCACCGAGCTGCTTCGGCTGGTTGGCGACGATCCCGACCGGCATCCCGCCGAAGCGGGCGAAGCAGGTGATCAGGGTCTTCGCGAACCTCGGCTTGATGTCGAAGTACTCGCCGTCGTCGACGATCTCGCGGATCACGTCGTACATGTCGTAGGGCTGGCGATTGGACTCCGGGACGATCTCCATCAGCCGCTCGGACATCCGGTCATCGGGGTCCTCGGTCGGCCGCAACGGTGGCTTCTGCTCGCAGTTGGCAGGGAAGAACGAGAGGTAGGTCCTGACCGCCTCGATGCACTCGCGATCGTCGGCGACCTCGAGGTCGCCGACTCCTGACTTGCGGCAGTGCACCTTGGCGCCGCCGAGGTCCTCCATCGAGATCTCCTCGCCGGTCACCGCCTTGGTCAGGTGCGGGCCCGCGAGCGCCATCGCGCCCTGGCCGACGACCATCGGGACGAAGTCCGACAGGCCCGGGATGTAAGCGGTGCCGGCTGCACAGGGGCCCATCATCGCGGCGACCAGCGGAACGACGCCCGACATCACCACCTCCTCGCGGAAGAGGTGGCCCGAGCCTGCGAACAGCGACCCGGTTGCCTCCTGGATCCGCGCGCCCGCCGAGTCGAGCAGCCAGATCAGCGGGATCCGCTGGTTCAGCGCCAGCTCGCGCAGCCGCGCCATCTTGATCTCGCCGGTCATCCCCATCGAGCCGGCCATGACGGTGAAGTCGTACGCGGCGATCGCGCACGGGCGGCCGTCGACGTCGCCCCAGCCCGTGATCACCCCGTCGGCGGGCGCTTCGCGGCCCTCCATCGCGCGCTGGGAGAAGTGGGGGCCGGCGTGGATGCCGATCTCGACGAAGGTGCCCGCGTCGACGAGCAACTCGATCCGCTCGCGGGCGGTCAGCTTGCCGGCGTCGTGCTGCTTGGCGATCTTCTCCTCGCCGCCGCCCAGCTTCGCCTTCTCGCGGCGCGCATGAAGGTCCTCGACGCGTTCCTTCATCGGCCCTTCCATTCGGGCTCGCGCTTCTCGAAGAACGCGGTCACGCCCTCGATCGCGTCCTCGGTCGAGAGCTCGATCGTCAGCTGCGCGCGCAGGTAGTCGAGCGCGTCCATCAGCGGCATGTCCATCTGGCGCCAGATCGCGTCCTTGCCGAGTCGCATCACCAGCGGCGACTTCGAGGCCAGCTTCTGGGCCCAATCGGCGACCGCGGCGTCGAACTCCGCCGCCGGCACGACCTTGTTCACAATCCCCGCCTCGCGGGCCTCCTCCGCGGTCAGCCGCTCTCCGAGCAGCAGCATCTCGGTCGTCTTCTTGCGCGGCACGTTGCGATAGATCAGCGCCATGATCATGAACGGGAACAGGCCGACGGTGATCTCGGGGGTGCCGAACCCGGCTCCCGCCTTGGCGATGATCAGGTCACAGGCGAGGGCGATCCCGAGCGAGCCCGCGAGCACGTGACCGTTGGCGGCGGTGATCGAGGGCTTGCCGAGCTCGCCGAGCTCACGGAAGACGTCGACGAAGTGGGCGCTGCCGAAGTGCTTGTGGGCGACCGGTGCGTCGCTGCCGAAGCCGGCCAGGTTGCCGCCCGCCGAGAACACCTTCTCGTGCGATGAGGTGAGCACGACGACCCGTACGTCGCCATCCGCCTTCGCCGCCCGCAGCGCATCGAGGAGCTCGAGCAGGAGCGACTCGGAGAGCGCGTTGCGGGTCTGAGGGTCGTCGAGCGTGATCGTCGCGATGTGCTCGGCGACCTCGTAGCGGATCTTCTCGTAGGCGGACAAGAGTAGAAAGTACTACTCTACACTCTTTACTCTCAGCGAGGCGGCCTGAAACCAAAGGAGCACGCATGGCGACCGCGACCTCGACCGTGATCAAGCCCGAGCACGACGGCAAGCGCAAGCACTTCATCTTCACCGACGAGCATCTCGACCTGCGGGACTCGATGAGCGCCTGGGTGCACAAGGAGCTGCGCCCGCACCGCAACGAGTGGGAGGAGACGCTGTGGCCCGACTCGGCGATGCGCCGCGCCGGCGAGCTCGGCTACCTCGGCCTCTGCTTCCCCGAGCAATACGGCGGCCAGGGCGGCGACTACTTCTACTCGCTCGTGCGCGCGGAGTGCATGAGCCACTCGGGCTCCGGCGGAACCAACATGGGGTTCGCGGTGCAGACCGACATGGTCCTCCCCCCCGTGCACCTGCTCGGCACCGAGGACCAGAAGCAGCGCTACCTCGTCCCCGGGATCAAGGGCGAGCGGATCGGCTGCCTCGGGATCACCGAGCCCGGCGCCGGGTCCGACGTCGCCGGCATCCGCACGAGCGCGATCCGCGACGGCGACGAGTACGTGATCAACGGCGCGAAGACGTTCATCACCAACGGTGCCCGTGCGGACTTCTGCGTCCTGGTGACGAAGACCGACCCCGACAAGCGCCACGACGGGATCACGCTCTTCCTCGTCGACCTGCGCGACGAGGACGGCAACACAGTTCCCGGGTTCTCGATCTCGCGCACGCTCGAGAAGATGGGGATGCACGCCTCCGACACCGGCGAGCTCGCCTTCGAGGACATGCGGGTGCCGGCGGACGCGGTCCTGGGAGAGATCGGCAAGGGCTTCTACCACATCTCCTGGGAGCTGCAGGGAGAGCGGCTGGTCGCCGCGGCGGGTTGCTATGCCTCGTCTGAGCGGATGTTCGAGCGCACGCTCGAGTACGCGAAGGAGCGCGAGGCCTTCGGCCGCCCGATCGGCCGATTTCAGGTGATCCGCCACAAGTTCGCCGACATGGCGACCAAGATCGAGGCGGCGAAGCAGATGGTGCACGCGACCGCGTGGCGGTTCGCCAACGGCGAGTACCCGGTGCGCGAGATCACGATGGCGAAGCTGTTCGCGACCCGGGTCTGCCACGAAGTCGCCGACGAGTGCGTGCAGATCCACGGCGGCTACGGCTACATGAAGGAGTACGAGATCGAGCGCGCCTACCGCGACCAGCGCCTGAACCGGATCGGCGCCGGCACCGACGAGATCATGCTCGACGTCATAGGCCGCTCCTACGGGATCTAGGCCGTGAGCACCGCGGCCGCCGCCGAGGCCGTCGCCCTGCCGCTCGTCCCCTCCGACGAGGAGCGGGGGATCAGGGACGCGGTCCGGGGGATCTGCGAGAGCCTCGGCGGGCCCGATTACCACCGCCGGATCGTTGAGGCCGGCGAGCCGCCGCGCGAGCTCTGGGATGCGCTCGCCGAGAAGGGCTATCTCGGGGTCAACCTGCCGGAGCGCTACGGCGGTGGCGGGCTCGGCATCTTCGCGCTGCAGGCGGTTGGCGAGGAGATCTCGCGCGCTGGCTGCTCGCTGCTCCTGATCGTCGTCTCACCGGCGATCGTCGGCTCGATCCTGGCCCGCCATGGCACCGAGGCGCAGCGCGAGCGCTGGCTGCCACCGATCGCCGCCGGGACGACCCGGGTCGCGTTTGCGATCACCGAGCCCGACGCCGGCACCAACTCTCACAACCTCTCGACCGCAGCGACGCGCCAACCCGATTCGGGCAGCTATCTGGTCCGCGGCACCAAGACCTACATCTCCGGGGTCGAGGACGCCCACGCGATCCTGGTGGTCGCCCGCAAGCGCGAGCAGGACGGTTCGCTCGGGCTGCCGCTGTTGATGCTGGTCGACACCGACTCGCCTGGGCTCGACAAGCAGCACATCCCGGTCGCGGTCAGGGCCTCCGACAAGCAGTGGCAGCTCTACTTCGACGACGTCGAGGTGCCGGCCGAGCGGGTGATCGGTGAGTCGGAGACCGCCGGGCTGAACGCCGCCTTCGACGGGCTCAACCCGGAGCGGATCATGGGCGCGGCGATCGCCAGCGGCGCCGGACTGCGGGCGCTCGCGATCGCCTCGGAGTACGCGCGCGAGCGGGTCGTCTGGTCGCAGCCGATCGGCGCCCACCAGGGCCTCTCCCATCCGCTCGCCGAGGCGAAGATCGAGCTCGAGCTGGCGCGCCTGATGACCCAGAAGGCGGCGGCGCTCTACGACGCCGGCGCCCCGGCCGGTGAGCCGTCGAACATGGCGAAATACGCCGCCGCCGAGGCCGCGATCCACTGCGTCGACCAGGCGATCCAGACCCACGGCGGCAACGGCTTCGCGCTCGAGTACGGGCTCACCGACATGTATTGGGGCGTGCGCCTGGCCCGCACAGCGCCGGTCTCGCGCGAGATGATCCTCAACTACGTCGCCGAGCACTCGCTCGGGCTGCCGCGCTCGTACTGACGCGGCGGCCGGACCCGAGGAACGGCCCACGCTGCGCGAGTGGCGGATTTCGTCTTCACACAGGACGTTTTCCGCCACTCGCAGGTTGGGACTGGCCTATGGTTCGCGGTCCGAGATGAAGGTTCGTGCTTCTTTCGCAGCTCTCGCCGTCGCCGCCGGGCTCGCCGCGGGCACGCTCGGCGGCTGCGGGTCCGACGACGACGAGTCGACCGAGTCCGGCGCCGCGAGCGAGACGACCGAGCAGACGACGACCAGTCCGTCGAGCGGCGGCTACTGAGCAGCGTCCGCGTCGTCGGCGGGCTCTGAGGCGAGCTCGCGCCGGCGGCGCTCGAGGAACGAGCGCTCGACCGGGTTGCCGGCGAGCTCGACCGCGCGCTCGTAGGCCGCCGCGGCCTCGGGGCGCGCGAGGCGTCCGAGCAGGTCGGCGCGCGCAGTGTGGTACGGCCCGTAGGCCTCCAGTCCCTCGATGCGGTCGATGAGCTCGAGCCCGTCCGCAGGGCCGCGCGCCATCGCCACGGCGACCGCGCGATTGAGCTCCACGACCGGCGAGGGAGCGACCTCGGCCAACCACCCGTAGAGGCGCACGATTCGCGCCCAGTCGGTATCGGCGGCGTCGGTCGCGCGCGCGTGCTCGGCCGCGATCGCGGCCTGGATCACGTACGGGCTCGGGCCTGCCGCACGCGCGCGCTCGGCCAGCGCCAGGCCCTCCGCGATCCGATCGGGGTCCCAGAGCGAGCGATCCTGGTCGGAGAGCAGGACGAGCTCGCCATCCGCGTCGGTGCGCGCGGCGCGGCGCGCATCGGTGAGCAACATCAGCGCCAGCAGTGCGATCGCCTCGGGCTCGTCGGGCATCACCTCGACCAGGACGCGGGCGAGCCGGATCGCCTCGCCGGAGAGCTCGACGCGAACCAGCGAGTCGGCGCCCGAGGCCATGTAGCCCTCGTTGAAGATCAGATAGAGGGTCGCCAGCACCGAGCTCAGCCGCTCACCCAACTGCTCGGGCGGCGGCACCTCGTAGGGAATCTGGGCGTTGCGGATCTTGCGCTTCGCCCGCACCAAGCGCTGGGCCATCGCCGGCTCGGCGACGAGGAAGGCGCGGGCGATCTCTGCGGTGGTGAGGCCGCCGAGCGTGCGCAGGGTGAGCGCGATCCGCGCCTCCGGAGCGAGCGCCGGATGGCAGCAGGTGAAGATCAGCCGCAAACGATCATCCGGGAGCGCTTCGGCGTCCTCCGGAGCGTCCAGTTCATCGGGAGTGCGCAGCGCCTCCAGCGCTTCGAGCTCGGGACGCTTTGCCGCCAGCGTCCGCTCACGGCGCAGCCGGTCGATCGCCTTGTTGCGCGCCACCCGGGTGATCCACGCCCCGGGGTTGTCCGGGATTTCGCCGGCGGGCCAGCGCTCGAGCGCGACCACGAACGCCTCCTGGACCGCCTCCTCAGCGGCGTCGAAGTCGCCGAGGACGCGGATCAGGGTCGCGACCGCCCGCCCGGACTCCTGCCGGAACAGGCGGTCGACGACTTCCCGGTCCGCTACGAGGAAACCTCCGCGGTCGCCTCTTCCTCGGCGCCGTAGGCGTCGTAGTCCATCACCGGCCGGACCTCGATCGCGCCACCGCGCGCCGGGATCTTCTTCGCCCATTCGAGCGCCTGGTCGAGGTTCTCGCACTCGATCAGGTAGAAGCCGCCGACCTGCTCCTTGCTCTCGGCGAAGGGGCCGTCCGTGACCACCCGCTCGTCGCCGTCACCGAACCGCACGGTCGTCGCCGTGGCGCTCTCCTGCAGGCCCTCGCCGGCGATGAACGCGCCGGCCTCCCGCAGCGACTCGGTGTAGCTGTTCCAGCGTCCAAGCGCCGCCCGCATCTCGTCGGGGGTCACATCCTCCCAGCCGCCCTCCTCACCGATGATCGTCAGCATGTACTTCATTGCGTCCTCCTCGTCGTCTGTGCGGCCCTCTTCTGGGCCGCATTCACCCTAACGACGAACGAGATCAGCGCAATTCGACAGCTCGCGGGTGAAAATGCCGGGATCACAGCCCTGGACCACATCCGCAGCTACTACGAGGCGCTCAACACGGGCGACGTCGAGCGGATCGCCGCGCACTTCACCGACGACGCCACCCACTACTACACGCGACTCGGTCCACACCGCGGTCGCGCGATCGCCGAGAACGCGCGCTGGGCGATCGACAACCTCGAGGGCCAGTGGTGGTTCGAGCACGGGATCGCGGACGGCGACGAAGCGGTGATCGAGTGGACAATGACCTGGCGCGACCCGAAGTCGGGCTCCAAACGGCTCAACCGCGGCACCGAGTGGTTTCGGCTCGAGGGCGGGCGAATCGCGGAGGTCCGGGCCTACCACCACGGCGACCGGCGCAATCGGTCGGGCGACCTGCTCGGCTTCGACTTTCCCGCTCGCGGCTACACGACACTCGCCGATTGGCGCGCCCCGAACCCGGAGTAGCTTGAATGCCGCCCATGGATGCAGATCTCGGCGCTGCCGAGCCCCACGCGGAGCCCAACCGCCGGCCGCTCGACGCCGCGCCCGGTCTGGCCCGGATCGCCGCCGGCGCCTGGCTACGGACCGCCGGCTGGACCGCGGGAGTAGCGGTGCGCGCCGGCCGCCGCACGGTGAGCGCCGCGGTCAGCGGCCAGAACCCGCTCGACCTGGTTCGCGAAGCACAGACCGGGTTGATCGCCGGCGCTCAGCGGCTGCTCGGCGTGAGCGAGCTCGAGGAGCGACTCACGGGGCTGCTCGGCGGCGGCAGCGACGGCAAGCACCGCGAGCCGCTGCGTCAGCGCGGCTACGAGCTGCTCGAGCGCTCTTCCGAGCTCGAGGAGCATGGCGAGGAGCATCCCGCCTACGCCCGCATCCTCACCGAGCTCTCCCCCGACGAGGCGCGCATCCTGCGCCTGTTGGCCGCCGAGGGCCGCGCAGGCCGCGGTCGACGTCCGCACTTGGCGACCGCTCGACATCGGCGCCAACGTGGTCGCCGCCGGGCTCTCGAAGGGTGATCGCCCGAGAACGATCAGGCCGCGGCGGCAGAGGTCCCGAGAGCGTACCCGCGTACCGCTCGGGATGCTCGACCGCCTCGGCCTGTTCTGGTTCTCCGCGAGACCCGGCGGACGCCCACGTTGGCTGTCAGGTGCTCGAGGGCCGCAAAGCGCCGACGTCGGTCGAGGCGGTGCGCGAGACTCGGCCGCGCCCGGATCGTGCGCCGCTCGATCCATCTGACCCCCTTCGGCGGCCACTTCTGCGAGGTCTGCCTGCCGCTGGACACGGGGGAGATCGAGACGCTCACGGCACCGGGATGACGGTCGTCCGCGACAGCGGCGAGCGCGCGCTGCCGCCACCGTTCGCCGACGAGCATGAACAGCTTCGGGAGACGATCGGGCGCTGGGTCCGGGCCGAGATCGTGCCGCACGTCGACGAGTGGGAGGCGGCGCGCGAGTTCCCGCGCGAGCTCTACACCCGCGCGGCCGAGCTTGGCTTCCTCGGGCTCAAGTACCCCACCGAGCTCGGCGGGCAGGGCGGCGACTATGTCCACGACGCGGTCTGGGCCGAGGAGCTGGCGGCCGCCGGGGCCTCGGGCGGGGTCGGCGCCGGGCTCGGGGCGCACACCGGGATCGCCACCCCGCCGGTCTACCGCTTCGGCACCGCCGACCAGCACGAGCGCTTCCTGCGACCGGCGATCGCCGGTCGCAAGATCGCCGCACTCGGGATCACCGAGCCGGGCGCCGGCTCCGACGTCGCCGGGATTCGCACCGAGGCGCGCAAGGTCGCGGGCGGCTACGTCGTCAACGGGTCGAAGACGTTCATCACCAACGGCGTCCGCGCCGACTTCTGCGTCTGCGCTGTCAAGACCATGCCCGAGGGCGGCCACCAGGGGATCTCGTTCCTGATCCTCGAGCGCGAGATGCCCGGCTACGAGGTCACCGCGAAGCTCGAGAAGATGGGCTGGCACTCCTCCGACACCGGTGAGCTCTCGTTCACCGACGTCGAGGTGCCCGACGCCAACCTGCTCGGCGAGGAGAACCGCGGCTTCTACCTGATCATGGAGAACTTCGCCTGGGAGCGGCTGCTGATGGCGCTCGGGGCGGTCGGAGGCATGCACCGGCTGCTCGATGTGGCGGTCTCCTACGCCGGCGAGCGGGAGGCATTCGGCCGCCCGATCGGCAAGTTCCAGGCGATCCGCCACAAGATCGCCGAGATCGGCGTCAAGGCGGAGGTCGGGCGCGCGCTCACCTACCACGCGCTGCGCCGCTTCGTCGCCGGCGAGGACGTAATCGCCGACGTCAGCAAGGCCAAGCTCTACACCCAGCGCGCCTGCGTCGAGGTCGCCGACGAGGTCGTCCAGATCCTCGGCGGCTACGGCTACATGCGCGAGTACGGGGTCGAGCGCGCGCTTCGCGACGCCCGCCTCGGGCCGATCGGGGGCGGCACAGACGAGGTGATGAAGGAGATCCTCGGGCGCCAGCTCGGGCTCTGAACCCGGCAGCTAGAGTCCTCGACCCTTACACGGCACGATGAAACCAACAGGGGAGTGAAACGAGAACATGGGACTGCTTGACGGCAAGGCGGCGATCGTCACCGGCTCGGCCCGCGGGATCGGCCGGGCGACCGCTGAGCTGTTCATCCGCGAGGGCGCGAAGGTGCTGATCAACGACATCGACGGCGACGTCGCGGAGCAGGCCGCGGGTGAGATCGACGGCGAGACCGCGGTCTTCGCCGGCGACCTGACCGAGCCCGGAGTCCCCGACGACCTGGTCGCGAACGCGATCGAGGCCTTCGGCTCGGTCGACATCCTGGTCAACAACGCCGGCTACACCTGGGACGGCGTCGTGCACCGGATGACCGACGAGCAGTTCCAGGCAATGCTCGACATCCACACGATCGTCCCGTTCAGGATGACTCGCGCGATCGCGCCGCACTGGCGCGAGGCCGCGAAGGCCGAGCAGGCCGAGGGCAAGGAGGTGTTCCGCAAGATCGTCAACGTCTCCTCGATCTCGGGCACGATGGGCAACGCCGGGCAGGTCAACTACTCCGCCGCCAAGGCCGGGGTGGTCGGCTTCACCAAGACGCTGGCGAAGGAGTGGGGCGCGTTCAAGATCAACTGCAATGCGGTTGCCTTCGGCTTCGTCGAGACCCGGCTCACGCAGGCGAAGGAGAAGGGCGAGCAGCTCGAGACCGCGAGCGGCGAGAAGGTCGACCTCGGGATCCCGGAGCAGATGCGGGCGATGGCGACGATGGTGATCCCGCTCGGACGTCCGGCGCAGCCCGAGGAGGCCGCCGGGCCGGTGCTCTTCCTCTGCTCTCCGCTCGCCGACTACGTCCACGGCCAGGTCCTGAACGTCACCGGCGGCCAGTTCGGGGGGATGTACACTGACCTAAGGCGGCTCGGCTCCGCGGCCGGTGGGTAAGGTGCCGGACGTGACCACCCTGACCGACGCTGCGCCGCCCTACTCGCTCCCGCAGGAGTTCGCCGACTTCCGCGAGACGATCCGCAAGATGGTGGTCGAGCGGGTTGCCCCGCGCGCCCAGGAGATCGACGAGACCGCCGAGTACCCGCGCGACGTGCGCGAGCTGTTCGCCTCCCACGACCTGCTCGGCCTCCCCTTCGACACCGAGCACGGCGGCACCGGGACCGGCACGCTGATGCTCAACATCGCGGTCGAGGAGATCGCCAAGGGGTGCGCCTCGAGCGCCCTGATCCTGATGATCCAGGAGCTCGGGACGCTGCCGATCAAGCTCTTCGGCACCGACGAGCTCAAGCAGCGATTCCTGCCGCGGTGCGCCTCCGGCGAGTGGTCGCCCGCGTTCGCGCTCTCGGAGCCCGATGCGGGCTCGGACCCGGGCGGGATGCGAACGCGCGCGGTGCGCGACGGCGACGAATGGGTGATCGAGGGGACCAAGAACTGGATCACCAACCTCGGCGTCGCCGACTTCTACATCTGCTTCGCGGTCACCAACCCCGACGAGGGCCACTCGCGCGGGATCTCGGCCTTCGTCGTCGAGGCCGACCGCGAGGGCTTCTCGGTCGGCAAGCTCGAGCACAAGATGGGAATCCGCGGCTCGCCCACCGGCCAGCCGATCTTCGACAACGTTCGCGTCCCAGCCTCGAACCTGATCGGCGAGCCCGACCAGGGCTTCAAGGTGGCGATGGCGACACTCGACCGCTCGCGGCTCGGGGTCGCGGCGCAGGCCGTCGGCATCGCCCAGGGCGCGACCGACTACGCCGCCGCCTACGCCCAGGAGCGCAAGCAGTTCGGCAAGCCGATCGCCGCATTCCAGGGGATCCAGTTCAAGCTCGCCGACATGGAGTCGCGCACCGCCGCCGCCCGCGAGCTCCTCTACAAGGCGTGCTCGAAGGTCGACGGGGGCGATCGTGACATGGGCAAGTACTCGGCGATGGCGAAGCTGATCGCCTCCGACACCGCGATGTGGGTGACCACCGAGGCGGTCCAGGTGCTCGGCGGCTACGGATACGTCAACGAGTACCCGGTCGAGCGGATGATGCGCGACGCCAAGATCACCCAGATCTACGAGGGCACGAACGAGATCCAGCGCCTCGTCATCGCCCGGACGCTCTAAAGGCCTGCAAATCGAACTAAACGTGAGCGGGGGTGCCGGAGGTCCGGCGGCGTCTGCGGCCGCTATGCGCCAGTAAATGCGCCAGCGTGAGCCGGATCCGCCGCCCTGACCTGCTCGGCCGCTCGTTCCTGTTGAGCCTCGAGGTACGCACCGACCAGCTCTGCCGCCTCGGCCTCCGAGCCCTCGAACAAATGGGCGTAGGTGTCGAAGGTGATCGCGATCGTGCTGTGGCCCATGATCACGCTCGACCGCCTTCGCGTTGAGCCCCGAGGCGATCAGGATCGAAGCGCAGACGTGCCGCGCCTCGTGCGGCGTGATCCGCTTCAGCCCCGCCTTACGCCACGCCGTATCGGCTCGGTCGGTGACGGAGCGCGGGCAAAAGGGTCTGTCGGCGGTGCCGAACACAAAACCCCGGTCTCGACCGGCGCTGCAACCGATGGGAGACCAGCAGGTCGCGCAGGCTCGCGACGATCGGGATCGCGCGTCGCGCGGCGCGGCTCTTGGGCTCGATCTCCCCGACCTCGACATCCCATCCCCGCTCGACTCGGATCAGCCCGCGGGCTGAGGTCGACGTCATCCCAACGGAGAGCCTGCGCCTCGCCGAGCCTGACGCCCGCGTAGACCAGCGTTCCCCACAGGGCACGATCGTGGTCGTCGCGCAACACGGCGATCAGAGCCTCGGCCTCGGCGGGGGTGGCGAATCTTGTCGCGGCCGCCGCGGACGACGGGGAGCTCGAGACCGACGCAGGGATTCACGGCTACCTCACCGAGCCGAGCTGCGCGCGTCGGTAGATCGCGCGGACCGGGAGCAGCGTTCTGCGGATCGTCGACGCGGCCAGTCCCGCTGCGTCGAGCTTGTAGACGAAGCGCTGAAGATCGGGACGCTGGACCTCGCCGAGCCGGGCCTCGCCGAACTCGCCGAGGATCCGGATCCGCATCGCCCGCTCGTAGGCGCGGATCGTCGACGGCTTGAAGCGCTCGCCCGAGCGGTCGCGGACTGTTCCGGCCCGCGCCCCCTCGTGCCACGCGTCCCACGCGGCGCGGATCGTGGTCGGGTTCGGGCCCCGCAGTGCTCCTCGACCCGCGGCGGTGAGCGCCTCCGCCCGCCAGGCTTTCGCGGCGGCGAGAGTCGGAAAGGTGCGGCGGAGCTTTCGCTGCTCGCGCTTCAGATAGACGGACGCCTCGTAGGAGGTGCCGCGCTTGCGGATCCCGGTGGCCATGAACTTCTCCTTGATCGGGGGTGATTCAGCACCTCCGATCCTACCGCCGCCGGCCATGATCAGGCCCGGCCGGAGGGAGAAGTCGCTGAACCACCCCGTGCCCGACCGGGCCGCGGCGAGTCTAAAGCTCGGCTCGCGTTGTGCTCGAGCCACCGTTCGAGCTCGGTGACCGCGACCACCCGCTTGCGGCCACGACGGATCCAGCGCAGCTCCGGGGCGACGTGCTCGCGAAAGTAATCCTCGGACATGTCGAGCGCGGCGGCCGCGCGCGCCGGGGTCAGCGCGAGCGGCGAGATCGACGCTCTCGGAGATCGGCGGGTCATGCTCCGGATCCTTTTTCGACCCCACTCCCGACGCCGGTTGTCGGGTCGGTTTTCCATCTGCGCGAATTGCACCGGTCGCAGGCCGGGACCAGGTTCTCGGGGGCGTTATGGCCACGATCGTGGTCGAGGTGGTCGGCATGCATATTTCGACCCCAGACGACCTCGCACCCGCACCAGTGACAGAGGTGCGGCCCGGGTCCGATCGAGTCGAAGAGCATCATCCGATGCTCGGCCACCCACCCGCGGCGTGCGAGCGGATGACCGGTGGATTTCACCTCGACGTAGCCCTTTGTCGGATGCACCTTGCGGGCACCCTCGGGGGACGGCGGGCGACCCACTAGTCGTCCTCGAGCTCGATCCCGAGAGCGTCGGCGCCGGCCTTGTACTCGTCGTCTTCCTCGGTGGTCGGCTGAACCGGATCAGCGTCGCCGGGTGAAGCCTCCGATGACTCCTCTGTACCGTCACATCCGTCACATCCGTCACATCCGCTTGGCTTAGCGGTGCGGTTGTGACGGATGTGACGCTTGTGACGGATAGAGCGGGGATCGGCAGGTACCGGCCGAACGCGTCCGCGAACTGGTCGAGGTGGTAGCCCTTCGCGGTCTCGTTGCCCACCCGAACCGTCCTCGGTCGGATCTTGAACGGGCGCAGCAGCGTGGCGAGCCCGCGAGCGTCGAGACCCTCGCCGCGCCGGCGGTCACCCCAGGGGCTCTCGTCGAGGTTGTTCAAGTACGTGAGCAGGTCGGCGGTGAAGATCGCCGTCGAGTCGCCAAAGGCGGTGTCGATGTCCATGAGCAGCTGGACCTGCTCGGCCGGACGGTCGGTCTCGTCGCCGCCGGCGCCGAACGCGCGGGCAGCCTCCCGAGCTCGGTCCTGCCACTCGCCGCCGGCGTGCTCGCCGAGGACTAGCAGCGGCCACCACACCTCGGCCCTCCGATTGGTCAATCCGACGAGGTCCGGGCGGCGTCCCTTGAGCTCGTCGACGTGGCGCTCGGCCCACGCTCGGCAGCACTCGCGGAGCTCCTCGGCCCGGGGCCCGGCGTCGGGCGCGATATAGGACTCAACCGGGTCGCCAGCGCGCCGCGGTTCCATCCGGATCGTGACCGAGCGTGAGAGCAGCGCGGGCGGCATCTGGCGGACGTCAATCGCCGCGAAGGCCTTCGGGCAGTAACAGCTGAACTCCTCGAGCTCGCCGCTGTCGCTGCACCGCGGCACCTTGGCGCCGGGCTTGTATCCGGCGTTGAGGACAGCGAGCGCGTCGCGCTTCTCGGCAAGGTCGAAGTTGTCGAGCTCATCGAGGAGGAGCGTCGGCTCGTCGCGGTCGATCTTCCGATAGAGGACCGCGGAGCTCGGGTTCACGGCGAGCCACGCCCGTCTCGAGACCGACGCGAGAACTTCCAGAAGCAAGCTCTTGGCCGACTCGGGCGCGGCGCTCGTGACCCGCAGGTACGGCGTAGCCCACCAGGCGGGGAAGGTCCAACCGTGCACGACCCAGAGCGCCAGGAGGTCGCCGACGGCGCGCTCGTAACGCTCATCACCCTTCTCGACTACCGGCAAGACGACGTAGGTTTGGATGTAGTCGACGAGCCGGTCGAGCAGCTCGGCGAGCTCGAGACGCTCGGGGTCGATGCCCTTCGCGAGCAGCTGGCGGGTGCGGTCGGCGGCCTTCCGGCGATAAGCGCCGTCCTCGGCCTTACGACGCACCTTCGGCGCGACCGGCGCGCTGGCGAGCGCTTCGAGCAGCCAGCCGCGACGATCCTCTTCGCGGTAAAGCCGACTGGCGAGGTCCTCGCCATCGCCGAGCCGGACCACCTTCAGGATCGTGTAGCGCTGGAGCGCAGCTGCGATCTTGTTGCCCGCCTTGCGCCCGGCCTGGTCGCCGTCGAGTGCCAGGTAGACGCAGCCCGCGGCGCCGAGCTCGGCCGCGACGCGCTCGACCGGGATCGTGGTCCCGGGGATCGCGCAGATGGCGTAGGGGTCGCCGTTCAGCGCCGAGACCGCCGCGAGAGCGTCTGGCTCACCCTCGGCGAGGACGACTTCGGCACCCGGGTCGGGGCGGCCGGCCGGCCACCACAGGATCAGCTCCTCGCCTTTGGGCTGCTTGGTGACGCCGGTCGTCTAGGTCGCGGACTCGGTGATAGGGCTCGCCGCGCGGCGGCGCGTAGGGATAAAGGATCGAGTCGTTCGGCCCGAGCGCACCCCGAGCTGAAACGCGAGGTCGGCGTCGACGGCGTGGGCCTCGAGGTAGTTGCGGACCGCGGGCGCCAGGTCGAGCCGGGCCATCTAGTCCACCACCTCGAGCCCGGCCTCGCGGGCGATCGCGAGGATCTCGTCGTCGCTTCGCAGCTCGTCGTCCGACCCCTCGTCGCCGGTGAAGTCGATGACCAGTTCGACGACGTGCCGGCGAGCCCACGAGATTTCCGCCCAGTCGAGCAGCGCCTCCGTCGCCTCGTCGGTCGGATCCTGCTCGTCGAAGACGGCGCGCGGGGTCTCGCCCTCGCCCCACGGCCACGACCCCCAGGACCCGAGGCCGTCGCCCTTGAACTGGCTCGGCTTGGTGCGAACCGGCGGCAGCGCGGCGAGCTCGGCGCGGCTGCGCTTACGGATCCGCGTGTAGACGACCGAGGGCGCCGAAGCGCCCCCAGTCCGTCCATCGTTGACGTCGCTCATGGCACCCGCTCGCCGATTTCGATCCGCGGGCGGTGTCCGCCGGGAGTCACGCACCGGTACCAGTCGCCGGGCTCGTCCTCGACCACGACGACCCAGCGACGCGCGCCGCCGAGGTTCTCGGCCGGGAACATCACAACGTGATGCAACCCGACAACCAGCAAGGGCCCCACAGGGCCCCCGGTCAGTCGCTTGATGTTCGCGCCGCTCATGGCCCGAGTTCCGGATTCATGACGCCGGCGGCGACGAGCTGGCGCTCGAGCTGCTCGAGCCGCGACTCGGCAAGCGCCAGGTCGCGGCTCAGCTCCTCGATGCGCGAGCGCAGCACGAGCTCGACGACCCCCGCAAGCTCGAGTGCCTCGCGCCGGATGCGGAGGTCGGCGGCAGTGTCGGGGATCGGGATCACCACGCCTCCTCCTCGTCGCCGAGCGGCAGCGGCGCGTTAGCGGCCCGCGAGACCTCGGCGGCCTCACTGGTCACGATCCGGGCCGACTTGTCGACGTTGATGCCGTACTCGTACGCGCCCTTTTCGTTCATGCCGAACGCGGTGATCGCGATCGCGTCGCCGGGCCGCGGGTCGTGCTTGACGATCAGCCGCGCGAGAGCGGCCCGGCCGCCGAGCACGTCGACCAGCTCGCCGTCGGGCGTCTGGATCACCAGCTTCTCGAACGTGTCGCGGTCGCCGCGCGGCTGGCTGAACTTCAGCGTGTTGCGGCTCTCGACCACCCCGGCGATCGTGTCCGGGAACGTCTCCGGATCCCAGGTCGGGTTGTAGCCGTCGTCCGGCTCATCGGCCGGGGGTGGAACACTGATCGGAGAGGAACTCATCGTTCTCTCCTTTCCGCGGGCGCTGGCTACCACCGGCGCCCGCGTCGTTTACGGGGGATCGGCCCCCGCTGCCGTTGCGTAGGTACGTGATCGGCCGCCGGCGCTCGGGCGGGTCTGAGGGCAAGCGCGTTAGGAGCCCGCCCCAGCGCGCGGGGCTCGAGGCTCGCCGGGTCAGCGAACCCAGCGGGCTTCGAAGGTGGGAAGTGCCACCGTCACAGCCGGTCGGGGCGGCCAGGAACCTTGCGCACCACAGACAGCAAGGATCGCCACCTTCGTCGAGGTAGCGCATAGGGCGATCGCAACCGCAGAGCTCGAGCTCGGTCGGCAGCTCCTCGCGGCCAACCTGCTTTTCAGCTCGCGCGAGGAGCTCTGCGGTGTCGACGATCGCGCGGTCGAGCGCGGCACGGTCCGCAACCGCACCGTTCGCGCGGTCAGCGAGGTTCGTCAGCGTCCAGAGCGCGTGACGCTGAGCGACGACCTCCTCGGCAGCCCGCTGGCCGGAGAGGCGTCGATCCTCAGCGATCTCCTTGGCCTCGCTCTTCTTCCGGGCGCGGTGATGGCGCGCGCGGTGGGCGTCACTACAGTGCCGCGCGTCGACGTTAAGGCGGTCGATAGGTGCCCCGCACCACTCACAGGTACGGGGCTCGGGGTCTGAGCCGTCGGGGTCGTCGCTGCTCGAGGAGCGGGCGCGGCCACCACGACGCGAACCGCGTCTGTGTTCGTTCTGGCCCTCGCGTGGGGCGTGGCCCCGCGGCGCGCTCGTCTGGGGAGGGGCGTCGGCGTAGCCCTTCGCCTGGCAGTAGCGCACCCACTCCCGCGGGTGCTCGCGGGCGAAGCGCTGGCGCAATTCCTGCTGCTTGTCGAGCTCCTGGTCGAAGGCCGCACGGGCGGCTTCGCCGGTCAAGTGCTGGCCGTCGTCCGTCTCTGCGGTGGTCCCGGCCGAGGTGAATTTCAGCTTCATCGCGCCCCCTCCTCGAGGGTGAAAGTTTGACCTGCGTTCCTCGCGGTGTTCGGTGTTGGCGCCGACCCCGCAGGGCCGACGCCTTCACCAAGGTCAAACCGCGATGAAACGGCAACTCCATCTTCCCAAGCCCCTCGTACGGATCGGCGCGGAGACCATCCGGACTCCCCGCGTCCTGCGCTATTGACGTGTGGTTCGGCCAGCTCGCGCTTCATCCGACGACGATCGTGGCGTCGGTGGGCGCTTCGTCAGTCGTTGGTCGACTTGGCGTCGGTCTGCGAGTTGCTTGCCGAGGCCTTGCCGGCGCCGACGGGCGCTAGTTCGTGACCGCCGCATCGCCGAGTGCGTTTCGACCGAAGCTTCGGATCTAGACGAGTCCCGTGATGTTGCGTTCTGCCGGGACGTCATCCTTAGGACGTACGAGGCCAAGGTTTCGCTTTGCATGGAAAGCGCAACCTTTCCCGTGCGCGAGATACTGCGCGGGCGATGTTGCGGGTGCACGACGACACTTCTGACAGAGGAGGACCGAGTTGATCCTGGCAACGACGACGGTCGAGGATTTCGATCGCTTCTTGAGTGTCTTCTCAACCAAGGGCGCTGAGAAGCGAAAGCAGCACGGGTCCAAGGGTGCGACCGTCTTTCGCGATCCCAATGAGGGCGACCGATTCTGGGTGCTTTACGACTGGGATGAGGAGGGCTTACATAGCTTCCTCTCCGACCCAGAGGTCCCGCCGATCATTCAAGAAGCCGGGTACAAAAGAAGGCTCCAGCCGGCGGAGTTCGTCGGCCAGTACGACTCCTAGGCCCCCGCGCCCAGGATCGGACCCGTCGAAGCCGCCCGGCTGCAGTAGTAGTCCAGAAGTAGCGCTTTTGGACGAAGAGCGCAACGTTCCGCTTCGCATGGAAAGCGTTACGGCCGCGCGGCGCGACCAGCTCTCCGCCCAACCTACGGTTCGAAGTTCCTTCTTGCGATCTCCTTGCCCCACGTTTCCGTGATGAACCAGACCGAGTCCTTGTCATCGAACTCCACCGACTCGCCGTTGGAGAACTCCGCCACGGCGTGGTGGCCCTCGACAACGACCCGCTCGACCGTCGCATTGGCAAACGACTTCCGAAACTCCGACGACGGCGGCGTGCAGTTCTTTATCGGGTCGTAGCCCACGCGTTCGCAGCCCATCCGCTCGCAAGCCGGCTGCCCCATGTGGCGACACGTGTTGCGGTCGGCCGCGAACAGCGCTGCCCAGTCGTTGCCCATCTGCTCGATCCTCTCCTCCTCATTACCCCCGATCGAGTAGACGGTCGAGACGGGTCGCCCGGCGGCGGTGCTCTGTAGGGCGGCGGCCTTCTGGCGCTCCCCACGGGCGGAGGTAGGGACGGTCACCCCGATCTCGGTCGGCGTTCGCGTGGCGAGCCGGTTCTCATCCGTGGTCTCGGTCGCGGACGCTGCGGTGGCCTCCTCGTCGTCGCCTCCTCCGCAGGCAACGAGCCCGAGCGCGCCGAGTGCCAAGAGTGAGAGCAGCAGTGCAAGCTTTTTCATCCGCGTCCTCCTAGGATCGTCTGTCGAATCCGATCATCGACCCGGTCCGTTTCAGGTCTGTTTCAGCCCGGTAACAGCCAGTTACGGCCAGAGCGAGATACTGCGCGGGCGACGTCGCAGGAGAACCTCGAGGCAATCGCGCTCGGTGGCCCCTCGGGCCGACGGTTCGCGCCTTCGCACGCCTAGACCACGCCTAGCCCGGCCCTTTGATACCGAGCGTGTACCGCCGTGTTGGAGGCTTCTGGCTGTCAACCGGCACCGAGCCTCGCCTCGCTGGTGACCAGGTTTCGGGCCGAAACCAAGGGAGAGCCATGAAGAAGCCAATCGTTCTCATCGCCGCGATCGTCGCGGTCGTCGGCCTTTGCGCGGCGGTTGCCGTGGCCAAGGAAACAACCAAGGTCCCGGCCTCGGCGTCGATCAAGTTCACCGGAACCGTCGAGGGCGCAGGCGGTGGTGACGGCCGCTTCGTAAACGGCACCTTCTCGGGCGAGCTGAAGTTCGAGGGCAGCGATCAGATCGTCTGGGTTACGACGAAGGAGGGCTGTCGGAAGCAGCGCAAGGTCGTTCTGTATGAAAAGGCGATACGAGGCCTCCCGGCGAGGCGGGCGGGCGCCGATAGGTCCAATAACCGTGGTAGGTACAGGATTGAGGCCCGCGCCAACGTCTGGCTCGTCTGGGTAAAGGTCAGGAAGAAGATCATCATCGAGAACGACGGCGAGAAGGTCGTCTGCAAGAAGACCAGGTCGAAGAAACTCCCGGTAACCCGGCTCGCGAACGATGTTCGGGAACCTGAGACTCGCCGGTCAAACGGTCATCGTCGACCTGCTCCGCTGGCGCGTAACTGAATAACCGGGCGGGCATCCGCAGCGAGCGAACGCGGGTGCCCGCCGGGCTGCGGGAGTAGGCCAGTAGACGGCGTTCTGGCCAGTCCGTGGCTCCTACTCAGCTCCGCCACGGCCAGAGCGAGATACTGCGCGGGCGATGTCGCAGGAGCTAGAGAGGAGCCTAGATGGTCCGCCTATTTATCCGCCACAACGTCGAGGACTACCAAGCGTGGAGGAACGCGTACGACGAGTTCGATGAGCAGCGCCGAGCGATGGGGGTTTCAGGAGATGCGGTATTCCAGTCAATCGACGACCCGAACGACGTCACCGTATGGCATGACTTCGACACCGCTGAAGCTGCGAAAGCCTTGGTCTCGTCGGACGAGCTGAGAAATGCGATGCAGGGCGGAGGCGTTCAGGGAGAGCCCCAGGTCTGGTTCGTCGCCTCGAGCTAAGTGCAAGTCGCGTAACCCGGGGCACGCTAACCCTCGAAGCCGCCGGGAGTAGCAGACGCGTCATAGGATCCGACGAGGCGAACGAAAGGACTTCTCGATGGCTACGTACGTGATCACCCACGAAGTGGACGATGTTGAGCACTGGCTTAGCTCGCCGAAGCGCGAGGAGGTGTTCGGTCCCATGGGAATCACCCTGCGCACCTTTCGGGACCCAGGCGGATCAAGCACGACCGCGCTTATCGCCGAGATCCCGGACATGGAGGCGTTCCAGGACTTCATGAAGAGCGACGAGGCGGCGGATGCCATGAAGCACGACGGCGTCCATCCGGAGACCGTCGTCGTTCTGAGCGAGGGTCAGTAGCAGCGCGAAGGGTCTCGAAGCCCTCGAAGCCGCCGGGCTGTCGGAGTAGGCCCAGAAGTACCGCCTTCGGACGGGAAGCGCTAGTCCCGCTGTTATGGCCTAGACGGACGTCAAGCGTCACCGCGACCCCCCGACATAGATGGCCGACGGGTTCCCCGCTTCGCGCTGTCCGCGTTCGATTGCCGCAAGCTCCTCGGGCGATTCGGGGCCGTAGTAGCGACCGCCTGGGCGAGTCACACCGCGTTAGGGCCTCACTCACCTGCCTTGCCTCGGGATCACTCATCAGACGCCTACTCATCGTGGATCGTCGGCGCGCCTACCCAACTCGACGTCCCCGCTTCTTGCGATCAAGGTCCCAACGCACCTCAGCGGCATGGCGGGCGCGAGCTTGGGCCGGTGTGGCCGACTGGCGCGCGATATGTGGATCGGCCATCTCGATCACAGACAGCAGCCGAAGCTGTACGAGCCGAAGCTGTCGCGCCTCGACCAAAGCGGGGTTGACAACGACCTGCCCTCGGCTACCTTCGACTACGGCGCCTATCTCGTCGACCTGCTCCTCGAGCAGCGCCAGATCGTCTTGGGTGCGGCACGCGCGCTCGAGGATGTGAAGCTCGCGTGCGTCGAGCTCCCAGCCGTCTTCTAGGTCGCCGAGGATCGAGCGCCACAGCGCCCGACCGGCCTTGCCGAGCGCGGTCGGTGGCTTCGGTGACTTCGCCTTAGACATGGCGCCCCTCGCGGTGACGCTGTCGATAGATGCCCTGGGCTGTGAGGAGAGAGAGCCCGCGCTGGTCCGGGCCGAACTCGCGGACGTCCTCGGCGAACGCGACAAGGATCCCCTGGATCGCCTCCTCAGCCCACCCTAAGCGCCGGAGCTCCGCACGAGCCCACGTCTCATGGGGCACGGAATCGGCCGGGATCGACCTACCCATAACCCTGAAACCCCAGCGTCTTGGGATGCTCGCGCGCGCCAAGTCCCTCCTCGGCGGTCCTGAGCACGCAACCTTCGGTCCCCCGCCGGTCACTCATCCCCAGCCGCTCCCGTCGCCCGGCCGGGTGCGCCTCAATAGCTCGCTTAGCCACTGCTCGTGCGTTATCCCGCGTCCGGGTGGTGGTTCCCTTACGCCGCCGTTGAAGTCGGCGGGTGGCGTGCGTACCTGACTCGCGTGGTGCTCGCGCAACAGTCGGCCAACCTCGGCGGCAGAGGCCGCTAGCTCCTTTGCCGTATCCCCGGTGAGTAGCGGCGCCAGCCGCGGATTGCCGAGAACGACGCGGGCAAGCTCATCGCGGTCGGCATCAAGGTCGTCAGTCATCGGGGTCCTCCTCGCTTAGCGGTGGGTGCAGTCGCTCGATCAGCGCGCGGTCACGCTGGGCCTTGGCCGTTGTCGGGCCCAGGCCGATCTGCTCGAGCAGACGTTGTTCGGGGCTCATCTGCTCCGTCGGCTCTTCATCGGTGGTTTGAGGCTTCGCCGGTTCTGACCGTTGGCCAAGCATGTCGGCGAAGTCCTGCGGCGTGCCTTCGCGCTCAGTCACGGTGTAGCTCCGGGGTCGGCAGGTGCCAGTCGCGCATCTGCCGGGCGACCGCCGCGGCTTCGTCGAGTCCGCTCACGCGCGTATCGGCGCGGACCAGCGCGGCCAATCCCGCGAGACGTTTGGAGTGGTTGATGTAGCGCTCGAGCATCTCGGCCAGGTCGCCGATCGCCGCGTTGAGCGCTTCGGCGTGCCCGTCGCCCTCGGCTTCCAGTGCTTCGAGAATCCCCGTGTAGTGCTCGGCGACGTAGGCCTGTGTGTCGTCTTTGGCTACCCGTTCTAGCTGACGTGCGTGCTCGACCTGCGCCCTGAGGTCGGCCAGGTCGCCGAGCGCCTCGGTCTCCTGGTCGAGCTGCACGATCGGGTTGTCCTTGATGCTGGCGAGCGGCTGTTGGTGATGGTCGACCAGGCCGGGTTGGCGGTGGGTGAGCCGTTGCCGCTGGTCGCCGAGCTCCTGCGCCCGGGTGATCTTGGTGTGGTGCTCATGGCCGAGGGCTTTCGCCTCCTCGGCCGCCTTAGCCCACTTGGCCTCGAACCGTTCTAGCTCGGTGAGCTCGCTTTTTGGCTTTGCCTTCGTTGCGGTCGTCATTTGTTCCTTTCACTCATTGGGGTCTCGTTTGAAGTTCCGGCGCCGCGGCGGGGGCGAGCCGTCCGGCAAGGCCGCCCGCCGGGTCCGCCAGCGGCGCCGTCCCTCGCCGCGCTACTCGGCGAAGTCTTGAAGCGCGATCACGAGACCACCTCGTGGTCCGCGAGCTGAAGCGCGAGCGCGGCAACCTGCGCCGCCAGCGCGTCGGGCCCAGCCTGCGCGCGCTCGAGCGTGGTAAAGCGCCGCTCGCAGCTTGTGCAACGCCGGCGGCGGCGGACACCGCCATCGGGGCGCGGACGTGAGTCGAGTACTTCAGCGCGAGCACCACACTCGGGGCACCGCATCGTCAAGTTCTAGGGACCGAATACACCATGTGCCAATTGTCACGCGCGGTGCGAACGGATCCGGATGCGCCAGAAATGCGCCAGGCCGCGCCAGGAACAACCGTCTCCCAGCGGGTCCCAGCGGGCGATTTCGTGCCTAGCGCCCGGGCGTCGTGCCTACGTCGTAGATCACCCAGATCTACGAGGGCACCAACGAGATCCAACGCCTCGTCATCGCCCGAACCCTGGCCTAGGGCGATTCGCCACCTCACCCGTCCCGCCGAGCCGTACATTTGCCTTCCCTGAGGGGGCTAACGTGCGCTTCGGCTAGAGCCGCGCGGATCTCGGCCCCCAGCCGCTCGGGCTCGTTGTGCAGGCGACGCCAGGTGACCCGGCCGCTGCGAAAGCCCGCCGACACGAGGGCGAGGTCGCGGGCGCGATCGGTCTCGAAGGCCTGTGCGCCGCTGTGGTGCGTTCGGCTGTCGAGCTCGATCACCAGGGCGGCGTCACGCCACAGGCAATCGACCTCGTACCAGCGTCCGCCAAGCTCGAGCCACGCGTTGACCTCGGGCCGCGGCAGGGCGAAGCGGTCGAGGAACTCGAGAAACGCTATCTCGAGCTCACTCTTCGGGATGTCGAACCCGATCCGCAGGTCGGCAATCACCGCCCGCAGGTTTACGATTCCGCGCCGGTGCGGATAGCGGGTCATCAATGCCGGTAGGGAAGGGGCGTCGGCAAGCCGCCGGGACTCAGCGACGTTCACCGCTCGTCGCAACCGAACCGGGGTCGTAGCAGCGGCGAAGTCGAGCAGGGTGCGGGCCACAGTCGTTACCCGGATCCCGTCGTGCTCGGTGATCTCATCGGCGGGCAGCGCCGCCTCGTGGAAGGTGGCTCCGGGTCGCGAGCGGTGTCGGTGGGTGACCGTCACGTCAGCCCGCGGCCTCCAGAGCCCGGTTAGATCCCACAGGTCCGCCGCCGACTGATGCGAGAGCGCCGCGCCAGGACCTCCCACCAGGACGGCTGCCATCCACCGTCCCTTGACCGTGAGCCGCCGATGACCGACCGCGTACGCGCCGCGGTGGACGACGATCAGGCGCCCGCTGGCGATCCACCCGTCGATCGCCTTCGGACCCGCTCCGAGCGCTCGGAGCTGGGACCGCGACACAACCCCATGCTGTCGGACGGCAAGCTCGCTGATCGCTCGTCCCAGGCGCCGAGTCGCACGCTTGCCTCCCCTGGGACGGCGAACGTACGGCTCGGCGGAGGCTTGAGCGGACACGCGCCGAGAGTGGCGCGGAAGAGCGCGCGGGAGGTCCGCGGGAGGTGGCAGAAGGCGCGCGCGTTTGGGCCGACTCGGCGCGGCGGGGCCGGATTCGGGCGTTCGGGCGCCGCGCGCGGATGGGCCGACTCAACGCCGCGCGGCTTCAGGCCCTCGGGCGCCGCTCCTCGGCAGGGGGGTCGCGGGGCTCGCCGGAAATGCCGGGCGGCCAGGCGCCGAACCAGTTGTCGCGGGCGCCGTCCATCGTGATCACGGCGCCGGAGAAGAAGTCGCCGGCGGGCGAGGCGAGGTAGGCGACGAGCCAAGCCCATTCCTCCTCGCTCCCGAGCCGGCCCAGCGGCACCGTCCCCGGGACCGCCTCGACGACCTCCTTCGGGTACTTGGTTCGCATCGTCTCGGTATCGAACTGGCCCGCGGCGATCGCGCAGAGCCGGATTCCAAACCGTGCCCATTCGACCGAGAGCGTCCGCATCATGTTCTCGACCGCGGCGCGCGCGGCGCCGGAGTGGACCATTCCCGGCATCCCGTTGTGGGGCGAGAGGGTGACGCTGATCACCTTGCCCTGCTCCTGGGGGATGAAGGCCTTGGTCGCGGCGGCGTGGGTCATCAGCCAGGTGCCGATGACGTTGAGCTCGATCACGGTGCGAAAGCCCTTCGGCGAGATCGCCTCGGCCGGGCTCAGAAACTGGCCGCCGGCGTTGTTGACGAGCACGTCGAGCCTGCCGTGGCGCTCGAGCACACCATCGAACAGCGCTTCTACCGCGGCGTCGTCGCGAATGTCGAGCACGACCGCCTCGGCGAGGCCACCAAGCGCCCCGGCCTCTGCGGCAGTGGCCTCGATCGGTTCCGCTCGCCGGCCGCAGCCGACGACGGTCGCCCCGAGCCGCGCGAGCTCGAGCGCCGTCTGCTTCCCGAGGCCGGTGCCGGCGCCGGAGACGACACAGACCTGCCCGTCGAGCAGCCCGGGCACAAAGATTCGTGAGGCCGAGTTCGCCATCTGAGCGGGAATCTATCCCGCTAACGTGCCCCCGCGATGAGCGTCCGCGCCGAGACCAGGCCGCTGGCCGCGCCGCTGCCGGGGGGCCGCGAGGGGGCCACGGTCGCGGTCGAGCCACTTCTCTGCGGGCAGCTGACGATCCCGCGCGAGCTCCTCGAGAGCGCGAACCGCTTCCGCACCGCTCGCATGCTGGGGATTGGCACCCCGCACTCGCGCTACTTGCAGATACCGATTCCGGCCTATCTCATCCACCACCCCTCGGCCGGCCCGTTCCTGGTCGACACCGGCCTGCACCCCTCAGTCACCTCCAAGCCGGCCGAGAACCTCGGCCGAATGATCACCAATTTCGCCAAGCCCGAGCTTCCGCCAGGCTCCGACCTGCCCTCGCAGCTTCGCGAGCGCGGGATCGACGCGAAGAAGATCGGCCTCGTGGTGATGACCCACCTGCACCACGACCACAGCTCCGCGATGTCGGAGTTCGGTGGCGCCACCTTCGTCGTCGCCGAGGACGAGTGGATCGCCGCGACGACCGACAGCCGCCCGTTCCTGCGCGGCTACCGCCCCGCCCACTACGACTACGCGTTCGACTACCGCACGCTCAGTTATGGCTCCGACCGGGTGAGCTCGTACTCGACCTTCGGCCGCACCTTCGACCTCTTCGGCGACGGCAGCGTCCGCCTCGCTTCGACGCCCGGGCACAGCGCCGGCCACCAGTCGGTGATCTGCCACCTGCGCGACCGCGACCTGGTGATCGCCGGCGACGCGATCTACACCTTCGCTCAGCTCGACGGCGCCCCTGAACCGCCGCGCCCGCTCGACCGCCACACGTGGCGCCGTTCGCTGCGCGAGCTGCAGCTGTTTCGCAAGCAGTACCCGCAGGCAGTCATCCTCCCGGGCCACGACCCCGAGCACTGGAAGACGGTCGAGAAACGCTACGAGTAGTTGCTAGATGGTTGAGTCCGAATCCGCGCGCGTGCGCGGGGATTCGGGATCGGCCGTCTAGGGCTGGGTGCGTGTCGAGGCGCCGGCCACCGCGTCGGTGGCGCCCGCACGCAGCGACTTGATCACGCTGCTTCGCCCCTGCTTCTCGAGCGCCCCGTACATCGCCTTGACGTGGTCGAAGATCTCGTATGCGGCCTCGAGCTGCTGCTCACGACTCGGGTCCGCCACCGGCTCGAAGCGCAGCGGCTCGCCGTACTGGACCGTCACCTTGGGGAACGAGAGCCGCTTCCAGCCGCGAACGCCCTGCGAGCCGTGGATCGCGACCGGGACCACCGGCACACCCGATTCGAGCGCCAGCCGGCCGACGCCGGGCTTCGCCTCGCCGAGGCCGCCGGTGCGCGAGCGCCCGCCCTCGGCGTAGATCAGCACGCAGCCGCCGCGGTCGAGGATCGAGTGGGCGGTGATGAACGCCTCCTCGTCGTGATGGCCGCGGCGGACCGGGAAGACGCCCCCGACGCGGAAGATGTAATCGAGGATCGGGTTCTGGAAGAAGAGCTGTGACTTGGCCATGAACCTGACCTTCCGCCGGATGTAGACGGCGGCGAAGAAGTGGTCCATGTTCGAGAAGTGGTTCGGTGTGAGGATGAACGGGCCGTCCGCCGGCACGTTCGCGGTCGCGATCCCCCGGGTCCGGTAGAGGAAGACGGCGATCGGGGTGAGGATGATCCGCACGAACTCGTAGATCCATCCGGGAGCGTGGGTGCGCGACCACTCATGCACCGGCTGGAACTGCTCCGCGGGGCGGGTGTCCTTGTAGCGCTGCGGCTTGAGCTCGGGCATGCGAAGTCGGGCGCCGGCGGTGCCGGCACGTTTCCTACCCCCTTTCTGCGCGCGGGTTACGCCTCCGGATCAGCGACCGCCCAGCCCCTTGCGCGCTCGACCGCCTGGCGCCAGCGCCCGACCAGGCGCTCGCGCTCGCCATCGGCCATCGCGGGGTCGAAGCGCGCGGCCTCGCTCCACATCTCGGTCACCTCCTGGCGGTCCCAGAATCCGGACCCGATCCCGGCCAGGTAGGCGGCGCCGAGCGCGGTCGTCTCGGCGATCTCCGGCACGATCACCGGCGCACCGAGGACGTCGGCCTGGAACTGCATCAGCCACCGGTTGGCGACCGCGCCGCCATCGGCGCGCAGCTCGAAGAGCTCGCGACCGGCGACCCGCTCCTGGGCGCGGACCGCGTCCACGGTCTGGAAGGCGATGCCCTCGAGCGCCGCGCGGGCGAGATGGGCACGGGTGGTGCCGCGGGTGAGGCCGACGATCGTCCCGCGCGCGTAGGGATCCCAGTGCGGAGAGCCGAGGCCGGTGAGCGCGGGGACGAAATAGACGTCGTCGTTGGAGTCCAGCGACGCCGCCATGCCCTCGGTCTCCGCGGCCTCGGCGACGATCCCGAGCCCGTCGCGCAGCCACTGCACCGCGGCGCCGGTGACGAACACCGCAGCTTCGAGCGCGTAGTCGGTCTCCTCGCCCAGGCCCCACGCGATCGTCGTCAGCAGGCCCTCGCTCGGCTCCGGCATCTCCGCGCCGGCGTTGAGGAGGACGAAGCTCCCGGTCCCGTATGTGTTCTTCGCCATTCCCGGCTCGTGGCACGCCTGGCCGAAGAGCGCCGCCTGCTGGTCGCCGGCGATCCCGGCGACCGGCACCTCGCCGCCGAACTCGGTCGTCGTCCCGTACACGTGGGCGGAGGGAAGCGCCTCGGGCAGCCGGGTCGGGTCGATCCCGAGCAGCGCGCAGAGGTCGGCGTCCCAGCGGCGCTCGCCGATGTCGAAGAGCATCGTCCGCGAGGCGTTGGTGAGGTCGGTGGCGTGGCGGCCGGTGAGCTTGAAGGTGAGCCACGAGTCGATCGTCCCGAAGACCGCGTCGGCGGCCTCGGGGACGTTGCGCAGCAGCCACTCGATCTTCGTGCCCGAGAAGTAGGGGTCGAGGACGAGCCCGGTGCGCTCGCGAACAAGCGCCTCGTGCCCGGCCTCGCGCAGCTCATCGCAGCGAGACGCAGTGCGCCGGTCCTGCCAGACGAGCGCGTTGTGGACCGGCTCGCCCGTAGCGCGGTCCCAGGCGACGACCGTCTCGCGCTGGTTGGTGATCCCGATCGCATCGAGGCTGGCGGGATCGGCCTTCGCGTCGGCGAGCGCATGCGACGCGACCCGCTTGGTCACCTCCCAGATCTCGCTCGCGTCGTGCTCGACCCAACCGGGCCGCGGGAAGTGCTGGGCGAACTCGCTGTAGGAGCGTCCGCGGATCTTGCCCTCGCGGTCGAAGACGAGGCAGGTCGTCCCGGTCGTCCCCTGGTCAATCGCCAGAATCAATGCGAGCGCAGGCTATCCCCGTACGCCGATTGCGCACATGTTCCCCCTATAGCGGGAAACTGCGCAGTCGTCGGCGACCGGGTGCCGTTAGCGCCGCGCCCACCAGGCGCGGGCGAAGTCGCGCAGCTGGCGGCCGCGGTGCGCGAAGCCGGCGAGCGTGCGGCCGGTGGCCCGGTGCTCGAGCTCGAGCTCGAGCTCGGCGACGCGGTAGCCCGCCCGGACCGCGTCCACCGTCATCCCGACTTCCATCCCGTAGCCGGCGGCGAACGGGAGCACCGTGCGCAGGACCTCGGCTCGCATCGCCCGCTGACCGGAGATCGGCGCCGTCGCCTCATAGCCGCAGCGGCTGCGGATCGCCCAGCGCGCGAACCGAAGCGCGGTCCCGAAGCCGCCGCCGACGCGGCGGCGGAAGGCGGCCACCGCGAGGTCGCACTCGCCGGCCTCGACCGCCGCCACGAGACCGCGCAGCGCCGCCGCCGAGGCGCCGAGGTCGCCGTCGCAGACGAGGACCAGCTCGGCTGCGCGCCCCGACTCGTCGGAGAGCGCTGCCTCGGCCGCTGCGGTCACGTTGCCGCCCTTGCCGTGCGGGCGGCCACGGCTGACCACCCGTGCGCCATGGGCGAGCGCGATCTCGGCGGTCGCGTCCTCGGAGGCGTCGTCGGCGACCCACAACGCCGCGGCGGGGAAGGCTCCCGCGAGCGCGTCGAGGCTGGCGCCGATGCGGTCCGCCTCGTTGCGGGCGGCGACTATGACCAGGAGGTTCTGCGTCATCGGGTGGGCGAGGGCGGATATTCTCCCGCGCCAATGAGCATCGACGTCGAAGCGCACATCACCGGGACGGTGTGGAAGATCGAGGTAGCCGTCGGCGACCAGGTCTCCGACGGGGACACGGTCGTGGTCCTCGAGTCGATGAAGATGGAGATGCCGGTCGAGGTCGAGGACGACGGAAGGGTTACCGAGATCCGCTGCAAGGAAGGCCAGTCGGTGCAAGAGGGCGACGTCTTAGTCGTCTTGGAGTGAGCGCATGAACGGCGAACCTCACCGCCCCCGGACGCGAAGCGGAGGAGGCGGTGAGCCGGTCGAGCTTGCCGGAGGCAAGCTCGTGTTAGACCGTCCCGCCGAGGCGGTCGCCCGGCTCACGCTCTCGAACCCCGAGAAGCGCAACCCGCTCGATCACGAGGTCCTCGACGCGCTCGCGGCGACCCTGCCACAGCTCGCCGAGGGGATCGAGACGCGCTGCGTCGTGATCACCGGCACCGGGCGCGCCTTCTCGGCCGGCTACGACATCGGCGCGATCGAGGGCCAGAGCTTCGCCGCGGACGCCGAGGCGCTCGTCGCGCACCCGTTCACCGCCGCGATGGAAGCGGTCAGCGCCCACCCCTACCCAGTGCTCGCGGCGCTCAACGGGCACTGTCTCGGTGGTGGGCTCGAGCTCGCGGTCCGCTGCGACCTGCGGGTCTGCGCCGCGAGCGCAAAGCTCGGCATGCCGCCCGCGAAGCTCGGTTTGATCTACGCACACACCGGGCTCGAGCGGTTCATCGACGTGATCGGCGTCGCCCACACCAAGGAGCTCTTCCTCACCGGCCGCAACCTGACCGCCGAGCGAGCCGAGCGGATCGGGCTCGTCAACGAGGTCGTCGCCGACGACCGGGTCGAGGCCACGGCGCTCGAGCTTGCCGCCGAGATCGCCGCCAACGCCCCACTCTCGATCACTGGCAACAAGCGGGCGATCGAGACCCTGGCAGGCCCCGCACGGCTGACACCCGAACAGGAGCGCGAGCTGATCGAGCTGCGCCAGTCCTGCTTCGCCTCCGAGGACTTCCGCGAGGGCGTTCAGGCGTTCGCCGAGAAGCGCAAGCCGCAGTGGCGCGGCCGCTGAGAGATCGGCCTCTAACCTCGAGCGAATGGATATCGCCCAGCTCGTCCTCGTACTGATCAGCGTGGTCATGCTCGGGCTTGTGGTCAGCACGCTCGCTCGGGCCGGCAGCCGCCGCGCGGCGAGCTCGGCGCGGATCGCGGTTGACGTCGGCGGCGAGGGTTGGATGAGCGTCGACGAGGTCGCCGCTCTGCTCGAGACCGGCTCCGACGAGATCGTCAACCTGGTCGACCGCGACGCGATCCCGCACTTCGTCGGTGCCCGGCGCCTTGCATCGGACCCGACCACGTACTGGTTCCGCCGCGACGAGATCGACGATTGGGTGATCGGCGGCACGCCGCGATAGATTCGACGGCGATGACGGAGCCGTACCGCATCCTCTCGATCGACGGCGGCGGGATCAGGGGCCTGATCCCGGCGGTCGTTCTCGACCGGATCGAGGAGCGCGTCGGCCGGCCGATCGCCGAGTGCTTCGATCTCATCGCCGGCACCTCGACCGGTGGCATCCTCGCCGTCGCCCTGACCCGGGCGGGCGAGGATGGCAGGCCGATGTGGTCGGCCGCCGAGCTGATCGAGCTCTACGAGAACCAGGGGCCGAAGATCTTCGATCGGAACGTCTTCAAGACGCTCGAGTCGGTGTTCGCGATCGAGGATGAGAAGTACCCGCGGGAGAACCTCGAGTCGGCGCTCGACCACTACCTCGGCGAGGCTCGCCTCCGCGACGCTCTCACCGATTTGCTGATCGCGTCATATGAGACCGAGCAGCGCTTCCCCTTCTTCTTCAAGCGCCGCCGGGCGCTCGAGGACCCGGCCTATGACTTCCCGATCCGCGAGGTCGCCTACGCGACCGCGGCGGCGCCCACCTACTTCGAGCCCCTGAAGCTGGAGACCGAGGACAGCACGATCGACTACTTCTCACTCATCGACGGCGGCGTCTACGCCAACAACCCGTCGATGTGCGCCTACGCCGAGGCCCGGCGCCATTACCCCGACCGCGCCGTGATGGTGATCTCGCTCGGCACCGGCGAGCTGACCCGCAGCCTCTCCTACGACGACCTCGAGGGCTGGGGGCTGCGCGAGTGGGTCTGGCCCCACACCCCGATCTTGAGCGTGATGATGGATGGGATGAGCGACACGGTCGACTATCAGCTCAACCAGGTCCTCGAGCCCGACCTCTACTTCCGCTTCCAGCCGAAGCTCGACCTCGCCAAGGACGAGATGGACGACGCGAGCCCCGAGAACCTGAGGGCGCTCAAGCTCCAAGCGACCGGCCTGCTCGCGCAGCGCGACCAGGCCGAGCGGTTCGAGCGCATGTGCGCCCTGCTCGCAGAGGAGCGACCCGCTGCCTAGCGGCAGTAGTTGCCGCTCGCCGGCTCGTGGTCGCGGCCCTCGATCCCGGCGCAATCGGCGAGCTCGTCGGTGAGCGCCGAGAGGCGCTGCTCGACCGAGGCCGCCGGTGAGCCCGGCGCCGAGCCGGCGACGTTGCGCAGCTCGTAGGGGTCGCGCGCGTGGTCGTACAGCTCGGCGACGCCTACATCCTCACACGCGCCGGTGGCCGGATCGGGCAGCGATGTGTGGCGGATGTATAGCCAGCTGCCCTGGCGCACGCCCTCGTAGCGGCAGGAAATCCCGCGTCCCGGGCTGACCGCCTCCTTGCGCAGGTCGAGCTCGGTGAGGATCGGTCGGGTCGCCGACCATGCTCCCTCGCCGTCGGCCAGCAGCGGGATCAGCGAACGGCCGTCCATGACGCGGCAAGCGCCCGTGTCCGGGCAGGTCTCGGTACCCGACCATTCGACCAACGTCGGAACAAGGTCGATGTTCGCTGTCGGGGTGTCCACCGCGCTCGCGGGCTGGGCGCCTCCGAGGAACCGCTTCGGAGCGCGGATCACGAGCGGCACCCGGGACGCCTCCTCGTAGGCAAGGCCCTTGCCGCCCGGGAGCCGATGCTGGCCGTGGAAGGTGCCGTTGTCGGAGGCGAAGATGAACACCGTCTCGTCGAGCTCGTCGGTCTCGCGAAGGGCGTCGACCAGCGAGGCGATCCCGCGGTCGACGGCGGGCAGGGTTTCCAGCCGGCACCGGTAGCGATGTTCGAGCACGCGCAGCTTCGCGCGGGTGAGCGCCGGCTGCCCGCTGACGATCTCCGGCTTGTCGGAGACGTCGTCCTCTCCTACCGCGGGCAACCGGGAAAGCGGCTCTCCGGCGAACCGACCCAGGTCGCGCAGCGGCGGCACCGCGTTGCCGCCGCAGGGCCCACCGCTGTTCGCGTTCAGGTTCTCGACGTGCGGTGCGAGCTGGCCGATTTGGAGGAAGAAGGGGTCCGAGCCGGCAAGCTCGCGCAGGTACTCCTCGGCGCGACGGTTGAGCACGTCGGTCAGGTAGTCGCCCGAGTAGATCTCCTTGCGCTGCTTGCCCTCGACGGTCATCTCGAAGTCCAGATACCCGCGGGCGTTGCCGACCAGGACCGACCACAGGTCCCACCCCGGCGCGACCTCGTCCTTGTCGTCGACGGCCTCCTCGTAGCCGTTCAGGAACTTGCCGACGTAGGCGGTCCTGTACCCGGCCCGCTGGAGCCACACCGGGAGCACGTTCACGTTCTCGACCAGATCGCCGTAGCCGGGGACGTTGTTGAGCACGCCGTTGTTGTGGCCGTACTGGCCGGTGAGCATCGCCGCGCGAGACGGGCAGCAGAGCGGGGTCGCGTCGTAGTGCTGGGTGAAGGTCGCGCCTGGGCGGCCGAGCAGCCGCACCGTGTTCGGCATCGTGCGACGGTTGTAGGAGGCGTAGTCCTGGTCGTCGGTGAGCACGAAGACGAAGTTCGGCTGCTCGCCGAAGCGCGGCGCCGGCTCGACCGGCGGGTTCGGGTCCTCGCCGCCGCAGCCCGCGGCCGCAGCGGAGATCGCTAGCCCGGCGACCACGATGGCGGCCGCGACCCGAGCTACTTGCTGCATGCCCGCAGCTTGGCAGGCAGCCCCAGCCGGCGTCCGTCCTCGAACACCGCCTGGGCGACGACCTCGGCGGGCTTCGGCGCGGGCTTGCGCAGCGCGCCGTAGGGCAGCTCGAGCTCGAACGGGGCGATCGTGTCATCGCCGGCGTTCGCGCCCTCGACCAGGAACGAGACCGAGACCACGTCGTCCTCGCTCGGGCTCGTGAACCGTGCGATCACCGGCGCTAGCTGGCAGCCGTTCTTGCCCGTGCCGCCGTTGACGAACGAGAGCGCGCCCGAGGGTGCCTGGCGGCAGTTGGCGCCGGCACAGTCGGTCATCTGGTCGAGCTGGAGGCCGAGGTCGGTGACAACCGGCAGATAGGCAGGGTCCGCGGCCAGATTCGTGAGCTGGTTCGGGTCCGCGTAGGTGTCGTAGAGCTCCTTCTCGGGCTGCAGCTGGTCGGTGTCCCACTCGGTGTAGAGGTAGCGCGAGGTTCGCAGGCCGAGGATCTGTGGCCCGGCGAAGGCCTCGAGCAGGATCGCGCGGGCGTGCTCGAGCTTCGGAGCGGCGAAGCTCGGCAGCAATGACTGGCCGTCCTGGACCTCGCCGGGCGTCGCGCCGCTGATCTCGAGGATCGTCGGCACCAGGTCGGCGTTGGTGGCCACATCGCTCGAGTTCTTCCCGTGCGGGATCCCCGGGCCGCGGGCCACGAACGCCAGCCGTGCCGACTCCTCGTAGAGGTAGCGCTTGTTGTTGCGGATCCGGTGCTCGCCGCGCAGGTAGCCGTTGTCGGAGAGAAAGAAGACGTAGGTCTGGCGGCGCTCTCCGCTGCGCTTGATCTCCTCCAGCAGCGCACCGACGCTCTCGTCGACGGCGAGCAGCGACTCCCAGGCACAGCGGCGCTTTCGCAGCGTGTCGCTGATCTGGCCCGGCGTCAGCGGCGCGATGTCACGGATCACCGACGGCTTGTCGCTGTTGTCGGCCTCGTTGAAGGCGGGTGAGAGGTTGCCCTTGCTCTCTGACTTCAGCTCGCCGAGGTGGCGGGGCGCCGGGACCGCACCGCGGTTGCATGACCTGCCCGGCGAGCCGCCGCCGCCGCCGTGCGGGGCCGCGTATCCGAGCATGAGGAAAAACGGGCTCGGGCTCGGGGCGCTGCGGCGGATGAACTTCTTCGCCTTCTGAGTGAACTTGTCGGTGCTGTAGTCCTCGTCCTCGTCCCCGAACTCGCTCAGGACCCCGTTCTGGTTCATCGTGTAGTTGAAGTACTGGGCGTTCGACGGCGCCAGCGCGCGCCAGTCATCCCACCCCGCGGGCACGTCCGCCGGGGTGGTCCCGTACTCGTCGGGCTCGGCGTACTCGTTCAGGAACTTGCCGATGTAGGAGGTGGTGTAGCCGGCCTGCTGAAGCCAGAGCGGCAGGTAGTCGTCGCCGTGAAGCTCGTTGAAGACGCCGTAGCCGCCGTCGGGCTGCGAGTTCGAGAGCACACCGTGGTTGTGGGCGTACTGCCCGGTCAGCATCGTCGCCCGCGACGGGCAGCAGAGGGGGAAGTTGGCGTAGAAGCGCTTCATCGTCACGCCCTTGCGCTTCATCTCCTTGCGGACCGTCTTCATCACCCGCACCGATGCCGGCTCCTGGTCGTCGGTGAGCAGGACGACGATGTTCGCCGGCGCCTGGTCGGCCTGCGCAGTGGCGCGCTCGGGCGCGCCCTGGAGCGCCAGCGCCAGGGCCAGCGCAAGGACGAGCAGGCCGGCGCCGACCGCGGCGAGGCGCGGCCGCCGTCGGATCGTGTCGATCGGCGCTTGTCCGGGCACGAATCTCAAAAGTTCGTTGCTTCGGGCAGGGCGCTTCTGAGGCCCCATGGCGTCGAAACACGCTCGCCGCGAGCAAGTCGCGGCGAGCCGGTCCCGCGACGCCTGAGCGGGGCAGGATAGCGACGTCGGCTCACGGATCCGCAGGCGTCATCGTTCCCCTACCGTGCCGCAGATGCCGGCCCATGAGGAGCTCGCCAGTGCCGATCCGGTGATGGCGGGTCTGGTCGAGCGCCTGGGCAGGCTCTCGTTCGAGACGCGGCGCCGCGGCCGCCCGCGGATGGACTCATACGGCACCCTGCTGCGCAGCGTCGTCGGCCAGCAGATCTCCGCCAAGGCCGCGGCCTCGATCTACGATCGCCTGCTCGCCCTCTTCGACGGCCGCACGCCGACACCCGCCGAGCTGCTCGCGGTCGAGCCCGAGCGCCTGCGCGAGTGCGGCCTCTCGGGGCGCAAGGTCGAATACATCCGCGACCTCGCGGCCCATGTCGAGTCCGGCGAGCTCGAGCTCGAGCGCCTCGGGGTGCTCAGCGACGACGAGGTGGTCAACGAGATCACGGCGATCCGCGGCTTCGGCCCCTGGAGCGCCCACGTCTTCCTCATGTTCTGCCTCGAGCGCCCCGACGTGCTCCCGGTCGGCGACCTCGGCATCCGGCGCGCGGTCCAGGTCGAGTACGGCCTCGACGAGCTGCCCGCAGCAGACGAGCTGACCCGGATCGCCGAGCCCTGGCGCCCACACCGCACGCTCGCCTGCATCTACCTCTGGGAATCGCTCTCGAACACGCCTGCTTGAGCCGCTATCCAGGCGTCCGACCCGGCGCCTAGCGTTCGCGTCGGGATGCCATCGCTGGTGACGTTCGACGAGGCGCTCGCGCTGGCCGAGATCTCCTCGCAAGACGAGATCGCCGCGCTCGTCGAGCGCGCCTGGCAGGTGCGGACGGAGCGCTTCGGCGACTCGACCGACATGTGCTCGCTGGTCAACGCGAAGTCGGGTGGCTGCGCCGAGGACTGTGGCTTCTGCGCCCAGTCGCGCTACGCCGAGGCCGACACGCCGATGCACGCGATGATGGAGCCTGAGCAGATCCTCGAGCACGCGAGGGCGGCGGAGGCGGCGGGCGCGCACCGGTTCTGCATGGTCACCCAGGGCCAGGGCCTGTCGAAGCGCGACTTCGACAAGATCGAGGCCGGGGCCCGGCTCGTCGCCGAGCACACGAACCTGAAGCGCTGCGCCTCGATCGGACACATCTCGGCGGCTCGGGCAAAGCGGCTCGCCGACGCCGGGATCCAGCGCGTCCACCACAACGTCGAGACCGCGCGCTCCTACTACGAGGAGGTGACGACCACCGTCCGCTACGAGGGCAGGATGCGGACGATCGAGGCGGTGCGAGAGGCCGGGTTGGAGACCTGCGTCGGAGGCATCCTGAATCTCGGCGAGAGCCCGCGCCAGCGGGTCGAGATGGCCTTCGAGCTGGCCGAGATCAACCCCACCTCGGTGCCGATCAACCTCCTCAACCCGCGCTCGGGAACGAAGTTCGGTGACCGCAAGCTGATGGACCCGTGGGAGGTCGTCAAATGGGTGGCGATCTTCCGCCTCATCCTCCCCGACGCCCTCTTCCGCCTCTGCGGCGGCCGGGTCGAGAACCTCGATGAGCTGCAGCCGCTCGCGGTCAAGGCGGGGCTCAACGGGGTGATGATGGGCAACTTCCTGACCACGCTCGGCGCCGAGCCGGCCGACGACCGGGAGATGTTCTCCGAGCTCGGCCTGAACGTCGCCCGGCAGCCCGACAACGGCGCCAACCCGCGCCCCGACAACCGCTCCGGCTGGCTCGACGGCTCGACGCCACAGACCCCGATCGACGAGCTGATCGACAGCCAGGCCGACGCCAACTTCTGGGACCCATCGACTCAGCTCCGGGTGATCAAGAAAAAGGGCGCGACACCGGGGTACCCGGAGAGGCCCTCCGAGAGCGCCGCGGCCGGCTGGGGGGACTGAGGTTGTCGGGCGCGGAAAGCGGCGGCGACGTCGGCGAGCGCCTCGCCGAGCTGCGGCGCAGCGGCCTGCACCGGCGCCTGCGGGTAATCGACGGGCCACAGGGGCCACGGGTGCAGCTCGACGGCGCCGAGGTCCTGCTGCTGTGCTCGAACAACTACCTCGGGCTGGCCGATCACCCGCGCGTGCGCCAAGCCGCCACCGAAGCGGCGGAGCGCTACGGGGCGGGATCCGGGGGCTCGCGACTGATCTCCGGCTCGATGTCGCTGCATCGCAAGCTCGAGGGCCGGCTGGCCGAGTTCAAGGGCACCGAGGCCGCGCTGCTGTTCGGCTCGGGGTACCTCGCCAACACCGGGACCGTGGCTGCGCTGGCGGGCCGCGGTGACGTCGTCTTCTCCGACGAGCTCAACCACGCGAGCATCATCGACGGCTGCCGGCTGTCGCGGGCAGAGACATTCGTCTACCGCCACCGCGATCTCGGGCACCTCGAGGCGGGCTTGCGGGAGGCCGGCGATCGCGCCCGCCTGATCGTCACCGACGGCGTCTTCTCGATGGACGGCGACGTCGCCCCGCTCCCCGAGCTCGCCGAGCTGGCGCGGCGCCATGGTTGCCTGCTGGTCGTCGACGAGGCGCACGCGACCGGTGCGCTCGGCCCCGGCGGCCGCGGATCGGTGGCCGCGGCGGGTCTCGGCGGCGAGGTCGACGTGGTCGTCGGCACGCTCGGTAAGGCGCTCGGGGGCTACGGCGCCTACGTCTGCGCGTCGGCTCAGATCGTCGACCTGCTGGTCAACACGGCGAGGCCGTTCATCTACTCGACCGCGCCTCCGCCTCCCTCGGTGGGGGCGGCACTGGCGGCGCTCTCGCTGCTCGACGGGCAACCCGGCCTGGTCGAGCAACTGCACCGCAACGCCGCGATCCTGCGCGAGGGGCTGACCGCGCAGGGCCTCGAGACCGGTGGTTCGCGGACCCAGATCATCCCGGTGATCGTCGGCGACCCGCGGCGCGCGCTGGCGCTCTGCGAAGGGACACTCGAGGGCGGTGTCTTCGCCCAGGCGATCCGGCCGCCGACCGTGCCGGCGGGCAGCTCCCGCCTGCGCCTGACGGTGATGGCCAACCACCGCGCCGACGAGCTCAGCGCCGCCGCCCGGGTGATCGGCCGCGCCGCACAAGAGCTCGGCGTCGCCGGCGCCGGCGAACCGGCGGGCGCCGTCCGCGGCCTGCGCCTGGCCGCCTAGCGACCGAACGCGTGGAAGGCGTGTTCGTCACCGGGACCGGCACCGGGGTGGGGAAGACCGTGGTCGCGGCGGCGATCGCCCGGACGGCCGCAGCCGCCGGGAAGCGCGTGGCGGTGTTCAAGCCCGCGGTCAGCGGCCTCGAAGAGGGCGGCGAGCCCGACCACGCGCTGCTTCGCCGGGCCGCCGGCTCCGCGCAGGCCGATGACGAGATCTCCCCGTATCGCTTCGGCCCGCCGGTCTCGCCTCACCTCGGCGCCGAGCTGGCGGGCGAAGCGATCGACCCGGTGATCCTGCGCGAGGTCGCAGCCAGGACGAGTGCGGGCGCCGACCTGCTCGTGGTCGAGGGGGTCGGCGGCTTCCTCGTGCCGCTGACGCTCGGCTACCTGGTCCGCGACCTCGCGCGCGACCTCGGCCTGCCGGTGGTGGTCGCAGCCGCGCCCGGGCTGGGGACGATCAACCACACCCTGCTCACGATCGAGGCGGTGCGTGCGGTCGGGCTCGAGGTGGTGGCGGTGGTGCTGACGCCGTGGCCGGCGGAGCCCGGAGAGGTCGAGCGCTCGAATCGCGATGCGATCGCGCGCCTGGGCGGGGTCAGCGTCGAGACGCTGCCCCGCCTCGAGCTCAGCGAGCCCGCTTCTTGGCCGGCGTCTACGATACCGGCGGCGCTCCTCGGCCATACGGCGGCGTTCCGCGTTGACCGAGTCGATGAGATAAATGCCGAGTACGGGGTGCATGGTGCGCTCCTTTGCGAAATGAGTTACTGGTGGTGAATCTAGGCTAGGTGTGAAGTGCCGCGATCGGTGTGACCGGCGTCACTCAGCGTTTCGGCTGCAAGCGGTTGCCGCCGCCGTGGCGGTTATGTTCGGCAGCGGCGATGTCGAAGGCGATCGGAGAGCTCGACCACCGTCACCTCTGGCACCCGTTCACCCAGCAGCGTGGCTGGTGCGAGGAGGAGGCGCTGGTGATCGAGCGTGGCGAGGGCACGGACCTGATCGATGCCGAAGGACGGCGCTACATCGACGGCGTCTCGTCGCTGTGGTGCAACGTCCACGGCCATCGCCATCCGCTGATCGACGAGGCGGTTCGCGGTCAGCTCGACCGGGTCGCGCACTCGACCCTGCTCGGGCTCACCCACCAGGCGGCCGCCGAGTTGGCCGAGCGCCTGGTCGAGCTGGCCCCGCCCGGCCTCGAGCGCGTCTTCTACTCCGAGTCGGGCTCGACCGCGGTCGAGATCGCGCTCAAGATGGCGTTCCAGTACTGGCAGCAGCGAGGTGGCCAGCACAAGCGCAGGACAGCGTTCGTCTGCCTCACCGGCGCCTACCACGGCGACACGATCGGCTCGGTCTCGGTCGGCGGGATCGACCTCTTCCACCGTGCTTACGCGCCGCTGCTTTTCGGTTCACACCGCGTCGATCCGGGAGACGTCGAGCGGCTCGAGTGCGTGCTCGACTTCCACTCCGAGGAGGTCGCGGCCGTGATCGTCGAGCCGCTGGTCCAGGGCGCGGCCGGGATCAGGGTCCAGCCGCCGGGATTCCTGCGCCGGGTGCGAGAGCTGACCGCAGCGCACGGCGTCTTCCTGATCGCCGACGAGGTCGCGACCGGGTTCGGGCGCACCGGCACGATGTTCGCCTGCGAGCAGGAGCGGGTCGCGCCCGACTTCCTCTGCCTCGGCAAGGGCCTCACCGGCGGCTACCTGCCGCTGGCGGCGACGCTGGCCACCGAGCAGGTCTACGAGGGCTTTTGCGGCGCCCACGAGGACTTCCGCACGTTCTTTCACGGCCACACGTTCACCGGCAACCCGCTCGGCTGCGCCGCGGCGCTCGCCAGCCTCGAGGTGTTCCGCACCGAGGACACGCTGCTGCGGCTACAGCCGAAGATCCGGTTGCTCGGCGAGCTGCTGCGCCCGGTCGCCGCAATGAACGAGGTCGCGGAGGTGCGCGGGCTCGGCTTCATGGTCGGGATCGACCTCGGCGACCACGACCCGGCGCTTCGGCTGGGCCACCGGGTCACACTCGAGGCCCGCGAGCGCGGTGCGCTCGTGCGCCCGCTCGGCGACACGGTCGTGCTGATGCCGCCGCTGGCGATCTCGAAGGCCGACCTGCGCCGTCTGGTCGAGATCGTCGCCGACTCGATTCGCGCCGCGCACGCGTCGGCGTACGCGGCGGTGCCCGCGCCCGATCTCCGCGCCGCCGCCTGAGCTGCGCCGCTGGCCTCACAACGAGCGCAGTCGACGCCGGCCGGCGGCCGGCGAGGTTTCGGACCCTGGTGATCGCGCCCGAAACCGAGGCGAGCGAGGTGCGCGACCGGATCGAGGCGAGCCTCCGTGGCGCCGAAGCCTGGCGCGTGGTCTCGCTTCGCCCGCGGCCGTCGCCAAGGACGAGCAGGGTCTCGCCGCAACTCTCGCCCGCGGCTGAGCGCTTTCGCGCGGAACCTCTCAGATGCATGCGGTGCGAAACGTTCGCTGGCCGGATGCCGATACTTGACCATGTGACGGATCGGCGGGACCTCCGTAGTACGGGCATGAACGAGACGCTCGTTGCGCCGGCGTCCGAGGCGCCGACCGAGGCCGAGGCCGCCTTCGACTCCCTCTATCGCTCGAGCCGCGACGATCTCTTCGCCTACGTCGCCGGCCTGCTGCGCGACCGCAGCGCGGCGGAGGACGTGACCGCGCAGGCGTTCGAGCGTGCCTACAGGCGCCGCTCGAGCTTCAACCCGGGGCGGGGCACCCACCGCGCCTGGCTCTTCGGCATCGCCCGCAACGCGGCACTCGACGAGTTGCGCCGCCGCAGCCGCCACGCCGAGCTCGCCACCGAGCCCGAGGACGTGGCGGCCGCGGACGCGCATGAGGAGGCCGCCGAGGCGGCGCTGCGGCGCTCGACGATCCGCGCCGCGTTGGCGAAGCTCTCGGCGCGCGAGCGCGAGCTGGTCGCGCTCAAGTACTTCGCCGGGCTCGCCAACGCCGAGATCGCCGCCGTGATCGGGATCAGCGAGTCGAACGCCGGCACCAAGCTGCACCGTGTGATCGAGAAGCTGAGGGAGGCCTGCGATGAGGGTTGAAGAGCTGGAGCGCGAGCTGCGCGCCGAGCGCCAGGGGCCGGATGCCGAATTCGCCCGCCGGCTCGACGAGTGGGCCGCGGCCGGGTTCCCCCGCGACCGTGGCCTCGGCCCACGCGCGCTCGCCGGCCGGGATCGCCGGTCCGACCGCGCGCGGCGCCTCTGGGAGCGGATCTCCTCGGTTCCGCCGCGGAGGGTCCTGATGCCTGTTGGCGCCGTCGCCACGGTGGTGGTGGTCGGCGGCGTGCTGATCGGGCAGCTCGAGCGGATCGGCGGCTCCGGTGACGACGCGGCCGAATCGGGCTCGGCCGCGCTCGAGAGCTCCAGCGGCGAGAGGGCGCTCGGCGCCGAGCAGGCGCCGTCGGGCGGAGACGCCGGACGCACCGCCGATCAAGGTGCGGCAAGCGCGGCACCGAGGCGCAACAGCTCGACAACTCCGCCGGCGCCGTCGATGAGTACAGCCTCGCGCCGATCCCCGCGATCGGCGACGGCGGCGGAGGCGGCGGGATCGCCCGCGGCACCGACGAGCGGATCGTCGACGCGACCGCCCGGGTGACCCTCGGCGCCGAGGCCGACGAGGTCCAGGAGGTGGCCAACGAGGTCGTCGCGGTCACCGACCGCTACAAGGGCGTCGTCCTCGACTCGCAGGTGACCACCGACCAGGGCGGCGCCCGGGCGGCGTTCACGCTCGAGCTCCCCTACAAGCAGCTCGACGCGGCGCTCGACGAGCTCTCGGGGCTCGCCGACGTGATCTCGCGCACCGAGGCGGGCGAGGACATCACCGCCGGCGCGGTCCGCGCGCGCAAGAACCTCGCCGACACCTTCGAGCAGGTCCGCAAGGCGCGAATCGAGTTGATCGCCGCCGACACGCGCGAGGAGCGGCTGATCATCCGCTCGCAGATCAGCTCGCTCCAGGCCCAGGCCGACGCCTTCGAGGCCCAGCTCAACAACGTCAAGCGCCAGGGCCGGTTCGCGACCGTGAACGTCGACATCACCTCCAACGGCGGCGACTCGAGCGGCGACTGGAGCCTCTCCGACGCGCTCGACGACGCCGGACGGGTGCTCGAGGTGATCGGCGGGATCGCGCTCGTCAGCCTCGCGGTGCTGATGCCGCTGGCGCTCGTCGGCGCGCTCGTCTGGCTGATCGTGTCGCGCTCCCGGCGCCACCAGCGCGAGCGGGCGCTCGGGGAGTAGCTACTCGTAGGGCTCGAAGTCCGCCTTGCGGGCCCCGCAGACGGGGCAGAACCAGTCGTCCGGGATGTCGTCGAAGGCGGTCCCCGGCGGGATGCCCCCGTCGGGGTCGCCGTCGTCGGGGTCGTAGATGAACCCGCACGACGTGCAGACCCAGAGCTGCTTCGTCTCGGTCTCGGTGCTCACTCGGGGCAGGTTATCGTCTGCTCGGTGAGCGACACACCGGTCACCCCCCGCCCCGCGGCGACGATCATCCTCCTGCGCCGCGGCGGCAAGCACTCCGAGCGGGGGGTCGAGGTGCTCATGGTCCGGCGCAGCACGAAGGCCTCGTTCATGCCCGGTGTGTGGGTCTTTCCCGGCGGGATCATCGAGGCGGGCGAGACCCCCGCCGAATGCGCGGCGCGCGAGCTCTCCGAGGAGGCCGGGATCGACCTCGGGGCCGAGCCGGAGCTGGTCGCGTGGTCGCGCTGGATCACGCCCGAGGTCGTCCCGGTGCGCTTCGACACCCACTTCTTCGTCGGCCTCGCGCCGGCGCACACCCCGCCCGAGGCGGACGGGGTTGAGGTCTCCGACGCCGGTTGGTTCGGCCCGCAGGCGGCGCTCGACGCGCACGCCGTGGGCGAGCTCGAGCTCGTCTTCCCGACGATCAAGACGCTCGAGACGCTGCTCGGGCACGCGAGCGCCGACGAGGTGATCGCCGCGGCGCGCGAGCGGGTAGTCGAGCCGATCCTGCCGCGGGTCGTCGGCACCCGCGAGAACCACCGCGTGGTCCTGCCCTGGGAGGACGGCTATGAGGACGGCGCAAGCGACACCGATAACCTGCCGCCGTGACCAGCAGCCTGCCGCCTCAGGTTCGGGAGTGCTTCGAGCGCTTCATCACCACCGAGTACACGACCATCGACGCCGGCCAGCAGCCGATCACCTGGCCGGTGACCCCGTACTACGAGCAGGGAGGGGCGTCGATCGACATCACCACCGGCCTCGGCTACCCGAAGAAGGCCGACGACGCGCAGCGGAACCCGCGTGTGGCGCTGTTGTTCTCCGACCACACCGGCTCCGGGATCGAGGGTGGGATCCGGGTCCTGGTCCAGGGCACCGCCGAGGTCGACGACCGCGACCTCGACGCCAACAAGGAGCGTTACTGGCGCGAGTCGTGGGAGAAGCTCCCGGGCACGCGCGACGCCCACCCACCGAAGCTCCTCCGCGGCCTGTTCGGCTGGTACTACACGCGGATCTACGTCAAGGTGCACCCCGAGCGCGTCTTCGTCTGGGAGGACGGCGAACCGGCGACCGAGCCGCAGGTCTACGACTCACGCCTCGAGGAGGTTCGCTCCGGGCACATCGAGGAGCCGCTGGCGGCGCACGAGCCGCAGGCCGGTGGGCCTGTGGTCTGGGACGAGCGCATCGACGAGCTCGGAGCCCGCCACTCCAGCGCCGTGCTCTCCTGGGTCGGGCCGGACGGCTTTCCGCTCTCGGTTCGCCTGCCGGTGAGCGTCGACCGTGCCGCGCGGCGGATCGCGCTCGGCGCCGAGCCCGCCGGCCTGCCGCTGACCGAGGGCCGAGCCTGTCTCACCGCGCACGCTCACGACGAGACCTTCCGCTGGCAGGAGAACTTCCAGGTCCGCGGCGATCTGGTGGCCGGCGACGACGGCTGGTCACTGGTGCCGCACAAGATGGTCGGCGGGTTCGAGCTCCCCGACGAGAGCGAGCTGGCCCGCTACCGCGCGCAACTTCGCCAAGGTGCGCCGCTTCTACCGCATCGCGCGCAAGCGCACCAAGGCCCGCGCGAGCCAGTCCTAGTCCGCGCGCGGCGAGGCGAGATACTGCGCCGGTGATGTCGCAGTCAAACGTGGAGACCGTTCGAGCCGTCTACGAGCGATTCAGCAAGGGTGACTTCCAAGCCAGCCTCGAGGTATTTGATCCGCTTGTCCTCTTCGTCCTGCCCTCGGGATTCCCCGACTCCGGGACCTATCTCGGCATCGCCCGGCTCGAGAAGTACACGCGCGGCTTCTTGGAGCCGTGGACCCGGATCACGATCGAAGCCGAGGAGATCGGCGAGGCGGGCGACAGCGTCGTCGCGACCGTGCGCCAGCGCGGGGTCGGCAGCGAGAGCCAGGCTGCGACCGAGTTCCGCTACTTCCAGGTCTGGTCCTTCCGGGGCCGCAAGGTGATCCGGCTCGAGAACTTCCGCGAGCGCGCGGAAGCCCTCGAAGCCGCGGGGCTCAGCGCGCGAGCCTGAAGCGGGCTACGCCGCGGTCGGCCGGCGCTCGGCGGAATCGCGCCGTTACGTCGCCGGGAACGGCTCGAGCCCTGCGTGCCACGGTCCCGCCGGGTAGGTGTGGATGCCGTGCTCCTCCATCTCGTTGCGCAGCCGGCCGAAGAGCTGCCCCGCGTTCTCGAGTGCCTGCTCGTACTCTCCGGCGGTGTGCTCACCCAGGCGCCAGAGGAAGTAGAGCTGGCGATCGGTGATCCCGAAGTCGATCTCGTTGTGGATCCGAGCCACCCAGTCGAGGAAGCCGGGGCTGAACAGCTCACGCATCGCGACCGGGTCATAGTCGGCGGGAACGGTGGCCAGGAAGCGGCGGTTGAACTCGATCGACTCGAACTCGACCTTGCGCCGCGAGATCGCCTGCTCGACCCGCTCACCCGCCTCCACCGACTCGACGTTGAACAGCGGCACGACCTCGGCGAGGTCGGGCATGTGGGCCTTGGCGAGCACCGCGTCGGGCAGCACCGTTTTCGAGAACAGGCCGCCCTGCTCGCGCTCGTCGGCGTCGCAGGACGCCCCCCAGTAGTCGTCGGTGAGCCGGCCCGTGATCCGGTTCGTGCCGCCCGGACAGAGCGCCGCCGGCCCTCCCGCCGGGTTGAGCCCGCCGACCGGCTCGTAGGTCAGGCCCCGCTTCGCCGCCAGCCCCTTGACCGTCTCCGCCCACTCCTCAGCCTTCATCAGAGCGCCTTCGCGTAGAGCTCGGCGAAGTCCTCCTCGGTCGGCTCGCGATCACCCGGGTCGTACAGACGAATGGGTAGAACTCGGCGAAGCGGGAGGCGTCGAGCCGCTCGGCGGCGGCTTCAGACATTCACCAGGTCCTCGCGGCCCTGCTGCTCGAGCTGGGCCTTGTAGCGGGGGAAGACGGGCTTGGTCAGGGGGACGAGCTTGAGGATCTTCGCGACCGGCCCCCTGGCCTTGATCTGGCCACGAGCAAGGGCGACGGTGACGTTGACCTCGCCGAGCCAGAACATGTGCGCCGTGTCGGCCGCCATCGTCATCGTCACCTCGGGCTCCATCTCGGACTCGCCGAAGTCCACGTCGCCGGGCTGGCCCTCCTGGAGGCGGACGGTGATCACCGAGGCCGGCTCGGAGTACTCGTAGCGGACGATCGTGTTCGCCTTCCGGAACTTGGGCGCCAGCTCGTCGTCCTCGGCGAGCTCCACGAACAGACGGCCGATCGTCTCGTAGACCTCCTGCGCGTCCTTGAAGTAAGCCACCTCTCTCCTCTCTCCCAAGTGACCCAATCCTATTCCGCCCGGCTATTCCGCCCGGGTTTAGGGGTCTTGGAAGAGCTGCGGGAAGCGCTCGTCGCCGAAGTTGCCGAGCTGCGAGTTCGGGAACGAGCCCTGGACGAAGCAGGGCGCGTAGGCGGTGCCCGGCGGGGCGCCGTTGTTGAGCCCGTCGACGCTCTGGCCGTTGACGATCTCCTCTTCGTCCTGGTCCTGCGACGAGGCCGGTGCGCCCTGCTTGTAGTCGGTGTTCTTGCAGTCGAAGTTGGGGAAGATCCCGTTCTTAGCCGAGGTGAAGGCGTTGAGCGCGCCCGGCGGCAGGTAGCCGTTGCCGCGGTTGGTCGGCAGGCGGCTGGGCCACATCGCGAGCGTCTCCTGGCCGAGGTAGGTGAGCTGGCGCAGCCCGTGACGCGGCGCCGGGTCGCCGGCGACGCTCTCGTAGCGGCCGCCGAGCGCGGCCCCGGGGCCGACGAGGAAGTCGGTGACCGTCTTCTTCTGGAACTCGAGGTAGCGGATCACCGGGTTGAGGTTGGCGAGGAACGGGTCGAGGTGGTCGAGCACCGGGGCGAGGCCGTCGAGGAAGTCGCGCAGCGCCGGCAGGCCCTCGCGAGAGGCGTCCTCGAGGTCGCGCAGGTCGACGAACAGGTTGCGCAGGTTGGGCGACAGCTCACGCACGGAGCGCAGCGTCGGCGAGAGGTCGCGGGCGACCGGGATCAGGTCCTGCACCAGCGGGCGAGCGTTGACCTGGAACTGGTCGAGACGCTCGAGCGTCGCTCGCGACTCGCGCTGGAACGTTGGCAGGATCTGGAACGTCTCGGCCAGCGCCTGATCCTCGGACGCGAGCGCGTCGAAGGTGTTGTTGGAGCCGACGATCACTCCGGCGAGCTCGCGGTCGCGCTCGGTCAGCGCCTCGAAGGTCGCCCCGGTGTCGCGGACGAGCTCCTTGAGCGCCGCCTTCTGGCGCTCGAGGATCGAGACGATGTCGGAGGCGTCGGTGATGAACGGCCCGAGGTTGCCGAGCGAGTCGTTGAGGTCGAGCCCCCGGTCCTGGATCGCCACCGCCGCGTTGCGCTGCCAGTTCTGGAACGAGCTCCGCGTCTCCTCGTCGAGGGCGTTGAAGATCTCGTCGATCTGGGTCGCCTCCTCGGTCCGGCTGACACCGAGCGTCCCACCCTCGGCGATCGGCTCGACCCGGTCCGCCTCGGCATCGGAGACGTTCGCGGCCGCGCCGAGCGCGACCGGCGCGGCCTGCTCGCTCGGCTCGGTTCCCGAGGTGAGCTCGACGTAGGTCTCACCGAGCAGCGTCTTCTGGCGCAGGATCGCCACCGCGTCGTCGGAGATCGGCGCGAACTCCGGCTGGATCTCGATCAGCGCCTCGGTCGTGTCCTTGCCGTTGACGCGCTGGTCTGCGGGCGCGAGCTCGATCTCCTTGACCTTGCCGACCGAGACACCGCCGATCCTCACGTCGGATTCCAGAGCGAGCTGGGTCGCCTCGGGGAAGTAGGCGGTGATCCGGTAGCTCTGCGGCTTCAGCGGGATCGGCCCGCCGAATGCGATCCACAGGAACAGGATCAGCCCGAAGCACGAGAGCGTGAAGCCGACGGCGATCAGGATGCGTCCTATCGATGGTGCTTGCTTCTGCATCTGCTCAGCTCACTCGGTTCACGGTCCACACAGCAGGGTTCGCACCGGCAGGTTGAAGCCGGTGACGATCTCCTTGATCGGGTCGGGGGCGCCACTGGAGGAGATGATGTTGGCCAGCTGGTCGCAGCCGACCGTGAAGTAGATCCGGCGGTAGAAGCCGTTGCCGTCACCGCTCGAGAACACGGTGTTGCCGTTGTGGCCGAGCCACGCCGCCCAGTAGAGGTAGCCCTCGTCGCGTCCCGCGGTCCCGGCCGGCTCGGCGCCTTTGGGGTTGTTCGCCGCCATGTTGGCGAGCCGGTTGATCTTGCCGGCGACCGTGGTCAGGCGCGGCGTCGCGGCGCTGAACCGGTCGGCAGCCTTGCGCAGGTCGGGAACCGGCTTGCGCGCCGCGCGCACGAACGGCCGGATCTCGTTCTCGAGCACGGGCGTCGCCGCCTCGGCCAGCTCGCGGGTCGAGCCGTTGACCTCGTCGAGGTTGCGGGCGAACGGCCGCAGGTCGTCAAAAGTGGGGCCCAGGATCGCGCCAAGGCGCGCGGTCGCGTTGAGCGTGTCGGTCGCCTGGGTGAGCGTGCTCGGCAGCAGGCTGACAGCACGCCGGACATTCGGGTCCTGCTCGGCGATCGCGCCGAGGGCGCCGTTCGAGGCCGAGACGAACTCGACCAGGTCGCCCTCGGCCTGGCCGACCCGCGTCGTCAGCAGGTTGAAGTTGTGGATCAGGCGGGCGAGGTTGTCGCGGCGCTCGGCGACGAGGCGGTTGAGCTCGGCGAAGTCGCGGTTGATCGGCCCGATCGAGCCGAGCAGCCTGCCGAGCTCGCGGTCACGACCGTCGAGGCCCTTGCCGGCGCCGACCAGCAGCAGCCGCAGGTACGCCTGGGTATCGGAGTCCAGCGCCGTGAGGATCTCGTCGAGGTTGACGTCGGGCGCGGTGTTGGCAACCGAGACCGTGTCGCCCTCCTGGTACTCGTCCGCGCCGCCGTCGGGGTCCGAGTTGGTGCCCGGGTCGAGGTCGAAGAACATGTCCTTGAGCCCGGTCGTCGGGCGCATCAGGATCGTCGCGTCCTTGTAGATCGGCAGGAACTCGCGATCGATCACGAAGGTGACCACGCCGACCCCGTTCTCGACCTCGACGTCGGAGACGTCGCCGACCCGGACGCCTGCGACGCGGATCGTCTGCCCCTGTCCGGGAACCACCGCCTGGGCGGTCTCGAACTCGGCCCGAAGCTCGAACGGCCGCTCCTCGAGCACCGGGATGCGCAGGCGCTGCTCCTGGACGATGTACATCGTCACCGCGAGTCCAGCCACCACCAGCCCGGCAACGGCGATGAAATCGCGCAGGTGCTTGCGGATCGCCGTCATCAGTCAGCGCCTCCGTGCTCGGCGAGGGCGTCGGCCGCTTCGTCGGGGAGGCCGGCGCTGCGGGCGGCCGCACGGATCTGCTTCGGGGCGTAGTCCGAGAGCACATCGGCGGCCGCGACCGACGGCGCCGATGCCGAGGTCTCGTCGAAGGGCACGCCGGCGCCGCCGGCCTCGAGGTTCGGCGGCTCCTGGGTCTCGCAACGGACGCCGGGACGGAACTTCGTCTTCGCCGAGTCCTCGAGTCGGGGCATCGCGCCGAGCAGGTCGAATGGGGTGACTCCGACCGACCCGTCGGTGGCGAAGCCGCTCGCGCCGCCGGCCGAGGGCGGGATCTTGACCGTGTTCGTGCCGCCGCCCGCCTGCACGCGGACGTACTGGCCGTTCGCGTCGCCCGATCGGCTCTCCGAGGCGATCCCCTCGAGGCCGTAGGCGGTCTCCTCGAACACGCGACCCACCGGCTGGTGCGGATAGGCGTCGTCGAGCGGCTCGACCGTGTCATGCGACCACGGGATCACGACCTCGTTGAAGCAGCTCGAGAGCCTGCGGGTCTGCTCGAGGAACTTGATGTTCCTCCTCGCGAGCTTCGCCAGGCTCGGGATCGTCGGCCGCAGGTCGGCGACCAGGCCGCGCAGCTCGCGCTCGGATACCAGCGCCCGGACCTGGGCGATGAACGGGGTCGCCGCGCGCAGCGTCGCGGGTGCCGAGCGGGTGCCCGGCAGCGCCTCGCGAGCGAATGCGCGCAGCGCCGGGAACGATGAGTTGAGATTCGCGAACGCGGGTCGAGCCGCGGCGAGCGTGCTCGGAAGCTCCTCGATCGCCTGTCCGAGCGCGACGTCCTCGGCCGCGAACGAGCCGGAGAAGATGCGGAAGGTTGGTGACCAGGTCCTGGAGCGTGCGCTCGTTGCGGCCGAGCCCGCGGACGACGCGGTCGAGGCCCTTGATCAGCCCGCCGAGGTCGCCGGGCTCGGTGCCGAGGACGGCCTCGTTGACCTGCGAGGTGAACTTGTAGGAGGGCGGCGAGGAGCGGTAGAGCTCGCGGAACCCCTCGGCGCCGCCGTGCTTGATCAGCGCGTTGCCGAACTGGTTCAGGAAGACCTGGAGGTCGGTCCTCACGTCGCCCTGAAGCGTGGTCAGGATCGTGTCGAGCTGGACCGAGTAGGCGGTCTGGTTGACCGGGAAGGTGTGGCCGTCGACGATCTCCTTCGCGTTCGGGCTCCCGGGCTCGAGATCGACGAAGTAGTTGCCCTCGAGGAAGAGGCGGGGGCGGAGCTTGAAGGTCGCGTCCTCGTGGATCGGGAGCGCGTCCTCGGTCAGCTCCATGGTCACGATCGCGCCCTGCTCGCCCTGCGGGTCCGCCACCGGCTCCTGGGGCCCTGAGCCGCCGGCCTGGGCGGTCAGGTCTTCGGTCGGGGACTCGGTCAGGTGCTCGACCGAGGTCACCTCGCCGACGTTGACGCCGGCGATCCGCACCGGCGAGCTCGGGCGCACGCTCTGTGCCGAGGAGAACACGGCCCTGATCTCGTAAGCGTCGCCCCAGGGGAGCTCCTTGGTGTAGGCGAGCAGCGACGCGATCGAGACCACGACGATGAGCACCAGGCCGATGAGCCAGTTCGGCAGCCGCTTGCTGCGCTGTTCGCGCGGCGCCGTCATCCGCCGATCTCCTGCCAGGTCTCGGGCGCGCGCGACGGGTTGCGGGTGTCCTCGAAGCTGCGGTTGCCGGCCTCGTTGTAGAAGAGCGTCGTCGGGCCGCGCGAACCCGGCAGGTCGGACGAACCGGAGGCCGGGTTGTCCTGCGGCTGGCCCGGGACCGGTAGGGCACCGAGCTCGTAGCCGAACTGGCCGCCCTGGCAGTCGGCGTTCTTCTGCCCCGTCGGCTGGTAGGGATGGGCGTTGGTGATCGGGATCGCATACGGCTCGAAGACGCCGCCCGCGGCCGCCGACTGCTTGCCGTTGCCCTGCTTGCCCGAGTAGGCCGAGACGGGCGCGTCGACCTCGGCCGAGACCGGGAACTCGGTCAGCATCTGGCGGAAGGCGTAGCCGACCTGGTCGCGGTCCGAGAGCGCGTTCGGGGTGAACGTGAACCAGTAGTTCCAGTAGTTGCAGACGGTCTGCGCCGGCGCCACCCACTTGGCAAGCGGCTTGGCCGCGTCGAAGGTCTCGCCGAGGCGCTGCAGGGTCAGCTTCGTGGTCGGCTGCGAGACGACCCGGTTGAGCGCCTTCAGCGCGCCGCGGAGGTTGCGGTTCATCTCGGTCGAACGGCGCAGCACCGGCGTCCCGACCTCGATCGCCTCGTTGAGCACCGGCAGCGTCGCCCGAAGGTCGTTGACGCCGGGGCGCAGCACGCGCGAGAGGACGGTGAAGTCGCGCAGGAACGGGCGCTGGCGCGGCAGCAGGTCGATCGCTGTCTCGAGCGTCGGCACGCCCTCGGTGATCGAGTCCTGGAGCGCCGCCGGATCGGATGAGATCGCCGCGAACGCGACCGCCGCGTTGGTGAAGAAGGAGGCCTGCTCCTCGGCGACCGGGGCGACGATCCGCGCCGAGTCGCCGAGCTCGGGGAAGAGCCGGCGGAAGCGCGTGTCGGCCTCGCTCAGTACCCGGGCCACCGGCTTCAGCCCCCGAAACAGCGGCTCGAGGCTGGTGATCGCGTCGTTGAGCGAGGTGCCGCGGCCGGCGAAGGCATTGCCGTAGCCCTCGAGGTTCGCGCGCCCGTTCGTTCGGGTCTCGGTGTCGAAGGTGTTGTTGATGTCGTCGAACTCGGTCTGGGCCTGGAAGCAGCCGTTGCGGGCCTGTTCGGGGATCGAGCTCGCGAACTTCTCGGGATCGGTCGGCAGCGAGCAGGTGGCGCCGTCGTCGGTGCCGTCGAAGGTGAACGCCTCAGGCGCCGGCTCGCCCGTCCCGCGCACGATCTCGAGGTACTTGAGCCCGAACGAGGACCGGTATCGGACCCGGAAGACCGAGTCCTTGGGGAGCGCACCTATCGACTCGTCGAGCTTCAGGTTGAGCCGGGCGATCGGCTCGCCCGTGTTGCCGACGCCCTCGTTCGTGCCCCCGGCCTGAGCGGTCGTCGTCGAGTCGCCCGAGTCGATCACGTCGATCGACTCGACCACGCCGACCCGGTGGCCGCCGATCCGGACCTCGTTGTTGTTGATCAGGCGCGCGGCGTCGGGGACCTCGACCGAGACTCGGTAGACGGGCACGAAGGGAAGGCCGTTGTTCGCGTTGTAGGCCAGGAAGACGGCGACGATCACGATCAGCGTCGTCACCGCGCCGACCATCGTCGGCGAGGCGGCCAGCCCACTGAGCGGGTTTCGACTACGCCCGGCCATCAGTTCGCGAACAGGAAGTCGAGGAGGTCTTCGGTCGCAGCGCCCGCACCGCCGCCCCCACCCTGGTCGGCGCCGCCGCCGCTCTGGCCGCCGATGCCGAGCCCGCCCAGCTCGTCGCCGAGGTTGCCCGGAAGGTCATCGAGCGCGTCGGGGGGCAGGTCGAGGATCTCATCGACGATCTCCTCGGGGAGCGGTCCGCCCGGGGTCGCCGGCGTCGAGCCTCCGCCGCCCGGCTCGCCGCCACCGCCGGTCCCGCCGGCCGGGCCCTCACCCGTGCCGCGTCCGGCGCCGCCGCGGTCGCCTCCGGATCGCGCGCTCGTGCTTGCCGGGTCGCTCGGGTTACACAGCTCCTGCTCGGCCGCCGTCGGGCTGGTCCCGTCCGGGCACACCGAGGGGTGGTACTTGGGCAGCCCCAGGTCCTCGTTGATGCCGGGCTGGTTCGGCCCCAGCGCGGCCACGCAGGGGTCGTACTCGAGCACGTTCGTGGTCGTGCCCCCGTCGGCGGCGATCACGCCGGGCTCGCCGGTGGTCGCGTCGCGGCCGCTCGAGAACGCCCCGCAGGGGCCACTGTTGACGTTGTAGAGGCTGAAGTGCAGCAGGTGGCCGACCTGGTCGTACTGGTTCAGCGCACCCGGCTGGTAGTAGACGTAGTTGAGCAGGCCCTCGAGCCCGGTATAGCCCTGGGTGTCCTTGTTGCCCGCGCCCGGGTTGGTGCGCCCGGTGTCCGTGGCCGCGCGGTCGTCGATCTCGACCGCGCGCCGCGGGTCGTCGAGGTCCCGCAGCAGGTCGGCGAGCATCTCCGCCGTCACCGGGGCCTTCTTGCCGGCTTCGGCGAGCAGGCGGATCTCGTCGCGGCCCCGGCGCAGCGCCTGGTCGCCGACCTCCGCCGCGCCGCCCAGGGTGTCGAGCGAGGCCCGGCTGGCTTCGTTGAACGGCGGCAGGTTGACCGCGAGCCGGTTGAGGCCGGGCGCCGCGGCGCGCAGGTCGGTGAGCAGCGGCGTCTGCGCGTTCGCCAGGCTCTCGAGCTCGACCAGCGTCGGCCGGAACTCGGCGAGGAAGTCGTCGAGGATCTCGAAGTCGCGCGAGAGCTCGATCCGGCGCGCGGCCGAGGCCTCGGCCGTGTCGCGCGCCTCGCGGATGAAGCGGACGACGTCCTCGCGGCGGTCGGCGAGCCGGCCGATGACCGTGTCGGAGTTGACGTTGAGGTCGCGAATGATCGCGTTCTGATCAGCGAGGATCCGGGTCACCTTGCGCAGCTCGGTGAGCGCCGGAGCGCCGAGCCGGATCGCCTCGTTGAGGCTCTCCGGGTTGCCCGCGAGCGCGGTCCCGAACTCGTTGATCAAGAGCTGCAGCCGGCGCTTGAACGGCTCGCGAAGCGTGTTCTGGACCAGATCGGCCTGAACCGTCTGCGAGACCCGTTCCGCGGGGACGTCGGCGTCGGGGTCGTCGGCGTCATCGTCCTCGGCGAGCGGCGGGCCCGCGGGCTCGCAGGAGATGAAGTACTCGGCGATCAGCGACTGCGGCTCCGACGAGCAGCGGGACTGCTCGCCGAGCGTGCCGAGCTCGCCTTGAAGCTCGATCGTCACCAGCGCCCGCTTGGCCTCGTTGATGTCGAGGTCGGTGACCGAGCCCGAGTTGACGCCCGCGATCCGCACGTCGGAGCCGGGCACGATCCCGAACGCGTTGTACATCTCGATCTCGTAGGTGTGCACGTCGTCGGCGCCGGCGCTCGAGGCGAGGCCGGCGATCGCCGCGCCGAGCACCGTGGCCATGAGCGCGATCCTTCTCATGGGCCGGGCAGGACGTGGTCGGGATCGCAGTCGCCGGGCTCACCGTCGGTAAGCGCGCCGCCGTCGGTGAACGGGCACCGAGTCGTCGTCGGTGTCCGCGGGGGCGAGCGGGCGTTCGTTGCCGCCCGGGCAGCGGCGGTTGTTGCCGGTGTCCAGCGAGGCGAAGAGCTCCTCGGGCGTCAGCGGGTCGAGCAGGTTCGGGACCCCGCCCGGGAGCGAGGTGGTAAAGGCGTTGAACTGGGTCGCGATCCGCCCGATGCCGCCGATCGCGTCGACCGCGCCCGAGTGGCCGAAGTCGTCGAACCAGCCGACCAGCTCGGGGGTGTAGGCGCGGAAGAACTCGAGATTGGTCTCGCCGTTGGTCAGCGAGCAGACCGCCTCGCCGAAGCTGCCCTGGGTGAAGTCGTCGTCGGCGGGGACCTGCAGGTCCTCGGGATCCTCCGTCCCGGCGCCGCATTCGGGCGAGCCGCTGCCGACCGCGCGCTCGGTGAGCTTGGGCTGGATCAAGGCCAACTCGACCAGGTCGTTGTCGGCCCCGGAGCGCTTCACGATCGCATCGAGGTCGCGGATCGTCGGCACGGCGTCGGCGGCCGCAGCCCGCAGCTCGGCGAGGAACGGGCGCAGCTCACGCGCCACCGGCTTCGAGGCGCTGACCAGCGGATCGACGTCGTCGAGCGCGGCTCGCAGGTTGACGAACGTCGTATTGGCCTCGCGCATGAAGCCCGGGAATCGGTTGATCGCCTCCGCCAGGCGCTGCTTGCGATCGCCGATCGCATTCATCATCCGGTTCAGGTTCCCGACCAGCTGCGAGAGGTCGGGGGAGCGCTCGGCGAGCGCCCCGGAGAGCTTCGCGGTGTCGACGATCAGCGCCTCGAACGCGCGCTGGTCGGACGAGAGCTCGCCGAAGACGCGCCGCGAGGTAGACAGGAAGGGGTTCAGGTAGTGAAAGCCCTTGTTGGCCTGCTTGCCGACGCCCTCGTAGGAGAGCTCGAAGCCCTGGATCACGTGCTTGAAGTCCTTGATCGTCTTCGGCGAGAGCGTGTTGAAGATCTGGTCGAGGTCGACGGCGGAGACGGTCTCGGCCTGTGTCAGCTCGCCGCCGGTCGCGATCTCATCGCCGGCAGTGGAGTCGGGGGGCAGGGTGAGCTGGATCTGGCGGCCGGCGATCTGGGAGAGCGACGGTGAGCGCACGGTCGCGGTCGTCCCGCGCGCCAGCGGCGCGTAGTCCTCGGAGACGGTGAAGGTGACCAGCGCCTGGCCCTCGGGCCCGAGCTCGATTCCCTTCACCGCCCCGACCGCGGCCCCGCCGACGACGACCTCGTTGCCCTTCACGAGCTGGCCGGCGTTCTCGAACTCGGCGGTCACCTCGTACTCCTCGCCGCCGCCGCGGAGCAGGATCACGACCGCGACGATCGTGATCGCGAGTGCGACAAGGGCCGCTATGCGGCCGATCAAGGCTGGCTCCTCAACTGGTCCCGTTCCCGGTTTTCCCTAACCCGTGCCAGGCGTGTGCCAGGCACGCGAGCGAACCTAGCGGAGCCCAGGATGCCGTGTCAAAGGACAACCGTCGGGCGAAAACCGCATTCCCAAGCGCTTCTAAAGCGCAATTCGTTGAGTTCTGATTAAGCGGCGGGCGCTAGTCGGCAAACGAGGCGAAGCTGGTCGCCTTGGCGTAGATCTTGTAGAGCCGGAAGCTGGCGGCGAAGTCGTTGGCGCAGGTGGTGTCGAGGACCTCGTAGGCGGCCTCGTCGGAGAGCTCCGGGGTCTTCACCGCGACTGTCCTGGAGGTTGATCTGCTCGCGGATGTCGTCGATCGTCGCCAGGCGCTCGGCGCGCGTTCCGCCGTCCCAGTCCTCGCACTGGGCGAGCTGGCGCGACCGAACCGACCCGCACGTCGCCGAGCGGCTCGGCCTCCTTCGGGCTCGCTGTCCGCGCCGCAGGCCGACCCGCCGAGAGCCAGCATCGCCAGCGCCAGCGCGAGCGCTGCCCGGCGTCCGGCGGTCGGTCCGCATCCGATCTACGGCTTGGGCACCGAGTCCGCGATCCCGGTGATCTCGTCGAGCTGCGCCTCGAGCTCCGCCGCGCGCTCGGTCTTGAGGAACTTGCGCACCCCGACCTCCCGAACTCGCGTGCCTTGCTTGCGCGCGGCCGCGGAGCCGGGCTTGGGCGGCAGCTCGTACCAGTCGCACTGCTCGGGCGGCAGGTCGCCCTCGCGGGCGAGGAAGCAGGCGAGCAGGTAGGCGAACTTCACCGAGTCGCCGGTGCCGGCGCTGCTGGCGCAGTCGGACGGCAGGGTGTCGGCGCCGTCGCCCGCGCCCGGGCCGGTGACGCTCGCCGCCGTCCCGTCGGGGCCGGTGTTGTCGAACCAGCAGTTGCCGGTCGTTGCCCGTCGGCCTCGTCCCACCAGAAGTCGGCGCCGTTGGGAAGCGCGCCCTTCTTGACCGCCGACCTGGTTGCCGAACTTCTTCACCGCGCTGGGCGCCTTGAAGCCCCTTCGGCGCCCGGCCCATGACGGTTGTCGAAGTATCGGTTCCGCACGAGGTCGTCAGCGTCGGCGCGGTCGGGCAGGAGACGCCGGGGTTGACGTTGCCCTCGGGCGTGACCAGGGCGTCGGGCACCGAGAGCAGCATCGTGCCCCAGCGCCAGTTGTCGAAGATCCAGTTGTCGTGGACGCGGCCGTTGTTGTGGCCCGGCCAGAAGACACCGGCGCCCGACCGGCACCACGCCGACCACCGGGTCGACGGGCGGGTCGGCCTCGAACAGGTCGAGGTTGTTCGAGTAGATGTAGTTGTGGTCGATCTCGACGCTGTCGGCCGGGAAGCCGGGGTGGCCGGCGGCCGAGATCGTGTCGGTCGAGATCCCGGCGGCGTTGCCGTAGATGTCGTTCTTGGTGATCCGTACGGCGTTGCCCATCGAGCCCGAGTAGGCGAGCACGCTGCCGCGCATGTCGCACTTCTTGATCACGGTGTTGATCCGCGGCGCGTCGGGATAGAAGGAGAGGTCGGCCTGCTCGCCGGTCTCCGGCGCGGCGCCCGGGTAGAGCACCGCGTCGCCCGAGCCGAAGCCGTCGCAGTTCCTGTACAGCCCGTGATCGGAGGTGAAGGTGAGGTTGCCGTAGTCGGCGGCCCAGAACATCTTCACCCGGTCGATCCGGTAGCCGTCGGTCTCCTCGACGTAGACGCCGTGCTCGAGCGCCCCGCGGGTGAGGAAGTTGTGGGCGACGAAGCCGTCGGCGCGGTCGACGCGCAGGATCACGTCCTTGACGAGCGCGCCGGGCCGGGCCTCCGGGCCCTTGCCCTTGTAGTTCGTGCCGCCGTCGATGATCACGTCGTCGGCGGAGACGCCCGAGCCCTCGATCTGGAGGTTGCAGCGCACGCACTTGCCCTCGTCGGGGATCCCCTGGCGGTTGGCGAGCGGCGGCTCGGGCGGCGGCGTCGCTCGGCACCTCGCGGCCCGGCGACGTAGACCAGGTTCTGGTCGTTCGGGCAGGTGACCTGGTAGCGGTAGCTCGGCGTCTCGGCGCCCGCAGGAGTCCTGCTGGGTCAATGCCGGCGCAGCTGGGGTCGTTGAGCGGCTGCTTGCGCGAGGTCGGCTCGGTGTAGCGGCCGGGCATGATCACGACGCGGTCGTTGTTGCCCGAGTCGAAGACGGCGGGCTGGATCTCGTCGTACTTGCACTGCTCGGCGAGCGCCTCGTTCTGCTCCAGCAGCTTCGCGGCCTTGCTTCTCGGAGATCTTCTTGCGCGGCTGGCTCGGGCGGATCCGATAGCCCTTGCCCTGGGCGGTCTCGAGCGACTCCTTGAGCGCCTTGAGCGACTTGCGCCCGTCGTCGCCCTGGCAGACGACGCGCACGTCTCCGGCGCCCGCGCCGGTGACGGCGGAACCCAGCGAGCGGAGCTTCGGCACCTCGCCGCCGGCGGGCGGGTTGACCGACTTGTCGGGCCTCGGGTCGGGCCAGTAGGAGGGGCGCTCGAGGTGGGCGACTGCCAGGCTCGGGAGTGCGAGCGTGCCGAGAGCAGCTCCGATCGTGATCAACCGTCGCTGCCGAATGCCCCTCTTCATCTGATCCTCTCTGCTCGCAATTGGTGCGCCGCCGTGCCGACCGCGCAGGCTAGCGGACGCCGCGCCCACCTGTCGGAGAACCGGTACAGGTGTCTAAAGTTGCGCGGTGGTCAAGGCAGCAGGCTGCCGCCCGGCGGCACGATCCAGAGCGGCTCGGCCATTGCGGTGACCGTCTCCGGCTCGAGGTCGGCGACCGTCGCTGCCCCCTGCTCCTCCATCTGGGAGGCGAGCTCGCGCCAGGCGCCGGCGACCGCCGCCACCCGGCTCCGGTGACCAAACCCGGAGGCCTCACCGAGCGCCGCCGCGTGGCGTCTGACATCGTCGGCGGCGAGCTCGCCGAAGCGCTTCTGCTCGCCTCCGGCGCTGACCGGCGCGGCGAGCAGCTTCTCGACCTCGGGCGGGGTCATCCGATCACCATCCCATCAGCCGATGCCGGCGTACCAGAGCCCGAACATGACCCCGAACAAGCCGAGCGCCGGAATCAGAACCGCTCGGTATACCGGCTCGACAAGCGGCCTCGTGAGGATCCAGCCGAATGCTCCGGTGAGCGCGGCCATAGAGAGGATCGTCATCGGCGCGAACACGGCCAGGGCCGCCGCCGCCTCGAGCTGCGTGGGCAGCGCCGCGATCAGCAGCAGGACGACAGCGCCGGTTCCCGCGAGCCCGTGCAGAACCCCGATCGCGAAGGCCTGGCGCGGGGTGCGCAGGGAGGTGTGGTCGTGCTCATCGGGTCCCCGGCGCAGGTGGCGGTGGCGATCGCCGGCGGCGTCGGAGCCCTCGCCGTGTCCATGGGAGCCGATTCGGTAGTCCCCGCGCAGCCATTTCCAGCTCACCCGGCCGGCGAGCAGGACGATGATCACACCGACGGCCTTCTCGGCGCCGGCCTCGAGCCATCCCGGCATCTCGGACTTGAGCGCGATCAGGGGCAAGCCGACTCCGAGCAGGATGGCCGCGTGACCGAGCCCCCACCAGGCGCCGAGGCGTACGGCGCTCTTGGGGTCGCCGTCGTCGGCCGCGATCAGCGAGGTGACCGCGACCAGGTGATCGGGATCGGAGGCGTGCCGAAGCCCGAGCGCAAACGCGAGTCCGAGCGCGAGCAACAGCGGCGCGCCCGCGAACAGGCTGGTGAGCCAGGCGTCGAGGTTCTCAACCGGCTCGAATAGAAACTCGAAGCTCATCAGCGCGCCGCACTCCTGGCCGCTGCCACTGCGACCTGTCCGTAGGCGATCCCGCCGTCGTTGGGTGGCAGGCGCTCGGGGATCAACACTCGCAGGCCCGCGGCGCGGATCAGCTCGGTGGCGCGCTCGAGCAGGATCCGGTTCTGAAACACACCGCCAGAGAGGACCACGAGCTCGATCTGGTGGCTTCGGGCGACCCGGGAGCAGGCCTCAGCGGTCCGGCCCGCGAGCGCTTCGTGGAAGCGCGCCCCGGCGGCCGCGGCGACAACCCCCTCGACGACGTCCTCGCACAGCGCCCTTACCGTCGGGCGCGGGTCGATGATCAACGGCCCCTCGGGGCCCGGGTCGATCAACCCCATCGGATAAGGGTGCTCGCGGTCGCGCACTCCCGCCTCGAGCTCGATCGCCGCCTGGCCCTCGTAGCTGACCCGGGCGCCGGCGCCGCAGAGCGCCGCAACCGCGTCGAAGAGGCGGCCGGCGCTGGTCGTCAGCGGCGAGTTGAAGCCGCTCGCGACCAGCGCGCAGACAGCGTCCCAGCTGCGCGGGTCGACCGTCCTGGCGAGCGTTGCGGGGATCTCGGGGCGCTCGCTGTCGAGCGCCGCGACCAGCCAGGCGCAGGCCATCCGCCACGGTTCGCGCACAGCGGCGTCGCCGCCCGGCAGCCGGACCGGGAACAGGCACCCGGCGCGCTCGAACGACGCCAAGTCACCGCGCAGGATCTCGCCGCCCCAAACGGTGGCGTCTGGCCCGTAACCGCTGCCATCGAAGATCGCCCCCACCGCCGGCCCACGCTCGCCGTGCTCGGCGAGGCAGGCCGCAAGGTGCGCGTGGTGATGCTGGACCGCGACCAGCTCAACCCCCTCACGCTCCTGCGCGTAACCCGTCGAGAGATAGTCGGGGTGGAGGTCATGTGCGACCACAGCGGGCTCGATCGCGAACAGCTCCTGGAAGTGCCCGACGCCCTCCCGAAACGAGGTCAGGGTCTCGTAGTTCTTCAGATCGCCGATGTGCGGACCTACCCAAGCCCGATCCCCCTTGGCGAGGCAGAACGTGCTCTTGAGCTCGGCACCGCAGCCGAGCACCGGCCGCTGTGCGGTCAGCGGCAACGGGATGCTCTCGGGGACGTGCCCGCGCGAGCGGCGCATCATCAGCGGCTGCGGACGCAGCTCGGGGCTGAGCGAGCGCACAACCGAGTCGTCGGTGCGGACGTGGATCGGGCGGTCGTGAAGGAGGAAGGCGTCGGCGATCCGGCCGAGCCGGTCGAAGGCGTCGACGTCGCCGTAGGCGATCGGCTCATCCGAGACGTTGCCGGAGGTCAACACCAGGGGCTCGCCGACGTCCGCGGCGAGCAGGTGGTGAAGCGGTGAATACGGGAGCATCACCCCGAGGTCGGGTCGGCCGGGGGCGACCGCAGCGGCGACACGGCTCTCGGGGCGGCGGCGCGCGACGACGATCGGCCGGCGGCGGTCGGCGAGCAGGCCCTCCTCGATCGCGGTCAGCTCGACCAGCTCGCGGGCGGTGTCGAGGTCGGCCGCCATCAGCGCGAACGGCTTCGCCTCGCGGTGCTTGCGGGTGCGCAAGGCGAGCACCGCGCGGTCGTCGGAGGCGAGGCAGGCAAGGTGATACCCACCGACGCCCTTGACGGCCAGGATCTGGCCCGCCCGCAACAGCTTCGCCGCCGTCTCGATCGCGTCGCGGTCGAGCTCGATGCCGACCAGGGTCGCGCCCGAGGGGTCGGTGAGTCGCACCACAGGCCCGCACTCGGGGCAGGCGTTGGGCTGGGCGTGGAAGCGGCGGTCGCGCGGATCCTCGTACTCGGCCCGACAGCGCGCACACATCTCGAACGCGGCCATCGTCGTCGAGGGGCGGTCGTAGGGGACGCCGCGGACGATCGTGAACCGGGGGCCGCAATTGGTGCAGTTGGTGAACGGGTAGCGGTGGCGGCGATCGGCGGGATCGCGGAGCTCGGCGAGGCAGTCGTCGCAGGTCGCCATGTCGGCGGGGACCAGAGCCAGCGGCTCGCGTCCGCGGCGCGACTCGACGATCGTGAAACCGTGCTCGCCGCGCGGGTTCGCGGGCTCGGCGCTGACCGCCTCGACCGCGGCCAGCGGCGGCACCTCCGCCGGCAGCCGCGCGAGGAATTCCTCGACCGCCGCCGACTCGCCCTCGACCTCGAGCTCGACCCCCCGCTCGTCGTTGAGCACCCAGCCGGCGAGGTCGAGTTGCTCGGCGAGGCGGAACACGTACGGCCGGAAGCCGACGCCCTGAACGACGCCGGCGACCCGGGCATGGACCCGGCGCCGTTCGCAGGTCCGGGGCGGAGCCGCCATCGTCAGCGCACCAACTCGATCAGCTCACGGAGGACGTGATAGCCGCTCGCCTGCGCCTCCTGGATCCGCGGGATGTGCTGCGAGCGGGTGACGACGACGTGGTCAGCGAGCCCTTCCGAGGCGACTTGGCCCCCGTCATAGCCGACGAAGGCGATCGTGACCATCGCGCGCTCACGGGCCTCGGCCAGGGCCACGATCAGGTTGCGAGAGTTGCCGCTTGTGGAGAGCACGGCAAGCGCATCGCCCTCGCGCCCGTAGGCGATCACCTGGCGCTGGAAGATCTGCTCGGTGCCGACGTCATTGGCGATCGCGGTCAGGATCGCCGCATCCTCGGTCAGGTCGATGGCCCTGCGCTTCGTCCAGCTGTGCGGCGGATCGTCGAAGATCAGCCACCAGGTCCATCGCATCAGTGGCCGAGCCGCCGTTGCCGCAGGCGAGCAGCTTGCCGCCCGCGTCGAGCAGCCGGCGCAGGGCGCTCGCCGCGGCCAGCAGCGGCTCGCGGTTCTCGCCCAGGGTCTGCTCGCGGAGCTCCGAGATCTCGCGGGCCTTGATCAGGACCGAGCGGCGGACGTCGTCGACGACTGCCTCGAGGTCGTCCTCGGATTCCGACAGGAACGGGTAGAGGAAGCTCGAGGCGCCGGTGTCGTGGACGGCCCGTGTCTGGCGGCCGGCGAGCAGCCCGCGGTGGTCGAAGAAGACGTGCACCAGCTCCCAGAGCAGGTGGTAGAGGGTCTCGATCAGCTCCTGGCGCACGAACGGGTCGTCATCCGCGGGCTCGAACTCCCACTCCGCCCCGGCCGCACCGAAGGCGATCGTCATGCAGCCACGCTCGCGTGCCCGCGAGAGCGCGGCGCGGGTCTCCGGATCGGATTCCGCCTCGAAGCCGACGACGATGTCGTCGGGCTCGGCGACCGCCTCAACCTGGGTGGCCAGCGGACCGCCCTCGGCCGCCAGTCCGAGGGCCGGCAGGGCTCGCTTGCCGACGATCACCGGGTGCACGAACTCGACCGCGATGTGGCGGGCGTCCGAGCGGGCCGCGGGCGAGCGGCCGAGGGCGACAAGGCGCCCGCCGCGGGCGAAGCGCTCGGCCATCAGGTGGCAGCAGCGCGCCAGCCGCTCGGCCTCGGCGTCGAAAAACCGGTCTCCGGCGGCGATTCGGGCGCCGAGCAGCTCATCGACGCGGCCCGCGAGACCATCCGTTGTCGGCGCTCCGACCATCGCCCGTCGGTCCCGGCGCTAGACCGCCGCCGCCGCGCGTTCCGGGACCCCGGCGAGCCACTCGCGCCACTCGTCGATGCCCTCGCCGGAGACGGCGCTGGTCAGGATCACGCGCGCGGTCGGGTTGACCGCGTCGATGTTGGTGAGCAGGCGGTCGAGATCGAAGTCGAGGTGCGGCAGCAGGTCGATCTTGTTGACGACGACGAGCTCACAGGCGCGGAACATGAGCGGGTACTTGAGCGGCTTGTCCTCGCCCTCGGTGACCGAGCAGATCATCACCCGCGCGTCCTCGCCGACCCTGAACTCGGCCGGGCAGACGAGGTTGCCGACGTTCTCGATCACCAGCAGGTCGAGCTCGGCCAGCGGCAGGTCGCCGATCGCCGAGCGGACCATGTTCGCGTCCAGATGGCACTCGCCGCCGAACCCGGACTCGGTATTGAGCTGCACCACCGGGACATGCAGGGCCGCGATCCGGTCGGCATCCAGGCTCCCCTGGACGTCACCCTCCAGCACGCCCACCCGTACGTTCTCGAGACCGGCCAGCGCGCGCTCGAGCAGCGACGTCTTGCCCGCCCCGGGTGCGCTCATGAAGTTGATCACCGCGACGCCCGCGTGATCGAAGTCGTGGCGGTTGGCGTGCGCGATCGTTTGGTTGGCGTCGAACGCGTCGGCGGCGACCTTCACCTTGGTGCGATGCATTGCTCCTCCTCGATGGCTTCGACCTCGATCGACTCGACCTCGAGCTCGTTCCCGCGAACGATCTCGGCATCCGGGCGCTCGCACGCCGGGCAGCGGAAGGCGGGCAGTGCGGCGCCGACGCCGGCGGCGTGGCCCGCAAGCGGCTCCGGCGAGGGGTCCCACTCGTGACCGCAGGTCGGGCATCGCATCCAGGCGCCGACAACCTCGAGCTCGAGCTCGGCGCCGGCACAGCCGGTGTCACGGGCGACGATCTCGAAGTAGAAAGCCAGCGACTCGGGCACGACCTGGCGCAGCGCCCCCACCTTGACGTCCACCTGGGTCACGCTCCGGCCGCCGGCGTGGCGCAGGGCGGTGTCGACGATCGCGCTCGAGATCGAGAGCTCGTGCATCGCTCAGCTCCCTTTCGCGGCGTAGGCCTCGTCGGAGCGCAGCTCGTCGATCGTTTCCATCACCAGGTCGGTGGCCCGGTCGAGTGCAGCGGCGACCTCCGGCCGAGAGCTCGAGCCCCATCTCCTCGCCCGCCTCGGGCTCGCAGGCGACGACGACGACCTTGCCCGGCCAGCCGCCGACGGTCTTCACGAACCGCAGCACGGTCTTCGGGTCCATCCCGTGCGGGCTGACCAACTCGCCGTCTTCGATCGTTGTGATCTCGGCCGGATCGGGCTCGAGCACGTACAGGGTCCCGGGCTCGCCGCCTTGGCGGCTGACGTCGATCAGGACCAGCGCGTCGTAGCCGCGCATCACCTCGTAGGCGAGGTCGAGCCCGCCGGTTCCGAAGTCGAACACGCTGACTCCAGGGGGGAGCTCGCGCTGCTCGAGGCGCTTGGCGACGTGGCCGCCAAAGCCGTCGTCGCGCATCCACGCGTTTCCGATACCGGCGACGAGGATCTGCGGCTGGCGCTCGCCCGGGGTCATGTACTCACCGCCTCGACCTCCGCCGCCTTGAAGAACAGGTAGCGCCCGGTCTCGCGAAACAGGTCCTGCCCCGGATCGTCGTCGATCGTGACCGCGATGTGAGCGCCGTCGTCGTAGTCGAGATAGAGGCGCTCGATCGTCGCCCTGCGCCCGTCGAGCATCCGGTCATAGACGTCGCGGTCGGTGCCCGGCCGCAGGACCACCTTGGCCCCCTTGCGGAAGGTCACCCCGTCGAGCTCGAGCTCGGGCTCGCCCGGGTTCGGGTGGCCGGGCTCCGAGGCGTAGCCGAGGTCGCGCCGCTGTGGAGGCGCCTGATTCGGCGGCGGGCCGGGATCGGCGGGCAGCTGGGCGCTCGGCTTCATCAGCCCGTGCAGGGAAAGCACGTCGTCGGGGCTCGCCCCGGTCGCGCGCTCGATCATCACGCGCACCGCAGGGTCCTGCTCGGCGATCTCGGTGCGCTCGCCGTCCGAGAGCGCCTGTACGTGCAGCAGCAGCGCCTCCTCGATCTCGGTGTTGTCGAACAGGTTGCCGAGGCTCTCGGGGGCGATCTGAGGATGGTCGGGGAGCACGATCGTCGCCGCCAGGATCGCGTCGTCGGCGGGCGCGGCGAGCACCGGGAAGGTGTTGACGCTGCGACATGCCTCAACTGCCGCCCCGGCGGCGCCGTCGCGCTCCAGCGGCGAGACGAAGCGCCCGCCCCCCTTTGCCTCGATCACGACGTGGGTCGAGAGCAGGCTCGCGACCAGTGCCTCGGTGCGCTCGAGGTCGGACTCGACCTCGGTCGAGTTGTGGACGCATACCCGTACCCGCCAGAGCCGCGGCTGCTCGAGCGCCTCTGCGCGGCATCGCACGCGCCCGACCAGCGGCGGCTCGCCGGCGAACTCGAATCTGCTGCCGACCCCGTCGCCGACCATGGCGGCGAGCGGAGCGGAGTCGAGCTCGAGCCGGCGCTCGACCGCCTTGTGGCGCTCTCCTGCGGCCTGGAGGAAGCGAACCGTGGCCCGCAGCTCAGCGTCGGGCTCGGCCTCGAGCACGCATTCGACTCGCAGGTGGTCGAAGGTCGTCGGCATCCCCTCCGCATAGGCCTGCGGATAGACGATCCCGAACGGGGTCGGGGTCGAGTTCTTGGTCGCTCCGGGGGTGTACGGATAGAGGGCGTAGCCCTCGTAGAGCAGCGAGGAGACCAGCTGTTCGAGCTCCTCGCGCATCACTTCCGCTCCTCGAGTAGCTGGTCGACCGTGGCGTCGAAAGTCGGCAGCCCCCGCTCCGCCTTCAGCCGTTGAAGGCGGTCGAGCGTCTCGGTGTGAACCGGGACCCAGGAGCGGTAGGGATACGCCGCGTCGATCGTCCGCCGCCAGACCTCGATCGGCATCCGAAACCGCGGCGAGCGATCCCAGGGGATCTGCACGATCTGCATCCGCCCGGCGTCGTCTTCGTAGAAGACGGTGCCGTTGAAGTGGAAGCGAAGCGGGGCGGCCCCGTCGTCGAGGCCGTGGAAGTACTTGGCCGCCGCCAGCTCGAGGTCGTAGGTGCAGGGAACGACGAGCTCGAACTCGGTCTCGCCCGAGAACGCCGGCACCAGCGCATCGGCCTGGGCCCAGCGGAAGTTGGTCGTGGTCGAGGCCCAGCGAGCAGGCTCGCCGAAGAGCTCCAACAGGCGCTCGCGAGCGGCCGGGTCGTAGGGGCGCTTCGAGGGCTCGATCGTGATCACAGCGGTGAGCGCGATCGTGAACACACGCCGGCCGGAGTCGTCGGCGACCTTGATCCGGAAACCCACCGTCGGCGCCGCGGCGCGCTCGACCGCACTCGCGGAAAGCACCTCGAAGTCGGGGTCCGGTGCGCCGCTGAAGGGAGCCGGTTCGAGCTCGGTCGCCTGGCCGTCTCCGCTCGACTCGAGCGTCATCGGGCCTTCTCCTCGAGCTCGGCAAAGAACGACTCGATCGCGCGCTCGACCCCGGTGCCGCCCGAGATCCCGTCCCAGTTGACCTTGATCAGGCCGACGAGCCTGTAGCACTCGTCGATCGGCGCGATCGCGTGCTCCGGCGGATCGGCGATCCGGTTGACGATCAACGCCTCGGCGTCGGGCTCGAGCCCCATCAGCACCGGGTTCTCGGTCCGCAGGTCGCGCCAGGTCTCGATCTCGAGCTCGGACTCGGTCGCCCCCGCGGGGCTCGGATAGAGGGCGACGATCCCGCCGGTCGCGGTCGAGTCGATGAAGAAGGCGAGCCCGATCGGGATCCCGAACGAGGCCCAGACCTCGTCGGAGAGCGTGAAGTCGTCGAGCCAGACCGTGCGCGTGCCGGTCGGGCGCAGCTCGGCGTCGCCACCGCGCAACGCCACACACGCCTCGCAGGTGCAAAGGATGCGGCGGTCGACCAGGTGGAGGAGGTGACGATGCTCCGGATCGAGCTGCTTGCCGCACAGGTCGCAGAGCTCGACCGCCGCAGCCGCGCTGGAGGCCCCGGTGAGGCGTGCCGCAGACTCATTCGCCGCGCCGTTCGTCGAGGGCCGCCTCAGTTGCCTGAGCTCGGCGACCATCTCCGCCTGCCGCCGCGCCGCGAGCTTGGCGTCCAGGGATTCGCTCATCCCGGCAGGGCCACCCTCGCCCCGCCCGCCGCGACGAGCAACGGCACCGGCTCGAGAAGCAGGCGGTCGTCATCGAGCGAGCGCCCAGCCCGGGGCAAGAAGAAGCGACGCTCGCACGCCGGACAGACCAGGGTGCCGTCGTTGAGCTTGCCGGCGGCAAGCGGCGCGCCACACGCGGCGCAGGCGTCGCGGAAGGCGAGCAGGCTGCCCTCGACTCGGGCGATAACGAGCGGCATCCCGTTGACCTCGGCCGTAGTCAGCTCGCTCTCGCCGAGGCCGTGGACGTCGCCGAGGTCGAACCAGGACGGCGGCCCGGGGGCGCTTGTGGCCGCGCCCTGGATCACCGGCAGTTCCATCGAGCCCGGGCCAGGCGTCGCCGGCTGCGGGGCGACGGCGCCCTCGACGACCAGGCCCTCGAGGTCCGGGGCCGCCTCGTCGAGTGCCGACTTGATCGCCAGCTCGAGCGTCGACGACGAAGCCGGGCAGCCGTCGCAGCTGCCCTCGAGCCGGATTCGGGCGATCCCCTCCTCGACCCCGAGCAGCTCGACGTCGCCGCCGTGCGACTCCATGTACGGACGGACGCTGTCGAGCGCCTCGGCCACCCGCTCAGCGAGCCCGACCGGGTAGAGGCCGTGGATCAGCATCAGGCTGGCGACGACGCCGTCGCCGGCGAGCCGATCGCGCAACTCGGCGGTGCCCTCATCGTCCTCGATCAGGGAAAAGATCCTCGCCAGACCCTCGCCGTAGAGCTCGATGATCGTGCCGACCAGCTCCTCGGCGCGCTCACGCGCCGCGGGATCGACCTGTTCCAATGCCGCGGTCAGGCGCTGGACCCGCTCGACCAGCTCCTCGGGGGACGTCCCCGGGCCCGCCGCAGGGCCCGCCCGTTGCTGTTGGGCGGACCCGCCGTTTTCGCCGTCGTGGCTCAGCACATCCCGGTCGGCGTATGCATCACCTTGCGCACCTTGCCGCCTCCGCTGTACATGTGCACGCCGCAGGGCAGGCACGGGTCGAAGGAGCGCACCGCGCGCATGATGTCAACGCCCTTGAAGTTCTCCGGGCCGTTCTCCTCGAAGATCGGGGTGTTCTGCACCGCGTCCTCATACGGCCCCGGAGTTCCGTAGACGTCGCGGACGCTCGCGTTCCACGGCGTCGGCGGATAGGGTTGGTAGTTGGCGATCTTGCCGCCCTCGATCACCATGTGGTGCGAGAGCACTCCGCGAGCCGCCTCGTGGAAGCCGCAGCTGACCGCGCGCTCGGGAACCTTGAAATCGTTCCAGCTCTTCGTGCGGCCCGCGCGAACCTCGGTGAATGCGCGCTCGAGGCAGTGCAGCCCGATCAGCGCCGAGTAGGCCTGATGATAGGAGCGGGCGCGATCGCGCTCGATCGCGTTCGACTTCTCCGGGATCTTCCACTCGAGCTCCGTCTCGGGCGAGCTCGCCGTCCTCGGCAACACCATCTGGATGCTCTCCCCGGTGGCCTTCGCATAGCCGAAGTCGACCAGGCCGGCCTTCGCCGTGCACCACTGACGGGCGAATGGGCCGCCGCCTGTGTCGCAACAGACGTGTGTGTCGGTGCGCTCGTCGTACATCCGCGGGGAGACCACCCAGGAGTACTTGTCGGCGAAGTCGCGCTTCTGCGGGCGCGGAATCGTGACCTTGTTCCACGGATGGCGGGGATCGACCGGGTTGCCGAGCGGGTCCTGGGTGACGAACGGCCGCTCGGTCTCGGTCCAGTCGTCGAAGTACGACGAACCGAGCAGGATCCGGATCATCAGATTGATCTCGACCAGGTCGGTGGAGATCAGCTCGCCCCCGAAAACGACTCCCGGCGTGATGTAGCGCTTGCGCCCCCACTCGGTCATCGTCTTGTAGTCGTAGTCGACGTAGTCGGGGTCGTCGAAGCAGCCCCAGTTGACCAGGTTCGTCTCTCGGTAGCCGACCATGTCGTAGCCCGGCTGCTCCCGGAGGAAGAAGTCGTAGAGGTCGTCGTGCATCGGTACGACCCGCTTGACGTAGTCGAAGTACCGCATCAGGCGCACGTAGTAGTCGGTCAGCGTCTGATGGGTGATGTGCACGCTGACGCCACCCGGCATGATCGTCGACGGGTGGGTGTGACGGCCGCCGAACAGGCAGTACATCTCCCGGGTGTAGCGGGCCACCTGCAGGGTCTCGAGGTAGAACTCGCCGGTGAACGGGTTCAGCGACCGCATGATGTCGGCGATCGTCCGGTACCCGTGGATGTCCGAGTTCGGCGCCAGCTCCTGCTCGGCCTTCGCGAGCAGCGACGGGTTGGTCTCCTTGACCATCTGCTCGCAGAAGTCGACGTTCGCCATGCAGTCGTTGAAGATCGCGTGGTCGAACATGTAGTCCGCGGTCTCGGCCAGGTTGTAGCCGAGGTCGCCGAGTGGCGGGGGCTTGACCCCGTAGGCCATGTTCTGGTTCAGGACCGAGCAGGTGCAGTGGTTGTCCCCGCAGATGCCGCAGATTCGGCTGGTGATGAAGTGCGCGTCGCGCGGATCGATCCCCTTCATGAAGATGTCGAAGCCGCGGAAGACCATTGAGGTGCTGTAGCACTTGAGCACCTCCCGGTTGGAGAAGTCGATCTCCGTGTGGATGCCGAGGCTGCCGACGATCCTGGTGATCGGGTCCCACGACATCTCCTTGACCATGACCTTGGACTCGCCGCGCGGGGTTTCAACTGTCGCCATGTCTGTGTTCCTTCCTGGTTGGTGGTGCGCGGGTCTACGAGTAGTTGCGCGGCTGGTAGCCGGTCTGCAGACGTGAGCCCTTCGTGCGCCATTCGGGCTCGACGTCGTACTTGTTCTTGATGTTGCGGTGGCGGAAGTAGTGGAACAGGCGCCCGAAGGTGAACTGCTCGAGCGCTGCCGCCACCCGGCCGCTCGGGTCCTCGTCCATGAACGGCATGAACTTGTCGGGGAAGCCGGGCATCGTGCAGGCCATGCAGATGCCGCCCACGTTCGGGCAGCCCCCGTAGCCGTCGACCCAGCCGCGGACCGGGACGTTGCACTTGACCACCGGTCCCTTGCAGCCGAGCTTGACCAGGCAGCGCGGATCGTCGCCGTACTCGGTCGCGAACTGGCCCTGCTCGGCGAAGCCGGCGCGGTTACAGCCCTCGCGAACCGTGCGGCCGAAGAGCCAGCGCGGGCGCAGTTGCTCGTCGAGGTCCGGCACCGGGGCGCGTCCGGCCAGGTGCAGGGCGAGATAGAGCAGCACCTCGGTCATATTGTCGGGCTGCGCCGGGCAGCCCGGGATGTTGACGATCGGCAGTCCGGCCGACGACTTCCAGTTCCAGCCGAGGTAGTCGGCGACGCCCATCGCCCCGGTCGGGTTGTTCTTCATCGCCGGGATGCCGCCGTAGGTGGCGCAGGTGCCGATCGCCACCACCGCCGCCGCCTTCGGCGCCAGCCGGTCGATCCACTCGTTGGTCGTGATCGGCTGACCGGTCTCGGGATCGTCGCCGATTCCCGCCCAGTAGCCCTCGCCGGAGAGCTCCTCGTTGGGCACCGAACCCTCGACACAGAGCACGAACGGATCGATTTCGCCGCGCTCGGCCTTCCACCACCACTCGATGAACTCGGCACCGTTTTCGTAGGCGAGCACCGGGTTGTGGACGATCACCTTCGGCATCCCGGGGATCGATTGGGTGATGATGTCCTCGAGGCTCGGGTTAACGGCCGAGGTCATCGCCACCGAGTCGCCGTCGCAGGAGAGCCCGGTGGTCATCCAGATCACGTGCGCCTCAACCGCCTCCGTCTTGGCCTGATCGGGAACGACTTCAGTGCTCAGTGCCATCGCAACTCTCCTCTATGTCCGTGTCAACAGATCCTCGGCAACGGGTCGCCCGCCAGCAGGTCCATCACCCGCCGGCCGCCGAACGCCGTCTCGACCAACACCATCCCGGGCGGCTCAGCCCGGACCTCCGCAATCTCCTTCGCCGCTTCGCACCCCGGGACCGATCGCAATGCGGCGAGCGCCTTGCCGGCCATCTCGGGGGCGACGAAGGCGACCATCACGCCCTCGTTGGCGACGTACATCGGGTCGATCCCCAGCAGCTCGCAAGCCCCGCTGACCTCAGGCCGCACCGGGATCTCTGCCTCGTCGACCGAGAGGCCGACGCCCGAGGCGCGCGCGAGCTCGTTGAGCACCGTGGCGACGCCGCCGCGGGTCGCGTCGCGCATCGTCCGCAGGCCGCCTCCGGCGGCCTCGAGCAGCGCCTCGGCCACCGGCCACAGCGAGCGTGTGTCGGACTCGACCTCGGCCTCGAGCCCGAGCTCGCCCCGGGCGAGCATGATCGCGGTGCCGTGTTCGCCGATCGTCCGCGAGACCAACACCCTGTCGCCAGGTTGCAATGACGCGGTTGAGAGCGTTGCCCGCGAGTCGACTCCGGCCGATCCCGGTCGTGGTCACGTACATGCCGATCCGCGAGGCCGCGCTCGACCACCTTGGTGTCACCGGTGACGACCTCGACCTCGGCAGCCTGGGCCGCAGCGGCGATCGCCTCGACCTCGCCCCGCAAGATCTCCGCCTCGAGGCCCTCCTCGAGCACCAGCGCAAGGCTGATCGCGACCGGCAGCGCGCCGGCGGCGGAGAGGTCGTTCACCGTGCCGTTGACGGCGAGCTCGCCGATCGAGCCGCCGGGGAAGCGCAGTGGCTTGACCACGTAGGTGTCGGTGGTCAGGGCCAGGCCAAGACCCTCGATCGTGACCGCGCCTGCGTCGGCGAGCTGGTCGAGCGACTCGGAGGCGAATGCCGGGGCGAGCAGGCCCTCGATCAGCGTCTGGGTCGACTTGCCTCCGGCGCCGTGGGCCATCGTGATCCGCTCGTCCTTGAACCGCGGGCGCTTCGAGCGCGCCGTCTCGATGATCTCGAGGATCCGCTGCTCCTCGGTCGCGGCGCCTGGGTCTTGGCGGGGGCGCTCACGCGACCGCTGCTTCCTGGCCGCGGTCGCGGGCGTAGCGGCCGTAGTTGTAGTAGGCGGCGCAGGCGCCCTCCGGGGAGACCATGCAGGTGCCGATCGCGTGCTCGGGCGTACAAGCGGTGCCGAACACCTTGCACTCCCAGGGCTTGATCACGCCCTTGAGGACCTCGCCGCACTGACATGCCTTCGGGTCGGCGACGCGGACCCCGGGAACCTCGTAGCGAACCTCGGCGTCGAACTCGGCGTAGGCGTCGGAGAGCTTGAGCGCGCTCTGCGAGATGAAGCCGAGCCCGCGCCACTCGAAGTGCGGCCGCAGCTCGAAGACCTCCGACATGACCGCCAGCGCAGCCTTGTTGCCCTCGTAGGGCACCACTCGCTTGTACTGGTTCTCGACCTCGCAGCGGCCGTCGGCGAGCTGCGCCAGGATCATCCGGATCGACTGCAGGATGTCGAGTGGCTCGAAGCCGGCGGTGACCAGCGGCCTGCCGTAGTCGGCGGGGATGAACTCGAACGGGCGCACGCCGACGATCGTCGAGACATGACCGGGGCCGATGAAGCCGTCGAGGCGCAGGTCCGGCGACTCGAGCAGCGCCCTCAGGGGCGGCACGATTGTCACGTGGCTGCACATGCAGAGGAAGTTCTCGACCCCCTCGGCCTTGGCGCGCTTCATCGTCAGCGCGGTCGAGGGGGCGGTGGTCTCGAAGCCGATCGCGAAGAAGACCACGGTGCGGTCGGGATTCTGCTTCGCGATCCGCAGCGCGTCGAGCGGCGAGTAGACCATGCGGATGTCGCACCCGGCCGCCTTCGCATCGAGGAAGGTGCCGTCGGAGCCCGGCACCCGCATCATGTCGCCGAAGCAGGTGAGGATGACGCCGTCCTCGCGCGCGAGCGCGATGCCGTCGTCGACGCGGCCCATCGGGATCACGCAGACAGGGCACCCCGGACCATGGACGAGCTCGACGTTCTCGGGCAGCAGGTCGTCGATCCCGTACTTGTAGATCGAGTGGGTGTGGCCGCCGCAGACCTCCATCAGCTTGTAATGGCGGCTCGGGTCGACGCCGGCGAGGATCTCGCCGGCGAGCGCCCGGCCAAGCTCCGCGTCTCTGTACTCGTCCACGTACTTCATGCGATCGCCGTCCCCGCGTGGACAAGAAGCTCTTCGTCGACCGCCACCGGCTGCACCAAGGCGATCTCCACCGTGTGATGACCGCCGGCGGAGTCGGAGCAGAGCGCCAGCTCCCGCTCCTCATCGACCTCCAGCACCCGCATCGGCTCGGCCACGTCACCGCAGGTGATGCAGTGGTCCTCGGCGCAGCTCATTCGATCACGCTCGCCTTCAGCTCCTCGAGCTCGGCCTCGTAATCGGCGCCCATCCCTTCGAGCAGCTCGCGGGTGGCAATCGCCTCCTGCTCGTCGACCTTCGAGATCGCGAAGCCGACGTGGATCAGCACCCAGTCGCCGGGGCCGACGCCGCCGACGTCGTCAGCGTCAAGCAGCCCGATGTTGACGTTGCGCCTCACCCCCGCCACATCCACCTGAGCGAGCCGATTGGGCTCGTCGACTACCTCAAGGATTTGACCTGGGATGGCCAGGCACACGCCTCGTTCCTGGTCCTCTCTTCCCCGCTTGATGGGCCGTTCTCGGTCCTGGCGCGAACCTATTGACGAGCCGGCGATCAGGTAAGTGTTGGCAGCAAGGTGTCGCCAGCACCTACCGGCAACGGCAGCTCACACCTAGATGGTCGGACTAGAGCGAGCCGACTGATCCGCGACGCGCAGCCGCCTCGCGGTGCGCCGCCCAACGTCCGCTGAGCGCCCGTCGGCGCCTGTCGCCCGAGGGCAGGCGGCGCGCCTTCAGGTAGCGGTCGATAAACGAGTCGATCCGGCGTTCGCCCTCGGCAAGGTCCGTCGCCCGCCGGTCGAGCTCCTCGACTCCCGCCTCGGTCAGCGAGTAGACCCGCTTACGCGGCCCGGACTCCGAGCGTTCCCAGTCGGATTCCACCAATCCGTCCGACTCGAGCTTGCGCAACGCTCGGTAGAGCGCACCCGGGTCGGAGTGGTCGAAGCCGAAGGCGCAGAGGCTCTCCGCGAGCTCGTAACCGTGAGCGTCACGCTCGCGCAGGAGCAGCAGCAGACACGGGCGGGCGAAGTCCTTCGGCAACCCGGAGCTCAGCGCGTGCGGCATCTCGGCGCGAGTCTAACCGCGCACGTTCAGCTCGCGGCTGCGAAGCGGCTTGCGACCTCGTCCCAGTTGACGACGTTCCAGAACGCGTCCAGGTAGTCCGGGCGCCGGTTCTGGTACTGGAGGTAGTAGGCGTGCTCCCAGACGTCGGCGCCGAGCAGCGGCGTCTGACCGTCGGAGACCGGCGAGTCCTGGTTCGCGGTGCTGGTCACCGCCAGCCCCGAGCCGTCGTGGACCAGCCAGGCCCAGCCCGAGCCGAACCGGTTCACGCCGGCCGCCTTGAATTCGTCCTTGAAGGCATCGAAGGAGCCAAACTTCTCGTCGATCGCGGCCGCGAGGTCGCCGGAGGGCTCACCGCCCCCGTCGGGGCTCATGATCTGCCAGAAGAAGCTGTGGTTGGAGTGGCCGCCCGCGTTGTTGCGGACCGGGCCCTGCTTGTCGGCGGGCAGCGAGTCGAGGCTCTGAAGCACTTCGTCGACGTCCTTGTCGGCCCACTCGGTCCCCTCGAGCGCGGCGTTGGCCTTGTCGACGTAGGCCTGGTGGTGCTTGTCGTGGTGAACGCGCATCGTCGCCTCGTCGATGTGGGGCTCGAGGGCGTCGTAGTCGTAGGGAAGGTCGGGTACCTCGTAGGCCATTTGTCTCCTCCTGAAAGTCTCGGTCCATTGAGAATCTAGTGGACCGCCCGAGCGCGCCGCCCTGGCGCCTTCGAGACCCCCCCAATGCGGGGGTTTTCGGGTTCATTCCTTGCGCGGGCGAGGATCGGTGATAGGTTCGCGCCCTAAGGGGGGTCACGAGCATGTCCGCCGATCCGCAATCGCCCAACCCCCCAGCGAGTGGCCCGCCGAGCGGTCTGGCCGCGCGCGCCGCGCACTGGAGCGCCGAGCATCGCAAGCTCGCGATCTGGGGCTGGATCTTCTTCGTCATCGTCGCGGTGTTCGTCGGCAACGCGGTCGGCCAGAAGGAGATCCACGCCGCCGATTTCTTCAACGGCGAGTCGCACGACGCCGAGGAGGCGCTCTACGACGCCGGGCTGAGGCCCAACGACGAGCTCGTGATCATCCAGAGCGAGTCGCTGACGATCGAGGACCCGGAGTTCCAGGCCGCGGTCGAGCAGACGGTCGAGGAGCTGTCCGGGGCCCAGTACGTGGAGAACGTCAAGTCGCCGCTCGACGGTCAGGGATCGGTCTCGGAGGACGGCCGCACGACCCTGATCGAGTTCGAGATCACGGGAGACGATCTCGAGGCCGCGGATCGGCTCGAGCCGGCCGAGGCCGCGGTCGCCGCGGTCGCGGCCGACCACCCCGACCTGCTGGTCGAGCAGTTCGGCAGCGTGAGCTCCAACAAGGAGCTCAACGAGACCTTCTCCAGCGACCTCGCGCAGGCTGAGCTGATCTCGCTGCCGCTGACGCTGTTGATCCTCGTGCTCGCCTTCGGCTCCCTGGTCGCGGCGGGCGTGCCGTTGCTGCTCGCGGTCTCCTGCGTGATGGCGGCGCTGGCGCTGGTCGCGCTCCCGAGCCAGCTCTCCCCGGTCGACAGCAACGTCTCGTCGGTGATCCTGCTGATCGGGCTCGCGGTCGGCGTCGACTACTCGCTCTTCTACATCCGCCGCGAGCGCGAGGAGCGCGCCGCCGGGCGTGAGCCCCGAGACTCCCTCGACGTCGCCGCGGCGACCTCCGGCCGCGCGGTGCTGATCTCCGGCCTGACCGTGATCGTCGCCATGGCAGGCATGTTCCTCAGCGGCGACAAGACGTTCTACTCCTTCGCCGAGGGCACGATCCTGGTCGTCGCGCTGGCGATGTTCGCCTCGCTGACCGTGCTGCCGGCGCTGCTCGCCTGGCTCGGGGACCGGATCGACAAGGGCCGGATCCCGTTCCTGGCCCGGCGTCGAGCGGCCGGCGAGTCGCGCTTCTGGTCACCGATCATCGAGCGCGTGATGCGCCGGCCCTGGCTGTCGCTGGCGATCGCCGGCGGCTTCCTCGTCCTGCTTGCGATCCCGGCGCTGAGCATGAAGATCGTCGTCTCGAGCACCGACGACCTGCCGCAGGACCTGGGCGTGATCAAGACCTACAACCTGGTCAGGGAGACCTTCCCGGAGGAGGGCGTGACCTCCGACGTGGTGGTCGAGGCGGACGACGTCCGCAGCGGCCAGGCGGCGATCGGCATCGACCTGCTGGTGCGCCGGGCAGAGGCGTCCGACAAGGTGCTGCCGGGGACCGAGATCACCTACAACGACGCCGGCACCGTGGCCCTGGTCACGATCCCGACCGTCGGCACCGGGAATGATGAGACGTCCACGGACGCGCTCAATGAGATCCGCGACGTGATCGTCCCCGAGTCGATCGGCAGGATCGACGGCGTGACCGTCAACGTCAGCGGGGCGGCGGCCCAGTCTCTGGACTTCCGCGACCAGCTCGTCGACCGCCTGCCGCTGATCTTCGGCTTCGTCTTCCTGCTCGCCTTCCTGCTCTTGCTGGTCACCTTCCGCTCGATCGTGATCCCGATCAAGGCGATCATCCTCAACCTGCTCTCGATCGGGGCGGCGTACGGCGTCCTCGTGCTCGTGTTCCAGGACGGCCACGGCGAGGGCGTGCTCGACTTCACCTCGAACGGCGGCGTGACCTCGTGGCTGCCGCTGTTCCTGTTCGTGATCCTGTTCGGGCTCTCGATGGACTACCACGTGTTCATCCTCTCCCGGGTGCGCGAGCTCTGGCGCGGCGGGATGAGCACGGACGAGGCGGTCAAGCACGGGATCTCGCGCACGGCCGGCACCGTGACCAGCGCCGCGGCGGTGATGGTGTTCGTGTTCGCGGTCTTCATCACCCTCACCTTCCTCGACTTCAAGGAGATGGGGGTCGGCCTCGCGGTCGCGGTGCTGATCGACGCGACGATCATCCGCGGGATCCTGCTCCCGGCCTCGATGAAGATCCTCGGCGACTGGAACTGGTACCTGCCGAGCTGGCTCGAGTGGATGCCGCATGTCCACGAGCCGGAGTTCGAACCGCCGCCGAAGTCGGCCCCCGAGCCACCCACCGACGAGCCGTCCGCCCGCGACGAGCCCGAGCCCGAGCCCTCCCCCGCATAGCGCCCATCACCGCGATCCGGGCATGACGGCACCCAGCGAGGATCCACAACCGCGGTCGGGGTCGAATTGGACCGGGGGGCGGGTGGCGGCGCTCGTCGGCGGCAGCATCCTCTCCCTGATCGGGGTCGTCCTCCTGCTCGGCGGGCTCGCCCTGATCGCCGTGCACGCGTTCGCCCGCGACGACGACGGCTACTACACCACCGACAAGGAGCGCTTGGAGAGCGACTCCTACGCGATCACGACGGGCGAGATAGACCTCGGCGCCGATCCCGTCGATTGGGCGCCCGAGGAGCTCCTGGGCACCGTCCGGGTCCGCGTCGAGAGCACCGGCGGCCGCCCGGTGTTCATCGGCATCGCCCGTACCACCGACGTGGACGCATACCTCGACCGGGTCGACCATGCCGAGCTGACCGACTTCGAGGACGGCGAGGCCCGCTACGAGCAGCATCCGGGTGGCGCGCCCGCAAGGCGCCCGGGGGCCGAGCGGATCTGGGTCGCCGAGAGCGAGAGCGCCGGCGACCAGAGCCTCGACTGGGACGTCGAGTCGGGGATCTGGTCGATCGTCGTCATGAACGCCGACGCCGCGCGCGGAATAGCCGTCGACGCCGACGTCGGCGCCGACGTCGGCTGGGTGATCTGGGTCGGCCTCGGGCTGACGGTCGTCGGCCTGCTGCTCGGCGGCGGTGGGGTGGCGCTGATCGTGGTCGCCGGACGCCGGGCCTCGCGCGACCGCGCTCCTGCGGCGGCTCCGGCGACCGACGCGCCGCCCTAGCGCGCGGGCGGCGGCACCCGCGGAACTCTCCGTTTTCAGGTAGATCGAGCCTGGGTGGCGTTCCGCTCGCGCCGCCGCCGGGTGCGAGGCGGAGTTCGTTGTCAGTGAGGGAGGGTGTAGGCGCGAGCGCAGGTCGCAAACCCCGGACTCAACCGTCCCTCGGCGTCGAGTCCGAGGTTGACATTGCAATAGAGCAACAACTCTCCTTTCGATCTCGATCCGCGATCGAATGGCGGGTTGACGCGCTGGCCGAGGGCTCGATTGGCGACTTATTCTCGGATAGCGAGAAGAAAGCGCCACCCACGGCCGAGGCCGACCGAAAGCGCCCGCGCCAGGCCCAACTCCCTCCCTCACTGACAACCGACCAGGCACCGCACCCCGACTTGGCCCGAGCGGAACGCCACTAGCCCGAGCGGAACGCCACCAGGCCCGACTCCCCCGAGCGCGTTGTTCAGCTCGCCTAGCCCAGTCCCTCGGCGAAGCCCCGGCGCCAGCTCGAGTAGCGGGGCTCCCAGCCGAGCTCGGCCTTGGCCTTCGCGTTCGAGGCGCCGCGCAGGGTGGTTGCGAACGCGACCACCCCCTCGCCGGCGACGAGCCGCGCCAGCCACCTCGGGATCCGGAACGGCCGCTTGGCGCCGACCGCCTCGGCGTACACGGGCATCCAGTCGCGGACCGGAGCTGGCTCGTCGTCGGTCACGTTGTAGATCCCTGGCGAACCGCGCTCGACCGCGGCGACGGTTGCCGACGCGGCGTCCTCGACCTGAATGAAGGAGAAGACGCCGTCGCCGCCGCCGACGATCGGGAAGCGGCGCTTGCGAACCTCCGACGCCTGGTAGCCGTCGCTCGCATATGAGGTGCCGGGGCCGTAGAAGAAGCCGTAGCGGAGCACCAGCCCCTCCAGCCCCTCGGCGGCGAGCACGTTGCGCTCGTGCTCGAGCGTCGCCGCGAGCGCGTCGCCGAACTCCCCCGGCGCACCCTCCATCGCGGCGTCGTCCTCGCCCTTGACCCAGCCACCGATCGGGCGCGTAGATGAAGCAGACGCTCTGGGCGACGAAGCGGCGCGCGCCGGCCGCCTGCGCCGCCGCGATCAGGTTGCGCGTGCCCTCGCGGCGGATCCGGTTGTTGGCGTCGTAGATCCCCTTCTTGCGGATATCGAGTTCGGCGGGCAGCGCGGTCAGCTCGTGCACCACCACCTCGGGGCCGGCGTCACGCACCGCCGCCTCGAGCGCCTCGCGATCGAAGACGTCACAGACGACCGCCTCGGCGCCCGCCTTGCGGATCTCACCCGCCTTCTGCTCGTGGCGGGTCATCCCGGTGACCTGGTGGCCGGCCGCGACAAGTCGCGGGACCAGGGGCCGGCCGATCGCGCCCGAGGCGCCGGCGACGAAGACGCGGCTCATCGCCTCGCCACCCGATCGGCAACCGAGGCGAGCCACGCGAGCAGGCCCGCGCCGAGCGCGATCAGCACGGTGTCGGCGATCCCGCGCGCGTCGCTGCGCGCCTCGCCGGTGTCGAAGACGTGGTTGATCGCGTGAAAGGCGTACCAGAGCGCACCGACCGCGAGCAGCGGCGCGCGCCAGGTGGGCCGCCCGACGGCGAGCAGCAGCGCGACGCCGTAGGCGAGCACGAAGGCCCCGACGTCGCCGACGTAGTGCGTGTTCTCGAGCCCGTAGCGGCCGATCGCATCGAAGAAGGAGCCCGGCGCGATCAGCATCCAGAGGCCCTCGGCGAGGTGGAAGACCCCGAGCGCGCCGACGACGACGCGCAGGGTGCGCTCGTCGAGCACCAGGCCCCGTCTCGCCGACTGGGACTCCATCACCTGCAACCTACCGTCATCATCAACGGACGGTGGAGCATCTCTCTGACGCACACGGTCGCCAGATCACCGACCTACGGGTCTCGGTCACCGACCGCTGCAACTTCCGCTGTCGCTACTGCATGCCGGCCGAGGGAATGCCCTGGCTCGCCCGCGATCAGATTCTCAGCTTCGAGGAGATCGAGCGCCTTGTGCGGCTGCTCGCCGGGCTCGGGGTCACCGACGTGCGGTTGACCGGCGGGGAGCCGCTCGCCCGGCGCGAGTTCCCGCTCCTGGTCGGGATGCTGCGAGCGATCGACGGCATCCGCGACCTCTCGATGACCACCAACGGCTACCTGCTCGAACGCGACGCAGAGGCGCTGGTCGAGGCCGGGATCGACCGGGTCAACGTCTCGGTCGACGCGCTCGCGCGCGACCGCTTCCACGAGATCACCCGCCGCGACGCCCTGCCGCAGGTGCTGCGCGGGCTCGAGGCGATCGCAGCCCATGAGCGGGTGCGCCCGATCAAGGTCAACGCGGTCGCGATGCGCGACTTCACCGAGGACGAGGTCTTTCGCTTCTGCGAGCTCGCCCGCTCGACCGACTACCAGGTCCGCTTCATCGAGTTCATGCCGCTCGACGGCGACCGCGCCTGGAGCGCCGACCAGGTGCTCACCGGCGAGGAGATTCGCGCCCAGATCGAGACCCGATACCCGCTCGCCGCGCGTGAGCGCGAGCCGCACGCCACCGCCCGCGTCTACCGCTTCGCCGACGGCGTCGGCGAGATCGGCTTCATCAACCCGGTCTCCGAGCCCTTCTGCGCCGACTGCAACCGGATCCGCCTGACCGCCGAGGGCGAGCTGCGCACCTGCCTGTTCTCGGTCCGCGAGACCGACCTGCGCGAGCCACTTCGCGGCGGCGCCTCGGACGCCGAGCTCGAGCGGATCATCCGCGACGCCGTCTGGCGCAAGGAGCTCAAGCACCGCGTCAACGAGCCGGGCTTCGTCGCCCCGGCGCGGACGATGAGCGCGATCGGCGGCTAACGCAGGAACCCACTCCGGTGGCGCTGGTATCGTCGCCGCCGACCGGTCGCGAGGGACGGCCGCTCATTTCGGGAGAGGAGAGTCTGTTGCGAGCGATCTCGAAGCTGTCGTTGGGTCTGGTCGCGCTCGCGGGCTGCGTTCTGTCCGGGGTATCGCCGGCGCGGCACCCGAGCGCGGGCAAGGGCCGCCGATCGACCTCAGCAGCGCCTCGACCTGCGACTTCATCGGCGCGCAGGATGAGCCCTGCCTGCTCCCGTTCCCAAACGACTACTACACCAAGCGCGACCGAAAGACGATCACCGGGCGGCGGGTCAACCTCAAGGACGCGTCGATGCCGCAGAACACGCTCGGCACCCCGATCGACGCCGAGCCCTACAACTTCAACGACGGCTTCAGCCCGGGCCAGGTGATCATCCTGCGCACTCCCGGGCTCGACAACCCGCAGGCGTTCGCAGCGACGCAGCCGGTCCGGCTCTCGAACATCGGGGCCTACGAGCGCAAGCAGACGCCGATCGTCGTCATCGACGCGAAGACCGGTGAGCGGTGGCCGATCTGGGTCGAGATCGACTCCAACGCGACGACGCCCGAGGAGACCTCGCTGCTGATCCACCCGGCCGAGAACTTCGCCTCGGGCCATCGCTACATCGTCGCCCTGCGAAACCTGAAGTCCTCGACCGGGGCGATCCTCCCGGCGCCGCCCGGTTTTCGCTACTACCGCGACGACCTGAACTCCGACGAGGCGGTCATCAACCGCCGGCGCGGCCACTTCGAGCGCATCTTCGAGACCCTCGCCGAGGCGGAGATCAAGCGGCGCAACCTCTACCTGGCCTGGGACTTCACCGTCGCCAGCGACCGCAACATCGCCGAGCGGATGCTCCACATCCGCGACCGGGCCTTCGCCCAGCTCGGCGACCGTGACCTCGACGACCTCAAGGTCAAGGGTGCCTCGCCGAGCTTCGCGATCGACACGGTGACCGAGTACGCACCCTGCGGCGGCGACGGCTGTCAAGACGGCGAGGACGCGAACATCCAGCGCCGGGTCCAGGGAACGTTCACCGTTCCCTGCTACCTGGCGCCCGACTGCGCCCCGGGCGGGCGCTTCGCGCTCAACGCCAAGGGCCTGCCGAGCCGGAACGGGACCTGGACCGCGAACCTCAACTGCATCATCCCGAGGGCCACGTTCGACGTTCCCGGGGCTGCATCCGCCAACCGGCCTTCGATCTACGGCCACGGCCTGCTTGGCAGCGCCAACGAGGCCTTCTCAAGCCCGCAGCGCACGCTCGCCCAGGCGCACGGGTTCGTCACCTGCGCGACCGACGAGATCGGCTTCTCGAGCGCCGACATCCCGCACATCGCGACCAACATCCTCACCGACTTCTCGAACTTCCCCGAGCTCTCCGACCGCGTGCAGCAGGGGATGCTGAACGAGCTCTACCTCGGCCGGCTGATGATCCACAAGCAGGGCCTGGCCTCGCACCCGGCGTTCCACGCCGACGGCATCACCGTCGCGAGCCCGTCGACGATCGACACCAAGCGGCTCTACTACAACGGCAATAGCCAGGGCGGCATCCTCGGCGGCGCCCTGACCGCCGTCGCGCCCGACTTCACCCGCGCCTCACTCGGCGTCCCGGCGATGAACTACTCGGTGCTGCTTCAGCGCTCGGTCGACTTCGACCTCTACTCGACCATCCTCGACCCCAACTACCCGAGCCAGCTCACCCAACAGCAGGCCCTGACGCTGGTCCAGATGCTCTGGGACCGCAGCGAAGCGAACGGCTACGCGCACCGGATGACCAGCAACCCGCTGCCGGAGACACCCGCGCACAAGGTGCTGATGAACGTCGCCTTCGGCGACCATCAGGTCTCCACCTGGCAGGCGGATGTCGAGGCGCGCACGATCGGCGCCAAGGCGCACAAGCCGGTCGTCTTCGGCGGCCGCTGGCCGGGCGTCAACGTCCTCTGGGGCATCCCGCGGATCGGCGACTACCCCTTCAAGGGGTCGGCGATCGTCTGGACCTCGGCGACACCGGCCAATGCGCCTTGACTCGACGACACCGGCCAGGAGACCGGCACGACCCCGCCGCCGATCGAGAACATCCCCAACCGCAGCGGCGAGGACCCCCACGGCGCACCGCGCGCGGCGATCGCCGAGCAGGAGATGGTCTCCGACTTCCTGCGCCCGAACCGCAAGAGCAAGATCACCGACACCTGCGAGGGCAAGCCCTGCTACGCGGGTGGGTTCACCGGGCCGTAGGACCCGAGCTCAGCGCTCGACGAGCCGGGTCGCGGTCGCCTTCCAGGTCGCGAGGACGGCGGCGCCCGGCTGGAGTCCGAGCGCGCGCACCGACTCGACGGTGACCTCGGCGGCCAGCGGCTGCGACGCCATCAGGCCGATCCGCGCCCGGTTGCCGACCTCGGTCACCGAGCTGACCCGCGCCTGGAGCCGGTTGAGCGCCGAGCCGTGGGCTGCGGTGCCGGGCGGCTCGAGCGTGATCTCCCAGGGATAGACCGCCGCCGCCACCGGGCCCTCGGCGGGGTCGGTGCTGGCCACCGTGCCGCCCCCGTCGAGCTCGACCACGGTGGTCTGCCCGGCACCGGGCCGGGCTATGCCGAAGAGCACCGCCGCTCCGGCGAAGTCGGCGACGAACGCGGACGCGGGACGGGCGCTGAGCTCGCCCGCGGAACCCCGCTGGACGATGCGGCCGCGATCGATCACCGCAACCTCGTCGGCCAGCAACGCCGCCTGGCCGAAGTCGTGCGTGACGAGCACGGTCGGCACCTCGGTTCGTGCCAGGGTCGCGACGAGCTCCCGCGCGGCGGAGGCGGCTGTGCGGACATCGAGCGCGGCCAACGGCTCGTCGAGCAGGAGCACGGCGGGCTCCGGGGCGAGCGCTCGTGCGAGGGCGACCCGCTGGCGCTCGCCACCGGAGAGCTTCGTCGGGGCCGCATCCGCCAAACCCTCCGCCCCGAACCCTGCCAGCGCCTTCTCCGCGCGGCCGCGGCGCTCTCGCCGGCTCGTCCCGCGAAGCCCAAAGGCGACGTTGCGCCAGGCGCTCAGATGCGGGAACAGGGCGTACTCCTGAAAGAGGTAGCCGCAGCTGCGCTGCTCGGGAGCGAGGTCGATCCCCCGTGTGGTGTCGAGCCAGGCCCCACCGTCAAGCGCGATCAGACCGCGATCGGGGCGGTGCAGCCCGGCGATCGTCCGCAGCGCAGTGCTCTTGCCGGCCCCCGAGGGCCCGACCAACGCCAGGCACTCGCCCCGCCCCACATCCAGCTCGACCTCGAGCTCGAACTCGCGCAGCTTGGTCGAGAACTCGGCGCTGAGCCGCGTCGCGCTCACGCTTGCGGACCCCCGAGCAGCCACGAACGGCCCAGAAACTTGACCGAGAGCAGGATCGCGGCCGAGAGGGCAACCAGGACAGCCGAGAGCGCGAGCGCGGCGGTGAAGTCGGTCGAGAACTCGGCGAAGATCGCCAACGGTGCCGTCTGCGTGATCCCGGGGAACGAGCCGGCAAACATCAGCGTCGCCCCGAACTCGCCCAGTGCCCGCCCCCAGGCGAGCGCCATCCCGGCGCTGATCCCGGGGCCGGCGCACGGAATAGCCACCCGGGCGAAGGCGCGCGCCTCGCCCGCCCCGAGCGTTCGCGCCGCGTCGAGCAAGTGCGGGTCTACGGCGGCGAACGCCGCCTGCGCCTGGCGGATGTAGAACGGCGCGGCGACGAAGGTGAGCGCGACGATCACCCCGGCGGTCTCCAGCACCAGCTCGATTCCGGCGTCGTCGAGCCACGCACCGAAGATCCCCTCTGGACCGAACGCCGCCAGCAGGCCGATCCCCGCGACGGCGGGCGGCAGGACGAGCGGAAGCTCGATCGCCGTCGTCACCGCGGCCTTGCCGCGGAACTCGCGCGTCGCCAGCAGGTATGCGGCGGGGGTGCCGAACGCGACGATCAGCGCCAGGGCGGCCAGCGTGGTCCGGAGGCTGAGCCAGAGCGCCTCACGCGCCTCGGGCTCGCCGAGGCTCTCAAGCAACTCCCGTGGCCCGGCGTCGACGAAGATCGCGACCACAGGCACGATCAGGAACAGCAGCACGACCGCGAGCGTGATCGAGAGTAGGAGCGCGAACGGTCCTGAACGCCTCATAGCGGCGGCACCAGTGAGTCCCCGCTTCGAACTCAGGCCGGCGGGGGCCCGAACCCTGCATCGTCTAACGCTTCGGCGCCCGCACCGTCGAGCAGCCCGTCAATGAACTGCTGGGCCCCCTCCGGGTTCTCCGCGCCCTCGACCACCGCGGCACCGTAGGCGACATCGGGTTCAAGCTTCGGGGGCAGATCAATCGCTTCGAGCTCCCCGTCGGTCGCGACCACGTCAGTGACGTAGACGAAGCCGGCGTCGACCGCGCCCTGAGTCAGTTTGCCGACGATCCCGGCAACGTCGGGCTCGAGCGAGCGGGCGTTGGCCAGGATCGCCTCGGCCTGATCGGACGGCAGTCCCGCGAGCACCTCGCGGGTGTAGTCGCCGACCGGAACGCCCTCGTCGCCGATTGCCAGCGTCACCCCAGGCTCAGCAAGGTCCTCGACCGAATCGATCCCTGCATCGGAGTCGGCCGGCACCGCGAGGACCAGCTCGTTCGAAGCAAATATGACGGGCTTCGCGACGAGCCCATCCGCGTAGAGCTCGTCGGGCAGGCTCGTGTTCGCGGCGGCGTAGACGTCTGGCTTCACGCCCTGTCGGATCTGCGCCGCAAGATCGTCGGAGCCGGCGAACGACTGCTTGGCGTCGATCCCGGCCGCCTGCGCGTAGGCGCTGAACGCCGGCTCGAGCGAGGAAGCCGCCGAGACGATCAGCTCCGCGTCCGCGTCGCCGTCGGCATCGCTCTCGTCGTCGCCGCAGCCCGAGAGGGCAACGAGCGCAAGCACGAGCACCGCCCGCCTCACCCGCCGCCCCGCTCGACCATCACCGACGTCGCCTTCACCGTCGCCGTCGCCTCGACGCCCTCGGCGAGCCCGAGTTCCTCGACCGCGTCGCGGGTGATCGCCGCCGTCACCCGGTGCGGGCCGGCCTCGATCTCGACCAGGGCCATCACCCCGTCGACCTCGACCGAGCGGACCACCCCGGGGAAGCGGTTGCGAGCCGAGAAGCTGTCGCCGGTGCGATGGCGCTCGGGATGCGCGGAGAGTCGCTCGATCTCGGACGCGGGGACGCGACGGCGGTTACGCTCATCGCGGACGGTGCGGATCTTGCCGGCGCGATCCCAGCGCCGCAGCGTGTCGACGCTGACGTCGAGCGCGCGGGCCGCCTCTCCAAGGCTGAGATCCGCCATCTGCCTAAGCATTGCATAGGCGCACTCCCCAGGAGGGCGCGCTAGACGGACTCGTCGGTAACCGCGACGTTGACCGTCGAGCAGCGCCCGCAGCGGACTCGCACCTTCTTCGTCATCTGCACCGGATGCATCGCCTCGGCCAGGATGTTGCCGCACTGCACACACACGTAATCGTCCGGCCCATTGCCACGGAACGCGGGGCGGTCGGGGTCCTCCTGGATCGCCGTCCCACCGTCGAACGGCACCTCGCCTTCGCGGATCTGTCGCATCGAGACGATCGCCATCAGTGACTGCCCCGCGCCATCAGAGCTCTCCGAGCTTCCCGGTGAAGTCGGTGATCAGGGCATCGAGCACCCCGATCACGACGCCCTCTCCCATCGACGCCGCCTTGCCTGTGATCTGCGCATTGGTGTGGATCGTCCCTCCCCCCTCCTCGAGCTGGAAGGTGACGTCCGCATTGGCGTGCCCCTGACCCCCGGCCTCCTTCGACTTGACGCGCAAGACCGCACGATGGGCAGCGGGGTCTTTCTCTGCGATCTCGACGGTGCCGGTGAACTTCATCGACATCGCCCCCATCTTCAAGGCGATCTCTGCCTTGACCGCGTCCGGCCCAGCGGACTCGAGCACCCGGCCGCCGTCCACGCAGGGCACGACGCGCTCGAGGTCGGTGACCGCGGCGAAGCTCTCGTCGATCGACTTCGTCGTCGAGAAGGAATGGTCCAACTCAGTTGCCATGCGGTTGTCTCCTTTGGGTTCGGCGCCTCGAATAGGCTCGGCGCGTGTCGATTGAGTCAGGGGTACATCAGCTCGGGCCCGACAACGCCACCCTCTCGGTCCACACGCAACGCGGCGGGGCTGCGGCGAAAGCCGGACATGACCTCGTCATCCACGTCACCTCCTGGGAGGCGAAGCTGGTGCTCGGAGACGACCCCGCTGCAGACGAGCGTCGAGCTCACCGCCGAGGCAGCCTCGCTTCGCGTGCAGGAGGGCACCGGCGGCATGCAGCCCCTCGGCGACGATGACGTGGCGAACATCCATCAGACGATCGACGACGAGGTCCTCGAGCTCCGGGAGATCAGGTTCCGCTCGACCCGGGTGCACGGCGATGCAGACGGACGCACGCTCCGTGTGGAGGGCGACCTCACCCTCGCCGGCGAGACCCACCCGATCGCGTTCGACCTCGCGATCGGCGACGACGGAAGGCTCAACGCCAGCGCGATCGTCAAGCAGACGGCCTGGGGCATGAAGCCCTACTCCACGCTGTTCGGGGCGCTCAAGGTCAAGGACGAGGTCGAGGTCCAGGTCGAGGGCCACCTCTAGTTGCTCAGCTCCTAGTCCCGATACACGGCCTGCGCGTCCAGGCCGCCCTCGACGCCCGGTGGCAGTGCCCCGGTGCCGTGCGCGTAGAGGGCGATGTCCTCGATCGTCTTGAACTGCGCTGCATCGCCGGCGCCCCACCCGCCGTTCGACCAGACGAGCTTCTCCGGCGGGGCATCCAGCGCCGCGCTCGCGAGCAGTCGCGCCTTGTCGCGGATCCTGCCGCTCGCGCTCGTGATCGCCCCTGGCGTCCCGTCGGACGGGCTCGTGTTGTAGCCGTGGCCGACGCCGAACCTGTCGGTGTCCGCGGGCACGACCTTGACGTCGAGCGGCGGGACGCCGAGCTCGGTCGCGACGAGCTGCGCGTACTCGGTCTCCTTGCCGTCGGATTCGGTGGTCAGGCTGAGCACCATCTTGCCGGTCGGGTGCACGCGCAGAAACACCGCGCGGTAGGCCTCGTCAGCCATTACTGATCCTCCTCCTGATCGCCGGTGGCTTTGGTCTGGGACTTGAGGCGCTCTCGCTCCTGGTGGGCGCTGAGCGCGTGGTGCTCTTCGAGGTCGCAGAAGGCGGGCTGCGGTCCGCCGAGCGGGTGGGGCGGAACCGCCGGCCGCTCGCATCCCGGATAGATGCAGGTCTTCTCAGTCGTCGTCATCGGTGATCCATCCCGGAGTCGTGCGGCCCCTGCTCGGCCCATACCCGCTGGGCATCGCGACCGAGCTGCCCGGCACCGGGGTGGCGCTGGCCCACGGCTCCTCCTCGTCGGCGTCGGCGATGAGCGGTGCGCCAAGCACGCCGGCCGGCGGGTCGCCGTCGCCTCGCGGCGGTGCGCCGATCGCGTCGACGACCTCGCCGAGGGCCTCGAAGCTGTGGCCGCTGACGAGCGCGTCGCAGTGCTCCAAGGCGGCGACCATGCCGCCGGCACGCACCGAGAACCCGCTCGCGCTGACGCGAGGATTGACCCAGACGATCCGGTGGGCCAGGCGCGCGAGGCGCTCCATCTCACGTCCCACCAACCGCGGGTCGCCCCGCTCCCAGCCATCCGAGAGGATCACGACCACGGCGCCGCGAGCCATGCCGCGGCGCCCGTGACGGTCGTTGAACTCCTTCAGCGCATCGCCGATCCTGGTTCCGCTCGACCAGTCCGGCGCCGTTGCCGCGGCCCGCTGGATCGCCCGCTCCGGATGACGTGAAGCCAGCGCGCGGGTAATGCGGGTCAGTCGGGTGGCGAAGACGAAGGCCTCGGCGTTGGGGCCGCTGCCCGCTGCACAGGTGAGGAATTGCAGGTAGGCACGAGCGTAGGGCTCCATCGATCCCGAGATGTCGCACAGCATCACGAGACGGCGGCCGACGATGCGCCGCCGCCGACGCGCGAGGCGGATCGAATCCCCCGCGGTGCGCATGCTGGCCCGCAGGGTCCTCCGCAGGTCGATGCGCTCGCCGTGGAATCCGCGCTCGTAGCGGCGCGTACGCCGCAGCGGGGTCGCGAGCCGTAGGCGGGACATCAACCGGTAGAGCCGCGCGAGCTCATCCGGCTCGAGGGCGTCGAAGCTCTTGCCGGCCAGCACCTCCTCGTCGCTCGCCATCGCCAGCGGAACATCCACCTCCGCGCCCTCGGGGTGATCGGCGCCGGCAGCGGGTGGCGACGACTCCACACTCCCGCGTCGATCCTCCTCGGTCGACTGCCCGGTCGCGGTCTTGTGGCCGGCCTTCGGCCGCTCGTCGGGCGGCGCAGGGACAGTCTGGACATCTTCGGGCTCGACGATCTGCGGGGCGACGGCGCCGCCGAAGATCGAGCGAAACACCGCGTCGAAGGTTGCGGCCTGGGACTGGTCGGAGACGAAGACCGAGCGCGCGGTCCAGTACAGGCGCCGACGGCTGTCCGGCCGCACCAGCGTAAGTGCCCGTACGAAGTCAGCCGACCGCTCCGAAGTCACCGGCACGCCGGCCTCGCGCAGGCGCTGGCCCACCGACCCGGCGAGCGAGGGCAGGTCGAGGTGGATCGTCTCGACCCCGAACGGCCGCTCCGGGACTCCGGCGTCACCCACCGCTGCGCACGAGCCGCTCGAGGCCGGCCGCGCGGATCACCTCCTGGTCATCGTCGTACTTGAGCGCCGAGCCGAGCGTGAGCTCAACGGCCGCGGCATCCAGGTGCTCGATCCCGAGCAGACTCAGGGCCGCCAGCCAGTCGATCGCCTCGGCGATCCCCGGCGGCTTTTGCACGTCGCTTTCGCGCATCCGCGAGACCGCGTCCGCGACCTCGACCGCCAGCGTCTCCGAGGCGCCCTTGACCCGGCGCCGGACGATCTCGACCTCGCGCTCGGGGGTCGGGTAGTCGATCCAGCGATACAAGCACCGCCGCTTGACGGCGTCGTGGAGGTCACGGGTCCGGTTGGATGTCAGGACGATGAGCGGCGGATGCGTGGCGGCGATCGTGCCGAGCTCTGGAATGGTCACACTCGCGTCCGCCAGCAGCTCGAGCAGAAACGCCTCGAAATCGTCGTCGGCGCGGTCGATCTCGTCGATCAACAGCACCGCCGGCCGCGGGCCGGGGTGCTCGAGCGCCTGCAGCAGCGGACGACGGATGAGGTAGTCCGGACCGAACAGCTCCTCCTCGCTCAGCGGCGAGTCGTTCGAGTCGGCGAGCCGGATGCTGAGCAGCTGCCGGGGGTAGTTCCATTCGTACAGCGCCTCCGCCGCGTCGATCCCCTCATAACACTGGAGGCGGATCAGGGGCGTGTCGAGGACGGCCGCAAGCGACTTCGCCGCCTCGGTCTTGCCGACCCCCGCCTCGCCTTCGAGCAGCAGGGGCTGTGGCAGGCGGAGGCTGAGGAACATCGAAGTCGCCAGGCCCTCGTCGACGAGGTAATCGACATCGGCGAGGCGCTGGGCCAGGGTCTCGACGTCGGGCACGAGCCGGCGGACCTCCCCGTCCGCCTCCCCGGTGACCTCCGGATGACTCATGCGACGGCCAGCGCGTCGAGGACGGCCTGGTAGTCCTCTGGGGTGTCGACGTCGAGCGGAATCGGCCCCGCGATCGGCACCGCCGCGACGTCGTCGGAGCGCCGGTCGAGGAGGCGCCACACCCCCTTGTCGCCGTGGAGGTCGGCGAGCTCACCGAACACGGTGCGGGCGAATGCGATCGGGTGGCCCCTCCCGTCGTCGTATCGGCACACGGCCAGAGGCGCGTCGCCGCGACCGGCAAGGAGCGTCGCGACCGTGTCGGCGCTGACGCCCGGCTGGTCGCCGAGCATCAACACCAGGGCATCGCAGCGTGGGTCGACGGCGTCGAGCGCCGCCGCGATCGATGACGAGCAACCGTCCCCGTACGCCTCGTTGACGATCACCTCGACGCCCGCCAGGTCCACCGTTGAGCGAACCTCGTCGGCGGATCCTCCGATCGCCACGATCGTCTGCTGGAACCGGCAGCCGCGGGCGACGCCGACGACGTGGCCCAGCAGCGTGCCGTCGCCGTAGGCGAGCAGCTGCTTGGGGCGGCCGAGCCGCCGCGAGCCGCCCGCGCCCAGCACGAGGCCGGTGACGAAGGGGTCAACCGGCGATCGAGGCATGGTCGGCCTGGGCTTCGAACTTCGTCCTGCAGCCCTCGCCGCAGAAGTAGAACGTCTCGCCGCCGCGCTCGAGCGAAGGCGTGCTCGCCACCGCCGCGACGGTCATCCCGCAGATTGGATCGACGGCGAGCGGCGTCGTCGCGAGGGGCTCCGGCGCCGCGGCATCCGTGTCGCGTCGCACCTCTACGATCCTCGCCAGGATCGACACCGCGATCTCGGCCGCGGTCCGTGCCCCGATCGCGATCCCGGCGGGCACGTCAATCAGATCGAGCAGGTCCTCGGCCACGCCGTCGGCTCGCAGCTCGTCGATCACACCGGCGCCCCGCTCGGGGCTGGCGACGAGGCCGACGTACGGCACGCCCGACTCGAGCGCGCGCCGCAAGGGGCGCAGCTCGTCGCGTCCGTGTGCTGCAACGACGAGCCCTAGATCGCCGCTGCCCGGGGCCGGCCCGTCACCCTCCACGGGCACCATCTCGAGCCCGAGCTCCTCGCCGATCCGCCGGACTGCGCTGGCTATGGGCGTGTCGCCCACAACCACGACACGCGGGGCGGGCGGGGCGGGCTCTAGGAAGACCTCGATCGCTCCACCCGACAGACAGGGGTTCTCGACAGTCACCGCTCCGTCCTCGTTCGCGATCTCCACGCCCTCGGGCCCCGCGTCACCCTCGACCTCATCGGGAAGGATCCGCAGCAGCACGGGCTCACCGCTCTGCAGCGCCAGCAACGAGTATGCGCGCACGCTCTGCTCCGCGCACACACCGCCGACGAATCCCTCGATGGTGCCGTCGCCGAGCACTAGTCCGACGCTCCCGGCCTCCACGCTGGTCGGGCTCTGCGCTCGCACCACTGTTGCGGTCACGAACGGGACGCGGGCAGCGGCGAGCTCCTGCGATCGCCGCGAAAGCGCGGCGGAGATCATTGCGGCGGCTCGGGGCGCCCCTGCATCGCCGCCCAGACACGAGCCGGGGTGCAGGGCATGTCGATGTGCTCGACCCCGTGCGGCTCATAGAGCGCGTCGATCACCGCGTTGACGATCGCCGGCGGCGAGCCGACGTTCGGCGACTCGCCGACGCCCTTGGCGCCGAGCGGGTGGTGAGGGCATGGCGTGACCGTCTCTCCGAGCTCGAAATCGGGGCACTCGAGCGCGGTCGGGATCAGGTAGTCCATGAACGACGAGTTGAGGCAGTTCCCCTCCTCGTCGAACGAGAGCACCTCCATCAGCGCGATCCCCACGCCCTCGGCGAGCCCGCCGTGGATCTGGCCGTCGACGACCATCGGGTTGATCCGCACGCCGCAGTCGTCGACCGCGATGAACCGACGCACGGTGACCTGGGCGGTGTCGGGATCGATGTCGACAACGGCGATGTAGGCGCCGTAGGGATAGGTGAGGTTCGGCGGGTCGTAGATCACCTGCGCGTCGAGCCCGCCCTCGATCTCGGCCGGCATCGGCTCCCCGCTGTAGGCCCGCTCCGCGATCTCCTCGATCATCGCGCCCTTCTCGGGGTCGCCCTTGACGTACCAGCGGCCCTTCTCCCACGCCAGGTCCTCGGGCCTCGTCTCCAGCATCGTCGCCGCGATCAGGCGTGCCTTGTCGCGCACCTTGCGCGAGACGACCGCGACCGCGCCGCCGGAGACTGGCGTCGAGCGGCTTCCGTAGGTGCCGAGCCCGTACGGGGACCTGTCGGTGTCGCCGTGGCGCACCTCGACGTCCTCCGGCGGGATGCCGAGCTCTTCGGCGACGATCTGGGCGAAGGTGGTCTCGTGCCCCTGGCCCTGGGTCTGGCAGCTGATGCTGACCACCGCCTTGCCCGAGGGATGTACGCGCAGGTCGGCGCCGTCGTTCATCGACGAGCCCGAGGATGTCCATGTGCTTGCGCGGCCCGGCGCCGACGCCCTCGGTGAAGAAGGCCACGCCGATGCCCATCAGCTCGCCGCGGGCTCGCTTCTCGGCCTGCTCGCGGCGCAGATCCTCGTAGCCGGCGATCTCCATCGCGACGGCCATCGTCTTCGCGTACTCGCCCGAGTCGTAGGTCCAGCCGGTGGTCGTCTCGTAGGGGAACTGCTCCGGCGCGATGAAGCTGCGCATCCGCAGGTCGATCGGGTCGGCCTTCATCTCCAGCGCGAGCGCGTCGACCATCCGCTCGACGAGGTAGACGGCCTCGGTGATCCGGAACGAGCACCGATAGGCGACCCCGCCGGGGGCCTTGTTCGTGTAGACCGCCTTGACCTTGACGTGCGACGCCTCGAGGTCGTAGGAGCCGCAGACGATGTGAAAGAACCCGGCCGGGAACTTCGTCGGCTGAGCGGTGCTGTCGAAGGCGCCGTGGTCGGCGATCACGTCGACCCTCAGGCCGGTGATCTTGCCGTCCTTCGAGCAGATCTCGCCGCGCATGATGTAGTCGCGGGCGAAGCCGGTCGAGATCAGGTTCTCGGAGCGGTTCTCGACCCACTTGACCGGCACGCCGGCGACGATCGAACCGGCGATCGCGCAGACGTAGCCCGGGTAGATCGGCACCTTGTTGCCGAAGCCGCCGCCGATGTCCTGACAGCGGATTCGGATCATGTGCTCGGCGAGCCCGGCGACGTGCGCGTAGACCGTGCGGTGCGCGTGCGGGGCCTGGTTGCCGTTGTAGATGTCGAGCTGGCCAGTCTCCGGGTTGAAGTCGGCGATGATGCCGCAGGTCTCGAGCGGCGCCGGGTGGCAGCGCGGGTAGATGATGTCGCGGCTGACGACCGTGTCGGCCTCGGCGAATGCGCGCTCGGTTGCGGCCTCGTCGCCGGCCTCCCATGTCGGGCAGGCGAGGTTGTCGCGCTGGCCGGACTTGTCGTCGCGGATCAACGGCGCGTCGGGGTCGAGCGCCTTGCGGGCGTTGACGACGGCCGGCAACGGCTCGTACTCGACGTCGATCAGGGTCAGCGCGTCGTGGGCCGAGTACGGATCGGTCGCGATCACGAAGGCGACCTCCTGGCCCTGGAAGCGGACCTTGTCGCCGGCGAGCACCGCCTGGGTGTCGTAGGAGATCGTCGGCATCCACGCCAGGCCGAGCGTCTCGAGGTCCTTGGCGGTGACGACGGCGGCGACGTTCGGATGGGCGAGCGCGGCCGAGGTGTCGATCGAGACGATGCGCGCGTGCGCGTACGGGCTTCGCAGCACGGCGCCGTGAACCATTCCCGGCAGCTCGATGTCGTCGAGATAGGTGCCCTGGCCGCGGATGAAGCGCGCGTCCTCCTTGCGCTTCAGGCGGCCGAAGCCGATCGGGCGCTCGCTCGAGGGGCTGGGAAGGTTCTCGACGACGGCCATGCTCATGCCTCCTGTTTCGCCGCGGCTTCATGCTCAGCGGCCCAGCGAACCGCGCTGACGATGTTCTTGTAGCCGGTGCAGCGACAGATCGCACCGGAGATCGCGGTCCGGATCTCCTCCTCGCTGGGGTCCGGGTTCTCGTCCAGCAGGGCCCTCGCCGTCATCAGCATCCCCGGCGTGCAGAAGCCGCATTGAAGCGCGTGGCGCTCGTGGAAGCCCTGCTGGATCGGGTCGAGCTCGCCGTCGGCCTCGAGCGACTCGACCGTGCGGATCTCGTGGCCCTCGCACATCGCCGTCAGGACCGTGCACGACTTCACCGGCTCGCCGTCCATCAGCACCACGCAGGCGCCGCAGTTGGAGGTGTCGCAGCCCCAGTGGGTGCCCTTCAGGCCGAGGGTCTCGCGAATGAAGTGGACGAGCAGCTGGCGCGGCTCGATCTCGCGTGAGACCTGCTCGCCGTTGACCGTCATCGAGACGTCCATGTTTCAGGCCTCCTGATTCAGGGCGCGCGCCGCCGAGCGGCGCAGCGCGCGTTGGGTGAGCACGCCCGCGAGATGGCGCTTGTAGTCGACCGGGCCGCGGCCGTCGGCGCTCGGTGAGCAGTCGGCCGAAGCGATCTCGGCGGCCTGCGCGAACAGCTCGTCCGAAGGCGGCTTGCCGCGGATCAGCTCCTCGGCGCGGGTCAGATGGATCGTCGTCATCCCGACCGCGCTGAGCGCGATGCCTGCGTCGGCGACCGTCCCGCCGTCGATCCACAGCGCCGCCGAGGCCGCGGCGATCGCCCAGTCGCCGGCACGCCGCTCGACCTTCTCGTGCGCGCTGCCCGCGCCCGGGCGCAGCGGCAGGCGGATCTCGGTCAGCATCTCCCCCGCGCCGACCGCGGTCGTGAACGGCCCGACATGGAAATCCTCCATCCCGACGACCCGCTCGCCGCCGGCCCCGCGGATGACGACCTGCGCCTTCACCGCCGAGCAGACGGCCGAGAGGTCCTCGGCAGCGTCCGCCTGGCACAGCGATCCGCCGATCGTGCCGCGGTTGCGAACCACCGGGTCGGCGATCACGTCCTCGGCGTCGCGGAAGAGCGGGAAGTGCTGCGCCAAGCAGCTCGGACTTCTGCAGGTCGACGTGCCGGGTCAGCGCGCCGATCCTGATCTCGCCGTCCTGCTCGCGGATGTAGGCGAGCTCGGCGATGTCGTTGATGTCGATCAGGTGCTCGGGGTTGGCCAGCCGCAGCTTCATCATCGGCAGCAGGCTGTGGCCGCCGGCGATGATCCGGGCCTCGGAGCCGAGCCGCTCGAGCGCCGCGATCGCGCCCTCGACGCTGGTCGCGCGCTCGTACTCGAATGGCGCAGGGGTCTGCAAGCGGTGCTCCTCTCAGCTCAGGACCGACGGACCGGGAGCTGCTTGCGAGGGGCCCCGATGTCGTCGCGCTGTTCGTACTGGACCGGGGCGTCGGTGCCGATGACCGGCGAGCTCGGCAGGTTCTCCGGGCTCGTATGGCGGACGTCCGGGTAGAGCAGGCGCGCCGCGAGGCTGCCGCCCTCGACGTTGCGCAGGACCTGGCCGGCGGGACTGGCGGCGGCGATCGGCGCCTCGCGGCCGAGCCTCGCGAGCGTGAGCGTGCCCTTCGTGTAGACCTCGCCGATCCGCGGCGCATCGACCTCGGTGCTCTCCGGGAAGTTGCGCAGCCCGGCCGCGGCCGCTCCGGGGTAGACGCTGTCGATCAGGCCCATCGCGTCGCTCAGGCCGGCCTTCTTGACGAGCAGCCCCTCGAGCAGGTCGACGCCGGCGTCGAGCTGCGCGTTGATCGTCGCGACGACGTCGTTGACCGGCGCGCTCTTCTCGACGATCTCGCCGACGCCGGCGATCACCTCGTCGAGGCCGTCGGCGATCCGCCGCAGCTGCAGGATCGTCGAGACGAGGTAGTAGACGAGCGCGAGCACGATCAGCACGACCGCGACGATCATCACCACGCCGGCGGCCGCCATCCCTACGCCGCCCCTCTTCGGCGTCGTCGACGATCACGTCGAGCGAGCCGCCGTAGTTGGCGACCCCGGCGACCGTCTGCTCGACCTGGTCCTGCGTCGTCACCAGCAGCGCGGCAGCGTCGAGGTCCTTCGACCCGGCGTCCGCCACGGTCGCGATCTCCCCGACGCTCGGAACGATGCTCCTGGCGGCGTCGAGGACGCCGCGCAGCAGGTAGACGACGACCGGGAGGATGACGACGAGCAGGACGATGTCGCCGATCCACCAGAGGGTCATCGCGGCCTCCGCTCGGCGACGATCGCGGCCTTGCGGGCGATCCCGGGCAAGCGCCGAAGGATGACCTCGAACTGGGCGTTGATCGCCTTGACCGCGGGCTCGAGCGGGCGCAGGTGCTCCGCCTCGACGCCGCTCAGCGCGGTGCCAAGCGTCGCGAGGCCCTCCGAGATCGCAGTCAGGCCCTGGCGGACCTTGATCAGCGCGAACGCGAGCACCGCGATCACGACGACCGCGAGCAGGACGCTCAGCAGGATGTAGGCGTCGGTGCTCATGCCGTCTCTCCTTCGCCGAACCCGTCGGTGAGCGCGTTCATGTAGCCGTCCTGGACCACGGCCTCGTCGACGATCTGCGCCAGCACCGGCGCGGTCGCCTCGAGCTGCGGGATGTTCGCCGTGTTCGCGCCGACCTTGCCCGCGGTCTCGAGCAGGCCGTCGACCGAGCGCTGGATCCGCCCGACGTTGGCCAGCAGCATCGCGAGCAGCCCGGCGACGACGAGCGCCGCGACGAGGCCGATGATCAGGGCGATCGTCCAGTAGGTGTCGCCGAGATCGCGAGCACGGTCATTTTCCGACCGCCACCTTTCGAAGCGCCCGGGCGGCGTGCAGGATCCTTACGCCCGAGTCGTTGATCCGCGCGACGCCGCCGAGCCCGTCGGTCTGGCGGCGGACCACCTCGACCGCCTCGTCCGGCGGTCTCGGCCTGACCGGCGATCCTTCGTGCGAGCGCCACGATCGTGATCACGATCACCGCGGCGACGGCGATCACCACGACGCCGAGCACGATCCCCACCATCCAGCCCGTGGACGAGGCGACCGTCAGCACACGACCTCCTCAGCGGAACGCGGATTGATCGTCACCGACGGCTTCTCCTTCCCAGCCTTGCCCGGCGCCGGAGATTATCCCAGAAGCGAAACCTTGGCCGCGGCCGCCGGCGTGCACTCGCCCCTAACCGGTCTCCTCGGGGTCGCCCCGGTGCGACGCGGCGCCGATGTCCTTGACGTCGGGTTCCGCATCCTCGGGCACGTCGGGCCCGCCGTCGGTCGCCGCGTCGGCATCGTCGCCGCCGCTCAGGTCGACGCCGTCCTCGGTCGCCGGCTCGTCGGAGCCGGTCGTCCGCCCGAGTACCGCGCTGTCGAGCTGCGGATCGGCGTCCAGCATCTCGCGCGGCGCGTCGGATCCGCCGAGCTCGGCGGGGACGACGCCCTCGGCGGCGGTGCCTCCCCACTCGCCCTTCTCCCGGGCCTCCGCCTCGTCCGGCGTGGTTCCGCCGCGCTGCTCGCTCGGCTTCTGCGGGCCCTTCTCCTGGTCACTGCCAGCCATCGTGTCCCTCTCCTCGAAGTGCGCGGTCGAGAGGTGTTTACCCTTGTGGCGGGAGAGCTAACGTGAGCACCCTGCCGACCTCCGAGAGCATCGCCGCCGAGTGGCTGCGCGATGGGCGGCGCGTCGTCGGCGCCACGCTGGTCGAGACGATCGGCTCGGCGCCGCTCGACCCGGGTGCGCAGATGCTCGTCGACGACCGCGGCAACATCGAGGGCTCGGTGACCGGCGGCTGCGTGGAGGCAGCCCTGGTGGAGGAGGCCCAGCGGATCCTCGGCGGCAAGCCCGCCGGCATCGTCACCTACGGCGTATCCGACGACGAGGCGGCGGGGGTCGGGCTGATGTGCGGCGGGACCGTGCGGGTATTCGTCCACGAGCATCGCGACGACCGGTTGGAGGTGCTCGACGCGGTGGCCGCCGCGCGCGCAGCCGACGAGCCGGTCGCCCTCGCCACCCTCCTCGATGGTGAGCGCGCCGGCGCGACGATGGTGATCGTGAACGCCGGCGTCTTCGGTGGCCTCGGGGTCACCGACCTGCTCGATCGCTCGGTCGAGCGTGACGGGCGTGGTCAGCTCGACGAGGGGATCTCGCGGATCCGCCGCTACGGGGCCGGAGGTGAGGTGATGGGTTCCGATCTGGCCGTCTATATCCAGGCTTTCTCGACCCAGCCGCGAATGGTGATCTTCGGCGCGATCGACTTCTCCGCGGAGATGGCGAAGGTCGCCGCCGAGATCGGCTACCGCGTGACGATCTGCGATGCCCGCGAACCTTTCGTCACCAGCCCGCGATTCTCACGAGCCGCCGAGGTCGTGGTCGACTGGCCCGACCGCTACCTCGAGGGCCAGGAGCTGGCCGAGCGGGACGTCGTCCTCGTGTTCACGCACGACCCGAAGTTCGACGAGCCCGCGCTGATCGAGGCACTGGCCACTGACGCCGGATACATCGGGGCGCTCGGCAGTCGCAGGACCCAGGAGAGGCGAATCGAACGGCTGCGCGATGCGGGCATCGACGACGCGTCGATCGCCAGGATTCACGCGCCCTGCGGACTCGACATCGGCGCCCGCACACCGCCCGAGACGGTGGTCTCGATCCTCGCCGAGGTGATCGCCGTGCGCACCGGTCGTTCGGGCGAGAGCCTGCGGGAGACCAGCGGGCCGATTCATCCGCAGACCGCCACGGCGGACGCTCGTTAGCGCCGATTCGGGACCTGATGTCGAGGCGCTCGGCGCGTAGTCTGCGGCCACTTGATCGAAGGGAGCGGGATGAATGCACGCGAGTGGATCGACGCCTTCGCCGCCGAGATCGGCGCCGAGCCGCCGACCGACGACGAGATCACTGCGATTCTCGACCTGGCGGCGGTTGCCGCGCACTCGTCGGAGCGGATCGCGGCGCCGGTCTGCTGCTGGATCGGCGGCCGCACCGGCGCGTCGCTGCCCGAGCTTGCGGCGGCCGCCGAACGCATCGGCGGCGACTCGGGACCGGACGACGGGGTGTGAGGGCGGCGAGCTCTGGCGCTACCCGGTCAAGGGGCTGCGCGGCGAGCAGGTCGAGCGGCTCCCATGTGGACAATCGAGATCGCGGCGCCATGGCCACCGAGGAGAAGGTCACCTACTGCCGGATCTGCGAGCCGCTCTGCGGCATGGTCGCGACGGTCGAGGACGGGCGCGTGACCAAGCTCCGGCCCGACGCCGACCACCCGCTCTCCGACGGCTTCGCCTGCCCGAAGGGGATCGCGATGACCGAGGTCCAGAACGACCCCGACCGCGTGCCTGCACCCGCTGCGCCGCAAGCGCCGACGGCGAGCTTCGAGCGCGTCACCTGGGACGAGGCGCTCGACGAGATCGGCGAGCGCCTGCGGCGCGATCCGTCGAGCGCCACGGCGGCGACTCGGTCGGCTGGTACATGGGCAACCCCGGCGCCTTCTCCTACTCGCACCCGCTCTGGGTCAAGGGCTTCCTCGACGCGCTCGGCTCGCCGCACTACTACACCGCCTCCTCGCAGGACGTCTCCAACCGCTTCGCCGCGAGCTGCGCTCCTCTACGGCTCGCCCTTCCTGGTCCCGATCCCCGACCTCGCGCGCACCGACTTCCTGCTCATCGTCGGCGCCAACCCGCTGGTCTCGCACGGCGAGCGTGATGACCGCGCCGCGGGTCAAGGACCAGCTGCACGCGATCACCGCGCGCGGCGGGCGCGTCGTCGTCGTCGACCCGCGGCGCTCGGAGACCGCCGCGCGTTCGAGCACCTCGCCGTCAACCCCGACTCCGACGCCTGGCTGCTGCTGTCGCTGCTGGAGGTGATCTTCGCCGAGGGGCTCGAGGACCGCGGCGCGATCGCGCGCCAGTCGCCGGGATCGAGGCCCTGCGCGAGCTGGTCGCCGCGCACCCGCCGGAGGCGACCGAGACGCCCACCGGCGTCGCGGCCGACGAGGTCCGCGAGCTCGCCCGCGACCTCGCTCGGCGCCGAGCGGCGCGGCGGTCTACGGGCGCACCGGCTCCTGCCTCGGGCGCAACGGCACCCTCGTCTCCTTCCTGCTCGACGCGCTCAACGTCGTCAGCGGCAACCTCGACCGCGAGGGCGGGGCGATGTTCGGCGACCCGCCGATCGACTTCGAGCCGGTCGCGGACCTGCTCGGCTTCGGCACCTACGCGCAAGGTGCGCTCGCGGATCGGCGGCCTGCCCGACGTGCTCGGCTCAGCTGCCGGCCTCGCTGATGGCGAAGGAGATCACGACGCCCGGCGACGGGCCAGATGCGGGCGCTGTTCGTCTCCGCCGGCAACCCGGTGCTCTCGGTGCCCAACGGCGACGAGCTCGAGGCGGCGCTGGCCGAGCTCGAGCTCTCGGTCGCGATCGACCTCTACGTCACCGACACCGCCCGCCACGCCGACTTCGTCCTCCCGGCGACGACGTTGCTACGAGCGCGAGGACTTCCCGCTCCCGTTCCTCGCCCTGTTCACGACGCCGTTCATCCAGATGACCGAGGCGGTGGTCGAGCCGCGCGGCGAGGCGCGCCAGGAGTGGGAGGTGATCGAGGAGATCGCCGAGCGGATCGGCGTCGTGCCGTCGAGCGCGCTGGCCGCTGCGCCAGCTCGGCACGCCTCGGGGTCAAGCTCTCGCCGCGGCGGCTGGTCGACCTGCTCCTGCGCAGCGGGCCCGAGGGGCGACCTGTTCGGGCTCCGCCGCGGCGGCCTCAGCCTCGAAGAAGCTGCGCGAGAACCCGCACGGGATCGTGCTCGCCGAGCACCTGGCGCCCGGCGTGCTCGGCAAGCAGATCCGCCACCGAGCGGCAAGCGGGTCCGGCTCGACCCGCCCGAGATCGTGGCCGAGGCCGAGCGGCTGGCGGCCCAGAACGGCCGACGACCCCGGCTTCCCGCTGCGGCTGATCGGCCTGCGCGAGCTGCGCTCGCACAACTCCTGGATGCACAACGCCGAGCTGCTGATGCGCGGCGGGCGCGCGCCACTCCGCGCGCGTCCACCCCGAAGACGCGCGCGGGCTCGGGCTCGAGCGACGGCGAGCGCTGCCGGATCACCTCGCCGCACGGCGCGATCGAGATCGCCGTCAAGGTCACCGACGAGGTCAAGCGCGGCACGATCGCCGTCCCGCACGGCTGGGGCCACGCAGCGGCGGCTGGCGGGTCGCCAACGCGGCCGGCGGCGCCAACGTCAACCTGCTCGCCTCCTCCGACCCCGACGACCTCGAGCGGCTCGCCGGGATGGCGTTCCTGAACGGGATCCCGGTGCGGCTCGAGCCGGTCGCCGCCGAGGTGGTCGCGGACGGCGACGCGCAAGCGGACGTCGTCGGCGACTGAGCGGTCACCTCACGAGCACGCTTCGAGGTCGAGTGCGCGTCTTTGCATGCACAAGTGCATGCTAGGCTTCCGGAAACGATGGCGAACGTGCAGATCCGAGACTTTCCCGACGACCTCCACGAGCGGCTGCGCAGATCAGGCGGCTAGCGCGTGGCGAATCGCTGACGGCTACTGCGTCGCAGATCAGCCGCATCGCGGATGCGGCAGGGTCGATGGCCGAGGGCTGGCGGCGGTCGAGCGAGCTCGAGCCGGGAATCGGGGCCCGTGGGCGTGCTGAGCTGCTCCGTGCAGGCGTCAGCAGGCCGGACGGGAGTGAGGTCGTCGATGCGTCGGCGATCGTCGAGCTGCTCGCAGAGGTCGACGACCGAGGGCCGTCCGGGCCGACTGGCGTCGGACGAGGTGGTTCGCTCCGGAGCTGACTCGATCTCGAGTGGGAACGCCGTGGCCGTGCAGGCGCCTTCCGCCGTGCGACTACGAGCGCCGCGCGCACGCGCTCGAGCACCCGCAGCGCCCCGAGGTTGCGCTGGTTGTAGCCATAGCGAAGGCCCGCGCGGGTGAAGTCGAAGGCCGCGCAGCCGATCGGCTCGGCGCAGCCGCCGTAGAGGTTGGGGTGGATCCCGTCCGCGCTGATCCCCGAGTGCACCATCCGCTCGTCGCGAAGCGCCCGCCAGTAGTTCCACAGCGGCACGCTCGACTCGCGCGCGACCCGGATCACGCGCCGGTTGAACCGCGTCGCGCGCCGGTTTTGCCGCGGCTTGTCGAGCCGCGGTGGGATCGTGCTCAGGACCGGGACCACGCCGGCCTCGACCGAGCGGGCGACGATCTCGGTCAGGTTCGCGGCGTAGGCGCGCTGGGTGAAGTGCTCGACGTCGTTGGTCCCGTACATCACCAGTGCCACCGCGGGGCGGATCAGCCGGTACTCACATTCGAGCGCGCTGAGGCCGTTGCACCCGGCCGGCGGGTCGCCGAGGGGCGCGAGCGCGTCGCCGGCGTCCCAGCCGGTGACCGCGACCGCGCTCGCGCGCGAGAACGAGTTCGCGCGGTCGCACCAGACCGACGCGTAGGCCGCGGGGAAGGTGCGGCGGCCGAAGTGCTCGCGGGTGGCGGCAAGCGCGGCCCAACGACCCCAGGCGGGCTGCTCGCAGGCGAGGTCGGCAAGGAAGGAACCCGACTCGGTGATGCTGTCGCCGACCTTGGCGAAGACGTCGGCGTGGTTGCCGAGCGCCTCGCCGGCGTCGGCGATCTCGCGCACGTGCTCGCCGACCGCACCGGTGAGCGGCGGGATCACCGGCTCGGTGTGAAGCCCGCGCGCCACGGCGGCCGGCGCCGCGACGAGCGCGAGCGCAAGCGCGGCGAGCAGGGTTCGGCGCGCGGCGGTCACGCCCGGCTCGATCTCAGCCCGGCGCGGTCGTCCGCAGCCCGCCCCGCAGCCCGCGGACGAAGCGGCCGGTGCGCCCGAGCAGGCGCTCGGCGGTGACCAGGTCGGCGGGCGAGTTGACGTTGAAGACGATCCGCGCCGGATCGCCGAAGCGGCCGATCTGATCCTCGCTGACGATGTGCGGATCGAGCGGCGCGACCGCATCCCGCATCGACGCGCCCTCGCCAAGCGCCTCGGCGAGCTGCCCGGCGACCGAGGGCGAGTAGCGGCCGAGCAGGGGATGCAGGCGCCCCTCGACCTCGCACACCGCGACCTCCTGCTCGAGCGCGGCGAGCCAGGAGAGGAACTTCGCCGGCACCAGCGGCATGTCGCACGCGATCGCCACCACCCCGCGCCCGGCGCTGGCATAGAGCGCGGTGATCAGCCCGGTGAGCGGGTGGCGTGGCTCGTCGGGCTCGCTGAGCACGCGGCAGTCGACGTGCGGCAATCGGGAGTCGGGCTTGGCGACGACGACCGGCTCGAGCCCGGCGGAGCCGACCGTGCCGACGATCCTCGCGAGCATCGGCCGGCCGGCAAGCTCGGCCATCGGCTTCGGCTCCCCCATCCGGGTGGAAAGACCCCCGGCGAGCACGGCTCCGACGCTCACGGCCCGTTTCATCGGAACCATCGTGACACCGAATAGCCTCAGCGGCGGGAAATCGAAAACATGGGCTCCGGGCTGATCGAGATCGATGAGGCGCGACGGCTGGTCGCCGAGCGGGTGCGCGGCACCGGCTTGGAGCGCGTCGGGGTCACCGATGCACTGGGCCGGGTGCTGGCCGAGGACGTCTCCAGCGCCGACGACGTGCCTGGGTTCGACAACTCGGCGATGGACGGGTACGCGGTCCGAGCCGCCGACACCGCCGGCGCATCCGCCGGGCGGCCGGCACGCCTGCCTGTGATCGCCGAGTCTCGCGCAGGGCACCCGGCGCAGCGCGGCCTCGGCGCCGGGGAGGCGATCGCGATCTCGACCGGGGCGATGGTTCCCGAGGGCGCCGATGCCGTGGTCCGAGTCGAGGACACCGACTGCGGCACGGGGCCGGTCGAGGTTCGCGTCGAGGTCGAGCCCGGTCGCGACATCCGGCGCGCCGGCGAGGACATCGGCGCCGGGGAGGTGGTGCTCACCGCAGGAGCCGACCTCGGGCCGGCCGAGCTCGGGGTGCTGGTCTCAGTCGGTCTCGGTGAGGTCGCCTGCGCCCGGCGGCCCCGCGTCAGCGTGCTGACCACCGGCGACGAGCTTCAGGAGCCGGGCGAGCCGCTGCGGCCGGGCGCGATCCGGAACTCCAACGCTCACAGCGTCGGGGCGCTGGTCGCGCGCTCGGGCGCCGAGCTGGCTGCGGTCGAGCTCGTGCCCGATGACCTTGCGGCCACCACCGCGGCACTCGAGCGCGCGCTCGCGGGCGACGCGACCGTGATCAGCGGTGGCGTTTCGGTGGGCAGGCACGACCACGTTCGCCCCGCCCTCGCCGCGCTCGGGGCCGAGGACGTGTTCTGGGGCGTCGCGCTGCGCCCCGGCAAGCCCACCTACTTCGGCGTCGGACCGCAGCGAACCCGCCCGGACCGGACGCGGGGCGAGGGATCCGGGCGCTGCCTGGTCTTCGGCCTGCCGGGAAACCCGGTCTCGGCGATGATCACCTTCCTGCTCTTCGCCCGGCCCGCGATCCGCGCGATGCTCGGAGCCATCAACGAGCGCCACGCCGCGACGGCCGTGCTCGACGCCGAATATGAGAAGCAGCCCGGCCGGGCGCACCTGGTCCGCTGCCGGCTCGAGCTTCGCGACGATGGCTGGCACGCGACCCCGACCAAGGAGCAGGGATCGCACGTGCTCACCTCGATGCTGGGCGCCGACGCGGTCGCGGTGATCCCCACCGCCAGCGGCACGGTTGCTGCCGGGGAGCGGGTCGAGATCGAGCTGCTCTCCTAGCGCGATCTACGATCTGCCCGATGGAAATCGAAGTTCGACTGTTCGCAGTCTTTCGCGAGCGCGCGGGACGCGACACGCTCGCGCTCGAGCTCGATGAGGGCGCGACCGTCGCCGACGTGCTCGAGGCCGCAGCCCGCGAGCCTGGCCTCGGCGAGGTGCTGGCCGCGATGCCGGTCCGCGCCGCGCTCAACCGCGAGTACGTCGCCGACGACGCACCGGTCTCCGAAGGCGACGAGCTGGCGCTGATCCCGCCGGTGAGCGGCGGTGCGACCGCCACACCCCGCGCCCGGGTTACCGAGGATCCGCTTTCGGTCGCCGACCTGGCGGCGGCGGTCGGGCGGCCCGGCGCCGGCGCGATCGTCGTCTTCTGCGGCACGACGCGCGAGGTCGAGCGGCTCGAGTACGAGGCCTACGGCGAGATGGCGACCGAACGGATCGCCTCGATCCTCGAGCAGGTGGAGACGAGCCACGGGCTCGAGGCGGCCGCCGCCGAGCACCGCGTCGGCTCGGTGCCGCTCAGTGAGCCGAGCGTCGTCGTCGCGGTCTCGGCCGCACACCGCGGCGAGGCTTTCGCCGGCGCGCGCGAGGCGATCGACCGGATCAAGGCCGAGGCCCCGATCTGGAAGCGCGAGATCGAGGGCGGTGGCGATCAGGGCTGGGTCGAGGGCACCGCTCCGGCCGTCCGCGTGCCCGGCCGGCTCACCCACCTCGACGAGTCGGGCAGCGCGCGGATGGTCGACGTCTCCGCCAAGCCCGAGACGGCGCGCCGGGCGCGCGCCGAGGCGCGGATCCGAATGGCGCCCGAGACGGCGGTGGCGGTGGCGCGCGGCGACGCGCCCAAGGGGGACGTGCTCAGGACCGCCCGGCTGGCGGGGATCGGGGCGGCGAAGCGGACCTGGGAGCTGATCCCGCTCGCCCACCCGCTGGCGCTCGACTTCGTCGAGCTCGAGGGCCGCGTCGACGCCGAGGCCGGGCTGGTGCTGCTCTCCGCCGAGGCCGGGACGACCGCCCGGACCGGGGTCGAGATGGAGGCGATGACCGCCTGCGCGGTCGCCGCGCTGACCGTCTACGACATGGTCAAGGGACTCGAGCGCGGCGTCTCGATCGAGGCGATCGAGCTGGTGGAGAAGAGCGGCGGGCGCAGCGGCGAGTGGAGGCGGGCGTGAGCCACGGCGCGCGGGAGCCGGGCGAGATCGGCGCGGCGGTGCTGACGATCTCCACCTCGCGGGCGCGCGGTGAGGGCGAGGACGAGAGCGGCCCGGCGCTGGCGGCGTTCGCCGAAAGCGTCGGAGCGACGGTGATCGGCACCGAGGTGATCGCCGACCAGCGCGAGCTGATCGAGGGCCGGTTGCGGTGGTGGTGCGACGAGCGGGGCTGCGAGCTCGTCCTGACGACCGGTGGAACGGGGTTTGCGCCCGACGACGTCACCCCCGAGGCCACCCGCGCGGTGATCGAGCGCGAGGCCCCGGGGATCGGCGAGGCGATGCGGGCCGCGTCGCGCGAGCACACGGCGATGTGGATGGCCTCCCGCGGGATCGCCGGCACCCGGGGCCGGGCGCTGATCGTCAACTTCCCCGGCAACCCGCCGGCGATCGAGCAGGCCGGCGCCGCGATCGCCGAGGCGCTCCCGCACATGCTCGGGCTGCTGACCCGGCGCCACGGCGGCGCGAGCGGCGGAAAACGTCTCACCTGAAGACGAAATCAGCCACTCGCGGCTAATCGGGGCGCCCGGATTTGAACCGGATATACGGGCGGCGCTGGGGTGTGCTCCCGCATGTTCATAGGGCGCATCTCGGGGGATCCGCGAGCGGCTCCTAGCAACCGCGAGAAATAGCCGCTATGCGGTGCTCTCCTTGGCCGCCGCGTCAATCTCGCGCTTGAGTTCCTCGGCGTCGGCATCGATCTGCTTCTCGATCAGCTTGTTGGCGCGTGTGATCGCCCGCTCAAGCTGTTCTTCGATCCTCGACTCCCCAAGCACGATCACCGCCGCGGTGCCCTGCTCCAGCTCGTCGCCAAGCTCCTTGAGGTCGCCGCGCGAGACGCCGCCGGAGAGGTGACCGATCAGCCCGCCGGCGCCAGCGCCGACGATCGCGCTGCCGATCAGCGCGGGCGGGAACAGGATTCCGACCAGTGCACCAACCCCGGCCCCGGTCCAAGCGCCGTGCTGGGTTGGCTTCTCGGTCTTCGTCACGTGGACCTTGCCCTCCGCGTCCTTGTAGATCACCGCCGAGTCAAAGGTGCCGATCGCGCCTGCGGCGTGGAGGTCAAACACGGCCTCGTAGTCCGCCTCGGCGTCGGCAAGGTCGTCATAGATCGCGGCGTAGAGGAATACGGGTCTGTCTGCCATTTGGATTCCTTCCGGGGTTGGGGTTGTCGACTCCGCCTTGGCCCCTATTGGGCGTTTGAGATTGCGTCGCAAAGATCGGTGAGCGCCGCTTGGGCCTCGGCGGGCCCCCACGATCAGTCGCGGGTTCTCCCACCCTACTCCGCACTCCCCTATAGCAAGCCGAAATTTGGCGGTACGCCGTCCCGGTCGGCCTGGCCGCCCAACACAAAGTGTCGCTTTCCATGCCAAGCGGTTACGCCGTCGAGACGGATCGATATCGGTCCGGGCGGTCCGAGCGGCCGAAGGCGGCAGCGACCATCTCCGCCTCGCGCTCGCTCGGCGCGTAATCGGCGTAGCGATGGGTCGTCGCGATATCGCGATGGCCCATCCATTCCTGAAGGGTGCGCATCGGCACCCCCCTGCCGCTGCCATCGGGGTGCCGAATGTACGGCGCAGGTCGTGGAAGCGATGGGGTTGTCGAGCTTCGCCGCCTTCAGCGCCGCGCGCTCCCGATGGCGGTGGACCGGGCCGAATCAGCCCGAGCCGGCGCGGATGCTCGGGTGGCTCTAGTGCTGCGCGCCTGCCTCGGCTGCGGCCGGCTGATCGAGGCCGGCAGCCGCTGCCCCGGACGCCAGCTCCGGCACCCTCGCGGTAGACGCTGGCGGGCGACCCGCCGCGCCGTCTTCGCCCGCTACGGCGGCACCTGCGTCCATTGCGGGGCACCCGCCACCGACGTCGACCATCTGATCCCGATCGCCGACGGTGGCGGCGATGCGCTGGCCAACCTGCGGCCCGCGTGCGCGCGCTGCAACCGGGGTAGGCGCTAACAAGCCACTCGTACCGCTGCGCGGCGACCCCGGCGCTCTGCCGGGGCTCGCCGGTCGCCCAGTCATGTCGTCGCTACCTGCGGACCCGGCTCGCCGGGGGCCGATCCGGCCTCGGCCCGCGCAGCGGCGAGATCGCCCGAGATTCGCACCACGGCTGAGGTCAGCGGGGCGGCCAAGATAAGGCCGATCGTCCCGAACAGCGCGCCGCCGGCGATCGTCACGATCAGGACCGCGAGCGGGTGGATGCCGAGAGCGGCCCCCATCGCCAGCGGCTGGACGACCTGCTGCAGGACGCTGTTGGCGAGCAACTGGACGACGATCATCCCAGCGGCCGCGTCCGTTCCGGCGCCGCCCAGCGCCACCAGGACCGAGAAGATGGCCGCGCCCCAGGCTCCGATGTAGGGGATGTAGCCGCCGAGGAACGTGACCGCAGCAATCGTGCCAATGAGCGGTACCCCGAGCGCCCATGCGCCCAGCCCGACCACGATCGCATTGAAGGCGCCGACGATCGAGACCCCGAGGAAGTAGCCGCGCAGCGAACCGAGGACCCGTCGGCTGATCGTCTGGGCGACCGGCTTCGGGACCCCGCTGTGGTCCTCGACCCAGGCCCGGATCGTCGGTCCATCCTTGAGCAGGAAGATGAGACTGAGCGCGGTCATAGCAAAGAAGAAGACGGCCGAGGAGAGCTTGCTGAGGCCGCCGACGACGCCGTCCAGCAGCGCCGAGACGCTGTCGCTGGTCGCGGAGCTCGCGTGCTGCGTGGCTTCCTGCGAGCGGGAGGGGTCAACGCCGAGGTCGGTGAGCCAGCCGGCGATCGTGTCCTTGGCGTCGGCAAGGCGCGCGGTCACATCGCCGGTCTCGCCGGTGATCCCGCCAACGACCACGAGCACGACCCCGACGCCGAGGGCAATGAGCGCGACCATCAGCAGGGCTGAGCCGATGCCGCGCGGGACTCCGTGCGTCGCCAACCAAGCGAGGAGGGGCGAGGCGACGGCGGCGACGATCCCCGCCGTCAGCACCGGAAGCACGATCACGTACGTCAGCGAGAGCAGCCAGATGGTGCCCACCAGGAACAGCGCAATGCCGACCATCAGCCAGGACGTCTGGCCAAGGCCGCGCAGCCAGTCCGGGACCGCAAACACCCCGCTCAACTCGCTCGGGTCGATCTCGATCTGATCGTCGGTTGCGGAACTGGGCTCGCTGTTGGGCTGCATGTAGGCGTCCTCCCCCTTGGGTTGCGAGGCCCTGTTCGCGACCCAAGGTCGGAGTCCACCTCTGCAACGAACGGTGCGAGGGAGCCGCGCGCGCGCTGGCGCTCCCTCCCCATCGCGTTGCGCGCGCCGGTCGCTGCGGGGATGTCCGGTCGGGCCAGCTCTAAAGAATCCGGCCCGGGAACCTCTTCGCTCAGCCCGCCTGGCGGCGCTCTCGACGGGCGCGCAGACGGTCTCGTGCGCCCCCGCCCTCGGCCTTCTGCTCGATGTATTTCTCCGCGACCGAAGTCAGCAAGGCGACGAGCACGCCGAATCCGGTGAGGATGTAGAAGATCGTGAAGATCTGCGTTCCATCGCTGGTCGGCGTGAGGTCTCCGTAGCCGACAGTCGTCAGCGTCACGATGCAGAAGTAGAGGGCCTCGATGACGGTCCAGTCCTCGAAGCGCCAGTAGAAGAGCGTCCCCGTGAGCACCAGGGCGCCCGCGACAACGGGCAGCGCCTTCGTTTCGGGATCGCGCCAGACACCAGCGACCGCCCGCGCAAGACCGCGGAATGCAAGTAGGAGCGGGAGCACGGGACTCCGGTCTTCGCCAGGTCTACCCGCTTTCCTGCCACTGGGCGTCGTCTGCCGGGGGGTTGCGCTTTCCACGCACCGCGCGGCAACGGCTAGTTGTTCTTCGCCTGCTCGGCCGCTGCCGCCGCGAGCGGGCGTCCATCAGGCCCATCAGGACGTCGTGGCCGCTCGGGTCGATCCGCCAGACGCCGATCCTCGCCGTGTTTCGGGATCGGCGCGGTCAGGTCGACGTCGCCGCCGTCCAGGCCGGTGAAGCTCGCGTAGCGCTCGATCACGGCCACCGGCTCGCCCTGCTCGGTCTCGGCCCACTGCCAGGGCTTGACGCCGGCGAGCGGCGGGAACAGCTCCAGCACGCGGTCGGTTAGTTCCTGTTGGGTCATCGCTCCTCCTCTAGGTCGCGTAGGTCTCGGTGCAGGTCATCGACGAGTTGGCGGAGGTCGAGGGTCGACGCGCTCGTCGGCCAGGTGCGCGGCGTCGACGGCGAACTCGGTCAAGGGTCTGATCCTCGCGGTGTCGCCGGTCGTCTCCGACGTCGTCTTGGTCGGCATCACTCACGAGTCTGCGGCCTCGATCCGTCGGACTTTCCATTGCCGGCGCACTACGCGATTCGCGACCGTGGCATCCGCTTGCCGGCCTTGGACTTTGTGTTGTGCCGCTCCCACCGCAGCGACGGCCGGTACTTGATCCCGAGCAACGTGGCGCAGTTGAGGCCAGAGGATCGCCTTGGGCTCGAACCGGAACACGCACTCATCGCCCCTGCGAAGGCGCTCGCCGCCGTGGTTGCAGCAGCACGCCCGGTTGACGATCGTCAGGTAGTAGCGATCGGCGTACTTCGACCGCTGCTCTCGCTGGCGCTTGGCCTGAGCGATTCGGGCTTCGCGCTTCTTCTGTCTCGACTTGAAGCTCATCTGGCTTCTCCTTCGGGCACGTGTAGCTGCCCTTACCGGGTGTTCGAATGCGATCAGCGTCGCCGCTGAGCAGGTTGGACTACTCCCGCTCGCTCTCCGTTCCCTACGGCCGAGTGGCCGGGTATCGCGCCTTCGGTGTCTGAGCTGGCCGACCGAATCCGGTCTCGACCGCCGGTGCCTCATCGGTGATCTGCCTGATCGTGCACCTGCTGGTCCATGGCACCCACGGGGCTTGTGCGGCTGCTGAGTCCCGTGCTACCGGGCGTGCGCCGGCTAGGCGATCGGGCCTCCCGTGTGGCAGCCGGCGGCGTTCCAAGTGGCAGCCGTGTGGCCCGTTCGGTCACCTGCGCCGCAGCTCAGTCGTGGACGCGTGCACCCCCTGCACCCCGTTGCATGGCACCGGACGGGGGCTTCGCAGGGAGGAATGTGCACCATTCACCCTGTTGCACCCCCGCCGGTACCAATCGGGGCGCCCGGATTTGAACCGGATATACGGGATGCGCCCAGATGCGCTCCCGCGGATTCAAGCCGTTTAGGGCATCTCAGGTCATCTGGGGTTCGCTCAAATTGGACCCACGAATGGACCCACGGCCAAACGCGGCGGCGATCACCTCGGCTTCGTGCTCGCTCGGCCGGTCGCCCCTACTGGTTGCGCTTCTCGTCCTAAGCGCTACTCCGACAGCCCGGCGGCTTCGAGGGCTTCCTTGGGGTCGAGATACTCGCGGACCCGAATCACCTTGCCACTCTTGAACTCCACGATCCAAGCGATTGCCGATTCGGTGATAGCGCCGCTCTCCTTGCCGCGTGCCCGGAGGTGACCGATGGCGACGACTCGCTCGCCAAGGTCCCGGATCTCCGATGGCTCTGCCTGGATTTCCGAGAAAGCTTCTTCCCCGTCTCGGATTCCCTCGCGGACGCCCTGGTGCCCCCGGTACACGGTGGCTTCCCCGCCGAGCTGAACCTGCAACCAGGGGTACCACTCGATCTCAGCGTGGAGTTCGTCCAGCATCGCTCCCACGTCGCGGCGGTTGTAGGCGTCCGCCACGCGCCGAACGACCTCGACGTTCTCCTTCGACATCGCCTACTCCGGCAGCCCGGCGGCTTCGAGGGCTTCCCGTTGTTTGCTGAAACTCCGAAATCGAACGTTTTGCCCCTCGCGCACCGCAGCGATCCATGCCGCTGCCTCGTCGAGGGTGATGCCGCTCCCCGAAGCATGCGCGAAGGTTCGCCCCAGCACAAGGACCTGCCCTCCGAGGTCGCGGAACTCCTCGGGCTCTATGCGGAACTCCGTCCAAGCCGCGTCGATGTCGGCCCAGAACTGCCTGTTGCCATTCAGTCCGCGGTAGACGACTCCCTCCGGCCCCCCGACGATGGCGGGTCGAATTTCCACCTTGGGATGGAGGACCCTGGCTGCGACGTCGACGTCCCTATCGGCGAACGCCGCGAACAGGGACTTGACCACCTCTACGTTCTCTTGCGACATCGCCCCGCAGTATCTCGCGCCGTGGCGGAGTACCGCGTCCCGTGCAAAGTGGGGCGATGCCGCTTCTCGTCCAAAGCGCTATTTGCGGCGAGTCAGAAAATGCGGCGACGCCAGGCTCGGAGGCTGAGGAGTACGCTTGGCACAGCTGCCTAAGGGCTCTCGCGTCCTTTCTCCCCTTCTGAGCGGTGCTCTACGAGACAGGACGAGGAAGAGGTCGGCCATGGCCGACTCCAACGCCGCCGAATCCTCTGTCCCTGCGGAGGCCAGCGGTCAGGTCATCCTGGTCCTGCGCAACTTGCTCGCGGAGCGTTACCCCGATCTTGGCCGTCACGTCAACACCGTCGCTCGCCTGTGCGAACGCGTCGCGCCCGAGGTCGGGCTTCTCGACGAGGAGAACGAAGCGCTCGTCCAGGCGGCGTTCGTTCACGACATCGGCAAGCTTTCGCTTCCCGAATCGATCCTGGCCAAGCCGGACTCGCTAAACGAAGACGAATGGAGGCTGACGCGCCAACACCCGCTTGTGGGTGCGCAGATCCTCCTGGCAGCCGGACTCCGTGGGAGGGTCATTGACTTCGTTCGCTCGAGTCACGAACGCATCGACGGCACCGGTTATCCCGATGGTCTCGCGGGCGAGGAGATTCCGCTCGGCGCCCGGATCATTGCCGTGTGCGACGCCTACGACGCGATGATTTCGCCTCGCCCTCAAAGACCGACGCCGATGACGAGCGAGGCCGCGTCGCTGGAGCTGATGCGCGCAGCGGGCACCCGGTTCGACATCGCCGTGGTCGATGTCGTGTGTCGGCTGCTCCTACACCCGAGCGCGCCCGATCTAGGGCTAACGCGGGAGGCTCAGCTCGCGGTTGCCAACCAAGAGGGCTAGGAGGACTGGGGACACCGACGAATCGCTTAGGCGAGCCGTGCCCAGTCACAGCCAATCGCGGCGAGGGCCCCGACTTGCCTCACGCACCCAACGCTGGCGCCGAGGCCGCTCGCCGCACACCCGCAACCCCCAAGGCTGAAGGTCGGTCAGCTCGGGGGACTGCTGGCTCGAATCGTAACTCCGATCGGCCTGCGTCAGACCCGCCGCTGCCCGGTAGATACGCAGCGGTGAAGAGGTCATCCCGACCCCCTCGCACTCGGGACGCGGCCTGCCCGTCGAACGTGCCGCCGAGGGTCTAGACCCGGCGGCTCAGGTTCGCCGTCGTCGCCGCTGGCGCCGCCGCCCATAGAAGCGGTCGTCGAGCGACGCGATCCGCGAGTCCGGGTCGGGGCAGTGCGGCCAGCTCGGGCGCGCGGTCGTCTCGTCGTCGAGACCGCGACGCCGCGAAGATGCGCGGCGCGCAGCCTTTGCATCTCGGGCGGCTGATCGCGAGACCTATGCACCCACGAACATAGCTCGCCCGCTCGCGGCAATAGGCCCGCTGATCGTCCGAGGCTAGGTCGTCGAGGATGATGCCGTTCGCCATGAGGAGCTGGTCGAAGTAGACGGCCGCGGCGGCGCTCAGATGCGGACGGAAGCCGATTTGGAAGGGCAGAGTGAAGACATGTCGGTTTCTGTGAAGACAGGCCATTCCATTTCAGTATCCACACCAAACCCCAGCGTGTCAACCCCTAATTTCCCTGCATATCATGCATTTCTGATGCGCTTTACATACCTGATGCACCGTCGCGGGCGGGGCCTGCGAACTCGGGTTTCGGCTTAGCGCAGAGCGGGGGGAATGACGGTCGCGTAAGACCCGCTGCTGGCGGTGATCGCCGCGAAGTTGGACTGGATCGAGATGATCGGCGTCCCGTCTGGCGATCTCAGCGAGTCCAGCGACTCCAAATGCACAGCGTAGGTCGGCGACTGCTGCTGCTCAGCCGAGATCGGGCCTACGTGCGTGGCCGTTGGTACTGCACCGGCTGCAGCTAAGACCCCGGCGGCAACCGCCGTCCCAGACGGCGCAGCACGTAGCGCAAGCTCAGACTTCGCTGAGGGGTCTCGCGGGGTCATTGACCCAGAGCTTACGGACGGCCCCGGCATCCGCCCGCCGCCGGACGTTGGCGTATCCGATAACGGACCCATATTGGACCCACCGGCCGATCCTGAAACGACAAAACCCGCTTCGCTGAGCGGGTTTTGCCAAATCGGGGCGCCCGGATTTGAACCGGGGACCTCACCGACCCGAACGGTGCGCGCTACCAGGCTGCGCCACGCCCCGAGGGGCCGCAGTATTGCGCAACGCCATACTCAGCGGGATGCCAGAACGAGAGCAGTCGGGGGCCCGTCCGCCGCTGATCGGGGTCGCGATTACGCTTGCCGGGATCGCCCTGCTGGCGATCGGCGTCTGGGCGATCGAGCCGCTGCGCACCGGGATTTCCGACGCGGTCACGGGCGACACCGGGGCGTTGCGCGAGGAGATCAACGACCTCGGCTTCGGCGGCGTGCTGATCGCACTCGCACTCGCGCTCGCACACGCGGTGATCTGGTATCCGGCCGAGATCCTCGACGCCGCGATCGGCTACGTCTACGGCTTCTGGGCCGGGCTGGCGCTGGCGATGCTCGGCTGGTTGATCAACGCGGTCGTCGCCTACTGGATCGGTCGCCACGCGGCGAGGCCGGCGCTGTGGAAAGTCGTCGGCCATGACCGCTTCGAGCGCCTCGAACGGGTTGCCGAGCGAGGAGGCGCCACCCTGATGCTCGGCATCCGCCTCGTCCCGGTGATCCCGTTCAGCCTCTTCTCGATGATCGCCGGGGCCGCCCACGTGCCGATGCCGCGCTTCCTCTGGACGACGCTGGTCGGCTATCTCCCGATCACGGCCCTGTTCGTCTACCTCGGCAGCAGGCTCGAGGAGCTCTCGCCGACCGACCCGATCCTCTGGATCGGCGCCGCGGTGCTGATCGCATTGCTCTTCCTCACCCGCCGAATCCGGCAGATGATCAACGAGGTCCCCGAGGAGAGCCGGTAGATGCCCCTTCATCGCTTAGACGTGTGATCTCGAAAAGTTCCGCTTTGCATGGAAAGGCGACACTCCAACGAGATACTGCGCGGGCGATGTCGCAGGAGAACGTCGAGACCGTCCTTGAAGCCGTCGATGCCGCGAACCGACGGGACGCTGACGCCTTCATCGCCTGCATCAGCCCCGATGTCGAGTGGGAGGACGAGCCGCCGGACGCCGACCCCTTCCCGGGACTTCGAGGCACCTATCGGGGGAGAGCGGAGGTGCGAGAGTGGTTCGAGGCTGTCCTAGAGCCATGGGAGAGCTTCCAGGTCGAGATCGAGGAGATCATCGAGGCAAGCGCCGACCGGGTCGTCTACGGCGAGCTTCTCACCGGCCGCGGCAAGGGCAGCGGTGTGGACACCGAGGTCCGCGCCTGGGAGGTCGCGTGGTTCGCGGACGGCAAGATCACAAGACGTCGGGTCTTCGGGACGAGGGACCGGGCCCTCGAGGCCGCCGGGCTGTCCGAGTAGCGCTTTTGACGAGAAGCGGATAGCCCCGACACCTGGGAGTGTAGTTGCTCTTCGGGCACGAGAGCTGGTCGATCGAGGGCGGGCCGCCCGCTCCAACAACCCGCCCTGTCCTCGAAGCTAGCTCCCAAGACGTCGGCATGCGCCAGTTCCTCGGCCGCGGCTACTCCGACTGCCCGGCGGCCATCATTCGCCGTTCTCCTGTCCTGCCTGTAGTTGCGCTCGTATCTCAGCGGCGATCTCATCGCCAGTGCGGCAGCCGGGACAGACGATGCCAACGACCTTGTCGTCCTCGGTGAGCTCGTACCACTGCCAGTATGCCTCGTCACCCTCAGACCAACGCCGACACCGCGAGCATTGCTCCTTCTCGTGGGCTGGCATCGGCTTGCCCTTTCCTCCTCGTGATCCGGCTGCGCGATCCACCGGGTGTCAATAGGAGGTACGCACGGTGATACCACATGGATTGCCAGCCCCAAATTCGTCGCCTTTCTGGGCTCAGCTGAAGTTGGGCTTTTGGACGAGAGACACCACTTCCGCGTCCGGGGGCACCGACGGCGCGAGTCAGGAGACATCTCAAGGCGCATCAGCCCACGAGTAGTGTTTGGGGATCATTCCCAAGGAGGAGGCTCCGTATGTATGCCCGGATCGCACGGTTTGAGGGGGGCGACACATCGCAAATCGACGGCGTGATCAACGCCTCGCGCGAGATGATCGACTCGACGTTCGACTCGCCGCCCGAGGGTTTGGAGGGTTCGAAAGCCGTATGGATGCTCGTTGACCGCGAGAACGCAAGAGGGCTCGGCATCACCCTCTTTGAGACCGAGGAGGATCTGCGCCGCGGCGATCAGGCGCTCAATGCGATGTCGCCCCCTGTGGACGCCGGCCAGAGCCGTTCGAGCGTCGAGATTTACGAGGTAGCCCACCGCAGGGAACGCGAGTAGGCGTTCCTCCGCCGCCCGCGGCGACGGCGTTTCTCGGGCGCCATCCACCGACTCTGGTCGGCATCGGCGAAAGTATCGCTTAGGACGAATAGCGCTATTTCTCGTCCAAGGGGCAATTGCGGGCCGAAAGTCGTCCTCGTCGCGGAACGCGACTCAGGCGACACTCGGCCAGTTGTGGCGACCTCGGCGAACGTGTCGCTTTCCATGCAAAAGCGGAGCTGCCGCTTCTCGTCCTAAGCGGTACTCCCGAGTCCCACCGCGAAGTGCGAAAACCGTACCCAGAACTGTCCCGACGGGACGCTTGGCTTGCGGCCCGCGTTGCTCCGGTATAGGGTCGGATTCGGCCAGGAGGTTTCACACGCGCTCGCTTCAACGGATAGCGCTGACGCTCACCGCACTGGTCGTGGTGTGGCTGGGTGCCGCTGCGGCACCCGCGCGGCCGCGGAGACCTCCGAGCGGGCGAAAGAAGAAGGTCAAGAAACGGAGGAAAGCGGTCAAACGGGCGTGCTAGCGAGGTGGATTTCCGCATCGGTCGCAATCGCGGCGGCGCTGCCCGCGAGTGCTGCGGCCGCGCCTGACCTGCGGCGCAGCGTCACCGCGCCCCTGAGCGCGAAGCCCGCGGCGGAACGCCCGACCAACGGTGAGGACGTCTGCTTCGTCGGCGGGGACCGTCCCTGTCCCAAGGGCCTACGGCTCGAGGGCTGGTCGATCGACGAAGCGCCGGCGTCCCCCGCCTGCTCGCAGCACTTCTGCGTCCATTGGCTGCCGCGCGGCAAGAACGCGCCGAACCCCGACGACCGCGACGGTGACGGGGAGCCGGACTTCGTCGAGCTGACGCTCACGATCGCGGAGCGCACCTACGAGGTCCAGGTCGGCCGGCTCGGTTGGAACTCGCCGCTCCCGGACCGCGGCAAGGGCGGCAACGATCGCACCGACTTCTACCTCTTCAACCTCGATCGGATCCTCTGCTGCAGCGGCGTCGCGATCACCGACAACGCGCCGGGAGAGGGAGCCCGCCACCGCTCGGCGTTCTTCATCATCGACGACGACTACGACGACCCGTTCTACGTCGAGCGCGACCGCACGCCGCGGGACGTGCTCGAAGTCCTCGTGCCGCACGAGTTCGCCCACGTCCTGCAGGTGCGCTATGACCAGTTCCAGGACGCCTGGATGTACGAGGCGACCGCCGAATGGGCCGCGAGCGAGGTCTTTCCGAATCCCGGGTTATACGCGTTCGTCGACCCGCTGATCGAGACGACCGACGAGCCGCTCGACAGGTTCGGCCTCCGCTCCTACTCGCTCTCGATCTGGGCCCAGTGGCTCGCTCTGCGCCTCGGCCCCGCCGTGATCCGCCGCGCCTGGGAGATCTCGGACCGCTTCCCGAAGGAGGGCCGGTTCTCGCTCGCTGCCTTCTCGGACGCGATCCGCTCGGTCTCGGGGGGCCGGGCGTCATTCACTCGCGAGTTCGCCCGTTTCGCGGTCGCGACCGCCGAGTGGAGCCGCTTCCCCCGCTCGAGCCTGTTCGACGACCTCGCCCGCGAGAAGCGCCTGCGGGCAGACGGCGAGCGCGACCTGAAGAAGCTCGACCACGCGAGCTGGGCGATGTACGACGTCAAGCGCGCCGGCACCGTGTCCTCCTACACGCTGACGGCTGACGTCGAGCGCGGTACGCGCTCCGCGGTCGCCCTGGTGGGGCGGCGCCGGGGCGGCACGGTGACCGAGGCGATCGCCCGGACGAACCACGGAGGTGAGCCCTCGGTGACGCTGCGCGCTCCGCGGCGCGGATTCGACCGCATCACCGCCGTGATCGTCAACGCCGACGCCCGCGGGCGGGACAATCGGACGTTCGAGGTCTCGGTACGCTCGCGGGCCGAGTGACCCCGCCCCCAGGCCTCGCCCCACGGATAGCCTTCTGCGAGAAGCTGCGCGCGGAGGGGGTGGCGGTCGGCACCGCCGAGCTGCTCGACGCGTTCGAGGCGCTCGACGCTGTGCCCTGGACCGAGCCGGCCGACTTCCGTGAGGCGCTCGCGGCGACGATCGCCGTGATGGGCGTCAAACGCGAGTCAGAACGCGTCCTTTAGGAACGGGTGCGATCTAAGGAAGCCGGGGAGATGAACGCTCATGCGTAGATGAAGCCACCTGACCTGGAGACTAACTAAGCGAACCTCTGCCTATTGCGCTTCCCATGCGAAGCCGCACTTGGGCCTTGTCGAGTTGCGCGCCTTGTTTCGACGATGGGGAGGGCGTACGGTGCGGCTATGGGGAGGGTCGCGATCGATCCCGATGCCTTCAATGCGTTCGAGGCGGACGGCTGGGAAGAGAAGGCTGCCGGCTATGACTTCTTCGGCCGCGTTACCGGCCAGCTGGTCGAGCCGCTCCTTGATGCTGCCTCTGTAGGAGCCGGAACGCGGATGCTGGATCTCGCCACCGGCCCTGGTTATGCGGCGGCCCGAGGGGCGGAGCGAGGAGCGTCGGTGGTTGGGGTCGACGTCGCCACGGCGATGATCTCCCTCGCCCGCCGGCGGCATCCGAGGCTCGACTTTCGGCAGGCGGACGCACACGAGCTTCCGTTCGCCGACGCCTCCTTCGACGCTGTCGTCGGCAATTTCCTCATCCTGCACCTCGGGCGCCCTGAGCAGGCGATGGCCGGGTTCGTGCGTGTGCTCGGTCCGGGCGGCAAGCTCGCGCTGACGGCCTGGGACCTTCCTGAGCGGGCCCGCTTGCTCGGCGTGTTTCTCGATGCGGCCGCGGAGGCCGGAGCGACACCTCCCGAGGACCTACCGACCGGGCCCGACTTCTTCCGGTTCTCGGTCGACGAGGAGTTCGACTCCCTCTTGCGTGAGCATGGCCTGGAGGACCGCGCGGTGACGACGATCGCCTTCACCCATCGCGTCGCGACCGCCGACGAGCTCTGGGACGGCTTGCTCGGAGGGACGGTCCGAACCTCTGCGCTCATCCTGCGGCAGTCCGAGGAAACTCGGCGGCGCATACGAGACGCGTTCGATCGACTCGTGGGCGCCTACCAACGCGGAGCTGCCTTCGAGCTTCCAGTCTCCGCCAAACTCGCTGTCGGTCGCAAGCCAGACCAACCCTGAAGCGGCTCGAGGTCCTTAGCGAGGGGCGCGATGCGGCGTCGGCTTCTCCTTCTCGCGATTTCCGGCGGGCCACGCCGGAGCACTGCTGCCTTCGCGTGAACCAGAAGTATCGCTTTCCATCTTGACCTCAACCGGTCAGTGCACCACCCCTGACGTTTCGCATCGTCTCATCTAGTCCGAGCGCTGTCGAGCGAAGGCCGTAGGCCAAAGCGACGTCAGCGCTCGGCGCCGGCGTCGTTGAGGCCCTCGACCAGCTCGGCGAGCTTCTCCGCCGGAGTCCTGAAGCCGAGCGTCTTTCGCGGCCGCCGGTTGAGCTTGGCGGCGACCTCGTCGAGGCGCTCCTGGGTGACCCCCGCAAGGCTCTCGCCCTTCGGGAAGTACTGGCGAAGGAGCCCGTTGGTGTTCTCGTTCGAGCCCCGCTGCCAGGGGCTTCGGGGATCGCAGAAGTAGACCTCGACCCCGGTGTCGACCGCGAAGCGCCGGTGCTCTGCCATCTCTTGGCCCTGGTCCCAGGTGAGCGAACGCCGAAGCTGGGCGGGCAGGGTGGTGATGCTCGCAGCAAGCGCCTCTGCGACCCGCTCGGCCTCCGTTCCCTCGGGCAGGGCGACGAGCTGGCAGTAGCGCGTCGAGCGCTCGACCAAGGTCGCGATCGCGGCAGCGCTTTGGCGGTTGCCCATCAGGAGGTCCCCCTCCCAGTGGCCGGGGACGGCGCGTTCCTCGACCTCCGGCGGGCGCTCGGAGATCATCACCATCTCGGTGAGCTTTCCCTGGCCCCGGCGCTTTGACGACTGCGAGCGCGCGTAGCGCTTTTGGCGGCCCCGCCTCAGGTGCCGGGTCAGCTCGCGCTTGAGCGCTCCCCGAGCCTGGACGTAGAGGGCGCGGTAGATCGTCTCGTGGGAGACCCGCATCGCTTCATTGTCGGGGTATTGGAGTCGGAGCCAGCCGGCGATCTGCTCGGGGGAGTGGTCGTCGCAGAGGCGCTCTTGGATCACCCGGCGAAGCTCTGGGCAGAGCTCGAGCTTCGTCGGCCGGGGACGGCGGGCCCGCCGCCAAGCCTTGCGCTCCGCTTGGTGGGCGCGGTAGCGGGCGCGCCCGCCGCAGCGCTCGATCTCGCGGGCGATCGTCGTGTGGGAGCGCTCGAGAACCCGCGCGATCTCGCGGGCCGAAGCTCCGCGGGCGATCCCGCGCGAGATCTCCTCGCGCTCTTCCAAGGAAAGGCACCGCTCAGGGCGCCGGCGCGCCCGGGGCCGGATCCCCCCAGCCTCGCCAGGTAGTGGCTCACGGTCTTCGGAGCGAGGCCGAGCCGGTGGCCGATCTTGCGCTCGCTCAGCCCGTGGGCTCGCAGCTCCCAGATCGCGTCCTTCTGCACCTCGGTCAGGGCGTAGCCCTTTGGCATCACCGCACCTCCTTCGTTGGTCAGCGAGTCGCTGACTCTGGTGGGTGGTGCGGCGGTGGTTTGAATCCGCCATGCAAAGCGGCACTTTTGGGGCCGTAGGCCCTAAGTAGGTGCGCCCGCGGGTGTAGGTTCAGTCGGTACCGGCATGGCGCAGAAGCTCGCCGCGTCGTGCCCCCTTCAACACAAAAGGAGCGGCGATGGGCGACACGGCAAGGAAGCGGCTGCAGACGGTGGATGGCGCCGGGGCGATCCATGCGGACGACGGCAAAGGCCGGGCCCTCTGCGGGACCAAAGCCAAGACGGGGTGGAAGTCCCTCGGATCCGGCAAAGTGACCTGCCGGCTGTGCAAGCGGCACACCTAACCTGGCCGACGCGTGACTCAGGCGGGCCAGGGCCCGGGGACCGTCCGAGAGCCTGGGCCCGCGCGCCTTCGAGTTGAAGGCGAAGGAGGAGCAGGACAACTGAGGTAGCGGTGACTGGTTGGCCCCGGCGATAGTGGTCGGGGCCGGCCGGCTCTCTCGAATCGGCGAGGGGATCGCAGGGGTTGACCGCGGCGGTAGGTTCGGAGCGTGTCGCGGCGGACGAGCAGACCGAGGATCCAGCTCCGAATCCCGAACCGCCCGCGCCGGGCCTCCGCTCGTCACTAGTGCTGTTCGTCCAAAGCAGGTGCCAGGCCGGGGTCAGCGATAATCCGGGAGCGGCTGCCAGTCGGGGCGAACGTCCGCGATGGCTGGCGACCTGGTCAGCCGGGTTTGCTGGCTCCCGTCGGCGCGCATCGTGAAGATCTCATCGAAGAAAAACGGCGGGTCATCTGGGATTGGGTCGCCTCCAACTTCACTCGTGTAGGCGATGAATCGTCCATCAGGCGAGAAGCAGCTCTCCCACTCGTAGCGGGGGTCAGAGGTGAGCTGCATCTGGTGCGAACCGTCGGCGCCCATCACGAAAACATCACCGTTGCCGCCGTGTTCGCGCGTGAAGGTGATCCGCCGCCCGTCCGGTGAATAGTTCGGGCCGTAGTCAAGGTCCTCCGGAGTATTCGTGAGCCGGCGCAGCTCGGGCCCGTCGGGACGGATCGTGTAGATCTCGGGGACGCCGGCTTCGCGGGCGTCCGAATGGAAGGCGATTCGCCTGCCATCCGGGGACCACTGCGGCGCGGCCTCGTCCGACCTTGGCTTCTTGACCAGGCTGCGCGTCTGACCAGTAGTGAGATCGACGATCCACAAGTCTCCTGGAGGCAGCGGGTCTCCGACGGTAGTAATCCGGGCCGAGCGCCAGAAGACGAGGTGTTTGCCGTCTGGAGACCAGGCGGGCTCCTTCTCGGGCAGTTGGTTGAAGGTGATGCGCCGCTGGTTTGATCCATCGGCGTTCATGACGTAGAGCTCGGCATGGTTGCGCTCATCGTCCTCGCTATCGCCTGCATCGCGGAAGCTGGTGAACGCGATGCGCCGTCCGTCGGGCGAATATTGCCCGTAGAAGTCCACCGCCGGGTTGTTGGTCAGGTTCCGTTGCCCCGACCCGTCGCTGCGCATGTCGAAGATCTCCGAGTCGCCGGTGGCATCACTCGTGAAGTTGATACGGCCGTTCGCCCCGGGGAAGGCCGCATCGGCCGACGGCGCTATCGAGAGGAGAAGCCCGACGCCGGTGACGAGCACGAATCGGCGCGCGTTGAGCATGGCGATCCTTCGCTACGGACTCTGAACCAACGAGGCTACTCCGATCACCACACAATTGCCCCCCGCGCCTTGCCCGCGGGGGCGTACCGCTTTCCATGCAAAGCGGGCATGTGCCGCGCACAAGCGGCCGCCGAGAGCGCACCAACGTGCAGGTAGCGGCGACGCAGCGACGAACTATCAGGCGAGTCCACGCCCATGAGAGGAGCCGTCTGCCGGGGAACGTCCCCAGGTGGGCGTCCAATCGTGCGCATCGAGATCGGTCGTCCGGTAGCGGCCGACTGACAAAAAGGAGTCTCAAGTGAGAGGCACGGGTCGAGTTGTCTTCGCAGCAACCATGCTGCTGATCCTCGGAGTGCTCAACATCATCTACGGCATCGGCGCCCTGGACGATGCGAACTACTTCGTCAACGACACCAGGTTCATCCTCAGCAACCTCAACACACTCGGTTGGGTGCTGATCATCCTCGGGGTGATCCAGCTCACCGGCGGCTATTCGCTGATGACGGGTAGCACCTACGGCCGGGTGATCGGCGTCGCCGGCGGCACCCTCGGCGCGATCGGGGCACTGTTTTCGATCGGCGGAGCCAACCCCTGGTGGTCGCTGGTGATGTTCGCGCTCTGCATCTACGTCGTCCACGGGATCATCGTCTACGGAGAGGACGAGCGCACCGCCGCCTGAGCTGATGGTTTGCGGGGGCCCGTCTCCTGTCGGGCTCCCGCGACCCGTCCGCCGAACAGCCTCTGCCACCCCCTCCGCGCAGGGCCGTACCAACACCCATCAGTTCGCCCTTCTCGGCAACTCCGGGCATTGCGCTTTCCATACAAAGCGGATCTCTTCGAAATCACACCAAGCGGTGAAAGGGAGAAGCCGCTAGTCCCCCGAGGCTTCCCCACGTGCGAAATCGCCCCCTGACCCGGCGCTAGGAGACCTCGGCGATCGCGGCCTCGATCTGCGCGCGCGTGGGTGTCTCGATCAGCTCGCGCTGGCCGCGTGGTCCGGAGACGACGGCGGCGGGCTCCGCCGGAAGCTGGAGCTCGGCCGCGAGCATCGCGTCCTCGCGGACCAGCTCCTCGGCCTCGGGCGACTCGAAGTCCTGCTCCCAGAGGTCGACCTCGAGCTGCGGCACGGCCTCGGCGATCTCGCGCAGGAGCTCGTCGTCGACGTCGCCGTCCTCAGCCAGGTCCTGGTTGCGGGCGAAGGTGTCGAGGTACTGCCACTGGCGCGACTGCATCCCGGCGGCCTCGGCGGCGATCGCCGCCAGCGTCGTGTCGTTGGGGGCGACCGAGAAGTGGCGGAACTCGAACCGCGCCCGGTCGGTGCGGGCGTAGTCCTCGACCAGCGGATCGATCACCTCGACCTCCCAGGTCGCACATTCCGAGCACTGGATGTCGTTGAACACGGTCACCGCGGTCTCGGCGTCCTCGGGGCCGAGGTCGGCGCCGTCCTGGGTGATGCCGCCGAAGATCCGCTGGACGTCGTTGACTCCACCGACGTCCTGCGCCTGCGGCCCGCCCTCGCCGACCGCGATCGAGACGATCGCCGCGATCACACCACCGCCGACGAGCAGGATCAGGATCCGCGGTATCCAGGGACTCACGAACCAGTGCGGCGTCGGGCCTAGCCCGCGACCGCCTTGTAGTAGCGGACCGCGAGGCCCGTGAGCAACGTCTCGAAGGTCTCCTCGAGCGGCGCCGCGCTCGCGCGCGCGTAGGCCTCGAGCCCGTTGCGCTCGATCTGCTCGCTGCGGGCGACCACCTCGTCGACGAGGTCGGGGTGCTCGTCACAGAAGTAGGCGCCGATCGAGTACAGCTCGGTGTCCATGAGCGAGTCGAGGAACTCGCCGCGGCCGGCGGTGTCTGTCGGGTCGGGCATCGGCGGACATCGTAGAGTCGGGCCCCCGATGGCGAGCCGCGACGAGATCATCGCCTTCTGCGACGAGCTACTCGACGTTTCGTCGTTCGACGACTACGGCCCGAACGGGCTCCAGGTCCCGGGAACGCCCGAGGTGACCAAGATCGTCTCCGGCGTCTCGGCTCACCGCGAGCTGCTCGAGCGCGCCCGCGAGGCCGGGGCCCAGCTCGTGCTCGCCCACCACGGCCTGTTCTGGGACTTCCTCCCGCGTGCGCTCTCCGAGCAGATGGCTCAGCGGCTGCGGATCGCGCTCGACGGCGGGATCTCGATCGCCGGCTATCACCTGCCGCTCGACGCACACCCCGAGATCGGCAACAACGCCCTGCTCTGCGCGCGGCTCGGGTTCGAGGCCCGCGGAGAGCCATTCGCCTGGGTGCGCGGGCGGGCGATCGGCGCGATCGGCCGCCGCTCCGAGCCGATCGCCGCCGCCGAGCTCGTCACCGCGGTCGCCGAGCTCACCGGCCGCCAACCGCTCGTCTTCGACGCCGGGCCCGCCGAGGTGGTCTCGATCGGGGTCGTCTCGGGGGCCGGCGCCTCGGAGATCCACGGAGCTGTCGCGCGCGGCCTCGACGCGTTCCTGACCGGCGAGCCAGCGGAGCACGCGATGGCCGACGCACGCGAGGGCAGCGTTCACTTCATCGCCGCCGGGCACTACGCGACCGAGACCTTCGGCATCCACCGCCTCGGCGAGCTGGTAGCCGAGCGATTCGAGGTCGAGCACGAGTTCATCGAAGTCCCGAACCCCGTCTGACCCGCGGGGGTTATCCCGGTATTTGCGGCCAAAACCGTTGACACATCCGACCAAACCGATAAGACTTCGCTTGCCTTCTGCAAGCACGAGAGGAGTGACTACGTGGCCATCCATTTGACGCCGTCCGAGCTCGCCGACGAGATGAACATGAAGCGGCGGGAGGTGATCTCCAGGTGTATGGAGATGGGCGTGCCGATCTTCAATGGCCGCATCGACAAGACCCTCTTCCTCTCCAACCTGCGCCACATCGGCCAGGCACCGAACACGCCCCAGGCTGCCTCCTGAGCAGCCCTCTCGATTTCTCGCTGAGGTAGCTTTCCAACGGGCGGGGATCCCCGCCCGTTGAGCTTCGGCAACCGCGAAGGAGAGAGCACTTGATGGAAGCGGCGACGGTCGAGAAGCCGGCGACGGAGGCAGCGACCGGCGCGCGCACGCTCGCCGACCTCTTCCCTGCCGCGGCGCGCAAGCATGGGCCGAAGAAGGCCGTGCTCTACAAGAACGACGACGGCCGATGGGTCTCGAAGACCTACACCGAGGTCGGCGAGATCGTCCGCAAGCTCTCGCTCGGGCTGATCGACCTCGGGATCGAGAAGGGCGACAAGGTCGCGATCCTCTCGAACACCAGGCCCGAATGGACCTACTTCGACTTCGCCGCGCTCTCGGCGGGCGCCACCGTGGTCCCGATCTACCAGACGAACTCGCCGGAGGAGTGCCAGTACGTGCTCGAGAACTCCGACGCGGTCGCCGTCGTGGTCGAGGACGACGAGCAGGCCGAGAAGGTGCGCGCCGTGCGCGACCGCTGCCCGAAGCTCGAGCACGTGATCCAGATGACCGGTCAGTCGGACGACACGATCGCGATGGCCGATCTCTCCGAGCGCGGCGCGAACGGCTCCGAGGCCGACTGGGAGCAGCGCTACAGCTCGGTCGGCCCCGACGACATCTGCACCTTCATCTACACCTCCGGCACCACGGGTCCGCCGAAGGGCTGCGTGATCTCGCACGGCAACTACCGCGCGATGCTCGACATGGTGCACGAGGTCAACGTGCTCGGCGAGTCCGAGGTCACCTATCTCTTCCTGCCGCTCGCGCACTCGTTCGCGCTCCTGATCCAGCTCGGCACCTTCGACCTCGGCGCGGCCCTCGCCTACTGGGAGCGTGATCCGCTCAAGATCCTCCCCAACCTCTCCGAGGTCAAGCCGACCTACTTCCCCTCCGTGCCGCGGATCTTCGAGAAGATCTACACCGCGGCGACGTCCAGCGTCGAGAAGGAGGGCGGGCTGAAGAAGGCCGTATTCGACTGGGCGATCGGCGTCGGCAAGCAGGTGCGCCGGCTCGAGCGCGAGGGCAAGCGCCCGAACCCGATCCTCGCTCTCCAGCACTGGTTCGCCGACCGCCAGGTGCTGTCGAAGATCCGCGGCCTGTTCGGCGGCAACCTGAAGCTCGCGGTGACCGGCGCGGCGCCGATCAACCCCGAGATCCTCGAGTTCTTCGACGCCGCCGGGGTGCTCGTGCTCGAGGGCTGGGGAATGACCGAGACCTCCACCGCGTCGACGATCTCGACCCCGGAGGACTTCAGGTGGGGCACGGTCGGCAAGCCGTTTCCGGGCTGCGAGCTGAAGATCGCCGACGACGGCGAGATCCTGGTCCGCGGCGCCAACATCTTCCAGGGCTACTACAAGAACGACGAGGCGACCCGGGAGACGCTCGTCGACGGCTGGCTGCACACCGGCGACATCGGGGAGATCGACCCCGACGGCTATCTGAAGATCACCGGCCGCAAGAAGGACATCATCATCACCGCGGGCGGCAAGAACATCACCCCGGCGAATCTCGAGGCGGAGATCAAGCAGCATCCACTGGTCTCGCAATGCGTGGTGATCGGCGACCGGCGCCCTTTCCTGGTCGCGCTCGTGACCCTCGACCCGGAGGAGGCCGCGAAGTACGCCGCCGAGAACGGGCTGCCCGACGACGTCGAAGCGCTCGCGGCCAACCCCGAGGTCAAGGCCTCGATCGAGGCCCACGTCGAGAAGATCAACGAGAAGTTCGCCCGCGTCGAGCAGGTGAAGAAGATCGAGGTCCTGCCGCACGACCTCTCCCAGGAGGGCGGCGAGCTGACGCCGACGCTGAAGGTGAAGCGCAACGTGGTCGCCGACAAGTACGCCGACGAGATCGGCTCGCTCTACGTGAGCTAGGCGGCGCTACTTTTTCGCCAACGCCGGGTTCGGAGTGCGATGGGGAGAACGAGGACCGCAGCAGTCGGGGGGCTGGTGGCGGCCGCGGCGATCTCGGGCATGCTCGGCAGCGGCAGCGGCCCGGAGACGGCCAGCGCCGGAGACGCCGAGCGCCCGAACGTGGTCATGATCATGAGCGACGATCAGACCCAGGACTCGATGCGCTACATGAGCCGTGTCCCCGAGGTCCTCGGCGCCAAGGGCGCGACCTTCCCGGTCAGCGTCACCAACTGGCCGCTGTGCTGCCCGTCGCGGGCGACCTATCTCACCGGCCGCTACGCCCACAACCACCAGGTGCTCGGCAACACGGCGCCGTTCGGCGGCTTCCCGCGCCTCGACACGTCCGAGACGCTGCCGGTCTGGCTCCAGCGCGCCGGCTACTACACGAGCCATATCGGCAAGTTCCTGAACGGCTACGAGCAGAGCTCGGTCGGCGTCCCACCGGGCTGGACGGAGTGGCACGGGTCGAAGCAGACCTACGTCTTCTACGGCTACGCCCTGCTCGAGGACGGCCAGGAGGTCGAGTACGGGTCCAACAACGAGGACCCCGACGACCCGGCCGCGCCGGAGACCTACCAGACCGACGTCTACACCGACAAGGCGGTCGAGCTGATCGGCCGCCGGGCGCCCTCGAACCAGCCGTTCTTCCTCTCGGTCGCCTATCTCGCCCCGCACAGCGGCGGTCCGAACCCCGGGCGCGCCGAACCAGAGTCGCTGCAACGCGACCGCGAAGCCCGCGGCCCGCCACATCGGCGCCTTCGGCTCCGAGCCGCTGCCGACCCCGCCGAACTTCAACGAGGCGGACGTCTCCGACAAGCCCGCCGGGATCGCCGGCCGTCCGCCGCTGACCACCAACCAGATCGCCAACGCGACCCGCAACTACCGCTGCCGCGCCGAGTCGCTGCTGGCGATCGACGAGGGGGTCGACCGGATCGTCGACGCGCTTCGCGCCTCCGGCGAGCTCGACGACACGCTGGTCGTCTACACCGCCGACAACGGCTTCTTTCACGGCGAGCACCGCGTCCAGACCGGCAAGAACCGCGTCTACGAGGAGGCGATCCGGGTGCCGCTGGTGATCCGCGGGCCGGGGATCCCGAAGGGCGTCAGCGTCGACGAGATCGCGATCAACGCCGACCTCGCGCCGACGATCCTCGATGCCGCAAACGCCGAGGCGGGCTTCGGCATGGACGGCCGCTCGCTGCTGCCCTTCGCCGAGCACCCCGAGCGCCTCCACGGCCGCGAGCTGCTGATCGAGCAGCAGAGCGGCGATGACGACGAGGAGGCCAACGGGGTCTTCTACGGAGCGGTGCGCAACTCGCGCTACGCGTACGTCCTCAACGCCAGTGGCGAGACCGAGCTCTACGACCTGCGGGCCGATCCCTACCAGCTCGAAAACCAGGTCTCCAACCCCGCCTACGACGAGGCCGAGGCGGCGCTGGCCGCACGCCTGGCCGCGCTCCAGACCTGCGCGGCGAAGAGCTGCCGCGCGAAGCCGGCGCTGAGCCTGAAGCTGCCGGCGAGCGAGCGTGAGAACGGCCGCTCGTGCCGCTCGGCCGCCGACTTCGTCGCCCGGGTGCGGGGCGCCGGGGCGAGCAAGGTCGAACGGGTCACCTTCCGGGTCGGCTCGAGGCTCGCCGGCCGCGACTCGAGCACGCCGCTCGACGAGCGGATCGAGCCCGGCCTGCTGCGCGGCAAGCGCACCCCGGAGCTGCGGGCGATCGTCGAGATGATCGACGGGCGCAAGCTCAGCCTGCAGAAGGAAGTCCGGATATGCGGCTGAGACTCGCGGTGCTCGCCGTGCTCGCCGCTCGCCGCCGCGCTGGCGCTCGCCGCCGTCGCGGGTGGTCGAGCAGGCCGACGCACGCGGCGAGCCCGAGCGCCCGAACGTGGTCGTGGTGATGACCGACGACCAGACCCAGGCCTCGATGTCGCTTCATGGGCCGAGGTCAACTCGCGGCTCGGCGCCGCAGGGCGCGACGTTCCCCGACAACGTCACGAACTGGCCGCTCTGCTGTCCCTCGCGGGCGACCTTCCAGACCGGCCAGCTACGCCCACAACCACCGGCGTCTTCGGCAACTCAGCCGCCCGATGGGCGGCGTCAACGCGCCTCGACGACGCCAACACGCTCCCGGTCTGGCTCCAGGCACGCCGGCTACCACACGATCCACATCGGCAAGTACCTGAACGGCTACGGCACGGACACCGCGCCGGAGTACGTCCCGCCGGGGTGGTCGAGTGGCACGGGCACCTCGAGGACGATGCACGATCGCTTCTACGGCTACGTCGATGAACGAGAACGGGAGTCGCCCTGGGTCAACCCGACGAGGATCCCGACGACCCGAGCGCCGGAGTTCAAGCAGACGGACGTCTACACCCACATGGCCGTCGACGCTGATCGAACAGCCGCGCGCCGTCGAAGCGGCCGTTCTTGCTCTCGGTGATCTACACTCGCGCCGCACGCCGGCGGCCCGAACCCGGCCCGCCCAGCCGCAGAGCCGCTGCGACGACGACCGCCAAGCCGGCGATCCGCCACGCCGGCGGCATTCGGCTGCCGAGCCCCTCCCCCAGCCGCCGAGCTTCAACGAGGCCGACGTCTCCGACAAGCCCGCCGGCGCTCGCCGGTGATGCAGCCGCTCGACCCAGGCGGATTGATCAACATCGGACGCGCCGGTCTACCGCTGCCGCGGCGAATCGCTGCTCGCGGTCGACGAGGGCGTCGGCCGCCGTCCTCGACGCCCTCGCGAGCCGCGGGCGAGCTGAAGGACACGCTCGTCATCTACACCGCCGACAACGGCTTCTTCCACGGCGAGCACCGCATCGTGTCCGGCAAGAACCGCGTCTACGAGGAGGCGGTTCGCGTGCCGCTGGTGATGCGGGGCCCGGGCATCCCCGACGGGCGTCGAGCGTCGACGACATCACGATCAACGCCGACATGCCCGCGACGATCCTGGACGCCGCCGGCGCGCGGGCCGCGGTCCCGCATGGACGGCCGCTCGCTGCTGCCGTTCGTCGAGGAGCCGGAGCGCTCCCACGGCCGCGAGCTCCTGATCGAGCAGTCTAGCCCGACGGCGAGGACGAGGAGGCCGAGGGGACCGAGTACTCAGGCGATCCGCACCTCGCACTACGTCTACGTCGCAGAACGCGCAGCGGGGAGACTCGAGCTCTACGACCTCGAGATCGATCCATACCAGCTCGAGAACCAGGCGGCGAACCCCGCCTACGACGAGGTCGAAGGCGGCGCTGGCCGGGCGGCTCGCGAGCGCTCGTGACCTGCGCGGCGAAGTGCTGCCGCGCGAAGCCGGCGCTGAAGCTGAAGCTGCCGCGCTCCGAGCGCGAGCAACGGGCGCTCGTGTCGAACGACCCGAAGGACTTCCTGGTCCGGATCCGTGGCGCCGGGGCGAACAGGTGAGCTCGAACGAGGTCACGTTCCGGGTCGGCTCCAAGCACGCCGGTCGCGACGGCGCCGGCCCGTTTCGCAAGCAGTTGCGAGCACGGCTGCTGCGCAACCGGCGCAGGCCCGAGATCCGCGCGATCGCCGAGATCATCGACGGCCGCGTGCTCAGCCTCCAGAAGCGCGTGCGGATCTGCCGCTAGTGGGAGAGGCCCTACCAGGCGTGCGCGCGCGTGGACCCGGTGGGCGGGCCGGCGGGCTAGGAGTCGGCCGATTCTTCGGCAGCGGGCTCGGCGTCGGCAGCCGGCGACGGGGAGCTGCGCAGCAGCGCGGAGTTGGTGAGCTCGAGCACGCGCCGCCAGGCCGAGAGCTTCTCGCGCTCGCGCTCGACCTGGTCGAGGACGTGGCGGACCCGGCGAGCGGAGATCTCGATCCCGTGGCGTTCGGCGATCGCCTTGTAGCGGTCGTAGTCGCGGGCCAGCTTAAGGGTCACCGACTCGAATCCGTGCTTGGCGATCTGCAGCCGGGCACGGTAGTCGAGGATCGAGGTGCCGAACATGAGCTCGTCGTCGAGCTCGGGCTCGATCAGGATGATGTCGACGCCGGGGTAGCGCTCCTCCCAGATCTCGACCGAGCGGTGGAGGCGGTCGTGGGAGAGCAGGCGGAAGGTCTGGTTGGCGATCGCGACGATGCCCATGTCGGAGACTCGCCGCGCGCGCGAGCCGGTGATCGTCGGGATGTCCTTGCCGAAGTCGTTGACGTAGGGGACGAGCGGGTTGATGACGACGACGAACTTCGCCCCGCGCTCGATCGCGACATCGATGTTGGTGGTCGAGAGGATGCCGCCGTCGATGAACTCGCGGCCCTTGATCTCGACCGGCTCGTAGATCCCGGGCAGCGCTCCCGACGCGGCGACCGCCTCGGAGATCGGCACGTCGGCCCACTCGCCCTCGCCGAGGACGACGCGCTCGGTCGTGTCGAGGTCGGTGGCGACCAGATAGAGCTCCTGGGCGAGCATGCGGAAGTCGTTGCTGCGATCGGGGTCGGAGAGCACCTCCTCGACATAGCGCTCGATTCCGCGGCCCGAGTAGAGGCCCTTGGGCAGCGCGGTCGGCGAGCCCGGTCGCGAGGTCGACGGCGGATACCTCACCGAGGTTCTCGGCGAGCTCGCGCAACACGGCGGCGACCTTGAACGGGAGCGTGAGCCCACTCTTGACGAAGCCGCGGAGATTCGGGCGCAGCAGGGTGCCGAGGTCGATGTCGCGAAGCGGCGATGGGAGGTCGCGGTTGAGCACCCGCATCATCTCCTCGGGCGTAACACCGTTGGCGATCATGCTGCTGACGAAGGCGCCGGCGCTGGTGCCGACGTAGATGTCGAACTGGTTCACGGTCCGGTTGGTCGCCAGCAGGTCGAAGGCGCGCAGGGCGCCGATCTCGTAGACGCCGCCCGTGAACCCGCCGCCGCCGAGGACGAGCGCGGTCTTCGACGGCTTGCGGCGCGAGCGCCGGCGACCGGTCTTCGACTCGGTCGCGGCAGCGTCGATGTCGACGACCTTGCCCATGCCCACGGGGATTATCGCAACTGGTACGGGGGTACCGCCACAGCTCCCGTCAACGCCGCCCTCTAGCCTGCCGCCTCGATGCCCCGAAACCGCCTCATAGTCACGTTTCTCGCCGCCGCCGGGCTTGCGGCGGCGGTCGCCGCAACGGCCTCGGCGGGCGCCGGCGAGGCGCCCGCATCCGGGTACGCCCCCGACCTTCCCGGGCAGATGCCGCCGGCTCGGGCGGGCTCGCCCGCCTCGGCGACCAGCGGCCTCTCACAGGGCGGCCTACGCGACGAGCTCGCCGAAGCGCTCGCCGACGGCGGGGGCGCGAGCGGCGCCTGGGTTTACGACACCGACGCTGGCGGAGACGCGATCCTGTTCTCCGACGACGCCAACAAGCCGCGCATCCCCGCCTCGAACCAGAAGCTGTTCACGACCGCCGCCTTCCTCTCCGAGCTCGGCGCCAAAGGCTCGGCTCGAGACCCGCGCCTTCGCCCAGGGCGAGCTCACCGGCCAGGGCGGCCGGGTGCTCGCCGGCGACCTGGTGATGGTCGGCGACGGTGACCCGGCCTTCGGCACAGCCCGATTCGCCCGCGCCAACAACCAACCGGTGACCCGGGTCGCGACCCTGGCCCGCAACGTCGCCCGGACCGGTCTCAAGCGGGTCACTGGCCGGATCCTCGCCGACGACACGATCTTCGACCGCGAGCGGCGCTCGGGCCCATACCTGAGCCCGCTCTCGGGGCTCTCGTTCAACAACGGGTACGACGGCGGTGACTACGCCAGTGATCCCGAGCTCGAGGCCGCCAAGGGGCTGAAGTCGGCGCTGCGAAAGCGCGGCGTGCGGGTCAAGGGCCAGGTCGGCCGGGCCAACCTGGCGCCCAACGTGCTCGAAGGCGATCCGCTCGCCGCGGTCGCCTCGCCCACCGCGGCGAAGCTGATCGAGGAGACAAACGTGCCCTCGAACAACTTCTTCGCCGAGATGCTGCTCAAGCGTCTCGGCGCCTCGAGCGGCAAGCGCGGGACCCGCCACCGCGGCAACAACAAGGTCGAGGCCTTCGCGGACTCCGTCGGCACCCACGTCCAGGCGGTCGACGGCTCCGGCCTCTCGCGCAAGAACAAGGCCTCGGCCGAGGAGGTCGGCAAGCTGCTCGACGCGATGGCGAAGCCGGGCTCGAACGCGGCCGCCTTTCGCGACTCGCTGCCGATCGCCGGCCGCGAGGGAACCGTGGCCGACCGGATGGAGGGCACGGCGGCGGAGGGCAACTGCGCGACCAAGACGGGCACACTCTCGGACGCCTCGGCGCTCTCGGGCTACTGCGAGGCCGGCAACCACACGATCGCCTTCTCGATCCTGTTCAACAACGCCAACGTCGACGCCGCCCGCAGCGCCCAGGACCGCATGGCCGCCGCGATCGCGCGCTACGAGCCGTAGGCGCGGGTAGCGGACGCGTTCCGCTCGGGCGCCAGTCGGGCGCGGGCGCGGCCCGTGTCCCCGGCGACCATCGCTTGCGGGGCGCCCCCAAGTATGCGAACGTATGTTCGTGCTCCTGGACGCCGGGATCCTGCACGCCGACGCCGACGCGTTCTTCGCCTCGGTCGAGCAGCGCGATGATCCACGGCTGCGCGGGAAGCCGGTGATCGTCGGCGGAGGAGTGGTCCTGGCGGCCAGCTACGAGGCGCGTCGCTGCGGCGTGCGGAGCGCGATGAACGGCGCCCGCGCGAGGGGCCTGTGCCCGAATGCGATCGTCGTCCCGCCCCGGTTCTCGGCCTACGTGCAGGCGAGCGACGAGCTCTTCGACCTCTTCCGCGACACCTCGCCGGTGGTCGAGGGGCTGTCGCTGGAGGAGGCGTTCCTCGACGTCCGCGGGCTCGAGCGGATCTCGGGCTCGCCGGTCGAGATCGGCCGCCACCTGCGCCGGCAGGCGCGCGAGCGGGTCGGTCTCCCGCTCAGCGTCGGGATCGCGAGGACGAAGACGCTGGCGAAGATGGCGAGCTGCGCCGCCAAGCCCGACGGCCTGCTTCTGGTCGCACCCGGGCGCGAGCTCGCCTTCCTTCACCCGCTCGGGGTGGAGCGTCTCTGGGGCGTCGGCGAGTCGACCGCTCGGAAGTTGCGCGAGGCCGGGGTCGAGACCGTCGGTCAACTCGCGGCGCTGCCGGAGGCCGCGGCCGTCGCGATCCTCGGCCGCGCGACCGGCCGCCATCTGCACGCGGTCGCCCGCAACCGCGACCCGCGCCCGGTGCGCTCCGGGCGCCGGCGGCGCTCGTTCGGCGCCCAATCGGCGCTCGGGCGCTGGTCGGGCTCGGCGCCGGCGCTTGACGCAACGCTGGTTGGGCTCGTCGATCGGGTCACCCGGCGAATGCGGGCCGCGGGGCGAATCGGCCGCACGGTCGTCGTGCGCCTGCGCTTCGGCGACTTCAGCCGCGCGAGCCGCTCGCGGACGCTGGCAACCGCAACCGCGGCGACGGACACGATCCTGCTCGCCGCGCGAACCCTGCTCGCCGCGGCGATGCCGGATATCGAGCGCCGCGGCGTGACCCTGGTCGGGATCACGATCACCAACCTCGAGCGTGGCCGGGCACCCGAGCAGCTCGAGCTGCCGATCGGCGACCGCAGTCGCACGGACCTCGACGCCGCGATCGACGAGCTGCGCGACCGCTTCGGCGTCGGCGCGATCACCCGCGCCGCGGTGCTCGGGCTCGGGTCACGGCAAGCGGCGGCACCGCTCGCCGACGACCGCGACCTGGCCGCGATCAGGCGCCGGCGAAGCGGGTGAGCGCGAGTCGCTCGAGCGTCGCCGGGTCGTGGACGGCGATGCCCTTGGCGGAGACCGTGTACAGCAGCTCGCCGATCGCCAGCGAGCGCCGGATCGCCGATTCCCACGAACCGCCCTGGGTGGTGCGCTCGGTGAGCTCGAGCCCCGCGACGCCGGCGCGGACCCCGACCGCTCCGTGGAGCCCGCGGCCACGCCAGGACTCAATCGGGAGCACCGCGAGGCCGTACTCCGGCGACCACGCGAACGCGTGATGGTCGTACTCGACCTCGGTCGTGCTGCCGCGGCCGAGCGAGACGTGGTCGGTGCGCACCGGGTTGGCCGGGTCGGAGACGTCGAACAGTGACGCCTGCGCTCCCCTGGTCATGCCGTCGGCGTTCGCGTCCTGTCCGATCCCGAGCAGCAGGCCGGGGCCGACCGGGTGCAGGTAGGCCGAGTAGCCCGGAATCTCGAGCTCCCCGGCGAGTCGCGGTTGCGCCGGGTCGGAGAGGTCGATCACGTGCAGCGGGTCGACCTGGCGGAAGGTGACCACATAGCCGCTCGCGCCGATGAAGCGGACCGCGTAGATGTTCTCACCACGCCCGATCCCGGCGAGGCGGCCGGCCTCGACCAGCCGCCGGTCGCCGGGAACCAGCGTCGTCACGTAGCTCTGGCTGTCCTCGGTCTCGCGGCCCAGCCAGGGCGGCGAGCTCGTGCTCGCGACCCGCAGCACGCCCTCGTACTCGGACATCGACCACTGGCTCAGCATGTAGCCATCGACCGCGCCGCTGCCGGCGTACTCGGTCCGCACCGGATCCGAGATCTCGAAGCGGTGGATCTCGGTGCTGACCACCGATTCCTCCGCCGCGGTCCCGGCCCAGCGCTCGGTCGCGACGTAGAGGCTCGAGGGCGACGCGTAGACCGTCTCGCCGGCGGTCATCACGGCGTCGGCGTCGACCGCCGGCAGCCCGCGCTCGAGGTCGATCGTGAGCACGCTCAGCATCCCGGCCCCGGAGAACCGCCGCGGCCGGCGTACGTCATCACAGCCGAACAGGTTGCCGCGCGAGCTGCCCGCCCTGCGGTCGTGGAGGACCGCGCTGGGCAGCCAGGCCCGGCCATGTCCGGAATCGGCGACGGGGAGCTCGGGGAAGGGGCTGACGACGACCCGTGCGGTCGTCCCGGTGAGTCGGGCGCTGACGTAGTCGCCGTCGAGCTTCATCGTCGCCAGCTCCCGGATCGCCGCAGGGTCGGAGACGTCGAGCTCGGTGAGCAGCGTCCTCGGGACGTAGGGGTCCGCCGCGTAGCCGCGGCTGATCACCAGCGCCCGCTCGCCGGCGACGAGCAGCTGGCGCTCATCGGCGAAGGCGCCGGGGCCCGGCCGGGCATCTCGATCGAGTCGAGCACCGAGGGCACGCCGTCGACCGTGCTCACCGCGTGCAGGCGGTCGCCGGCGAGCGCGAGGATCGTCGATCCGGCCGCCTTGACGATGTCGGGCTCGTCGACGCCCGCCTCCTGGACGTTGGTCGCGCCGCCGGGCGTCTCGATCGTCTCTCCCCCGGCGCCCGGCGTGGCGGCGAGGGTGTCCTCGGCGACCGGGATCGGGACGAGCGGCCCGGAGCGGACCGCCCGGCGGTGGCGCTGAAGGTACTCGCGCAGGGGATCGCAGGACCCGAACGCCGTCAGCTTCGCCCGCGCGGGGCCGGCGCCCGAACGGGTCTCGGCGGACGTGCCGAAGACCGCGGCGGCGGAGATCGCGACACCCACGGCGAGCGCGATCCCGGCGATCGCGACCACGAACCAAGTCTGTCGAGCCAAACCCCTCATCTACCGCCTCTACGCCCGAGCACCCGATCCGTCACGCCGAGCGTCCCGGACTCCCTGCCAGGAGGGTGCTGCGGGACGTTCGGCGGTTGGTCTCGTTACGGGAGCAGCGTGCGCAGGGCGTCCTCGTCGAGGATCTCGGTCCCGACCTCCTCGGCCTTGGCGAGCTTGGTGCCGGGGCTGTCGCCGGCGACGAGGTAGTCGGTGTTCTTCGAGACCGAGCCGGTGACCTTGCCCCCGGCGTCGCGGATCAGCTTCGTCGCCTGGTCGCGGCTCAGCTCCGGCAGGGTGCCGGTGAGCACGAACGTCTTGCCCTCGAGCGGACCGCCCTCGGCACGGCGCTCGGCCTCGGAGAGCTCGAAGCGCAGGCCGCGCTCGCGCAGGCGGGAGATCAGCTCGACCATCGCCTCGTCGGCGAGCTCCTCGCGCAGCGACTCCGCCAGCACCGGGCCGATCCCCTCGACCTCGGCGATCTGCTCGGGATCGGCCTCAAGCAGACGGTCGATCGAGCCGAAGTGCTCGGCGATCGCGGCCGCGTTGACCCAGCCGATGCCGGGGAGGCCGAGCGCGTAGAGGACGCGGCTGAACGGGCTCTGCTTCGAGCGCTCGATCTCGGCGATCAGCGCGTTGGCCGAGGTCTCGCCGAAACCCTCGAGCTCGGCGATTTGCCCGGCGTCGAGATCGTAGATCGAGGCCGGGTCGGTGATCAGGCCCTCGTCGAGGAAGCGGAGGACGTTTTTCTCCCCCAGGCCCTCGATGTCCATCGCACCGCGGAAGTGCTTGACGAGCTGGAAGTTCTGACCCGGGCACCCGCGACGGTTGGGGCAGATCGTCCAAACCGAGTCGACCGGCTTGACCGTCGGCGTGCCGCACATCGGGCACTCCTTCGGCGGCTTGGGCTTTCGCAGCCGCTTGCCCTTGCGACGCTGGATCAGCGGCGCGATCACCTGCGGGATCACGTCTCCCGCCCGCGTGACCACCACCTCGTCGCGCTCGCGCGCGTCCTTTCGCGCCAGGTCCTCCTCGTTGTGCAGGGTCGCGGTCGAGACCGTGACCCCGCCGACGTGCACCGGCTCGAGCATCGCGAACGGCAGCAGGCGCCCGGTCCGCCCCACGTTCCAGACGATCTTGTTGAGCTTCGTGGTGGCGGTGATCGGCGGGAACTTCCAGGCGATCGCCCAGCGCGGCTCGCGCCCTGCGACCCCGAGCTCGCGCCAGAGCCGCCGCTGGTCGACCTTGACCACGACCCCGTCGATCTCGAAGTCGAGCGACTCGCGCCGCTGCTCCCACCACAGGCATCGCTCGACCGTCTCGTCGGCAGTCTCGTGCGCGGAGATGTCCTCGTTGACGAGGAAGCCGCGCTCGCGCATCCACGCGAGCTCGTCGGAGTGGGTCTCGAACTCGACTCCCTCGTGGCCGCCGATCCCATAGCTCCACATCGACAGCGGTCGCGACGCGGTCACCTCAGGGTCGAGCTGGCGGATCGTGCCGGCGGTCGCATTGCGCGGGTTGGCGAAGGTCGATTCGCCGGCGGCGGCGCGCTGCTCGTTGAGCTCGACGAAGGCCGCGCGAGGGAAGTAGATCTCGCCCCGGACCTCGATCCGCGCCGGCGCATCGTCGATCCCGTCTGGGATCGCCTCGATCGTGCGCAGGTTGGCGGTCACGTCCTCGCCGACGACCCCGTCGCCGCGGGTCGCGCCGCGGACGAACTCGCCGTTCTCGTACAGCAGCGAGATCGCGATCCCGTCGATCTTCGGCTCGGCGACGAAGCGCACCTCGCCCGGCGCGATGTCGAGGCGGTTGAGCCGGTTGTGCAGGCGCTGCTCCCAGGCACGGAACTCGTCGGCGCCGCGTGCGTTGCCGAGCGAGAGCATCTGCTCCAGGTGGCGTACCTGCTCGAAGCGATCGGAGGGACGCGTGCCGCCGGCGACGCGCTGGGTCGGCGAGTCGGCGGTGACGAGCTCGGGGTGCTCGGCCTCGATCGCGCGCAGCTCGTTGAGCAGGGCGTCGTAGGCGTCGTCGCCGATCGTCGGGTCGTCGAGCGCGTAGTAGGCGTTGTCGTGCTTGGCGATCTCGCGCCGCAGCTCGGCGGCGCGCTTGCGGGCGGCTGCGGGGACGCTCATCCGGGAGCGGGCACGTCGAGGCCGTTGGCAATCTGGTCGAGGTCCCAGGCGCCGAGCAGCTCGAGCCCCTCGCGATCGGTGAGGTCGAAGTGGATCGGGGTGATCGCCGCGCGGCCGCGCGCGACCGCAGCCAGGTCGGTGCCCCGCTCGTCCTCGAACGAGGGCTCGAAGCCGTAGATCTTGTAGCGCTTGCGCCCGCCCCCGTCCTCCTCGACGAGCTTCAGCTCGTCGTCGTAGAGGCGCTTGCCGAGCCGCGTCAGCTCGATCCCGCGCAACTCCCCGGCTGGCACGTTGATGTTGACCAGGGTCCCGGTTGGCAGCGGCTCGGCGATCAGCTTGCGGACCACCTCGCGAGCGATCCTCGCAGAGACCGTGAAGTCGAACTCGCGCCCGGCGTAGCCCATGCCGCCGATCCCGGCCTGCTGGGAGACCGCGACCCCCGGCAGCCCAAGGACGATCCCCTCGAAGGCGGCCGCGACCGTGCCCGAGTAGGTGATGTCGTCGCCGAGGTTCGAGCCGTGGTTGATCCCCGAGACGATCAGGTCGGGGCGCCCGCCGAGCAGGCCGAGGTCGGCAAAGCGGACGCAGTCCACCGGCGTGCCCTCGGTCGCGAACCCGGTCGTGCCGTCGTCGAAGTCGACCTCCTCGACCCAGATCGGCGAGCGGGTCGTGATGCTGCGCGCGGTGCCGCTGCGGTTCGTGTGCGGGGCGATCACGCGCACGTCGATGCCGTCGAGCTCGCCCAGCGCGTGTCGCAGGGCGTGCAGGCCCTGGGCTCCGATCCCGTCGTCGTTTGTGAGCAGAACGATCATCTACACCTATAAGGTCGGCGAGGGCCGATTCTACGGACGCCCAGCCGCGACAATTCGAGCGTGGCATCCCAATCGCTGTCCGTAGTCGTGCCGACCCGTGACCGCCCAGACGCGCTGCGGCGCTGCCTCGCGGCGCTCGCCGTGCAGGACGTCGAAGAGCTCGAGGTCGTGGTCGTCGACGACGGCTCGCGCGATCGGGCTGGCGTCTCCGGCGCGGTCGCGATTCTGCCCACGGCGCGATTGATCCGCTCGCCCGGGCGCGGGCCGGCGGCCGCCCGCAACCTCGGCGTCCGGGCGGCGGAGGGCGAGCTCGTCTGCTTCACCGATGACGACTGCGAGCCCGAGCCCGGCTGGGGGCGGTTGCTCGCCGCCGCGGTTGCCGCGGCGCCCGGCCGCGTCACCGCGGGGCGTACGATCGCGCCACCGCAAGCAAGCGCGCCGGTCGCCGCCTCACAGGCGATCACCAACCAGCTCCTGCTCGCCTCGCTCTCGGCCGAGGGAGACCTCGGCTTCGCGCCCACCTGCAACCTCTGCTGCGCCCGTGAGCTGCTCACGGCGCTGCCGTTTGACTCCTCCTACCCCGATGCGGCGGGCGAGGATCGCGACTGGTGGGCGCGGGCGGTCGGCGCCGGAATCGTGGCCCGATACGAGCCGCGAGCGCTGGTCGTGCACCGGCAGATCCTCGACGCGCCCGGGTTCTGGCGCCAGCAGTTCCGGTACGGGCGCGGCGCGGCGCGGTTTCGGGCCGGCGCTCGCGAGCGGCGGGTCGCCAGGCCGTCGTTCTACGCCGGCCTCGTGCGCCGAGGCTTCGCCGACGGCGCGGCGGTCGGCGGGCTGGTGCTCGCTGCCCAGGCGGCAACCGCGGCGGGTGTCGTCGCCGAGCGATTGTCGAGGCCGGGCCGGAAGGGCGGCTGACGGGCCACGCCCTTACCGGGCCGGGCCCGCCGTGGTCAGCAACGGCGTCCCGGGCAGCCCGTCACGGTCGGCGCCCGTGACCTCGCACACCGTCGCCGCCACGTCCACGAGCCGAGGGGGGCGCGACGGCTCCGCGTGCGAGGAGGCCCCGGGCACCAGAACCGCCCACGCATCGCCCGGCGTGTGGTTCCCGGAGCGTCCCGAGCCGGCGCCCCGGCGGCGAACGACGCCGAAGCGTTCCGACCTCACCTCCGCGAGCCGGGTCGCCGGCCGGTCCGACCAGCGGACCACGAGGTCGGGCAGACGGCCGGCGTGACGACCCTGGTAAAGGCCTTCGGTGCGCGTGACCGAGCCCACCGCCGGTGCGCCGTCGGGGTCGCAGAAGGTCTCGAGCCCGGCGACGATCTCGTCCAGCAGCTCGGTCGCGGCGGCCGGCTCAACGACCCCCTCGCGCTCGCGTCCCCGGAGGTTGAGGCGCACGTAGCCCTGGTTGTCGGCGGGGTGGGTGAAGGCGTGCGTCGCGCGCCAGTCGAGCCCGCGCAGCTCGAGTCGCGCCGTCAACGCGAGCGCGGCTCGATCGGGGATCGCGTTCGCGATCGCGGAGCGAACACCGGGGGGAATCGCGGCGCGCAGGCGCCAGATCGCCCCCGCCTCGTCCGCGTTCAGCGGCTCACGCGCGAGCACCGCCGCGAGCATCCCCGGGAGCAGGTCGGCACGGCTCGTGTTCACGTCCATCCCGACCGCGGAGGTGACGATCACGTCGCTACCGGCCGGAAGCGCTGCGACGACCCGTCCGATCGCCTCGTCGACTGCGACGTAGACATCGTCGAGCGCTCCCTCGATCGTCGCGCGAGACTCGCGATCGAGCGCTCGCTCGTCGATCTGCGAGAGGTCCCAGAACTGGTGCCCGGCGAGGTGCGCGGCACTGAACGTGATCCAGGCGAGGTCGAAGCGCTCGCCGGCGAGCAGGTACTCGGCAAGCCGAGCGGTCCGGCCGGGGGCGGCGATCAGCTTCTCGCGCAGGTGCACGAGCCGACGCGGATCGGGCCTGCCGAAGATCTCGGTCGCCCCTGGGCCGCGGCCGAAGCGGCGCGAGTAGGCGCGCCCGGCCGAGGCGGGGCGCGACCAGCGCGGAAGCACGACCCGGTCGGCGAACCCCCAGCCGGAGACGAAGACGCCGTTCGCATGCCGCGGCGGGCGACCCTCATAGGGGTCGATCGCGAGCGTTCGCAGTCCGGCGTCGGCAAGCAGCTCCCAGACCGCAGGCGGAGCGTCGAACGCGGTCGCATAGCGAGCGCACTGCTCGGCCGCCGACCATTGGAACGGGTAGAAGATCCCATGATCGGCGAGCTCGACGCCGCTGTAGAGCGTGTAGAAAGCGCCCGCGGCAAAGTCGACCGCCGGCGTCTCGAGCTCGACCCCACGCCCGCGTTCACGCACCGCCGCCAGGTTCTGCAGCCGGCCCTCGGCGAGCAGCCGGTCGAGCACCGCAACGCTCGCGGCGTCGAACTGCAAGACGCAGATCAAGCGATGGGCTCGGGCAGCAGTGGGCCGACGGGCTCGGGAGCCACGCCGGCGGAGGCGCGCAGGCGCGCCTCGTCGATCAGCGCCATCGCCCGCGCTCCGTCCGCAGCGGTCGCGAGCACGCCCGCGCCTCCACCCCGGGCCGCCGCCGCGAAGGCGGAGAGCTGGCGCGCGAGCGAGCCGACGAGCGGGTGCGGGCGGCGCTCGAGGCGCGCGAGCAGCCCACGCCCGAGGCCTCCGTTGACACTCGTCGTAAGCCGCCTGCCATCCGGCCGCGCAACGACGGCGCGCTCGAAATAGGGGCGGTCGGTCGCACAACGAATGCTGACGCCACCGCGAGGGATCTCGAGCTCGATCTCGGCGCGCTCGGGCGCACAAACGGCGTCGCGGACCCGGGCCGGACCGCCGGTGAGCAGCAGGGCGAGGTCGATGAGGTGAGGCCCGAGATCGAGCAGGGCGTCGTCGCGCACGTAATAGGTCCGCCACGAAGCGCGGCGGTAGCGCAGCTCGAGCTCGAGCGCGAAGGACCCGTCGTCGGGGATCGCGCCGACAAGCTTCGCGCCCTGCTCAAACCGGCGGTTGAAGCCCACCCACGGCGCCGGGTCGAGCCGGGCGAGCTCGAGTGCGGCGGTGCGATCGGGCGCGGGCGGCTTCTCGACCAGGCAGGCCAGGCCCGCTTCCGAGGCGAGCCGTGCATGCTCGACGTGGGTATCGACCGGGCCGGCGACGATCACCGCGTCGAGCCCGCCGGCGGCGATCATCTCCCCGGCGGCGCAGAACTCGCGCGCACTCGCCAGGCCGGCAAGCTCGTGTCGCCGCGCCGGAGCCGGGTCGGCCACGGCGACCAGGCTCAGCTCCTCGCAGGCCGCGATCGCCGGCAGGTATCCGGCGGTGGCGATCCGCCCGCAGCCGATCAGCCCGAGCCGAAGCGCCGCGCTCACCGTCGGCTCCCCGTCGTGTGCAGCACCGCGCCCGCCGGCACCGACGCGGCTGCGACGAGATGGTGAACGACGTGCAGAGGGACTCCCGCCGCGACCAGCGGGGCACCGCCCTGGCGAGCGAGCAGGCCATAGAACTCCGCGTTGAGCGCCACCAGCGCGGTCAGCGCGGCGAGGCCGCAAAGCGGACGGCGAACGACCAGCGAGCCCACCAGAGCGAGCGAAGCGAGCGCGCTGAGCCGGTGGCGCAGCGAGAGGTTCAGCGTCGCGGCGGTGCGCCCGGTCTCGAGCCGCAGCCGCGTCCAGGGAACACCCCGGCGAGCGAAGTCGGTGTGCACCATGCCGGTCAACGACCAACGCTTCAGGTGCGTGCCCGTGATCGCCGGGTCGAGAGTGATCCTGCCGCCGCCGGCCCTGAGCCGCATCCCCAGCTCGACGTCCTCGATCGCCGGTTGCGGGTAGCGAACGGCGTCGAAGCCGCCGACGGCGAGGAAGGCGTCGCGGCGAATCGCGCCGAGGCCGGCCCAGAAGGTCTCGGCGGGACCGGGCGAGCTTGCGTGTACGTGGTGGTGGAGCAGGTTGCGAAACCGCGACACCGGGCTCGGGTCGGCGGGGCGGTCGTCGTAGCAGCCGAAGACGGCGACCAGTTGTGGGTCGTGGGCGAACGCACGGTGTAGGCGCCCGAGTGCGTCGGGATGCACCTCGACGTCGGCATCGACGAAGGCGACCACGCCCGCGCGCGCCTGCTTCGCGCCCGCGTTTCGCGCGCCGGCGGGACCCGTGCCGGATGGGGTCTCGACCACGATCAGCTCGTCGGCCGGCTCGACCGACGACCGCAGCGCGGCCAGGCACCGCGCCAGGGTCGGCGGCCGGTCGGTCGCCGGGACGACCACTGCGAGGCTCGAGGAGGGTGCTGAGGGCATCTGGGGGGCATATTAGGGATACCTAATAACCATCGGTCGGACAGGAGATCCGGAAGGCGCTCCAGCGGCCAACGTCTGCGAGCGGCCGGTCGGCGACTCGGGCCGCCGCCAGCGCCGCGGGCGCGGCGTCGCGATCGACGAACACCGTTCCGGCCGCCGGCGCCGTGGCGGTGCGGATCGCGAGGCGCTCGAGCGCCAGCTCGAGCCGCCAGGCGAGCGCCGGCTGGCTGAGGAAGTCGGTGGTCGCCACCGGCCCGCAGCCAACGACGCGCTCGGCGCCGAGGCCCTGAGCCAGCTCCTGGAGGTCCTCGACCCCGCGGGCGAAGTCGGCCGAGTCCTCGAGGTCGCCGGGGATCTCGGCCGCCCTCACCCCGGCCTGAATCGCGAGGGCCGCGACCAGCACCGTGATCAGCGCGATCCCCGCCCGCCGGGCATCCGTGCGCCGCGTCCCGTCGAGCGCCGCCAGCGCGCGGACGAGCCCGACCCCGCCGAGCACGCACGCGATCGCGCCGGCCGGGGCGGCGAAGCGCGGCAGCCCCGCGTACCCGGCAGCAGCCAGCACCGCGACGAGCGCGATCCAGGCCAGCGCGCCGGCGGCGAGCACCGCGATCGCCCGCTCGCCGTCGCGGCGTGCGGTGTGGACTGCGTAGGCGGCGGCGACCCAGAGCCCCGCGAGCACGAGCTCGAGCGAGCGACCGATCGCCTCCACCGCCTCGCCCAGCGGCGCACCGGTCGCCTCTCGGGCCCGGCGCGCGCCCGTGAACGGGTTGCCCGAGCCAAGCAGATCGGGCACCAGCCACAGCACCGGGACCGCCACGGCGCCGGCGACCAGGAGGCGCCGCAGCGCCGGCTCGCGGCGCCAGAGCCAGAGACCGTGGACGGCGAGGAAGGGCCAGACCTCGGGCCGCAGCAGTGCTGCGGTGACGCCGAGCCCGAAGGCCTGGCCCGGTCGCCGTGCGAGCTGGCGCTCGATCGCGCCCAGCACCAAAGCGACCAGCAGCGGCTCCGAGAGCCCACCGGCGAACTGGCGCGCCCAGGCCGTGAACGGATCGAAGAGCAGGACGACGCCGAGCGCCGCCGCGCCGCCGGCAACCAGACGGGCGCGGCGAACACGCGCGGGGGCCAACCGGGTCGCGATCCCGGTCGCCAGGCGGGGCGGGAAGACCAGCCGCGCCGCCAGCGCCGCGGCGAGCGCGACCGCCGCGAGCCAGCCCGCGCGCGCGACCGCGAGCCAGATCTGGGGCGCTGCGTCGCCGGCCGGTGCGGCGAGGGTCGTGACGATGACCGGCAACGGCTTCCACGAGGGGCCGGCCTCCGTGTTCAGCTCGAGCCCGGCCACCTCCCTGCCCCAGACCAGCCATGCCCAGGCGTCGTACAGGGGCGCGAACGGCAGCGCCAGCGAGGCGAGCGCGATCCCAGCCAGCGCCACCGCAAACCAGATCTTGGAAGTCGGAATTGCCATACTCTCGGTCTCGGGATTAGGGATACCTAACTCCAGCAGATCCGATGCGCAGGACGCTTCACCCACCCAGCCGCCGCCTCTTGGCCGGCGCCGCCGTGCTCGCCGCGACCGCGGTCCTAGCGGCCTGCGGCAGCGGCTCCGAGCCCGGCTCCGAGGACGAGCCCGAGACGCCGGGGATCACCGTCTACTCGGGCAGGATCCCACCGCTGATCGGACCCGTGATCGACGACTACGAGGCGAAGACCGACCGCGATCTCCAGGTCCGCTTCGGCGATTCGGGGCCGCTCGCCGCGACGCTCGCCGAGGAGGGCGACAACTCGCCCGCCGACGTCTTCTTCAGCCAGGACGCCGGCTCGCTCGATGCGGTTGACGCCGAGGGCTTGCTTGCGGAGCTCCCGAAAGACATCCTGGACCGGGTCCCGGCACGCTTCCGGGCCGACGACGGCGCCTGGGTCGGGGTCTCGGCCCGGGCTCGGATCATCGCCTACAACGCCGACGCCGTCTCGAAGTCCGAGCTCCCCGACTCGCCGCTCGAGCTGACCGAGCCCGAGTGGGAGGGGCGCGTCGGCTGGGCGCCGACCAACGCCTCGCTCCAGGGATACATCACCGCGCTGCGGCTCGCCGAGGGCGACGACGTTGCGCGTGAATGGCTCGAGGGCATGGTCGCCAACGGGACGCAGGTCTACGAATCGAACACACCGGTGCGCGACGCGATCGCCGCCGGCGAGATCGACGTCGGCCTGATCAACCACTACTACGTCGCCGAGGCGAAGTCCGAGGACCCCGACTACCCGGTCGAGGTCCACTTCCCGCCCGGCGACCTCGGCTCGCTCGTCAACACGACCGGGGTCGGGGTGCTCGCCTCCAGCGACGAGCCGAAGGACGCACTCGGCTTCGTCCGCTTCCTGCTCTCGAGGCCCGCCCAGCAGTACTTCGCCGAGAGCTCGAAGGAGTATCCACTGATCGCCGGGGTGCAGCCCGACCCGAGCCTCACCCCGCTCGATCGGATCCCCGCGCCTGCGGGGATCGACCTCTCGAGCCTCTCCGACGCCCAGGGGACCGTTGAGCTGATGCAGGAAACCGGCGCACTTTGAGCGCCCGGGCAGACACTCTGCCCGCCCCCGGCCCGCTCGCGAGGCTGCTCGGCGAGCGCCGTCCGCCGGCCACCTTGGTGATCACGGGGATCATCGTCGCCGCGGCCGCCTGCCTTCCCGCGGCGTATCTTGCGATCACGATCGGGGGCGAGTGGGCGACGGCCCGGGACGCGATCTTCAGCCAGCGCACGCTCGAGCTCACCTTGCGCTCGCTCGCCCTCGCGCTGGCGGTCACGGTGAGCGCGGTGGCGCTCGCGGTGCCGCTCGCCTGGCTCACCACCCGCACCGACCTGCCCGGTCGCCGCGTATGGGCGACCCTGGCGACGCTGCCGCTGGTGATCCCGAGCTACATCGGCGCCTACCTGCTGGTCTCGGCGCTCGGCCCCCGCGGCCTGCTCCAGGACCTGCTCGCTCCGCTCGGTGTTGAGCAGATCCCCTCGATCTACGGCTTCCCCGGCGCCTGGCTGGCGCTGACCCTGTTCACCTACCCGCTCGTGCTGCTGCCCGTGCGAAGCGCCCTGCGCCGACTCGACCCGCAACTCGAGGATGCCGCGCGCGCGATGGGCCGCACACCGGGCGCCGCGTTTCGCAGCGTCGTCCTGCCACAGCTCGTGCCGGCGATCGGCGCCGGGGCGCTGCTCGTCGCGCTCTACGTGATGAGCGACTTCGGCGCCGTCTCGATCACGCGCTTCGACTCCTTCACCCGCGAGATCTACATCTCCTACAACGCCAGCTTCGACCGCACCGCGGCGGCGGCGCTGGGAGCGGTGCTGGTCGTGCTCATGCTCGGCCTGCTGTTCGTCTACGGCCGGGTTCGCGGCCGAGCCAGCTACCACCGCGCGAGCCCCGGCGCCGCGCGGCCGGCTCGAGCCGTGCCGCTCGGGCGATGGCGCTGGCCGGCGCTCGGCTTCTGCTCGCTGGTGGTCCTGGTTGCGCTCGTGCTCCCGGTCGGGGTGCTGATCTACTGGGCGAGCAAGGGGCTCGGCGACACCAGCGTCGCCTCGGTGATCACAAACGCCGGCAACTCGCTGCTGGCGGCCTCGACCGCCGCCGCATTCGCGATGGTGGCGGCGATCTGCGTGGCCGTGCTCGCGACCCGCTTTCGCGGCGGCTTGGGCGCCGGGGTCGAGCGCGCGAGCTATGCCGGCTTCGCGCTCCCGGGGATCGTCGTTGCGCTCGCCCTCGTCTTCTTCGGCACCAGGGTCGCGCTGCCGCTCTACCAGACGCTCGCGATGCTCGTCTTCGCGCTCGCGATCCATTACCTGCCGCTCGCGGTCGGGCCCGATCAGCGCCTCGCTGCTGCAGATCTCGCCGCGGGTCGAGGAGGCGGCACGAGGCCTCGGGCGTCGCCCGCTGGAGGTCTTTCGCACGGTCACCGCCCCGCTCGTCGCGGGCGGGGTCTTCGCCGGCACGGCGCTGGTCTTCCTGCACGCGGTCAAGGAGCTGCCCGCGACCCTGATCCTGGCGCCGATCGGCTTCGAGACGCTCGCCACCGACGTCTGGCGCCAGACGAGCGTCGGCTTCTTCGAGGCCGGAGCGATCCCGGCGCTCGTGCTCTTGCTGATCGCCGCGCCCCCGCTCTACCTGCTCAGCGAGAGGGGTACGGTGACGTCGTGACCGAAGCGCCCGCAAACGGAGACGGCGCGGGCCTCGAGCTTCGCGGCTTGGCGAAGTCCTACGGCGCCGTGCGGGCGGTCGATGACCTCAGCCTCGACGTCGAGCCGGGCAGCCTCTGCGCGCTGCTCGGGCCCTCCGGCTGCGGGAAGACGACCGCGCTGCGGCTGATCGCCGGGCTCGAGCGGCCCGATGCCGGCACGATCGCCCTCGGCGACCGCGCGCTCTCGGGCGCTGGCGACTTCATCGCGCCCGAGCACCGGCGAATCGGGATGGTTTTTCAGGACTACGCGCTCTTCCCCCATCACGATGTGGCCGGGAATGTCGCCTACGGGCTCGGCCGTCGTCCCGACCACGACCGGATCGCCGAGGTGCTCGAACTGGTCGGCCTCGCCGGGCTCGGCGACCGCCCGGTGCACGAGCTCTCCGGCGGCCAGCAGCAGCGGGTAGCGCTTGCCCGGGCGCTTGCCCCCACTCCCGATCTCGTGCTCCTCGACGAGCCCTTTTCGAACCTCGATGCGGGGCTGCGCGAGCGGCTGCGCGACGAGGTCGCCGAGATCCTGCGCGAGGCCGGCGTCACCGCTCTGTTCGTCACCCACGACCAGGCCGAGGCGCTCAGCATCGCCGAGACGGTCGCCGTGATGCGCGCGGGGCGGATCGAACAGGTCGGCACGCCCGAGGAGGTCTACTCGCGCCCTGCCACGCGCTGGCTGGCTCGTTTCGTCGGCGAGATCGAGGTGGTCCCGGGCGAGGCGGCGGAGGGGCGAGTCATTTGCGAGCTTGGCCTCGTCCCCGCCGAGCACGGCGTCGAGGGGCCCGTGGACGTGATGATCCGGCCCGAGTCGGTCGCGATCGGCCTCAGCGGCCCGCAGACGGCCGCCGAGGCCGAGGTGGTCGGACGCCGCTTCTACGGCCATGACCAGCTCCTCGTGCTCAGGCTCCCCTCGGGCCGCACGATCCGCTCGCGACGGCTCGGCTTCCCGGCCTGGCACCGCGGCGACCGGGTCCGGGTCTGGATCGACGGCCCCAGCGACGTGCTCCCGCGCGCCGCGGAAGCGGCGCCGCCGCCATCGCCGGAGCCGGTCGTATAGCTTCGCGCCGGTGACCGAGCCCGAGATCTGGCGCGAGCCCGTCCGCGGCGGCTACCCTGACCCCTCGATGCTCGCGCTGGCCGGCGCCGAGCGGATGGCGGCGTTTCGCGACGGGCTCTCAGCCGCGCCACCGCTGTTCCATCTCACCGGCTCCAGGCCGACCGGCTTCGGCGACGGCACCGCCGAGGCCGAGATGCCCGCCTCCGCCTGGCTCGCGAACGACGCCGGCTTGATCGGCGGCGGCACGCTTGCAGTACTCGCCGACATCGCCTTCGGCTGCGCGGTCGAGACCCAAGTGCCGGCGTCGACCCCCTACACCACCGCCGAGCTCTCGCTGACATTCCTGCGACCCGCGCGCCCCGGGGCGACCCTGACCGCACACGGGCAGGCGATTCACGTCGGGCGCACGGTCGGGCTTTCGGAGGCCTTCGTGCTCGATCCGCGTGGCGAGACGCTGATAGCCCACGGCACCTCGCGGCTCGCGATCCTCGCACCCGTCGATGGCCTCCCGCCGCCGCCCGCGGAGCCCGCCCCGCACGAGCCGCCCTCCTACAGACGCCCGACCCTTACCTGCGGCCGGCGCCCGAGGGCTCGGTTGTGCCGCAGGAGCTGTGGTCCGAGCTCCCCGGCCGCGAGATCCTCGAACGCCACCTGCGGGGCGAGCTGGCGCCGCCCGCGATCCACCACCTGACCGGGATCAAGCCGACCGAGGTCGGCGACGGGACCTCGACCGTGCGCATGCCGGCGACCGAATGGCTCAACCAGCCCGCCGGGCGAGTCCAGGGCGGCGCGATCGTGATGCTCGCCGACACCGCGATGCTGGCCTCGGTCCTGACCACCGCGCCGGCCGGGACCGCGATCGCGGGCCTCGACCTGAAGGCGAACTTCCTTCGCCCCGTGTTCGGCGACGGCGCCGAGCTCACCGCGCGGGCCGAGGTGGTGCATTCGGGTCGCACACTGGTGATCTCCCGAGCCCGGGTCGAGAACGCCGCGGGCAAGCCGGTCCTGCTCGCGACCGGGACGGCGATGTACCTGCCCGACTGCCCGGTGAACCTCGGGCCCGAGGTCGAGCTCTGCGAAGGCGAGGCTCAGTAGCGCACGCCGACGAGGAAGAGGCCGTGAGGTGGGGCGGTCTCCCCGGCGCGGTCGCGCGGGGTGCCGCCGAGCAGCGAACGGAAGTCGTCGAGGGTCCGCCGGCCGCCGCCGACCTCGAGCATCGTCCCGACCAGCACCCGGACCTGGCTGCGCATGAACGAGGGCGCAGTGATCGTCAGCGCCAGCAGCGCGTGGCGCTCCTGCTCCCACGCGCAGGCCTCCACCGTGCGCTCGAACAGAACGTGCTCGGTCTGGGTCGGGGTGAAGGCGGTGTAGTCGTGGTGGCCGACGACCGCAGCGGCGGCCTCGTCGAGGGCGTCGCGATCGAGTCGGTGGCGCCACCACAGCGCCCGGCCCTCCTCGAACGGATCGCGCAGCGGCGAGCTGAGGACGCGGTAGCGGTAAGTGCGCGAGCGGGCGTCGCGGCGGGCGTCGAACCCATCCGGCGCGGCCTCGGCGATCCGCACCGCGAGGTCGCGCGGCAGGACCGCGTTCAGGCGCTCGGCGAGCCGGTCGGGCAGCTCGCCCGAGTGCTCGAAGCTCGCCACCTGCGCGGTCGCGTGGACGCCGGCGTCGGTGCGCCCCGCGACGCTGAGCTCGACCCGCTCACCGAGGATCCGCTCGAGGCCGGACTCGAGCTCGCTCTGGACCGCGCGCTGTCCCGGCTGCGCCGCCCAGCCGGCGAAGCGCCGGCCGTCGTAGGCGATCTCCAGGCGGGCGGTCAGACCAACTCTAGGAAGACCATCTCGGTCGAGTCCGACCGCCGTGGGCCGAGCTTGACGATCCGGGTGTAGCCACCCGGGCGCTCGGCGTAGCGGGGCGCGATCTCCTCGAACAGCTTGTGGACCAGGAACTTGTCCTGCCCGAGCTCCGCCAGCGCCTGGCGGCGAGCGTGGCGGTCGCCGCGCTTGCCGAGCGTGATCAGCTTCTCGACCTTGGGCTTGACCGCCTTGGCCTTCGCCTGCGAGGTCGTGATCCGCTCGTGCTCAACCACCTCTCGACAGAGGTTGCGCAGCAGCGCCCGCCGGTGGGCGCTGTCGCGGCTCAGCTTGTGGCGTTGCTTGGCGTGGCGCATGGTCAGCTAGCAGCTAGCAGCGGCAGATCCTACGTACTGCTAGCTGCATGCTGCTAGCTCGCCCTACTCGTCCCGCAACGAGAGACCAAGGGCATGGAGGCTCTCCTTGACTTCTTCCGTTGAGCGCTTACCGAAATTCGGGATCGCGTTCAGTTCCGATTCACTGCGCTGGACCAGGTCGCCGACGGTCTGGATCCCGGCGCGCTTGAGGCAGTTGTACGCCCGCACGCCGATCTCGAGCTCCTCGATCAGCCGGTCGTCACCCTCGGTCGGCGCGACGGGCGGGAACTCGGCTCCGGCGCCATTGACGCCCTCGCGGCTCGTCAGCTCCTCGACCCGGTCGGCGTCGGTGAAGATCGCCATCGTCTTGATCAGGATCTCGGCCGCCTCGCGCAGCGCCGAGCCGGGTTCGATCGAGCCGTCGGTCTCGACCTCGAGCGTGAGCTTGTCGAAGTCGGTCCGCTGACCGACGCGTGCCGAATCGACGTTGTATGCCGCGCGCCGGATCGGCGAGAAGATCGAATCGATCGGGATCACCCCGATCGGCTGATCCTCGGTCTTGTTCTCCTCGGCGGGCGAATATCCGCGCCCACGGCCGATCGTCAGGTAGAGCTCGAGCTTGGTCCGCTTCTCGAGCGTCGCGATCGGCGCGTCGGGGTTGAGGATCTCGACGCCGGCCGGCAGGTCGATGTCCTTGGCCTTGACCTCACCGGGGCCGGTCGCAACCAGGGGCGCCTCGACCTCGTCGGCATCGGTATGCATGCGGATGACCACGTCCTTGAGGTTGAGGATCACGTCGGTGACGTCCTCCTTGACTCCGGGAACGGTCGAGAACTCGTGCGCCACGCCCTCGATGCGGACGCTCTTGATAGCCGCACCGCCGAGCGACGAGAGCAGCACGCGGCGAAGCGAGTTCCCGAACGTGTAGCCGAACCCCTTGTCGAGCGGCTCGACGACGAAGGTTCCGCGGTTGTCGTCGACGCTCTCGGAGGCGATCTTGGGAATCTGGAACTCGGGCAGGGTGGTCATTTGGATGTCCTTCACTTGTCGGGAACTGGCGAGCGCTACTACTTCGAGTAGAGCTCGACGATGAGCTGCTCATCGACCGGTGCGGTGATCTCGGTGCGCTCGGGCTGCCGGAGCACCTTCGCGGTCAGAGCGTCGTGGTCGGCCTGCAACCACGGTGGTACCACCGCGGTCAGCTCGGTCGCCTGCCGAACAACATCGGCGGCGCCCGAGTCGGGCCGAATCGTGATCACGTCGTCGGGGCGGACCTGGTAGCTGGCGATATCGACGCGGCGGCCGTTGACCAGCCAGTGGCCGTGGTTGACCATCTGCCGCGCCTGGCGCCGCGAGGCGGCAAAGCCGAGGCGGACCAGGACGTTGTCGAGCCGGCACTCGAGCAGCCGAAGCAGGTTCTCGCCGGTGACGCCGCCCTGTCGCGAAGCCTTGTCGTAGTAGCCGCGGAACTGGCGCTCGAGCACTCCATAGAAGCGGCGCGCCTTCTGCTTCTCGCGCAGCTGGTTGCGGTACTCGGACGCCCGCACGCGGCCGCGGCCGTGCTCGCCCGGCGGATAGGAGCGCCGCTCGACGCCGCACTTCTCGGTCAGGCAGCGTTCGCCCTTGAGGAACAGCTTCTGCCCCTCGCGACGGCACTGCTTGCACTGAGGTCCGGTCTCTCGCGCCACTACGGGCGCCTCCGCTTCTTCGGGCGGCAGCCGTTGTGGGCCTGCGGGCTGACGTCCTTGACCGTCGTCACCTGGAGGCCGGCAGCCTGCAGCGAGCGGATCGCGGTGTCGCGCCCCGATCCGGCGCCCTTGGCGTGGACCTCGACCCGCTCGAGGCCGTGCTCCATGCCCTTGCGGGCGGCGGCGTCGGCGGTCACCTGAGCGGCGAACGGGGTCGACTTGCGCGAGCCCTTGAAGCCCGCCGAGCCGGCCGACTCCCAGCAGACGACGTTGCCCTCGGTGTCTGTGATCGTGACGATCGTGTTGTTGAAGCTGGTCTTGATGTGGGCGATCCCGTAGGGAATGTTCTTCTTCACCCGGCGACGGGCGCGGCCCTTCTTCTTCGGCTGCGGCATCTGCGATCGCCTACTTCTTCGCCGGCGGCTTCTTCTTGCCGGCGATGCTCATCCGCCGCGGGCCCTTGCGGCCGCGGGCGTTGGTCTTCGTGCGCTGGCCCCTGGTCGGCAGCCCGCGCCGGTGGCGCACGCCGCGGTAGGAACCGATCTCCGAGAGCCGCTTGATGTTCTGCGAGCGCTCGCGACGCAGGTCACCTTCGACCTCGAGCGCCTCGACCGCCTCGCGAAGCTTGACGGTCTCCTCCTCGGTCAGGTCCTTGACGTAGGTGTCGGGATCGATCTTCACCTTCTTCAGGACCTCGTTCGCGGTCGAGCGCCCGACGCCGTGGACGTAGGTGAGACCGACCTCGACCCGCTTGTTGAGCGGCAGGTTTACGCCTGCGATCCTTGCCACTAGAAAACCTGTCTTGCCAGGCGGGCAAACATGCTTTCGCGCCTTACGTCGCTCACCAACTAACCCTGCCTCTGCTTGTGCCGCGGGTTCGAGCAGATCACCAGCACGACGCCACGCCGCCGGATCACCCGGCAACGCTCACACATCGGCTTTACGGACGCTCGTACCTTCATCGGCCCTTCTTGGGTCGTATCTGATCAACTGCTGAGAAGGCCCGCAGGCCCCATGAATCGGGCGAGCAGGCACAAAACAATGCCCCGAAAGGCGACGGCGAATGGTAGCAGGGACTCAGTCTCGATCTTCGTGCCAGGGGGTGAGGATGCGGGGGCCCTCGGCGGTGATCGCGACCGTGAACTCGAAGTGGGCGGCGAGCGACCCGTCGGCCGAGTAGACGGCCCAGTTGTCGTCGCCGACGCGAACGTCGGGGCCGCCGGCATTGACCATCGGCTCGATCGCCAGCACCATGCCGGGCTCGAGCACCGGGCCCCTGCCGGGCTCGCCGTAGTTGGGCACCTGCGGGTCCTCGTGCATGTCGCGGCCGACGCCGTGGCCGACGAGCGAGCGGATCACCGAGAGGCCGTCGGCCTCGACTCGGCGCTGGACCGCGTGGGAGACATCGCCGAGGTGGTTGCCGGCCTGCGCCTGCTCGACCGCAGCGAAGAGCGCGGCCTCGGTCGTCTCGAGCAGCTGGCGAGCGGTCGGCGAGACCTCGCCGACCGGCACCGTGATCGCTGCGTCGCCGACCCAGCCGTCCTTGGTCACGCCGACGTCGATCGAGAGGATGTCGCCACGGCGCAGCTCGTACGGGCCCGGGATCCCGTGGACCACCATCGAGTTCGGCGAGGCGCAGATCGAGCCAGGGAAGCCCCGATAGCCCAGGAACGAGGGCTCGGCCTCCTGTGAGGCGATGAAGCGCTCGGCGGCGAGGTCGAGGTCGTCGGTGGTGACGCCGGCGCGGACCTTGGAGCGCAGCATCTTCAGGCACCGCGACTGGATCGCCCCGGCGGCGGCCATCTGCTCGATCTGCTCGGGCGTCTTGAGGATGATCCCGTTGCGATACATCAGAGTTCCTCTTCCATCTTCAACGTAGCGAGGAGCGCTCTGATCCGGTCGCTGACCTCGTCGGCGGGCAGGGTCCCGTCGACCCGCTTGAGCAGCCCGCGACCCTCGTAGTAGGCGATCAGCGGCTCGGTCTTGGAGTGGTACTCCTCGAGCCGGCGGCGGATCACCTCGGGCTTGTCGTCGTCGCGGACCTCGAGCGGGGCGCCGCATACGTCGCAGATCCCCTCGTTCTTGGGCGGATCGAATTCGACGTGGAAGACGTGGCCGTTCTTGGTGCACGTGCGCCGGCCACCGAGCCGCCGCACCACCTCCTCGTCGGGAACCTCGATCAGCACCGCGACCGAGAGCTGGCGCCCGAGCTCGTCGAGCTTGGCGGCGAGCTCCTCGGCCTGCGGCTCGGTGCGCGGAAAGCCGTCGAGGATGAAGCCGTCCTCGGCCTCCTTTTGGACGATCCGCTCGGCGATCAGGCCGACCATCACCTCGTCAGGAACGAGGTCGCCGCGTTCCATGTACTCCTTCGCCTGGCGGCCGATCTCGGTTCCGTTGCGGACCGCCGCCCTGAGGATGTCGCCGGTCGCGTGATAGGGGAGCCGGAAGTCCTCCTGCAAACGCTCGCCCTGGGTGCCCTTGCCGGAGCCGGGCGGTCCGAGAAGGATGAGATTGAGCTCCGACATGGGTCGGAAGAGCCTAGAGGTTGCGCGCCTGAGCCGGCACGTGCGAGGCGCGCTCGAACGGGCCGGCTGACGACCCATGCTGAATCCTCGACCACCTGCCAATACGTCAACGCCAGCAAATCGTAGCCCGCGAGCCTCAGCCGGCCCAGCTTTGCGTGGTCGCGCTCGAAGGTGGTGCGGTCGCTGTGGTAGGCGTATCCGTCGAGCTCGACCACGAGTCCGGCCTCGGGCCAGTAGGCGTCGACGAGGAATCCCTGCGACGAGGACGTTCGACCCGTGGCGCCGGCAGTCCCGCTCTCGCGGATCAGGTCGAGGAAGAGACGCTCGAGCTCGGACTCCGCCTCGGCCGCCGGCCCGGCGTCGTAGGCGAGCAGCGCGTTCAGCGCACCGACGCCGCGGCGGCCGTTGCTCGCGCGCAAGCAGGGCGTGGATCGCGCGGACGTCGAGCTTGCGAAGGCGGCGCTGGCAACTTCTCGTCGTGCACGCCAGAGCGGCGCCGATCCCACCGTCCCTTGGACAGCCCGTGAGGGTCGTGGCACCTCGGCGAGGTCGGGCAACGTGCGCAGGACGGACGTTGAGTCGACGGACCCCGTGCAGGCGCTCGCGGTCGTCGGGAGGGATGCGGGATCGGTGACGGGATCAGTCCCTGGCGGGGCGCAAGGCCGGCGCGGGCGTCCATGGTGACGTGGCGGGCCGTCGGCGCGCGCTGAGCCGAATATCCCAGAGCCACTGCGGCATCTTGGTGGCTGAGGGCGTCCGCGACCGAAGGCGAGCCCGGCCGCCATCCACCTGCCCCGCAGTGTGAGGTCCGATGGCCGACCGCGGCGACCCCGCCGTGCATTCGACCAGCACCGCAGCGAGGCGCTCAGCGTGCAGAGCCCCGTCCGGCGAGGACGCGTGCCGCGTCTACGCTCACCGGGCTCGGGCCTAACGGCGTCCAGCGTGATCGAGCGCCTGACCGGCGCACGTGACACCCCGCCATGATGACGCCCCGCGAGCGCCGCTAGCCGCCGATCACGCTCCGCCGGCCCCCGATGCCCGGGGGGTTGGTCGATTTTCGCGTCGCCTGGACCTGTTTTTCGACCAACCCCAGGCATCGGAGCCAGCACGCGGCCGATAACGCGTACGTGGCGTGCAAGAAGGTGGCGAGAGGCGCGACCTCCCGCACAACACCTGCGCAACCGCCTACCCAGCCCCGTAAGCGCCCAGCACCGCCGGCGGGACGGAGCGGCGCTTGCGGGGCGCTACTTCAAGAAGCCCTCGTAGTTGCGCATCATCAGCTGGGCCTCGAGCTGCTTGACCGTGTCGAGGGCGACGCCGACGACGATCAGGATCGAGGTGCCGCCGAAGTAGAAGTTGGCAGAGGTCTGATTGATCAGGATCGTCGGCAGGGCGGCGACGGCGCCGAGGTAGAGCGCGCCGGGGAACGTCAGCCGCGAGAGGATCCGATCGAGGTACTCGGCCGTTGGCCGGCCCGGTCTCACCCCGGGGATGAACCCGCCGTACTTCTTCAGGTTGTCGGCCTGGTCGACCGGGTTGAAGGTGACCGCGGTGTAGAAGTAGGTGAAGACGACGATGAAGAAGGTCTGGCCGACGATGTAGGCCCAGCCATTGGGAGAGAAGAAAGCTGCGAAGTCGAGCGCGGCGGGCGTGTTGAGGAGTTGCCCGATCGTCGGCGGGAAGGCCATTATCGAGGCGGCGAAGATGACCGGGATCACGCCGGCCATATTCACTCGAAGTGGCAGGTAGGTCGAGCCCCCGGTGGTCATTCGCCTGCCGACCACGCGTTTGGCGTACTGGACGGGGATCCGCCGCTGGCCCTCCTGGACGAAGACGATCCCGACGATCACCCCGAGGGCGACGAAGGGCATCATCACGACGAAGACCTGGTCGGGGTTGTTCCACCAGCTCGAGATCCCGGGCACGAGCCCGGCCGTGATCGAGGCGAAGATCATCAGGCTGATCCCGTTCCCGACCCCGCGCTGGGTGATCAGCTCACCGAGCCACATCAGCAGGGTCGTGCCCGCGGTCAGCGAGATCACGATCAGGAACACCTTGCCGAAGGTCAACTCTCCGACCACGCTCGTGCCCTCGGCGTTCTGGAAGCTCTGGAACAGGAAGACGTAGCCGAGTGATTGGCCGAACGCCAGACCGACCGTGAGGTAGCGCGTGTACTGGGTGATCTTCTGCTGGCCGACCTCGCCCTCCTTCTGCAGGCGTTCGAGGGCCGGCACCACCACCGTCAGCAGCTGGAGGATGATCGAGGCGGTGATGTAGGGCATGATCCCGAGCGCGAACAGCGACAGGCGCTGGAGGCTGCCGCCCGAGAACAGGTTGAGGAACCCGAGCACGTTGTTGCCGGTGAAGTTGTCCTCGATCGACTCGATCGTGTCGACGTCGACCCCTGGCGCCGGGATGTAGGCGCCGAGCCGGTAGAGCAACAGCATCGCCAGGGTGAACGCGATCTTCCGGCGAATCTCCGGGACCGCGAAAGCGTTGGCGATCGTCCGCAGCAAGCGCTAGCCCTCGATCAGCTCGGCCGTTCCTCCGGCCTTCTCGATCTTCTCGCGCGCGCTCGCGCTGAAGGCATGAGCGCGGACGGTGAGCTTGGTCGAGAGCTCGCCGCGGCCGAGGATCTTGACCGGGGTCCGGCGCTTGGCCAGACCGGCCTCGCGGAGGCTCTCGGGGGTGACCTCGGCGCCGGCGTCGAAGCGGGCCTCGAGCTCGGCGACGTTGACCGGCTGCGTGTGCGTGCGGAAGCGCTCGAACGGCATCGACTTCTTCATGTGCGGGCCGCGCAGCTTGCGCATCCGCATGTGGATCGGGTTCTGGCCGCCCTCGTAGCCGCGCTTGGACTTGGCGCCTGAACGCGCGCCGGCGCCCTTATGGCCTCGTCCCGCGGTCTTGCCGGTGCCCGAGCCCTTGCCGCGGCCGAGCCGCTTGCGCGCCTGGCGCGAGCCGGGCTTCGGCCGGATCGAATGCAGCCCGATCTCCTCGGGTTCGAGGCGCGCCATCAGTGCTACTTCACCTCGACGAGATGTGAGACGACGCGGATCATCCCCTGCAGCTGCGGGGTGTCGGTCATCGTCGACTCGCGGCCGATCCGGCCGAGTCGCAGCGACTCGAGCGTTGCCCGCTGCTTCGGGGTCGTCCCGTTCGCGGAGCGAACCTGCTTCAGAGTGACCTCAGCCATCGGAGCGCTCCTCGCGCCGGGCCTTCCTCCCCCGGGGCCGGCTCGGCCGGCCGAGCCGGCTCGGTGGCCGGAGCCTCCTCGGCGGCGGCGGCCGGCTCGGCGACCACCGCCACGGGCTCGGGCGCGCCTTCGGTCGCCGCGCCGTTGGCCTGCTTGGCCGCGGCCTCCGCGGCCTCCTTGAGGTCGAGGCCGAGCACCTGCTTGATCGAGAGCCCCCGCAGCTTCGCCAGGTCCTCGGGGCGGCGCAGACCGGTCAGGCCCTCCATCGTCGCCTTGACGAGGTTGATCGGGTTCTGGGTGCCGATCGACTTCGAGAGCACGTCGCGAATCCCGGCGAGCTCGAGCACGGCGCGGACCCCGCCGCCGGCGATCACCCCGGTACCGGGGCTCGCCGGGCGCAGGACCACATGCCCGGCGCCGAAGCGGCCGATCGTCCGGTGCGGGATCGTCTGGCCGAACTTCGGCACCCGGACGAGGCTCTTGCGCGCGTTCTCGACCGCCTTCTGGATCGCCAGCGGGACCTCGCGAGCCTTGCCGTAGCCGATCCCGACGACGTCGTTCTCGTCGCCGACGGCGACCAGGGCGGTGAACGAGAAGCGCCGGCCACCCTTGACCACCTTGGCGACGCGGTTGATCTCGATCACCCGCTCCTGGAGGTCGAGCCCCTGCGGGCTGACCGTTTCGATGTCGTAGCTCGTTTTCACGTCAGATCAAGGTAGCGACTCAGAACTGGAGCCCGCCCTCGCGCGCGCCCTCGGCGAGCGCCCGGACACGGCCGTGGTAGCGGTAGCCGCCGCGGTCGAAGACGCAGGTGGTCACACCGGCGTCCTTGGCGCGCTGTGCGACCAGCGCGCCGACTTTCTTCGCCTGCTCCATCGGCTCGAGCTTGCGCAGCTCGGGCTCGATCCAGTTGACCGCAACGACCGTGTGGCCGCTGTCGTCGTCGATCAGCTGTGCGAACACGCCCCGGTTGGAGCGGAACACCGAGAGCCGCGGGCGCTCGGCGCTGCCGCGGATCTTCGCCCGCACGCGCCGGCGGCGGCGCAGCCGCTGTTGTGGCTTGGTCATGACCGTCATCGACCTAGGCCCTCTTGCCGACCTTGCGGCGGACGTGCTCGCCCTCATAGCGGATCCCCTTGCCCTTGTAGGGCTCGGGTGGGCGCACACGCCTGATCCGGGCCGCGGTCTCGCCGACGAGCTGCTTGTCGATCCCGCGCACGATCAGCTGAGTCGGCTGCGGGACCTCGAACTCGATCCCGTCGGGGGCGCCGATCGAAACCGTGTGCGAGTAGCCGACGCTGAGCTCGAGCGCCTTGCCCTGCAGCTTGGCGCGGTAGCCGACACCCTGGATCTCGAGCCGCTTCTCGAAGCCGTCGGTGACTCCCTCGACCATGTTCGCGACCAGGCTCCGGGTGAGCCCGTGAAGGGCGCGGTCCTGGCCGCGGTCGGTCGGCCGCTTGACGGTCACGGTGCCGCCGTCCTCGACCACCTCCATCCGCGGGCTGACGGTCTGCGCGAGCTCGCCCTTGGGGCCGTTGACGGTCACGCGGCCGGGGCCGACGCTCACGGTCACGCCCTCGGGAACGGCGATCGGTTGTCTTCCAATTCGGCTCATGATTCAGCAGGTAGCAGGGAGCAGGCAGAGCCCGCTCGCCTACCAAACGTAGGCTACGACCTCCCCGCCGACGCCCTTCGCGGTTGCCTCGTGGCCGGTCATCACGCCGGTCGAGGTGGAGACGATCGCGGTCCCCATCCCTCCCTGCACCCGTGGAACGTCGCTGCGGGCGACGTAGCGGCGGCGCCCGGGACGCGAGATCCGGCTCATGCCGCTGATCACCGGGCGGCGATCGTCGGTGTACTTGAGCTGGATCCGGATCACCTCGCCGACCGCGGTCGGCTCGACCTCATAGCCGCTGATGTAGCCCTGCTCGGTGAGGATGCGGCTGAGCTCCTTCTTCAGGCGCGATGCGGGTATCTCGACCTCGGTGTGGTCGGCCGCCAGCGCGTTGCGCACTCGGGTCAGGTAGTCGGAAATCGGATCGGTGAGCATGCTCTCGTCCTACCAGCTCGCCTTGTTCATCCCGGGCACGTAGCCGCGGTGAGCGGCCTCGCGCAAGCAGATTCGGCAGAGGCCGAACTTGCGGTAGTAGGCGCGCGACCGGCCGCAACGGCGGCAGCGGTTGTACGCGCGTGTCTTGTACTTCGACTTGTTGCGCTGCTGGCGAATTCGCTGTGACGTCTTGGCCATTACTCCTCGGAACTCTCGTCGGTTGAAGACTCTTCGGCGGGCTCGGCGCCCTCCTCGCCCTCCTCGCCCTCCTCGGGCCTCTCGCGCTTGGCATAGGCCTCGGGGTTCTCGGCCTTGAGCTGTTCGAGCGCAGCCTGCTCGGCCTCGGCGCGCAGGCGCGCCGCCTCCTTGCGCCGCTCCTCCTCCTCCTCGGCGGCGGTGTCGACCGCCCCCGGACGACCCTCCTGCGCGAACGGCATCCCGAGCCCGAGCAGAAGCTCGAACGCCTCCTCGTCAGTCTTCGCCGAGGTGGTGATCGCGACGTCGAGGCCGCGCACCTCGTCGATCGAGTCGTAGTCGATCTCGGGGAAGATCAGCTGCTCGCGGATCCCGAGCGAGTAGTTGCCGCGGCCGTCGAAGGCGCGCGCGCTGAGGCCGCGGAAGTCGCGGACGCGTGGGATCGCGATCGTGATCAGCCGGTCGAGGAACTCCCACATGCGGGCACCGCGCAGGGTCACGGATACCCCGACGGGCATGCCCTCGCGGAGCTTGAAGTTGGCGATCGACCTCCGCGCCCGGCGCACGTTCGGGTGCTGCCCGGCGATCGTGCCGAGCTGCTCGGTGGCGGCCTCGAGGATCGGCGTCGACGTCTTCGCCTCGCCGACGCCCATGTTGAGCGTGATCTTCTCGACGACCGGCACCTGCATCGAGCTCGTGTAGCCGAACTTCTCGGTCAGGGCGCCGACGATCTCGTTCTCGTACGTCTCGCGCAGCCTCGGCGGCGGCGCGGCTCGCTGTGCATCTGGTGTGGTTGCAGCTTCCATGGGCGTATCTACTCGATCGCTTTGCCGGTTCGCTTTGCGTACCGCTGGCGACTGCCGTCGTCGCTCGTGCGGATGCCGACCCGAGTGGGCTTGTTGTCGGTCGGGTCGATCAGCATGACGTTGGAGACGTCGATCGGACCCTCGTGGTCGATGATGCCACTCGACTGGGCCTTCTGGGTGTCCTTGACCGAGCGCGGCTTGGTGTGGCGCTTGTGAATGTTGAGGCCCTCGACGTAAACGCGGCGGCGGGCAGGCTCGGTGCGCAGCACGCGACCGCTCTTGCCCTTGTCCTTGCCCGCGATCAGGACGACCGTGTCGTCCTTGCGGATGTGCATCGCCTTGGGCATCGCTCAGAGGACCTCCGGGGCGAGGGAGACGATCTTCATGAAGTTGCGCTCGCGCAGCTCGCGCGCGACCGGGCCGAAGATGCGCGTCCCGCGCGGGTTGTTCTGCGGGTCGATCAGCACCGCGGCGTTCTCGTCGAAGGCGATGTAGGTGCCGTCGGCGCGGCCGAGCTGCTTGCGGGTGCGGACGACGACCGCCTGAACGACCTCGCCCTTGCGCACGCCGCCGTGCGGGGTCGCATGCTTGACCGTCGCCGTGATCACGTCGCCGACGCCGGCATAGCGGCGGTGCGAGCCGCCCTTGACGCGGATGCAGAGGATCTCGCGCGCACCCGAGTTGTCGGCCACCTTGAGCCGCGACTCCTGCTGGATCATCGGCTCACCTGGCCTTCTCCAGGACCTCGACCAGGCGCCAGCGCTTGCTGCGCGAGAGCGGGCGCGACTCGATCACACGGACCAGGTCGCCCTCGTTCGCCTCGTTGGCCTCGTCGTGCGCGTGCACAGTCGAGGATTGCCGGACGATCTTCTCGTAGCGCGGATGCCGACGGACGACATCCAGGCGGACGGTGATCGTCTTGTCGGCCTGGCTCGAAACGACGGTGCCCTGGCGGACCGCCTTCGTGCCCTCGACCCGCTCGGCGCGCGGAGTGCCTTCGCCGGCCTGGTGCTTGGCGCGGGCGCGGGCGCGCCCGCGGCGGCGCGCGACCGCCTTCGAGCTGCGGCGCTCGGCGCGCTCAGCTGCGCGCTGCTCCGCGGAGCGCTGCGGCAACGCCTCGCCGGCGTACTGAGCACGCTCGAGCTTCCGCTTCTGCTTCGGGGTCAAGGAATCACCGCCGTCCGCCTCCTCAGCTTCGCCACCGGGGGTGGCCGGGTCCGCTTCGGGCTCGGGTGTCGGCTCTTCGGCGGCAGGCTCCTCGGCCTCGGGCTCCTCGACTGGGGCCTCCGCGGCCGCCGGCTCGTCGGCGGGGGCTTCTTCGGCGGCAGGGGCCTCCGCGGCCTCGTCGGCCTCGGCCTGCGGCTCCTCGGCCTCAGGCGTCTCTTGATCTGTCGTCTCTGTCTTCTCTTCTTCGCTCATCGAAGTTCCTTATCGACGTCGATGCCGCGCTCGCGGGCGATCGTGATCAAACGGGCCATGTCGCGGCGGGACTCGCGCAGCCCGGCGGTGTTCTCGAGCTCTCCGGTCGCGTGGCGAAAGCGGAGGTTGAACGCCTCCTCGCGCGCATCCTTGAGCGCCTGCACCAGGTCCTGGTCACCGAGCGCGTGCACGTCGGAGGCCCTCACTGGGTTCCCTCCCGGGTCACGAACTTGGTCTTGATCGGCAGCTTGTGGCCTGCCAGGCGCAATGCCTCCTTGGCGAGGTCCTCGGGCACGCCGGCGAGCTCGAACATCACCTTGCCGGGCTTGACAACGGCGACCCAGCCCTCGGGGTTGCCCTTGCCCGAGCCCATCCGCGTCTCGGCGGGCTTCTTGGTGACGGGCTTGTCGGGGAAGACGTTGATCCAGACCTTGCCGCCGCGCTTGATCTTGCGGGTCATCGCGACTCGGGCGGCCTCGATCTGGCGGTTGGTGACCCAACCGCGCTCGAGCGCCTTGAGCCCGTACTCGCCGAAGGCCACGGTCGCGCCGCCCTTCGTGTTCCCACGCCGGCGCCCACGCATCTGCTTGCGGTGCTTGACCCGCTTCGGCATCAGCATCAGGCGTCACCCTCCTTGGGCGGCTCGGCGGCTGGTGCAGCCTCCGCCGCAGGAGCAGGCTCGGCCGGCGGAGCAGGCTCGGCCGGCGGCGTGGCCTCGGTCGCAGGCGCAGGCTCGGCCGTTCGGGCAGCCTCGGTCGGGGGCGCAGCCTCGGTTGCAGGCGCGGCCTCTGCCGGCGGGGCTCCCTCCGAGGCCGGCGCGGCATCGGTCGAAGGCGCCCCCTCGGCGGGCGGCGCCGCTGCCGGCGGCGGAACTGCCTGTGCCGGCGCGGCCGGAGCCGGCTCGGCCGGCTTCGGGGCAGGTCGCTGCGAGGGCCTCTGACCACCGCCGGGGCGGTCCCGGTCGCGGCCCTTGCGGCGGAAAGAGCGCGGTGCGAGCTCCTCCTCGTCGGCTCCCGCCTGGAAGCCCTCGGGCATCACCTCGCCCTTGTTGATCCAGCATTTGACCCCGATCCGGCCCGTGGTCGTGCGGGCCTCGACGAACCCGTAGTCGATGTCGGCTCGCAGGGTGTGAAGCGGGACGCGCCCATCGGAGTAACCCTCGGTGCGAGCCATCTCGGCGCCACCGAGGCGCCCCGAGACCTGGACCTTGACGCCCTTGGCGCCCGAGCGCATCGCCGATGTCAGGGCGCGCTTCATCGCGCGGCGGAACGCAACCCTGTTCTGAAGCTGCTCGGCGATCGACTGCGCGACGAGCTTCGCGTCGAGCTCGGGGCGCTTGATCTCGCGGATGTTCACCTTGACCGGCTTCTTGGTGATCCGGTGCAGGTCGCGGCGCAGCGCGTCGACCTCGGCGCCGGACTTGCCGATCACGATCCCGGGGCGGGCGGTGTGGATGTCGACGGTGATCTCGCCGCGCTGCTTGACGATCGTGATGTCCGAGAGGCCGGCGTGCGAGAGCTTGTTCTCGATGTGGTCGCGGATCGCCATGTCCTCGAGCAGGAGGTCGGCGAAGTTGCGCTCGTCGAACCAGTTCGACTTCCAGTCATGGATGTAGCCGACTCGGAAGCCCTCGGGGTGGATCTTCTGTCCCATGGGTCTCGGGCTCCTCAGTCGTCGGTTGGGGTCAGGGCCACCGAGAGGTGGCTCGTCTTCTTGTCGATCCGGGTCGCGCGACCGCGAGCGCGGGCCCGCCAGCGCTTCAGGATCGGGCCCTCATCGACTCGGATGTCGGCGATCAGCAGGTCCTCGGCGACCAGCTCGTGGTTCGCCTCGGCGTTGGCTGCGGCCGAGTCGATCAGCCTGGCGACGTCGCGCGCGGCGCCGCGGGTCGAGAAGGCGAGCAGGGTGCGCGCTTCCTCCACCGGCATGCCGCGGACCTGGTCGGCGACCAGGCGCGCCTTGCGCGGCGCGACGCGCACGTAGCGGGCCTTCGCACGCACGAGCGGAGCCTGCGAGGCGTCAGCCGAGCCGCGCCGCTGTTGAGGCGCCTTGTTCGGGTGGGTGTCGTCTGCCTTCGCCACCGGTCTAGCGCTCCTTGCCGCCATGGGCACGGAAGGTTCTCGTCGGCGCGAACTCGCCGAGCTTGTGGCCGACCATCGACTCGGAGATGAACACGGGCACGTGCTTGCGACCGTCGTGGACGGCGATCGTGTGCCCGACCATCTCGGGGAACACGGTCGAGGTCCGCGACCAGGTCTTGATCATCTGCTTCTGGTTTGCCTCATTCATCTGGGCGATGCGCCGCATCAGGCGCTCCTCGGCGAACGGGCCCTTCTTCGATGACCTGCTCATCCGTTACTTCCTCTTCTTCCCGCGTCGGCGGGCACGGACGATCAGCGCATCGGACTTCTTGCCCTTCTTGCGGGTGCGGTAGCCGAGCGTCGGCTTGCCCCACGGGGTGACCGGATGGCCGCCCGGCGTGTGGTGTGCCTCGCCGCCGCCGTGCGGGTGGTCGACCGGGTTCATCGCCACGCCACGGGTCTGCGGCCGCTTGCCCTTGTGGCGGTTGCGCCCCGCCTTGCCGATCTTGACGTTCTGGTGCTCGGAGTTCGAGAGCGCGCCGACGGTCGCGCGGCACTCGGCCCGCACCAGGCGCATCTCCGATGACGGCAGGCGCAGGGTCACCATCGAGCCCTCCTTCGCGACCACCTGGATCGCCGAGCCGGCCGAGCGACCGAGCTTGCCGCCCTGGCCGGGGACCAGCTCGACGTTGTGGACGACGGTGCCGGTCGGGATCGCGCTCAGCGCCAACGCGTGGCCTGGTTGGATGTCGGCCTCCTCGCCCGACTCGACCGTGGCGCCGGGCGCGAGCCCCTGCGGGGCGAGGATGTAGCTCTTGGCGCCGTCGGCGTAATGGAGCAGCGCGATGTAACAGGTGCGGTTCGGGTCGTACTCGATCGTCGCCACCTTGGCGGGTACCCCGTCCTTGCGGCGCTTGAAGTCGATCTCGCGGTAACGGCGCTTGGCGCCGCCGCCGCGATGACGGGAGGTGACGCGGCCGTGCGAGTTGCGCCCGGCGCTCTTGCGCTTGCCCTTGGTAAGCGGCTTGTGCGGAGCGACCGCGGTGACCTCGTCGCGCTTCTGGTAGGTCGCGAAGCGGCGCCCGGGGCTCGTCGGTTTCGTCTTTCTCATTGCCATGTCAAAAAATCTCTGTTGCTGCTTGCCTGCCCTTGCCGCTTGCTACTCGGCCACCGCCGCGCCCTCGAACAGCTCGATTCGATCCCCGGGCGCGAGCTGGACGATCGCCTTCTTCCACGCGCGCGTGGCGCCGCGATGCAACCCGCGGCGCTTCGGCTTCGAGCGCACCTTCATCGTCCGCACCTCGATCACGGTGACGCCGAAGATCTCCTCCACCGCGCGCCGGATCTGCATCTTGTGGGAGCGGTCGTCGACGCGGAAGGTGTACTTGCCATCGGCCATCAGCGCGTAGCTCTTCTCCGAGACGACCGGCTCGAGGATCACCTGACGAGGATCCATCACTCGTCACCACTCCTCGGCGCGGCGCCGCCCCGCTCGACCTCGGCCGCGCGGGCTTCGAGGGTCGGGACCGCCGCCACCGAGAGGACCAGTGAGGCGTGGCCGATCACGTCGGCGACGCCCGCGGCGCTCGCCGGCATCACCGTGACCCCGGGGAGGTTGCGAAAGCTCTTCATCACCGCGGCCTCCTCGGCGTCGACGACGACCAGCGTGGTCTTGCCGGGGCCCCACTTCGCCAGCGCCTCGGCCGCCTGCTTGGTCGCGGGCTCGGCGTAGGCGGAGCCATCGAGCACCGCGACGCTGCCGCGCGCCGCGTGAACCGAGAGTGCCGAGCGCAGCGCCCGGCGGCGCGCCTTGCGGTTGACCTTGAACGTGTGGTGGCGCGGCTTCGGCCCGAAGGCGACGCCACCGCCGCGGCGGTGGGGGACGCTGAGCGCGCCGGCGCGGGCCCGGCCGGTGCCCTTCTGCTTCCAGGCCTTGGCGGTGGTCATCGAGACCTCGCCGCGTCCGAGGGTCGAGGCGGTCCCGCGACGCCTGGCCGCGAGGTCGGCGCGCGCGGTCTCATGGACGAGGCTCTCGTGGAAGGCCTCGCCGAACAGGGTCGCGGGCAGGTCGGTCTTCGCCTGCTTGCCCAAAGTCGGCGCCTTGAGCGCGGCGTCAGCCATCGGAGCGCACCTCGACCGTGCCGCCCTTGGGGCCGGGGACGGCGCCACGGATCAGCAGCAGGTTGCGCTCGGCGTCGACCTCGACGACCTCGAGGCCGCGCTGGGTGACGCGCCCGCCCCCCATGCGCCCCGGCATGCGGACGCCCTTGAAGACCCGGGCGGGGTCGGCGCTGGCGCCGATCGAGCCGGGAGCGCGGACGTTGTGCGAGCCGTGGGAGACCGGGCCGCGGTGGAAGTTGTGGCGCTTGATCGTGCCCTGGAAGCCCTTGCCGACGGCGGTCGCCGAGACCTTGACCCGGTTGCCGGCCTCGAACTGCTCGACGCTCATCGACTCGCCGATCTGCGCCTCGGGGGCCTCGTCGCGAAACTCGACCACGGCCTTCATCGGCGCCGCTCCGGCCTTCTTCAGGTGGCCCAGCTCGCCCTTGGTGAGCTTGCGCTCCTCGGTCGGGATCGCCGCGAGCTGAACCGCGGCGTAACCGTCGCGGTCGGGAACCCGGACCGCGGTGACCGTGTTGGGCACGGCCTCGATCACCGTCACGGGCACGCGCGTTCCATCCTCTTGGAAGACCTGAGTCATCCCGACCTTCTTGCCAACGATCGCCGCCATCGCAGGAGCAGCACCCGCTGGTGGCTGCATGCTGCTGCTCTAGATCTTGATCTCAATGTCGACTCCGGCAGGAAGTGCGTCCAAGCGCTGAAGGCTGTCAATGGTCTTGGGGGTCGGCTGGTGGATGTCGATCAGCCGCTTGTGAGTGCGGATCTCGAAGTGCTCGCGGGAGTCCTTGTCCTTGAACGGCGAGCGGATCACGCAGTAGATGTTGCGCTCGGTCGGCAGCGGCACGGGCCCGGACACCGAGGCGCCGGTGCGGGTGGCCGTCTCGACGATCTCGCGCGCAGCGCGATCGATGGCCTCGTGGTCATAGGCCTTGAGCCGGATCCGGATCTTGTTCGTTGCGAGTGTTGCCACTGGCTTGCTGCTGCTTCTTCTTCTGTCTCTCTCGGCGCAAAAGGGGCGCCGCCCCGTGCTAGCTGGGGCGCCGCCCCCGGTCGTATCGGTTACTGACAAAGGGCCGGCCCCCGGGGCCGGCCCTTGACGGGTCGCTACTCGACGATGTCGGCGACGACCCCCGAGCCCACGGTGCGCCCGCCCTCGCGGATCGCGAACCGAAGGCCCTGGTCCATGGCGATCGGCTGGATCAGCTCGATCGTCATCTCGACGTTGTCCCCCGGCATCACCATCTCGGTCCCCTCGGGCAGGTTCGAGACGCCGGTGACGTCGGTGGTGCGGAAGTAGAACTGCGGGCGATAGCCCGAGAAGAACGGCGTATGGCGGCCGCCCTCCTCCTTCTTCAGGCAGTACACCTCGGCCTTGAACTTCGTGTGCGGGGTGATCGAGCCCGGCTTGCAGAGCACCTGACCGCGTTCGATCTCCTCGCGCTTGGTCCCCCGGAGCAGGCAGCCGGCGTTGTCGCCGGCCTGGCCCTGGTCGAGGTCCTTGTGGAACATCTGTACCCCGGTGACCACGGTCTTCTGGGTCGGCCGGATGCCGACGATCTCAACGTCATCGCCGGTGTTGACGACGCCCTGCTCGATCCGGCCGGTGGCGACGGTGCCGCGACCGGTGATCGTCATGATGTCCTCGACCGGCATCAGGAACGGCTTGTCGAGGTCGCGCACCGGCTCGGGGATGTAGCTGTCGAGCGCCTCCGCGAGCTCGAGGATCGACTTCTTCGCCTCCTCGTCGCCCTCGAGCGCCTTGAGCGCCGAGCCCTTGATGATCGGCGTCTCGTCGCCCGGGAAGTCGTACTCCTTGAGCAGGTCCTTGACCTCCTCCTCGACCAGCTCGATGATCTCCTCGTCGTCGACCATGTCGGTCTTGTTGAGATAGACGACGACGTAGGGAACGTTCACCTGGCGCGCGAGCAGAATGTGCTCGCGCGTCTGCGGCATCGGCCCGTCGGCGGCCGAGACGACCAGGATCGCGCCGTCCATCTGCGCGGCTCCGGTGATCATGTTCTTGACGTAGTCGGCGTGCCCGGGACAGTCGACGTGGGCGTAGTGCCGGTTCTCGGTCTGGTACTCGACATGCGAGGTGGCGATGGTGATCCCGCGCTCCTTCTCCTCGGGAGCGTTGTCGATCTCCTCGAACGACTTCGCCTCGGCGCCACCCTGCTCGGCGAGCACCTTGGTGATCGCCGCGGTGAGCGTGGTCTTGCCGTGGTCGATGTGACCGATCGTGCCGACGTTGACGTGCGGCTTGCTGCGATCGAACTTTTCCGCCATCTCGTTCCTTTAGCTCCTTCGCTTGTTCTCGTGCTTCAAATTCGTCTGGCTCCGGGCAACCCCGGGATATTTACAGGTTTCAGGCTTCTGCCCCGACCGGCTCGGCAGTCGTGCTCTCGACGATCTGCTCCGCGATGTTCGCGGGCACCTCCTCGTAGCGCTCGAACTGCATCGTGTAGGTGGCCCGGCCCTGTGTCGAGGAGCGCAGATCGGTCGCGTAGCCGAACATCTCGCCGAGCGGGACGAAGGCCGAGACGGCGAGCGCGTTTCCGCGCTGCTCCTGGCCCTGGACCTTGCCGCGGCGCCGGGAGAGGTCGCCGATCACGTCGCCGAGGAAGTCCTCGGGGGTGACCACCTCGACCGCCATCACGGGCTCGAGCAGGACCGGCTTCGCCCGCCGTGCCGCCTCCTGGACCGCCATCGAGCCGGCGATCTTGAACGCCATCTCCGACGAGTCGACGTCGTGGTAGGAGCCGTCGGTGAGCTCGACCCGGACGTCGACCATCGGGTAGCCGGCCTTGACGCCGGACCCGAGCGCCTCCTCGATCCCCTGCTCGACCGCGGGGATGAACTCGGTCGGGATCACGCCGCCCTTGATCTTGTTGACGAAGTCGAAGCCCTCGGCAGGGGCGGGCTCGAGGTTGATCACGACATGGCCGAACTGGCCGCGGCCGCCGGTCTGGCGGACGAAGCGGCCCTGGACCTTCTCGACCCGCTCGCGGACCGTCTCGCGATAGGCGACCTGCGGGCGGCCGACGTTGGCGTCGACGTTGAACTCGCGCAGGAGGCGATCGACGATCACCTCGAGGTGGAGCTCGCCCATGCCGTGGATCAGCGTCTGGCCGGTCTCGTCGTCGGACTCGATCCGGAAGGTCGGGTCCTCCTCGGCGAGCCGGCCGAGCGAGACCGAGAGCTTCTCCTGGTCGGCCTTGGTCTTGGGCTCGATCGCGACCGCGATCACCGGCTCGGGGAACTCGATCGTCTCCAGCAGCACCGGGGCGTCGGGCGCCGAGAGCGTGTCCCCGGTGGAGGTCTGCTTGAGGCCGACGCCGGCAACGATGTCGCCCGCGTAGCACTCCTCGATCTCCTCGCGGTGGTTGGCATGCATCATCAGCAGCCGCCCGATGCGCTCGGTCCTGCCGTTGGTCGCGTTCAGCACCCGGCTGCCGGCGGAGAGCTTGCCCGAGTAGACGCGAAAGTAGGTCAGCTTGCCGACGAAGGGGTCGGTCATCACCTTGAACGCGAGGGCTGCGAACGGGGCCGAGTCGTCGGCGGGTCGCTCGACCTCGGCGCCGTGCTGACCGTCGCCCTTGTTGGAGGTCTCGAATCCGGTTACCGGAGGCACCTCGAGCGGCGACGGCAGCAGCTCGACGATCTCGTCGAGCAGCGGCTGCACGCCCTTGTTCTTGAACGCCGAGCCACACAGCACCGGCGTCACCTTGAGGTCGAGGGTCGCACGGTGCAGCGACCTGGCGATCCGCTCGTGCGGGATCTCCTCCTCGTTGAGGTAGGCCTCCATGAGCTCGTCGTCGTAATCGGCGCAGGCCTCGATCAGGTGCGTGCGGGCCTCGTGCGCGGCGTCCTTGAGCTCGGCCGGGATCTCGGAGTACTCGAACTCGGTCCCGAGCTCGTCCTTCCAGACGAGCGCCTTGTCCTCGATCAGATCGATGACGCCGATGAAGCCATCCTCGGCTCCGATCGGGAGCTGGATCGGCAGCGGGTGGGCGCCGAGGCGCTCGCGCATCGTCTCGACCGCGCGCTCGAAGTCGGCGCCGACGCGGTCCATCTTGTTGATGAACGCGATCCGCGGCACCCCGTACTTGTCGGCCTGGCGCCAGACCGTCTCAGACTGCGGCTCGACTCCGGCGACGGCGTCGAAGAGCGCGATCGCGCCGTCGAGGACGCGCAGCGAGCGCTCGACCTCGACCGTGAAGTCGACGTGCCCCGGCGTGTCGATGATGTTGATCCGGTGGCCGTTCCACTCGCAGGCAGTCGCCGCCGAGGTGATCGTGATCCCGCGCTCCTGCTCCTGCTCCATCCAGTCCATCACGGCCGCGCCCTCGTGGACCTCGCCGAGCTTGTGCGTGCGACCGGTGTAGAAGAGGATGCGCTCGGTCGTCGTCGTCTTACCGGCGTCGATGTGCGCCATGATCCCGATGTTGCGGGTCTTCTCTAGGGGGAAGCTTCGTGGCATCTGTTTCGTAGAGTTCTTGTTAAGCGTTGTTGTGTAGGTTGAGCGTGGTTCCGGCGCCGTCCAGGGGAAGGAGACAAGCGGCCTCAGAGCGGTTTCAGCGCACAAAAAAGGCCCTTGCGGGCCTGAGCGCATGATCGCCAGATAGCCCGAAACGCTCTATGTCGTGCGGCTCTCCATGGAAGGATTCTCCGCCCGCGATCCGGGTTCTCACCGACCCGCGAGCGACGGCTGACTATAGCAGAGGCCTACTGGCCTTCCGGGCGTCTCGATGGGCCTGAAAGAGCGCATTTCCGCGCTCCGCAAGCGGGTTTCCGGGGCGGCCCCGAAACGAGCCGCAAAAGGGTCCGAGCGCCGGCCGCGGACACCGGCGAAGCCGACCGGTGGCGGCGATGCCCGCAAGCCCGCGAGCGCCGCCACCGGCGCCGCGGTCGAGGTCGGAAAGCTCCTCCGCGAGATGCTGGTGATCCCGGCGCAGCTCTTCCTCGCCGCGGCGGAGATCGCCGGCAAGGCCACGCTCACGGTCTGGCAGCGGGCGGTTCTCCCGCTGCTGGTCAAGCTGGGCGCCCTGGTCGCCGTCGCCTACCGGCTCGCGCTCCGCCACGTCACGCCCGCGCGCGCGGTCACCGCGGTGGCGTTGGTCGCTATCGGTGCCCTGGTCGCGTCGCAGTGGCTCGACTACCGCGGGATCAGCGTCGGCACCGACGCCTACACGGGCGGGCTCGAGGCCGTCGCCCCTGCTCCCGAGGTCGAGCGCGGGCGCGCCGGTGACGCTCACGCCTGGCTGATGCTGCCGCTGGCGCTTGCCTCGCTGGTGGTCCTGGTGCTGGCGCTCGTCCGGCGGGCTCGACTTGGACACCTGCTCGTGCCGTTGGGCGCGATCGCGATCCTGATCAGCGTCGTCGTCGACGCGCCGAAGGGCCTCGACGAGGGCTCCGCGGCGATCGCCTACCAGGGCGCCCACGCGACCCTGCTCGAGGGCTTCTGGGTTCAGATCGCGGCCGGCGCCGTGCTGATCGCCTGCGGATTCCTGCTGCCGCGCTACCTGACGCCCGCCCGGGCCCGGGCACGATCGCCGCAGCGACCCGGCAAGGGCAAGACCGGCCGCCTCGGGCGCCTTGCCGAGCGGGCCGGCTCGAAGCTGCGACGCGACCCGTCCGCCAAGCGCGGAGTCGAGGGCGCGCGGACGTGACCGAAGTCGAGGGCGTCACCCGGCTCACCCGGCTGCTGCCGCTCGCCTGCCTGGTGGCCGCCGTCTGCCTCTTTGCCTCGGAGCTGATGACCACCTTCGAGTTCACCCCGCCCGGGGGCGAGCCGCTCGACTCCCAGGACGGCGCCGACCGCCATGGCAACGCGCTCGCGCTGATCGCCGTGTTCGCGGTCGCATCCCTGGCGATCGCCGTGTTCGCGGCCTCAAAGCCGGCCGCTACCGCGGTCGCCGTGGCCGGAGTCGTCGCCCTGCTCGTCTTCCTGATCGTCGACCTGCCGGACGCGAATGCGGTCGGCACGCTCGACGATACCCGTCAAGCGTTCTTCGACGCCGAGGCCGTTCCCCAGGAGGGCTTCTTCATGGCCCTGGTCAGCTCGCTCGCGCTGGCGATCACCGGGATCGCCCTGGCGACCCTCAGTCCCGAGCAGCTCGCGGCGCTCCGGCCGCCGAGGAGCCGGCGGCCGAGCAAGCCAGGCGGCCGAGAGAGCGCCCAGAAACCCGTGGAGGCAGGCGCGACGGCGCACAACCAAGCCGACGACGAAAACACTCTCCGCCGCCTCACCCGCCGCCCGCGCGCCCGCCAGCGGGGCTAGACCCCGGTGTTTGTGTCGAATAGCGCCACAAACACCAAGCCCCGGGCGCCGACACCGCGGAATCTCCCTGTTTTCAGGTAGATCGGGCCTGGGTGGCGTTCCGCTCGGGCCGGGGCGGAGTGCGACGCCCGGTCGGTTTCAGTGAGGGAGGGTGGTTCGGTTTGGCGCGAGCGCTCTCGGTCGGCCTCGAGGTCACAAACCTCGGCCTCAATGCCTCGCCAAGCTCTGACGGCGGGTTGGTGCTCTATGACGACAACAACCTCGGTCTCGACGCCGAGGCACGGTTGAGGTCGGGGTTTGTGACCTGCGCTCGCACCCACACCCTCTCTCACTGACAACGAACCCGGCCTCAGGCCCGGCGACAGCCCGAGCGGAACGCCACCGCCGTCCGCGGAACTACCAGCGGTAGTGCGCGAAGGCCTTGTTCGCCTGCGCCATGCGGTAGATGTCGTCCTTGCGCTTCCAGGCGCCGCCCTGGGCGGTGAGCGAGTCGAGGATCTCGTTCGCGAGCCGCTCGGCCATCGACTTCTCGCGGCGGTTGCGGGCGAAGCCGACGAGCCAGCGCACGGCGAGCGTGCGGGCGCGTCGCGGCGGAACCTCGACCGGGACCTGGTAGGTGGCGCCGCCGACGCGGCGCGAGCGGACCTCGAGCACCGGGGTCAGCTCCTTGATCGAGTCCTCTAGCACCTCGACCGGGGCGCGTCCTGAGCGCTCGCCGACGATCGCGAGCGCGTCGTAGGTGATCTGCTCGGCGGTCGACTTCTTGCCGTCGTGCATGACCTTGTTGATCACCTGCTGGACCAACCGGCTCTTGTGCACGGAGTCGGCCTCGGTGGGTCGGATGGCGGCGCGGGCGCGTCGGGGCATGCGGGTAAGGCTACGGACTACCGCTTGACGCCGTACATCGAGCGTGACTGCTTGCGGTCCGAGACACCGGAAGCGTCGAGCGTGCCCCGGATCACCTTGTAGCGGACGCCCGGCAGGTCCTTGACCCGGCCGCCGCGGACGAGCACCACCGAGTGCTCCTGGAGGTTGTGGCCCTCGCCCGGGATGTAGCACGTGACCTCCATGCCGTTGGTCAGCCGCACGCGGGCGACCTTGCGCAGGGCGGAGTTCGGCTTCTTCGGCGTCGCCGTGTAGACGCGCGTGCAGACGCCGCGCCGCTGCGGCGCGGCGATCCGCTGCTTGCGCCCCTGGCCGGACTTCAGGCCCGGGGTGGCAACCTTCTTCTGCGGGGGCTTTCGGCCCTTTCGGATCAGCTGGTTGGTGCTCGGCACGGCGGCGGAAGATAGCAGGGCGGTATCGCTACGCTGCCTGAGTGGCGGACGAAAGACCTGTGCTCGCCGTGGACGTCGACGGCGTGATCAGCCTCTTCGGCTTCACGGGACCGATCGACCAGGTGGGAGGGCGCTTCCACCTGATCGACGGGATCGCCCACTGCATCTCCGACGCCGCCGGCTCGCAGTTGCGGCGACTCGCCGACGCCTACGAGCTGATCTGGGCGACCGGCTGGGAGGACCGCGCCAACGACCACCTGCCTCTGCTCCTCGGCCTGCCGGGAGAGCTCCCCTGCCTGCACTTCGACGGCCGGGCGCGGTTCGGGACCGCCCACTGGAAGCTCGATGCGCTCGAGGAGTACGCGGGCGACCGCCCGCTCGCCTGGATCGACGACTCGCTCGACGATAGCTGTCACGTATGGGCGGCGGAGCGCGCGGCGCCGACGCTGCTGGTGCCGACCGAGTCCGACGTCGGCCTCACCGAGGCCCAGACCGAGGCCTTGCTCGCCTGGGCACGCGACGACTACACTCTCGGCTGAGGACCGGCGAGGTACGTGGACGGCTTTCTTCCGATCTTGTTCCTGATGGTGATCCTGAAGATCCCCGTCGCCCTGCTGCTCTATCTGGTCTGGTGGGCGTTTCGGGCCCAGCCACTGCCCGAGGAGGCTCCTCCGGGGTCCGCGGACCACGGCTTCTTCCGCTTCCGCCGCGAGCCCAAGCGGCCCCGCGGCCCCCGCCGTGGCAACCACGGCCCCGACGCCCTCCCGATCCCCGACTGCCCGCCGGGGGGCCGCGCCCGCGTCATCACCCCGCCCGCCCCGGTGCGGGCGGCCACCGCGCACTCGTCCCAGCGCGGTTCCGCAGAACCGCTCGAGCGCTGATCAACGCGGACGCCGCTGCCCAAACCTTGATCTCAGCTGGGGGGCGCTATTCGGCCAACCGGGCGCCGTCGGCGCCACCCACGTCGCGGTATCTACGCCTCCCTACCGGCTGCGCTGGGCGGTCGCCATTAGCGGTCGCCGCCGGACCGCGCTCCGCGATCCGCACCAGTCCCGCGCCGGCACGTTTCGCCACGTACTGGGCTGCGTCCGCCGCTCTCAGCAGATCGACCGGATCGGGACCGCAACCCGTGAGCGAGCTCGTGCCCGACGAGAACGAGACCGGCGGAGTCTCGCCGGACGCAAGCAGAGCCTGCGCCCGCATCGCGAGGTCGCGGGCGACCGGCGCTTCATGGCCGTCGAGGACCACGCAAAGCTCGTCACCGCCGACGCGGGCGACGAAGACGCCCGAGACCTCGGATGCCGCCTGCTCGATCGCCCGCGCCACCCGCCTCAGCGCCTCGTCCCCGGCCTCGTGGCCGTGCAGATCGTTGAGCGCCTTGAGGCCGTCGAGGTCGCAGAAGAGGAGCGACAGCTCGGCGCCCGACTCGGCTGCGCGGGAGGCGGCCGCGCTCAGGTGCTCGTCGAGCGCCCGTCGATTCGCCAGGCCGGTGAGCGGGTCCTCGTAGGCGAGGGCGTTGATCCGGTCGAAGAGCTCGGCGCGCCCGATCGCGGCGGAGAGCTGAGCGGCGATCAACTCGCCAAAGCGCACGTTCGCGGTCGTGAACGGAGGCGCACCGATGTCAGCGAACGCCTCGAGCTCGCCCCAAACCTCTCCGCCGAAGACGATCGGGACGCCCAGCACCGATCCCTTTCCGAGCGCCTCGAGCACCGCCCTGTCGGCGGGGACCGAGTCGTCGTCGATGGTCACCGTGTAGGCCTCGCCGCCCTCGACCAACGCGCGGGCGCGTGGGTAGTCGGCGAGTCGGTACACCTCGTCGGTCGGGAACCGCTGCTCCCACGGGGCCAGCTCGCCGACGTTGATCAGGGTGTGGAGCAAGTCGCGCTCGCGGTCCCAGCGGCTGATCGAGACGGACGACGCCCGCAGCACCCGGCGCGTCTCCTCGGCCGCGATCTCGAGCACGTCGTCGAGGGTGTTCGCGGTTGCGGCCGCGGAGGTCACCGCGGTGAGCGCACGAAACTCGGCTTCGACCCTGGGCTCCGGCGCAAAATCGGTCGCCACCGAGCTCAGCGGTGAGCGCGTGGCCGCCTCCCCCCGCACGGGGCGAGCGTGCTCGCCACGTTCGAGCACGCGGACGAACGCCGCCACCGTGATCGGGCAGAACTGAGAGCCGGCGTTGCTCTCGATCTGCGCGCGGGCGTCCGCCGGGTTCATCGCGGCGCGGTAGGGGCGGTCGGACGTCATCGCGTGGTAGGCATCGCTGACGAAGCAGATCCGGCTCGCGAGTGGGATTTGCTCGCCGGCCAGGCCGTCGGGATAGCCGTCCCCGTCCCAGCGCTCGTGCTCGGCCCGGACGGCCGGAGCCAGATGTGCGAGCGAGGCGATCGAGCTGATGATCCGCGCGCCGATCGCCGGGTGCTCGTACATGACCGCCCACTCAGAGGCGGTCAACCGGCCGGGCTTGCGAAGGATCTCGTCGGGCACGCCGACCTTTCCGACGTCGTGAAGGAGGGCCACCTGACCGACTTCGGCCACCTCGGGCTCTTCGAGCCCCAGCTCCCGGGCGACCGCCATCGCCAGCCCGACGACGGCGTGCGAATGGGCCGCCGTGTATTCCTCGCGAGCATTTAGGGCGGCCAGGAGCGCCTGCATCGCGCTCGCCCCTGGATCGAGAACCGGCGGCTCGAGGTGATCGCCCAGCGCGGCGACGCGCTCGCCGCGGGAGCGCGGCCGGCTCGCGGTCGTGCGTGCATCGGTGCTGTCCATCCACACACACGTATCGGCAACCCGCTGCCGCTCCTGCAGCCGCGCGGATACCGAGCCGGCCGGATCGATTTGTGTGCGGTGCGAGCAGCCGCCGTGCGCGCTCAGGCGGCGAGTGCCTGCTCGAGGTCGGCGATCAGGTCGGCGGCCGCCTCGATCCCGCACGAGAGCCGGACGAGGTCGGCGGGGACCGCTGCGTCGGAGTCCTCGACCGACTGGTGGGTCATCGCCTGCGGGACCTCGATCAGCGACTCGACCCCGCCCAGCGACTCGGCGAGCGAGAAGATCTCGGTGCGGCCGACGAGTGCGACCGCGTCGGGGTGCCGGAACGAGACCATGCCGCCGAAGCCCGGCCAGCGCACGTCCTCGACCCCGGACGCGGCCCGCAGCCACTCGCTCACCGCGCGGCCGTTCTCGGTGTGGCGGGCGACGCGCAGGGCGAGCGTGCGAATCCCGCGGTGGACGAGGAAGCAGTCGAACGGCCCGGGGACCGCGCCGACCGAGTTCTGGACGAAGCTGACGCGCTCGTGCAGGTCCTCGCCGGCGCAGATCACCGCTCCTCCGACGACGTCGGAGTGGCCGCCGATGTACTTGGTCGTCGAGTGGACGACCGCGGTCGCGCCGAGCTCGAGCGGTCGCTGGACGATTGGGGTCGCGAAGGTGTTGTCGACGACGACCGGACGGCCGTCGACGGCCTCGACCACGCCGGCGATCTCGATCTCGTTGAGCAGCGGGTTGGTCGGCGTCTCGACCCAGATCAGCCGCGTCTCGGGCCGCAGCGCCGCGCGCAGCGCGTCGAGGTCGGTCTGATCGACGAGGTCGTAGGCAAGCCCGAAGCGGGCGAGCACCTTGTCGACGAGCCGGTAGGTGCCGCCATAGAGGTCGAGCGGCAGGATCAGGTGGTCGCCGGCGTCCAGCGCCGCCGTCAGCAGGGCGTGGGTGGCGGCCATCCCGCTCGCGAACGCCGCCGCGTGACCACCCTCGAGCTCGCCCAGCGCGCGCTCGAGCGCCGCCCGAGTGGGGTTCGCCGAGCGCGCGTAGTCGTAGTCGGCGACGAACTCGCCCGGCGCCGGCTGGACGAAGGTCGAGGTCTGGTGGATCGGCGGGATCACCGAGCCGTAGGTCGGGTCAGGCTCGAGCCCGGCGTGGACCACCCGGGTGTCGATCCGATGCCGCGGCGACTCGCCGGGCTCGCTCGTCGGGCTCACCGGTTGAGCGCCTCGACCAGGTCGACGGCGGTGAGGATCCCGAGCGAGCGCCCGTCGTCGACGACGATCACCGGCTTGCCCTCGTCGCGCAACATGTGGATCGCGTCGGACACCGGGTCGCCGGCGGCGAGCTCGGGCAGCGGCGGCTCGAGCACCTCGGTGACCGGCTCGCCGAGGATCCCGGGATGGTCGGCGGAGGCCATCAGCAGGCCGCGCTCGCTGACCGTGCCGACGAACGCCTGCTCGTCCTCGCTCGAGACCACCGGCACCTGCGAGACGCCGTGCTCGCGCATCAGCTCGAGCGCCCGCCCGACCACGTCGTGGCTGGCGACGGTCAGCAGCGGGCCCTCCTCCCCCTTCGCCCGCAGCGCCTCGCCGACCGTGACCGCGCCCTCGTCGCCGAGATAGCCGTGCTCGCGCATCCACGAGTCGTTGAAGACCTTCGAGACGTAGGGGCGGCCGCCGTCGGGGATGATCGTGACCACCATCGCCTCGGGGTCGTCGAGCTCGCGGGCCACCTGCACCGCGGCGCAGAGCGCGGTCCCGGTCGAGCCGCCGGCGAACAGCCCCTCGCGGGCGACCAGGCGGCGGGCCATCAAGAACGAGTCCTGATCCGAAACGGTGACGTAGCGGTCGATCACGTCGGGGTCGAGGCTGTCGGGCCAGAAGTCCTCACCGATGCCCTCGACCCGGTAGGGGTGGACCGGGCCCCCGGAGTAGATCGAGCCCTCGGGATCGGCGCCGACGACCTCGAGCTCGGGGTTCTGCTCCTTGAGGTAGTGCCCGACGCCGGTGATCGTCCCCCCGGTGCCGACCGCGACCACCAGGTGGGTGACCGCGCCGGCGGTCTGCCGCCAAAGCTCCGGCCCGGTCGAGCGGTAGTGCGCCTCGGGGTTGGCGCTGTTGAAGTACTGGTTCGGCTGGAAGGCGCCGTCGATCTCCTCCGTGAGCCGGTCGGCGACCCGGTAATAGGACTGCGGCGAGTCGGGCTCGACCGCGGTCGGGCAGACGACCACCTCGGCGCCGAAGGCGCGCAGCGTGTCGATCTTCTCGCGGCTCATCTTGTCGGGCATCACCGCGATCACCTTGTAGCCGCGCAGGGCCGCAGCCATCGCCAGGCCGAGGCCGGTGTTGCCGGAGGTCGGCTCGATCAGCGTCCCGCCGGGGCGCAGCTTGCCCTCGCGCTCGGCGGCCTCGATCATCGCCACCGCCGGGCGGTCCTTGACCGACCCGCCCGGGTTCATGTACTCGACCTTGGCGACGAGCGGAGTCCGCAGCCCGGGCTCGAGCCGCGACAGCCGCACGAGCGGGGTCTCGCCGATCAGCCCGAGGACCGAGTCGTGGATCTCCGAGGCGGGCTCCGCGCTCACGATCCGAGCTTAACCGGGACCCGGTCGCTCAGCAGCTGCGCAAGCGGTCGCGGCCGGTGCCGTCGTCGCAGTCGTCGGGGCCGCGCCCGCCGCTGAGCCGGTCGCCGCCGGTGCCGCCGCGAAGGCGATCGTGCCCGCCATGGCCGCGGAGATCGTCATCGCCGCCACCGCCGAGGATCTCGTCGCCGGCGGTCCCGCCGTCGAGCCGGTCGTCGCCGGAGCGCCCGGCGATCTGGTCGAAGCCGCCGTTGCCGTCGATCCGGTCGTCGCCGCCGGCGCCGACGAGACGATCGCGGTCGCCATCGCCGAAGACCCGGTCGTCGCCGCCCGCCGCCTGGATCATGTCTTCGCCGTCACCGGCCGCGATCCGATCGGCCCCCGCGCCGCCGGCGAGAAAATCCTCGTCGCGGCCGCCGTGCAGCTCGTCGTCCCCGCCGCGGGCACAGACGACGTCCGACCCACCGCCGGTGTGGATCACGTCGGCCCCCGGGGTGCCGAGGACGACGTCGTCACCGGACGTGCCCGTCGTCGGCATCCCGGGCACGGCGACGATCGTCACCAGCTGCCCCTTGCAACGCGCGGGCGGCCCGGACTGCGCGGCGGCCGAAGCGGTCGTCAACGCGACGCAGACAGCCGCCGCGGCGAAGGCCCCTGCAAGCGCGCGAGGAGTGCGAATGCTTGCTCCCACACGGCCTCAAACACCGCCCGCCGGCCGAGTTGCGGGGATCGCCGACGGGGAGTGAACCGGCGGGGCCGACGCTCGGACTAGGTTGAGCCGTCGCCGCCGGTGCCGGTCTCGATCTCCTGAGCGAGCTCCTCGAGCTCCTCGGCGAACGAGGGGCCGAAGCCCTCGAGCTCGGCGACCTCGTCGCCGTCATCGGCGAGCCCGAGCTCGGCGGCGAGCTCGTCCTCGTCGAGCAGGTCCTCCTCGGGTCGCTGCGCGGGCTCGACCGGCTCGATCTCGAGCGAGCGGTAGTGCCGCAGACCGGTCGCGGCCGGGATCAGCTTGCCGATGATCACGTTCTCCTTCAGCCCGACGAGCTTGTCGCGCTTGCCCTCCAGGGCGGCGTCGGTGAGCACCTTGGTCGTCTCCTGGAACGAGGCGGCGGAGAGGAACGACTCGGTGGCCAGCGATGCCTTGGTGATCCCGAGGATCACCTCCTCGCCCTTGGCCGGAGTGCCACCCTCGTCCTTGACCTGCTTGTTGAGCAGCTTGAGCTTGTGCCGGTCCTCGAGCGCCCCGGGCAGCAGCGAGGTCGAGCCCTTGGCGTCGATCCGCACCCGCTTCAGCATCTGGCGGCAGATCAGCTCGATGTGCTTGTCGTTGATGTCGACGCCCTGGGCCTTGTAGACGCGCTGGACCTCGCGCACGAGGTAGAGCTCGGTCTCGGTCCGATCGCGGATCCGCAGCAGGTCGGCGGGGTAGAGCGAGCCCTCCTCGAGCTGCGTCCCGGCGTCGACCTGCTGACCGTGCTTGACCAGCAGCCTCGCCCGCGGTGCGAGCTTGTAGGAGTGCTCCTCGCCCTTGGCGTCGGTGATCGTCACCCGGATCTCCTTGTCGGTCTCCTCGATCGAGACCTTGCCGTCGACCTCGGCCATCTCCGCCATCCCCTTCGGCTTGCGCGCCTCGAACAGCTCGACCACGCGGGGCAGGCCCTGGGTGATGTCGAGCCCGGCGACGCCGCCGGTGTGGAAGGTGCGCATGGTGAGCTGGGTCCCGGGCTCGCCGATCGACTGTGCGGCGATGATCCCGACCGCGTCACCGAGCTCGACCAGCGAGCCGGTGGCGAGCGCGCGCCCGTAGCACGCCTGGCAGACCCCGGACTCGAGCTCGCACTTGAGCACCGAGCGCACCGGGACGAGCACCTCCTCGCCCTCGAACGCCTCGGCGATCTGCTCGAGCTCCTCGATGTCGATCTCCTGGCCGCGCTTGAGCAGCTCGCGACCGCGCTTGGTCGTGAACTTCTTCGCCGCGATCCTGCCGATCAGGTTCAGGTTCAGGTTGCCCTCGTCGTTGAGCAGCGGCGCCTCGACGAAGTCCTTCGTCTTGCAGTCGTCGGCGCGGATGATCACGTCCTGTGAGACGTCGACCAGGCGCCTGGTCAGGTATCCGGAGTCTGCGGTGCGCAGCGCCGTGTCGGCGAGCCCCTTGCGGGCGCCGTGCGTCGAGATGAAGTACTCGAGCACCGACAGGCCCTCCATGAAGTTGGCCTTGATCGGGCGCTCGATGATCTCGCCCTTCGGGTTCGCCATCAGGCCTCGCATCCCGGCGAGCTGGCGGATCTGCTTGAACGATCCACGGGCGCCGGAGTTGGCCATCATGAAGATCGGGTTGAGCTCGTCGAGGTTGTTCTCCATCGCCTTCGCGACCTCGTCGGTGGCCCGGTCCCAGAGCGCACGCAGCTGCTCCTTGCGGTCTTCCTCGGAGAGCAGCCCGTCGTCGTACTGGCCCTCGATCTCGGTCACCTGCAACTCGTAGCCGTCGAGGATCTCGTCCTTGTTCGGCGGCGAGACCACGTCGTTCTTGGAGATCGTGATCCCGGCCTGGCTCGAGAAGTGGAAGCCGAGCTCCTTGAACGCGTCCAGCGCCTGCGCGATCGCCGGCGCGCCGTAGGCCTCGACCAGGTCGGTGACGATCTCGTTGATCTCGCGCTTCTTCAGCGAGTGGTTGACGAACGTGTAGCTCTCGGGGTCGAACTCGTCGCCGAGCGCGGCGGCGATCGCCCGCTCGACGCGGTCGTTGAAGATGATCCGCCCGACCGTGGTCAGGAAGTGCTCGTGGCCCGGTCGTCGGTACTCGGCGTAGTCGTGCAGCTTGACGAGCCTGTTCTCATAGGCCAGCTCGGCCTCCTGGGCCGAGCGGTAGGTGTGCGGGCGCTTGCCGTTGCGGCCCGGGGCCTTCGCGGTCTTCAGCTTCTCGTCGATCTTCACCAGCTCGTCGGCGTCGGGCCCGTAGGTGAGGTAGTAGATCCCGAGCACCATGTCCTGCGACGGAGTCGCCAGCGGCGAGCCGTGAGCCGGCGAGAGGATGTTGTTCGAGGACAGCATCAGCAGTCGCGCCTCTGCCTGGGCCTCGGCCGAGAGCGGCACGTGCACGGCCATCTGGTCGCCGTCGAAGTCGGCGTTGAATGCGTGGCAGACGAGCGGGTGGATCTGGATCGCCTTGCCCTCGACCAGAACCGGCTCGAACGCCTGGATCCCGAGGCGGTGCAGGGTCGGCGCGCGGTTGAGCAGCACCGGGTGCTCGTGGATGACCTCCTCGAGCACGTCCCAGACCTCGGGGATCATCGAGTCGACCATCTTCTTGGCCGCCTTGATGTTCTGGACCGCCTTGCGCTCGACCAGGCGGGCCATGATGAACGGCTTGAACAGCTCCAGCGCCATCAGCTTCGGCAGCCCGCACTGGTGCAGCTTCAGGTTCGGCCCGGAGACGATCACCGAGCGGCCCGAGTAGTCGACCCGCTTGCCGAGCAGGTTCTGGCGGAAGCGGCCCTGCTTGCCCTTGAGCATGTCGGAGAGCGACTTCAGCGCCCGGTTGCCGGGCCCGGTGACGGGCCGGCCGCGGCGGCCGTTGTCGAACAGCGCGTCGACCGCCTCCTGGAGCATCCGCTTCTCGTTGTTGACGATGATCTCCGGCGCGCCGAGGTCGAGCAGGCGCTTGAGCCGGTTGTTGCGGTTGATCACCCGGCGGTAGAGGTCGTTGAGGTCCGAGGTCGCGAACCGGCCACCGTCGAGCTGGACCATCGGCCGCAGCTCCGGCGGGATCACGGGCACGCAGTCGAGCACCATCCACTCGGGCTTGTTGGCGGAGTTCAGGAACGAGGACGCCACCTTGAGCCGCTTCACCGAACGGGCCTGCTTCTGGCCCTTCGAGGTGTTGATCGTCTGCTCGAGCTCCTCGCACTCGGCCTCGAGGTCGACCTGGTCCAGCAGGTCGCGGATCGACTCCGCGCCCATGCCGCCGCGGAAGTACTCGCCCCATCCGAACGGTGAGCCGAAGCGGTCCTTGAGCTCGCGGAAGACGGCCTCGTCGTTGATCACCGTCTTCGGCTCCATCTTCTGGAACGTCTCCCAGACCTGCTCCATGCGCTCGATCGCGTCATCGAGGTACGCCTCGGTGTCGGAGATCTCGGCGTCGACGGCCTTCTTGGACTCCTTGACCAGCTTCGTGCGCTCGGCCTCGTCGAGCTTCGCCGGCTTGACCCCGAGGTGCTCGGCCCAGAGGTGGTCCTCCTCGTCGAACTTCGCGTCGTCGCCCTCGCCCTCGAGCCAGGCGATGCGGCGCTCCTTCTGCTCGTTCAGTTGCTGGACGCGCGCCTCGCGCTCGGCGGCAAAGCCGTCGAGGACCTTGGTGACCTCCTTCTGGAGCTTCTTCAGGTCCTTCTGGCGGGCTTCGTCGTCGATCCAGGTGACGATCGAGGCGGCGAAGTAGAGCACCTTCTCGAGCTCCTTCGGAGCCATGTCGATCAGGTAGCCGATCCGCGAGGGAACGCCCTTGAAGAACCAGATGTGGGAGACCGGCGCGGCCAGGTCGATGTGGCCCATGCGCTCGCGGCGGACCTTCGAGCGGGTCACCTCGACGCCGCAGCGCTCGCAGACGATGCCCTTGTAGCGGACCCGCTTGTACTTCCCGCAGTAGCACTCCCAGTCCTTGGTCGGACCGAAGATGCGCTCGCAGAAGAGCCCGTCCTTCTCGGGCTTCAGCGTCCGGTAGTTGATCGTCTCCGGCTTCGTGACCTCGCCGTGGCTCCAGCTCCGGATCTTCTTCGAGGAAGCGAGGCCGATCTCGATTGCGTCGAAATTGTTGATGTCCATGTCTGTCCCGCTACTCCTTCGCCTCTGCCTTTTCTGCTTCCTCTGACCCGGCACCGTTGGTGGTCCCGGCCTCGCCCTCGGCGACCACCTGCTCCTCCTGCTCGTCGGCTGCCTTGTCGCCGTCACCCCCGCCGTCGGCGCGGACGCCGGAGAGGTCGATGCCGAGCTCCTCGGCGGCGCGCAGGAGCTCGTCGTCCTCCTCGCCGAGCTCGACCTCGCCGTCATCGGCGACCAGGTTGGCGTCGAGCGCGAGGCTCTGAATCTCCTTCAGCAGGACCTTGAACGACTCCGGCACCGAGGGCTCGGGGATGTTCTCGGACTTGACGATCGACTCGTAGGCCTTCACCCGGCCGACGGTGTCGTCGGACTTCACCGTGAGCATCTCCTGGAGCGTGTATGCGGCGCCGTAGGCCTCCAGGGCCCAGACCTCCATCTCGCCGAAGCGCTGACCGCCGAACTGCGCCTTGCCGCCCAGCGGCTGCTGGGTGACGAGCGAGTACGGGCCGGTCGAGCGGGCGTGGATCTTGTCGTCGACGAGGTGGAGCAGCTTGAGGATGTACATGTGGCCGATCGTGACCTTGCCCTCATAGGGCTCCCCGGTGCGGCCGTTGTACAGCCGCGCGGTGCCCATCGCCCGGTTGCCCGGCCGCTGCTTCATGTCGATTCCGAGGTCGATGCCGCGATCGGCGTTCTCCTCCTGCCAGCGCACGAGCGCCTCGTCGACGTCCTCGACCGTCGCGCCGTCGAAGACCGAGGTCGCGACGTTGACGCGGCCGCCGGTGCGCGGCGGCCTGCTTGTAGGCGTCGGAGCCGTCGTCGTACCAGCCGTTGGCGGCGACCCAGCCGAGATGCGTCTCGAGGATCTGGCCGATGTTCATCCGGCTCGGCACGCCGAGCGGGTTGAGGATCACGTCGACCGGGGTGCCGTCCTCGAGGAACGGCATGTCCTCCTCGGGCACGATCTTCGAGATCACGCCCTTGTTGCCGTGCCGCCCGGCGAGCTTGTCGCCCTCGGCGATCTTGCGCTTCGTCGCCACGTAGACGCGGACCAGGCTGTTGACCCCGGGGGCGAGGTCGTCGCCGGCGTCGCGGTCGAAGGTGATCACGTCGATCACCACGCCGCCCTCGCCGTGGGGGACCTTTAGCGACGTGTCGCGGACCTCGCGCGCCTTCTCCTTGAAGATCGCGCGGATCAGCTTCTCCTCCGCGGTCAGCTCGGTCTCGCCCTTCGGCGTCACCTTGCCGACCAGCAGGTCGCCAGAGACCACCTCGGCGCCGATCCGGACGATGCCGCGCTCGTCGAGGTTGCGCAGGCTCTCCTCCGAGCGGTTCGGGATGTCGCGGGTGATCTCCTCGTCGCCGAGCTTCGTCGTCCGCGCGTCGATCTCGTACTCCTCGATGTGGATCGAGGTCAGCTCGTCGTCCTTGAACAGACGGTTGGAGAGGATGATCGCGTCCTCGAAGTTGTAGCCCTCCCAGGACATGAAGGCGACCAGGCAGTTCTTGCCCAGGGCGATCTCGCCGCCCTCGGTCGAGGAGCCGTCGGCGAGCACGTCGCCCTCGGCCACCTTGTCGCCGACCGAGACTGTCGGGGTCTGGTGGATGATCGTGCCCTGGTTCGAGCGCATGAACTTGTCGAGCGGGTACTCGTCCTTCTTCGAGCCATGGCTGACGACGATCCGGTCGGCGTCGACGTATGCGACTTCGCCGGCGTTCTCGGCGAGGATCACGTCGCCGGTGTCGATCGCCACCCGGCGCTCCATCCCGGTGCCGATCAGCGGCGCCTCGGGCTTCAGCAGGGGCACAGCCTGGGCCTGCATGTTCGAGCCCATCAACGCGCGGTTGGCGTCGTCGTGCTCGAGGAACGGGATCAGCGCCGTCGTCACCGACCAGATCTGGGTCGGGGAGACGTCCATGAGCTCGACTTCCTTCGGCGGCACGACCACGTACTCGCCGTCGCGTGAGCGGCACTGGACCTGCGGTCCCTTGAGCCTGCCGCTCTTCTCGTCGACCTCGGCGTTCGCCTGCGCGATCACCATCTCCTCCTCCTGGGTGGCGTCCAGGTGGACGATCTTCTTCGTCACGACGCCGTCCTTGACCACCCGGTAGGGGGTGGTGACGAAGCCGAACTCCGAGACCTCGGCGTAGGAGGACAGCGAGCCGATCAGGCCGATGTTCGGGCCCTCGGGGGTCTCGATCGGGCACATCCGCCCGTAGTGGGTCGGGTGCACGTCGCGGACCTCGATCGGGGCGCGCTCGCGGGTGAGCCCGCCGGCGCCGAGCGCCGACAGGCGACGCCGGTGCCTGAGCCCGGCGAGCGAGTTGGTCTGGTCCATGAACTGCGATAGCTGCGAGGAGCCGAAAAACTCCTTCAGCGCCGCGACCACCGGGCGGATGTTGATGATCGTCTGTGGGGTGATCGCGTCGGCGTCCTCGGTCGTCAGGCGCTCGCGGACGACGCGCTCCATCCGGTACAGGCCGACCCGGAACGCGTCCTGGATCAGCTCACCGACGGTGCGCAGGCGGCGATTGCCGAAGTGCTCGTACTCGTCGAGGTGGTCGTTGACCGCGTCGCGCGGGTAGCTGATCGCCTCCGCGGCGTAGTCCTTGATCGGGTTCTCCTCGTCGATCTCCTCGGGGATGCCGAGCAGCTTCGGTAGCGAGACCAGCTCCTTGATCAGGGCGACGATGTCGTCCTTGGTCAGGGTCCGGTTGTCGAGGTCGACGTCGAGGTCGAGGCGCGCGTTGAGCTTGTAGCGCCCGACCCGGGTCAGGTCGTAGCGCTTGGGGTCGAAGAAGAGCTGCTCGAGCAGCGCCCTGGCGGCGTCCACCGACGGCGGCTCGCCGGGCCGCTGCTTCTTGAACAGCTCGATCAGCGCGCCCTCCTCGGTGCGCGTCGGCTCCGTGTCCGCCTCGATCGTGTGACGGATGTAGACCGAGTTGTCGAAGAGCTTCAGGATCTCCTCATCGGTGACGAAGCCCATCGCCCGCAGGAGCACCGTGACCGGGAGCTTGCGCTTGCGGTCGATGCGCGCGTAGACGCGACCCTTCTTGTCGATCTCGAGCTCGAGCCACGAGCCCCGTGCCGGCATCAGGTTGGCGATGAAGACCTGCTTCTCGTGGTCCTTGGGCTGCATCACGTAGGCGCCCGGGGAGCGCACGAGCTGCGTCACCACGACCCGCTCGGTGCCGTTGATGATGAAGGTGCCGCGGTCGGTCATCCACGGGAAGTCGCCCATGAACACCGTCTGCTCACGGATCTCGCCCGTCTCGCGGTTCTGGAACGCGACCGTGACGTTGAGCGGGCGCGAGTAGGTGATGTCCTTCTCGCGGCACTCGGCCACGGTGTGCGTGGGTTCCTCGAACTTGAAGCCGCCGAAGACGATCGCGAGGTTGCCGGTGTAGTCCTCGATCGGCGATATGTCGTTGATCGTTTCCCGAAGCAGTCCCTTCTTCGGGTCGGTCAGCGCCGCGAACGAACGACGCTGGATATCGATCAGATGTGGAACTTCAAGGGGCTGTGGTAGACGGGAAAAACTCCTACGGGTGACAGGGGCAGCATGGGATCTGGCCAACTGGGCGACTCCTCAGATGGTCGAATGGGCACGAACCCGCGCGAGGGATTCGGGAAAGGGCTCAACGGCGCGCGACGCACGAAGATACCACATGGGCATCTGCGCATGCAAGCGCCGCGGCCGGTGTTCGCTCGAATCCAGCGCGTTTACTTGAGCTCGACGCCGCCGCCGGCTTCCTCGAGCTCTGCCTTGAGCTTCTCGGCCTCCTCGCGCTCGATGCCCTCCTTGACGGGCTTCGGAGCGCCGTCGACGAGCGCCTTGGCGTCCTTCAGCCCCAGGCCGGTGGCCGAGCGGACGGCCTTGATCACCTGGATCTTCTTGTCGCCGGCCTCGGTGAGGACGACGTCGACCGTGCTCGACTCCTCCTCGGCGGCGGCGCCGTCACCGCCGCCGGCGGCTGCCGGAGCCGCCGCGGCGACCGCGGTCGCCGAAACCCCGAACTCCTCCTCGAGCGCCTTGATCCGCTCCGAGAGCTCGAGCACCGAGATGCCCTTCAGCTCCTCGATCCAGTCCTCAGTTGTCACTGTCGTCGCCACTTGGCTCCTCCTGCTCTTGATCGTCGTCATCGGAAGTCTCTGCCTGCGCTTCATCTCCGGCGGGCGGCTCCTCGGCCGGGGCCGACTCGGACTCGGTCGGCTGCGCCTCCTCCTCGGCGTGCTCGGCCGGCGGCGCTCCCTCCTCGGCGTCCGCCTCGGCGGCCGGCTGCTCGGCCGGCGCCTCCTCGGCAGGCGCCTCCTCGGTCTCCGCGGCCGGCGCTTCCTCGGCCGGGGCTTCCTCCTCGGCGGCCGGCTCCTCCTCCGCGGCCGCCTCGGCTTCCGCGGCCGGCTCCTCCTCGGCTTCGGCTGCGGGCTCCTCGGCCGGCGCCTCGCCGGTGACGAGGCCCTGCTCGGCGATCTGGCCGAGCGCGATCGCGAGCCCGGAGATCATCGAGTTGAGCCCGGTGACGAGGCCCGTCAGCGGGCTCGCGGTGAGGCCGACGAGCTGGCCGTGCAGAACATCGAGCCCGGGCAGCCGCGCGATCGCCGCAAAGGCTTCGGGGTCGAGCACCGATCCGTCCATGAACCCGCCCTTGTACTCGAGCACGTGGTGCTCCTTGGAGAAGTCCGCGATCGTCTTCGCGGCGATTACCGCATCGCCCTTGATCAGCGTCAGCGCGGTCGGGCCGATCAGCAGCTCGTCGATTCCCTCGGAGCCGGCGTCGGCGACGGCGCGCTTGGCGAGCCGGTTCTTGACCACCTTGAACACCGCGTCGGCGCCGGCCAGGTCGCGGCGCAGCTCGGCGGCCTGGGTGACGCTGATCCCGCGGTAGTCGACGGCGAAGATCGCCTCCGCCCCCTTGAGGTCGTCGGTGAGCTCGGCTACCGCTGCTGCCTTCTGTTCCTTGTCCATCTCAGTCTGTGTCGCTGGTTCGCCGGCACGAAAAGAGCCTGCGCGCAGGCAGGCTCGAGGACGTGCGACGTGCTCTCGGACCGCACCTGCGCCGGTCTTCCGGGCCCGCCTCGCGGGCCCCGCCGACGGTCTTTGGCGGGTACTGGACGCGCGATGCTAGCGAATCGCCCTCTCGGCTACGCCGTGGCCGGCTCGGACTCGGCGGCCTCGGGCTCGCCCGAGTCGTCGTCGCCGCTCGCGTCGGCCTCGGGCGAAGCCTCGGCGTCCGCGCTCGAGCCGTTGCCCGCAGCCGCGCCGGCGACGATCTCCGACTCGCGGGTGCGGGTGGTGTCGACGCGGACGCCGGGGCCCATGCTGGTCGCGAGGGTGATCGAAAGCAGGTAGCGGCCCTTGGCCGCGGCGGGCTTCGCGCGCACGATCTCGTCGATGATCGCGGCGTAGTTCTCGAGCAGCGCCCGCTCGGCGAAGCTCGCCTTGCCGATCGTCAGGTGGATGATCCCCTGGCGGTCGGTGCGGTACTCGACCTTGCCGGCCTTGGCCTCGGTGACGGCCTTGCCGACGTCGTCGGTGACCGTGCCCACCTTCGGGTTCGGCATCTTGCCCTGCGGCCCGAGCACCCGGCCGAGCTTCGAGACGACCGGTCCCATCAGCGCCGGGGTGGCGATCGCGACGTCGAAGTCGGTCCAGCCCTCCTCGACTCGCTCGGCCAGGTCGGCGGCGCCGACGTGGTCGGCGCCGGCCTCGGTGGCGGCGCGGGCGGCATCGCCCTCGGCGAAGACGGCGACGGTGATCTGCTTGCCGAGCCCGTTCGGGAGCGCCAGCGTCCCGCGCAGCTGCTCCTCGGCATGGCGGACGTTGACCCCGAGCTTGATGTGGACCTCGACTGTCTCGTCGAACTTCGTCGAGGCGGTCTTCTTGATCAGGTCCACAGCCTCGGCCGGCGGATAGTGCTCGGTGCGGTCGACCTGTTCGATCGCCGCCCGGTAACGCTTGCCCCGGTCACGGGCCATCAGGCGTCGACCCCCTCGACCGTGACCCCCATCGAGCGGGCGGTGCCGGCGATGATCCTCGAGGCCGCGTCGAGGTCGTTGGCGTTCAGGTCGGGCATCTTGCGCTCGGCGATCGCCCGGCACTGGGCGGCGGTCAGCATCCCGACCTTCTCGCGGTTCGGCTCGCCCGAGCCCTTCTCGATCCCGAGCGCCTCGCGGATCAGGACCGCGGCGGGCGGCGTCTTGGTGATGAACTCGAACGAGCGGTCCTCATAGACCGTGATCTCGACCGGGATGATCGTCCCGGCGTCGGCCTGGGTGCGCGCGTTGAACGCCTTGCAGAACTCCATGATGTTGACCCCGTGCTGGCCCAGCGCAGGGCCGACCGGCGGCGCCGGGTTGGCGGCGCCCGCGGGGATCTGGAGCTTGATCAGGGTGAGAACCTTCTTGGCCATGACGCGGCGGTCGAGGATACAGAGATGGTGCTTGGCCGCCGCGATCACGAGCCTTGCCCTGAGCGTCGCCGTCGACGCCCGCGCGAGCTTCCCCGGAGCCAACGGACGGATCTTCTTCATCGGCCGCGCACCACCCTCCGGCAGCTACGACATCTGGTCGGTGAACGAGGACGGCTCGGGGCTCGTCAACCTCACCGACCTGCCCGGCGGGCCCGGCGAAGGTTTCGATCCGTCGGTGACCGCCGATGGGACTCGGGTCGCGTTCACGGTCGGCACCCAGGCCGCTTCGGAGGTCTGGATCATGAACACGGACGGCTCCAGCCCGCAGCAGCTCACGTTCAGCTCGGGGGCGCCCGTCCAGGGGCTCGACCAGATGCCGGGCATCGCCCCCGACGGCTCGCGGATCGCGTTCATGACCACTCGCGATACGCCCCCGATGAGCATGGGCCTCGATTACGACATCTGGGTCATGAACGCCGACGGCACGAACCAGCAACTGCTCCTCAACGGCTCGGGCGAGGACTACTTCCCCGAGTTCACACCGGACGGGCAAAGGGTCGTCGTCGCGAGCGAGGTGAGCGGCGATCTCGACATCGCCCACGTGCCGGCCACCGGCGGCCCGTTCACGACAGCAACCGCCGTCACCGGGGCAAGCAACCTGATCGAGACGACTCCGTCGGTGAGGCCGGACGGCACGCGGGTGGCATTCGCGCGTTACGACCCGGGGGTCTCGCCGTTCCAGCGCGACATCCAGGACGCATTCTTCGACGGCACCGACGAGTTCCCGATCGCGGCCGATCCGATGGTCAGCGAGACGACGCCCTCCTACTCCCCGGATGGGACCAAGATCGCCTACTCCTCACCGGCCGGGCTGATCATCGCCGCCGCAGGCGGCGCCGACCCGGCTCCGGTGCCGCTCGACGCCAACGCGGTCGTCGACCCCACCCAGCCCGAGTGGGCGCCCGCCCCGCCCGACACCGCCGCGCCCGAGACCGAGATCACCAAGGCGCCGAAGGACCGCTCGGCGAAGCGCAAGGCGAAGTACCGGTTCGAGTCCAGCGAGCAGGGCTCGACCTTCGAGTGCAAGCTCGACAAGGCTGGGTTCAAGCCCTGCCTCTCACCGCGCCGCTACAAGCGGCTGAAGCCGAAGCGCCACCGCTTCCGGGTCCGCGCCACCGACGCCGCGGGAAACACCGACCCGACCCCGGCGAAGGATCGGTTCCGCGTCCTCGAGCGCTAGCTGATCAGACCTTCTTCACCTGGTCGTAGCCGACCTCGACCGGCGTCTCGCGGCCGAAGATCGAGACCAGGACCTTGAGCTTGGCCGCATCCTCGTTGATCTCGGCGATCTCGCCGGAGAAGTCGGAGAGCGGGCCCGAGATCACCTTCACCGTCTCACCGATGTCGAACTGGGCGCGGGTGCGCGGGCGCTCGGCCGTCTCGCGGTGCATGAGCCGGTCGACCTCGGGCTGCGAGAGCGGGATCGGCTTGTTGCGCGAGCCGACGAAACCGGTCACGCCCGGGGTGTTCTTGACCAGGTTCCAGGCGTCGTCGGTCATCTCCATGTTGACCAGCACGTAGCCGGGCATCGTCCGCTTCTCGACCGAGACGCGCTGGCCGTCCTTGAGCTCGGTCACCTGCTCGGTCGGGACGACGACCTGGCGCACACGCTGGCGCGCGCCCATCGTCTCGACCCGGTGCTCGAGGTTGGCCTTGACCTTGTTCTCGTGTCCTGAGTAGGTGTTGATGACGTACCAGCGGAACATGGGTGGGTAATCAGTCCTTGATCTAGTCGGGTGGGGCCGGCGGCGGACTAGAGAATCCGCTGGACCAGCCAGTTGAAGATCGCGTCGAGGATGCCGAGGTAGGCGGCCATCACCGCGATGAAGACGAGCGTGATCGCCGAGGCCTGGATCAACGTCTCGCGGTCCGGCCACTGGACCCGCTTGAGCTCGGCCCAGCAGGAGACGATGAAGCCGATGACGCGGCCGCGCTGGCGCTCCTGGGGCTCGTCCTTCGGGGCCCGCCGGCGCTCTGACTCCTTCGCCTGTTGCTTGCGGTCGCGCTCCTCCTGGCGGCGGGCGCGGCGGGAGATCTTGTCGGCGGGCTCGACCTCCTCGGCGGCCTCGGCGGGGGCGCCGACGTCGGCGCGCGAGGGCGCCGGCGCCTCGAGCTCTTGCGCTTCGACCGCCTCGACCGACTCCGCCTCGGGTGCCTCGTCGGGTCTGCCCTTGAGCGCGTCGAGATCGGCGCCGTGCTCGGCGAGCTCGGCCTCGATCACGTCGGCCGACTCGGGCACCTGGGTGTCGTGCTGCGCCTGCGACTCGGTCGCGAACGCGTCCTCGCCCTTGCGCTCGATCTCGGCCTGGCGGCGGCGCTGCTCGGCCTTGCGCTGTGCTCGCGTCTTCGCCACGGCCAGAGGGCGCTAACGCGTCTCTTTGTGCGCAGTGTGGTGGCCGCACCAGCGGCAGTACTTGCGCATCTCGATCCGGTCGGGCGTGTTTCGCCGCGACTTGTTCGTCTGGTAGTTACGCCGCTTGCACTCCTCGCACGCGAGGGTGACAGCGATTCGGACGTCTCCGCGAGCCATCTGCTCCTCTTATCTACGGGCGGCCCGGTCCGGGGGCCGACAGAAAAAAGACCTCCGCCGCACCCACTCAACAGGGCGAGGCACGAGGACCGCGCAAGGATAGCGCCGGGCGATCGCTGACGGCTGCTCGCCACGCGTGTCGGAGTCGACTGGACCGATTCGTCGAGCGACTAGCGGCGCTGTGACCAGACGAGGCTCTGCTCGCCGTTGACCTCGGCGCGAAGCTTGGCCGGCTCCCGCAGCCGCAGCTTCGCCGAGAACACCTGGCCCTCGGCGGCCTGCGTGCTCTTGATCGTCCTCCACCCAGCCGAAGTGCGGCGCTGGATCCGGACCCTGCCGGCGGAGGGCGAGATCCCCCACGCCCTGACCCGGTCTGCCGTCGCTCGCTCGGTCACGAAGGGGAACCGGAAGGCGGTCAGGGACGGCTTCGCAGGGCCCTCGAAGAAGTAGAGGCCCGACTGGAGCCCGACGGCGCGGCTCTGCGCGTCCTGGAAGGGATGGTTGACGACCGACCTTCGCCCCCTGCTTCCAGAGGAGGTAGAGCGCCTCCTCGATGTAGCGCGCCTGCTTTGCGAGCGGCACCCCCTCCCCCTCCGGCGGATCGCTCTCCCACCAGAGCTCGGTCGCCCAAAGCTCGCGATGGCCGCCCGCCGGGATCACGGTGTGCGCTCGCTCGGCGGCTCGGATCAGCTCGCCAAAGTTCTCGAAGTCAGGAGTCGAGGCGTCGTCGGGATCGATCGCGCTGCGGCGCGGCCCGCCGGAGAGGTTGATCGGGTGATGGCTGGCGATCTCGAAGCGGGGCTTGACCGGGCACTTGACCGCCTCCAGGCTCCGCTTCAGGCAGAGGAACTTGCGCAGGAACGCCAGCGGGCGGGTCCGCGCCGCCGCCCGGGTCGTCGCCGTAGGGCGCCAGAGACCCCGCGATCACCTTGTTGGCCGGGTCGACCGCGTTGACGGCGTCGTACATCGCGTTGACGAGGTTGCGATAGCGAGACGCCGAGACCTGCTTGGACCCCTGGTATTGCGGCGCGAGGATAGGCGTCGAGGTTGGCCTCGTTCCAGGCCTCGTAATGGCGGACCGCGGGCAGACCCGCGTAGCTGCCGGAATAGCGGGTTGCGAGCGCGGTCGCGAACGCCTCGAAGGCCTGCGGATCGGGCTTCCACGACCCCGAGGCGGCGGAGGCGGGACGATTCGGGCCCTCGGCGAAGGCCGGCGCGTGGTAGACCGTCAGCACCGGAACGAGGCCGCGTGCGGTGGCGTCCTGGATCCCCGCGTCGAGCGCCTCGAAGTCGTAGGCGGGGTCGGCGGGGTTCGTCGGCATCCGCCGGAGGCCGCGGTCGCGATCTGACTCCAGACGACGTCGAAGCGGACGACCCCGGCACCCGCGTCGACCGCGCGGTCGAGCCAGGTCTGCCGCACGGACGCACGTAGGGGACGTGAACTCGCCCGCCGCGAGCCCGGTGCGGAACTTCGCCTCTGCCTGAGCCGTGCACGCCAGCAGGGTCGCGAGCACCGCGATCCCGCCCACGGCGCACAGCCGCGCCGTCCGCGGGCTGCGGTCGAGCCCGGCCGGCTGCGACCTCAACTCGCGGTGCCCCGCGAGCGCGCCCACCGGACCCCGGCGACGGCGAGCGCCCCGATGGTGGTCAAGCCGATCAGGATCCAGAGGCCGGTTCCTACGCCGTCCGATTCGCCGCCGGCGGAAACCGTCCCGGCCGGCGTCGCGAAGGAGCCGTCGCCATCGTCGGGTCCCCCGGCGTCACACGCCGCTCTGCTCGCTCGGCGACCCGGGCTCGTCGGCGTGTCGGCGTGTTCGCCCACAGGCGTCGGCGCGGTCTGCGCCGCGAGGTCCGCGGCGCTCGAGCCCGACGGGCCCTCGGCCTCGAGCTGGTCGCGTTGCTCGTCCGGCAGTGGGTTGCCGTTTCCGGAACCGCCTCCGTTGTGGCTGTTGCCCGCTGCGTCGGGCACGTTCTCGATGTACTCGTCGATCGCCGAGTCGTCCTGAGCCGCGGCGACCGCCGGCCATGCGAGCGAGCAGTACGGCTACTGCGATTGAAGTGACCTTGATCGATGCGCGCATGGTCTCGGTACGAACCTGAACCCCTCTAACCCGACAACGGAGCGCCGGGATCCGGCGCCCGGCGCCTATCGTACCCGGGCTCGGATGGGCGAAACTGCACATCGCGCCGAGCCGCCGGTCGCCGGACCGGCGAGCTGGACCGCCTCGCTCGCCGGGAAGGGGCCCGCGCTCGCCGGATTCGCGGTGCCGTTCATCCTCGTGCTCTACCTGGCGCTGCGGGGAGGGGGCTATGACGCCGTCGTTCGCGGCGAGGTCGGGATCGTCCTCTGGTGGGTCGTGCTGCTCGGCGCGATTCTCGGGTTGCTGCCGACCGCCACCATCCCCCGCGTCGGCTGGTTGGCGCTAGCGGTCTTTGTCGCCTTTGCCGCTTGGACCGGGATCGCGGTGCTCTGGTCCGAGTCGGCCGAGCGCGCGGTCGCAGAGCTGGGCCGGGTCGGCGCCTACCTCGCCGTCTTCGCGTTCACGCTCTGCGTCCAGGGACGCGACGCGATCCGGCGCACGGGAAGCGCAATCGCCGCGGCGCTCGCTGTGGTCGCCGTGCTCGCCCTGCTCTCGCGGCTTCATCCGTCGTGGTTTCCCGAGAACTCCGCCGGGATCGCGATCGACGCCGCGCGGGCGCGGCTCAACTACCCGGTCGACTACTGGAACGGGCTCGCCGCCTTGATGGCGATCGCGACGCCCCTGCTGCTGACGATCGCGCTCGAGTCGCGGCGGATCGCGGTCCGGGCGGCGATAACTGCCGTGCTGCCGATCATCGCCTTGGTCACGTTCATGACCCTGTCGCGTGGGGGCGCGGTCGAGCTCGCCTTCGGGCTGGTCGCGTTCATCGCCCTCTTTCCCCGTCGCCTCGAGGCGCTGCCGACGTTGGCGCTCGGCGCGGCCGGGGGCGCCGCGCTGATCGTCGCCGCCGCGTCACGGGATGCCTTCATCGACAACCGGGCCGGCGCCGAGGCGCTCGAGCAGGCCGACGAGGTCGCTGTGTTGGTGGTCGGTCGTTTGCGCCCTGGTCGGGCTGCTCGCTGCGGGGGTCGCGCTCGCGACTCGCCGGTGGACCGTTCGCCGCGCCCCGATCGGGCGCCGTCCGCTGATCGGCGCCCTCGCCGCGGCGGCCCTCGCTCGTGGTCGCGATCGCGGTGGTCGCCGACGCGCCGAGCGAGCTCTCGGAGCGCTGGGAGGCGTTCAAGGACCCGGCCTCGCCGAGCGGCGACGTCTCGCGCTTCGACAGCTCGAGCGGCAGCGGGCGCTACCAGTACTGGTCGGCCGCGGTCGAGGCCGGCGACCGAGGAGCCGCTGACCGGGATCGGCCCGGGGAGCTACGAGTTCTACTGGGCCCGCGCCGGCGGCGATCCCCGGCTTCGTCCGCGACGCGCACTCGCTCTACCTGGAGAGCTTCGGAGAGCTCGGCCTGATCGGCCTGATCCTGATCTGCGCCTTCGTCCTCGGGCTCACGGCCTCGCGGTGTGGCGAGCGCTGCGGGCGCGGCGTACGGACCGACCGTGGCTCGCCGGCGCCGCGGCCGCCTGCGTGGCGTTCGCCGTCGCGGCGGCGATCGACTGGGTCTGGGAGATCGCCGTGATCCCGGTCGTCTTCCTGCTGCTCGCCGCGGCGGTCGTCGGCCGGGCGCCGGAGAACGGGCGAGGAGCCCACCGGCGCCGGCGCTCGCTCGCGGCTCGCCCTCGCCGTGCTCGCGCTCCTCGGCCTGATCGCGATCGCGATCCCGCTCGCCGCCACCGATGCGTTGCGCGCGAGCCAGGGAGCGGTCCGCGCCGGGCGCCTCGACCTCGCCCTGGAGCGGGCCGAGGACGCCGAGGGAATCCAGCCCTACGCCGCAAGCCCGAGGCTCCAGGTGGCGCTCGTGCACGAGCTCGCCGGCGACCTCGATGCGGCCGCGGCCGCGGCCGCGCGAGGCGACGCGAGAGGGAGTCGACGAACTGGCGGACCTGGATGGTGCTCTCTCGGGTCGAGGCCTACCGAGGCAACGCCGCCGCCTCCGTCGACGCCTACGAGCGGGCCAGGTCCCTGAACCCGAGATCGCGGACTCTTCGACCAAGGGGAGTGAGCGGGGCCTGGAACGGCTCTTCAGTATGCCCCGCGCCCGCGGACGACCGCGGTGACCGTGCGAAGGAGCAGGCTCAGGTCCTCTCGCATCGACCAGCCGACGACATAGGTGTAGTCGAGCTTGACCATGTCCTCGAACGGAATGTCGCTGCGCCCCTGGGTCTGCCAGGGTCCGGTCATCCCGGGGCGCATCCGCAGCCGGGCGCGAAAGTGGTCCGTAACCATCGGCGCCTCGTCGAGGGGCAGCGGACGGGGGCCGACGAGGCTCATCTCGCCGCGGAGGACGTTCCAGAGCTGCGGTAGCTCGTCCAGCGACGAACGGCGAAGCCACCGACCCACCCGGGTCACCCGCGGGTCGTCACGAATCTTGAGCAGGTTGCCGTTGGCGCCGTGGATGCTGCGCGCGCGAACCTGATCGCGCATCTGATCGGCGCCGGTGACCATGGTCCTGAACTTGAGCATCTCGAACTGCTTGCCGTCACGGCCCACCCGCGGTTGGCGGAACAAGACCGGGCCCCTCGATCCGAGCTTGATCCCGAGCGCCGCGCAGGCGAAGACCGGGCTCAGCACGAGCAGGCCGACCCCGGCTACGGCGACGTCCATGCCGCGCTTCGCCATCGCCGCGCCACGACCGAGGCTGGTCAGCCGAACCGAGAGCACCGGCAGTCCCTCGAGGTGGTTGAGGACCGCGGTCGAATAGAGCGTCTCGGGCTCTCCGGAGACGTAGTCGACGCAGACGCCCGCCTCGGCGAGCGTCCGGATCAGCTCGGTGCGCTCGCTCAGCGTCCGCGCCGCGGCCGTGACGATTGCCCGGGTGACGTCGAGCGAGTCAACGGTGGCCGCGAGCGTGCCGACGCTGGGCCGCCCGTCGCCGCCGGAATCGAGCGGCTCGCTGCGCTTGACGCGGCCGTCGTCGAGGTGATCGAGCACCGCCTCGGAGTCGACGGCCTTGATCGTCGCCACCGGGTCCAGGCCCCACTCGGGGTGCCTGAGGATGCGCCCGAGGATGCGTTCGATCTCGTCGCCGTCGCCGATCACGACCACGGGTTGGCGATACCAGGCCCTGTTCATGGACAGAGCGCGGGCCGTCGAGCTGCCGGCAAGCACGAAGATGATCGCGCCGGCCCAGGCAACCGCCGGCCCGAGCAGGTCCGCCGCTCCGGCGGAGACGACTGCGGAGGCCAGCGCCAGCAACCAAGCCCAGGTGGTGGTGACCATGAACACCGGTGAGAGCTCGTCCGCCGATGTATGTTGCACCCGCCGCTCCGCGAGGTGGTAGAGGCCGAGACCGGTGGCGAGCAGGATCCAGATCGGGACCAGGGCGACGAAGACGATCGTCTCCTCGAGCGTCGGCGTGCCTCGATCGGCAAGCGCCAGTACGCCGGCGGCGAGCGCTCCAGCCAGCGCCAGGCCGACCAGATCCGAGGCGAGCAGGACCCTGCGGAAGGTGTACCCGTATCGCGAGGAGCCGAGGCGCTCGCTCTCGGCCCGCTCGTAACCGCGCGAGTGCCCGTCCGCGACCGAGATCGCGGAGGCCGGGGCCCTCGCCGGCCAATCCTTCGATGTCCAGATTCCTCTCTACGCGACGTCCCTTCGATCCGATGCGTCCAACCGGGACCCCGGACCGGTTGGACGACCTGACCCTATCGGTCATCTCCTATCAACGCGTCACCTCCTCCATACTGGCGCCGTGTTGAAGCCCGGCGCTGCGCCCTCGAGGCGAATCGACATCCTCGGCGTGGCGGTCAGCGACACCACGCCGGCGAACGCCCTGGAGACGATCACCTCCTGGATCGAGCGCGGCGATCGAACCTACGTCTGCGTCACCCCCGTCTCCGGCGTGATGGCGGCGCAGCGCGATCCGGCGGTGCTGCGGGCGCTGAACGGTGCCGGGCTCACGGTTCCCGACGGCATGCCGATCGTCTGGTCGGGGCGCTACGCGGGCGCCGACGGGATCAAGCGCGTGTACGGGCCCGAGTTGATGGAGCGGTCTGTGGGCGAGCGGCGCTCCGCGGCTGGAGGTCGTTCGTCTACGGCGGCGGCGACGGAGTCGCCCAACGGCTTGCCGAGAGGCTCGAAACACGCTTTCCGGGCCTCCAGGTCGCCGGCGTGCACACGCCCCCCTTCCGGCCCCTGACCGAGGCGGAGAAGGATGAGGTCGCCGCCGCGATCCGCGGCAGCCGCGCCGAGCTCGTCTGGGTCGGGCTTTCGACCCCGAAGCAGGACCTATGGATGGCCGAGATGGTCGAGCGCCTCCATCGGCCGGTGGTCCTGATCGGCGTCGGGGCGGCGTCGAGATCCACGCCGGGATCCGAAAGCGCCCGCCGAGCTGGCTCGGCCCTCTCGGCCTCTTCTGGGCCTACCGGGTGGCGCAGGAGCCGCGCCGCCTGGGCCGCCGCTACCTCGTCGACATCCCTCGGTTCTTGGTCGAGATCGCTCGCCGCAGGCCGGTACTCCGGCCGATCGGCGGCTCCTCCGTCAGCCCGACCGGCGCCACCAATCCACCGTCCGGCGGATCCCGTCCTCGAGCGACACCTCGGCCTCGAAACCAGTGAGCCGACGCGCCTTGGAGACCTCGAGCCCGCGCTTCATCTGACCGTCGGGCATCGACTCGTCCCAGACGATCTCGCCCTCGTAGCCGGCGGCGGCGGCGATCAGCTCGGCGAGGTCGCGGATCCGGGTCTCGCGACCGACCCCGAGGTTGACCGGCTCGGAGGTGTCGAGACGCTCGGCGCAGAGGAGCAGGCCCCGCGCCGCATCCTCGACGTAGAGGAACTCGCGCGAGGGCTCGCCCGTGCCCCAGAGTGTGACGTCGGCGCTCCGCTTGCGACGGCCTCGCAGAACTTCCTCACCATCGCCGCGATCACGTGCGAGTCGGCGAGGTCGAAGTTGTCGTCGGGCCCGTAGAGGTTGGCGATCACCGGCGCGCAGCAGTCGAAGCCGTACTGGCGACGGTAGGCATCCGAGAGCACCAGCAGCATCTTCTTGGCGAGCCCGTACGGGGCATTGGAACCTCGGGGTACCCGTCCCAGATCTTCTCCTCGCGAAAGGGAACCGGCGTGTGCATCGGGTAGGCGCAGACCGAGCACGCCGCCACGAGCTTCTGCACCCCGGCGGCGCGCGAGGCCTCGAAGACGTTCGTCCCCATGAGCAGGTTGTCGCGGGCCAGCGGCGCCGGGTTGCTGCGGTTGAAGCCGATCCCGCCGACGTTGGCGGCGAGGTGGGGCGACCACCTCCGCGCTCGCGATCGCTTCTCGGGCGGCAGTCGGATCGGTGAGGTCGTGGTCGGCTGAGCGGATCACCCGGGCATCCGCGCCGAGGTCCTCGAGCAGCCGGACGGTCGGCTTGCCGAGGAACCCGGCGCCGCCGGTGACCGCGACCGTCTTGCCCGCCCAGAAGGCGGGGTCGGGCTGCGCGCCCGCCATCGATCGCCTCGTGGTTGACGCGTGACCTTGCCCGCGAGCTGATCGGTGAGCTGCTGCGATGTCGGCCTCGACCATGATCTCGACCAGGCGCTCGAAGCCGACCTCGGGCGCCCAGCCGAGCTCGCCGCGCGCCTTCGACGAATCGCCCTCGAGGACGTCGACCTCGGTCGGCCTGAAGTAGCGAGGATCGATCTCCACGAACGGCTCGTGGGAGCCGAGTCCGGCGTGCTCGAAGGCGAGCTCGCAGAACTCGCGCACCGAGTGGGTCTCGCCGGTCGCGATCACGCAGTCGTCGGGCTCGTCGTGCTGCGAGCATCAACTGCATCGCCTGGGTGTAGTCGGGGGCGTAGCCCCAGTCACGCCTCGCGTCGAGGTTGCCGAGGTAGAGCTCCTCCTGCAGGCCGGCCTTGATCCGCGCCACCGCCCGAGTGATCTTGCGGGTGACGAAGGTCTCGCCTCGACGCGGCGACTCGTGGTTGAAGAGGATTCCGTTGCAGACGTGCATTCCGTAGGCCTCGCGATAGTTGACCGCGAGCCAGTGCGCGGCGAGCTTGGCGACCGCGTAGGGGCTGCGCGGGTAGAAGCGGCTGACCTCCGAGTGCGGCGGGGGTGAGGCCCCGAACATCTCCGAGGAGCCGGACTGGTAGATCCGCGCCGGGACCTCCGAGTCCCTGACGGCGTCGAGGAGGCGCAGGGTCCCGATCGCGGTGACGTCGAGCGTGTACTCGGGGATCCCGAAGCTGACGCCGACGTGCGACTGGGCGCCGAGGTTGTAGATCTCGTCGGGCGCGAGCTCGTAGATCAGGCGCATCAGGGCGACGGGATCGGAAAGATCACCGTGATGGGTGAACAGTCGAACGCCCTCCTCGTGCGGATCCCGGTAGAGGTGGTCGATCCGGGCCGTGTTGAAGGAGGAGGAGCGGCGGATGACCCCGTGGACCTCGTAGCCGCGTTCGAGCAGCTGCTCGGCGAGGTAGGAGCCGTCCTGGCCGGTGATCCCGGTGATCAGCGCTCGGCGCGCGGACTGGGGATCCACCATCCGACTCACGATAGCTTCCGGTTCAACCGATGGCCGCGTTCTCGCTCACGAACCTGATTCTCGCAGCGGGTCTCGGGGCCGCGGTGCTTGGGTTTGCCTACCTCGCCGTGCGCCACAGCGTGGCGACGGTCGCGATCGTGCTCGTGGCTTGGATCGCCGCTTCGCGCTCCGCGACGTGATCGACCTCTCGGTCACCGTGTCCAGCACCCGCGTCTTCCCCCTCGACCTGATCTCGGCCATCCTGGTCGCGGTCGCCGTCGCGCGCGCCCTCCCCGATCGCAACTGGAACCTCGGCCGCATCCTCGCCTTTGCCCTGCTCGGGCTCGTGGCCATTCACATCGCCCGGGGCGTGGCCGACTCCGGGCTGCAGACGGGCTTCAACTACGCCCGGTCCTGGCTCTACTTCACCGCCGGCTGGTCTATGCGGCGACCGTGCCGGGCGGCTGGGACCGGAGTGTGTGGAAGGTCCTGATCGCCGGCGGCGCCCTGCTCACGGCCCTCGCCATCCCCTACTTCCTGATCGAAGGGGTGAGCTCGGCATCGGGTCAGATCACCCGCGACGGTCAGTTGGTCAACTGGCGCCCGATCGTCGCCGCGGGAGGGCTGCTGATCGTCCAGGGTGCGGTGCTCGCTGTGGCGCTCGGCTGGCCCTCGAGGCGGACCGCGATCTGCTTCGCCGCGATCGCCGGCATCGTCACCTTGCTGCTCCAGCACCGGACCCTGTGGGTGGCCGGCCTGCTGGTCGCTTGGTGGCCTTGATCGCCTGGGCGGCCCGCCAGGAGCGCACCCGAGCGCTTGTCACCGTCGCAGCCGGGCTCGTGCTCGTGGTGCTGCCACTTGGCGTCCTCGGCTTCACCAAGGCCGAGGCGCTGGTCGACTCGATCAAGGAACCAACCGCGAGCAGTCGACCTTGGTCTGGCGCACGGACGAGTGGGGCGACCTGATCGCCGCCAACGATGCGCCGGCTGAGATCCTCGCCGGCAATCCCTCGGGGCAGGGCTGGAATCAGGGACTGCTACTCGATGGAAGCGAGGCGGACATCGCTGCGCACAACGAGTACGTCGACGCTTACGTTCGCTTCGGGCTCGCTGGAGTCGTGCTGGCCTGCTGGTTGGGGTTGCTGCTCTGGTTTCGCCGCCGGGAGGTCGCAACCCCGACCGGCCTCACGGGGCTTGCGGTCAGTCTTCTGTTGCTCACCCAGCTCGTCTTCACCGTCGCCTACTCGCTCGATGTGCTCCAGGGGGTGATCGCCGGCGTCCTCGTCTCGGGCCTCGGCATCAAGGCCGCGGACCGATGAAGGTGACCGCGATCCTCGCCAGTCAAACCGTCGCGCCCGGACGCTCGAATGCCTCGACTCCTACTTTCGCCAGCAGACGAGAGTCGACAACCCTTGCCGCGGTCCTGGTCGACGACGGGAGCGTCGACGGGACCGCCGAGTCGGTGCGCCAGGGGTTCCCGGCGGTCGAGGTGATCGGCGGCGACGGCGAGCTCTACTGGGCTGGCGCCATGGCGCTCGCCGAGCGGGCCGCACTCGCGCACCGACCCGACTACCTGCTGTGGCTCAACGACGACGTCGTCCTCGACCGAGATGCGCTGGCGCGGCTGATCGAGACCTGCGATAGCCGAGCGGGACGCTGCATCGCCGTCGGCGCCCTGCGCGACCCGGTCACCGGCGAGCTCACCTACTCCGGCGTCCGCCGGCGGGGCTGCACCCGCTGCGCCTGCCCCCGGTCACACCTGGCGACACCTCGTCGGAGGTCGACACGTTCAACGGCAACTCGGTCTTGATCGAGCGGTCGGCGGCTGAGCTCGCGGGACCGATCGACGCCAGACTGGCGCAGCTCGGCGCCGATTTCGACTACGGCCTGCGGCGGCCGAGCGCGGCGTCCACAACCTGCTCGCCGCAGGGACGGTCGGCACCTGCGCGAGGGACACCCCGCGTGCAGCGTGGCTCGAGGGATCGATGCCGATCCGCGAGCGACTCAGGGTCCTCTTCGGCCCCAAGGGTGTGCCGCCGCGAGGACGCGCTCGCTATCTGCGGCGCCACGGCGGGCCGGCGTGGTTCGTGTTCTGGCTCGCGCCCTACGTTCGCAGCGTGCCGGCGATCGTCAGGGCCTCGCTGTCGCGATGAGGCGTGCGCGACGGGCCGCAGCGGGAAGCTCCGAGCCGCCGCCGTACGCGTCGGACGAGCCGTTTGCCGAACCGGCGCCTGGCGACGTCGAGTCGCCCTCGCTGACCGGCAAGGCGCTCACCGGAGTCGCCTCGAACTGGGTCGGAGCCGCGATCCTGATCGCCGCCCAAATCGCGTCCACGGCGGTCACTGCCCGCCTCGTCTCTCCGGCCGAGTTCGGGGCCTATGCGACAGCTCAGGTCGCTGCCGGCGTCACCGGATACTTCACGCTGTCAGCGCTCGGCCCTGGCCTCCAGCGACGCTCGCAGCTCGGCGCGAAGACCGTCGGCACGGCGGTCACCCTGTCGCTGATCGCCGCAGCGTTGGTCGCCGCGGTGCTCTGGGTGGCGGCGCCGCTGTGGGCGCGCGCCTGGGAGATCGAGGACGCGCTGTGGACGATCAGGGCGCTGGCGATCGCGTTGTTCTTGACCTCGCTGTCGGCGGTGCCGGTGGCGATCATCTCGCGCCGCCTGCAGTTCAGGACCGGGCCACGATCGAGACGGCGCGTTATTCTCGGCCTCGGCGCCGGCGTCGTGCTGGCGGCCGAATGCACTCGGCGCTCGCCCTTGCTCTCGGCCAGGCGGTCGGCGCGCGGCGTTGCTTGCGGCGTCGGCGTGGTGAGCCGAGACCGGCTCGAGCTGGCTTACGACCGCGAGGACGCGCGGGAGCTGTTCGCATTCGCGAGCCAGGTGGGAGGCCTGGGGCTGTTCACCTATCTCACGATCTCGGCCCCGAGCTTCTTCGTCGCCCGGGTGTTCGGCGCCTCGACCCTCGGCCTGTTCTCGCGTGCGAACCTGATCGTCGTGTGCCGGCCGAGTACGTGCTCCGAGGGATCCTCAGGGTCGTCTACCCGCTCTATGGGAGGCTTCGCGAGGACCTCGCGCGAACGAGGAGGCTGGTCGACGAGGCGCTGACGCTGACCACCGGCTTCGCCTGGCCGCTGTTCGCGCTGGTCGCCGGAGCGGCACCGGTGATCGTCGCGATCCTGCTCGGCGACCGCTGGAGCGAGGCGGCGCCGCTGCTCTCGATCTTCGCCCTGATCGTCGCCGGATGGGTGCCGTGCACCCTGCTCACCAACGCCGCCGAGGCATTCGGGTGGATGGGGACGATCGCCGCACGTCAGCTCGGCTTCTTCGCCGGCACGGCGGCGTCGCTGCTGATCGTCTACCTCGCCGACCTCGACCTCGTGTGGCTGCTGGCCGGGCTCGCGCTGACCGAGGTCTGCGTCTACGCACTCACCTGCGCCCGTTCGTCAACCGCGGCTACCTCGAGTCGCGGCCGACGCTCAAGCACCAGGCAATCCACCTGCGGTCGCACTGACGGCATTCGCCGCCGCCGCAGCCTGCGCCGATCTGCTCAGCGAGACGCCTCTCGTCGTCCAGGCGCTGGGCCAGCTCAGCGTCGGCGCCGTCCTGGTGGCGGTCGCGGTGGTCGGGCGGCGCCGGATACCTGCGACCAGGATCCTCGGCAGCCGGGTCGGCGCGGGTCCGAATCGCGGCATCCTGCGAGCTTCATGGGAGGCAATGGGGTGATGGGCGACGAGGACGCGCCGCGGGTGCTCTTCGCGTGCGAGTGGATGCCCGCGTACCTGGTCGGGTTCTTCACCACGCTCAAGGAGGCGCTCGGCGGGCGCGGGATCGGCATCGATGTCACCTACGGCGATCCCTCGGCGGAAGTCGCGCGGCGGCAGACGTCCTCGCGGCTGGCTTGGGGCATCCATCGCCCGAACCACGTCCTCTCGCTCGGCAAGCGCAGCCTGGTCTGGCAACCGGTGCGCGAGGAGGCGCTCCGCTCGTCGCTGGTGATCGTCGATCAGGCGAGCCGCTTTCCACTCAACTACTGGCTCTTCGCGGCACAGCGCCGCGGTCGCGTCCGGGTCGCGCTTTGGGAACGAGCCAACCTCAACCGGCGAGTGCCGGCAGGGTCGCGGAGGCGATCAAGCGTCGCGCGTCGCTGCTGCCGCATTGGTGGTTCGCATTCACGGAGGGCACCCAGCGGCGGGTGGCAGAGCTCGGCTATCCCGTCGAGCGGATCACGAACACTCAGAACGCGGGCTCGACCGCCACCCGCGGGCCCTGCTCAACGGGCTGGATCGCGATCGTGAGCTGGCGCTGCGCCGCGAGCTCGGCCTCGGCGACGGGCCGATCGGCCTCTTCCTCGGCAGCCTCTATCCACACAAGCGACTCGATACTGGTCGCGGCCGCGGACGAGATCGCCGCCCGGGCCCGAATTCCGGCTGCTGATCGCCGGCGACGGCCCGGAGCGCGACGCGGTCGCCGCAGCGGCGGCCTCACGGCCGCACGTCATCTGGGCCGGATAGCGGAGGGCGAGCGAAGGCGGCGTTGCTGAAGAGCGCCGGTGCATTGCTGATCCCGGGCGCGGTCGGCCTCGTGGTCGTCGACGGCTTCGTCGCCGGCGTACCCACGATCGCGACCGCGGTCCCCAGCCACGGTCCCGAGATCGAGTACCTCCGCGACGCCGAGAACGGACTGCTGCTGGCGGCGAACGCCTCGCCCGCCGAGTACGCCGAGGCGGCGATCTCGGTGATCGAGGACGGTGCGCGGCTGCGAGAGGGCGCCGCGCGCGCCGGGGATGTCTATACGACCGAGTCGATGGTCGCCCGCTTCGCCGACGGGATCGAGCGGGCGATCGAGGCCGGGCCGCTGCGGGGAGCGTGAGCGCGATCGCGGTTCTGACCACGAGCTGGGATGACGGCACCCCCGAGGACCTCGAGCTCGGACGGCTGCTCGCGCGCTATGGGTTCCGGGCGACGTTCTATGCGACCACCGGCCCGGGGGGCACCCGGACGATCGAGGACTCAGACCTGCGCGAACTGGTCGCGCTCGGGCATGAGCTCGGCAACCACGGGCGCTCGCATCACCCGTTTACCGACCTCTCGGCGACCGAGATGATCGACGAGGTCGCGTGGGGTGAGCACGAGATCGGCCGCTTTGCTGAGTCGGCGTCGGTGGTCGCGCCTCCCCGCGGCAGGTTGACGCGCGCGATCGTCGACACGCTGAACGGGCGCGGGCTCGCGGTTCGCTCGGCGCCGATCCTGGGCACGCGCCGCGGGCCGCCGGGGATGATCGTGCCGACGGCGCAGGTCTACCCGCACACGACGGCTCGGACCTTCGCCCACCTCGCCCGCCGGCGGGCCCTGCCGCCTATCCCGATCGTAATCGCGTGGTCGAGGTCGAGGAGGGTCCGCGAAAGGATCGGCCGGATGATCGAGGCGGTGAGCGCCGGGAAGCGGTCCTGCACCTGTGGGGCCACAGCCGCGACCTCGAGGAGCTTGGGCTGTGGTCGGATGTGGAGCTGCTGCTCGAGCAGGCGGCGGATGCCGGATTGGACCCTGCCACGAACGGTCAACTCCACAAGTCAACGGGGGTTGCGGCTTGAGGGTACTGATCGCCCACAACCGCTACAGGCGAGCCGGCGGCGAGGATCGCCACGTGCAAATGCTTGAGCGGGGCCTTCGCGAGTCAGGCCTCGAGACGCGGCGATTCGAGCGCAGCAGCGCAATCCTCGAACGCTCCCGGCTGCGACGGGCACGCGCCGGGATCATGCTCGCCTACGACCCAGCCGCGGGCGGGATCTCGGACGCGCTCAAGCAATGGCGACCCGAGGTCGTGCACTTCCACAACATCTGGCCCCTGCTCACCCCGGCGGCGCTGCGGCTGGCAAAGCGAAGCGGCGCTTCGGTGGTGCTCACGCTCCACAACTGCCGCTTCGCCTGCCCCGGGGGAACCTGCTCCGTGGAGGCGCACCCGGCCACGAACGGCCTCCGCGACAACGCCTGCCTCTCGGGCTCGTCGCTGCGTTGCGCACTCACCAACAACCCGCGGCGGGCGCGCGGCGAGAGCGTCGCCTATGGCGCAGCGCTTGAGATCCAGCGCCGCGTGGGAATGCTCCGACGCTGGGTGGACGCGTTCATCGCCCCCAGCGGGTATGTGGCCGCGATGCTTGCGCTCGCCGAGGAGTGCCGAGCGAGCGCGTCCGGGTGATCCCGAACGGGGTTTTCTCCACCGGCCGCCGAGCCCGGCAACGAAGGCCGCTATGCCCTCTACCTCGGCCGTCTCTCGGCGGAGAAGGGAGTCCGGACGCTGATCGAGGCGGCGAGCCTGGCGCCCGAGGTGCCGATCGCGGTCGCCGGCGCGGGGCCGCTGGTTGCCGAGGTCGGGGCGTCGCGGCTCGAGTATCTGGGCGAGCTCGACCACGAAGACGTCGCCGAGGCGCTCGCCGGCGCCGCGTTCCCCGTCGTTCCCAGCGAGTGTCATGAGAACGCTCCATACGCCGCGCTCGAGTCCTTTTGCCGCGTCGAAGCCTGTTATCGCCGCACGTGTCAGCAGCCTACCCGAGATCGTCCGTGATCGCGAGACCGGGCTGCTGGTCGCGGCGGGCTCAGCCGCCTCGCTGGCTTCTGCGATGCGAAGGCTGTGGAATGACCCCGAGCTGGCAAGAAGGTTCGGAGCTAGGGCGCGGCTTCTGGTTGACGATCTGCTGTCACTCGATGCGCAGGTCGAGCGTACGGCCGATCTCTATCGCGAATTGCGGGGACGCGAATGAGAGTGCGCGCCGATGTCGCGAAGCTCGCGGTTCGCCATCCCGTCGAGGCCCTCTACCGCTTCGCCGGGCAGCTCGAGGGTCGGCGGGTCGAGGCCGAGCGGCGGGCAGCAAGCGACGCATACATGCCCGAGCCCGACTGGCTGGGGGCGCTGCACGCCGAGCTCGCCGCTCCGAGCTGTCACGAGGCGGAACCGTTCGGCGACTGTTGGACCGAGCTCGAGGCGCTCGCCGGGGGACTGAACGTGCACAGCCATGACGGCGACGCCGCGCTCGGGAGAGCGCTGTGGTGCGCCATTCGCCACGGGGATGCGCGCGAGTGGTCGAGACCGGCGTCGCCCGTGGAGTGTCTTCGCGGGTGATCCTCGAGGCGCTCGCCGACAACGCGCCCGAAGCCGGCCTCTGGAGCGTCGATCTGCCGCTGCTCTCGGGGGGGGTCGAGGTGATCGCCTCGGCGGTCCCAGATCGGCTTCGGTCGCGGTGGACCTACGTGCGGGGCCCGAGCAGGCGTGTGCTTCGGAAGCTGTTCGAGCGGACCGGCGGGATCGATCTCTTCCTTCAGGACAGCAGGTCGACCGTGGCTACAGCGAGCTTCGAGTTCGAGACCGCGTGGCGGGCCTTGCAGCCCGGCGGGCTGCTGATCGCCAACAGCGTCGACTGCAGCCTCGCCTTCGCACAGTTCGTCGACGTGACCAGACCCTCGTTCGCGGTCACCGCGCGCTTCGAGCGCAAGCCCGGCCTGTTCGGGATCGCGCGAAAGGCTGAGCGCCCGCGTCAGGATCAGAGTCCGGCGTCGAGATAGGTGACGTCGAGATCGTGGACCTCCGAAACCCGGTAGCCGCGCGCCGCTACTGAGCGTGCCGTCTGGAGCATCCGCCGGATCCCATGATCGTTGTGGTACTCGACGCACAAGACGCGCACGCCGAGACCCCGGAGGTCCAACGACTCGAGCACCTGGTACTCAGCGCCCTCGATGTCGAGCTTGAGCAGATGAAGGCGGTTGTGACCGTAGTCGTTGGCGATGCTGGCCAGCGTCCGAGCTGGGACCTCCAGCGGCTTGGAGGTGTGCTGTCGATTGGTGACCGAGTACGACACGTGACTCGGGTCCGCCGGCGGAAAGAACTCGACCTCGGTGTCGTGACTCCACACGGCGACGGGAGCCAGCCTCAGGTTGGCGTACTCGGCGAGCGGCGGGTTCATGTGGTCAATCGCACGCGGGGTTGGGTCGATCGCGACCACGTCGCAGCCGATCTCGGCGAGGGCGAGGTCAAGGCTGGCATCCTCACCCACGCCCGCCGTGTAACAGACCCACGAGGGCTTGATCAGCTCAACCGGGACCGCCCAACCGCCGTACGCGGTCCCGACGTAGGTGAGGTCGTGCGCGGGCCGTTTCGATAATCCGACCTTGAACGCGATCCTGGATAGCCGTGCACCGGCCTTCCGATCTGCGATCGCGGCTCGGGCGGCGGTAGCCAGCCTCCCAGTCACGCTTCGATCCTAGCCCCGGACCTCGATCGGCCGCTAGGCTCGGCGCGTGCCGCTGGCAGACATGCACCGGCTCTATCAGCTCGTTGGCCGGCGACGTCGAGCGGCGCGCATGAAGACGTTCCTGGCACTTCTTCAACCCGGCCCGCGAACGACGATCCTCGACATCGGGGGCACGGCGGACTTCTGGACCGGGATCGACCTCGACGTCACCTTGCTCAACACCGAGAAGCCGGCTTCCGAATCAACGGACCGAAAGTACATCGAGGCCGACGCGCGAGATATCTCCCCTACGCTGACGGCTCGTTTCAGATCGCTTTCTCGAACTCGATGATCGAGCATCTATTCACGCGTGAGAATCAGCGACTCGCTGCGAGCGAGGCGATGCGGGTTGGCCGCGGCCTCTGGATCCAGACGCCGAACCGGTGTTTCCCGATCGAACCGCACTACCTCACACCGTTCGTCCACTGGCTGCCGAAGCCGGTGCGCAAACGGATGGTCAGGAACTTCACCCTCTGGGGCATCGTCAGTAGACCGAGCGTCGAGCGCGCCCACGCGATGGTCGAAGAGATCAACCTGCTCTCGGCCACCGACCTGCCGAGCTCTTCCCGGGCTGCGAGATCGTTCGCGAGCGCTTCCTCGGCCTGACCAAGTCGCTGATCGTAGTCCGGCCGGTCGACTCAGCTCGGTGCGATGCCCCTGAGCCCCGAGCAGCGGTCGGCCCTGGCCCGCCACCGATCGGTGCGCGCCGCAAGACGCGCCATCACCGCCGTCTACGGCGCCCTCCTGCGCCCGGTGACGCTGCTGTGGCGCGGGCTCCTGCGCCTATCCGAGCGCACCGCGACGTTGGCACCAGCATCCCACGGTTCTACTGGCAGGAGTACCTCAGTGCCCACGCCGGCGCAATTCGCGGCGTCGCACTCGAGATCGACACCGACGCGACCCTGCGCCGCTACGGCGCCGACCGGCTGACCCGGATCGAGGTCCCTCGACGCCTCGCCGAGCCCAAGAGCGACCCGCGTCGCTGACCTGGCCGAGGGCTGGAGCCTGCCGTCAGAGACTTTCGACTGCTTCCTGCTCCAGTTCACCCTGCATGTGATCGAGCGCGACCGAGACGCGCTCTTTCACAGCCTGCGGATCCTGCGGCCGGGGGGAAACCTGGTGTGCAACTTCCCGACGATGAGCGGGTACGCGGACGAGGGCATCGCCTACGGCAGCCAGCGCGTGTTCGTCGAGCGCTGGTACACGCCCCACGGGGTGACCGCGCTGTTTCGCGATCTGGTGCCGCCGACCGCGGTCGATCTGGAGGTGTTCGGCAATCGTCTCGCGGTCGCCTGCTATGCCAACAGGGTCGCCGCCGAGGCGGTCGGACGGCGACCCCTGCTGCAGCACGATCGGTACTGGCCGGTGTTGATCTGTGCGACCGTGACCAAGCCGGAGAACTGGACCCCCGCTTATGCACCGCGCGAGCATCCCTAGCCGGGATCGGGGCGCAGGAAGACGCCCTCCATCTGCAGCATCTCGTCCGTTCCCGGGTCCGTGAACCCGGGCTCGACGTAGACGAGGGTCATTCCGAGAGCCTCGGTGCGATCGAGCATCTCGCGCAGCGTCAGGGCGCCGTCGTAGAGCGGGACCAGCGAGATCTCGATCTGCAGCCCGGCGAGGGCATACAGGCGGTTGGCCGCACCATCGAGCACCGCGCCCTCGAGGCCCTGCACGTCGAGCTTCAGGAACGGAGCGGAGCTTTCGGGCACCACCTGATCCCAGATCGTCGAGCCGTTGCATGGGCACCTCGACCGTGCCGACGTAGTTGGCCTCGGGCAAGGCGCGCCGGTGCCGGGCAAGCATCGGCAGCACCGAGCTGCTTGCACCCTCGTTCCCGGCCACATTCAGGGTCGCGGCTCCGTCCACGGCCCCGAGGGCCAGTTCGCGCACGGCCCATAGCGGGTCGTCCGCGGCTCGGCGCGCAAGCAGCCCGTAGGCTGCTGGTAGCGGCTCGAACGAGCAGATCCTTTCGCGGTAGCCGGTACGGCGCAGCCAGTCACCGTATTGCCCCTGGTTGGCGCCGACGTCGAGGACTAGGTCGACCCCGCGTGCCCGCAGCAGGGTCGCGGGCGCGATCGCCCGGGCTCGCTGCACGTCGAGCCCCATCCTGAGCGCCGCGCGGCGCAGTTGATGGAGGATCGTCATCGCCGGGTTAGTCCAGCGCCGGACTCGGGCCGGGGCTCCGATCCGGGCCCCGGCGAGCCGCAGCGCCCCGGCGCGCAGCAATCCGGCCGCGGTCGGGCTCCCCAGCCCTCCGCGAGCCAGCTGCGCGGAAGCTCGCCGACCGCCCGTCCGGCGCCGCGGCGCTGAAGCGCCGGTAGCGGTCCCAAACCTGCGCCGCGGTGCTGAGCCGGGTCGGGACCGCGCGCGAGGCGCGCGCGCCGAAGCACTCAGGGCAAGGACGTGATCGCCGGCGCTGACGGCGCCGAGACGGTTCGCGCCTTCGGCGGCGATGACCTGATCTGCACCCGCGGTGGTGACGACCGGCTCCGCGGCGGCGGAGGCGCCGACGAGCTTCGCGGTGGGCCCGGCGAGGACTCCTGCCGCGGCGGCGCCGGGCGCGATCGCGAGCGCAGCTGCTGATCGACGACGAAGCCCGGAAGGGGACTCGAACCCCTGACCCCCTCCTTACCATGGAGGTGCTCTACCAACTGAGCTATCCGGGCGGGTCGCCCAGGGTAGCCGGTGCCGGGTCGGGCCGGTCGGCTGCGGGGGCGGCGAGGCCGGCGCGCAATGCGGCGGCGATCTCGAGCCCCGCCTCGCGGGCGCGGCCGCGGAAGCCGACCGCGTTGATGAAGCCGTGGATCAGGTCGGACTCGCGGCGCATCGTCGTCGGGACCCCGGCGTCGCGCAGGCGGGCGGCGTATTCCTCGGCCTCGTCGCGCAGCGGGTCGAAGCCGGCGCTGACCACGTAGGCGGGTGCGAGACCCGTGAGGTCGGCGGCGAGGATCGGCGAGCCGCGGGGATCGGAGCGGTCCTCGGGCGAGGAGAAGTAGTGGTCGCGATACCAGTCCATGTCCTCGCCGGTGAGATAGAAGCCCTCGCCGAAGAGCTCAAAGGAGCGGCGGTGGCTCGAGTAGTCGGTGACCGGGTAGATGAGCGCCTGCATCGCCGGGGCGGGGCCGCCATCTGCGGCTGCGAGCTGGGCGACGACGGCCGCCAGATTGCCGCCGGCGCTGTCGCCGGCGACCGCGATTCGCTCCGGATCGGCGCCCAGGCTCCCCGCCTCCGCGTGGGCGTGGCGAAAGGCGGCGAAGCGAGTCATCGACGGCGGCCGGAAACGGGTGCTCGGGGCCGAGGCGGTAGTCGACCGAGAGCACCAGCGCCGGGATCTCGCGGGCGAGGAACCGGCAGGGCTGCTCGTGGGTGTCGAGGTCGCCGACGACGTGGCCGCCACCGTGGAAGTAGACGACCAGCGGCGCGGGTGAGGGCGGGCTCTCGGGCACATAGAGGCGGGCGGGAAGCGGGCCGGCCGGGCCGGGGATGACGATCTGCTCGGTGCGGGCGACGGGGATCTCGCCCCCGCGAGCGATCACGGCGTCGCGGCGGGTCTGCGCGCGCGCCTCGGACACCGGCAGGTCCTCGAAGCGGCCCTGGCCGGTGAGCTCGAGCAGGCGCAGCAGGAGCTGGGCATGGACGGCGAGCTGCTGACCGTCGATCCGCACCGGCCGGCCGGCGAGCACCCGCGCGGCCCGGTCGGGCAGGAGCGAAATCGCGCGCAACACGCCCGCCTCAACCCGGTCGAGGACTCCCGGCGCCGACCCTTCGCTCATGCCCGGAGGCTATCGAGGCGCTCTCAAGCCGCGCGTCGGGTGTGCCGATGAAAGCCCGATGGAAGCGATCAGCGCCGGCAGCGGCATCGGCGTTCCGGCATCGGTCGACGAGCTCACCGGGCTCAGCGACCGGCGCAGCTTCTTCGAGCGCGCGGATCAGGTCTTTGCGGAGGCGCTCCAGGGGGAGGCCCGGTGCGCCGCCGTGGTCATCGACCTCGACCGTCTCGAGCACGTCAACGACACCTACGGCCATCACGTCGGCTCGGAGCTGATCCGCGAGGCGGCGGCTGCGCTTTCCTCGGTGGCGCTCGACGGAGACGTGCTCGGTCGCCTCGGCGGCGACGAGCTGGCGCTGTTTCGCTGTGGCGGAGCGGTGTCGGCCGGCGAGCTGGAAGCGCAGATCAGCGCCGAGGTGGCGCGGGCGAGCCGCTCGGACCGCCCCTACGGCCTCGCCGTCAGCGTCGGCGTCGCCGTCGGCGATGCGGCCGCGATCGAGTCGCTCGACGCGCTGCTGCTGGCGGCGGACGAGGACATGTACCGCCACAAGCAGTCACGCGGCGGGCGCAAGCGCGGCGCGCACGTGCGCACCCGGCCCCGCGACTGAGCGCGCCGCGCCCCTATGACGCCGCCGCCGCGATCGCCGCGGCGAAAGCGTCGACGTCGGCCTCGGTCGTGTCCCAGGAGCACATCCAGCGGACCTCGTCGGCGGGCTCGTCCCAGACGTAGAAGGGGTGATCGCCGGGAAGCTCGGCGAGCAGCCGGTCGATCGCCGGGCGCGGGAGGCGGGCGAAGACCGCGTTGGCCTCGACCGGGTGGGTGATCTCGACCCCCTCGATCGCAGCAGCCGCCTCGGCCAGCCGCGCGGCCATCGCGTTGGCGTGGGTCGCGTTCTCGAGCCACAGCGAGCCGCCGAGCAGGGCCTCGAACTGGGCCGAGATGAAGCGCATCTTCGAGGCGAGCTGGCCGAGTTGCTTGCGGGTGTAGGCGAAGCTCTCGGCGAGCTCGCCGCGACAGAAGACGACCGCATCGCCAACCAGCAGGCCGTTCTTGGTCCCGCCGAAGGAGACCGCATCGACGCCCGCCTCGGTCGTCAGCGCGCCGAGCGAGAGGCCGAGCGACGCCGCGGCGTTCGCGAGCCGGGCGCCATCGACGTGTACGAGCATGCCGAGCTCGTGCGCGGCGTCGGCGATCGCGCGGGTCTCGGCGAGCGTGTAGACGGTGCCGAGCTCGGTCGCCTGGGTGATCGAGACAAGTCGCGGCTGCGCCTGGTGCTCGTCGCCGCGCCGCGGCTCCCAGCGGGCGATGTCGGCCGGACTCAGCTTGGCGTGCTCGGTCGCCACCGTGAGCAGCTTCGTCTGCGCCAGCCGCTCCGGCGCCCCGCACTCATCGACGTGCATGTGGGCGACGTCGGTGCAGATCACGGCCTCGAACGGGCCGGTGAGCGCGTCGATCGCGGTCACGTTGGCGCCGGTGCCGTTGAAGACGCAGAAGGCGCGGGCGTCGGAGCCGAAGTGGTCGCGGAAGACGGCCTCGGCGCGCACGGTCCACTCGTCGGCGCCGTAGGAGCCGGCGTGGCCCGTGTTCGCGGCCGCGATCGCCGCGAGCACGTCGGGATGCGCGCCGGCGTGATTGTCGGAGGCAAAGCCGCGCGTCGCGGCGGACCCGCTCACGCTCACGGGTGCAGCGGCAGCCGCTTGCCGTTCATCTTCCGGGCCGAGTCCGAGCAGATGAAGGCGATCGCATCGGCGATCTCCCCGGCTGAGGTGAAGGTGCGAAACGGCTTCTCGGGGCTCTGCTCGCGCATCTGCGGGGTGAGGATCGCGTTGACGACGAGGATGTTCGCAGTAGCCGCCGAGCCCGCCTCGCGGAAGGTGTCGGCGAGCGCCAGCGTCCAAGACTCGGCCGCGGCCTTGGCGGCGCCGTAGGCGGCGTTGGTGCCCGAGGGCGCCTGCGCCTGGGAGGAGGAGACCAGGACGAAGCGGCCGTGCTCGGACTCGGCGAGCGCATCGGCGAAGCCGCGGGTGGTGTGGATCACGGTGCGCACGAGCAGCTCGTGCAGCCACTCGTAGTCGGCGAGCGGGGCGGTCGCAAGCGGCTCTCCGCCGCGCCAGCCGCCGACCAGGTGCAGGAGGCCGTCGACCTTGCCGAAGCGCTGTGCGAGCGCCTTCGCCCAGCCGATCGCGCCGTCGGGGTCGAGCAGGTCGACGATCTGGGCGTCGACGCGATCCTCCGGTAGGCCGAGGTCAGCGGCGAGCGAGTCGAGCCGTCCCTGGTCGACGTCGGTGAGCGCCAGGGTCGCTCCCGCGGCAGCGAGGCGGTCTGCAACCAGGGGCCCAAGCCCGCCCGCGGCGCCCGCGATCGCGATCACGCGTCCGTCTAGCTCGCTCACGCGGGGGAAGCTACCGCGCCCGGCCTATGCGCGGCACGAGCAGCATGTAGGCGGTCACGCCCGCCGCGCCGCCGAAGCAGCCGAAGAAGACGTCCTCGGCCGAGTCGCGCCGATTCGGGATCAGCGCCGTGTCGAGGACTCGGTCGCCGAGGTACTCGCCGAGCTCCCAGACGACGGTGAGCACGAGCACGCCGGCGACCGCCGCCGCGGCCCACAGCGGCCAGGCGATCCGGCGGCGAAGCGTTGCCGCGAGCGCCATGCCGGCGAGCGCGCCGCCCGCAGCGTGGGCGAGGGCGCTGGTCTTGCGCGAGCCCGCCGGCGGGTCGATCCAAACGAAGTAGAGGATCGCCGCCAGGCCGAGCGCCACTGGCAGCAGCGTGAGCCCGGAGATGCCGACGAGGCGCCCGCCGACCAGCCCGGCGAGGCAGAGGCCGGCCATCACGCAGGCGGCGCCGTTGCGGGTGATGAAGAAAGCGACCGCGGCGACGCCGAGCGCGAGCAGCGCGGCGCCGAAGGCGAGCGCGTCGAGGTCCTGGCGGCGAAGCTCCATCCCGCGGGAGGCTAGAGAGCCGTCCCTAAACCGAGGCTAAATCGCGGTCGCGAGCACGGGCGCGCCGCGATCGTTTGGACCGCGCCCGACTTGACGTATGGTTGGCCCACGGTGGAAGGCGGATCTTCGTCCAGCGACATCAGCGCAGTCACGGACGGCGAGCTGGTCGCTCGTTGCCGCGAAGGGGAGCAAGCCGCGTGGGGCGTCCTAGTCGAGCGCTTCTCGCGCTACGTGTACGCGATCGCGATCCAGGGCTTTCGACTGAGCGAGCCCGAGGCCGAGGACGTCTTCCAGGAGGTCTTCGCGCGAACGTTCGAGCACCTCGACCGGCTTCGCGACGACGAGGCGATCCGTCCGTGGATCGGGCAGCTCACCCGACGGCTCGCCGTCGACCGGCTTCGCGACCGGGAACGAGCCGCTCCCGACGGGAACCTGGAGCCGCCGGCGAGCGACGGTGAGGAGCTGTTCGCCCGCCTCGACGAGGCGATGGAGGTCCGCGCGGCGCTCGAGCGCCTGCCCGAGGACAGCCGCGAGGTGCTGGAGCGCTTTTTCGTCCGCGATCAGAGCTATCGAGCGATCGCCGACGCCCTCGACATCCCGTCGGGGACGATCGCCAGCCGGATCTCGAGGGCCCTGGCGAAGCTCAAGGCGGAGCTGGAGGACTCAAACGGGCTGACCGAGGGTCACGCGCTCTTGAGCGCCGCGCGCAAGCCACGCACGACGTCCGGATCCGGCTCGAGGCCGGCCCACCGCAGCGCCGCCTCGAGGTCCGCCTCGAGCTGCTGACGAAACTCGGCGTCGGCCTCGGCAAGCGCCAGGACCTGCTCGATCCCGAGTTCGACCCGCGGCCGCTCGCGCGCCGCCTCGACCCAGGCGGACGGTGCCGGAGGCAGTATCGACAGCGATTCGGCGATCCGCTCCTCGTCGCTGCGTTCGCGGTCCATCTCAGTCATGACGCGTCAGCAGGCGCGTTTCTTCCCTCTACAGCTCCGTGCTCAGGGCCCGCTCGGCTGCCGCCCGGGCGACCCCGGCGGCATCCTCGGCGCGCTTCACCCGGTCGTCGCCGCGGGCCATGGTCAGGTTCACGGCCACGAGCCGCGCCGCGGCGGCGGACGCGGCGGCCGTGAGCGCCGCGGCTCCGGTCGCGTCGGCCCGGCGCGCCGCGGGTCCGTCGACTGCGGTCAGCGCCGCGAGATCGGCGACGTCGGCGGCGATTTCGGCGATACGCAGCGGGACCGCCGCGGCGCGGCCGAGCGTCTCACCGAGAGCCTCGTCGTTGCTCGAGCTCTGATCGTCGGCCGCGACCCGCAGCGCGGTGAGCGCCGAGTCGTGCGCGGCGGCGTCCGCGGCGGCGAGCGGCGCCGCTCGGCCTCGAAGCGCCTCCGCCTGGGCCGCGACCGACCCCGCGTCCACCCAGGTTCCCCGGGCCGCGCGGGCGGCGCTCGCCACCACCTCGGCCGAGAGCGCGACCGTGAGCGCCGCCGCGAAGCCCGCGCCGCTCGCGCCCTCGGACGCGCCGACGCGATCGAGCAGGTGCGCGACGCTCCCGGCCAGCGCCTCGCCGCCGCCGACCAGCGCGCCTTCGCTCATCGGGGCCCCGGGGTCCGCAGCAGATCCTCGAGCGCCTCGAGCAGCCGGTCGGCCGCCTGCGCCCGCTCGCCCTCGAGCGAGTCGAGCGTCTCGGCGAGTCGGGCGACCACGGCCATTCGCTCATCTCCCCGCTCGAGCACGGCCTTCGCCCGGCGCGCGCGCTGGATCAGGTCGAGGGCGATCGCCGCCTGGCTGCCGAACATCGACAGCAGATCCATCTCCGCGAGGCTGAACGCGGCGCGCTGTGGGCGATCGAGCACCTCCATGACGCCGATCGCCCGCTCATCGCTCCACAACGGCACCGCCATCAGGCCCCTGGGCACGAAGCCGGTGCTGCGCGCGAGATCGGCGGCGAAGCGCTCGTCGGCCTGGACGTCCTCGATCACCAGCGGCTCGCCCGCCGACAGCACCCAGCCGGCGACGCCGGCGTCGGCCGGAAAGCGACGGCCGATCAGCTCCCCGGAGCCCTCTCCGGCGCTGGCCGCGAACTCGAGCTCCCCCGCCTCCTCGTCGAAGAGCAGCACGGACGCGGCGCGGGCGCTGAAGATCGCCCGCCCGACCTCGACGATCGACTGCAGGAGCGCGGCGTGTGCCTGCTCGGACCCGATCACGCCGGCGGCGACGGCGGCTGCCAGGGGGTCGGGCCCTGCGGTCACGACTCCCTCGCGTTGTCGGCCGTCTGATAGAGCACGCTCTTGACCTGAAACGGCGTCAGCTCCGGGTGCTTGCCGAGGACGAGCGCGCAGATCCCGGCGATGTGCGGGGTAGCGAAGCTGTTTCCGGTCGAGCGGATCGTGCCCCCGCCCCTCCACGCCACCTCGAGGTCGAGGCCGCGGGCGAAGAACTCGACCGGCGGCTCGGAGTTGTAGAAGAACTCGAACGGGTCGGGGCGGTCGTGGCTGCCGACCGAGATCACCGATGAGAAGCGCCAGGGATAGCTGTCGACGACCAGGTTGTGAGCCGAGGCGACGATCAGACGGCGCCGGAAGTAGGCGCTGTCGGTGAGCTCGCGGAGCAGGTCGGCTACCTCGCGCTTCTTCGTCGACAGGCTGAGGTTGATCACCTCGTAGCCCTCCTCGACCGCCCACCGCAGGCCGGCGAGCAGGACCCGCCCGCTGCCCGTCATCCCGGCGCCCAGCACGCGGACGCTGGCGAGCGTGCACCGTGGCGCGAGCGAGCGGATGATCCCCGCGCATGCGGTGCCGTGCCCGCACGGATCGCCGAGATCGTCATCTGCAATCGTCGGCTCGCCACCCGGCTCCGCGCTGACCGCGACCGAGCGCTCGACCTCGCCGACCAGGGGGTGGTCGGGCTCGATCCCGCTGTCGACGATGCAGACCCGAACCCCGGCGCCGGTTGAGCCGCCCCACGCCCCCTCCCTGGTCAGCGGCGCGGGCGAGTCGGACGCGGCCGGCAGCGTCGCCATCTCGGCTGCGCGCGCGCTCCACGCCGGCAGCTCCTCGCTCGCGTGCGTCTCGCCGCTCATCCGCGGCCGATGGTATTCCGGATCCTGCGGACGCGAGAGACTCCCCACCGATGGCCAGCCGCCTGACAACGTTGCTCGAGCAGTCGCTCGCCAGCTTCAGGTCCGTCTTCTCCCAGCCGGACCTGCGTCGACTCCAGCTCGCCCACGCGACCTCCCTGTTCTCTCTCTGGTCGTTCAGCGTCGCGGTCTCGGTCTATGCGTTCGAGGTCGGCGGCGCGGCGCTGGTCGGAATCGTGATGCTGGTGCGGATGGCGCCGGCGGCGCTCGCGTCGCCTTTCACGGCCACGCTCGCCGATCGATACCCCCGCGAGCGCGTCTTGATGGTCACCGACCTGATCCGCGTGGCGCTCACCGGGGCGGCGGCGAGTTGCGTCGCGGTCGGCGTGGCGCCGGGGCTCACGTTCGCGATCACGGGGCTGCTGGTCGTTGTCTCAACCGCCTTCGATCCGGCTAAGAACGCGCTCTTGCCGGACCTGGTCCGATCGCCGCAGCAGCTCACGGCGGCGAACGCGGTCGGCAACACGTTCGAGAGCGCAAGCTTTTTCGGCGGGCCGGCGCTCGGCGGCGCGATGCTCGCCGTGACCAGCGTCGAGGCCGCGATGGCGCTCAGCGCCGGCTTGCTCGTGCTCTCGGTCGCCCAGCTCGCGAGGATCCGGCCGGCGAGGGAGCGGGCGGAGCCGGGTTCGGGGTCCAGCGGCAGCGAGTCGAGCCCCGATACGCGGGCGGGCGCCGCGGTCGCGGCCGGGTTCCGGGCGATCCGCGACGACGCGCGCCTGCGCCTGCTCGTCGGGCTGCTCGCCGCCCAGACGTTCGTCGACGGGATCCTCGGGGTGCTGCTCGTCGTCCTCGCGCTCGACGAGCTTGACCTCGGCCCGGGCGGCGTCGGGCTGCTCGACGCCGCGGTTGGCGCGGGTGGAGTCGCGGGCGGCTTCGCCGCACTCTCGCTCGCCGCGCGCCCGCTCGTGCCCGCGTTCGCGGGCGGGATCGCCCTCTGGGGGGCGCCGATCGCCCTGATCGGGATCGTCCCCGAGACGGCGCCCGCGGTGCTCTTTCTGGGCGTGGTCGGAGTCGGCAACACGCTCGTCGATGTCGCGGGCCTCACGCTGCTGCAGCGGGCGATCCCCGACGCGGTCCGAGGCAGGGTCTTCGGCGTGCTCGAAGGCTTGGCATGGGGCTCGGTCGGGCTCGGCGGGATCGCGGCCCCGGGTCTGATCGAGCTCTTCGGGCTGCGCGGCGCGCTCGTCGCCACCGGGCTCCTGCTCCCCGTCGCCGCGGCACTCACCTGGGGCCGGCTGACGCGGCTCGAGCTCGCGCCGGCGCCGGCCGCCGATGAGCTGGCGCTGCTTCGAGGCGTGCCGCTGTTCGCTCCGCTCGCTCCCCTGACCCTCGAGACGCTCGCCTCGGGGGCCGTGCGGGTTCGGTTCTCCGGCGGTGAGTCGATCACCACCCAGGACGAGCCGGGCGACCGCTTCTACGTGATCGCGTCGGGGGACGTCGAGGTGCTCGAGGACGGGGTCAGGGTCCGCAGCGAGGGCCCGGGCGAGTTCTTCGGCGAGATCGCGCCCTTGCGGGGCTCGGTTCGAACGGCGACTGTGCGCGCGCTCGGCGAGGTCGAGCTGCTGGCGTTCGACGGGGCGGACTTCGTCGCCGCGGTGACGGGCCATGCGGAGAGCGCCAGGCAGGCCGAGGCGGTCGTCGCCGAGCGGCTCGGCTCCGCCCGGCGCCAGCTGCCGCTGCTGTGAATCCCGGACATTGGCCCGGGCCGGGGAAGATTGCTCCGCCCTCGCCCGTCTGGTGGGTGGTTCTGCAACAGAGAGGAGCGGCGATGGCCGACGAGCGGATCAGCGACGAGACGACGGAGCCCGACGTCGAGGGCCAGATGCGCAAGAAGCGCGAGGAGGGCTCAGACGCAGAGGACGTGGAGGCCGTCGAGGACGTCGAGGGCCACATGCGCAAGAAGCGCGAGGAGGAGGGCGAGGCGCTCGACGACGAGGACGACGTCGAGGGCCACATGCGCAAGAAGTAGCCCGAGCCCGTCAGGCGAAGTCCGCCGTCGCGTGCGGCCCCACGCACGCGACGGCCGGCTCGTTCGCGAGCAGGCCGGCGATCTCGGCGACGTCGCGGGCGGTGACCGCGTCGATGGCCGGGATCCCGTCGTTGGGCGGCCCGAGCTCGCGCTGCACGATCGCCGCCTCCGCGAGGTGGTCGGCGAGCACGTTCGTGTTCTCGAACGCAAGGACCCGCCGGCCCGCTGCGTAGGAGCGCGCCCGCTCGACGTGGCTGCGCTCCGGGCCCCTCGCCCTCAGCTCGGCGACCGTCGCCCGCGCCGCCTCGAGGCCCTCGAGCGCGTTCTCCGAGTCGAGACCGGCCGCGATCGCAACCGCGGTGGCATCGCTGTGCAGGCTCTCGGCGGCGTTGACGGAGTAGGCGAGCGCGCGCCGCTCGCGCAGCTCGGCGAACAGCAGCGACCCCTGCGATCCTCCGAGCAGCGTGCGGTAGACGGTCAGCGCCGCCCGACCCGCGGCGTCCAGGCGATCGGTCTCGAGCGGGTAGAGAAGGCGAAGGTGCGACTGGCTCGAGTCGCGCTCTTCGACCAGCAGCCGCGGCGCCGGCGGCGGCGCGGGCTCGGATGCGGGTGGGGGCGGGACGGGGGGAAGCGACCGAAGAGCTCCGCGAGGCGCGACTCGGACGGCAGGTGGTCGAGGTTCCCGACCAGGAGCACGCGTCCGTGCTCGCCCGACCACTGGCAAGCACGGAAGCGCGCGACGTCGTCGCGGGTCAGCGAGGCGAGCCCCGGCTCGGTTCCGAGCACCGAGCGCCCGAGCGGGTGGTCGCCGAACGCGGCGGACTCGAGCAGCTCATCGGCGCGATCGGCCGGGCGATCGCGCGAGCGGGCGATCTCCTGGATCACCACGTTGCGTTCGCGCTCCAGCTCATCCGGGTCGAGCGCCGGGCGGGCGGCGATGTCGGTCAGGAGGTCGAGCGTCTCGGCGGCCGCCTCGGCTCGCGAGCGGATCCGGAAGGCGACCATGTCGTGGCTGGTCCAGGCGTCGAGGCGCGCCCCGAGGCGCTCCGCGCGCTCGTTGATCTCCCGGTGAGTGGGATAGGAGCGGCCGCCCTTGAACACGAGGTGCTCGAGGAAGTGGGCGATCCCGTTCTCGTCGGCGGACTCGCTGCGCGCGCCGGCCTCGAACCCGACGAGCGCCGTGATCGCCCGGGTCCCGGGGCGGGGGACGCGCTCGATCCGAAGACCGTTGTCGAGCCGCGTCACCCCGCGCGAACGCCCTTCTACGCCGCGTCCCGCGGACGTCCGAGCGCGTGCTCGAGCTTCGGCTGCAGCTGGACGTAGAAGAGGCTGAGCGGGAACTCGTCGTCGCGGACGAGGTCGACAAGCTGCTTCGGCTCGGTGACCTCGGGCAGGTCGCGCCGCTCCTTGGCCCAGACCGAGGACTCGGCCGGCGGCACGTACTCGGCGACGAAGTCGTGCGCGGCGATCCATTGGGCGAGCTTCGAGCGGTCGATGCCGGAGTGGTAGAGCTCGGCGACGCGCTCGCGCAGGCGCTCGACGCCCTCGGCGACCCGGGTCCACTCGATCGCGAGCTGGTTGTCGGTCCAGTGCAGGTAGCCCTCCTTGTGCAGGAAGGCGAACAGGAGCTGGCCGCCGAGCCCGTCGTAGTTGCGCACCCGCGAGCCGGTGATCGGGAAGCGGAAGAGGCGGTCGAAGAGGATCGCGTGCTGGACGTGGCGGGCGAAGGCAAAGCCCTCGCACTCGAGCTTGACCGCCTCGCCGAAGGCGGTCAGGTCGCAGCGCAGCTCCTCGAGCGAGTACATCCAGTACGGGCTTCGCTGGCGGATCATGAACGGGTCGAAGGGCAGGTCGCCGCGCATGTGGGTCCGGTCGTGGACGAGGTCCCAGAGCATGTAGGCGCTCTCGGAGAGGCCCGCGGAGGAGAGCAGGCAGGCGGCGTCGGGCGGCAGGTTGATGCGCAGGGTCTCGGCCGCGGCGCCGCAGACGCGGCGGAAGCGCTCGGCCTCGCGGTCGCAGAAGATGGCGCCGAAGTGGTAGTCGGAGGGGCGCTCGGCGGTCGAGAAGGTCTCGGGGAAGAGCACCGCGCACTCGGAGTCGTAGCCGAAGGTGCGATCGACGAAGGTGACCGGGAGGTACTTGGCGTTGTCGTAGCGGGTGCGCTCGAGCTCGTCGATCCATTCGGGCCAGGGAACGCGGACGACGAGCGCCTCGAAGCAGGTGTCGCGCGATGAGTTCTGCTTGTACATCGGGAATACGCACAGGTGCTCGATCCCGTCGCGGCGGTCGCGCTCGGGGCGGAAGGCCTCGAGCGAGCGCATGAAGTCGGGCTTGCCGAAGCCGGCGTCGGCCCAGGCGAGGATGTCGGCGGCGACGGCATCGATGTAGTCGTGCTGGTGGGGGAAGCGAGGCCGCAGCGCCTGCGCGGACTCGGCGATCGCGGCTACGAGGCGGGTGAGGACCTCGGGATCGTGCTCGGTGGTGTCGACCGAGGCGTCAGGTGACTGGGTCAGCCGCAGCTCTTCGGTCGCTTCCTTGAGGCGCAGCCAGGCCGGGTCGGTGGCGATGTCGGAGGCTGCCGCGGTGTCGGCGCCGGCGAAGGCGGGCTGGGCGGCCCAGTAGACGAGGTTGAGCCAGAGCGCCTCGTGATCGAGGTCGCCGATGCAGTCGTCGCCGAACAGGTCGGAGTCGGCGAGCACGACCACGCGGCCGTCGCCGTGCGAGGTGACGGCGGCTAGCGGGGCGTTGGGAGGCGAGGCGGTCGGGTGCGCGCGGGCGATGGTCGTGGCCCCGTTTGCCGGGCGCAGGGCGCCGGCGCGGTAGAAGCAGGCGGCCTTCACCCCGGCGAGGGGGTCGGCGCCGGCCGGGCCCGGGCCGGGTGCGCCGAGGCGGTCGCCGAGCGCTGCCAGCACCCACGAGGGGGCGTCGCCGTGATGGTGCTCGTAGTCCTGGATGGTGGTGTTCTCGATTTCGATCCCGAAGCGGGCGACGAGCTCGGCGACGTTGGAGCCGTACTTGTCCTGCTCGGTCTCGGCGAGCACGATCAGGCCGCCGCCGGCGCGCACGAAGGCCTCGATCGCGTCGAGCTCGGCGTCGGCGAGCCGGGGCGAGTCGCCGTTCACCGTCACCTCCCACTTCGGGTCCGAGGGGTGGGCGATGACGAGCACGGAGGTGTGTTCGAGCACCTCGCTCGTAAGCGCGCCGCGGGTGTGTGCGGCGACCTGGAACTCGCGGCGCGCGAGGGCGGCGGCGGCAAGGCCGAGTGAGGAGTCGACGGGGTGGGCGGGCTGCATCTCGCGGGCGACGTCGGGGCGGATCGTCCACGCCTCGGAGTGCGCCTCGTCGAAGAGCACGCGGGCGGATTTCGGGAATTCGGGCATCAGCATCGAACGGTAGAGGGCGGGTCGGATTGCGTCAATGGCGATTCCAGCGAGCGTGTGCGCAAGAATCCTGCGCATGGACGCTACTGACCGCAGGATTCTTTCACTGCTGATGGAGGATGGGCGGCGCACGTATGGCGACATCGCGGGCCGGGTGAAGCTCTCGGCGCCCTCGGTGAAGCGGCGCGTGGACAGATTGCGAGCGTCGGGGGCGTTGCAGGGGTTCACGGCGCTGGTCGACCACGAGGCGCTGGGGTGGAACACCGAGGCGCTGGTCGAGCTCTTCTACCGGCCGGGGACGACGCTGACCGAGGTGGCGCGGATGCTGCGCGAGCACCCGGAGGTGGTCGAGGCGTGGAGTGTCACCGGCGAGGCGGATGCGATCGCGCGGGTGCGCACGGCCGACAACTCCGACCTCGAGCGGCTGATCATCGACCTGCAGCGCAACGGGATGGTCGAGCGCACCCGCTCGGTCGTCGTCCTCTCGCGGCTGGTGCATCACGGGAGCGAGTAGGCACGCATTCGGCACATTCCGCGCGCCACGCGTGACGCTGGCGAACGTATGTTCCCGTCATGCGAGAACGGCTGATCAACCGCAGACAGCAGGGCGACCTCGGCGAAGCGTCGGCGATCGAGTGGCTGACCAGCATTGGCGCCACCGTGCTGATCCCCTTCGGCCATAGCCCGGACTACGACCTCGTCGCGGAGATCGAGGGGGAGCTGATGCGGATCCAGGTCAAGACCTCTGTTCGCACCGCGGCCACCCCGAACGGCCACAGCCGATACTGCGTGAGGATTTCAACCAGCGGTGGCAACCAGAGCTGGACCCGGATCGTCAAGCGCTTCGATCGCTCAAGAGCGGACTTCCTCTTCGTGCTGGTCGAGGACGGCAGACGGTGGATGCTTCCGGCGGGCGCCGTCGAGGCCGAGACGCACGTCCAGCTCGGAGGTCCCAAGTACGCCGAGTTTGAGATCGAGCCAGGTCGACACCTTGGCGCCCTCGTCTACGACGCGCAGATACCGCCTCTAGAATCGGATCCCGCTCCGGGGGAGTATCCAAGCGGTCAACGGACGGCGCCTGTAAAGCGTCAGGCTATGCCTTCGCAGGTTCGAATCCTGCCTCCCCCATCGGCACCATTCGACCGCCCGAAGTTCGAGCGTTCCGACGGGCGGTCCGGCCAGACTGTCGTCTGGGGCAAGCGCCGGATCACCCTTCCGCTTCGGGCGTTCGAGGACGCCGGGCTCGCGCTCGGAGACCGGCTTCGCGCACGCGCCGACGGGCCGGGTCGAATGGTCTTCGAACGCATCGAGCCCCGCGAGTAGTCTGCCGCCAGATGGCAACCCGGCCTGATCCGACGGGCCAGCCCGACCCCGCCGCTAGCTCAGTCAGGACGCTCGTCCTCGCCCTCTACCTCTCCGGCGTGGTCACGATCGTCGTCGCGGTCGTGCTCGGGATCGCGATCGCGCCGATCCTGTTCGCGATCGCCGCGCTGGGGGTCGGCGACTTCGTCATCGCCCGCATGTACGCCACCGGCGTGATCGGGCCGCTCGCCGCTCGCCGCCGCGCCGAGCCCAGCGGCGACGCCGCGACGGTCGCAGAGGCCGACCCGAGCTACAACCCCTACGCGCGCGAGGACTGAGCGCTCAAAGAGCGACGGCGCCGCTGCGGGCGCCGTCACCGTCCGTCCCGTCGGCGCCGGCGCAACCGGCGCCCGACGAGAATCGTCTAGTCGCGGTCCCGCGAGAGCGCGTCCTTGACCTTGTCGGCGGCCTCGCCAACCTTGTCCTTGACGCTCCCCGCCGCCCGGTCGACCTTGCCCTCGCGCTTGAGCGAGTCGTCATCGGTCAGGTCGCCCGCGGCTTCCTTGATCCGGCCCTTCGCATCATCGACGTTCTCTGGCATCACATTCCTCTCTCGTTCGTTGAGCGGGCCGCACCGGCGGCCCTCCCTAAAACCACTTCCCGCCTCGTCGGCGCCGAAACTCCCGCCGCGTCGGCGTGCTCCCGTAACGTGGCGGCGCAGGCGCCGCGCGCCCACAGGCATGCAGCCGACGAACCCGAAACGCTCCACCACGCACCTTCTGGCACCGCTCGCGGTCGCCGCCGCGATCGTGCTCACAGCGCTCGCAACTGCCACCCGCGCCGTCGAGCCGGCGACGGCCGCCGGCACGTCCGCCGTCCCGAACGTGATCGTCGTCATGACCGACGACCAGAGCGTCGCCGAGCTCTCGCGCGAGACCATGCCCGCGACCCTGAACGCGCTCAAGCACCACGGCAACGGCACCGAATTCACCCGCAGCATCGTCTCGAGCCCGCTCTGCTGCCCCTCGCGGGCCGGGTACATCACCGGCCAGTACCCGCACAACAACGGCGTCTTCGACAACGAGCCCGGCTATCCGGCGCTGAACGACAAGGACTCGACCCTCTACTCCTGGATGCAGGCGGCGGGCTACCGCACCGGCCACCTCGGCCGCTTCCTGCTCAACTACGAGCGCCCCGCCCCACTCGGCGAGCTCTACGACACCGACGGCGGTCTCGCCCCGCCGCCCGGCGTCGAGCACTGGTTCGGCTACACCGGCGGTGGGGCCGCCTACTACGGGGGCGCCTTCAGCCGCAACGGCACGCCCGTCACCCTCGGCACCGGCCCGGCCGGCTACACCACCGGGGCGATCAACCGCGAGGCGCTCGACTTCGTCGCCGCCGCGAAGTCCGACCCGCGCCCCTTCTTCCTCACCGTCGCCCAGCTCGCGCCGCACTCGACCAACACCACTGGGCCCGGCGACTGTGGCCGCGGCGGGCTGCCGATCCCTGACGGCGGCAAGCTCGGCCCGTTCAAGCACACGAAGCTGCCCAAATCGCCCTCCTTCGACGAAGCCCAGATCGCCGACAAGCCCGCATGGGTCGAGTCGCGTCCCGGGCTCGGGTCCGAGCGGCGCCACAACCTGAAGCGCGCCTGGCGCTGCGCGCTGGCCACGCTTTCGACCGTCGACAGCGGCGTGCGCGCGCTGATCGACCGGCTCGAGCGCCAGGGCGAGCTCGACGAGACCGCATTCTTCTTCACCTCCGACAACGGCTACTACTTCGGCGAGCACCGCATCTACCTGAACAAGATCTACCCCTACGAGGAGGGCGTGCGGGTGCCGCTGCTCGCCCGCGTGCCGGGCGACCTGCTCGGTCCCGGCGTCGAGCGCCGCGGCCGCCCGCGGCGCGTCGGCGACCTGGTCAACAATCTCGACCTGACCGCGACGATCCTCGATCTCGCCGGCGCCGCCCCGTGCACGGCGGGCGGCGCCTGCCGGACGCTCGACGGCCGCTCGCTGCTGCCGCTGCTGCGCGGCAAGCGCCCCCCGTGGGCCAAGGACCGCGCGCTGCTCGTCCAGCTCGGCGGCATCCGCGACTGCGGCACCGAGCCGCCGGAGGCCGGCCTGACCAACTTCTACGACGCGATCCGCACCAGGCGCCAGCTCTACGTCGAGCTCGACCGCATCGATCGCGAGACCGGCCTCTGCGACCGGCCCGAGTTCGAGCTCTACGACCTGCGCCAGGACCCGTTTCAGCTCCGCAACCGCGCCGTCTCGCCGCTGACCAAGACGCCGTCGGGACTACAGTCCGCGCTCGCCTCCCGGCTCAACTCCCTGCGCCAGTGCGCGGGGATCCCCGGTCGCGACCCCGCCGGCTCGCGTCCCTTCTGCGACTGACGCGGCGCCACGAACGGGCGCCGCCGCCTCAGGCCAGCTCGCGCAGCCGCTGCGCCTCGGGAAGCTGCTTCAGCTTCTTCAGCGTGTTGTTCTCGATCTGGCGGATGCGCTCGCGGGTGACGCCGAACGCCCGGCCGACCTCCTCGAGGGTCAGCGGTTCGTGGCCGCGGAGCCCGTAACGGAGCTCGATCACCTGCCGCTCGCGCTCGGGCAGCGCGTCGAGAGCGCGCTGGATGTCCTCACGCTGCAGGTTCTCGGTCGCCGCCTCGAACGGCTCCTCGGTCGCCTCGTCGGCGACGAAGTCGCCGAGCTCCGACTCGTCCTCGTCGCCGACCGGCTTCTCGAGCGAGACCGGCATCTGGGCGACGCGGAGGATGTCGCGCACCTCGCGCACCGAGATCTTCAGCTCCGCGGCGATCTCGTGCGGCTCGGGCTCGCGACCGAGCCGCTGAACGAGCTGGCGCTCGACGTGGGTCACCCGATTCAGCTTCTCGACCATGTGAACCGGGATCCGGATCGTCCGCGCCTTGTCGGCGATCGCGCGCGTGACCGCCTGGCGGATCCACCACGTCGCGTAGGTCGAGAACTTGTAGCCGCGGCGGTAGTCGAACTTCTCCACCGCCCTGATCAACCCGAGCGACCCCTCCTGGATCAGGTCGAGGAAGCTGAGGCCGCGGCCGAGGTAGCCCTTGGCGATCGAGACCACCAGCCTCAGGTTGGCCTCGACCATGTGGCGCTTGGCCGACATGTCGCCCTTCTCGATCCGCATCGCGAGCTCGATCTCCTGGTCGGCGGTGAGCAGCTCCACGCGGCCGATCGAGCGCAGGTACAGCCGCAGCGAGTCGAGGCTGGGCTCGACGGTCAGATCGAGCTCCGGCTTCTTCTGCTGGCCCTCGCCCTTGGCCTCCTTGTAAGCGGGGAGCCCGTCCTCGGCGATCACGTCGACGCCGTGCTCGATCAGGTGGGCGTGCAGGTCGCGGACCTGCTCCTTGGTCACCTCGACCTCCTCCAGGGTGCCCGAGATCTCCTCGAAGGTCAGGTAGCCGCGCTCGTGGCCCTGGACGATCAACGCCCGCAGGTCCTCGGAGTCGGGAAGCGCCAGCTCGCCCCGGTCGACGGCGTGCTCGTCGGCTACGGCCCCCGGTGAACCGGGGGTCTCCCCCTCCGCTAGAAGAACCTCCGCCTTCTCAGCCAATTCGCCCGCTCCCTCTCCTCTCTCGGGCGGCGGGAAGTATAGGGGCTGTACCCCTACTCTTTGCCCATGGCCTCGATCGACGCAAGCGCCCTTTCGGCATCCACCCCCGACGTCCAGGCCGGGCGACCCGCGACCGAGGTCAGCCTGACCCGGGTCGGCGTTCGCGGGGTCGAGAAGGTGATCGCGGTCGCCGGCGATCATTACTTCGCCGAGCTCGCGTGCTTCGTCGACCTCAACCCGCAGCAGGCGGGCGTCCACATGTCGCGCTTCGAGGAGATCGTCAACGAGACGATCGACGAGGTCGTGCTCGGCGAGTCGCTGAAGGCCGAGGGGCTGGCGGCGCAGATCGCCGCCCAGATCCGCGAGCGCCAGCGCGGGATCCGCGCCGAGGTCCGGATCGCCGCCCGCTACCCCGAGACCGTGTCCACCCCGGTCTCCGGTCTCGAGACCCAGGAGATCTACACCCTGCTCGGCACCGCCGTCGCCTCCGACCGGGGCACGCGCACGCTTACCGGCGTCGAGGCCCAGGGGATGACCGCGTGCCCATGCGCGCAGGAGCTGGTCTCCGGCCGCGCCCGCGAGCGGCTCGCCGACGACGGCTTCACCGACGACGAGATCGAGCGCATCTTCGACCGCGTGCCTGTGGCGACCCACAACCAGCGCGGGATCGGCTCGCTTCACATCGGCCGCCCCGAGGGCGCCGAGCTCGCGATCGACGCGCGCGACCTGCTCCACATCGTCGAGCAGTCGATGAGCTCGGAGATCTACGAGCTGATGAAGCGCTCCGACGAGCTCGCCGTGGTCGAGAAGGCGCACATGCAGCCGCGCTTCGTCGAGGACTGCGTCCGCGAGATGATCCGCCGCGTGGTCGAGGCCTACCCGGCTCTGCGCGACGGCGCCTTCATCCACGCCCGCCAGGAGAACCTCGAGACGATCCACCGCCACTCGGTCGTCGCCGAGCGCTCGGGGCTGCTCGCCGAGATCCTCGCCGAGCTCGAGACCGGCGAGCACTCCCGCCACCACGTCACCTCGCGCGAATGGCTCGAGGAGCCCTGCGCCGACTCCTGATCGCCGGCGTCGCGCTGGCTGCGCTCGCGGCCCCCGCGGTCGCAGCCGGGGCTCCGGGCGACCTGACCTTCGTCGAAGCCGAGGTCGACGGGGTCGGTGGGGTCGAGACGCTGAACGCCGCCGGATCGGTTTCGGCCTCGCCCGACGGGCGCCACGTGTACGTCGCCACGGCGTTCAGCGACCAGGCGATCACGGCCTTCGCCCGCGATCCGCAGACGAACGCACTCTCGCTGATCGAGGCCGAGGTCGACGGGGTCAACGGCCTCGACCTCGGCGACATGGGCGACTTCGTTATCTCCCCCGACGGCGGCTCGCTCTACGTCGGCGTGGTCAGCGACGACGCCCTCGTCGGCTTCGCGCGCAACCCCCAGACCGGTGAGCTCAGCTTCACCCAGCGGCTCGAGGACGATACCGGCGGGATTCAGGGCCTTCGCAACCCGCGCGACGTCGCGGTCTCACCCGATGCGCGCCATGTCTACGTCGCGGGCCAGACCGACGATGCGATCGCGGTCTTCGGGCGCGAGCCGGCGACCGGGGCGCTGACCTTCATCGCGGCGAATGAGGAAGGGGTCGGCGGTCTCGAGGGGATCAGCACGGTCAAGGATCTCGTTGTCTCCCCGGACGGACGGCACCTCTATGCGCTCGCCCAGGGCGACCAGACGGTGGTCACCTTCGCTCGCGATCTGGCGATCGGGACGCTCTCCTTCGCGAGCAAGGTCGAGGAAGGCGTCGGCGGGGTCACCGGGCTGGGATCGCCGGACTCGCTCGCGATCTCGGCCGACGGACGCTCGGTGTACGCAACCGGCAACGACGGCAGCGGCTCGGCGACACCGTCGCTGTCGGTCTTCAGCCGCGACCTACTCACCGGAGCGCTGACCTTCTCCGCACCCAGTTCCGCAACTCGCCCGGGGTCTCGGGGATCAACAACGCAGGCCGGGTCGCTACCGCACCGGATGGGGCCCAGGTCTACGTCGCCGGCAACAGCGGCCCGCCGAGCTTCAAGGGCACCCTCGCCGCCTTCGGCGAGCTCGACCCGGCGAATCGGATCGGGTTCGCGCATGCCTACACCGACGACGCCGACGGCGGCAGCTTCCTCGCTGGCGTGCGCGAGGCCGACGTGACCTGCGACGGCCTTGGCCTCTACGCCGCCGCGGCCACGGGCAGTTTCGCCGTCTCCGCCTTCAGCCGCGAGGGCGGGCCGGGCACCTGCGCGCCAGAGCTCGAGCTGAGCGGGAAGTCCAAGCAGAAGCTCAAGCGCCGCAAGCCGGCGTTGAAGCTGACGGCGGGCTGCGGACTCGAGAGTTGCGAGCTCGACGCAGCCGGGAAGGTCAAGAAGGCCGGCAAGTTGAAGCTGACCGAGAGCGAGGTGCCGTTCGACGGCGAGACGCCGCTCGCGGTGAAGCTGGCTCGAAAGACGCGCAAGAAGGCGCAGGAGCGGCTCGACGACGGCCGCAAGGTCGTGGCGACGGTGGCGGTGCTGGCGACCGATCTCGCCGGCAACGAGACCACCGAGAAGCTCAAGGTCAGGCTGAAGGGGTAGCCCGCGTCGCCGCCCGCTCGGCGCCGTGCTCCTCGAAGCGCTTGCGCAGGCCGAGGAAGTAGTCGACGCCCGAGATCACCGTGACCGCGACCGCGAGGTAGAGCAGCACGTCGGCCCAGACGGGTGGCGGGTCGAAGGCGATCAGGGCGAAGATCGCGGCGATCTGAAGCAGGGTCTTGAGCTTGCCGAGCCAGCTCGCGGCGATCACCACGCCGCGCTCGGCGGCGAGGCTGCGCAGCCCGGTGACCGCGAGCTCGCGGGCGATGATCACCATCGCGATCCAGGCCGCGAGACGATCGAGCGAGACGAGCGAGATCAGCGCCGCGATCACGAGCAGCTTGTCGGCGAGCGGGTCCATCAGCTTGCCGAACGTCGTCACCTGCTTGCGGCGGCGCGCGATATAGCCGTCGAGGCCGTCGGTGAGCGCGGCAAGGGCGAACACCGCCGCGGCGATCACGTCGCCGTCAGGAGTCTCGTCGAGCAGCGCGACGACCAGGACCGGGACCGCGAGGATCCGCAGCATCGTGAGCACGTTGGGGACGTTCACGGGGAACATCGACCCGAAGTATCACCACTGGAAGAGTGGGATAGGTTCAGGCGAGTGGCGGTCGACTACGTCTCGCGGGGCGCGCGAGATCTCAGAGTGCGGCACGGGCGCGGGCGAAGGCGCCGTCGAACATCTCGCGGGTGAGCTTGCCGGTGAACGTGTTCTGCTGCGAGGGGTGGTAGGAGCCGATCAGCAGGTAGGGGCCGAGCTCGGCCTCGGCGCCGTGGCCGAAGCGCGGCCGTGGCCGCGGGACCTCGATTCCGAGCTCGCGCGCCGCCCTCAGCGCACCGTCCCATGCGAACGAGCCGAGCGCGAGCAGCACCCGCACGCGGCCCAACAGCCGCAGCTCGGTGACCAGGTACGGAATGCACTCGTCGCGCTCGGCCGGAGTCGGGCGGTTGGCGGGCGGAGCGCAGCGGACGACCGCGGTGACGTAGGCGCCGGTCAGTCGCAGGTCGTCGTCGCGATGCTCGGATGCCGGCTGGTTGGCGAACCCCGCGCGATGCAGGGCGCCATAGAGCCACTCGCCCGAGCGATCGCCGGTGAACATCCGTCCGGTGCGGTTGGCGCCGTGGGCCGCCGGCGCGAGGCCGACGACGACGAGCCGCGCCCCGGGGTCGCCGAACCCGGGCAGCGGCCGGGCCCAGTAGTCCTCACCGTCGTAGCGACGGGGCGGCTCGGCAGCGGCCTGCTCGCGCCAGGCGACCAACCGCGGGCACTTCCTGCACGCGCTCACCTGCCGCGCGAGGCGGTCGAGCGCGGCTTGGGCTTCGGCGTCTCGTGACATCGCCACCGGTAGGGTGCCGCACCATGCACACCCTGACGCGCCGCGGCCTGCTCGTCGTTGGCGGCACCGGCGCCGCCGGAGCCGTGCTCGCCGCCTGCGGAACGACCGAGGACGAGCGCGAGGAGGGTCGCGACCCGGAGCTGCTCGCCGCGGCGCTCGCGGCCGAGACGGCGCTCGGGGAGGCGTACGTCGGGAGGGAACACCAGCGTCAGCCCGACGCCGAACGAGGCCCTGAATGCGTTCGCCGCCGCTTCCGAGAAGCGGGCTCAGACCCTGACGCCGTTGCTCGAGGACGTCGGCGGTCAACCTGCCGACTCCGCCACCGGCCAGGCCGATGTGATCGACGCCGAGAACGCCGCAATCGCCGCCTATCGCGAGGCGGCCGGCCCGCTTTCGACCTCCGAGCTGCGCGGCACCGCGATCGCCTTTGCGGCCGCCGTCGCCGCCGAGCTGGCCGTGATGCAGGGGTTCGCCGGGGCGGATCAGGTCCCCGGCCCCTTCGTGACCGGCGGCGAGCAGGAGCCGTACGTGGCGGCCGACGACACGGCGGCTGACACAACCTCCTCCGACGGCGAGACGACGACCACCACGACCACCGAGGAGAGCCAGTGAGCCCCGGCGCGCATAGCCGCCGCGAGGCGATCCGCCGCGCCGCGCTCGGCGCCGGTGCGCTCGCCGCCGCCGGCTTGATCCGGCCCGCCGCCGCCCCGGCCCAATCCCCCGACGACGAGGACCTGCGCGACTTCCTCGTCGAGGCGATCTCGCTCGAGCAGCTCACCGTGCTCGCCTACTCGACCGCGGCAAGCGACGGCGGCACCGACCAGCGACGGACGCTGGACCAGTTCCGCGACCAGGAGCAGGCGCACGCCAGCGCCTGGCGCACCGCCCTCGACTCGCTCGGCTTCGACCTCCCGTCGCCGCCCGACTCGACCACCGACGACGCCGCCTTCGAGGACGTCGAGGGGCTCGACACCGATGCGAGCCAGAAGCTGATCGATCTGCTGGGCGAGCTCGACGGCCTGAAGTCGCCACGCGAGTACTTCGAGTACCTGGCGAAGCTCGAGTCCGAGCAGCTCGCGCTCTACGCGAGTCAGGGCGCCGAGGTCGACAGCGTCGACCTATCGACGACGAGCGCCGAGATCGCCGGCTGCCAGGCCCAGCACCTGGTCGTGCTCGGCGGCCAGCTCGGCGAGAGCGCCGAGAAGGCGGCAGACCGGGCCGCGACCGCGGCGGCCGACGCCGTCCCGTCCGGCGCGGCGTGAACGAGGCGCTCGAGCCGCGACCGGCCTCGGCCTCCGTCTCCCAGCTCGTCCGCTGGATGGGGATCGGCGACGCCAACCTCGCCGGACTGGTCCACGGCGGGGTGGTGATGAAGATGTGCGACGAGGCCGCGGCGATCGCCGCGCTGCGTCATTGCGGCACCCGAGTCGTCACCGCCGGCGTCGACCGGATGACGTTCGTCGAGCCGGTCAGCGTCGGCGAGCTGCTCTCCTGCTCGGCGACCGTCAACGCTGCCTGGCGGACCTCGATGGAGGTCGGCGTCCGGGTCGAGGCCGAGAGCCCGCGCACCGGCGAGCGTCGCCACACCTCGACCGCCTACCTGACCATGGTCGCGCTCGACGACGAGGCCGAGCCGACGCCGGTGCCGGCCCTGCTCGCCGAGACCGAGGTCGAGGCCCGACGCCAGCGCGAGGCCGAGCTGCGGCGGGCGAACCGGCTTGCCGAGCGCGAGCAGATTCTCGGCGGCGCGCGATCGGCCCGATCGCGCGCCGCCCGCCTGACGCCGGCTACTTCGAGGGCTTGTCGCCCACGATCCGGTCGGCGATCGGGCCGCTGAAGAACATCGCCAGCCACAGCAGCGTCGCCGCGGTCGGGCTGACCAGGGCAACCGGAATCGAGAGCAGGAAGAGTCCCGCGACGAGGTAGCTCGCGACGCCGGCAAAGCCCGCGAGGTAGGGCTCGGCCCCGTCGCGGACGAGACCGCTGCGCAGCGAGTGCCTGATCTGGACGCCGAAGACGAGCGTCACGGCGGCGAGGTTGGCCGCGTAGACGATCACCGCGATCGCCTCGCCCGAGTAGTTGCCGAGCATGTCGGACGTGAACGGGACCAGGGTGATGAAGGCGAGGTAGAGGAGGTTGAGGACGAGCATGGTGCCATCGAATCTCGCCAGCGTCCGAGACGAAGCGGTGATGGGCGAGCCAGAGCCGCGCCAGGACCGCGAACGAGAGCCCGTAGGCGAGGAACTCGTCGCTTTGGTCGCGCAGCTGCCGGCCGAGGTCGTCGACGCTCGACGGCACCTGGAGCGTGAGCACGAGCAGGGTGATCGCGATAGCGAAGACACCGTCGGTGAAGGCGACGACGCGGCTGAACTCGATCTCCGCGTCCTCGCGGCTCGGCGCCTGGAAGGAGCGCCGCATGCTGGCGCCGGACTCGCTCACATTCATCCTTTACGCAAGCTCGCCGCCGACTCCTGCCGGGAATCGCTCTACCCTGACCTGTTCCGTGGCTACTGGAAAGAATCCATTGCGCAAGCTGGCGATCATCCCCGCCTACAACGAGGGCGGGATGGTCGCCCGTGTCGTCCGCGACATCCGGCGTGAGGCGCCGGGCTTCGATGTGGTCGTGATCGACGACGGCTCCACAGACGCGACCGCCGCCGAGGCGGAGGCTGAGGGCGCCGAGGTGATCCGGCACCCCTACAACCTCGGCATCGGCGGCGCGATGCAGTCGGGCTACAAGTACGCGCTCCGAAACGACTACGACGTCGCGGTCCAGGTCGACGGCGACGGCCAGCATAAGCCCGAGTACGTGGCACATCTGCTCGAGGCGCTGCAGACGACCGGCGACGAGGCGGACATGGTCTACGGCAGCCGCTTCCGCGGCGACCCCGGCTACAAGGTGCCGCTCGGCCGCCGCGCCGGCAACATGATCTTCTCGGTCGTGCTCACGGTGCTCACGCGCCAGAAGATCACCGACCCGACCTCCGGCCTGCGGATGACCAACCGGCGCGGGATCGAGCTCTTCGCCCGCGACTACCCCCACGACTACCCCGAGGTCGAGGCGCTGCTGATGCTGCACGCGCACCACCTGCGCATCCACGAGGTGCCCGTGCGGATGAACGCGCGCGGCTTCGGGCGCAGCTCGATCGACTACCCGCGCAGCGCCTACTACATGGTCAAGGTGCTGCTGGCGCTTTTCGTCGGCCTGTTCAGGCGTCGCCCAACCCCGGTCGAGGCGACAGGTGAGGACGAGCCCGGGATCGGAGCGGCGGCGATCGCCGACGGCGACCGGGCGCAGGGCTAGCCGTGCTTCGCCGGATCCTGCCGATGATCGCCGCGGCCGCGCTGCTTGCGCCGGCGGCGGCGCTCGCCGAGACGATCGAGGTGACGACCACAGCGGAGTCGGGACCGGGGTCGCTCGGTCAGGCGATCCTCGACTCCGACCCCAGCGACACGATCGTGATCCCGCCGGGCGAGTACCTGCTCACCAACGGCGCGGTCGCCGAGGCGAACGACCTGACGCTCGAGGGCGCCGGGGCGGGATTGACCACGATCACCCCGAGCGGCGGCGGCGAGGCGCTCGACGAGACCTCGGGTGTGACGGTCTCGAATGCGGCCGTGGGCGAGCCGCTCCAGACCGAGGACGAAGGCAGCTCGGGGCTCGAGACCAAGGTCCAGGTCGTCGCCCTGATCGGGACCCTGGCGCTGTTCGTGCTCGTGCTCGAGCTGGTTCGCCGCCGGCGCCTGGCCGAGCGCTATGCGCTGCTCTGGCTCGCCGCCTCGGCGGCGCTGCTGGTGCTCGCGATCTGGCGCGGCGGTCTCGACGTGATCGCCGACGCGATGGGGATCGAGGAACCGGCGAACGCGATCTTCATCCTCCTCTTCGGCGTCGCCTTCCTGCTCCTGCTCAACTTCTCGGTCGCGACCACGCGGCTCTCCGAGGAGACCAAGATCCTCGCCCAGGAGACCGCGAGGCTCGAGCACGAGCTGCGCGTTGCGCGCGGTGAGACGCCGAGCGGCAACGGGGCCTCAGCGGCGACGCCCGCCGACGAGGGCGAGCACGACCGTCCAATAGGCGCGCAGGACGGCACCTAGCGCGCGCGAGCGCCCGGCCGCACCCAGGTAGGCGGAGCCGAGCTCGGGGGTGAGGCCGCGCGCGAACTCGCCGGCGCCGATCGCCCGCGCCGCCTGAATCGCTCGGCGCTCGCCAAGCAACCGCGGCAGCGAGGCCAGCGACTCACCCCAGGCGCGCAGCTTCTGCGGCAGCCAGCCCCCGGCCGCGGCGACGAGGACCAGCGCCAGCTCGGTCGCCAACAGCCCCGGGATCAGCAGCCACAGAAGCCCCGCCGGGTAGGTGCGGATCACCGTCGCCCAGCGGTTGCGCTCGAGGTAGCGCCACTTCTGCGCCCCCTTGGCGAACTCGTATTCGTGGTCGACGCGCGCCGCCGGCTCGACCCCGAGCGTGCCGCCGGCGAGCCGTAGGCGCAGCGAGAGGTCGACGTCCTCGTGGTAGAGGAAGAACTCCTCGGGCAGTCCGCCGGCGTCGGCGTAGGTGGCGCGCGGGATCGCCAGGCAAGCGCCGGAGGCGAACCCGGGCTCCGGCATCTCGGCCGCCGGCAGGTCGGCAACCGGCTCGCCCGCGCCTCCGGCCCACGCGATCCCGGTGAAGTGCACGACGCCGCCCCGGGTGTTGATCGTCCGCCCGCCCTCGGCAGTGACCAGCGCCTGCCACGCCGCCCACCCGCGCCCCTCGGTGAGCGGCAGCTCGATCGCATCGCGCCAGCCCGGCTGCGGCACCGCGTCGGGGTTGAGCAGGCAGAGCAGCTCGCCCGATGCGGCCGCGGCGCCGTGGTTGCAGGCGGCGGCGAAGCCTAGGTTGGCGCCCGTCTCGATCACGATCGCGCCCGGCGCCAGCTCGCCCGCCGCCGCCGGCGTGCCGTCGACCGAGGCGTTGTCGACGACGATCAGCTCGTCGCCGTCGCGAAGCTGCTCGGCAAGCGCCGGCAGCGTCGCCCCGACCGCTTCGCGCGAGTCGTGGGTGACGATGACGACCGAGAGTGTCGGGGGGCGAGAGGGCACGCGAAGGGCTTATAACCGTTGATGCGCGATTTCGGAGCAGCGCTAGCGGATGCAGGTGCGGTCGTTGCGGGTGGGGCAGCCCCCGGCCATTAGCATGGTCGCCCCGCCGGAGTAGCTCAGCTGGCCAGAGCACCTCATTCGTAATGAGGGGGTCACGGGTTCGAATCCCGTCTCCGGCTTCGAGGGGGGCTCTCGACGAGCTATCGTCGCTATCCGAGAACAACTCGACAATTGACGGCCGGCTACCCCTCGGCGAGCTTGTAGCCGACGCCGCGGACCGTGAGCACGAGCTCGGGCTCCTGGGGGTCGCGCTCGACCTTCTGGCGCAGGTTGGAGATGTGGACGTCGCAGGCGCGGACGTCACCGGAGAACTCGGTCTGCCAGAGCTCCTCCATGATCTCGAGCCGGCTGAAGACCTGACCGGGGCGCTCGGCGAGCAGGCGCAGGACCTGGAACTCCGAGCGCGTCGAGGTTGACCGGCTCGCCGCGGATCGAGACCAGGTGGCGGGCGAGGTCGATCCGCACGGTGCCCGCATCGATCGTCTTCGCCTCGGTAACCGAGCTCGAGCGGTCGAGCTCGCGGCGGCGAAGCTGGGCGCGAACGCGGCCGATCAGCTCGCGGACGGAGAACGGCTTGGTGACGTAGTCGTCGGCGCCGACCTCGAGCCCGACGACCTTGTCGACCTCGGCATCCTTCGCCGTCAGGAGGATGATCGGCACCGGGCTCCGGGCGCGGACGTCGCGGCAGATGTCGAGCCCGGAGCGGCCGGGCATCATGATGTCGAGGATCAGCAGGTCGTAACCCGGCTCGGTGGCGCCGAGCTTGCCGTCGGCATCCTCACCGTCGATCGCGACGGTGACCTCGAAGCCCTCCTGCTGTAGCGCGTAGCCGACCGCATCGCGGACGCTCGGCTCGTCGTCTGCAACCAGGATCCTGCTGCTCATGGAACCCTCATCGACCCCTCACGCTACCGGTGTCGCGGCCGGTCGTGCCGCTCGCAGCCTGACCCAGAACATCGCGCCCTCCCCCTCGATCGATTCGACCCCGATCTCGCCGCCCATGACATCGACCATCCTGCGGGCGATCGAGAGGCCGAGGCCGAAGCCCGCGTGCTCGAGCGAGCCCGAGCCGCGATAGAACCGCTCGAAGATCCGGTCGATCTCCTCGGCCGCGATTCCGGAGCCCGTGTCTGCGACCTCGACCATCACCTCGCCCTCCCCGTCGCCGCGGGCCCGGATCGTCACCAGGCCCGGCGGGGGTGTGTTCTTGAACGCGTTCGTGAGCAGGCCGATGAGGACCTGGCGCAGCAGCACGCGGTCGCCCTGGGCGACCAGGTCGCCGCCGACCTCGATCGCGACCTCGATCCCGTCGGGCGCCGCGACCGCCTCGGCCGCCTCCTCGACCACGATCGCCACGTCGAGCGCCTCGGTGCCGCCCTCGCCGACGGCTTCCATCCGCGCCAGGGTGAGCAGCGATTCGGTCAGCCGGCTGATCCGCTCGGCGTCCTCGGAGAGCCGCGAGAGGAAGTGCTCGCGAGCCTCGGGGTCGTCCTTGGCGCCCGCGCGCAGAACCTCGATCGCCCCGGAAATCCCGGCGATCGGGTTGCGCAGCTCGTGCGCGGCATTGGAGACGAACTCGCGCTCGGCTACCTCGCGCCGGAGCTCCTCGGTGCGGTCGCGAACGACGGCGAGCACCGCGCCCTCGGCCGGAAGCTGGCGGGCGTTGAGGGAGTAGACGCGCTCGTTGACCCGCAGCGCGTCGTTTTCGACCACTGCTCGGCGCCAGGCACGGCGCAGCCAGGGGACGAGGGCCTCGATCGCCCGGCCGTCCTCTCCGATCAGGTCGGCCGCGGCCGCGTTCGAAAACCGAACCTCGCCGTCGGGCTGGACGACCATGACCGCGTCCGAGAGCGCTTCGAGGATCGCCGATAGCCGGTCGCGCTCCTCGCGCAACGCGCTGAAGGTCTGGCGGAGCGCGCCCCGCATCCGCTCCAGCGCCCGGCCGAGGTCGGTGATCTCGTCGCGGCCACCGGTGCCGGAGAGCGGCTCGTCGAGGTCACCCTCGCTGATCCGCGCCGCGCTGTCGGCGAGACGCTTGACCCGCGAGGTGATCGCGCTGGCCACCAGGAACGAGATCAGCACCGCGACGGCAACCGCGACTCCGAGCGCGGTCAGCCGCTCGCCGCGGAGCGCCTCGATCGCGCTCTGGACCTCGGGGGAGCGCACCGAGCGCCCGACGATGACGCCGTCGATGACCCCGTCGCGAAGGATCGGCACGCCGACCACCGTCACCCCGCCGGGGAACTCCTCGACCGCGGGGCTGCCGATCAGCGCCGACTGCACCACCCGCCGCGCGCCCGGCACCGTCAGCAGTCCGACTCCGTTTGAGGTCTCGCTCGTGATCGGGTCGCCGCGCTGATCGAACACCCACGCCGAGTAGCCCTCCTCGGTGATCCCGCCGAGGGTCGTGGCGGCGGCGCGCGGCCGACGGTTGCCGATCTCGTCGGCGAGCGTCACGGTGCGCCCGACCGCAACCTCGGTCAGCTCCTCGTCGGCTCCACGCTCCGCGGTATTGCTGACCAGCAGGTAGGCGAGCCCGGCGGTGATCAGCGCAACCGCGGTGAAGGCGACAGCCAGATAGAGGCTGACGCCGAACGGGCGCCGCCGCACCGAGCGCGGAACGGATCCGCTGGTCGAGCGCTCCATGCCCGGATTATCCAACGGCCGCCGGGCGGCGGCCTATCGGCAGCACTCAGGCTCCGAGCAGGAACTCGAGCCGAAACGCAAGCGCCTCGAGCGCGAGCGGCTCCGAGACATTGACCAGGAGGCGCCGGCGGGTGTCCATGACCAGCTCGGCGCCACGGCGCGCGCGGCGCGGATCCACCCGTGCGGCCACCGGCTCGACTACGTCGACGCGATCGGCGTTGAGGAGCAGGTCGGAGGCTCCGTCGCCCGCCGCGGCGAGGTCGCGTAGCCACGCGCCGACCAGCCCGAGGCCGAGATCAAGGGTCTCGGTGCGCTCCCGGCGCGAGGCGCGCCTGGCAGCCTCCTCCGCCTCCCGGTCGCGCCTCCGAGCCGCCGGGCCGGAGCGCTCGGCGGCATCTTCCTCGGCCTCGGCGGCGCGAGCTCGCAGCTCGGCCGCCGCGCTCTCGCCGGCCGCGTCGGCGGCATCGAGCAGCTCGGTCCAGGGCGAGCCGGCGAGTTCGCCGGACGCCGCGGCCCGCGCCAGCCCCTCGGCGGCGCGGCGAAGCGCCCGGCCCTCGTCGGCGAGCAGGAACGCCGCGCGGCCGGCGTCGCCGTCGGCGAGCCTGGCGGCGGCGCGCCGCTCGAGCGGGTCGCCGCCGGGGTCGAGCCGCGCCTCGACCGCCGCCGGCGAGAGACGGGCGAAGCGAACCTCCCGGCAGCGCGAGCGAACCGTCTCGAGCAGGCCCTCTGGCTCCGCCGTGATCAGGATCAGATGTGCGAACGGCGGCGGCTCCTCGAGCGTCTTCAGAAGCGCATTCTGGCTCTCCTCGGCCATCGCCTCGGCCGCCTCGATCACGAACACGCGGCGCTCGCCCTCGAACGGGCGGTAGGCGGCTGCCCCGATCACGCGCTCGCGCACCTCGTCGACCAGGTGCTGGTTCCCCGGCGGCCGAAGCCAGGCCAGGTCCGGGTGCGGAGACGGATCGGCGAGCGCCCGGCGGCGGGCATCGTCGGGGTCGGGAGCACCGTCGGCGAGCAGCTCGGCGGCGAGCGCCCGGGCGGCGGCGCCCTTGCCCGAGCCCCGCGGCCCGGCGAGCAGGTAGGCGTGGAACGGGCTCGCGGCCGCCAGGGCGAGTGCGACCCGAGCCGCGGGCTGATCCTCGGTCGCCGCTGTGATCGCCGGAGCGGGCTCAAGCGCGGTGCTCATCGGCGGGCCTCGACCTCGGCGAGCACCCGCGCGTGGACCTCCTCGGGCGCTCCCGCCGCGTCGATGGCGACGATCCGCTGCCGGTGGCGTGCGGCGAGCTCGTCGTAGCCCGCGGCGACGGCCCGCTGGAACTCGAGCCCTTCAGACTCGAAGCGATCGCCGCCGTCGCCCTCGCGCCGGCTCGCGTCGGCCGCGTCGAGGCGCAGGAGCAGGGTCAGGTCGGGGACACAGGACCCGATCGCGATCTCGTTCAGCGACTCGACCGTCCCGGCTCCGAGCCCGCGGGCGACCCCCTGATAGGCGACGGTCGAGTCGATGAAGCGGTCACAGACGACGTCGCGCCCGGCGTCGAGCGCCGGGGCGACCACGCGAGCGCAGAGCTCCGCCCGCGCGGCGCAGAAGAGCAGCAGCTCGGCCCGCGGGTCAAGCTCGATCGAAGCGTCCTTGAGCAGCTCGCGGATCCGCTCGCCGGCGGCGGTCCCGCCGGGCTCGCGAAGGAGCACGGTCTCGGGCCCGAGCGCCTCGGCGAGCAGCGCCGCCTGAGTCGTCTTCCCGGAGCGGTCGATGCCCTCGAGGGTGACGAACACGCCGGCTCGACCCAGCTCCAGCTAGCGCTTGCTGGAGGAGCGGGCCCGCTTGGTCCGCTTGGTGGCGGGATCGGGCTTCTTTCGGGGCGCCCGCCGCCGGCCGCGGTTCGGCCCCGAGCCGTCGGCGCCGGCGCCCTCGGCCGCGCCCGGAGCCTCCTCGCCGTTCTCGGCCGCCGCCTTCGCCGCCTCGCGGGCCTCCTTCGCGGCCTGGCGCTCGGCGCGCTTCTCGCGCATCTCGACCATCGTCGGGCAGTCGTCGTTGAGGCAGAGCTTCCACGGGCGCCCGCGAAAGCCCTTGACCGTCAGCCGCGGGCGCTGATCACAAACCGAGCAGCGCTCCTCGAGGCGCCAGAGCTCGTAGCCGCGCCCGGGCAGCGGACCGCTGACCCGACACGAGTCCGGCGACTCGGGATCGTCGCGGATCCAGCCCTCGCAGCCGTACATGCGCTTGCCGCCCTTGAGGTCGATGATCCGCAGCCGGTTGGGCGAGCCGTCCTCGCGCTTGCGCCCTTCCTGCTCGCAAACCTTGCACGGGCCGAGGAACTTGTCCTCGTCCATGCCCGCCCAGATCTCCTTGGCGAAGTCCTCGCGGCGGTCCTGGAGGGCCGCGGTGGTCGAGTGCAGCATCTCGCGGCTGATCCGCAGGACCTCGTCCTTGGAGGTCTCGCCGTTGGCGATCTGGTCCATGTCGGTCTCGAGCTCGGCGGTCATCTCCGGAGTCGCCATCCGGGGGACGTACTCGTGGAAGGCCCTGTACATCGCGATCCCGGTCTCCGAGGGCTCGGGCGGGTTAGCGAAGACGTAGCCGCGGTCATAGAGCTTCTGGATGATGTCGGCGCGGGTCGCCTTGGTTCCCAGCCCGCGCTCCTCCATCAGCTCGATCAGCTTGCCCTGGCTGATCCGCGACGGCGGCTGGGTCTCCTTGTCGACGATCCAGGGATCGCCGTCGAGGTCGAGGCTCTGGCCCTGCTCGAGCTTCGGGATCTCGTCGTCGGCCGAGCGGGCGTAGGTGTAGATCGCGGCGAAGCCGGGATCGACGACGACGGAGCCGCGGACGAAGTAGGTCTCCGAGCCGGCCTCGATGTCGGCCCGGGTCGACTCGCTCACCATCGGCTCGCTGAAGGTGGCGAGGAAGCGACGGACGACGAGCTCGTAGACGCGCCGCTTTGGGCCTTCGAGCGCGTTCGGGTACACGGCCTGCGTCGGGTGGATCGGCGGGTGGTCGGTGGTCTCCTTCTTGCCTCGGGTCGCGGTCAGGGCCGGCTTGTCGAGCAGCGCGGCGGCGGCGGAGAAGTCGGGGATCCGGACAAGGGAGTGGACCAGCTCGCGGGTGTTGAGCGATGCGGGGTAGACCGTGTTGTCGGTCCGCGGGTAGGAGATGAAGCCGTCCATGTAGAGGTCCTCGGCGAGTCGCATCGCGGCGGCCGGGGTGATCCCGAGCCGGCTCGAGGCGTCGGTGGTGAAGGCGGTGGTGTTGAGCGGCGTCGGCGGCTTGCGCGTGTTGCGCTTCGAGCTCACCTCCTTGACCACCCCGGGACTCTTGGTGCCGGCCAGCGCCGCGTCGGCCTCGGCGCGCTCCCAGAACTTGTCGGTCTCGTGGTGGGCCTCGAAGCTGCCGTCGGGATGCGCGAACTTCGCGAACAGCTCCCAGTAAGGCTTCGGCACGTGCGCCCGGCGCTCGAGCTCGCGTTCGACGATCAGCGCCAGGGTCGGGCTCTGCACGCGGCCGACGGAGAGGAAGTTGGAGCCAAAGCGCCGAGTCGCGAGCGAGACCGCCCGGGTCAGGGTGGCGCCCCAGATCAGGTCGATGTCCTGGCGCGCGGCGCCGGCGTAGGCAAGGTCGTAGGAGAGCTGGTCGAGCTCGGAGAAGGCGCGCTCGATCTCCTCCTTGGTCAGGGCCGAATAGCGAGCCCGCTCGATCCGCGGCCGGGCGGCGAGCCCGGCGCCGTCGGCGTCAGCGCTCGCGGCAGCGTCATCGCCGTTGCCGACGATCCGGGGGTTGACCTCGACGGCCTGCTGGAGCGCCTCCATGCCGATCAGCTCGCCCTCGCGGTCGTAGTCGGTCGCGATCACGATCGAGTCGGCTTCCTTGGCGAGCTTGCGCACCGCCTTGACCACGTTCTTGTCGGTGGGCTCGGGAACCAGCTCCGCGTCGATCAGCTCGTGGAGGTCGGTCTCCTGCCAGTTCGAGTACCCCTCCGGGAAGGCGACGCCCATCACGTGGCCCTTGAGCCCGACGGTCATCTGCTCGCCGTCGGCGTCGGTCCAGGTGTAGTACGGCACCTTGTATGTGGCGTCGGCCTTCGCCTCGCCCTTGCTCAGGATCTCGGCGATCTTCTTCGCCGAGTTGTTCTTCTCCGTGATGATCAGCCTCATCGGGGCGCGAGAGTAGCAGGGGGTCAAAACGGCTCCGCGAGCTTCGATCGTGGGCGCGAAGCGCCCCCGTTACGCTGTCGGCATGCCCGCACAGGCCTTTGCCGGCAAGGAATGCGTGTGCCAGCTCCGCCGGGGAATCTGCGACCAATCGTGCGTTCGGGGCATGCTCGAGACCCCGCTCTACATCGCCTGCCTGCGACTCAGCGGCCGCGACTGCGTCGTCGTCGGCGGCGGCGAGGTCGGGCTCGAGAAGGTCGAGGGACTGCTCGCCTGCGACGGCCGCGTGACCCTGGTCGCGCCCGAGGCCGTGAACGAGCTCGCCGAGCTCGCAGCGGAGGGCTCGATCACCTGGGAGCGGCGCGGGCACCGCTCCGGCGACCTCGAGGGCAAGTTCCTGGCGATCGCGGCGACCAGCGACACCGACGTCAACATCGCCGTCTACGAGGAGGCCGAGAGCCGGGCGATGCTGGTCAACGTCGTCGATGTGCCGCCGCTCTGCAACTTCATCCTCCCGGCGATCGTGCGCAGCGGCCCGCTCGCGATCGCGATCTCGACCGCCGGCGCCTCGCCGGCGCTGGCGAAGCGGATCAAGCACGAGATCGCCGAGCAGTTCGGCGAGCCTTATGCCCGGCTCGCCGTGATCCTCAACGACGCGCGCGGCTGGGCGAAGGCGACCCTGCCCACCTATCAGGACCGCAAGCGGTTCTTCGAGGGGATCGTCAACGGCGATCCCGACCCGGTCGAGCTCGTTCGCGATGGTCGCGAGCGCGAGGTGCTCGCGCTGATCGAAACGGCGAAGGCTGCGCACGCGGGCGCCGTCGCGTCGGCGGGATAGGCGCGCATCGAGCCGCTGATGGTCTACATCAGCCTGGTCGTGGTGATGATCGGGCTCTCGATCGTCGTCCGGGTCTATCGGCACCGGGCGACCCGGACGTGCCACCAGTGCGGGCAAGGGTCGAGCTCGGCAAGGGCAGGTGTCAGATCTGCGACTACCAGTTCATCAACTACTGGAGCGGTAGTGTCGCGCAATGAGACTCCGGCGCCTTGGCGACAGCGACCTCGAGGTCTCCGAGATCTCGCTCGGCTCCTGGCTCACGTACTCGGGCGGGGTCGAGCGCGAGCACACCGAGGCCTGCACCCGGGCCGCGTTCGACGCCGGGATCAACTTCTTCGACACCGCCAACGTCTACGGGACCGGGGTCGCCGAAGAGGCCTGGGGCGAGATCCTCTCCGACTATCCGCGCGACTCATACGTGCTCGCGACCAAGGTCTTCTTCCCGATGTCGGAGACCGACAGCGGGCTCTCCGCCGAGCAGATCCGCAAGCAGATCGACGCCTCGCTGGCCCGCCTGCAGACCGACTACGTCGACCTCTACCAGTGCCACCGCTACGACACCGAGACGCCGATCGAGGAGACGATGGAGGCGCTGACCGAGGTCGTCGAATCGGGCAAGGCGCGGTGCCTCGGCTTCAGCGAGTGGACGCCGGAGCAGATCCGCGCCGGTCTCGAGGTCCCCGGGGCGGCCAAGTTCGTCTCCTCGCAGCCGCAGTACAACGCGATCTGGCGGGCGCCCGAGGCGGAGGTGTTCGAGCTCTGCGCGCAGAACGGGATCTCGCAGATCGTCTGGTCGCCGCTCGCCCAGGGCGTGCTCAGCGGCAAGTACGCGCCGGGCGAAGCCCCACCCCAAGACTCGCGGGCGGCGAGCGAGGCGATGAGCTTCGCGATCGAGCGCTACATGAGCGACGCGGTGCTCGAGGCGGTCCAGCGCCTGCGCCCGATCGCCGAGGGCGCCGGGCTGACGATGTCCGAGCTCGCCCTCGCCTGGGTCCTGCGCCGCGACGAGCTCGCCTCGGCGATCATCGGCGCATCGCGCCCCGAGCAGGTGCATGCGAACGCCGCCGCCTCCGGGGTGGAGCTCTCAGAGGCCACGGTGGAGGCGATCGACGAGGCGCTCGCCGAGGTCGTCATCCGCGAACCGACGCTGGCGGGCTTCGCCAAAGAGGGCGTCAAGCACCGCTAGTGCTCGCGCTCGCGCTTGCCGTGCTCGCGGTGGCCATGGCGGCGGTTTCGGCGCCGGCCTGGGCCGGCGGCGAACCCCGCCGCCGCCCGGATTTTCGCGTCCTGCTCTTCACCGAGCCCGACTCCTTCCATCAGTCGGTTGGATCGGTGCCGGCAGCCGTAGAAGCGATCGAGGCGCTCGGCGAGCGCCACGACTTCGGCGTCGCCGCGAGGGTCGACCCCAGCGTCATCCGATCGGACGTGCTCCGCCGCTACGATGCCGTCGTCCTCGTCAGCCCGGATGGAGAGATCCTCGACGCGGCCGGCCAGGCGGCGTTCGAGCGTTACATCGGCCACGGCGGCGGCTTCGTCGCTGTCCACGCGGCCTCCGACTGCGGAGCCCGAGTGGCCCTTCTACGGCGAGCTGATCGGCGCCCGCTTCGTCTCGCATCCCCCGATCCAGGAAGCGAAGGTCCGGATCGCCGATCGCGAGCATCCAGTCGACCGCGCGCTTGCCGCGGCCCTGGATCCGTACCGACGAGTGGTATGAGTTCGACCGCAACCCGCGCGGCGACGTGCACGTGCTCGCCACCGTCGACGAGTCCACCTACGCGGGTGGGGCCATGGGTGCCGACCACCCGATCAACTGGTGCCGGCGGTTGCGGACCGGGCGCTCGTGGTACACGGCGATGGGCCACCTGCCCGAGGCCTATTCCGAGCCGGCATTCCGTCGTCACCTGCTCGGCGGCATCCGCTGGGCCGCGGGCGCGGCGCGCGGCAACTGTCGCGCCTGAGGCGTCTTAGATTGGCCGGCGCTGCGAGCGCTCAGGCGGGAACGGCGTAGAGCGCGATCGCGGCGAAGTGCACGGCGGCGGCGGCGATCACGAAGACGTGGAAGATCTCGTGGTAGCCGAACACCGCCGGGCTCGGGTCGGGCGCTGACGGGCATAGACGACGGCGCCGGTCACATATAGGGCGCCGCCGCCCGCGATCAGCAGGCCGGCGACGATCCCGGCCTCGGCGACGATCGCCGGGAAGCCGATCGCCCCGATCAGCCCGACTCCGACGTAGACGATCGCCGAGACCCACTTCGGCGCCTCGATCCAGATCAGCTCGACGACCGTGCCGCGCGAGGGCGCCGGCCCAGACCGCGATCAGCAGCGCCGTCGCCAGCGGCGGCTCGAGGACGAGGAGCGCGAACGGAGTCACCGTGCCGGCGATCAGGAAGAAGATCATCGTGTGGTCGAGGCGGCGCATCCAGCGGCGCACGTTGGGCCGCTTCCAGTCCACCCGGTGATACAGGGCGCTGACCCCGAAGAGCGCCGAGAGGCTGAGCGGCGTAGATGGCGACGGCGACCTCGCCTCGAGCCCGTTGGCGAGCACGATCAGACCGGCGCCGAGGACGAGCGAGACGAAGAAGGCGTACTCGTGCGAGACGCCCCGCAGCCGCGGCTTGACCTTGGCGATCTGCTCGGCGGCCGCGGCCTTGGCGTCGGCGACCCGCTCGGCGGCGGCGTCGCGGGCGTCGGCCATCCGCTCGCTCGCCGCGTCGCGCGCACCGGCCATCCGCTCGCTCGCGGCGTCGCGTGCTTCGCCCATCCGCTCGAGGGCCGCGTCGCGCCGCTCGGAGAGCTGCTCCGCCGCCCGCTCGAGCGGGCTTCCCTGGTCGTCGGTCCCCGTCAAACCACGGCGAGCGTAGCCGATCGGCGAGCGCTCGAGGTGCGGTCGGTCACATCAACCGGTGTTCTGCGTCGACACGCTACATCTAGCGTTTGCTACGAGAAGGAGAACGCCATCACTAGTAGAATAAGGCGTCATGGATTGTCCCCGATGCGAGCAGCCGACCCGCGTGCTGGAGAGCCGGCGGGCCGATGACGGCGACGCCACCCGGCGCCGGCGCGAGTGCTCGGGATGCGGCCACCGCTTCACCACCTATGAGCGCCGCGACCGCGAGCCGATCTTCGTCCGCAAGCGCGACGGCGCGCGCCAGCGCTTCGATCGCACCAAGCTGCGGGCGGCGCTGCTGCGCTCGACCCACAAGCGCCAGGTCGGCGCCGACGACGTCGAGGCGCTGGTCGCGCGGGTCGAGCTCGCGATCGAGACCGGCGGCGGCGAGCTGCCGGCGCGAGCGGATCGGCGAGCTCTGCCTCCAGGGCCTGCGGCGAGCTCGACCGCGGCGCCTACCTGCAGTTCCTCGGGACGCTGCCGTCATCGAACACGGATTTTGCGGAGTCGGCCGGAGCCGGTTCCGTCCGGGTCGCACGCGAGAGTTCATCGTTACCCGCTCAAGCGGGCTGAAGGGACTCGGAAAGACTTAGAAGAGGAGACAGAGGATGCCGGAAAGCGCTGCAAACACGACGAATCTGGGCCAGGGTGGGTTGGCCTGCGAGCGGCGTCACACGACCCCCGGAGTGCATCCGTTCGACGAGGTCGAGTGGGAGACTTCGCGACGCGGTGATCGGCGATCCGGAGAACCCGGCCTTCGAGCAGCGCGGGGTCGAGTTCCCGAAGAGCTGGTCGCAGAACGCGACCAACATCGTCGCCCAGAAGTACTTCCGCGGCCAGCTCGGCTCCGAGGAGCGCGAGAGCTCGGTCAAACAGATGATCGGCCGCGTCGCCGGGACGATCTCCGGCTGGGGGCGCGAGGGCGGCTACTTCGCCTCCGACGAGGACGCCGACGCCTTCGAGGCCGAGCTGACCTCGATCCTGCTGCAACCAGAAGGCCGCCTTCAACTCGCCGGTCTGGTTCAACGTCGGCTTCGAGGAGCACCCGCAGTGCTCGGCCTGCTTCATCCTCAGCGTCGAGGACACGATGGAGTCGATCCTCGCCTGGAACACCAAGGAGGGGAAGATCTTCCGCGGCGGCTCCGGCTCGGGGATCAACCTCTCCAACATCCGCGGCTCGGTCGAGCACCTCTCCAAGGGCGGCCTCGCCTCGGGCCCGGTCAGCTTCATGCGCGGCGCCGACGCCTGGGCGGGGACGATCAAGTCGGGCGGCAAGACGCGGCGGGCGGCGAAGATGGTCGTCCTCGACGTCGACCATCCCGACATCGAGGACTTCATCTGGTGCAAGGCCGACGAGGAGGAGAAGGCCGCGGCGCTGCGCGACGCCGGCTTCGACATGTCGATCGACGGCGAGGGCTTCACCTCGATCCAGTACCAGAACGCCAACAACTCGGTGCGGGTCACCGACGAGTTCATGGAGGCGGTCGAGGCCGACGACGACTGGGAGCCTGACCGCCCGCAACGACGGCGAGACGACGAAGACGCTGCCGGCGCGCGAGCTGATGAACCAGATCGCCGACGCCGCCTGGCGCTGCGCCGATCCCGGGCGTCCAGTACGACACGATCATCAACCGCTGGCACACCTGCCCGGAGTCGGGGCGGATCAACGCCTCCAACCCCTGCAGCGAGTACATGCACGTCGACGACTCGGCCTGCAACCTCGCCTCGCTCAACCTGATGAAGTTCCGCCGCGAGGACGGCAGCTTCGACGTCGAGGACTTCGAGCACGCGGTCGACATCGTCTTCCTCGCCCAGGAGATCGTCGTCGGCTTCTCCAGCTACCCGACCGAGGAGATCGGCGACAACGCGCAACGCCTTCCGCCAGCTCGGCCTCGGCTACGCCAACCTCGGCGCGCTGCTGATGTCGGACGGGCTGCCCTACGACTCCGACGAGGGCCGCAACGTCGCCGCCGCGATCACGGCGCTGATGACCGGCCGCGCCTACCGCCAGTCGGCGCGAGATCGCCGCCGGGCGATCGGCCCCTACGACGAGTACGAGCAAGAACCGCGAGCCGCACAACGGCGTGATGCGGATGCACCGCGACGCCTCCTACGAGCATCGACGGCGACCGGCGATCAAGGGCGAGCTGCTCGAGGCGGCGCAGCGAGCCTGGGACGAGGCGGTCGAGCTCGGCGAGGAGCACGGCTACCGCAACGCGCAGGCGACGGTGCTGGCGCCGACCGGGACGATCAGCTTCCTGATGGACTGCGACACGACCGGGATCGAGCCCGACTTCTCGCTGGTCAAGTTCAAGGAGCTGGTCGGCGGCGGGCAGATGACGATCGTCAACCGCTCGGTGCCGCTGGCGCTGCGGACGCTCGGCTACGCCGACGCCGAGATCGAGCAGATCGACGCCCACATCACCGAGAAGGGCACGATCGTCGGCGCGCCCGGGCCTCAAGGACGAGCACCTGCCGGTCTTCGACGTCGCGGTCGGCGAGCGGGCGATCTCCCACACCGGCCACATCGACATGATGGCCGCGACGCAGCCGTTCATCTCCGGCGCGATCTCGAAGACGGTCAACCTGCCGCAGACGGCGACGGTCGAGGACATCGCCGACGCCTACACGCGCGGCTGGAAGGGCGGCCTGAAGGCGCTGGCGATCTACCGCGACGGCTCGAAGACGGCGCAGGCGCTGCGCACCGACGCGCAGGAGGAGAAGGAGCCGAGGCGGACGCCGACGCCGCGCCGCCGGTGCGCAAGCGGATGCCGCGCGAGCGCGAGTCGATCACCCACAAGTTCTCGATCGCCGGCCACGAGGGCTACATCACCGCCGGCAAGTACGAGGACGGCTCGGTCGGCGAGATCTTCCTCACCGACATCGGCAAGGAGGGCTCGACCCTGCGCGGGATGATGAACGCCTTCGCGACGGCGATCTCGATCGGCCTCCAGTACGGCGTCCCGCTCGAGATCTTCGTGAGCAAGTTCAGCTACATGCGCTTCGACCCGGAGGGGATCACCGGCAACCCGGAGATCCCGTTCGCCAAGTCGATGCCCGACTACATCATGCGCTGGCTGGCGAGCCGCTTCATCGAGGACACCGACGACCTCGAGGACCTCGGCATCCTCACCCCGGAGGTGCGGGCCAAGCAAGGAGGCCGCAGCACGGCGCAGCTCGCCGACGACACCGCCGGCCCGGCGACAACGGCGGCAACGGCCAACGGCCGGCAACGGCCGCGCGAGACGGCGGCGAGGCGAGCCGGCGGCGAGCCGGTCCCGGCCGCGGCGGCGCTTCACCGACACCCCGCCGGTGGTCCCGGCCAAGATGTCCGGCCTCGACCTCGGCCCCGCCTGCGAGCAGTGCGGCGGCATGATGCAGCGCACGGGCTCCTGCTACACCTGCTCGCAGCTGCGGCAACAACACCGGCTGCGGCTGAGTCAGGCCGGCCCTTCGGCCGCCGGCAGGCTCAGTCCGCGTGGCTGATCCGGACCTCGGGCAGCCAGCGGTCGATCAGGCGCGGCACCTGCCACGCGCGCTCGCCGAGCAGGCGGAGGATCGCCGGCAGCAACAGCAGCCGGATCAAGGTCGCGTCGAGGAGGACCGCGAGGCCGAGGATCGCCCCCATCTCCTTCGGGGGAAGGACGCCCGCCAGCGAGAAGGTGAAGAAGACGAAGACCATCACCGCGGCGGCGGCGTTGATCACCCGGCCGGAGGTCGCCATCCCCTCGATCGTCGCCTGCCTGGCGTCGCCGGTGCGCTCGAAGTGCTCCTTCACCGAGGAAGCAGGAAGACCGTGTAATCCATCGCCAGGGCGAAGATCAGGGTGAAGAAGAAGATCGGCCCCCAGGCAGTGATGTGGCCCTCCGCCTCGAAGCCGAGCAGACTCGCGCCGACGCCCTCCTGGAAGACGAGCACGGCGATTCCGAACGCGGCGCCGGTCGCCAGCAGGTTGAGGAGCACCGAGGCGAGGGCGACGAGCGGCGCCCGCAACGCGACGAGCAGGATCAGGAAGCCGACGCCGATCACCCCGGCGTAGAGCAGCGGCAGACGAGCGGAGAGCATCGATTCGAGGTCGAGCCGCTCCGCCGCCGGGCCGCCGACCATCGCTCCCTCCGGCAGCCGGTCTCGGAGCCCGGCGAGCAGGTCGCGGTCCGCACGGGCCTCCGGCACCGCGCGGACCAGCGCCGAGCCGCGCGAGCGCAGGACCGGACCACCGAGGGCAAGGCCATCCTCCGAGGCGACGGCGCGCCTCGCCTGCCCGGCCCTCGCAGCGTCGATGACAACGTCGAGGCGGTCGGGAACGCCCTCTCCGAACGCCTCGGCGATCCGCTCCTGGCCGACCCGAGCCGGAGCGCCCTCGGGCACGGTGCGGATCGAGGGCATCTCGGTCTCGATGAACAGGAGGGGGACCATCAGGACCAGCAGCGACGTCACCGCTACGGTCCCGGTGAGCAGCGGGCGGCGCCAGACGAGCGTCGCCCAGCGAGCGAAGCGCTCGCTGCGATGCGCGACGGCGCCCTTCCATGGCAACGCCACCCGATCGACGCGGTCGCCGAGCCACGCAAGCACCGCCGGCAGCAGGGTGAGCGAGGCCCCGAGGACGAAGAGGACGGCGAGCGCCATGCCGATCGCCGTCGTCTGGAAGGGCGGGCTCGGGATCAGCAGCAGGGCGAGCAGCGACGCGACGACGGTCAGGCCGCTCAGCAGCACCGCCTTGCCGGCCGTGTCCATGGTCTCGATCACCGCCGCGCCGGGAGCCTTCCCGGCGCGCATCGCGGTCCGGAAGCGGACGACGACGAACAGCGCGTAGTCGATCCCCACCGCGAGCGCGAACATGAGCGCGAAGTTGACGGCCCAGATCGAGATGTCGCCGAACTGGGCACCGATCCAAAGCGCTCCGATCGCCGAGGCGAGGCCAAGGATCGTGAGCAGCAGCGGCAGGCCCGCCGCGACCAGCGAGCCGAAGGCGATCGCGAGGATGATGAGGGTCACCGGCCAGGAGCGAAACTCGGCAGAGATCATCGCCTCCTTGCTGGCCTCGTTGAAGTCCGACCAGAAGCCCGGCAGCCCCGTCACGCTCACCGCCACTCCGTCCGGGGCGACTCCCTCGAGCTCGTCGCTGAGCCGCCCGGCGGCGTGCACCATCTCGTCCTCGTCGGCGCCGGCGCCGGCGGCGAACACCGCCACCCTGCCGTCCCGGGAGATGCCACCGTCGCGGCCGGGCTCGACCACGCTCGAGACCGCGGGCTCGGCATCGAGAGTCGCGTCGACCTCGTTCATGGTGCGGGCGACCTCGGGGTCATCGAGAGCGCGCTCGCCGGCATCGACGACGACCGCCAGCGAGTAGGAGCCGAAGCCGGGGAAGGAGTCCTCGATCACGGCGCGCGCGGCGACCGACTGGGCGCCGCTGTGCTCCCAGCCGGCGCCGGCCAGCTCGTCCTCGGTCCGGGGAGCGAACGCCAGCCCGAAGAGGCCGAAGACGAGCGCCCAGAAGACGACGACGAGGCGCCCGTGGGCGGCGCACCAGGACCCGAGCCGCCCGACGGCGCCGATCCGACTCGCTGACTGATCGTCAGTCAGTCGTTGGGAAAAAGAAGAAGGACCGCCGCTCATGGCGCCTGCCTCCGTGACCCCGCCACGGCGCTCGCGAACAGCTCCGCGGCGACCTCCTGGAGGCGCTCGGCGTCGTCGTCGCCGCCGAGCACGAACGCCTCGAGCACGGCGTTGCGAACGAAGCCGATCAGAAGGCGCGCCGCGATCTCGGGATCGATCGGCTCCATCCGCCCGGCGGCTATCTCCTCCTCGAACATCCGCCGCAGGGCAACCACGACCGGGTTCTGGGCGGCCATCTTCGCCTGCAGCTCGGCGGATACCGAGTCGGCGCCGAAGAAGACGAGCTTGACGAGATCGGAGTTCTCGCGGGCGGCGTCGAAGCAGGCGGCGGTGATCGCGCGGGCGCGCTCGTCGAGCGCGAGCTCGCCGGCGACCTCGTCGGTCACGTGCGCGGCCATCACCTCGTAGAGGCGCTGACCGAGGGCGAAGAAGACATCCTTCTTCGAGGGGTAGTAGAGATAGAACGTGCCCTGCGCGACGCCCGCCTCCTGGACGATCTCGGCGACCGTGGCGCCCTCGTAGCCCTTATCCCGGAACACCTTGCGGGCGGCGGCGAGGAGCTGGTCCTCCCGCTCGGCCCGCTCGCCTGCGGTCGCCGTCCTCGTGGATCCGCTGGGGGTCATGGCGGTCAGTATGACTGACTGTCAGTCATTTGTCAAGGCTCTGCCTGAGCTGAAGATCGCCCGCGGGGGCGCCGAGTCGGCGTAATCGACCGCCGTGCCGGCCAGGGGCGTTGCCGCCGTATGGTTCCCGGCGAACCCACGACGCACAGGAGGCCGACCCGATGCCGATGCTCGAACTGACCTATCCCAAGGGGGCGATCGCGCCCGACGCGCGCGCGGAGCTGCTCGAGGAGCTGGCGACGAAGATGCTCGCGGCCGAGAAGGCGCCCGACACCGAGTTCTTTCGCTCGATTACCTGGGTCTACGCGAACGAGATCGAGCCCGAAGCGCTCGCGGTCGGCGGCCGCCCCGGCGGCGAGCCCCGCTTCCGCATCCAGGTCACCGTGCCCGAGGGAGCGCTCTCGGACCGCCGCAAGGGCATCCTCGTGGACTCGTTCAACCAGGCAGTGCTGCGGGCAGCCGGACTCGACGAGAGCGAGGGCATTCGCGTCTGGACCGTGATCCGCGAGGTCCCGGACGGAAACTGGGGAGCGGCCGGCCAGCAGGTCCGCTACAAGCAGCTCGTCGAGGCCGCCGCCGCCGAGCGCGAGCAGGCGGCCGCACCCGCCTAGAGCGAGTCTCGCCGATGGCGCCGCCGATGAGGCTCCCGCGGCTTGCGTTGCTCGCCGCAGTGCTGGGCTGCCTGCTTTGGCTCCCGGCGCCCGCCGGCGCCCGCGTCTACTGGGCCGACCTCGGTGGCTTCGGTGAAGGTGAGATCGGGCGCGCCAACCTCGACGGCAGCGGCAAGGACCGCAAGTTCATCCGCGGCGCGATCGGCCCGGTCGCAGTCACGGTCGATCACCGCCACGTGTACTGGATCAACGGCGACGGCGGCTCGATCGGGCGGGCGAGGCTCGACGGCTCCAGGGTCGACCAGAACTTCATCGGCGGCGTCGGCTTCGCGCGCGACCTCACCATCGCCGACGGCTACATCTACTGGTCGATTGGCTCGACGATCTCCGGCGAGGCCTCGATCGCCCGCGCGGCGCTCGACGGAAGCGAGGTCGACCGCGCCTTCATCGCCTTCGACGAGCAAGCGAGCTTCTCGACCCCGACCGAGATCGAGCTCCGCGGCGACTACATCTATTGGACGAACGCGTACGCCGAGTACACGATCGGTCGCGCGCGGGTCGACGGCTCCGAGGTCAACCAGCGCTTCATCACCGGGCTCAAGAACCCGTTCGGGCTCGCCGTCACCGACTCATACATCTACTGGTCGAATCGGGGCACCCGCTCGATCTCGAGGGCGAACCTCGACGGGACCGCGCCCGAGATCGAGTTCATCGCCAAGACGGGCCAGATCTCGAGCCTCGCGGCCGACGAGCGCTTTCTCTACTGGCCTCACCAGCGCGAGATCTCCGCGGGCCCGGCTCAACGGCTCGCGGATCAAGACCCTGATCTCCCGCGCCCCGGCCGACTCCGTCGCCGTCGACGGGCGCGGGCCCAAGTGAGCTGAGCCCACCCGCTTCGGCTCGTTAGCCGCAGAGGACGGTCGAGCGATCGACCTCGGCGGCCGCGAGTGCCTGGCAGCGATCGGAGGCCGCCAGCGCCTCATCCCACGATGCGAAGGCTGAGAACTCGACGATCTGTCCGTCGCGGAACCGCACCAGGTGGCCGGCCTCGAGCGTCACCTCGACGCCGCTCCCGGCTCCCTGGCCGGTGAACCGGACCTCCGCCGCGACGCAGTCCCCATCCGCAACGGTGCGCAGCGCCTCGATCTCGAACTGCTCCCAGGGCTCGTTCGAGGCGTGCCAGAGAGCTTCGATCCCCTCGTGGCCGACATAGCGGTCCTGCATCCCCGGGAACACTCCGCTGGTGCGATAGAAGCCCTCCGGGTGGAAGAACTCGGGGATGCGCTCGAGTTGACCTTCGCCGAAGGCTTCGTAGGTCTCAAGCAGTCGCGCGACGTTGTCTTTGGACATCTCTCGCTTGAAGGTAGTGAGTGGCGAAGCGTTTTGTGTTTGAGCCTGGTCACAGAGCGCGGCTCGGTATCATTACTTCAGAAAGTAAAGCTACTTCAGCAAGCGAAGCGGAGAACATCCATGCAGCTGCTCCTGGTCCCACTAGACGACAGCATCCTCTTCCCCGGCATGACGGTGACGATCGCCGCAGACGTCGGCGAAGCCGAGCGGGTCTTCGTCGTCCCACGCACGGACGGCGACTACGGGCGCGTCGGCACCGTCGCCGACGTGGTCGAGTCGGGCCGGCTTCCCGGCGGGATCGGTGCGGTCACCCTTACCGGACTCCATCGCGGTCTCGCCGGCACCGCCGCATCCGGGTCCGGCGGTGAGCTCCTGATCGAGGTCGAGCCGGTCCACGACGGGACCCCCGCCGACGAGCGCACGCGCGAGCTCGAGCGCGAGTACCGGGCCGTGGTCGAGGAGATCCTCGAGCTGCGCGGTGACGATGGACGCGTCTCGGCCTTCCTGCGCTCGATCACCGAGCCGGGCGCGCTCGCCGACACCTCCGGCTACTCCCCCGACCTCTCGCTCGCCGACAAGCAGCGGCTGCTCGAGACGGTCGACGTGAGCGAGCGGCTGGCGCTGGCGCTCGAGCTCCAGCGCGAGCGGCTCGCCGAGCTCCAGGTGCGAGCGCGGATTCGCGATGACGTCGAGTCCGGCGCCCAGGCCCAGCAGCGCGAGTACTTCCTGCGCAAGCAGATGGAGTCGATCCGCAAGGAGCTCGGCGAGGACGACGCATCGGTGGTCGAGGAGTACGAGAAGAAGATCGCCGAGTCGAAGATGCCCGACGCCGTCCGCGAGCAGGCCCAGCGCGAGCTCGGGCGGCTCGAGCGCATGGGCGAGGCGAGCGGCGAGTCGTCGATGATCCGCACCTACCTCGACTGGCTGCTCGGGGTGCCGTGGGGCGAGCGCTCCGATGAGCGGCTCGACCCGGTGCACGCGCGCGAGGTCCTCGACACCGACCACGCCGGGCTCGAGGACGTCAAGGACCGGATCACGGAGTTCATCGCGGTCCGTCGGCTGCGACGCGAGCGCGGTCTCTCGGATGAGGGTCGCGGCGCCGGCGCGATCCTGACCCTGATCGGCCCGCCGGGGACCGGCAAGACGTCGATCGGGGAGTCGATCGCCCGCGCCACCGGGCGCGAGTTCGTACGCATGTCGCTCGGCGGGATCCGCGACGAGGCCGAGATCCGTGGCCACCGCCGCACCTACATCGGCGCGCTGCCGGGCCGGCTCGTGCGCGCGCTCAAGGACGCGAAGACGATGAACCCGGTGATCATGCTCGACGAGGTCGACAAGGTCGGCGCCGACTGGCGCGGCGACCCGAGCTCGGCCCTGCTCGAGGTCCTCGACCCGGCGCAGAACCATTCCTTCCGCGACCACTACCTCGACGTCGAGCTCGACCTCTCCGAGGTGCTGTTCATCGCCACCGCCAACGTCGCCGAGACGATCCCCGGACCGTTGCTCGACCGGATGGAGGTGGTGCGCTTCGACGGCTACACCACCGACGAGAAGGTCGCGATCGCCCGCGGCTACCTGTGGCCGCGCCAGATCGAGCGCAACGGGCTGCGTCCCGACGAAGTCGAGATCGACGACGCGCTGCTCGAGGGGATCGTCACCGACTACACCCGCGAGGCGGGCGTCCGCAACCTCGAGCGCGAGCTCGGCAAGCTGCTCCGAAAGACCGCCACCCGGATCGCCTCGGGAGAAGCCGAGGCGCCGGTCGCGATCGACCTCGACGCGATTCGCGACGGCCTCGGGCGCCAGCGCTTCTTCCAGGAGGCGGCCGAGCGTACCGCCGTCCCGGGGGTGGCGACCGGCCTCTCGGTCACCGGCGCCGGCGGCGACGTGCTGTTCATCGAGACGACCGCGATGCCGGGCAAGGAGGGCTTCGTGCTCACCGGGCAGCTCGGTGACGTGATGAAGGAGTCGGCGCGGATCGCGCTCTCCTACGTCCGTGGTCACGCGGCGCAGCTCGGCCTCGACGAGGATGCGTTCGCCGAGCGCGAGTTCCATATCCACGTGCCCGCCGGGGCGATCCCAAAGGACGGCCCCAGCGCCGGGATCACGATGACCACGGCGCTCGTCTCGCTGCTCAGCGGGCGCCCGGTCAAGCACACGGTGGGGATGACCGGCGAGGTCACGCTCCAGGGCCGGGTGCTGCCGATCGGCGGCCTGAAGCAGAAGGTGCTCGCGGCACACGCCGCCGGCCTCACCGACGTGGTCCTGCCGGAGCGAAACCGCGCCGACCTCGACGACGTGCCGGAGGAGGTGCGCGAGGAGATGCGCTTCCACCCGGTGCTCTCGATCGACGAGGTGCTCGAGCTCGCGCTCGAGCCCGCCGCCGCACCGCGCGAGGCCGTCGCGGCCTAGGCGCGAGGCCGCAATTGGCGTTTTAGCGGCGCATGGCGACACCAACGCGCCATCGCATGATCCGGAGGCAGTGGCACACTCCGCCGGTGCCCCGGGAGTTGATAAAGACCTCCGCGCTATACCCCGGTGTCCCGTACTCCTATGCTGCGGTCGCCCCGCCCGGCAGCACGGTCTTCACAGCCGGAGCCTGCCCGCTTGATGCGAGCGGAGGCGTAGTCGGTCGGGGTGACGTCGCGAGGCAGACCCGCCAGACCCTCGACAACCTACTTCTCGCCCTCCACGCCGCTGGCTGCGGACCGGAGGACGTCGTCAAGACGACGGTCTACGTCGCGACCACCGACGATGCCGACCTGGCGGTGACGTGGCGGCTCGTGGAGGAGGTCTTCGGCGCCCAGGGGCCGCCAAGCACGCTGCTCGGTGTGGCCGTCCTCGGCTGGCCCGGACAGCTGGTCGAGATCGAGGCCGTCGCCGCGCGCCCTGAATGACGCCGCGCGGGCCCGTCACGGGAAGAAACTCTCGGGTCTCGAGGCGAGCCTAGTCCCGCCGTCAGCCGTGGCGGCGAAGGAAGGCGCGCACCCGCGCTGCCGCCGAGTAGCGTGACCCCCACAGCGTTGGGACGTGGCCGGCGTTGCGGACGACGACGAAGCGCGAATCGGGGAACTCGTCGGCGACCATCCTCGCCTCGGCCGGGCTGGTGACGTTGTCGAGCTCGCCCGCGACCACCAGCGTCGGCACATCCGGCGCCGGCTCATCGGGTGGCACGGGAGGCTCGTAGAGCTCGGTCGGCGCCGGCCAGTCGATGCACTCGAGGTAGCCACCGTCGGTCGAGAGCGCGATCTCGCGCGGGGTGAACGGCTCGAACGCGCCCTTCGGGTACTCGCGGATCGCCTGCTCGAGCTGACGCCGGCGCTCGGGCTCGGAGGCGTCCTTGTCCCAGATCATCGGATAGTCGTTGCAGCTCACCGCGAGCTCGAGGCCACGCGAGAAGGCGCGCGCGCTCCCGAAGGAGTTGTGAGTCACCGTGGTGAGGCGGTCGTAGCGCCCCAGGTCCCCGGCGAGGAAGCTGCGCGCCGCGCGATCGATCCTCAGGTAGGTGCGGGGCACTCCGTTGCCGGCAAACGAGAGCGTGTCGAGCAGCGGCCCGACGCCGCGGTCGCGGCGGCGAAGCTCACCGACGAAGCGCTTCAGGCGGGCGCCTGCATCCCCGTGGCAGCCGGGGGATCGGCGACAGACGACCGCCACCGACCGGATGCCGGTTCGCCACAGACTTGGAGCCCAGCCGCTCTCACCGTGCAGCGGGTAGGCGCCGTCGAGCACCAGTGCGTCGAGCGTCTCGCCGTGGCGGAACGCGTATGACTCGGCGAGGTAGGTGCCGTAGGAGTCGCCGTAGAGGTCGATGCGCTCGAAGCCGAGCGCGCGGCGGACGTCGTCGACGTCGTCCGCGGACGCCGACGTGCGGTAGGCGCCGAAGCTGTCGCCGAGCTGCTGTGCGCAGGAGGCGACCCCGAGCTCGTCGGGGCCGCGCCCGGCCTGAAGGTCGCGACAGTCGAGCGCTTGGGAGTGGCCGGTCCCGCGCAAGTCGACCAGCACCAGCTCGCGACGGCGAAGCAGCGGCGCGAACAGGTTCACGTACGACTTCGCGGAAGCGATCGAGCCAAAGCCGGGACCGCCCTGAACGGCGAAGATCGCCCCCCGGGAGGGACGCTTGCGATCGGCGCGGGGCCGGACCGCGAACGTGACCCGGGTCGTGCCCAGCGACGGGTCGGCTCGCTCGAGCGGCACCTCGAGCGTTCCGCAGCGCATGCTGGGGGGACGCACGTTCTCCGGGCAGTGCTCCAGCTTCACGTCCGCTGCCGGCGGCTGCGAGCCGCCGTCCGAGCCTCCGCACCCGACAAGAACCAGTGCGATCGTGCATGCCAAGCCGGTCGCTATTCGCCGCCCGCGGCCCTCCGAACGGCTCATCCCGAGCCCTGCCATCGCCGCCGATTATCGCGCTTTGGCTCAATGGCGGCTCAGGAACCGCCGCACCCAGTCGCGCGCGGGGTAGCGGCCGCCGTACAGCGACGGGATGTGGCCGGCGTTGCGAACGATTCGCAGCCGCGAGTTGGGGAAGTTCTTCGCCACCTTCCGCGCCTCGGCCGGGGTGGTTACGTCATCGAGCTCGCCGGCGACGATCAGCGCGGGGACCATCGGAGGCGCTGCTCCCGGCGGCTTCGGCGGCTCGTAGAAGGCGCTCGGCTGGGGCCAGGCCAGGCATTCGGGGTGGGTGCTGAAGCCCTCGAACGCGACCTCGCGCGGCGTGAACGGGACGAACCGGCGCTTGGGGTAGGCGCGAATCGCGGCCTCGAGCTGCGCCCGGCGCTCGTTCCTCGAAGCCGGCTTCTCCCAGATCGTCGGATAGTCGTTGCAGCTCACCGCCAGCTCCTGGCCGCGCGAGTTGAAGCGGTAGGTGCCATAGCCGCTGTTACGAACCTTGATCAGCCGCTCGTAGAGCCCGCGGTCGCCGTCGAGGTATGCGCTGATCGCCGTGTTGATCTCGGTGTAGTTGCGAAGCGGTGGCTCATAGCCCGCCGAGCCGAGCGCCTCGAGCAGGGGGGCGGCGCCGCGCGGCGTTCGGCGCAGGATCGGAACGATCTCCCGTAACCGCCCGCTCGCATCTCCATGGCAGCGGGCCGGGCGGCGGCGGCAGGCGATTGAGAGCGAGCGCAGCCCGGTCCGGGTGTTGCTCGGAAACCAACCGCTCTCGCCGTGCAGGGGGTAGGCCCCGTCTAGGACCATTGCCGCGAGGCTCTCGCGATGGCGGTAGGCGTAGGACTGTGCGAGGAAGGTGCCGTAGGAATCGCCGTAGAGCTCGATCCGCTCGAGCCCGAGCGCCTCCCGGATCGCGTCGAGGTCATCGGCGGAGGCGGAGGTTCGGTAGGAGCCGAAGTCCTCCCCGAGCAGGCGCGCGCACTGGGCGACGCCATGGGAGTCCGAGCCGCGGCCCTGCTGGAGGTCGGGACAGTCGATCGCCTGCGAGTGGCCGGTGCCGCGCATATCGACCATCACCAGCTCGTGGTCGTCGAGCACCGGGCCGAGCATGTGGATGAAATAGCGGGCGCTGCCGATCGAGCCGTAGCCGGGGCCGCCCTCGACGGCGACGACCGTCCCCGCCGACGGTAGGTTCGCGTGGCTCCGTGTCCGGACGGCAAACCGGATCGGGATCGTTCCCTGCGCCGGGTCGGCGCGCTCGAGCGGCACCTCGAGCCGCCCGCAGCGAAGTTTCTTCGGCCGCACCTTCTTCGGGCAGTCGCCGAGTTCGACCCCCACGGCCGCACCTCTGGCCGCGCGCGAGGGCGCCGCCGCGCCAACGCCGACGGCAATCACCAAGGCGCCGACTGCGATCGCTACGGCGAGGCGATGCATGGGCTCACATGCTGGCGCTTGCGGCCGTTCCGCAACGGTGACGTCGAACCGGTTGGATTGCGGCCATGGCTCGTGAGCGACTCTCGGCGGCGGAAGCGCGCCGGCTCGCCCTGCGCGCGCAGGGGTTCGCGGACCCGGCCCCGGACGGCGAGCCGACCGGCTGGGACCTGCGCCGGGTGCTCGGGCGCGTCGGCCTGCTCCAGATCGACTCGGTCAACGTGCTCGAGCGCGCCCACTACCTGCCGCCCTTCAGCCGGCTCGGTCCCTACCGGCGCGAGCTTCTCGACCGCGCCTCGGCGCGAGCCCCGCGGCGGCTGTTCGAGTACTGGGGGCACGAGGCGTCGCTGCTTCCGGTCGAGCTTCAGCCGCTGCTGCGATGGCGGATGGAGCGCGCTGCCAGCGACGCCTGGGGCGGGATGAAACGGGTCCAGCGCGATCGTCCCGAGCTCGTCGCCGAGGTGCTCGAGCAGGTGCGCGAGCGCGGCCCGCTCGCCGCTTCGGAGCTCGAGCACGATGGGCCTCGCCGCAGCGGGCCCTGGTGGGACTGGTCGGATGCCAAGCGCGCGATCGAGTGGCTGTTCTGGACGGGTCGCGTGACCTCCGCGCGCCGGCGGCGCTTCGAACGCCTCTACGACCTGCCCGAACGGGTGCTGCCTCGCGCCGTGCTCGAGACCCCGGCACCGCCGGTCGACGAGGCCCAGCGCGAGCTCCTCCGGATCGCCGCCCGGTCGCTCGGGGTCGCCGCCGAGCGCGACCTGCGTGACTACTTCCGCCTGCCGACGGCGGAGACAAAGCGGCGGGTCGCGGAGCTGGTCGAGGCCGGCGAGCTGCTCGAGGTCGCGGTCGAGGGCTGGGGCCGCACCCGCGGCTACCTGGCCGCCTCGGCACGGATCCCGCGCCGGGTCGAGGCGCGGGCGCTGATCGGGCCGTTCGACTCGCTGATCTGGGAACGCAGCCGGGTGCTGCGACTGTTCGGCTTCGAGTACCGGCTCGAGATCTACGTGCCGCAGCCGAAGCGCCGCCACGGCTACTACGTGCTCCCTTTCCTGCTCGGCGACGAGCTGGTCGCACGGGTGGACCTGAAGGCCGACCGCGCGGCGGGCGTTCTGCGCGCCCGCGCGATCCACCTCGAGCCGAACGCCCCGCCGCATACGCGCGGCGAGCTCGAGGTGGAGCTCGGCTCGATCGCCGGCTGGCTCGGCCTGGACTCGGTCGCGCAGGGCTGACTCGGGCTCTCAGGCCGCCGCCGGGCGCGGCCGAAGCGACCCTCGGCGGGCATACGCGAGGGCGGCGCCAAGCACCGCGACCGCGCAGCCGACGAGCACCGCGGCCTGCCAGCTCTCGGCTTCGGCGAGCGCCCCCGCGGCCGCTGCACCGGTGGCGAGCCCGGTGACCAGCGCCGTGAGCAGCCAGGTGAACGACTCGGCCCCTGCGCCGGTCGGGGCAATCGCGCCGACGAGCTCGTTGCGGCTCGCGATCATCGGCGCGATCGGCAGCCCGGCGAGCATCGCCAGGGCCCCCATCACCACCGGCGAGGAGGCGGCGGCAAGCGGCAGGCAGGCGAGCGGGAAGAGCACCGCGATCAGCAGATAGGTCTCGACCAGGCCGCGGCGGGCAGCGCGGGCGCCGAAGATGAGCCCCCCGATCCCGCTCGCCAACGACCAGAGCGCGAGCAGGACGCCGGCGAGGGCCGGGCTCCCCTCCGCGTCGCTGAACGCGGGCAGCGCCACCTCGATCGTGCCGATGCAGAAGCCGACCGGAAGCGTGGTCAGGGCAATCATCCGGATCGCGGGCTCGCCGAGCGGGCCGAGGAGCCCCGGCGGGGTGTCCGCCGGGACGTGCGGGGCTCGAGCGCCGGGAAGCCGGGCGAGGAAGACCACGGTCCCGGCGATGACCAGGATCGCGGAGAGGCCGAGCGCCACCTCCGGGCCCGCCAAGGCGACGATCACCGCGGTCAGCAGCGGGCCGGTGACGAACGAGACCTCGATCATCACCGAGTCGAGCGCATACGCCGTGCGAACGAGTGCGGGGTCGTCAATCAGCTCGGGGAAGCGCGCCCGCAGCACCGCGCCAGCCGGCGGAAAAGCCGCCCCGGCGGTGAGCGCGACCGCGACCAGGGCGACGGTCGGCGCGTCGGCGACCCCAAGGGCCCAGATCCCGAGCACGGCCGCGGCGTGGACGATCGCCAGCGGCAGCAGCATCGCGACGCCGCGCCGATCGACCAGGCGCGCGGACACCGGCGCCCCGACCGCGCTGCCGAGCGCGAGCGCGCCGGTGACCAGACCGGCGATCGCGAACGAGCCGCTGACCTCGCGGATGAAGAGCACGACCGCGAGCCCGTTGATCGCGAATGGCAGGCGCACGAGGATGCCCGCCGCCAAGAGGATCACGACGTGAGGAACTCGGAACAGGCGGGCGTACGCGGTCATCCTCTGAGGATGGCAGGGCGACTTGGACACCGCGCCCCGCGGCGGCTAGACTCGCCCGGGATGCGAGCACGGATGCTGAGTGCAGGGTTTGGCGCGATCTGCGCGCTGGCGTTGGTGGCTGCGCCGGCGAGGGCGGCGCCGGTGGTGGACGGGGAGTTCGCAGTGCCCGCGGCGGGCGTCGGCTCGAACAACGAGATCGTTGCGGGCCCGGACGGCAACATGTGGGTGACGCACCAGAACGCAGAACGCGCGTCGTGCGGATCACGCCCTGACGGCAACGTGAGGGAGTTCCCGACCGACAACACCGCGTTCGGGATCACGATCGGGCCCGACAACAACCTCTGGGTCACGACCGCGCTCGGGGTGACCAAGATCCCGCCGAGCGAACCCGACGAGCGCCGAGACACTTCGACATCGGACTTGCGAACGGATCGAGCATCACGACCGGCCCCGACGGCAGGCTATGGGTGGCCGGCGGCGGACAAGCTGGTCAGCTTCACGGCCGCCGACCCCGCCGGCACCGAGGACGTAAACACGATCACCGGGATGGCGAACACGAAGGGCATGGACACCGGCTGCGACGGACTGCTCTGGATCGCCGCCGGGGCCCAGGTCTATCAGCGCAACCGCGGCCAGCGACCCCGTCGCCACCGACTACGACGTCGGCGGCGGCACGCAGGACGTCGCCGCCGGCCTCAACGGCCAGGTCGCCTACGCCGTCGGCGAACGACAACGAGATCGGCCTGATCACCTCGCCCGGCCCGCCGCAGAGGATCCCGATCGAGACCTCGGACCCGTTCGGGGTGGAGTTCGGTCAGGACGGGGCGTACTGGATCGCGCGCTCATCCAAGGACGACCTGCTGCGGCTTGCGCCGGACGGCACGTTCACCGAGTTGGACGGCTTCTCGATCTCGGGCAACGTCGGGCCGCGCAAGGTCGCGGCGGGCCCGAACAACACCCTCTGGGTCACGCTCGACACCCAGGAGAAGGTCGCCCGCGTGACCGGCGTCGAGCCGCCGGTGACCGGTGGCGATCTCGACACCGTGATCGACAAGGGGCCGAAGAACAAGGTCGAGACCGACGGCAAGGCGCGGGTGAAGTTCAAGTTCAGCTCGGCGACCGCCGGTGCGACGTTCGAGTGCAAGCTGACCAAGAAGAAGAGGCCGCAGGGCGGCGGCAACCGCTCGCTGCGCGCGAAGAAGTTCAAGCCCTGCGAGTCGCCGAAGAAGTACAGGCTGAAGCCGGGCAAGTACACGTTCCGGGTCCGCGCCGTGCTCGGCGACCTCGTCGACGCAACGCCCGCAAAGGACAAGTTCAAGGTCGTCGAAGCCGGGTAAGCAGTCGAGGCGCACGTTTGCCTTCTCAGGGGAGGCTAAGGAGCGAGTCGACGGGGATGGCGGTCGCCCGGGGCCAGCCGTGGGCGCCGGTGCTAGACGTGCTTGCGCAGGCAACGATTTCTCGCTATACTTTATGAAGCATCGGTAGGGAAGTTGGGGTGTGACGGCCTTGGGACCGGCCGACTGCACCCGAGATCGGAAGGAAATAAATGTCTCGCAGCAGAGGAGCCGCGAGTCCGCGCGACGATACCCGTCGGCGGCGCGGCGAGCACGACAACCAGACTTCGGCCTCGGCCCGCGCGCAGGAGCGCCGCGGCCAGGCCGCGCATGCGGTCGCCGAGTCGACGACCGACAGCTTCCAGCTCTTCGTCAACCAGGCGATGCGCTATCCCCTGCTCACAGCGGCCGAGGAGGTCGAGCTCGCGAAGGCGATCGAGCGCGGCGACCTGGCTGCCAAGGAGCGGCTGATCAACTCCAACCTGCGCCTCGTGATCAAGTTCGCGCGGCGCTATCAGGGCCACGGGCTGCCGCTCGGCGACCTCGTCCAGGAGGCGATGCTGGGGCTGATCCGCGCGGCGGAGAAGTTCGACTGGCGCCGCGGCTACAAGTTCTCGACCTACGCCGTGCTCTGGATCAAGCAGTCGATCCAGCGCGGGCTCGACAACACCGGGCGCCCGGTGCGGATTCCCGCGCATATCGCCCAGCGCGAGCGGACCGTGAACCGGATCACCACCGAGCTGACGACCGAGCTCAACCGCGAGCCCACCGACGAGGAGGTCGCCGAGCGCGCGAAGCTGCCGCTCGACGAGGTGATGGCGGTGCGCGACCTGACCCGGGTGACGACCAGCCTCGACACCCCGGTCGGTGAGGGCGACACGACCCTCGGAGAGCTGCGTGCCGAGAGCACCGAGGACCTCGAGGAGGAGTACGAGGTCCGCGAGCAGGAGCAGGCGGTGAGCGACGCGCTCGCGCTGCTCCCCGAGCAGGAGCGGCTGATCATCGAGGCCCGGTTCGGCACCGGTGGGCGCCCCGCGCGCTCGCTGCCCGAGGCCGCGCGCGAGATCGGTGTGACCCAGAAGAGCGCCCGCGAGCTCGAAGCCCGCGCGCTGAAGCGGCTCTCGTCTGACGAGCGCCTCGCCGGCTGGCGCGCCGCAGCCTAGCCTCGGCAGGTCAGCCCGCCAGCTCGGCGGGATAGCGGGTCACGTCGAGATAGCTCCCCGCGGCCACGATCGGGAGCTCGTCGCCGGCGCTCTGGCCGCCGAACGGCGCTGCGCTGACCGCGACCAGGTTCAGATACAGCGGCCCGGCCGGGGCCCTGCGGATCGCGAGCACGCCGAACTTCTGCGTCGTCCGCGGCCCCTGGTCGGGCAGGCAGTTGAAGCCGGTGTACTTCGAGAGGTGGCCCTTCCAGGTCGCCGCCTGGGCCGCCGCACCCCCTGGCTCGGTCTGCGCCGGGCCATCGGCGAGGAAGAGGCGGGTCGAGATCCGCGCCGCGTAGCCGAGCCAGGTCGCGTCCGTGGTCAGGCTCGCCTTGACGAGGAGCTGATCGTGCTTGCGCAGGTCGTCGAGCCGGTGTGAGAAGACGACCGTCTCGGTCTTGGTCACCGGCACTCCGGCGACCAGGCACGAGGCGTCGCGGGCCGGGGTGAAGGATTGATCGCCCGGGCGCATGCGCACGGCGCGGATGCCGGCCATGTCCTGGACCACGGTCGGCGTCGTCTCGTTCTGTCCCACCAAGAGCACGTCGCCACGCCGCGCGTCGGGGTGGCTGGCCTCGAGCACGAGGTTGAGGTGCGATGGGCCGGACCACGGCAGGCCTCGGCGCCGAACATCGAGCTCGCCCGCGAGCGCGATCACCCCGTGGTGCTGGGTGTGGCTGAGCCGCTCACGCCAGCGCTCGCCGACCGCGATCGCCCGCTGCCCGGGCTCGGTGGCGCCGGCGCCGGCCGCCAGCAGCAGGTTCGCCTCGACCCGCGGTGCGTAGGAGTAGGCGTTGCCGATCCGGCCCGGGTGGTTTGCGTCCTCGGCGTCGGTGGTCACCTCGAGCTCGGCGAAGACGAGCAGGCGGTCGCCGGGCTCGATGTCGGGAAGCGGCGCGTCGGTCTGCGTGGCGGGGCCGAACGAGAGCGCGACGCGCCGCTGGCGGCTCCGGGCCTTGGTGATCGGGACGGTCTCGACGAGCTCGGCGCGATTCGCCGTCGATCCGACCCGAACCCGGGGCCCGGCGCGGCCGTCAACCCGCGGCACGCCGGCCGAACCTCGCTGCGAGTCGGAGTTGCATCTGCGGCATTCTCCCTCACGGATGGCGACCGAGACCAAGAGCGGCGCGGCCGCCCGGTTGCGGCGCGGCCGCCCGCGGCGTCGCCCGGAGCCCGAGCGGCTGCACATCGGCGACGTCACCCTGCGCACGCTCGCCGATGCCGTCCGCAGCTTCCTCGACCACCACCTCAACGACTGGGCGGCGGCGCTCACCTTCTACGCCGGGATCTCGCTGATCCCGGCGATCCTGATCGTCGTCGGGATCCTCGGCCTGCTCGGCGACTCGACGCTCGACAACCTGCAGGAGAACCTGTCGGCCGAGACCGAGGGGCCGTTGCGGTCGATCGCTCTCGATGCCGTGCGTGAGATCCGCGAGAGCACGGTCAGCGCCGGGATCGCGCTCCTGGTCGGGATCGCCGGCGCGCTCTGGAGCGCTTCGAGCTATGTCGGCGGCTTCATGCGCGGCTGCGGGGTGATTCATGGGCGCACCGTGCGCTATCCGATCTGGAAGCTGCGTCCGCTGCAGATGGTGCTCACCCTGGCCACGATCCTCGCGATCGCCGGGACCGCGTTGGTCGTCGTGATCACCGGGCCGGTGGCGCGCGAGGTCGCCGGCCTGTTCGGGCTCGAGGACGTGGTCGCCGAGGTCTGGGACCTGGCCAAGTGGCCGTTGATCGTCGCCTTCGTCGCCTCGATCTTCGCCGTCTTGTACTGGGCCGCGCCGGATGTCCGCCAGCGCGGCTTTCAGCTCCTCACTCCGGGCGGGCTGATCGCGACCGGCTCCTGGGTCCTGGGCTCGGCCGCCTATGCCGTCTACGTCGAGGCGTTCGCCAACTACAACCAGCTCTACGGCAGCCTCGGCGCGGTGATCGGCTTCCTGATCTGGCTCTGGGGAAGCAACATGGCGATGCTCTACGGGGTCGAGCTCAACTCTCGGCTCGAGCCCGAGACGCTAGACATCCCTGGATGACCGATGTCCTGGCGGGAAAGGCGGTCCTCGTCACCGGGGCGGCGAAGGGGATCGGGCTCGAGACCGCCCGCCTGATGCACGCGCGGGGGGGTCGACCCGACGTCGCCGGCCTCCGCCACGACCTCGAAGTCGTGCTCGGCCTCGAGCAGGCGCAGCGCGCTGCGGACCACAGCGTGGTCATCGGCGAGGACATCCGAATCGACTCCCCCATCCGCCCAAGAGACTAACGGCGGTCGGGTGGGTAAGGGGCCGCTCGGAACCTGCGGCCCGGCCGCTCAGCGCTCGCGCACGAGTAGGGTCTGCAGTGCCCGCCCGATCGGTCCGAACTCGTCGTGGAGCGCGGTGTCGGCGAGGCCGACGCCGGTCGGCTCCGGCGATCGTGATCGCGTCGAGCGCCACCCACTCGGTCGCCGGCATCCGGTGCAGGTGGACGCTCAGGTCGACGTTGATGAACAGGTAGCGCGACCAGTCGAGCGCGGCGCTGACCCCGTTGCCCGAGTCGGCCGCGACCAGCACGACGCTGAAGCGGCGAGGGCTGCTCGCCGGCCACCAGTGGATGTCGCATCCGCATCCAGACGGTCGCCGGCCCGGGCTCGAGGAAGCGCCCGGCGACGAACCGGTACTCCATCCCGGTGTGGTATCCGACGTCGTGGCCGGTGGCGAAGAACGCCTCCTCCGACCCCTCCATCGGTCCGGGCAGCGGATCCGGCCGGCGCGCGGGGCTGCCGGCGTCGGTGCTCGCGAGCCCGGCGGGCAGCTCGACCGCGCCGCGGGCGAGCCGCCAGGCCGCGGCCCGGACGACCTCGCCCTGCTCGTCTGCGAGCGAGGCGCTGAGCAGCTCGACGCTGCGGCCCGGGCGCACGACCTCGACGGTGACCCGCAGCGGCGCGATCGGCACGGCGCGCAGGATCTCGTAGGTGATCCTGCCGATCTGCCATCCGGCCTCAGGTTCGTCCAGGGGACTCGGATGCCGCTCGAGCGCCCGCGCGACGAGCGCTGAGGGCGGCCCGGCGTGCTGGGCCTCGGGGTCCCATGGGCCACGGGTGAGGTCGCTCGACTCGAACCAGTCGCCGTCGGCGGTGTAGAAGGCGTCCTCCATCGCCGCGGCACTCTAGGCGGATTGCGGCGAATTACGCATGCAATCCGCGGTCTCACCGCTCAAGGGGGCTCTCTCTCGCCGTCAGCATGCTCGCGACCGAGCCCGTCCCAGGCGGAGCTCCAGGGAGCGCGAACCGGCCTCGGCCTACTCTGGTGGGCACGGCCGATCGCTAGCTAGGACCGAGCTGGGCGCGTTCCGCTCGGGGCCGGGTCGGGGTGCGGGGCCTGGCCGGTTGTCAGTGAGGGAGGGAGTTGGCCTGGCGCGGGCGTTTCGGTCGGCCTCGGCCGTGGCTGGCGCTTTCTTCTCGCTATCCGAGAATAAGTCGCCAATCGAGTCCTCGGCAGCGCGTCAACCCGCCGTTCGATCGCGCGTCGAGCTCGAAACGGAGAGTTGTTGCTCTATGGCAATGTCAACCTCGGACTCGACGCCGAGGGACGGTCGAGGCCGGGGTTTGCGACCTGCGCTCGCACTCGGCCTCCCCTCACTGCCAACGAACCCCGCCTCGCGCCCGGCTGTGGCCCGAGCGGAACGCGCCGCGGCCGAAGCTGTGTGCGGGAGATGGAAGCCGATCATCTAGCCTCGCCGTAACGAATCCGCGCCTCGGGTGACCCAGTCAGTGGAAGAAGGAGGCACGAAAAAGAGATGGAGAAACTGAAGAAGTCGGAGGCCGAGTGGCGCGAGGAGCTCTCGCCGGAGGAGTACCACGTGCTCCGCGAGCGGGGAACCGAGCGCGCGTTCACGGGCGCCTACTGGGACAACAAGGACGGCGGTGTTTACCGCTGCCGCGCGTGCGGTCAGGAGGTGTTCAACTCCGAGACCAAGTTCGACTCGGGCACCGGCTGGCCGAGCTTTTACGCGCCGGCGGGCGATGAGGCGGTCGAGACCGAGGACGATCGCAGCCTGTTCATGCGCCGCACCGAGGTCCACTGCAGCCGCTGCGGCAGCCACCTCGGGCACGTGTTCAACGATGGTCCGAACCCGACCGGGCTGCGCTACTGCATCAACAGCTGCTCGCTCGAGCTCGACGAGGAGGGCGCTAAGTCGGAATAGAGGCCGGTGCCCCGGCCTCGACCAGCGCCGGCGGCACCACCACCGAGCCGTCGGCCTGCTGGCCGTTCTCGATCAGCGCGATCAGCGTCCGGCCGACCGCAACGGCGGTGCCGTTGAGCGTGTGCAGCGGGCTCGGCGGCTCGCCGGCGTCCTCGCGAAAGCGGGCGCCGAGGCGGCGCGCCTGGTAGTCGGTCGTGTTCGAGCACGAGGTCAGCTCGCGGTAGCGCTCCTGGCTCGGGATCCACGCCTCACAGTCGAACTTGCGCGCCGCCGGGGCGCCGAGGTCGCCGACCGCGATGTCGACGACGCGATAGGGGATCTCGAGCGCGCCCAGGATCTGCTCCTCGATCGCAAGGATGCGCTCGTGCTCGACCCCCGACTCCTCCGGGGCGACGAACGAGAACATCTCGACCTTGTCGAACTGGTGCACGCGGAAGATCCCGCGCGTGTCCTTGCCGGCGGCGCCCGCCTCGCGGCGAAAGCAGGTCGAGATCCCGGCGTAGCGGCGCGGAAGGTCGCCGGCGTCGAGGATCTCGTCGGCGTGCAGGGCGGCGAGCGAGACCTCCGAGGTGCCGACGAGAAAGAGCTCGTCACGCTCGATCTCGTAGATCATCTCGCGCTCCCCCGGGAAGAGCCCGGTGCCGTACAGGGGCCCCTCGCGAACGAGCACCGGCGGCACCACCGGGTGGAAGCCGTGCTCGCGGACGGCGTCGACGGCGAACCGGATCAGGGCCAGCTCGACCATCACCAGGTCGCCGAGCAGGTAGGCGAACCGCGCGCCTGACGCGGCTGCGGCCTTCTCGATCTCGATCCAGCCGTGCTCGACGCCAAGCTCGACGTGATCCCGGACCTCGAAATCGAACGACGGCAGCTCGCCGACCTCGCGCAGGGTGACCGCGTCATCCTCGCCCCCGTCGGGCGCGTCGGGGTGCGGGAGGTTGGGCATGGTCGCGGCGAGCGCGTCACGTCGCTGCTCGACCTCGGCGAGCTCGGCCTGCATCCGCTTGAGCTCCGCCGAGAGCGTCTGCATTCGCTCGATCACATCGGAGGCGTCCTCGCCGGCGCGCTTGCGCGCGGCGATCTCATCGGAGGCCTGGTTCTGTTGCGCGCGCCGGCCCTCGACCTCGGGCAGCAGCCGCCGGCGCAGGGCATCGGCCTCGAGCAGCTCGTCGAGCGCCTCCGCGGCGCCGCGCCGCGCGAGCGCCTCCCGGGCGGGGCCCGGGTCGTCGCGAATCGCTCGCAGGTCGAGCACGGTGGGCGGTCGTCCGCGGCTAGGAGCCGCCCGCGGCGGCCGCCTCGCTGTCCGACGTCGCCTCGGTCGCGTCACCGGGCTGCGCCGGCTCGTCGACGTCCGAGCCCGCGTACTCGGCGACGAACGCGGCCACGGCGTCGGCCTCGTCGCCGACGAGGATGTTCTGCGGCATGATCGCGCCCGAGAACCCGCCGTTGCGAATCGCGTAGAGGACCTCCTCGACGGTTTCGGCGCGATCGTTGAGGTTCGGCCCCTGGTTGCGGAGCGCGCGGTTGGCCGACCCCTGCGCTCCAGCGGCGTCGAGGGTGTGACAGCCCGAGCAGCGCTCGGCGAACAGCACCGCGCCCTGATAGCCGGGGTCGCCCTCGGAGACCTCGATGCCCTCGGTACCGCAGGCGCCCAGCGCCAGCGCCGTCGCGATTGCCGCTGTCGAGAGCCAGAGACTGCGCAAGACCGGCGGCATCATACTTTCCGCTCCCGTGACCGCGCCGACCCCCGACGAGTTTCGCCGCGCGATGGCGCTCTTGCCGACCGGAGTGACGATCGTCACCTCGGCCGGCCCCCAAGGCCCGGCCGGCGCGACCGCCAATGCGGTCACCTCGCTCTCGCTCCACCCGCCGCTGATGCTCGCCTGCCTCGACCGTGACTCGCGAACGCTGACCGCGCTGCGGGAGAGCGGGAGCTTCGGCGTCAGCGTGCTCGCCGGCGGGCAGGCCGAGCTCGCCCGCGGCTTCGCCAGCAAGGCCTCGCACGCCGAGAAGTGGCGCCAGGTCCCGTTCGCCGAGCGGGCGGGCGTGCCGGTGCTCGAGGGCGCCGTCGCGTGGGTCGCCTGCCGCCTGCGCGACCTCCACGACGGCGGCGACCACGAGATCGCCGTCGGCGAGGTGCTGGCGCTCGGCGCCGACGGCGGCGAGCCGCTGGTCTTCCACGACGGCGCCTACCGGCCGCTCGACTGAGACCTCAGAACAACTCGCCGCTCGTCCCCGCCGCGCGCAGGGCGAGGAAGAGGACGATCAGCGCCGAGACCGCCATGATCCCGGTCTCGCGGCGGACGATCTCGGCTGCGATCAGCCGGCGGCGGCCCTCGGGCAGCGAGTCGAAGTCGAGCCCGTCGAGCTCGCGCTCGGCGGTGCCGATTCGCGCCCCCTCGGCGAGCAGGGTGACCAGCAACGGGAGCAGGCCATAGATGTAGTGGAGGCCGTCGGGAGCCTCGTTGCCGAGCAGCAGCAGGACCGCCCCGGCGAGCACCTGGCAGACGACCGCTACCTGCGCCACCCGCAGCGCGTACCAGAAGCCGACGCTCGGGCGGCGTTGGAGCCAGGCAAGGGCGCCCCACGCTCCCGCGACCGCGTTGGTGGCGAGCACGGCGATGCCGAGGATGAGGTGGACCGTCTCCATCGTTTGCGGTACCGCGAGCCGCTTGACTCGGGCGGCGGATGGTAGGAGGATCGCGGCCAAGGCGACGGAGGAGGTAACCGGTGACCGGCTCAAGGATGAATCTGGTCGCACTGTGTTCTCCGGCTCAGTGAGCTCCTCGGAGGACATCTGCGAGCGCGGCCGGCTGACCGTCTACCGGAAGAAGCGGGGCAACGACAAGAGGTCGGCAGCGATTCCTCGGGCAACGAGTTCGCCCCGAACGCGTTCCAGGTCACGAAGGAGGACCCGAAGGACGGCAAGTACTACGCGGTCGCGCGGCGAGTGGGCAACTGCGTGCGCGGGCAAGTCGCCAAAGATCACGGTCGACGACGACCCAGGGATCTGATTGCGGGAGTTCCCGCAGTTCTGATGCGAAAGAGCACTATGTAGCAACCCATCACAAGGTGGGATAGAACTCGGGGCTGCGTGCTTCGCAGCTACCTGCCTGTCCTCGTCTTCATCGGCCTCGGTGTGCTGGTCGGGACGGCGTTCGCGCTGCTCAACCGACTGGTCGGCCGCAAGCACGTCCACCGGCGGGCGGCAAAGGTCGAGCCGTACGAGTGCGGGCTGCCGAGTGAGATCTCGAGGACGTTCCGGTTCGGGGTCAGCTTCTACATGATCGCGATGCTGTTCATCCTCTTCGACATCGAGGTCGTCTTCCTCTATCCGGTCGGGGTGATCATCAACGCGGCCGACTCGATCTTCGTCCTGGTCGAGGTGCTGATCTTCGTCGCCCTGCTGCTGGTCGCGCTGATCTACGTCTGGCGCCGGGGTGCGCTCGATTGGAGGTGAGGCGTGAGAAGCTCCACGGCCTCGCACCGCTTGCGGAGCCCGGCTCCCCCGAGCACCTGCGGGTGCGCCAGCTTCGCGCCCGCGACCTCCTGCGTGGCGACCTCGACGACGCCGAGCTCGCCGAGCACGTCGAGCAGGCGGTTCTGACGACGACGCTCGACAAGGCGCTCGCCTGGGCTGCCTCGAACTCGATGTTCCCGATGACCTTCGGGCTCGCCTGCTGCGCGATCGAGATGATCGCGGCGGTCGGGTCGCCGCGCAACGACCAGGCGCGCTTCGGCGCTGAGGCGCTGCGCGCCTCTCCTCGGCAGGCGGACTTCATCATCCTCTCGGGCCGGGTCTCGATCAAGATGGCGCCGGTCATCCGGCGGCTCTACGACCAGATGCTCGAGCCACGCTGGGCGATCTCGATGGGCGCCTGCTCGTCGTCGGGCGGGATGTTCGCCAACTACGCGGTCGTCCAGGGCGCCGACAAGTTCATGCCGATCGACGTCCACATCCCCGGCTGCCCGCCGCGGCCGGAGGCGCTGTTCTACGGCTTCAACAAGCTCCAGCGGGCGATCACGGGCCACCCGGACCAGGGTTGGCGACGGCGCTACAACGCGATCGGAACCGAGGAATGGGCGCACGACGACGTGATCGCCGGCCAGCCCTCCGACGCCGCCGAAGCCGCCTACACGCAAGCGAGGGAGAGCGTTGCTCGCCGGGGCTAGCGACGAAGTCGCGGTTGGAGCGCTTACGGCCTGCCTCCTCGTAACGCGCCTCTCCCGACGAGACCGGAGCCGAAGGCGAGGATCTCGGCGGAGGCGTTCCAATGCCTGACGCGCCCGGGCTCGAGCTGATCGCGCTCGAGTTGGCCGACGCGCATCCGGACTGCGTGCTGGGGACCTATCACGAGCACGACCAGGCCTGCCTGATCGTCGATCCCGAGCAAGTGCTTGAGGTACTCACATGGCTGCGCGACACGCCGGGCCAGGAGTACCGGTTCCTGTCCAGCGTCCACGGGGTCGACTACCTGCCGGCGACGCCGCGGTTCGGGGTCCACTACGAGTTGCTCAACCGCGACCGCGTCGAGCGCATCCGCGTCCGGGCGGCGCTTGCCGACCCTGGCGGCGGAGACCTTCCCGAGCTCGACTCGTGCGTCGAGCTGTTCCCGACGGCGGAGTTTCAGGAGCGGGAGGTCTATGACTTCTTCGGCATCGTCTTCCGCGGCCATCCCGACCTGCGCCGCATCCTGATGCCCGAGGGGTATGTCGGCTGGCCGCAGCGGCGCGATTTTCCGATCGGCGGCGAGCCGGTGATCTTCACCCACAACGAGCGCCAGGCTCCCGGGTGGTCGCAGTGACGCCCGAGCGGCGCGCGACCCGGCCACCGAGCGCACCGGCGTCGGGCGGCGACGTGGTCTCGGCGACCACCGCCGAGGTGGTCGGCACCTCGCTGATCGAGCGAACCGATGCCGGCGAGTCGCTCGAGCCCGAGCACGAGCTGCTGACCGTGAACATGGGCCCCCACCACCCGGCCACCCACGGGGTCCTTCGCCTGCTGGTCAGCCTCCGCGGCGAGGAGGTGCTCGACCTGAAGCCGATCATCGGCTACCTGCACACCGGGATCGAGAAGAGCTGCGAGGACCAGAGCTACTGGAAGGTGATCCCGTTCGTCGAGCGGATGGACTACCTCTCCTACTTCTTCAACATGCAGGCGTTCTGCGGCGCGGTGGAGACGATGCTCGAGCTCGAGATCCCGCCGAGGGCGAGGTACCTGCGCACGATCCACCTCGAGCTCAACCGGATTCACTCGCACCTGTTCTGGCTCGGCACGTCCTCGCTCGACCTGGGCGCGGTCTCGATGCTCTGGTACGCGCTGCGCGAGCGCGACACGATCATCGACCTGTTCGAGATGTCGACCGGGCAGCGGATGCACACCCGCTATTTCCAGGTCGGCGGCGTATTCGAGGACATCCCCGTGGGATTCGAGCAGAAGCTGCGCGCGTTCTGCGACGAGATGCCCACCCGGATCAGCCAGTACGAGGCGCTGCTCAACCGCAACGAGATCTTCCTCCGGCGAACGAAGGGAGTCGGAATCGTCCCCCGCGAGCGCCTGCTCGAGCTCGGGGTCACCGGCCCCCTGCTGCGCGCCTCCGGGGAGCCGTGGGACCTGCGCAAGGCGGACCCCTATCTCGCCTACGGCGAGGTCGAGTTCAAGATCCCGGTCGGAACCGTCGGCGACGGCTACGACCGCTACCGGGTGCGGATGCAGGAGATGCGCGAGTCGGTGCGGATCATCGAGCAGTGCCTCGACGGGCTGCCCGAGGGCCCCTGGATTGCCGACGACCGCAAGATCGTGCTGCCGCCTCGCGAGGAGCTTGCGACCTCGATGGAGGCGTTGATCCACCACTTCAAGCTCGTCACCGAGGGCTTCCGGGTGCCGCCCGGCGAGGTCTATCACCCGGTCGAGGGGCCGCGCGGCGAGCTCGGCTGCTACGTGCTCGCGGACGGCTCGGCGAAGCCTGCCCGCGTTCACTTCCGCGACTCGTCGTTCGTCAACCTGCAGATGCTCCGCGACATGTGCGTCGGCGGCTACATCGCCGACCTGATCCAGAACCTGGCGATGCTCGACCCGATCCTCGGCGGTGTCGACCGATGACCGACACGTTCGACATCCGCCAGCCGGAGCACCTGCTGGTGCCGACCGACGAGCTGAGCGCGGAGCAGCGCCGCGAGCTGATCGCCTCGATGCGGCCGTCTGATGCCGAGGGCGTGCCAGAGCTGCACGAGGTCGACATCCCGGCCGAGCTTCGCGAGCAGATCGAGACCGCGATGTCGCGCTACCCGCAGCTTCGCTCCGCCTCGATCCCGGCGCTATGGGCGATCCAGCGCCACTACGGCTGGTGCTCTCCCGAAGGCATCCGCGAGGCTGCCGCGGTGATGGGGGTCACCCCGGCCTACCTGCAGTCGGTGGCGACCTTCTACGACCTCTTTGCGACCGAGCCGGTCGGCAGCCATCGGGTCCTCGTCTGCCACAACATCTCCTGCTGGATGAACGGCGCCGACGAGCTGCTCGACGCGTTCACCGAAGCGGCCGGCGACGACGTCGAGGTGCGCGGGTTCGAGTGCCTGGGCGCCTGCGACATCGCTCCGATGGCCTCGATCGACGAGCGCTACTACGGACCGCTCACGGGCGAGGACGCGGTCGCGGCGATCGAGGCGCTTCGAAACGGCGACGAGGTGCTGCCCGGCAAGGCGCTCGCGGACCGTCCCACCGCCGGCGGCCCGGAGCCCGAGCCTGATCCCCGGGTGGCGGAGGGCGAGAGCTGATGGGCGAAGTCCGGATGCTGTTTCGCAACGTCGACGCGGACGACCTCGCCTCGATCGAGGGCTACCGGCGCCTCGGCGGCTACCGGTCGCTCGAGCGCGCCTTCCGCGAGCTCGAGCCCGAGGACCTGATCTGGGAGCTCGAGCAGTCGGGGCTGCGCGGCCGCGGCGGGGCCGGGTTCTCGATGGGCAAGAAGGGCTCCTTCCTGCCCCGGGGCGAGATGGAGAAATACCTCTGCTGCAACGCCGACGAATCCGAGCCCGGCGCGTTCAAGGACCGCGAGCTGATGGCGAAGAACCCGCACCAGCTGATCGAGGGCTGCGCGATCGCGGCCGTCGCAGTCGGCGCGACCCACGCCTTCATCTTCATCCGCGGCGAGTACTGGGAGGTCGCGGACGTCCTCGACCGTGCCGTCGCCGAGGCGTATGAGGCGGGTTACCTGGGCGCCAACATCCTCGACACCGGTGCCAGGGTCGAGCTCGTCGTCCATCGAGGCGCCGGTGCCTACATCTGCGGCGAGGAGACGGCGCTGCTCGACGCGCTCGAGGGCAAGCGCGGCAACCCGCGGCTCAAGCCCCCGTTCCCGGCGATCCAGGGTCTCTACGACGGCCCGACCCTGATCAACAACGTCGAGACGCTCTCCAACCTCCCCCACATCGTCCGCAACGGCGCCGAGTGGTTCAAGGGGTTCGGCTCCGAGCAGTCGCCGGGCACGAAGGTGGTCTCGGTCTCGGGCTGCGTCCAGCGTCCCGGCAACTACGAGATCGAGCTCGGGATCCCGTCGCGGGAGCTCATCTACGGGCTCGCCGGGGGGCCGCCGGAGGGTCGGCGGGTGAAGGCGTGGTTCCCGGGCGGCTCCTCGGCGCCGGTGCTGACCGAGGCCGAGCTCGATCTCCCGTACACCTTCGAGGCAATGGCCGAGGCCGGTTCGATGCTCGGCTCCGGATCGATCATCGTCGCCGACGACAGTGTCTCGATCCCCGAGCTGGCGCTGCGAACGGCGCGCTTTTACCACCACGAGTCGTGCGGCAAGTGCACTCCCTGCCGCGAGGGCACCAACTGGACGGTGAAGATGCTCGAGCGGGTGACCCGCGGCGAGGCGACCCCGATGGACCTCGAGATCATCGCCTCGGTGCAGGAGAACATCATCGGCCATTGCCTCTGCGTGCTCGGCGACTCGATGGCGATGCCCGTGGGCTCGATGGTGAAGAAGTTCCGCGGGGAGTTCGAGGCGGCGATCGAGAGCGCCCGGGCGGCGGAGGCGGTGGCGGCATGATGAGCAAGCAGCTAGCAGCTGGCGGCTCCCAGGTTCGAGTCGTTGTTGCTGCTTGCTGCTTGCTGCCAGCTGAGAGCGACGATGCCTGACCGGCCGCAAGATCACTCTGGTCGTCGACGGCGTCGAGGTCTCCGCTACCGAGGGCGCGATGCTGGTCGACGCGGCGAAGGGCGGCGACGTCGAGATCCCGGTCTTCTGTTATGAGCCGAAGCTCGGCGGCCCCGTTGGCGCCTGCCGCATGTGCCTGGTCGAGGTCGAGGGGATCCCGAAGCTGCAGACCGCGTGCTCGACCCCGGTGCGCGACGGGATGGTCGTCTACACACAGACCGATCGCGTGCGCGAGTCGCAAAGTGCGGTGGTCGAGTTCCTGCTCGTCAACCACCCGCTCGACTGCCCGGTCTGCGACAAGGGTGGCGAGTGCCCGCTCCAGGACATCGCCATGGGCTGGGGGCCGGGCCGCAGCCGCAACACCGACCCGAAGCGCCACTTCCGCAAGCCGGTGCCGCTCTCCCCCCTGGTCCGGATCGACCGCGAGCGCTGCATCCTCTGCTACCGCTGCGTGCGCTTCAGCCAGGAGGTCGCCGAGGACGAGCAGCTCCAGCTCCTCGACCGTGGGGCGAACAGCTACGTCGGCACCTTCGACGACCGCCCCTACATCGCCCCTTTCCACGGCAACATCATCGAGCTCTGCCCGGTGGGCGCGTTGACCTCGGAGGCATACCGCTTCCGCGCCCGGCCCTGGGACATCGAGGACTCGGGTTCGATCTGCACGCTGTGCCCGAGCCAGTGCAACGTCAAGTTCACGGTCCGCGACGAGCGGGTCGAGCGGGTGCTCGCGCGCGACAACCACGACGTCGACGACGGCTGGCTCTGCGACAAGGGCCGCTTCGGCTTCCAGATGATCAACTCCAGCGAGCGAGTGATCGAGCCTCGCGTCGCCGGCTCGCGAGCCGGCTGGGAGCAGGCGCTGGGCGCGGTCGCCGAGCGGCTGCGCGGCGCCGGCGAGCGCACGGCGGCGATCGTCGGCGGGCCAGGCCTCGAACGAGGAGGGCTATCTGGTCCAGCGGATCCTGCGCGAGGCGCTCGGACTCGCCGCACGTCACCTGCACCGACGAGGTCGCCGCCGCGGGCGCCAAGAGCGCTCTCGGCGCCCGAGCTCGCCGCGGCAATCCGCGACATCGACCACGCGGAGTCGATTCTCGTCGTCGGCGCCGACCCGCTGAACTCGATGCCGGTGCTCGACCTGCGGCTGCGCAAGGCGGTCCGCCATGGCCACGCCCGCCTCGTGATCGCGTCCGAGCGCCCGACCGCGCTCGACGGCGGAGCCGAGGAGACGGCGCGCTACGCGCCCGGCGAGGCGGCGGCCTTCCTCGCCGCGCTGGGAGCCGAGCTCGGCGAAGGCTCGGCGGCCAAGGGCCCGCACGCCGAGAGCGCCGAACGGATCGCCGGCGAGCTTCGTCCCGGAAAGACCGTGATCGTCTGGGGGGAGCGGCTCGGCCGCGGGGTGGACGGCGAGGCCGCGCTCGCGGCCCTGCACGGGTGCGCGCGGGCGCTCGACTCCGCTGCCGGCGGCGCCGGGCTGATCGGCGTCCCCGACACCGCCAACGCCCGCGGCCTGCGCGAGGTCGGCTGCCTGCCGGGCGCCGGCGCGGGCTTCGCCGAGACCGCGCCCGGTCGCGACCTCGAGGCGATCCGGCAGGGCCTGCTCGATGGCGAGCTGGACGCCGTGATCCTGGTCGAGGCCGACCCGATCCGGGACCTCCCCGGCGGGCCGCAATGGCGCAAGGCGCTCAACCAGGCTCGCGTGATCGCCGTCTCGATGTTCGAGAACGAGTCTGCCGGGCTCGCCGACGTGATCCTCCCGGCCGAGAGCTACGCCGAGAAGGAAGGAACGGTCACCCACCCCGACGGCCGGCTGCAGCGCCTGCGTCCCGCGGTGCCGCGGCCCGGCGAGGTGCGGCCGCTGTGGCAGGTGCTCGCCGAGCTCGCCGCCCGCCTCGGCGACGAGACCGGGATCGACTCGGCTCCGGAGGCGCTCGCTGCGATCGCCACCGAGGTTCCGTTCTACGCCGGACTCACCCCCGACGAGGTCGGCGGGCATGGCGTCCGCTGGCAGGAGCGCGACCCAGCGTCGCGCTTCGAGGCAACGCCGACACCGAGCGCGGCCGCGCCCGACCGGCCGTCGGCGAACGGAGGGTTGCGCCTCGGCTCCTATCGCGACTTGTGGGCGGGAGAGACGACGGAACGGAATGCTGCGCTGCGGTTCCTCGAGCCCTCCCAACGGCTGGAGCTCGCGCCGAGCGACGCCGAGCGGCTCGGAGTCGCCGACGGCGACGAGGTCGAGGTGAGCTCGAACGGGTCGAGCCTCGGCGCACGGGTGGTGCTGCGCGAGCGGATGCGGCCCGGAGCCGCGTTCCTGATCGAGGGCACCGCCACCGACAACGCGAACCTGCTCAGCGGCGCCGAGACCGTGGAGGTGACCAAGCGGTGATTCCGCTCGCCGAGGTCGGGTTCGCCGAGGCGACCTGGATCCTGGTCGTCAAGTCGATCCTGATCTTCCTGGTCGTGTTCGCGATCGTCCCGGTGCTGACCGTGGTCGAGCGCAAGCTGATCGGCCGCTTCCAGCACCGCTACGGGCCCAACCGGGTCGGGCCGGTCGGGCTGCTGCAGCCGATCGCCGACATCCTCAAGCTGGTCGGCAAGGAGTTCTTCCGCCCGGCGGCTGCGGTGCCGCTGCTGTACGCGCTCGGCCCGGCGCTGGTGATCTTCTCCGGGATCACGACGATCGCGATCCTGCCCTTCGGGGACGTCCAGGACGGGGTCGGCCTCTATGGAATCGACGTCTCGATCGGCGTCCTCTACTTCTTTGCCTTCGGCTCGCTCGCCTTCTACGGGCTGCTGCTCTCCGGCTGGTCGTCGGGCTCGAAGTACAGCTTCCTCGGCGCGATGCGCTCGGCGGCGCAGCTGATCTCCTACGAGATCTCGATGGGGTTGGCGCTGCTCGGCGCGATCATGATGGCGGGCAGTCTGTCGCTGGTCTCGATCGTCGAGGCGCAGGGCGAGATCTGGTACGTGGTGCCGCAGTTCGTCGGCTTCCTGATCTTCATGATCGCCGGGTTCGCGGAGACCAACCGGGCGCCGTTCGACCTCCCCGAGGCCGACGCCGAGCTGGTCCAGGGCTTCATGACCGAGTACGGCGGCACCCGCTTCGGCGCCTTCCTGCTCGCCGAGTACCTGGAGATGTTCGTGGTCTCCGGGATCGCGGTCGCCTTCTTCCTCGGCGGCTGGATGGGCCCCGGGCCGGACTGGCTCGACCCGATCTGGATGATCGCCAAGATCCTCACCCTGATCTTGTTCTTCATCTGGGTCCGCGCGACGCTGCCGCGGCTGCGCTACGACCAGCTGATGAGCCTCGGCTGGAAGGTCCTCTTGCCGCTGGCGACCCTGAACGTGCTCGTCACCGCGGTCCTGGTGGTGGTTCTGTGAGGCGGAGTCCGATAGGACGGAGCCGAACCCCGCCGCTGTTGAGGCGGCTTCTATGAGCGAGGAGTTCCCTTACCTCAAGGACGGGCTCGAGGTGATCGCCGTCCAGCGCGGACCTGAGCCCGGCGGGCCCAAGGGCGCCTATCGCGCCTTCGGCGAAACCCTGCGCGGCCTGAAGACGACGATGGCGCGCCTGATCGAGGGCCCGATGACGATCCAGTACCCGGAGGAGAAGACGCCCGTCTACCCGCGCTTTCGCGGGCGCCACAAACTGCATAAGTTCGAGGACACGGGGCTCGAGAAATGCGTCGGCTGCTCGCTCTGCGCCGCCGCCTGCCCGGCCGACTGCATCCGGGTCGTCGCCGCCGAGAACGACCCGGCCGACCGCGTCTCGGCCGGTGAGCGCTACGCGGCCGTCTACGAGATCAACCTCGCCCGCTGCATCTTCTGCGGCTACTGCGAGGTCGCCTGCCCGTTCGACGCGATCACTATGGGCCACGAGTACGAGCTGGCCGACTATGACCGCAGCGACCTGATCTTCACCAAGGAGATGCTGCTCGCCGAGTCGATCGAGCGCACGCCGCTGCGCCGAGAAGGCGAGTAGATGGAGGCGGTCGCCTTCTTCGCCGGAGCGATCGGCGCCCTCGGCGGGGCGATCGGGGTGATCGCGCTGCGCAATCCCTTCTACAGCGTGCTCTCGCTGATCGTCCACCTGATCTCGCTCGCGGGCCTCTTCCTGATCCTCTACGCGGAGTTCATCGCCGCGGCGCAGATCGTCGTCTACGCCGGCGCGGTCATGGTCCTCTACCTGTTCGTCGCCGCCTACGTGGGCGAGGTCGAGGAGCCGATCTGGGAGCCGATCCCCGGTCAGCGCCTGCTGGCGCCGCTGCTTGCCGCAGCGCTCTTCGTCGAGATCTCGATCGCGGTGATCGGCACCGGCCTGAAGGCGATCGACTCCCACGGGCCGACGCTCGCGACCGGCTTCGGCTCCCCGGGAAGGATTGGCGAGCTCTTGCTCGAGCGCTTCCTGGTGGTCTTCGAGGCGGCGTCGATGCTGCTCCTGATCGCCGCGGTCGGCGCGATCGTGCTCGCCGGGCGCAGGAAGCGGGACGAACCCGAGGTGGCGGGATGAGGGTCGCCGCCTGATGGACGTTTCCTGGTACCTCGTCCTCTCGGCGCTGCTGTTCGCGATTGGCGCCGTCGGCGTATTGATCCGCCGGAGCCCGCTGGTGATCCTGCTCTGCCTCGAGCTGATGCTGAACGCGGGCAACCTCGCGCTGGTCGCCTTCTCGCGCTCGACCGGCAACGAGGAGGGTCAGGTGTTCGCGCTCGTGGTCATGGTCGTGGCGGCGTGCGAGGTCGTCGTCGGCCTCGGCCTGATCGTGGCCATGTTCCGCCGCCGGATCCCGCTCAACGTCGACTCGATCCGGGAGCTGCGCGGGTGAGCGCCACGACCTGGGGCTGGCTGGTGCTGGTGCTGCCGCTCGCCGGAAGCATGACGATCGCCTTCGGGCGAGCCCTGCTGCCCGGCAGGTCCGCCGCCTGGGTCGGAACCGGAGCGATCGCGCTCGCCTTCGTCTGCTCGATCGGCGCCCTGCTATCGCTGCTGGATGAGCCCACCGATGCCCGCCAACTCACCGACTCGCTCTACGAGTACGCCTCCGCGGGCGGCCTGGAGATCCAGCTCTCGATCCTCGTCGACCCGCTCTCGGTCTACATGTGCCTCGTGGTGACCGGGATCTCGACCCTGATCCACCTCTACTCGCTCGCCTACATGGACTCGGACCGCGGCTACGCGCGCTTCTTTAGCTACCTCAACTTCTTCGTCTTCTCGATGCTGCTGCTGGTCCTCGCCGGCAACTTCGTCATCCTGATCGTCGGCTGGGCGTTCGTCGGCTTCGCCTCCTACGCGCTGATCAGCTTCTGGTACCGGCGCGAGACCGCAACCACAGCGGGGATGAAGGCGTTCGTGATCAACGTCGTTGGTGACGTCGGGCTGGTGCTCGCGGCCTTCTTCGTCTTCCGCGAGCTGGGCACGTTCGATTTCCTCGCCGCCTTCGACGCTGCGCCGGAGAGCTTCACCACCAACGAGGGCGTGGTGATCGCGATCTGCCTGCTGATCTGCGTCGGGGCGTTCGCGAAGTCCGCCCAGGTCCCGTTTCACACCTGGCTTCCCGACGCGATGGAGGGCCCGACCCCGGTCTCGGCGCTGATCCACGCCGCAACCATGGTCACCGCCGGCGTCTACCTGATCGCGCGCATGTTCCCGCTCTTCGAGCTCGCGCCGACGGCCGCCGACATCGCCGCCTTCGTCGGCCTCGCGACCCTGCTGATCGCGGCGACGATCGCGCTCGTGGTCACCGACCTGAAGCGGATCATCGCCTACTCGACCATGAGCCAGATCGGCTACATGATCATGGGCGTCGCGATCGGCGCATACGCGGGCGGCCTGTTCATGCTCATGGCCCACGCCTTCTTCAAGGCGCTGCTGTTCATGGCCGCGGGCTCGGTGATCTCGGCGATGGCGAACCGCCAGAACATCGACCTGATGGGCGGCTTTCGCAGGGCGATGCCGTTCACCTCTGCGCTCTTGATCGTCGGCTGCCTGGCGCTGGCGGCCTTCCCCTTCACCTCCGGCTTCTTCTCCAAGGACGAGATCCTCGGCTTCGCCGCCGACCGCGGCGGGATCTACTGGATCTTCGCCATCGGTGGCTATGTCGGCGCGCTGATGACCGCCTTTTACTCGTTCCGGATCGGCTTCCGCGTCGTCGCCGGCAAGCCCTGCGAGGAGGCGCAGGAGCTCGAGCAGGGACACATCCACCACGCGCCTCCGGTCAACCCGCATAGCGGCGAGACCGAGGACACCGATGTCGGTTTCCCGGGTGAGGAGCACCACATCGCCGAGCGCGAGTGGCCGATGCGGGCGGCGATGGCCGTGCTCGGCGTCGGCGCGCTCTCCGCCGGGCTGATCCAGATCCCGGGGATCGACCACGTCGTGACCACGTTCTTGGAGGGAACCTTCGAGAGCTCGGCGCTCTATCACCTCGAGCCGTCGACGGCCGACGCCTGGATCGGGCTCACGGTCGGCGGCACGATCGCGATCATCGGGATCGCGATCGCCCACTACTGCTACGTGCGCCGGCCCGGGGTCACCGCGCGCCTGGTCGAGCGGCTCCCGCACCTGCACGACTTCCTGCTCAACAAGTGGTACTTCGACGAGCTCATCGATGCGCTCTTCTACCGGCCGGCGATCGCGGTCGGGCGCTTCGCCAACTCGGTCTTCGAGCGGGTCGTCGTCGACGGGATCGTCAACGGCGTCTCGGGCACGGTTCGCGGCGCCAGCTCGGTGATCCGCGGCGCGCAGTCGGGCTTCGTTCGCGCCTACGCGCTCTTGCTCGTCGGCGGGTTCGCGGCGCTTGGCGTCTATTTCTTGGTGGTCAGCTCATGAGTCCCGCCGGAGCGATCCGATGCTGAACGTGCTGCTCTGGGCGCCGCTGGTCGCCGGCGTGGTCGTCCTCGTCGCTCCCCGCACCCTCTCGCGCTGGATCGCGGCGGGCGGCGCGCTGGTCGCGCTCGCGCTCGCGATCGGCCTCGTCGCCGACTTCGCCGCCGGCACGGCGGAGCTTCAGCACGCCGTCGACGAGTCGTGGATCCCCGACCTCGGCGTCCGCTATCAGCTCGGGGTCGACGGGCTCAGCGTCTTCCTCGTGCTGCTGACCGCGGTGCTGTGGTTCGGGGCGACGCTGTGGGCGTCGCTTCGCGGCGAGCCGGGCGACGATCGCTCACGCCTCTTCTACTTCCTGCTCGGGCTCGGCGAGACCGCGGCGCTGGGCGCCTTCCTCGCCCAGGACCTGCTCCTGTTCGTCCTCTTCTTCGACCTGATGCTGATCCCGTTCTTCTTCTTGATCGGGGCGTTCGGCGGCGAGAACCGGATCGCGGCGACGACGAAGATGATCGTCTACACGCTGGTCGGCTCGCTGCTGATGCTGGTCGGCGCGATCGCGACCGCGATCCTCGTCTCGCAGGACACCGGCGAGCTCTCGTTCTCGATCGCCAACCTGCGCGCCAACCTGCTCTCGAGCGGGAGCCAGGAGTGGATCTTCTGCTTCTTCGCCGCTGCCTTCCTGGTCAAGATGCCGGCCTTCCCGATCCACGGCTGGATGCCCGACGCCTACCGCGCCGCCCCGCTGCCGGTGGTGCTGCTGCTCTCCGGCGTGCTCTCGAAGGTCGGCGCCTACGGCTTCCTGCGCGTCGTGCTCCCGATCTACCCCGACGCGACCGTCACCTTCCAGGAGCTGGTGATGGTGATCGCGGTCGTCTCGATCCTCTACGGCTCGGTGATGGCCTTCACGCAGACCAACGTCCGCCTCGTCGCCGGCTACTCGTCGGTCGCCCAGCTCGGCTTCATCACCCTCGGGGTCTTCTCGCTGCGCGCCGACGGCGGCGACGGCGCCGTGCTCCAGATGGTCAACCACGGCCTCGTCGTCGGCGCGCTGTTCGTAGTCATCGGGATCCTCTACGCGCGCACCCGGACCGAGGACCTGCGCGAGATGGGCGGCCAGGCGATGCGAGCGCCGTTCCTCGCCGCGCTCTTCCTGGTCCTGACGATGGCGACCCTCGCGATGCCCGGCTCGGCCAACTTCATCGGCGAGTTCTACATCCTCAACGGGGTCTTCCAGGCGAAGATCGCGTTCGCCTTCGTCGCCGTCATCGGCGTCGTCCTCGCCGCCTTCTACGCCCTGCGCCTCTACCAGCGCACGATGCACAACCGGCTCCCCGAGGGCGCCGAGTCGCGCGAGATCTCGGCTGGCGACGCCCTCGTGCTCGCCCCGCTGATCGCCTGCATCGTCGCCCTCGCGCTCTGGCCCGGGCTGATCCTCGACCGCGGTGAGACCTCGGTCGAGTCGAGCGTCGGCGCCGTTGACTCCGCCCAGGAGGAGGCGATCGCGCTGCGATGACCTTCACCGCCCCGGAGATCGACTACGCCGGGATCTCGCCCGTGATCGCGCTCACCGCCGGTCTGGTGATCGTGCTCGTCGGGGGGCTGTTCGGTGGCCCGCGCACGCAGCGGATCGTCGTCTCGATCCTCGGCCTCGGCACGCTCGCGGCCGCTGCCGGGCTCTTGATCTGGCAGTGGGGCGATCCCAAGGACCTGGTCGCCGGCGCGCTGCGGCTCGACGATCTCGCGATCGCCGCGAGCCTGATCGCGATCGTCGTGGCGGCGTTCTGCATCCCGCTCTCGTGGCGCGAGCAGGCCTTCGACCGGCCGCTCGGGCCGAGCGGGCACGGCGAGTTCCAGGCCCTGCTGATCTGCTCGGTGCTCGGGATGACGCTGATCGCCCAGGCGCAGAACCTGATCGCCTTCTTCGTCGCTCTCGAGCTGCTCTCGATCCCGCTCTACGTGCTCTGTGGATCGGCGTTGCGGCGCGAGGCGTCGCTCGAGTCCGGGCTCAAGTACCTGATCATCGGCTCGCTCGGCTCGGCGACGCTCCTCTACGGCCTCGCCTTCGTCTATGGCGCCACCGGCTCGACCGACTTCGACGGCATCCGCGCCGCCGTCGGCGGCTCGGTGATCGACGACCCGCTGCTGCTGATCGGGATCGCGCTCGCGGCCACCGGGCTCGCGTTCAAGCTCTCGGTCGCGCCCTTCCACCAGTGGACGCCCGACGTCTACCAGGGCGCGCCGACCCCGGTGACCGCGTTCATGGCGGTGGCGACCAAGGCGGCGGTCTTCTGCGTGCTCGTGCGCTTCTTCGACGTCGCGCTCGGACCGGCGGTCGACGACTGGCAGCCGGCGCTCGCGGCGCTGGCGGCGGTCTCGATCGTGGTCGGCAACGCGGGCGCGCTCGGGCAGAGCTCGCTCAAGCGGCTGCTCGGCTACTCGAGCGTCGCCCAGGCCGGCTACATGATGGTCGCCGTGGTCGCCGCCAGCGAGGCCGGGGTGAGCGCGCTCGTCTTCTACCTCGCCGCGTATGCGCTCATGAACCTGCCCGCGTTCGCGGTGATCACGATCCGCGAGCGCGAGACGCCGTTCGGCGACGACATCCGCGCGGTCGAGGGCCTCGGACGCGAGCGCCCGGCGCTGGCGGCGGCGCTGACCGTCTCGATGCTCTCGCTCGCCGGGCTGCCGGGAACGGCGGGCTTCATCGCCAAGCTGTTCCTGATCGAAGCAGCGGTCGACGCCGACTACACCTGGCTCGGGGTGATGATCGCGATCGGGACGATGATCTCGCTCGCCTACTACCTGCGAGTCGTCGCCGCGATCTGGATGCGGCCGGCCGCCGAGCGCCCGCCGGCCGCGGTGCCGGCGATCGCCGGAGGCTCGCAGGAGGCCGACGCCGCCGTCTCGGGCGCGCGCTGCAAGGTGATCATCGGCCTGATCCTGCTCGCCACCGCGGCGAGCGTCTTCTTCGGCATCATCCCCTCGCCGCTGGTCGACTGGGCCGCGAACGCCGGCGAGTCGATCGCCTCGGCGTTCGGCTGAGCGGCAGGACGGGAGCTGTTCCGCCTGGGCGGGTGGCGCTCCGCTCGGGCCGTCGCTGGGTGCGAGGCGGGGTTCATTTGCAGTGAGGGGAGGTGGGTGCGAGCGCAGGTCGCAAACCCCGACCTCAACCTCGCCTCGGTGTTGAGAGTGGGGTTGGTGTCGATATACAGCAACAATCCCGGCTTCGAGCTCGGCGCGGGATTGAGGCCGAGGTTGGCGACTTGTTGCCGGATAGCGGATAGCGGAAGAAGGAAGGCGCCATTTACGGCCGGGGCCGACCAGCGACCCCGGCGCTCACAGCGTCCGTAGTCCTAGGGGACGTGGACCGTGTTCGGCGACCTGTTCCTCTCGCAGACGATCTTGTCGCCGTTGCTCTTGGTGATCTTCCTCTTCCTTACCTGGGCGTAGTACCCCGGGGGCGAGGTCGGCCCCGAGGAGAAGATCTCGTACCTGCCGCGGGCGTTGGTCTTATCCGAGCTGGCCTTAGCGAAATCACTTCTCAGGGGTCACCGTGCGCCCCTGCTGACAGCCCGCCTTCCTCGCCTTCACCCGGCCCGAGAACGTGTCGTCCGCTGGGTCCGCGCTGCCGGGGTTGTACTTGAGCGTCACCGAGTTCTCGACCCCGGTCGCTTCCCTCGCCCCGGCAACGACCGCACCAAAGCCGACGATCGCGACGATCGCCGCGATGAGAACGAAAGGCCTCTTCATGACTCTCCTTCGTGAGGGTGCCGGTGGTCAGCGCGAAGGCTCCGACACGGCGGTTTATGCCTGGTCTAGGCCCGCATCTACGCCCGGTCCACGGGCGCGGCGCGGGAGTCAGCCGGAGGGGCAGACCGGGACGTAATCCTGCTCGGGGACGACCTGCTCCCACTCCTCAGTGGTGAGGCCGCCGGCAACGGCGCAGGCGTGTTGCACCCAGATGCCGGGATCCACCTCCCAGCGGATCGCGCGCCCGACGTCGGAGACCGCGAACAAGCGATCGCCGTCGGGTGTGAAGCGTGCCGTCGCCCAATTCCTCAGGCCGGGCAGCGCCGAACCGACAGGCTGCTGCGACTCGACATCCCAGAGCACGACCCTGCCGCCGTTGTTGTGCGAGCTGGCCAGCGAGCGGCCGTCCGGAGAGAAGGCCACCGACAGCGCTTCCCCGCCGCCGGAGACGAGCGGCGCCCCCAGCCGCCGCCAGCCGTCCGTCGCCCAGAGGTGGACGTTCCCGTCGAGCTGACCGCCGGCGAGCAGGCGGCCGTCCGCGGAGAACGCGACCGAGCGGACCTCGCCGTCGGAGCGCAACCTGGCGAGCCTCTCGTCGCCGCGGACGTCCCAGATCTCGACCCCGTCGGGCTTGTCCCCGCCGCGGCCCCCGAACGGGATCGCGAGCTGCGAGCCGTCCGGACTGAAGGCCAGCCCCATCACGAACGGGGTCAGGCGAGGCGGCGGGTCGATCGGCTCGCGTCCCTCAAGATCCCAGATGCGCACGCGGCCCCCGGTGCTTGCCGCGGCGAGCAGGCCCCCGTTGCCGAAGGCGAGCGCCTGGACGCTGTGGTCGTTGTTCCTCTTCGGGCCGCGCGGCCCCAGCAGAAGCGCCCCGACGCGGTCTCCGGACCCCGCGTCCCAGAGGCCGACTCCACCGTTTTGTCCGCCGACCGCGAGCCGGCGCCCGTCCGGCGAGTACTCGATCGCGAGCGCCGATCGGCCGGTGAAGGCCGCGAAGCCGCCGGTCCTGCGCAGCGTCTCGGCGTCGATCAGGTCCACCCTGCCGTCGAACCTCGCGGCCGCGAGCGTGCGTCCGTCGGGGCTGAGCGCAAAGGTGGGCGGGGAGGCTTCGGGCGTGTGGTTGTGGATGTTGGTGCGGAAGGGCCGTCCAAGCCGGCGATCGCCCGCCACGTCCCAGATGATCGCGCTGCCATCGCCGGCGACCGTGTAGAGGGTGCGCCCGTCGGGGCTGAAGACGTGGTCCCCGAGCGAGGCGGAGCTCCCCACGAGGGTCTCGGTCGCGGCTCCCTCCTCGACGTCCCACAAGACCACGTCGTCGCCCAATGACGTGGACAGGATGCGCCCATCGGGGCTGATGGCCCCGATCCGGAGGTCCCTGCTCTCCGGCAGCGTCCGCACCCGCCCGGAGGCGAGGTCGAGCAGGCCAAGGCGCCCCTGAACCGCCTCGAACGCAAGCGTGCGCCCGTCGGGGCTGATCGTGGCGTCCACGGCGCGCACCGGGTAGCGACGAACGTGGAGGGTCGTTGCGTCGATCGCGTAGATCGCTTCACCTGTGAGCTGGATCGCGGGCCCGTCCGCGGCCGAGAACAGCGAGGTCGCAAAGGGCTCCGGGCCGACTGGGACGGTCGGTCCCAGCGACGAGCCGCTGCGGGCGTCGAAGCGGCGCACGAACACCGGCGCCGAAATCGGGTTATCGCCGGTGGAGTAGCTGACGAGCAGGCTCCGCCCGTTCGGGGCGTAGGCGGCCGTCGCGAAGTACTCGGGGGCAGTGGGATGGCGGCCGAGGGAGATGTCGTTGCGCACCCGCAGCGTGTCCGCATCGACGATCTCCAGGGAGCCGACCGTCGCCCTGCCGTTTCCGGTCACCGCGAGCGAGTCGCCCCGCCGATCGAAGCCGAGCGTCCAGACCGGGCCCGGCGCCTGGTGCTCGCCGATCCGCTCCCTCGTCTCGGTGTCGAAGAGGCTGACGATGCCGTGCCGGGTGCCGATCGCAAGCGTGCCCCCGTCGGGGCTGAGCGCGAGAGAGGTGGGCAGGTTGCGGGCGGGGTCGAGGACACCGAGCGTCGCCGGGCTGCGCACCAGGGTCGAGAGCAGGACGGAGCGGGTCGCGAGCGAGTCGTCGAGGGCGACGCCCGTGTTGGCGAGCAGCAGCGCCTCGTCGAGACGCTCCTCCGCCAGCGCCTCGGCGCCGAGCCGCTGGGCGTCGGCGACGGTGGCCGCGTCGCGCGCGCCCTGGCGCTCGGAGATCGCGATCACCCCGGCGACCACCGCCCCGGCGAGCAGGACGCCGACGCCGGCGAGCAGGGTCCGGAGGCGCCGGTTGGCGCGGCGCTGGCGCTCGGCCTCGCGCTCGCTCGCGGCTCGGCTTTCGTCGAGGAACTCGCGCTCGAGCTCGTTCAGCTCGGCGTCGTGCTCGGCGGCCCAGTCGAGTGCCGCGGCGAGCCGGGCGCCGCGGTAGAGCTCCGCTGGATTGCGCTCGGAGTCTCGCCACTCCTGGGAGGCGCCGATCAGGTGCTGGTGAAGCCGGCGACCCTCGGCGTCGGCCTCGAGCCAGCCGCGCAGGCGTGGCCACTCGCGAAGCAGCGCCTCGTGGGCGACCTCGACCGTGCCCTCGTCGACGGTCAGCAGACGGCTCTCGGTCAGCACCGCCAGCGCCCCGGCGGCGTCCTCGTCGCGTTCGACCTCGAGCTCGTCGAGCGGGACGCGGCGGCGGACGAAGGTCTCCACCTCCTCGTCGTCACCGGCGAGCCGCAGCAGCATCGGGCGCGCGCGGCGGCGTTGGGCCTCGCTGAGGCGCTGGTAGGCGTCCTCCGCGAGCCGCGCGACCGCCCCCTGCACCCCGCCGCTGCGCTCGTAGTCCTCGTAGCGCAGGGTGCGACCACTGCGTCGTTGCCAGAGCTCGACCAGGGCCGCAGAGAGCAGCGGCAGGCCGCCGGGCTCGCCGGCGACGTCGCCGACGAGCGCCGAGACCAGCCGCGCCTCGACCCGCAGCCCGGACTTGCGCGCCGGCAGCTCGATCGCCCGGCGCAGCTCGTCGCGACGCATCGGCCCGACCAGGACCTGGTTCGAGCCGATCATCGTCGACAGCGTCGCGTGCTGGGCGCAGTCGGCGTAGAAGTCGGCACGGAGCGCGATCACGACGATCAGCCGCTCCTCTTCATCTCCGGCGCCCTCCACCAGAGCGTCGAGGAAGGCCTCCCGCTCGACCGCGTCACGACAGGCGACGAAGACCTCCTCGAACTGGTCGACGACGAGGACCAAGCGCTCGCCGGTCGCCAACCAATCGAGCGCAGCCGTGATCGTCGGATCCCGGTCGCCCCCGGCATCGGCCTCGGGCACCGTCCGCGCCAACGTGCGCGAGAGCTCCGCCAGCGGCCGCTCGCCCGGCCGCATCACCGCCTGCCGCCAGCCGTCGGATTCCGGCACTACCCCGCTTGCCAGCGCCGGCAAGAGCCCGGCCCGGACCGCCGAGGACTTGCCGCTCCCGGACGGCCCGACGACCGCCAGCAGCGTCGAGCCGACGAGCCGGGCCACGAGCTCGGCGACGAGCCTTTCACGGCCGAAGAAGTACTCGGCGTGGGCGGCGTCGAAGGGCGCCAAGCCGCGGAACGGACAGACCGCAGCTTCCGAGGGGTTCGGGGGCTCCTCGGCGGCGTACAGGCGGATCCGCTCCCCGGCAGCCTGCAGATCGACGACGTTGCCCGCGAGATCGGCCTCCGCGGCCCGCAGCCCGGTGCGCTCGTCGGCCGCTTGGTCGGCGGAGGTGCCGAGACGGCCCGCCACCTCCGCCCGCGCCCACTCGCCGGCCTCCCGGTGAACCCGAAGCGGAACGCCCTCGCTCGCCGCGACCAGCGTTTGCAAGGGCATCTGGGCGCCCTCGGCGGGTGCATAGAGCTCGGCGATCTCCGCCACCGCCTGATCCGGAAGGCGGTCGAGTCGCAACCGCTCGGCGGCACCAGACTCGAGCAGGGCGGCGAACGTGGGCGGGCCCTGCTCGTCGCGATGCAGGACGCAGATCAAACGCGAGTGTCCGTCGCGAGCGAGCCCGGCGGCGGCCCTGAGCACCGCCGGCGGCGCGTCGTCGGCGTAGTCGAGCACCAGCAGCACGGGTCGCTCGCTCTTCTCGGCCCTGCCGACGGTCGCCATCGCGGCATCGGGGACGTCGCCGCCTCCGGCGCAGAGGACGACGCCGTCAGCATCCTGGACCTCGGTCGCAAGCTCGGCGACGAGCCGCGTCTTGCCGATCCCGGCCGGCCCGACGACGAGGACGATCACGACACCACCGCCGGCCGCCTGCTCCCAGCGCTCACGCAGCCAGCCCAGCTCGCGCTCGCGCCCGGCGAGCAGCGGCGAGCCGCCCTCGAGCTGGGCGGGCAGCTCCTGCGTCAGGGGCGGCGCGTCGAGGCGTGGGTCCTGATCGAGGATCGCGGCTTGCAGGTCCTGAAGCTCGCGCCCCGGTTCGGAACCGATCTCCTCGATCAACGTCTTGCGCGCGGCGCGGTACGCATCGAGGGCCTCCGACTGTCGGCCGTCGCGATAGAGCGCGAGCATCCGTTGCGCGTGAAAACGCTCTCGCAAGGGCTCCTCGGCGATCAACGCCTCGAGCTCCGCGGTCACCTCGGCGTGCCGGCCGGCGGCCATGTCGGCGTCGATCGCCAGCTCGAGCGCCTGCAGATGAAGCTCCTCGAGCCGGCGGATCTCGGCGAGCGCGAACGGCTCATCGGCGACGTCCGACAGCGGCGCACCCCGCCAGAGCTCGAGCGCGCTGCGAGCCGCCCCGTTCACCTGGCCACCCGCCGGCTGCTCGCGGGCTGCGTCCTCGACCAGGCCCTCGAAGTGCAGGGCGTCGACCGCGCGAGCGGGCAGCCGCATTTCGTAGCCGTGCCCGCGGGTGAGGATCTCCGCCCCGGCGCGGCTCTCGGCGAGCGTCTTGCGCAGCCGCCAGACGTAGTGCTGGATGTTCTTGGCGGCACTCGCCGGCGGGTCGCTCCCCCAGAGCCCGTCGATCAGCCGATCGCTACTCAGCGTCGTATTGGCGTGCAGCGCCAGCATCGCGACGACGCTGCGCTGCTTGCTTCCTCCCAGGGAGAGGGAGTGTCCGTCGACCAGCGCCTCAACGGAGCCTAGAAGGCGAACCTCGAAAGCCATGCTCGTACCGGCCGAAGCGACCGTACTCCTGCTCGAGCCCGAGATCAACTCTGCGCTCCTGACGCCGTTCTCGACGCGTGATGGGCGCGGAGCAGGGGCTCCGCGCCCATCACTTGACGCCGGCGGGCCAACACCCTCAGCCCGTCAGGCCGACGGCGACACCGCGGTGCGCCTACGGCCGGTGAGCAGCGCGGCGGCGCCGAGCGCGGTCAGGGCCATCGCGGCCCCCGCCCCGATCGCGGCGCTGGCCCAGTCGAATCCGTCGCCCGTGCCGGCCGGCGAGCCGGAGGCGAGCGTGGGCTCGCTGGCGTCCGATCCGGTGATCGCGGTCACCGACGAGTAGCCGGTGTCGACGTTCGACGATCCGTCCGAGGGATTCGCCTCGCTCGCGGGTGACCCGCCGGTGATCGCGTTGATGGAGGAGTAACCGCCCGCGGGCTCCTCCGCGCTCGCGGTCGCCGGGATTGCCAGCGCGCAGACGCCGAGGGCGAGCGCAAGGGCGCTACGCCGGCGCGCCTGCCGCCTCCGCCTGGACATGGTGGTGATGATGTGAGCCCTCATTCCGGGCCTCCTGGTAGTCGTGGCCTCGGACCTTGTCTTCCGATCAGACGAGGCTCAGGGGCCAGTGGTCGGCGCGGAGGCTCCGACACCGCGGTATATGCCCGGTCTATGGAGCGCCAGGCGAGACCGCAACAGGGCCAGGCGCGCGCTCCGCCCCGGCAACAACTCTCCTTTCGAGCCCGACGTGGGATCGAACGGCGGGCTTGCGCGCCGGTTCGGGCGTCGCCCCTATTCAGGCGAGCTGTGAGCTCTTCCCCTGGCCGCTCGCGCCCCGACCGCTAGAGCCAGCCCTTCTGCCACGGGCCCGTGATCGCGAACGTTTCGCCCGGGTACTGCAGGTTGACGAACATCCACCTGCCATCGGGGCTGTAGCCGACGCCGGTCGCCTCACTCGCGCCCACGGGTTTGCGCGGCGGCCGGTTGAAGCGTCGCTCGTTGAACGGGAACAGGTCATCGGCAATGTGGCGCTTGATGCCCAGCCTCTCGGTCACCTTGGCGAAACTGAAGATCTGTCCGTCGGGGGTCAACCCGCGAATCCAGTTGTCGGCGCCGTCGATGTACTCGCCGTCGCCGTCTTCCAACAGCACCACTCCTCCACGCGGGCTGCCGGCGACGGCATCGGGCGCGTTGAGCACCCGGTTGCGCGGCGATTCGAACAACAGCATCAGGGTGCCCCGCTTGAAGTCGCGGTTGTCGGGGGTGTAGCGCCAGATCTGGCCCTGCCCGGCGTCCCCTGCCGAGGTCGCGGTGAAGTAGACGCCGCCGCGATGAAAGTCCGCCCCCTCGAGTCTCAGGAACCGGGCCCCGCCGTGCTCGCGCCCCTGCATGTAGACGGCCTGGGGGAACTCGCCCGCTCCGTTGGGATCGGGATCGTCGATCGTCACCCACCGACATTCGAGCTCTCTGCCGACGGTCTGCTTGGCGGCGGTGTTGTACTTCGGCCGGCCCTTGATCGCAAGCATCTGCAGCTTGCCGCCGCGATGCAGCTTGCCCTTGTGATTGGGTAGATAGCGGTAGAAGCCGTCGCCGGGGTGGCCGTTGTCCTCGGTCATATAGACCACCCCGGTCTTCGGGTCGACCCCGCATGCTTCGTGAACGAAGCGCCCCATCGGCTTGATCGGCACGGCCTCGACGGTCGAGGTCGCCCGAGCCGGGACCTCGAACACGTAGCCATGCTTGCGCTCAAAGCCCTTGGCGTGGTCGAAGGTGCTCTCCTCGCAGGTGAGCCACGTGCCCCAGGGCGTCCGGCCGCCGCTGCAGTTGGTGTCGGTCCCGTTGAGCACCAGCGCGCTTCCCAACAGCTTCCCGGTCCGGGTGTTGTAGTGCGAGATCGTCACCCCACCCTGGGCGATCCGGTCGTACGCGTCGCGCGGGCCGATCGCGCGTCCTGCGTGATAGCCCTCGTGATTGCGGGCGATCCAGACCGTGTCGCGGCGGCCCTTGAAATAGCCGGTGCCGTCGTGAGCGGTCGGTGTGCGCAGCCCGTCGGACATCATGCTCCCGGCGCGGCCGAAGCGCCGGTAGTGAAAACCCTTCGGCAGCGCCAGCGCCTTCCCCGGCTCGAACTGAAGCGGCCCATAGCCGGGCCTTCCGAACCTGGGGCCGAGCGCCGCGAGTGCCTCGTTTGCTCCGCTGTAGGCGAGCAGCGTGTCGGCCATCGAGAGCCCGGCGGCAGCAGCAAGGCCTCGCCGGATCGCCTGCCTGCGGGTGAGGGCACCCATCAGCGGCATCATATGAAACGGGGTCAGCAGGACACTTACCTGCAACCCGACCAGGCCCGCGCCCCGCTCCGGCCTCGAGCGGGACGCAGCCGGCCTGCGGGCACCGGGCGGATCAGCCCGATCCGAGCTTTGCGAGCAGCTCGTCGAGGCGCTCGTACGACTCGTTCAGTCCGCCCTCCATGCCCGAGGCGAGCATGCCGTCGCGCTCCTCGGGGGTGTGGAAGAGCGAGGTGTTCGTCACCTTGGTGCGCCCGCCGAGGTCCTCGAGCACGACCGTCTCGATGCAGACGTGGCCGGGCATCCCCTCCCACTCGAACGTTTGGACGATGCGCTCGGGTGGCGTCACCTCTCGGTAGGTCCCCCTGAAACCGTCCTCGTCGCCGTTCGAATCGCGGCAGACGAAGCGCCACGCCCCACCGGGCCGGACGTCCATCTGGTCGACGATCGTGATCACGTTGTGCGGTCCCCACCACTCGGGGATCAGCTCGGGGTCGGTGAAGGCCGCGAAGACGCGATCGCGGGGCGAGTCGAAGACGCGCTCGCTGACGATCTCGCGATCCGAGGGGGTCGTCACCTCTGTGGCGCCGGACGCGGTCGCCTGCTGGTCGTTGGTCATCGGGTGTCTCCTTTCGTGCGTTCGAGGAGCTCGCCGAAGCGATCGAGGCGAGCGTCGAGCATTTGCCGGTAGGTCTCGATCCATCCCTGGGCGTCGTCGAGGCGGCGCGGGCCGAGGCCGCAGCGGCGAGCACGCCCGACCTTCTCGGTCGTCACGAGCTCGGCGTCCTCGAGCACCCGCACGTGCTTCTTCAGCCCGGTCAGCGAGATCCCGAACGGCTCGGCGAGCTCGGTGATCGTGGCGGTGCCGTGGCCGAGTCGCTCGAGGATGCCCCTGCGCGTCGGGTCCGCAAGCGCCGCGAAGGTTCGATCGAGTTGAGGTTGATACTGAACCATCTGGTTCAGTATATACCAAACGGCGCCGGAGATGTGAGGCGCTGAGGCCGGCCCGCTAGGGTTGCGCCGGGGTAGGGACAAGAGGTCAAACGTCAAAACGAGAGGAAGCAATGACCCCACTTCACCCCGTCGTCCTGATCCACGGCTTCTGGGTCACCCCGCGCAGCTGGGAGAACTGGATCAGCCGCTACGAGGACAAGGGCCACCGGGTGCTCGCACCGGCGTATCCCGGCTTCGAGGTCGAGGTCGAGGCCCTGAACGAGGACCCGACGCCGATCGAGGAGCTGACCGTGCCGGCGATCATCGAGCACCTCGAGGGCGTCATCGGCGAGCTCGACTCACCACCGATCCTGATCGGCCACTCCGCCGGCGGCGCCTTCACCCAGATCCTCCTTGACCACGGCTTCGGCGCCGCCGGCGTGGCGATCAACTCCGCCCCCACCGAGGGCGTGCGGATCGTCCCTGCGTCGCAGATCAAGTCCGGATGGCCGGTGCTGAAGAACCCCGCCAATCGGCACCGCGCCGTCGCCCTCAACCACGACCAGTGGCACTACGCGTTCACGAACACCTTCAGCGAGGAGGAGTCGAGGGCGCTCTATGAGCGCTACGCGATCCCGGCGTCCGGGAACGTCTTCTGGGGCAGCGCGCTCGCCAACCTGCAGCCCGGCCACCAGGACACCTGGGTCGACTACCACAATGATGACCGCGCGCCGCTGCTCTTCCTCTCCGGCGGCGAGGACCACCTGATGCCGCCGTCGATCCAGCAGTCGAACGCCAAGCACTACAAGTCCGACACGGTGACCGAGATCAAGGAGTACGAGGGCCGAGCGCACCTGATGCCCTCGCAGGAGGGCTGGGAGGAGGTCGCCGACTACGCGCTCTCATGGGCGGAGGAGCACGCCATCGTGCCCGCCGCGAACTGAGCGTGCGGATCACTCATGTGGGGGGCCCGACTGCGCTGATCGAAGTCGACGGCTGGCGCCTGCTCACCGATCCGACGTTCGATCCTGCCGGGCGCAAGTACCGGTTCGGCTGGGGCTACGGATCGGAAAAGCTCGTCGGGCCGGCAATCGCTGCGGACGAGCTTGGCCCGATCGACGCGGTGCTGCTCAGCCACGATCACCACGGCGACAACCTGGATGACCTAGGGCGCGCCCTGCTCCCATCGGCGGAAGTCGTTGTGACGACCGTGTCCGGCGCGAAGCGGCTCGGCGACGGTGTTCGCGGACTCGCGCCGTGGTGGGCGACGCGGCTCGAAGCACCGGGACGGCCGTCGATCGAGGTCACGGCGACACCATGTCGTCACGGTCCGCCGCTGAGCCAGCCGGTGGCCGGGGACGTGATCGGCTTCGCGCTGCGATGGGAGGGCCAGGAACACGGCGTGCTATGGGTCTCGGGCGACACCGTGCTCTACGACGGCGTTCGCGAGGTTGCCGACCGGCTTCAGGTGGACACCGCCCTGCTGCACTTGGGAGACGTCCATTTCCCGATCACCGGGCCGCTCCACTACACGATGACCGCGAAGGAGGCGGTGGAGCTCTGCCGCCTCGTCCGCCCGCGGACGGCAATCCCGATCCACTACGAAGGCTGGAAGCACTTCCGCGAAGGCCGCGAGGCGATCGAACGCGAGCTCGCCGCTGCCCCCGCGGACATCGGCAGGCGCTTTCGCTGGCTGCCGCTCGGCGTCGCCACCGAGGTCGCTTCGTAGCTCAGCGTCAGCCGCGCGTGAGCTCGGCGGCGGCCTCCTGGAAGGCGGCGGTGTGGCGATCGACGTGCGCCTCGGTGGTCGCCGGCGACATCAGCGCCATCATGTGGAAGGGCGTCAGCAGGACGCCGCGGTTGAGCATGTAGAGGTGCAGCAGCGCGTCGAGCTCGGGGTCGAGCGCGGCGGCGGCCTCGGCCCCGGTCCGCGGCGGCGTCGCCTGGAACATGTACTCGGCCCGGCAGCCGAGCCTGGTCACCGACCACGGCAGCCCGCGCTCGGCGATCGTCTCGGCGACCGCCGACTCGAAGCGCTCGCCGAGCGCGATCATGTGCTCGAAGGCGTCCTCGGTGAGCACCTCGCCGAGGGTCGCGCGGACCGCGGCGAGCGAGAGCGCGTTGCCGGCGAGCGTGCCGCCGACCCCGCCGACGTCGGCCGTCTCCCAGATCGTCGCCTCGATGATCCGCTCGGCGACCTCTTCGGTGAGTCCGTAGGCGCCGACCGGCACGCCGCCACCGATCGGCTTGCCGATCGTCAGGAAATCGGGCTCGAGGCCCTCGGCACGCGTGTAGCCGCCCGGACCGCAGCAGAGGGTGTGGGTCTCGTCGATCACCAGCAGCGTCCCCGTCTCGCGGGTGAGCTCTCGCAGGCGCTCGTGATAGCCGTCCTCGGCGAGCACGATGCCGATGTTGGTCAGCGCCGGCTCGACCAGCACGCAGGCGACATCGCCGTGTCCGAGCTCGCGCTCGAGCGCCCCGAGGTCGTTGATCTCGACCACGCGCGTGGTCTCGGCGGGATCGACCGGCGGCCCGACGTTGCCCTCACGGGGATGGACCTCCCCGTGCGCGAGCGTGACCACGGTCTCGTCGACGCTGCCGTGGTAGCAATGGTTGTGGACGAGGATCTTCGGCCGGCCGGTGATCTGACGCGCGATCCGAATCACGAACCGGTTCGCGTCGGTGGCCGAGAGGCTGAACTGCCAGTCGCGGAGGCCGAACCGCCGCTGCATCTCCTCGCCGACCGCGATCGCGTCCTCGGTCGGCAGCATCGCCGTGATCCCCTTCGCCACCCGATCACGGACGGCGGCGACCGTCGCCGGCGGCGAGTGCCCGGTCATCGCCCCGGTGTCGCCGAGGCAGAGGTCGGCGTAGACGTTGCCGTCGACGTCGACGACCTCCGCTCCGGACGCCGACTCGAAGAAGACCGGGAAGGTGCCCGGCCAGCGCGTCATCCAGTTCATCGGCACCCCGGAGAGCAGCGACGCCTGGGCGCGCTGGTGGAGCTCGCGCGAGGCCGGGTGAGCCTCGGCGAAGCTCGCGCGCTCGCGCTCGAAGAGCTCCGTGATACGGGACCGGTCGATACGCGTCACGGGCGCAGTCTCGCCGACGGCCGGCCGTGCCACGGCTACAGCCAACCCCTGTTCCACGGCCCGGTGATCGCGAACGTCTCCCCCGGGTACTGGATGTTGAGGAACAGCCACGTGCCGTCCGGGCTCCAGCCGGGCCCCGCGGTCTCGCTCGCCCCGACTGCCTGGCCCCTGCGGGGCGGGCGGTCGAAGCGACGCTTGTTGAACGGGAACAGGTCGGCGGCGATGTGGTCGTGGAGGGCGAGCTTCTCGGTCACCTTGGCGAAGTTGAACAGCTCGCCGTCGGGAGTCAGGCCGCGGACCCAGTTGTCCTTGCCGTTGACGTCTTCGCCATCACCGTCCTCGCAGAGCAGGATCCCGCCGCGCGGGCTGACCGCGATCCCGTCGGGCCCGTTGAGGACCTGGTTGCGGGGCGACTGGTAGACGAGCTGAAGGGTGCCGCGCCCAAAGTCGCGGTTGTCGGGCGTGTAGCGCCAGACCTGGCCCTGTTCGGCCTCGCCGCCGTCGGAGGCGACGAAGTAACAGCTGCCCTTGCCGAAGAAGCCGCCCTCGAGGCCGATGAACCGCGCCCCGCCGGCGTGGCGGCCCTGCATGTAGACCGCCTGGGGGAAGTCGTCGGCGCCGTTGGGATCGGGGTCCTCGATGTCGACCCAGCGGCACTCGAGCTTGCGACCGACCTCCTGCTTCATCGCGGTGTTGTACTTCGGGCGGTCCTTGATCGCGAGCATCTGCAGCTTGCCGCCGCGGTTGAGCTTGCCCTTGTGGTCGGGCAGATAGCGATAGAAGCCGTCGCCGGGGTCGCCGTTGTCCTCGGTCATGTAGACGATCCCGGTCTTCGGGTCGACCGGGCAGGCCTCGTGGACGAAGCGCCCCATCTCCCTGATCGGCCTCGGCTCGATCGTCTCGGTCGCCCGGGCAGGGATCTCGAACACATATCCGTGCTTGCGCTCGAAGCCCTGATCGGGGCCGACCGTGTTCTCCTCGCCAGAGAGCCAGGTGCCCCAGGGCGTGGCCCCGCCGTTGCAGTTGTTGTCGGTGCCGTTGAGCACCAGGGCGCTGCCGACGAGCTTGCCGCTGCGGGTGTTGTAGTGGGAGACGGTGACGCCGCCCTGGGCGACGCGGTCGTAGGCGTTTCGCCGCCCGTGGGCGCGCCCGGGATGAAAGCCCTCCTGGTTGCGGACGATCCAGACGGTGTCCGCCCGGCCCTTGAAGTAGCCGGTCCCGTCATGGCAGGTAGGCGTCGGCAGGCCGTCGGACATCCTGCTGCCGGCACGGCCGAAGCGCACGTAGTGAAAGCCCTTGGGCAGCGCAAGCGCCTTGCCCGGCTCGAACTGGAGCGGGCCGTAGCCGGGCTTGCCGAAGCTGCCCTTGAGCGCCGCGAGCGCCTCGTTGTGGCCGCCGTAGGCGAGCAAGGTGTCGGCCGCCGTGAGACTGGCCGCGGCGAAGACTCCGCGCCGGAGGGCGTCCCTGCGTGTCATCGAACTCATCTCGATCTCCCCTCGATGCTCACTGTGACTTAACGTCCTGAAACGCCCGGACCCAGTCCGGGTAGTTGGGCGGATAAGTCTCCGGGATCGCGTCGGCGGCCGTCTCGACCCCCGAGCGCTCGCGGTATCCCGGCGGCGCCAGCTCGAGCGCCTTGCGGTTGGTGACCAGGTAGCCGTCGCGGGCGCGGATCGCCTGCGCCTCGGGTGAGGCCTGCGAGTTGATCAGCGCGTAGGCCGCCGGGAGGTTCTCGGCCTTCGAGGTGATCGCGAACCCGCACACCCAAGACAGCGTCCCCTCCTTGGCGGGCGACCACTTCGCCGGCACCCCGGAGTTCAGCATTCGCTGGGCGAGCTGCGGCCCGGCCGCGGCGACCACCACCTCGCCCGACTTGAACAGGTTGACGAGGTCGGAGTCCGAGCCCCAGAGGGTGCGGAACTGCTCGGAGTGGTCGAGCAGGTACTGCTTCGCCTGCTCGAGCTCCTCCGGGCTCAAGTCCATCGGGTCCTCGATCCCGGTCGCGAGCGCTGCCTGCGCGATCAGCGGCAGCGCGTAGGAGCCATGGATCGTCGAGCGGCCGGCGAACTGGGGGTCGAAGAGGTCGGCGATCTCGTCGATCCCCTCCGGCACCTCGTCGGGGTTGTAGACCAGGCCCTCGAGCCCCGCGGACAGCGGCACGCCGTAGACCTGGCCGTCGAGCACGATCCCCTCGGCCTTGGTGAAGTTGAGGTCGTCCCAGTGCTCGACCCCATCGGCGTCGAGCGGTCGCAACAGCTTCTGGTCGACCAGCGGCTGCATCTCGTCGAGGCAGATCTCGACCACGTCGGCCTCGAACCCGCCGGCCAGCTTCGCCGCGGCCTCCTCGTTGGAGTCGAAGGTCGCGGTCTTGATCTCGAGCCCGGGATTGGCCTCGGTGACCGGGTCGATGAGCTCGGGCACGACACTGTCCTCGTAGGCGAACACCCGCAGGGCGCCCGACACCTCCGCATCGGGGTCCGAGGGCGCCGGCGCGACCGCGTCGGTGCCCTCGTCGGCACCACAGCCGGCGCCGGCGAGCGCCAGCGCGGCGGCAAGCGAAGCGAGGGCGGTCCTGGGGGTCATCCGCGGCATCAGTTTGTCACATTGGTCCACAATTTGTCAACGTCACGCTATATGATGCGAATCACGACGAAAAATGCCCCTTCACCCACGATCTAGATAGGAGAACCGGCAATGACTACCGAGGTGCGCAGCGACGTCGAGTATCCGAGCGTCCGCACGCCCCTGCCCGGCCCGGCCAGTGCGAGGCTGATGTCGCGCAACGACGCGGTCATGTACGGGCCCTATCGCAACCACAACACCGTGCCGCTCTATATAGACCGCAAGACCGATTGGCTGATCGAGGACGTCGACGGCAACACCTTCGTCGATCACGTCTCGGCCTGGGGCTCGAACCCGCTCGGTGCCCAGCCCGCCGAAACGCTCGAGCGGACGATCGCGGGGATGCGGCAGTGGGGGTTCGAGATCACCGACTACGTCCGCTCGGAGCCCCCGATCCGCCTCGCCGAGCGTCTGGTCGAGCTCGCCCCGGCGAGCATCACGCGAGTCGCGACCGGGATCACCGGGACCGAGGTGGTCGAGGGCGCGGTCAAGCTCGCCCGTGAGGCGACCGGCCGGCCGATGATCCTCGGCTTCCTCGGCCAGTACCACGGCGAGACGACCTACCTGACCGCTGCCGGGTCGACCGACCTCTCCGAGGTGACCTCGAACTCGGCCCAGTACGTCTCGGGGCTCGTCTTCGCCCCCTACCCGAACAGCTTCCGCGCCCCGTTCCACAAGGGGCCCGGGCCCTACGACGACACGATCTACGTCGACTACCTCGAGGAGGTGCTGCTGCGCCATCAGGTCGACCCCGAGCAGATCGCCGGAGTGCTGATCGAGCCCGTGCTCGGCGAGGGTGGGATCGTGATCCCCTCGGCCGCGTTCTGGAGCCGGCTGACCGGGCTCTGCGAGCGCTACGGGTGGGCGCTGATCGCCGACGAGGTGCAGACCGGGATCGGCCGCTGCGGGACGATGTTCGCGGTCGAGCGCTGGGACCTCCAACCCGACCTGATCCTGCTGGCCAAGGGCTTTGCCGGCGGCGTGATGCCGATCGGCGCCACCCTGGGAAGCGAACGGATGATGCGCGACTCGACCATGCACGTCGGCGGTACCTTCGCCTGGACCCCCGCCGCCTGCGAGGGCGCCCTGACCAACATCGAGAACATCCTCCGCGACGACGTGCTCGCCAACGTCTGCGAGATGGAGCGGGTGGCGGTCGAGGTCCTGGGGCCGCTCGTCGACCGCTACGAGCAGGTCGGCGACGTTCGCGCCGCCGGTGGGCTGGTGGGGGTCGAGTTCGTCACCGACATGGAGACGATCAACCCGGCGCCCGCGTTCCAGCTCGCCGTCCACCACGCGGCGCTTCGTCGAGGCGTGCTCGGGATCACCCAGGAAGGCAAGTGGGTCTACCGGCTACAGCCGGCGCTCAACCAGCCGATCGAGCTCTTCCGCTGGTCCTGCGAGCGGGTCGCCGAGGCGATCGACGAGGTCAGCGCCGCACCGCCCCCCGAAGGCGGGTGAGCGCCCGCACCGACTGGGGCGTCGTCGTCGGCTACGCCGACCGGCTCTCGGCGCTCCCCGGCGAGCGCCTGCGGGTGATGGCCTCCTCGGCGGCCGAGCTCGAGGCGACGGTCGTGCGCCTGCCGGGCGGCGGGCCGGCGCCGATCGAGATCGCCGCTATCGCCGCCCGCGGTCGCCAGCCGGTGCGGACCGGCGCCTGCGTCGAGGTCCCCCACGATCCCGCGCTGCGGCCCGCCGGCGGGCTCGTCGTCGCCACCTGGGCCTGGCTCGCACCGGGAGCGCCGACCGGTCGCCGTCGGGTGCTGATCTCGAGCTGGAGCCCGGACGGCGCCGACGGCTTCGCGCTCTGGCTCGAGCCCGACGGGCGCCCCGGCTTCGAGGTCGCGAGCGGCGGGCGCCGTGACCGAGTCGTCGCCGGCGCGGCGATCGCGCTCGGCGTCTGGTCGAGGATCGAGGGCGCCCTCGACCCGGCGGCGGGCACGATCTCGATCTCGCGCTTCGAGGGCGAGCGCCGCGTCGACTCGAGCCTCGAAGCGGCGTCGCTGGCGGCGCCGGGTGACTCGCCCGGGCCGCTGCTGCTCGGAGCCGAGCGCTCGCGATCGGGCGCCGCGGAGTCGCACCTCGACGGCAAGCTCGACCGCCCGACCGTGCTCGCCGGGCCGCCCGCGACCCCGACGACGGTCGCCGCCTGGGCACTCGGCGAGGGGCGCGGGCCGACAGGTCGCCGACCGCGGACCGCACGGTCTGCACGGCCGCTGCGTCAACGGCCCGATCCGCGCGGTCACCGGCCACGATTGGACCGGGGAGGTTCACGACTGGCGTCTCGGCGGCGAGCAGTACGGGGCGATGCACTTTCACTCCGACGCCGTCGATGACCTTGGCTGGGAGCCCGCGCTCGAGCTCGAGGTCGCGCCCGACTGCCCGAGCGGTGTCTACGCGGCGGTGCTCGCGGCCGCCGGCTGTGAGGACATGGTGCCGTTCGTCGTCCGCCGCGCCCCGGGGGCCGCCGCGGCGCCGAACGTGGTCCTGCTACCGAGCTTCACCTACCTGGCCTACTCATGCGAGCGCGCGGCGCCGGCGCTCGCCGGCTCGGAGCGACCCGAGGACCGCTGGGTCGCCGAGAACCGGCTGCTCAGCCTCTACGACCGCCACGCCGACGGTGTCGGCGCCTACGAGGCGTCGCTGCTGCGCCCGCTGACCCAGTTGCGTCCCGGCTATCGCTGCGCCCAGCACGGCGGGCCCCACGGCCTCGCCCAGGACCTGATCCTGCTCGGCTTCCTCGAGCGGCGGGGAATCCGCGCCGACCTGCTCACCGACCACGACCTCGACCGTGAGGGAGCCACCGCCCTCGATGGTCATCGGACCGTGATCACGGGCGCCCACCCGGAGTACGCCAGCGAGCGCTTGCTCGACGCGCTCGAGGCCCACGTGCGCGGCGGCGGCAACCTCGCGTACCTCGGCGGCAACGGGCTCAACGGCTGCGTCTCGGTCGACCCGCAACGCCCGCAGGTGATCGAGCTGCGGCGAAACGACACCCAGGGGCTCGCCTGGCAGGCCCTCGCCGGGGAGCACCACCACGCCGCCACCGGCGCCTTCGGCGGCGACTGGCGCCGCCACGGGCGCCCCGAGCAGCGGCTGCTCGGGGTCGGCCTCGCGGCCTTCGGCGACGGCCCGGCGATCGACTACGTGAGGATCGCGAATCCCGAGGATCACACGGCGGCGATCGCCTTCGCCGGCCTCGAGCCCGGGGCGCCGATCGGCGCTCCGGGGGCGGTCCTCGGGCGGCGCGGCCGGCTATGAGGTCGATAGCTTCGATCCCCGGCTGGGCTCGCCCGCCCGCGACGATCCGGCTCGCAACCGCGGCGCCACTCAGCCCCGGCTACGAGGTCTGGCCCGACGACACGATCGAGGACGTCGATCACCCGCTCGACGGCGAGCTCGGGCCGCGAATGCGAGCCGACATGGTCCTGCGGCGCTCGGTGGGCGAGGGCGTCGTCTTCTCCGTCGGCTCGATCGCCTGGACCGGGTGCCTGGGCGCCGACGACGCAAACCCGGTCGCGCGGGTGACCGAGAACGTGCTCGCCGAGCTCTCGCGCGAGCGCCCGTTCGCGGCCGAGGCGAGCGCGGATGGCTGATGCGACGGCGCGAGCTCAGGGTCGCAGCTTCGACGCGATCGTCGTCGGGGCCGGTCACAACGGTCTCGTCGCCGCCGCCTACCTCGCCCGGGCCGGCCTGCGGACCGTGGTCGTCGAACGGCGGGCGATTGTCGGCGGCGCCTGCACCACCGAGGAGTTCGCCCCCGGCTACCAGGCCTCGCCAGGCGCCTACGTGCTCAGCCTCCTGCGGCCGGCGATCTGGCGCGACTTCTCGCTTCGCGCTCGCGGTCTCGAGGTGCTCGAGGCGGGCCCGACCCTGAACGTCTTTCGCGACGGCGCCCGGCTCACGCTCCACGAGCGCGACGCCGACACCGCCGCCGAGCTGGCGCGCTTCGAGCGCCGCGACGGCGCCGCCTACGCCGACTTCCAGGCCGAGATGCTCGCCGTCGCCCGCCTGCTCGGGCCGTGGTTCGACCGCCCGCCCCCGGGCGCGCCGGGCTGGCTCGGCGCCGGCTCGATCGGGGCGATCGCGGCCAGCGGACGGCGAGCGCGCGGGGCGGCACTCGCCGCCGCGAAGCTGTTCGCGACCTCGGCCCGTGAGTACCTCGAGCAACGGTTCGAGTCCGAGCATGCCCGCGCGGCGCTCGGCTGGGACTCGATCTCGAACACGCTTGCCGGGCCCTCGACCCCGGGGACCGCCTACTCGCTGCTCCACGAGCATGCGGCGAGCGCCTTCGGCGGCAGCGCCTGGGGCTTCGTCCGCGGCGGCATGGGCCAGGTCACGGCCCACCTGCACGACGCCGCGCGCGAGGCGGGGGCCGAGGTGATCACCGGAGCGCCGGTGGAGCGGATCGTGGTCGAGTCGGCCGCGTGGCGGGCGTCCGGCTGGCCGAGGGCGGCGAGCTGCGGCGCGCCGACCGTGCTCTCGAACGCCGACCCGAAGCGCACCTTCCTCACCCTGCTCGAGCCGGCGGCGCTCGACCCCGAGCTCGCAGCCGCGATCCGCGCCTACCGCAGCGATGGCGCGAGCATGAAGATCAACCTCGCGGTCGCCGAGCTGCCGCGGATCGAGGGCACCCCGGCGGGGCTGCAGCCGCATCACCGGGGCCTGATCCAGCTGACGCTACCGCTCGCCGAGATGGATCGCGACCAGACAGGACGCCCGCCGCGGGGTCCCGCCCCCGACCCCCACGTCGAGCTCTGCGTTCCCAGCGCCCTCGACCCGTCGCTGGCGCCGCCCGGCCGGCACGTGCTCACGCTCGGGGTCCGCTCGCAGCCGTACCGGCTCGCCGACTCGGATTGGAACTCCGAGCGCGAGCGGATCGCCGACAGCCTGATCGCCGGACTCTCCGCGGTGATCCCGAACCTCCCCGGCTCGGTGATCGACCGCCAGGTCCTGACCCCGCTCGACCTCGAGCGGACGCTGGCGCTCACCGGCGGTCATCACCTGCACGGAGACATGTCGCCCGACCAGCTCGGGCCGCTGCGCCCGGCGCTCGGGATCGGCGGCTACCGGGGAGCGGTCCGAGGCCTCTACCTCTGTGGCGCGGGGACCCACCCCGGCGGCGGCGTCACCGGCGCCAACGGGCGCAACTGCGCCGCTCGCGTGCTGGCCGACCTCCGAGCTAGACGGTGGCGTCGCCGTCGCGGCGCACGGCTCCGAGAAGCGGTAGGAGTCCTTGAGCTCGCTGAGGATCACGGCGGTCTCGGTCTCGACCACGCCGGGCACCTGGCGGATCCCCTGGGTGACCACCTCGAGCAGGTGCTGGTTGTCACGACAGACGGCGCCGACGAGCAGGTCGGTGCGGCCGGTGCAGACCGCGACGTAATCGACCTCGGGATCGCCGCGATCCGTTCCGACGCCTGCTCGAGCTCGGCGCCGCTGAGCCGCACCGAGATGAAGGCCTGGATCATCCCGAGCGCGATCGGGCTCGTCGCGGCGACGATCTGGATCACCCCGCGCTCGGTCAGCGACGCTACCCGCTGGCGCACGCTCGCCTCGGAAAGCCCGAGGTCGCGGGCGATGCGTGGTGAACGGCCGGCGCCCCTCCTCCTGGAGCTGGTCGATGATCGGGCGGTCGACCTCGTCGAGCGGCTTGTTCATCCGCTTCCGCTCCGCCCTCGAGTCCCTCGAGCCGCTCGGGCACCGGCGGGCGGCTCTCGGTGTCGTACCAGTCGCCGCTCAACTCACCGCCGTCGACGACGATCGTCTCGCCGTTGACGTAGGAGGCATCGTCGGAGGCGAGGAAGAGCACCACCCGCGCCTGCTCCTCGGGCCGCGCGACCCGGCGCAGCGGGACCCGCGCGAGGTAGTTGTGGATGGTCCGCCGGTCGCCGTCGGTGAAGGTCGCGGCGAGATCGGCGCTCACCGTCTCGCCGGGCGCGACGCAGTTGAAGCGCAGCCCGAGGTGGCCGAGCTCGGTGGCGAATGAGCGCATGATCGCGACGATACCCGCCTTGGTCGCGTTGTAATGAGCCTCCGGAGCCTCGGTTCGGAAGGCGTTCACCGAGCTGATCGAGACGACCGCGCCCCGGCGCCGCTCGGCCATCCTGCGGGCCACCGCCTGGGTGAGGAAGAAGACGGCGCGGAGGTTGACCGCGAAGAGCTCGTCCCAATCGGACCCGGCGATCTCGAGCACCGGGGCCTGGCGCATCAGGCCAGCGTTGTTGACGAGGACGTCGATCGAGCCCAGTCGCTCCTCGGCGAGCTCGGCGAGCTCGCCGGCGCCGAGGGCTCGGCGAGGTCGGTGGCGATCAGCTCGAGCATCTCGGGATCGCAGACGCGCGTCGGCAGCGCGTCGAGGCCGTCGCGGTCGCGATCGGCGACCAGGACGCTGGCGCCCTCGGCGAGCAGCTCGGTCGTGATCGCGAGCCCGATCCCGCTCGCGCCCCCGGTCACCAGTACGTTGCGTCGTTCGAACCGCATTCGGGTCCTCCCCTCACGATTTGTCTAATTGTGGAATAATGTGACACATGAGCCCAACCTCCGAGACGCCAGGACGCGGCCGAAACCGGTCCGCCTGGACACAGTCTCGACCGTCGACGCCGCCGCCAACGTACTGCGTGAGCTGATCCTCGACGGCCAGCTCGAGCAGGGAGCGCGCCTGCGCGAGGCCGAGTTCGCAGAGCGGCTCGGGATCGCCCGGCACTCGTTCCGCGCCGCGACCCAGATCCTGATCGGCGAGGGCCTGCTGCGGCGCGAGCCCAACCGCGGCGTCCACGTACCCGTGTTCGAGCCCGACGACCTGATCGACGTCTTTCGCCTTCGGACCGCGCTCGAGGTCGAGGCGGTGCGGCTGGTGGTCGCCGCGGGCCGGGTCCCCGAGGCCGCCGAGGACTCGGTGCGCGAGCTCTCGGCGCTCGGCGACGACGCTCCCTGGCGGGCCGTGGTCGAGCCCGACATGCGCTTTCACCGGTCGATCATCGACGCTTCGGGTTCCGAGCGCATGGTGCGCGCCTACGCGACCGTGCACTCGGAGGTCCTGCTCTGCCTGGTCTGGCTGCGGCCCCACTACGACCGCCCGTCGCAGGTGGCAGCCGAGCACGAGGAGCTGATCGCGGCGATGCGCGCCGGCGACGCCGACCGCGCCGAGGACCTCTTCCGCGCCCACCTGAGCGAGGCGGCCGAGAACCTGACCCAGGCCTGGCAGGAGCGGACCGGCGAAAAGGTCGTGGTATGAGCGCCCCCGCGATCACCGCGGCTCGCGGCCCGCGAGGTGCTCGACTGCCGCGGCCTGCCGACGGTTCAGGTCGACCTCGCGCTCGAGGACGGCACGTTCGCGACCGCCGACGTCCCCTCCGGCAGATCGACCGGCTCGCTGGAGGCCGCCGAGCTTCGCGACGGCGGCGGGCGCTTCGGCGGCTTCGGCGTCCGCGGCGCGGTCGCGAACGTCAACGGCGAGATCCGCGAGGCGCTGGTCGGCGCCGCGCTCGCCACCCAGCGCGACCTCGACCATGCCCTGATCGAGCTCGACGGGACCGAGCAGAAGTCGCGCCTCGGCGCCAACGCGATCCTCGGCGTCTCGCTCGCCGCCGCCCGGGCGCGCGCCGCAGCGCGCCGGCATGCCCCTGTACCGCCACCTGAGCGCCGAGGGCCACGTGCTCCCGGTGCCGCTGGTCAACCTGATCAACGGCGGCCGCCATGCGTCCAACGACCTCGACTTCCAGGAGTTCATCGTGATCCCGGTCGGGGCCGGCTCGCTGCTCGAGGCGATGCAGATCTCGAGCGAGGTCAACCTCGCGCTCGCCGAGATCCTGCTCGACCGTTACGGGAAGAGCGCGCTCAACACCGGCGACGAGGGCGGCTACGCCCCGGCGATCTCCAACCCCCGCGAGGCGCTCGGGCTGCTGCACGAGGCGGTCGCCAACGCCGGTCACTCGGGTCGCTTTCGCTACGGGCTCGACTGTGCCGCGACGCATCTGTATGACCGCGAATCGCGCACCTACGAGGTCGCCGGCGAGCGCCGCGACACCGAGGCGATGACCGAGCTCTATCTCGAGCTGATCCGCGACTTCGACGTGGTCACGATCGAGGACCCGCTCGACGAGGATGACTTCGACGGCTTCGCGGCGCTGACCGCCGCAAGCGGGATCCAGATCGTCGGCGACGACCTCTTCGTCACCAACCCGACCCGGCTCGCGGAGGGAATCGAGCGCGGCGCCGCCAACTCGCTGCTCTGGAAGGTGAACCAGATCGGCACGCTCACGGAGGCGCTCGCCGCGGCCGAGCTCGCCCGCTCGCAACGGCTACACGGTCGTCGTCTCCGAGCGTTCGGGCGAGACCGAGGACCCGATCATCGCCGACCTCGCGGTGGCGCTGGAGGCCGGCCAGATCAAGACCGGCGCCCCGGTGCGCGGCGAGCGGACGGCGAAGTACAACCGCCTGATCAGGATCGAGGAGGAGCTCGGCGAGGCGGCCGAGTATCCCGGCGACGTCTTCGGGGCGGCGATCGCGGCGTGATCGCGAACGCAACCGAGGTCGCGGTCAACGGGATGGCCGAGCTTCGCACCCTGGCGCTGCGGGTGGCGGGCGCCGGCCTCGATGCCTGCGATGCAGGCAGGGCGACCGAGCAGGCGGTCGCCCTCTGCGACGGCGGCATCCGGATCGCGGGTCGCACCTACGCGCTCGACGGAGGCGCCGAGGTGATCGTCGTCGGCGCCGGCAAGGCGACGCTCGCGATCGCGGCGGCGCTCGAGCGGGTCCTCGGCTCGCGGCTCGACCGTGGGGCGATCGTCGTCCGCGACGGCGAGGACGCGATCGCGCTCGAGCGGATCGAAGTCATGGTCGCCGATCATCCGCTTCCAAGCGAGCGCTCGGTGAATGGCGCCCGCCGGCTCTCCGAGCTCGCCGACGGGGCGAGGGCGGGCGATCTCGTGCTCGCCTCGTTCACCGGCGGCAGCTCGGCGCTCGCCAGCCTGCCGCCCGACGGCGTCAGCGCGGAGGACAAGCGCCGCCTGCACGAGCTGCTGCTCGGCTCCGGGGCGCCGATCGCCGACATCAACGCGGTTCGCAAGCACGTCTCGGCGCTCAAGGGCGGACGGCTCGCAGCCCGGATCGCCCCGGCAACGCTCGTCAACCTGACCGCGTCCGACGTCGCCGGTGACCGCCTCGACGCGATCACCGACCCGACGGTCGAGGACGGCTCGACAATCGCCGACGCGCTTGCGGTCCTGCGTCAGCGCGATCTCTGGGAAGCGATCCCGGCGAGCATCCGCGCCCATCTCGACGGCGTCGGCGCGGAATCCCCGCGGCTCGAGCGAGAGCCGCACACGGTCCTGCTGGTGACCGGCCACGGCGCCTGCGATGCGATGGCGCGCGAGGCCGAGGCAGCGGGCGCGGAGGCGACGGTCGTCTCGACCGAGCTCGAGGGTGAGGCGGCCCAGATCGGCGCGATGCTCGCCGCGCTCGCGCGCGCCCCGGCGACGCGCGACGGGGCCGGTACGCGCGTGCTCGTCGGCTGCGGTGGCGAGGCGGTCGTCTCGCTCGGGCGCGACGGCGCTTTCGGCGCCGGCGGACCGAACCAGGAGGCGGCGCTGGCAGCCGCGGTGGCGATCGAGGGCGCGTCCGCCTCAGCCTGCTTCCTCGACACCGACGGCTCCGACGGCGGCACCGAGGCCGCGGGCGCGATCGTCGACGGCCACACCGTCGCCCGCGCCCAGGAGCTGGGGGTCAACCTCGAGGCGGCGCTCGCCGGGCACCGGTCGGGCGAGGCGATGGCGCAGCTCGGGGACCGGATCATCACCGGCCCGACGCAGACGAACGTCAACGACCTGTTCGTGATCGCGGTCGGACCGCAAGGTGGCGAGCCGGTATGAGCGAGCCGATGATCGTCCTCGAGCGGGTCAGCCGCAGCTTCGGCGAGCTCCGCGCGGTCGACGACGTGTCGCTCGAGATCGCCGAGGGCGAGTTCTTCTCGATGCTCGGCCCGAGCGGCTGCGGCAAGACCACCACCCTGCGGCTGATCGCGGGCTTCGAGGAGCCCGACGCCGGTCGTGTGCTGCTCGCCGGTGAGGACGTGACCCTGGTCTCGCCGCGCCGGCGCCACGTCAACATGGTGTTCCAGGACTACGCGCTGTTTCCGCACATGACCGTGGTCGAGAACGTCGAGTTCGGGTTGCGGCTGAAGCGCGTGGCTCGCGAGCAGACGCGCGAGCGGGTCGCCGAGATTCTCACCGTGGTCCAGCTCGAAGGCCTCGGGGAACGCCGGCCGGCGGAGCTCTCCGGTGGCCAGCGCCAGCGGGTCGCGCTGGCGAGGGCGCTCGTCAACCGGCCCGCGGCGCTGCTGCTCGACGAGCCGCTCGGGGCGCTCGACCTGAAGCTGCGCCGCGAGATGCAGCTCGAGCTCAAGCGGATCCAGAAGAGCACCGGGACGACCTTCGTCTACGTCACCCATGACCAGGAGGAGGCGCTGACGATGTCGGACCGGATCGCGGTCATGGAGGGCGGCGTCGTGCAACAGCTCGCCGACCCGCGGACGCTCTACGAGCAGCCCGAGGACCGCGTTCGTCGCCGGGTTCATCGGCACCTCGAACTCGATCAGGCTCGAGGTCAGCCGGCGCGAGGGCGAGCTCGCGGTGATGGAGCTCGGCGACGGCATGCGCGTGGTCGCCCCCGATCCCGGCGGCTCGGCGCAGCAGCTGCGGATCACCGTGCGCCCGGAGAAGATCCGCTTCGGCGACGGCTCCAACGGCGCCGGCTCGCAGATCAGGGGGCGGGTGATCGAGCGGATCTACCTCGGCTCGCTGTCGCAGACCGTGGTCGAGATCGCGACCGGCGAGCGGCTGGTCGTGCACGAGCTCAACGACGACGAGGCGGTCACGGCGGCGCCCGGCGACGAGGTGACCCTGAGCTGGGCCGAGCGCCACAGCCTCGTGGTCGAGTCCGGCGAGCCGCAACCGGAGCAGGGATGATGATCCGCGGCACGCTCGGCGCGACCGCGGCGACCGCGCGACCGCGGCGATCGCGCTCTTCGCGCTCACCGGCTGCGGCGCCGGGGGCGGCAGCACCGAGGTCGCGCCGCCACCGTCAGATCCCGAGGCTGCGGTGTCGGGGACGCTGCGGATCTTCGCCTACGGCGACACCGTCCCCGATCAGATGCTCGACCCGTTCCGGGAGGCCAACCCCGAGCTCGAGCTCAAGGTCGCGACCTTCGACTCGAACAAGTCGGCGGCGGCCAAGCTCGCCGGCGGCTTCGAGGCCGACGTGGTCGAGGTCTGCACCGACGAGATGGCGCCGCTGCTCGCCCGCGGCCTGATCCGGCCGCTCGACCCGCGTGGGGTGAAGGAGTTCGGCAAGCTCGCGTTCTCCGACAAGGCCGAGGTGCGCAACGAGGCGGGTGAGGTGCTGTTCGTGCCCGCCTCAGCAGGGCCGCACGGCCTGATCGTCGATACCGAGGCGATCCCGGAGGGAGTCGACTCCTACGCCGACCTCTTCGACCCCGCGTACGCGGGCAACGTCGCGCTCGAGGCGACGCCGCTGACCGCGATCGCGATCACCGCGATGGCGCTCGGCGCCGAGGACCCGACCGAGCTCACCGACGACGAGATCGAGGCCGCGAAGCAGCACCTGCTCGACAACCGCGACAACTTCCGCGCCTTCGCCGAGTCCGATTCCTCGATGGTCAACCTGTTCAAGTCGGGCGAGGTGGTGCTCGCCGACGGCGGGCGCGGGACGACGCTGGCGATGGCCGACGACGGCCTCCCGGTCGAGTGGGTGGCGCCGGAGGAAGGCGCCCTCTCCTGGGTCTGCGGGCTGGCGATCACCTCGAAGGCGGAGAACCTCGACGCCGCCTACAAGCTGATCAACTACTACGCCTCCGCCGAGGCCCAGGCCCTCTCGGGCGAGATGGGGTTCGTGGCGATGAACCCCGACGCGCTGCCGCTGGTCTCCAAGGCCTACCGCGAGTCCGCCGACCCGCGCAACCTCGAGACAGCGATCGCGACCACCGAGCCCCCCAACGCCGAGGCATACGAGCGCGCATGGCAAGAGGTGCTGGCCCAGTAGCGCTGCCGTCGCCCCCGGTCGCCGCCCCGGCTCCCCGGGTGCGCGCCGGGCTCGGCGTCCGCGCGCGTCGGCGCCTGCCCGCGGTCGCCAGCATCGCGCTGGTCGTTGTCGTGCTCGTGATCCTGTTCGGCCCGGTGCTGATGCTGGCGCTGTTCTCGTTCAACGACTCGTCGATCATCTCGTTGCCGTGGGAGGGCTTCACCACGCGCTGGTACGAGGAGGCCTGGAACGCGGGCCAGGCGCGTGATGCGGTGCTCAACTCGCTCTTGGTCGCGAGCCTCGTCGCGACCGCCTCGCTGGTCCTCGGGACGCTCGCCGCCTGGGGCCTGACTCGGCTGCGCTTTCGCGGTCGCGGCATCGCCGCCGGCCTGCACGGCTCGGTCCTCGTCGTCCCCTGGCTGATCATCGGGGTGGCCGGGTTGATCTTCTTCAGCGAGCTGGGCGTCGCGCTCTCGCTGCAGACCGTTGGCCTGATGCAGCTCGTGGTCACGTTCCCGCTCGTGGTCGCGATCGTCTCCGCCGGCCTGGTGCGGTTCTCGCGCTCGCAGGAGGAGGCGGCGATCGACCTCGGAGCGTCGCAGGCGCAGATGCTGCGCTACGTCGTCCTGCCGCAGATCGCGCCTTCGCTCGCCGCGGCCGGGATCTTCGCCTTCGCCTGGTCGTTCAACAACTTCGAGATCTCCTTCTTCACCGGCGGCTTCGAGCAGACCTTCCCCGTCTGGGTGTTCTCGATCCTGCGCCAGTCCGAGAACCTGCCGGTGGTCAACGCGGCCTCGACCGTGATCGCCCTCGCCCAGGTGCTCGCCGTGTTCGGCGCCTGGCTGGTGATCAAGCGGCTCTCGCGCCGCGGCGGCAGCAGCGGCGACGAGGCGATCTCCGAGCTGATGACCGGAGCCGTGCGCTAGTGCTCAATCCCGCCACCAGGAGGAGCACTGATGGAGTCGGCTTCGGTGCCGGCCGCCCGCGCCCGCCCGCGCCTGCGCTCGAGCCGCTTCCTGCGCAGCCTCGCCTTCATGTCGGCACCGATGGCGGTGCTGTTGCTCTTCTTCTTGGCCCCGATGCTGGTGATGCTGGCGATCGCGCTCCAATACGGGATCCTCAGCGGCCAGTCGGGCTTCACGCTCTCGAACTTCACCGACGTGCTCGGCGACGATCTCTATCGCGAGGTCGCGCTGACGACGTTCCAGATCGCGACCGCGGCGATGGTGATCCAGCTCTTGATCGCGGTGCCGCTCGCCTACGTGCTCGCGTTCAAGGCCGGTCGCTGGGAGATCCCCCTGCTGCTCTTCTTCGTCCTCGCCGACGAGCTCAACCCGATGGTCCGCATCTACGCCTGGCGGATGCTGCTCGGGCGCGAGGGACTGATCAACTCGGCGCTGCTCGACCTCGGCCTCATCGACCAGCCGATCGACGCGCTGCTGTTCAGCAAGTTCGCGGTCATCGTCGTGCTCTCGACCAGCTATCTGACCTACACCGTGATCCCGATCTATGCCGCGATGAAGGCGATCGACACGAACATGTTCGAGGCCGCCCGCGACCTCGGCGCCGGCTGGTGGACGACCTTCCGGCGGGTGCTCTTGCCGCTGATCGCGCCCGGGATCTTCGTCGCCCTGCTGCTGGTCTACATCCCGCTGTTCACCGACTTCGCCAGCCCGGCGCTCGTCGGCGGCACCGAGGGCTACATGCTCGGCAACGCGGTCAACGACCTGGTGCTCGAGAGCGGCGACCTCAACGGCGGTGCGGCGCTCAGCATGCTGATGCTGCTCGCTGCTGCGGTGTTCGCGGTGATCGCCTACCGGCTGGCGAAGATCAAGCAGCTGGAGTCGTGAGCTCGCGCGACGGCGACTACGACGCCGCGATCGTCGGCGGCGGCCACAACGGCCTCGTCGCCGCCTTCTACCTCGCCCGCGCCGGGCTGCGAACGGTGGTGCTCGAGCGGCGCGAGATCGTCGGCGGCTGCTGCGTCACCGAGGAGTTCGCGCCCGGCTTTCGCGCCTCGACCGGCGCCTACGTGCTCAGCATGCTGCGGGCGCCGATCTGGCGCGACCTGCGCCTGGTCGAGCGCGGGATCGTCGTCGACCCGGCGGGTCCGACGCTCAACCTCTACGCCGACGGCTCTGCCCTGCAGCTCGACGACGACCTGGTGCGCACCCAGGAGGAGGTGCGTCGCTTTTCGGCCGCCGATGCCCGGGCGCTGCCGGAGTTCGAGGCCGAGCTCGGGCGGATCGCCGAGCTGATCACGCCGCTGATCGACACCACTCCCGCAGACCCGAGATCGCTGCGCCCGCGCGAGCTCGCACGGCTCGCACGGCTCGGCGGCCTGGCGGCCCGCCACCGGAGGCTGATCGCGGACGCGACCTACCTCTTCGGCACCTCGGCGACCCAGTACCTGTCGGAGTGGTTCGAGTCCGAGCAGGTGCTGGCGGCGCTCGGCTGGCATGCGATCAACGACTCGACCGCCGGCCCGTCGACCCCGGGGACCGCCTACGTCCTGCTTCACGATCACGCCTCCGAGCAGGCCGGGGGCGGAATTCGCCAGTGGGGGTTCGTGCGTGGCGGAATCGGCCGCCTGCCCGAGGCGATGGCCGACGCCGCGCGTGAGGTCGGCGTGGTGGTGCGCACCGATGCAGCCGTCGAGCAGGTGCTGGTCAGCGACGGGCGTGCGACCGGGGTTCGGCTTGCCGACGGCGAGGAGCTGAGCGCCGCGCGAGTGCTCTCCAACGCGGACCCGAAGACCACCTTCCTCGATCTGGTCGGCAACGGCGAGCTGCCCGGGCGGTTCGTCTCGGCGCTGCGCGCCTACCGCTGCGAGGGAACCAGCGTCAAGATCAACCTCGCGGTCGACGAGCTGCCGGTCGCCGCCGCAGCGGCGGCCCCGGGTGAGCAGCCCTACCATCGCGGCATCGCCGAGGTCAACCCGACCATCGCCGAGATGGACGCTGCCCAGGCCGAGGCCCGAGCCGGCCGCCCGGCGGCCGATCCCCACATCGAGCTCTGCATCCCCACGGTGCACGATCCCTCGCTGGCACCCGCCGGAAAGCACGTCGTGACGATCGACGTCAACTCGCAGCCCTACACCCTGGCCGAGGGCTCCTGGGAGGAGATCCGCGACTCGGTCGCCGACCGGGCGATCGCCAAGCTCGGCAACTACTTCCCGAACCTGCCGGACTCGATTCTCGAACGACAGGTGCTCGCTCCACCCGACCTCGAGGCGCTGCTGGGAATCTCGGGCGGGCACGCACTGCATGGTGAGATGGCCTTCGACCAGCTCTTCAACCTGCGTCCGGTTCGTGGTTGGGGCGACTACCGGACGCCGATTCGAGACCTCTATCTCTGCGGAGCCGGCACGCACCCCGGCGGCGGGGTAACGGGGGCGAACGGCCGCAACTGCGCGCGTGAGGTGCTCCGCGACGCGCGCGGGATCGGGGCGCGGCTGCGAGGGTCGCGCCGATGAGCCCGCTGCTGCCCGGAGAGTGGGAGGGGATCGAGGCGCCGGTGATCCGTACCGAGCCGCCGGGACCGCGCAGCCGCGAGATCCTCGAACGGATCGGCCGCAACGCCTACCCCGGGCTCGCCGAAGGGCTGGCCCCGTTCGCGCTCGCCGCCAAGCGAGCCTGGACCGTCACCGACGCCGACGACAACGTCTACATCGACCTCGCCTCGGCGTCGGCCTCGGTGCCGCTCGGCGCCGGGCGCGAGGAGCTGATCGAGCCCGCGGTCGAGGCGCTGCGGCGATTCGGGAACGAGGACAGCCACGCGCTCGCCTCCGAGCTCACCGCCGAGCTCGGCGAGCGTCTGCTCGAGATCTCGCCCGCGAGCGTGACCCGGTTCGACATCGCCCTCAACGGAACCGAGGCGGTCGAGATCGCGATCAAGATGATGCGGCGGGCGACCGCCCGACCGGTGGTGATCGGCTTCCACGGCTCCTACCACGGCGAGACGACGACGACCGCGGCGCTCGGCGCCGAGCACGCCGAGATCAGCCGCGGGCTGCGCGGGCTGGTGCCCGGCTTCGTCCACGTCCCGTACCCGAACCCGTACCGCTCGCCGCTTCGCGACCCGCGCCCGGGCGGCAGCGGCGATGCGACCGTCGACTACCTGCGCGACCACGTCCTCTTTCACGCTCTCGACCCGGTCGAGGTCGCCGGGGTGGTGATCGAGCCCGTGCTCGGCTCCGGAGGCTGCATCGCGCCGCCGGACTCGTTCTGGCCCGCCCTGACCGAGCTCTGCGCCGAACACGGCTGGCTGCTGTGCGCGGACGAGGTCAAGACCGGGATGGGCCGCTCCGGCCACCTGCTCGCGATCGAGCGCTGGGGAGTGGAGCCCGACCTGATCTGCCTCGGCAAGGCGCTCGGCGGCGGGGTGATGCCGATCGGTGCCGTGCTCGGCTCCGAGCGGGCGATGGGCGAGTTCGCCGACGTGCCCACCGGGAGCACCTGGTCGTGGCTGCCGGCAGCCTGCGCCGCGGCGCTGGCGACGATCGGCTTCTACGAGCGCGAACCGGTGCTCGAGCACGTGCGCGAGCTCGAGCGCCTCGCCGGCGAGCGCCTCGCGGAGCTGCAGGGCCGTTTCGAGGCGATCGGCGACGTGCGCGCCGTCGGCTGCTTCATTGCGATCGAGTTCGTCCGCGACCGCGAGACAAAGGAGCGCGCGACCGACCTCCAGCACGCGGTCGCTGCCGAGATGTGCCGGCGCGGCGTGATCGCCGACTCGAGCACGACCTCGCTCAACCTCCAGCCGTCGCTGGTGATGCCGCCCGAGACGCTCGAGCGCGCGTTTGCGATCGTCGGCGAGTCGATCGAGGCGGCGCTCGCGGTGAAGCGCGGGTGACAGCGCTCGAGACCGAGCTACGCGCCGAGCTCGCGAGGATGGGCGAGGCCGGGACGCTGAAGCGGATCCCGGTCCTTCAATCGCCGCAGGGCCCGGTGGTTGAGATCGAGGGCCGCGGCGAGGTCCTCTGCCTCTGCTCCAACGACTACCTCGGGCTGGCCAACCATCCCGAGGTCGTGCGCGCTGCCGCCGACGGGCTCGCCCGCTACGGCGCCGGGACCGCATCGGTGCGCTTCATCTGCGGCAAGTTCGCTCCCCACGTCGAGCTCGAGCGCGAGCTGGCCGAGTTCTGTCACACCGAGGACGCGCTCACCTACGTCTCCTGCTGGAACGCGAACGCCGCCCTGCTCGACGCGCTCTGCGACCGGCCGACAGCGATCTTCTCGGACCGCCTCAACCACGCCTCGATCATCGACGGCATGCGGCTCGCGCGGCCCGCCCACAAGGCGGTCTACGAGCACGCCGACACCGACGACCTGCGCCGGGCGCTGGCGGAGGCGCCGAGCACCGAACGGCGCCTGATCATCACCGACGGCGTCTTCAGCATGGAGGGCGACCTGGCGCCGATCGCCGAGCTGGCTGCGATCGCCGCCGAGCACGAGGCGACCCTGATCGTCGACGACTCGCACGGGATCGGCGTGATCGGCGAGAGCGGGCGCGGCGTGCTCGAGCGCTTCGGCCTGCTCGGGCGCGAGGACGTGATCTTCACCGGCACGCTCGGCAAGGCACTCGGCGGCGCCGCGGGCGGGTTTGTCGCCGGCGGCGAGGCGCTCTGCGAGGTGCTCGAGCAGCGCTCGCGCGCTCAGCTCTTCTCCAACGGCCTGCCGCCTGCGGTCGCCTGCAGCGCGCGCCGGGCGCTGGCCGAGCTGCGCGAGCATCCGGACCTGGTCGCGAAGCTCCGTCGCAACACCGCCGCCTTACGCGGGGCGATCGCTGCTACCGGCCTCGAGCCGCTCGAGGGCGAGAGCGCGATCGTGCCGATCATCGTCGGCGAGACCGCAGCCGCGATCGAGCTCAGCGCCAGGCTGCTCGACCGCGGCATCTACGTGACCGGCTTCGGCTACCCGGTGGTCCCCGAGGGCACGGCGCGGGTGCGGGTCCAGGTCTCCGCGGCGCTCACCGCCGAGCAGATCGAGACCGCCGCCGCCGAGCTTGCGGAATCCGCGGCCGAGCTCGGCCTCAGCGGCGGACACGGGTCGAGCAACCTGGATTAAGTTCACCAGCCGGCGGCCCGGCGCGCGAGCCGGGTGAAGATCTCCGCGCACTCGACCACCTCGTTGACGTCGATGTGCTCCTCGGGCAGGTGGGCGACGCTGAAGTCGCCGGGCCCGTAGACGACGGCTTCGGCACCTGCGAAGTCGACCATGTTGTGAGCGTCGGTCCAGGCCGGCACGCCGATCGGCTCGCGCTCGCCGCCGGTCACCTCGGCGGTGAGCTCACTCAGCGAAGCCACCAGGGCCGTTCGAGATCGAGGGCTCGGAGAGCGTGTTCACGACCGACTGGACGACGCCCGGCCACACCGGCGTGCCCGTGCCGCTGACCGCGGCCGGTCCCGGAGCCGAGCAGCTCGACGGCCTGAGCGACGACACCGACGTCTTCGAGGTCGCCCGGGAGGTGCTGACCGGGGCACCGTGGCCTCGCAGGACCTCCGCGGCTCATGCTCGCGCGTGCCGGAACTGGCAATACTGCGAGGCGACGTGACCGCCGACGACCTGCTGGATCGCTACCGCGAGGCCCTCGAGGCCTGGAACCGGCGTGACCTGGTCTGGATCCTCGAGCAGGCGACGCCCGACTTCGAGTTCCACACCGCGCAGCTCTTCTCCGGGATCGCGCCCGTATACCGTGGCCGCGAGGGGATGGTCGAGTTCTGGAACACGTTCATCGAGGAGCCGTGGGCGCTGTTGCGGATCGATGTCGAGGAGATGCTGCCCGCGGGCGACGACCGCGTGCTCGCGCTGTGCACGTTCACCGGGATCGAGCGCGGCTCGGGGACCGAGGTGACGCTCAAGTACGCACACCTGGCGACCTTCCGGGGCGGAGAGGTGGCGCGGATCGACGCCTTCTCGGACTGGGACGAAGCCCGCGACGCGGCCGCAAAGACGTAAGACAGGCGATGTCGCAGAGAACGTCGACGGCATGAACGCAGCCTCCGCGATCGCCGTCGCCACCGACCGCAACGAGGGCAGCCAGCTCGCCGTCGACTGGGCGGCTGGCCTCGCCCGCTCGCTCGGCGCCGAGCTGGTCGCGATCCAGGTCGTCGAACCGCCACCGGCCGAGGCGGCCGGCGAGCTCGGAACTGCACTGCACGAGGAGCTCGAGCGATCGCTGCCGACGGACGGATTGACGACGCGGGCGATCGTCGCCAGGGGCGAGGACATCGCCGCGACGATCACCGAGGAAGCGGACCGTGCCGGTGCGGACGTGCTCGTGGTCGGGAGCTCGGGGATGCGGGGGCGCAAGCAGTTCCTGCTCGGCAATGTCGCCAACCGGGTCACCCATCTGGCCCGCTGCACCGTGGTCGTCGTCAATACGACCACCGGCGAACCGGTCGGGGCGGATGCGGGATCCGAGACCGCCGGCACCCGAGCGGCGGAGATCGCCCGCGTGCTCGGGCCAGAGATCATCCGTCAGCTGTCGGGCCGCCTGTTGCGCTCGGATGGCGACCCGGAGGGGCCTCGGCGCCTGCGGGAAGCGCTGGAGCAGCTCGGCCCCACCTTCAGCAAGCTGGGGCAGATCCTCTCCACCCGGCCGGATCTGCTGCCCGCGGACTATCTCGCCGAGCTCTCGTCGCTCCAGTCCGACGTCCCGCCGATGTCCGAGGACGAGGTCGTCTCGGTGATGGAGCAGGAGCTGCGGGTGCCATGGGAGGACGTCTTCGCCTCGATCGAGCCCTCACCCCTTGCCGCCGGCACTATCGGCCAGGTCCACCGCGCACAGCTTGCGGACGGCCACCGGGTCGTGGTCAAGGTGCAGCGCCCGACGGCCGCGCCGCTCGTCGAGCGCGACCTCGCGCTGCTGCGAACCGTGGTCCGCCCCGTCTCGCGCTCGACGCTCGTGCAGCGGGTCATCGACGTCCCTTCGCTCGTCGATCAGGTCTCGGCGTCCCTGCGCAGCGAGCTGGACTTCGGTGAGGAGGCCCGCAACCTCGATCGCATGGCCGAGATCCTCGGACAGCAGAGGCGAGTGGCGGTGCCGGCCTGCCATCACGACCTCTCGACCGCGAGGCTGCTGGTCATGGACGAGGTCATCGACGGGGTACCCGTGTCGGCGGCTCCGCCCGGGCCCGAACGAACCGAGGCCGTCCGCGAGTTGCTCCAGGTCTATTACCGCCAGGTGCTCGACGAGGGCTTCTTTCACGCCGACCCGCATCCCGGCAACATGCTGTGGGCCGACGGCACGATCTGGCTGCTCGACATCGGCATGGTCGGGCGGCTCGACGCCGAGACGCGCCGCCGGTTCATGCTCGTCCTGCTCGCCCTCGCCCAGGGCGATGTCGAGCTGCTCGCCGACGTGTCCCTCGACGTCAGCGGAACGGAAGACGTCGCCGACGTCGACATGGACGCTTATCGCGCGGATCTCGCCGCGGTGATCGAGAGCATCCAGGGCCGCTCCCTGGACGAGATCCAGCTGGTCGAGCTGCTCAACCGGCTCACCGCGATCTCGGTTCGCCACGGCGTCGCGCTCCCATCCGAGTTCGTGATGGTCGCGAAGGCTCTCGGCCAGGTCGAGCTCACCGTGTCCGAGTTGGCGCCCGACCTCGATCCGATGTCGGAGGCACAGAGGTTTTTCATGCGCAGCATCATGAAGCGGCTCGCCGGCCGGCTCGACCCGGGACAGGTCGTCTACGAGGTCGAGCGCCTGCGCTACCGGGTCAGCCAGTTCGGTGAGGCGATCGCGACCGCAAGCGGCAACCGGCCGGGCCGCAAGCTCGAGGTCCAGTTCACCTCGCAGCGGCTCGAACGCAAGGTCGTCACCGCCGGCCGCATGGTCGCCCTCGGGCTTGGCGCCGGGTTGACCTGGATCGCCGCGACCCAGGCGAGCAGCTCCGAACGCATCGACCCCCGGCTCACCCGCTCGCTCCAGGGGGCCGCGGCGGTGGTCTCGGCCTGGTTCGCGACCGAGGTCGCCCGCAACCGCTAGGCCTCTAGGTCGCTCGCTGACCGCCGAAGATCTCGTCAAGGCGGCCGGCGAGCAGGTAGTCGCCCGCGACCTCGACCCGACCCTCGAGCAGGAGCTTGGGCGCGAACGCCTCGCGCGAGACGATGCGGACGAAGTCGGGCACGCTGGCGCGCATCGTTACCGCGGCATCCGGCGACGAACCGCGACGAACCCGCGCCTTGCCGTCCGCGATCGCGACCACCCAGCCGAGCGTGCCGCTGCGGCCCCGGAGCTCGTACTGGATCTCGGCGGCGATCCCCTCGGCGCGCTCGGGCACCAGCGCGGACTCCATCCCGCGGAAGATCACCGGCAGGCCCGGCCCGCGGTCGAAGAGGCGGTGAAGCTGAGCGTCACTGCGCCCGCGCACGAGCCGCGCCAGCGCCGCCTCTCCGGCGCGCTCGACCAGCTCGCGGCCCGGGAACGCGCGGCTGCCGTTGGTGCCGGCCGCGCCGCTCACGGCCCGTCGGCGCGGCTCCCACGGCTCGCCGTCACCGCGCACGACATAGCCGGGGTCTGAGTCCCGCGCCGGCGCGCGCCGGGCCAGAGCCCGCTCGCAGGCCGCGGCGAGGCGCTCGCGCTTCTCCGCCTCGCGCTCCGCCGCGCGCCCGGCGAACCGCGGCATCACCTCAGCCGCGAACAGCTCGAGGCTCTCGCAGATGTGCTCGTGGCGGTTCGCGCCGGCCTGGGAGACGAAGATCACCTGGTCGACGCCGGCCGCCTCGTAGCGCTCGACCAGGTCGACGATCTGCTCCGGAGTGCCGATCGCACCGCGCAAGCTGCCGAGACCCTCCTGGAGCAGCTTGACCCCGAGCGGAGCGTCGTCGGGGGTGACGATCCGGCGCGAGAATCCGACCTGATCGCGGCGCTCGTTGAACTCGCGCCAGATGTCCGAGCGCCCGGGGCGGTGCTCGCCGAAGGCGTAGTAGTAGGCGAGCGAGAAGCCGAAGAAGTGGGCGCCGTCGATCCCGCGCTCGATCGCCGTCGCCTCGTCGGCATGGCACATCAGCGGCAGGACGACGGCGAAGTTCGGGTTCACCGCGAAGCCCGCCGGCACGCACTCCTCGGAGTCGATCAGCGCGTAGTAGGAGTCCACCCACTCCTTCGCCGCCTCGGGCTCGACGAATGAGAACGAGAGCGCTCCGATCCCGTTGCGCGCCGCGAGCTGGATCGTCTCGCGGCGGCTGCAGGCGACCCAGAGCGGCGGGTGCGGGCGCTGCTTCGGCTTCGGGACCACGTTTCGCGGCGGCATCGAGACGAACTCGCCCTCATAGCCGGCAAACGGCTCCTCGACGAACATCCGGGTGATCGCGTCGAGGCTCTCCTGCCATTGGGCCCGCTTGCTGTCGCGATCGATCTCGAAGCCGCCGAGCTCGATCTGCGAGCTCCCCTCGCCGGTGCCGAGCTCGACCCGGCCGCCGGAGACGAGGTCGAGCGTGGCGACGCGCTCGGCGACCCGGGCCGGGTGGTTGACCGCGGGCGGGACCTGAATGATCCCGTGGCCGAGCCGGATCCGCTCGGTGCGCTGGCTCACCGCGGCGAGGAAGACCTCGGGCGCGCTCGAGTGCGAGTACTCCTCGAGGAAGTGGTGCTCGACCTCCCAGACGTAGTCGAAGCCGAGGCCGTCGGCGAGCTCGATCTGGTCGAGCGCGTCGGCGAGCAGCTTCTCTTCGTCGATCTCGAAGCCCGCCGACCGCGGCACCTGGTGCTCGTAGAAGAGGCCGAATCTCACGCCGGGCGAGGATATCCCGCACACCAAGCGGCATCGCCGGTGGTCGCGAGCCTCCGGCTCAGATCAGGTCGAGCGCCGCGCCGAGGATCGTTTCGGCGTCGATGCCGTGATGCGGGTAGAGATCGGCGATGTCGCCCGACTGGCCGAACTCGGTCACGCCCAGGTATGCGGCCTGGTCGCCACGAACCGAACCGAGGAAGGCGAGGGTGTGGGGGTGCCCGTCGATCACGCCGACGAGGGGCGCCGGGCGATCGGGCGGCAGGATCCGGTCGAGGATCGACGCGTCCCCGCGGTCGAGGCCCTGGCGGGCGCGCAGGGCGCGAAAGAGCAGGTCGGGACTGGTCAGGCAGAGGACCTCGGTCGGGATCGCGCCCTCGCGCTCGAGCTCCTCGGCGGCGACCAGCGCCTCGGAGACCATCGCGCCGACGGCGCAGATCGCGAGCCGCGCGGTCCCCGCCGCCTCGCGCAGCCGGTAGCCACCGGCGAGGACGTCGAGGCGGCGGCGCTCGCGCTCGCTGGGCTCGGGCGGGACCGCGGCCAGCGACTGCTCGATCGGGCGGGTCGAGAGCCGAAAGTAGGCGGAGCCGCCGGCGGGCCTGCCCAGTCGCGAGAGCGCGTGCAGGAAGGTCCACTCGAGGTCCTGGGCGAAGGCCGGCTCCCAGGCGACGCAGCCGGGCTGCTCGATCCCCGCCGAGGGGGTTACGATCGACTGGTGGGCACCACCCTCGGGGCCGAGCGTGACGCCCGACGGCGTGCCGATCAGAATCGACTGGCCGCCGGCGTAGATCCCGAACGCCCAGGGCTCGAAGCAGCGCATCAGGAACGGGTCGTAGATCGTTCCCACGGGTAACAGCGGCTGCCCGTCTCGCGACCAGGTCGCCCCGAGCTCGCCCAGCAGGCCGACGAGGTTGACCTCCGCGATGCCGAGCTCGACATGCTGGCCGTGGTCGGTCTCGCGCCAGCGCACGAGCGTGTCCGTGTCGTCAGCGAACCAGTCGATCCGGTCTCCCAGCGACCAGACCCCGACCCGGTTGATCCAGCCGCCGAGGTTGGTCGACGAGGCGACGTCGGGGCTCACCGTGACCACCCGCGCGGCTGCGTCGGGCGCCTCGCGATAGAGGTCGGCGAACAGCCGGCCGAGCTCCTGCTGGGTCGAAGCGCGGCCCGAATGCTCGCGGCCGAGCTCCGCCGGCAATGAGGGCGGCTCGACATCAACGCTCGGCTCGCGGCGCAGGCGCGCGGACGCCGCCGCGCAGATCTCCGCCTCGGCGCTCGCGGGGTCGAAGCGGGCCCAGGTGTCGCCGGGATCGGCGCCGAGTGCCGGACCAAGCTCGGCGAGCTGCTCGGCGCTGAGCAGCGCCGAGTGGTTCGCCGGGTGCCCCTCGATCGGCAAGCGCCAGCCCTTGATCGTGTAGGCGAACAGAGCCGAGGGGCGGTCTGTGACCGCGTCGCATTCGCGCAGGCCCTCGAGCACCGAGCCGAGGTCGTGGCCGCCGAGGTCGTGGATCGCGGCGCGCAGCTCGACGTCGGAGAGCTCTCCGATCAGCCTCTCGAGCGCCCGCCCGCCCCCAGCGGCGCTCGGCAGCCGCTCGCGGAGCTCGGCCGGCTCGCTGCGCAGCATCCGCTGGTACTCCTCGTTCGGCATCTCGTCGATCCGCCGCCGCAGCTCTGTGCCGCCGTCACGCTCGAACAGGGCCCGCAGCCGCGGGCCGTACTTGACCGTGACCGTCTGCCAGCCGGCGGCCTCGAACATCGCCAGCAGGCGGCCCGCGGCGATGTCCGGGACGACGCGGTCGAGCGACTGGCGGTTGAGGTCGACGATCCACAGCACCTCGCCGAGCTTGGCGACCACCGGGTCGCAGATCGCCTCCCAGACCGCGCCCTCGTCGAGCTCGGCGTCACCGAGCAGGGCGATCTGACGGCCACCGCGAGGGACGTCGAAGTGGCCGGCGACATATCGATGCGCAATCGCCCCCCAGATCACCTGGGTCGCGCCGATCCCGACCGAGCCGGTCGAGTAGTCCACCGGATCGGGGTCCTTGGTCCGTGAGGGATAGCTCTGCAGGCCGCCGAAGTCGCGCAGCCGCTCGAGAAACGACACGTCGAGCTCGCCGAGCAGATAGTTGATCGCGTGCAGGACCGGCGAGGCGTGCGGCTTGACCGAGACTCGGTCCGGGGCCCGCAGATGCTCGAACCAGAGCGCCGTCATCAGGGTGACCACCGATGCGCTCGACGCCTGATGGCCGCCGACCTTGATCTGAGAGCGGCTCGGGCGCACCCGGTTGGCGTGATCGACGATCGCCGTCGCGAGCCAGAGCACGCGGGCCTGGATCGCCTCGAGCGCGACGAGATCGACCGCGGCGGCCTCGGCCGAGGTGCCGGGCTGCGCGCGCGGGCTGTCGGCCGTCTCACCAACCATGACCGGATCATCGCGCTCCGGGCGGCCACCGCGTCGAGCTGATGGAGTCGCCGCCGCCGGCCGCTCGCTGAACGCGATCCGGCGTATCCTCGGCCGATGCCGAGCTTCGAGACCGTGCGCGTGGCCGCGATCCAGGCGACTCCGGTGGTCCTCGATGCCGAGGCGACCGTCGACAAGGCCTGCGAGCTGCTCGGCGCCGCGGCCGCCGACGGGGTCCAGCTCGCGGTCCTGCCCGAGACCTTCGTGCCGCTCTACCCGGGCAACGCCTGGGCCCACGACGCGGGCTCGTTCGGCGGCTGGGATGAGCTTTGGGAGCGACTCTGGCGGAACTCGGTCGACGTCCCGGGACCGCTCACCGAGCGGCTGGCCGACCGCTGCCGCGAGCTCGGCATCCATTGCGTGATCGGCGTCAACGAGCGCGAATCCCAGCGCCCCGGCTCGCTCTACAACGCCCTGCTTCTGTTCGGCCCGGAGGGACTCATCCACAAGCACCGCAAGTTGATGCCGACGATGCACGAGCGGCTCTTCCACGGCGTCGGCGCCGGGGACGACCTCGCGGTCGCCGAGACCGACCTCGGCCGGATCGGCGGCCTGATCTGCTGGGAGAACCGGATGCCGCTCGCCCGCTACGCCGTCTACCGCGGCGGGCCCCAGATCTGGGTGGCGCCGACCGCCGATGACAGCGACGGCTGGCTCGCCTCGATGCGCCACATCGCGATCGAGTCCGGCGCCTTCGTCGTCTCGGCACCCCAGTTCATCCCCGCCTCGGCGTTTCCCGCCGACTTCCCGATCCCGCTCCCCGAGGGCAAGCAGGTCTACGGGCGCGGCGGCGCCGCGATCTGTGAGCCCGACGAGGGCGAGGTGATCGCCGGACCGCTCTACGGCGAGGAGGGGGTCGTGGTCGCCGATTGCGACCTGCGCTCGGGGCTGCACGCGAAGCGCTGGTTCGATGTCGCCGGCCATTACAGCCGCGAGGACGTGCTCGCGCGCGATCGCGTTCCAGCCGCTCCCGGCGATCCCGCCGTCGCCGACGGTTCCGGCGCCGACTGAACCGACGCCGCCGCCGAGCCTAGACTGGCCGCCGTGCGCTATCCGGTCGAATCCTTCACCCCCGCCGAGCGGGCCCTGCTCGAGCCCCACTTCACCAATCTCGACCGGCCCGTCTTCTGTCTGGTCAACCTGCCCGAGACGGTCAAGGGAGCCCTGTTCGCCCGCTACTCGCGCTACCCGGGGTCCGTCCGGCGGCTCTTCCTCGAGGAGTTCGCCGGCGACATCCCGGCCGGGGCGAGGCCGTTCGACGGGGCCGAGGGCGAGCGCGCCGCCGGCCTCTATGAGCGCGTCTTCATCGGCTACGGCGATGACTCGATCGCCCAGGTCGGCGGCGCCCACGTCGCCTGCGAGTACGTCTCCAACGTGCTCACCAAGATCCTCCAGCGCGGCCGCCTCGCCGCCTACCTCGAGCAGTCGACCCGCTATATCCCCTACGACCAGCCGATCGAGGAGGGCGGCGGTTACCGCTACTACTCCGACGACCAGCTCGGGCCCTCCTACAGGCTGGCGACGGACGAGCTGTTCGCGATCTACTCGCGCAGCCTCGAGACGGTCCAGGCGTGGGCTGCGGAGCGCTGGCCGCGCGACGAGGGCCAGCCCGAGGGCGCTTGGCGGGGCTCGATCCGGGCCAAGGCGCTCGACCTGCTGCGCGGCCTGTTGCCCGCCTCGACCCTGAGCCACGTCGGCATCTACGCCTCGGGTCAGGCCTACGAGCAGCTTCTGCTGCGGCTCGCGGCCTCGCCGCTGCCCGAGGCGCGCGCATTCGGCGAGTTGATGCTGACCGAGCTTCAACGCGTGATCCCGAGCTTCGTCTCGCGGGTCGACCGCCCCGACCGCGGCGGCGACTCGATCGCGCACCTGCGCGAGCGGCGCGCGGCCGCAGAGCGCGCCGTCACCCGCCTCGGCCTCGAGCGGCGCAGCGGCGACGCCGCGCCGTCGGTCGAGCTGGTCCATGTCGACGGCACCGAGGACGATCTGCTCTGTGCCTCGCTGTTCGAGTCGGCCGGCACCTCGGAGGCCGAGATCCGCAGCCGGATCGCGACGCTGGACCCGATCGAGCGCGCCGAGATCATCGGTGAGCTCGCCGGCGAGCGCCGCAACCGCCGCCACCGCCCGGGCCGTGGCTGGGAGACGGTCCGCTACCGGTTCGAGATCGTCTCCGACTACGGCGGCTTCCGCGACCTCCAGCGGCACCGGATGCTGACCTGCCAGTGGCAGCGCCTCGGCCCCGACCTCGGCGCCGGCGTCCCCGACGAGGTCCGCGAGGCGGGCGCCGGGGACGAGTACGAGCGTGCACTCGAGCTCTCACATGCCGAGTTCGACCGGCTCGAGGCGGCCGGCCTGGTCGAGGCGGCGCCGTACGCGCTCTGCCTCGGCTACCGGATCCGCTACGTGCTCGACCTCAACGCGCGCGAGGCGATGCACCTGTGCGAGCTGCGCTCCGGTCGCGAGGGTCATCCGACCTACCGCGCGGTCGCTCAGGCGATGCACGAGCGGATCGCCGCCGTGCATCCGGCGGTCGCCGCAGCAATGACCCACGTCGATGCCTCCACCGAGCCCCGGCTCGAGCGCATCCTGAGCGAGATCCGCACCCATCGCAAGCGGGTCGCCGCCGCTGCGCGGGCGACCGACGCCCCGCCCGGCGTCAGCTCGCTCGGCTGATCCGGCGCCGCGCCGATCTAAGGGATGCTCTTGCGCTGCTCGCAGCGCTTGGCCTGGTCCTTGCCGTCGCCGCCGGCGCACACGTCGTGGCCGGGGCCGCCGATCAGCATGTCCTTGCCGTCGCCGCCACGCAGCTCATCGTTGCCGTCGTCGCCCTCGAGACGATCGCCGCCGTCGCCGCCGCAGGCGCGGTCGTCGCCCGCCTCTGCGCTGGCGCGGTCGGCGCCGTACTTGAGCTTGAACGCGTCCCTGGCTGTGGTGCCGTCGAAGTCCTCTGCGCCCGAGCCCCCCAGGTTGGTCACCTCTGTGCCCGCACAGGTGATCGGCTCGCCGCTCGCCTCCTGGTGGAGGTCCTCTGCGATCGTGCCGAGGTAGGGGCCGTAGAGGTGGACGAAGTCGCCGGTGTAGGCGTAGCTGGTCACCGAGTTGACCAGACCGCCTTCGATCACCCAGCCACCGCCGCTGGAGCCGCTGGTCATGTCGCAGTCGATCTCGATCGTCTCCGGCCCGCTGCCGGGCGGGTCGTCGCTCGCGGTCAGCGGCGAGGCGCACGCGAAGAGGAGCTGGCCGTTGAACTCGGGGTGCAGGAGCGACGGCTGCGCCGGGTATCCGAAGGCGGTGAACTGCTGCTCGCGCTCCTGGTTGAAGGCGATCCCGCGGGCCCCGATCACGTCCTCGATCCCGCGACCCTCGCCGTCGCGCTCGAGCAGCGCCGCGCCGACGTCGAGACGGATATTGACGTTGTCGGCCCAGCCCCGGGTGGTCATCAGGTCCTCCGCGACCCAGGTCCCGAACGGGCGCTCGCCGTTGTGATAACCGGGCACGAAGGCCCAGTTGGTGGCGAACCCGCCGCCGAACTCGGCGTCGTTGACGCAGTGGCCGGCCGTCCAGGCGAGCGTATGCCCGTTCGAGCTCACCACCGTGCCCGAGCAGACGAAGTTGCCCGGGACGGTTCCGCCGCTGATCGTGAAGAAGACCTTGCCGTGGACGCGGTCGGGAAACGCGGACGGGGTGGCGCTGGCATCGACCGCCGAACGCGCCGGCTGCTCGCTGCCCGCCGAGGCCGGCGTGAGCGCACCGGCGATCGGGCGCGCGATTCGGCCGCCGGCGCCGAGTCTCAGCTCCGCCGGCTGGGCGTTGCGCATCCGTGCTCGTGTCCAGTAGTCGCGCACCGTGTCCGGGCTCTTTGACACCGGTTTCGAGACCACTTCACCCGTGGCTTCGATTACGACCGCGGCGTCGGAATCGGTGTTCGCGGGCGCGGCGGAGGCAAGGGCGGCGGAGGCGATCATGACCGCGACTCCGGCCGTGGCACGGGCCGGCCGCCCACGCCACGATCCCTTCCCCCTCCGCGAGCTCACGCCCAAGAGCCTAGGACACAATCCCGCCCGGCTGCCCCGGTTGCCGCTCGGCGATCAGCGCGTCCGCACGGGCAAGCGAGCGCTCAGGCAGCCGCCGCCCGAGCCGGCCCCTGTTGCCGACCACCGAGGCGTAGGCGGCGTCGACAGCGCCAGGAAGGCGCGCGGCCAGACCCGCGAGCGGGGCGCCCGCGGGAAGCAGCCGCAACAGCGGCGCCGCCGCGTCTCCGCCGGAGCTGACGGCGCCATCGGGCGCGACCAGATGCCAGGACGCCATCCGCTCGGGCTCGGTCAGGCCGCCGAGCAGCCGGCGAGCCTCGGCGCCGCCGAGCGGGATCGGCTCGAGCGCACCGCGGCGGTCCCAGCGCAGCACCCAGCCGAGCGACCAGCGACAGAACCGGCACGCAGGGTCATAGACGATCCGGTGACGCGCGGTGATCACCCGGTTGAGCATGCCCGAGGGCGACTCAGCAGGCGCTCATCCCCGGCGTTGCTTGCGCTTGCGCTTTCGTGCCCGGTCGCGGCGCGCGGATTGATCCTTCGGCTCGTCGGACTCCGGGAAGAGCTCGGTCGCGTCGCTGTCGACGACGCCCTCCGGGGTCGCCGCAGCCGGCTCGTCACCTGGCCTCAGCCACGGGATCGCCTCGCCCGCGGCCCACGCCGGTGGCCGACCCTTCGGCACCTTGTCGAGGATGATGAACCCGAGCCACCCGAACCAGATCGTCAGCGCGAGCAGCGAGAGCGCAGGGGCAATGAACAGCGTCGCTGCGCCAAGCGCCATTCCGACGGTGGCGAAGAAACGGGTCACGAGGCCGACCCGCATTGCCTGCAGCGGCACGTAGACCATGACCACGATCAGCCCGAGCACGGCGGGAAACAGCAGATTGGCAGCAACCTCGAACAAGGTCGAGTCCTCGATCAGGTCGTCGAGGAGCGTGTAGACGTCGCCCCCGCCACCGACTTGGTCGACGAAGTCGGAGGAGACCTGCGACTGCGCGTACCAGGCGACGAAGCCCTGAATCGCCAGCAGCAGCGGGCCGATGAAGACGAAGCCGATCATCGGCCCGCTCACCCGTGTGCTGCGAGCCTGCGCGGCGCGGAAGAGATAGAGGAGCGGGATCACGAGCATCGCGAACGCCAACCCGCGCAGAACCACCGAGGCGAGCAGCTCAGTCGAGCTCTCGTCGATCGCGCGGAAGCGCTCGGTGTCAAGGCCGGTGAGCGGCACTGAGCCTCCCTGGTCGAGCGCGACCGAGATGATGTAGAGCGGCGCCGCCGCAACCGCCGAGATGCCGGCCAGGCGGGCGCCTTGGCGCTCGCGCTCGAGGATCTGCGCCCGGTTCATCGGAGCGTCAGTCGGCGAGCTCGCGGTTCGGGGTCAAGTCCGCCCGTGCCGAGCGGGCGGAACCGAGCTCGAACGCCTCCGACGGAGCCCGGATCGGGATGTAGTCGTCCCCCGGGCCGACGACGCGGGAAACCCGCTCGCCCGCCGCGAGCACGAGGTCGAGGAACGGGGCCACGAACCCGATCACACCCTCGATCCTGGCGCGCGAGCGCTGCTGCTGCGGCGTGGCGGGTGGCATCGCGTCGCAGCCTAGATGGTCGAATCCGAATCCGCGTGTGCGCGGGGGCGACGCAGGCCGAGCTGGGCGCCGCACGCGGCCGAAGCGGGTAGCAGCGCTACCCGCGAGGTCGTGGGTGGCGATCCAGCGACGGCCTGCGGCGTCATCCGCGTGCGCGGGGATTCGGGATCGGCCATCTAGCCGCCGCGCTCGTGAAAGAAGAACCCGGGCAGGGCGCCCTCGATCACCTCTTGGGTCATCCGCTGGGCAACCTCGAGGTTGCCGGTGCGAACCGCGATGTCATCGAGGGTGACGATGCCGACCAGGCTGCTGCCCTCGACCACCGGCAACCGGCGGACGCGGTGCTGAACCATCAGCGCCGCAGCCTCCTCGAGGTCCATCTCGGGCTCGCCGGTGACCAGCGGGCGCGATGCGTGCTCGCCGACCGGTTCGTTCGGCGAGCGCTCCTCCGCGAGCGCCCGAACCGCGAGGTCGCGGTCGGTGACCATCGCGGCGGGCTCGCCCTCGGCGTCACAGATCACCACCGAGCCGACCGAGTGGTCACGCATCAACTGGGCGACGCTGAGGAGGTCGGCATCGCCGCCGGCCGTGACCACACCCGCGGTCATGATCTCGCGCAGCTGCATGCGGCGAGGATATCCGGGCGCAATACCATCCGGCGCCCCCATGGCCGAGACGAACGCATGCCCGCTCTGTGGACAGCCGCTCTACGGCTGGATCGCGCTGCCCCCGGCGAGCGGCGGTGCGACGATCGGAATGCCGCTCAGTGCCGACCCCGAATCCGAGCGCGTCGTGGACCGCTGCGAGAACTGCGGACTCGCCGTCGAGCGCGACCGCGAGCTCGATCTGGTCGCCGAGTGGGAGGCGCTCTGCCGGCCCGCCGACGGCGGCGGCCGCGAGGTCGCGATCCCGAACCGGGCCAGCCTGCAAGCGGCGATCGGGGTCGAGGGATGGGCGGCGATCGATCTCTTCCCGGGTCGGCTTCTGCTCACCCCACCCAGCCTCGAGCTGCTCGCCGAGCGCAACGGCCGCCGGCTGGAGCGAATCCGGTGGCCGCTCTCGGCCCGCGCCCAGGCGTGGATGTGGCAGACCCTGCTCAACGGGCTGACCTTTCACCCCAACTTCGCCCGCGAGGTCCGCGCCGGGCGCCTCCGCCCATCGACGGGACGCGGGCGGTTCGCGTTCGCCGTCGACGCCGTCGTCACCGTCCTCGGAGCGCCCCTGATCGCACTCGTCTCGGTCCCGCTCGAGCTCGCCGCGGCGCTTATCCGTCGCGGCGGCGAGATGCGAGCCCGGATCGAGGTCTGAGCTGAGAGACTGCTGAGCGCCTGCCCGAGACTCGGATCACGGCCCGAGCCGAAACGGCGGATAACGATCTGTCACCAGCGCGAAGGCATACGCGAGGACACGGTTGTGCCAACGCATGACGCCCTCGACGTAGTCGAAGAGACCACGCGGATACCGCCCCGTGAACAGGATCGAAAACCAGGCGACGATCACGGCAAACAGCGCCCCGAGGTAGAGAAAGAGCAGCACCACGTAGTGTGGAATCGCGAGAAACCATTTGACAAGCGGCATCCCACGACCGAGGTCTTGCCGGGGATCGGGATACGGATACTCGAGCCGAACCCCCTGCTCCTCGTCGGTCGACGGGTAGCGGTCGTCCATGAGCGCGAAGTACACGCCGATGCGATTCGCGAACCGCTGCAGGTTGAGATTCCAGTCGTACCACCAGCGCGGGTACTTCTCACGGAACAGGATCATCAACAGGGTCGGCACGAAGAGCAGCCCGATGCCGCCGACGGCGATCGTGGTTGTTGTGTCCCCCGCATCCCCGTATTGAGTCGAGAACCCAACGATCGTCCCGAAGAGGATCGCGATCGGGATCGCGGTGAAGATGCGAAAGAACGTCGTCACCCGGTCGAGGGCGCGGTCCGGGTACTCGACGCTGAAGTTGACGGGGTAGGAATCCATCTGGCCTCTCTTTCTCGTGCCTCGCCGCGTTTACCGCACGTCTGTTGACGGGTTACCCGCCTATGCATTCCTCACGCCGACCATCGCGGCGATTCGACTCCGCCGGGGCGGTAGGGTCGGATCGACGGCTACTCCCTGGAGAGGAGACGCGCAATGACGAAGGCAAGGCACTCGACCGCGACGCTGGCGGTAGCGAGCGTCGTAGCGTTCGGCTGCGGCGACGACGACGAGGGGACCTCAGCGGAAGCGACTTCCGCCGAGGAGACGACGACGGAGACGACCACGTCCGTTCCGGGCCGCGTCGACCTCGTGACTCCGCCCGGTGACGAACTCGTCTTCAGGCCCGACAGCGCGACGGCGGCAGCCGGACTGGTGACCGTCGTCTGGCACAACGAGTCAAAGCTGCTTCACTCGTTCTGCGTCGAGGATCCGCAGGGCAAGGGCATCAAGTCGATCGGGAAAACGGTCTGCTCCACTGAGGTCAAGGGACCCAGCGAGGTCACGGGCAACCTCACGGAGACGTACAAGGACCTGAAGCCTGGCGAGTACACCTTCTACTGCGGTGTGGACGAGCACCGGGCTCAGGGCATGGAGGGCACGCTGACGGTCGAGTAGGGCAGCTGCGTGTAGGGTCGAGGCAACTGCCCGATGACCCCACGGAATGCGAGGAACGATGTACGCAAGCGTGCGCAAGTACGGCGTCGACGCGGAGCGCGTCGAGGAGCTCATGCACCGAGTCGACGAGAAGTTCGCGTCCCGGTTGGAGGAGATGCCCGGGTTCGTCGCTTACCAGGCGATCGACGCCGGGGTTGACCGCGCCGGAGAGGGCAGGGTTTTCACGGTCACGATCTGCAGCGACCGCGATGCCGCCGACCGATCGGCCGAGATCGCGGCCGAGTTCGTTCGCGACGAGCTCTCCGACATCAAGGTCGAACGGCTTGAGTCGGCCACCGGACAGGTGAGCGTGAACCGGGCAGTCTCCGAGGTGCTCGAGGCCGAGCACGCGTAGTCGGTCGACCGCCGGCCCGCCTCCCTGGCCACCGCGACCAGGACCCGGGCCAGCACTCAGTTCGTGCTCTGGTGCCAGACGCGCTTCGCGAACGGCAGGATCAGCATCCGCGGGGAGTGCTGTCCGGTGAGCGCGCCGGCGCGGTTCATCAATCCGGGGACGACGACGCGCTTGCCGCCGGCCATCCCATCGACGGCCTGACGGGCGACGTCCTCGACCGACGTCCAGAAGATCCCAGGGAGCTGCTCCTCGACCCCGGCGACGCCGGCGGCCTCGGGGAACTCCGTCTTCACCGGCCCCGGGCAGAGCGCGGTCGCGCTCACTCCGGTGCCCTTGAGCTCCGAGTGACTCGCCTCGGTGAGGTTGAGGACGAAGGCCTTGGTCGCCGCGTAGGTAGCCGTGCCCGGGATCGGCTGGAAGGACGCGGTCGAGGCGACGTTGAGGACCGCGCCGCGGCCGCGCTCGACCATTCCCGGCGTGTAGCGCGCCTGGAGGTCGAGCAGCGCCTCACAGTTGAGGCGCACCATGGCGACAATCCGATCGCGCTCGGTCTCGTGCACCGCGCCGGAGTTGCCGAAGCCGGCGTTGTTGACCAGGATCTCGACTGTGAGGCCGAGCTCGCCGATGCGGCGCTCGAGTCGGTCGCGTTCGGCGGTGTCGCCGAGATCGGCGGCGATCACCTCGGCGCGCACGCCGTGCTTGGACGCGAGCTCCCCGGCAAGCTCGTTGAGGAGCTCCTCGCGCCGGGCGACGAGGGTGACGCCCTGGCCGCGGCTCGCCAGCTCGCCGGCGATCGCCGCGCCGATCCCGGCGGAGGCGCCGGTGACGAGCGCGGTCGCGGTCTCCGAGGGTGGCGGCAGGGCCATCGGCGATGGAGCCTAGTGAAGAGCGCTCTCTATGATCGGTGTATGGAAGGAAGCGACCCCTTCGGCCTCTTCGGCGACCCCGACGAGCTCCGCGCGCGGCTCTCGGAGATGGCCGAGCAGATGCAGGGCGCGCAGAAGGTCGCCTGGGCCGACAACGCGATCAAGCTGGCCGTCGACATGACCGTCGCCGCGATCGCCCGGCTCGAGCTAACCGGCTCCAGCGACGAGCAGGCGATGCAGGTTCGCGACGCGATCCGGATCGTCTTTCCCGAGTCGGTCACCCTGGTGCGCGAAGCGCGCGAGGGTCTTCAGTAACTCGGCACCTCCGGCGCGTCTCGCGCCACTCGCGCACGCCTAGTGTCGGCGGACCATGCGCTGGCGAATCGAATCGGGCGCGGCCACGGTCGAGCACGCCGGGCTATCGCTGCTGGTCGCGCTGCTGGCGATTGCGGCGATCGCGGCGATCGCGGCCGGTCCGGCCGAGAGCGGGCGCGAGCTCGGCTCGACTCTGGCGCGGAAGCTGCGCTGCGCCGCGGTCGGCCCGGGGCCGTGCTGGCGCGACCCGCTGACCGAGGCGTACGGGCGACCCGTGGCCGGCGCGGTTCGGGCGCTGGCGCCGCCACCTACGGCCATAGCTTCTCCGTCGGGGGCACTGGTGCCGGTCGACTTTCGTCGCTGTCGCTCGGCGAGCTGCGCGCTGCCCGGCGAGCGCCCGGGGCTGACCGCCTCAAACCGGCTGGTGACCGAGTTCGTCGCGGTCGAGGACCGTCGCCCCGGCGGCGGCCCGGTCGAGATCACCTACTGGCTCTACCGGCCGACGCTCGGTTGGGAGCGGGTGACGCGGCTGGCGTCGAGCGCCGACGTCGCCCGGCTGGCGAGCACCCCGCTGCTCGACTCGCAGATTCCGGCGCTTGTCTCCCTGGAGACGCTTGCCGGAGCCAACCACTACGACTTCGCCGACGCGGAGCAGCCACCCTGGCGCTGGGCGATCGAGCGAGATTGACCTACCAATGCGCGTCGTGGTGCTCCATGACGCCGAAGGCGCGCTCGAGCGTCAGGCCGCCGGGAAGCGTGCCGGTGAAGCTGCCGAAAGGCTGACGATAGGAGTACTCGATCAGGGCGCGCTTCTCCTGCATCGAGCGCTCGCACTCGGCGCTGAACTCGAGCCGCCCGCCGTCGAGGGCGATCGCATCGAGGCCCTCGAAGGTCACCGGCGCCGGCTCGGAGAGATCGCCGTCGACCCAGATCGCGCGCTCGGAGAGCCGCGGCGGGTCGTTGATCCCGCTGACCAGGTTCCAGCCCACGTCGCGACCGTCGGTCGTGCGCCCGACCCCCGCCGACCAGTCCCAGACCGTGTGGCCCGGGTGGTAGCCGCACGACTCGTCCTCGACCCCGCGCGCTTCGGTGCGGATCCGGCGCTCGCCGACCCGCACGTCGCACTCGACCGGCACCACCCGCTTGCGCGTCCAGACGTAGCCGTCGCCCTCGCCCGTGGGGCAGACGGCCTCCGCCCAACCGGTTCCCTCCCCGACGCGGAGGAAGGCGCGCACCCGCTCGGCGCCGTCCTTGGCCGGGGCCTCGATTCGCACCAGCGCGCCGCCCGCGTCGGGGGCCCAGTCGATCCGGCCCGTGTGCTCATCGTCCGCGTGCTCGGTCCAGACCTCGCCCCGCGCGATCGGCCCGAGCGTCCGCGTGTGCTCGCGCATCTCCCCCGACTCGCGGTCCCAGACCGCCCAGAACGTCTGCGCGACCGGCCCGACCCCGACCCGCGCCGCGCACAGCAGCAGCTCCTCCGAGAACACGCCGAGATAGCGCCAGCGCTTGCGCCACGACCCGTGGCGCCGCAGAGGCACCTTGTCGGGCGGCAGCGGCAGATCGGGTCGCCCGGGTCCGGGGCCGCGCCAGGGAAGGCCTTCGGTGCTCATCTCGGGCTACTCGATCTTGCAGAGCTGGTCGCCGGCGTTGACCGCGGCTCCCTCGGAGAGCTTGAGCTCGCTCACCTTGCCGGCGCGGTGCGCGGTGATCTCGTTCTCCATTTTCATCGCTTCGATCACGCAGATCAGCGCGCCCGCCTCGACCTCGTCGCCGTCGGAGACCGCAAGCTTGAGGATCGTCCCCTGAAGCGGCGAGGCGAGGGCGGGTCCGGACGTCTCCCCGCCCGAGCCACCCCTGCGCTCACGCTTCGGCGGGCGTCGTCCGCCGGCCGCGGCCGCTGGAGCGGCGGGAGCCGCGGCACCGATCACCCTGACGCTGTGAAGGCGGCCGTCGACCTCGACCGAATAGGTCCGCTCGACGGCCTCCTCCGCCTCCCGTTCGCCGTCTGATTCCGACCCGCCCGCGGCCGAGGACGTGTCGGGCCGTGTTCCCTTTAGCCACTTCTTGTTCTCGGTCAGATCGCGACAGGTCTCGCCGTTGGCCCACTGCTCGGTGGCGAGGATCGCCCGGTGGAAGGGGATCAGCGTCTGCAGCGGCTCGATCTCGTACTCGCCCAGCGCGCGCAGCATCCGCGCCGTGGCGCGATTGCGGTCGGTGTCCCAGACGATCAGCTTGGCGACCATCGGGTCATAGAGCGGAGTCACCTCGGAGTCGGGCTCGACGCCCGAGTCGACACGGACGCCGGGGCCCGCGGGCTCGCGGTAGACGTCGATCCTCCCCGGCGCCGGGGCGAAGTTCTTGTGCGCGGCCTCGGCGTTGATCCGGCACTCGATCGCGTGCCCGCGCAGCTCGACCTCGTCCTGTGAGACAGAGAGCGGCTCGCCGGCGGCGATCAACACTTGCTCGCGCACGATGTCGATCCCGGTCGCCATCTCGGTGACGCAATGCTCGACCTGGACCCGGGTGTTCATCTCGAGGAAGAAGTACTCGTCGCCGACCTGCATCCCCTCGACGGTGCCGGCACTGCGGTAGCCGACCGCCTCGGCGGCGTCGGTGGCGATCTTGCCGATCCGCTGGCGCATCGCGGCGTCGACGTGCGGCCCGGGCGCCTCCTCGATCAGCTTCTGGTGGCGGCGCTGGATCGAGCAGTCACGCTCGCCGAGATGGATCACGTTGCCATGCGAGTCGGCGAGCACCTGAACCTCGACGTGGCGCGGATCGTCGAGGTAGCGCTCGAGGTAGACGCGGTCGTCGGAGAAGAACTTCTCGCCCTCGCGGGCGGCGCCCTCGAAGGCCTCCGCGAGCTCCTCCTCGCTGCGGGCGACGCGGAACCCCTTGCCGCCACCGCCGCCCGCTGCCTTGCAGGCGACCGGGTAGCCGATCTCGGCGGCGGTCTTGGTCGCCGCCTCGACGTCGGGTGAGGGCTCGGTTGCTCCGGGGACGATCGGCACCCCGGCCTCGGCCATGATCTCGCGGGCGCGCGTCTTCGAGCCCATCGCCTCGATCGCACTCGCGGGCGGGCCGATGAAGGTGATCCCCGCCTCCTCGCAGGCCGCGGCGAAGCCGGCGTTTTCGGCCAGGAAGCCGTACCCGGGGTGGATCCCGGTGGCCCCGGCCTGTCCGGCAACCTCGAGGATCCGCTCGATCCTCAGGTAGCTCTCCGCCGGCGCGGGTGGTCCGAGCAGGAACGCCTCATCGGCCTCGCGCACGTGGGGAGCCGCGCGATCGGCCTCCGAGTAAACGCCCACGGAGGCGATTCCCATCTCCTCGAGCGTCCGCATGACCCTGATCGCGATCTCACCCCGGTTCGCGACCAGGACCTTCTCGAACATAGGCGCGGGAGGATATTGGCCGTCCGCGGCGCCTGCGCACCGAGCACCGATGTTTGCGTGACCGCAATCACGGTAACCTTGACATCGTGCGGTGTAACATCACGCAGTGTCACAAGGACTGCAAAGGGACCTCCCTACAGCCGGATCCAGGCAGCTAAGGAGCCGCGATGAACCCGACTGACAGCGCCCCCGCGGGCGGCGCCGAGATCGCCGAGGTCGTCCTCGCCACCGGCGGCGCGATTATCGCCACCGCCGTACTGCTTTACCTCGGCTGGGCGCACCGCACCGGGCGCACCGATCTCCTCCGCCGCCTCTCGGAGTTCGCCGCGCGTGACACCGGCCTCGCCACGTGGGCGGCGCTGCCCTTGATCGTCGCCACCGGCTCGCTGCTGGTCGCCCTGGTCGGCATGTACTGGGACATCTCGCTGCACATCGACGACGGCCGCGACGCCGGTCCGCTCGCGAACCCGGCCCACTACCTGATCCTCTTCGGCCTCTTCGGCATCTTCGCCGCCGGCTTCCTCGCGATCGTGCTCCCCGAGGTCCGCCCGAGCCCAGGCGCAGTGCGGATCAGCAAGGACTGGTACGCGCCGCTGGGCGGGATCGCGATGATGGCCTCGTCGGCCTTCGCCCTGATCGGCTTTCCGCTCGACGACCTATGGCACCGGATCTTCGGCCAGGACGTGACCCTTTGGGGCCCGACACACCTGATGTTGATCGGCGGCGCCGGCCTGACCCTGATCGGAAGCTGCATCCTGATCGTCGAGGGCCGCCTAGCCCGCCGGCAATCGGCGCAGCTGGCGCACCACGTTCGCCCGGGGGCGACGCACGTTCGCCTTCGGCGGCCTGCTGATCGGGCTCTCGACCTTCCAGGCCGAGTTCGACTTCGGCGTGCCGCAGTTCAACCTCGTGCTCGAGCCGGTGATGCTCGCCTTTGCCGCCGGCGTCGCCCTCGTCGGCGCCCGGCTCTGGATCGGCCGAGGTGCCGCGATCGGCGCGGTGCTGTTCTTCGTCGTCATCCGTGGCGGCGTGGCGCTGCTCGTCGGCCCGGTGCTCGACGAGACCACCCCCCACCTGCCGCTGTACCTGGTCGAGGCCGCCTGCGTCGAGCTCGTCGTGCTCGCGGTCCCGGCTCGGCGCCCGTATGCCTTCGGCGCCCTCGCCGGTGGGCTGATCGGCACGGTCGGCTTCGCCACCGAGTCCGCGTGGTCGCAGATCTGGATGCCGTTCCCCTGGCCCGAGAACCTGATCGCCGATGCTTGGTTGCCGGTGCTCGTCACCGGTGTCGCCGCCGGGCTCATCGGCGCCTACCTGGCGAGCGCCCTGGTCTCGGCCGAGCTCGGTAAGGGCCTGACGCGCGAGAGCACGCCCGAGGGCATGCCCTCGATCCTGCCGGCCGCCGGCGCGCTGGCCGCGATCGTCGCTCGTCGTCGCGCTCAACGTCGGCGACTCGCCGGCCGCGGGCGTGCGCGGCAAGGTGACGCTGCGCGAGGTCAGCCCGAGCCCGGGGCGCACCGCCGACGCCACGGTCAGGATCGAGCCAGGGTCCGCAACCGACGATGCGCGGTGGGTCAGCATGATCTCCTGGCAGGGCGGCGAGAAGCTTCATCTCGAGCACCTCGAGGAGTCCGCGCCCGGTGTCTATGAGACGAACGAGCCGGTCCCGGTCGACGGCACCTGGAAGGCGATGGTCCGCCTCCACAGCGGCGACTCGCTGCTCGGGCTGCCGATCTACCTGCCCGCGGATCGGGCGATCCCGGCCGAGGGCGTCCCGGCGACGGCGAGCTTCGATCGCGCCTTTGTCGACGAGACCGAGATCCTCCAGCGCGAGCTCAAGGACGACGTCCCCGGCCACCTGGCGCTGATCGGCTACCTCACGGTCGGCTCGATCGTGCTCGCGCTGCTCGTGCTGCTGGGCTGGGTCCTGCGGCGGCTCGGCGGCGCGCGCGGCGAGCCGCACCGCCCCGACCCGGCCAAGACGCACGGCGTCGGCGCCCGCGAGGCGACAGCATGAGCGCCCTTCTCCTCGCCCACGCCGGCCACTGGCTGACGACGATCGGCTTCGCGCTCGCGCCGCTGACCGTGATCGGCGGGGTGGTCGCGCTGGCGCTGGCCGAACGCCGGCGCTCGGGTTAGCGGCGGCGGCTCATCAGGCCGCCTTGAGCTCCGTCGCCCCGGTCCAGATCACCTGGTCGCGGCCGGGCCCGACGCCGACGAGGCTGATCGGGACGCCCGCGTAGTCGGAGATCGCGGCGAGGTAGTCGCGCGCCTCGCGCGGCAGGTCAGCATCGCTGCGAGCCCCGGTGATGTCCTCGTCCCAGCCCGGCAGCTCCTCGTACTCGGCGCTCGCGGTGTGCAGGATCGACTGGTGGTAGGGGAACTGGTCGAACACCGCGCCCTCGCTGCCGCGGTAACGGACGGCGACCCGCAGCGGGTCGAGCCCCGAGAGCACGTCAAGCTTCGTGATCGCGAGCGCCGAAAGGCGGTTGAGGCGCGTCGCGTAACGAAGCGCGACGCATCGAGCCAGCCGCAGCGCCGCTCGCGGCCGGTCGTGGTGCCGAACTCGTGACCCCGGTCGCGCATGTGGGCGCCGACCTCGTCGTCGAGCTCGGTCGGGAACGGGCCGGCCCCGACCCTGGTCGTGTACGCCTTGCAGACGCCCCAGACCTCGTCGATGTCGGTCGGGCCGACGCCCGCTCCGACGCAGGCAGCGCCGGCGACCGGGTTCGACGAGGTGACGAACGGATAGGTGCCGTGGTCGAGGTCGAGCAGAGCCGCCTGGGCGCCCTCGAAGATCACCGTGCGGTCGGCGTCGAGCGCCTCCCAGCACAGCCGCGAGGTGTCGGCGATGTGCGGCTCGAGCCGGTGGCCGTAGCGCAGGTACTCCTCGGTCATCGCGTGCAGGTCGAGCTTCGGATCGCGCGCGAACGGGCGCAGCGCCTGCTGCTTGGGCTCCAGCGCCGCCATGATCTTCTTGCGCAGGATCTTCGCGTCGAGCAGGTCCTGGACCCGGATTCCGAGGCGCGCCGACTTGTCCGCATAGCAGGGGCCGATACCGCGCTTGGTCGTCCCGATCTCGAGCTTGCCGAGCTTCGCCTCGCCCGCGGTGTCGAGCATCACGTGGTAGGGCATGATCAGGTGCGCGTTGGCCGAGAGCCGCAACCCGCCGACGTCGATCCGCCGCCGCCTCAGGCCCTCGATCTCCTCGATCAGCACCGAGGGGTCGACGACGACCCCGTTGCCAATCACGCAGGTCCTGCCCGGGTAGAGGATCCCCGACGGGATCAGGTGGAACTTGAAGGTCTCGCCGTCGCGGACGATCGTGTGGCCGGCGTTGTTGCCGCCCTGGAAGCGAACGACCATCTCGGCGCGCTCGGCGAGCAGGTCTACGACCTTGCCCTTGCCCTCGTCGCCCCACTGGGTCCCGATGATGACTATGCCCGGCATTGCGGCGCTGATTATGGAGGGTGAAGGGCCGGCGCGCCCGCGGTGCCTCAGGCCACTCGGTAGCGCTGGTCCTCGCCGAACAACGGCAGCGGGTCGCCGCAGATCTCGACCAGGCGCGAGACCGTGCGCGGGCCGATCTGCTGCTCGAGCTCGGGTTGGTCGAGGTTCGTGGTCACGACCACCGAGCGCTGCGACTGGTAGCGCTCGTCGACGATCGCGTAGAGCTGCTCGAGCACCCAGTCGCTGCGCTTCTCGGCGCCGAGATCGTCGACGTGGAGCAGGTCGACCGAGGTCAGGCGCTCAAAGAACTCGAGGTAGGAGTCCTCGCCGGGCCCGGAGTCATAGGTGCGGCGAATTCGGGCCAGGAGGCGGGGCAGCGAGTAGATCGCGACCGTGCGACCGGCCTCGGCCGCGCACTTGGAGACGATCATCGCCAGCGTCGTCTTGCCGGTCCCGACGTCGCCCATCAACCAGAGGCCGCGGCCACGGGCGAGGTTGTCGTCGATCGCCTCGGTGAACTCGCGCACGGCGGCGAGCACGGTCGGGTTGATGCCGTCGTTGGCGGCGAGCTCGAAGCTGACGTCGCGAAACCGCCGCGGGATCACCGACGAGACACCGCCGGCCCGCCGCTTGGCCAACAGCGACTCGCGGCAGTCGCACGGCCGGGCGACGTTCTCGGGACCGATGATCCAGCCCGAGCCGTCGCAGACGCCGAGCTTGCAAGCGGGCCGGTCGCCGAGCTCGGCGCTGGCCAGGCGCGCCGGGCGTCGCCGCGGCTCGCTCACGCCTCTTCGGCGAGGTCGACGAGCGGCGGGCCCTCGCCCGAGCGCTGCTCGACCGGCCGCTCCCCGCCCCGGGCCCGATCGACGAATCGCGGGTACTGCTCGAGGAAGACGACGTCCACCTTCCCGATCGGCCCGTTGCGGTGCTTGGCGATGAGCAGCTCGGCCTCGCTCGGGTCGGCGTCGTCGTTGTAGAACGAGTCGCGGTAGATGAACACGACCACGTCCGAGTCCTGCTCGATCGAGTTGTGGACGACGATGTCGTCGGCGACGAAGCTGTGCAGGCCCTCGACCGTGAGGTCGTAGACCTCCTCCTCGCCGTCGGGTTCGATCGACTCGATCGCGTCCCAGGCAACCTCGAGATTCGGCAATGAAGCGGGTCGCGCAATCTCATCGGCTCGCTGAAGCTCATCCAGCCGTCGCCAACCGCTCCTCGTGAGGAAGCGGTGGTTGCGGGTGGCCCTGACCGCCTTGCCGCCGCCGGTTCGGAGCCGGAACACCGGATGCCGACCGGTCGAGAACGCCTTGCTCGCCACCCGGGGCTCAAGCCGGCCGGATTTCGGGTTGGCTGCGAGCACACGGAAGCCCGAACTGCCTTCGAGCTCGGCGATCCTTACGCAACAACCGTCCTCCGGCAAGAAGACGCGGGTCTCCCCGGTCAGGCAACCGGATTCCCTGAGGTCCGAGAGCATCGGGCGCTTGTGCTTGTCGGGGCGCTGTTCGGGAGCGCGCGAGAGCTGGGAGAGGCCGATCACCGGGGTGTCGAGCTCGCGGGCGAGGATCTTCAGCCCGCGCGAGAACTGGCTCACCTGCTCGACCCGGTTGGCGCGCGGGTCCTCGGCGCGCATGAGCTGCATGTAGTCGACGATCACGAGCCCGAGCTTGCCGCCCTGGTTGGCGGCGAGCCGCCGCGACTTCGCCCGCAACTCGAGCATGCTCAGGTCCGAGGACTCGTCGATCCACAACGGAGCCGACTCGAGCGCGTTGCAGGCGCGGACCACCCGCGGCCAGTCGCGCTCCGCGACCTTGCCCTTGCGCAGGCGGTCGTTGGGGATCCGCGAGCCGCTGGAGATGAAGCGGTGGGCGAGCTCCGCCTCCGACATCTCGAGCGAGAAGAAGGCGACCGGGAGCTCGTACTTGGTCGCCACGTTCTCGGCGATGTTGCAGACGAGCGCCGACTTGCCGAACGAGGGCCTGGCAGCGATCGTGATCAGGTTGCCGGGCTGGAAACCGCCGAGGATGCCGTCGAGCTCGCGGAAGCCCGAGGGCGTGCCGGTGACGTCCATGTCGCCCTTGGCCAGCGCCTCGAGCCGGTCGATCTCGAACTCGAGGATCTCGGCGAGCTTCGAGAAGTCCTTCGAGCGCTCGTCGTGGGCGACCTTGAACAACATCGCCTCGGCGCGTTCGACGAGCTCGCGGGGCTCGCCGTCGCGCTCGTTGACCGACTTCTGGATCGCGTGACTGGCCTCGAGCAGGCGGCGCAGGAGCGCGTTTCGCTTGACGATCTGCGCGTAGTGCTTGGCGTTGCCCGGCACCGGGACGACCGAGGCGAAATGAGAGACGCCGTCACGCCCGCCCGCCTCTTCGAGCTGTCCCTCGGAGCGAAGGACCTCGGAAACCGTGATCGCGTCGATCGACTCGTTGCGCTCGTAAAGGCGCTTGATCGCCCTGAAGACGTGCCGGTGGCGCTCGCGGTAGAAGTCCTCGTCAGCGAGCCGGACGTCGAGGATGACGTCGTCGAGCGTCCCCGCCGAAACCATCAGCGCGCCGAGCACCGACTCCTCGGCCTCGAGGTTCTGCGGTGGGACGTGTGCCTCTGCGGTTGCCATACGTCTCTCGGTTTAGAGGTCGTGGCGGCGGCAAAATCGCCCCAGGCGGCCCCTGGGTCGAGACAATCACAGCCGCCCCAGTGACGCAGGAGCGGTTCCCGCTATCTCGGCCAGAACGTCAGCCTGAACTCGCCTCAGAGGCCGAGCGCGGCGACGCCGGGCTCTCCGTAACCGAGGTGATGGGCCAGTTCGTGACGGAGAGTGCGCTCGACCTGGCGCGCGAGCAGCCTGCGATCGAAGCCGAAGTCGCGTTCGAGCGTGTCCTGGAAGATCACGATCCGGTGCGCGGCGCGGTCGCGGGCGATGGTCGCGCCGTAGTACTGGCCGTAGGCGCGGATCTCAGCGCCTCGGTCCGAGACGACGACCGGCACGTGGTCGATCACGCCTGCGAACTCCGGTGGCAGACGGTCGATGGCGTCGGCGACGAGCTGCTCGAAAGCCGTCAGCTCGCGACTCTCCGTGCGCAGCGCGCGCGCCAGCTCCTCGCTGTGTTCGACCAGAGCATCGAACTCGTCGTGACTCATCTCGGAGGGCTCGCGGCGGCCCGGCACCTCGCGACCGGGAAGGAAACGGCAATCCATCACAGCGTCCCGATGCGATCCGGTGGCCAGTAGGTGGCGAAGGCCTGGCCCACGATCCAGTCTCGGGGAATCGGCCCATAGAAACGGCTGTCGTCGCTGGAGGGCCGGTTGTCGCCCATCATGAAGTAGTGGTCCGGGGGGATCACGATCGGCTGCGGATAGTCACAGCTGCCGGCTCCACGGCAGGGAATGGTCTCCCAGTCGCCTTCGACCGCTTCGCCGTCGACGATCGGGATCCCGTCGACGACCTCGAGCCGATCGCCGGGCCCAGCCACCACCCGCTTGATGAAGTTCGCCTCCGCCCTCACGGATCCCGGCTCGGGGCAGGCCTGACCCGATCGCTGCTCGGCCTGCGCCGGACACTCGGGCAGCCGGCTACCTGAGCCCTGCTCGTCGGGCACCGCGTTGAGCGGCGGGTGAAAGACCACCACGTCGCCGATCTCGGGATCGCCACCGAGACGAGTCGAGAAGCGGTTGACGAGCACGCGCTGGCCGATGTCGAGGGTCGGTTCCATCGACGGTGACGGGATCTGGTACGGCTTCACGGCCCACGACTGGACCGCGAGCGCCAGGCCGATCGCCACGATGACGATGAAGAGCAGCTCGAAGAGGGATCCCCGGTGGGCCCCTACGATTCGCGCCAGGCGGCTGTTGTCCGGTGTTGCTCCGATGCCCACAGGCTAGGGAGTGCCTGCACCGCGCTCACTGAGAAACAGCGGTTCGCGCTACGTCCGCCGGTGTAGCTGTGGCATCCAGCCCCTGGACGGGTCATCCGTCGGGACGACGTCCGCGACGATCACGGACACGTTGTCGCTGCCACCCGCTTGCAACGCCAACTCGATCAAGGTCTCGGCGCTGAGCTCGAGCGACTCGATTGCGAGCGCAGACTCCAACGCCGCCTGGTCGATCAGGTCGGTGAGGCCGTCGGAGCAGATCAGCAGGCGATCGCCCGCTCGGGCGCTCAGAGTGCTGATCGCCGGGGAGATCTCCGGATCGCCATCGAGCGCCTTCAGGACCACCGATCGTTGCGGGTGATCGTGGGCCGTAGGCTCCTCGATGGCGCCGCTGTCGAGCAGCGCCTGCACGTAGCTGTCGTCTCGGGTCAGCTGAGTGAGCTTGCCCTCGCGGAGCAGGTAGGCGCGAGAGTCTCCTACGTTCGCGACCGCGTATCGGTCGTCGCCGATCGCCACAGCGGTCAGCGTTGTGCTCATCCCGGCCATCTGAGACCGACAGCTCGAGATGAATCCGACGCTCGCATTTCCGGAAGACACCGCCAGCGTCAAGGCCTCGTCGAGCGGTCCAGAAAGGCGACATTTGTCCATCAGGATGAGCTGGTCGATCACCGCGGCGCTGGCGACCTCGCCGGCTGCGCGACCGCCGACGCCGTCGGCAACCGCAACCAGTCGCGGGCTGGCGAAGACGCTGTCCTCGTTGTCGGGGCGGACGAGACCTGCGTGCGTGCGCGCCGCGCTCTTCAAGCTCAGGGCACTGATCGCGGGAACGCTACCGCCCTGGCGGTACGCGAACCTCGCCATTGATTCATGTTCCTTAATAAAACGAGACATGAAAAGGTGTTAGGCTCGCGTTCGCATGTCATGGACGACAGGCGCCCCGGGGAGGTGCGCGTCAAGGAAGTGGACAGCGGGACTGGCGTTCCTGGTCTTCGCGCTGCTGGCGCCGGCGGTCGCGCTGGCGGCCTTCCCGGGCCCCGACCCGAACGAGAGCGTTCGCGTCAACACTCCCGACGATCCGGGCTTCGACGACTGCGAGTCCGATGACGAGCAGGGTCCGCCGGGCTGCTCGAGCGCCTTCGACGAGCAGTACGCGCGCTTCGGCTTCGCGCCCGAGGAGACCGAGCAGAGCGCCGAGTACGACCCGGCGGCCGCCCCCCCACGCCAGGTCGCACAGAACATTGCCGCCGGGCGCAATCCACTCGGCCAGGTCTCCGGGGTCTCGGCCGACCGTGCTTGGAAGTACTTCGGCGAGGCTGGAGCACCGGCGGGCGACCCGGAGGTCGAGGTCGCGATCCTCGACACCGGAATCCGCTGGAATAACCCCGAGCTGTGGGCCAAGGTGGCGCTCAACGAGGAGGAGCTGCCGCAGCCGCAGGTCGCGGGCGGCGCGCCCTGCGGCGCCGACGACTGCAACGGCGACGGGGCCTTCAACGTCGCCGACTATGCGCAGGATCCGCGGGTCTCCGAGAGCGACGGCCACCCGGAGGCCGACGAGGACCTCGACCCGAGCGACCTGATCGCTCGCTTCAGCGACGGCGCCGACGGCGAGGGCAACGGCTACGCGGATGACATCGCCGGCTGGGACTTCTTCGACGACGACAACGACCCCTACGACGCCTCGAGCTACTCCCTCGCCGTGGACCACGGCAGCGGGCGAGCCGAGGAGGCCGCCGCGGAGACCGACAACGGCGCCGGCGGCGCCGGGGTCTGTCCGGCGTGCCAGTTCGTGCCGCTGCGGGTCTGGGACACGTTCGTGGTCGACACCAACAACTTCGCCCAGGGGGTGCTGTACGCGGCCGACAACGGGATCGAGGTCGTCGAGGGCGCGGTCGGCGGGCTCGCCAACACCCGCTTCGCCCGCGAGGCGTTCGCGCACGCCTACGAGCGTGGCGTCTTCCTGGCGCTGGTCTCCTCCGACCTCAACACCGCCAACCACAACTACCCCACCAACTACGACGAGGCGATGTTCGTCGGCGGTACGGTCGCCGACCAGGCCCCGATCGGCATCCCCTCGCTCAGCGTCCCGATGCGGGAAGTCGTGGACTACGTCAACGATCAAGGCGTGCCCCTGGCGCCCACTGCCGCGGCCGGGACCTGGTTTCGCAACTCGGGCACGACCCAATACGGCGGCCACGCCCATGTCGTGATGCCGGCGGCGACCGGCTCGGAGGCGACCGGCCAGGCCTCGGGCGCCGCCGCGCTCGTCGCCAGCTACGGGCGCCTGCGCGCCCGCGCGGGCGAGCTCGCAGGCGGCCCGCTGGAGCCGAACGAGATCAAGCAGCTGCTGACGCTGACCGCCGAGGACGTTCATCCCTTCAACACCGACGGCGCCGGCGTCGCCGACCCCGCCCAGGTCGGCTGGGAGCAGCACTTCGGCTACGGCCGGCCCGACCTCGGGCTGGCCCTGGAGCGGGTTCGCAGCGGTCGCATCCCGCCGCAAGCGCTGATCAGCTCGCCCGATTGGTTCGCGCCGCTGAACGTCGACGATCAGGCGCGGGTCGCGGTCGCCGCTCGCCTCTCGGCCGACAGAGCGCGGCTGCTCGGAGGCCGCCGCTATGACTGGGAGCTGGAGTGGGCGCCGGGGATCGAGCCCTGCGACGCCGACTTCGTCACCGCCGCCGGCGGCTCGGGGAGCGTCGCGCTCGAGGCGACCCTGGGGACGATCGACCTCGAGGCGGTGCGCGCCGCGCTCGACGCGCGCACGACGAGCTCCTCCTGCCCGAATCCGCCGGCGCCGGTCGAGGGCGGCTCGACCCCCGACCCGACCGCTCCCGCGCGCGCGCCCGGCGACGTCGATCCGAACGAGCCCGCGTTCACGGTCCGCCTCGTGGTCACCGATTCCGAGGGCAACCAGGGCGAGGACCGCAAGGTGCTGTTCGCCTACCGCGATCCGACCCTCCACGAGGGCTGGGCGCGCCCGATCGGCGGCGAGGCGAACGAGGGCGGCAGCGCGACCACGGGCGGCGAGGCCTCGCAGCGGATGTACGACCTCGACGGCGACAACACGCTCGAGCTGATCGAGGCAACCTCCTCCGGCGAGTTGCACGCGGTCGGCGCCGACGGCGAGCCGCTTGCGAGCTTCAACGGCGGCGAGCCGGTGGTCACGGCGACCTATGCGAACGTCCACCCCGGCGCGCCTTCCTATGCACAAGTCGCGCCGCCGCGGGAGGTGCTGCGCACGCCCGCAATCGGGGACGTGGACGGAGATCTCGAACCCGAGATCGTCGACTCGGCGGGCGAGCACGTCTACGCCTGGGAGACGGACGGATCCGCGGTCGCGGGCTTCCCGGTGCGCATCGACCCCGCGCTCTCCGAACCCGCCGACCGCAGTCGCACCAACCACGTCAAGCGCGGCTTCCTTGCTTCGCCCTCGCTCGGCAACCTCGACCAGGACGCCGGGCTGGAGATCGTCGTCCCGTCGCTCGACCAGCACCTCTATGCCTGGAACGGCGATGGGACGCCGGTGGACGGCTATCCGGTCTACCTGCGCGAGCGAGACGGCACCGGCGAGCCGATCCCATGCTCAGCCGACTACGTGTGCGCGGAGACGATCAACACCGCGGCGATCGGAGACATCGCCGGCGACTCGAGGCCGGAGATCGTCGTGCCGACGGCCGAGATCGACGGGCTCGGCGCCGGCGCCGAGGCGCCGCCCGGCATCGAGCCGGCGGCGGACCTGCTCGACGGGCCCGGTGCCCAGGCGGCGATCCTCGCCAGCGGTCGCATCTACGCGCTCGACGCGAGCGGCGACTTCCTCACGGGCTGGCCGAAGCGGCCGATCGGCCTGCTCCCGGACGTCCTGCCGCTGGTGGCCCCCGGCGTCGACCAGGCGCTCGGCAACGTCGACGGCGATCCCGAGCTCGAGGTCGTCGGCTCGCTGACCACCGGCGGCATGATCGCGACCAACGGCGACGGCTCGCCCGCGGTCGACTACGACTCCACCCCCGCCGGCGGCGAGCAGGTCGACAGGAGCCTGATCCTGAACATGTTCGAGCACCCGGTGGTCGCCGACCTCGGCGGCGAGCCGGGGCCGGAGGTGCTGAAGGCCGGGATCACCCTCAACGCCGTCCTCAACCTCGCCCTGCTTCCGGGACAGAACCTGCCCTACAACCACGTGATGCAGGCGTGGACGGGCGGCAGCGGCGAGTCGCTGCCGGACTACCCGCAGGCGATCGAGGACTACCAGTACCTGACCAGCCCGGCGGTCGCCGACGTCTCCGATGCCCCCGGAACGGAGGCGATCCTGGGCACCGGCCTCTATTTGATCCGCAACATCAACGCCACCGGCGTCGAGGGCTCGGGGTGGCCGAAGTTCACCGGCGGCTGGAACATCGCCGTCCCGGCGGTCGGCGACGTCGATGGCTGACGGTGAGCTCGAGGTCTCGACCATGACCCGGGAGGGCTTCTCATTCCTCTGGGATACCGATCGCCCGGCCTGCGGTGCGAACGAGGAATCGTGGACCTCGCACCACGATGAGTTCTCGACGAGCGCCTACGGGACCGACGCGCGGCCACCCGGGACCCCGGAGGAAATCGAGGCAGTTCGCAATCCGGACGGCTCCGTCGAGCTCAGCTGGACGGCCCCCGGCGACGATTGGCTCTGCGGCTCCGCCGAGAGCATCCGGATTCTCGCTTCGGCGAAGCCGATCGATCAGCCCACGGACGGCGCGGTGGTCCGCGAGCGCTCAGCCGACGAGCAGGCGGGCGAGCCGGTCGCCGAGAGCTTCAGCGAGACGGAGCTCGGCGACGCCCGACACCTCGCGGTGCTCTATCGGGACGAGGCCGGAAACTGGGGCCGGCTTGCCGCCACCGAGGTTCCCGGCCCGGGCCGGTGCGCGAACCTGATCGAGGGCGGGCCGAGGGGCGACATCCTCCGCGGAACCGAGGACGAGGACCAGATTCGCGGCCGCGGTGGCGCGGACCGAGTCTCCGGTCGCGGCGCGGACGATTGCCTGTTCGCCGGTGCTGGCGCCGACCGGGTACGCGGCGGGAGCGGCGAGGACGAGGTCCGCGGCGGCGACGGAGAGGACCGCATCAAGGCGGACGACGGCGACCGCGACCAGGTTCGGTGCGGCACGGCCCGCGACCTCGCGATCGTCGATCGTCGGGATCGAGTTCGCGGCTGCGAGCGGGTCCGGCTCGGTTAGCCACGCCGTGAGGCGTCGAAGAGCAGGTGCACCCGGATATACGGGGCAAACGTGCTCCTCGCTGATCTAAACGGGTCTGCGAGGCTCTGCGACCTCCATCGTCAGTCTTCCCACACCCGGCCCGGGAGCCGCTCCGTGACCTCCTGCAGGATGTACCCGTTGCCGTCGGGATCGCTGAACGTGGCGTAGCTGTTGTAGGAGGTGCGGTCCGGGTCCAGGCCCGGCTCGAACCCCGACTCGCCGCGATGGAAGAAGTCGCTGACCTCGACGCCGCGGCTGATCAGGAACTCGCGCGCCGCCTCGATGTCGGAGACGACCATCTCCAAGCGCTCGACGGAGCCCGGCTCGCCCTTGATGAAGCCCTTGCCGAACGCGATCGAGCACTCCGAGTGGGGGGGCGTGAACTGGACCACCCGGACGCCCTCGCCGAGGTCGAAGTCGGCGTCGAGTCGCCATCCGAGGCTCTCGTAGAAGCCCTTTGCCCGATCGACATCGGAGACGGGCAACGCGACGACCTCGAGCTTCATCTCCGCCGCGCTTTCACCGCTTACGTCGGTGCTGCTCATCTTGACCTCCCGTCAATAGGCATGTCCAGCAACCGTTCCAGGACGAGCCTATGCCGCGTTTTCCGGTCGGTCAAGCGGAAATTCAGCCCGCCTGCGCGGTTACTTCTGCTCCGCGACGATCGTCTTCACGCGGGCGGTGGCGCCGCCGGAGAGCTCGACGTCGATCATGTAGGTGCCGACCTCGCGGATCGGGTCCTCGAGGCGGATCTTCTTGCGGTCGATCTTGAGGCCGCGCGCATCGGCGATCGCGTCGGCGATCTCGGCGTTGGTCACCGAGCCGTAGAGCTTTCCGTCCTCGCCGGCGCGGTGCTGGATCGTGAGCACGGTCTTCGCCAGCAGCGCGGCGGTCTCCTCGGCACGGCCGGCGGCCTCGGCGGCGGCGCGCTCGGCGGCCTCGCGGCGGCGCTGCGCCTCCTGAAGCGACGCGTCGGTCGCCGGTTGGGCGAGCTTGCGCGGGACGAGATAGTTGCGCAGGTAGCCGGGTGAGACGTCGACGGCGTCGCCGGCAGAGCCGAGGTCGTCGACGTCCTTGAGCAGGATCGCCTGCGCCATCGCGCCTACCGCTCGCCGACGTACGGGAGCAGGGCGAGCTCACGGGCGCGGCGAATCGCGAGGCCGAGCTGCTGCTGGTGGCGGCGAGAGAGACCGGTGACCCGGCGCGAGCGGACCTTGCCACGGTCGGAGATGAACCGCCGGAGGGTGTTCAGGTCCTTGTAATCGATGTTCTCGACGTTGAGCCGGGTGTACTTGCGCGGCCGGTAGCGGTCGCCGAAGCGGCCACGGCGACGAGCGCCGCCGGGCCCGGCCTGCTGGGGCTGTGCGCGCTGCTTGCGGGCCATCAGCGGCCCGCCCGTGCGTTGTCTGAAAGCGTGGTCATATCGCGCAAACGCGCCGCTTGCGGCGGCGCGGGCTGCGCATGATAGCTGAGGCCGCGGCTCCGTGGAACCGCGGCCCAGTCAGCTCCGTGCGAGCCGAGTTTTAGAAAGGAATGTCGTCGTCGGAGGCGCCGACCGCCGCCGGCTCGGAGCTCTCGAAGTCCGAGGTGTCGGCGGGAACATCGGACTGGCCCTGGAAGCTGTTGCCGTTGCCCTGGCCCCCGCCACCGTCGCGGCTGCCGAGGAACTGGACCGAGTTGGCGATGATCTGGACCGCCTGGCGCTTGCCGCCCTCCTTGGTTTCCCACTCGCGCCAGTCGAGCCGGCCCTCAACCGCGACCGGACGACCCTTGGAGAGGTAGGTCGAGCAGTTCTCGCCCTGGGCTCCCCAGACGGTGACGTCGAAGTAGTTGGGCTTGTCGACCCAATTGCCGCTCTCGTCCTTGCGACGCGAGTTGACCGCCACGCGCAGCTCGCACACGCTCGTGCCGCTGGGGAGGCTCCGCAGCTCGGGATCGCGAGTCAGGTTGCCCGTGATCGCGACGACGTTGATGTTGCTAGCTGCCACTGAAATCAGCCCTCTTTCGAAATCGTTTGTTAGGCCCCAGTCTAAGCCGGGGATCGGCGCGTTCTCCCCCCCGCGGGGTAGCAAAGTCGGAAGCTGCGGCGTTTACTCGGTGGGCTCGGCCGGCGTGGGCGCTTCGGGAGCCGCCTCGGGAGCGGCCGGCGCAGGCTCGGCGGCCGGGGTCGGCTCGGCGGCGGCCTCGGCCGGAGCCGCCTCGGCAGGCGCGGCCTCGGCGACCGCGGGTGCGGCGGCGGGCGCGGGCTCCTGGTCGTGGCCGCGATCCTCGTGGTCGTCGCGACCGCGGCCCGGTCCGCGGCGACCGCCGGGCCCCCGGCTCGGCGCCGAGCTCGCGAGTGAGACGGGAGGCGGCGGCTCGATCACCGGCGATTCGGGATCGACCTTGAACAGCCGGAAGCGCAGCACGCCGTCGGTGATCTTCAGGTTGTGGTCGAGCTCGTTGAGCAACGGGCTCTCGGTCTCGAAGCGAAAGAAGCGGTAATCCGCCTCGGTGCGCTGCTCGATCTCGTAGGCGAGCTTCCGCATCCCCCAGGCGCTGTCGGCCTTGAGGTTGCCGCCCGCCTCGATCCGCTTGCGCGCCTCCGAGGCGATCTGGTCGCGACGCTCGTCCGGAGCCTCCGGATCGAGCATCAGCACTAGTTCATATTCACTGGCTGCCAAAGCGGCGCAGGACTATAGCGGCCGGGCGGCGGTCCACCGGGCCGGGCGCCACAGGGGCACGCCGGGAGCCGGTGGGCTTGTAGACGGCGATGGACCGCACGCGGATTCGCTGGAGGAATGTCGGCCGGATCGCCGGCGGCCTCGGCGTTGCCGGGGTCTTGGCGGTCGCCGCGCCCGGCCTGCTCGAGCCGCCGGAGCCGCCGCCGCTTCCCGACGACGTCGGGCTCGCGACCGGCGCCACCGGCCAGTACGCCTACGCGCCCGTCGAGGAGCCCGGGACCGGCGACCGGGGTCTCGAACGAGGTAGGTCCGGCGGGCGCCGCCGACACGACCCGTCCTCCCCGCACCCGGCGGGCCCGGATCGCCCACGGCCCGACCGAGGCCGATCAGCCGTGCCCGCCGAGCCCCACGTCGAGCCTCCCGCCACGCGCCCGTCCGCCTCTGCGCCGACGATCGCCGCGCCGCCGCCCGCCGCGCCGCCGCCGCCCGCGCCCCCCATCTCCGCTCCGGCCGCGCCCCCGAGCCCCGCACCCCCACCGCCGGAGCCCGGCGAACCGGCCGAACTCGAGGCTTCGGACGCGAGCCCACCCCACGGCCCGAGCCAGTTCGGCTTCGAACACTGAGCGCCCGAGAGGAGACCATGTCCGAGCACCGACCCGACGCCGCCGCTCGCCGCCCGAGCCGCGCTCGCCTGCTCACGATCGCTTTCCTGATCGCGACCGCGGCGACGCTGCTCGCCGCCAAGCGCGCCGACGCCGGCAACTACGTCGTCACCCAGTGCAGTTCGCTCAACCCGGCACCCGGCCAGGCCAGTTGGGAACGCTCCAGCGACCATTACCGCGCTCGATCCCGCTGCGATTCGGGCGCGGGCCTGCAGAGCTACCACGACGCCGCCGACTCCGGGCTCTGGCACTACGGCGCCTGGGTCTGGCGGGCGCCGGCCGGGACCGTGTTCACGAGCGTGCAGGCGAATGCGAGCCTCACCTACCAGGCGGGACACCGCGGGCAGCTGGTCGCGGTACGGCCCGGGGGAGAGTTGGTCGAGTTCGGCGACGAGCACCACGACTTCCGTGTCCATTCGCTGAACGGCGAGTTCACGCAGTTCCACAGCTGGCTGCGCTGCGTCGCGCCAGGTTCCGGGCAACCGTGCGGGCGGGCCGGAAACGACGGCGCCCACGCCTACGTGCGCGGCGTCTTCCTGAAGACCGAGGACCGGGCGAGGCCCTCGCTCGGGCTCACCGGCGGATCGCTGCTCGCAGCGCCGGTCGTCCGCGGCCTGCGCGGGCTCAGCTTCAGTGCCTCCGACGCCGGCAGCGGCATCCGCAAGGTCTATGTCGAGGGCAACGGCGTCTCGCTGGCCACTGACCTCCGCAACTGCTGGCTCGTCGCCGGCTACGCCGCCGCGCTCAGTCCCTGTCCGATGACCACGACCGAGTCCGCCGCGGTACCGACCACGCACCGTGCCTTCGCCACCGGACCGAACACGGTCACCGCATGCGTCGAGGACCTCGCCCTCGACGGGACGCCGAACCGCGCCTGCGAGCAGCGCCCGATCTGGATCGACAACGCCTGCCCCGGATCGAGCATCGGGGGCGGCACCGAGCTCAGCGCGGGGTTCAGCGACGGCGCCGCCTCGACCGGCCTCGCCGACTCCGACCAGACGGCGATCGTCCGCGGCCGGGTCGAGGGCGTGGGCGCCGGCGCGACCGTGTGCGCGCTGACGCGGGTCCAGGTCGGGGGCGCGCCGATCATCGTCGGCGCCACCGCCACCACCGGCCCCGCGGGCTCCTATGCGATCGAGCTGCCCCCGGGCGCGAGCCGTGACGTCTTCATCCACTACGTCGTCGGCGACGACGTACTCGCTCGCCACGGCCTCGGGTTGCGCTCGATCGCCCGCCCGACGCTCACCGTGAAGCCCGATCGCCGGGTCCGAAACGGCGACCGTCTGCGCTTCTCGGGCGCCCTCCCGGGCCCCGCCTGCTTCGATCGGGTGGTCAAGGTCCAGGCGCGGCTCGGCAAGCGCCGCTGGCAGGTGTTCCGCACCGACCGCGCCGATGGCGCCTGTGCCTTCAGCGCCCGCTACAAGCTGCGCGCGACCAGCAACGCCCGCCGCTACCGCTTCCGGGCGCTGGTCCCCCAGCAGGCCGGCTATCCGTTCGAGCGCGGCTACTCGCGGACGGTGAAGGTGCGGGTCAAGCGAAGGCGCGGCTGACCGCCACCGCGGGCTCAGCCCTGGGCCGCCTCGCGCTTGGCGCGCACGTCGGCGATCTGCTCGGTGATCCAGACCCCGGGGTCGCGCTCGCGGACGATCTCGCGCAGTCGGCCCGCTCGCAGCTTGCGCTCCTCGGCGTCCATCGTCAGCGCCCGGTGAATCGTGTCGGCCTGTTCCTGGATGTCGAACGGGTTGACCGAGAGCGTGCAGTCGCCGAGCTCCTCGTGGGCGCCGGTGTTCTCCGACAGCAGGACCACGCCGTCGCGCGTGTTCACCGCGGGGGCCTCCTTGGCGACCAGGTTCATGCCGTCGAAGAGCGAGTTGACCATCAACAGGTCGAAGTGCTTGTAGCGGGCGACGGCCTCGGGGAAGTTCTCGTAGATGCGCAGATCGATCGGCATCCAATCGGTCGTCCCGTGGCGGTGGTTGACGACCGCGACCAGCGCCTCGATCCGCTCCAGGTACTCGGCATACTCGGGCACATCCTGGCGCGAGGGCTGTAGGTGGGCGACGAAGGTCACCCGCTCGCGGAACTCCGGGTGCTGCTGGAGGAAGGTGTCGAAGGCGGTGAACCCGCGAAGCACGTTCTTCGAGAGGTCGGCGCGGTCGACGCGGATGATCAGGTAGTCGCGGCGGCGGCGCAGCAGCTCCTGCTCGTACTCCGCCACCTCCTCGGAGGCCGCGGCGCGCTCGAGCCGCTTGGCGTCGATCCCGAGCGGATAGGCGCGGACCCAGGTCTCGCGCCCGCCGTGGAGCACCGCGCCGCGCTCGTAGTCGACCTCGACCTCCATCAGCTCCCGGCAGCAGTGCAGGAAGTTGCGGCAGTAGGCGGTCGTGTGGAAGCCGATGATGTCGTTGGCCAGCAGGCCTCGATAGATCTCCTCGCGCCAGGCCGCCGGCAGGATGCGCCAGCTGTCGGGCTGCGACCAGGGGATGTGGACGAAGTGCTGAAGGAAGGCGTCGGGGCGCGCCGCGCGCACAGTAGCCGGGGCGGTGTAGACGTGATAGTCGTGGAACATCACCAGCGGCTCGGGGTCGCCTTCGATCGACTCGAGGATCGCCTCGGCGAGGTCGCGGTTGACGATCCGGTAGCCCTGCTCCCAGGCCTCGATCTCCTCCTGGCGGATGTCGGGCGCGTTCGAGAGGTCCCAGAGGTAGTGCTGGATGAACCACAGGATCGGGTTCGCGATCACGTTGTAGAAGCGGTCATAGGCGGCGGCGTCGGACTCGACCATGAGCACGTCGTAGGAGGCGTCGTCGAGCTCGAGGCTGACCGGCTCGCCGCCGGCCTCGCGGGCGACCGCGACATCCTCGTCGGTCATCGCCGAGGCGATCCAGAGCCCGCCGCGGTGCGCGACCAGGCCGGTGAGCGCGGTCACCAGGCCGCCACCTCCACGGCGCACCACGCGCTCGCCGTCGACGCGCTCGAACTGCGCCGGGCCGCGGTTGGAGACGATCACGAGACGCTGCTCGTTGTCGGTCATCTCCGGCCCTTTACCCGAACGGTCAGGTCCCCAGCTCGGTGAACAGGTCGAGCCAGTCGCGCAGCAGGCGCGGGGTGAGGAAGTGCTCGCGGGCGTGCTCCTTGCCGGCGCGGCCGATCCGCTTCGCGAGCTCCGGGTCCTCGAGGACCTCGATCGAGCGTTGCGCCGCCTCGTCGGGCGAGCGGACCAGGAATCCCGAGGTTCCGTTTTCGATCTGAAGCGGGATCCCGCCGACGTCTCCGCCGATCGTCGGCCGGCCCTTCCACTGCGCCTCGGTGACGGTGAGGCCGAACCCCTCGCGGATCGACTTCTGGATGCAGACATCGGCCTGAGACTGGAACGCGTTGACCTCGATCGCGCCGACGTTGTTGAGGTTGTTGAGGATCTTGATGTCGGGATCGCCATCGGCGTGGCGGAAGGTCCTCTGGAAGAACTCCCAGCCCTCCGGGTCGTCCGTCGCCATCGAGCCGACCAGTGCCAGCTGCGCATCGGGCACCGTCTCGGTCACCTGGCGGTAGGCGTCGATGACCCCGATCGGGTCCTTCCAGGGGTCGAAGCGCGAGACCTGGCACATCAACGGCCGGTCGGTGTCGATTCCGAACTGCTCGCAGACGAAGGCGGCGTCCTCGGGGGAGAGCGCCATGTTCTTCGGCGACAGCGGGTCGATCGCCGGCGGGCAGATCTTGATCATGCCGCCGTCGAGGTCGGCGGGCACGTACTCCTTGCGATGCCAGACGCTCGCGTCGTAGCCCGCGATCAGCGGCTCGAGCCGCGCCAGCGTCTTCGGGTTCGGGGCCGAAAGGTCGATGTGACAGCGCCAGATCCAGCGCCGTGCCCTGTCCGGCGCGTTGAGCCTCATGCCGGCCGGCTGGGGATCGTGGATGATGATCACGTCCCACTCGCCCTCGAGCCCCTGGGCGTTCATGTGGTTGTAGCCCTCGAAGACCTCCCACTGCTGGTCGGAGATCGTCTCGGGATCGCCCTGGAGCGAGTTGTGCATCAGCTTGGTGACGTTGAAGAACTCCTCGCGGCCGAGGATCACCTGCCAGTGCGTGTCGAGCCCGACGTCGCGCATCAGCGGCACAAGCGTGTAGAGGATCTCCGAGACGCCGCCGCCGAAGGCGGTCGCGCTCACGTGCAGGACGGACTTGCCCTGCAGCGGCTCGGCCAGCTCGCGGATCCGCTCGACCAGACCACGGCCGCAGATATGGGTGTAGTCCGCGAGGGACTTGCTGCCGAGGGCTACTTCCGTGAGCACGCGGGCAACCTACAGAACACCCGGCGCGGGGAGCTACACCCGTACGGCAAGCCGATCGATCCCGCCCTCGACCGAGCGCAGGATCGCGGTGTGAAGCTCGGCGTTGGCGGCGGCGACGCACGACATCTGGAACTCCGCGCCGGAGCCGAGCAGCGGGCGATCGCGCAGGCTCGCGCCGTAGGCGTCCGTGACCACCGCTCCGGCCTCCTCGAGGCAGAGCAGGGCCGCGGCGAGGTCGTAGGGGCTGTTGTTGAGCACCGCGCCACCACCGACCCGCTCGAACTCCTCGCGCATGCCGGGGACGTCGGCGACCATGCGCGGGCCTGGCTCGACGTAGGCGTCGAGCTGCCCGGTCGCGATCCTCGTCATGTCGTAGGTCGCCGACCCGAGGTCGAAGGTGGCGCCCCCGACCGAGGAGGCGTCGATCAGCTCGGCCAGCACCTCGATCGTCTGCCGCGCCGGGCGCCCGCGCAGCCCATAGCTCCAGAACAGCCGCGCGAGGTCGCTGTTCGCCGACAGCGCCGGGGCGGGGTCGAGCCCGCCGCCGCGCTCGGCGGCGAACATCTTGCCCGACTTGATCTCGACGATCGAGCCGGCAACCACGTCGCCCATCGCCGGCTCTCCCTCGAGCGGTGCGAGCGCGACCGAGACGCAGGCTGACTCGAAGCCCGCCATCGCCGGGCGGGTACCGTCGATCGGGTCGACGACGAGCACCCAGCTCGCCTCGCCCGCCGGCGTGACCAAGCCGCGGTCCTCCGAGTAGAAGGCGATCCCGGGTCCCCGGCGGGCGAGGTAGTCCTCCATGAACGCCTCCGCCTCCTCGTCGATGGCGAAGGTCAGGTCGCCGCCGAGGCCGGCGCCGGCATGGGCGCGCCCGGCGTGGCTTCCGAGCTCCGGCGCCACCTGCTCGCGCAGCGCCAGCGCCAGCTCGCGAGTGAGCCGGCGAGGGTCGTCGCTCATCCGCTCGCGATCGAGCTCGGGCGCTCGCCGAGCGTGATCTCGATCTGCTGCTCCTCGCCGTCGCGGATGATCTCGAGCGTTACCACGTCCCCGGGCTCGGCGAGCGAGACCATTCGCGGCAGGTCCGAGTTGGTCGTGATCGGCTCCCCGTCGACGGCGACGATCAGGTCGCCACCGACCTCGTACTCCTGGCCCTGGAAGCGAATCGTCTCCTCCTTGCCCTGCAACCCGGCGTCCTCGGCCGGGCTGCCCGCCTGGATCTCGGCGACGAGGGCACCGGCGTCCGCGTCGAGCCCGAGCCGATCGGCGAGCTGGGGGTAGAGCGGCTGAGTGGTGACGCCCGCATAGGCGTAGGAGACCTCGCCGTCGTCGCGCAGGTCCTCGACCGAGCGCTCCGCAAGGTCGATCGGGACCGCGAAGCCGACGCCCTCGCTGCCGCCCGAGGCGGTCTGGATCTGCTGGTTAATCCCGACCACCTCGCCGTCTGCGTCGAGCAGCGGGCCACCCGAGTTGCCGGGATTGACCGAGGCGTCGGTCTGGATCGCACCGTCGATCTGGAAGTCGGTGAGCGACTCGATCGAGCGGTCGGAAGCCGAGACGACCCCGACCGAGAGCGACTGCTGCTGGCCGAACGGGCTCCCGATCGCGGCCACTCCCGCGCCGACTCCCACGTCGTTCTCCGAGCCGAGCGGGAGCGGGTGCAGGTCGAGCCCCTCGGGGTCGACCTGCAGCAGAGCTACGTCGGCGAACGGATCGAAGCCGACGATCTCCGCCTCGACCTGGTTGCGGTCGGAGAAGGCGATGTAGACCTCGCGTGCCTCGTTGAGCGGGCCGGTCGGCGCGCCGGTGGTCGAGGCGTCGGTGACCACATGGGCGTTGGTGATGATCTCGCCCTGCTCGGAGATCACGAAGCCCGAGCCCTGCCCCTCGCCCCCACCGCCGCCGAAGATGCTCGGGGTCGAGTCGTTCTCGCCGAAGACCGAGATCACGGTGACCACGCCCGGGGCCGCGTTCTCATAGATCGTCTGCGAGTCGAAGGCGCCGTCGGCCGCCTCGATCACGACCCGGCGGCCGTCGCTGCCGCCGGTCTCGGCCGGGGGGGCGGCTGCTTCGGACGTCGCCTCCGGCGACTCCTCGTTGCCGCACGCGGTGAGGCCGAGCGAGACCGCGGTCAGGACGACCAGGGCGAGGCTGCGCGTGCGGGGCATCGGGCTCAGGCCCCCACCGGGACAGCGGCCGGAAGCCGCAGCTCGAACTCGGTGCGCCCACGGCGTGAGCGGACCATGAGCGAGCCGCCCATGCGCAGTGCCAGCTCCCGCGCGATCGCCAGCCCCAGCCCCGAGCCGCTGACCTCGTCGCCGGTGTAGAAGCGCTCGAACACGCGCTCGCGCGAACGCGGCTCGATCCCGGGCCCGTCGTCGGCGACGACCAGGCTCGCCGCTCCGTTCGCGTTTCGTGTCCCTACCGAGATAGCCGTTCCCTCCGGCGTATGCGTGAGCGCGTTGTCGATCAGGATACGCATGATCTGAGCCACCCTGTCCGGGTCGGCGGTGGCGGCGGTGGCGGTCGAGTCGCTTGCCACCTCGATCGCCGAGCCGCGGCGCTCGGCGACCGCAACGAACTCCTCGGCGACGCGCCTCGCCACCTCCGCGAGCCGGACTCGCTCGCGGCGGATCTCGATCGCGTCGGCGTCGAGCTTCGAGAGGTCGAGCAGGTCCACGGTCAGCTTCGTCAGCCGCGCGACCTGATCGCGCATCGTGCTCACGAACTCGGCTCGCGCGACGGGATCGGGGTCGTCGTCCTCGAGCAGCTCGACGAAACCCGAGAGCGAGAAGATCGGTGTGCGGAGCTCGTGCGAGGCATTGGCGATGAACTCCTTGCGGGCGCTGTCGAGCACCGCGAGGCGCTTCTGCATCTCGTTGAAGGTGATCGCGAGCTGGCCGACCTCGTCCGCGGAGTCGATCGGGATCGGGCTCGAGAAGTCCCCGTCCGCGACCTTCTCCGCGGCCTTCTCGAGCCGACGCAGGCGCTGCGCGTGCGCGCGGGCGACCAGCCAGCCGGCGCCGAGCGCGAACAGGAGCGCGATCAGCCCGGCGATTACGATCTGACGCCGGATCAGCGCGACCGTGTCCTCGACATCGGCGAGGTCGGTTGCGAGGACCAGCGCCCACACCGGGGCGCCGTGGTCGGTGAGCGCGAGCGCGGCCTGGCCGAGGCGCCCGCCGGCGACCGGCTCGACCGCGCTTGCCGTACGCCCGGGTGAGACCACCGCCGTCGCCGCCGCCGGATAGCCCGGAACGACGGCCGACAGCTCGAGCTGGGAATCGCCGACGACGAACGCCGGCTCGGGTCCCGAGGCCCCCTGGCGGACCCCGAGCACGGTGACCCGCGCGTCGGTGCGAGTGGCGACGTCGCGGATCAGCAGCCGCAGTCGCTGCTGCGAGATCCCGCTCCGCATCGCTGCCTCGAGGCGCCCGCTCTCCTCGCCGAGGCCCTGCTCGAGCCGCTCGAGCCTCTCCGCGGTGAGACTGGAGCGAAGCTGGGGGACGACGTAGAGGTAGATGAACCCGACGGCCGCCGCGGTGATCAGGAAGAACAGCAGTGCGAGCCGGTTCCGGACCGAGTTCACGGCTACTCCTGATCGCGGAAGCGGTAGCCGACTCCGCGGACCGTGAACAGGTACTCCGGCTGGCGCGCGTCGCGCTCGAGCTTCTCGCGCAGGTGGCGGATGTGGACGTCGATCGTGCGGGGGTCGCGGTAGGCCGAGTCCCCCCAGACCTGCTCGAGCAGGATCTCCCGGGTCATCACCCGCCCGGGGGCGCCCGCGAGCGTCGAGAGGATCTCGAACTCGACGAACGTGAGCCGCACCGCCTCGCCGCGAGCGGTCACCGCGCGCCGCTCGAAGTCGATCTGGAGCTCGCCGGCGACGATCGGCTCGTCGCCTGCCGGGCGACCCTGGAGCATGTCCGCCCGGCGCAGCGCAGCCTTGACCCGGCTGCGGAACTCGCGCACCGAGAACGGCTTGGTGATGTAGTCATCGGCCCCCATCTCGAGGCCGAGCACCTTGTCGATCTCGTCGTCCTTGGCCGTCAGCATGATGATCGGCACCTGGCTGCGGCTGCGCAGCCGCCGGCAAACCTCGATCCCGTCGAGCTTCGGCAGCATGATGTCGAGCACGACGAGGTCGAACCTCTGCTCTGAGAACCGGTCGAGCGCCTCGCGGCCGTCGACCGCGGAGACGACGTCGTATCCGTCCTTGCGCAGCGGGTAGGTGAGCAGCGTCTGGATCGCCTGCTCGTCGTCGACGAGCAGGATGCGAGCCGAAGCTTCGGTCGCAGGGGACATCTCAGGGGAAGCGTAAACGCGGCCAGCCGGCGGCCCGGTCGGCAGTATGCAACGCCCGATGATCGACTTCCGCCTCTACCGGCTCGCCTTCCTGCCGACGCTGATCGCCCTGGTGGTGCTCATGTTCTCGCTCGAGGGCGCCCCAGAGCCGATCGAGCCCGCGACGCCGCCGGGCACATTCGAGGGCGAGCGCGCCGCGAGCCAGGCGCGCCAGATCGCCGCCCTGGCGCCGGAGCGCCAACCCGGCAGCGCCGGCGACGAGGAGATCGCCGACCTGGTCACCGAGCGCTTCCGCGAGATCCCTGCCGGCGCGGTCACCCAGCAGACCTTCGAGGCGAGCTTCGAGGGTGACGACGTCACGCTTCGCAACGTCGTCCTCACCCTGCCGGGCGAGGCCGGCAGCACCGTGGTCATCCTCGCCGCCCGCGATTCGGCGCGCGGGCCCGGCGCCGCCTCCAGCGCCGCGGCCACCGGCGTGCTGATCGAGCTCGCAAGCGCGCTCGGCGTCGCCGGGCACGAGAAGACCTACGTCCTCGCCTCGACCAGCGGCAGCGCCGCGGGTGCCACCGGCGCGGCCGAGCTGCTGGAGGACCTCCCCGAGCGCGACGCGGTCGAGGCCGCGATCGTGATCTCGCAGCCGGGCGCCGCCGAGCCAAGACCGCCGTTCGTGGTCACGAGCTCGACCGCCGAGACGAGTGGACCGGTGCAACTCGAGCGCACCGCCGAGCTCGCGGTCGAGGCCCAGGCCGAGCAGCGCTCGAACGAGCCGGCGGCGTTCACCCAGCTCGCCCGGCTCGCGATCCCCTCCGGGCTCGGCGGCCAAGCGCCGCTGGTCGCCGAGGGAGTGAACGCGATCGCGATCTCTGCCGCCAGTGAGCGCCCACTGCCCGAATCCGAGGACACGCCCGATCAACTCTCGGGCTCGAGCATCGACGAGTTCGGCCGGGCGATCCAGTCCACGGTCGGTGCGGTGGACATCGCCACCGCCGAGCTCGTGCACGGCCCCGACGCCTACCTGGAGCTCTCGGACAACCTCGTTCCCGGCTGGACCCTCGCCGTGCTCGCGCTCGCGTTGCTGCTCCCGGCCGCCGTCGCGGCTTTCGACGCCTGCGCCCGCGGGGTCCGCAGGAGCGCCGGGCTCGGCGCCGGCGTCGCCTGGGCGGCGGCGCGCAGCCTGCCCTTCGTCGGCGCGCTCGCCGTCCTCTACGGCCTGACGATCGTCGGCGCCGTGCCGGACCCGCCGTTTCCCTTCGATCCCGAGCTCTACGGGCTCGGCAGTCGAGCGGCCGTCACGATCGTGGTCATGGTGATCGCCGCCGGGGCGAGCGCCTTCGCGCTCCGCGCGCTCGGGATCACGGCCGGCAGCGCGCCGGCGGCGTCGCGTGGCCGCGCTTGGCGCCGTTGCCGCCGGCGGCTGCCTCGTGATCTGGCTCGTGAACCCGTACCTGGCGCTGCTGCTCGCCCCGACCGCGCACGTCTGGCTGCTCGCCGGTGCGCGCCCGAGCCGGTTGCGCGGCGGCGCCGTCGCGGCCGCCTCGGCGATCGCCTGCCTGCCCGCTGTGGCCGCCCTCGCCGCGGTCGCCGCCGAGCTCGAGCTCGGCGCCGACGCGCCCTGGACCTACCTGCTGATGGTGGCCGACGGTCAGATCGGGCTTGCCGTTACCGTTCCGCTGTGCTTTATCGGCGGTGCTCTCATCGGCGGAATCGCGCTGGTTGCGCAACGCCACGCCCAACCCCCATCCACCCCCTAGGGTCGCTCCCCCAAACGATCACCGGGAGAGCACCCGGCTGCTCGGACGAGCGTCTAGTTGGACGCAAGTCCTATCGCGGTCGGTCCCCCGGAAGCCGATCTTTGCCTATGAAGTGATCGCCGCGGTGTGGCAAGAGACCAACACGATGGACCCGGGTGATCAAGAGACAACGGAGAGCAGAGGAAGGTTGAACGAGTTGAAGCGAGAGGTCGCACTCAACCGGTACGAGGTCGACGCCGGCGCGGTCGCCGACGCCATCCTCGCCAAGCTCCGTCTCGTCAAGAGCGGTCGTCTGGCTCTCGCCGGGACCGAAGCTGATCGAAGCCCGAGGGCTCCCGAACAGCGCCGCTAGGACCCCTGAGCACCACCCCGTCGCCGGGCTTCGCCTCGCCGAGCACGGTCAGAGCCAGGCCGGCGGCCGAGACCGCCGCCGAGGCCTCGACGGTCCGCTCGGTCGGCAACGCGGCGAGCAGCTCGTAGTCCTCTCCGCCGGCCGTGGCGAGCTCGAGCGGGTCGAGACCGGCCGCGCCGGCGACCTCGGCGACGCCGGCCTGGACCGGCAGTCGCTCGAGCTCGATCGCCAGGCCCACCGAGCTCGCCGCCGCGAGGTGGCCGGCATCGGCGCCAAGGCCGTCGCTGAGGTCGATCATCGCGCCCGCGCCGGCGTCCGCGAGCGCGCGCCCGGCGGCTAGCCGGGGCTCGGGCTCGAGCTGGCGCAGGCGCAGACGCTCTGCCACCCCGTCCTCGAGACCGCCGGCGAGCTCGGGCCGCTCGAGCAGCAGCAACCCGGCCGCGGCGCCACCGAGCTCGCCGGTGACCGCAAGCAAATCGCCGGAGCTCGCGCCGGATCGCCGCACCAGATCGCCCTCGGCGGCGGCATGGCCGACGACCGTGATCGCGAGCATCAGCACCGGGGCGCGGGTGACGTCACCACCCGCGATCGCGATCCCGGCCTCGGCGGCGAGCGTCCCGATCCCGTCGGCGAGCTCGAGCAGCTCGTCGTCGGTGAGGCGCTCGGGAACGCCGACCTGCACGTAGGCCTCGCCCGGCTCCGCCGCCACCGCGGCGAGGTCGGAGAGCGCGACCGCAAGCGCCTTGCGGCCGGCACTGCGCGCCGAGAACGGAGGCATGCGGAAGTGGACCCCCTCGAGCAACGCATCGACGCTGGTCGCGGTCGCGCCTCCCGGGACCGTGATCGCGCAGTCGTCGCCGCTTCCGAGGACGACGCGTGTGCCGGTCGGAGCGCCGGCCTGTTCGATCCGCTCGCGAAACGCGGCGATCAGCTCGAACTCGCCGAGCCGGGCCAAAACGCGTCAGCTCACTTGGGCGAGGCGCCGCCGCTGGCGGGGCCGGCGCCGCCGCCGCCCGTGTCGCCGCCGCCACCGGGATCGGGGGACGGCAGCGGCTCCTGGCCGGCGCCCGGCGCGTAGAGGTCCGGGTCGAAGTTCTGGGGCTCGTCCGGGGTCGTCGTTTCGTCCGTGGTCGTCGTCTCGTCCCCGTTCGGGTCCGTCGGGTCCGTGGTCGAGTCCGCCGGGTCCTCGTAGTCGGGCGAGACCGTGTGGCCGCTGTAGTAGCCCGAGAGGGAGGCCGGGTTCTCCGCCGCGGGGAAGTCGTCGCAGGGCTTGGTCGCGGCGGTCATCATGTACTGCTGCCAGATCGGCGCGGCGAGATCGGCGCCGTATCCGGGCATCGGCTCACGGCTGTCGGGGTTGCCGACCCAGACGCCGGTGGAGACGTGCGGCGTGTAGCCGACGAACCAGGCGTCGGCCTGCTCCTCGGTGGTTCCGGTCTTGCCGGCCGCCGGACAGCCGATCCCGAGCCCCGCCGCGGTCCCGTACTCGAGCGTCCCCTTCATCACGTCGGCGACCGTGTAGGCGACCCCGTCGCTGACCGCGCGGGTGCCCTCGGTGTCCTCGAGCGTGTCGACCTCCCCGTCGGGGAACTCGACCCGGTCGACCGCGGTCGCGTCGTGATGGACGCCGCCGTTGGCGAGCGTCGCGAAGGCGTTCGACATCTCGAGCACAGAGACCCCCTGCGTGAGCCCGCCCAGCGCCTCCGCCGGGTAGCCGCCGAGCTCGGACTCGATCCCCATCCTGTGCGCCATCGCGACGAAGTTCTCCGGGCCGACGTCGAGCCCGAGCTGGGCGAAGACGGTGTTGACCGAGCTCGCGGTCGCCGACCGCAGGCTCATCGTGCCGCTGCCGCCGCCGCTCACGGTCCACGGCTCCGAGTACTGGTCCTCCGTGAGCGTGATCGTGCTCGGAGCGGAGTAGTAGGTGGAATCGGGATCGATTCCCTGATCGACGGCGGTCGTGAGCACGAATGGCTTGAACGCCGAGCCGGGCTGGCGCTTGCCCTGCGCGGCGAGGTTGAACTGGCTGTCCTCATATGCCTCCGAGGAGGCCATCGCGAGCACCTCGCCGGTCTCGGTGTCGGTGGACACCAGTGCCGCCGAGGCGCCGACGGTGGTGTGCTGGTCGGCGATCGCCTGCTCGGCGGCGGCCTGGAGCCGCGGCACCAGCGTCGTGTAGATCTTGAGACCGCCGGCGCGCACGGTGTCGAAGCCGTAGGTGTCGATCAGCTCCTGCTGGACGAAGTCGAAGAAGTACTGCTGCTCGCGGGTCTCGTAGCGGTAGCCGCGCTCGAGCCCGAGCCCGTCGGCAAGCGCCTGGTCGTAGGTGGAGTCGCTGATGTAGCCCTCCTCGAACATCGCCTTGAGCACCTGGGCGCGCCGATCGCGGGCGCCGTCGGGGTTCAGGAACGGGTTGTAGTCGGTCGGCGCCTGCGGCAGGCCGGCGAGTAGCGCAGCCTCGTTGAGGTTGAGGTCGGAGACGTGCTTGTTGAAGAACACCTGTGAGGCGGCCTCGACCCCGACCGCGGTCTTGCCGTCGTTGGTCCCGTAGGAGGCGGTGTTCAGGTACTCCTCGAGGATCTGGTCCTTGGTGAACTCCTGCTCGTACTCGCGCGCCATCTCGGCCTCGATGATCTTGCGCTCGATCGTGTCCTCGGGGTCCTCGATGTAGAGGTTGCGGACCAGCTGCTGGGTGATCGTCGAGGCGCCCTGCCGGATGTCGCCGGCCTCGATGTTCTCGACCGCGGCTCGCGCGATCGCCTCGTAGTCGACCCCATCGTGCTCGTAGAAGTTCTCGTCCTCGATCGCGATCGTCGCGTTGCGAAGCCGCTCGGGGATCTCGTCGAGGTCGACCTCCTCGCGAACGACGTCCGACTGCACGAACCCGAGGCTCGATCCGTCGGCGGCGAACACCTGCGAGGTGGCGCCGGTCTCGGCCGGCTTCAGGGTGTCGATCGACGGCGCGGAGGCGCGAATGTCCTGCACCCATAGCCCGACGGTTGCGGCCGCGATGCCGATGATCGCGAACAGGACCAGGAATGTGAGCAGGACCTTCTTGCCTACCGAGCCACGTGACTGCCGATGGCGTCTACGTGCCCGTTGACTCATGAGTCCGCCGAAAAGGGTACCGAGGAGCGCATAAGGGCTCTCTAAGTACGTTGCGCGTGCATGACCGGGATCACCCGGCCGTGCGTGCGCGGGGGTTATGCGGCGTCGAGCACCCCCGCCTCGCGCAGCGCGCGTTGAGCGCGCTCGCGCAACGCCGCCTCCTCGCCCGATGCGGCGGTGCCGCCGGGCCGGCGCGGGCCGTGGACCTCGATCCTGATCCCGTCGGGGGTGATCTCGGCGATGTCCACCTGCGAGGGCTCGAGCCTCGCGAGCGCCTCGCGGGCGTGCTTGAGGTCGGCGGCGGGCGGCACCCAGACCGAGGCCATCGCGGGCGCCGTCAGATCGCCGGTCGAGCGGTTGACGACGACGCTGGTGAGCACGAGCTCGTTCGGGACGATCACCAGCCGCCCGTCGCCGGGGTCGACGAAGGTGTGCGAGAGGGTGAGGTCGTCAACGCGCCCGGTCTCGTCCTCGATCGTCACCTTGTCGCCGATCCGGATCGGCTGCGAGATCGCGAGCAGGATCCCGGCGAGCGGGTTGGCGAGGATCTTCTGGGCGGCGAAGCCGAGCACGATGCCGAGCACCGCGCTCGAGGCGAGCACCGCGTTGGCGAGCTTGTTGAGCTTGTCGAACTGGCTCAGCGCGATCCCGAGGCCGACGACGATGATCGCCGCGAAGACCAGCCGCCGGATCATCCGCAGGCGGGTGTTCGTCGCCCGCGAAACCGTCGTGTCGCTGACCCGCGCGGCGACCCGCGTCGCCCGGCCGATCACGAGCCGGTCGACCGCGAAGGCGACGATGAACGTGACCAGCAGGGTGATCCCGGCGGAGATCCAGTCCCCGTTCGCGTCCCAGAACGTCTCTTCCACGGTTGCGATCCTGCCAATCTTTCCGGCCCGATGCAGACGAAGGCCGTGTTCCTGGATGCGCTCGGCACGCTCGTCGAGCTCGATCCCCCGTGGATCCACCTCGCCGGCGTGCTCGGTGTCGAGCCCGATCAGCGGCTGGAGAGAGCCGTGCGCAAGGAGATGGCGTACTACCGCGAGCACGCCCACGAGGGCACCGACGAGGCGGCACTCGCCGACCTGCGCCGCCGCTGCGCCGCCGTGCTCTCCGAGGAACTTGGGCGCCAGGTCTCGGTCGAGGCGATGATGGACTCGATCCGCTTCCGCGCCTTTCCCGATGCCCTCCCCGCGCTCGGCGGGCTGCGCGCACGCGGTTTGGCCCTCGTCTGCGTCTCGAACTGGGACGTCTCGTTGACCGAGGTGCTCGAGCGCTGCGGGCTCGGCACCGCCCTCGACGGCGTCGTCAGCTCCGCCGGATCGGGAGCGCGCAAGCCCGACCCGGCGATCTTCGGCCCGGCGCTCGAGCTTGCCGGATGCTCGCCGGCGGAGGCCGCTGCACGTCGGCGACACCGCGGCCGAGGACGTTGCCGGGGCGCGCGCCGCGGGCATCCCCTGTCTGCTTCTCGACCGCGGCGGCGGCGGAGACATCGCCTCACTCGCCGAGATCGATGAGCGCCTCGATCGGTGATGATCCGCGGATGAGCCAGGGACCCGAAGGCGGCTCGAGCCCGCCGCCCGGCGCCGAGCCGGCGCAGCCGATCCCGGCCTGGGGACCCGGTCGGGCGTTTGCCGGCCTCGGCCTCTTCCTGCTCCTGGTGATCGCCGAGGCGGCGGTGATCTCGGCCTTCGACCCCGAGCTCGAGTCGCTCGCTGCGACGCTCGTCCTCCAGGCTCTGCTCGCCGGGACGATGGTCGCCGTCGCTTTCATCGTCGCGAGCCCGGGAGCCCGGACATTTACGGTGCCCGAGGCGCTGGGTCTGAGGCGCCCCGGCCGCGGAGCGGTGGTCTCGAGCGTGATCGCGTATTTCGTCTACATCGGCTGCGCGATCGTCGTCGCGGTCCTGCTTCAGCCCGAGCAGGAGGACATCACCCGCGAGCTCGGTGTCGACGAGGGAACGCTCGGAAAGATCGCCGCCGGCGCGCTGATCATCGTCGCCGCGCCGATCAGCGAGGAGATCTTCTTTCGCGGCTTCATCTTCGCCGGCCTGCGGCGCTCGGTCCCGTTCGTCGTCGCGGCCGTGCTCTCGGCCGCGATCTGGGGGATCTTCCACTACACCGGCGCCGGTTCCTGGGGTGTCGTGGTCCAGCTCACGGTGTTCGGGATCGTGCTCGCCTGGCTTTATGAGCGAACCGGCTCGATCTGGCCGACGATCGTCGTGCACGCGTTCAACAACGCGGTCGCGTTCACGATCCTGACCACGAGTTGAGCGAGAGCCAAAACCTCCGGGCGATGCGTTTGCCACAATTCCGCGCGATGAAGCTTCGCTCCTCGGTCGCCCTGGGGTGCGTCGCATCCGCGCTCACGCTCCCGGCAGGTGCTGTTGCGCAGGATGGCGCGCCCGCACCCGAGCCCGCCGGCACCCCGGCGCAGCTCGCCGGTGGCTCGGGCGGCGGCGGCGGCGGGACCCCGGGCGGCGGCGCCGATCCGGGCCCGAAGCCGGCGAAGATCAAGCTCAAGCTCAAGGGGCTTTCCGGCGGCAAGGCCAAGGTCGGCGAGCGGATCGAGGCGATCGGCACGGTGACCCCGTTCGTCGGCGGCCAGAAGGTCGAGATCAGGCTCGGCAACCGCGGCGACACGGTGCTCAAGAAGACGCCCTACGTGCACCGGGTCAAGGGCAAGAACTTCGGGCGCTTCCACCTGCGCTCGAAGCCGCTGGTCGAGGCGGGCAAGTACCGCGTGCGGGTGCAGAAGAAGGCGACCGATGCCCAGGCCGGCGGGAGCGCGAAGTCGAAGGTTTTCAAGCTCAAGTTCATCGACCTCGACCCGGGCGACAGCGGTCCCGCGGTCGAGCTCTTCAACGACCTGCTGCGCAAGCAGGCCTACTTCAACACCGACAACGCCCACTACGGCTCGCACACGGAGCGCGCCGTGATGGCCTTCCGCAAGGTCAACGGGATGGCACGCAACTTCCAAGCGACGCCCGAGATCTTCGCCAAGCTCGCGAAGGGCGAGGGCGGGTTCAAGATCCAGCAGCCGGGCGCCGGCAAGCACGCCGAGGTCGACATCTCGAAGCAGGTGATGGCGCTCGCCGACAACGGCGAGGCCAAGTACGTCTTCCACGTCGCGACCGGCGCCGCGGCGACGCCCTCGGACGTCGGCGGGTTCACCTTCTACCGCAAGGACGCCGGCTTCAACTCGATCGGGATGTACTACTCGGTCTACTACAACCGCGGCGAGGCCACCCACGGCTACCACTCGGTCCCGCCCTACCCCGCGAGCCACGGCTGCATCCGCAACCCGATCCCCGATTCCCAGTTCATCTACAACTGGATCGACCTCGGGGACAAGATGTACGTCTACCACTAGGGCGGAGCGCGTTCCGCTCGGGCCCTCGCCGGGTGCGGAGCGGGGTTCGTTGTCAGTGAGGGGAGGTCGGGCGCGAGCGCAGGTCGCAAACCCCGGCCTCAACCGTTTCTCGGCATCGAGTCCGAGGTTGACATTGCAATAGAGCAACAACTCTCCTTTCGAGCTCGACGCACGATCGAACGGCGAGTTGACGCGCTGCCCGAGGGCTCGATTGGCGACTTATTCTCGGATAGCGAGAGGAAAGCGCCACCTACGGCCAAGGCCGACCGAGAGCGCCCGCGCCAAGCCCAACTCCCTCCCTCACTGACACCCGGCCAGGCCTGCACCCCGACCCGGCTTCGCACGGAGCGCGCCCAGCCCCGACCGGAACGCGCGGCGCTCAGTCCCGCGCCCTCAGTAGGTTGCCCGGTGATGGCTGACGCTCGCGACACGCTGATCCGCGAGCTGCGCGAGCACGCGCTGGTGGTCGGTGAGGTCGTGCTGTCGAGCGGTCAGACCGCGCAGTACTACGTCGACGCCAGGCGGGCCCTGCTGCGACCGGCCGGCTTTCGCGCCGCCGGCGAGTTGATCGCCGAGGCCGCGACGCGGCACGGCGCGACCGCGGTCGGCGGCCCGGTGATGGCCGCGATCCCGCTCGCCTGCGCCGCGATCGCGGTACCCGGCGGCGACGGGCTGGTCGGCTTCTTCGTTCGCAAGGAGCGCAAGGAACACGGGCTCCAGCGCTGGGTCGAGGGCCCGGTCGAGGCGGGAGCGAAATGCCTGGTGGTCGAGGACACCGTGACCACCGGAGGCTCGACCGTGGCGGCGATCGAGCGCATCCGCGAGCTCGGTCTCGAGATCGTCGCCGCGCTGGCGGTGGTCGACCGGCTCGCCGGCGGCGGCGAGGCGATCGCGGCCGCGGCCGCGGCCCCGTTCGAGGCGCTGACGACGATCGACGACCTCTACCCGGAACGCCCTGACCGCTAGGACCGGGGCGGGCGGGTGCGCAGGGTGCCGAGCGAGCGGCGGGCGAGGCGGACCGACTCGCGGGCGGCGGGCTTGGCGTTGGCGGCGAGCACGACGACGAGCGTGGCGATCTCGTCGCGGCGCAGCACGATCACCGAGGCCTTCTGCTCGACGCCGTCGCGCGACTTGCCGGTTCCGAAGACCTCCGCCGCGTCATAGCGGTGCTCGAGCGGACGCGTGCCCGTGGCATCGAAGCCATCGGCAAAGCCGCCCAGCTCGTCCGCGGTGTTGGTCGCGTAGTCGTCGATCGGCGTTGCCAGCGCATCCGGCGAGCGGTCGGGGGCGATCGAGATCGCGACCAGGCGGTCGTAGGAGCGGATCAGGCTCCGCGGGCCGTCGCCTTCCGCCTTCCAGCCTTGCGGCACGAGCAGGGCATAGCCGCCGCGCTCGTTGACGTAGCGCGTCCACTCGTGCGGCCGCTCGGGCAGCGGGTCACGGGTTTCCTTCGGTGGCGGTTTCGGAGTCGTCGCCGTGCTCGTCGACCCCTCGTCGGAGTCGTCGCAGCCCGAGAGCGCGATCGCCGCGGCGATCGCCGCAGCGGCGAGCAGACCGCCCCGACTCACGTGGTGCGGCGGCGGCGCGCATCGCCGAGACGGCGCAGCGGGTGCGCGACCTTGCTCACGTCCTCGAGGTGCGGCTCGAGCCGGGAGATGCCGCCCTGGAGCTCGCTCACGTCGCCGCCCATGCTCTCGACCGCGGCGCGCATCTGCTTCACCTCCCGGTCCAGTGACTCGACCTTGCCCTGGATCCCGTCGAGCGTCATCAGCAGCTTCGGCAGCGTCGCCATCCCCTCCGCGATCGTGCGGATGTCGGTGAGCGCTCCCGCGAGCAGCCGCGGAACCTGCATCAGGTCGACCGGGCCGCGGCGGACGAGCTCGCCCTCGTCGCCGGCGATCGCCGACTCGTCGAGGACCTCGGGCTCGATGCTCAACGCCGGTCCTTGAGCGAGTAGGCGCTGACGTCCGCGGGCACGCCCTTGGCACGGAAGCGGAGCTTTCGCCGGGCCGAGACCGAGTCGCGGTCGAGCTCCTCGAGCGCGGTGCCGGAGACGAGGAACTCCCCGCCCGAGGCCTCCTCGGCGACCCGGGCGGCGACGTTGACGTCGACACCGAGGTAATCATCGCCGAGTTGCCGGGGGGAGCCGACGTGCATTCCCGCTCGCATGCGCGGACGGTACCCGGCGACCTCGACGGCTTCCAGGCGCTCGCCCGCATCGAAGATCGCAGCGACGGCCTGGTCGGGGTCGGCGAAGACGGCCATCATCCCGTCGCCAAGGCGCTTGACGACCTCACCTCGGTGCCTGGCCACCGGCGGCTCGATCGCGTCCGCGACCTCGCGCAGGAGCTCGAGCGCGATGTCATCACCCGCCTCCAGCGCCCAGTCGGAGAACCCGACCAAGTCGGTGAACACGATCGCCAGCCGGGCGTCGCCGAGCCTCTGGCCGCCGCCCTCCGAGACGGCCTCCCAGACCTGGAGCGCGCTCAGCCCCGCCTCCTTGAGGATCCCTGGCCGTTCCGTTGCGGCCTCGCCGAGCCTTCGGGCCATCAGCTGGCGCGGCTCGGTGCCAGCGGTCGAAAGCGGATCGCCGTAGCGGCTGTCACCGGGAAGCAACTCGCGCGCGATCTTCATCGCGTTCATGAGCTTCGGGGTGATCGTGCGCTCGTCGTCGCCTGAGTCGGCCATCTGGTCAGGCGGATTACACCACTTGTCGCCCGACCGTTACATCAGTGGATGTCACATTGCTCGGTCAGCGCGCCTTTCGGCGCCGACATAGAGTCAGGCGCTATGGCGAGCGTCCGCGAAGCATCGTTCGACCTCTTCCGCGCCCACGGGATGACGACGATGTTCGGCAACCCCGGCTCGACCGAGCTGCCGATGCTGGCCGAATGGCCCGACGACTTCACCTACGTGCTCGGGCTCCAAGAGGCGGTCGTCGTCGGGATGGCAGACGGCTACGCCCAGGCGAGCGGCGGTCCGGCGCTGGTCAACCTCCACACGGCTCCCGGGGTCGGTAACGCGATGGGCGCGATCTTCAACGCGCAGGCGAACCACTCGCCGCTGGTGATCACCGCTGGCCAGCAGGTGCGCTCGCTGATCACCCTGCAGGCGAACCTGACCAACCGCGACGCGGTCCGGATGCCGCATCCGCTGGTCAAGTGGAGCTTCGAGTCAGCGCGGGCCGAGGACGTCCCGCACGCCCTCGCTCGGGCGACCCACCTCGCCAGCCTGCCGCCCAGGGGCCCGACCTTCGTCTCGATCCCGATGGACGACTGGGACGCCGAGGTCAACCTCGACGACGCCCGCGCGGCGATCGAGCGCCGGACCACCGGCCGAGCCGTCGGCGACCCCGAAGCGATCGCCGACCTGGCTCGCCGGCTCGAGGCCGCCGAGAGCCCGGTGATGGTCGCCGGGCCCGACATCGATGCGAGCGGCGCCTGGGACCTGGCGGTGGCACTTGCCGAGCGCCAGCATCTGCCGGTGTTCGCGATCCCCGCGCCCGGCGGCGGCCGGCTCGGCTTCCCCGAGGGTCACCCGAACTTCCGCGGCGTCCTGCCGCCGGCGATCGGGCCGGTCTCGGAGACGCTCGCGGGCAAGGACCTGATCCTCGTCGTCGGCTCCTCGGTCTTCCCCTACTACCCCAACCTCCCCGGGCCGCTGCTTCCGGATGGCGCGGCGCTGGTCGAGATCACCTCCGATCCCGACGAGGCCGCGCGGGCGCCGATGGGCGACGCGATCGTCGCCGACGTCAAGCTCACGCTCGAGCGGCTGCTCGCCGAGGTCGGCGAATCGGAGCGCGATCCGGGCGAGTCGCTGCCCGAGCCGGTCGCGGGGCCGGACGAGGACCCGATCACCGGGACCGCGGCGATGCACGCGCTCCGCGCCGCCTTCCCCGACGACGGGATCGTCGTCCTCGAGGCGCCCTCGGCGACGCTCGCGCTGCGCAACCAGCTCCGGCTCTCGCGGCCCGGGAGCTACTACTTCGGCGCCGGCGGCGGGCTCGGCTTCGGCCTCTCCGCCGCGGTCGGAGTCCAGCTCGCCGAGCCCGACCGACCGGTCGTCTGCGTGATCGGCGAGGGCTCGGTCCAGTACGCGGTCACCGCCTTCTGGAGCGCGGTCGCCTACGACGTGCCGGTGACGTTCCTGGTCCTGCGCAACAGCGAGTACGCGATCCTGAAGTGGTTCGCGGCGATCGAGAGCGTCGAGGGCGCTCCCGGGCTCGACCTGCCGGCGCTCGACACCGCGGCGATCGCCTCCGGCTACGGCGTCAACTCCGAGCGCGTCTCGACCGCCGACGAGCTTCGCGAGGCGCTCGGGACCGCGATCGGCTCGGGCAAGCCCGAGCTGGTCGAGGTCGGGGTCGCGCCGGGGATGTGGCTGTTCTAGGGAGCGAAGCCATGCCCATGCTCGAGCCCAAGGTCGAGCGCCTCGCGCCGGATGTCGCCGGGCCGAGCTCCGACGCGGCGCCCGACTGGGTCGCGCGGGGAACGCCGGAGCCGCTGCGCTCCGAGCTGGTCGCTCTGCTGGGCGCCGACCGCGTCCTCAGCCGCGCCACCGACATCGTCCGCTATGCCTCCGACGCAAGCCCCTACCGTCTCTTCCCGAAGGCGGTGGTCGTCGCCCGCGACGCCGGCGACGTCGCCAAGGTGCTGGCCTACGGGCGGCGCACCGGCATCTCGGTGACCTTCCGCGCCGGGGGAACAAGCCTCAACGGCCAGGGCCAGTCCGACGGCATCCTGATCGACGTCCGCCGCCACTTCCGCGGCGTCACGGTCGAGGCCGGCGGCGCCCGGGCACGGGTGAAGCCCGGCACGGTGCTCGGCCACGCGAACCGGGTCCTCGAACCGCACGGCTACAGGCTCGGGCCGGACCCGGCCTCAACCGACATCGCCTGCGCCGGCGGCGTGATCGCCAACAACTCAGGCGGGATGCGCTGCGGTGTCACCCATGACTCCTACCGGACGGTCAGCGCGCTTACCTTCGTGCTCCCGTCGGGGACGGTGATCGACACCGCCGCGCCGGATGCCGAGCAGCGCCTCGCTGCGGCCGAGCCCGAGCTCGCGCGCGGCCTGCTCGAGATCCGTGACGAGATCCTCGCCGACGCCGAGCTCGCCGAGCGGGTCCGGCGCAAGTTCGCGATCAAGAACACCACCGGCTACCGGCTCTGCTCCTTCCTCGACGGCGAGACCCCGGTCGAGATCTTCCGCCGCCTGCTGATCGGCTCGGAGGGGACGCTCGCGTTCATCGCCGAGGCGGTCTTCGAAACGGTTGCGCAGCCGGCGATGACGACCTGCTCGTGGCTGCACTTCGCCGGGATCGCCGAAGCGGTCGCCCCGGTCAACGAGCTGATCGACGCCGGCGCGCGGGCGGTCGAGCTGATGATCGCGCCGGCGCTGATCGTCGCCTCTCACAACATTCGCGGTACCCCGGAGGGCTGGCGCGAGCTCGACCCTGCGTCGGCGGCGCTGCTGGTCGAGTTCGGGGGCGCCGACGAAGCGGAGCTCGACGCGGCGGAGGAGAGTGCGGCCGAGGTGCTCGCCGGCCACGAGTTGATCCGCGAGCGCGATTTTCACCGCGACCGCGAGACGGTCGAGATGTACTGGACCGTGCGCGAGGGGCTTCACGGCCTGATCGGCAAGATGCGCCCGCCAGGCACAGCACTGATCATCGAGGACGTCTGCGTGCCCCCGGTGCGGATCGCCGAGGCGGCGGCCGACCTGCAGGCGCTGCTGGGCGAGCACGGCTTTCTCACCGGGGTCGCCGGCCACGCGTCGGCCGGGAACCTCCACTTCATGCTCACCCCGGACTTCGCCAACCCGCAGGACCTCGACCGCTACGACGCCTTCATGGAGAAGCTGATCGAGCTGATCGTCGACAAGTACGACGGATCGCTCAAGGCCGAGCACGGCACCGGGGTCAACATGGCGCCGTTCGTTGCTCGCGAGTGGGGCGAGCGGGCGACCGAGCTGATGTGGCGGGTCAAGCGGCTCGCCGATCCCGACGGCGTCCTGGCGCCGGGAGTGGTGCTCAACGACGACCCCGGCGTCCACCTGCGCAACCTGAAGACGACGCCGCCGATCGAGGCCGAGGCGACGACCTGCGTCGAATGCGGCTTCTGCGAACCGGTCTGCCCGAGCCGCGACCTGACCACCACCCCGCGCCAGCGGATCGTCCTGCGCCGCGAGATCGCGCGCCAGCGTCCCGGGTCGCCGGTGCTCGAGGTGCTGCTCTCCGAGTACGAGTACGACGCGCTCGAAACCTGCGCCGCCGATGGCACCTGCATGCTCGCCTGCCCGGTGGGGATCGACACCGGCAAGCTCGTCAAGGGCCTGCGCGAGCGCCAGCACAGCGAGCGGGCGCAGAGGGTCGCGCTGCGGCTCGTGGAACGCTGGGCCTCGGTCGAGCGTGCCGCGCGGGCGGGGCTGCGCACCGGCGACCGAGCGCGGCTCGCGCGAGGCGTGATCCGGGGCGCGAGCCGCGCGATGCGCCGGGCGATCGCCCCCGAGCTGGTGCCCGAATGGCCGCAGAGCATGCCCCGGCCTGCACCGGCCGAGCTGCCGGCCACGACCCGTGCGGACGCGGCGGCGGTCTATGTGCCGGCGTGCGTGAACCGGATCTTCGGCCGGGCGCGCAACGGTCACCGCCAAGGCGCCGGTGCGCCGAGCCTGCCGGAGGCGCTGGTCGCGGTCTCGGAGCGGGCCGGGCAACCGCTCTGGATCCCCGACGACGTCGAGGGTCACTGCTGCGCGACCCCATGGGCGTCGAAGGGCTACTCGGCCGGTGCGCGACGGATGGCAAACCACACCATCGACGCGCTCTGGCGCTGGAGTGCAGGGGGCGAGCTGCCGGTCGTCTGCGACGCGAGCTCGTGCACGCTCGGCCTCGCGGCCGAGGCGGTGCCGCTGCTGAGCGAGATCAACGCCGAGCGCCACGCCAAGCTGGTCATCCTCGACTCGATCGGCTGGGCACGCGAGCACCTGCTGCCGGAGCTCGGGGTCAGCCGCAAGCTCGGCTCGGCAGTCGTCCATCCACCCTGCGCGAGCCGCCATCTGCGCAACGACGGCGACCTGGTCGCGATCGCGGCTGAGCTCGCCGACGAGGTGGTGGTCCCGATCCGCGCCACCTGCTGCGGCTTTGCCGGCGACCGCGGCCTGCTGCACCCCGAGCTGCCGCTCGCCGCCACCAGCGAGGAGGCCGCCGAGGTCACCGCCCGCGGCTTCGACGCGCACCTGTGCTCGAACCGGACCTGTGAGATCGGCCTCCAGCAGGGGACTGGCCGGGCGTATGAGAGCTTCGTCTTCACGCTCGAGGAGCTGACGCGGCCTGACCGTGCGGCGTTGAGGTGAGAGACTCGCGTCGATGCGCCAGCTGACCAGCGTCGACGCCCAGTTCCTCGCGCTCGAGAACGCGCGCCAGACCGGGCACGTCGGCGGGCTCGCGGTCCTCGACCCTTCGACCGCGCCCGGGGGCAAGCTCGAGCTCACCGACATCCAAGACCTGCTCACCGAGCGCCTGCCGCTGCTGCCGCCGATGCGCTGGCGGCTCGCCGAGGTGCCGTTCGGGCTCGACTACCCCTATTGGGTCGACGACCCCGACTTCGACCTCGACTTTCACGTCCGCGAGCTGGCCCTGCCGCCGCCGGGCACCGACGAGAAGCTCGGCGAGCAGGTGGCCAGGATCATGGCCCGGCCGCTCGACCGGGCGCGGCCGCTGTGGGAGCTGTACCTGATCCACGGGCTCGACCGCGGTTGGCTCGCGATGCTGACCAAGATCCATCACTCGGTCATCGACGGCCTCTCCGGCGCCGAGGTGATGGCGATCCTCTTCGACCTCGAGCCGACCGGCCGCGAGCTGCCCGACAAGCGGATGCCGGGCGGCGACGCCGAGCCGAGCGAGATGGAGATGCTCGCCCGCGGCCTGCTCGGGCTGCCGCGCTACCCGCTGCGGTTGCTGCGCTCGGTGCCCGGCGCGCTGCCGAACCTCGACGAGACCGCCTTCGGCGGCATCCCCGGGGCGGGCACGGCGGCGAGGCTCTCCGAGCGGCTGCGCAGCGCGCTCCGCGGCAGCCGCGACGGCGGCGAGCTCGAGCGCACCGACCTGCGCCCGCCGCGAACCTCGTTCAACGGCCGCGTTTCGCCCCACCGGCGGTTCGTCTTCGGCCAGCTCCCGCTCGACGAGGTCAAGGAGGTAAAGAACGCCAACGGCTGCACGGTCAACGACGTCGTCGTCGCGATCTGCGCCGGCGCGGTGCGCCGCTGGCTGCTCGAGCACGGGGAGCTGCCCGACGAGCCGCTCGTCGCGCAGATCCCGGTCTCGGTCCGCACCGAGGAGCAGCAGGGGACCTACGGCAACCGGATCATGCTGATGAGCGCCCCGCTGCTGACCAACGATCGAGGACCCGTTCGAGCGCCTGCGGGCAGACGCACGAGGCGCTCGGGGTGATGAAGAGCCGCCACAAGGCGATGCCCGCCGAGCTGCTCCAGGACGCCAACCACTTCATCCCCCCGGCGGTCTTCGCCCGCGCCGCGCGGCGCGACCTTCACCCTGACCTCGAGCCGCCGCGGGCGGCCGACCTGGAACCTCGTGATCTCGAACGTCCCGGGACCGCAGATCCCGCTCTACTGCGCCGGCGCCCAGCTCGTCGCCAACTACCCGGTCTCGGTGATCACCGACGGCATGGGCCTCAACATCACCGTGATGAGCTACTGCGGCCGCCTCGACTTCGGCATCGTCACCGACCGCGACCAGATGCCCGACGCCTGGAAGCTGATCGACTGGCTCGCCGACTCGCTCGCCGAGCTTCGAGCCGCCTCCTGACCGGTAGTTCCCAGCGCCCCACCCTGTGGCGCCCCGTCCTCACCGTGGTCGTGTTCTCGGTCCTGCCCTTTGCCGTCTTTTTGAACGAGAACCGCGCCCAGGCCGCGCTCGATCTCGTCCTCGCTCTGTATCCGCTGTTCCTGCTGATCCCGGGCCTGCTGGTGGTCGGGCTTTTCGATCGGTTCCGCGGGCGATCGAGCGCCGAGCGGGCGGCCGTCGTGTTCGCGGCCTCGACCTACGTGCTCTTCCACTTTCAGTTCGCAAGGTCGGTGGCCGAGTCGCTCGGCCTGTCGTCGGACCTGCTGGCAACAGTGGTCTGGCTGGCCCTGTTCGTGGGTGTGACGCTGCTTGCCGTTCGGCTCTCGGCGTACCCGGTCGCTTGGAGCTACGCGCTCGTCGCGGGCTGCCTGCTGCTCGCGCTTCCAGCCGGCCTGTTCGCCTACTTTAAGGCCACCGAGTCGGCGCCGGCGTTGAGCGGCGGAGCCGAGATCGCAGAGATCTCGCCGGCGCCAGGCGAGCAGCCGGATGTCTACTTCTTCCTGCTCGACGGCTACGGACGCGCCGATCAACTCGAGAAGGTACTCGGCGACGACAACGCTCCATTTCTCAACGCGCTGCGGCGGCGCGGCTTCCAGGTCCGGACCACCGCCTCGGCCGCATACCCACTGACCCATCTCTCCCTGGCGTCGACCCTGACGATGGGCTATCCCGTAACCGGCGGCGACCTCGACGACCACGCTCCGTTCTACGAGGCGGTGGGCGGCGACAACGACGTGGTCCGCGCCTTCCACCAGCTCGGGTATCGCTTCGTGCTGGCCACCGACTACTCGTCCTTCGGGTGCGGGGATCAGGTCGACCTCTGCATCGAGCCTTCCGCGGAGGGCGTCGACGGCGTCGGCGGCGAGCGGGAGTGGGCGATCCTCGAGGCGACCCCGTTGGCCACGGTGCTGCCGAGCCTTGGCATCCACGTGCGCCCGCTCAGTGGCTACCTCTCCCCGGAGGAAGTCCTCGATCGGCTCGAGATCGAGCAATCAGAAGCTCCGCTGTTCGTCTACAGCCACCTCCTCACCCCCCATCCGCCCTACCGCTACCTCGAGGGCTGCGCGCTGCGGGAGGACCTGACGGACCCCGAGCTCGATTACTGGGGTGATGCCGCCGGCGCCGGCGGCGAGCAGTACGGCCAGGCGGTCGAGTGTGTGAACCGCAGCCTCCTACGGAGCGTGGACCGGATCCTCGCGACTGACCCCGACGCGATCATCGTCATTCAGGGCGACCACGGACCGAAGTTCGGGATCGACTTCCACCGGCCGCTGAGCGAGTGGTCAGCGGCCCAGCTGCGACAGCGATTCCCGATCCTGAACGCCGAACGACTGCCTCCCGGCTGTAACGAGTCCGGACCGCGGGCCGAGCTCGCGGTGAACACGTTCCGCATGATCCTGAGCTGTATCTCAGAGACCGATTTCGGTCTGCTGCCGTCGCGGCGGTTCATGATCGACCTCGAGGCGGGCGAGATCGAGAGGGTCGACGATGGCGCGCCCGACCCCGAGGACGGTTGAGCCGCGGGCCCGTGCGATAGCGTTCCCCCCGACAGCCGCCCGGGGCAGGGCGGCAAGAGAGGATCTCAAACGTGCCTGAAGTACTCGCATATCTCGATCCCGGGAGCGGCAGCATGCTGCTCCAGGTGCTGCTCGGCGGCATCGCCGGGATCGTGGTCACGATGAAGCTGTTCGGACACCGGATCGTCTCCTTCCTCACCTTCTGGCGGCGGTCGCCGAGCTCCCGCGCGGAGCCCGAGTCCGAAGCCGACTCTGGGTGACCTCGACCGCGGGCCGCGCTTCTATCGACGCCGGCTCGTTCCGCGACCGGGAGAGCCGGGTGGTGACGACTGGACGACCGCGTCCTTCGCGTCCTCAGCGCCCGCGGGATGGAGGACTGGAGGCGGCTCGCCTCCTCGCGCCTCTACGCGCGCGCCGCCGAGAGCGGTGCTCTCGTCCACACGAGCGAGATCGCCGACCCAAGGGCACTGATCGACGCCGAGCCTGGCCTCAGAGCCGCGCTCGAGGCGGCTCCGGCAGGCGTGCTCGAGCACCGACGCGTGCCCTTCGTCTCCTACCCCTACGAGTGGAGCTTCGGGATGCTCAAGGACGCCGCGCTGCTCGAGCTGGAGCTCCTGCGCGGCGCCCTCGACGAGGGCATGGTGCTCAAGGACGCGACTCCCTACAACGTCCAGTGGCAGGGCGCGAGGCCGCTGTTCATCGACGTCGGATCGTTCGAGGCGCTGCGCGAGGACGAGCCCTGGGCGGGCTACCGCCAGTTCTGCATGCTCTTCCTCTATCCGCTGCTGATCGAGGCCTACCGTGAGATCCCGTTCCATCCCTGGCTGCGGGGCTCGCTCGAGGGCATCTCGCCCGCCGACGCCTCGCGGATGCTCTCGGGCTGGTCGCTGCTGCGACGCGGAGTGCTCACCCACGTTCGCCTCCACGCCTCGCTCGAGCGCCGCAACGAACGACGAGGCCGCGGCGAGGTGCGCCGGGAGCTGCGCGGCGCCCGGTTCAAGCCGGAGCTGATCAAGGCCAACGCCGAGCGCCTCGCGAAGCTGCTGCGGCGACTCGAGTGGAAGCCGGGCGCCTCGGCCTGGTCGGAGTACCGCAGCGCGAACACATACAGCGACGCCGACGCGGAACGCAAGGCGGAGTTCGTGCGTCGCGCCGCGGACGAGGTGAGCCCGGACCTCGTCTGGGACCTGGGCGCCAACGACGGCGCCTACGCGCGGATCGCGGCCGAGAGCGCCCGCTACGTGGTCGCCTGCGACAGCGACCATGCCACGGTCGAGGCGCTCTATCGCGGCCTGCGCGCCGACGGGGTCGAGTCGATCCTCCCGCTGGTCGTCAACCTCGCCGATCCCTCGCCGGGGCTCGGCTGGCGCGGTCGCGAGCGCCGTCCGCTGGCCGATCGCGGCGCCCCGGACCTGGTGCTGTGCCTGGCGCTGATCCACCACCTCTCGATCGCCGCCAACGTCCCGCTTCGCGAGCTGGTCGACTGGCTCGGCGACCTCGGCGCCTCGCTGGTGATCGAGTTCCCGACCCGCGACGACCCGATGGTTCACCGCTTGCTCGACGCCAAGCGTGACGCCGACCATCCCGACTACCGGTTGGACGGATTCGAGCGCCTGCTCGCCGAGCGCTTCACGGTCGAACGCCGCGAGCCGCTCCCCTCGGGCACCCGCTTGCTCTACCTGGCTCAGCCCCGCGCCTGACCAACGCCCCGGCTACGCGCCGGCCTGGGAGCGCCATTCCTCGATTGCTCCAGGGAGCTCCCGCAGCGGGGGACTGACGAGCATCCGCGGCCGGTTGAAGAGCGCGACCGCCAGCAGGGAGGCCAACGCGAGCAGCACCAGGACCTGCAGTACGGTCTCCACAGCGTTGACGGGCCCGGAGTCGGGAAGGCCCTCGGCGATGAACCAGGCCCCCCAGAGTATGGCTTCGCCGGCGCCCAGCGGGGCAATGCGAACGAGCGCGCGCCAGCTCGGAAGATCGAACGGCCACCACCCCGCGGGACGCGCGAGGTCCGCGGTCAGGCGAGCCGGATGTCGGGCCAAACTCACGAGGCCGAACAACCCGCCGACGAGGGTCAGTCCCCCGAGCAACCAGTGGTCGATCACGCGAGGAAGTGTGCCGCCCCCGTCAGCTGCGCTGGACGAGTTGCATCTGCACGACCTCGTAAGTGCAGGTGCCGGTGGCAACTGCGGGGTCGGCGTCGCCGATCGCGCGAGCGCCTGCGCATCATCGAGATCGAGTAGACCCAGGCCCCAGGGATCCTCCGGATCTAGCACGGGGCCGAAGGCCAACGCCACGTCCCTGTTCAGCAGGTCCTGCCAATAAGCGACATGGCGCTCCATTGCGTCGGCCTCACCCGGATTCATGTCTTCAGCGAAGGTCGGCCGCGGCGGCGGCAGCCGGTAGAGGAAGGCCATGACGCCACAGTCTCTCAGGGCCCGGTTGGAGTGTCGCTCGTCGCGCGAAGGGGAAGCGTCCCCCGCGTCCTCGCCCGTGAAGCCCTTGAGAACGAGCCGCCCGCCGGGTCTGAGGATGCGCCGCGCCTCTGCCAGCGCCGCGCAGCAGGCCCACGGACGAGAACCTGACACAACCGCGACCAGGCGCGTCGAACGGGCGATGCTCTCGCTGGTCGCGCGAAGGGGAAGCACAGTCAGGGTCCCGATCCAGGCTGTCTCAAGGGGCCATCGCGGCCCGGGGGCGATAGGTTGTGAACTCGTGCAGAGTCGCCGTGAGACGAAGCGAAGGCTTGCCAGCGGGACGGCGAAATACGTGTTCAATCCCGTCGTCCGCGGGCTGTTTCGCCTCGGGCTACCGGCCCCGGGGACTGCGATCCTGGAGACGACCGGCCGCAAGTCCGGGCGGCCGAGACGCAACCCGGTTACCAACGGCCTCGACGACGGCGTCTTCTGGATCGTCGCCGAGCATGGTCGCCGGGCGAGCTACGTCAGGAACATCGAGGCGAACCCCCATGTTCGCGTTCGCATCGGCCGACGATGGCTCCACGGCACCGCCCGACTGGTCGCCGACGATGATCCACGAGAACGACTGCGCTACATCGCCTCGAGGCGCCCGATCGCGAGACTGCATACGGCGACCGTACGCCTCATGCAGACGGATCTACTGACGATCCGGATTGACCTGAATGGTGAGGAGGGGTAGTCCCGATCGCGCCTGCATGTCGCGCAAGGGAGGAACGGGCTGGTCGCGGCGGACATGAGCGAACACACCAACCCACCCACGGTCGTCCACGTTCACGGCGGCTTTGCCGACGGCGGATCGCTTCGCCGGCGCGGGATGAGCTGAGGGCTCAGGAACTCCAGATCGCACAGCTTGCGGCCGACGGCCTCTCTAACCGAGAGATGGGTCAGCACCTGTTTGTTTCACACCGGACCGTGGGCACCAACCTCTACCGGATATTCCCGAAGCTCGGGATCACTCGACGCAACGAGCTCGAGGCGGCGCTTGCGGCTGTCGAAACGACCCGCTGCCGTTCGTCTTAAGGGTGAGGCGGCGCAAGCCCTCAGATCAAATTTGCCGGCGCCAAGCCGCCGCGCTGGAAAGGAAGAACGATGCAGACCGAAAACAGGAGCCAGAAGATTGCCGTCACGGGAGCCACCGGCCGGGTGGGATCGCACCTCGTCGAGATCCTCGATCAGCGCGGACACGATGTGGTCCCGATCGCGCGCTCCAAGCGTGTCGACGTGGTCAGCGGCGAGGGTCTCGACCAGGCGCTCGCCGGGGCCGAGACCATCATCGACACGGCCACGGGGCCCTCGCCCGACCAGGAGGAGGCGACCGCATTCTTCACCGCCTCGGCACGCAACCTGCAGCGAGCAGGCGCGGCAGCCGGGGCGAAGCGGATCGTCGTCGTCTCGATCGTCGGCATCGACAAGTTCGAGGGCGGCTATAACGCGGCGAAGGTCGCGCAGGAGCAGACGCTGCTCGAAGGCCCGCTCCCGGTCCGGATCGTTCGCGCGGCCCAATTTCACGAGTTCGTCGATCAGCTGGTCGGGTGGATGATCCAGGATGGCGTCGCCTACCTGCCCGAGATGCGAACGCAGCTCGTGGCCGCCCGCGTCGTCGCCGAAACCCTCGCCGACGCGGCCGAGGAGCCGGAGATCGAGAACGGCAGGATCACCGAAGTCGCCGGCCCGCGGGCGGAGCGTCTCGCCGAGGTGGCCGCCGCGCTCTTCGCCAGCCGAGGTGACTCGCTCGAGATCCGCGAGGGCCGTCAGCCCGGCGACCCGGACGCCGCGGCCTATGCGGAGGGCGCCGCGCTGCCCAATCCGGGCGCGAAGCTCGCCGGCCCAAGCTTCGAAGATTGGCTCGCGGCGGCCTAGGCGACAGGGGGCCGAGCGGGACACGCTCGCGGCGGGCCGCGTCGGCGGCGTCGGGTAGGTCTTCGAGCCACCAGCGCAGCGACTATGCGCGCGAAGCGGAAGCGATACGGCGACACGCGGGGCTCCTCCTGTCGGCCGTGGCGAAAAGCCTGCCGGGAGCGAAGGGCACGCCCGCGTTTGTCCGACAGCGGGAGCTGGCGGTGTCCTATTACGGATCCTTCAGCGCGACCTTCGCCGAGTCCGCGCGTGGAGGGTCTGGCCGTCTTTCTGGGCTGTGTGATCGTCGCCTTCTCGCGGCTCCAGGTTCGGATGAACGGCCGCCGCAAGGCCTTGTGACTCGGCAACGCGCTGCAGGAGCGAGATGAGGTGCGAGCGCTCTGACGCGTTGAGGGCAGTCAGCAGCTCGACATCGTGCTCGTTGGCTATGCGCTCGAGGTCGGCAAGAAGGTCGCGCCCCGCGGGCGTCAAGTAGAGCGTGTATGCGCGCCGGTCGACGGGGTCGCGGCGCCGCTCGGCGAGCCCGCGTTGCTCGAGGTCATCGACGAGCGCGACCATGGCGCTGCGGTGGATCCCCAGCGCGTTGCTGATCGCCTGCTGGGACTGGCCCTCGGAGGCGGCGAGGTGGCTGAGCATCCCGAAATGCCGGGGATGGAGGTCGAGTCGGGCGAGGCGCTCGGCGAATTGCCGATGCGCGTGGGTTCCCAGCTGGACCAGCAGGAAGGCCAGACGCCGGCTCAATCCCCGCGCGGGGGACGCCTGCGCGCTGGACGGATCTCCGGGCACCGTACCGATGATATCGCGCCCGGAGAACTGTTCTTGATATAAACAGTTCTGCACACAGCCTATCTGGGAAGGAGGAACGGAATGACCACGGTCAGCGCTCGCTACATCACCGACGACGTCGCCGCCGCCGTTGCCTTCTACGTCAAGCGGCTCGGCTTCAACGTCGAGATGCAGCCCGGACCTGGCTTTGCGGTGCTTTCGCGAGGCAACCTGCGGCTGCTGCTCAACCGGCCGGGCGCGGGGGGCGCGGGACAGCCAACGCCCGATGGCCGCCTTCCGACACCAGGGGGCTGGAATCGCATCCAGATCGAGGTGTCAGACCTCGAGCGCGAGGTCGAGGCGCTGCGAGAGGCTGGGGCCACCTTCCGTAACGACATCGTCACGGGGCGGGGCGGCAGCCAGATCCTGCTCGAGGATCCCTCGGGCAACCCGATCGAGCTCTTCCAGCCCGCCGGCGCCTGAGCACTGGTCCTTCGACCCTGGACTCTGAAAGGAGCTCAAACGATGCCATCCGTGCCGAACCTCACCACCAACGTCCTCCTGCGCAGCGAGGAGACCGGCGGCCACGTGTCCGTGACCGAGATCGTGGTCCCGCAGCACAGCGCCGGCCCCCCGCTGCACACGCACGACTTCGACGAGGCCTTCTACGTGCTTGAGGGCGAGCTGATCTTTCAAGTCGACGACGCCCCCGTCACCAAGGGCGCGGGCGAGCTCTCCTTCGCCGCGCGCAACGTAGCCCACACGCTGGCCAACCACAGCGATGCGCCCGCGCGCTACTTGCTCGTCTGCACGCCCGCGGGCTTCGAGCGCCACTGGGCGCGCATCGCCGCCGACGCGGCCGGGATCGAGCCGCCGCAGTGGGCGCTGCAGCCGATCCCCGAGGTCACGGTCGTCGGCCCGCAGATCGCGGCGCGGGCCTGAGGGCGCGGCTCGCGGGCGCTCGATACTGGAGGCGGTGGAAGTGGCGAGCCCCGACTCCTACGCTGCTCCCTTCGCGCGAGGCTGTCGCATAGAGGGTCTCCGCGAGAGGGACCACTGGGCACATTCAGACCACGACTACGCCGAGCAACTGCGGAGCCTGGCGGGCAGGCTGCAGGCGAACTGCCTGCAAACGCCGAACGCCCCGAGCAGGATTCGAACCTGCGGCCTACTCCTTAGGAGGGAGTCGCTCTATCCAGCTGAGCTATCGGGGCCGACCGGTGCGTACCTTACGGCTCCGTCAAGCCGTTTCCTCTTCTGCGATGTCTTTGCGCGAAGCGCAACGGATTGGTGGCTCGCCGAGACGACGGCGGTTCAGTCTCGCCGTTCAGCCCGGCGCGCCGTCGAGCCGCTCGGCGAGTTCCACGATCAGGCCTTCGGGTCCGCGGACGTAGCAGAGGAGGAAGGTGTTCTCGAAGTCGACGATCTCCCCGACCGTTTCCCAGCCGGCCTCTCGGACGCGGTCGACGACGCCACGCGCGTCGTCGACCTTGAAGGCGACGTGCCGGAGCCCAGGACGGTTCGCGGCCGGCGCCAGCTCTTGAGCGCCGGCGGAAGGCGAGTGGAAGCGCACCACCTCGAACATGTCGCTGCCGTCGGGGGCGCGAGCCATCACGACCTCGACCGTCACGTTCTCGAGACCAACGACCCGATCGATCCACTCCCCGCTGAACGCCCCGGGCTCGCCGCAGTCGAAGTCGAGCAGCGCAAGAAACCGGACTGTCTCGTCGAGGTCCTCGACGACAAGACCGACGTGGACGAAGTTGGTGACGCCGGGGCGATGGCTGTCCATGAGGTCAAACGACTCGCTCGAGATCGCCGGGCTGCCGGAGTCGTGAGGATATCGGCCGCGCGCGCACCGACCTTGTGC
>CAWJUU010000006.1:0-38493 GCA_963846165.1 uncultured Solirubrobacterales bacterium
GCTCTAGGCGAGCCGCCTCGGCACTGCGAACGCGTCGAGCGTCGCGCTTTTCCAGTCCAAGCTCCCGCCACGCCCCCTCGAAAGCTAGCGTCGCCAGGCCGCCGGTCGGATACTTTGCCGCCAACGGCCGCGCGTGCGTCGGGGTCGCCGCCGCCGCGGAGCTCGGCGGCGAGGTCCTCGAGCGCCGGGTACGTGGCCGATGAAAAACACGACCCACTTTCTCGGGCACGCTCCGGAGAGCCGTTCCAGAAGCGAGCCGGCGCCTCAGCCGCGTAGAGGTGGTCCTCGATTTCGACGCTGTTCCTGCGGTGGGAGCCCCTCGCGGACGCCCTCGAGTGTCGTCATTGCGCCAACTGTGGATGGGGCCAGAGTACGAGGTCTGGGCGCGATTCTTGAGTCGTGGAGATGCTCGCGAAGCGAGCGCCAGGCCTTTGGTTCCTGCTTGGCGAGCGCGCGCTCGTGATCGTGCGAGCTTGGCCTCGTCGCAGTTCGACTTCGCGTGGCGGAGCAGATCCCCCAGGTGGCTTCACAGCCCGATGGTCGAAGCCGGCGGGCGCGTGGATGTTCAGCATCCGCACGGGGGACCTCGCCGTCGTTGCGGAAGCCGTGCGCGACGCCCGGCGGGATGAGGACGAAGGTCCCGGGCGGCGCGGCGACCTCGTCGTCGCCGAGGGTGAAGGTCATCTCGCCCTCGACGATGTAGAAGGCGTCGTCCTCGTCGGCGTGGACGTGCTCCTCGAGCTCCCGCCCCGCGGCGATCTCGATGATCGCGAAGGTGAACCGCGGCGTGTCGGCCGGTGCGCAGCGAGGAACTCGACGTTGCCGATCGCGATGCCCCTGGCTGGGGCTGGGGATGACGATCGCGCTGGTAAATCGACTCGGACGTCTGGCACCGACACGCATCGCGGATCGGTGCCTAGCCGTCCCGGCGATGAGACTTCGCCGCGCACCCGGTCGACTCTGACGAGGAAATGACCATCACGTCGATTCTGTTGCGGCGGGAGCAAGGAGCTGCTCGACGCCGCCCGCGGCGGCGACGAGGATGCCTTCCGGAGCATCGCGAGACCACCGCAGCGAGCTTCACGCGGACTGCTACAGGAGCTCGGCCGCTCACGACGCCGAGGACGCCGTCCAGGAGACGCTCGTGCGGGCCTGGCGCGGGCTGGCCGGGTTGGAGGGCCGCAGCTCGGTTCGCACCTGGCTGTACAGGATCGCGACCAACGTCTGCCTGGACGCGATCTCGCGCCGGCCCCGGCGCGTGCTCCCGATCGACCACGTCCTGCCGAGCCCTACCAGGAGGACCCCGGCGGCCCCTGCTCGAGTCGGTGTGGGTCGAGCCCTACCCGAACGAGGGGTCGGCCGAGCGGCGGCGGCGCCTCGCCCAAAGCCCGCTACGAGCGGCGCGAGGCGGTCGAACTCGCGTTCATCGCGGCGCTGCAGCACCGTCGCCGCACAGCGCGCCGTCTTGGTCCTTCGCGACGTGCTCGGGTTCTCCGCGCGCGAGGTCTCCGAGTCGCTGGACACGACCGTCGTCTCGGTCAACAGCGCGCTGCCGCGGGCCCGCAAGGCGGTCGATCAGCGGCTCCCCGAGCGCAGCCACAGGAGACCCTGGGCCGCTCGGCGACAAGCGGCGCGCGAGATCGTCGAGGCTACCTCGAGCCTGGGAGCGGGCCGACGTCGAGCCCTTCACGCGCTCCTCGCCGCGGACGCCACGTTCTCGATGCCTCCGTGGGCGGGCTGGTGGCGGGGCGGCGACACGATCGCCGGCATCGCGAAGGCCGCCGTCGACGTCTGTCCCGAGGCGCGCCCCGTGCCGACGCGCGAACGGGCAGCCGGCCGTCGCCGATTACGGGTGGGTGAGAAGGGACGCTACGAGGGGCGCTAGACCCCCTCGGCGATCCACGTCTGCGCGCCTCGAGCGCGGGCGGATCACGGAGATCACCGCCTTCGTCACCGCCGAGATCTCCCGGCCTTCGGGCTGCCCGTCGGCGTCGAAGGAGGAGCAGGGTCCCGCCCGCCTGCTTGCCCGATAGACGTCGACGAAGTGCAGGTAGCGCCCGGCGATCGCGGCGATCGCGGCGGGCGATCGAGTGGCCCGCCAGATTCGCCGCGATCGCCTCCCACCAGATCGTCCGGCCGACGGCGAAGCCGCCGAAGCCCTCGACCGGGGCGGCGACCCGGAGCCAGTGCTCGACCCTCGACTCGTCGGCGCCGCGTCCGAGGATCAGGCAGCTGACACGTCGCGTCCCTCTCGCCGACACGTGGCGGCGATCCGCTCGCAGCCGGAGCGTCCTCGATCCCCTCGATCTTCCAGACCGCGGGCTCGATGCCGTGTTCTGCAGCCCGGTCACCGCCCGGGAGACCAGCTCCGGGCGGAGCTCGGCGTCGAAGCGGCGCGGTCGTCTCCACGCTGCGAAGCTGGGCGGGCGGGGGGACCAGTAGCTCGAAGAGGAGTTCGCGTCCTGCCTCGCAGCCAATCGGAGAGTCGCCCCAGGCGCTCGACTTGGCGGCGGTTCAGGTCAGGATCGCCGTTGGGGTTGAAGCGCACCAGCGTCTTCACGAGCTCGGGCTCGAATCGCTCGATGTGGGCCTCGAAGTCGGCGCCGTACTCGAGCTGGAACTCGGCCTGCCCCGAGCGCTCCGCCGCGACCGCCGCAACGATGTCCGGCTCCGCCCGCGCGAGGTCGAGCACCTCGCCGCCGAATTCCTCGTCGACCAATAGACCCGGGACGCCCACCCCGTCGAGTGCGCCGCGTGCCCGAAGCAGGCCGTCGTAGACGTCAGCTTCGCCTCGGCGATCCTGCGTGTCCTGCGGCGGCTCCATCCCTCTTGGAGGGGACCGCCGATGGTCAAATGCGAGCAGGAAGAGCGAGGCGGCCAATTCGCTCACATTCAATCAGATTAGTTGCAGAATGTGCACGATTGTGTACGCTCCCGGCGGATGACGACGCCGGACGGTCATGTCGCTGGTAGAGGAGGAGATCCGGGACCAGCCGCGCGCTTGGTCCTCGGCCGCCGAGCTGGCGCGGGGAGCCGCCGCGCTCCCGGCCGGCGAGCGCATCGCGCTCATCGGTTGCGGCAGCTCTTGGCATGCGGCGAAGGCGCTGGCGGCGCTGCGGGAGATCGAGCGGGCGGGGGAGACCGATGCCTTCGCTGCCTCCGAGGGGGTCCTCGACCGGCGCTACGACCGGGTGGTTGCGATCTCCCGCTCGGGAGCGACGACCGAGATCCGCCGCGCGCTCGAGCGGGTCCGGGAAGGCACGACGACCGTGGCGATCGTCGGCGACCCGCCAGCCCCGTCGCGGCCGCGTGCGATCTCGTCGTCGACCTGGGCTTCGCCGACGACCGCTCGGTGGTCCAAACGCGGTTCGTGACCACCGTCGTTTGCTTCGCCCGGGCGGCGCTCGGCCTGGCACCGACGGACGCGCTGCTCGCCGATGCCGAGATCGCCTCCGGAGCCGCATCCGGTCGATCTGGCGAGGGTCGACCGCGCGGTCGTCCTCGGCCGCGACTGGCGGGTCGGTCTCGCTGACGCGGGCGCGCTGGCCCTGCGCGAGACGGCGCAGATGTGGGCGGAGTCCTATCCGGCGATGGAGTACCGGCACGGCCCGATCGCCACGGCCGGTCCCGGCGCGGTCGTCTGGCTGCTCGATGACCCTCCCACGAAGCTGGTCGACGAGATCGCGGCGACCGGGGCGACCGTGGTCGTCGCGAAGCTCGATCCGCTGGCGGAGTTGATTCGCATCCAGCGCCTCGCCGTCGCGCTCGCCGAGCAGCGGGGCCTCGACCCCGATCGGCCTGCGAACCTCGAACGCGCGGTGGTCCTCGATCTGGTCGAGTCGGGAGGGCTGGTCGTGAGGCGGGCGGAGCGACTCGACGGGATCCTGGCCCGGCTCGCGAGCGACGGCTCGGTCTCGGTGCGCGAGCTGGCGGAGACCTCGGCGCCTCATCGGCGACCGTCCGCCGCGATCTGGAGCTGCTCGAGGAGCAGAAGCTGCTCTCGCGCTCGCACGGCGGCGCGGTCCGCAACGGGCTGCTCTACGAGCTGCCGGTCCGCTACCGGGGCGGCCGGCACGCGGAGGAGAAGGGCCGGATCGCCGATGCCGCCGCCGAGCGGATCGCCGACGCCCAGACGGTCGGGCTGACCGGCGGAACGACCACGACCGAGGTCGCGCGACGGCTGCGCGACCGCAGCTGACCGTCGTCACGAACGCGGTCAACATCGCCTCCGAGCTCGTCATCAGCGAGACGATCCGGCTCGTCGTCACCGGCGGCGTCGCCCGGCCGCAGTCGTACGAGCTGATCGGGCCGCTCGCCGAGCGCACGCTCGACGGCCTCAACATCGATCTGATGTTCCTCGGCGTCGACGGCATCAACGCCTCCGGGGTCACCACCCACGACGAGATCGAGGCGCAGACCAACCGCAAGATGGTCGAGCGCGCGGCCCGCGTGATCGTCGTCTGCGACTCCTCGAAGATCGGGCGCTCGGCGCTCTCGAGCATCTGCGCGCTTTCGGAGATCGACGAGCTGATCACGGACTCCGGCGCGTCCGCCGAGGAGCTCGAGGCGCCCGCGGGCGCGGGGTGGAGGTGGTCCAGGTCTGATGGAGCTGCGCCCGCGCCGGCTTCGTCGCCGTCAGCACGAATCCGGCGATCGACCGCGTCGCCAGGCTCGAGGGGCCGCCGGCGGCGTCGTGCGCGCGTCGGAGCTGCTCGAGACGCCCGGGGGCAAGGCGATCCACGCGCCTGCGTCGCGGCCGAGCTCGGCGCCGAGGCGAGGGTGATCACGCCAGCCGGGGGCGGAAGCGGCGACCTGCTGCTGGAGCTGCTGGCCTCCGAGCCGCTCGACGTCGAACACGTCTCGGTCGCCGGCCCGACCCGGGGGACGTACACGCTGGTCGGCGCGCGGGCGGCGAGCTGGTCGAGGTCCACGAGCCCGGCGGAGCACTGACCGAGGCCGAGTGCGACGACATGCGTCTCGAGGCTGGCCGGGCTACCGACCGCGCCCGGCGTGGTCGGCGGTCTGCGGGAGCCTGCCGCCGGGGGCTCCGACCGACCTGCACGCCCGCCTGATCGCCGCCGCGCGCGAGCTCGGCGCGTTCACGATCCTCGACTGCTCGACCCCGGCGGCGCTCGCCGCCGGCGTCTCCGCGGGGCCGGACCTGGTCGCCCCCAACCTCGGCGAGGCGGGGGCGCTGCTCGGGGTCGAGCCGAGGCCCGGGCTCGGCGATCCGGAGCTCGCGGCCATCGTGGACGCGATCCGGGAGCGCGGTGCTGCCGCGGTCTGGCTCTGCCTCGGCCCCGAGGGGAGCGTGCTCGCCGGCGCCGAGGGCAGCGTCCGGCTGAGCGCGCCGGCGCCCGAGCGGATCGTGAACGCGGTCGGCTGCGGCGATGCCTTGATCGGCGGGTTCGCCGCCGGCCTGTCTGGGCCGCGACCGCGGTCGGCGGCCGCCCTCGGCGCCGCCGCGGCGACCGAGAAGCTCGCGAACCTGCATCCCGGCCGGGTCGAGCGCGCCGCGGTGGAGGCGCTCGTTCCCGCGGTCGAGGCGACTCCGTTGCGAACCGCAGGTGGCGGTGCGGTGAGCGGCGAGCGCCTCGACCTGCTGGTGGCCGGGGAGCTCAACCCCGACGCGATCGTGGTCGCGGAGACGATCGAGCCCGAGTACGGACAGGTCGAGCGGCTCGTCGACGGCGGCGTGCTGACCGTCGGCTCCTCGGGCGCGATCGTCGCCTGCGGGGCCGCCCGTCTCGGGATGCGAACCGCCTACGTCGGCGTCGTCGGCGATGACGACTCGGGCGGGTTCCTGCTGGGGGAATTGCGGCGCCGCGACGTCGACGTCGAGGGGTGCCGGGTCGACCCCGAGCGGGCGACGGGCCTCAGCGTCGTCCTCAGCCAGGGGGACGACCGGGCGATCCTGACCTCCCCCGGCGCGATGGCCGGCCTCACGGCCGCCGACGTGACCGACGAGATGCTCGCCGCGCGCCGAGCATCTTCACGTCTCGTCGCCGCACCTGCAGAGCGGGCTCCGAGCGGGGCTCGCCGAGCTCTTCCGCCGGGCCCACGAGGCGGGGGCTTCGACCTCGCTCGACCCTGGCTGGGACCCGAGCGGGAGCTGGGGCGCCGAGCTCGACGATGCCCTCGAGGCGACCGACGTCTTCTTGCCGAACGCCGCCGAGGCGTGCCGGTTCCCGCCGCCGACGACCCCGAGGCGGCGCTCGGGCTGCTCGCGGAGCGGATCGAGACGGTCGTCGTCAAGCTCGGTCCGAGGGCGCGATCGCCAGGCGCGGGCGGAGGACCGCGGCGGCGCGGCGCCCGCGGTCGAGTCGGTGGACGCCACCGGCGCCGGCGACAGCTTCGCCGCCGGGTTCCTCCGCGGCCTCGGCAGCGGAGAGACGCTCGAGCGGGCCCTGCGCCTGGCGGTGGCCTGCGGGTCGCTCTCGACCCGCAGCCTCGGTGGCGTCGATGCGCAGCCGCTGCTCGACGAGGCGCTCGAGCTCGCCGCGTCGCTGCCGGAGGGGTCGAGATGAGCGGCCCGAAGATCTGCTTCGTCGGCGCCGGCAGCGTCGAGTTCACCGGGATGCTGATCGCCGACATCCTCGGCTATCCCGGAGCTGCGCGAGCGCGACGATCGCGCTCCACGACATCGACTCCGAGCGCCTCGAGACCGCGGAGGGCGTGGCGCGGGCGATCTCCGGCCAGCTCGGGGCGGCGCCGCCGATCGAGGCACATCTCGACGTCGCGCCGCGCTCGAGGGCGCCGACTACGTGATCAACATGATCCAGGTCGGCGGCCACGCGGCGACCCTGATCGACCACGAGATCCCGGCTCGCTACGGCCTGCGGCAGACGATCGGCGACACGCTCGGGGTCGGCGGCGTGTTCCGGGCCCTGCGCACGATCCCGGTGATGGAGGGCATCGCCGCCGACATGGCCGAGGTCTGCCCCGATGCCTGGCTGCTCAACTACACCAACCCGATGGCGATGCTCTGCTGGGCGACCTACATCGGCACGCCCCAGACGCGGATCGTCGGGCTCTGCCACTCGGTCCAGAACACGACCCAGCAGCTCGCCGAGTACGTCGGCGTCCCGTTCGAGGAGGTCACCTTCCTCGGCGCCGGCGTCAACCACCAGGCCTTCATCCTTCGCTTCGAGCGCGGCGGCGAGGATCTCTACCCGCTGCTCGACGAGGCGATCGAGCGCGATCCCGAGCTGCTGCGGCGGGTGCGGGTCCAGATGTACAGGCGGCTCGGCTACTTCCCGACCGAGTCCAGCGAGCACTCGGCCGAGTACCTGCCCTGGCTGATGCGCGACGACGACGCGATCGAGCGCTACCGGCTGTGGGTCGGCGAGTACGTCGCGCGCAGCGAGGAGAACCTCGCCGAGTACGAGCGCACCCGCGAGGCCTGCAGGCCTCGGAGCCGCTCGAGCTCGAGCCCAGCAACGAGTACGCGCCGCAGATCATCCACTCGATCGAGACCGGGACTCCGCGGGTGATCTACGGCAACGTCCGCAACACCGGCCTGATCGACAACCTGCCCGCGGACTCCTGCGTCGAGGTGCCCTGCCTGGTGGACCGAAGCGGCGTGCACCCGGTCCACGTCGGCGAGCTGCCGCCGCAGCTGGCGGCGCTCAACCGCACCTACCTGAACGTCGCGGAGCTCACGGTCCGGGCCGCCCTCGAAGGGCGCCCGGAATACGTCAGGCAGGCGGTGATGCTCGACCCCAACGCCGCGGCGAGCCTCTCGCTCGACGCGATCTGGGAGCTGTGCGACGAGCTGACCGCCGCCCACGGGGACGCCCTGCCCGAGGCCCTGCGGGCCCCGGCCAGAGTGAAGGAGGGCCAGATGAGCTCGTCGGGGAGCCATCGGAGGGCGGAACAAAACAACAGGAGGAGAGGATCGTGTCGAAACTGACGAGACTGCTTGCGGCGCTGGTGGCGCTGGCCACCGCACTGCTGCTCGTCGCCTGCGGAGGCGACGACGACGACGAGCGACGACTCCACCGCGAGCGGGCGAGCCGGTCGAGATCGAGTTCTGGCATGGGCAGACCCAGGGTCCGGCCGAGCTGCTCCAGGAGATGATCGACGAGTTCAACAAGACCCACCCCGACGTCGTGGTCTCGAAGGACTCGGGCGGGGTCAACTCCGACCGGATGCTGCAGAAGGTGACCGCCGGGCTGCAGGCGGACAACTACCCCGACATCGCCTACATCTACGGCTCCGACCTCGCCAACCTCGCCGGAGGCGATCAGCTCCTCGACCTGACCGAGGCGATCGACAACGGCGACATCGACTGGGACCGGTTCGTCGAGGCGGGCAAGGCCGCGGTGACGGTCGACGACCGCCCGCGCGCGGTGCCGGCGTTCATCGACAACCTCGCGGTCGTCTACAACAAGAAGATCTTCGACGACGCCGGCGTCGACTATCCCACCGACGACTGGACCTGGGACGACTTCCTCGCGACCGCGGCGGAGCTCAACGACCCCGACGCCGGGATCGCCGGGTTCGGCTGGCCGGGAACCGGCGACGAGGACACGACCTGGCGGATCTGGCCGCTGATCTGGCAGCAGGGCGGCGAGATCGTCAGCGAGGACGGCGACAGCGTCGGCTTCGACGGCGCGAGCGGCGAGGCGGCGCTCGAGGTGGTCGCCCAGGCGGCCGCCGACGGGTCGGTCTACATCGACAGCACCGCCGGCAGCGAGCGCATGCAGCAGCTCTTCGCCAGCGGCAAGATGGCGATGAACGTCGCCGGGCCGTACACACTGCCCGAGTACGTCGACGCCAAGGTCGACTACGGGGTCGTCTCGATGCCGTCGTTCGGCGACGAGCACACGACGATCGCCGGCCCCGACACCTGGGCGGTCTTCGACAACGGCGAGGAGCGCTCCGCGGCGGCGATCGAGTTCATCGACTGGTTCAGCGAGCCCGAGCAGCAGCTGCGCTGGATCACCGAGGCGGGCAGCCTGCCGCTGACCACCGACGTCGAGGACGCCGAGGGCTTCGCCGAGTACGAGGCGAGCCTGCCGGACCTCGACAAGTTCATCGAGAACACCGAGCTGGCGCGGACCCGGGCGACGATCCCCGAGTACCCGCAGATCTCGCAGGCGATCGGCAAGGCGATCGCCTCGGTGCTCTACGGCGAGGCCGAGCCGAGCGAGGCGCTGAGCCAGGCGGTCGAGACCTCGAACGCCGAGCTCCAGGTGCCGGGCTCCTGACCGGGCGATGAGATGAGCGCGGAGCCGACCGCACCAGAGAGGACGTTCGCCCAGCGGGTCTTCGGGGAGAACCCGACCGCCTGGGCGTTCGTCCTCCCCGCGGTGGTGATCATCATCGGGCTGGCGATCGTGCCGATCGGCTGGTCGCTGCTGCTCTCGTTCAACTCGGCCGACCTGATCGCTCCGGCGCAGTGGGTCGGGCTCTCCAACTACGACGCGCTGCTCGACGATCCCGGGCTCCGCGACGCGGTCGAGCACACGGTCGTCTACACGGCCCTGTTCGTGCCGATCTCGATCGGGCTCGGGCTCTTCCTGGCGATGGCGCTGAATCGCCGGCTGCGGCTGATCGGGGTCTACCGGACCGCGTTCCTGGCGCCGTTCATCGCCTCGGTCGCCGCCCAGGGGGTGCTGTTCTCGTTCATCTTCGACGAGCGCTTCGGGGTCGCCAACGCCGCCCTCGACGCGGTCGGCCTGCCGCGCCAGGGGTTTCTCGGCGACCCCGATCAGGCGCTGTTCGTGATCGTCCTGATCGGGATCTGGGGCGGGATCGGCTTTCCGCTGGTGATCTACCTGGCGGCGCTCCAGGACGTTCCCCGCGAGCTCGTCGACGCCGCCTCGGTCGACGGCGCCCGCCGCTGGGCGACGCTGCGCCACGTGATCCTGCCGCAGCTCCTGCCGGTGACCATCTTCCTCGTCGTCTGGCAGACGCTGCTCTCGCTGCAGCTCTTCGACCTCGTCTACGCGACCACCCGCGGCGGGCCGTTGGACGCGACGGTGGTGATCGTCTACTACATCTACAACCAGGCGTTCGAGCTCTTCAACGCCGGCTACGCGGCCGCGGTCGCCTACGTCGTCGCCGTCTTCCTGCTCCTGCTGGTCGGGGCCAGCTCATCTACAGCCGCTTGCGGGCGAGGAACGCGTGAGCGCCTATCCGGACGCCGCCGCAGCCCCGCCGTCGAGCCGCTGGCGGCTGCCGTTCAGCCCCTGGCACCTGGTCCTGTTCCCGGCCGCGGTCGTCTTCGCGCTGCCGCTGATCTGGATGATCCTGAGCTCGTTCATGTCGAACGCCCAGATCAACCAGTTCCCGCCGACGATCATCCCCGACTCGCTTCACCCCGACGGCTGGGAGACCGTGTTCGGCGACTCCGACTTCCCGCGCTGGTTCGTGAACTCGACGATCGTCGCGCTCGTGACCGTCGTCTCGAACCTCGTCTTCTGCTCGCTCGCCGGCTACGCGTTCGCCCGCCTGCGGTTCCGCGGCTCGACCGTGCTGTTCCTGCTGATCCTGGTCACCCTGATCATCCCGTTCCAGCTGACGATGATCCCGACCTTCATCGTCATGGACGAGCTCGGGCTCGTCGACACGCTCGCGGCGCTGATCGTCCCGGCGCTGGTGCTCCCGCTCGGCGTCTTCCTGATGCGCCAGTTCTTCGTCAACCTGCCCCGGGAGGTCGAGGAGGCCGCGCGGATCGACGGCTGCTCGCGGCTGGGGGTGCTGCTCCACGTCGCGCTGCCGCTCGCGAAGCCGGCGCTCGCGACCCTCGCGGCGCTCACCTTCCTGCTGATGTGGAACGACCTGCTCTGGCCGCTGATCGCGATCAACTCCGATCAGAACGCGACGCTGCCGCTCGGCCTGACGACCTTCCAGGGCCAGCACACCCAGGACTTCTCGGCGGTGATGGCGGGCAACGTGATCACGGTGACTCCGGTGCTGATCGCGTTCCTGCTCGCGCAGCGGACGTTCATCCAGTCGCTCACCTCGAGCGCGGTGAAGGGATAGGGGCCGATGCCTGGGATCCGGATCGAGCGGGTGACGAAGGTCTACGGCGACGACGTGGTCGCGGTCGACGACGTCTCGCTCGAGGTCGCCGACGGAGAGTTCATGGTCCTCGTCGGCCCGTCGGGGTGCGGCAAGTCGACTCTGCTGCGGGTGATCGCCGGGCTCGAGAAGGTGACCCTCGGCAGGGTCTGGATCGGCGACGACGACGTGACCACGCTCGAGCCTCCCGACCGCGACATGGCGATGGTCTTCCAGAGCTACGCGCTCTACCCGCACAAGACGGTCCGCGAGAACCTCGCCTTCGGGCTGCGGCGCCGCAAGGTGCCGAAGGAGGAGATCGCCGAGCGCGTCGACCGGATGGCGGCCATGCTCGGGCTCGGCGAGCTGATGGGGCGCAAGCCCGCGGCGCTCTCGGGCGGCCAGCGCCAGCGCGTCGCGATGGGCCGCGCGCTGGTGCGCGAGCCGCGCGCCTTCCTGATGGACGAGCCGCTCTCCAACCTCGACGCGAAGCTGCGCACGAGCATGCGCGGCGAGCTCGCGCGCCTGCACGAGCGGCTGCCGACGACCACCGTCTACGTCACCCACGACCAGGTCGAGGCGATGACGCTCGGCCAGCGGGTCGCGGTTCTGCGCGACGGGGTGATCCAGCAGTGCGACGTTCCGCAGCGACTGTTCGATCAGCCCGCGAACCTGTTCGTGGGCGCCTTCATCGGCTCGCCGGCGATGAACCTGGTCGAGGCGCGGCTGGACGGCGACGTGGTCAGCTTCGGGAGCACCGAGCTGCCGCTCGCCGGCGCCCGCGCCGCAGGCGAGCGCGCCGTCATCCTCGGCCTGCGGCCGACCGAGCTTGCGGTTGCGGGCCCGGGTGCGATCCGAGCTGGCCGCGCCTGCGGGTCGACCTCGACGTGGTCGAGGAGCTCGGCGCGGAGTGCAACCTGCTGTTCACCGTCGACGCGCCGCGGGTCGCCACCGACGACGTCAAGGCAGCGATCGGCGGCGAGAGCGGCGCCGACGAGGGCAGGCTGCTGGCCGACGATCGGCGCGCCCGGTTCACGGCCCGGATCCAGGGCCGCCCGCCCGCTGGCCCGGGGGCGTCGGTGGAGCTCGCGATCGATCCCTCGCAGCTGCACCTCTTCGATCGCGAGAGCGGTCGCGCGCTCGCGCTCGAACAGCGGGCGGCGCAGGCGGCATGAGGGCAAGGCGCTCGCTGCTCGCGGCAGGGGCCACCGCGGCCTCCGGCCTGCTGCTGATCGGTCTGCTCGGCGGACAGGGGCGGCGCGCCGCGGCCGGGATCGCTGTGGCCCCGCCGCCGGCGAACGCGGGCTTCGACTATCAGATCGGCGGCGACTACCCGCTGCCCGAGGGCGTCTCGGTCGTCTCCCGCGACTGGTTCGCGGCGATCCGGCGGACGAGCCGGCCTACTCGATCTGCTACGTCAACGCCTTCCAGACCCAGGCCGACGAGCGCGGCGTCGACCGCCCCGACGAGCGCTCCAACTGGCCGCGGCAGCTCGTCCTCGACGAGCTCGGCGACGATCCGAACTGGGGCGGCGAGTACCTCGTCGACGTCAGCAGCGCCAAGAAGCGCCGGCGGGCGGCGCGCTGGGTCGAGCAGATGATCGACGGCTGCGACCGCAAGGGCTTCGCGGCGGTCGAGTACGACAACCTCGACTCCTGGACGCGCTTCGACGGCACCCCGCTCGCGGACGAGGTCCCGTTCGAAAAGCGCGAGGCGCTCGCCTACGCGAGGCGACTCGCCCGGCGCGCCCACGCGCTGGGCCTCGCGGTCGGCCAGAAGAACACCGCCGACATCACCCCGGGGCAGGCGCGAGAGGTCGGCTTCGACTTCGCGATCGCCGAGGAGTGCGCGCGCTACGACGAGTGCGACCGCTACCGCCGCATCTACGGCAACGGGGTGATCGAGATCGAGTACCGGCGCAAGGACTTCCGCAAGGCGTGCGACACCGACGGCGACGAGATCTCGGTCGTCCTGCGCGACCGCCAGGTGAGCACCCCGGGCTCGCGGCGATACGTCTACGACGCCTGCTAGCGGTGCCCGACTAGCGCCTGCGCCTGACCCGCCAGCTCTGGCTCGCGGGCAGCGCGTCGAAGTTGCCGGTGGCGTCGAAGGCCTGGACCTCGAAGTTGTGGCGCCCCCTCCTCACCCGCGCCGTGAACGGCGACGTGCAGGATGGATAGCCGATCCCGTCGAGCGTGCAATCGAAGCTCGCGGAGGGATCGTCGGCGACGAACTCGAACGTCACCCGGGCCCGACGCCGGTTGGTCCTCACCCTACGCCTCGGGCCGCTGGTGATCGTGGTCTCGGGCGCGGTCGTGTCGCCGGTCGCCTCGGTGAACTCGTCGGCGCCGATGTCGGGCGCCGGGCCCTGGAGGCGCGCCTCGCCGTCGATGTCGATGCTGCCGAGGCCGGGGGCGGCCGAGCCCGCGTTGATCGTCGGCGAGCCCGCGGCCTGGTGGAAGTTGCCGGCGGCCGCATTCACGAACTGAGGAGCAGCGGTCTGGTTGTCGTTGGCGCCCGGGTTGGTGACGAACGGCGTCCCGCCGTTGGTCGCGACCTCGTCCTCGTATAGGTAGTTCGAGTGATCCGTGACCACGGTGGCCGCGTTGGCGTTGCCGTCGGCCTCGGCGCGGATATCGACCGGGAAGCCGTATGCGATCAGGTTCGCGGCGTTGATCGTGATCGAGCCGGAATAGCTCGAGAGAAAGATCGCGGGGGCATTCTGGGCGTAGGCGGTGACGTTGCGGAACGTGTTCGTCCCCGTGCCCGGGATGGCGTTGCCATAGATCGCGTATCCGGCGCCCGAGTTCCAGCAGATGCTGTCGGTGATCGTGGTGTCGTAGATCTTGCAAGCCTCGAACGACGAGTTGGAGTGGGCGATCACGTTGTCCACCACGCCCCCGCCGACCTCGAGCGCAGACCCGACTCCCGGGCCCTGCTCGATCGCTACGTAACGCAGCGTGATCCCGGGAACGTAGAACCTGAACCCGTAGTTCGTCCCGACCACCAGCAGGGGGCGTGCGCCCCCGGGAAGACCCCGGATCGTGACCGCGTCGGCCACCTCGATCGCGTCGTTGGCGAGCGGATAGGTGCCGGGCAGAATCGTGATCACGTCGCCGTTGCCGACCGCGGCGTTCTCGATTGCGGCCTGGATGCCACACGGGTCTGCCTGCGGGCAGCTTGCGGCGGGACCGTTGCCGCCCGGCTCGGCATAACGGTCGGCGGCGAGCGCCGGCGCCGCGCCGGCGAGGGCCAGCAAGGTCGCTGCGGCCGCGAGGATCAGACCCTTGTTCGCCGTGCTCTGCATGCTTCTCTCCTTCCCTTTTCGGGTCGGTGAGGGCCGAACTTGAGCGGTGACGGTTGGAGCCGCCAGATTTGAGTTGGCGTGAGATGCTGGCGCGACGATGAGCGATCTGAAAAAAGTCGCGCCCGTTCGTCGAGATTGCGCATCGGATAACCGGTGTCGATTCCGTCCTGATCATCGCCAGCACCATGTAGAGTCTTCGGCTTAGGGACCTCACGTTCGTGAGTGCAAATCCGCAGGGAGGTGGACGGATCAGTCGCCGCAGTCAAGTCTCGGGCACCGTGCTTGCTGCGCTCGCGGCGATGCTTGCCCTCGCCGCCCCCGCGAGCGCCGGCGAGGAGATCCTCGGCGCGGCGAGCTACCCCGACATGACCACCTATTCGTGCCGGACGGACGCGATCCCGATCCATCCCGGTCAGAACCTGAACCTGTTCTCGGGGACGAAGACCTGCCCCAACGCGCAGAAGGTCAGCGGCCCCGGCGACACCAGCGTCTTCGCCCCCGGCTCGACCGCCCAGGGCTACGTGACGCGCTTTTCGCCGAGCATGGTCGAGATCAAGCCGGGGGGCGAGCTGGTCACCCCGAGCGTCTGGGACCTGCACCTCCATCACGTCGTCTGGCTGGCACCGGGCGGCGGACCGACGTTTGCCTCGGGCGAGGAGAAGACGATCGTGAAGCTGCCCCAGGGCTACGGCCTCGAGGTCGGCGGGGACGCGAGCTGGGGGCTCAACTACATGATCCACGCCCTGACCGCCGAGGGCGGCCGACAGGTCTACCTCACCTGGGAGATCGATTGGGTTCCGGAGACCAACCCCGAACATCGAGCCGGCCAACGTCCACTGGCTCGACGTCGCGGGCGCGCCGCAGCTCTACCCGGTGTTCGACGCCGAGCGCGGCTTCGACGGCGACGGCGACGGCGAGTTCGTGTTTCCCGACGACGTCCCCACCGACCCGGCGATGCCCGGCTACGAGGAACGGTCGAACATCAGCCAGGCCGGGAGCTGGACCGTGCCGGCCGGAGGCAGGACCCTGGTCTTCGGCGCCGGCCACCTTCATCCCGGTGGGCTGCACGTGGACCTACAGGTGGCGCGCGACGACGCGGGCGGCGTCGACCCCGGGTCGGTGGACGGCGACACCCCGTCGGAGATCCGCCCCCTGTTCCGCTCCGACGCCCGCTACTACGGGCCTGCCGGCGCGGTCAGCTGGGACGTCAGCATGGAGGCGACGAGGCCGGACTGGCGGGTCGAGCTGAAGGGCGGGGATACAGTCTCGATCGACACCACCTATGACGTCGAGCGGGCGTCGTGGTACGAGTCGATGGGAATCCTGCCGCTCGCGGTCAGCCCCTCGACGGACGATCCCCTGGCCAAGGATCCGTTCGACGACGACGCCGCGGTGCGGGCGATGCACGACGCGGGCGGCATCCTCACCCACGGCCGGCTGCCCGAGAACATCGACGCCAAGGCGAACAAGAACCTGAAGCTCAAGGACCCGCGCAAGCTTCGCGCCAAGGGCCGGGTGCCCAGGTCGGGGATCGAGATCGACGGCTTCCAGTACGCGCTCGGCGGCTACTCGGCGTTCCGGGGCTTCCCGAAGTTCCTGATGCGCCCTCCGAAGATCAAGCCCGGCCAGACGGTCACCTTCACCAACCTCGACGCCCTACCGACGATGGAAGACAGCGCACAGGCGTGGCACAGCATCACCTCCTGCTCGGCGCCCTGCAACCGCGGCTCGGGGATCGGTTACCCGCTCGCCCGCGGCAAGATCAAGTTCGACTCCGGACAGCTCGGCTTCGGCAGCGGCGCGAGCACCGAGGTGACCACCGGCTCGAACACCTACACCACGCCCCCGCTGACCAAGCCCGGCAAGACCTACACCTACTTCTGCCGCATCCACCCGTTCATGCGCGGCTCGATCAAGGTCAAGGGCAAGCGGCGAAATAACGGCTAGGCAACCTGGCCGGTTGCGTTGCGCGTTGCGCGTTGCCCGTTCCGCTCGGGCGGGACGGGCGCGGGCGTGGTGGCGTTCCGCTCGGGCCTGGGCGGGGCGCGAGGCCTGGTCGGGTGTCAGTGAGGGAGGGAGTTGGCCTGGCGCGGGCGTTTCGGTCTGGCCTCGGCCGTAAGTGGCGCTTTCTTCTCGCTATCCGAGAATAAGGCGCCAATCGAGCCCTCGGCCGGCGCGCCAACCCGCCATTCAATCGCTCGTCGAGCTCGAAAGGAGAGTTGTTGCTCTATAGCAACAACAACCTCGGACTCGACGCCGAGGGACGGTTGAGGTCGGGGTTAGCGACCTGCGCTCGCACCCTGACCTCTCCCTCACTGACAAACGAACCCCGCTCCGCACCCGGCGAGGGCCCGAGCGGAACGCGCAACGCTGTCGTCCGCGCCCGGGGCTCGCGGGCTACGCGGGGACGGCGGCCAGGCAGTCGCTGGCGGCGCGCTGGCCCGAGCGGATCGCTCCCTCCATGTGGATGTGCCCGACCCCGGCGATGTCGGTGCAGGCCCAGTGGATTGGGCCGATCGGCCGCCGCAGGTCCTCGCCGAAGCGGGTCAGCCCGCCGACGCCGAAACTCGTTCCGTAGGCACCGCGCGTCCACTCCTGGCCCGACCAGTCGGTCTCGATGTAATCGACCGGGTCCAGCGCCCGCTGCCCGACGTACTTCGCCATCCCCTCGAGCACGGCGGCACGCCGATCGGCGGCGTTCAGCTTCCCGGCGCGCTCGGCGTTCTCGCCCGCCAGGAAGGTGGTCAGCACGCCCGCCGTCGCCGACGGCGGCGAGTTGTCATAGAGCTCGCGCACGAGCTCGTACGGCGCGAACCCCTGGCCCGAGAGCCCGTCCTGGCGCCAGAACGGCTCGTCATAGACGGCGAGGACCTTGTTGATGCTGCCCTGCGAGAGGGCCTGCCCGAGTCGCTGGCGCCAGGCGGGGAGCGCCGGGCGAAAGCGGATCGCGACCGTCAGGTTCGGCGGCACGGCGACGATCACCGCGCGCGCCTGCGCCCGCACGCCCTCCGCCTCGATCTCGACGCCGTCGTCGGACCAGCGGATATCGCGCGCCGGGGCGTCAAGCACGACCCGCTCTCCGAGCCGCTCGGCGAGCCGGATCGGGATCAGCTGAGAGCCACCGACGACGCGGTGGGCGAGGCACTGATCGGGCTCGAACAGCTCATAGGTCCCGCCGGCCCCGGCGATCATCCAGAGTCCCTGAAGCAACGAGAAGGTGTGGGCTGGCTTCGCCAGGAAGCCGCCCGCGAGCCACGAGCGCAGCAGGTCGCGGGCGACCTCGTCGGCGACCTCCTGCCGCAGCCAGGCCTCGAAGGTGATCGAGTCGAGCTCGCGCGCGTCGGGATGCGCCCACGGCGCCTCGGGGTCGAGCTGCTTGGCGAGCGCGTCGAGCTTCGCGTCACCTGCGGCGAAATCGCGCTCGGCGGCCGCGCCGAGCGGCGCGTCGTGACCCTCGTAGCGGTGGGCCTCGTCCGGAGGGGTCGATGTAGACGTGGGCGCCCTCGCGGAAGCTCGGGAACAGCTCGATCCCCAACTCCTCGAGCGAGCCCGTGCACGGCGGACTGGTACGGGGCGACCCACTGGCCGCCGAGCTCGTTCGCCTCACCGCCGATCTCGGTGTTCCAGACGCGGCCGCCGACCCGGTCGCGTGCCTCGAGCACGACGACGTCGAGCCCCTCGCGGGCGAGCGCCGACGCGGCGGCAAGGCCGGCGATGCCGGCCCCGACGACCGCGATCTCGGCCTCGATCGTGCGCTGTGGGCATCCGGTCTTCGCCCCCGCCCCGCTCAGTCCGGCTGCGGCACGATCCGGATGTAGGGCTTCGGCGACTCCCAGCCGTCGGGATACTTCTCCTTCGCCTCCTCGTCTGAGACCGAGCCGGCGATGATCACGTCCTCGCCCTGCTGCCAGTTGACCGGGGTCGCGACCTTGTGCTTGGCCGTGAGCTGCAGCGAGTCGATCACCCGCAGCACCTCGTCGAAGTTGCGCCCGGTGGTCATCGGATAGACCAAGATCAGCTTGATCTTCTTGTCGGGCCCGATCACGACCACGTTGCGCACCGTCTGGTTGTCGGCCGGGGTGCGCTCCGCGGCATCGCCCTCGGTGTCTGCGGGCAGCATCCCGTAGAGCTTTGAGACCTTGAAGTCCGAATCGCCGATCAGCGGGTAGTTGGGCGCCGTGCCTTGGGTCTCCTCGATGTCCTTGGCCCATTCCTCGTGCTTGCCGGTCGGGTCGACCGAGAGCCCGATGATCTTTACCCCGCGGCGGTCGAACTCGGGCTTTGCCGAGGCCATGTAGCCGAGCTCGGTCGTGCACACCGGGGTGAAGTCCTTGGGATGGGAGAAGAGCACCGCCCAGGAGTCGCCGATCCAGTCGTGAAAGGAAATCGGCCCCTCGGTCGTCTCGGCCTCGAAGTCGGGTGCGGTGTCGCCAAGTTGCAGTGCCATGTCGGTGGTCCTTTCCTTGCTTCGATCGCCGGATCGCGTGGCCCTGTTTTACACCCTCGCGGGCGGCGGCCTCCGGCGGGCCGCGCGATCGAGCTCTCAGGAAGGTCTCATCTTGGCCTCCCAGACTGCCGCTTAACTCGAGCCGAAGGAGACCAGTATGGACCGCGGGTACGAGATTCACAGCCAGACGCGAACCGGTCGGGCAGCCGCCCGCGCGATCGCCCTGAGCGTGCTCGCGATCGGGATTGCCGCTGTGCCGGTCGGCGCCGGCTGCGGCGGCTCTGACCCGGAGTCCGACAGCTCCACCCTGGCGCAGACGAGCGCCGAGACGACTCCGGCGACGATCCCTCAGCCGACCCATGCCCAGCTTGCGGCAGCCAATCTGGCGAAGCTTCCGCTGGCGCCGGAGAGCCAGCGGATCGACATCGTCGCGCCGACGTTCTCGAACCCGACCGAGATCACCAACCCGCTGTTCCCGATCAGCGACCTGCACTCGGCCGTGCTCAGCGGCCGGGTCGAGGGCCAGGCCTTCCACACCGAGACCACGCTACTGCCGGAGACGCGGATGATCGAGTGGAGCGAGGGCCAGACGGTCGAGGCGCTGATCTCGCAGTACGCCGCCTATCTCGACGGCCGGATCGAGGAGGTGGCGCTCGACTACTACGCCCAGGCCGACGACGGATCGGTCTGGTACCTCGGCGAGGACGTCTACGACTACAACCGCGAAGGCCTGATCGACGGCACCGAGGGCACGCTGGCTCGCCGGCAGGGAAGGCCCTGCGCAGATGATCATGCCGGCGGATCCGCAGGTCGGCGACGTCTTCCGGGCCGAGAACATCCCCGGGATCGCCTTCGAGGAGGTCACGGTGAAGGAGATCGGCAAGACCGTCGACGGACCCACGGGCCCGGTCGAGGGCGCGATCGTCGGCGAGGAGCTCCACGACGACGGGACCTTCAGCGACAAGCAGTTCGCCCCCGGCTACGGCGAGTTCTTCAGCGGTCACGGAGGCGACGTCGAGGCGATGGCGCTCGCCGTGCCCACCGACGCCCTCGACGAGCCGGTGCCGACCGAGCTCGAGGACCTCTCGGCTGCTGCGAACGACGGCTTCGAGGCGGCTCAGTCCGGCGACTGGAGCGCGGCGGCGAGCAGCCACGAGGCGGCGGTCGGAGCCTGGGACGCCTACCGGCGCGGCGAGGTGCCGCGGCTGATCGAGGCGGAGATGAGCCGCGCCCTGGAGCGACTGGGCGCCACGATCGACGCCCGCGACAGCGCGCCGGGGATGACCGCGGCGATCGACGTCTCACAGTCGGCGCTCGACCTCGAGCTTCGCTACCGCCCGCCGGACGAAATCGACCTGGCGCGGTTCGAGCAATGGAACCGCCAGATCCTCGCCGACGCGACGGCCGACGACCTCGGTGGAGCGAGCAGCGCGCTGGCGACCATGGAGTGGATCCGCGACCGGTTCGCGGACAGCCTCGAGCCCGCCGACCTGACCAGCATCGACGTCCACCTGCTCGAGCTCCGCGGGAGCTCGGTCGACCGCGACCTCGGCGCGCTCGAGGCCGAGGCGACGCTGTTGGCCGACACCCTCGCTGAAATCCAGGTCACCGGATGACGACCTGGCCTGTAGGGTCGAGCTCATGAACGACGAGAAGGGGACGAAGATCCACTTCATCGACGGCGACACCGAGGAAGTCCAGGAGACGATCGCGCAGATCCATCGGGCGATCGGCGACTTGCGTACGGGACGTGTGCCGCTGATCAGCCTGCGGGGGCCCGGCGGGGGAGAGGTAGTGATCAACGCCGATCACATCAAGAAGCTTCACGAAACGGACGGCGGTGGCTAGCTGAAACCCGGGGAGGTTCCGCGGGGCTCGGCTTCGGGTGGCGTTCCGCTCGGGCCGGGGTGGGGCGCGAAGCCTGGTCGGGTGGCAGTGAGGGAGGGAGTTGGGCTTGGCGCGGGCGCTTTCGGTCGGCCTCGGCCGCAATGGCGCTTTGTTGCCGCTATCCGGCAATAAGTCGCCAATCGGGGCCTCGGCCAGGCGCGCCAACCCGCCTTTCGATCGCGCGTCGAGGTTGAAAGGAGAGTTGTTGCTCTATAGCGACAACAACCTCGGACTCAACGCCGAAGGACGGTTGAGGCCGGGGTTTACGACCTGCGCTCGCGCCCACACCCTCCCTCACTGCCGACGAACCCCGCCTCGCGCCCGGCGAGGGCCCGAGCGGAACGCCACTGCGAGCGGACGCCGCCCGAAGGTCGCCTAGCTGCAATCCCGAGTCGGTAATGCGACCCTCTCAGAAGTTCGACACCGGCCCCGCGGTCAAAATCAGTAACCCCCGCCTCGCCTCGTGGCGCAGGGGCTCGCCGTCGGTGGCATCCCGGGTGGTGTCGAAGGCCATCCCGGTAGGGGCTGATCGTCGTTCTGGCCGCAGGGCCAGCCGCATCTGACGTTACTCCTATTGAGGGCGTTTGTGCGAAAAACATCAAAGTCGTGGCCCCCGCCCGCCGCTCCTCGGACCCCGCCGGAGGTCGCCAACCCCCGCTCAACCCGGTCGCGGGCTCGATGGCGGAGTTGGGGTCCTAGTCGACCAGGCGCTGGGTCAGCTGTCGGACCGCGAGTCGCCACATCGCGAATGCGAACACGGCCAGCACCCCGACCCGGAGCAGATCGACCGCTTCGAAGCCGAAGGCGGCGCCGCGGACCAGCTCGACGAGCTGGTAGAGCGGGTTGAACTGCGCCGCGATTTGAAAGCCCTCGGGGAGCTGGTCGATCGGAAAGAAGGTCCCGGCGACGAGGAACAGGGGCGTGATCACGAGCGTGGTCACGTAGTTGAACTGATCGATCTTCGCCACGGTGCCGGCGACAGCGATCCCGAAGGCGGCGAACCCGAGCGCAGTGATGAAGCAGAAGAGCGGCACCAGCAGCATCCCCGCGGTCGGGTCGAGGCCGAAGGCGAACGAGACGAGCAGCGGAAAGCAGCCGTAGAAGCCGGATCGCAGACCGATCCAGAGCATCTCAGCGGTGACCAGCTCCTCGACGTCGACCGGCGCCGCGAGGATCGCGTCGTAGGTGCGCTGGAAGCGGTGCTTGACGAAGGTGCCGAACATCGCCGGCAGCGCGCTCGAGAAGATCACCGCGGTCGCGACCATGCCGGTGCCGACGAACTCGACGTAGTCGAGGCCGTCGACCCGGGCGACGATCGTCGCCCCGAGCCCGAGCCCGAACGCGAGCAGGTAGATGATCGGCTCGAGCACGCTGGAGAACGTCGTCGCCTTCCAGAAGGTGCGGAAGTTGGCGACCTCGCGGCTCATCACGCCGCCGATCGCGGCGGGCTCCAGCCGCCGGGTCCCGATCGTCTCGCGGGAGCTCGACGCTCCGCGCCTCACTCCGCCTCCTCGCCGGTCAAGCAGGACGAAGACGTCCTCGAGCGAGGCCGCGCGCCGGATCGCGTCGTCAGGGATCGCGCCGTTGGAGGGACGCTCCGCGCCGACGATCGCGATCGCCGGGCCGGCCGGGCGCACCGACAGGCCTTCCGCCTCGGCGGCGGCGCGTACCTCGGCGAGCCGGTCGGGCGGGCCATAGACCTCGGCCGTCTCCCGCCCGGCGTGCTCCGCGATCAGCTCCGTGGGCCTGCCGCGGGCGATCACCTGGCCGTGGGCCATCACCGCGACCTCGTCGGCGAGCCGCTCGGCCTCCTCGATGTAGTGGGTCGACATCAGGATCGTCGCCCCGCGCGAGCGAAGCGCGTCGATCAGCGACCACATCTGGGTCCGGATCTGCGGGATCGAGGCCGACGGTCGGCTCGTCGAGCAGGACGAGGCGCGGCTCGTGGACGAGCCCGCGGGCGAGCAGCAGGCGGCGGCGCATGCCGCCCGAGAGCTCGTCGACGGCATCCTTGCGGCGCTCGCGCAGCCGCGCGAGGTCGAGTGCGCGGTCGACCGCCGTGGAAACGTCGTCGACCCGGTAGAGGCGGGCGAAGACGGCGAGGTTGTCCTCGACGGTCACGTCGACGTCGAGGTTGTCGAGCTGCGGCACGACGCCCATCACGGCACGCGCCGCCTTTGCCTGCCGAGGCAGCTCGAACTCGAGCACCCGGATCGCGCCCGAATCGGCGATCGCCTGGCCCGTGAGCAGCCGCATCGTCGTCGACTTCCCGGCGCCGTTGGGCCCCAGCAGCCCGAGGCAGATCCCCGCCGGAACGTCGAGGTCGAGCCGGTCCACGGCGGTGATCGAGCCGAACGTCTTGACCACGCCGCGGAGCTCGATCGCGCTCGCGCTCCCCGAGGCAGCTTCGTTTCGGCTGGTGGAGATCGCCCTCATGCTCACGAGATTAGACAGCCGGGGCGGGGCGGATTCATCGCGCTCGCCGAGCGCCTGCTGCTAACGCCTTCCTAACAGTCTGCTAATCTGCCGTTTCCGCTGAGTTCCCGCCTCGCAGAGGTGGGGAGCGGGGGACCCACTTGTTGGGGCGAATCGCGGCCACCTGGCCGAGTAGCGCAGCCCAGTCGCGCGCGAGCCCGTCAGCTAACCCCGCAAGCGACAGAGCGACGCGACATGAACCTGATTCCCGCCCCGATGACCGTCAAGTCGCGCCTGTTCGCGCTCGCGCTGGCGACCCTTGCCGTCGTGGCGATCGGGTCGCTCGGGATCGACGGCGCCGATGCCGCCTCCTCGGGCGGGATCGGGATCGGCGGCGGCGGCTCGGGTGCCTCCGGCTCGGGCGGCGCGGCAGGCGGTGGCTCGACCGTGGCCGGCGCCGGCAAGTACGCGCGGATCTGGGACGGGATCACGCAGGGTGACAAGCGCTGGGCGCACCGGACGAGCGAGTGCGAGTCGGGAGGCGATCCCGATGCGATCGGCGGCGGCGGTCGCTACCGAGGCGCGTTCCAGTTCATGAAGTCCACCTGGAAGCGCTCGCCGAAGAGCCCCGGCGGCGACCCGGTCGCCTACAACTACACCACCCAGGCGGTCGTCGCCGTAGCGCTGAAGAAACGCGACGGCACCGCCCACTGGCCCGTCTGCGGCTGAGCCGACGACTGAACGTCCCGATCGGCACCCGCATAGCGGGGGAAATCGGGACGTTCGGCGCGACGGCCGCCGGTCGGTCAGCTGCCGAGTCCGTCCTCGATCCCGGCCAGGGACTCGCGCACCAGGCCGCCGATCGTGTCGAGGTCGTAGCCGCCCTCCTGGACGACCACGGTAGGCAGGCCGAGAGCGCCGAGCGCGCGCCCCGCGGCGCGAAAGCCGGCGACGGTCACCGCCAGCGGGCTCTCGGGATCGCCGCCGGCGGCGTCGACGCCGAGCGCGACCACGAGTGCGCCGGCTCCCTCCCGGCGCGCCCAGTCCGCGAGCTCGGCGACCGCCTCGAGCCATGGCTCGTCACCCGAGCCGGGCGCCAGGCAGAGGTTCCGGTTCGCGCCCACGGCGTCGCCGCTGCCGGTCTCGGCGGCGAAGCCGAGGAAGTGGGGGAACCAGCCGGCGCCGGGATCGACGTGCACCGAGCCGACCATGACCCCGGGGTCGTCGTAGAAGATCGCCTGGGTGCCGTTGCCGTGGTGGGCGTCGATGTCGATCACGGCGATCCGGCCGCCGCCCGACTCGCGCAACCGCGCGGCGGCAGCGGCGGCGTTGTTGAGGTAGCAGGAGCCGCCGAAGGCGGTCCGGGTGACGTGGTGGCCCGGCGGGCGGCAGCAGGCGTATGCGGCGGGCTCGCCGCCGAGCACGAGGTCGGCCGCGGTGAGTGCCGCGTCGAGCGCGCCGCGCGCCGCCTCCCAGGTGCCGGGCCCGATCAGGGTCATCGTGTCGTAGGCGAAGAAGCCGGCCCGGGCGCTGACCGCCTCGGGCACGCTCGGCGGGAACCCGGAAACGAGACCGGGGTGGGAGAAGACGTAGGGGACGACGCGGTCCTGGCCGGGGTCGGCCTCGAGCCCCGCCGCCTCCCACTCCGCCCAGGCGCGCTCCAGGTAGGCGAGCAGCGCCGGGTCGTGAACGGCGAGCACCGCTTGGTCGGGGTGGGGCTCGGCCTCGACGAACCGCGCCCCTGCCTCGGCGAGCGCCTCGCGGATGCGCTCGGCACGCTCGGCGACCTCGGTGCCGGGCGTCCTGACGCCGACCCAGACCTCGCCGCCCGGCTCGTGCAGCCGGTGGCGGTCGCTCCAGACGACGGGCATCGCGAGGCTCACGCGGGCAGCGTATCCGCCCGTATCCCTAACGGACGTTCAGTCACATGGCCGTCTACATCATTGGCCGATTCCGACCATTGACAGCCCGCGAGGCGCCGGGATAGGTTCGTCAACGGTCGTTCATGAAGAACGCGGCGACGGTCGATATCCGCCAGCAACTTGGCGCCGACAGGGTCCTCGACCCGGCCGGGGGCCTACCGCAGTCCGCCGAGCGCCTCGACCCTGCCGGCCCGGTTCGTCCCTACGAGCTCGAGCTCGCGGTCGAGCGGCTCTGCCTCGACTCGACCTCACATCGCAACCTGCGCCAGCGCGCAGGCGGAGATCCCGAGGTGATGGCCGCCCGCATGCTCGAGATCGTCGCCGCGCGGGGCAAGATGCATAACCCCGAGACCGACTCGGGCGGCATCCTCCAGGGCACGGTCACGGAGGTTGGTGAGCAGTTCTCCGACCCGCCCGCGCTCGGGGCGCGAGTGGTGACCATGGCCTCGCTGACCTTGACCGCGCTCAGGCTCGAGGCGGTAACCGCGATCGACCCCGACTCAGCACAGGTCGAGGTCAGCGGCACCGCCTACGTCTTCGACCGGGCACCGTGGGCGGCGTTGCCCGACGACATCCCCGAGCCGACGGCGCTCGAGCTCTTCGATGTCTGCTCGGCCGCCTCGCATATGCGACCGTTGGTCCCCCGCGCGGGGACGGTGTGCGTGCTCGGCGCCGGACACGCAGGCAAGCTCGCCCTTGCCACCGCCCGCGAGGAGATGGAGTCGGGCTCGGTGGTCGCAGTCGACGTCGACGCGGCGGCGGTGGAGCGGGCGCTCGAGCTCGGACTCTGCGACGTCGGCGTGAGCGCCGACCTGCGCGACCCCCTGGCCACGCTCGAGGCGGTCGGCGCGGCCGGCGTAGGGCCGGCGGAGCTCACGGTCGTGGTCGTCAACGCAAGCCGCTGCGAGCCAAGCGCGATCCTGCTCACCGCCGACGGCGGCACGACGCTGTTCTTCTCGATGGCGACCAGCTTCGGCGCCGCGGCGCTCGCCGCCGACGGGATCGGCTCCGAGGTGCGGCTGCTGATCGGCAGCGGCTACGCGCACGACCGCGGCGCCTACGCGCTCGACGTCTACCGGCGCTCGCCGGCGCTGCGCGAGGCGCTCGGCGCGCCGCTCGAGGTGCACCAGTGAGCCCCGCGGATGGGCACAACGTGCAGATGCGCTGGCGCGATCTCGACGGGCTCGGCCACGTCAACCACACGGTCGTGCTCACCTATCTGGAGGAGGGGCGCGACGCGTTCCTGCGCCGGCACGGGATCCGCCGCGACGAGTACGTCGTCGGGCGCTGCTCGGTCGAGTTCAACGGCGAGATCGACCCCGCGTTCGGGGAGGTCACGGTCGAGTGCTCGCTGCGCAACCTCGGGCGCTCGAGCCTGGCGACGAGCGAGCGCATCCTCGACCACACCGGGCAGGTCGTGGTCGAGGCCGAGTTCGACCTCGTGCTCTGGGACCCGGCAGAGCGGGGCTCGCGACCGATCACCGACACAGAGCGCGCCTCGCTGGTGGGCTCTTCGGGAGCGCCGCAATGACCGCTTGGAACAGCAACCCCGTGGTCGTCACCGTCGCCGTGACCGGCGCCGACGTCTTCCGCGAGAACAACCCGAACATCCCCTACACGACCGAGGAGATCGCCAACTCGACGATCGAGGCGAGCGAGGCGGGGGCCACCGTGGCGCACCTGCACGTGCGCGAGGACGACGGCACCCCGAGCGGCCGGCCGGAGCTGTTCGTCGACGTGATCGATCGGATCCGCGCCGGCACCGACGTGCTGACGATGGTCTCGACCGGCGGCGCCAACGACATGACGATCGACGAGCGGGTCACCGGCCTGGAGGCGAAACCCGACATCTCCGGGGTCGAGTCCGGGTCGATGAACTTCGGCGACGAGACCTTCATCACCCCGCCGCCGGCGGGCCGCGGGATCATCGAGCGCGCGACCGGAGCGGGAATCGCACTCGAGGTCGAGGCGTTCGACGTCGGACACGTGGTCAGCGCGGTGCGCTGGCTCGAGCAGGACGTCCTGCCGTCGCCGATGCGGATCAACCTCGTCTTCGGCGTGCCGGGAGGCATCGACGCCTCGCCCGAGGCACTGACGGCGATGCTGCGCCCGCTGCCGCCGGAGACGTTCTGGACCGTGACCTGCATCGGCCGCCACCACCAGCGCATGCTCGGGGTGGCGCTGCTGCTCGGCGCGCCCGGGATCCGCACCGGGCTCGAGGACGTCTCCTACCTGAGCCGGGGAGTGCTGGCGCCGTCGAACGCGGCGCTGGTCGAGATGGCGGTCGGCCTCGCCGGCACGCTCGGGCGCGAGGTCGCGACCCAGGACCAGACACCGGAGCTGCTGGGAATTGGCTGAGGCGAGCGCGACAATCCCCCAGAGTGGCGCCGGGGCGACGGTCGACGGCGGGCGTTCGTCCGCCCGGCGAGGACCCGAGACCCGCGAGGCGATCCACCGGGCGGCGATCGAGCTCTTCGCCCGGCGCGGGTATCACGCGACCTCGATGCGGGCGATGGCCTCCGCGGCCGAGATCCAGCCGGCGGCGATCTATCACTGGTATCCAAACAAGGAAGCGATCCTGGTCAGGCTCCAGGACGACTTCATGGAGCAGCTCACCGAGCGCGTCGTCGCGGCGATGGATCGTCATCGGCGCCCGGCGCTGCGGCTGGCGGCGGCGGTGCGCGAGCATGTCGTCTTTCACGGCCTGCACCGCCTCGCCGCCTTCGTCACCGACAGCGAGATCCGGGCGCTGACCGAGGAGCCGCGCCAGGCGCTGATCGCCAAGCGCGACGACTACCAGGCGATCTTCAGCGAGATGATCCGCGACGGGATCCGCGACGGCTCGCTGCGGGCCTCCGATGCGCACGTCGCCACCTACGCGATCCTGCTCCAGTGCACGGGCGTCGCGCTCTGGTTCGACCCGCGCGGGCCGTTGAAGCTCGAGCAGGTGGCCGAGCTGCACGTCGAGCTGGTGCTCGGCTCGCTGCAGGCGTCGCGGGAGCTGATCGCCGAGGCGATCGAGAGCGTTTCGCGCCACGCGGAGGCGGGCGAGGGCGGGCAGAGCTGATGGAGCGGATCAAGCCACCGGCGCTGCCCGAGCAGGCGACGATCGCGGTCGTCGCGCCGGCGAGCCCGCCGCAGACGCGCTCGGAGATCGAGCAGGCGACCGCCTACTTCGAGGGCCGCGGCCATCGCGTGATCTTCGGGCCCAACCACCGCAAGGTGCACGGGTACCTCGCCGGGCACCGACGAGGAGCGCGCCGCCGACCTGCAGTGGGCGTCTGAGCGAGCCCGGGATCGACATGGTCCACGCGCTCTGCGGCGGCTACGGCTGCGCCCGCCTCTACGAGCTGATCGACTGGGACGCGGTCGGCGACCCACGGATCGTCTGCGGCTTCTCCGACATCACCGCGCTCCACCTGGCGCTCGCCGCACGCACCAACTGGCTTACCTTCTACGGGCCCAACTTCCTCCGCTTCACCCGCAAGCGCAAGGAGCTGACCAGGGAGACGGAGGAGTGGTTTCACCGCGCCTTTCAGCCCGAGCCGCTGGGGCGGGTGTTCGAGGATCCCGAGGACCCGTACGTGCTCACCGTCGCCGACGGGGTTGTCGAGGCGCCGCTGGTCGGTGGCTGCATCACGCTGCTCTGCGCGAGCATGGGCACGCCGTACGAGATCGAGACGGACGGCTGCGTGCTGATGGTCGAGGACCTGAACGAGGACGAGTACCTGGTCGACACGGCGATCACCCAGCTGATCCACTCAGGCAAGCTCGAGCGCGCCGCCGGGTTCGTCTTCGGCACCGACGTCAGCCTGCACTCGCGGGTGCCGCCGGAGGGCTCGGAGTCGAACCTGTCGATCGAAGAGATGCTCGACGAGCTGGTCGCGCCGCTGGGGATCCCGGCGATCGCGAACGTCCCGGTCGGCCACGGCAGGCATATGGCGACGATGCCGCTCGGGGCGCAGCGTGCGGCTCGACGCCGGCGCGAAGACGCTCGAGGTGCTGGAGCCGGCGGTGGAGGCGCCGGTGATGGTCGGAGCGGAGCCGGCGTGCCGCAAAGCGATGAACAAGGAGGAGCCCAGTGAACCGTTCGAAGGTCGTAACCGCGATTGGAATGCTGTTGGCGGCGATCACGTTCGGCGTGCTCGGCTCCGCCGGGGCGCAGGCGCAGGATTCCGGCGCGGACGGGAACGACGTCCTGCGGATCGGGTGGTCCCAGGATCCGAAGACGCTGAACCCGTTCGTCGGCGTGAACGAGGAGGAGTTCACGATCTGGGCGATCAACTGGGAGCTGCTCGTGGGCTTCAATCCGGAGGACCTGAGCCCGGCACCGGCGATCGCGGAGAGCTGGGATGTCTCCGAGGACGGCAGGACCGTCACCTTCCACCTGATCAAGGACGCGACCTGGTCCGACGGCGAGCCGATCACCTCCAAGGACGTCAAGTGGTCGCTCGAGACGCTGGGCGAGAACGGCCTCCTGTTCACCGGCTATACCGAGGGCGTCACCGCGATCAAGACGCCGGATAAGCAGACGGTTGTGCTCGAGACAAAGGAGCCCAACGCGCGGCTGATCGGCGACCTCTTCGTCTACATCCTGCCCGAGCACATCTGGGGCAAGGTGCCGGTCGACGAGCTCACCGGCGGGTACCAGCCCGAGCTGCCGCTGGTCGGCAGCGGTCCCTACATCGTCACCGAGTTCGAGCGGAGCCGGATCCTGCACATGGAGCCGAACCCCGAGTGGCGGGGGGAGGCACCGGCGTTCGACGAGCTCCAGTTCATCCGCTACGGAACCGCCGACGCGGTGGAGCGCGCGCTCACCCTGGGGGAGATCGATTTCATCCCCGAGGTCCAGCCGGCGGCCTTCGACCGCCTCGGCGAGCAGGAGGGGATCGAGACCGTGAACGCGCCCACGTACTCGTTCTCCGAGCTCTCGTTCAACCTCTGCTCGGAGGAGAACTGCCCGGACGCCAAGTTCAACCCCGCCGTCCAGGACAAGACGCTGCGGCAGGCGATCGCCTACAGCATCGACCGCGAGCGAAACAACGAGATCGCGAACCTGGGAACCGCATTTCCCGCCCACGGGCTCCTGCCGTCGTTCTACAAGGACTTCTACGAGGTGCCCGAGCAGGACTACCCCTACGACCCCGAGCTCGCGAACCAGATGCTCGATGAGGCGGGCTGGGTCCTGAACGACGACGGGATTCGCGAGAAGGACGGGATGGTGGCCTCGTTCGATCTGTTCGTGCGCTCGGAGTCGCCGGAGCAGATCCAGTACGCGAAGCTGATCGCCGAGCAGACCCAGGAGATCGGCGTCGAGTTCAACGTCCAGGTGGTGAGCACCGACAAGCTCACCGAGCTCACGGTCCGCAAGGTCGACGGAGTGGCGGCGCCGGAGTTCGACACCTTCATCTGGGGCTGGGGAGGCGATCCGTACGACCCGAGCGCTCTCCTCGACCTGATGACCACAGGCCAGATCGGGGCATCTTCCGACTCCTTCTATTCGAACCCGGCGTACGACCGCCTCTACGAAGAGCAGCTCAGCCTGGTCGGAGAGGAGAACGCGGAGGAGCGCCAGGCGGTGGTCAAGGAGATGGTCGCGATCCTGCAGGAGGACGTGCCCTACGTCGTGCTCACCTACGACCCCTATCTCGAGGCCTACAACTCCGACGCCCTCGCCAACGTCGAGCGCCTCTGCCCGGCGGAGACCGGCGAGGTCCTCTGTCAGCAGGTCACCTACGAGCCGCTGTTGACCCTGGAGCCGGGAGGGGGATCGTCTTCGGGCGAGACGACCTCCGGTCTTCCGGGCGGCGTGGCCGCGATCGGCGCCGTGATCGTCGCGATCGCCGCGTTCATCGTCGGCCGCGCCCGCGGCCGGCGTGAGGTCGAACCGCTGGAGCTCGAAGCATGAGGCGGCTTGCATGAACGCACGTTGGCTCGCAGGCAAGCTCGGGGCGGCGCTGCTGACGCTGGCATTCGTCCTCGTCTTCAACTTCTTCCTCTTCAGGGGGATCGGCGATCCGACGACCCAGCTCGTGCGGTTGCCGCAGTCGACTCCGGAGGAGATCGCGGAGCTTCGCGCGGAGTACGGGCTCGACAAGCCGCTGCTGAGCCAGTTCGCCGACTACGCCGGTGACACGGTCACCGGCGAGCTTGGGATCAGCCAGCGGACGCGCGAGCCGGTCTGGGACGAGATCAAGGCGGCGATCCCGTGGACGCTGCTCCTGGTCGGCGTCGGGACCCTGATCGCGACGATCCTCGGCGCCTGGATGGGGGTGAAGGCCGCGACCAAACGCGGAAAGAAGACCGACGACTCGTTACTCGGCTTCAGCCTGTTCACCTACTCGGCTCCCGAGTACTGGATCGGGATCATCCTGATCCTGGTGCTGGCGGTCGCAATACCGATCTTCCCGGCCGGCCAGCAGGTGACGCCGGGGGTGGAGTTCTCGAACTGGTTCGCCGAGGCCGCGGACGTGCTCGACCATCTGGTGTTGCCGGTCACGGCGATGACCCTGCTGCTGCTGGGCCAGTACTTCCTGATCATGCGCTCGTCGATGGTCGAGGTGCTGTCCGAGGACTTCATCCAGGTCAAGCGGGCCACCGGCCTGCCCTGGCATCGCGTCGTCAGCAAGCACGCGGTCCCGAACGCGCTGCTGCCCCTGGTGACGATCGCGGCGATCCAGTTCGGCTTTGTGGCCGGTGGAGCGATCACGATCGAGACCCTGTTCTCGTGGCCAGGGCTGGGCGAGCTCACCTTCGACGCCATCAACGACAAGGACTTCCCGGTCCTGCAGGGGACGTTTCTCGTCTTCTCGATCGGCGTCATCCTGGCCAACCTGGTCGCCGACTGCCTGTACTTCTTCCTCGACCCGCGGGTACAGGCCCGATGACGGCAGCGCGAATCAGGGAACAGCTGTTCGGGACCTGGCGCGGGCGCGTCGGGCTCTCCCTGCTCGGCCTGTTCATCTTCATGGCGATCTTCGGCAGCCTGATCGCGCCGGACGATCCCGATGCTTCGAGCCTGGACACGCTGGCGCCGCCGAGCACGGAACATTGGCTGGGCACGACCGAGAGCGGTGCGGACGTGCTCTCGCAGCTCCTCGTCGGCGCGCGTGTCTCAGTCATCGTCGGCTTCTCCGCCGCGATCATCTCCGCGGTGATCGGCGCCGCGGTCGGGCTCTTGAGCGGGTACTTCGGCGGTTGGACCGATCGCATCCTCGACGCGGTCGACAACTGGTTCCTGGTCATCCCGACGCTGCCGCTGATGATCGTCCTCTCGCGCCTGCTCGAGCCGTCGCTCGGGGTGCTGATCCTGGTCATCGGGATCACCTCGTGGGCGGGGACCGGGCGGATCGTGCGCTCGCAGGTGCTGACGTTGCGCGAGCGCGCCTTCGTCGAGCGGGCCCGCGCCCTCGGAGCCAGCCACTGGTACATCCTGCGGACACACATCTTCCCCAACGCGCTGCCGCTGATCTTCGCCAACACCGTGCTGATCGTCGCGGTGGCGATCCTCGCCGAGTCCGCCCTGGCCTTCCTCGGCCTCGGCGACCCGACCCAGATCTCGTGGGGCACGATGCTCGAGAACGCGTTCTCGTCCGGGGCGCCGAGCGCCGAGGCGTGGTGGTACGTGATCCCACCCGGCCTCTGCATCACCCTGCTCGTGCTTTCGGTCGCCATGATCGGCTACCTGTTCGAGGAGTACGTCGACCCCCGTCTGATGGAGGAGAGCCCAGTATGAGCGCGCTGCTCGAGGTCTCCGACCTCCACGTCCACGCGAGCGGAAAGCAGATCGTCGACGGGGTCGACCTCGTGATCGAGCACGGGCGAGGCGCTTGGCCTGGCGGGCGAGTCGGGCTGCGGGAAGACGACGACCGCGCTCGCGATGATGAAGCTGCTGCCCGGGGGGCTCGAGCAGTCGGGCAAGCTGACGCTGAGCCCGAAGGGCGAAGAGGAGCCGATCAACATCGATCGCCGCACCGAGACCGGGATGCGATACGTGCGCTGGCGCCACATCTCGCTCGTCTTCCAGGGCGCGATGAACTCGCTCGACCCGGTGCAGCGGGTCGACGACCAGTTCGCCGAGGCGATCCGGGTCCACTCGCCGAAGGCGAACTCGAGCGACGTTCGCGAAAGGACCACGGAGCTCCTCGACACGGTGGGGCTGACCGAGGCGCTCGGCCGCCGCTATGCGCACCAGCTCTCCGGAGGCCAGCGCCAGCGGGTGATGATCGCGCTGGCGCTTGCGTGCCGACCCTCGCTGGTGATCGCGGACGAGCCGACCACCGCGCTCGACGTGGTCATGCAGGCGCAGGTGCTGCAGCTGCTCGAGCGCTTGCGCGAGGAGCTCGGCCTGGCGCTGATCCTGATCTCGCACGACCTCGGCGTGCTCGCGGAGACTTGTGACCGGATCGCGATCATGTACGCCGGGCGGATCGTTGAGCTCGGCCCCGTCGCCCAGGTCTTCGCCGACCCGCAGCACCCGTACACGAAGCGACTGCTCGAGACCCAGCCGGTGATCGGCGGCGACCGCGGCCTCGCCGACCCGATCCCGGGCGGTCCGCCCGACCCGGGCGAGCCGCCGCCCGGCTGCCGCTTTCGCGAGCGCTGCCCCTACGCGCAGGATCGCTGCGGGAAGATCCGCCGCTGCGCGAGGTGGCGCCGGGCCAGTCGTCGGCGTGTCACTTCGCGCCCTGGTCGGAGTGGCCGCAGGAGGCGACGTCCGCGGCGTTCGAGCGGGGGGCGGCGGGATGAGCGAGTCCGCTGATGGAGATCCGCGACCTCGCGGTCGAGTTCCGTGTCGGACGCGGCGTCGCGCGCGCGGTCGACGACGTGTCGCTGGAATGGAGGAAGGGTGAGATCCTCGGCGTCGTCGGCGAGTCCGGCTGCGGCAAGTCGACCCTGGCGAGGGCGCTGCTCGGGCTGGTCCCGGCTGCCGGGGCTCGATCGCGCTCGACGGCCAGGACCTCGACGGCAAGGGCAGGGACGCCGATTTCCGTCGCCGCCTGCAGATGATCTTCCAGGACCCCTACCAGACGCTGAATCCGCGCCAGCGGGTGCGCACGCTGGTCGCGGAACCGCTCGTCGTCCAGGGCGTCGACAAGTCGGTTCACGACGACCGGGTGCGGCAGGCGCTCGAGGACGTCGGTCTCGAGTACGACCGCTTCAGCGAGCGCTACCCGTTCCAGCTTTCCGGCGGACAGCGCCAGCGGGTCGCGATCGCCGCGGCGCTGGTGCTCGAGCCCGAGGGCCTGATCTGCGACGAGCCGGTCTCGATGCTCGACGTCTCGGTGCAGGCGCAGATCCTCGCGGTGCTGCTCGAGCTCCAGCGGCGGCGGGAGCTGGCGCTGCTGTTCATCACCCACGACCTCAGCCTCGCCTGGACGCTCTGCGACCGGATCGCGGTCATGTACCTCGGCCGGGTGGTCGAGCAGGGCTCGGCCGTCGACGTGATCGAGCGCCCCCAGCATCCCTACACCCAGGCGCTGGTCGAGCGCGATTCCGGTGCCGGCGGCGGGCGGCGGCGGCGAACGCGAGCTGCTCACCGGCGAGCTGCCCGACGCCACCAACGTTCCCACGGGCTGTCGCTTTCACCCGCGCTGTCCGAAGCGGTTCGAGCCCTGCGACCGCGTCGACCCGCCGCTGCTCGACGCCGGACCGCGCGGGACAGCTCGCCGCCTGCCTGCTCCACGACCCGACCCTGGGCCGCCAGGCGAGCGATGCGGCCGGTGACGGTGGGCGCTGAGCGCTGGCGCGACATAGCGGGACCGGTAGGCCGGATCGAGCCCGGGCAGCGCAACGCGATCACCGACGTGCCGGGGGTCCGCGTCGGCCAATCTCAGGCCTCGAGCGGCGAGCCGACAGGCGTCACCGTGGTCGCGCCGCCCTCGCTGCCGGTGCCGGCCGGAACGGCGGTCGTCAACGGGATGGGCGAGCTCACCGGCAAGATCGAGATCGACGAACGGGGCACGCTGACGACGCCCGTGTACCTGTGCGGCTCGCACGCCGTCGGCGCCGTCCATCACGCCGCCGTGCTTGCCTCCGGGCGCGGCCCGGGCGACATCGTCCTGCCCGTGGTCGGGGAGTGCGACGACAGCTGGAGGGCCGACTCGCGCACGGTCGTGACCGGCGACGTCGAGCGGGCGTTCGAGAGCCTCGGAACGGAGGTCGCCGAGGGCACGGTCGGCGCCGGCACGGGGATGATGTGCTTCGAGTTCCCGGGCGGGATCGGCACCGCGTCGCGCGCGGTCGGCGAGCATCACGTGGGCGTGCTGCTGCTGTGCAACTTCGGCGATCGCGAGCGCCTCGACCTGCTCGGAACGCATCTCGACCCGGCCGAGGAGGAGGCGGCGCCGGCGGGCTCGTGCATCACGGTCTGCGCCACCGACGCGCCGATGGGCCCGCAGCATCTGCGGCGCCTCGCGCTGCGCCCGCTGCTGGGGCTGGCCCGAGTCGGGTCATACGCGGCCGAGGGCTCGGGCGAGATCGGGCTCGCGTTCACGACCGCCGAGCCCGCGACGCTCGCCAACGACGAGCTCGATCCGTACTTCGCCGCCGCCTGGGAGGCCGCCCAGGAGGCGGTCTACAACTGCCTCGTCGCGGCGCGCCCGGGGAAGATGCGCGACGGCACGATGCAGGACGAGTTCCCGATCGAGCTGGTCCGCGAGCTCGCCCGGGCGCGCGATGGCGACGGCTGACCTGCGCGACGAGGTCGTCGGCCTGGCGCAGGCGCTGATCCGGATCGACACCTCGAACCCGCCTGGCAACGAGACCCCGGCCGCCGAGCTGATCGCCGAGCACCTGCGCGGCGCCGGGGTCGAGTGCGAGCTCGTCGGTCCCGACCCCGAGCGGCTCAACCTGGTCGCGCGGATCGAGGGCGGGCGACGGGCCGTCGCTGATGCTGATCGGCGCACACCGACGTCGTCCCGGCGCCGAGCGGCGGACTGGACCGTGCCGCCGTTCGAGGGCGTGCGTGCGCGACGGCAAGCTGATCGGCCGCGGGGCCGCCGACATGAAGAACGAGCTCGCGGCGCGGGCGGTCGCGTTCGCCGCGCTCGCGCGCAGCGGCGAGCGCCCGGCCGGCGACGTCGTCCTGGTCGCCGAGGCCGACGAGGAGCGGAACACCTCCGACGTCGGCATGTCATGGCTCGTGCGCGAGCGCCCGACCTGCGCTGCGACTTCGCGCTCAACGAGGGCGGCGGGGACCTGCTCGAGCTCGCCGACGGCCGGCGGGTCGTGACGGTCTCGGTCGGCGAGAAGCATGTGGCCTCGCTGCGGGTCCGCGTCTTCGGCACGGCCGGCCACGCCTCGGTCCCCGACGGCGCCGACAACCCGCTGCGCCATGCGGCGAGCGCGGTCGAGCGGCTGCTCGACCACCGCGCGCCGACGCTGATCGTGCCGACGATGGCCGCGCGCCCTGGGCGCGCTCGGGGCGCCCGAGGACAGCGACGAGGCGGTCGCGCGGGCTGGCGGCCTGCACCCGGTGCTCGCCGACCTGCTGCCGGCGATGACCCGGTTGACGGTCACCCCGACGGGCCTGCGGACCTTCGAGCCGCCCAACGTGATCCCGCCGTTCGCCGACGTGATCTGCGACTGCCGGGCGCTCCCGGGCCAGAGCGAGGACGAGATCCGCGATCACGTCGCCGCGGCGCTCGGCGACGGCCTCTCGCTACGAGCTCGAGCTGCTCGAGCCGCTCGCCGGCGGCACCGAGTCGCCGATCGATACGCCGCTCTACAGGTGATGCGAGGAGTACGTCGCCGAGCGGCTGCCCGGAGCGCTGCTGCTGCCGCTGATCGACACCGGGTTCACCGACTCGCACTGGGTCCGCGACGCGTTCGGCACCGTCGCCTACGGCTTCGCCCCGGTGCTTCACGGCGACCCGATCGCGTACTCGACGCCGCCCACGCCGCCGACGAGGCGATCGAGGTCGCCGACCTGGTCGAGATGGCGGAGTTCCACCTGCACGCGATCCGCGCGCTCCGCTAGCGTTGCCCCGTATGAACGCGGGCGAGCGATCCGCGTCTGGTGGGCGAGCGCCGACGAGCTCGACGCGGTCGCGGAGCTGCTCGCGCGGCTTTCGTGACCACTACGACCGCGACCTGCCGAGCGAGGCCGAGTTCCGCGCCGCCGCCGAGCGCATCCTCGCCGACGGCTCGGGCGAGTACGCGCTCGGCGCGATCGGCGAGGCGCCGCCGGCAGGGCTGTGCCAGGTCCGCTACCGCTGGAGCGTCTGGACCTCGGCCGACGACTGCTGGATCGAGGACATCTTCGTCCGCGACGACCAACGTGGCCACGGGCTCGGCCGCGCCCTGCTCGAGGCCGTCTTCGAGCGCGCTTCCGCGCGTGGTTGCAAGCGGGTCGAGCTCGACGTCGACGAGGACAACACAACCGCGCTCGCGCTCTACGAACGACTCGGGTTCCGCAACGACTCCAAGGGGGCGCCGCGCAGCTTCCTCCTCGGCCGGCCCCTCGGCGATCGATCAGTACTCGACCGTGGCGGTGACGGCGCGGTGGTCCGAGGGCCAGGGCGTGACGACGATGTCGGCCTCCGGGCGCGCTTCGCCGACGATTGCCGCGCTTTCGACCGTCAGGTCGTCGGCGCGGGCGAGGACGAAGTCGATCCGGTCGTGGTGGTCCCAGTTGACGGTCGGCTTGCTGGTCGGGGTCCAGGTGAAGGCCGGTTTGGCGACCGGGTCCGGATGGGCCGCGCGGAAGGCGTCGACGAAGCCGGCGTCCTCGAGCGCGCCGGTGGACGGCCAGTCGACCTCGATCGGCTGGTTGCCGGCGGCGGCGGCCTCCTCGGTCCAGTCGTGCCCGGAGGGCTCGTTGAAGTCGCCGAACACGAATGCCGCCGCCGCCTCGTCGGCCTGCGGCAGATCCTCGCTCGAGCAGATCGATCCCGGACCCCCGCGTCTGCTCGGCGAACCGGATCGCCGCGGCCTCGGTGTCGATGAACGGCGCGCCCCCGTACGGGATGTCGAGCAGCTGGTAGGGCTGATAGGGCGCGTCGTCGAGGTGGATGTTGAAGGCGTAGACGGAGTCGCCGTCGACGTCGATCTCGACCCCGAGGTCGTTCGGCGTCGGCGCGCCGATCTCATAGCGGCTCAGGATCGCGTTCGACCACAGCGCGTCGTTTTGCTGCGTCTGCTCGTAGTAGTGGTAGCCGAGCGCGTCGGCGAGCTCGGCGGCGACGCTGTGGCCGCGCGGGGGACAGAACGTTGCCGTGCACTTGGGGCCCTCGAGCTGGGTCTCCTGGATCCCGACGATGTCGGGGTCGACCGCCTCGATCGCGGCGACGGTCTCGTCGATCGGCTTGTCCTCGTTCTGTCCGCCGCCCCAGATGTTGAAGCTCATCACGGTGAGCGAGGTCGGCTCGGACGCCGACGATTGCAACAGGCCGAGCACCAGGGTGAGCAGGACGGCCGCCGCTACCGGCACGACCAGGGCCCATCTGCTCATCAGCCGCCTCCTTGCACTCGCTGGCGTCCATCCTATCCGCGGCGACCGCGGT
>CAWJUU010000007.1:0-559253 GCA_963846165.1 uncultured Solirubrobacterales bacterium
AACGCGTCGACCTCGCCGTCGAAGCGCGCCCCCAGCGCGGTCGCCGTCCCGGTGCGCCGCGCCACCGGTCCGTCGGCCGCGTCCAGGGCGAGCGCGACGGCGGCGAGCGTCACGAGCAGCGCGACCGGCGTGTCGTGCGTGAACGAGTCCGCGGCCAGCGCAGCGACGCCGACGGCGAGCGTGGCCCGGGCGAGCGTCACCCAGGACGCCGGCCCCAGCCGATCACCGTGGCCACGCCCTAGGCCGCGCGCCAGCACCACCGCCATGGTCACGGCGCAAGCGACGCCGACGATCCAGCCGGCCGCGCCGAGACCGGAGGTCCCCGCCAGGACGGCCAGCAGTAGTAGCTGGGCGATCAGCCCGGTCGCCGGACCCATATGACTCGCTCGCACCGAGGATCTGTTCATACGGCCCGGAACCGGGGTGAGAGCGCGTAGCGCAGCAGCACCACGTCGCCGATCTGGCGTACCTCGGCGAGCGTCGCGCGCCGCTGGGCGTTCCACGGGAAGCGTCCGTCGCGCACGAAGCGCGGGGCGCTCGAGTCGCCGACGAAGAATGGGGCAACGACGAGTTGCAGCTCGTCGACGAGGTCGTCGGCCAGGAACTGGGTGTACACCACGCCGCCGCCCTCGACCATGAGCCGCTCCACGCCGCGGTCGGCGAGGTCCTCGCTGAGCCGGCGCATCCGCACGCGCCGGCCGCCGTCCACGATCGTCGCCACCGGCCCGAGCCGCGCGCGGGCTTTGGGCACGCGCGAGCTCGAGGTGTAGACGAGCTTCGCGGTCTCGCCGGTGGTGAAGAAGTTCGAGCGCGCGTCGAGGTCCACCCGGTCCGTCACGGTGATCTTCATCGGAGACGATGCGAGCCCGCGGACCTTGCGCTCGTCGCGGCGGGCCTGCGAGCGTACGAGCAGCCGGGGGTTGTCGGTGCGCACGGTGACCGCGCCGACCATGATCGCGTCGCAGGAGGCGCGCACCTCGTCGACCCGGTCGAAGTCCGCCTCATTGGACAGCGCGAGGCGCGGCGTCCGGTCCCCGAGGTAGCCGTCGAGCGACGTGCTGCAGCTAAGCACGGTGTACGGGCGGTCAGGCATCTGGGGCTCCGCCCCGGCGCGCGAGGACCGCGAGTCTGGCCGGGAGCGGCCGCTCGAGCCACGGCGCCGACCGGCTGCGGCGAACCCAGGCCGCCAGGAGCACGGCGGCGCCCGGCAGGCTGGCGACAAACACCATCACGCCGTAGACGACCGCGGTGGCGACCCCGACTGACGCGCCCAGGCCGGCGGCGGCGAACGCCCAAGCCGTCACGCCCTCGCGCGGCCCCCAGCCGCCGACATTGGGCAGCACCCCGGCCACCAGCACGAGCAGCGCCAGCGGCAGCATCTGGGACGGCGGCGCGGTCGCCCCCGCGGTTCGCGCGGCGATCAGGAACGTGACTGCGTGGCCCGCGACGACCAGCGCCGACGCGAGCGCGATGGCGGGCCACGCCCGCCGGACGAGCAGTCCGTCGCGCAGCTCGCGGGCCGCGGCGCTGCGCCGCCGCGCCCACCGTGATTGGCCGACGGCGGGCCGCACGCGCACCGCCACCGCGACGCCGGCTGCCGCCGCGAGCAGTGCGAGCGCGACGAGCGGCATGGTCGCCTGCACCGGCGACGGCACGACGAGGAGCACGGCGGCGGTGACAAGGACCTGCACGACCTGCCCCGCCGAGCGCTCCCACGCCACGGCGCGCAGCCCGCGGCCGACGTCGCTCGTGTCGCGGCCGTGGCTGATCCCGCGGTGGACGTCGCCCACCACCCCGCCGGGCAGCGTGACGTTGAGGAACAGCGAGCGGTAGTACGCGGCCACCGCCGTACCCAGCGGCAGGTCGATGCTCAGGCCGCGGGCCACGATCCTCCAGCGCCAGGCGCAGCACACAGTGGTCAACACCGCGAGGCCGGATGCGGCCGCCAGGGCCCCGCCGTCGACCGCCCGCAGGCCGTCGAGGAATGGGCTCGTGCCCAGGTGCCAGACCAGCACAGCGAGCGTCCCCGCGGCAGCGGCCAGTCTGGCCCACCACCACACGGCCCGGCGGCTCGTGGTGCTGCGCCCGGCGTCCACGGCGGTCATCACGGCAGCACCAGCAGGTCGGCATGGTCGACGGTGACGGCGAGCTCCCCAGCGGCCGCCTGCGCCAGGCGCCGGTCCCGGTAGGCGCCGGCCTCGGTGGCCAGCGCGGGCTCCTGCTCGCAGGCGGCGGCGACCCACCCGCCGAGCCACTCGGCCGTCAGGTCGGCGTGGGCGGCATCGAGGCGCCAGGGGCTCGGCCTGACGACGAGCTCGGCGCCCGTCCCGCGAAGCTCATCGACGGCGGCCGCGACCGCGTCCGGACCGAGCAGGGGGCCCGCCGCCGTCGTGCGGCGTTGGTGGGCGTTGAAAGCGGCCGCCAAGCGCGCGTCCAGGGGATCCGCCGGGGTCAGGGCGACGCGACCGACGACGGTAAGCCCGAGCAAGATGGGGCAACACCTGATTCCGGTGCAGGCGCCGAGCATCCCGGCGAGCCCGTCGGCGGTCAGCATGTCGAGTAGCGCCGAGGCGACGATGAGGCTCGCGCCGCCGAGATCCCCCGGTGCGAGACGGATGATGTCTGATCGCCTCGCCTCGACGGTGACCCTGGCCCCGTCGGCGGCCGGACCCGGCGCATCGGCGACGGCAAGCTCCAGCAGGCCTATGTCCCGGTCGTGCACCACCCAGTGCTGCGGCCCGGGAAGCCGCGGCGCGAGCCAGCGGCTCATCGCGCCGCTGCCACCGCCGAGGTCGTGGATCACGAGGGTGGCGGCCGCGGAGAGGTGCCGTCCGAGACGCTCGGCGAGCTCGGCCGATCGCGCCGCCGCGTCGGCCGGTTCGCGCAGGAGAAGCCACTCCGCGCTGACCGGGACGCCCTCCGCCCTCATCGCGCCGCTCCCGCGAGAACGCCGGCGAGGAGGTAGGTGGTGTCCGGCCACCCGGACAGCGACGCGCGCCGCTCCCCGGCAGCCCGGCGCAGGCGCCCGCGCAGTTCGGCGTCGCTGAGCCAGGTCCGCAGCGCGGCGGCGAGGGCCGCCGGGTCGCCGGGCGGGACCAGCAGCCCCGGCCGGGTACCGTCGTCCCCGTGCCCGAGGGCCTCGGTCACCCCGCCGACCTCGGTGGCGAGCACCGGCAGGCCGCGGGCCAGGGCCTCGGTGACGACCATGCCGTACGTCTCGGCACGTGAGGCGAGCACGAGCAGGTCCGCGGCGGCGAACGTGCGGGCAAGCGCTGGGCCGGTGCGCGGTCCCGGGAAGCCCACCCGGTCGCCCAGTCCGCTGTTCCACGCGTGGCGGCGCACGCCGTCGGCGAACACGCGGTCGCGGACCAGGCTGCCCACACACGCGCAGCGCCAGGACAGGTCCGTCGCCATCGCGAGCCCGTCAAGCAGCACGTCGTGCCCCTTGTCGGGCGTCAACGCAGCGACGCACAGCAGTGCGCCGCCGGCCGCAGTGCCCGGCGCGAGGCCGGCGGCGTCGACGCCAGGCTCGGCCACGTGCACCTGGTCGGCCGACAGCGCGTACAGCTCCCCCAGCCGGCGCCGAGTCCATGCGCTGGTCGTGACGACGGCGGCGGCCGCCTCGAGGACCGCGCGCTCGCGCGCCCGGACCGCGCCGGCCTCGTCGCGCGGCGGGCGGTGGCCGAGCGGCATGTGCACGAGCACAACCTGCCGCAGCCGGCGCGCCTGCGGCACGAGCGCCTCGGGGGCGGCGGACGCAATTAGCCCGTCGAACAGCACCACGGCGCCATCCGGAATCCGTCGGACGGCGCCCGCCAGCGCGGCGTGTCCCGCCTCGCCGGGCTGCGGCCAGGCGCCGGGCACGGCGTGCTCGTGCACCGCCCAGCCGAGCTCGGCGAGCCCTCGGTAGACCCGGCGGTCGTACGTGTTGCCGCCGCTCGGCCGCGCCGGGTCGTCGATGTCGCTCGGGATGATGACGTGGACCTTCATCCGAGCGGCCGCTCGTAGCTCGCCCACGCGACGTGGGACTCGCGCAGCGTTACCACCAGCCCGTCGAGCTCGCGCGCGCCGTCGCCCACGGCGCCCTCCCGCACGCGCTCGGCGAGCCGGTCCGCGACGACCCGGGCGAGCGCCTCGGCGGTGGTGTTCACGCCCGCGAACTCCACGTCGTCGTCGAGGTTGCGGTGGCCGAGCTCGCCCACCACGGCGCGCAGCGCCTCGGCTGCGCGGCCGATGTCGACCACGATGCCGTCGGCGTCCAGCGTCGCGCGGCGGAAGGTGGCGTCGACGACGTACGTCGCGCCATGCAGGCGCTGCGCGGGCCCGAACACATCGCCGCGGAGGCTGTGGGCAATCATCATGTGATCGCGGACTGTCACGCTGAACACGCGCTACACCCCGTCGTAGGTGATGGTGTGACAGAGCGCCGGCAGGCTCCCCGCGGCCAGACGCGCCATGACGCCGGGCAGCTCCTCGAAGCGCGACTCGCCGGTCACGAGCACATCGAACGCCGGGTCGCGCAGCAGGTCAAGCGCGACGGCCAGCCGGTCCGCCGTCGTGCGTCGCGCGCTGCGGGCCGGGGACACCGTCCCGACCTGGCTGGCGCGTAGTCGAAGTCGGCCCGCATGGAACGCACCGCCCAGTGAGAGCCGCACCTCGGTGTCGCCGTACCAGCTGAGTTCGAGAACCGTGCCCTCGGACGCGAGCAGGTCGAGCGAGCACTGGAGTCCGGCCGACGTCGCGCTCGTGTGCACGACCAAGTCGCACTCGCCGGCGGCGTCGTCCGGCAGCGCGAAGCCGGTGCCGAGCGCGGCCGCGACCTCGGACCGTGACGGGTCTATGTCGACGAGCATGACCTCGAGCGCCGGAAACCGGGCGAGCAGGCGGGCGACGCAGCAGCCGACCATGCCGGCGCCGACGACGGCGACCCGGTCGCCGACCAGCGGAGCTGCGTCCCAGAGGGCGTTGACGGCGGTCTCGACGGTGCCGGCGAGCACGGCGCGGGTCGGCGGCACGTCGTCGGGCACGACGGTTACGGCGCCGGCCGGCACAACGTACGCCGTCTGATGCGGGTACAGACAGAAGACCGTGTGGCCGCGCAGCTCCGGCGGCCCCTGCTCGACGACGCCGACGCTTAGGTAGCCGTACTTGACCGGCCCCGGGAAGTCCCCTTCCTGAAACGGCGCGCGCATCGCAGCGTGCTGGCTCGGCGGCACGCCGCCGCGGAACACAAGCGTCTCGGTGCCGCGGCTGACGCCGGACCGCAGCGTGCGGACCACCACATCGCCAGGCCCCGGCTCGGGCAGCGCGACCGGCCGGATCTCCCCGCGCCCGGGCGCGCGGAGCCAAAACGCGTGCGCGTCGTCGAGCACGTCCTATGCCTCCGCTTCGTACGGCATCTCTCTGGGAGCGACCGCGCTGGCGATGGTACAAGTAGTACGGCTGAGGGTGAGGATCGGGATTGGTGGCGACGAGCTTGAGGCGTCGCGTTCGCCGGTGGCGAAGCCCGCCGGACAGGTCGTCGAGGCCCAGGAGATCGGCGATGTGGTGCTGACAGCCCTGCGCGCTGTCGGCGGTTCGGGGAGCGCCCTGCCATGCGGCAGTGAACTCAGCGACGAGCTTCCGTACGGCTGGAGCCGTTCTCGGTGGACCGCTGGAGAGCGCTGAAGGCCGCCCGAGAGGAGCGGGACTCGGACATGCCCCGGCCACGGCGTGGGTTGTCGGAAGGCTTTGCCTGGTTGATGTCACCACCCTAGGCGGCTCTCGGTGGGCGCCACAAGCGGCTCGATGCGCTCGACCGCGGCCCGGTTTTGCTCTCGCCATTTCCCGGGTCTCGGTGGGGTGAGCGTCGTCGGTCCCGGCGTGTTGTGCAGTGCAGCCGCTGCGTCCTCGACCCGGCCGCTGAAGGCGAGGCCGAGTTGCTCAAATACGCGTCGGGTCATCTCCACCGGGGAGCCGACCAAGTCCTCGTAGGCCACGTCGAGCCACGAGTCCCGGTCGATGCTTTCGCGAGCCGTCAGCGCGGCTTCGTTGCTGGCGACGTATTGCCGCGCACAGATCTCTTCGAGTGGCGAGAACCGGAGCTCGCGCCATCCGGGGACCAGGACGAAGCTCCACCGATTTCCGCTCAGCGGCCCGAGTCCCTCGAGTCGCTCGGGCAGACGGTAGGTGACGAACCGCGGCCTTGCCCTCCATCCCTCCATGAGCGAGCTCACATTGTCGGCTGCACGGCGACGAAGAAAGACGAACGAGGCGTCCGGAAACAGAGCCTGAAGGTAGGGGATCCGCAGGCAGTTCTCCGGCGTCTTGTCGACGAAGCGCCGGTCCCTGACCACGAGCCGAACCGCGAGGTTGACGTACTGCCTCTCGCGGTCGCTGACGTCCTCCGCGCCGAGGGCATCCGAGTCCCAGGCCCGGTGCTTGGGGTGATGATGGGGCTGCCAAAGTATGTGTCCCTCGCCTTGCACGGAACGTAGCTCGGGGCTGCAGAGGAGCAGCTGAAGGAGGATGCTTGTGCCCGCCCGCGGGCAGCCGATGATGAGAACAGGCCCGTCCGGGGCCTGGACACGGGGAAGGACCACCGAAAGCGGCTGGGCCAACCTGGGGACGCTTCGTCGCACCCGCCAGAAAGCCCGCCGAGCGCGGAACGGGACGACGCGCCGAACGAGCGCCCTCATCGTATCCACCTTATCCACCTAGGACTCTCGAACTCCGAAAACGGGACGATCGCAAACCGATCGCACCAGCAGCTGGCTCTGTTTCATAAGCCCGCAACTCACGATGCTCGTCTCGAAAACCGTTGTGGCGTTCTCTCGTCTCGTTCATCGAGGGTTCGAAGTCCCTCCCCCTCCGCTAGCGAGCGGGAAGCGCCTTCAGTCGAGACGTGCTGAACCGCTAGTGGTGAGGTTGGGCCCGTTCGGCGTCGCGGAGGCGCTCGCCAACGGCGGCCAGCACCTTCCGTCCAACGCTCGGCAGGTCCTCGAGCAGGGTCGAAAACTCCCGCGAGGTGAGCACCAGGAGACGCATATCGCTCTCGGCCGTGACCGTGGCGGACCGCGGTGCGGTATGGAGCAGCGCCATTTCGCCGAAGCATTCGCCCGGGCCCATCTTCGTGGTCTTGCGACCGCGGATACTCGCTCTCGCCGTTCCCTCCTCGATCACGAAGCACTCGCGTCCCGGATCTCCCTGGCGCATCAGAACCCTGCCCGAAGGTACCTCGAGCTCAGTGGTGAGCGCCGCTATTCGAGCAAGGTCCCGCTTGCTGCAGGTCGAGAAGAGCTGGACCTGCGAGAGCCGCTCGACCTTGGGATCGCGAGAGCGCCGTCGCGCCGGTCGCTTCATCGGCGCGAGTATCTCAACTAGCCGCGCACTCCGCTTCGTCCTCCAGAGCGATCACTGGGCACACGGCGGGACGCGCTACCTGGCGGGCGTCGCCGCGCGCAGCTGTGGAAAGGCGGAGACCAGATCGGCCGCGTCCACCTGGAAAAGCTCGATCGCCTCGGAGAGGCCCTGGAATCGCCAGGCGCCCAGGCTCCTCAGGCTGACGTCGCCTTCCAGGGACTCAAGGACCGCCTCGTGCACCGGGGCGGAGACGAGGACCTGGCCGCCGTGCCCCGCGAAGCAGATGCGCGCGACGGCGTGGAGCGAGAGTCCGACGTAACCGTTCTCGGTGAGCGTGGGACGGCCGCGGTGCAGGCCGATCCGCAGCCGCACGTCGTTTCCCCCGGGCCAGCCGTGGGATTGCATCGCCCCCTGGATCGCAAGCGCAGCCTCCAGCGCCGCCGGGGCGCGTTCGAACACTGCGAGGAAGTCGTCGCCTCGGGCGTCGACCTTGTGGCCGCCGGCCGAACGGACGGCGGCCCGCTGCAAGCGGCGGACCTCTGCGAGCACGGCGGCATACTGGTCGCCGAGACGCCCGAGCAGCTCCGTCGAGCCCTCGAGATCGGTCATCAAGAAAGTGACCTGGCCCTTCGGCAGCTTGCGGTGTGGCTGCAGCTGGGCGTTGACAAAGCCGATCGGCATGATGCCGTGCTTCTTGGCGGCTCTCAGCAGCCGGGTACGAGCGCGGTCCCGTGCGCCGTCGTCCTCGAACGCAACCTGGTTGAACCGGGCGAGTGCGGCGCGGACGTGCGCCGGATCGTGGATCGGAAGTCGACGCTGGCCCCGCGAATCGATATATGCGAACGCGTAGTCGGGAAGCTGCGCCCGCTCCTTGGCGCTCAGCCGTGCCATCTCCCCGATGATCGCGCACTCGATGACCCGACGATCGCAAGTCGATTCATCCGCGGGCGCATCTCGTCCAGGATCAGCTCAATAGCTGGTGCCTAGGGCGAACGTGCCGATGGCTTCGATATGGAGCTCCGGCACAACCCTGTCACCAATCGCACGCGGCTGATCTGTGCCGGGGGCGCGATCGTTCTGGTGCTGGCCGCGGTGATCGTGCTGGCCGGCCGTGCCGAGGCGGATCGCGATTCGAGTCGCGGCGGCGATCAGGACCGACGGGCTCTGGCCGGCCACTCGGCCGCGAGCGAGCGCGCGCCCGCCTCGAGTCGGCTGCGGCCTGATCCGGCTTGGAACGGTCGTCCGGACAGGCGGGCCCCGGCTCGGTCCGACTCGGCACAACGCTCGCCGGACGAGAGCACCAAGGCCCTGGCGCAGGTGCGCGATGCCGCCGGGGAACCGCTGCCGCTGAGTGACGAGGCCTGCAGGCGCAACGTCGCTCGCGCCGCCTTGCAGGGCCTGCGACTCCCCAGCGGCTGGAAGATGTATTGCGTCGGGCCCGGCCTCGACTGGGAAGGCGGCTCACACTGGGGCGTCACCTGTCCGTACGCTGATTGCCCCGAGGGCAGCGGGCCGTACGTTTCGATCTCGAATCCGACCTACTACGTCGTCGCTCACGAGCTCTGTCACGCCAATTTCGGCAATGACGAGCTGATGGCCGATGCCTGCGCCGCCGAGCGCGGCGCCTCGCTCGAGAGCAGCCCGTATGGGTGAGCCGCGAGGCGCTGATCGTGCGCGCTGCGCCGGCGCTCCTCAGTCGTAGTCGTAGTGTTCGAGAAGCCTGCGAATCGTGGCCGCCATCGGTGGATCGCGAAAGGCGTTATAGGAGTAGAGGAAGTAGCTGTCGCGCAGACCGCGACGCTTGCGCAGGCATTCCGGAAACAGCGCCGGGTAGGAGACGCGGAAGCCGAAGTGAGTCTGCTGCTTCGCCCGGTGCACGATCAGCGCACGGCGCCGGGCGGTGCTGTAGCTCTCGATGAAGCGGCACCCGCCGCCGCCCTGCCGCTCGGGGTCGTTGTGGAGGTGATAGACGACGGGCACCTGGCGGGCCAGCCTGCGCACGGCGGGGCGGTTGAGCGTCAATCCGAAGTCCTGGACGGAGAGGAAGTCGGCGCGCAGCGGCATCGGTCGTCTCTTTGCGAGCCCGAAGACGTTGCCCCCGATCCACTCGCCGTTGGCGTGGGCCGACGCGATCGCGGCCCTGATCATCCGCGGGCGCTTTCGGTAGGCGCTGGAGAAGAAGTCGAAGAACCAGCCTTCGTTGTCGAGCTCCTTCCGCACCCGGGCCATCATCCGGAGGATCTCGTCGCCGTCGCGGTACTGCTTTGCGTTCAGGGTCACGTCGAACCCCGCCTGCGGGCTTGTGGTGCGGACGATGCGCGTGATGTTGCGCCAGGCGCGAACCTCACGGGGCTTCGGATGCTGGCCCTTCGCGTAGCGGATCACGCCCGAGACCCAGCTCGGCTGAAGGCTGGCCAGCGAGCGGCCGACCCGGCGCGCGTTCGAGTTGCGCACGGTCGAGAGCCGGGTGTGATGAACGCGGGCTGAGACGATTCGCGAGAGCGCTTGCGAGAACGTCTCGGGTCCCGGGATGACCGGCCCGCCGCCGCGCTCGGCGCCGACCGAGGACAGGGAGGCGAACGTGAACACCGCAACGAGGACGGCGACCACGATGCTCCTCGTACGAGGGCCTGTGAGGTTGGAGTCGCTCACGCCCCCGGGGCCGGCGCTGCTGCCTGCCGCTCCTCGAGCAGCGCCTTGAGCTTCTGGAGGTCCTTCTTCAGCCCCGAGCGGACCATGGGGCCAAGGATCGGGCCGAGCAGGCGCATCCCGCCCGTCGGCGTGAGCTCGATCTCATAGGTGAACACTGCCCCCGTCCCGGGCGCGTCGCCCTTGACCGTTCGGGAGCCGCGCAGGCCGCCGATCGTTCCCGAGCCCTCGAAGCGATAGGACACGCCGGGATCCAGATCGGTGACCGCGGTGTCGGCGACGTACTCGCGACCCGAGGTTTTGACCACCTCATGGACCTTGGTTCCGACCCCCGGTGGGCCGGCCGGGTCGGGTGTCATCTCGAGCAGCCCGTTTCGCCACTCGCGGTCGAACGAGTAGTCGGCGATCGCTTCCCAGACCACAGCGGGCGGCTCAGCGATCTGAACGGATTCCTCGATCTGGACGGTCCGGCTCATCATGTCCCCCTCGTCGTGGACGGGATCGTCTCGCTGATTTTCCTGTTTTCCCCGGCGGCTCGCCGCGCCGGTACGACGACTAGGATCCAGCTTGACCTTGTTCGGCGAAGACGTCGCGCGCGAGCCGGGTCGCGGCGGCGCGCGAGGCCTGCGGGTTGGCGCCCGGGACGTGGAAGCTGATCTTGACCAGCATGCCGTCGTCGATCGCCGTCAGTTGTGAGGTGAACCGAGTCCAGTACGCCCCCACCCCGCCGTGAGTGCTGTCGTTGCCGACCCCGCGGACGCCGACGGGCTGGGTGCTGTCGGGGATCGCGTCGAAGGTTGCGCGCTGTCTGGCTTCGGAGATCAGGTTGTAGTAGCGGAGCGGCGCCTTCTGCGCGGTGTCGAGGGTGATCTCGACGTAGAGGTCGCGCCCGCTCGTCTCGCGGTATTCGCAGCTCGAGAGGTCGAGCGAGTCATTGGCGCGACGCTCGAGCGGCCCGATCGGTCCTCCCGCTTGCGCGACCGCGCGGCGCACGGCTTGCGCTGGCACGGCACGGCAGGCGGGCGAGCGGCGGGGGTCGCTCCCGTCGTCGGCGGCCGACGAGGTCGTCGTGTTCGCGCTCGGGGCGGCGGGTTGATCATCGCCGCACCCGCCGAGCAACAGGGCCAGCAGGATCAGGATCGGGCAGATGCGCTGCACGTGCGATCAAAGGACGACTAACCGCGATACGCAGCTTCGAAACCACTCGCCCGACGCAGGTACGACTAGCCCGAGCCGGCGACTGCGTAACGGAGGATCTCGACCACCTGCTCGGGGGTCTCGGCGGTCGCCATCGCGGCGCGATCGACCTCCTTGAGCGCGTGGGTGAGCTCCGGGTCGTGAAGGGTGACCACCGGCTTGCCGAGCGCGGCCGCGTAACCGGCCTCGAAGGCGGCGTTCCATTGCCGGTACTTGTCGCCGAAGCGGACGACGACGACGTCGGCGCGGCGAAGCAGCGTCTGGGTGCGGACGGCGTTGACGCCGGCGCCCTTGTGGTCCTTCCAGAAGCCATCGGCCTCGGGGCCGAGGATGTCGGTGCCGACGTCGTCCGAGGCGCCGTGGTCGGTCACAGGGGCGAGCAGCTCGACGGGCAGGCCCGCGTTGCGCACGCCCTCGGCGATCCGCTCGCGCCAGTCGGAATGGATCTCGCCCGAGAGGTAGACATGCCAGGTCCCGTTCGGTTCAGCCATCGGCATCGATCCTACCCGGCCCGAACCGGCCACTAGGCGTCGCGGCCCGCAGGCGCGGGCATCGCGATTTCGCCTAGTGGCCAATCCGTCCGCTGCAAGACACGACCCCAGGCATAGAATCGCGCTCGTCGAGGCCACCGAGAGGAGATCCCCTTGAGCGCCAGCGAGCAGACCGACTTCCGGCTCGGAGAATCCGAAATCCCCACCCACTGGGTCAACCTGCTCCCGGAGTTGCCCGGCGAGCCGCTACCACCGCTTCATCCAGCGACCAAGCAGCCGCTCGGGCCCGACGACCTGGCGCCCCTGTTCCCGATGGCGCTGATCGGCCAGGAGGTCTCCGCCGAGCCCGAGATCGAGATCCCCGAGGAGGTGCGCGACGTCTACAAGCTCTGGCGGCCCACCCCCCTGCTGCGCGCCCGCCGACTCGAGCGCGCGCTCGAGACTCCCGCCCACATCTACTACAAGTACGAGGGCGTCTCGCCTGCCGGCTCGCACAAGCCCAACACCGCGGTCGCGCAGGCCTTCTACAACAAGCAGGAGGGCGTGCGCAAGCTCGCGACCGAGACCGGCGCCGGCCAGTGGGGCTCGGCGCTGGCGCTCGCCTGCCAGCTCTTCGGGCTCGAGTGCGAGGTATTCATGGTCGGCGTCTCCTTCGACCAGAAGCCCTATCGGCGAGCGATGATCGAGACCTGGGGCGGGACCGTGCACCGCAGTCCCTCCGACCACACCGAGGCCGGCCGCTCGCAGGCGGAGCACACCTCGGGCAGCCTCGGGATCGCGATCTCCGAGGCGGTCGAGGTAGCGGCGGGCGCCGAGGACACCAACTACTCGCTCGGCTCGGTGCTCAACCACGTCTGCCTGCACCAGACCGTGATCGGCCAGGAAGCGATCGCCCAGCTCGAGCTCGCCGGCGAGTACCCAGACGTCGTCGTCGGCTGCGTCGGCGGCGGCTCGAACTTCGCCGGGGTCGCGTTCCCGTTCATCCGCGCCAACCTGCGCGACGGCAAGCAACGCGCTTCGTCGCCGCCGAGCCGGCCGCGTGCCCGACGCTGACCCGGGGCGTCTACCGCTACGACTTCGGCGACACGGTCGGGCTCACCCCGCTGATGCCGATGTACACGCTTGGCCACGACTTCGTCCCCCCGCCGGTGCATGCCGGCGGCCTCCGGTACCACGGCGACTCGCCGATGATCTGCGGGCTCGTCAAGGAGGGGATCATCGAGCCGGTCGCCGTCCACCAGACGGCGGCATTCGAGGCGGCGGTGCGCTTCGCGCGCTCGGAAGGAATCATCCCCGCGCCGGAGCCGTCGCACGCGCTGCGCGCCGCCTTCGACGAGGCCGAGGCGGCCAAGCAGGCGGGCGAGGAGCGCGTGATCCTGGTCAACCTCTGCGGCCACGGCCACTTCGACATGTCCGCCTACGACGCTTTCCTGGCCGGCAAGCTGACCGATCTCGAGTTCAGCCAGGCCGACATGGACGCCGCGCTCGAGCGCCTGCCCGACGCTCCCGTTCCCGCCTGAACGGCGCGCGCCGCCGCACACCTGCGCCGCTATCTTGGGGCCGCCCCGGAGAGGTGACCGAGTGGCTTAAGGTGCGCGACTGGAAATCGCGTGGGCGGTGCAAGCTGCCTCGTGGGTTCGAATCCCACCCTCTCCGCTGCTGCTGCTCGCTGCTGGGCGTTAACGGCGCCAAGTACTGTCAGCGAGGAGCCGCGATTAGTTTTCCCCCGTTCGCCGGTCTCAACGGCTAAGCCCACAACCGAGGCAGAAGGAGTGTTTCTGATGGCCCGCTATGTCGATGGATTCGTCTTCGCAGTACCCAAGAACAAGATTGAGGAGTACCGAAAGGTCGCCCGCAAGGCGGGAATAGTCTGGAAGGAGCACGGCGCGCTCGAGTACATCGAATGCGTCGGCGACGATGTGCCAAAGGGCAAGGTCACCGACTTTCCGATGAGCGTCAAGGCGAAGCGCAACGAGGTCGTCGGCTTCTCCTGGATCGTCTACAAGTCGCGCAAGCACCGCGATGCCGTCAACAAGAAGGTGATGTCCGACCCGCGGTTCGCCGCCTACGACCCGAAGGACATGCCGGCTGACATGTCGCGGATGATTTACGGTGGCTTCAAGGCAATCGTCGAGCTGTGAGCGCTGCCGCCGCCAACCGGCTAATCAACGCCTGGGTCCCAGGGTTCGAATAGCGTCCCACTAGTGGGACGCTCGGCGATGGTGGGAGGGGCTGGGTCTAGAAGTACTCGTCGGCGTGCGGCGGCTTCCAGCGGTTGGCGATGAACTGGAACGGGACCCCGAAGAACCAGACCACGACCGCGAGGCTGGTGCTGATGAAGGCGACTGGGATCGAGGCGATGAAGAAGATCACCGGCGAGAGCGAGAGCATGTTGCCCCAGCGATAGACGTCGTCGGGCGTCTCGCGTTCGAGCAGGCCGTCGCGGCGCGCCTGGCGGAAGAGCACCACCTCCATCCCGCTGACCGCTCCGACGGCGACCGCGTAGATCGCGATCGAGAGCGGGTTCTCGAAGAAGTTGCCGAGCAGCCCGGTGGGAAAGGGCAGGAAGGCGATGAACATCAGATAGACCAGGTTGAGCCCGATCAGCGAGGTGTCAATGGCCGCGAGACGGGCGATGAAGGCGTGGTGGGCGACCCAGTAGCGACCGATAACCACGAAGCTGATGAAGAAGCTGATGAAGCTGCCGAGGTCGTCGTTGAGCGCCTCGGCGAGCTCGTGGACGCTGTCGGTATCGCTCAGGTCCGGGACCTCGATCCCGACCACGAGCAGGGTCATCGCGATTGCGAACAGCCCGTCGCTGAAGGCGAGCAGGCGGGAGAACTCGTCGGTGCCGCGCTCGTAGCGGCGGCGCCGGTATGTGCCGGTGCCTGGCTCCGCGGCGTTCACGGGCCGGAGCCTATCCGCGACGGTCGGCGAAGAAGGCGCGTAGCAGCTCTGCGGACTCGTTGGCGAGCAGGCCGGAGTCGACCCGCGGACGATGGTTGAGCCGCGGCTCGGAGAGCACGTCGAGGACGCTGCCCGCGGCGCCCGCCTTCGGGTCGCCGGCGCCGAAAACGACCCTGGGCACGCGGGCGAGGACGATCGCGCCGGCACACATCGCGCAGGGCTCGAGCGTCACGTAGAGCACCGAGTCTGCGATCCGCCAGCCCCCGAGCTGATCGCTTGCGGCGCGCAGGGCGAGGATCTCGGCGTGCGCGGTGGGATCGGCGCGCAACTCGCGCTCGTTGCCGGCCGCACCGAGGACCTCGCCCTCGCGAACCACGACCGCACCGATCGGCGCATCGCCGTGCTCGGCCGCGCGCTCGGCCTCGCGCAGCGCGAGGCGCATGAACTGCTCGTCGCGGGCGAAAAAGCGGGACTCGGCCATCGGCGAAGTATCGGCCACCGGCAACTTCCGCAATTGTGGGGTGTTGCGAGGGAAGGGGAGATTCGGTTCGTCGATCCACCATGCATGCACTGAGGCTGACAATGGCGCTCACCGGCGCCGCCGCCGTCACGGTCCTCCTCGCGGGGCCCGCAGCCGCCTCTGCGCAGGAACGTACGCAGCGTGCGTTTGCGCCCGGCGAGGTCCTGGTCGGCGTCGAGGGCGGCGGCTCGCGCGTGCTCGAGCCCCCGCCGGGGACCAGCGTCCGCGAGGCGATCGCCAAGCTCGAGCGCGATCCGGAGGTCGAGTTCGCCGCCCCGAACTGGACCGCCCGGGCGGCGTTCACGCCCTTTGACCGCGGCACCTCGGGTAAGCCCGGGGGCTGGCAGGACGACCAGTGGAGCTTCCTCGGCCGCCCCGGCGGGATCAGGATCGGGGGCGCCTGGGACCGGCTCGTTGCGGCGGGAGCGCCCGGCGGCGCCGGGACCACGGTCGCCGTCGTCGACACCGGCATCGCCTACGCGGAGACCGCGAACGGCCTCCCCCTCGCTCCGGACTTCGCCGCAACCCAGTTCGTGCCGGGGATCGACCTCGTCGACGACGACGCGATGCCATTCGACGAGAACGGGCACGGCACCCACGTCGCCGGCACGATCGCTGAGCAGGTGAGCGCCGAGGCGCCTTCGGCATCCGACGACTACCTCACCGGAATCGCATACGGCGCGCAGCTGATGCCCGTCCGGGTCCTCGACAAGACGGGAACCGGCGGCGCCGAGGACGTCGGGGAGGGGATCCTCTGGGCCGCCAAGCACGGCGCCGACGTGATCAACCTCTCGCTCCAGTTCGAGGCCGGCGTCACCGGTTGCGGCGAGGTGCCGACCGTCTGCGATGCGGTGCGCAAGGCGCGCCAGCGCGGGGCGCTGGTGGTCGCAGCGGCCGGCAACGCGCTCAACGGGAACGGAAAGCGCCGGGCGCTCTACCCGGGCGCTGCGCCGGGTGTGTTCGCAGTCGGAGCGACCACCGAGCACGGCTGCCTCGCCGCCTACTCACACTTCGGCAAGCGCACAGACCTGCTCGCCCCGGGCGGCGGCCTGGCGCGTTCGGCGGCGATGCGCAACGAGTGCGTCACCGACCAGCGGCCGGTACTTCAGCTCACCTTCGACTGCTTCCCCGCCTGCTCGGGCGATTTCGGGCGGTTCTCTCTCCGGCCCGATCTCGGCACCTCGATGGCGGCCGCGCACACGAGCGGCGTCGCCGCTCTCGTGCGAGCGAGCGGCGTCGCCGGTGTCGAGCCCAAGCCCAAGACCCTGGCGACGCGGCTCCAGTGCACCGCACGACCGGGGATCCCGGAGAGGTTCTACGGCCCGGGATCACTCGACGCGCTGCGGGCCACCGACCCGGCGCGCGACTGCTGAGACCCGGCCGGCGCGCGGCCGGCTCGGCCTAGGTCGTGCGGACGATGTAGACGCCGCAGGGCGCGTGATGGGAGATCTTGTTCGGCACGCTGCCGAGCAGGAAGCGCCGGGCGCCGGTCATACCCTTGTTGCCGACGACGACCAGATCCGCCTTCATCTCCTCGGCGACATCGAGGATCGCGTCGGCAGGGTCGCCCTCGCGGGCATGGGTCGTGACCGTCACGCCGGCCTCCCCTGCCGGGCCGGAGGCCGCCTCGAGGACGACGTTGACGTCCTCGCGCGGACCGACCGAATGCGCGATGTCACCGGGGATCTCCCCCGACTCGCCGCGCAGGCGAGTCTGTGAGACGGGTGAGTAGGCGCTGACGATCTCGAGCGCGGCGCCGGTCAGCTTCGCCAACTCCATCGCCTGGCGCACGGCCTCCGCCGCGGTCTCCGACCCGTCGGTGCCGACAACGATCCGCTGGAACACTGAGGCCCTCCTTCGAACTCCCGGTGAATGCCGGCGCATACTATCCGGGCGCGAGCGCTCGACTCGCCGCATCGCATGCCACGCAGCTGGACCTACATGATGGTCGTGCTGATCGCCTGCCTGATCGCCTCGATGGTGATCGCGGTGATCAAGCTGATCTGACCGCCAGCCGGCCGTCCGGGACCCGCGACAGCTCGCGGGCAACGCCGGCGCCGCCGAGCAGAAAGAGCCCCGAGCTGGCGATGAAGTAGGCGTTGCTGGGGACCAGGCCCTCGATCGCGACCGCGAACGCCCCGAGCGCGAACAGCCCGGCGGCCGGCGCGCTCACCCAACCGCCGGCGGCAAGCCCCCACGCGAGCGCCAGCAACCCGCCTGTGAAGCCGAGCACGGCGAGCGCGTAGTAGGGCAGCGCCCAGCTCGACTCCTGGACCTCGCCGAAGGCGGTCTCGATCGTCGCCGCGTCGATCGCCGGCCGGCCCGATACCTCGCCCAGGACGCCCCAGGTGTAGCCGTCGAGTGCGAACGCGAAGGCAAAGCCGAGCAGCCCGACCAGGCCCGCTGCGCCCGCCCAGAGGCCGAGCCGCGGCTGGGAGCGGCGCACCACCCAGGCCAGGCCGAGGACCGCGGCGCAGATCGCGAACAGGCTTGTGAACCCGATCAGATGGGCAAGCTGCCAGCGCTCGGCATCGGCGGCGATCGTGGCGAGCTGCTCGGCTTCGTTGCCGCGCTCGAGCTCCTCGGGGTGGATCAGGTTGTCGAGCAGGAACAGCGCCGGGCCGATGATCAGCGCCCAGGCGGTCGCCAGGCGATAACGGCGGGCGTCCTGCATCGACATATAGTGCCGCGATGGCCACGATCGAGACCGTCACCGGACGGGTCGAGTCAAGCGAGCTCGGCACGACGCTGATCCACGAGCATCTGCGCACGCGCGACGAGGCCGTTCACGAGCAGTTCCCGCACGTGGGCACGATCCAGGAGGAGCCGCCCCATGTCGTCCCGCCGGGCGGCGACGAGCAGGTGGCGATCGCCGCCGCGAGCTCGGCGGTCGCGCTCGGGATCGAATCGATCGCCGACCCGAGCGCGATGTTCCTCGGCCGCGACGTCGGCCTCATGCGCCGGGCGTCGGAGGCAAGCGGCCTCCGCGTCGTCGCCTGTACCGGGATCTACACCTACGACCACCTGCCCGAGTTCTTCCTCTCCCGCGATCCCGATCAGATCGCCGAGATCTTCGTCCACGACATCGAGCAGGGCATCCAGGGAACCGAGATCAAGGCGGCGTTCATCAAGTGCGCCGCCGACGAGCCCGGAGTGACCGAGAACGTCGAGAAGGTCCACCGGGCCGCGGCGCGTGCCAGCCTGCGCACCGGGGCGCCGATCATGGCCCACTCGCGCCCGGCGAGCGCGACCGGCCCGCGCCAGGTCGAGATCTTCGCCGAGGAGGGGGTCGATCCGGCGAAGGTCCAGATCGCTCACTGCGGCGACACCGACGACCTCGGCTACCTCGAGGGCCTGCTCGAGCGCGGGGTCTGGATCGGGCTCGATCGCTACGGGATCGAGATGTACCTGCCCTACGAGCGGCGCCAGGCGACCACCCTCGCCCTGCTCGAGCGCGGCTACGCCGACCGCATCTTCCTCTCGGCCGACTCCTGCGCGACGATCGACTGGTTCCCTGCGTCCATGGTCGAGCAGATGGTCGCCGCCGGCATGACCAAGGACTGGAACATCCGCACGGTCCCCGAGCGGGTGCTCCCCGACCTGCGCGAGGCGGGGATGACGCCCGCGCAGGAGCAGACGATGATGGTCCGCAACCCGGCCGCCTGGCTGGCGGGCGAGTAGCGGGCTCAGCCGGCCAGCGCCCGCTCCCAGTCCGCGCGGTAGACGCGGTGGCTGCCGGCAAGGCCCTTGAGCTCGATCTCGCGGCCGCCGTCAAAGCCGAGCCCATCCGGCGCGCCGCCGCCGTTGCCCGCCTCGGCGCGCTCCTTGAGCGCCTCCGAGACGAGGATCTCACCGCCGCGGGCCTGGGCCGCGATCCGGGCGGCGACGATCACGCTGCGGCCAAAGAAGTCGCCCTCCTCGCGGATCGCCTCGCCCGCGTGCATCCCCATCCGCACCCGTACCCGCTCGCCGGCGATCAGGTCGCCGTCGGCGAGCTCACGCTGGATCGCGGCCGCGCACTCGACCGCCCGGCGCGAGTCGGGAAAGACGAGCATGAAGCCGTCGCCCTGGTTCTTGACCTCATAGCCGCCGTGGATCGGCACGAGGCGGCGAAAGAGCGAATTGTGGGCGCGCAGCACCTCGAGCCAGCGCTCGTCGCCCAGCCGCTCGGTCATCAGGGTCGAGTTCTCGATGTCGGAGAAGAGGATGGTCACCTGACCGTCGGCCGCGGCGTGCGCGGCGATGTCGGGCTGCTCGGAGGAGATCGCTTCGGCCATGAAGTCGATCGAGGTCGTCGTGTCGAGTGCGGTCAGGCCCTGGGCCTCGAGCCTGGCGGCGAGCGCCTCCTGGGTGAGCCCGACCATGCCGATCTCCTGCGCTTCGGTGAGCGCGGAGCCCAGCAGCTCGAGCGCGCGAGCTCGATCGCGATCACCATCGCGGTCGAGCAGCAGCTGCGCGAGCTGGAAATGGGTCCGGGCAATCATCGGGCGGTCGCCCATCGCCTCGCTCATCGCCAGCGCATCGCCAAGATGACGTTCGCCAGCGGCCGGCCGGCCGCTGGCGCAGGCGAGCATCCCGAGCAAACGGGCGACAGGGCCGTAGCAACACGCTGCGCGGCCGGTGAGCACGCAGACCCCGTCGTGCGGCAAGAGCAGTTCGTAGAGGCGCTCGGCGCGTGGGACGTCGCCGAGGAATACCGCGGTCTCGGCAAGCAGCATCATCGAGGTCACCCACTGGGTGTCGTAGGGAAGGTCGCTGAACCCCGTTGCCGCCAGCGGCTCGAACACCGCGCGCGCCTCGCTCGTGTTCTGAAGCTCGGCGTGAATCGCGGCCAGCGAGCAGCTCCACGCCGGCAGCGCGGGGTAGCGCTCGATGAACTCGCCGAGCACCGAGAGCGAGCTCTCGAGCCTGGCGACGTCGTCGGGCCGGCGGCGCAGGCGCCGGAGCTGGTTGTCCTGGATCGCGTGAAACATCACCGAGATCGGCTCCTGCGCTCGCTCGCCGCCCGCAAGCGCCTCAGCCGCGAGCTTCTCGGCGTCATCGAAGCGACCGTCGATCAGCGCCCGCGTCCCACGCAAGAGCGGGATGTGCCAGAGGTAGGTGGGCTGGCGAAGCTCGGCCGCCAAGCGCTCGACGGCGGCCAAGTCGGCATCGCCGCCGCGGACGTCGCCGAGCTCGAGCCGGTTGGCGAGCCGGTAGACATGGGCGCGGAGCTCGAGCTCGAGGTCACCGAGCTGCTTGGCCAGATCGTGGAGCTCATCGGTCTCAACGAGGCGCCGCCGGGTCTGCTCGGGGCCGATCTCGCCGGTGAACTGGCGCCGGATCAGGGCCTGGGCGAGGGCGCGCTGATCGCCGACCCGGCGAGCCATCTCGACTGCCTCGATGCCGACGTCATTGGAGCGTCCGGCCGGGTCGACCCAGGTGAGCTCCTGGGCCAGCGCGCTGAGCAGCTGCGAGCGCAGCGGGGAGTCCTGCTCCCCGACCTGCTCGAGCGCTTCCTCGAGCAGGGCGATAAGCGGTTCGTCGACGACACCGGCCTCGGAGAGGAACGAGATCGCGATCGCGGCGCGCGCCAGGTCGATCGGTCGCTCGAGCTCGCGGGCAAGGCTCGCGGCCTGCTCGAGCGTCGAGCGTGCGTCGCGCACCCGCGCGGCGCGGGTCTGGGTCGTGCCGAGGTCGAGCAGCAGGCCAAGCCGTTGCTCGGGGGATGCAACGCCGGCGAGCTCGAGCGCCTCGAGCGCGTTCGCGTAGAGGCTCGCCGCGTCCTCGTAGGCGAGCCGATCGACCGCCATGGCCGCCGCCCTGGTTGCGTAGCCCACGGTGCGCTCGGGATCGACCGCTGAACCCGCCTCGAGGAAGTGGTATGCGATCTCGCCGAGGTGGCGGTCGAGATCATCAGCATGGACATGTTCGAGCGCCGCGCCGATCTCCCGATGGATCGCCGCCCGGCGAGCCGCCGGCACCTCGGCTTGCAGGGTCTCGCGAACGAGCGCGTGCGCGAACCAGTACAGACCCGCCTCGCGGGGCGACTCCTCGACCAGCCGGGCGCCCTCCGCCTCGGTGAGTGCAGCGGCGATCTCCTCGCGCGGTCGCTTCGAGACACGGTCGAGGACGTCGAGGCGGAACTGGCGTCCGCAGACGGCGGCGAGCCGCAGGACGTCGTTGGCCGCGGCCGAAAGCCTGTCGAGGCGGCGGCCGACGACGTCGCGGACGCCCTGCGGGATCGAGACCTCGCGCCGGCCCTCCTCCTCGCCGAGCCGACCCTCCGCGGCCATCAGGCGAACGACCTCACTGATGAAGAACGGGTTGCCGGCAGTCTGGTCGCGGATCGCCTCGGCGAGCTCGGGGGGCGGCCGGTCGACTCCGGCGGTGAGCTCGATGTAGCTGGCGATCGCCTCGGCGTCGAGGCCCCGCAGCGCGATCCGCGTTGCTGCGTCGATACCGGAGAGGTCCGAGAGCGTCTCGGCGAGCGGGTGGTGGCGGCCGAGCTCGACGTCGCGGTACGTGCCGATCACCAGCAACCCCGTGTCGGCAAGCCGGCGGGCGACGAAGCGCAGCAGCAAGAGCGACGGCTCGTCGGCCCAGTGCAGGTCGTCGAGCACGAGCACCAGCGGGCGCGACTTCGAGACCCCCCCGAGGAAGCCCGCGAATGAGTCGAAGACGCGAAAGCGTGCCTGCTCTGCCTCCATCGGCGGGAGCTCGCCTAGATCGCCGAGGCGCTCTCCGAGCTCGGGGACGATCTGGGCGACGTCAGCGGCGCGGCCACCGAGCTGCCACCGCAGGCCGACCGGATCGGCCTCGCGGACGTACTCGCGAAGCGCCTCGGACCACGGCCAGTACGGTGGCGCACCCTCGGTCTCGTGGCAGCGGCCCCAGTGCACGCGCGCGCCGCGGACGCCGGCGTAGGTCGCCAGCTGCTCCGCGGTCCGCGTCTTGCCGATTCCGGGATCGCCGGTGAGCAGCAGCAGGCGCCCCTGACCGCGGAGCGCGTCCTCGAGCATCGTTCGCATCTCGTCGAGCTCGGGTTCGCGGCCGACGAAGACTCCACCCGCGAGGCCCTCGAGCGGGTTCTCGGGAGCGGTCGGGGCCGCATCGGCGTCGTCGGGCGCGGCGAGCGCGGCCTCGAGCGCGCGGCGCGCGGCGGCAGCGGTCTGCGGACGCTGGTCGGGCGACTTCGCGAGCAGCTCGAGCACCAGCCGGTCGAGCGGCGGCGGCACCTCGGAACGATGATGGGAGGGCGCAACCGCCTCGGCGTTCAGGTGCTGGCCGATGATCGCGACCGCGTCGGAGCCCGGAAACGGCGGCTCACCGGTGAGCAGCTCGTACAGCATCGCCCCGAGCGAGTAGAGGTCCGAGCGCGCATCCGAGCTTCGCCCGAGCGCCTGCTCGGGGGGCAGGTAGGCGACGGTGCCGACGAGCATCCCCTCAACCGCCGCGCGCGAGCGCCTGTCGGTCGTCGCGAGGCCGAAGTCGCCGAGCCGAGCGGTCCCGTCGTCGCCGAGCCAGATGTTGGCCGGCTTGAGGTCGCGATGGATGATTCCCCGCGAGTGGGCATGCTCGAGCGCGCGGCAGACGTCGATCGAGATCTCGATCGCACGCTCGATCTCGAGCCGCCGGCCCTCGCACTCCTCCAGCGTTCCCGCCAGGTCCCCACCGCCGACGTACTCGCTGACTATGTAGGGCACCCGGTCCTCCTCGCCCGAGTCGAGCACGCGGACGATGTACGGGCTCGAGCCGAGCTTGCCCATCGCCTGCGCCTCGCGACGCGCCCGGGTGAGAACGGTCTCCTCGATCCCCTCGGTCTCGAACACGGCGACGGCAACCTCGCGGTCGCCGTGCTCGGAGTCGCGAGCGCGGTAGACGCGCTTTCGCCCGCCGCGGCCTAGGAAGCTCTCGACCGCGTAGCGCCCGGCGATCAACGTCGGCGCGTCATCGGCCGGCGCGGGCGGCGGTTGCGAACGCTCGGCCGGCTGCTCCAGCACGGACCCGCACGAATCGCAGAAGCGAGCCTCAGGTCGGTTGAGATTGCCGCATGACGGGCAGCGCATCCTCTCCGGAGGATAGGACGCCCCGCGAGCGGGCCGGTGTCCGTCTGTAGAGTGGCCGGCCATGTCTGAAGCCACCTTTCAAACAAACGCAGGGCCGATCACGATCGAGTTCTTCGACGATGACGCCCCGAAGACGGTCGAGAACTTCCGCAAGCTCGCCGCCGACGGGTTCTACGACGGGCTCACCTTCCACCGTGTGATCAGCGACTTCATGATCCAGGGCGGCTGCCCCGAGGGCACCGGCACCGGCGGCCCGGGATATACGTTCGAGGACGAGTTCAACGACAACAAGGTCGTCCGCGGCGCACTCGCGATGGCCAACTCCGGCCCGAACACCAACGGCTCGCAGTTCTTCATCGTCACCACCGACGCCGCCCCCTGGCTCGACGGCAAGCACACCGTCTTCGGGCGCGTCGCCGACGGGATGGACGCCGTCGACGCGATCGAGTCGACCCCGACCGGCGCCGGCGACCGCCCGGTCGAGCCACAGTTGATCGAGCGGATCGAGCTCAGCGAGTAGCGCGCGCTACTTCTCGTCGTCTGTTGAGATCTGGAAGTTGATCGAGCTGCCGCTGGCGCCGGGGTCGATGCCGTGCTTTGCGAGCGCGGCGAGGATCTGCTGCTGCATGTCGCCGTAGGCGCTCGCGCCGACGTTCTGGGCGCTGCCGGACTCGGGGTCGATGCCGTGCTGCTGCATGATCCCGACGATCTCCTCTCGCAGGCCGGTGCCTCGCATGTCGATCGTCTGCGACCCCCCCTGCTCGATCTGCACGTTGCCCTCGGCGATCGCCTGCTCGATCGCGGGCCCGAGCTGCGTCAGCGCGGCGAGGCCCTCCGCCATTCCCGGGATGTCCTGAAGATCGCCCAGGTCTGCCGAGCCGAACTGGGCTCCGCCAACCTGCTCGCCGACGATGGGCTGGCCCTCGGGGTTGGCGAAGGAGCCGGGCGCCTCATTGGGCTGCTCGGCCTGGGCCGACGGCGGCAGTGCACTCTCGCGCTTGCGGCGGTTGGAGAAGAAGCCGATGATCCGATCGTACCGCCGCTCCAGGCGTCTGACTAGACGACCGTTCCCGAATCCTCGCCCACGCGGATTCGGAATCGATCGTCTAGACCTCGTCCGGCGTGAACGTGTCGCAGGCCGCTGGATCGCCGGACTCATATCCGCGCTCGAACCAGGTGCGGCGTTGCTCGGAGGTGCCGTGGGTGAACGAGTCGGGATTGACCCGCTGGCCGGCCTGCTCGGCGAGCCGGTCGTCGCCGACCGCCTCCGAGGCGGTGAATGCCTCGTCGAGGTCGCCCTCCTCCAAGGCGCCCTCGGCGTATACGGTCGAGGCCCAGACGCCCGAGTAGCAGTCGGCCTGAAGCTCGAGCCGCACCGAGAGCTCGTTGCCGCTGTCCGGGTCGGAGCGCTCGAGCTGCGACACCTGGGCGTTGGTTCCCGTCAGGTTCTGGATGTGGTGGCCGATCTCGTGCGCGATCACATATGCCCAGGCGAAGTCGCCGGGCGCGCCGAGCTGGCGGCGCATGTCCTCATAGAAGGTGAGGTCGAGGTAGACGCGCTCGTCCGCCGGGCAGTAGAAGGGCCCGACTGCCGAGGTCGCCCCGCCACAGCCCTCGGTGCTGACGGCGCCGTCATAGACGACGAGGACGGCGCGGTCGTAGGCCTCGCCGTCCTCCTTGAAGGTGCCGGCCCAGGTCTGCTGGGCATCGTTGAAGACGTAGTCGGAGAACTCGTACAGCTCGCGTTGGGGATCCTGGTCGGCCGGGATCGGCTGCTCGTCTTCCGCGCCTGGCGCCTGGATCCCGGCGCCGAACACGTCGTCGATGCTGAATCCCGACTCTGCAGACCCGCCGCCGAAGACCTGGATCGCGACGATGATCAGGACCACGACGAGGCCCGCTCCGCCGCCGAGGCCGGCCACGCCTCCCGGGATCGGAAGCCCGCCGCCGAGGCCGCCCGAACCACCCGACTTGGGAGCGCCCCGAACGTCGATCACGTCGCGGCCCCGGGCCTTGCTTCGCTTCCACTTCATCGACGCAGGAGTCTAGGCTTGTGGTTGATGGAGGAGTTAGGCGGCGGTACGCCCGCTCGGGAAGCGGGGGCGGCAGCGCGCGAGGTTGACCTGTCCCTGCTGCTCGACAGCGTGCAGGAAGCCTTTGCCCGGAGCGCGCTCGACGGCACGATCGAGTTCGTCTCGGCGGGCGCGCGAACCGTCTACGGACGCGAGCCCGACGAGCTGATCGGAACCCAGGGCCTCGATCTGGTTGATCCCGTCGATCACGCCGAGGCGGCGCTCCGGCTGGCGCGGCTCGGCGAGTCCGAGGGCCGTGAGGAGCGGATGACCGTCCGCGTGCGACGTCCCGACGGCAGCATTGCCTGGGCGGACAGCACGGCGCGCAGCGTCCGCGACCCGGCCACCGGGGAGCTGTTCATCGCCATCGTCGCGCGCGAGGCCACGCAGCGCGTGGAGACGCAGGATGCGCTGAGCCGGGTCGAGGAGCGCTTCCGCGAGTTGGTCGAGTGGGTGCCGGCGGTCGTCTACGAGGCCGCGCCCGGGCCCGAGGGCGTCTTCCACTACATCAGCCCGCAGATCGAGGAGATGCTCGGCTACACACCCGCGGAATGGCTCGCCGATCCGCGGCTCTGGTTCGAATCCATCCACCCCGACGACCGCGGGCCGATGCTCGAGCTGGAGCGCGAGCAGGAGGAGCAGTCGCGAGAGTCAGACCGCAGGCTCGCGAGCGAGTACCGGATGCTGCATCGCAACGGGCGCACGGTGTGGGTCCGTGACATCGCCCGGACTTCCCGCCTGCGCCTACCGGGCCGAGGCCGGCGTCCACGGTCGCTGGGAGTTCGCCTCCGGCCAGATCGAGCAGCTGGTCGGCTACCGCCCAGCGGAGGTGATCGCCGACCCAACCCTGTGGTGGGCATGCATCCACGCCGACGATCGCGAACGGGTCGAGCAGGCCGAGGAGCGCTTGGCGGAGATGCCATCGGAGAGCGAGTTCGTGCACGAGTACCGGCTGCGCACTCGGACCGGCAAGGTGATCTGGATCCGCGACCGCGCGACCGTCTCCCGCGACGCCCAGAGCAGGCTGATGATGGAGGGCGTGATCACCGACATCAGCGCCGAGCGCGCCGCCGAGGGGGATCACTGGGGCTCGCCGACGTCTATCGGCTCTCCTGCGGCGACTGCGGCGCGACCTGGGCCGCCGAGCGGATCGAGCGCTGCCGGCAGTGCCAGAGCCAGAACGTCGAGGGCGTCTCGCTCAACGCGGCGCTCAACGACCTCGCGGCCTCACGCCAGCAGGTCGAGGGGCTGCTCGACGGGATTCAGCGGCACCTCGACGCGCTCGGCACCAACCTGCGATCGGGGTCGGCGCAGCTCTCGGCCGACGACCCGGCCGAGCGGACGCAGTAGCGTTTCGACCCTCGATGGGATTGCGCGACCGGCTGAGCCGGATCTGGGACACCGCCGGGGGCGAGCTGCACCCCGACGGGCTGGCGGAGCTTCACGTCGGCGACGCCTCCTACGACGACTGGGACGTGGTCCGCGACTTCGCCGAGCTCGAGACCGCGCGCGCGTTCTGCCAGGCACTCACCGACCAGGGCGCCGAGGCGGTGCTGACCTCCGACTGGCCGCTGGACAAGTGGGGCCGCGGCGACATCGCGCTGCGCGTGCCGCCCGGTCGCGGGATCGAGACCGAGGCGATGCTGGAGACCGACTAGCCCCTGGCTGGGCGCGTTCCGCTCGGGCCAAGTCGGGGTGCGAGGCCTGGCCGGGTGTCAGTGAGGGAGGGAGTTGCGAGTGGCGCGGGCGCCTTCGGTCAGCCTCGGCCGTGGCTGGCGCGTTCCTCTCGCTATCCGAGAATAAGGCGCCAATCGAGCCTCCAGGCGGCGCGTCAACTCGCCTTTCGATCGCTCGTCGAGCTTGAAAGGAGAGTTGTTGCTCTATAGCGACATCAACCTCGGACTCGACGCCGCGGGACGGTTGAGGCCGGGGTTTGCGACCTGCGCTCGCGCCCACACCCTCCCTCGCTGCCAACGAACCCCGCCTCGCGCTCGACGAGTGCCCGGGCGGAGCGCGCCCCGGCCGCATCCACGGGGACCGGTCGTCGATCGTCTAACCGTCGCCGTCGGACTTCGCGTCGAACCCCCAGACCGTCTGGAACCCGGTCAGGTAGGCCCGCTCGCCGTCCGAGATCATCGGCGTGTAGCCGGCCGAGCCCCAGCCGAACACCTTCTTGCCGGTACTCGCGTCGAGGCCGACCGTTTTCTTGGTCTGAAAGCTCGACGTGAAGACGGTCTTGCCGACCACCGTCGGCGTTCCCGGCACCTGACCCCCGACGTCATAGACCCAGCGCCTCTTGCCGGTCTCGGCCTCGAGCGCGTAGAGCTGGTGGTCGTAGCTGCCGACGTAGACCGACGGTGGCGTTCCGGGGACCTCGGCGGCCGCCGGCGAGCCGTAGATCGCATTCGAGGTGACGAAGTGCCAGTCGAGCTTGCCGGTCTCTTGGTCGAGGGCATAGACCGTGCCGTCGTTTCGAGCCTCGAACACGCGGCCGAAGGCGATCGAGGGCGACGAATAGAAGCCACCCGAAGCGCCCGGTGGCAGCTCGGTCGTGTCAGTGCTCCAGTGCAGCTTGCCGCTCTCGCCTTCGAGCGCGTAGACCGTCCCGTCGTAGTCGCCGACGTAGACGACACCATCGTCGTAGCTCGGGCTCGCCTCTACCTCGGTGTCGCCGAGCTTTCGCTTCCACTCGAGCTTGCCGGAGACGGCGTCGAGGGCGTAGAGGTAGCCACCGTCGGAGCCGACGAAGAGACGCCCCTCGGCGATCAGCGGTGAGGACTCGAGGCGGCTGTCGGCCTTGAACTCCCAGGCCTGGCGGCGCTTGAGCACGTCGATCGCCGTCAGCGTGCCGTCGTACTGCGCCAGGTAGACGATCCCGTCGGCGTGGGCTGGGCCGGTGACGTCGTTGCCGAGATTCGTCTTCCAGACCTGCTTGCCGTCGCTGGCGCGGACGACGTATAGCTCGCCGGTCTTGTTGACGAGGAACAGGAACCCGTCCGCGACCGCCGGCGGGAACTCGATCAGCTGCCCCGCCCCAAACTCCCAGAGGTAGTGAAACGGCGGGTTGGGCGCGTCGGCGATGTATTGCGTGCGCTCGACCACGCGGCCGAAGATCGGCCAGTCGCTGGTCGCGGCGGCCGCCGATCCGGAGTTCGTGCCGGCACCGGCGCTCGTGCTCACGTCATCGCCCGAACCGCCGCAGCCGGCAAGCGCGAGGACGCACACGGGCAGGGCGATCGTTGCTCGGATGGCCATCGACCAAGAACATCGTCGCCCTGCCGGGAGTCCTTTAGGCGCCGGCGACCGTCTTGGTCGCCGCGGCGAGCTGACCACAGGCCGCGGCGATGTCGCGGCCACGGGTGAGGCGCACTGTCACCGGGACGCCACGCTCGACCAGCGCCGCGCGAAACGCCTCGATGCTCTCCGGCGAGCTGCCCTCGAACCCGCCATCGGTCGGGTTGTAGGGGATCAGGTTGACCTTGAACGCCGCGTGCGGCTGCAGCAAGCCGGCGAGCACGCGGGCGTGCTCGGGGCGGTCGTTGACGCCGGCGAGCATCAGGTACTCGATGTAGACGCGCCGGTTTCGCGCTGCGCGCCAGGCGCGGCAGGCCTCAAGCAGGTCGGCGAGCGGGTAGCGCTCGTTGACCGGCATCAGCTCGGAGCGAAGCGCGTCGTCGGGGGCGTGAAGCGAGAGCGCCAGGCGCACCCTCGGCCCCTCGTGGGCGAGCCGCTCGATCCCGGGCAGCCAGCCGACCGTGGAGATCGTCGTGTGCGAGGTCGCGACCCCGATCGCCGGCAGCCGCTCGCACGCCTCGACCACGGCATCGAGATTCATCAGCGGCTCCCCCATGCCCATGAACACGGTCTGGTTGACGGGCTCGATGCGGCGGAAGTGAAGCGCCTGGTCGAGGATCTCGGAGGCCGAGAGGTTGCGGCCGAAGCTCATCGAGCCGGTGGCGCAGAAGGTGCAGGTCAGCGGGCAGCCCGACTGGCTCGAGAGACAGAGCGAGCGGCGGCCATCGCGGTAGCGCATCAGCACCCCCTCGACCGGTCGCCCGTCGGCGGTCGCGAACAGGGCCTTCTCGGTGCCGTCGCTCGAATGCGCACGCGCCTCGACCGCTAGCGTCGAGAACGGCACCTCGAGGTCGAGCGCCTCGCGAAGCGCGAGCGGCAGATTCGACATCTCCGCGTAGGAGCTCGCGCCGCCCGCCGCCCACTCCCACACCTGGTGCGAACGGTAGGTGGGCTCGCCGTGCGCGGCAAGCGTGCGATCGAGGAGCTCGAGGTCCACGGTTCGAGTCTGACAGCGCCTACAGCTGCGGCGCGCCGGCGCTCGGCGCCGAGAGCAGCCGCTCGGCGACCGGCGTGCGCGCCGACCCGGAGGCTCACGCGTCGCGCACTCCCGGCCGAAGCGCTGAAAGGATGGACAGAGCCCAATGGCCGTCTGCTTCGTCACCCGCGACCTGCCCGGACCGGCGCTCGACCGGTTGCGAGCCGAGCATCAGGTCGAGGTCTGGCCAGAGCGGCTCCCGCCGCCGCGTGAGGCGCTCGTGCGCGCTGCGGGCGCCGCCGAGGGCCTGCTGGCGCTGCTCACGGACTCGATCGACGCCGAGCTGATCGCCGCCTGCCCGGACCTGCGCGCGATCTCAAACTACGCGGTCGGCACCGACAACGTCGACGTCGCGGCCGCGAGCGCGCGCGGGATCGCGGTCGGCAACACCCCCGACGTGCTCACCGAATCGACCGCCGACCTGGCGGTCGGGCTGATGCTGGCGATCGCGCGCCGGCTCTCGGAGGGCGAGCGAGCCGTTCATGATGGCGAGTGGATCACTTGGGAGCCCGCTTTCCTGCTCGGTCGCGACCTGCACGGGGCAACGGTCGGGATCGTCGGCGGCGGGCGGATCGGGACAGCGATCGCGCGCCGGCTCGAGGGCTTCGCCTGCCGGCTGCTGGTCGCCGGGCGCGACGATCGCGCGGCGTTCGACCGGCTGCTCGCCCAGTCGGATTTTGTCAGCATCCACTGCCCGCTCACCCCCGAGACCCGGGGCCTGATCGGCGCGGTGGCGTTGCAGGCGATGAAGCCGACCGCCTACCTCGTCAACACCGCCCGCGGGCCGATCGTCGACCACCGCGCGCTCGAGCGGGCGCTGCGCGAGGGCTGGATCGCCGGCGCAGCGCTCGACGTCACCGACCCCGAGCCATTGCCGGCCGGCCACTCCTTGCTCGCGGCTCCAAACCTGCTCGTGCTCCCGCACGTCGGCTCGGCCACCCACGCGACGCGCGAGGCGATGGCGGCGATCGCGGTCGACAACCTGCTTGCCGGGCTCGCCGGCGAGCGGATGCCACATTGCGTCAACCCCGGGGTCTACGATCGCTAGACGTCCCGGAGGGCGCTAGGCAAGCCCCTTCTCGCGCAGCTCGCGCAGGGCGCTCTCGCTCTTATCGAGCTCATCCAGACTCATCCCCGCGAGCACCTGCGGCGCCTTCGAGAACTGGATCTCGCGGTAGTCGACCACCTGGACGTGGTTGCCCCATGGGTCGCGGAAGTCGAGCCCGCGACCGGGGAGGATCTCGGCGCCCGCCCGCTCGAGCGCCGCGCGGGCAACTTCGAGGTCGTCGACGACGAGCCCGAAATGGCGTCCGGCGTCGGGCGGCTGCGAGCGGCCCTCGGCGATCGCGATGAACTGGTCTCCGATGTCGACGAAGGCCATCCCGGGCACCCGGCCGCGGAGCTCGAACTCGAAGGCGGCGCCGTAGAACTCGAGCGCCGCCTCGAGGTCGCCGACCTCGAGTGCGACGTGGTTGATGCCGACCAGGCGCGCGCGAGCCACGTCAGCGAGCCGTCAGGCGAGGCTCAAGACGACGATCAGCGCATAGCACACGATGTACGCGGCGGTGAGGACGACAAGGCTCCGGCGGTCGGTCTGCATGGCGGCGGCGACCTCACCGGTGGTTTCGAACCTTTCGATCCTCGAGGCGCGCACGACCGCCGCCAGGGTGAAGACCACGAACACGTAGCTGAGCACGTAGAGCTTGTCGAGCAGGATCAGGTTGTTGACATCGGGCAGGCCGGCATCGCTGGTCAGCTGCAGGGCGACCATGGTGAGCAGCGCCGTGATCCCGATCCCGATCCTGCCCTCGACGTAGCGCGGATGCACCGAGAGCGCCAGCGCCGCGCTGAGCACGACGAGCAGCATCGGCAACAGCAGCTTCAGCGAGTACGTGCCCGCCGGGCGCGTCACCTCGAGTCCGCCGATCACCCGCGAGTACGTGTCGGCAGCGGCGCCCGCATCGCCGAAGTCGGTCGGGTACTGGTTCGAGACGACCTCCAAGGACGCGTCGCCGATGTCCCAGCCCGGAATCGAGATGTCCGGGGAGATCGCTATCGGGTCCCTGTCGGGCACGTAGACGAGCGCCGACTCGTCCTTCGACTTGTCCTCGAGCATGACGATCAACTCCTGGCGGTCGAAGGGGTAGTCGTTGATCGCGAGGTCGGAATTGAACTGGCCCTGGACGTGCAGCGACGAGTACTGGCTCCCGTCCGGCAGGGTCTCGGGCCTGATCCCCGCGTAGCCGCGGATGTGGCCCCAGAGCTGGTACGGGTTGAGGAACTCGAAGCTGCGCGAGGGGTCGATCTTCGGGTCGTCCCACTTGAACCAGATATACAGGTCGACGGCGTAGGACTTCGTCTGCAGGTCGAGCTGCTGGATGTCGTTGATCAGCATCCCGACCCCGACCACGTCCCGCTCACCGCCCCCGGCCGAAGGCTCGTCGGGCGCCGGCTCGGGAGCCGGCTGCTCGCCCCCGGGCGCCTCCGGCGCCGGCTCCTGCGCGGCGCCCGGCGCAACCACCAGCAGCAGCGACGCAAGCACGACCGCGCACCCCGCGAGAGCTCCTCTCCTGCCCATCTGCATATCCAATCACCCTTTGGGGTGTTTCCAAATCCCGCTGCCGATGGATAGGGTTCCCACCCACGAATGAACGAGGAACAGACAGTCAAGAAGACCGGCCGCCGCGCCCTGCCGCTGATCCTGATCGTGCTCGCGACGATCATCGGCATCGTCTCGGTCTTCGCGCTCTGGGCCAAGCGCCAGCTGCTCGAGACCGAGACCTGGACCACGACCAGCGAGCAGCTGATCCAAGACGCCGACATCCAGGCCTCTCTCAACACCTTCATCGTCACCGCGATCTTCGACAACGTCGACGTCGAGGCAGAGCTCGCCGACCGGCTTCCCCCGCAGCTCGCGCCGCTTGCCGCCCCGATCTCGGGAGCGCTTCGCAGCGGCGCCGACGAGGTCGTCGCCAAGGCGCTCTCCGAACCAAAGGTCCAACAGCTCTTCGTCGACGCGAGCGCAGCGGCGCAGAGCAAGCTGATCGCGCTGATCGACGACGAGGGCGAGTTCGTGGCGACCACCGGCGGGGTGGTGACGCTCGACCTCACCTCGGTACTGGAGTCGGTGACCGCACAGCTCGGGCTGCCCGACGTTGCCTCCAAGCTGCCGCCGGAGGCGAGCTCGATCGAGATCATGAAGTCCGATGAGCTCGACGCCGCCCAGAAGGGCCTCAACCTGCTGCAGAAGATCGGCTACGTGCTCACCGCGCTCGTCCTGCTGCTCTACGCGGTCGCGATCGCGATCGCCGGCGATCGCCGGCGCCAGACCCTGCGCGCGGTCGGGATCTCCTTCATCTTCGTCGGCGTCGTCGTCCTCTTTGCCCGCGGTGCGGCCGGCAACCTCGTCGTCGGCTCGCTGAGCGAGGTCGCCTCCTCCGATGCGGCGGTCAGCTCCGTCTATCACATCGGCAGCTCGCTGATCCTCGAGACGGGCCAGTCGATCGTCCTCTACGGGATCGTGATCGTGGCGGCCGCCTGGCTCGCGGGCCCGACCCGCTGGGCGACCTCGATCCGTCGCTGGCTCACCCCCTACATGCGCCAGCCGGCCTACGCCTACGGCGGGCTCGCGGCGCTGCTGCTGTTGCTGTTCTGGTGGGACCCGGTGATCGCCACCCACCGGATCGTCCCCTCGCTGCTTTTGATCGCCTTCGCGGCGCTCGGGACCGAGATGCTGCGCCGCCAGGTGATCGGTGAGTTTCCCGACCACGTCACACCCGGCTCACCCGCCGGCACCGCGCAGGGGATCGCCGAGCGGATGCGCGAGGGGCGCGAGGGGCGGGTCGCGACCGCCGGCGCGCCCGCCGCAGCGGCCGGCGGCGACCCCCGCGTCGGCGAGATCGAGCGCCTGGCCGGGCTCCGCGACTCGGGTGCGCTCACCGAGGAGGAGTTCGCGGCGGAGAAGGCGCGCATCCTCGGCTCAAGCTAGGCCTGAGCCGGGGCTGGGGCGGCGGTCGCGGCGACCAGCGCGCGCGCCTCCGAGAAGGTCAGCAGCCTGCCGCTGCCGGGGTCGATCAGCTTCAGCCGCGGGCACCGCAGGCCGTCGCCGAGCGTCAGCACCGGCACGTCGTGAAAGACCGGGTTCTCGTCGTGTGCGCGCTGGAGGTTGTAGTTGGGGACCTTGGCGCTCAGGTGGTGGACGTGGTGTAGGCCGATGTTGCCGCTGAAGAACTGGAGCACCTTGGGCAGCATCAGGTAGGAGCTCCCCTGCAGAGCCGCCTCCGCGTAGCTCCACCCCTCCGAGCTCTCCCAGTAGACGTCCTCGAATTGGTGCTGGACGTAGAACAGCCAGACCCCCGCCATGCCGGCGAGGAAGGCCGGAGCGACCTGGATCAAAAGGAACTGCTGCCAGCCGAACAGCACGACTAGGGTCGCCACCATCGCCGCAATCGCGAGGTTGGTGAGGATGATGCTGTTACGCAGCCGCCGCCGCTTGTCGCGCGAGCTCAGCCGCGGCCCGATCATCAGCGACCAGATCGGCCCGACGCCGAACATCACCAGCGGGCTGCGGAAGAGGCGGTAGCCGAGCCGCCCGCGCCACGACTTCGAGTGGTATTCCTCGACGGTCAGCGTGGGAACGTCTCCGACCCCGCGGCGGTCGAGGTCGCCGGCGGTGCCGTGGTGGACGGCATGATCGTGGCGCCAGTTCGAGTACGGCTGCCAGACCAGCAGGGCGCAGAAGCGCCCGAACCAGCGGTTGGCGCGCTTGGAGGCAAAGAACGAGCCGTGCCCGCAGTCGTGAAAGAGGATGAAGGTGCGAAGCAGGAAACCGCCGGCCGGGATGATCAGCGCCAGCGTGAGCCAGATCGAGACGTCGAAGAGCAGGTACATCGCCACCGTGAGCACGAGGTAGGGCACGACCGAGGTCGCGATGTCGAGCAGGCTGCGCGCCAGGCGAGGTCGCTCATAGGGCGCCATCGCCTCCGCCCACTCCACCGCTCCGCCCATGAACCGCTTCTCCTGTCTTTTGTCTCTTGTTATCGGCGACCCATGCCGAAGATTAGGCCATCCTAAGGCAGCAGGGCTCAGCGGCGGGTAAAGATGGCGCACGCGATGTCCGATTCACCGGTCTCGATCTTCCTTCGCTTCCTTCGCTTCGGGGCCCTCGCCTGGGGAGGCCCGGCGGCGCAGATCGCGATGATCAAGCGCGAGTGCGTGGACGAGGAGGGTTGGGTAACGGAGGAGACCTTCCGCAAGACCCTCGCCGTCTACCAGGTGATGCCGGGCCCCGAGGCGCACGAGCTCTGCGTCTACTTCGGGCGCCTGCGAGCGGGCAAGCTCGGCGGCTTCCTCGCCGGGCTCGGCTTCATGCTGCCCGGCTTCCTGCTCATGCTCGGACTCTCGGTGCTCTACGTCGAGGCCGGGCTCGCCGAGGACCTCGACGAGCTCTTCTACGGGCTCGCGGCCGCGGTCGGCGCGATCCTCGCCCGTGCCCTGGTGCGCTTGAGCGGCGCCTTCATCACCGACCTGCCGCTCGGGGTGATCGCGATCGCCGCCTTCGCGCTCACGGTGTTCGCGTCCGCGAGCTTCGTCCTGGTCCTGCTCGGCGCCGGCGTCGCCTACGAGCTGTGGACGAACGCGCGCCGTTACTCGCGCGGCGCGGCGTCCGTGGGCCTGATGCCGATCGCGCTCGTGCTCGCCGCGGGCGCGGTGACCGTCTCGCTGACCGCCGAGATCTTCCTCGAGGGGCTGAAGGCCGGGCTGCTGACCTTCGGCGGGGCCTTCACCGCGATTCCCTTCCTGCAGGAGACGGCCGTCGAGGCCCAGGGCTGGCTCACCGAGGAGCAGTTCGTCGACGGGCTCGCGATCAGCGGCGTCCTGCCGGCGCCGCTGGTCATCTTCTCGACCTTCGTCGGCTACGTCGCCGGGGGATTCGCGGGCGGGGTCGCGATGACGCTCGGCATCTTCCTGCCCGCGTTCGTCTTTCCGATCTTCCTTCACCGGGCGCTCGTAGCGATCGCCGACAACCCGCGCATCCGGCCGTTCCTGCTCGGCGTCGCGGCGGCGGTCATCGGCCTGATCGCGGCGGTCGCCCTAGATGTGATCGAGACCAGCGTCGTCGATGTCCCGACCGCGATCCTCGCCGTCGGCGCCTTCCTCGCGCTGACGCGCTGGCACGGGAAGCTGACCGTACTCTGGGTCGTGCTCGGCTGCGGCGCGATCGGCGCCGCGCTTCAGCTCACCGTGCTCTGAGCCCCGGCTACTCGATCTCGCCGAGGAAGTCGACGAGCGTCGCGAGGAACTCGTTCTTGTTCGGCGCGGCGGTGAGCGGGTCGATGTGGCTCTGCTCGGGCGCTCCGTTGACCAGCATCGAGTCGGCCTTCTCGGTCTTCGCCCGCTTGACCAGCTTTCTCGCGCCCTTGAGCACGCCGCCGCCGGTGAGGTCGGTCTGGAACGCGTAGATCGGCACGTCGATCCGGTTCGTGTGCATGAGCCGCAGGCCGAGGAAGTCGGCGACCTCGTTCTGCTTCATCTCGTTGGCGCCGTTGGTGTCGATCGTCAGCCGGCGCGGGAAGTACCACTCGACCCCGTTCGAGGGCTCCTGGCCGAAGTTCTCGGCCAGCCGCACGATCGGGGTGACGCCGCCGTCGACCCAGTCGCGGCGATCGCCGGCGGCGGCGAGCTGGCCGGCGTTGACGTGCAGGGTGCTGAGCTCAGGCGGTGAGGTGTCGCGATCCAACGCATTGCCCAACAGGCCGCGGTTGGTCACCGGCACGCCGGGGTCGAACTCCGGCGGCAGCAAGGGAGAGCTCTGCAGGGTGGTCGCCGCGCCGGCCGGGTCGAGCCGGGCGAAGACCGCCCCGATCTCGGCGAACAGGCCCGCCCCCTCGGGAAACCCGACGTCCAGTAGGTCGATGAACGGGTTCCCTGCTTCGAGGTCGGCGATCTGCTGCTCGGCCTGAGCGAGGTCGAAGGCATCGAAGCTGCCGAGCAGACCGCCGTCGATCAGCACCAGCCCCTCGACGTCCTTGAAGCCCGGCTTGCCGTTGAAGTCCCAGGCGCCGTAGGCGGCGGTCAGCGAGGCCCCCAGCGAATGGCCGCCGAGGATCACCTCGCGGCCCTTCTTCGATGCCTCGCGCACGACCTTGCGCGCGTCGGTGAGCGCCACCTCCATTCCCCACTCGCGAGCGAACGGGACCGTCGACGCGTCGAGAAAGTCGAAGTGGTCCGCCGGGTTGCCGCCATTTGTGACCCAGCCGAGGTAGTAGTCGAACATCTCCTGAAGCGACTTCTGCCCCTCGAGCGCCTGCGCGAACACCGACGTGTCCTCGAGCGCCTGGCTGCGCCGGTCGATCGCCCACACCTGGAGGTCGTCGACGCGCTTGATCAGGTCGCGCGCGAGCAGGGTGAAGTCGCCGGCGCCGCCGGCCGTGCCCGGCATCAGGACAAGCACGCGCCCGGCGCGCTTGGGCCCGATCTGGCGGGCGTAGACCTTGTCCAGGCTCTCCGGCCCGGGGCCTTCGGACGTGAAGGTGACCAGCTTGTCGACCGCTGCCGCGGGGGCCGTCGTGACCGCCAGGCACCCCACCATCACAAGAGCGACCGCCACGAGTACGCGCTTCACCGCTGACCTCCTCAGCTTCCCTGCTCTGCCGCGCGGAGGCTAGACGATCGGTCGCCGAGCAGCGACCGGCCGGCGGCCCAGAGAGAGGAGTGGGTCGCCGGCCGGCCGCCCTGCGGTGGGCAGCGCCTAGCTGGTCGGACCGGCGTAGCAGGCCTCGCTCAAACCGAGCGTGTCCACCTCGCCGTTGACCGTCGCGAACTGGGAGGCGTCGAAGGCGACGTTCGGGTCGTCCTTGATCGCGTCGCGTGCCGCGGTCGAGTCGGTGATCCACAGGTCCCAGTCGGCGGCCAGATCCTCGGGCGGCACGAGCTGGTCCTGACGACCGATCCAGGCCGAGTACTGGGGCAGGACGTAGTCCTTGACCGCGGTCCGGACCTGGACCTCGTCCGGATTCGCGCCGATCCCCTCCTCCTCGAAGCCGGCGGTGACCGCGTCGTTGTGCTCTTTGCAGATCGCCTCGGCCTGCGAGACGAGATCGGTCTCGCTGAGCGCCGGCTCGTCGGACGCGGTCGCGGAGTCAGACTCGTCGTCGTCGCCACACGCCGCGAGCCCGCCGATCGCGAGCGTCGCCGCGACCGCCAACAGAACTGATTTCCTGGGTATCAAGGCACATTCCTCACTTTGTTGATGAATAAGATCGGGAAAGGTACACGGAAGGGCCGCGGGAGTGAGCCGCGCGTCGCGAGGTAGGCTGGGCTCCGTGGCAATCGAGGGTTCAGCAAGCGCCGAGATCGAGGCGCCGATCGCCGAGGTCTACGCCGTCGCCGCCGATGTCGAGGGCTCGCCGCGGTGGCAGCCGGAGATCAAGGTCGCCGAGTGCATCGAGCGCGATGCGGACGGCAACCAGGTGCTCGTACAGACGAAGACCGACGGCAAGGTCCGCGACCTCGCCTCCACCCTGCGTTTCAGCTACGACGAGCCCACCGGGCTGAGCTGGGCCCAGGAGGAGGGCGACCTGAAGTCGGTCGAGGGCAGCTGGGTGTTCGAGGAGCTCGGCGAACGCCGCACCCGAGCCACCTACTCGCTCACGGTCGACCTCGGGCGGATGCTCGGGATGGTGATCCGCGGTCCGCTGGTCGGCGTCCTGCGCGGCCAGCTCGTCGAGAGCATGCCCGGCAAGCTCAAGGACTTCGTCGAGAAGCAGGCCTGAGCTCCGCCGGCGGCGTCGCGGTCGCGCCGGCGTGGCTCGCTACGGTGGGGTCATGGCCGCTCCACTGCTCGCCGTCGACGCGCCCTCGCTGCTCTACCGGGCCTTCTACGCGCTCCCGGACTCGATCAAGGGCTCGGACGGCAAGCCGGTCAACGCTCTGCTCGGGACGGCCAACCTGGTCCTCGCCGAGATCGCCGAGCACGACCCACGCGCCGTCGTGCTCTGCTTCGGCCCCGACGCCGCCACCTACCGGGTCGAGCTCTACCCCGGCTATCACGCCGACCGCCCCGAGGTCCCCGACGACCTCGCGCCCCAGTTCGCCGCCTGCCCCGAGTTCTTCGGCGCCTTCGGCTGGACGGTCACCGTCCACGACTCACTCGAGGCCGACGACCTGCTCGGCTCCTACGCGAGAGCCGAGGCCGAGGCCGGCGGCACGGCCCTGGTGCTGACCGGCGACCGCGACATGTTCCAATGCGCGAGCGACGCGGTCACCGTGCTCTACGTCAAGACCGGCAGCAGGGGGGCCGAGCGGGTGACGCCGGACGAGGTCGAGGGCCGCTACGGGATCTCGCCCGAGCTCGTCCCCGACTTCATCGCCCTGCGCGGCGATCCCTCCGACGGGCTCCCGGGCGCCAAGGGCGTCGGCGAGAAGACGGCGGCCGACCTGCTGCGCCGCGACGGCTCGCTCGAGGCGGTGCTCGAGAACGCGATCTCCGAGACCCGCCCCAAGCTCCGCGCCTCGCTGCTCGGCTCGCGCGACGAGCTGCTCGGGTTCAAGGAGATCGCGACCCTTCGCGACGCGGGCGTCAAGCGCCCGCCTGACCGAGCGACCGACTGGGCCGGCGCCTCGACGGCCGCTCGCGAGCGGGGCATGAACCGACTCGCCGAACGGCTCGAGAAACTGGCGGCCGGCGGCGGATAGGCTCAGAAGGGACTCGCGACCGGGCCGACGGGCGCGCTCGCCGGGGTCAGATCGGGTCCCGACGCGATCCGGTTGCGGCCGGCGCGCTTGGCCTCATACAGCGCCGCGTCGGCGGCATGGATCAGGTCGTCGTCGTGGTCGCCGCTGATCGGGAATGCGACGACGCCGAACGACATCGTCAGCGGCACGCGCTCGTTGCGAAAGGCGCGCTCGACCGCGACCCGGATCTGCTCGGCGATCCGCTCGCCGCCGCGTCGGTCGCAGTTCGGAGCGACGATCGCGAACTCCTCGCCGCCCAGGCGGGCGACCGTGTCGACGGCGCGGCGATGCTCACCAAGGATCACCGCCACCCGCGACAGCGCTCGATCGCCGGCCGGGTGCCCGAGCTCGTCGTTGTAGCGCTTGAAGTAGTCGAGGTCGGCGACGATCAGGCACACCGGCTCGTTCGAGCGGCGTGAGCGCTCGAGCTCGAGGCCCCAGGTCTCGTCGAAGGCCCGCCGGTTGTGGAGCTTGGTCAGCGGATCGACGCGCCCCTCGTCGGACAGCTTTGCCACCAGCCGGTCGCTGAACTGGCGCAGCCTCTGCACCAGGATCGCGAACCCGCTCAGGCTCGCGGCCAACATCAGCCAGCTGATCCAGGCGGACGAGCCCGGGTCGGGGACCAGCGTCAGCACGACCGCATAGAGAGCCGATGCGAACGCGACGACGAGCGCGGTCTGCTTCGCGGAGAGGAAATAGGCCCCATAGAGGATCACCCAGCCGTAGAGCAGCTCGCTGCTCGCCACCAGGCCCGTGTCGGGATTCGAGCTTGCATAGACGCCGGCCGAGACGATCAGCGCGCCGAACATCGCCCCAGCCACCAGGGCCCAGCTCGGCAGCTTCTCGGCTCCCACCCACAGCGCCGTGGCGACCAGGCCACAGGCTCCCGCGATCACCCAGGCCCAGATCTCCGGCGTCTCGGGAGAGTGGGGAACGAGGGTTGTCGAGACGGCGAGCAAGGCGCCGGCGGCGAGCAGCAGGGCGCTGCCTCGAAAGCCCGCCGGATCGCCCGGGACGGACCGGATCGGCGGCGTCAGCCTCATACAACTGAGATCGGCATCGCATCTTGGGGGCTTGAGAAGAAAGCGCCTTGACGCCCCGCTCTCCAGCTGTCGGGTCGACCCGCCGATGAGGACCAGCATGCGGAGGAACAAATCCAAGACCTGTCGCCGCAACGCGATCACTATGACCTGCGCCGCCGCGGCGGCCGCGCTGTGCGCGATCGCCCCGGGCGCCACGGCCGGCGATCAGTCCGACTTGCGCCCCAGTGCCCAGGCCACCGCCGAGGTGACCACGATCGGCTCCGCGGTCGCTCATTGCCCCGCCGGGAAGGTGATCTCCGGCGGCTTCGCCGCACCCGGCTTCAGCAAGGAGGACTTGCCGACCGTCCGGGTCAATTCCGAGGCGGTCGGAAGGCGCGACTGGAAGATCGACGCGGTCCTCTTCGGCGACGGTGACGAGAACTCCAACGACCCGACAGGTCAGTCGGGGTCCGCCGCGCCCCGGACGGGCACGATCATCTCGCACGCCTACTGCGCCAAGCTGTCGGGGAGGCTCAAGGCGAGGCAGACCACGGTCGAGGTCCAGCCGGGTACGCTCGGCACCGCCACCGCGCGGTGTCGGCGCTCCGAGCGCGTGATCGCCGGCGGCTTTGCCGGTTTGGACGACAGCTCCCCGGGCGCCATGATCGTGCTGAGCTCGCGCAAGGCCGGCGGCCGCGCCTGGACGGTCCAGGGATTCGTCCGCCGAGACGGTGAGCAGCCGAGTTCGCCGGGGCCACTGACCGCGATCGCCTACTGCCTCAAGCACGCCCCGCGCCTGGTCGAGCGCTCCCAGCAGGCGAGCGTCGGGCACGAGCAGTTCCGCACCATCGACGTCGCCTGCCCGCTTGGTAGCAAGGCGCTCTCCGGCGGCTTCGACGCCAACGTAGGCCCGCTCGGCGAGGACGTCTCGGCCTCAGGCGTGGTCGAGTCCTTCCGGATGGGCGGCGCGAGGGGCTGGACGACCAGCGCGATCAGCATCGACGACGGCCTCGGGGCAACGATGACCGGCTTCGCCTACTGCGCGGAGTTGAGCTGAGCGGCCGTGCGCGCGACTCGCAGATTCCCTCGCTGTCGAGCCGCAGCCACACTCGTGGCCGCGCTGCTGGCGCTCGGCGCGATGAGCACCGGCGCCGGGGCCGATCCTCAATCTCCCGGCACGATCTCCGAGGTCGAGAGCCCGGTGGTAAAGAACGGCTCGGCGGTTGCCCACTGTCCCGCCGGGAAGGTGATCTCGGGCGGGTTCGCGGCACCCGGCTTCGCACAGCAGGAGACGCCTGCGGTCAGGATCGCCTCACTGGCGAACGGCAGCCGCGAGTGGCGGGTGGACGCGGTCGGGATGGGAAACGGTGACCTGGACGACCAGGACGAGCCCGACGGCAACGGCGACGCGGGCGACCCCGACTCGGATGACGATGACGACGTCCCATCGTTCGGGACGATCGCCTCCTATGCGTATTGCGGCAAGCTCGGTCCGGGGCGGGTCAAGGCGCGCCGGGTCGACGCCTCGGTCCCGCCACAAAGCTACGGCACCGCGACCGCCCGCTGTGACCGTGGGCAGCGCGCGGTCGCCGGCGGCTTCGAATCGCCGGACTTCAACGTCGAGTCAAGCACCGGCGTGATTACCCTGACCTCGCACAAGGCGGGCAAGCGCGGATGGACCACCGGCGGACTGAATGTGAGCGGCGGCGGCACTTCAGGCGTGCCAGCGACCGTGAGCGCGATCGCCTACTGCCTCAAGCATGCTCCTCGACTGGTCACCCGCTCGAAGCAGGTCCCGGTCGGCTCGCACGAGCTGCGCACGATCGACGTCTCCTGCCCGGCCGATGGCCAGGCAGTCTCCGGCGGCTTCAACGGCAACATCCGCGAGGGCCTCGTCGGCTCCGGCGCGATCGAATCGTTCCGCACCCCGCAGGGCACCGGCTGGACCACGACGGCGATCAGCATGAACGCATCGGCCGGAGCGACGATGACGGCCTACGTCTACTGCTTGAAGCCGAGCTGAGTCGGTTTCTCGCGCTAGAACGTCAGCCGCGCGATCGCGACGATCCCGACGACAACGATCAGCACGCGAAGCGCGGCGGGTGACAGCCGCCGCCCGAACCGGGCGCCGAGCGCTGCGCCGAGGATCGATCCCGCGGCAATCAGCGCCGCCACGCCCCAGTCGACGTCCGCGGCAACCGCGAAGACGAGCCCCGCCGTCAGGTTGACGAGACCCGCGAGCACGTTCTTGAGCCCATTGAGGCGCTGGAGCTGATCCTCGATCGCAATCCCCAGGATCGAGATCAGGATGATTCCCTGGGCGGCGCCGAAGTAGCCGCCATAGATGCCGGTCGCGCCGACGGCGGCGCGCAGCGCCGGGCCGCGTTCGCTTTCGCGTCGGCGGCGGTGGGCGAGCGCGCGGTTGAGCCGGGGCTGGGCCACGACCAGCAATAGCGCGACCGCGATCAGGGCAGGGACGATCGTGTCGAAGACGCTCGCGGGCAGGATCAGCAGCAGGCCGGCACCGGTGAGCCCTCCGGCGACGGAGAACGCGCCCAGGTGCAGCACCCGACTCCGCTGGCCCTCGAGCTCGCGGCGATACCCGACCGCGCCCGCGACCGAGCCGGGCACCAACCCGATGTTGTTGGACACGTTCGCCACCAACGGCGCATAGCCAAGCGCGATCAGGACCGGGAACGTGATCAGCGTGCCGCTGCCGACGACCGTGTTGATCGCGCCGGCGCCGATCCCGGCGGCGACGATGGCGAGCGCCTCGAGCGAGTCCATGGAGGCGCCGCAGGCTACCTGCGCCCGCTGAACCGTCGCCGTGGGCTATCGGCGCACGGCCCGGCGGCTACGGCGTGCCGGGGAGGCCGCCACCGCCGAGCGCTCCCCCAACCTGCGATGCGGCGCCCCCCGGATCACTCGGGAGGCCAAGGTTGCTTGCGGTGTCACCGAGACCGTTGACCGCCCCGCCGACCGCGCCGCCGACCCCGCCGACCGCGCCGCCGACCCCGCCGACCGCGCCGCCGACCCCGCCGCCGACCCCCCCGACCGCGCCGCCGACCCCGCCGCCGACCCCCCCGACCGCGCCGCCGACCCCGCCGACCGCGCCGCCGACCCCTCCGACCGCGCCGCCGCCGCTCGCGGGCGCAGGCCCGCCGGTGCTCGGAGAGGTCGACCCGCCGCCGCTGGGAGGCGTCGACCCGCCGCCGCTCGGAGGAGCAGGCCCACCGGTGCTCGGAGGCGCCTGTCCGTCGGCGGTCGGGGAAGCCGCGGCCGGGTCAGTGACCGCCACCATGCCGGGATCCGAGCCATTCGCGGACCCCCCACCATCGCGGAGAATCGCCTTTCGCCGCTGGCCGCAGGCCTTCCTGATCGCCGCCTTCGTTGCCCCGCCCTTGCGGGTCCCGAGCGAGATCGCGCCGCGCTCGCGGCCGACGTTGTTATCGCCATAGAGCGCCAGCGCCCCCCTCGGGCCGGCAACCGAGTTGAGCGTGTGGTCCGCCCACCTGATCGCGATGCTCTCGCTGAGCGCGATGCGCTCGCAGCTCGCGCGAGCGAGACTACTCGTGTCCCCGATGCTCCCCAGCACCGGAGCGTATTCCGCAATCACGCGACCGACGGTGTGCGCATATCCGCCGTCGCCAGGGCTGCCGACGAACGCGCTGCTGTCTGGTGACGCCGCGGATGGTGCGGTAGGTCCTCCATCGACGCCCGAGCCCACCGAAGCGTCCTTCTGGCCGACCGGCAAGGGCAGCAAAATCGCAGCGAGAATCGCCGCGAGCGCCGCGCACAGGGCGGTCGCCCGCACCGACTCCGCATCGAGACGGCCGACGACAGGAAGGCGTCGCGGCACGTCGGTGGACTTGCGCTGCAAGCTCGCCGGGACAACGAGCCGCGCTCCGCGGAGCTTCGAGGCGACGCTCCGCACCGCCGCCACCGCGAGCCCAAGCGCCGCCGCCGCCACCAATGGACTGGTCCACGCCCGAGCGGCTGCGAAGCTCGTCCGCGTCGAACGCCAGGTGCCCTCAAGTCGAGTCCGGGTCTGTGAAGGCCATGCGGCAACGTTGGCGAGCGCAGGCTTTGAGCCTTGGCCCGCAACCGGCACGGGCTCGGAAGAGGCGGGAACCAGCCCGACCGCCGCGCGCGCAGTCAGCTGATCTGCCGCGGCATCCGGGTCGGAGACGACCTCATCCGTCCGAACCTCGGCCGTCACCGCAGCGACGATCGCTCCGAAGCGCTCCCTCGCCCTCGCCTCCGCCCTGCTGCGCGTCGCAGGGGAGAGCCCCCGTCGCGTCGCTTCCGCGGCTATCGCCTGGCGCGCGAGGTCGATTGCGACGCAAGCGAGAAGGCTGTCCTTGGCGACAGGGGACCGAGCAGCTCTCGGGTCGGTCGAATCGGTGAGACACAGGTGCTGCAACCGGGAGACCGCCACCGCGAGGCAGAGGTCCTCGTAGCGCTGGCTCGCCCGCCCGAAGCGGCCGCTGCGCACCTCAAAGTGACGATGGCGCGATAGAAGGAGGAAAAACCTTCGGGCTGTATGCGCCCCGAGCGCGCGGGTCGGGACCGGTCGTGCGGCCGCTCGTATGGCGGGCGTGGTATCTGATCGTTGAGGACACATATCGTCTGATCGGATGAGTACCCCCTCATCCGACAACATAGACCAGGTGCCCACCTCATTGCAAGCAGAAAGGTTGCAAATACCGCATTTGGGCGGGTTTGGCGTAGTTGGGACGGCGCCTCTGCGACCGCCGGCCGGCGCTCCGTGTTCAGCCTTCGACCTCAGGTTGAGACCGAGAAGCTGCGCCCGCCGCTGGTAACGGCTCGGACGCCGGCGACCTACCGAGGTCATCCACGCCGACACCACGAACCTCTGCACGCAGCCACGCCCGCTACGGTGGCCGTCGCACCTAGGCCGAACCACAGAGAGGGAGGCGATGGAGCGCAGTGACAGGGTGATCGTCGGCGGCGCGGGGCCCACCGGGCTGCTGCTCGCCGGTGAGCTCGCCCGCCGCGACGTGCCCTGCCTCCTGATCGACGCCCTCGACGCCCCTCGTGACTGGGACCGGGCGACGATCGTGCACCCTCGGTCGATGGAGATATTCGAGGCGCTCGGGCTGGCCGAGCGGTTGCTCGACCGGGGAGTCAGGATCCACACCGCGCTGATCCGCTCCGGCGGCGAGGCGCTGGGCGAGCTCGAGCTCGAGATGCCGGGTAGCCGCTACGGCTTCGACACCGGGCTCTCGGAAGAGGTGACCGAATCGATGCTGGCCGAGAACCTCGAGGCACACGGAGGTTCGGTGACCCGGTCGACCAGCCTCGTCGGGCTCGACGCCCGACCCGACGGCGTCACCGCGACGATCGAACGCAACGGCGAGCGTCGGGAGCTTGGGGCCTCGTGGCTCATCGGGTGCGACGGTCTGCACAGCGCCGTCCGCGAGTTGGCGGGCATCGGCTTTCCCGGCGCCGACCTGGCGACGCGGTGGGCCGTCTTCGACGCGACCATCGACGGCTGGGAGGAGGGCTACGGGGTGCAGGTCGCCCACCTCGATACCCCGCCCGTGATCCTCACCCCGCTTCCCGGCCGGCGCTGGCGGGTGTACGTGCGACCGACGTCCGACGACAGCGACCTCGTCTCCGAGGCGCTCGAGGTCGTTCGTCGATACGCGCCGGGCGTCAGCTTCACCGGGATCGAGAACCCGGTCCGCTTCCGCTGTCACTCGCGGGTAGCCAACCACTTCCGTTCCGGCCGGGTGCTGCTTGCCGGCGACGCCGCGCACGCCTGTTCCCCGTCGGAGGGCCACGGCATGAACACCGGGCTTCAGGACGCGTTCAACCTGGGCTGGAAGCTCGCACTCGTCTGGCGCGGGGTGGCCGGCGCGGCGCTCCTCGACACCTACGAGGCCGAGCGTCGCCCGGTCGCGATCCGGGTGGCCGAGTCGGGCGACGCGACCGAGGCCGCCCAGGCGCTCAGCGCGACGGCCGAGCGGGCGGCCCGCGACGCGGAGATCCGCCGGACGCTCGCGGATCCCGAGTCCGCCCATCACGAGGCCGTCGCCGTGGCCGAGATCGACCGCTCATACGCCGGCTCCGCGATCGTTCTCGGCGACGCGAGCGAGCGTCTCGCGCCCGGCGCCCGGCTCCCGGAGACGATCCCGGTGGATTCCAGGGGCGGGCGAGCGCGCGCCCTTCACGAGCTCACCCACACTCCCGGCCACACCCTGCTCGTGCTCGGCGGACCGCGGGCGGACGCCGACCGGCTGGCGGAGCTGGTCGGGAGCCTGGAGGGCGTTCACGCCGGCTCTCCGATCGTCGACGGCGTGTTCGGCCTCGCGACGTCCGGCGACGGGGCGGCGATCGGTCGGATCGACGAATCGGTCGCCGAGCAGCTTGGGATCGATGGGGCAACGATCCTCGCGGTGCGCCCCGACCGCTACATCGGCTTCCGCCACGACGGGAGCGATCACCGAGCGCTGGATGCGTACATCGCGGCGCTGACGGCCTAGTCAGCGAACTCCTTGGCGATCGCCCGCACCGCATCCAACCGGGCGAGAAACAGGTCGACCAGCACCGGGTCGAAATGGACGCCGCGGCCGGCGACCATGATCCGCACCGCTTCGTCGACCGGCAGCGGCGCCGCCCGATAAGGGCGATCGCTGGTGAGCGCGTCGTAGACATCGGCGACGGCAACGACGCGGCCGGCAACCGGGATATCGTCACCTCTCATTCCGGCCGGGTAGCCGCTGCCATCGACCTTCTCCTGGTGGGTGAGAGCAATTTCAGCCGCCAGCTTCAGTAGCTGCGCGCTGGATGCGGAGAGGATCTGGTAGCCGATCTCGGGGTGGCGCTCGACCAGCTCACGTTCATCCGGGTCGAGTCCCCCCGGCTTCAGGAGGACGGAATCGGGAATCGCCAGCTTTCCGACGTCGTACATCGGCGACGCCAGGCGGATCGCTTCAACCTCGTCTCGACTCATCCCGTTTGCTTCGGCCAAGAGGGCCGAGAACTCCCCGATGCGGCGAATGTGAGCTCCGGTTTGCAGCTTTCGCCGGCCGATCGCTTCGCACAGGCGCCCCAACAGCTCGAAAGCCTGCCCGTCGGCCGCACCCGCCTCCCGCTCGAGCTCCCCAATCGCGGTTCGAACCTCCGCCACCCGCCGTCGTTCCTGCTCGCGTTCAGCCTCGGCGGCCGGTTTCCGGCGCGGTCCCTCCTGAAGAGCGGAATCCACGTTGATCAGCAGCTGATTGAGAGTGAACGGCTTGACCAGGCAGCCGTCCGCTCCGAGGACGGTAGCCGCCTGGGCGACGTCCGCGCCATCAAGCGAGATGACCACCAAGATCGCGGGTTGGTCAGCGGCCGCTTCAATTTCCCGTACCAGCGTGTGTCCGCTGCCGCCGGCGATCCCGAGGTCCCACACGACCAGATCGAGCCCGTCCTGCTCAAGCGTCTCTCGCGCAGCTCGCACACTCGCCGCTTGAACGCACTCATAGTCGGCCGAGCCGAGCATGTCGGCAATTGTTCGCCCGATCGGAGCCTCGTCGGCGACGATCAGTATCCGCTCGTTGGCCACGGCTGATCCAGCCTTTCACACGCCCGAACGCCCGGTCGGCTCGAGGTGTGGGTGCCCTGCGGCTGGCGGTCCGACTCCTCCCGCAAGAGCAAGGTCAAGTTCAAGTTCACCTCCGACGAGGCCGGCTCGACCTTCGAGTGCAAGGCCGACAAGAAGGCCTTTAAGCCGTGCGGGTCGCCGAAGACGGTCAAGCGACTGGACGCGGGGCAAGCACAAGTTTGAGGTCGTCGGCTGAGCGGCGCCGCGCAGGCGCGATACTGAGTAGGCGATGTCGAAGGAGAATGTCGAGCTGGCCCGGCGCAGTTTCGACGCGTTCGAACGGCGTGACGTCGATGCCCTCGTCGCTCTCCTTAGCCCCGATGTCGTGTTCGAGGAGAACCCCGTAGTTCCCGGACTTCGAGACGTCTACCACGGGCGAGCGGAGGTCCGCGATGGCGGCGGTCCTCGAAGTCTCTGAGAACCTCGAGGTCGAAGTCGTGGAAATCACGGCACTGGGCGATGACCGGGTCTTCGCCGAGACCGTTACGACGGCCCGCGGCAAGGGCAGCGGGGTGCCGGTAGACCTCCGATTCTGGACGGTGGCCTGGTTCGCGGAGAGCAAGATCACGAGGCGTCAAGCCTTCTGGACCAGGGACCAAACCCTCGAAGCCGCCGGGCTTCAGGAGTAGGCGATGTCGCAGGAGAACGTGAGGGACGTCAGGCGCTTCTTGGACCACGCCCGAGAAAACCCCGACGTCTGGGACATCTTCGACGAGGATGTCGAGTGGGAGGTGAGCGCTCTTGAGATTCCAGACGTTCCGGCCACCTCCCACGGTCCCGACGGGGTGCGCGAGTTCTTCCGTCGCTGGGTGGGTGCGTTTGAGGACTGGGCGTATGAGATCGAGGAGTTGATCGACACTCGGGATGCGGTGGCCGTTCACCTCCACCAGTGGGGACGCGGGAAGGGCAGCGGGGCACCGGTCGATCTGCGCTTCTGGGAGGTGTGGATCATGCGCGACGGCAAGGCTGTTCGAGTGACCCACCGGCTCGATAAGGCCGAAGCCCTCGAAGCCGCCCGGCTGTCGGAATAGGCGCTCACGCCGCCCTCCTCGCCGGTCGAACGGGGCGCTCGGTCTCCGGTACGGCTCAGAGGTGTGATTCGGGAAAGTGCCGCTTCTCGTCCAAAGCGGCTGTCTGACGCCTACGTCTCCGAGCGGGCTCATGGGTCGCCTGATCATGCAAAGGTGTGTCCGGGCTGCCGACGACAAGCACGAGGAGAGGGCTGATGGGCACGATCACCACAAATGACGGCACCGAGATCTTCTACAAGGACTGGGGGGAGGGCCAGCCGGTCGTTTTCAGCCACGGCTGGCCGCTTTCGGCCGACGACTGGGACACCCAAATGCTGTTCTTCCTACGGCAGGGCTACCGCGTCATCGCCCATGACCGGCGTGGGCACGGACGCTCCACGCAGACCAGCGACGGTCACGATATGGACCACTACGCCGACGACCTAGCTGAGCTGACTGCCCATCTCGACCTCCAGGACGCCGTCCACGTTGGACACTCGACCGGTGGCGGCGAAGTCGTGCACTACATCGCCCGACACGGTGAGCGCCGGGTGGCGAAAGCGGTATTGCTCAGCGCGGTGCCGCCACTCATGGTGCAGACCGATGCCAACCCCGGCGGGCTGCCGAAGAGCACGTTCGACGACCTCCAGGCCCAGCTGGCCGCCAACCGGTCCGAGTTCTACCGGGCCCTGCCGTCGGGCCCCTTCTATGGCTATAACCGCCCCGACGCGGAACCCTCGGAAGCGATCATCGACAACTGGTGGCGCCAGGGGATGATGGGCGGGGCGAAGGCACATTACGACGGCATCGTTGCCTTCTCCCAGACCGATTTCACCGAAGACCTCAAGGAGATCACGGTGCCGGTCCTGGTTATGCACGGCGACGACGACCAGATCGTTCCCTACGCCGACTCGGCACCGCTGTCCGCGGAGCTCCTGCAAAACGGGACGCTGAAGACATACGAAGGATTCCCCCACGGTATGCCGACCACCGAGGCCGAGACGATCAACGCTGACCTGCTGGCCTTCCTGCAGTCCTGACGACTTGAAGCGGGAACGGCAGCGTCGGAGTACTGCTTTCCATCTTGACCTCAACCGGTCAGTGCACCACCCCTGACGTTTCGCATCGTCTCATCTAGTCCGAGCGCTGTCGAGCGAAGGCCGTAGGCCAAAGCGACGTCAGCGCTCGGCGCCGGCGTCGTTGAGGCCCTCGACCAGCTCGGCGAGCTTCTCCGCCGGAGTCCTGAAGCCGAGCGTCTTTCGCGGCCGCCGGTTGAGCTTGGCGGCGACCTCGTCGAGGCGCTCCTGGGTGACCCCCGCAAGGCTCTCGCCCTTCGGGAAGTACTGGCGAAGGAGCCCGTTGGTGTTCTCGTTCGAGCCCCGCTGCCAGGGGCTTCGGGGATCGCAGAAGTAGACCTCGACCCCGGTGTCGACCGCGAAGCGCCGGTGCTCTGCCATCTCTTGGCCCTGGTCCCAGGTGAGCGAACGCCGAAGCTGGGCGGGCAGGGTGGTGATGCTCGCAGCAAGCGCCTCTGCGACCCGCTCGGCCTCCGTTCCCTCGGGCAGGGCGACGAGCTGGCAGTAGCGCGTCGAGCGCTCGACCAAGGTCGCGATCGCGGCAGCGCTTTGGCGGTTGCCCATCAGGAGGTCCCCCTCCCAGTGGCCGGGGACGGCGCGTTCCTCGACCTCCGGCGGGCGCTCGGAGATCATCACCATCTCGGTGAGCTTTCCCTGGCCCCGGCGCTTTGACGACTGCGAGCGCGCGTAGCGCTTTTGGCGGCCCCGCCTCAGGTGCCGGGTCAGCTCTCGCTTGAGCGCTCCCCGAGCCTGGACGTAGAGGGCGCGGTAGATCGTCTCGTGGGAGACCCGCATCGCTTCATTGTCGGGGTATTGGAGTCGGAGCCAGCCGGCGATCTGCTCGGGGGAGTGGTCGTCGCAGAGGCGCTCTTGGATCACCCGGCGAAGCTCTGGGCAGAGCTCGAGCTTCGTCGGCCGGGGACGGCGGGCCCGCCGCCAAGCCTTGCGCTCCGCTTGGTGGGCGCGGTAGCGGGCGCGCCCGCCGCAGCGCTCGATCTCGCGGGCGATCGTCGTGTGGGAGCGCTCGAGAACCCGCGCGATCTCGCGGGCCGAAGCTCCGCGGGCGATCCCGCGCGAGATCTCCTCGCGCTCTTCCAAGGAAAGGCACCGCTCAGGGCGCCGGCGCGCCCGGGGCCGGATCCCTCCCAGCCTCGCCAGGTAGTGGCTCACGGTCTTCGGAGCGAGGCCGAGCCGGTGGCCGATCTTGCGCTCGCTCAGCCCGTGGGCTCGCAGCTCCCAGATCGCGTCCTTCTGCACCTCGGTCAGGGCGTAGCCCTTTGGCATCACCGCACCTCCTTCGTTGGTCAGCGAGTCGCTGACTCTGGTGGGTGGTGCGGCGGTGGTTTGAATCCGCCATGGAAAGCGGCACTTGTCCGTACCCACCACCCCCACTCGCGCCGGTAGCTCGGCAAAATCAGCGCACCAAACAACTGCTGAATAACTGCTGGCGGTGCTCGCGCGGTGCCCTGAGACCGCGAAAACCCGCACAGATGCGGGGGTTTCCTGACGGGCCCGACAGGATTCGAACCTGTGGCTAATTCACATCCGGCACGGCCTTGTGTCGAAGCTCGCTTTCGTCTCCGGACAAGATCCGCTACAACGTCCTCGAGTGCCTCAACGCCTACCCGACCTCTAACGTCCTCACGCTGCGCCGAAACGATCAGGTATCGCCATCCCAGCCGCCCACTGCCGGGCCGGTCGCTAACCCAGCCGTTTTCGACCACCTGCCAACGCGACCGCAAAGGAGGCGGTGGTGACTGAGCAGACCAGCATGGCCAACCTCGGGAAGGTCGACCACATCGTTGTATTGATGCTCGAGAATCGCTCCTTCGACCACATGCTGGGGTATCTCTCGCTCGAGGGTGGTCGCGGCGATGTCGATGGTCTGCGGGAGGATTTCGCCAACGAGCACGGCGGGCACAACTATCCGGTCCACCATCTCGACAGCACGGTGATCGAGGACGATCCCAATCACTCCGCCAGTGCCGTCGACCTCCAGATCGGGGGCGGCAGGATGGACGGCTTCGTTACGAGTTACGCCGAGACACTCGCGCACAACGACATCCAGGATGCGGATCCTGGTCGCGTGATTGGTTACTACAACGCCACCGATGTCCCGGTCTACGATCACCTGGCCAGCGAGTTCGCGGTCTGCGATCGTTGGTTCAGCTCTGTTCCCGGGGCGACCTGGCCCAACCGCCTGTACGCGATTTGCGGTCGCGCCGCCGGCACTCGCGATGACCGGCCGCTCCACCTCCCGCCCATGTACAACCAACCGTCGTTCGTGCGACACCTCGACGCCAACGGCATCTCGTGGCACTGGTACTCGTTCGAGGCGGGGACCCTGCGCTTCGCCGATGGGCACTACAAGCTGGGCCACCACCACAACTTCGCGTTCTTCAGCAAGACCAACTTGAACTGGAGGACCAGCCTCGAGCTCAGGATGGACGCAAAAGCGCCCAGCTTTCTCGAAGACGCCGCCAACGGTGCGCTGCCGTCGGTCTCATGGCTCGACCCGAACTTCAGCAACTTCAACCCAATCGGCTTTCAGCCCAACGACGACCACCCGCCCGCGGACATCAAGGACGGCCAGGAGCTTGTGCTCGCCGTCTACCACGCGCTCGCAACAAGCCCCCAATGGGAGAGAACGCTCCTCATCATCTTCTACGACGAACACGGCGGCTTCTTCGATCACGTCGCGCCGCCTTCGGCGCCGGACGACGACCCCGACACGTTCGGACGCTACGGCGTGCGGATACCGGCGCTGATCGTCTCGCCGTGGGTGGAACCAGCGTCTGTATCCAAAACGCTCTTCGATCACACGTCGATCATGAAGACGATTCTGCTGCGCTTCTGCCCGGGAGCCCTCGACGAGCCAAAGCGGCATCAAGGGCTGTTAGCACGGCTCGGAAGTGCCGGGCACCCCCGGCACATGGGAACGCGTGTGTCGCAGGCCAATAATCTCGGAGAACTTCTCACACGTACGACGCCACGACCAGCGCCAGACCGGTACGCGCTGATAGAGGACGCCGCGGCGCGCGCGGCCGTGAGAACGGAAGGCGCGCCAATCGAAGGGGATGACCCCGCTCGCCGGCCAGCGACGGAGCTCCAGATCCGCGTCGCCGCCGCGACTCGCGAGCTGAGAAGACGAGGGCACCCGGAAGACCGGCCGTAAGTGGCCATGCAACGCGGCAGTTATTCGGCCGCCCAGGGGGACGCGGCGACGGCCGGAGTTAGAGTGGAGCTCGCGATGCGTGGTGCCCGCTGTTGGTGGTCGGCGCCTCGGTCACGCTGATCGTCCAGCGCATCCTGCGCCGACGCGTGTTCGCGCGCCGGCCGCGCTGAAGCTCAAGAGAGGATTGGCCGCTTCTCGGCTTCCACCCACTCGTCGGTGAGGACGCCGGCCTCGCGCAACTTCGCGAGCCGCTCGAGCTCCTCGACGCGTGGATCGGTGGCGGGCGCCGCTGTCGCCGGCTGCGCCTGATGCGCGACCCGCCGCCCGCGCGCTTCCCGCATCCGGTCGCGCATGCTCGCCGTGGCGGACCAATCCGACGGGCGGCCGGCCGAGTCACCCCTCGGAGGCGATGGGAGTGCCCAAGCCGTCGCTTAGGCTGGGCCGGCAAGGCGACGAACCCGAGTTGGGAGCTCCCGTGGACTTCCTGAAAATCCTGCCGGCGTTCGTGATGATCGCCGGACCTAGTGGACGACGTGGTCGTGCTCTCGTGAGCACTCCTTCCGGCGAGCGGGTCGAGCTAGCGCTCGGGGACCAGCGGGTAGTTGTCGGGGGAGGTCGGGCCCCATGAGGCCGCGTGACGGTGTCGGCGTAGGCGAGCGGACCAACCCCTCAGCGCGGGGTTGGTGGCTGACGTTCGTCCGCGGCCTCGTTGCGCTGTGTTTGGGCGGAGCCTTGCTGGTGGCCGGCGCCGGCCAATCGCGGCTTGCGACCTTCATCGGCATGTACTGGCTGCTCGGCGCGGTGCTCACGATCCGGTGGGTCCTGCGAAGCCCGGGGGTACCCGGCAGGCGCTTGGGGACACTGGCAGCCGGGATCGGAGCACTCACCGCGGTGGCGCTACTGGCCCGAAGTCCGCTCGAGAACGTGATCAGCACAGGCGTCCTGCTCGACCTCGTGGGGGCGGGTGCGATCGCTACGGGCGTGATGCGGATACTCGGGGGCTTCCGCGACGACCAACTCGCGGACGAGCAGCCGCGCAGGCGGACCAGCATGCTCGTCGGGGCTCTCGACGTCGGACTCGGAATCGCGCTGATCCTCACGTCGGACTCGACGTCGACGTGGGTCCGCTTCCTCGCAGCAGCGTGGGGGCTCGTCGGCGGAACATTGCTCCTGGTAGACGCGCTCCGACTACGACGGTTCGCGCGCACGAGCGCCGAGGCGAACTCGGCATCGTGACCTCCACCAGGGCCAACGATGGACCCCGCGCTTCGGGACGAAGTTCGAGTCGAACATCGCTGGGCACGAAATGGTCACGAACGCCTTGCAACAGGGCGATACAGGACGTCATCGGACGAGCGAATCCCTCGATCCGCTCCCAGAAACGACGAGACGCCCTCAAACAAGGGCGTTTTCGATACGGGCCCGACAGGATTCGAACCTGTGACCTTCGGTTTCGTAGACCGCAGGCTTTCGGCTTGCGAATGCGGAGAAGTGCACCTATGCGACCGGGATGAGACCGCGGTCTGAGCGATCCGACAAAGGCGCCGCGCGCTCCTATCTTGACCCAAGTGACGAATACCGAGCCTATACCACCCTCTCGGAGTCTCCCCGGCGACCAACGGCACCGGAGCCTCGCCTCAGCGGAAAGCAAGGTCCGCGGCCATGACCACAAGGAGGCCCAAGAATGAGGGCTCACACCATCACCACCATGTCCCGACGGAGCCGGCAGCGGCGGCATCGCGCTCTGGCCCTGGCCCTCGGCGTCTGCGCCCTCGCGATCCCCTCGGGCGCGAGCGCCAGCCTGACCGGCCCGACGACGGGCGACGACTCGCCGCCTAACGCACCCAGCGGAGGATCGAACGATTCGAGTCAGGCCACTGGCGGCTCGGATTACTCGTCCGTCAACTCGATCGTCGGCTCGTCGGAGAGCCAGCCGGTCGGCTCAGGCGCCTCGAGCGTCGACACCGGCTACTCGTCGCTGAACGCGATCACGGGACCGCCCGCCGACACCACAACGTTCGTCTCGAGCTCGCCGAGCAGCTCGGACGACGGCTTCGATTGGGTCAGCGCTCTCATGGGTGCCGGGGCCGCGCTGGCGCTCTCCGCGCTCGCCGGCGCAGCGCTGCTCACCGTGCGCAGGCGCAGCACGGGCATGCCGTCGCCCTCAACGAGCTGACGGCAATCGGCCCACGGGCCTCCGAGGGTTTGACCCCTCGGAGGCCCGGATGTACGGTCGCATCGGAGAACGCAGATGGCTATAGAGATTTACGTGCTCGGCCGGGTCGATGCGCTCGCCGACGGCCGGGCAATTGCACTCAGAGGAAGCAAGCAGCGGGCGGTGCTCGCGATGCTCGCGCTGCGGGCCAACCGGACGGTGAGCGCGGATGAGCTGATCGACGGCCTTTGGGGGGACGACCCCCCGGCGAGTGCCGCCAAGAACCTCCAGCTCTACGTCTCGCAGCTGCGAAAGGCGTTCGGCGCCGACGGGGCCGGGGGGAGCATCGTCACTCACGGCCGCGGCTACGAGCTCCGGGTCCCGGAGGATGCCGTCGACGCGATCCGGTTCGAGCGCCTGGTCGAGGAGGCCGCGCGGGCGCCGGCCGACGCCACAGGGGCGAATGGCGCGGCCAGTGCGGCCCTCGAGCTCTGGCGCGGGGCGCCGCTCGCCGACGTCGCCTCCGAGCCGTTCGCAGCCGCCGAGATCGGCAGGCTCGAGGAGCTTCACCTGCGCGCGATCGAGCTCGCGATCGACGCCGAGCTCGCCGACGGGCGCCACGACGAGGTGATCGCCCGCCTCGAGGAGCTGATCGCGGTGGAGCCCCTGCGCGAGCGCTTCCATGCCCAGCGAATGCTCGCCCTCTATCGCGCCGGGCGCCAGTCCGACGCGCTGGACGCCTACCGCCGGGCGCGCGAGACGTTGATCGAGCAGATCGGGGTCGAGCCCGGACCGGAGCTTCAACGCCTCCAAGCGGCGGTGCTGGCCCAGGACCCGAGCCTCGACGCCCCGCCGCCGATCGTGGAGCTGCCCGTCCAGCTCGAGGGCGGCTCGCCGCTGCTCGCAGGGCGCGAGCCCGAGTTGAGCTGGCTACGCCGGCGCTGGGAGGAGGCGCGCGCGGGACGGGTCGTTTACGCGCTCGTCTGGGGCCCCGCCGGAATCGGAAAGACTCGGCTCGTGGCCGAGCTCGCGGCCGAGGTCCAAGGCGCCAGAGCGTCGGTTCTTTACGCGGGCGGCGGGCAGGTCACAGAAGCTGCCCTCGCGACGGTCGCCCAGGCCGGTCAGCGCCACCGGCCCACGCTCCTCGTGCTCGACTACGCCGACGACGCACCGCCGGTAGTCCTCGAGGCCGCGGCCGGGCTCGCACGCGACCCCGAACGAGGGACACTCTTGGTTTGCGTCCTGCATCACGGCGAGCAGGGCCCGCCCGCCTTCGCCGGCCTGCTCGAGGGCGACGCCGCCCAGCGCCTGCGACTCGATCCGCTCGACGAGGATGCGACGGCGGAGATCGCCGCGCTCTACGCCCCCGCCGAGGGCGCCGTGATGCCGCTGGGGACGCTGCTCGCCGAAAGCGAGGGGGTACCGCTTCGCGTCCACCGGGCGGCGGGCGAATGGGCTCGGGCGGAGGCCGCCGAGCGGCTCGCCGCGAGCACGGGCAGCGCTGCCGGCGAGCGCACCGGGCTGCACGCCGCGCAAGCCGCGATCGCCGGCGGCGTCGTCGACCTGCAGACCGCGAGGGAGCGGACCAGGCTCTACGCGGTCGAGGAGCCGCCCGCCCCCTCGCGAGCCCGAGATCTGCCCGTTCCGCGGCCTAGCGCCCTTCGACGCCGCGCACGCCGAGTACTTCTTCGGCCGCGAGCGCCTCGTCGCCGAGCTCGTCGCCCGCCTGGTCGGCTCGACGCTGCTCGCCGTGGTCGGCCCCTCCGGCAGCGGCAAGTCCTCGGCGATGCGCGCCGGCCTCCTGCCGGCGCTGGCCGGCGGGGTCGTGCCCGGCTCGGATCGCTGGCGCCAGGCGGTGATGCGCCCGGGCGAGCGCCCGTTCGCAGAGCTCTCGCGGACGCTCGTTCGGGCGGTGCCGGAGACTGGTCCCGAGGCGGCCGCGCCGTGGATCGCCGACGCGCTCGAGCGACTGCCCGCGGGCGAGCGCCTCGTGCTCGCCGTCGACCAGTTCGAGGAAGCCTTCACGACCTGCCGGGACGCGGCCGAGCGGGAGGCGTTCTTCGACGCGCTGGTCGACGGTGCCGGCGACCCGGATGAGCGCTTGGTCGTAGTGCTCGCGATCCGCGCCGACTATTACGGCCGCTGCGCCGAGCACGCCGGTCTCTCGACCCTCGTCAGCGCCAACCAGGTCCTGGTCGGGCCGATGCGCCGCGACGAGCTGCGCCGGGCGATCGAGCTGCCGGCCCGCCGGGCCGGCCTGCGGGTCGAGCCTCACCTGGTCTCAGCGCTGGTCGGCGACGTCGCCGGCGAGCCCGGCGGTCTGCCGCTGCTCTCCGCTGCCCTGGTCGAGCTCTGGGGGCTTCGCAGCGGCCGCACCCTGCGCCAATCAGACTACGCGCGCACCGGCGGTGTCGAGGGTGCGGTCGCGCGGCTGGCCGAGGACGCGTATCAGCGCTTGGACGCAGACGAGCGACGCCGGGCGCGGCCGATGCTGCTGCGCCTCGCCGGCGACGACGAGGAGGCCGAGGCGCTGGTCCGCCGCCGCGTAGCGCTCGACGAGCTCGAGCTGGAGCGCGACGAGCCCGCCGCGCGGGCGCTCGCCGTGCTCACCGAGAGCCGCCTGCTGACCGTCGACGAGGGCGCGGTCGAGGTCGCCCACGAGGCCCTGCTTCGCGAGTGGCCGCGCCTGCGGGGCTGGCTCGAGGCCGACGCCGAGGGCCGGCGCCTCCACCACCACCTGATCGCCGCCTCGCAGGAATGGCGGGACTCCGAACGCGATCCCGCCGAGCTCTACCGCGGCGCCCGGCTGGCCGCTGCCCTTGAGTGGGCCGCCGAGCACGACCCCGAGCTCAACGAGCTCGAGCGCGAGTTCCTCGAGGCGAGCCGGGTGGAAAGCGAGCGCGAGGCCGAGCGCCAGCGCCGGGTCAACCGGCGCCTGCGCGGCCTCCTCGCCGGCGTCGGGATCCTGCTCACCGCCGCCGTGATCGCCGGGGCGATCGCGATCTCCGAGCGCCAGGGCGCTCGTGACACGGCAAGGGTCGCCGACGCCGAGCGCCTCGGCGCCGAGGCGCTGAACTCGGATCGCCTGCGCGACGCGCTGCTGCTCGCCAACGCGGGCGCCGCCCTCGAGGACTCGGTCGAGACCCGCTCCAATCTCCTCTCGACCCTTCTGCGCAGCCCGGCGGTGCTCGGTGTCCTGAACGTCGGCGGCGACCTCAGCGCCAGCGCCCTCAGCCCCGACGGACGAACGCTCGCGGTCGGTAAGCGAGACGGGACCGTGCAGCTGTTCGACACCGAGACGCGCGAGCTGATCGGCGCTCACGAGGCGCCGGGCGATGTCTGGTCGGTCGCCTTCGATCCCCGGGGCGACTCACTCGCGATCGCCGCGTCCCAGGGGTCGGAGCTGTTCAAGGGACACCTCGCCGTCCTCGACACCGACACCGCGCAGCTGCGCAGCTCGGTAGCGCTCGGCCGCCACCCCGCCGCCCCCCCGCCGGGACTGCAGTACTTCCCCGTAGCGAACTACGCGCCGGATGGGCGGAGCCTGGTCGTCACGTACTCCGGCGGCGACGTCAACAGATCCCTGCCGTTGTTCATGCGCCGGTTCGACGCCGGCGGTCTCGTGCCGCTCGGCGGGGCGGTCCGCGTCGCCGGCCGCTCGGTCAGCGTCGAGCCGGTGATGAGCTCCGACGGCCGCCTGCTCGTCTCGAGCGATCGGGCCACCCACGCGATCGACGCCGAGACCCTCAGCCTCGTGCGCCGCTACCCGGTTGGTTCCTTCTCGACGGCGATCAGCCCCGACGGAGGCACGCTCGCGGTCGAGGACGCCGACGGCGGCGACCTTCGCCTGCTTGATCTCGTCTCCGGGGGCATGAGGACGCTGGCGACTCCCGGGAGCTCGGATGTCGCTGACGCGGCGTCGCTGTTCGGCCAACAGGTCGCTTCCGGCGACGCGGTCGGGGGGTTCAGTCCCGATGAGTTCAGTCCTGATGGCCGCACCCTCGCCACCACGGGCGTGGACCGCTCCGTGGTCTTGTGGGACGTGAGTGGGGGCTTCCCGATCGAGACGCTTGCGGGGCACGCGAGCGGGGACTCGCGCCAGTTCTTCAGCCCCGACGGCCGCACCCTCTACACCGTGGCCGAGGGTGAGGATTCGACCGTGATCATCTGGGATCTCGCCGGCGACCGCCGCCTCGGGAGTCCGTTCCGCACCGGCCTGCGCACGATCCCAAACGACGCGTACCCGCCCGCCATCGCGCTGAGCCCGGACGGAGGCACGCTGGCCGTCGCGCGACTCGACGGCAAGGTGGATCTGATCGACGCCGAGACGCTGCGGCGCCGGGCGACCTTCGAGGCGTTCGCGGACACGCCCGCGCCCGCGATCGCGTTCGCCCCCGACGGGCGGCGGCTGGCGGTTGGGGGAGCCCGCGGCCTGCTCGGGATCTGGGACGCCCAGTCGGGCCGCCGGATCGGCCCACTGATCGATGCCCCGCATGGACCGTGCACCCATCCCGGTTCGACGTTCCGGATTCCCGGCTGCTACGAGGGCACGATCCAAGGGGCGCTCGCGTTCGGCCCTGGGAACCTGCTCGCCGCCGCGAGCGTCGGGGGGGAGCTGCGGATCTGGGATCTCGATACGAGGGAGCCGATCCACACGCCGCTCCGCCTCCCGCCCTTCGCGCTCGGGCTCGCTTTCAGTCCCGATGGGTCGCAGCTCGCGATCCCTTTCGGCTACAACAACCCGGGGCCCGATGGCGTCGAGGTCATCGACAGAGCTAGCGGCGAGCGGATCGCCAGGCTGCCCGCCGAGGACGAAGTCCGTTCGGTCGCCTTCTCCCCGGACGGCCGGCTGCTGGCGAGCGGCCAAGTCGACGGTACGGCGGTCCTCTGGTCGACCGACGGCTGGCAGCAGGTTGGGAACGCGCTGAGCGTCGATCGCGGCTTCGTGCTCGGGGTCGACTTCTCCCCGGACGGTCAGACCCTGGCCACCTCGAACGAGGACGGCACGGTCGGTCTCTGGGACGTGGACTCGCGCGAGCCGATCGCGGCCCTGCCGGGGGTAGAAGCGTGGGTGACGGGACGATTTACTTCCGACGGCAGTCGCCTGTTCGCCGTCTACGAGGACGGCGAAGCGATCCGCTGGGAGGTCGACCCGGCGGCCTGGCGGAGCCGCGCCTGCGCCATCACCGGCGGCGGCCTCACTCCCGAGCAGTGGGAGGAGATCGTGCCGGAGCAGGACTACGTCTCGGCCTGCCCCTCCGGCTGATCGAGCAACCAAGCGCAAAGTCATGCCAGAAGCTGAACGGGCCCGACAGGATTCGAACCTGTGACCTTCGGTTTCGTCGACCGACGGCAGACCCGCCGCAAATCCGCTGGTCAAGCCAGAACCCGTCAGCGGGCTAACGCCTCGCTGACGGCAGCGCTGGAGTTCCGTCGCCTGGAGCCTAGTGTGCGGCGGCCGTGAGGCGTCGCCGGCTCATTCCTGTTACGCCGGAGGCCGCGGGTTCGAGTCCGTCGCTCCCGTTCCCACAAGCCGCTTTGGCAAGCGGTTTGTCGCGTCCCAGGCGACCTCTTTCACTTGCCGAGTTCCGTCCGGGTACCAAGGATCGGGTACCAAACGGAAGCTGGCCGGCGCAAGGTCACCGATCCGCTGGACCGCCGATCGAGCCGCGGTGCTCCTTCCACGCGGGAGGAGCAGTACCGCAGCGCCGGGCTCGAGGCAGACAACTTGCGGCTGGAGTTAGGGGACAGCTTTTTGCACGCGGGAGGAGCAGTACCGCAGCGCCGGGCTCGAGGCAGACAACTGCGGCTGGAGTTAGGGGACAGCTTTTTGCGCGGAGCGAGCCGCTGCTTAGCGCCCCCAGGTTGACCGGGATTGTGAACGGGGTGGCCGCCGTCGCCTTCATCGCCGTCGCGGACGTGGCCTGGGGGCCGGCCGCGCTGATCGCGGCCGGCTCCGTGGCAGGTGCCCAGCTGGCCGCCCGCTACGGCCGGCGGCTCTCACCACAGGCTTTGCGGGCGGTGATCGTCGTGGTCGGAATCGCCGCGATCGTGCAGCTCGTGCCCTAGGGCCCTCTGAAGATCTCCCGCGCGGCCCAGGCCGTGTCGGGGAAGTCCGAGAACACGCCGTCGATCCCCAGCCTGTAGAAGGCGAGATACTCCTCGACAGGCCCACCGGGGTAGCCGGTCGGGAACGCGTCGTCCCGGAAGGTCCACGTGTGGATCAGCAGGCCGTGCGCATGCGCACGCTGGATCAGGTTGGTGGGCGGCTTGACGTCCCCGCCCCCTGAGCCGGTCGTCGGGATGATGTATACCTTCCACGGCCCGATGCCGTCCGCGTAGGTCTTGATCTCCGCAAGGCCCTCGTCCGTCGCGAAGAAGCCGAACGTCCGGGCCTGCAAGACCGGATCGTCGGAGACGGTCCAGTCATAGGGCCGGTCGAAAGGCGCCGCATACGTCGGGTTGCCGGTGATCGGGTCGGTGTCGTTCGCGTCCACCAGCTGGACCAGCCGGACCGGGGTCATGGTGTTCAGCTGCTTCAGGTTGGACTGCTCGAACGACTGGATGAACACCGGCGACTTGCGCTTGTTCAGGCCATTGCGGTCCAGGACCCTCACGAGCCGGCGCTCGAGGGGCAGGTTGAGGGTCTGGTGGAAGGTCGGGTGCTTCGTCTCGGGATAGATCCCGATCCTGCGGCCGCGCTTCCTTGACTCCCGCTTCGCGAGGTCGATGACCTCCTGGAGCGTCGGAACCTTGAACTCCCCGTTGAACTCGATTGGGCGTCCGCCACGGGTCTGGTTCGCGCCGAGGGTCTTGATCTCGGCCAGCGTGAAGTCGGAGGCGAAGAAGCCTGTCGTCGCAACGCCGTCAAGCATCTTGGTCGTCTCGCGGCTGGCGAACTCGCGATGATCCTTAACGTCGGTCGAATCGAGGGTCGCGGGATTCGTGTCGCCGATGAACGGCTCGTGACGGGCGATCAGCACGCCGTCCTTCGTCGCCACGAGGTCGGGCTCGATGTAGTCTGCGCCGAGCTTGATCGCGAGCCTGTAGGACTCCAGCGTGTGCTCGGGCAGGAAGCCGCTCGCCCCCCGGTGGCCGATCACCAGAGGGCTGTTCTCGCGCTTCGGGCCGTCGCGCTTGTGCTTCTTCTTGCCGACGGCGGCCGTCGTTGCGAGGAGCGCCACCAGAGCGAGCAGGACCAAGGCTATGCGAATCCACGACGCGCGAGAGTTCATCGGCCGAACACTAACCGACCGAGGACGAACGGGGCGCTCGGTCTCCGGTACGGCTCAGAGGTGTGATTCGGGAAAGTGCCGCTTCTCGTCCAAAGCAGCAGTCGGCCGGTCGCCCGGCTCGGTGTCGCTGTCACGCGAAGGCGGAAGCGCTAGCGACTGCCCTCGCGAGCGGTGTCGGGCACCACTTTCGCGTCCGACGCCCTGAAGACGTTCGACGTAGTCGTGGAGCTTGAGCCGCACGCTCGTCGTTGCGCTGTCCTCGTTGCCCGACTCGTCGGTGGCCGTGACGTCTATCACGGCGACCACCTTGCGTCCCTGCTCACTGGGCTCGCGTGAGCGTCCTTACGGCATCGGCCCGCTGAGCGCGAGAGCGATCGCCTCATCGAAGCCCATCGCAGCACCGTCCGCGTACGCTTCGCTCCAACTCCCTTCCAGTACGTGGCGGGCGGACTCAAAGAAACGCTGCTCGAACTGCCTAGCTACGTCCGCGTCGGCGATCGGGCCCGTAGCTGACGCTGCGCCCAGCAGCGTCGCGCCACGTTGCGCATCGCCGCCACAGATCGCGATCGCTGCCACACCGGCGAGGCCCTCCGCGGCGACCTCGGGCCAGACATGCTCGCGACACAGACGGAGTTGCTCCTCGAGGCCGTCGCGGGCGCGGTCCAGATCGCCGGTGAAGAGCGCCGCCACACCGACGTTGCCGTAAACGAAGGCTAGGACCAGCGGATCGTCGCGCTCACGGGCAACCGGAATCGCCCGTTCAAGGAGTTCGAGCGCCCGCGCCGGTTGCCCCTCCTTGATCGCGTTGTACGCCGTGTTCGAGTACAGAAATGCAAGCAGTCGAGAGCTGCCGATTGCGCTCGCTGCCGCCGCGGCCCGCTCGAGCTCGGCCGCGCCCTCGTCGACAGGCAGCGAGAGGGCCTGCTCCCACAGGGCCAGGGCGATGAGCCGGTCGTCGCCCGCCTCGCGCGCGAGGGCCAGCGCTTCATCGGCGAGTGCCAGCCGGCGCCGCTGCGGCAGGGTTTCGGACCCCTCCGAGTCCGCGAGCACCACCAGCGTGGCGGCGACACAGCCCGGGTCCTCGGTCTCCCGCGACAGGGCCAGAGCGTCCTCCTCCAGCTCCTTCAGTTCCTCCCGCGAGGCCTTGTCGGATCCATGTGGGCCGAGGAGGCGCACCTGCGCTCGTCGCGCCCGAGCCCGGTCTGCTGTCGGAGCGTCGGTGCCGGCAGCGGCAAGGGCCGCTTCCAGCCATTCGACACCCTCGGAGTATTGGCCGCGGATATCCCAGAAGAGCTCGAGCATCCCTGCCAGGCGCAGCGCCAGCGTCGGATCGCCGTCGTGGAGGCTCCACTCGAAGGCCGTCCGTAGGTTGTCGATCTCGACGTCGAGCTTGGGCAGCCACTCGGTCTCATTGCGGGTGAAGAGCTCAGGCTCGGCGCGCTCGACGAGCCGCAGGTAGTGAGCGCAGTGTCGGGCGCGCGTCTGGGTGGCCTCGTCGTCGTTCCCGAGGCGCGCCAGGGCGTACCCGCGGACGGTTTCCAGCATCGTCAGCCGGGCTTCCTTGCCAGAGCCCTCACGGCCTAGCAGCTGCTTGTCAACCAGGCCCTGCAGTGCATCGAGCTCGGCAGCGGTGACTGTCTGGGCGGCTTCGAACGTGGCCCCCCCGGCAAAGACCGCGAATCGGGCGAACGCCCGGGCCTCCTCGGAGCTCAACAGGCGATGACTCCAGTCGATCGTGGCGCGAAGCGTGCGCTGGCGGTCCGGCGCGTCGCGAGGGCCCTCGGCGAGGACGTTCAGAGCGTCGGCGAGTCGCGCGTTGAGCTCCTCAACGTCGAGCAAGGTCGTGCGAGCCGCGGCAAGCTCGAGCGCAAGCGGGAGCCCGTCGAGCCGACGGCAGATCTCGGCGATCGCGGGGGCGTTGTCGTCGGTCAGCTCGAAGGACGGGTCGTGGCTGCGCACCCGCTCGACGAGCAAAGAACCGGCCGCGGATTCCTCAACGGCAACCAGCTGCGGCTCCGCCGGTATTGCAGTGGTGAGACCGTGTAGCACTGCTCGGCCTTCAGTCGCAAGGGCTCCCGACTCGTGGCCAGCACCGTCAAGGCCTCACCCGCATGGACCAGATCGCCGATGACCGGGGCTCGCCGCCAGAAGGTGCTCGCAGTTATCCAGCACCAAGAGTCCATGCTTCCTGGCGAGGAAGCGCTCCAGGGCCCCCTTGGCGGTCTCCCCCTCGAGGGGTTTGACGTCCAGTTCCTGCGCGATCGCACTCGCAACGTGCTCTGGCTTCGCAGTCGCCGCCAGGGAGACGAACCAGGCGCCATCCGCCAGCTCGGGTTCCAGCTCACGCGCCGCCTCGAGAGCCAGACGCGTCTTGCCCACGCCACCGGGCCCAACGAGTGTGACCAGCCTGACGTCGGCGCGGCGCAGCAGAGCGGCAACGGCGAGCGAGTCCGTCTCGCGGCCGAACGTCCGCGTCGGCGGCGCCGGCAGGCGGCTCCTGCGCGGCGCAACAGGTGCCTGCAGGGCGGCGTCGTGGGTGAGGATGGCGTGTTCGAGCGCCTGCAACTCGGGCGTGGGCTCAACGCCGAGCTCGTCGATCAGCCGCGTTCGCGCCGCGCGGTAGGCCTCGAGCGCTTCGGCTTGGCGGCCGGCGCGGTACAGGGCCACCACGAGCTGGCGATGCAGTCGCTCTCGAAGCGGATGCTCGTCGACGAGCGCCTCGAGCTCGGCGACCAACTCCGCGTATCGCCCAGATTCGAGGTCGGCGTCGAATCGATCCTCGAGCGCGGCGAGTCGCAACTCCTCGAGGCGGCGAATCTCGGGCTGAGCGAAGGCCTCGAACCGCAGGTCGGCAAGCGGCGGCCCGCGCCAAACCTCCAGCGCCTCCCGCAGCAGCCCAGCGGCGCGCTCCGGGTCGTTTGCCGCGAGCGCTCGGCGTCCTTGTTCGGCGAGCGTCTCGAAGCGGTCGAGATCGAGCTCGCCGGGCGCGGCCCGGAGCATGTAGCCGTTGGGCTGCGTGACGATCCGGCTATCGGCTGCTCCGAGGGCTTTGCGCAGCCGGGAGACGTACGCCTGCAGGCTCTTTCTCGATGACGCGGGCGCCCGTTCCCCCCAGAGCAACTCGAGCAGGGTGTCGGTGGCGACGGGCTCGTTCGCGCGGAGCAGGAGTATCGCGAGCAAGGCCCGCTGCTTGCCGCTGCCGATGGAGTACGACCGCCCATCGGCAATGACGTCGAGCGGCCCGAGGATCCGGAAATCCATCGAATCCTTACCTCCGGCCCAACGTACGTCCGCCCGCGGAGCCCTGCAAGCGCCTGTTGGCAAGGCGCAGCCGAAACGCAAGCGGTGTCGCGGAGCCTGCTGCCGATAACCGGCACCGGAGTCTCGTCCCGTTAGAGAGGCCTGTTCCGGGCCACGATCACAAAGGAGGCCTCGCCATGAGGGGTCATTTCAGCCAGCAGCAGGATGTCGACGCGGCAGCCGCAGCCCAGACTCGCTCGCCCGATCGCGTTCGTCCTCGTCGTGGGTGCGCTCGCGATCCCGACAAGCGCGGGTGCGACGTACGGATTCGTCTCGGATCAAGGTTCGGTCCCGGGCAAGGAGACCATCGGTTCGGGCCAGCTCGTAGCCCCGGACCACAGCGCGCTGGACGCCTCGTTGGCACCGACCGAGGGTTCGACGGCGCCCACGGTCGTCGCGGCAAACAGCTCGCCTGTCACCGATGGCGACGGGTTCGATTGGGCCGACGCGGCGCTCGGCGCCGGAATCACGATGGCGCTCGCTGCGCTGGCCGGTGGCGCTGTGTTGGCGCTCCGCCGGCAGCCGGACGCATCACCGCGCGCTTCGACCGGCTGAGGTCGGCAGTAAGGGATTGGCGCGGAGGCGCGGTCCTTACGTCGCTCTCCGCGCTCATCCTGATTTATCAAGAAGTCAACCCGGCCGCTTCCAGCTCGGGTCGGCCTGGCGCTGGAGCAGCTAGACGGGCGATAGCCGGCGGCGACTGCGGCATGCCGCTTCCATGCGGAGTGTGGCTCTTGCCGGCGACGGGCTCGCTGTCGCTTTGCGCGAGGAGCGACAGCCGTGTCGGTGGTGGGCTCCGCGTTCGCTTCCCATGCAAAGCGGCACTTGTCCGTACCCACCACCCCCACTCGCGCCGGTATCTCGGCTAAATCAGCGCACCAAACAACTGCTGAATAACTGCTGGCGGTGCTCGCGCGGCACCCCTGAGAACGCGAAAGCCCCCGCAGATGCGGGGGTTTCCTGACGGGCCCGACAGGATTCGAACCTGTGACCTTCGGTTTCGTAGACCGAATGTGGGGGTTTCCGAATGTCCAGCTACTAGGCCGAATCCGACAAGAAAGCCCTGCTACCGAGCCGGTTTTGTCGCACCAGCCTGTACCGTCCTACTCCGCCGAGGGCTGTCTCTCCGAGGGTCCGTTCCGGGGTCCGTCGCCACAGCGCTGCTCTGCGTCCGCTGCGCCTTCGCGTTGCGCAGGCGCGCGACCAGGGCTTCCCAGCGGTCGCTCTTGTAGTCCGCGAAGCCGAGGCCCTCAAGCTCCGCCCGGCGACGTTCGGACTCGTCGGGGGTTGTCGGCTGTGTCCACAGTCCTAGCTCTTGAGCTTCAGCCCGGCGGCGCGCGAAGGTGTCGCCGTGGTATCCGCTCCAACGGCCGTCAGCTGACATCGGCAGCTGTGCCGTTGATCGTCTCTAGCTCAGCTCGCACCGCCGGGCCGATAGCTTTCCGCTGCTCCTGGGTTAGCTCGACTCGGCTGAGAACACCCTCGACAAATCGCCCCATCATTGCCGTCTGAGCCTCGGCAACATTCAGCTTGCGACCCTCGATCCCCATGTCGCTCGCGACCTTCGCGAAGCGCGCCAACCTGTCCCGCTCAGAGTTGAAGACGACAAGCACCGCCGGGTCAAGCTCGCCAAGTTCTTCGAGCCTCGCGGTAAGGACAGCAACCATCCCAGCCGCCTGACGCAGCAGCCCGGTCACTGCCTGGTCCGGGGTGACGTCAATCGCCTCGCCGAGCGTCGTCCCTTCGCGCTTCACCATCTCGCGCTCCGCCTTGGTCCGGTGGTTGCGAGTCGAGCCGCCATGGAACTTGCACACGCCGACGCCGGTGTGATCGGTCCCGAGCCCCGCGAAGGCCCGGCATGTCGTGCCGTCCTTCTTCTTTGCGCCGCACATCGGCCGGTGGTCGCGGTCCGTCTTGCGGGCGCGGCGCACTGCGCACAAATTGCACAACCCGGTCTTGGCCCACTTCGTTTCGGCCCGCCGCAATTGTCACAAGTGAGGGTTTTCTTGGCTGTGGCCATCCCGTGAAGCTCTCGCGGCGGCGCTCGACGCGGCCTACGCCTCCGAGCCCACGAAGGTCGCCGAGCTAGCCCGCTAAGACGCGTTCTCTGGCCGTCTCTGAGGCTTCGGCCCGTGTCCCTGTACAAGAAACCTCTACCGCGGCGTCGGTGCGCCCGAGCGTGCAGCGCCGCCGAGCTCCTCCACGAGCGCCCGGGTCCGCGCCGCCGAGGGGACGATGCCCTTGCGCTCGTAGAGGCTGAGCGCCTCCCGCGCGGCGCCGGCGGCCTCCTCGGGCCGGCCCGCCATCCGCAGCACGTCCGCGAGGTCGATCAGGACATCGGCGTGGAACCACAGCTGGTCGGTCTCGGTGGCGATCGCGACACCCTCGCGAGCCAGGCGCTCGGCGTCCTCGATCCGCCCCTCGCGCGCGAGCAGCCTGGCGTGAACGCCCCTGCGCTTGATCTGCCACTCGCGATCGGCCGGGGCGGGCACCTCGTCGATCGCCTCGACCAGGGCGCGCGCTTCCTCGTAGCGCCCCTGCTCGTAGACGGGGCGGGGCAGGTCGACGGAGACGGTGGATAGGAACCATCTGTCGCCGATCGCGCTGAACGAGTCCCTGGCCGCGCGCATGTGTCGCTCAGCGGCGACGGGATCGCCCGCGAACAGCTCGATGTGTCCGCCGAGCAGCTCCTGCACGCCCACCTGCCACCTGAGGCCGAGGTCGTCGAGCCGCTCGCAGCTCTGCGCGATGTGTGCGCGCGCTTCCTCGAAGCGCGCGCTCATCGCCTCCTGCGCGGCCAGGAAGCCCGCCAGGTTCGCCTCCAGGACCAGGTTCCCTTCCGCCGCGCGCATCAGCCGCTCGGTCCTGCGCGCGGCCTCCGCGGCCGGGGTCGGGCCGTGCAGCAGGGCAAAGGCAACTGCGCCCAGCCCCCAAGCCTCCTCCCGGGAGCTCCCCGCCCTGCGGGCATGCTCCGCGCCGCGCAGCCCCGCCTCCGCGGCCGCGACCATCTCCCCACGCGGCCAGTGAGCCTCGGAGAGCAGGCACCAGGCCCGGGCTAGGCCCAGGTCCTCGCCGAGTTCGTCGAGCACGTCGGTCGCCGTGGTGGCGCGCTCGATGAGCTCGTCGGTGTCCACTCGCTCGGGATCCGTGTACATCCTCTGGTGGGCGAGCTTCACGGTCGCCGTCCACTCGACCGCCCGGTCGCCGTGCGCTCGCCCTCGCTCGATCGCCTCGGCGAGCACGGCGTTCGCGCGGTCGAGCTCGCCGATCTCGAACAGCGCATAGCCCAGGTCATTGAGAAGCTCGAGCCGGGCGCGATCCTCGGCGGCGAAAAGCGAGGCGGAGCGCTGCAGCAGGTTGACCGAGGCGGGCATGTCGCCGCGACGGAACGCCCGCCCTCCGGCGCTGGCGAGAAGCTCGGCCGCCCGGCGGGCCAGCGCGCGGTCCTCGTCACTCACGGGCCCGAACTCGGCGCGGTAGCCGTAGGTCTGCTCCAGGTGGTAGCCGGCCGTCTCGGCGTACTCGGCGGTGCCCTCGCCGACGCTCCGCTCGAGCCACGCGGCGACGCGCTCGTGAAGCTCCGCGCGAAGGCGCTTGGGGATCGCGCGGTAGGCGGCCTGCTGGATCAGCACGTGGCGAAACCGGAACGACTCCCGATCGGGGTGGGGCGAGTGAACCGGGTCCAGCAGCTCCTTTCCCACCAGCGTCTCGATGTGCCGCGAGGCGAACGGACGGGCATCGTCGGGAACCAGCTCTAGCACGGCGTCCTGCTGGAACTCCTTGCCCACCACGGCGGCGCGCTCGATCACCGTGCGCTCGCCGGGGCCGAGCCGATCGAGGCGCGCCGCCAGCACGGCCTGGATCGTCGCCGGGATCGGGACCTCACCCTCGGGCGCTGCCTCCTCCGCGAGCATGGCGAGGATTTGGTCCAGGAACAGCGGATTGCCCTGCGCGGCCTCCTGCACGCGGGCCTGCGTCGCCTCGGGGAGGCCCGCCGCCAGCGCCTCGATCAGCTCCCCCGTCTCGGCCTCCGAGAGCCGCTCGAGGTAGAGCGAGCTGGAGTTGCGCTTGCCGCCGCCCCATCCCGGGCGCCCCTCGAGCAGCTCCGGGCGCGCGAGGCAGAGGAGCAGGAGCGGCGAGCCGCGAACGCGCTCGGCCAGGTACTCGATCAGGTCGAGCAGCGTGGGCTCGGCCCAATGCACGTCCTCGAACAGGACGACCACGGGTCGCTCGTGCGCGATCGTCTCCAGCAGCCTGCGGAAGGCCCAGAAGATCTCCTCCAGGCTGCTCGCGGCCTCGGTGTGGCCGATCGCCTCGGTGACGCGCTCCGCGACCAGCTCCGCCTCCTCCTCGTCGGCGAGAAGCTGCGAGAGCGGCGCCGCCGCGGTCAACCGGCCGACGATTTCGCGCAGGGGCCAGAAGGTGATCCCCTCGCCGTAGGGGACGCAGCGGCCCGCGAGCACGGTCGCCTGGCCGGCCACTCGCGAGGCGAGCTCCTCCGCCAGCCTCGTCTTGCCGATCCCGGCCGCGCCGAGGATCGTGAACAGGTGCACCGTTCGCTCGCGGGCCGTGCGATCGAACGCCCCCCCGAGCTGAGCCAGCTCGCCCGCGCGGCCCACGATCGGGATCTCGGCCGGGCGGGAGAGGGGCGGGGGCCGAGGGACCAGCCCGAGCAGGCGCCAGGCTTCGTTGTCACCGTCCTCGGCGCGCTCCGCCCGGGCGGCTTCTCCCAGCAGCCGGTGCGTCTCCTCGGCGAGCAGGACCTCGCCGGCCAGCGCGGCATCCGCCAGCTCTTCCGCGCGGGCCACAGGCTCTCCTGCGAGCGATGCGACGCCGGACTCGGACTCGCCCGTCACGACCTCTCCGGTGGCGACGCCGGCCTGCCCGCCCGGCAGCTCCACCGCGGCGCGGACGGCACGCAGGGCGTCGTCCTCGTGCACGAGCGGGACACCGAACACGGCCAGCACCCGATCGCCCAGCAGCGCTCTCGACGCTGCCTCCGTGGCGCTCGATCGCCCGGGTGGCCGCGTCGAGATAGCGCTCGTCGAGGCGGCGAAGCGCCTCGGGATCCGTGCCCCCCGCGGCGGGCCGGCCGGCGACGAGGACGGTGACGGTCTTGCGGGTCTCGGGCGCCGGCACCGTGGCCTCGACCGGTGCGGCCGGCTCGGGAGCGACCTGCGCTGGCGGCTCGAGCTCTGCGTTCTGGCGCAGGATCGCCCCCTCGAGGCGCTGGAGCTCCGGGCCCGGGTCGATCCCGAGCTCCTCGGTCAGCGCCCTGCGGGCGTCGCGGTAGACGCCGAGCGCGTCGGCCTGGCGGCCCGCGCGGTAAAGCGCCAGCATGAGCTGCCCGCGCAGACGCTCGCGCAGCGGGTGCTCACGGACCAGCGCCTCAAGCTCGCCGACGAGCGCGGGGTGGAGGCCGAGGGCGAGATCGGACTCGATCCGCTCCTCGAGCGCGGAGAGGCGCAGCTCCTCGAGGCGCGCGATTTCCGCCTGCGCGAACGGCTCGTACGTGAAGTCGGCGAGCGCGTCCCCGCGCCACAGATCGAGGGCGTCGTGGAGCAGTTCGGCGGCGGCCGCCGGATCTCCGGCGGCGGCCGCCCTCGTTCCCTCGCCGAGCTGATGCTCGAAGCGCTCCGCGTCGAGCCCGTGCGGCTCGACCCGGAGCAGGTAGCCGCCGGGGCGCGTCAGCACGACCTGGCTCGGCGCTCCCCTTGCGCGCTCGGGCTCGAGCGCCTTGCGAAGCTGCGCGATGTACACCTGGAGCGCGTTCGCCGCGGTCTCGGGCGGCCGCGCCCCCCACAGGTCGTCGACCAGGCGATCGCTCGAAACCACCGCGTTGGCGTGCAGCAACAGGATCGCGAGAAGCGCCCGTTGCTTGGCCGCTCCGAGCGTAAGCGGCTCGTCCTCGTTGAGAATCTCAAGCGGTCCGAGGATCCGGAAATCCATCTCTCCTCTGGTCACGAAGCTACATCAACGCGGTGACCGCTTAAGCGTCGCTTAAGTGTCGCTTTGGGGCCTGAGCGCATGGTGGCCGCGACCCGGTCGAGTAGAAAGGAGAAGCAACATGAATACGTCGATCTGGACACGAATCACGATCACCGCCCTCGCGGGGTGCACGGTTGCCGCGCTCGCTGCCCCTGCCTGGGGTCAGGGCGACGGCATCACCCAGCGTCGCGACGGCTCGAAGGCGGTGCCGTTCGTTGCCGATTTGAGCGGGCAGCCGGGTGCTTCGTCCAAGGGCATTGTGCTGCGGCGGGTCCAATCCAATGCCGAGCCGTTCGTCGCCGACGTCGGGTCGGAGCCGGCGGCCACCGCTGACGGCTTCGACTTGGGCGACGCGGCGATCGGCGCTGGGGTCGTCCTGCTCGCCCTGGGGGGCACGAGGGCGCTGCGCAATCGCGGGGGCGGCGTGTCTCAGGCCATGAACGCGGGGAGCCGCGCGGCCTCGGCCTGAAGTCCCGACGACCCGGTGTATGGGACCGGGCGCGCCTGCCCTGGCGGGCGGCTCGGTCCCCGGGGTCTTCGCGGCGGAAACCCAGAGGCGCGCTTTCCGCTCTCGCGTGGGAGCGGACGTTGCGCTTGGACCGAAAAGCGGTACTTCGGCGTCAACCTACGTCGCGTGCCGCATGAGTCGGCCCCGGAGGACCTGAGCCGCGTCGAGCGCTCCGCGATGGTAGGCCGGGACGTGGGCGCACCCGGAGCGGGGTCTAGGAGGGGTCCGTATCGGGGTCCGTTGCTAGACGGCTTCCGACTGAGGGCGGCGAAAACCCAGCGTTAGCTGGGGTTCTACAGCGGGCCCGACAGGATTCGAACCTGTGACCTTCGGTTTCGTAGACCGACGCTCTATCCGGCTGAGCTACGGGCCCTGAGTGCCTGGAATCGCGCCCAGACGCTAGGGATTCTAGGAGTCTCGTCCCCGGCCGCGAACTCAGAGGCCCGCGGGATGTAGCGGCGATGTAGCAGCGAACGAACCCAAGACGGACTCGACAGCGGCGGCGGGATTTGAAGCCGCCACCTCCCAGGCCGTGTGCAGTGTCAACTTGAGAGCCGCTGGACTTGGGGTCGAGCTGCCGCTAGGTGCCTCCCGCGATAGCGCAGGTCGCTCACGGAGCTAGTCGAAGAGGGGCTCGAAGGTGGTCGTTGAGGAACACGCCGGCCGGATCCAAGCTGCGCCGCAGCATTGATAAACGCATCGGCCCTGGGATAGCGAGCGAGGAGCTGCTCTCTAGTCAAGAAATGGAGCTTGCCCCAATGGACGCGAGCATCGAACTCGCCCAACAGCTTGTCGACCTCGCGGAGATACGGCCAGTAGTCGGTTCCAGGCATCCCGGATATTGAAATCACTGCGGTGTCGCGACCGTAGCTATGGGAAAGGAACGCTTCCTCCCGAGCGACGCTCCGGACTTCCATCGGAAACACCGACACGGGCAGTCTCGCCAGCATCAACTCTCGCACCGCGGCCGTGGCATCGCGGCCGTTCTCGAAAGGGACGAAGTACTCGAGCTCGTGGAAGTTGGGCTCGAACTCCATCGGATAGATCGCGTGCGCGGGACCGACCCGGCGGTCGGGCTCGTCGGTATCCGGCACCGAGTCGTCGACATCGTCATAGACCTTGACGTAGCACCGGTCAGCTAGAGACACCCCCGGCTCAGAAAGGCCGTAGAGGGCTGCGGATTCCTCTGCCGGCATCCAGAAGAACGAAAAATGCCGATGTTGCTTCGCGTGGACCTCGAAGTCCTCCCAAGCCTCCTGCCAGCTCCAGATCTCGATCCGCTCGCGAAGCCGGTAGGCAGGCGTGACCTCGAGTTCGAGTTCGGTGACGACACCGAGCATGCCGACAGCAAGTTGCGCCGCGTGGAGTAGCTCCGGGTCGTCCTCGCCGATGTCGCGAACGTCGCCGGCCGCCGTGACCAGACGCAGGCGCCGAATCCACGAAGAGCAGGATTCGAGTCCCAGTCCGGATCCGTGTGTGCCGGTGGCCACCGCGCCGGCTATCTGCTGGGCGACGATGTCGCCCTGGTTGGCCAGGGCAAGCCCTGCTTCCCACAGCGGCTCTCCGAACTCGCCGATTGTCGTCGCCGGCCCAACCACGACGCGGCTGCGCTCACGGTCGATGTGGCGGATCCGTGGGAGACCCCGCAGGTCGAGAAGCAGGCCGTCCGTTGCAACTACCGGCGTGAACGAGTGACCGGCGCCGGCGACCCGCACCTTGAGGCCCCGGGCGGCAGCGCCCGCGACCAACGAAGCGATCTCATCCTCGCCCGACGGGGCGGCGGTCTCGGCAGGACTACAGCTGTGATTGCCGACCCAGTTCTTCCACTGCCGCGTCAAGCCGTCCTTGGTTCCCGAGCCGCCCCGGTCATGGAACTCCATGCAGATACTCCTCCTCCTCCGTCGTCTCGCGTGTATCGGCGCGTCGCACCGACTAGCAAGCGGATATCAGGCGACGAGGGTACCATAGTACATGTCACACTGCAATGGTCCCTCGTCCCCGGCGGACGCGCTTTCGCACAGGTCGCGGGCAGATCGTCCATCCAGGCGGCTCCCCATCGGGGCTCGACCCGCCGGATCCGGAGAATCCACCCAAGGCTCATCAGGTACAATGCCACATTTCACATCGCCACCGAGATAGGATCCTGAACGTGGAGCTGAGCTCACCCATCGTCCGCACCAGCGTCCGCACCCAGGTGCGGACGCTCCTCCGCGCGCAGGTCGCGTCCGGGGAGCTCCAGCCGGGGACGATCTATTCCGCGGTCGCGCTGTCCAAACGACTCGGCGTCTCGGCGACCCCGGTGCGGGAAGCCATGATGGATCTCGCCAATGCGGGCCTTGTCGAGCCGGTGCGCAACCGCGGCTTTCGCATTCTCACCATCTCACATCAAGACCTCGATGACATCGTCACGCTGCGCCTGTGGCTCGAGGTCCCCGCCATGGAGCCGGTCATTGAACACGCCAGCGACGACGATATCGAGGCCCTTGCTCCCCTTGCCCAGGACATCGTCGATGCCGCGCGGCGGCGTGACGTATCCGATTTCCTGGTCGCCGACCAAGTTTTTCACACTCGCATGCTCGAACTCGCGCGAAACGAGCGACTGGTCCGCCTAGTGAACGAACTGCGCGATCAGACCCAGCTACTCGGCCTCTATCGCATGGGCCAGACCGGTCAGCTCGAGCGCAGCGGCGCGGAGCACCTCGACCTCCTGGGTGCTTTGCGCTCCAGAGACACCGCGGCTGCGCAGACGCTCATGCGCCAGCACCTCGAGCACGCCAGAGGAATCTGGGCCGGCATCGACGAGGTCGACACGACAACCCCGCCGCACGACGGCGACCGAGCCCAGCCGTGACCGGGTCTACAGGCGGGCTCGCCTGTGAGGAGCCCGTCGTGCTCGTACTCATTGGTGAGCCATGGCCTCAACCCCCGGACCGCGGCAGCCGTCTCCATTGAGAAAGTCGAAAAGTGCTCCTTTCCCATGCAAGCGACACTTTGGCCTCGCAGCTCCTAAGTAGGAGGTCGGCCTAGCCCATTTCAGCGGAGTGCCGCTTTTCGTCCGAAGCAGGCGCGCGCATGACGGGCGGCGAGCCGCGCCGACTGCCTGCTAGGCGTCGCCCGCCAGCTTCATCAGGAAAGACGGCATGCGGCCAGCGCCGAAGTCGAAGCACCGCGCCCATACCGGCTCGATGGAGATACGTGCCATCTGGTCGTACATCGACCTGACCTGGCGCTCGAACTCCGTGAGCTGGTCTCCGCTCAATACTCCGACAGCCCGGCGGCTTCGAGGGTTTCGGTTCATCCCCGCAGCCCGATCGTGACCAGTCAGACCGACGGTCGCTTCATGAACCACTCAGTGAACTCGCGGCAACGACCCTCGGCGTCGAAGCTGATCACGAAGCAGTTGTCGTAGACCTTGTCGACCGAGCCGCCGGGCTCGGTCAGGTAGGTGCTGGTCCCGATCGCGACCACGAGGTCGCCGTCGACCGCGATCGCGCGGTAGGAGGCGCCGTACGTACCGGTCTCGTCGGGATCATCCTCGAGCCAGGAATCGACGACCGCATCGCGCCCCTCGATCTGATCGCCGTGCGGCCGGTACCGGTAGGTCACGTCCTCGCTGAACAGCGCCTCGATGCTGTCGCGGTCGTAGCTCTTCCATGCGGCGACGTATGCGTTGAGCCACCGGTCGACGCTGGCGCGATCAATCATCTTCTGCTGAGTACCCCGACGGTCGCTTTGCATGCAAAGCCGCACTCTTGGGCCTCGGGGCAACTAAGTAGGAGCTACGAAACGGCCAGAACGCCGTCCACTGGCCTACTCCGATAGCCCGGCGGCTTCGAGGGCTTCGGCCTTGGTCTGAAAGACCCTCAGAAAGACCACCCGTCCGTTGCGGACCGCCCAGAGCTGGACGAGGTCGCGGTCAAGAGCCACGCCGGTCTCGCCCATGCTCGCCGTTTCGTGGAGCACCGCGATGACCTCGTCGCCCGCGTCAACGAGCTCCTTCAGTTCCGCCGAGTAGCCGATCCAGCCGCTCAGGTAGGTGGCCATCATGTCCGTCAACGCGTCGCGTCCTCGACCGTGGTTCGGAACGTCCGGCAGTGGATGCGCGGAGATGTCCCAGCCGACATCGGGGTGGAGCGTCTCGATCCAGGCCTCCAGATCACCCCGCAGAAACAGCTCAAACGAGCGCTTGACCAGCTCCACGTTCTCCTGCGACATCGCCCGCGCAGTATCTCGCTCTGGCCGTGACCTAGCTGAGTAGCAGCTATTAGGCGGCCAGAACGACCCGCGGAACTACCGCTTCTCGTCCAAAGCGGCAGCGACGACCAAGGCGCCCGCGCCGCAGCAGTGCCGGTTGCGGCCGCCGGATTTGAACCTCGGGCGCTGGCGAAGCTGAGCCAAGCGCGACCGTGCGGTCGTTCGGCTCCCTCAGAAGCTGACGACGGTTCCGACGGCCGGCTGGACAAAGGCCGTGGGCATTGCCCGGGCCAAGAGGTGGACTGCCCGCCAGCCGGTGCAGTGAGCAGGCAGGATGCAGTCGACATTGGCGGCCGAGAGGGCATCGACCGTCGGCTCGATGATCGGCTCGAAGATCCCGCCGGTCAGGTGAAAGCCTCCGATGAGGCCCGCAACCCTCTTCTCCCCGGTGAGCCGCTGCGCGTTGCGCAGCACGTTCACCGCGCCAGCATGCGAGCAGCCCGACACAATGACCAGGCCCTTGTCCTTCACATTGACGATCACGCTCTGGTCGTCCCAGATCATCGGATCGGGCTCCCACCCCTCCGCCGAGCGGACGAAGTGGATCGGAAAGCCCTTCTCGAACTCGGTCACGCGCTCGATTTGACCGGACACCAGGACCGTGTCGTCCACTAGCAGTGTCTGGCCTCGTTCCTCGACCACCTCTACGTCCTCGGCTTCGAGGTCCGCGCGGCTTGGCGGCGGCAGGCGAAGCTCCGCTCCGGTCGGGAAGACGACCTTGCGCTCGCGCCAGGCTTCGGGATGGATGACGAGGGGCAGCCGTGAGCGGCCGTGGCGGGCGAAGAGACCCTCCAGGCCCCCGTGGTGATCCGCATGGCCGTGGGAGATGACGATGGCGCGCAGGTCCTTGACCGGGACGCCCAGCACGTCGAGATTGCGGCCGAGAGCGTCGGGCGTCAGCCCGGCGTCGTAAAGAGCCGAGCTTCGCCGCCCGTCGGCCTCCACGGTGACCAGCGCCGAGAACCCGTGCTCGGCCACGAGCTGCTCGTGGTCGGAGAGGTCGGACGCGAGGTATCTGTGAACATTCTCCGACCCGGCCATCAGGACGTCGACGAAGTTGTCGACGACGATCGTAATCTCGGCGCGATCAACCGCCTGTAGCCGGAGCAGCCGATCGTCCGAGGCCCCGAGGGCTTCGGCATCGGGCATGACCCAAGCCTACTTGTGGTCTGCACCGCGACCGGCCGGACATTCCCTTTCCATGCAAAGCGACACTTTCGCTTCGCGTGAGGCTGTCGCACAAACCCAAAGTGAGGCTCTGAGAGCCGATCTCGACCGTGTCTTAGACAACGCAGGCCCCTCGCGACCAGGCCAAGACCGCTGTGAGCAGGCGATTGATGACCGCGCGTGGCTAGCGGCGACACCGGCTGTACCGCCCGATCCAGCTTTACACGCGAGCGGTCCGGTCAGCCAGTCCCGATATAGCCCGACGTAGCCGAGATGTAGCACCGAGCCCGTGGCAAGCGACCGACGCTATCCGGCTGAGCTACGGGGCCCCGGGTGAGCGATTCTAGAGCGGTGCGCTCGACGGGTCGGGCTGGTCAGACGAGGGTGCCGAGCACCGCGCGGACGTCGGCGATCGTCGTCCGGGGGCTGACGAAGCAGAAGCGGAGCAGGTGCTCGCCGCGCCAGCTCGTCGGCACGGTCAGCGTCAGGCCGCGGTCGAGCTGTTCGCCGGACCAGCGCTGGTAGTCCTCCAGCTCCCACCCGCGCCGGCGGAAGACGACGATCGAGAGCTCGGGCTCAGTCAGCAGCTCGAGCTCGGGCGCGCCCTCGATCAGCGCGGCGGCCTCGCGGGCCAGTTGCAGACCGTGCGCGACCGCCCGCTCGTAGGCGGCGGTTCCGTTGACCGCGAGCGAGAACCAGAGCGGCAGGCCGCGGGCTCGGCGGGTCATGTGGATCGCAAGGTCGGACGCGTTTGGCTCCGCGCCCTTCTCGACCGCGTCGAGGTACTCGGCGTGCTGGGTGTTGGCCGCACGCGCGATCGCGCTGTCGCGGTAGACGATCGCGGCGCAGTCGAGCGACGCGAAGAGCCACTTGTGGGGGTCGACGACGAACGAGTCGGCGCGCTCGATCCCCGTGAACAGCTCGCGGGCCGTGGGATCGGCGAGTGCGGCGCCGCCGTAGGCCCCGTCGACGTGCAGCCAGAGGTCGTCGCGGTCGCAGATCGCGGCGATCGCTGCGAGCTCGTCGACCATCCCGAGGTTGGTGGTGCCGGCGGTGGCCCCGACCGCGATCATGCGCTCATCGGTCGCCGCAAGCGCCTCCTCCAGGGCGGCGCCGACCATCCGACCGCGCTCGTCGGCTTCGACCTCGACCACCGCGAGGTCGAGCACCCGGGCGGCGAGCCGGAGCGAGGAGTGTGCGCCGGCGCAGAGCGCGACCGCCTCACCGCCCCGCTGATCGCTGCCCATGCGGGCCGCCTCGCGGGCGACGAAGAGGCCGTTGAGGTTGGCCTGGGTGCCGCCGCTGACGAAGGTGCCGCCGGCGCTCGCCGGCATGCCGACGAGATCGGCGATCCAGCGCAGGGCCTGGTTCTCGGCGAAGATCGCACCCGAGCCCTCGAGCCACCAGTCGGCGAACAGCGCGGCCGCCGAAACCGCTTGGTCGAACGCCGTCGCGGCGTTGGTCGAGCCGTAGGGGATGAAGGCGAAGTAGCGCGGGTGGCCACAGTTCATGCAGCTGGGCGCGATCACGTCTGTGAACAGCTCGAAGGCGCGCTCCTCGCCGAGCCCGTTCGCGGTGATCGCCTCCCCCAAGCCGGCCTCCAGCTCGGCCGCGCTCCACGGCTCGTTCAGGGGCGGTGGGTCCTCGCGCGCGCGATCGAGCGTCCACTCGAACACGCGCTCCGCCAGCGCCTCGCTCTTCGGCCCCCAGGCGTGCATCCGGTCTGACCGCTCGTCGCCCATCAGAGATACCGAGCCTCGGCGAACACCCTGCCCACCAGCGGCTCGTATGACTCCAGCGGCAGCGAGTCGTAGGCCGGGTCGAAGCAGTTCTGGTCGTAGAGCTCGCAGAACTCGGCGCAGTCGTCGAACCATTCGTGGTCGCGATAGCGCTCGCGGGCGTCGGGGTCCTCGCCGGTCTGGCGACCGTAGTAGTACTGCTGGAAGACGCCGTGGTGCTTGACGATCCAGCAGATCCGCGGCTCGATGTACGGCTTCAGGATCGCCGCGACCATCTCGCCGTGCGTGTAAGGGGCCAGCTCGTCGCCGATGTCGTGGAGCAGCGCCGCGGCGACGTACTCCTCCGAGCGCCCGTCGCGCTGCGCCCGGGTCGCCGACTGCAGCGAGTGCTCGAACCTCGACACCTGATAGCCGCCCATCGAGTGCTCGAGCGCCCGCACGGCGGCGAGCAGCCGGTCGGGCAGCTCGCCCACGTATTCGTCCTCGAACCGAGCGAGCAGCGCGTAGTCCTCGGCGGTGCCGTCTGCCATCCGGGTGAATCCGACTGTCTCCATCGTCACCTCCGTACGACCTCGTCTTCCGGCTGGCAGCGTAAGCGGCTGAGAGAATCGAGGCGTGCCGAGGATCGCGACGATCGGTGTCTACGGATTCACGGCGGATCGCTTTCTCGCGACCCTCGGGGATGCCGACATCCGTCGCGTGATCGACGTCCGCCAGCGCCGCGGCGTGCGCGGCAGCGAGTACGCGTGGGCGAACTCGCGCCGGCTTCAGCAGGCGCTCGCCGATGCCGCGATCGGCTACGAGCATCGAAAGGGGCCTCGCCCCGACGACCGAGCTGCGCCGGCTTCAGTACGCCGAGGACGACCGCCGCGGGGTGGGCCAGCGCTCGCGGGCCGTGCTCGCCCCCGAGTTCGCGCGCGTGTTCGCCGCCGAGATCCTCGACCACGCCGACCTCGACGGGCTCGTCGCCCGCCTGCCAGGTGAGGGGATCGCCGCCCTGATGTGCGCCGAACGTGAACCCCAGGCCTGCCACCGCTCGCTGATTGCAGCTCGACTCGCCACCGAGCATGGCGCGGCGGTCATCGACCTCCTGCCCTGAGCCCTGCGTTCCTGTCAGCGCTGGCCCGAGCGGCGCAAACCCGGTCGACTTCCCGAGCTGCTCCTGAGCCGGATACGATCGCGTTCGTGGCCGATGAAGCCGCCGCCAACGCGGCCCTGATCGATCGCTTCTACGAGGCGTTCGCGCGCCGCGACCACGCGATGATGGCGGCCTGCTACACGCCGGATGTGCATTTCTCCGATCCCGTCTTTCAGGACCTCCACGGTGACGAGGCGCGGGCGATGTGGAGGATGCTCTGCGAGCGTGGGACCGACCTGATGCTCTCGCATTCCGATGTCAGCGCCGACGCCGACAGCGGCTCGGCGGCTTGGGTCGCCGACTACACGTTCTCGGGCACCGGGCGCACGGTCCACAACGAGATCAGCGCCTCGTATCGGTTCGAGGGCGGGCTGATCTCAGAGCACACCGACCGCTTCGATCTCTGGGCGTGGTCCCGCCAGGCGCTCGGGCCGACGGGGGTGCTGCTCGGCTGGTCGCCGATCGTGCAGAACAGGATTCGCGGGCAGGCGCGCGAGAACCTGGACAAGTTCATGGCCGAGAAGGCTGCGAGCGGCGCCGGTTAAGCGATTAGGCCCGCTGCCAGCGGCGCGGGTCCTCGCCCTCGCCCTCGACCTCGACGAGCTCCCCGCGCGCGACAAGGTGGTCGATGTAGGCGCGGGCGAGCTGCAGGCCCCAGGCGGCGGTCGCGGGGCTGACGTTCTCGGGCCCGACGATGTCGCCGATGATCTCGAACGCGGTCCGCGAGTCGCCGGCGAACGCGCCGCGGACACGGTCGAGGTGGCCGTCGAGCTCAACCCGGTTCGCGGCGACCTTCGCCGGCACGTCGCGAAAGGGGCGCCCGTGACCGGCGAGGCAGAGCGTGGTCTCGAGGCCATCGACGGTGTCGAGGCCGCCGACGAACTCGGCCACCGGATCGGGGGTGTGGCCGTAGTCGAAGAAGAGCGAGATCCGGCCGAGCAGGTGGTCACCCGAGATCAAGAGCCCGCTCTCGGGCTGATGGAGGACGACGTGCGAGGGCGCATGGCCCGGGGTTTCGTACACCTGCCAGAGACCGATGTCGGTCTCGACCTCGACCCCGGGCACGAGCTCGCGATCCGGGGGCACGGCCCGCGCTATTCCCGTGTTCTCACCCCGCCGCGACTTCTCATACAGCTCGAGGCCTGCCGCCGGGACACCGCTCTGGCGCGCGACCTCGATCCGGCGGTCGAGCGCGGCGTCGGGGTCATCGGCCATGCCGCGAACGTGCACCCAGGCGGGATGAATCCAGAGCTCGCAGCCCGCGGCGTCGACGATCGGCCCGGCGAGCCCGTAGTGGTCGGTGTGGGCGTGGGTGCAGACCACCAGGCTGACGTCCTCGACGCGCAGCCCGACCTGGGCGAGCGCGAGCTCGAGCTGGCGCATGCCGTCCTCGGTCGCCATCCCGGTGTCGAAGAGGACGACCCCGTCGCCGGAGCGAACGGCGAACGCGTTCACGTGCGGCACCCCGGGCCATGGCAGCGGCAGGCGCAGACGCCAGATCCCCGGCAGCACCCGCTCGCCGCGGGCGAGCTCGCGCCGTCGCCTCGTCTCACTCATGACGCGGGCATGCTCGCAGGCCGGTCGAGCCGACCCCGACGTGTGCCGGCGCGGATACGATCGTGAAGCCTTGAACGACCGCCTCTCCGCCTCGGACATGTCCTCGTTGCTGGCCGAGCGGGGGCCGATCCACGTTCACGTCGGGGCGACGATCGTGGTCACGGGCAAGCCGCCGCAGTTCGACGAGCTGCTCGACCACGTCGACGCGCGCCTGGGGCTGGTGCCGCGCTTTCGCCAGCGCGTCACCCCCACGCCGCTGAAGCTCGACAACCCGGTCTGGTCCGACGACCCGAGCTTCGACATCCGCTGGCACGTGCGCCGCGTCGCGCTGCCGAAGCCGGGCGGGATGGCCGAGCTTCGTGAGCTGGCCGGCCGGATCATGTCCGAGCCGCTCGACTTCGCCCGCCCGCTGTGGCAGCTCTACCTGGTCGAGGGGCTCGAACGAGGCCGCCACGCGCTCGTCAACAAGACCCACCACGCGCTCGTCGACGGGGTTGCGGCGATCGACGTCGGGACGGTGATCCTCGACGCGAGCCGCGACGGGACCGAGCTCGAGCTGCCCGAGGAGCGCTGGGACCCCGACGAGCCAAGCCCGGAGATGCTCTTCATCCGTGCCGCCTCCGACCGCATCCGTACGCCGCTGAAGGCGGCGCGCAAGGCGGCGCGTGGAGCGCTGACGATGCCGCGCTCGACCGCCGGGCGGGTGATGCGGACGGCCGACGGCTTCGCGCAGCTGGCCGCCAGCGGTCCGAGCGCGCCGCGCACCTTCCTCAACCGGGAGATCGGTCGCGATCGCAGGGTGGCCTTCGTCGCGACCGAGCTTCAGCGCCTGAAGGCGGCGCGCGGCGAATCGGGCGCGACCGTCAACGACGTCATCCTCTCGGTCGCCGCGGGCGGCCTGCGGCGGTGCTTCGAGCGCCGCGGCGAGCAGGTGCCCGAGCACCTGGTCGCGCTCGTGCCGATGAGCGTCCGCCGCCCCGACGAGGAGCTCGAGCTCGGCAACCGGATCGCGACTCTGCTGGTCGCGCTGCCGCTCGCCGAGCCCGACCCGGCGGTGCGACTCGAGCGGATCCACGCCGAGACGGCCCGGCTGAAGGCCTCCGAGCAGGCCGGCGCAGCCTCGCTGATCATCGAGGCGACCGGCTGGACGCCGCCGACGATCAACCGCGTGCTCGCCGGCGCGATCTCCAGGCCGCTGTCCTGGAACCTGGTCGTCTCCAACGTCCCAGGACCGCAGGCCCCGTTCTACCTCCTCGGCAGGCGCCTGGAGGCGATCTATCCGTTCGTGCCCCTGTCACCCCAGAACCATGCGCTCTCGATCGGCGTCCTGAGCTACGACGGCGGCGTCTTCTTCGGCCTCGCCGGCGACCGCGACGTGCTCGACGACATCGACGAGCTCGCCGCCGATCTCGAGGCGGCGCTGGCCGAGCAGGACGCGGCCTAGGCGCGAATGAACACCGGCGCGCCGAGCGGCACCCGGTTGACGAGCTTGGAGACGTCGGGGTCGGCGGCGCGGACGCAGCCGTGCGAGGCGGCGATCCCGAGCGGTCCGCTGGTGCCGTGGATCGCGATCCGATTGCCGCCAAGCCACCCCGAGGGCAGGCTGGGCTGGGTCGCGCTGAGCGCGAGCGCGCAGCAGCCGTAGGCGGGGTTGAGGTCGCCGCGGAAGGTGTCGGTGACCGCGAAGCGGCCGGTCGGCGTGTCGGCGCCGGGCATCCCGACCGTGACCGCGAACGAGCGCAGCGACTTGTCCGCGGCGCGCAGCACGGCCCGGCGCTCGGACACGTCGACGACGATCGAGAGCCGGGTCCAGCCGGCCTTCAGCGCCTCGGGGTCGAGCTTGATCCAGCCGAGTTGGTTGTTGGGCAGGTACGGCGTCGTCACCCCGGCCCATCGACCGGACCGACGCACGACGCCGAACACCGTCGGCGAGCTGAACTCGGTCCGCTTGTCGACGGTCTCGACGACGTCGCCACCCCCGGGTTCGGTCCGGATCTCGACCTCGCGACCCTGGCGCACCCAGATCACCGGGTAGGCGTCACCGGGGTGCTCGAGCGCGAGACCCGTCCGCGACCCGGGCGGCTCGGCCGAGGGCCCCGCCTTGACGCCCCCGGTGCCGGTGGTGGTCGCGGTGGTGGTGTCGGTCGTCGTCGCGGTGGTGGTGTCGGTCGTCGTCGTGGTGACGACGAGGGGCTCCGTCGGGGGGTCGTCGTCGGACCCGCAGGCCGCGAAGCCCACGCCGGCAAGGCCGCAGGCGGCGGCGACGAAGGTCCGTCGTAGAGATTCGAGCGGATTGCGGGCCTGCCGGACACGTACAGCCACTGCTGAGGAAGGTAGCGCGCGGTCGAGGCCGGCCCCGAGACGGCGCTGTTGCGCTCAGCGCGAGCCGGTCGGTTCTCCGACCGCAAGCAGCTCGGCGAGGCGCGCGACGACGACCCCGAATGCCAGGTAGAGCGCCGGAAGCCATGGCGGGACGCCGCCGAGGGTGTCGATCGACGGCGCGTACTCGAACGCCTCGATCTCGACCAGGACGATCTCGACCACGGTGCCGACGATCGCCGCCGAGACCCCGCAGACGAGCGCCGGCATGCCACCGCCGACCCGGGCGCAGATGATCGTCGCGATCGCGAAGCAGAGAACCGTCGCCGGCGAGAGCGGCTCGCCAAAGATGAGCGCGGTGAGGGCGTAGAGACCGATCACCGCCGCGATCCCGGCGACCGCGTCGGCCCAGCGCAGGCCGCCGGCCACCGGCCCGAGCCGCAGCCGCACGACCGCAACCGTGACCGTCCCGAGGCCGACGAGGACCGGGAACCAGAACGCGCTCTCCCAGACAAACGGCACCGCGTCGGAGAGATAGCGACCGGTGCCCGACTTGACGTGACCCTGGTCGCCGACCAGGCCAGCGGCGGCGCCGATGGCGAACAGGAGCAGGAGAGCCGAGGGCGGCAGGCGCACGGCGCGCAAGCTACCCGGCGGCGAGTCGGCGAGCGCCAGTTAGGGGTATGGGTGGCATTTCATTCGGGCCTGGTCTGGGTGCAAGCGAAACAGGGCTCGATCGGCTCGGCTTCCCCGACGTTGACGGGTTAGGTAGCCCATGGACACCTGAGCCGTCAACGAAGGCATCAGATCGACGACCCCAGCAAGGCACGCATAGGATTGCGGCCGTGCCGTTCACGCTCAGGAACCTCAAGGAGGACCTGGAGGACGTCGGGTCCAGGTTCGACGGCGCGCCGGACCTGGAGTTCCGCTTGGCGACCGTGGCGCTCGAGCTTGAGCAATCCGGCCTGGGCTATCAGCGCGTCCCGCCCGGCTATCGCTTTCCGTACGGCCACACGCACAAGACGCAGGAGGAGGTGTACGTGGTCCTGCGCGGGAGCGGGCGGATGAAGCTCGACGACGAGATCGTCGAGCTCAAGGAATGGGACGCGGTGCGCGTCCCGCCCGGTACGTGGCGAGGCTACGAGGCCGGGCCCGAGGGCCTCGAGATCATCGTCATTGGCGCTCCCAATCTCGGCGAAGCTCCGCGTGAAGACGTCGAGGGACAGCGCGACTGGTGGGCTGACTAGCGCCAGGTAGGTGAACATGAAGCGGAGAGACGTAAGTCACTCAGCCCGAGGGCAGTGCACGCTCCCCTTCTAGCCAGTAGACCAACCAGAAGAAGGTTGATGACGAGTTGCGCTTTGGGCGAGAAGCGGCACACGGCCGAGCGCGAATACGATGTGTCGCCCCACGACTTCCGGTGGGCGACCCAGAGAGGACTTGACCGATGCGAGGACATCGTTTCCATGCGATCGCGGGGCTCACGGCTCTGTTCGTCTGCGCTCTGATCGCCGCCGGGTGCGGCGATGACGACGAGACAACGACGACCACGTCCGCCGGGGGGAGTGCACAGCAAACGGTCGACACGGCGGTCAAGTCGTGCAGCGACGAGGCCGACCAGCTCGGCGGTGCTGCGGGAACCGCTCTGAAGAGCGCGTGCACTTCCGTGGGCAACACGGCCGAGCAGGCTCTCAGCTCGGGCGGCGAGCAGGTAAAGCAGGCGCTCTCACAGGCAGAGAGCTCCTGCAAGAGCGCGGTCGGCCAGCTCCCTTCGGGCCAGGCTCAGGACGCGCTCTCGAAGCTCTGCAACGCGATCGCAAGCGCCGAGTAGGCCAGGAACACTTCGGATTGCGACCTCACCGAGGTCGCTGCACCACGAAGCAACAAACAACGGAGAGGGCGGGATTCGAACCCGCGAGAGAGCTTGCGCCCCCTACTCGCTTAGCAGGCGAGTGCCTTCAGCCACTCGGCCACCTCTCCTTGGGGACGACCGATTCTAATTGCCCGCCGGCGAGCGTCCAGATACCCTCGCTCGCCCGTGAGCACGCCCACCGAGACGATCGACCGCGAGGCGCTGAAGGCCCGTTACGACGCGATCACGGCGACGGTCACGCCGCCGTTCGCGTTCGTCGATCTCGACGCGCTGCGCCGCAACGGCCGGCGGATGCTCGACCAGGCCGGTGGGCTGCCGATCCGGATCGCCTCGAAGTCGGTGCGCTCGACCGAGGTCCTGCGGCGGATTCTCGACCTCGACCCCGGCTTCCGCGGAGTGCTCTCGTTCACCGTCCCCGAGGCCCTGTTCCTCGCCGAGCGCGGGTTCGAGGATCTCGTTGTCGCCTATCCGTCGGTCGATCGTGGGGCGATCGCCGCGGTCGCCCGGCTCGCCGCCGAGGCGCCGGAGCGCGCCCCTGTGCTGATGGTGGACGACCGCCCCCACCTCGACCTGATCGAGGGGGCGATCGGAGGCGGGCGCACCGAGTTGCGGGTGTGCCTCGAGATCGACGTCGGCTGGTGGCCGTTCGGCGGTCGGATGGCGCGGATCGGGCCCAAGCGCTCACCGGTCCACGATCCGACCCGTGCCCGCCGGATGGCGGAGGAGATCTCGGATCGGCCGGGCACCCGGCTCGCCGGGCTGATGGCCTACGAGGGTCACATCGCCGGCGTCGGTGACCGGATCCCGGGCAAGCCGGCCCGAAGCGCGGCGATCCGCGCGATGCAGTCGGCGTCCGAGCGCGAGATCGCCAAGCGCCTGCCGGTGATCATCGAGGCAGTTCGCGGGGCGCTCGCCGACCGCGGCGGCGCGCTCGAGTTCGTCAACGGAGGCGGGACCGGGAGCCTCGCCCGCACCGGTGCGGTCGGTGCGGTCGACGAGCTCACCGCGGGCTCGGGGTTCTACGCGCCGGTGCTGTTCGACAACTACCGCTCGCTCGAGCTCGAGCCGGCCGCATTCTTCTGCCTGCCGGTCGTCCGGCGGCCGGTGGGTGGCGTCGCGACGCTGCTCGGCGGCGGTTACGTGGCCTCCGGGGTCCCGACGCCCGACCGCCTGCCCGACCCGTACCTCCCCGGCGGGCTCAGCTTCGACCGCCAGGAGGGCGCGGGCGAGGTGCAGACGCCTGTCCACGGGGCCGCCGCCTACAAGCTGCGGATCGGCGACCGCGTCTATCTCCGCCACGCCAAGGCCGGGGAGCTCTGCGAGCGCTTCAACTCGCTGCACCTGATCGAGGGTGAGGAGATCGTCGACGAGGTCCCGACCTACCGCGGCGAGGGCAGGGCGTTTCTGTAGAGCTCAGGCGGCGACCGGGCCGAGGACGCGGTCGATGTAGGCGTTGGCGAACCGGCCCTCGGGGTCGAGCTTCGCGCGCAGCCGCTGGAACTCCGCCCAGCGCGGGTAGCGCGGGGCGAGCGTCTCCGCGGTCTGGAAGTGGCGCTTGCCCCAGTGCGGGCGGCCGCCGTAGGAGTCCATGATCTCCTCCACGCCGCGGAAATAGGGCTCCCAGTCGAGCTTGCGGTCCTGGTGCACGGCGACGTAGCAGGTGTCGCGGGCGTGGGAGGCGCTCAGGATCACGTCATCGCCGGCGACGAAGCGAACCTCGATCGGCCAGGCGACGCCGAGCTCGGGCCGGGCGGCGTGGTGGAGCACGCGGCGCACTGCCTCGACCGCGTGCTCGCGCGGGATCCCGTACTCCATCTCGGTGAACCTGATCCGCCGTTCGCTGGCGAAGACGCGATGGCTGCGATCGACCTTCGTCGATCGCCCGAGGCCCGCGGCGGCGAGCCGCGACAGGCGTGGTGCCTGGGAGGGCAGGTGCCGACCGCCGAGCGCGAACAGCTGGCCGACCCAGTTCTCGAGCATCACCTCCTGCGCGTAGACGGCCGCACGCGAGCGCGGCCGAGGCTCCTCGTCGGTGCGCCGGCTCTCGCGGCAGAGGGCCGTCTCGGTGTTGGGGAAGGCGTAGAACTCGAAGTGGTCGCTGGCCTCTTTGAGCGCGTCGAGCCGAGCGAGTGTCTCGTCGAGCGGCTTCGGGTTGTCGATCCGGTTGAGCGTGAACGCGGGCACAGTGCGGATCGTGACCGCGTAGATGATCCCGAGCGCACCGAGGCCGAGGCGCGCGGCCGCGAGCGCCGCGGGGTCCTCGGCGGCGGAGATCTCGAGCGAGCTGCCGTCGGCGAGCACCATCTCGACCGCCTCGACCTGCGCCGAAACGCTGCGAAACCGCGCACCGGTGCCGTGGGTTCCGGTCGAGATCGAGCCGGCGAGCGACTGGCGATCGATGTCGCCGAGGTTCTCGAACGCGAGCCCGAGCGCGTCGAGGCGACGGTTGAGGTCGCGGAGCACGATCCCGGCCTCGACCTTGACCAGTCCCGCGGCGCGATCGACCTCGAGCACCCGGTCGAGGCGCTCGAGGCGGACCATGACCCCATCGGTGAGCGCGACGTCGCTGAACGAATGGCCCGAAGCCGCGGCGCGCACCCGCCGGCCCTGTTTCGCCGCCGCCCGGATCACCTCGGCGAGCTGCTCACGGGTACAGGGATGCTCGATCGCCGCCGGGCTGCAGCGCTGATCGCCCGCCCAGTTGCGCCATTGCGCCGCCATGGTCGGCAGGGTATTCGTCACACTGCGGCGCAAGCGCCAAGCGCCCCCGGAGGGGTGGCAGAGCGGTTGAATGCGGCAGCCTTGAAAGCTGTTGACCGGGTCAGCTCGGTCCGTGGGTTCGAATCCCACCCCCTCCGCTCGCGGTCGCGTGCTCGGCCTGTGCGCCCGGGGATCTGATCGACGGGAGGAGAACGATGGCGAAAGCGCAGTTCACACTCGACGGGGACGTGGGCGAGATCGTGATCGCCGATCCACCACTGAACCTGTTCGGCCTCGAGCTCTTGAACGATCTCGCGAGCGCGGCCGAAAAGGCGCGCGAGAGCACCGCACGGGCGATCCTGCTGCGGGCCGAGGGCGACCACTTCTCCGGTGGGGCGAACGTCGAGATCTTTCTTGGGCGCGATGAGGCGGCGGCGCGGGAGCTGATCGCCGGGTTCATGCCGACGGTGAGACGATTTGGAGAGATCGACGTCCCCACCGTCGCCGCCGTGCACGGGTTGTGCTTCGCGGCCGGCCTCGAGGTGGCGCTGACCTGCGACATGATCTGGGCCGCGGAGGACGCTCAGCTCGGCTTGGTCGAGGCCGTGATCGGCGCCACCCCGTTCGGGGGAGGAACGCAACGCCTTGCTGCGCGGGCAGGAGCCGGTCGCGCCGCCGAGGCCGTGCTTACCGCGCGCGCCTACCCGGCGCAGACAATGCTCGAGTGGGGCGTCGTCAACCGCGTCGTGCCGAACGAAGACCTGCACGAGAAGGCCCGCGCCTTCGCCGAACGGCTCGCCGCCGGTCCGACCGTCGCCCACGCGGCGACGAAGCGCATGATCCAGCTCACGGTGGACGCAGGAGTAGAGGCCGCCGATGCCGCGCTGCCAGAGATCGGGGCTACCGTGATGGCGAGCGAGGACCTGCAGAACGGCGCCCGGACGTTGCTCGAGAAGGGCCCCGGCCAGGCGACCTTCGAGGGTCGCTGAGCGCTCGCGTCGGATACGGTCGGAAGCGCTACACAACCGACGGCAGGAAGACGGAGCGCGGATCGTGAGCGCCGAAGACAACCTGGGGACCGTCAAGACGATCTACGAGGCGTTTGGCAAGGGCGACGTGGCCTCGATCCTCGACCTGGTGGTCGACGACGTCGACTGGGCTGCGGAGGCAGCTGGCGCCGGAGCGCCGTGGTACGGCCAGCGCTCCAGCAAGGAAGAGGTCGCCGGGTTCTTCGAGGCGATCGGGACCGCGCTCGACGTCCACGAGTTCACGCCGAAGAGCTTCGCCGCCAACGACGATGACGAGGTCATGGTCTGGATCCGTTTCCGCGTCACCGTGCGCGCTACTGGCCGCGAGGCCGAGATGGACCTCCATCACTACTGGCGCTTTCGCGATGGCAAGGTGGAGTGCTACCGCGGCACCGAGGACACCGCGCAGATGCAGGCCGCGCTCGCCGGCTGACCAGACGACCACCGAGCGCAACCGCCCGCCCGCGGCGCGACCCCGGCGCCGCTACGGTGTTTCTGAGTCAGATGGAGGCGAGAGGAAAGGCGGGAACCTTCCTGCTCGCGGGCGTGCTGGCGCTCGCGGCAACGGCGCCTGGCGTGGCTGCGAAGACCTACGCGCCGAAGAGCGGGCACGCCTTTCACGGGGTCTCCGACACCGGCCATGTCGACGACTTCTTCGACTTCGCCGAACAGGTCGATGCCCACCCCGCCGTACTCCAGGACTTCTTTCATTGGCGCGTGCCGCTGACCACAGGGGCGCTCTATCGCTGGGGGGCGACCGACACCCGGGGCGTGCTCAGCCTCTCGACCGCGACCGGCGCCGGCGAGGAAATGATCACCCCGCGCCAGATCGCGCGGGGCAAGGACGACCGCTACATGACCCGGATGGCGGGCAACATCGCCGAGACCGGCCAGACGGTCTACATCCGGCTGATGGCGGAGATGAACGGCCACTGGAACGCCTACTGCGCCTACAACGCCGACGGCAGCGCCCGCCGCCACGGCCACTCGGCCCGCTGGTACCGGCTCGCCTGGCGGCGCTTCACCCTGATCCTGCGCGGCGGCTCGCGCGACGTGATCAACCGCCGGCTGATGCACATGGGGCTGCCGCGGATCCTGCGCGCCGACTCGCAGGACGACCCCGTCTATGAGGGCGGCCCGGACGGCATCCCGCTGCCGATCCCGGAGCAGATGCCGCAGCCGCGGGTGGCGATGATGTGGGTGCCGCAGAGCTTCGGCTCCCCGAACATCGCCGGCAACCAGCCGGCCGACTACTGGCCCGGGGGCAAGTACGTCGACTGGGTCGGCTTCGACCTCTACGCGAAGTACCGCACCGCCTTCGCCCGCGACAAGGCGTTCTTCTCCCAGTACCGCCGCAAGCCGTTCGTGATCGGCGAGTACGGCCCCTGGGACAACGACCAGAACGGCGCCTTCACCGGCGAGCTGCTGCGCTGGGCCGAGGCCCACGACCGGGTGAAGATGCTGATCTACTACCGCAGCGTCGACCCCGGCAACATCTACAACCTCCAGTACTACCCGGGCGCGCAGAAGGCGCTTCGCAACCACCTCGCCAAGCCCCGCTGGACCAGGTTCGCGCCGGGCGTCAGGGGGCTTGTCGACCCGCCGAAGCCCGAGAACTACGCGCGCGTGCCGGCGCCGGCCCCGCAGGCGCGGCGTTCGCTGACGCCGCCTACTTCTTGATCAGCTTGACCTTCTTGTCCTCGGTCGCCGGGGTGCCGCCCGTGGGCGAGAAGGTGACCTCGGCCTCGAGCTTGACCTTGCCGCGGTCCTTGAGCTTTCGCTTCTTCGCGCCCTTGGCCTTGACCCGGAGCTGAACCTCGCCGGCGTCGGCCGCCTCCGCGGCGGCCTTCTTCAGACCCTTGCCGGTCAGCTCGAGCGCGCCGGGATTGGAAACCTCAACGGTCAGCTTGCCGGTTCCCTTGCGCTTGTTTCGCTTCAGCTTCCCGATCTCAAAGTCGTTGCCGGGAAACCCGGCGTCAACGGCGAGCCCGAACGGGGTACCGGCACCGCTTATGAACGCGACCTCGGGGGAGCTGCCGTCGGGGTTCGCGCGGCTGATCGTGCCCTTCAGCGCGTTGGCCCAGTAGACCTTGCCGGCGTCCAGCGCGAGCCCACCGATGGCGTTGTTCTCGGTCACGTTGCCGACGAAGGCTCCCTCGTGATCCCAGCGCCGGATCGACAGCGTGGTGGTGAAGCTGTTCTCGACCGTCGCGTAGAGGTGCGTTTCATCCGTGGCAACCCACGAAGACCTGAACGGGTCGAGGTCGATGAAGTTGCCGTTCGGGATCGGCGGGGGCGGCCGGCCCCCGCGCCCGATCGCCATCGCTCCCTGGTTCGCCCAGAACACCAGATTCTCGGTCAACGCGACGGAGAAGGGGTCCTCGGCCTGCGGGCTGATGAAGAACGTCGGATCGACGTCCGAGCCGTCGACATTCGCGGTGCCGATCGCGCCGTCGTCGACCCCTGGGCCGAAGTCCGCCCACCAGATCTCACCCCTGCCAACCGAAGGGCCACAGGGGAAACTGTTGGGCGGAAGCTGGATGAAGCTCTGGTCGATCCCGGTCCCGTCGAGATTGGCGCGGCCGATCGAGCTCGTGCCGACGCTACCCCAGTACAGGTGCTGACCGTCGACTGCGACTCCGCAGGGGCCGTCGAGTCCACCGATGAAGTTGGGGTCGACCCCGGTGCCGTCGAGGTTTGCTCGGCCGATCGTCGTTGCTTCGAAGCCGCCGCCCTCGGCCCAGTACACGTACGCCTCGGCACGGGTCGCGAGCAGGCAGGCGAGGACGCCGATCAGCGAGGCGAGCTTCCACATTTGCGCACGAGCTGCGATGGCCCAGCCTATCCGCTCCGCCACAAGCCGTTCGTGATCGCGAGTACGGGCCCTGGGGCTACTTCTTGACCAGCTTGACCTTCTTGAGGTGCGGCGAAGCGTCCGAGCGATGCGTGGGAGCCTATCCGCCGCTCGAGATATCGACCGCGTCGAGGACCTCGGGGCCGAGCACCAGCCCGATCGAGACGAACAGGATCGCGGGTGTGATTGGCGTTCCCGAAAGCCGCTTCGAGACGGCGGCGACGGCGATCAGCACCAGCGCCACGATCGTCAGTGACCACTCCATTCAGATCCCTTCGATCACCTGAAGGAGCGAGCCGGGGGGTCGATCTGGACAGTGACCAGCTCGCGCAAACTGGGAAGGGTCTCCCCAGGGGTCAGCTTCCCAGCACCTTCGCCTTCTCGCTGGCGAACTCCTCATCCGTGAGCACGCCTTGTTCGTGAAGCTGACCCAGCTCCTTCAGTCGCTGCGTGGTGTCGGCAGTCACTCCACCCGACGCCGCTGGGGCGGGGTCGGTGGGCTCAGCCTGCAGGGCGCTGTCCTGCTGCTCCGCATCGCTCTTGTCGTCCATGTGCTTCTTGGCAGCGACGGCGGCTCCGCCGAGTGCGGCTAAACGTCGTCTGCGTTGGCGTCTGTCTTGCCCCATTCTCGTCCTCTCCTCGATTCGATCCTCGTCGAGCATCTCACAGGCTTGCCGCTTCGACAAGCCGTCGACCCCCTAGTCGGATGCCCGGCGTCTGGCCGCTGCCCGGCAAAGCAGCGGGAGCGAGGTGAGGAAGGCGGCCGGGAGGGTTGCCCCCTGGTCTGGCAGCTCGTGCTCGACCGGGACGCGGGGCGTCAGGAGCGCACGATCAGGTAGGTGGTGTGGCCTCTGGGTGCGTCGTCGGGCCGCCCCGGTTCTTCATCACCGCAGCCGCGATGGCGAGGACTATCACAACGCCGATGATCGCGCCGATGATCCCTCCGAAGTCGAAGACGTCAGTGTCGCCGATGCCGAGCCCGACGGTGAAGATCAGGTAGCCGAGCGCGGCCCCCGCGAGGCCAATGAGCACCGAGACGCCCCAGGACTTCGGGCCGCTCATCCCATGGAACGGATCGCCCGGCATAAGCACGCGGCCAATCACACCGGCCAGGAATCCCACGATTGCGGCACCGATCATCGACTTCTCCCTTGCTCGCTCCGTGCCAGTCACCTGGACTCTACGCCGCTCGGCGAGTATGAGTATCGCTTCTCGTCCAAAGCGGGAGCGCGCCCATCGCGGTGCTCGCCAGGTCACTGGGTGTCCGTCTACTAGGCTCAAGCGCCCCACGGCACGCAAGGACACGACCGTGAACTCAACCGAGGACGAAGCAGCTCGCAGGAACCTTCTGTTGGCGGGTGAGCGGACCGAGCTCGCCTGGTGGCGCACAGGGCTCGCGGCCCTCGCGGTCGCGGTTGGGACTGGACGCTTGGCGCCCGAGCTGCAGGAGTCCGGGGCAACCTGGCCCTACGTTATCGTCGGTATCGGCTTCGCGCTCTATGGGATCGCACTATTCACCCAGGGAACGATTCGTGGCCGCCAGGAGGCCGGTGCGCTTGGTGAGGCTAAGCGCGCCATGGACTGGCGCGCGGCAGCTCTCGCGGCCGCCGGCCCGGTGCTCGGGCTCGCGGTCGTCGCTCTGATAGCGCTGCCGTGAGGAGCGCCCGGCGCTGCCGCCGCGCTCGCACGGATGGTCAAGCGATCGCGCCGAGCCGCCGCAGCCTCGCTCTGCCCTCTGCCAATGATCTGTTCACCTTGGTGTAGGTCCACCCGCAGAGCACGCAGATCTCGGCGTATGAGTAGCCCTCGGCCTGGAGCAGGATCGCGAGGCGCTCGGCGGGCTTGAGCGAGGCGAGCGCGAGCCTGGCCTCAGCGACGCGCTCGCGGCGCTCGGCGTGCTCGGCGGGGCCCGGCCGGTCGCTCGGCAGGGGGTCGAGCGGGTCGCCGAGAGCTCGCTCGCGCTTACGGCGCACGGCGAGCGCCTCGCGCCGGGTGACGACGGTCATCCAGGCGACCAGGCGACCGCCCTCCAGGGCGGGCGCCCTGGTGAGCAGGACCTCGAGCGCGCGCTGGAGCGCGTCGTCGGCATCGTCGGGACAGATCGAGGCGCGCCGGGCGACCCGTCTCAGATGCGGCCCCGCGCCGGCAAGCAGCTCGACCGCGGCCGCGGCGCGCTCGTGCTCAGCGGTTGCAGGCTCCACGCCAGGTTCAACCCCGGCCGCGGCTTCGGTGCCCCCGCCGGCGCTATCCTCGCCCCGCGATGGGCACCTGCATCGTCACCGGGGGCGCGGGCTTTCTCGGCTCGCACATGTGCGACCGGTTGCTCGCCGACGGCCACCGAGTGATCTGTGTCGACAACCTCGACACCGGATCGCTGCAGAACGTCGAGCACATCCGGGCGCCGGAGTTCGAGTTCATCCAACACGACCTCACACACCCGTTCTTCGTCGACGAACCGGTCGACTTCGTCTACCACCTCGCCTCGCCGGCGAGCCCGATCGACTACCTGCGCCTGCCGCTGCACACGCTCAAGGTCGGCTCCTACGGCACTCACCACATGCTCGGCCTGGCGAAGAAGAAGCGGGCCAGGTTCGTGCTCGCGTCGACCTCCGAGGTCTATGGTGACCCGCAGGTTCACCCTCAGCCGGAGTCCTACTGGGGCCATGTGAACCCGATCGGCCCGCGCGGCGTCTACGACGAGGCAAAGCGCTACGGCGAGGCGCTAACGATGGCCTACCACCGTCAGCAGGGCGTCGACACGGGGATTGTCAGGACCTTCAACACCTTCGGACCTCGGCTCCGGCCCCACGACGGTCGGGCGATCTCGACCTTCCTGCGCCAGGCGCTCCAGGACAAGCCGCTGACCGTGTTCGGCGACGGCAGCCAGACGCGGAGCTTCTGCTATGTCGACGATCAGATCCGCGGTTACATCGCGATGGCCGAGTCCGAGGTCCACGAGCCGGTCAACATCGGCAACCCCGACGAGTTCACCCTCCTCGAACTGGCCGAGATCGTGATCGAGGTGACCGAGTCGCGCTCGGAGATCGTCTATGAGGCGCTGCCGACCGACGACCCGCAGGTGCGCCAGCCCGACATCACCCGGGCCAAGGAGCTGCTCGGCTGGGAGCCCGAGGTCGGGCTTCGTGACGGCCTGCGGATGACGATCGAGCAGTCCGGGGTCGAGCGGCTCGTCGGCGCCGGCGATTAGCGCCGCTGCCGGCTCTGCGGAGCGCTCGTTGCGGATCGCCCACCTGACCGCGACCTTCCCGCCCTACCCCGGCGGCGCAGGGAACACGGCATTCCGCTTCGCCCGCGAGCAGGCCGCTCGGGGTTGCGAGGTCGAGGTCTTCACCGCTCCGGCGCCCGGCGAGGTGCCTGATCCAGGCGACGCCGTTGTCCATCGGATCGACCCCGTGTTCGCGATCGGCAACGCGCCGCTGATCCCGAGCCTGGCCCGGATCGAAGGATTCGACGTCGTCCACGTCCACTACCCGTTTATCTTCGGCTCCGAGCTCACCCTGCTCGGCCGGCTGAGCAGGCGCCGGCGCTCGCAGGCGCTGCTCGTCCATTACAAGAACCGGCTGGTCGGCAAGGGGCCGCGCGGGGTGCTGTTCGAGGCCTACGAGCACTCGGTCGCACCGCTGCTGGTTCGCGCCGCCGACCGCGTATGCGTGCTCTCTTCCGACCATGCCGAGTCGGTCCCCTACCTGCGTCGGGCGGGCTGGCGCGACCCGGCGAAGCTGGTCGAGATGCCAAACGGTGTCGACGCGGAACTGTTCTCGCCCGGCGCCGACGACGCGGGCGTTCGCGACCGGCTCGGGATCCCCGCCGACGCCGTCGTCGCCGCGTTCATCGCCACGCTCGATCGCGCCCATTACTTCAAGCGCCTCGACCTCGCCATCGACGGCCTCGTCGCACTCGGCGACCCCGACGTCCACCTGGTGGTCGCCGGCGGGGGCGAACTGCTCGAGGGCTTTCGCTCCCGTGCCCGCAAGGCCGGCGTCGCGGACCGCGTCCACTTCCTCGGCGCCGTCCCCCACGCCGAGCTCCCCGACGTCCTGCGTGCCGCCGACCTCCTCCTGCTCACAACCGAGCCGCCCGAGTCATTCGGGATCGTCGTGATTGAGGCGATGGCTTGCGGGCTGGCGGCGATCGCCACCGACTACCCAGGCGTGCATGCGGTCGTCGACGACGGTGAGACCGGGCTGCTGGTGCCGCCCGGCGACCCCGCCGCCGTGGCCGCCGCGCTGCGCGAGTTGGTGTCGGCGCCCGAGCAGCGACGCGAGATGGGCGAGCGCGGCCGGGCAAAGGCGCTCGCGGAGTGGAGCTGGCCGCAGCTCGTGGATCGCATGGACGAGGCGTATGCGGAGGCGATCGCGGTGCGGCGGCAGAGAATGCGGCTGCCAAAGCCGGGAGGGAACGGCGGATGAGCGACACCAGCCCGCGCCGCCGGATCCTGCTCGTCGCCTACTTCTACCCGCCGTGTCGCGACACCGGCGCGCTGCGACCCGCCTCGATGGCCAAGTGGCTGCGACGGCTGGGCCACGAGGTGACCGTGCTGACCACCTCTGCCTACGGGCCGGCGACCGAGGGCGACGTTGTGCAGACGGCCGACGCGCAGCTCTGGCGCGCGCGCCTGCACGGCAAGGACCGGATCGACGCGCTCTACGACGCCGACACCTACAGCGGGCAAGCCCCACCCGCTGAGCAGGCTGATCGTGCCCGAGCCGCTCGCGCTCGCCTGGGCGCCGTTCGCTCGCCGGCGGGCGCTGCGGCTCGCGCGCGAGCGGCGCTTCAACTGCGTGATCACCACCTCGCCGCCCGAGTCGGCGCACGCGATCGGCCGCGCGCTACAGCGCCGCCGCAAGATCCCCTGGGTTGCCGACATCCGCGACGCCTGGAACTTCGAGCCGCTGCGCCCCCGCTTTCCGACCGCGCTCCAGCGCCGGCTCGACGAACGCCTCGAGCGGTGCTGGCTCGGCGACGCCGACGCGATTGTCTGCGTCAGCCGGCCCGCGGTCGACGACCTGCACGAGCGGCTTGGGATCGTGAGCGAGCTGGTCCCCAACGGCTGGGACCCTGAGGAGATGACGGCTCCGGTGCCCAGCGAAAGCGTCCTCGATCCGGATCGCGTCTCGCTCGTTTACACCGGCCGCTTCGGCAGCTACGGACGCGACCCGCGGCCGCTTGTCGCCGGCCTTGCTCGGCTTGCGTCCGAGTCACCCGAGTCGGCGGCGAAGCTCGAGCTCGTCGTCGCCGGGCCGCTCACCGACGCGGAGTCTCGACTGCTCGCCACCGACGTCGCCCCGGCGCGGATCGTCACGCCCGGGAGCATGCCGCGCGATCAGGCGCTCGCACTTCAGCGCCAAGCCGACGCCCTGCTGCTGCTCGCGCAGCCGACCCGCTCGCAGCTGCTCAACATCAAGCTGTTCGAGTACCTGGCCGCCGGGCGGCCGATCCTCGCGCTCGCCAGCGGCACCGAGGCGGGCCGGGTCGTCGCCGAGCTCGGCGGCGAGACCGTGCGCGCCGACGATCCGGCCGCGATCGCCACGGCGCTCGCGCGCCTCGCGAACGGCCAGCTCGAGCCGCCCCCGGCCGAGGCGCTCGGCCCCTACGCCTACCCGGCGCCGGCGGAACGGATGGCGGCGGCGGTCGAAGGCGCACTCGCCGCGCGTGCGGCTGCCGATTAGACCGCCGGCGCCGCGACCGCGCGAGCGATGATCGCCTCGGCGACGGTGGCCGCAGTCGACGGCACCTGGCTGAGATAGAAGTTCGGCTCGACCGCCTCGAGCTCGAGCAGCACCGGCTCGCCGTCGGGACCCGGGATCGTGTCGACGCGCGCGTACAGGGGCAGGTAGTCGAACCGCTCCGCCACGTGCTCGACCACTCTCCGGGCATTGGCGAGCTCGGCGTCGGTCGCCTCGGCCGGGCTGACCAGCGAGGGGTCGTACATGACCTCGGCGGCGCCGATCGCATCGTCGCGGACCGGAGCCACCTCGTCGGGCCGCAGGACGGCGCGCTTTCGCAGCGCGTGCACGGGCTCGCCGTCGATGAAGAGGACCGCGGTCTCGCCGACCGTGTCGACGGTCGGCTGGAAGGCCTGCACCATAGCCGCCCGCCCGCTCGCCTGGATCGACTCGATCAGCGCCCGCGCCTGGTCGTGAGCCGCCGGGGCGAAGCGGCCGGTGTCGCGGCCGCCGACCGAGATGTTCGGCTTCACGACCACCTCGCCGTCGAGCGTCGGTACGGGATCGGCCGGCTCGACGTAGCGCGTCTCGACCACGCGGATGCCGGCCGCAGCGAGATCGCCGACGTAACGCTTGTCGCTGTTCCAGCGCACGAGCGCGGGCGAGTTGTGGAGTCGCTCGCCGATCCGGTCGCACCAGCGGATGAACTCATTGCGCCGGCGGGCGTAGTCCCAGGTCGAGTTGATCGCGACGACGGCGAACCGGTCCCAATCGCGGTCGGGCTCGTCCCAGGAGGCGACGACCGGCTCGGCACCTCGCTCGTGCAGCGCCTCGGCGAGGAGGTCGTTGTCGCGAAACCCTTCCGGCATCGAGGCGAAGCTGGCGATCGCGATCAGCACCTCCCCATCCTAGGAAGCCCGGCGCACGGTCGCGCTCGCGGCGACCTATGCTTCGGCGTCCGGTGGCGACCCCCGATACCGAGAGCTCGTCGAAGGCCGACCCCGAGACGGAGCGGGCTGTCGAGGCCGACCTGCACCGCTACGTCGCTCCGGTCGTCGGGCCCGACGACGAGCGCGTCTTCACCGACTCGGGGATCGAGATCGAGGGCCTCTACGACGAGTCCGATGTCGCGCCGGGGCTCGAGCAGCGGCTCGGCGAGCCCGGCGCCTACCCGTTCACCCGCGGCATCCACGAGGGCATGTATCGCGACCGGCTGTGGACGATGCGCCAGTACGCCGGCTTCGCCAGCCCGGAGGACACCAACGAGCGCTACCGCTACCTGATCGAGCACGGCTCGACCGGCCTCTCGATGGCATTCGACCTGCCGACCCAGCTCGGGCGCGACTCCGACGACCCGCTCTGCGACGGCGAGGTCGGACGCACCGGGGTCCCGATCGACACGATCGAGGACATGAGGATCTGCTTCGAGGCGATCCCGCTGGACGAGGTTTCGACCTCGATGACGATCAACGCACCGGCGGCGATCCTGCTGCTGCTCTACGAGCTCGTCGGCGAGGAGCAGGGCGTCGCCTCCGACAAGCTGCGGGGAACGGTCCAGAACGACGTGCTCAAGGAGTACGTCGCCCGCGGCAACTACATCTACCCGCCCGAGCCGACGATGCGGCTGACCACCGACATCTTCGAGTACTGCCGCGACCGGGTCCCGAGGTGGAACACGATCTCGATCTCCGGGTACCACATCCGCGAGAAGGGCTGCTCGGCCGTGCAGGAGGTCGCGTTCACGCTCTCGAACGCGATCGCCTACACCGAGGCGGCGCTCGCCCGCGGCCTCGCGATCGACGAGTTCGCCCCCCGCCTCGCATTCTTCTTCAACTGCCACAACAACGTCTTCCAGGAGATCGCCAAGTTCCGCGCCGCGCGGCGGATGTGGGCACAGATCGTCCGCGATCGGTTCGGCTCGACCAACGAGCGCTCGCAGACGATCCGCTTCCACACCCAGACCGGCGGGGTGACGCTCCAGGCCCAGCAACCCGAGGTGAACATCATCCGGGTCGCGCTGCAGGGGTTCGCCGCCGTATGCGGCGGCACCCAATCGCTCCACACGAACGGCTTCGACGAGGCGCTTGCGCTGCCGACCGAGCGTTCCGCGCGGATCGCCCTGCGAACCCAGCAGGTGATCGCCCACGAGTCGGGCGCCGCCGACACTGTGGACCCGTTCGCCGGCTCCTACTTCGTCGAGTCGCTCACCGACGAGATCGAGAAGCGCTCCTGGGAGCTGATCGAGAAGGTCGGCGAGCTCGGCGGCTCGGTGGAAGCGCTCGAGTTCATCCAGCGCGAGATCGAGGAGTCGGCGCTCTCCTACCACGAGCGTTACAAGACCGGCCAGGACATCGTCGTCGGGGTCAACAAGTACGTCACCGACACCGTCGACGACGTCGACATCCTCAAGGTCGACCCCGACTCCGAGCGCCGCCAGAAGGAGCGACTGGCCGCGTTCAAGGCCAACCGCGATCAGGCCGGGGTCGAGTCGAAGCTCGACGACCTGCGTGAGGCCGCGCGCGGTGATCGCAATCTGCTCCACCCGATCCGCGAGGCGCTCGCCGCCGACGCCTCGATCGGCGAGGTCTGCAACGCGATGCGTGACGTATTCGGCGAGTACAAGGGCGGCGCGTTCTTCTAGAGACCGAAAGCCGCCCGGCCGGCAGCCCCCTGCGCGACCGGGCTTGCAGGCCGTTGTCTTGCGGCAGGAGTCTGAGGTCAACGGCCGAACTCCGCGCCAATGGAATCGAAAGCCAAGCGGACCCTGGTCAAGTCGGCGCCCGAGCTCTGGGAATTGGCCGACGACGCGACGAGGATGGAATCGTGGATGGGCGGACTGATCGGCGTCACGCACCCGATCGCCGTCGAGGTCACCGACCGCGAGCCCGAGCGAATCCTGGCCTGGCGCTCGGCCGATCCCGGTTCGCACGGCCGGATCGCGATCGAGCTCGCCGAGAGTGGCTTCGGGACCGCGGTCCGGATCACCGCCCAGCACTCGCGACCCGATCCCGGCGAGGCGATCGCCGCGCTCGAGGGCCTGCTCGATGAGCTCGGATCCCCCGAGCGACGCCCCTTCGCCCAGGACTAGCCGCAGCCGGGACCCCACTTGCCGACGCACTCCGAGCGGCGAGCTAACAACCAACGAGGAATATGACCGACTGGACCGAAGCAGCCACACAGCTTGAGGAGCGCATCGCAGCGCTGGAGGCAGCCACCCCGGCACAGGGACCGCCCGGTCCACAGGGCGGCGTTGGGGTCGCGCAGTGGGCGATGACCGGCGAGCCCGAGCTCGGCCTCGCAGAGCTGCTGAAAATTCGTGGCGCACCGCTGGTGGAGGCGCTGGAGCGTCACGCTCCGGGAGCCCGCGAGCACGCCGAGGGGACCGCCTCATATACGTTCGCGACCGCGGTCCAGATCGGCTTCGACCGCGCCCAAAGCGAGGTCGCGCGCGAGGCGGCGATGCTGCACGAGGCGGGCCAGGTCTACGTCCCGGCGGAGGTGCTGGCGAAGGCGGCAGGCGAGCGCGACGAGGCCGAGACCGAGGCGTTCGAGGCCCACTACGAGGCCGGCTACAGGCTCGCCCGCGGCGCCGGTATCCCCGAGCACGTGTGCGGCTGGCTGCTTCGGGTGCGCGAGCGCTACGACGGCGCCGGGCCGGAGGGCTTTGTCGGCGGTCTCGTGGCGCCCGAGGCGCGAGTGATCAAGGCGGCCTGCGCCTGCCAGACCGCGATCGTCACGCCCGGCGCCGAGCTGCCCGGCCGGCGGGCGATCGAGGCGCTCGGCGCCGCGGCGGGCAGCGAGCTCGACCCGCGCATGGCCGCGGCGCTGATCGGAATCCTCGAGCGCGCCGCCGGCGAATGAGAAACGAGGCGCGCGGCGGGACCGACTGCCAGGCCTCGAGCACGGCCCTCGGGAGGCCGTAGCCCACCGAGTCCCGAGCACCGACATAGAATCCGCGCCCCGATGCGCGAGAGAAACCCGATCACCCTGGAGGAGAAGCTCGCCTACCTGCGCGAGCTGCGCGAGCAGGCGGTGCACTCGGCCTCCGCCGACGCCGTGGAAAAGCAGCATTCCAAGGGCAAGCTCACCGCCCGCGAGCGGATCGAGAAGCTGCTCGACCCGGGTTCGTTCGAGGAGCTCGACACCTTCGTCCGCCACCGAACGCACGAGTTCGAGATGGACAAGAAGCGGCCCTACGGCGACGCGGTGGTGACCGGCTACGGGACGATCGACGGCCGCCCGATGTTCGTCTTCAGCCAGGACTTCACCGTCTTCGGCGGCTCGCTCGGCGAGGTGATGGCGGAGAAGATGTGCAAGGTGATGGACCTCGCCGCCAAGGTGGGGGCGCCGGTGATCGGCCTCAACGACTCCGGCGGGGCGCGGATCCAGGAGGGGGTCGTCTCGCTCGGCGCCTACGGCGACGTCTTCGTCCGCAACGTCCAGTGCTCGGGCGTGATCCCGCAGATCAGCGCGATCATGGGGCCGTGCGCGGGCGGCGCGGTCTACTCGCCGGCGATGACCGACTTCATCTTCATGGTCAAGGAGACCTCGCACATGTTCATCACCGGCCCCGAGGTGATCAAGACGGTGACCGGCGAGGAGGTCGAGTTCGAGGAGCTCGGCGGCGCGATGACCCACAACTCGAAGTCCGGGGTCGCGCACTTCGCCGCCGATGACGAGCAGGCGTGCCTCGAGGACATTCGCTACCTGATCTCCTTCCTGCCGCTCAACAACCTCGAGCTGCCGCCGCGAGTCGAGCCCTTCGACGAGCCCGAGCGCATGGACGAGGCGCTCGACACGATCGTCCCGGCCGACCCGCAGAAGCCCTACGACATGCGTGACGTGGTCTCACTGGTGGTCGACGATGGCGAGTTCTTCGAGGTCCAGGAGCACTTCGCGCAGAACATCATCATCGGCTTCTCCCGCCTCGACGGCTATCCGGTGGGGATCGTCGGCAACCAGCCCAAGCACCTCGCCGGCGTGCTCGACATCGAGTCGTCGGAGAAGGCGGCCCGCTTCGTCCGCTTCTGCGACGCCTTCAACGTCCCGATCCTCACCTTCACCGACGTGCCCGGGTTCCTCCCGGGCACCTCGCAGGAGTGGAACGGGATCATTCGCCACGGCGCGAAGCTGCTCTACGCCTTCACCGAGGCGACCGTGCCAAAGCTGACCGTGGTCACCCGCAAGGCTTACGGCGGCGCCTATGACGTCATGAACTCCAAGCACATGCTCGCCGACTTCAACTTCGCCTGGCCGCAGGCCGAGGTCGCGGTGATGGGTCCCGAGGGCGCGGTCAACATCATCTACCGCAAAGACATCACCCAGTCGCCGACCCCCGACGAGCGACGCCAGAAGCTGATCGACGACTACAAGGCCCACTTCGCCAACCCCTACTCGGCGGCCGAGCGCGGCTACATCGACGACGTGATCGAACCGCACCAGACCCGCCCGAAGCTGATCCGTGCGCTGCGCACCCTGCAGACCAAGCGCGTCGACCAGCCGAAGCGCAAGCACGGCAACATCCCGCTCTAGACGTGACCGCTCCGACTCAGCCCGACCCACACGCCCGGCGCCGGCAGTCGCTCGACGGCGGGCGGCTGCTCGCAGGCCTCGGCGCGCTCGCGCTGCTGGTCAGCCTCTTCCTCGATTGGTGGGGCCCGTCCGCCGCCGTCGGGGACTTCGAGGGTTCCGACGGCGGGATCACCGCCTGGAACGTGTTCGAGCTGATCGACATCCTGCTCGCGGCGCTGGCGCTTGCCGTGCTCGGGTTCGCGATCGAGGGCTTCGTCCGGCCCGGCAGCTCCCGCCTCCCGGCGGCGCTCGCCGCCGCCGCCGGCCCGATCGCGCTGGTCCTGATCGTGGTCTCGCTCGTCAACGAGCCGCTGCTGCTGAAGTTCAGCGACGCAGGGCTCGAGGCCGGAGCATGGCTGGCGCTCGGCGGGGCGGTGGTGATGACGATCGGCAGCCTGCTCCGCTACGCCAGGATCTCGATCAACGTCACCCCGCGCGAGCGCACCACGCGCGAGCCGGCGCCCGAGACCGAGACGCGGCCGCTGAGCGAAGAGCCGCGCCGGCCGCCACGCTGAAGAAGTCGGTCGTGGGGCGGGGCTACCTGAAGTCAGGGAGGTTCCGCGGAGCCGGCTCGCGCGCTTGGGTGGCGTTCCGCTCGAGCCGGGGCGGGGCGCGAGGCCTGCTCGGTTTGCAGTGAGGGAGGGAGCTGGGCTTGTCGCGGGCGCGTTCGGTCGGCCTCGAGGTCAACAACCTCGGCCTCAATGCCTCGCCAGGCTTCGATGGCGGGTTGGTGCTCTATGACGACAACAACCTCGGTCTCGACGCCGAGGGACTGTTGAGGTCGGGGTTTGTGACCTGGGCTCGCACCAGGCCTCCCCTCACTGCCAACGAACCCGGTCCCGCGCCCGGCGACGGCTCGAGCCGAACGCCACCCCGCCACGCCACAGCGTCCCGCGCCTGGCGAATCGAGCGCGCCAGGTTCGCCGGCTCAGATCGAGACCGACTCCGGCGACACCGCTCCCGCCCGCCATGCGTCAAGCACTGCGAGTGCGATCGCGAGGTCCTGGGTCGCGAGTCCGGTGGAGTCGAAGAGGGTGATCTCCTCCGGCGACCGGCGACCGGGCACGCGGTCGAGGAGCACGTCGCCGATCTCGGTCACCTGCTCGCGAGTCAGGGCTCCAGCTGCTACCGCCCCGGAGAGCTCGCCCCCCTTCGACGCCTGCTCCCACTCGTCGCAGAAGACCCGGCAGCGGTCGAGCGCCGCGAGCTCGACCTCGGCCTTGCCGTGAGCGTCGGCGCCGAGCACGGCGAGGTGCTGGCCGGGGCGCAGGTCGGTGGCGAGGATCACGGGCGCGTCGGCCGGGGTCACGGTGACGACGATGCCCTCGGCCGCCGCTTGCTCGCGCGATCCCGCCTGCCACCCGAGCTCGGCGGCCAGGGCCTCGGCGGCCTCGGCGCGGGGATCGGCGCACACGCCCGGCCCGTAACCGGCAGCGGCGAGGCAGCGAGCGGCCCAGGCGCCGTTGACCCCGCAGCCGATCAAGCCGACCGAGGCCGCGTCCGCGCGCGCCAGTGCCCGCGCCGAGACCGCCGCGGCTGCACCGGTGCGCAACGAGGTGATCGCGGCGCAGTCCATGATCGCGACCAGCTCCCCCGTCTCGGCGCTCGAGACCAGCAGCGCGCCGGTAACGACCGGCAGCCCGCGCTCGGGGTTGCGCGGGAACGAGGTCACCCACTTGAGCGTTGCGAAGCCGGCGCCGCGCGCGGGCATCGCCCGGAAGTCACCGTCGGGAGGCGCGTCGACGTAGACCTTCGCCGGCATCACCCAGTCCCCCGCCGCATGGCGCTCGAAGGCAACCCGCGTGCGCTCGATCGCCTCCGCCGCGGAGACCGCCGAGAGCACGGTCTCGGAGTCGAAGACCGGGATCTGCGTCACCGCACGAGTGATACGCGAACTCGGCACACCCTGTCAGCCGGTTCTAGTTCGTTAGCGTTGCAACCGATGAGCGGCACGAACGGCAAGCGCAGGCCTCCGAGGCCGAGGATCGAGCTGGTCTCGGGCGGCGCCTCGGACACTGAGGCGGCGGCGATCATCGCCGCCGTGGAGCAGTTCCTGGCCGACACCGCACCCGTGCCGAGCGCGGACCCCCAGCCCCAGAGCCCGTGGCAGCGAGCCGCGCTCGAGGAGGGGGTCGGCTTGCCTCGGCGGCCGTGAGCGGATAGAACACCTGCACCCACCCGCCGTTTTTCGGGCGGTTCCCCAAGGAAGAGGAGGAGAGAGTGGCCGTAGTGAAGATCATCGAGCTCGTCGGGAGCTCGAAGACCTCGACCGACGATGCAGCCAAGCAGGCGCTGACCCAGGCCTCGTCGTCGCTTCGCAACATCCGCGCGGTCGACATCGTCTCGACCGGCATCCGCGGTGAGAACCTCGACGAGTACCGCGCCCACGTCCGGGTCGCGTTTCTGATCGAAGACAGCGACGTCGACTGAGGCACCGCCGGGTGCTGCGCGCTCGCGCCTCAGAGCGCGCCTGAGGCTTTGTGCCACCCGAGGGTGGTGCAAGGCTTCAGCCGGCGCGGGTTCGAGGCTAAATACCTGAATCCCAATCGGGATTTGTGTATTATGCCGCCGCATGGAGCCGACGGCCGCCCCAGAGGCTGCTTCCGCCGAGCAGCGGATCGCCAGCGAGCACAAGCTCGAGATCGAGCAGCACAAGCCGCAGAAGGGCAAGGGCCCGGTCGGCTCGCTCGAGAATCCCGAGCTCTACGAGAACGTCCCGGGCCATGTGATCCCGATCCTCGAGCACGAGTTCGAGGACTTCGACTCGGAGGCGGACAAGTTCCTCGACGGCCAGACGCCCGAGGACCAGTTCATCGGCTTCCGGCTCAAGCAGGGCGTCTACGGCCAGCGCCAGCCCGATGTCCAGATGGTGCGCGTGAAACTGCCGATGGGGGGTGTCACCCCCGACCAGATGGACGCCTTCGCCTCGGTGGTCGAGCAGTACGCGCCGCTGAACAAGGGTCACATCACCACCCGGCAGAACATCCAGATACACCACGTTCCGCTGACCGAGATGAAGGAGCTGATCCGAGAGATCTCGGCTGTCGGCCTCTCCTCGCGTGAGGGCTGCGGCAACACGGTCCGCAACGTAACCGGCGACCCGTACGCCGGCGTCGCCCACGACGAGCTCTTCGACATCACGCCCTACGCCGGCGCCTACGTCCGTTACTTCGTCCGCCACCCGACGACGCAGCTGATGCCGCGCAAGATCAAGACGGCGTTCACCGCCACCGACGAGGACGTGGCGATCACGCGCATCCACGACATCGGTTTCATCCCGAAGCTGCGCGACGGCGTCCGCGGGGTCGAGATCGTCGTCGGCGGCGGCACCTCGATCATGCCCAGGATCGCGCCGACCCTGTACGAGTTCGTCGAGCTCGACAACGGCCACTACCTCAAGGTCACCGAGGCCTGCCTGCGGATCTTCGACCGCCAGGACTGGCTCCGGGTCAACCGCGCGCGGGCCAGGATCAAGGTGCTCGTCGACAAGGTCGGGATCGAGGCCTTCCGCGAGCTGGTAGAGGCGGAGCTCGAGGGCGATTGGGTCGCCGAGCGCGACTTCTCGATCGACCGGCTGCTGTTCACCGACGACGAGCAGGCCAACGCCCCCGCCATACCGGCCGCGCAGTCGAGCCCGAACGGCGACCGCTCCGAGTTCGAGCGCTTTCGCGAGGCAAACATCGCGCCGCAGCGCCAGGACGGCTTCTCGACCGTGACCGTCAAGGTCACCCGCGGCGACCTGACCCCGGAGCAGTTCCGCGGCCTCGGCGAGATCATGCGCGAGCACACCGGCGGCTACGCGCGGACGACCGTGCAGCAGAACCTCGTCCTGCGCTGGGTCCGCGACGAGTCTCTCTATGACGTCTGGCAGCGCCTGGCCGAACTCGGCCTCGGCGGCTCCGGGGCGCTCGAGATCGATGACGTCGTCTCCTGCCCCGGCACCGACAGCTGCAAGCTCGGCATCACCAGCTCGATGGGCCTCAACGCGGCGATCAGTGAGCGGATCGAGTCGATGCAGATCACCGACCCGCTGACCCGCGCCATCCACATCAAGATGTCCGGCTGCCCGAACGGCTGCGGGCAGCACCACATCGGCAGCATCGGCTTCTATGGCGCCTCGATCAAGGCCGGCTCGAAGACGATGCCCGCCTACATCCCGCACGTCGGCGGCAACTACGAGGGCGGCGACGTCGTCTTCGGCCACCGGCTCAAGGTGCGGCTGCCCGCCAAGCGCGTCCCCGATGCGGTCGAGCGTTGGATCCGCCACTACGAGGCCGCGCGCAACGACGGCGAGATCTTCAACGCATTCGTCGAGCGGGTCGGTACCGAGGCCTTCGAGGGCCTGATCACCGACCTCGCGCTGCCGGCCGAGTTCAACCTCGAGACGATGAATCAGTTCATCGACTGGAACCGCTCCGAGCCCTACAAGGTCGAGCGCGGCGAGGGCGAGTGCGCGATCTGATGGTCCACCGATGAGCGGTACTGAGCTCCCAGTGATCGACGCCAACGTGGCCCGCCCGCGCCCGTTCCACGACGATCAGGCCGTGAGCCAGAACGGCAACGGGAATGGCAACGGCAACGGCAACGGGCGGCTGCCGACGATCGGCGGCAAGCTCGTCGACCCGGCTGGGGTCGCCGCGGAGGTCGAGCGGCTCTCCGCCTCTGAGGCGATCGCCTGGGCCGTCGAGCGTTTTCAGCCCGAGCTGCGCTTCGCCGTCTCGTTCCAGAAGACGAGCTCGGTGATCCTCGACCTCGCGCACGCGATCGAGCCCGGCGCACAGTTCTTCTACCTCGACACGGACCTGCTCTTCGACGAGACCTATGCGACCCGCGACGCGCTCGCCGAGCGCTATGGAATCGAGTTCCTGCGTTTCTCGGGTATGTCACTCGAAATGCAAGAGAAGGAGCACGGCGCTAACCTCTGGCGCCGTCATCCAGACGCCTGCTGCGGGATTCGAAAGGTCGAACCGATGCGGGCGGCGCTTTCGGAAGCCGAGTGCTGGGTCTCCGGGATCCGCAGAGTGGACTCCCCGACCAGGGCCGGTGCAGCCAAGTTCGGCTGGGACAAGCGCTTCGGCATGTGGAAGCTCAACCCGCTGGCGGACTGGACTGACGAGCAAGTCTGGAACCACATACGGGAGAACGAAGTGCCTTACAACCCCCTTCACGATCAGGGATACCCCTCGATCGGATGCACACACTGCACCGTCCGCCCCGGGGCGGACTCCGACGCGCGCGCCGGCCGCTGGGCCAATCTAGATAAGACCGAGTGCGGCATCAATGGGTAGCGCCGAGACCGCCCTGGCGCTGACGCTCACCGCGCGCCAGGCCTCGGACTTCGAGCTGCTCGCAAACGGCGGCTTCGCGCCGCTTGAGGGCTTCATGGGCTCCGAGGACCACAAGCGGGTGTGTGAGGACATGGGCCTCACCTCCGGCGAGATCTGGCCGATCCCGATCACGCTCGCGACCGAGCTCGATTGCGGCGTCGGCGACGTGGTCGAGCTCAGCGCCCCGAACGGCAAGGCGCTCGGCCGGCTCACCGTTGAGGAGGTCTACGAGAAGGACGTCGAGCTCGAGGCCGAGAAGGTCTACCGGACGACCGACGCCGAGCACCCCGGCGTCGCCGCCATCCGCGAGGAGGGAAGCCGCTGCCTCGCCGGTCCGATCGAGGCCGACGCGCTGCCCGATCACGACGAGGCGTTCATGAGGCGCTATCAGACGACCGAGGAGTCGAGAAAGGCGTTTGCGGACCGCGGCTGGAAGCGGATCGTCGCCTTCCAGACCCGCAACCCGATCCACCGCGCCCACGAGTACCTGACCAAGGCCGCGCTCGAGATCTGCGACGGGCTCTACATCCATCCGCTGATCGGCGAGACGAAGAAGGGCGACATCCCCGCCGACGTGCGGATGCGCTGCTACGAGGTCCTGATGGAGAAGTACTACCACCCCGATCACGTGATGCTGGGCGTCAACCCGGGCAAGATGCACTACGCCGGGCCGCGCGAGGCGGTACTGCACGCGATCATCCGCCGCAACTACGGCTGCACTCACTTCATCGTCGGCCGTGACCACGCCGGCGTCGGCGACTACTACGGCACCTACGACGCCCAGCGGATCTTCGACGACATCGACACCAACGAGCTCGGGATCACGCCGCTGTTCTTCGAGCACACCTTCTGGTGTCACGAGTGCGAGGGCATGGGCTCGGCGAAGACCTGCCCGCACCCGCAGGAGTCGCACCTGTTCCTCTCGGGGACCAAGGTGCGGGAGATGCTCGAGGCCGGCGAGAAGCCGCCGCACGAGTTCTCGAGGGACGAGGTTGCTGAGATCCTGATCGACGCATACAAGGAGGGATCGGCTACCGATGGCTGATCAAAACAAGGGATTCTGTCTCTGGTTCACGGGGCTCTCGGGCTCGGGTAAGTCCACGATCACCACGCACCTGGTCAAGGAGCTGCGCAAGCGCGGCTCGAAGCTCGAGGTGCTCGACGGCGACGTAGTGCGCGAGAACCTCTCCAAGGGACTCGGCTTCTCGAAGGAGGACCGCGACACGAACATCCGGCGGATCGCGTTCGTCGCCAACCTGCTCTCGCGCAACGACGTCCCGGTGATCACCGCCGCGATCTCGCCCTACCGCGACATCCGCGGCGAGGCGCGCGAGATGATGGGCGACCGCTTCGTCGAGGCCTACGTCAAGGCGTCGCTCGAGGCCTGTGAGCAGCGCGACGTCAAGGGCCTGTACGCGAAGGCGCGCTCGGGCGAGATCAAGGAGTTCACCGGGATCTCCGACCCCTACGAGCCACCCCAGAACCCCGAGCTCGTAATCGAGACCGAGCAGCAGTCGGCCGAGGAGTCCGCCCAACAGATCCTCACGTACCTGGAGGAGCGCGAGCTGATCCCGGCCGCGGTCCCGGCGTAGAGCGCGCCGCGACCGATCGGGGAAACGCGACCAGAGGCCGGCTCGGCGGACTAATCTCGGCCGGTGTCCGGCTCCGGTCGCTCCTCCCTCGCCTCGCCTGTCCCGCAGCCCGACGAGCCCGGCGCCGATCTCGCGCGGTGTACCCAGCTGCGGCTCGGGGTCGCGCTGACGCTCGCCAATCCGCTCGGGCAGCGATCGTGTTCGCGATCGGGGTCTGGGCGCTGCCCCCCGGCCGGCTGCTCGCCTCGGGGGCGATCCTCGAGCGCGCCTCCCGGAGCGAGGCGGCCCGCTGGCGCGTCGACGGCGCGGTGACCCTGCGCGGGCGCAGCGAGCCGACGCGGCTGGCCGAGCCGATCCGGGCCTAGATCGGTGATCCCATTCTCTACGGTTGCTCGGGGACCTGCGGCTCGCCGAGGCCGTAGGTGTCGTAGGCGCCCCAGCGGCTGAAGGTCTTGTGCGTGGGGCCGTGGAAGTCCGAGGAGGCGGTCGGGACGAGGTCGAACTCCTCGCAGAGCTCGAGGCAGTGTCCGGTCTGCTGTGCAGTGTGCGGCGGGTAGAAGGTCTCGATCCCGTCGAGGCCGACGTCGCGAACCAGGCTCTCGACCAGGTCACGCACCTGCTCGGGATCGGAGACGTCCCAGTAGGGGTGGGCGAGGACCGCCACGCCGCCTGCGTCGTGGATCAGCTCGACGGCGTGCTCGGCGGTCGGCCAGGTCCTCGCGACGAACGCCTTGGCGCCCGGGACGAGGTACTCCTCGAAGAAGGGGCCGAGGTCCGGTCCGGCGCCCGCGGCCTTGGCGATGTGGGGGCGCCCGATCGCGTCCGCGGCGCCCGCCTGGGCGACGGCGTCCTCGAACGTGACCTCGACCCCGTGGGCATTGAGGTTGGCGATGATCTGCTTGGCACGGTCGACGCGCTCCTGCTGGGCCTTGGCGCAAGCGGGCGCGATCTGCTCGAGGTCGACCCAATAGCCGCAGATGTGGAGGTCCTCGGAGTAGCGATGCACGCATGACATCTCGAGCGCCGGCACGTTCTCGATCCCGAGCTCTTCGGCGACCCGCGTCGCGTCGGCGACCCCGGCGATCCCGTCGTGGTCGGTCAGCGACATCACCGTGACCCCGGCCTCGGCCGCCGCGCGGGCGACGTCGCCGGGCTCTAGCTGGCCGTCGGAGACGGTCGAGTGGCTCTGCAGGTCGATCATTCGAGCGCGTGATCCTAGACGGTCGATCCCGAACTCACGCGCACTCGGATGACGCACAGATACCGTCGCCGGACATTCTTGACTCGAATTGCGACAATCGGTGGATGCGGATCTCAGCGAAAGCCGACTACGCGGTTCGAGCGGCGCTCGAGCTCGCCGCGAGCCCCGATGGCGAGCCGGTCAAGGGCGAGCGGTTGGCCGAGGCGCAGGGGATTCCGCTGCAGTTCCTCGAGCACATCCTGCTCGAGCTCAAGCACGCGCGCCTGATCCAGGCGCGGCGAGGCGCCAAGGGCGGTTACTGGCTCGCACGCGACCCGGCCGAGATCACGATCGCCGATGTGATCCGGGCGGTCGAGGGCCCGCTCGCCAACATCCACGAGAACGCCCCCGAGGACCTGCACTACGGAGGCGCGGCGGAAAAGCTCCGCGATGTCTGGGTGGCGGTGCGCGCCGGCCTGCGCTCGGTGCTCGAGAACGTCACCCTCGCCGAGGTCAGCCGCGGCGAGCTGCCGTGGCGGATCGAGGCGATCCTCAACGATCCCGAAGCCTGGCTGAAGCGCTGACGCCGCCGCGGCGGCGGTAGCGACGGATGCTACCCTCGCATCCCTTTAGGGGACTAAGTCGGTCCACAAAGGGGATTTATTTCCAAACGGGTCTCACCCGCTCCCCCACCCGCATGGAACCACTGTTTGAGATCTTCGGCCTAGGAATCGACCCGCGCCTGATCATCTTCGGGTTCGGCATCGGCCTGCTCGTCGGCATGACCGGGATGGGCGGCGCCTCGTTGATGACGCCGCTGCTGATCCTCGTCTTCAGCATCTCGCCGGTGACCGCGATCGGCACCGACATCTTCTACGCCGCGGTGACCAAGACCGTCGGTGGCTACAAGCACCTCAAGCTCGGCACGGTCCACAGGGGGCTCGCCTTCTGGCTCGCGGTCGGGAGCGTCCCCTCGGCGATCTTGGGGGTGTGGGTGATCGAGCTGCTCCAGCAGCGCTACGGCGACGATCTCGACGCCGTCGTGCTCGGGATGCTCGGCGGGACACTGGTCGTTGTCGGCGTCGCCACGCTGCTGCGCTCGCTGTTCCTCGCCGGCGTGATCCAGGAGCGCTCGGCGATGCACCTCTACCGCCGCCACATCATCGCCGCGGTCGCGACCGGGGTGGTGACCGGGTTCGTGATCGGCCTCACCTCGGCGGGCAGCGGAACCCTGATCGCGATCGCGCTGATCGCGATCTTCCGGCTCGTGCCCCAGCGCGTGGTCGGTACCGACGTCTTTCACGCCGCGATCCTGCTCTGGGCCGCCGGTGTCGCGCATTGGGTCGGGGGCAACATCGACTTCCTGCTGGCCGGGACGATTCTCGTCGGCTCGATCCCCGGCGTCATCTTCGGCACCAACCTCTCGGTCAAGGCGCCGCAGAAGTTCCTCCGCTATGCGCTCGCGGTGGTCCTGATCGCCTCCGGGACGACGCTGATCATCAAGGAGGGCTCGCCCGACGTGGTGATCCCGGCGATCGGCATCGCCGCGGTGATGATGGGCATGCTGTTCGGCGCTCAGGCGATCTCGCGCGGGCGCTCGCGGGGCAAGAGCTCCGCCGCCGGCGCCGCTGCGACGTAGCCGCGCAGGTAGATTCCGGGGCATGGACTTCGACCTCAGCCCCCGAGTCTCGGAGCTTCGCGAGCGCATCCGCGCGTTCATGGACGAGCAGGTCTACCCGAACGAGGCCGAGGCCCTGCGGGCGCTCGACGAGGAGGTCACGGTCGCGTCCGGACGCGCCTATCCCGAGATTCTGGTCGAGATCCGCGCCCACGCTCGCGCCGAGGGGCTGTGGAACCTGTTCATGCCCGACGAGGAGCACGGGGCCGGGCTGACCAACTGGGAGTACGGTGTGCTGTGCGAGGAGATGGGCCGCAGCCCGGCGATCGCCCCGATGGCGTTCAACTGCGCCGCGCCCGACACCGGAAACTCCGAGATCCTCGCCGAGCACGGCACGCCGGAGCAGAAGCAGCGCTGGCTGGCGCCGCTGCTCGACGGCGAGATCCGCTCCTGCTTCTCGATGACCGAGCCCGAGGTCGCCGGATCGGACCCGCGCACACTTCAGGCACGCGCCGAGCTCGATGGCGACGAGTGGGTGATCAACGGCCACAAATGGTTCACCTCGGGCGCCGTCGGCGCCTCGCTCGCGATCGCGATGGTGGTCACCGATCCCGACGCCCACCCCTACGCCCGCGCCTCGATGATCCTGGTGCCGACCGACAACCCCGGATTCGACCTGGTCCGCCCGGTGCCGGTGATGGGCCACGACGGCGGGCCGGGCCACTGCGAGATCCTCTACGAGGACTGCCGGGTGCCGGCCACCAACCTGCTCGGCCCGCGCCAGGCCGGCTTCGTGATCGCCCAGGACCGCCTCGGGCCGGGGCGCATCCACCACTGCATGCGCGCGATTGGAAGCTGCGAGCGGGCGATCGAGATGATGTGCCGGCGCGCGAACGAGCGCGAGGCCTTCGGCTCGAAGCTGGCCGAGAAGCAGTTCGTCCAGGACTTCATCGCCAAGTCGCGGATCGAGACCGAGCAGGCGCGCCTGCTCACCCTGAACGCCGCCTGGCGCATGGACACATACGGCAAGAAGGAGGCGCGGCGCGAGATCTCGATGATCAAGGTCGTGGCCGCGAACGTGGTCATGGACGTGCTCGATCGCGCGATCCAGGTCCACGGTTCGCTGGGGATGTCGGACGACACGCCGCTGGCGGGGATGTGGCGCTTCAGCCGCATGCTCAAGGTCGCCGACGGGCCCGACGAGGTCCACAAGATGGTGATCGCCCGGCGCGAGCTCAACCGCTGGGCGAAGCCCGAGGGGGACGCGGACGGCGCCGCCCCTGCGACTGAGCCCGCGGCCACCCTCAGCCGCTGATCACCTGGCCGTGAACCTGGCAGGCGGTGCCGGCGGCGCTGAACTCATCAACTGAGAGCGTCCCGGTCACCGAGCTGCCGTCGAGCGCGTTGTACTCGAACACACCAGCGCCGGATCGCCGTCGGCCCCGGCAAGCAGGTCCTGGTTGTCGCCGGCGTCGAAGTCGGCGCCCTCGATTTCGTCGGAATCGGTGCTCCCCGGCGAGGTGGTGTTGGCGACGAACGTGTAGATCGACGAGTTCTCCTTCGAGCTCGTCGCCGTGAGCAGCGTTTCGGGGCCGGGATCGCAGGCACCCCGAATGACCACGCCGCCGCCCTCGAAGATCGTCGCCGCCGGTGAGGTCGGCTCGGTGTTGTAGTTCACCCGCGTGATCTTGTTGCCGCCCACCGAATCGGCGTTGACCTGAAGCGTGGCCTCGTCGACGTCGGCGCCGGTGAGGCTTTCGTCCTTGACGTCGCCGCCGGTCAGGTTCTGGTTCTTGACCTCCCCGGTCTTGACCGCGTTCTTGCGAATCTGCTTGGAGCCGACGCTGTTCTCCGCCACCGAGACCGCGAGCGCGGTGCCCCCGAGGGCGATGAAGACGGCGATCAGCGAGACGACGTTCGAGAAGGTGAGCGGCCTGCGTAGAGATCTCATGGGCACACGTTCGGCCCGCAGACCCCCTTCCTCCGACCCGTTCAGGAGAGGCGGCGCTCGGCCTCGGCGGCAGCCTCGACGAGCTGCTCGACGACGTCGCCCTCGCGGGTGTGCTCAGGCGTTCCGTACTGGCCGGCGGCGTAGCGGGCGAAGACGCCCTCGAGCACGACCGCGAGCTTCCAGAGCCCGAGCGCAACGTAGAAGTCGATCTCGGAGAGGTCGCGACCGGAGCGCTCGGCGTAGAGCTCGCGGACCTCGGCGCGCGAGGGAAAACCGGGCAGCATCGTCGCCGGCTCGAGCAGCGGCAGGAGGTCGTCGTCCTCCTCGCCCCAGTAGACGATCAGCAGGCCAACGTCGGCGAGCGGATCGCCGAGCGTGCAGAGTTCCCAGTCGACAACGGCCGCCACCTCTCCCGCGTCGGTGAGGATCATGTTGTCGATCCGGTAGTCGCCGTGGACGATCGTCGCCGGCCCCTGCTCGGGGGTCCGGGCGAGCAGGCGGTCATGGACGTCGTCGATCAGCGGCAGCTCACGGGTGTGCTGCTTCTGCCATTGGCCATGCCAGCGATGAAGCTGGCGGGCGACGTAGTCCTCCTTACGCGCCAGGTTGCCGAGGCCGGCCGCATCAGGGTCGACCGCATGGATCGCGATCAGGGTGTCGATCACGCGCTCGCCGATCGCGCGCCGATCACTCGGGTCCGAGAACACATCCGCGTCGGCCTTCGAGCGCAGGATCGGGCCCTCGACCCAGTCCATGACGTAGAACGGGTCGGCGTCGTGCTCGGAGAGCCCGACCGCGGGCGCCACCGGGACGCTCGTGCCCTGGAGCGCCGAGATGATCCGATACTCGCGGGCCATGTCGTGCGCGGAGGCGAGGCGCTCGCCGAGTGGCGGACGGCGCAGGGCCCAGCGCCGGCCGGCGGCGTCGCTGACGGCGAAGGTGAGGTTCGAGCGCCCGCCGGAGATCCGCTCGAAGCTCAGCGGCGGCTCGACCCCGCCGGCGTGGGCCCGCATCCACTCCTCGACCCGCGGCACGTCGATCCCGTCCGGCGCGTCGGCGACGGCGGGGGCGTCGTTAGCCTCCTCTCCCATGGCGCGGAAGCATATGGCCCTCGTGGTCGACTTCGGCGGCGTGCTCACGACCGACATCTGGGCCGCGTTCGCCGCCTTCTGCGAGGCCGAGGAACTCGACCAGCGGGCCGTCAAGGATCTCTTTCGCGACGACCCCGAGGCGCTGCGGCTGCTGCGCGGACTGGAGACCTCGAGGCTTCGCGACGCCGACTTCGAGCGGGACTTCGCCGCGCTGCTCGGCCTCAACGACCATGAGGGCCTGATCGGCCGGATGTTCTCGGGCCTCGAGCCGGAGCCGAAGATGATCGCCGCCGTGCGAGCCGCGCGGGCCGCCCGGGTCGCGACCGGGTTGATCTCGAACTCGTGGGGGCTGGGGATCTACGACCGCGCGCCAACCGACCTCTTCGACGCGACCGTGATCTCGGGCGAGGTCGGTTTGCACAAGCCGCAGCCCGAGATCTACCTGCTCGCCTGCGAGCGGCTCCGCGTCGAGCCCGCCGACGCCGTCTTCGTCGACGACCTGCGCGAGAACTGCGCCGGCGCCGAGGCCGTCGGGATGACCGCGGTGCTTCACCGCGATGCCTCCGAGACGGTGCCGCGGCTCGAGCAGCTGCTCGGGGTCGCGCTCGGCGCGCCTGCCTAGCTGTAATCCCTGAGCCCGCTGGTGCGAGTGCCGAGCCGTACGTTTGGCCTCCGTGGGAGGGCTAACGTGCGCTCGGGCTGGCGCTCGGGCCTTATGCCTAGAGCGGCGTCTCGACTCGATACAAGCGCCAATCGGGGCTCGTCCAGACGGGCTCGAGGTAGTCGAGCCCGGAGGCGATCAGCTCGACCTCGTCCTCCGCGAGATAGTCGAGCTTCGCGTCGGGCACGGCGATGTAGCCGACCTCGTGCTCGGCGAGCCAGGCGCGGTACGTCTCGGGCGTCAGGTTGTCGTCGGTGAACAGGTCGATATCGGTCGCCTCGAGCTGGCGCAGCCAACCGCGGGCGAGCGGATACTCGGGGGCGACGTAGGCGGCCTCCCAGCGGTTCAAGGTCGGAGGAACGTGGATCCGCACGGCCGGCCGCTCGACGGTGGCGCGATCGAGCTCGGCGATCAGAGGCTGATAGAAGACCCGCTCGTTCTCGGCCAGGCCGGCGCCCTCGCGCAGATCGCGCAGCGGGGCAACGAACTGCCAGTACGCGAGCGGCAGGGCGACCGCGAGCACCACCCACCTGCCGCGCGGCCAGAGCACCGCGACGAGCACCGGGCCGGCGAACAGCGCTCCAAGACGGGTCACGTTGCCGCCGAGCGAGCTCGGGACGAGGAACGCGAGCAGCGCCACGACGGCATAGAGGACGACGCCGATGCGAAGCGCGCGATATTCGTGCGGCACGAGCCAGAGCGCGATCGCGGCCAGCAGCGGGATGAAGACGAAGGCGGTGAAGGCGAGCGGCTGCTCGCCCCCGGTCGGGTAGGCGAGGTTGAGGATCGCAATCGGGGTGAGTGCGCTGCCGGCGAGCACGAGACCGGTGGTCCGCCTGCCCGCGAGCCCGATCGCGGCTCCGGCGATCGCGGCGAACAGCCCTACCACCGGGCTGACGAGCGCCGAAAGCGCTGCCAGAACACCCGTGGCGAGCAGCCTTCCGCCGTCGGCGGCGAGCAGCGCCGCGAGCCCGAACGGAAGCGCAACCAGGAACGGCATCCGCCCGGTCAGCAGCCAGATCGCGGCGCCGGCGGCGAACCACAGCGAGGCGACCAGCGCCCGCCGGCCTCCGAACCAACGCTGGGCGAGGACGGCGAAGATCGCAGCCCCGGCGACGACCGCCAGCGCCGCCGCTAGACGAACGCCGAGCAGGGCGCCGAGCGGTGGGAAGAGAACGCTGTAGGCGGGCAAGTGAAAGCCCGAGTACCACTCATCGCTCCAGGTTTCGAACCCGTGCTCGTCAAAGAACCCGGCCCGATACTCGGCCGCGGCCAGGTCCTGGCCCGGCGGGTCGGGCCAGAGCAAGTAGGCGAGCGCAAGTGCCGCGGCGAGCAGGGTTGGCGCGGCAAGTCCGCGCTCGAAGGCGCGCGCCGGGGCCGGTCCGCGCCCGGGAGCCCGCATACCCGGTACTAGTCCTTCGCGTACTCGACCCGGATCTGCCGGCCCTCGAGCTTGGTCCCGTCGAGGCGCTCGAGTGCGAGCTTCGCCTGGTCGTCGGGGAGCTCGACGAACGAGAACCGCTCCAGGATGCGGATCGCGCCGATTTCGGCCTCGGGGACCACCGCGCCCTCGGTCAGGGCCCAGCGCAGGTTCTCTTCGCTGATCCCGCTGCGCTTGCCGCGGTTGACGAACAGCTTCACGTGCCCGTCGCCGGCCTCCGGCTGCTTCTCGAGTGCCCGCTTCGGCCGCTCCTCGTGCTCGTGGTCGCGGCGCCGCGGCCGCGGCGCGTGCTCGATCCGCTCCTCGGGCGGCTCCCACTCGCCGATTGCCGTCTTCGCCTCGCGCTCGATCCGCGGGATCTCGTCGCGCTGCTTCGGGGTAACGAAGGTGATTGCCCGCCCGGTGCGCCCGACTCGCCCGGTGCGCCCGATGCGGTGGACATAGATCTCGGTGTTGTTGGGGAGGTCGTAGTTGATCACGTGGGTGACGTGCTCGATGTCGAGTCCCCGCGCCGCGACATCGGTGGCCACGAGCAGCGGCAGCTTGTGCTCCTTGAACTGGATCATCACCCCGTCGCGCTGGCCCTGGCTCATGTCGCCGTGCAGCGCCTTGACCCGCAGGCCGCGGTCGCGCAGCTGGACGTCGAGCCTCGCGGCGCCGATCTTCGTGCGGCAGAAGATGATCGCCTGCTCGGGCTCCTCGGCGCGCAGCACGTCGACCAGCCGGTCGGTCTTCTTTCGCGGCTCGACCTCGACGTAAGCCTGCTCGATCGCGTCCACTGTGAGCTGCTTCGGGGTCACCCTGATCGTCACCGGGTCGTACATGTACTGCTCGGCGAGTCGCGCGACCGGCGCCGGGATCGTCGCCGAGAAGAGCGCCGTCTGGCGCCCGGACGGGCACATCCGGAGGATCTTCTCGACGTCCTCGATAAAGCCGAGGTCGAGCATCTCGTCGGCCTCATCGAGGACGACGTAGCGAGCCGAGGTGAGCACGAGTGAGCGGCGCGAGATCAAGTCCATCATCCGTCCGACCGTGGCGACGACGACGTGGGCGCCCTGGCGAAGCCGCGACTGCTGGGTCGAGATCGGGGCGCCGCCGAAAACGGCGACGATCTCGACGTCGAGATGCTCGGCATAGGCGCGCAGCGCCTGGGTCACCTGGATGCAGAGCTCACGTGTCGGTGTGAGCACGAACGCCTGGGTCTCCTCGGAGCCGGCGTCGAGGTACTGGAGCAGAGGCAGGCCAAACGCGGCGGTCTTGCCGGTCCCCGTCTGCGCCTGGCCGATCACGTCGTGGCCGGCGAGCAGCTCCGGGATCGCCTGCTCCTGAATTGCGGTCGGCTCGGTGTAGCCGAGCTCCTCGAGGGTGAGCAGGATCTGCTGCGTCAGCCCGAGCTCTGAGAACTTCGTCACGCCAATGGGTCTAGCAGAAGCTTGCCCGACGTCCGTCGCCCGGCGATCTCCTCGTGCGCGCGCCGGGCTTCGGAGAGCGGGTAGACGTCGCCGACGATCACCTCGAGCTCGCCCGAGGCAACCGCGCCGAGGAGGTCGCCGATCATCGCCGCGACCTCGTCACGATGGGGAACCAGGTGCATGAGCCAGAAGCCGATCACGGCGCGGGAATGTCGCAGCAGATGGCCGGTCGCGACCTCGTTCTGCTCTCGCGAGGCGATCCCGAAGACGACGTGGCGCCCGAACGGCGCCAGCGTCCGCAGGCAGGCGTCGAAGGTCCCGCCGCCGGTCATCTCGAGCACCGCGTCGACGGGCTTGCCCTCGTTGGCCTCGTGGATCGCGTCCTTGAGATCGGCGGCGCGCGAGTCAACCGTCGCGTCCGCACCCAGTCGCTCGGCAAGCGCCCGCTTGTCCTCGGTCGAGGCGAGCGCGATCACCCTCCCGCCGGCCCGCTTGGCGAGCTGGACGGCGAGCGTCCCGGTGCCGCCGCCCGCCGCCTGCACGACCACCGTCTCGCCGGGTTGCAGGCGCGCGCAGCGGTTGACGAGGGCGTGCGCGGTCAGCCCTTGGAGCAGCAACCCGGCGGCCTGGTCGTCGGAGACCTGGTCGGGCACCGGGACGAGCCACTTCTCGGGGACCGCTGCCTTGGCCGCATACCCGCCACCCGCAAGGATCGCCGCCACCCGGAGCCCGTCGGGGGTGCGCCCGGAGATCTCACCTCCCGGGATCATCGGCAGGCTCTGCTCGGCGAGATAGTCGTTGCGGGTCGTGTGCGTGTCGGCGAAGTTGACCCCGGCGCGGGCGACGTCGACCACGATCTCGCCCTCGCTGGGCTCGGGATCGGGCAGCTCGACGAGCTCCATCACCTCGGGGCCGCCGAACTCCTCGATCCGGATCGCCTTCACGCTGGGTAGTCTGCCGCACTCGTGGCCCTCACCGCCGTCGGCTCGATCGCGTTCGACAGCGTGCGCACGCCATTCGGTGAGCGCGAGCGGATGCTGGGTGGCTCCGCCGTGCACTTCGCGCTCGCCGCCAGCTTCTTCACCGAGGTTCGCGTGGTCGGGCCCGTCGGCGACGACTTCGGCGAGGAGCATCTGCGCTTGCTCGCCTCCCGCGGGATCGCGACCGACGACATCGAGCACGTCGCCGGCGGCCATACCTTCTTCTGGCGCGGGCACTACGAGCACGACATGAACGTCGCCCACACTGACGAGACGCAGCTGAACGTGTTCGCCGACTTCGTGCCCAAGCTCTCACCCGCCTCGCGCGCGTCCCAGATGCTCTTCCTCGGCAACATCCAGCCCGACCTCCAGCGCGACGTCCGCCGCCAGTCGTCCGCAAGCTTCGCGGCGCTCGACTCGATGAACCTCTGGATCGAGACCACCCGCGATCCGCTGCTCGCGGCGATCGCCGATGTCGACTGCCTGCTGCTCAACGACGCCGAGCTTCGGATGCTGACCGAGCAGCCGAACCTGGCCCAGGCCGCGCGCGCCTCGATGGAGCTCGGCCCGAAGGTCGTAATCGCCAAGCGGGGTGAGTACGGTGCCGCGTTGTTTACGCCCGAGGGCTCGTTCGCGATCCCCGGCCTCCCGCTCGAGGACGTTCGTGACCCGACCGGCGCCGGAGACTCGTTTGCGGGCGGCTTCCTCGGCTACCTCGATGGCGTCCGCATCGACGACTCCCATGACGAGCGCGCGCTGCGCCGGGCGATGGCCTACGGCTCGGTGATGGCCTCCTTCAACGTCGAGGACTTCGGCACCGAGCGGCTCGCCCGGCTGACCGCAAGCGAGATCGCCGAGCGCCTGGCCGCCTTCAAGCGCCTCACCCACTTCGACGAGACCGGGGCATAGGGGAACGGCCCGGGCAGCGTTCGGACCTCGATTGGCGACTTGTTGCCGCATAGCGGCAACAAAGCGCCACTCACCGCCAAAGCCGGTCCTGGCCAGCGACGCGACGCCGCAGCCTCTACGCCGTTCACCCGCCGGCGACAAGTCGTGAGACCTCTAGCTGCGAGAATGGTGGGCGCGGACGACGAAGAGATCGATCGAGGAGAGGCGATGTCGACGGAGCACGAGACTTCCCAGGACGGCGGCGGCGTGGCGACGACCGAGCAGGCCGAGGACACCCTGACCGTCACCGACAACCGCACCGGCCGCAGCTACGAGATCGAGATCACCGACGACACGGTCCGGGCGATGGACCTGCGCCAGATCAAGGTCGCTGAGGGCGACTTCGGGATGTTGTCCTACGACCCGGCCTTCCTCAACACCGCCTCGTGCCGGTCGTCGATCACCTACATCGATGGCGATGCGGGCACCCTCGAGCACCGCGGGATCCCGATCGAGCAGCTGTGTGAGCAGTCGAGCTACCTCGAGGTCGCCTTCCTGCTCGTCTACGGCGAGCTCCCGACTCAGGCGCAGCTCGAGCGCTGGAAGTTCGACATCACCCACCACACCTTCGTCCACGAGGACATCAAGCACCTGCTCGAGGCGTTCCGCTACGACGCGCATCCGATGGGGATGCTGCTCTCCAGCGTCGGCGCGCTCTCCACGTTCTATCCCGATGCCACCCACATCGACGACCCCGAGGAGCGCTACATGGCGGCCGTCCGGCTGATCGCCAAGATGCCGACCCTGGCGGCGTTCGCGTTCCGCCACAACATGGGCCTCCCCTACGTCTACCCCGACAACGACCTCTCCTACTCGGGGAACTTCCTCTCGATGATGTACAAGAAGACCGAGGCCAAGTACGAGCCCGATCCGCGGCTGGAGAAGGCGCTGGACGTGCTCTTCATCCTTCACGCCGACCACGAGCAGAACTGCTCAACCAATGCGGTGCGCGCGGTCGGCTCTTCGCAGGTCGATCCCTACTCGGCGGTGGCCGCTGGGGTGGCGGCGCTCTACGGGCCGCTGCACGGTGGCGCCAACGAGGCGGTGCTGCGGATGCTGCGCAGGATCGAGAAGGTGGAGAACATCCCCGGCTTCCTCGAGGGGGTGAAGAGCCGCGAGGAGAAGCTGATGGGCTTCGGCCACCGGGTCTACAAGAACTACGACCCGAGGGCGCGGATCATCAAGAAGCACGTCGACGAGGTGCTCGAAGCGACCGAGTACAACCCGCTGATCGAGATCGCGACCGAGCTCGAGAAGCAGGCGCTCGAGGACGAGTTCTTCACCTCCCGCAAGCTGTACCCGAACGTCGACTTCTACTCGGGCTTGATCTACGAGGCGCTCGAGCTGCCGACCGAGATGTTCACGGTGATGTTCGCGATCCCGCGCACCTCGGGCTGGGTCGCCCAATGGCTCGAGATGGTCGACGACCCCGAGCAGAAGATCGCTCGGCCGCGTCAGGTCTACACCGGCCCCCGGGAGGTCGAGTACACGCCGATCGCCGACCGCGAGGGACCCGAGAAGATCCGCAACGAGGCCGTGCGGCGACCGATTCGCAAGCGCCGCGGCGCCTGACCTACAAGGTCACAGTCCGCCACGGCCCGCGCGTCGAGCGCGAGCAGCTCGACGACCTCGATGCGGCAGTCGCTGCACTCGAGCGTCGCGCGGGCGCCGTTCGAGCGGACGGCCCGCTGCCGGCGACGAAGATGCTGCGCGAATTCGAGCCCGCCGAACGGGTCGCGGCCCGACTCGAGATCTCAACCGGCGGCACCTTTCGCGGCACCAGCGCGGGCGTCGACGTGATGGGCGACGGTGCCGTGGTCGCCTTCGCCGGCGGAGTGAGGCGCCGGCCACTCGAGCCGCTCGCGGGCGAGACGCCCTTCGACGCCATCCGCCGCGAGCTCGCGGGCTGACGGCGCACTAGGCTGATCGCGGATGGAGCCGCAGGAAGTCGAGATCCCGAAGGGCAGCTACGCCGCGGGCCGCCGCGTGCGCCTGCCGCGCGGCGCCGAGCGGCCGATCCGGGTCTATGTGAACGGGATCGAGCAGGCCGAGGGCACCGACTATGGGGTCCGGGGCGGTGAGGTGGTGTTCGCCCGGCCGATCGTCAAGGAGACGGTGACGCCGGGACGCTGGATGGCGATGTACCTCGGCCTCTTCGGTACATACCGCAAGAACGAGACCGTCGACATCGAGTACCGGCTCGGCGGCCAGACCAAGCTCGCCTCGGACGTCGAGATCCTGCCCGATTAGGCCGGCGCGGCCGGTGGTCTCCGCGAGGCCGACCAGGTCGGCGACCCGCTCGCGGTGCTGGCGGGCAGTGCCGAGCAGCTCGGCGCCGACGCGGGCGCGCTTGAGCAGGAAGTGGACGTCGTGCTCCCAGGTGAAGCCGATCCCGCCGAAGGTCTGGATCGCGTCGTGGGTGACCGAGGTGGCGGCGTCGGATGCGCGTGCCTTCGCCATCGATGCCGCGAGCGCCAGTGACTCGGGCTCGGCATCGGCGCACCAGGCGGCGTAGTAGACGAGCGAACGCGCCTCCTCGACATCCCACAGCATTCCGGCGAGCCGGTGCGAGACGGCCTGGTAGGCGCCGATCGGGCGCTCGAACTGCTCGCGCTCCTTGGCGTAGTCGACCGACATGTCGAGCGCCCTCTGGGCAACCCCGACGAGCTCCGCAGCGAGCGCGACGGTTCCGGTGTCAACGGCGCCCTCGACCTCGCCGGGCAGTGGATCGCCGCCGTCGGCGCTGACCCGGAAGTAGGCGCGGGTGGTGTCGATCAGATCGAGCCGCTCGAGCGTCGCCGTCGCCGTCTCGACCAGCTTCGCGCCCTCGCCGTCGGCGAGCACGAGGACCGCGCTGCCCCCCGCGGCGCCAACGATCGGATCGGGGTCGGCGGTCAGCTCGGCTGCGCCCCGAGCCTCGCCGGATGCGATCCCGGGCAGCCACCTCTGCTTCTGCTCGTCTGACCCGGCGGCCTCGATCACGGCACCGGCGTAGGCGTTGGAGATCAAGGGTGTGGGCGCACATACGTAGCCGAGCTCCTCCTGGAGGATGACCAGCTCGACCGCGCCGAGACCCTGACCGCCGTACTCCTCGGAGATCGCGATCCCCGGCCAGCCGAGCTCGCTGATCTCGCTCCAGAGCGCTTCGTCGTAGGGGTTGTCTGACTCGGCGAGCTCGCGGACCTTCTCCGGCTTGAAGCGGCTGGCGAGGAAGTCGTGCGCGGTCGACTTGATCTCGCGCTGCTCGTCGTTGAAGTCGAAGTCCATCGTCTCGAGGCCGCTAGCGGAGCTTCGGCAATCCGAGCACCCGTTCGGCGACGATGTTCTTGAGCACATCGCTGGTGCCGCCCTCGATCGAGTTCGCCCGCGAGCGCAGGAAGCGATACGCCCAGGGGTTGTCGCTGGCAAGCGTCTCGGCGCCGCCAACTTCGAGCGCGAGCTCGGTCAGCGCCTGATTCGCCGACGACCACTGGAGCTTCGCGATCGAGCCCTCGGGCCCGGGGGTCCCGACCTTCATCGTCGCGGTCAGTGCCCGGAACGCGCCCAGCCGCAGGCCCTCGATCCCGATCTTCAGCCGCGCCACCTTGTCGCGGACGAGCGGGTCGTCGGCCTTGCCGTTCTCACGCGCCAGCTCGATCAGCTCACCGAGCGTGTTCGCGAGCCCGAGCGCCGCCGAGGCGCCGAGGCCAGCGCGCTCGTTCATCAGCGTCGTGATCGCGACCATCCAGCCGTTGCCCTCGCCGCCGACGACGTTCTCGTCGGGCACGTAGGCGTTCTCGATGAAGAGCTCGTTGAACTCCGCCTCGCCGGTGATCTGGCGCAGCGGCCGCACCTCGACCTCGTCCTGCTCCATGTCGAGCAGGAAGTAGGTGAGGCCCTTGTGCTTGGGAACCGCGGGATCGGAGCGGGCGACGAGCATGCACCACTTCGCCTCGTGGGCGAAGGTGGTCCACACCTTCTGGCCGGTGATCCGCCAGCCGCCGTCCTCCTTCACCGCCTTCGTCTTCAGCGAGGCGAGGTCGGAGCCCGACTCGGGCTCGGAGAAGCCCTGGCACCAGATCTCCTCCGCCGAGAGGATCGGCTCGAGGAAGCGCTCCTTCTGCTCCTCGGTGCCGTGGGCGATGACCACCGGCCCGCCCATGACCAGGCCGAGCACGTTGGCGGGCCGAGGCGCCTTCTGGCGCGCCAGCTCCTCGCCGAAGATCGCCTGCTCGATCAGGCTCGCGCCGCGGCCGCCGTACTCCTTCGGCCACGAGATCCCCGCCCAGTTGCCGGCGTGCAGGCGGCGCTGCCACTCGCGCTCGAACTCGAACAGGACCTGGTCGCCCCCGTGCGGCGAGGGGCCGGGATGGTTCTGCTCGAGCCAGGCGCGCAACTCGTCGCGGAACGCCTGCTCGTCGGGGGTCAGGGTCAGGTCCACGGCGGGGGCGAACCTTACCCACCGGGCGATTATGGTGCCGGTGGTGGAGGCCGAGCACTTCGAGCTGACCGCGACCGACGGCCGCATGCTCGAGGCACTCGTCGCCGGACCCGAGGACGGGACATTGGTGCTGCAGCATCACGGCACGCCCGGATCCGCGCATGGGGTCTGGCCACCGCACCTCGAGCAGGCGGCTGAACGGGGACTGCGGCTTGCCGAGTACTCGCGACCAGGATCGGCGGGCTCAGATCGAGACCCTGGACGAACGGTTGGAAGCTGCGCCGCCGATGCGGCGGCGGTCGCCGACGCCCTCGGCGCCGACCGCTTCCTGACGGTCGGCGGATCGGGCGGAGGACCCCACGCGCTCGCGTGCGCGGCGCTGCTCGGAGACCGGGTGCTCGCGGTCGGGACGATCGCGGCGGTTGCTCCGGCCGACGCCGAGGGACTCGACTGGCTCGCCGGAATGGGCGCCGAGAACCTCGAGGAGTTCGCCGCAGCTCGCGCCGGTCCCGCCGATCTCGAGGCGTTCATCTCACGCTGGGTGTCCGAGCTCCGGACGCTGACCGGTCCGCAGGTGCGCGAGTCCCTTGGCGAGCTCGTCTCGCCTGCCGACGCCGCGGTGCTTACGGACGAGTACGCGGACTTCGCCGCCGCAGGAATCCGCAGCTCGGTCAGCTCCGGGTTCTGGGGCTGGTTCGATGACGACCTCGCGATCCTCGGCGACTGGGGCTTCGACCTCGACGCGATCGACGTCCCGGTGAGCATCTGGCAGGGCCGCGACGACCGCTTCGTCCCTCCGGCTCATGGCGAATGGCTGGCGGGACACGTCGCGGGCGCGAACGCGCATCTGCTCGACGACCACGGCCACCTCTCGCTCGCGCTGGCGCATTTCGGCGAGATCCTCGACGAGCTCCTCAGCTCCGCCGAGCTCGGCTGAGCGCTCAATCGAGCACGTAAAGGGCGACGAACGACGCCGCGATCCAGGTCACCCCTGCGAAGACGATCCCCGGATCGCGCGCCAGGATCGCAGCGGTCGACCGCGTGTCCCGGCGGTCGTAGATCAGGTACAGGTAACGGAAGATCCCGTAGAGCACCGAGGGAGCGGTGATCAACATCTTCGAGCCGGCGTTGGGCGAGTTGACGGCGTAAATGACGTAGCTGATGATTGAGGCGGCGGTGACCATCGAGATCATCTGGTCGAGAAACGGCAGTGAGTAGTGCTCGAGCACCGGGCGGGTCCCAGCCTCCGCGCTTTCCTCCTCCTCCAGCATCGCCTCCTGGCGGCGCTTGGTGAAGCCGAGAAAGAGCGCCAGAAAGCCGGTACAGACGAGCAGGAACTCGGATGCCTGTGCCTCGACAGCCACCGCACCGGCGATCACTCTCAGGATGAACAGCGAGGCGATCGTCATCACGTCGATGATCACCAGGCGCTTGAGCAGCAGCGAGTAGGCCGACGTGATCACCCCGTAGAGCGCGACCAGGCCGCCGACCTCGGGCTCGACCGCGAGGCCGAGCGCGATCCCGCCGAGCGCCAGGGCCACTGCGAGCATGCCGGCGAGCCCGGGGGCGACGGCGCCGCTGGCGATCGCCCGCGCGCGCTTGTCGGGGTGGAGCCGGTCGTGCTCGCGGTCGCGGAGGTCGTTGAGCAGGTAGCCGGCGCTCGAGATCGCACAGAAGGCGACGAAGGTGAGCGTCGCCGCGAGCACCTGGTCGCCCTCGTCGAGGCGGCCCGAGAACAGCAGGCCCGCGAACACGAGCAGGTTCTTGATCCACTCCTGCGGGCGCAGGGCCCGGATCAGCGGCGGCATGACCGCAGAAGGTTAGGGTGCTCGTCGACGCGGCCACCGCCGCAATTGGGCGGCTGCAAGCCTTCGGTTGGCGGCCTGTGCGACGGGGTAGTTTCTTGCGTATGGGGCTGATCAGCAAGTTCACCGGCGGACGCCGGGAGAAGCTCGACGAGTTCCTCGCCGAGCACCTACAGCCCGGCGAGCAGCCCGTCGCCGCGCTGCCGATGTGCCAGATCCAAAGCGGCGGCTTCGCCGACTTCAGCGAGCGAGTCGCCTTCTACGGCATCTCCGCGACCGACCGCAACGTGTACTTCGTCGGCTGGGGGCTGGGGATACCCGAACGGCCGAAGGTCATGGTCGGCGCCGCCCCGCGCGAGTCGGTCTCGATCGTCGACTACAAGTCCGGACGGCTCACGTCGGGGAAGCTGACGCTGACGATCGAGCACGGCGAACCGATCGAATTCGAGATCCCGGGCCTTCACCGCGCGGACGCCACTGAGCTCGTCAAGTCGCTGCGCGGGACGACCTGAGATCAAGCAACCGATCTAAGCCGGGTCGATCAGCACCCCGGGGTTGAGGAGGCCCCTCGGATCGAGCTCGCGCTTGGCGGCGCGCAGCGCGCCGGCGAATGGCTCCGGGCGCTGGCGGTCGTACCAGGGGCGGTGGTCGCGACCGACGGCGTGATGGTGGGTGATCGTGCCGCCGGCCTCGATCACCACGTCCGAGACGGCGGCCTTGATCTCGTCCCATTGCTCGACCTCGGAGCCGCGCCGCGCCGGGGCGAGGATGGTGAAGTAGGGCGCCGGCCCGTCGGGGTAGACGTGGGTGAACCGGCACATCACCTTCGGCGCCGCGTCGCCGTCGGCGGGCGCGCCTGAGGCCGCGGCGACGGCGCGACGCGCGGTCTCGATCACGGTCGCGTGGAACTCGGCAAAGCGGTCCCAGGTGATCGCGGTCTCGAAGGTGTCGGAGAGCACCCCGACCGCGACGAAGGTGTCGCGCAGGTACGGCGCGGCGAGGAACGCATGCCGCCATGCCCCCACCGCATCTGCGTCCTGCTTGCTGCCCGTTGCTTGCGTGCTCCGTACCTCGCCCGGCTCGCCGCCGTGATCGCGGACGGCCTCGAGCGCCAGTTCCATGAGCGCGTCGACCGGGTGGTGCGCCGACTCGAAGCCGAGCACCAGCGTCGCCCTGCCGCTCTGGTCAGCGTGCGTGAGCTCCGCCTCCGCCTCGTCGAGCAAACGGCAGTTCGTGGGATTGAGCCCAGACTGGGCGAGCGCCCGCACGGCCTCCGCGCCGGCGGCGAAGGAGTCGAAGGCGATCCCTGCCGAGAGCTTGTGCTCGGGGCGCTTGTGGACGCGGACCCAGGCCTCGGTGATCACCCCGAGGATGCCCTCGGACCCGATCAGCATCCGGTCGGGGCTCGGCCCGGCGCCCGAGCCGGGCAACCGGCGGCTCTCCCAGGCGCCGCTCGGGGTGATCGCCCGTACCGACTCGATCAGGTCGTCGATGTGGGTCCAGACCGTCGCGAAATGGCCGCCGGCACGGGTTGCTATCCAGCCGCCAAGGGTCGAGTACTCGAACGACTGCGGAAAGTGACGCAGGGTTAGGCCGTGCTCGGCGAGCTGCTCGTTGAGCGCCGGGCCGAGGACGCCGGCCTGGATCCGCGCGGCGCGCGAAACCGGGTCGACCTCGAGCACCCGGTCGAGTGCTCGAAGGTCGATCGTGACCGCGCCGGAGTAGGCGTCGCCGACTCGCGGCTCGACTCCCCCGACGACGCTCGTGCCGCCGCCGTAGGGGATCGCCGCAGCACCGGCGTCGGCGCACCAGGCGAGCACCTGCTCGAGCTCCGCTTCGTCGGTCGGCCAGGCGATCAGGTCGGGCGGATGCTCGATCTGGCCGCGAAAGCCGCGGACGACATCCCGGTAGGCCTTGCCGAGCGCGTGCGCGACGCGTTCGCGGTGATCGGCACAGACAATCGGGGCGAGCGACTCCGGTGGCGCCAGCCGCGGAGCGGGCAGCTCGATCGCGTCGAGCGCCACCGGCTGCTCGGCCTTGCCGCCGAACCCGAGCCGCCCGCGAATATCGACCGCCGACGCCTTCAGGTCGGCGAGCGACGGCTGCTGGTCCTCGAAACCCCAGCCCCAGTGCTTTCGCGTCCGCGTCGGAGCTACCAGTGCATTCCCCGCATCAGGTTCGCGAACAGAACCTGCTGGCTGTTGGCCTGCTCGTCGGCCCGCGGCGGAGCGCCCGGCTCCGGCTTTTCCTTCTTCTCGCCCTTGGCCGCGCTCGAGTCGGGGAACAGGTGGTAGGCGGTGTTGAGGATGTAGTCGATCGACTTCGGGTTGAGCGCGTAGAGGATCTGGCCCAGGGTGCCCAGCGGGGTCGCGATCCGCTTCGGCTTGTGGATGATCGCCTCGCAGATCATGTCCGCGGCCTCGTCGGGGGTGATCGTCGGGAAGCGGTCATACATCTTCGTCGGCGCGATCATCGGCGTCCGCACCAGCGGCATGTTGATCGTCGTGATGTGGACGCCGTCGTCGATGATCTCTGAGGCGATCGAGCGTGAGAATGCGTCCAGAGCGGACTTCGAGGCGACGTAGGCGGAGAAGCGCGGCGTGTTGGTCTGCACGCCGATCGAGCTCACGTTGACGATCTGGCCCTTGCGCCGCTCGCGCATCACGGGCAGCAGCTTCAGGATCAGGCGCACCGCGCCGAGATAGTTGAGCTGGATCGTGCGCTCGAAGTCGTGCGGGCGGTCATACGAGAGCGCGATCGACCGCCGGATCGAGCGGCCGGCGTTGTTGACAAGCACGTCGACGTGGCCATGCTCGGCGAGCACCTCGTCGGCCATCCGGTCGATCTCGTCGAAGTCGGAGAGGTCGCACTGATGGATGAAGGCGCGGCCGCCGGCGGACGCAATCTGGTCGCGGGTCTGCTCGAGCTTCTCGGGCGTGCGCGCCACCAGCAGCACGGTGCCCCCCGCATCGGCGATCTTCACCGCCGCCGCCTTGCCGATCCCCGACGAGGCCCCAGTGACCATGATGATCCGCCCCCGGACGGCGCTCTCGAGCGAGACGTTGCCCTGCATCGAGCGACCGATCCGCATCAGCTCGTCGGGGATCTGCTGCTCGATGATCTGCGCCAGGCCGCCGATCAGGCCGAGTCGGCCGCGGGCGGCACCCATCAGGGTGCGGTCGCGAAACAGATCGGGATCGAGGTGGCGCTCCCAGTAGTCCCAGAGCTTGCCCGCATATGCCTCCAGCGGCGGCACGCTGATGTCGGTGCCCTCGAGCGCCGCCTGGGTCTGGCGGGAGTCGAAGTGGGTCGGGTAGTTGACGTATACGAGCACCGAGCGCGGGAGGCCGAAGTCGGCGAGCGCGCGATCGACGATCGGGTCGGCGAGCGGGATCGTGGAGACAGCGAGCCTGAGCAGCGGCTCGAGCGCCTCGATCGCCCCCGCGGGCAGGCGCACCGAAGATTGCGGGGCGTGTGCGGCGCGGGCGAAGATGTCGATCACCTCGCCGGCGGTGTGTGGATTGGGGTCGGTGAGGCTGAAGGCCTTGCCGTCGAGCCCCTCGAGGTGCGCGATGTGGTCCATCGCGCTGACGACGAAGTCGACCGGGACGATGTTGATCTCGCGGCCCTCGATCCCGGGCATCGGGATCCACTGCGGCACGGTGTTACGGATCCGACGGATCAGCTTGAAGAAGTAGTAGGGCCCATCGACCTTGTCCTGCTCGCCGGTCTCGGAGTTGCCGACCACGATCCCCGGTCGGTAGACGCGCCAAGGTCGTTCGCACTCGTTGCGCACGACTCCCTCGGACTCATGCTTGGTCTGGAAGTAGGGATGCGTGTCGACGTTCTGGGCCTCGTCGAACATGTCCTCGCGCCAGGTGCCCTTGTAGAGGCCGGCGGCCGCGATCGAGCTGACCATGTGGACGCATCCCGCCTCGACCGCCTCGGCGAACTCGACCATGTGCCGGGTGCCCTCGACGTTGGCGACCCGCTGCGACTCGGCGTCCGCGGTCATGTCGTAGATCGCGGCCAGGTGGAAGAGGTGGTCGACGTTGCCGTTGAGCCTGGAGAGGTCCTCCTCGGAGACGCCCAAGCGCGACTCGGAGAGGTCGCCGACTATGCCGACGACGCGCTCGGGGTCGGCTCCCCAGCGGTTTCGCAGCTCCTCGAGCCGGCCCTTCGAGCCCTCGCGAACGAGGACGTAGATCGTCCCCTCGCGCTCGAGCAGCAGCTCGACGAGGTTTCGCCCGATGAAGCCGGTCGCTCCGGTTACGAAGTAGCTCATGTCCTCTCCTTGATGGCGCTCGCCGCCTCACCGCGGACCCTACTATTCGGACACTGAACCTATGGACATGCTGCTTTCGTCGCTAAAGCGACTCACCTGAATGCCTTTCGAATTGGCTCCAGACCCCGGCGACCGCGGCGAGCCCGACGTCAAGCTCGGCCGCACCGGCGCCTCCGCGGTCGGTGAGGACCCGCGGTTGCTCGCCAGCGGTGCTCAGGTGCTCGCGCGCGGGGCGCTCGTTTGCCCGTCCTGCGCGTTGCCGCTCGCGCCGGCGCCGCGAATCCGACCTCGCGCGCAGTTGCGCTGCGGCTTCTGCGCCCACGCCGCGCCGGCGATCGAGTTCCTCGCCGAGCACGTGCGCGACACGCTGGCCAACGACGTCATTCTCGTCGCGAGGATCTGAAGCCGCCGAGCGGGTCGCGATGACGAAGCGGGGCGGCCGTTCGGCCGCCCCGCTTCGCTCGTTGCGTCAGCTCAGCCCCTAGGCCTTCACCTTGACCTTCGCGTCACCGAGGTCGGCTCCCGCGAGGTCGGGCAAGCCGAAGGTCGCCGAGAGCGCCCTCGCCGCCTTGTTCGCGAGCAGGACATCGACGCGGCTGATCACGACCTTCCCGCCACGCTGATTGATCTTCGCCGCGCTCAGGTCGAGATCCGCGAGCCGAACCTTCCCGCCACCCGCGACGTCGGCGCGGATCACGTTCTTGTCACCGACCTTGATCACGAAGTTCTCAACCGTGAGCGACGTACCGTTTCCGGAGAACGTCAGCCCGCCGCTGTGCTTGATCTTGCCCTTGACGTCTTCGACGTTGACGCGGCCGCCGGTGATCGGAAACGAGATCCCACTGCTGCCGGCATCGGCGTCACCACTCGGTGCGACCGTGACGCCCGCCCCCGTAAGGGTCTCGAACGTCGCGGCCTCGGGTGCCAGGACCGTCTTGCCACCGAGCTTCGCCGCCGCGGGGGCCGTCGGGGCGAGAACGAGCGCGGAGACGAGCGCGCCGGCGGCAAGCAGCGTGAGCACCGCGAGCCGGCCCGCCAAGCGGCTCGGTGTTCGTCCATAGGTGTCCGTCATCGATTCCTCCTCGTGCGAGGTATTTCGGGTTCGGTTGCTCTACGCGCGCCGGGCCCAGCCGGTTGGATTTCTTGGCGTTGCCGGCCTCAGCTCAGCGGGCCGCGCAGGACCGATATACCCGAGTGCTCCGGTCCCTCGTCGACCCGCTCGAGCGAGAGGTCGAGAAAGCGGAACCTCCGCGGGTCAACCGGGAGCGGCACCCGTACCTCGGCGCGGCCGGACTCGGGAACTCGGAACGAGCCGAGCGAGACGAGGCGCTCGGGATCCGACAGAAGCCAGAGCTCGTAGTACTGACCGGGCCCGCTCGGGTCCAGCCCCGAGACCCGAACGACGGCATCGTCCCCAGCCTGGTCGGACACCTCGCCGGTGCCTTTTGCGTCCGGGGTGGAGAAGCCCACGGGCTCGAGTGCGATCACGTTGCCGCCGGCGATCTCCTCCCCCTCGTCATCGCCGAAGAGGAGCGCGCCGCCTACCCCGCCGGCAACGAGCAGAAGGACCGATGCCGCGATTGCGAGTGCGGGCCGGAGCGCCCATCGACGCGCGCTGCGACCGGGAGCTGATTCGAACGCTGTTTCCGCCGTCTGCAGCCCCTCCCAGGCCGGCGCCGGAAGCTCGGCAAGGCGGTCGACCACCGGGAGCATGCGTTCGACCTCGGCGCGGAAGCGCGGATCTTCGCGCAGGAGGCGCTCGGCCTCCGCCCGCTCGGCCGGCTCGAGCTCGCCGAGCACGTAGTCCACCGGCTCGATTCGCCGGTCCATCAGGATTCCTCTCCCCGGTCGATCATCTCGCGCAGGCGCTCCAGGGCCTGCACCATGCGCATCTTCACCGTTCCGAGTGGGATCCCGGTGCGCTCGGCGATCTCTGGCTGGGTCAGCTCCTCGTAGAAGCGCATCCGCAGCAGCGCCGCTTCCTGGGCCGGGATCCGTCGAAGCAGCTGAGCGATCCGCCAGCGCTCGACCAGGTCGTCGAGCTCGCCGGTCTCCCGGTCTGGGGACTCGGCGAGCTGCAAGGCGACCGCCGGGTCATGCGGCCGCGGAATTCGCTTGCGCAGGTAGTCGACCCCCCGGCTGCGGGCAATCGTCATCACCCATGTGAACAACCCGGCGCGCGCCGGCTCGTACTGTTCTCGCCGCTGCCAGAGCTCGAGGAAGACCTGCTGGCGAACGTCCTCGGCCGCGGCACGGTCCCCGAGCGTGCTAACGAGATACGCGAGCACCGTGTCGCCGTAGGCACTGTACGCAGCGTCGATCCCCGCGGGGTCACCGCGTCGCAGCCCTCTGGCGATCCTCCGCTCCTTCTGACCACGATCTCTGAGCCGCACCGCAGCGCGAAGCATTACCGGACGTGGAGCTGCGGCGGGAATTTGGGTCGAGTCCATTTCTTATTCCCCGTGTTCGATACGAGTCCGGTCCGTGCGCGGTTGACCGTTTCCCAACCGAGGACGCCCCGCTCTCGTATCGTCAGGTAATGACCGACGATCGATGTCGAGGACCACTTCGCTCGTGCCGAGCGGACGGCCGGGCGCCTCTAGCCGCGTGATGCCAGAACGCGCACCCTGATTGCCGGCTTCGCCCTTGGCCGGATCGCCTTCGGTGCCGGCCTGATCGCCGCTCCCGAGCGGGTCGCGCGCGGCTGGATCGGCGAGGACGCGGGGCGGGCGGGCGTGAAGGTCGCGGTGCGCGGGCTCGGGGCTCGAGATCTCGCCCTCTCGGCGGGTGCGCTTGCGCTTGCCGGTGACGGCGCGCGGGCGCGACCCTGGCTGCTGGCGGCGGTCGCGTGCGACTGCGCCGACATCGCCGCGACGATCGCCGCCGGTGACGCGTTGCCGCGCCGAGCGCGCCTTGGCACGGTGCTCCTCGCCGGTGGCTCGGCGCTCGCCGGCATCGGGCTCGCGAGCGCCTGACGGCGGGTGCGGCGTGAGGGTCCTGGTGACCGGAGCGACGGGCTTTGTCGGCGGAAGGCTCGCCGCCGCGTTCGCCGAGCAGGGAGTCGAGCCGCGGTGCCTGGTCCGCAATCGCGCTCGCGCCGGCGACCTTCGCCGGGCGGGGTACGACGTCCACGTCGGCGATGTTCTCGATCGGGCCAGCCTCGAGGGCGCCGGCGACGGGATCGAAGTCGCCTACTACCTGATCCACTCGATGGGACGCGGCGGTGCTCCGGGCTCGGACTTCGCCGAGCGCGAGCGGCGCGCGGCCCGCAACTTCGCCGAGATGGCGAGCGAGGAGGGGGTATCGAGGGTCGTCTATCTCGGCGGACTCGGCGCCGGCGGGGCCTCCAAGCACCTGCGCAGCCGCCAGGAGACGGCCCAGATCCTCGCTGCCCACGGGCCGTCGCTGACCTACTTTCGTGCCGCGATGGTGGTCGGCGCAGAGAGCGAGTCGTTTCGCACCCTGCGCTACCTCGTCGCCCGGCTGCCGGTGATGATCGCGCCGGCCTGGCTGCGTACGCCGACCCAGCCGATCGGGATCGACGACGTGATCGCCTACCTGCGCGAGGTCCCCACAACCCCCGAGAGCACCGGGCGCGAGGTTCAGATCGGCGGTCCGGACGTCCTCTCCTACGGCGAGATGCTCGGCGAGATGGCCAGGGCGCTCGGGCTTTCCCCGCGACCGATGCTCCCGGTGCCCCTGCTCTCGCCGACTCTGTCCTCGCTCTGGATCGGCCTCGTGACACCGGTCGACGCGGGTGTCGCCAGGCCGTTGGTCGAGGGTCTGAGCACCGCGACGGTGGTCACCGACCCGAGTGGCGCGCGGATGTTCGACGTTCACCCGGCTCGGCTTCGAGAGACGCTCGACCGGGCGCTCGCCGAGGCGCCGCGCGGGACATGAGCCCGGGCGAGACCGCCGGCACGCGGCGGCCGGCCCAAGGCCTCCGATGACGGGGATCGTCTGGTTCAGGCGCGACCTTCGGGTTCGCGACCATCCCGCGCTGCGCGCCGCCCTCGACCGCCACGAGCGGGTTGCATGCGTGTTCTGCCTCGACGACCGACTCCTGCACGGTCGCCACGCATCCGGCCCGCGGACCCAGTTCCTGCTCGAGTGCCTCACCGACCTCGATCGCGAGCTTCGGACGCGCGGCTCGGGCCTGGTGATTCGCCGCGGGCCACCGGAGCGCGAGCTGATCCGGCTCGCCGGCGAGCTCGACGCCGCCGCGATCCACGTGACCGCCGACGTGAGCCCGTTCTCACGCGCGCGCGGCAACCGGCTGCGCGCGGCGCTGGACGGCAAGCGGATCGAGGTCTGCGCGCACCCGGGCCTCAACGCAGTCGATGTCGCCCAGATCGCGACCAAGCAGGGCACGCCCTATACGGTCTTCTCCCCCTTCCACCGCAGCTGGCTCGGGAGCGCGCGTCGCGCCGTGCTCGAGGCGCCGCGCGCGGTCTCGCCGCTGCCCGCGAGGATCCGCAAGGGACGCCTTCCCTCGCTCGCGTCGCTCGGGCTCTCACAGGAGGTCGCCGAGCCCGCGCCCGGCGGTGAGGCGAAGGCGCGCCGCAGGCTCGACCGCTTCCTCGACGGGCCGGTCCGCGCATACGCCGACAACCACGATGCGCTCGATGCCGATCTGACATCGCGCCTGTCGCCGTACTTGCACTTCGGCTGCATCTCGCCGCGTCAGATCGAGGAACGCCTGCCGGCAGGCCGCGGCGCGGAGGCCTTTCGGCGCCAGCTCTGCTGGCGCGATTTCCATCACCACCTGCTGCTTCACTTCCCCGACAACGCGCGGTTGGAGTTCCAGCGGCGCTACCGCGGCACGCTCGGCTGGAGCCGCGCCCGGCGGCCGTTCGAGGCGTGGTGTGAGGGACGGACCGGATTCCCGCTCGTCGATGCCGGAATGCGCCAGCTGGGTCGTGAGGGTTGGCTCCACAATCGTGCTCGGCTCGTGGTCGGCTCGTTCCTGACCAAGGACCTGGGGATCGATTGGCGCTGGGGCGAGCGCTGGTTCATGCGCCTGCTGATCGACGGAGACCAAGCCAACAACAACGGCAACTGGCAGTGGATCGCGTCCGTCGGCACCGACCCGACGCCTGCATTCCGCCGCATCTACAACCCGGCTCGTCACCAAGAACGCTACGACCCCGACAACGTCTATGTGCGCCGCTACGTGCCCGAGCTGCGGCGGGTCCCGGACGAGTACATGCGGGAGCCGTGGACGATGCCCCCAGACATCCAGATCGCGGCCGGCTGCGTGATCGGCCAGGACTACCCGGAGCCGATCGTCGATCACAAGCGGGCTCGCGCCGAAGCGCTCGAGCGCTACCGGGCCTGATGGGCTCGATCGCGCCGGACTCGTTGTCGGCAAAGATCGAGGTGCTGCCCGAGCCGGAGCAGAGAAGGGTCGCAGCGACGGGCGCCGTCTCCTCGGTGCAAGAGGCGGAGCTGTCAATGCCGCCCGCGACGCTCAAGCGCTTGTGGCGGCCGGAGGGCCTCGAGCGGCTCGCACGCGCCTACTGGCTGCATCTGCGCCGGGTCTCCCGCGGCCTGCTGAGGGTCGAGTACGGGGAGGCTTCGCGGACCGTCGTCCTCGGTCTTCCGTGGTTGCGACTGCTGCGCTTCGGAGCACCGGAGTACGAGACATCCGCCGCTCGCGCGACCGTCACCTGGCGGATCGAGCGCGGCCTATTGGTTGCCGCGGACGGCAGGGGAAGCGGGTGGCTGAGGATCACGATCGATCGCCAGGCGGCGGGCTTGCCGAACGCCGGCGAGCAGGCGCGCGAACGCCTCCGGATCCGGGTCGAGGTCACGAACTTCTATCCCTGGCTGCGCGGCAGCGGACGCTTCGCGACCTTCGGAGCCTGGCTCTACTCGCAGACCCAGCTCCGCATGCACCGCCGGATCACGATCGGCTTCCTGCGCTCCTTGCCCCGTCTCGAGCTCCCGCCGCATCGCAACCCGGCGCGGCGACCGGGCCCCGAGCGCGCTCCGGGAGGCGCAGACCGCTAGCGGGAACCGGATTCGCCGGGTCCGTGCTCGCGCGGCCGCAGCCCCAACGGCATACACTCGTGATCAATGGCAGAAGCGGCCATTGTTGAAGTTCAGATGCCCCAGATGGGGGAGTCGGTCACCGAGGGAACGATCCTCGAGTGGCGCGTCGCCGAGGGCCAGGAGGTCGCCGAGGGCGACACCGTGGTCGAGGTCTCGACCGACAAGATCGACGCTGAGGTGCCCGCCCCGGCGAGCGGCGTGATCACGAAGATTCTCGCTCAGCCCGACGACACGGTCGCGGTCGGCCAGGCGCTCGCCCAGATCGATCCCGACGGCACGGCGTCCGGCAACGGCGCCTCGGCCGACGGAGCGACGGCGACGGAGGAGCTACCCGGTCGCTCTGCGACCGGCGAAGGCGACGCCGACCTCGGCGACGACTCGGTGCCGTCCGAGTCGGCCCAGCCGGGCAAGATCGAGACCCCGGCTCCCACTGCCACGAGCGAGCCCTCGGCTGACCCGGCCGCCCCGAGTGGCGAGACGGTGCAGGTCGTGATGCCGGAGATGGGGGAGTCGGTGACCGAGGGCGTGGTGCTCGAGTGGCACGTCGCCGAGGGCGACACGATCGCCGAGGGCGACACGGTGGTTGAGGTTTCGACCGACAAGGTGGACGCCGAGGTGCCCGCACCCGCGAGCGGCACGATCACGAAGCTCCTCGCCGCGCCCGACGACACGGTCCAGGTCGGCCAGGTACTCGCCGAACTCGAAACCGGCGACGTTCCGCCCGCCTCCTCAGCTTCGCCTCCGGGGGCGGGCGGGTCAGACGAAGGGCGGCCGCTGCAACTGCCGCCCCCGCCACGACCGACGGCGCCGATGGCGCGGATGGCGCCAATGCTTCCCCGGTGGCCCGCCGCGTCGCCGCCGCAAAGGGAATCGACCTCGGCGCGGTGAAGGGAAGTGGAGCGGGCGGCAAGATCATCAAGGCCGACGTGCTCGCGGCCGCCGACGGCGACGGCTCGGCTCCGGCGGCCGCGCCGCAAAGGGCGAGGCGAAGCCGCTTCGCGGACCCGCGGCGATGCTCGTCGAGGCGATGAACCAGAGCCGCTCGGTGCCCACCGCAACCTCGTTCCGGACCCTGCCGGTCGACACGCTCGACGCCAAGCGCAAGGCGCTCAACGGAGCGCTGAAGGAACGCGGGCTGAAGGTCTCCTTCACCCACCTGATCGCCTGGGCGATCGTCGAGGCGACGCGCGAGTGGCCGGTCATGGGGCGCAGCTACGAGGAGCGCGACGGCAAGCCGCACGTGGTCGATCCCGGCCAGGTCAACCTCGGGATCGCGGTCGACGTTGAACGCAAGGACGGCTCGCGCAGCCTCATGGTCCCCTGCGTCAAGGGCGCCGACTCGCTCGACTTCGCGGGCTTCCACGCCTCCTATGAGGATCTGATCACCAAGACCCGCGAGAACAAGCTCACCGCGGACGACTTCCAGGGGACCACGATCACGCTCACCAACCCGGGCGGGCTCGGCACGGTCGCCTCGGTGCCGAGGCTGCTGCCCGGCCAGGGGACGATCGTCGCCTGCGGCTCGCTCGCCTATCCGGTCGAGTGGGCCCACGCCCCGGCCGAGAAGGTCAAGGCGCTCGGGGTCTCGAAGGTGATGACGACCTCCTCGACCTACGACCACCGGATCATCCAGGGGGCGGAGTCGGGCTCGTTCCTGCGCCGCATCGACCAGCTGCTCCAGGGCGAAGACGACTTCTACGAGTCGGTTGCCGAGGCGCTGGCAATCCCGACGAACGTGGTCACGACGGCGCATCCCGCGTCGGCCTCCGCGCCACCGCTCGGCACCGGTGCTGCGGTCGCCGCCCCACCCTCGACGGTGGCCGGGATCGAGCCCGACCGCGAGCTGCTCCAAGCCGTGCAGGCGGCGACCTCGCTGCTCAAGGCCTACCGGACCCACGGCCACCTGGCGGCGCGCGTGAACCCGCTCGGCGGCGAGCCCAAGGGCGACCCGGCGCTCGAGCCCGAGAACCTCAACCTGACCCCGGAGCTGATGTCACGGATCCCGGCCTCGATCTTGCGGATCGGGGTCGAGGGCGAGACGCTGCTCGACTCGCTGCCGCGGATGCGCCAGGCCTACTGCGGCACGATCGCCTACCAGATCGAGCACCTGTCCTCGCACCAGCAGCGCATGTGGCTGCGGGAGATGATCGAGACGGGCTGGCACCGCGCGCCGCTCTCGGTCGAGGAGAAGCGGGCGCTGCTCTCGCGGTTGATCGAGGTGCACCAGTTCGAGCGCTTCGTCCAAAAGGCCTACATCGGCCAGAAGGTGTTCTCGATCGAAGGGCTCGACGTGGTCGTGCCGATGATCGACGAGATCGCGACCGTGGCGCGCCAGAACGGCGCCGAGGAGGTCGTGATCGGGATGGCGCACCGCGGCCGGCTCAGCGTCCTCGCCCACAACCTGGGCCGGTCGGTCGAGTCGATCCTGGCCGAGTTCGAGGGTGCGAAGGCGCTCGACCGGGTCAAGGCGATCGCGGCGATCCCGCACTCGGGCACCGGGGACGTCAAGTACCACCACGGCGCCGAGGGGCTGTTCACGACTCGCGACGACGACGAGGTCAAGGTTCGCCTGTACCCGAACCCGAGCCATCTCGAGTTCGTCGACCCGGTCGTCACGGGCGGCGCGCGGGCAGCGCAGACCGAGCACTCCGGCCCCAAGCTCAAGCACAACCCGCACGTCGCGGTCCCGCTCCTGCTCCACGGCGACTCGGCCTTCCCCGGTCAGGGCGTGGTCGCCGAGACGCTCAACCTGCAGTCGCTTCCGGGCTACGCGACAGGGGGCACGGTGCACCTGATCACCGACAACCAGGTCGGCTTCACCACCGACCCGGACGAGAGCCGCTCGACCCCCTATGCCGGCGACCTCGCCAAGGGCTACAACTGCCCGATCATCCACGTCAACGCCGACGACGTCGAGGCATGTGTCGCCGCGGCGCGGCTGGCGATGGCCTACCGCGAGCAGTGGAGCCGCGACGTCGTCATCGACCTGATCGGCTACCGCCGCTACGGCCACAACGAGACCGACGAGCCGGCCTACACCCAGCCGAAGATGGCGGCCCAGATCAAGGAGCATCCCCCCGTCTCCGACATCTATGCCCGCCAGCTGGTCGACGAAGGCGCCGTCAGCACGGAGGACGTCGACGCCGACGCGAGCGCGCGTCTCGAGGAGTTCCAGACGACGCTCAAGGAGCTGCGCGTGAAGATGGAGGCGGGCGACTACGAGGACCCGAGCTCGACCGCGCTCGGCACCGGAGAGCTCGATCGGACCAAGAGCCCCGAGGTCGAGACCGCGGTGTCCGAGAAGCGGCTGCGCTCGCTCAACGAGGAGCTGCTCCAGGTGCCCGACAGCTTCACCATCCACCGCAAGCTGCGCAAGCCGCTGCTCAGCCGCCTGGAGAGGATCGATCAGGGCGAGATCGAGTTCGGGCACGCCGAGGCGCTGGCATTCGCGTCGCTGCTCACCGAGGGCACCCATATCCGGCTCACCGGCCAGGACACCGAGCGCGGCACCTTCTCACACCGGCATCTGGCCCTCCACGACGAGAAGACCGGCCTCCGCTACGTGCCGATCCAGAACCTCTCCGGCGCACTGGCGCCGTTCGAGCTCCACAACAGCCCGCTCTCGGAAGCGGCCTGCCTCGGGTTCGAATACGGCTACTCGGCAGCCTCGCCCGAGAGCCTGATGCTGTGGGAGGCGCAGTTCGGCGACTTCGCCAACTCGGCCCAGGTGATCATCGACAGCTTCATCGTCGCCGGAGAGTCGAAGTGGGGCCAGACGACGCGCCTGACGCTCCTGCTCCCGCACGGCTACGAGGGCGCCGGGCCCGAGCACTCGAGTGCTCGGATGGAGCGCTTCATCCAGCTCGGCTCGGAGGGCAACATCCGGCTCGCCAACCCGACCACCGCAGCCCAGTACTTCCACCTGCTGCGCCGCCAGGCGCGGATCGCGAAACCACGACCTCTGATCGTCTTCACCCCGAAGGGGCTGCTGAGGCTCAAGGCCGCAGCCTCCTCACTCGAGGAGCTCACCGGCGGGCAGTTCCAGTTCGTCCTCGACGACCAGCGGGTCGGCGACGACCGCGCCTCGATCGAGCGGCTGGTGCTCTGCAACGGCAAGCTCTTCTACGACATCGACCAGCACGAGCGCCGCCAGGCCGCGAGCTCGGTGGCGATCGCCCGCGTCGAGCTGCTCTACCCCTTCGCGCGCAACGAGATCGAGCGCCTGATCGCGTCGTATCCGAAGCTGAAGAAGATCGTTTGGGCCCAGGAGGAGCCGAAGAACATGGGCGCTTGGAGCGTGATGGCGCGGCGCATGCCCGAGCTCGTCCCCGACGGGGTCGAGTTCTGCCTACGTCGGCCGCCCGCAGCGCTCGAGCCCAAGCGAGGGCTACCCCGCCGCGCATCGCCTCGAGCAGGAACGCATCGTCCTCACCGCCCTCGAGGGCTGAGCCACGCGAGGCTCAACAACGGTCAAGTAGGGGGCGAGGTCCGGGCGGCTGTCGCATTAACCACCGTATGGGTGGTCAGCGCGACAACGGCGCCCGGGAGAGGCGCCGGCGCCGCGAGCGCGCGGCGTGGCGGTTGGCGGCCCGCCAGCAGGGGTTGGCGAGCCGGCGGCAGCTGCTCGAGATCGGGATCACAGCGCGGGAGATCGAGGGGCGGCTCGAGCGCCAGGAATGGCGAGCCCTGAGACGAGGTGTGTACCTGCTCGGGCCCACCCGCCCACCGCATGCGCGCGAGATGGCCGCCGTCCTCGCCTGCGGGCCGCGCGCCGTACTGAGTCACGTTGCCGCCGCGCACCTGTGGCAGCTCCTCCCCCACCCAGCCCCTCCCGGCCCCGTCGACGTGACCGTGGCGGGCCGCAATCCCGGCCAGCACCCCGGCATCCGAGTCCGCCGAACCGGATCGCTACGCCGCTCCGAGGTCACCGCCAAGCACGGCATCCGCGTCACCACACCCGCGCGCACGCTCTTGGACCTCGCATCTCAGGTCGATGCGCTCGAACTCGAGCACGCGATCGCTGAGGCGTTCGCGCTGCGGCTGACCAACCGAACCACTCTCGTTTCGACGCTCGACCGGCACCGCGGCCGGCCCGGCGTCCCAGTGCTCCGCGGGCAGCTCGAGGCCGACCACCCGCCCGCCCGCACGCGCTCTCACCCTGAGAGACACCTGCTCATGCTGATCCGTGACGAGGGCCTGCCGCACCCGGAGGCGAACGCCCGATTCGGTCGCTGGCAAGTCGACCTGCTGTGGCGCGAACAGCGGGTCGCAGTCGAGATCGACGGCTACGCGGCCCACTCCTCACCTTGGGCGTTCAGGCGCGACTACGCGAAGACGGCGGATCTCGAGAACGGAGGTCTGCGAGTGATCCGGGTCACGTGGCCCCAGAATCGCGACCAACCGCAGGCGACGCTCGCCAGGATCACCCGGGCCCTCGAGGCGCGCTATCAATCGCGGCCATGAGCACCGACTCCGGCGCCGTCCTCAGAACCCCGGTCCCGGGCGCGCTGTACCCCTGGGTGCGCCGCGCGTCGTACTTCGAGCTGGCGCTGTTCGCCGGCCTGCTGATCGTCTGGCTCGCTCCCGGGCTCGAGCGTCCGACCTTCTTCTTCGGCCTCGTGCACGGGATCGGGTTCATCGCCCTCGCGCTTCTGATCTGGGTCGCGGTGCTGCGCCACGAAGCGCCCTACATCCTGCTCGCCGCAACCCTTACCCCCGTCGGCCCCGTCGGCAGCGTGATCGCGATCCACCATCTCGACCGCCGCCGCCGGGACGAGGCCCCCTCCGGCTAGGGATCTCGAAAAAATAGGTGGGGCGGGACCGCGAAGGGGGTCACGCGGCCCGCCCCATGGCGACACGACCCCCATTAGTTTGCTCCGTCCGAATCCCTTGTGCGCCAGTACCCGTTCAGGCGGGACTTAACGCAAAACTTCCCAAAAGGCCCGTAAACCTACTGATTGCAGCGAGGAGCCTGGGCGTAGTTGGCGGGGCGGGGCCGCGGGAGGCAGGGGGTCCACACGGCCCGCGCCACCGCCAGCGCGTCGGTAGCCAGGGAGGGATGCCGACGCGATCGCCCCCGGAGGCGGGACTGGCCGGGGACGAGTTTGTGAAGTACTCCCTCCCGCGGGATCCAGCCCATTCTGACCCATCCCGCAACCCGGTGTCAACCGGAAAAACCCCTGCCAGGCGGCTGGACGGCCTAGGCCACGCGCAAATCGCGGAGCACGCGGTGCAGGATGCCGCCGTTTTGGAGGTAGCGGACCTCGTTCGGGGTGTCGAGCCGCACCCTCGCCTCGAACTCGATCGGGTCGGCGCCCTCGCGTGCCGCCGTGACCGCGACCGACTTGGCGTTCCCGTCGCGCAGGTCACCGACGTCGAACGTCTCCTCGCCGGTGATCGCGAGTGACTCGGGCGTCTCCCCCTCGGGGAGTTGCAGCGGCACGACACCCATGCCGATCAGGTTCGAGCGGTGAATCCGCTCGAAGCTCTCCGCGATCACCGCACGCACACCGAGCAACGCCGTCCCCTTGGCTGCCCAGTCACGCGACGAGCCCGACCCGTACTCCTTTCCGGCGAGGACGACGAGTGGCACCCCTTCGTCGGCGTAGGCCATCGCGGCCTCGTAGATGGTCGTCTCCTCGCCGCCGGGAAAGTGGCGGGTGAAGCCGCCCTCGCGCTCGACCAGGCGGTTGCGCAGGCGGACGTTGGCGAAGGTGCCCCGGATCATCACCTCGTGGTTTCCGCGCCGTGAGCCGTAGGAGTTGAAGTCGCGAGGCTCGACTCCGTTCTCGATCAGCCAGCGGCCGGCCGGGCTGTCCTTCTTGATCGCGCCGGCGGGTGAGATGTGATCGGTGGTGACGCTGTCGCCGAGCACCGCCAGCACGCGCGCCCCCGTGATCGGCTCGATCGGCTCCGGCTCAGCAGCCATCCCCTCGAAGAACGAGGGCTTGCGCACGTAGGTCGAGTCCGGCCACGTATAGCGGTCGCCCCCGGGCGTCTCGAGGTCGCGCCAGCGGTCGTCCCCGGTGAACACGTCGGCGTAGCTGCGTTCGAACATCTCCTGGCGCACGGCGTCGTCGATCGTTGCCTTGATCTCCTCCGAGGAGGGCCAGATGTCGGCGAGGTAGACCGGATTGCCGTCGCCGTCGGCGCCGAGTGGGTCGGCGAGCAGGTCGATGTCCATCCGTCCGGCGAGCGCGTAAGCGACGCACAGCGGTGGCGAGGCGAGGTAGTTGTTGCGCACGTCCTGGTTGATCCGGCCCTCGAAGTTGCGATTGCCCGAGAGCACCGCGCAGACGACGAGGTCGTTGTCGTTGACCGCGGTCGAGATCTCGTCCGGAAGCGGTCCGGAGTTGCCGATGCAGGTGGTGCACCCGTAGCCGACCAGATTGAAGCCAAGCCGGTTGAGGTCGCGGTCGAGGCCGGCGCGCTCGAGGTAGTCGGTGACCACGGTCGATCCGGGCGCGAGCGAGGTCTTCACCCACGGTTTGCGCTCGAGCCCGCGCTCGACCGCCTTGCGGGCCAGCAGGCCGGCGCCGATCATCACCGAGGGGTTTGAGGTGTTGGTGCAGCTGGTGATCGCCGCGATCACGACCCGGCCGTGGTCGAGCTCGACCTCCTCGCCGTCCTCGAGCCTGACCATGACCGGCGTTGCCTCGCGCTCGGCGATCGCCGCCCGCGCCTTGTCGCCGACGGCCGGGGAGCGGAGGGCATGCGGCCTGCCGGCGTCGCCGTCGTGGTCCTCGGCCGGCGAGTCCGAGGCCGGGAACGACTCGGCGATCGCCGCGTCGCGGGCGTTGCCGAGCGCCTGGGCGGCCTCGGGGTCGAACTCGGCCAGCGACTCGATGAACGCCGGTTTGGCGCCCGCGAGCGCGATTCGGTCCTGGGGACGCTTCGGGCCGGCGATCGAAGGCTCGACCTCGGAGAGGTCAAGCTCGAGCGTCTCGGAGAAGGTCGGGTCCTCGGAGTCCTCGGAGTGGAACATGCCCTGCTCGCGCGCGTAGGCATCGACGAGCTCGATCGTCTCGGTCGGGCGGCCGGTGAACTCGAGGTAGCGCAGCGTCTCGCGGTCGACCGGGAAGATCGCGCAGGTGGACCCGAACTCGGGCGACATGTTGCCGATCGTCGCCCGGTCGGCGAGCCCCAGCGTGTGCACGCCGGGGCCGAAGAACTCGACGAACTTCGAGACCACTCCTCGCTCGCGCAGCATCTCGGTGACCGTGAGCACGAGGTCGGTCGCGGTCGCGCCCTCGGGCAGCTCGCCGTCGAGCTTGACGCCGACCACCTGCGGCAGCAGCATCGAGATCGGCTGGCCGAGCATCGCCGCCTCGGCCTCGATCCCGCCTACACCCCAGCCGAGCACACCGAGGCCGTTGACCATCGTCGTGTGCGAGTCGGTGCCGACGAGGGTGTCGGGATAGGCCTGCCGGGCGCCCGAATCGCTCGCCTCGCGGGTAAAGACGACCTGGCTCAGGTACTCGAGGTTGACCTGATGGCAGATGCCGGTCGCCGGGGGGACGACGCGGAAGTTGTCGAACGCCTGCTGACCCCAGCGCAGGAAGGCGTAGCGCTCGCGGTTGCGCTCGTAGTCACGGTCAGCGTTGATGTCGAAGGCACGCGCGTTGCCGAACGCGTCCACCTGGACCGAGTGGTCTATCACCAGGTCCACCGGGACCAGCGGGTTGATCTTCGCGGGGTCGGAGCCGAGATCGTCGATCGCGTCGCGCATCGCCGCCAGGTCGACGATCGCGGGCACGCCCGTGAAGTCCTGCATCAGCACCCGCGCCGGCTGGAAGGGGATCTCGTCGGAGGGCTCGGCAGCCGCGTCCCACGAGGCGATCGCCTCGACATCCGAGGCCGTTACCGACTCGCCGTCTTCGAGCCGGAGCGCGTTCTCGAGCAGGACCTTGAGCGAGTAGGGAAGCCGGGCGACGTCGAAGCGCTCCTGCAACGAGTCGAGCCGGAAGACCTCGTACTCGCGGCCCGAGACCGTCAGCGTGCCCTTCGCTTCGTAGCTGTCGCTCACGTCTTTGAGGCTAGCGCTTGTCGGTCTGCCCACGGGCGATCTCCTCGGCGACCTTGGTCGCCGTCTCGCCCGCGATCCTGCTCGAGAGCTCGGGGGCGTTAATCGCGAACCGCGAGAGGGCGCGCTGGCGCAGCGGCGCGACGGTGATCTCGCCGCGGTTGCGCTCGATCGCACGGACGACGGCGGCGCCGACCTGCTCCGGGGTCCCGGTGCCGATCAGCGGGTGCCCGCCGGCGCCGGAGTCGGCGAACAGCCCGGCGTCGGCGATAACTCCCGGGCTGATCACCGAGACGCCGACCCCGACCGGGCGCATGTCCTCACGCAGGCAGAGGGCGAAGCCGCGAAGGCCGAACTTGGTCGCCGCGTAGAGCGAGGCGCGCGCGGTCGCCGCCTTGCCGGAGATCGAGGAGATGAAGACGAGATGGCCCGAGCCGCGGGCGGTCATCTGCGGGACGAGCTCGCGTGCCATTCGCACCGGCGACTCGAGGTTGACGCGCAGCGCCCGCCCGATCTCCTCCTGGCTAAAGCCGTCGAGCTGTCCCGAGGCCGGCAGGCCTGCGTTGGCGACCAGGATGTCGATCTCGCCGGCGGCCTCGAGCAGCCGCAAGGCGGCGCCCTCCTCGGCGAGGTCGCTGACCACGATCGTGTGGCCCGAGCCCGGCAGCGATCCGGCGAGCTGCTCGAGCTCCTCGGCCTTGCGCGAGCTGAGCACGAGCGTGGCGCCGCGTCCCGACAGCGCCGTCGCGATCGCCCGCCCGAGGCCACCGGTCGCTCCGGTGAGCAGCGCCGTCTTGCCCGCCAGCTCCATCGCCTCAACCTATACGCTCGGCCGATGAAGCTCTACATCTGCTGGGGAACGTTCCAGACGGTCCGCCCGGGTGGGCATCCGTGCCACAACGCCTACGAGGCGGTCAAGGCGGCCGGCTATGAGCCGGAGGTGCTCAAGGTCCACGGCCTCGGCGTCGGGCCCAGCTTCATGCACTGGACCACCCCGGGCCGCAAGGAGGTCGAGGAGCTCACCGGCCAGCGCGTGGTGCCGGTCCTGATCACCGACTCGGGCGAGGCGATCTTCGACTCGAAGAAGATCATCGCCTGGGCGGAGGCCAACCCCGCGGGCGCCGCTGCCTGAGCTGGCGTTCCGCTCGGGATGGCGTTCCGCTCGGGCGTCCTCACGACGCGTGGACTGGCGACTTATGCCCGCAAGCGGCAAAAGCCGCCAACCGGGGGCGGCTTGTGCTGATCGTTACCAGTTCGTGAGCAGGTCTTCGCATTCGACTGTCGAACCGTGTAGGCTGCCGAACTCGATAACCGGTAAAGCCGAATCTCGCAGCCCCGGATCCAGTTCAAGGGGGGCTCTGAGAGCGGGGGAACCAACTGTTTTGGGGCTAACCCACCCATGCTCGGTGGGGGCGCAGGCTCTTTCAGCGCCAGCCCGTCAGCTAACCCCGTAGGCCGACGAAGGAGTCTGGTTCAGTTGACGTACACATCTAAGGCGAGACCGAAGAAGAAGCTGAGCGCCGCGCTCGGCCTCGCCACCGCTGCGGCGCTCATCGCCCTCCCCTCCTCGGCGCTCGGCGCCGGCAGCGGCGGGGTCGGCACCACCGGCTCGGATGCACCTTCCGGCAGCCGGGCAAAGCTCGTCGACGGCTTCGCCGTCGCCCCGGCCGACGCGCCGCCCAAGGTCGTGCGCGCGATCGAGGCGGCGAACAGGATCGTCAAGGGCAAGCCGTACTGCCTCGGCGGCGGCCATCGCCGCTGGGAGTCGAATTGCTACGACTGCTCAGGCACGGTCAGCTACGCGCTCGGCAAGAAGGGCGCGGGCGTCCTCGACGCTCCGATGCCGTCGGGCTCGTTCATGCGCTGGGAGAAGAAGGGGCTCGGTGAGTGGATCACCGTGTATGCGAACGGCGGTCACGCGTACGCCGTCATCGCAGGGTTGCGGCTCGACACCTCGATGACCCCCGGCGACGGCCCCGGCTGGAGCGCCGCCAAGCGTCAGCCGAGCCGCTTCTCGGTCCGCCACCCGGCAGGCCTGTAGAACCCTTCGCAGGACCATTATCGGGGCGGCTTCTGGCCGCTTCAGGCAATCGAATAGCCGACCTTGACACGGCCCGCCACAATGGCGGGCCGTGCATTTGGAGGGCCAGGACAGCGAGCGGGTGACGGGGCCCGGCGACGGCGAGCGCGACCCGCGCGAGCGCTTCCGCGCGGGGGCGCGGGCGGGGATCCCGTACGCGGTCGCGGCGGTGGTGGTCGGGATCTCCTTCGGCGTCCTCGCCGAGCCGGTGATGGGAAGCGTCGCGCCAATCGTGATGTCGGCGCTGATGTTCGCGGGCTCGGCGCAATTCGCCGCGGCCGCGGTGCTGACCGCGGGCGGCGGAGCGGCGGCTGCCGTCGCCGCCGGGATCCTGCTCAACCTTCGCTACGGGCCGATGGGCATCGCGCTCGCCCCCTCGCTGCGCGGCGGCCCGCTGCGCCGGGCCGCGATCGGCCAGGCGATGATCGACTTCTCGTGGGCGGCGGCGAGTCGTGGGGGCGGCCGCGGCTTCGACGTCCCGTTCATGATCGGCGCGACGACGCCGTCCTACCCCTGCTGGGTGCTGCGGGACCGCGATCGGCGTCTTCGCCGGCGAGGCCATCGGTGACCCGGCCGCGCTCGGGATCGACGCGATCTTCCCGGCCTTCTTCCTCTGCCTGCTGGTCGAGGGCGAGCTGCGACCGGGCCTGCCGTCCGTCGTCGCCGGCCTCGGCAGCGTGATCGCGCTCGTGCTGATCCCGTTCACGCCCGCGGGCGTCCCGGTGATCGCGGCCTCTGCCGCCGCTCTGCTCGGCGTCGCGAGCCGGACTCGGACACCGCTCGACCTGCGGCGTCGGATCTGGGGAGCCCGCCGATGACCGACGTCTGGCTGACGATCGGCGCCCTGACCGTGGCGACGGCCGCGATCCGCGCTTCCGGCCCGGTGCTGCTCGGTGGGCGCGAGCTGCCGCCAGCGGTTCAGGGGGTGATCGGGCTGATCGCCCCGGCGCTGCTCGCCGCGCTGGTCGTCGTCCAGACCTTCGGCGCGCCCGAGGGCGGGGCGCTCGAGCTCGATGCGCGGATCGCGGGTGTCGCGGCCGCCGCCGGGGCGCTCGCGCTCGGCGCGACGATGCTCCCCGTGGTCGCGATCGCCGCGGTGGTCACGGCGCTCGCGCGGGCGGTCTTCTGACCGCACAGGCGCTAAATGGACTAACCGGCATACCAAGGCACCGATCTTTGTCCGGGCCGGGAGTGGCGCGGTTGGGACGGTTCGGATAGCGTCAGCACGCTTGTACCCGTCCCCCGCTTGTACGCAATGGAGCAGTTGAGCGACTCGGCCGTCGAATCGGCGGACGAATCCGCGGCTGCGACCGACTCGGCGCCCGACATCCGGCTCAGCGGGGTGCGCAAGGCGTACGGCGAGGTCGTCGCCGTCGCCGGCATCGACCTCGAGGTCGGGCACGGAGAGTTCTTCACCATGCTCGGCCCCTCGGGATCGGGCAAGACGACGACCCTGCGGATGATCGCGGGCTTCGAGCTTCCCGACTCGGGCACGGTCGAGCTCGGCGGTCGCGACGTCGGCAACCAGCCCGCCTATGACCGCGAGGTCAACACGGTGTTCCAGGACTATGCGCTGTTTCCGCACATGACGGTGGGCGAGAACGTCGAGTACGGGATGCGCGTGCGCGGGGTCGCCAAGGGCGAGCGCGCCGAGCGCCGCGACGAGGCGCTGGAGATGGTTCGGCTCGACGGCTATGCGGATCGCAAGCCCTCCGAGCTCTCCGGCGGCCAGCGCCAGCGCGTCGCCCTCGCCCGCTCGATCGTCAACCGGCCGCGGGTGCTGCTCCTCGACGAGCCCCTCGGAGCGCTCGACCTGAAGCTGCGCGAGCAGATGCAGGTAGAGCTCAAGCAGATCCAGGGCGAGGTCGGGATCACCTTCGTTTACGTCACCCATGACCAGGAGGAGGCGTTGACGATGTCGGACCGGATCGCGGTCTTCAACGAGGGCCGGATCGAGCAGGTCGGCACACCGGCGGAGATCTACGAGGCGCCGGCCAACCCGTTCGTCGCCGGCTTCGTCGGGGTCTCGAACCTGATCGAACGCGACGGGCGCCAGTTCACCGTTCGTCCCGAGAAGGTGAGGCTGCTCGAGACCGAGGAGGCCGCCGACGGCATGCACACCGAGCGCGGCCGGGTCCTCGACGTCGCCTACGCGGGGATGATCACCCGCTACCTGGTCGCACTGGACGCGGGGGGGCAGCTTCAAATCGTCCGCCAGAACCTCGAGACGACCTCGGCAGAGGCGCTCGAGCAGATCGGGCGGGATGTGGTCGTCGGTTGGCGACCGGAACATACGGTCGCGGTTTCGTCCGCGAACGGTGAGAGAGGAGACAAGTGATGCGCACCAAGGGAGGCAATCCCGCCCGTGCCGCGTGGCTCGTGGTCGCCGGGCTGCTCGTGTTCATGATCGCGTTCGCGGTCGGATGCGGCAGCGACGACGACGAGGGCGGCGACAGCACGACGGCGGCCGACGTCCCGAGCGAGGTCGGAGCCGGCGAGGGCGAGGTCAACCTCATCGCCTGGGCCGGCTATGTCGAGGACGGCTCCACCGACCCGGCGGTCGACTGGGTGACCGACTTCGAGAAAGAGACCGGCTGCAAGGTCAACGTCAAGGTCGGAAACACGTCGGACGAGATGGTCCAGCTGATGCGGACCGGCCAGTACGACGGGGTCTCCGCCTCGGGTGACGCGACGACGCGCCTGATCGAGGGCGGCGACGTGGACCCGGTCAACACCGATCTGATCCCGAACTACGCCGACGTTTATGACGCCCTGAAGGATCAGGACTTCAACAGCGTCGACGGTCAGATGTACGGGGTCCCGCACGGGCGCGGATCGAACCTGCTCATGTACGACCCCGCCGAGGTCAGCCCGGCGCCCAAGTCCTGGGACGTCGTCTTCGACAAGGCGAGCGAGTACTCGGGCAACGTGACCGCGTACGACAACCCGATCTACATCGCTGACGCGGCGCTGTACCTGCGCGAGCATCAACCGGACCTCGGGATCACCGATCCGTACGAGCTCGACCAAGAGCAGTTCGACGCTGCGATCGACCTGCTCAAGCAGCAGGGGGAGCACGTCGGCGAGTACTGGTCCGACTACACGAAGGAGATCCAGGCGTTCGCGAACGGCGATTCGTCCGTAGGCACGACCTGGCAGGTGATCGTCAACCTGCTCAACGCCGAAGGCGACAAGGAAGAGGTCGTCCTGCCCTCGGAGGGAGCGACCGGATGGTCGGACACTTGGATGATCAGCTCGGAGGCCGAGCATCCGAACTGCATGTATGAGTGGATGAACCACATCATCAGCCCCGAGGCGAACGCCGCGGTGGCCGAGTGGTTCGGTGAGGCGCCTTCGAACGCGAAGTCGTGCAAGCTCACCGCCGACAAGAACCACTGCGACATCTACCACGCAGCCGATGAGGAGTTCTTCAGCCAGATCGAGTACTGGAAGACTCCCGTCTCGGACTGCGGCGACGATCGCGGTGACGTCTGCAAGACCTACGACGAGTGGGTCCAGGGTTGGAACGAGGTGAAGGGCTGATCCAACACCCAACGTTCGTTTCGTGGAAGCGGGTGTAGCCACACCCGCGCCGAGGAGGTCGGCGGGCCGCAGGCTCGCCGGCCTCTTCCACGGCCGCCCCGGCTTCCAGGCCGGGGCGCTGCTCGCCGGGCCCATCGGCTGGCTGGTCGTCGGCTACCTCGGCTCGCTCGCGATCCTGCTCGTGACCAGCTTCTGGACTCTCGGCGAGCTCTCCGGCGAGGTCGAGCAGACGTTCACGCTCGACAACTACAACGACGTCGTCTCGACCGACGTCTACCGCACGGTCACCTTCCGTACGGTCGGGATCGCAGCGCTGGTCACGGTCACCGACGCGCTGCTCGCGTTCCCGCTCGCCTTCTACATGGCCAAGCTGGCGAAGCCGCGCATCCGCGGGCTGCTCGTCGTCGCAGTGCTGATGCCGCTCTGGTCGGCCTACCTGGTCAAGGTCTTCGCCTGGCGCGGGATCCTCTCCCAGGAGGGAATCCTCAATTGGCTCCTCAACCCGCTCGGGATCGAGGGGCCGGGATACGGGATCGTCGCCGTTTGGCTGGTGATGAGCTACATCTGGCTGCCGTACATGGTGATCCCGATCTACGCCGGGCTCGAGCGGATCCCGGACACACTGCTGGCCGCCTCGGAGGACATGGGCGCAAGGCCGGGCTACACCTTTCGCCGCGTGGTCTTGCCCCTGGTCCTGCCGGCGGTCATCGCCGGCTCGATCTTCACCTTCTCGCTCACACTCGGTGACTACATCGCGCCGACGCTCGTCGGATCCGGCGAGCAGTTCATCGGCACCGTCGTCTACTCGAACTTCAGCGTCGACCTGCCGTTCGCGGCCGCCTACGCGACCGTGCCGATCGTGGTCATGATCGTCTACCTGCTGCTCGCCCGCCGTCTGGGCGCCTTCGAGCACCTCTGATGAGGCTCTCGGGACGATCACATCTCCTGCTGCGACTCGCGACGGGGTTCACGCTCGCGTTCATCTACGTGCCGCTGGTCGTGATCGTGATCTACGCCTTCAGCGAGTCGCGCACCTTCGAGTGGCCTCCGCCTGGCTACACCACCGAATGGTTCTCGCTGGCGTTCGAGAACGCGGGCGCCCGCGACGCCTTCCTCTACTCGGTCAAGACCGGCCTGCTCGCGACCGCCGTTGCCCTGCTGCTCGGAACGCTGGCCTCGATGGCGGTCGCCCGCTACCGGTTCTTCGGCCGCGAGACGCTCTCGTTCCTCGTCATCCTGCCGATCGCGCTGCCGGGGATCGTCACCGGGATCGCGCTCAACTCGACCTTCACCCAGGTGCTCGGGATCGACCTCGGCCTGTTCACGATCGTGGTCGCGCACGCGACCTTCTGCATCGTCGTTGTCTACAACAACGTGATCGCCCGCCTGCGGCGGTTGGCGGGCTCGTTCGAGGAGGCCTCGGCCGACCTCGGCGCGAGTCCGTGGCAGACCTTCCGCCTCGTCACCCTGCCGAACATGCGCACCGCGCTCGTCGCCGGCGCGCTGCTCGCGTTCGCGCTCTCCTTCGACGAGATCATCGTCACCACGTTCACGCTCGGCGCCGGCGACCAGACGCTGCCGATCTGGATCTTCACGAACTTCTCCCGCCCGAACCAGCTCCCGATCGTCAACGCCGTGGCGGTGATCGTGATCCTGCTCTCGATCATCCCCGTCTACCTCGCCCACCGCCTGACCCAGGACGAGGCGGCCGAGGGCGCGGGCCGCGGCGTCACGGCGGCCGCCGGGGTGGGCGGTGCTCCCTAGCCCACTGGCGTGCGCTCGAGCTGAGCCAGTCTCACTCCGGCGGCGGCGCCAGCCCAGTCGACGAGGATCGCCTCGGCCGCGGCGCCGTCGATGCCGGGGTGGCCGAGCACCACCTGGAGCCCGAGCCCGTCCTCGAGCGCGACCAGGCCGCGGGCGAGCGTCTCAGCGTCCGCGGCGAGCTCGAAGACGCCCGCCTCGGCGCCGCGCTCGAGCACGCGCTCATAGAGCATCACCTGGCGGTCGAAGAAGCTCGCCGAGAGCGTGGCGAAGACCTGGCTCGTGCCGGTCAGCGCATCGAGCTCATAGAGCAGCCGGCTCTCCTCGTCCTCGGGGCCGGTCGGGACCCCGAGACGGATCGCGAGCCGAAGCTGCGCCGCCGGGTCGGCGAGCCCCCGGATCGCCTCCGCGCGGCGCTCGCCGTAGCGGCGCATCGCCTCGCGGGTGACCTCGAGCAGCAGGTCGCCGAGGTCGGGGTAGTAGTAGAGGACCGAGCTTGGCGCCAGCCCGGCGCGCTGGGCGACGTCCTTGACCCGCAGCCCGAGCGCCCCGCGCTCGAGCAGGACGGCGCGGGCCGCGGCGACGAGCTGCGCTCGCCTACGCCTTTGATCCTTTCGCCGCATTGCCTGAACGATATCCAAGTAACTGGCCGGATTCGCGCTTGACAAGCCGTTCATCATGGAGTTATTCTTGAAATCTGATTCGAAGTAAGAGCATCCTGAGCGCGCTCGCGCTGATCGTTCTCGCCCTCTGGCTGGCCGCCTGCGGCGGCGATGACGACAGCCTCGGGTCCGGCAGTGACGAGCCGGCAACCGTCGTCCCCGCGGGCCAGCCCGGCGACGAGCTGACGATCTCGCAGTGGCCGCTGTTCATCGACCCGGGCGAGGACGGGACCGTCGCCGAGTTCGAGGGCGAGACCGGGATCGACGTCACCTACATCGAGGACATCAACGACAACGTCCAGTTCTACGGCAAGCTGCGCCCGCAGCTCGCCCGCGGCGAGTCCGGGGGCCGCGACCTGATCACGGTCAGCGACTGGCTCGCGGCGAGGATGTACGACCTCGGCTACCTCTACGAGCTCGACTACTCGAAGCTGCCCAACGTCGAGCAGAACCTGATCCCGAACCTGAAGGGCGCCGCCGCCGACCCGGAGCGCAAGTTCACCGTCCCCTGGCAGAGCGGGATGACGGGGCTGATCGTGCGCACGGACCTGGCGCCCGGCGTCGACTCGATCTGCGACCTCTTCGACCCGCAGTACAGCGGCAAGGTGACGATGCTGCTCGAGCTGCGCGACTCGGTGCCGATGACGCTTAAGTGCATGGGCATCGACCCCGACACGGCGACGACCGAGGACTGGCTCGCTGCCGTGGACAAGATCGGCGAGGCGGCCGACTCGGGCCAGATCCGCGACTTCACCGGCAATGACTACATCAAGGACCTCGCGACAGGCGACACCGCGATCGCGCTCGGGTGGTCGGGCGACGCGGTGCAGATGCAGAAGGACAATCCGAACATCGAGTTCGTGATGCCGAAGGAGGGCTGCATGCTGTGGTCGACGAGCATGGAGATCCCGGTCGGCTCGCCGGACCCGCAGGCGGCGCTCGAGTGGATCAACCACGTCTATAACCCCGAGGTGCAGGCCGACATCGCCGAGTACGTCAACTACGTCACCCCGGTCGCCGGCGTCAAGGAGATCCTCCGCGAGCGCGATCCCGCCCTGGCTCGCAACCAGCTCATCTTCCCGAGCGAGGAGTACACCGCCGACTGCACCTTCGAGCCGGTGCTCGGCGGTGAGCAGGGCGAGCAGGTGACGGAGGCGTTCGAGAGCGTGGTCACGGGCTGAGCTTGCGCACGCTGTCGATCGCCGCGCTGCAGACGACGCCGGTCGCGCGCGATCCCGAGGCGACGCTCGAGCGTTTTGGGCAACGCGCCGCCGCGGTCCGGGACACGGTGTCGCACGCCCAGCTCCTGCTCGCCCCCGAGCTCCATCTCTCGGCGACGCCGGCACTGCTCGATGAGCACGACGGATACGCGCGCGAGGTCGCGGTCGAGATCCCGGGCCCGCTCACCGGGCGACTCGGTGAGATCGCGGTCGAGTCCGGTCTCTGGCTCGTGCCCGGCTCGGTCTACGAGCGCGCCGGGGACCGCCTTCACAACACGGCGGTCGTGATCTCGCCGGAGGGCGAGCTGGTCGCGAGCTACCGCAAGGCCTTCCCCTGGCAACCGTTCGAGGCCACCGACCCCGGGGACCGGTTCGTGACCTTCGAGATCCCGGGCGTCGGGAGGGTCGGCCTGGCGATCTGCTACGACGGCTTCTTTCCCGAGGCGTTCCGCCAGCTCGCCTGGATGGGCGCCGAGCTCGTCCTGCAGCCGACGCTGACTACGACCAGCGACCGGGCGGCCGAACTCGTCGTCACAAGGGCCAATGCGATCGTCAACCAGGTCTACGTCGTCAACATCAACGCCGCCTCCCCCGCGGCGCTCGGGCGCAGCATGGTCGTCGACCCCGAGGGTTTCGTGCGGGTCGAGGCGGGGTCGGGAGAGGAGCTGCTCACCGACGTGCTCGACCTCGACGCCGTCACCCGCGTGCGGCGCTTCGGCACCGCGGGCTTCTCGCGGATGTGGGAACAGATCGACGCCGGCGCCGCCGCCGGGCTCGAGCTGCCGATGTATGAGGGCGGCGGAATCCGCCCTCGCCCGGATTCAGGCGAGCGCGACTAGCACCGCGGCGGCCGAGCGACCGGAGCGGATCGCGCCCTCCATCAGCCCGTTGAAGGGGCCGCCGATGTGTTCGCCGGCGAAGGCGAGCGGGCCGACGGGCTCGGCGAGGGAGGCCGTCAGCCGCGGCGGCGGGAAGATCGAGTAGGCGGCGCCGACCCACGGATCGTCGTCCCAGGTCGAGAGCACCGCGTCCTCGGGCTCGAGCGCGAGGTCGGGGCGCAGCGCGGCGAGCGACTCGAGCCAATGATCGGGGCCATCGGCGACCCCGAGGCCCGCGAGCGCCGCGGGCGAGCCCGAGAAGCAGCTCACGACCGGCATCGGCTCGCCGCCGGCGCCGGTCGCGACCCAGCACCAGTAGCGCTCGCCGATGTTCATCACCGCACCGACCGGGGCGGGCTCGGCAAGCGGGACGAAGAGCTTCGCCGCGTGGCCATAGCGGACGCCGGCGATCGCCTCACGCTTGGTTGCCGGCAGCTCGGGCGAGAGCTCGATCCGGTCGATGACGCTCGCCGGCACCGCGACGACGCAGCCATCGCCCTCGGCGGCATACCCGGACTCGGTCTCGACCCGAACCGCGCCCGGCTCCCACTCGACCCGGATCGCTGGATCACCGAGCCGGACGGAATCGCCGAGCCGCGCCGCGAGTCCGAGCGCCAGCCCCTGGTTGCCGCCGGCGACGCTCGGCGCCGGCTTCGAGTCGATGTGGGCGAGCCCGGTCAGGTCGGTGGCCGGGATCTCGTCGGCCGAGCTCGCGGAGGAGATCTCCGCACGGGCGAGGATCGCCTCGCGTGCTCCGGGCCCGATCGCGAGCGAGTCGAGCAACTCACGTACCGAGGAACGCCGGCCACCGAGTTGATCGACCGCCCGCTCGACCTCGACCACGCCGGCGGCAACTTCGTCGGCGGTGGTCCCGATCCCGCCGCGCGGCTCGCGCTCGCCATAGCGCATCCCCTTGTCCCAGAGGCCGAGCCCGAGCTCGGCCGCGAGCGCCGTGACCGCGTCGTTGCCCTGGAGCACGAACTCCGCCCCCATCTCGATCACCGCTCCGTTGGCGAGCTCGCGCGACCAGGCCCGCCCGCCGACCCGTTCACGCGCCTCGATCACCTCGACCTCTCCGCCCGCCCGGACGAGCTCGTCCGCGGCGGCGAGCCCGGCGAGCCCGGCGCCGACCACCACGAATGAGCCGCTCAGCGCAGCACCAAGCAGTGCTCGGGGTGCCAGCCGATCTTCACCGCACTGCCGGGCTCCCAGCGGTCCTCGGAGCTGGCGCGGTAGGTCGCCTGCTCGAGCGCGACGACGCGGGCGCCGTCGCCGAGCGAAACGGTGAGCTGCGTAGATACGCCGAGGTACACACGGGCCTCGATCGTGCCGTCGAGGCTGATCATCCCGTCCTCGATCTCCTCGTCGACCGCGATCTTCTCCGGGCGAACCGAGAGGTTGATCGTGTCGCCGCGCGAGATCCCGTCGGGGAGCGGCGCCTGGACCGCGAGGCCGTTGGCGATCTGCACCTGGCCGCCGTCGGTGACCGTGCCCGCGAGCAGGTTGGAGACCCCGATGAACCCGGCGACGAAGCCCTCGCTCGGGTGCTCGTAGACGTCCTCGGGCGCGCCGCACTGGGCGACGCGGCCTTCGTTCATGACCGCGATCCGGTCCGACATCGCGAGCGCTTCCTCCTGGTCGTGGGTGACGTAGACGAAGGTGATCCCGACCTCGCGCTGGATCTGCTTGAGCTCGACCTGCATCTGGCGGCGCAGCTTCAGGTCGAGCGCCCCGAGCGGCTCGTCGAGCAGCAGCACCTTGGGTCGGTTGACGAGCGCCCGGGCGAGGGCGACGCGCTGCTGCATGCCGCCCGAGAGCTCGTTCGTGCGCGCGTTCGCGCGCTCGGAGAGGTTGACCAGCTCGAGCGCCTCGGCGACCCGGCGCTCGATCTCTGCCTTCTCGACCTTGCGGCGCTTGAGGCCGAAGGCGACGTTGTCGGCGATGTCGAGGTGCTCGAACAGCGCGTAGCTCTGGAAGACCATGTTGACGTCGCGCTTGTAGGGAGGCACGTTCTCGACCGGCTCCCCCTCGAGCAGGATCCGACCCTCGGTCGGGATCTCGAACCCGGCGAGCATCCGCAGGGTCGTCGTCTTGCCGCAGCCCGACGGGCCGAGCAGGGAGAAGAACTCGCCCTGCTCGATCTCGATGCTGACGTCGTCGACGGCGACATGCTCGCCGAAGCGCTTGGTCACGTTCTCGACTCGGATTGCTTGCGCCATGGACCTCCTCAGATCTCTATCCCTCGGATGCGGTCAGCACTTTGAGCCCGCTCTCCTTGCGCCCGAACAGGCGCGGCAGGAGCACGGCGAGCCCGATCGCGGTCAACGAGACGACCATCATCAGTGTCCCGATCGCGTTGATCGTCGGCGAGAGCCCGAAGCGGATCGCCGACCAGATCCGCACCGGCAGCGGCTGCAGGTCCTCGCCGGTGGTGAAGAACGAGAGCACGAAGTCGTCGAACGAGAACGCGAACACGAGCAGTCCCGCGGCGACGACCGATGGCCACAGCGCGGGCACCAAGACCAGTCGCACCGATTGCCAGCGGGTCGCGCCGAGGTCCATCGCCGCCTCCTCGACCTCCTGGCTGATCGAGGCCATCCGCGCTCGCACGACGATCGTCACGTACGAGATCGAGAAGGTCACGTGTGCGATCACGATCGTCCAGAACGAGAGCGCGATCCCGATCTGGCTGAAGATCAGCAGCGCCGAGATCCCGGCGACGATCTCGGGCACCACCAGGGGCACGAGCATGAGAATGTTGGCGCCCGGAGCCCAGCGGGCGCGTGAGCGAACCAGGCCGATCGCGAGCGCGGTGCCGATCACCGTCGCGATCAGCATTGTTAGAAAGGCGATCTCGAGCGACGCGAACAGCGACTCGCGCAGGGTCGAGTCGTTGAGGAACTCCTCGTACCACTGCAGCGAGAAGCCGTCGAAGACGTTCAGCGACTTGATCGAGTTGAACGAGAACAGGATCACGATGAAGATCGGCAGGAACAGGAACAGGTAGACGAAGAACGCGAACACGCGCAGGAAGCGCGGCTTGTCGAATCCGTGGGACTCGCTCATCCGCTGTTCCTCATATCGCCGCCCGCACGTCGCGCGCCGCCGAGCGCAGGTAGCCGATCATCCAAACCGAAAGGAAGATCATCATGACCACGGTCAGCGCCGCCCCGAACGGCCAGTTGTTGGCGGCGAAGAACTGGTCCTGGATCAGGTTGCCGACCATGTAGGTGTCGGGTCCGCCGAGCAGCTGGGCGGCGACGAAGTCGCCGACCGAGGGCAGGAAGACGAGCACCCCGCCGGCGAGGATGCCCTGCTTGGTCTGCGGCAGAGTGACGTGGATGAAGGTCTGCAGTGGGGTCCCGTAGAGGTCCTTGCCCGCTTCGATCACCGAGCGGTCGAGCCGCTCGAGCGCGCCGTAGACGGGCAGGATCATGAAAATCAGATAGCCGTAGGTGAGGCCGCCGATCACCGCCCACGGGGTATTGATCATCTGGATCGGCTGGCTGACGATGCCGAGATCGACGATCGCGTTATTGACCAGCCCCTCGTCGGCCAGCAGCGCCACCCAGGCGTAGGTGCGGACGAGGTAATTGACGAAGAACGGCAGCACAAGGAGGGCGATCAGCGCGTTGCGGTAACGGCCGCCGTAGCGGGCGATGTAGTAGGCGACCGGGTAGCCGATCAGCAGGCAGAGCGCGGTCGTCGCGAAGGCGTAGAGGACCGATCGCAGCAGGACCGGCATGTAGGTCGGGTCGAATGCGTCGGCGTAGTTCTCGAGCTCGGTTGCATATACGGCGCGGCCGAGGTCGTCGACGTAGCCGAACGAGAGCGCGAGCACGAAGACGAGCGGAACCAGGAACAGGAGCAGCAGCCAAACCGCCCCCGGGATCAGGAAGCGGTTCCAAAAACCGCCTGCCGTCACCTGCGCGCGTCCTCCATCAACCGCCCTGTCACGACGCCTTGACCTCGGTGAAGGTCTCCGTCCAGAGCTGGCGGGCCTCGGGGTTGTCGAGCCGGTACTCGAGCGCAGAGTCCGCGAGCGCCTCCAGGTCGACGTCGATCGAGGGTTCGGTCTTGACCAGCTCGGCGAACGCCTGCTTGCCGCCCTCGACCGGCTGCGGGTAGCCGTTCCAGTTCACGTTCCGGGCGGCGTTCTCCGGATCGATGATCCAGTCCATGAACAGCATCGCGGTCCCGGGGCTCTCGGCGGTGATCGGGATCGCCATCAGGTCGGTGCCCACCGGCACCCCCTCCTTGCACGTCTGGTACTGGTAGAGGTCGGGTTCGTCGACCTGGTTTCGGACGTTGACGATGTCGCCGTTCCAGGCCTGGTGCAGGACCGCAGTCCCCGAAACCAGGTTCTGGACGCTGTTGGTCGAGAAACCGCGCGCGTTCTCCTTCTGCTGGAGCAGAGTCTCCTTCGAGGTCTCCAGCTCCGCCGGGTCCTCGGTGTTGAGCTCGAAGCCGTTGATCAGGTTGGCCTCGCCGATCGCTTCCTGGAAGTCGTCGAGGATGAACATCCGCCCGGCGCCGTCGGGGTTGAGCAGGTCATTCCACGAGCCGGTCATCCCGGAGACCTCGTCCTCGCGCCAGGCGATGCCGGTCGTGTAGTAGGTGTAGGGGATGCCGAGCTCGTTGTTGGGGTCCCACCAGGGGGAGTCGTAGAAGGGCGAGATGTTGTCGCTGTTGCGCAGCAGGTCGCGATCGAAGCGCGCCAGCAGCCCCTCCTGGTTGAGGCGATAGACGTACTCGGTGCTGGGCCAGATCAGGTCGTAGCTGGCGCCGCTTCGGAGCTTGATCACCATCGCCTCGAGGTTGTCGAAGTTGACCTCGTTGACCTCGACGCCGTACTTCTCCGAAAACTCCTTCTTCAGCGCCGGGTCCATGTACTGGGCCCAGTTGTAGATCAGCAGGTCGCCGTCGATCTCGGGCTTGATGATCTGGCCTTCAGCGGACCGGTCGACCTGCCGCTCGACCGTGCAGCCCGAGAGCCCGTAGGCGGCAAGCGCCATCCCGGCTCCAGCCTGTAGCAACTCGCGGCGTGTCCTACCCGTGCTTCGCATCCTTACCGCTAACCCGGCACAAGCTCTTTCGGATCGATCGCCAGCTCGCGACCGAGCAGCTCGACAATCGTACGCCTTGCCCGCTCCGCGTCCATCCTCGGGTCCCGCAGCAGCGCCCGGATCCCGAGCCCGTCGGCATACGCGATCACCCTGTCAGCGAGCGCTTCGGGGTCGGCGGCGGCGAACTCGCCGCTCTCGATCCCGGCACGAATTGCCGACGCGACCCACCTGCGGTACGCCTGATAGAGCTTCGCCGCCACCGGGCGCAGCGCCGGGTCGCGGGCGGCCCGCAGCCAGAGCTCGACCCAGAGCACCCACTCGCGCTCCTGGATCCCGGGCAGCGGCAGGCACTCGTCGATCACACCGGCGAGGCGCTCGGTCGCCGTCTCGGCGGGGTCGCGGTCGGGCTCCGGCCCGACTCCGAAGCGGTCCTCGGCGACGCGGTCGAAGGAGTGCAGCAGGGCCTGTTCGAGCAGCTCCTCGCGGGTCGAGAAGTAGTGGTGGACGAGCGCCGTCGAGGCGCCCGCCCGGCGTGCGACGCGGGCGATCCGTACCTCGTCGATGCCGTCGGAGGCGATCAGGTCGCAGGCCGCCTCGAGGATCCGCTCGGGCGCGGGCGGTGGCGCCGGTGCTGTCTCGACGCCGGCCACGACTATCTGGTCACTCGGCCGCAGCGCCGAGGTCGGCGCGGATGTGCTCGGCGAACCAGCCGACCGCCACCTCTCGGGCGGCGAGCGGTCCGGGCAGGTAGCCGCGCGTGCGGGTCCCGGTCTGGACCCGGGAGACGAGGTCGACGTCCTCGTCGAGGACGAGCGTGTTGATCTTGTTGTTGGCGCGCTGGACGAATCGCGTCAGCGGGCCCGAGCTTCGGTGGCGGAAGCACGCCCAGGCGTCCACGGTTCCCTCGGCCCCGGCGGGGAGGATCTGCCAAACGTTGACCTGATCCGGATAGAGGTCGATCGCGGTGTTCGGGTAGATGAAGGCGTAGCGCCAGACCTTGCCGTCGGCCTCCGAGAGCCCCGGCATCGGCCGCACGAGGCGCTGGTAGAGGCGCTCGAGGCGGTTGCCCGAGGGCTCGTCGCGAAGCGGGGCATCGAACCAGGCCCAGCCATCGTGGAGCTCGACGTCGTAGTTCTTGTAGTCGTAGAGCCGCATCAGCCCCGGATGGGCGATCGGCACGTGATAGCCCTCGAGGTAGTTCTCGGCCACGATCTTCCAGTTCGCGGGCTGGGTCGGCTCGCCGCGCTCTCGGCGCTCGCTTCTGCCCTTGTCGCCCTTCGAGCTCGCGAACGGCTCGAGGTCGGCGATCCCGTATGGAGCGAGGCGCTCCGCGAGGCCTGAGGTGTGCTCGGCCAAGGGTGGCGCCTCGGGATCGAGGTTGACGAACAGGAAGCCCTCCAGCTCCTCGACCCGCGCCCCGATCAGCCCGAGCGCGGGCTTGTCGAGCCGCTCTCCGTAGCCGCGGTGCTCGGGCACGCCGAGCAGCCGGCCGTCGGTGGCGTTGTAGGTCCAGCCGTGATAGCGACAGCGGATCGCCTTCTTGCAGCGGCCGGTGCCGGTGAGCAGCTCGGAGCCCCGATGGCGGCAGACGTTGCGGAAGGCGCGGACCTCGCCGTCGTCGCCGCGCAGCAGGAGCACTGGCTGGTCGCCGGCGGTCGCGGTCAGATAGCAGCCCGCCTCGGGGAGATCGGCGACGTGGCCGGCGTACTGCCAGGTGCGCTGGAAGAGCCCGCTGAGCTCGGCCTCGAGCACCGCGGGGTCGCGGTAGAACGTCGGATCGAGCGCGGCCGGGACATCGACGGCACCACGCTTCGGCGCGGGTACCGCAGCATCACGCTCGGGCTCGCCCTTGGCCGCGACCCGAGCCTCCTCCGCTTGTGCTGACTTTGTAGTCAACTGCACTGATACTATACCCGACGTGTCAACCGCACGCACACAGTGGCTTTCGATCACGCCTGAGCCCGAGTCCGAGCTGCCCGAGGCGGTGGCGGTGCTCCGGCACGGCGACGAAGCGACGCCCGAGCGGGTCGCGCGCGAGCGCGAGCGCTTCGAGAGCCTGATCTCGCATGCTCGGCGGCGGGCGTACCTGCGCTGGCTCGCCGACGCCCGGCGCCTGGCGTGCGATCGCGACGCGGAGGCCGCCGACCCACGTGTCCGGCAGGCCGCCCGGCTGACCCTCGACGTAATCGACAACCACGACGCTCTCGCGCTTGGCCTCCAGGCCCGCAGGGGGAGAGGAAACCCGAGATGACGACCGCGACCGAGACCCCGCCCGTGACCACCCCGATCGTGCTGCCGCTGGAGCCCACCGGCGAGCTCGCCGAGCTGCGCGACCGCGCCCGGCGGTTCGTCGACGAGATCCTGATCCCGCTCGAGGAGGAGGCTGAGCGCCTGCACGGCCGCCTGCCGCAGGAGACGATCGAGATGATCAAGCGCGAGGGGATCGCGGCGCGCCTGAACGGCGGCCTGCACTCCCCCGAGTACGGCGGCCAGGGATGGTCGCGGATGGAGTGGGCGCTGGTCGAGGAGCAGTTCGGGCGCTCTACCAACGGGCTCTACTGGCACATCCCCAACGCCTACAACGTCTGGGACAACGCGTCGGAGGCCCAGCGCGACCGCTACCTGCGCCCGGCGATCGCCGGCGAGCTCAAGGACGCTTATGCGGTGACCGAGGCCGAGGCCGGCTCGGACCCATCGCGGATCGCCTCGACCGCCGTGCGCACCGACGCCGGCTATCGGATCAACGGCGAGAAGTGGTTCGTGACCACGGGCGACGTGGCCAAGGTGCTGATCGTGATGGCCAACGTGGTCGACGGCGCCGACCTGCGGCCGACCCTGTTCCTGGTCGAGTCCGACGCCCCAGGAGTCGAGTACGTCGACGACCAGCCGTTCACCCACAACTACCCGGAGGGCCACCCGACGATCCGCTTCACCGACGTCGAGGTCGCCGACGACGCGGTCGTCGGCGAAGTCGGCGCGGGCGAGGACCTGCAGCGGCGCTGGTTCACCGAGGAGCGGATCGCGATCGCGGCCCGCGGCGTCGGCGCGATGTGGCGGCTGCTCGACGAGACCGTCGCCTGGTGCTGCGAGCGCGAGCAGGGCGGCTCGCGGATCTACGACTACCAGGGCGTCTCGTTCCCGCTCGCCGACTCGGCGGCCGACGCTGCCGCGGGGCGCCTGCTGATGCTCTCGGTCGCGGCGCTCGCCGACTCCGGAGCGGATGCGAAGGTCGTCCACCACAAGGCATCGATGGCGAAGCTGTTCGTCTCCGAGGCGGCCTGGCGCTGCGCGGACCGCTGCGTGCAGGCATTCGGCGGCCGGGGCTACATGCGCTCCAACATCGCCGAGCGGCTGCTGCGCGAGGTGCGCGTGGACCGGATCTGGGAGGGCACGAGCGAGATCCAGCGGCTGATCGTCGCCCGAGGCCTCGAGCGGCGGGGCGTGGAGCGCATCCTGCACTAGTGCCGAGGCACTAGCCGCCCAGTCAGGGAAACTTCCCCGATGGACCTGAATCCGCTCCTCGCGCCGCGCTCGATCGCGGTCGTCGGCGCCAACGACCGACCCGGCTCCTATGCCGACAACGTGCTCTCGAACCTCGAGCGCTCCGAGTTCGCGGGCCCGGTCTGGGGCGTCAACCCCAAGCGCGCCGGATCGGAGGTCCGCGGCCGCGAGTGCTTCGCCGCGCTCTCCGAGCTGCCCGAGACGCCCGACGCGGTCGTCGTCGCGATCCCGGCGGCGGGTGTGCCGGCGACGGTCCGTGAGGCGGGCGAGCTCGGCTGCGGCGGCGCGGTCGTGATCTCGGCCGGCTTCGGTGAGATCGAGGCCGGCACGGCGCTCGAGGCCGAGCTGCGCGAGGCCGCGCTGGCGACCGGCCTGCCGATCTGCGGCCCGAATTGCAACGGGATCGTCTCGGCCCCGGCTCGCGCCGGGATGTGGGGCGACTCGGTGCCGCCGCTGGACCCCGGCCCGGTAGCGATGGTCTCGCAGAGCGGAAACGTCGCCGTCAACGCGCTTGGGTCGAGACGCGGGATCCAGTGGCACACCCTGGTCTCGACCGGCAACCAGACGGTCTGCGACGCCAGCGATTGGCTCGCCGCGCTCTGCGAGCTCGACGGCGTTCGCTCGGTCGCGCTCTTCCTCGAGTCCGACGGCGACGGCCCGCGGTTCGCCGAGGCGCTCGCGCTCGCCGCCGAGCGGCGGATCGGTGTAGCCGTGCTCAAGATCGGCGCCTCCGCCGCGGGCGCCGGCGCCGCCGCGGCGCATACGGGGTCGCTCGCCGGCGACCATCGGGTGTTCCGGGCGCTGGTCGAGGAGGCGGGCGCCGCCTGGGCCGAGAACCCGCACGACCTGCTGGAGATGGCGCGGGCGCTGGCGGAGCCTCGCGCACGGCCGCGGGGTGCCGGCGGGCTCGCCGTGCTCACCTGCTCGGGAGGCGACTCCGGCGTCGCCGCGGACGAGGCCGAGCGCGTGGACCTTGCGCTGCCGCCGCTGGCCGAGCCCACCCGCGCCGCCCTCGCCGAGCTGCTTCCCGATGCCGCGACGATCGCCAACCCGCTGGACTACACGGCGATGATCTGGGGGACTCCGACGCGCTGCGCCGGATCGTGGTCGCCGTCGGCGCCGACCCCGCGATCGACCAGCTGCTGCTGATCTACGACCATCCCCACGACCTCGCGCCGGCGGTGGAGGAATCGTGGACCGGGGTGCGGGCCGGGATCGTCGCCGGCGCCGCCGAGACAGGCGCCGCCACCCTCGTCGCATCGACGCTCCCCGATCTGATCGACGAGACCGCCACCCGCGAGCTCGCCGCCCACGGTGTGCCGGCGATCGCCGGGCTGACCACGGCGCTCGCCTGCGCGCGCGAGCTGCGCCGTCCCTCCGGCGATCCCGAGCGCCTGCGCGAGATCGCGGCCGCGGCCCGTGCCGCGGCCCGCACCAACGGCGACGGGACGTGGCTCGGCGAGGCGCAGGCGAAGGAGCTGCTGCGGGCCGCGAGCGTCGCCGTCCCCGAGGGCCGGGTTGCCGCCGACGCCAACGACGCGGTCGCCGCGGCGCGCGAGGTCGGCTGGCCTGTGGCGATGAAGCTCTCCGGTCCGGCGCTGCAGCACAAGAGCGACTTCGGCGCGCTCGCGCTCGCGCTCGGCGACGAGGCGGCGGTGCGCGCGGCCGACGCGCGACTGCGCGAGCTCCCGGTCGCCGAGGGGGCCGACGTCTTGGTCGAGCGCATGACCCCGGGCGCGATCGAGGTCTTCGTCTCGGTGCGCACCGACGGAGTCGTCCCGGCGCTCGCGATCGGCCTCGGCGGGATCTGGGCAGAGGCCTTCGACGACGTCGCGATCGTCCCCCTGCCGGCGAGCGTCGAGCGGATCGAGCAGGCCCTGGCGTCACTGTGGGCCGCGGCGGTGCTCACCGGCGGCCGCGGCACCGCGGTGGCCGACGTGCACTCGCTGGCGACGCTGGCCGCCCGGGTCGGGAACCTGGCGCTTGACCGCGGGCTGGCGCTGCTCGAGCTCAACCCGGTTGCGGTCGGCGACGACGGCGCGGTCGCCCTCGACGCGCTGGCGCGGGCCTCGTGACCAGCGAGATCGCGACCGTGGGCGTGGTCGGCGCCGGGCTGATGGGCTCGGGGATCGCCGAGTCGGTCGCCCGCGCCGGGCTCGCGGTCCACATCCACGAGCCCAACCGCGAGCCGCTCACCCGCTCACGCGAGCGGGTCGAGGCATCGCTTGCGCGAGCGCTCAAGGGGGGCAAGCTCGAAGAGACCGAGGCCGAGGCGCTGCTGGCCCGGATCGCCTGGACCGCCGACGCCGGCGAGCTTGCCGGCAGCGACCTCGTGATCGAGGCCGTGACCGAGGACCCGATGGTCAAGGGCGGCGTCTTCGCCGAGCTCGACGGGCTGCTCGGCGCCGACGCGGTGATCGCCTCCAATACCTCCTCGATCCCGATCGCCGAGCTGGCGTCGTGGACGAAGCGCCGCGATCGCGTCATCGGCCTTCACTTCTTCAGCCCGGTGCCGGTGATGAAGCTCGTCGAGCTGGTGATCGGGATCGACACCAGCCCCGAGACGATCGAGCGCTGCGAGACGTTCGCCGAGCGGATCGCAAAGCGCCCGATCCGGACCAAGGACCGCTCGGGATTCATCGTCAACATGCTGCTCGTCCCGTACCTGATGGCCGGGGTGCGAATGTACGAGGAGGAGTTCGCAAGCCGCGAGGCGATCGACGAGGCGATGCGGCTCGGGTGCGGGCACCCGATGGGCCCGCTCGAGCTCGCCGACTTCATCGGCCTCGACGTCCTCTACGCGGTCTGCGACTCGCTGTTCGAGGAGTTCAAGCGCCCCGAGTACGCCCCGCCGCCATTGCTCAAGCGAATGGTGGTCTCCGGCCATCACGGCCGCAAGACCGGCCGCGGGTTCTACGAGTACGACGCCTGATTGAGTCCCTCCGACGGCTGCCCGCCCCGGCGACGGGCGGATAACGTCTTCAGGGAAGACGAAATCCGCCACTCGTCGCGATTGCGGTGCGACTAGACCCGGGCCCGCTTGCGATCCCAGGCCGAGGCGCACATCGCTTCAAGTGCGATCCGGTCCGGGCTGCCCGGGACCATGATCGGATCGGCGTCCGTGCCGGCGTCGTCGTGCCGCCGGCTGCCGAGGTCGCGTGAGATCAGCGCCGCCACGCGCCTGACCGCGAGCGCGTCGCCGGCCAAGCGCTCGGGCTCGTAGCGAGAGGCGATCCCGCTGATCGTCAGCGCCCAGGCCGCGCGCCCATCGGCGTCGAACACAGGCGCAGAGATCGCCACCGCGTCGGGAACCCGCTCGCCGAGGGTGACCCCGACGCCGAGGGCGGCGATCCGCTCGATCTCGGATCGCAGCTCGGCGCGATCCGTGACCGTCGCCTCGGTCAGCGCCCCGAGCTCTAGCCGGTCGACGAGCGCATCGCGCTGGCCCTCCGGCAGATGGGCGATCAGGACCTTGCCCGTGGCGCCGGCGTGGGCGGGGTAGCGGCGCCCGACCTGCTGATTCATTCGCATCTCGTGCAACCCGTCGGAGCGCATCACCGGGACGACGTGGACGTCGTGGAGCTCGGCGACGACGACGGTCTCCTCGCATTCGTCGCGGAGACGGTCCATGTGCGGGCGAGCGATCGTCGGCACGCTGCTGACCGCCGCGGCGAGGGCGGCGGCCGAGCGCAGCAGCGGCCCGAGGCGGTAGGCCTCGCGCTGCCCGTCCTGGCTCAGGATCCCGTTCTCGGCCATCTCGGCGAGTGTCCGGTGAAGGCTCGCGCGACTGATCTCGGTGCCCTCGAGCAACTCGACGAAGCCAAGCGACGAGCGGCCGTCGCGGATGAAGCACTCGAGCACCCGCGCGGCCTTCTCGAGCACCGACTGGCCGTCGCGTCCCATCCGGGCGATTATGCCGGAACTGGGTTTCACTTCTGGCGGGCCGAGGGTCAGCGCCCGACGTGGATCCCGAGCCGTCCCGGGATCTCGGTCACCAGCCGGGTCAGCGGGTCAACGGCCCTGGCCGCGTCCTCGCGGTCCTCCCGGCGCACGAGTGCGGAGCGGACAAGGCTGCCACCGAGGTAGCGCAGCGGCTCGGGTGGTACCGGCGGCTGCTCGGGCTCGACGATCGCGAGGCGGGTGAGCTCGTCGCGCCGGTCGAGCGCCAGCGAGGCAAGGACGTCGCCGGCGAGATGTGCCGGGCCGACGCCGTTGCCGGTGAAACCGCAGACGTAGTGGATCCGGGATCCGGCCACGGTTCCGATGCTGGGCAGTTGCGTCGGAGAGACGTCGATCGGCCCGCCCCACGCGGCCTCGACCCGGCGCCCACGGAGGCCGGGGAAGAACCGCAGGACGTCGGCGCGCAGCCGCTCGAGCATGGTGGCGTCGACCTCGATTCGCCCACCGAGGCGAGCTCCGTAAGCCAGCCGCCCGCCGCCCCAGCCGAACGCGATCCGGGCGTCGGGCGTGGTTCGGAAGTAGTGCAGGTAGCGGCGCGCGGTCGAGAAGCACTCCCCCCCGGTCCAGCCGAGCTGCTCGAGTAAGTCGGGCACCGGCTCGGTGACGATCATGTGGGTCGAGGTGACGGCAAGCCGCCGCCGCAGGGGGCGAAAGCCCGCGGCCGACGCGTTGATCGCCAAGACCGCCGCCGACGCTCGCAGGCGGGCACCGCGATCGGACTCGATCACGACCTCGGCGCCGCGGCCGTTCGTGATCCGGACCGCCCGGGTGCGCTCGCGGACGTCGACGCCGGCCTCGATCGCCGCCGTGCGCAGGCCGCGGGCGAGCAGGGCCGGCTGCACGGTCGCCGCCTGCGGCGCGAACGCCCCGGATCGAAACAGCGGGGAGTCGCAGCGGGCACGGATCTCCTCGACGGCGATCGGCGCGTAGCGATCGGGCCGGCCGAGAGCCGCGCAGGCGTGCACCGCCGGCATCCAGGCGTCGTCCTGAGCGGCGCTGGCGGAGACCTTGATCTGGCCCGCCTTGCGAAACCCGATCTCGAGCCCGCGCTCTCCGGCGAAGGCGCCGATCGCGTCGACCGAGCCGTCGGCGAGCTCGCACAGCTCGAGCGCGGCGGCATCGCCGAAGCGTTCGCGCAGGGGCGTGATCCGATGCCAGAAGCCGGTGACGAAGCCGGCGTTGCGCCCGCTTGGCCCGTCGCCGCAAGTCGACGCCTCGATCAGGACGATCCGAGCCTCCGGGTCGCGACGCCGCAGCGCGAGCGCGGTCCAGAGGCCCGCGTAGCCGCCGCCGACGATCGCGACGTCGGCGCCAACGTCGCCCTCGAGCGGCGGTTGCGGCTGTGGCTGCCCGGCCTCGGCGAGCCAGTGGCCGGCGGCGTCGTGGCGGAAGCCGGACGAGATGGCGAGGCCGTCACTCGAAATATCGGAACCCTGTTCGCAAGAATACAGCGATGCCTGGCGCGGACGACGTGATCGCGATCGCGGTCGAGGATGATCCCACGCCGCTCGTCAGGGCCTTGAGAGAGGATCTGAAGCAGCGGCTGACCGACCCCGGCTTCGCCTCGCTCACCCGCGAGCTCCGGGGGGTGGCCGCGGCGCGCGTGGGAGCGACCCCCGAGGCGGCGACGATCGCGCTCGACGGCACGATCGCGCTCACGCACGGGATCGACGAGCGAGCGACGCTGATCGCGACGCTCGACTCCGGCGGCCGACTGGCCGAGGACCCGATCCAGGGAGCGGACGAAGAGCCCGCGCTGGCGGCGTGGCTGCGCGACGCGCTCGCCCCCCCTCCCGCCGCCTGGGATCGGGCCGCCGCCCGTTTTTGGGCCGCGCTCGAGTCGCTGCCCGGCGCTCCGCGCGGGCTCCTCGTTGTCAACCTCGATACCGGCGAGCGCGAGCAGTTCGGGTCCGTCGAGCGCCCCTACGAGCTGCACGGATCGACCGCGGCGCTGCTGGCGCTGCTCGAGGGCCGCAGCGAGCTGATCGAGCAGGCGTTCGAGCGCGGGATCTTCATCCGCGGTTCCTTCCCCGAGATCTCGTTGCTCGCCGGCGCCGGCTTCCGGGTCCGGATGGGGGACCTCGCCGATGGCTGAGCCCGGCGATCTCGAGAGCTGGGCGGCGGAGCACGAGATCTCGTCGGTGCGACTGCAGGCCGTCAACCACGACGGGCTCGTGCTCGGCAAGTACCTCTCGACGCCCAAGTTCCTCGCCTCGGCGGAGCGCGGCTCGCTGCTCGCCGACACCACCTTCGGGGTCGACTTCTCCGGCGACGTCGCGCTCGGCTGGGACTGGGGCAGCTGGCGCGGCAACGTCACCGACGTTCAGGCCGTCCCCGACCTCGACACCCTGTGCTCGGACCCGGCGCTTCCCGGCCTCGCCTCGGTGCTCTGCGACTTCACCACCGAGGACGGGGAGCCACTGCCGATCTGCGGCCGGGGGCTGCTGAAGCGGCTGCTCGCCGAGCTCGAGCGCCGCGGGCTCGGCGCCAAGGTCGCGCTCGAGATCGAGTTCTCGGCCTTCGAGGAGACGATCCAGGTCGCGCGCGAGCGCGCCTACCGCGACCTGACCCCGCTCGGCGGACCGAGCCGGATCACCTATCTGCTCTCTCGCTCGCCGGACCTGGCCGAGCTCATGCACGCAATTGTCGAGCGCCTCGACGCGCTGGCGGTCGGGTGGGAGTCGTGGAGCAGCGAGACGGCGAGCGGCCAGGTCGAGATCAACCTCGGGCCGGCCGACCCGCTGAAGGCGGCCGACGACGTCGTGCGAACGAAGCTCGCCCTGCGCGAGGTCGCCGGCGACCTCGGCCGCTGCGTCACATTCATGGCGCTCGCGGACGCGCACCTCGGAGCGTCCATGCACGTCAACCTGTCGCTCGAACGCGACGGCGAGAACGCCTTCTACGCCGATTCCGGCGAGGCCGCGAAGGCGCCGTTGCTGAGGCGCTGGATCGCCGGGCTGCTGGCGACCTTGCCCGCGTCGATGTCGTTCTTCAGCCCGACCGTCAACTCGTACCGGCGCCTGGTCGAGATCGCGGGCCCGCCGACGACGGTCACCTGGGCGGAGGCGAACAAGTCGGCGGCCCTGCGGACCGTCACCCACGACGCGCGCTCGGCGCGGATCGAGCACCGCGTTCCGGCGATCGACTGCAATCCCTACCTCGCGCTGGCTGCGATCCTCGCCGGCGGGCTGATCGGGATGGACGAGGAGCTCGAGCCGCCGGAGCCCTTCGATGACATGGCATGGGGTCTGGTCCCGGACGCGGCGCCGAGGATCCCAAGCTCGATCATGGCCGCGGCCGAGGCCCTGGCCGCGGACCGTCGGCTCGCGGCGCTGCTCGGCGAGCCGGCGGTCGAGTACTGGCTCGGGAGCCGGCGCTGGGAGTGGATCACGTTCCATCGCTCCGGCGGAGACCCCGACGAGGTCACCGACTACGAGCTCGCCCGCTACTTCGAGCACGCATGAGCGACGACCGGCCACCGATCGTCGACGAGCTGCTCGCGGGCCCGTACCCGTGCTGCCTGACGACGCTCGGCGACCGCGGCATGCCCTACAGCGTCGTCGTCTGGTGCGGGCCGCGCGGCAGCCGGGTCACGGTCAACGCGGCCAACGGCCGCTGGCTCACCAACCTGCGCCGCGAACCCCGCCTGTCGCTGCTCGTCGTCGACACCGCCGACATCATGCGGTACTTCAGCCTCCAGGGACGCGCGATCGAGATCGACGCCGACGACCGTTATGACCACATCAACTCGCTCTCGCAGATCTACGAGGGACGCCCGTACGCGTATTCGACCCCCGAGGACGTGCCGCGCTTCCGGGTCACGATCGAGCCCGAGCGCATCCGCACCGTCGACCTCTCACCAGCGTGAGGCCCAGGCGTCGAAGAGCCTGAAGGCGCGCTCGCGCGCCGCCCGCCGGCGGTCCGGAGCCGCGGCCACCAGCGCCATCCCGTCGAGCTCGAGACGCGCCAAGCGCTCGGCGTCCCAGCGCACCCACTCCTCGACGATCTCGACCGTCGCCTCGGGGTGGAACTGGACCCCGAGGTGTGGCCCGAGCGCGAACGCCGACGGGCCGGCGGGCGAATCGGCGAGCATCGTCGCCCGCTCGGGGACCGAGAACGCCTCGTAGTTGAAGTGCAGCCAGGGACCGGGCTCGAGCGAACGCGAGTCGGTCGACTCGACCTCGTGCCAACCGATCATCGGCGCGACCGCGGGGCGGATCGTGGCGCCGAGCGCGCGGGCGAGGACCTGGCCGCCGAAGCAGATCCCGAGCACCGGGACGCCCTCGTCGGCCGCGGCGCCGGCGAGCTCGAGCTCGTCGCCGACCCAGCCGGGCTCGGAGTCGTTGGCCGAGTATTCGGAGCCGAGGATCGCCAGTGCTCGCCACGCGCTCGGGTCGCGCGGCACCTGCTCGCTGCGATCGGGCCTGATCACCCGGTAGCGCAGGCGGCGCGACTCGAGCCACTCGGCGAGCACGCCGGGCGGGGTGTCGGATGCGTGCTGGAGCAGGCAGACGTGGTCGGGCGACGCGGTCACAACATCGGAACTGGGGTTCGCTTTTCTGAAATAGTATGGGCACCGAGGTCACGCGAGAGGTAGGAGGAGCGATGGGTGCACCGAGGCATGCTGCGTGGTGGCGGGCGGGGTCGGCGCTCGCGGTGCTGCTCACCTGCGGAGCGCTCGCGGCCTGCGGCAGCGACCTCGGCAGCGAGGAGGAGGGCGACGAGGAGGTCCAGGTCGCCGACACCGAGCCGGTCTCCGGCGAGCCGCTGACGATCTCGAGCGCGGTGCTCTACATCGACAAGGCGGAGGGCGCTGTCGACGGGCCCGGCTCGACGCTGGCGAACTTCACCGAGGAGACCGGGATCGAGGTCGAGTACCTGGAGGAGATCAACTCGAACGAGTCGCACTTCGCGAAGCTTCGCCCCGAGCTCGAGAACGGCTCATCCGGCGGCCGCGACCTGATCGTCGCCACCGATTGGATGGCCCGCCGCTACTACGACCTCGGCTACCTGCAAGAGCTCGACAAGTCGGCGCTCCCGAACGTCGAGGCCAACCTGCTGCCCGAGCTCCAGAACCCCGAGTTCGATCCCGAGCGCAACTTCACCGTCCCTTACCAGAGCGGGATGACCGGGCTCATCGTGCGCTCCGACCTGGCCCCGGACATCACCTCGGTCAACGACATGTTCGACCCCAAGTACAAGGGTCAGGTCGCGATGCTGTCCGAGCTCCGCGACACGGTGCCGCTGGTGATGAAGGCCGACGGCATCGACCCGGCGGAGGCGACCAAGGAGGACTGGCTGGCGGCGATCGACAAGATCGAGGCGGCGGTGGACTCGGGTCAGATACGCGACATCACCGGCAACGACTACGTCGACGACGTCCCCCGCGGCGACCTGGTCGCCGCCGTCGGCTGGTCGGGCGACGCCGTGCAGATGCAGCTCGACGAGCCGGCGATCGAGTTCCGGATCCCGGACGAGGGCTGCATCCTCTGGTCCGACGACTGGGTGATCCCGGTCGGCGCGCCGAACCCCGGTGCCGCCTACGAGTTCCTCAACTTCATCTACGAACCCGCGAACGCGGCCCAGATCGCCGGCTACGTCAACTACACGACCCCGGTCGACGGTGCCCAGGCGGTGTTCGAGAAGCAGGGCTCCGAGCTGGCGAAGAACGATCTGATCTTCCCCACCGAGGGATTCACCGAGGGATGCTCGACCCAGCCGATACTCGAGGGCGAGGACGAGGACGAGATCGAGCAGGCGTGGGAGCAGGTGACCACGGGATAACCGGGCTCGCGGACCGGTCGTGAAAGCCCGGCTGCCCGCCGTCGTGCTGGCGGCGCCGGGCGCGCTCTGGCTCGTCGTCTTCTTCGTCGTGCCCATGTTCTTCATGGGCGTCGTCTCGCTCGAGAGCGGCTCGATCGAGGACGGCTTCGTCTTCAACTGGGCGTTCAGCAACTTCCCCGACGCGATCTCGACCTACCGAGAGCAGTTCGGGCGCTCGTTCGCCTACGGCGCCGTCGCCACCGTCCTCGCGCTGGCGATCGCCTACCCGCTTGCCTACGCGATCGCCTTCCGGGTCGGGCGCTGGAAGCGGCTGCTGCTGTTCGCGGTGATCGCGCCCTTCTTCACCACCTACCTGATCCGGACGCTCGCCTGGCAGACGATCCTCTCCGATCAGAGCCCGCCGGTCGAGGCGCTTCGCAGCCTCGGCCTGCTGGGCGACAACGGACGCCTCCTGGACACCAACTGGTCGGTGATCGCCGGGCTCACCTACAACTTCCTCCCGTTCATGGTGCTGCCGATCTACGCCAGCCTCGAGCGGCTGGACGGGCGCCTGGTCGAGGCGGCGCAGGACCTGTACTCGTCCTCGCGGTCCGCATTCCTCCGGGTGACGCTGCCGCTCTCGGCACCCGGGATCGTCGCCGGCGTGCTGCTGACATTCATCCCCGCGGTCGGCGACTACGTCAACGCCTACTTCCTCGGCGGACCGAACCAGGCGATGATCGGCAACGTGATCCAGGGGCAGTTCCTGTCCCTGGCCGACTACCCGACCGCGGCCGCGCTCTCGTTCATCCTCATGGCGTTGATCCTTGCGGTGGTGCTCGTCTACCTGCGGGCTGCCGGCAGCGCCGCGATGAGCGGCGACGAGGAGGACGGCGCAGGCGCGGGCGGGCACACCGCCCAGCCGATCCCCCGTCCGCCGCCCGCCCCGACCTGGACCGGGCGACTGCGCCAGCGCGGGCCGACGATCTACGCCGGGCTGGCGACCGCCTACATGCTGATCCCGATCGCTGTCATCGCCCTGTTCTCTTTCAACGACCCGGTCGGCAACTTCAACATCGAGTGGCAGGGGTTCACGCTCGAGCACTGGCGCAGCCCGTTCTCCGACGACAACCTCACCGAGGCGCTGTTCACCAGCCTCGAGCTGGCAGCGCTGACCGCCCTCGTCGCGACCGCGATCGGCACCCTGCTCGCGCTCGCGCTCGTTCGCCACCGGTTCCGCGGCCGCCGGGCGGCGAACGTGCTCGATCCTGATCCCGATCGCGACCCCGGAGGTGGTGATCGGCGCGGCCCTGCTGTCGATGTTCGTCTACATCGACCTCGCGCGCGGCTTCCCGACCCTGCTTGTCGCCCACGTGATGTTCTCGATCAGCTTCGTCGTCGTCGTCGTCCGATCGCGTCTGATCGGCCTCGACCCGAGCATCGAGGATGCGGCGGCGGACCTCGGCGCCGGGCCGGTGGCGCGCTTTCGCACGATCACCCTGCCGCTGCTGTGGCCCGGAGTCGCGGCGGCCGCCGCGCTCGCCTTCGCGCTCTCGATCGACGACTTCGTGATCTCGAACTTCAACTCGGGGACCACGGTGACCTTCCCGCTGTTCATCTTCGGCGCCTCCCAGCGCGGGATCCCGGCGGACGTCAACGTGCTCGCGACGATGCTGTTCCTGCTCACGACCGCCGCCGTCGCGCTGACGATCTGGCAGCAGCGTCGCGCCGAGCGGCAGGCTGGCCGCGCAGTCGTGACCGGGCTCGACTGAGCACGGCGGATATCGTCCGCGCCGCGTGGGGTTCGACGACGACACAGCGCTGCGGCCCGCGGGCGAGGAGGTCTGGGAGGGCGAGATCGTCGCCGGCTGGGAGACGCCGCGGGGGCCGCTGGGCGGCTACGTGATGGCGATCGTCCTGCGCGCGCTCGAGCTCGCGGTCGGCGATCCCGAGCGCAGCGCGCGCTCGGCGACCATGCACTTCCTGCGAGTGCCGGAGACCGGGCCGGTGACCGTGCGTGCGCAGGTCGAGCGCCAGGGTCGCTCGCTGACCTCGGTCAGCGGCCGGCTCGAGCAGGACGGCAAGCTGCTCGGGCTCGCGATTGGCGCCTGGTCGAAGCCGTTTCCGGGTCCGACGCTCAGCGAGGCGCCGATGCCCGCGGTTGAACCCGCCGAGCCGCGCGGGCCGGTCTCCGAGAGGTTCCCGCGCGACAACCGGCCCGCGTTCATGGGGCGGCTTTCGATGCAGCACCGGTTCGGCGATCCGCCGTTCAGCGGCTCCGACCACGGCTGAGGTCGGGGGCTGGATCGGCCTGCTCGAGGAGCGCCCCCTCGACGCGCTCGCGATCGCGGTCTGCGCCGACGCCTGGTACCCCGCGCCCTGGCCCCGCCTGCGCGAGCTCGCCCCGGCGCCGACGATCGACCTCACGGTCCACTTCCGCTGCGCGCTCCCGCTCGACGACTCGCTGCTTCTCGGCCGCTACCGCAACAGCCTCGTCCGCGACGGCTTCTTCGACGAGGACGGCGAGCTCTGGGCCCCCGACGGCACCCTCGTCGCCCAGTCCAGGCAACTCGGACTGCTGATCGGTGGAACGGGATAGACGTCTACGGCCGCCGCCTCTGTGGTTACTCCTCTTCCAGGTTGACCATCACGTGCTTGACGACGGTGTAGTCCTCAACCGAGTACGCCGACATGTCCTTGCCGTAGCCCGACTGCTTGAAGCCGCCGTGGGGCATCTCGGCCGCCATCGTGATGTGGTTGTTGATCCACACCGCCCCGAAGCGGATCGCCTTGGCGACGCGCATCGCACGGGCGATGTCGCGGGTCCAGACCGAGGCGGCGAGGCCGTAACGGGTGCCGTTCGCCCACTCGATCGCCTTCGCTTCGTCGTCGAACCGCTGCACGGTCATCACCGGTCCGAAGATCTCGTTCTGGATCATCTCGTCGTCCTGCTGGAGGTCGGCGACCACCGTCGGCTCGAAGTAGAAGCCGGGCCGGTCGGCCGGATGCCCACCTGTGACCACCTGCGCGTGCTCGGGCTTGTTCTCGATGAACCCGTTGACGCGGTCACGCTGGCGCTCTGAGATCACCGGCCCGAGCATCGTCTCGGGATCGTCGAGATCGCCGATCTTGTAGCCCTGGGCCTCCTCGGAAAGCCCGTTGACGACATCGTCGTAGACGTCGCCGGCAGCGAGAATTCTGGTCGCCGCGGTGCAGTCCTGGCCGGCGTTGAAGAGCGCCGTCGCGGTGATGAACTCCCTCGCCAGCTCGAGGTCGGCGTCGTCGAAGATGACCACCGGGGCCTTGCCGCCGAGCTCCAGGTGAACGCGCTTGAGCGTGTCCGCCGCGTGCTTCGCGATCCACTTGCCGGTCTCGGGCGATCCGGTGAGCGAGACCATGTCGACGTCCGGGTGGGTGACCAAAGCGGCACCGGCCGGGTCCCCGTGGCCGCCGATCACGTTGAAGACCCCCGGGGGCAGGATCTCCGCCGCGATCTCGGCCAGCTTGAACGTCGACAGCGGCGTGTTCTCGGCCGGCTTCAGCACGCTGGTCGCACCGGCCGCGAACGCCGGGCCGATCTTCCAGATCGCCATCATCAGCGGGTAGTTCCAGGGCGTGATCTGACCGGCAACCCCGACCGCCTCGCGACGGATGATCGAGGTGAAGCCCTCGACGTACTCGTTCGCCGGCTTGCCCTCCATGTTGCGGGCGGCGCCGGCGAAGAAGCGCAGGCAGTCGGCGCACATCTCGAGCTCTTCGTCGACGAACGCCTGCCGCGGCTTGCCGGCGTCGGCGGACTCGATGTCGGCGAACTCGTCGCCGTTCTCGATGATCGCGTCGGCGAGTGCCAGCAGCGCCTCCGAGCGGGAGCGCGGGGTGCTCCAACCCCACTTCTCGAATGCCTTGCGCGCGGCGGCGACGGCGCGGTCGACGTCCTCGGCCGAGGACACCGGAGCCTGAGCGATCACGTCGCCGGTCGACGGGTTGATCACGTCCTCGAACCCGCCGCTGGGCTCGACGTGCTCTCCGTCGATGAAGTTCTGGATCTCTGTTCCGGTTACGGTCGCCATCTCTCCTCCTGTTGTTCTCGTCTTTGGTCCGCGCAGTATCTGCGCTCGTCAGTGGGCACCGGGGATCGCGCGCGCCGCGGTCGCGCCGGCGCCGTCGGAATCGGTGTGCTCGCCGCCGATCTCGAGCACGTTCTCGGGTGGCACGTACTCGACCCCGACCCCCTCGGCGACCGCAGCATGGGTGACCTTGCCGGCGGCGACGTTGATCCCCAGCTTCAGGCCGGGGTCGCGACGCGAGGCATCGGCGACCCCGTGGTCGGCGAGCGCCAGGACGTAGGGCAGGGTCGCGTTGGTGAGCGCGTAGGTCGAGGTGATCGGCACCGCCCCGGGCATGTTGGTGACGCAGTAGTGGATGATCCCGTCGACCTCGTAGGTGGGGTCGCCGTGGGTGGTCGGCTTCGAGGTCTCGAAGCAGCCGCCCTGGTCGATCGCGACGTCGACGAGCACCGCGTGGCGCTTCATCAGCCCGAGCTGCTTGCGGGTGATCACGTGCGGCGCGCGGGCGCCGTGGACGAGCACGCCGCCGATCACCAGGTCCATGTCGGGGAGGCGCTCCTCGACCGAGAGCGTCGAGCTGAACACGGTCGAGGCACGGCCGCCGAAGGCGACGTCGAGCTCGCGCAGCTTGTCGATCGAGACGTCGTAGACGAACACGTCGGCCTCCATCCCGATCGCGATGAAGGCCGCGTTCATGCCCACGGCCCCGCCGCCTATGATCATCACGTTCGCCGGCGCGACGCCGGGAACCCCGCCGAGCAGGATCCCGCGCCCGCCGAGGGGCTTCTCGAGCATGAAGGCACCGGCCTGGGTCGCGATCTTGCCCGCGATCTCCGACATCGGCGCCAGCAACGGCAGGCGACCGTGGCGATCCTCGACCGTTTCGTAGGCGACGCAGGTCGCACCGGAGTCGCACAGGCCCTTGGTCAGCCCCGGCGCCGGCGCGAGGTGCAGGTAGGTGAACAGGGTCTGGCCGCTGCGAAGCAGCGAGACCTCGGGGGCCTGTGGCTCCTTGACCTTGAGCACCATCTCGGCCTCGCCGAAGACGGCCTCGGCGTCGGCGACGATCCGCCCGCCCTGAGCCTCGAAGTCGCCGTCGGAGATCGCGCTGCCCTCTCCCGCCCCCCTTTGGATCAGCACGTCGTGACCATGCTCGGCGAGCTCGCGCACGCCGATCGGCGTGAGCGCGACCCGGTACTCGTCCGGCTTGATCTCGGTCGGAACTCCAACCTTCACAGCGCTCTCCTTATCGCCCGCGTGTGCCGCGGCCGCCACGGCCTCTGTTCTTCATCGCACAAGCTCCCTTGCTCGAAGTGCCAGCCAAAGCTCGATCCTGTCGGTCGCCCGGCTCATGTCGCGGCCGGTGAGCTCCTCGATCTTGCGGATCCGGTAGCGGAGCGTGTGGCGGTGACAGTAGAGCTGGCGAGCGGCGCGCTCCCAGTTGCCGTTGTTCTCGATGAACGCCTCGAGCGAGCGCAGCAGCTCGCCCCCGTACTCGCCCTCTGTGCGCTCGATCGGGTCGAGCAGGCCGTCGCTGTAGAGGCGCAGGGCGTCGTCGTCTTGGAGCGCGAGCAGCAGGGTGAAGGCGCCGAGGTCGCGATGCGAGGCGACGTCGTGCTCTTCGCCCTCGACGAGCGAGGTCGCCTCGAGCGCGCAGCGCGCCTCGTGGAAGGCGCGACGCAGCGAGCCGACCCCGGCCGGGCGGCTGGCGGCGGCGCGGACCCCGTTGCGGTCGCCGCCGCCGTTGAGCGCCTCGCGCGCACGTCGCGCGGTGCCGACCGGGTCCGCGGTGCCGGTGTCGACGACCGCGCACAGCAGCGGTCGCCCGGCGACGGCGCTGGTCGCGACCAGGGCCGGGACGCCGGCGTCGGCGAGCGCGGATTCGAGCGCGCCTTCGGCCGCGGGCGGGTCGTCGAGCTCGAACACGAGCACTGCCGCCTCGCCGCCGATCCCGAACGGCCGCAGGCGGCCGCGCAGCTCCTCGGCCTCGAGCCGCTCGCCGAGCGCGTCGGCGAGCAGGTCGCCGGCGAGGCGGCGCTCGGTCTCGCGCACGACTCGCTCGCGCATCAGCTCGAGCCCGACGACCATCGCAGCCTGGCGGGCGATCAGCCGCTCGAAGTCTCCGAGCGGCGGGTGGTCGCTGATCACGGTCAGCCAGGCAACCGGGGCCGCACCGGGACGGCCGGGAACGGGCACGCTGAGCGCGCGCTCGGACAGCGACTCGTTGCCGGGCGCAAACGGGGCCGGGGCGCCGTTGCGGGAGTGCTCGACGATCTCCTCGGCAAGCGCCGCACTCTCTGCCTCGTCGTCACCGCCGGCCCGAGGATGGCGGGAAAGCTCGCGTCCGGTCGCATCCTGGACCACCGATGTGCCCGCAATCGCGCTTGCGGTCGAGGCGACAATCTCGTCCAGGCCCCCACCCTCGATCACCAGGCGCTCGAGCCGCTCGTGGACCTGGGCGCCGCGCTCGAGCACGTCGAACTGCTCGTTGACGAGTCGGGCGGCGGCGCGCTCGGTGATTGCGATGAACGGCATCTCGTAGGGGACCTCGAACAGGGGCAGCTCGTGCTCGCGAGCCGCCTCGAGGATCGCCTTCGGAATCCGCTTGTGGTCGAAGCCGACGCCGAAGCCGATCCCGGCGAGGCCCTCGCCGGAGAGCAGCTCGACATAGCGGCGCTGCTTCGCCGGGGTGCCGAGCTGTAAGCCGGTGGTCATCAGCAGCTCTCCGCCCGAGAGCCACGGCGTCGGGTCCTCATGCTCGGAAACATGCACCCAGCGCACCGCGTTGCCCGCGCCACCCTCGCCGGCGGCGAGCTCGAGCCCGCAATCCTCGACCAGGCGGCCTACCGTGAGCACTGCATCAACTCCGCCGTTGCACCTGCTCCCAGGCCTCGGTCAGGACCGGCCGCAGCACGTCGTGGATCTCCTCGAACTGCTCGCTGTCGCAGGTCAGCGTCGGCGCGAGCTGGATCACGGGATCACCACGATCGTCTGTGCGGCAGATCAGGCCGCGGCGGTAGAGCTCGCCGGAGAGGTAGCCGCGCAGCAGCCACTCGGACTCCTCGTCGCTGAAGCCCGCCTTCTTCTCCTGGTCGCGGACGAGCTCGATCGCGTGGAAGAAACCGTCGCCGCGCACATCGCCGACGATCGGGATGTCGCGCAGGCTCTCGAGCACCCCGGCAAACTCCTCCTGCTTTCGCAGCACGTGCCCGCAGAGGTCCTCGCGCTCGAAGATGTCGAGGTTGGCGAGCGCGACCGCGGCGGCGACCGGGTGGCCGCCGAAGGTGAAGCCGTGGGTGAACGACTGCTTGCCGTGGGCAAAGGGCTCATAGACGCGATCGGAGGCGATCATCGCCCCCATCGGCGCGTAGGCCGAGGTCAGTCCCTTGGCCGTGGTGATGATGTCGGGCTGGTAGCCGTAGCGCTCGCAGCCGAAGTAGTGGCCGAGGCGGCCCCACGCGCAGATCACCTCGTCGGAGACCAGGAGCACGTCGTGGCGGTCGCAGATCTCGCGCACGCGCTGGAAGTAGCCGTCCTGGGGCGGGATGCATCCGCCGGCGTTCTGGAGCGGCTCGAGGATCACGGCGCCAACGGTCTCGGGGCCCTCGAAGAGGATCTTCTCCTCGATCTGGTCGGCGGCCCAGAGCGGGTCGCGGCCCTCGGGCCAGTGGTAGCTGTTGGTGTTCGGCGCCTTGATCCCGCCGGGCACCAGCGGCTCGAAGTCGGTGCGCAGCGCCGGGATCCCGGTGGCCTGGAGCGCCCCCAGGGTCGTCCCGTGGTAGGCGATCTCGCGGGTCAGGAACTTGATCTTGCGCGGGTTACCGGTGCGCTGGTGATACGCGCGCACGAGCTTGATCGCGGACTCCACGGCCTCCGACCCGCCCGAGGTGAAGAAGACCCGGTTGAGGTCGCCGGGGGTGAGCGCCGCGATCCGCTCGGCAAGCTCGATCGCGCGCGGGTGCGCGTAGCTCCAGAGCACGAAGAAGTCGAGCTCGGTGACCTGGCGCGCCGCGGCCTCCCCGAGCTCCGTGCGGCCGTGGCCGGCGTTGACGCAAAAGAGGGCCGAGAGCCCGTCGAGGTAGCGCTTGCCGTGCTCGTCGTAGACGTAGGGGCCCTCACCGCGGGCAATGATCGGGACGTCGGCGTCCGCGTAGGCGCCCATGCGGCTGAAGTGCATCCACAGGTGCCGCTTCGCAAGCTCTTGCAGGTTGCCCGTCGTCGGCCGCGTCACCGTATCCGTGCTCGCCATCTTCTCTCCTTCTACGACTTCCGGTCCATCGTGTCTCGACGTTCCGTATAACCGTATCTCCCGGCAGGGGCTATGGCAACCCCGGATACGGTTCAATTTCCGCTGGTCCCTCTATACAAACTGTATAACGACCGTTGGACGTTTTGGGGTTTTCGCCACTTGCGCCAACGTGCGTCGCGCCGTTAGCCTGACCGGCCAGTGCCCGGAGAGGATGCGACGAACGTGGAGGAGCGGGACTCGACCGAGCCGAGCGTGCGCCTGGAGGGCGTGACGAAGGAGTTCGACGACTTCGTCGCCGTGCGCGAGATGGACCTCGACATCGGCCGCGGGCGAGTTCTTCACCCTGCTTGGCCCGTCGGGGTGCGGCAAGACCACCACCCTGCGGATGGTGGCCGGCTTCGAGCAGCCGACCACGGGCATGGTCCTGATCGAGGGGTCCGACGTCGCCGACCTGCCGCCCCACAAGCGGCCCACCAACACCGTTTTCCAGAGCTACGCCCTCTTCCCCCACATGAGCGTCACCGAGAACGTCGCCTACGGCCTCAAGCGCAAGAAGGTCGACTCGGCCGAGATCAAGCGCCGAGTCGACTCGGAGCTCGAGCGGGTCGGCCTCGCCGAGCGTGCGAACGCGCGCCCGAGCCAGCTCTCGGGCGGCATGCAGCAGCGAGTTGCGCTGGCCCGAGCGCTCGTCAACCTGCCCAAGGTGCTGCTGCTCGACGAGCCGCTCGGCGCGCTCGACCTGAAGCTCAGGAAAGGCCTCCAGCTCGAGCTCAAGCAGATCCAGCGCGAGGTCGGGATCACCTTCGTCTACGTCACCCACGACCAGGAGGAGGCGCTGACGATGTCCGATCGGATCGCGGTCATGAACCGCGGCCGGATCGAGCAGTGCGACGCCCCCGAGGGCGTCTACGAGCGCCCCGCCACCACCTTCGTCGCCGGCTTCATCGGCGTCTCCAACCTGATGCCGGGCGAGGTGACGCAAGCAAACGGCGCCACCTCACGCGTGCGCCTCGACGCGGGGGTCGAGATCGAAGCGCCGGCCAACGGTGTTGCGACCGGGGAGCGCGTGCACGCGATCGTTCGCCCCGAGAAGCTTCGGATAGCAACCGACGCTGGATCCGGGTCAGCCGAGGGTCCTGAGGGCGACCCGCATGTCGACGGGATGGTCGAGTCCTCGGTCTTCCTCGGTACCGCGACGCAGATCATCGTCAAGCTTGCCGGCGACGTCCCGATGACCGTCCTGGTCCCGAACGCCGACGAGAGCGAGCGCGCCAAGTTGCCCGGTGGCGGCGTGCCGGTGCGCCTCTCCTGGGCGCCGGAGCACATCCACGTAGTCAGGGAGTCCGTCGCATCGGTACCCGAATCCAGCGAAGGCCAAGGAGGCGACTGAACAGATGTTGAGCAAGGTGACCACCGCGATCGCGGTACTGATCGGGGCCCTGGTTCTCGCCGCGTGCGGCGGCGACGGCGGCGGCCTCGAGGGCGGCGGCAACGAGGGCGAGGTCGAGACCGCGCAGGGCGGCGAGGCCTCCGGCGAGCTGACGATCTCGAACTGGCCGCTCTACATCGACAAGAAAACGGTCCCCAATTTCGAGGAGGAGACCGGGGTCGAGACCAAGTACATCGAGGACATCAACGACAACACCGAGTTCTTCGGCAAGCTCCGGCCCCAGCTGTCCCAGGGCGAGTCCGGCGGGCGCTCGATCATCACGCCCACCGACTGGATGGCGGAGAAGATGTACGACCTCGGCTACGTCCAGAACCTCGACAAGGAAGCGATCCCGAACGTCACCGAGAACAAGATCACGAGCCTCCAGGGCCGGCCGCTCGACCCCGACGACAACTACGCGGTGCCGTGGCAGAGCGGGATGACCGGGATCATCGTGCGCAAGGACCTGGCGCCCGACGTGACCTCGATCAACGACCTCTTCGACCCCCAGTACGCGGGCAAGGTCACCTTCCTCTCCGACATACACGACACCGTGCCGCTGGTGATGAAGGCCGACGGGGTCGATCCAGAGCAGGCGACCGACCAGGACTGGCTCGACGCGATCGACAAGATCAAGCAGGCCGCCGATTCGGGCCAGATCCGCGACTTCACCGGCAACGACTACGCCGACGACCTCACCCGCGGCGACGTCGTCGCCGCGATGGGCTGGTCCGGCGACGCGATCCAACTCCAGGCCGACAACCCGGACATCGAGTTCCGGATGCCCGACGAGGGCTGCATGCTGTGGACCGACAACATGCTGATCCCGGTCGGTGCGCCGAACACCGCGGCGGCGCTCGAGTTCATGAATTACGTCTATGACCCCGAGGTCGCGGCCGACATCGCCGAGTACGTTAACTACGTCACCCCGGTGGCTGGCGTCAAGGAGATCCTCGCCGAGCGCGACCCCGAGCTGGCCGACAACCAGCTCATCTTCCCGGACGAGAAGTTCACCGAGAGCTGCACGATCCAGCTCTCGCCGGAGGACGAGCAGACGGTGACCGAGGCGTTCGAGTCGGTTCTCGCCGGCTAGCGAGAAAACGAGCGGCGACGGATCAGGAGTCACGTGGAGGAAGCCACTTGACCTCGATTCGTCGCCGCCTCATTCCATACGGGCTCCTTGGACCGGGCCTGCTTTGGCTGATCCTGTTCTTCGTCCTGCCGATGTACTTCATGGCGCGCATCTCGCTCTATGAGGGGACGGCGACGACCGGTTACGAGTTCGCCTGGAACTGGAGCAACTTCCCCGACGCGCTGACCGATTACGACACCCAGTTCCTGCGCTCGTTCTTCTACTCCGGGGTGGCGACGCTGCTGGCGCTGCTGATCGCCTACCCGCTCGCCTACGCGATCGTGTTCCGAGGCGGCAAGTACAAGAACCTGCTCCTGTTCGCGGTCGTCGCGCCGTTCTTTACCACCTACCTGATCCGCACCCTGGCGTGGCAGACGATCCTCTCCGACCAGAGCTTCATCGTCGATACGCTGAAGACGTTCGGGCTGGTCGCCGACGACGGTCGGGTGCTCGACACTGCGGGCTCGGTGATCGCCGGGCTGACCTACAACTTCCTCCCGTTCATGATCCTGCCGATCTACGCCAGCCTCGAGCGCTTGGACAGGAGTCTGATCGAGGCCGCCAAGGACCTCTACTCCTCCGCCAGCACTGCCTTCCGGAAGGTGACCCTGCCGCTCACCGGGCCGGGGATCGTGGCCGGCGTCCTGCTCACCTTCATCCCCGCGTCCGGCGACTACATCAACGCCGAGTTCCTCGGCTCCCAGAACCAGGCGATGATCGGCAACGTGATCCAGTCGAACTACCTGGTCACCACCAACTACCCGGCGGCCGCGGCGCTCTCGTTCGTGCTCCTGGCGATCATCCTCGTGCTGGTGGTGATCTACATCCGCTTCGCGGGCAGCGAGGCGCTGATGGGTGAGGAGGCGGAGCCGGCGAGATGAAGTGGCTGCGAGAGCACGCGCTCAACATCTATGCCGGGATCGCGATCGCCTACATGCTGATCCCGATGGCGGTGATCGCGGCGTTCTCGTTCAACGATCCCGAGGGCCGCTACAACTTCACCTGGTCGGGCTTCACCCTCGATCACTGGAAGGACCCGTTCGCGATCGAGGAGCTCACCGACGCGCTGGTCTACAGCCTCCAACTGGCCTTCGTCTCGACCCTGATCGCAACCGCGCTCGGCACCCTGATCGCGATCGCCCTGGTCCGCTACCAGTTCTTCGGCCGGCGCTCGGCGAACTTCCTGATCGTGATCCCAACCGCGACCCCCGAGGTCGTGATCGGCGCCGCACTGCTGTCGCTGTTCCTGCTGCCGCCATTCGTCAACTTCATCAGCCTCGGCTTCCCGAGCCTTGTGATCGCCCACGTGATGTTCTCGATCTCGTTCGTGGTCATCGTCGTGCGCTCGCGCCTGATCGGCTTCGACCGCTCGCTCGAGGAGGCCGCGCGCGACCTCGGCGCGAGCGCCCTGACGACCTTCCGCACCGTCACCCTGCCGCTGCTGGCGCCCGGGATCGTCGCCGGGGGGCTGCTCGCCTTCGCGCTCTCGATCGACGACTTCGTGATCTCGAACTTCAACTCGGGCACCTCGGTCACCTTCCCGCTCTACATCTACGGCGCCTCCCAGCGCGGGATCCCGGTCGAGGTCAACGTGCTGGCCACCCTGCTGTTCGCGGTCACCGCGATCGCGATGGGTTTCACGATCTGGCAGCAGCGCCGAGCCGAGAAGCTCGCCTCGATGCGCCCACCCGAGGACGAGCTCGAGCCACTGCCGCCGCCGCCTGCTGCGAGCGCCACCGCGACGAGCTAGTCGTCGTCGCGAATCTCGCGGACGACCGGCGCGATGAACCAGAACCAGGCGAATAGGGCGGCGAACGCGGTCACCACGATCGCGGTCAGGGCGCTGTCGTAGACGACGTGGGTGATCAGCATCAGCACGCCGCAGATCGCCAACGCCTCGAGCACCAGGCCCGCGATCGCGAGCCGGTTCGAGGTATTGATGATCCAATGCTTGTCGAGCTCGCGGAAGCGCATTCGGTGGCGCGCCGTGGGCGCGATCAGGCAGACCGATCCGGCCGCGGTGAGCAGCAGGGTGACGTAGTAGACGGTCTGCTCGAAGTCGGTCACCTGAGCCCAGCCCTGCTGGAACGGGACCACGAGCAGGAACGCGAACAGAACCTGGATCCCCGGGATCGCGACGCGCAGCTCCTGGAGCAGCTCCATCAGGTTGCGGTCGAGGCGCTCCTCCTCGCTCTCGCCGCGGCGCTCGGCGTGCTCCGAACGGCCGCCGTCACCGCCTGTGGTCGAATCGGACAAGACGCAGCACTGTTACCCGATCATCTGGCTTGAAATCGCGCGCTAGCCTTGGACGCATGGGAGTGATCGAAACCCAGCTTGCGATCGGTGGCGAGCGGGTGGCGGGCGAGGGCGAGGAGATCGCGGTCGAGAACCCGTTCACCGAGGAGACGGTCACCACCGTCGGCGCGCCTTCGCCCGAGCAGCTCGACGCCGCGATCGCTGCCGCCGCCGGTGCACAGCGCGACTGGGAGCGCACCCCGGCGGTCGAGCGCGGCGAGATGCTGCACGAGGTCGCGACGCGGATGCGCAAGCGCACCGACGAGCTCGCCGAGCTGATGACGCTCGAGGGCGGCAAGCCGCGGCTCGAGAACGCCGACGAGATCGGCTGGACCGCGGCGGCGTTCGACTACTACGCCGAAATCGGGCGCGACTCGGCCGGCCGCGTGATCCCCTCGATCGAAGCATCGCAGCTCGCGCTCGTGGTCAAGGACCCGGTCGGCCCGGTCGGCTGCATCGTGCCCTGGAACTACCCGCTGTTGCTGCTGGCCTGGAAGCTGGCGCCGGCGCTCGCGGCGGGCAACGCAACCGTCTCGAAGCCGTCCGAGGTGACGCCGCTGTCGACCCTCGCCGTCGCCTCGTGCTTCGATCACCTGCCCGCCGGGGTCGTCAACGTGGTTGCGGGCGCCGGCGACGTCGGCGCGGCGATCGTCGGCGACGAACGGGTCGCGTGCGTCGCATTCACCGGCTCGGTCGAGACCGGAAAGATGATCGCGCAGGTCTGCGCCGAGCGCGTCGCTCGGGTCAATCTCGAGATGGGCGGCAAGGACCCGTTCATCGTCTGCTCCGACGTCGCGCCGCAGATCGAGGTGGCGGCGAAGGGCGGCGCCTGGGCAGCATTTCTGAACGCGGGCCAGGTCTGCACCTCGGCGGAGCGCTTCTACGTCATGGACGACGTCTATGACGACTACCTGGCAGCGTTCGCCGAGCACACGCGCTCGCTCATCGTCGGCGACCCGCTCGACGCCTCGACCGACGTCGGTCCGATGGTTTCAGCGACCCAGCGGCGAAAGGTCGCCGACCAGGTCGAGGCGGCGGTCGGTGCCGGTGCCGAGGTCGTGGTCGGCGGCGACAACGGCGGCCACGAGCGCGGCCACTTCTTCTCCCCGGCGGTGGTCACCGGGGCGCCGGCCGAGACCGCGCTGCTCTCCGAGGAGACCTTCGGGCCGGTCGCGCCGATCGTCCGCGTCGGGTCGATTGACGAGGCGATCGAGCTCGCCAACTCGACCCGCTTCGGGCTCGGCGCCAACATCTACACCCAGGACCTGCGCACGATCCTGCGCTGCATGCGCGAGATCAAGGCCGGCACCGTGTGGTTCAACGACCCCCTGACCGACAACGACGCCGGACCGTTCGGCGGCTTCAAGCAGTCGGGGCTCGGGCGCGAGCTCGGCCGCGAGGGGCTCGAGGCCTTCCAGGAGACCAAGCACGTGCACATCGAAACCGAGATCGAAGCCAAAGACTGGTGGTACCCCTATGGAAACTGAACTCGCTACACGGACCCTGCGCAACTACATCGGCGGCGGCTGGGTGGAGGCTGCCGGCGACGCCACGCTCGAGGACCGCGACCCGGCGACCGGCGAGCTGACGGCACTGATTCCGCTCTCCGGGGCGAGTGACGTTGACGCCGCCGTCCACGCCGCACGCGAGGCGCAGCCCGCCTGGCGCGACGTCGCCCCGCAGCGCCGGGCGCGCGCCGTGATGGCGCTGCGCGAGGCGCTCTGGGAGCGCCAGGAGGAGATCGCCCGCCTGGTCACCGCCGACATGGGCAAGACGCTCGCCGACGCCCGGGGCGAGGTCATGCGGGGGATCGAGTCGACCGAGGCCGCGTGCGCGATCCCGCACCTGCTCAAGGGCGAGAACCTCGAGGGCGTCGCCCGCGGGGTCGACGTCGAGCTGGTCCGCCAGCCGGTCGGCGTGGTCGCAGCGATCACTCCGTTCAACTTCCCGGCGATGATCCCGCTCTGGTTCCTGCCGTTCGCGATCGCCTGCGGCAACAGCTTCATCCTCAAGCCGTCCGAGCGCGATCCCCGGCCTTCGGAGCTGATCTTCGAGATCATCGACTCGGTCGAGGAGCTGCCCGACGGCATCCTCAACCTCGTTCACGGCGCGCGCGATGCGGTCAACGGCCTGCTCGACCATCCCGGTATCGACGCGATCTCGTTCGTCGGCCAGGCATCCACCGCCCGCTACATCGCCGAGCGCTCGGCGGCGAGCGGGAAGCGCTTTCAGGCACTCGGTGGGGCGAAGAACTCGCTCGTGGTGATGCCCGACGCCGACCTCGACGTGACGGTCCCGGCGATCATGTCCTCGGCCTTCGGCGCCGCCGGCCAGCGCTGCCTCGCCGGGTCGGTCGCGGTGCTCGTCGGGACTCGCGAAGAGCAGGACCGAGCGCTGGACGCGCTCACGGCGGCGGCCGCCGACCTCGGCGTCGGCCCCGGTGACCAGGAGGGAGTCGAGGTCTGCCCGCTGGTCGCGCCCGAGGCGCGCGAGCGGATCGAGGCCGCGGTCGAGGTCGCCTCGACCTCGGACGACGAGGTGATCCTCGACGGCCGTCGCGACGCCGGACCCGGTCAGACGATCATCGGCCCGTCGATCGTCGCGACCGAGGACTTCGAGTCCGACCTCGCGCGCGAGGAGCTGTTCGGCCCGCTGCTCACCGTGGTCCGCGCCGACGACCTCGACTCGGCGCTCGAGTTCGTCAACGGCTCGCGCTACGGCAACGCCGGCTCGATCTTCACCACCTCGGGCGGCGCCGCGCGCGCCTACCGCTACGACGCCGAGGCCGGGATGCTCGGGGTGAACGTCGGCGTCGCCGCGCCGGTCGCCTGGTTCCCGTTCAGCGGCTGGAAGGACTCGATCGACGGCGACCTGCACGCAAACGGCAAGGACGCGGTCGAGTTCTACACCCGCAAGAAGGTCGTGACCTCGCGCTGGTGAGCCCGGGATGACCGACGAGCGGCGAGAGCGAAACATCGCAATCGCCGCCGTGGTCGGCGGCTTCCTGCTGCCGCTCGCCGGCCTCGTCGGGGCGGCTATCTTCTACGCGCGCGAGGAGCGCGACCTTGCCTGGAGGGTCCTGATCGCCTCGGTGCTCGGCGTCGTCTTCTACCTGCTTCTGTTCACGGCGTAGACGGCCGGCACGCCGCCCCCGCACTCTCTCGGTCAGCCCGGAAGCAGGCTGAGCGCCTCGGAGCCGTTCGCGGCTGCGCCATCGCGCTCGGCGAAGGCGGCGACTCGGACCCCGAGCAGGCGGACCGGGCGCGGCGGGGCGTAGGCACGAAGCAGGGCGCGGGCGGTGCCGGCGATCACCCCGGGGTCGTTGGTGGGGTCCTCGACGGTGTGCACCCTGGTTACCGTAGTCCAGTCGTCGAGCCGGACCTTGATCCCGATCGTGCGCCCGGCGATCGCGCGATCGCGAAGTTCGCGGGCGCAGCCGCTCGGCCTGCTCGTCGAGGATCTGCTCGAGCCGCGTCTGATCGGCGATGTCGTGGTCGAAGGTGGTCTCGACCGAGCGCGACTTGGCCTCGCGCCGAGCGACCGGCGAGTCACTGCGAAAGTGGGCGCGGTCATGGAGCGCCTGGCCGTGGTTGGCGCCGAAGCGGGCGATCAGATCGTCGAGCGGGTGACGCTGGAGGGCGCCGATCGTCTCGACTCCGAGTGCCCTCAGCCGCTCCGCCGTCTTCGGCCCGATCCCGGGGATCAGCCGCGGAGGCTCGGGGGAAGCGCTCGCGCGGCCTGCTCGCGGCTCATGACGACGAACCCGCGCGGCTTCTCGGCGTCGGAGGCGACCTTGGCGACGAGCTTGTTCGGCCCGATCCCCACCGACGCGTCGAGGTGCAGCTGTTCGCGGATCGCCCGCACGAGACCGCTCATCCGGGCGACCGGGTCCGGGACCTCTGAGAGGTCGAGGTAGACCTCGTCGAGCGAGACCGGCTCGGTCGGGACCTCGAGCTCGGCGATCAGCGCCATCACCGCGCGCGAGCACTCGCGGTAGTGGGCCATGTCGACCGGCAGGTGGACCAGGTCGGGGCAGCGCCGCTTGGCGTACGCAACCGGGATCGCCGACCCGACCCCAAACGGCCGCGCCTCATACGACGCCGTGGTCACCACCGCGCGCGGTCCGCGCCCGGCGACGATCACCGGCTTGCCGCGCAGCTCCGGGCCGCCGCAGCAACTCGACCGCGACGTAGAACGCGTCCATGTCCAGATGTGCGATACACCTGCGACGGCCCATAGGCAAAGCGTACGGCCTCGATCGGAGGAACTCGCGGTGCTCAGAGCCGCTCGAGGAGGCCGGCGAGGGTCCGGTGACGCGGTCCGTTTCAGGCCTGTTTCAGACGAGTAACAGCCATCACCCGGTGCCCGCGCCGGAGGCCGGGCAGATGAAGTGTTGCTGCACTGCAGGAATAGCGATGAGTATCAGCGGCTACTCGATGAGCAGGTGCGCAGCGGCTCGGTCGGCGCAATGGAGCTTTGGGATCGCCGTCGCGAGCGAGCCCGCCAGCGGTCGGCGCCGCGCTGCTTTCCGAGCCGGCGCTTGGGGCATGGTGGCCGAGCAGCTTCTGGACCTGGCGGATCGAGCGCGCGTTCTCGAACAGGATCGAGGCGAACGTATGGCGGAAGGCGTGGAAGCCCGCCCACGGTACCCGGCCTCCTGCGCGGCGGGCTTCAGGTAGCGGTGCATCACGTTCCAGTAGTCGGGCGGGCGACGGCGCGACCAGCGAACATCCGGGGCGTCGTCGGCGCCGACGAGCTGACCTCATCGCCCCGCGGCGGCCAGGTGACGGGCGCGCGGAGCCCGAGCTCCGCGCCCATCACGTCGATGACTACCATCATGAGCGGCGATTTGGTCGCAAGCCCGAACGGGTGTACGGTGGTTCGTTCGGAGCGCGCATGGCTTTCGAGGTACGCCTTCTAGGCTCCGTCGAGGCGCTTGTCGATGGGCACTCCCTTGCCCTGGGAGGAAGCAAGCAGCGCAGCGTCGTCGCGATGCTCGCGCTGCACGCCAACCGCACGGTGAGCGCCGACACGCTGATCGATGGCCTCTGGGCCGAGCGCCCGCCCGACAGCGCCGCCAAGAACGTCCAGCTCCACGTCTCGCGGCTGCGAAAGGCGTTTGCCTCTGACGACTGCGGGGCGAGCATCGTCACCCACGGTCGAGGCTACGAGCTCCGGGTGGCGGAGGGCGCCGTCGACGCCCTGCGCTTCGAGCACCTGGTCGAGGAGGCCGCGCGCGGGCCCGCGAGCGCCGGGACGAACGGCGCCGCAAGCGCCGCGCTCGAGCTCTGGCGGGGCGCCCCGCTCGCCGACGTCGCCTCCGAGCCCTTCGCCGGACCCGAGATCGGCCGCCTCGAGGAGCTCCACCTGCGCGCGGTCGAGCTGGCGATCGACGCCGAGCTCGCCGCCGGACGTCACGGCGCGGTGATCGGCCGGCTCCAGGCACTGATCGCCGAGCATCCGCTCAACGAGCGCTTTCACGGCCAGCGAATGCTCGCCCTCTACCGCGCCGGGCGCCGGTCCGAGGCTCTGGATGCCTACCGCCAGGCCCACCGGACGCTGACCGAGGAGATCGGGATCGAGCCCGGGGCCGAGTTGCGCCAGCTCCAGGAGGGCATCCTCGCGCAGGACCCCGCCCTCGACGCGCCGGCGCCGCCCGAAGAGCTGCCCCGCCAGCTCGAGGGCGGCTCGCCGCTGCTCGCCGGGCGCGACGCTGAGCTGGGCTGGCTGCGTGAGCGCTGGCAGGAGGCTCGGTCGGGTCGGTCACGGGTGGCGCTCGTCTCGGGCCCATCCGGAATCGGCAAGACCCGGCTCGTCGCCGAGCTCGCGGCCGAGGTGCACCGCACCGGGGCCACGATCCTCTACGCCGCGGGCTCCGGGGCACCGGAGGCGGCGCTGGACGCGGTCCGCGCCGCGGGGAGAGCGAGCGCCCGACGCTGCTCGTCCTCGACGACGCGGATGACGCGACGCCCGCGGTGCTCGAGGCCGCGGCGCGCCTCGCCGCGCAACCGCGCGAGGCGCCGCTGCTCATCCTCACGCTCTCCCGAGAGGAGCAGGGAGGGCCGGCGTTCGCGGACCTCGTGCCGACCGCAACGCCGCAGCGTCTGGCCCTGGATCGCCTGCAGGCCGACGCGGCCGCCGAGATCGCCGCCCTCTACGCGCCCGCCGACGGCGTGGGGATGCCGGTGGAGAGGCTGATGGCAGAGAGCGACGGGGTGCCCCTTCGCGTGCACCGGGCGGCGAGCGCGTGGGCCCAGGCGCAGGCGACCGAGCGGCTGAAGGCGAAGGTCGGGCGGACGGTGGGCGAGCGCGATCTGGGCGCGGCCCAGGCGGAGCTGGCGGGAACCGTCGCCGACCTTCAGATCGCGCGCGAGCGATCGTACCTCTACGTGGTCGAGGAGCCGGCCGATCCCTCGGCGCCCGAGGTCTGCCCGTTCCGCGGTCTGGCGCCCTTCGACGCGGCTCATGCCGAGTACTTCTTCGGCCGCGAGCGACTCGTCGCCGGCCTCGTCGCGCGGCTCGTCGGCTCCACCCGACTAGCAGTCTTCGGGCCGTCTGGAAGCGGCAAGTCCTCGGTGCTTCGCGCCGGGCTGCTGCCGGCGCTGGCGAACGGGGTGCTGCCGGGCTCGGAGCGCTGGCGGCAGGTGCTGATCCGACCGGGCGAGCACCCGCTCGCGGCGCTGCGAGGCGCCCTGGGACGCCTCTTGCCCGCTGGAAGCGACCGCGACGGCGATGACCCGTTCGCCGCGGCGCTCGGCTCGCTCGCACCCGACGTGCGCCTGGTCCTCGCCGTGGATCAGTTCGAGGAGCTGTTCACCGCCTGTCGCGACGCGGGCGAGCGCACCGCGTTTGTCGAGGCGCTCATCGACGCCGCTGACGATCCCGACCAACGCGCGGTCGTCGTGCTCGCCATCCGCGCTGACTTCTACGGGCGCTGCGCCGAGTATCCGGCGCTGTCGGCACAGATCAGCGCCAACAACGTGCTGGTCGGGCCGATGACACGCGAGGAGCTGCGGCGGGCGATCGAGCTCCCAGTCCGGCGGGCGGGGCTGCGGGTCGAGCCCGAGCTGGTCTCGGCACTCGTCGATGACGTCGCCGACCAGCCCGGCGGGCTGCCCCTGCTGTCCACCGCACTGCTCGAGCTCTGGGAGGATCGAAGCGGGCGCACCCTGCGCGAAGCGAGCTATGCGACGAGCGGCGGCGTCAGTGGTGCGGTCGCGCGCCTGGCTGAGCGCGCCTACGGGCGCCTGAGCGAGCCGCAACGCGAGCGGGCGCGGGCGATCCTGCTCCGCCTCGCGGGACGCCGAGGAGGCGGCGCTCGTACGGAGGCGGGTCCCGCTCTCGGAGTTGGAGGTCGAGCGAGACGAGGATGCGGCCGGCGCCCTCGCCGTCCTGACCGACAGCCGGCTCATCACCGTGGACGAGGGCACGGTCGAGGTCGCCCACGAGGCGCTGCTGGGCGAGTGGCCGCGCTTGCGCGGCTGGCTCGAGGAGGACGCCGATGGCCGGCGCCTGCACCAGCACCTGATCCACGCGGCCGGCGAGTGGCGGGGCTCCGGGCGCGAGCCCGGCGAGCTCTACCGCGGCGCCCGGCTCGCCTCGGCGCTCGACTGGGCGGCGAGCCACGACCCGGAGCTGAACCAGCTCGAGCACTCCTTCCTCGACGAGAGCCGGGCCGCGAGCGAGCGCGACGCCGAGCGCCAGCGTCACGCCGTCCGTCGCCTGCGGACGCTGCTCGCCGGGGTCGGGGTGCTGCTCGCCGCCGCGGTCGTCGCCGGGGTGATCGCGCTCTCGGAGCGCCAGGGCGCGCGCAGCGCCGCCACCGTCGCCGACGCCGAGCGCCTCGGCGCCCAGGCCCTCACCGAGAACCTCGATCAAGCGCTGCGGCTCGCAACCGCCGGCGTCGCCCTCGACGACTCGGTCGCCACCCGCTCCAGCCTCCTATCGACGCTGCTTCGCAACCCCGCGGCGATCCGCGTCCTCACCCCTACCGGCGAGGAGCTCCCTGCGCTCGCGCTGAGCCCCGACGGGGAAACCCTCGCGGCCAGCGACGCAGACGGTACCGTGACCCTGCTCGATAGCGATACCTACGAGGTACTCGGCGATCATCAGGCGCCCGCAACGGCCTTCGTCATCGCCTTCGATCCGCAGGGCGACTCGCTCGCCGTCGCGGAGGACTCCAGGGCAACGGGAGGAACGCTGGAGATTCTCGACGCGGCTACCGGGCGGGTGCGCAGCTCGACCTCGCTTGCCGCCGGCCGAGGGTTCGCGCCCTTCGGCATCGTCATCTACGCTCCGGACGGACGAAGCTTGTTCGTCCCCTACTCCCGCGGTGACTCCATGTTCCTGCGTCGGTACGACGCCCGCCGGGGCACGCCGCTCGGAAAGCCCGTACGCGTCGGGAGCGTCGATCAGCCGCTGGGCGTGACCCCGGACGGGCGCGTCCTGGTCCACTCGGAACGGGGGGTCAAAGCGCTCGACGCGGAAACGCTTCGCGTCATCCGCCGCTACCCCGTCAGCGGGGGGACCGCCGTCAGCCCCGACGGGCGCACCCTCGCGATCGAGCCCCCCGACGGGGGCCTTGGCCTGCTCGACCTCGCCTCCGGAAGGGTGCGGACGCTGACCGGCCCGGAGGCGGGCACGCCCATGGCCTTCAGCCCCGACGGGCGTACCCTCTCGACCGTCGAGGACGATGGGAGCGTGATCCTGTGGGACGTCGAGCAGGGGGTCCCGACCGAAACCCTCGAGGGCCACACGGGCGTCACCGAAACGCATGCCTTCAGCCCCGACGGGCGTACCCTGTATACGGCCGGCAACGACGGCCGCGTGATCGTCTGGGACGTGGCCGGGGACCGCCGGCTCGGGCGCCCGTTCCCAAGGGGATTGCGCGGCTGGGAGCCCGGGCACGATTATCCGCCTGCGTTCGCGCTCAGCCCCGATGGACGCGCCCTGGCCGTCGCGAGGCTCGACGGCCGGGTGGAGCTGATCGACACCGAGACGCTGCGCAGGACGGCGAGCTTCGAGGCCTTCCCCGGCAGGGCGGCAGCGGCGATCGATTACTCGGCCGATGGACGTCGGCTGGCGGTGGCGGGAGAGGGTGGCGGCGTCGGGGTCTGGGACGTCGAGTCGCGAGCGCAGGTCGGCGCGCTCCTTCGCGCTCCCCGGGGCCCTCGGGCGGCCAACCCGCGGCCCGTCCAGGCGCTCGCCTTCGGCCAGGGGGATCTGCTCGCCGCGGCGGAGGTGGGGGGCGCGGTGCGGATCTGGGACGTCGGCCGGCGCGAGCTGCTTCGACCGCCGCTGCGCCTGCCTCCCTCCGTGTACGCGCTGGCGTTCAGCCCGGACGGCTCGCAGCTGGCGGTTCCGTTCGGTGCTGACTCCGACAAAGGTCCCAACGGAGTCGAGATCCTCGACGTCGCAAGCGGGGAGCGGGTTGCGAGGCTTTCCCCCGGCGGCGAGGTCGGCTCGGTTGCCTTTTCCCCCGACGGCAGCCTGCTCGCGGGTGGCATGGTCGACGGCGGCGCGCACCTCTGGGCGACCGACGGCTGGCTGCGGGTGGGAGGTCCGCTCGCTCGCTCGACCGCGTCCACTCTCGTAGTGGAGTTCTCACCGGACGGGCACACGCTTGCGACCTCACACTCGGACCACTCGGTGGCGCTCTTGGACGTCGCCTCGCAGAAGCCGATCGGGCCCCCCCTGGGCAAGTCCTGGGGGGAAGATGCCGGGGTGACGGCGCGATTCACCCCCGACGGCGCCCGCCTGTTCGTGCTATCCGACCCCGGGGAGGGCAGTGCATCGAACCTCTGGCGCGCGACCCGCTGGGAGGTCGATCCCGAGCTCTGGCTGCAACGCGCGTGCGCCGTCGCCGGCGGCGGCCTCACTCCCGAGCAGTGGGAAGAGGTCGTGCCCGAGCAGGATTATCGGTCCGTCTGCCCCTCCGGCTGACGATCTCGAGCGCGGCCCGCTCGTAGACCGCGTGCGTGCCGGGTGTGTATCGCCGTGTTGGAGCCTTTGCGCTGTCAACCGGCACCGCGCCTCGCCTCGCTGCGGCTCGATCCGCCCCGAGCCGCAAGGATCACCCCCAGCGCCCTCGATCCCGGGCTCGTGGCGATCGGTCGGAGCCGGGTGGCGTCGACGCCAATCCCATACGCCCTCGGAGTGGCAGCGCCGGCACCAGGAGCTCAACCCGGTGGAGACCTTCGGGTTTCGCGGGAGCTCGGAAACGGGAAGCGTCTGGCGACAGTGGGTGCAGGCCTGTTTGCCGTTGACGATTTGCGTGGACCATCGTTTCACCTCGCTTTCTACACGGACAGGTGGCACGGTGTTCGAGCGAGATGTGTTCGCGATCCGAACCCACCCCCGGCGCAGGAACTCGACATCGGGGTCGCATTCGGCCAACATCGCTTCGACGTCTTCGGCCGTCCCACGCATCAGCGGCGCGCTTGGTCTGCTCGATGTTCTCCTGCGACATCGCCTACTGGCCCAGCCCGACAGCTTGCAGCGCCTGGGCGCGGTCAAGGTAGTAGTCGGCCTCGACGATCAGGCCGTCTCTCAGGCGGTGCACGACGGCGAAGGACTGCGTGTAGGGCGTATCGCTCGCCGCGCTCCCGACCATGCGCGTGCAGGCGACGTAGCGGCCGTCTCCGACCTCGATCAGGTCATCGAGGCGGACCTCAATCGGTCCCACCAGCTCGATCAGGCTTTGCATCCGTGCGAGCGCAGCGGCACGGCCTCTGAAGACTCCGGCGTTGGGCCAGCCCGGTCCCTCGCGGTAAACGGCGTCCTCGGCCCAGAACTGATCCGTGACCGCCGCCGGACCCGCCTCGTTCCAGACCTCATAGGCCCGGCGGATTCTGTCGGCGTTCTCCTGCGACACCGCCTACTCCGACCGCCTACTCCGACAGCCCGGCGGCTTCGAGGGCCGACTTCCAGCTGAAGTGCACGTCCACCCGCGCCAGCTCGCCGTCCAACACTTCGGCGATCCATCCGACGGCCAGTTCCATCGGGTTACCCCCGGCCTTGATCCGTCCGCGCTGAACCAGAAGCGCCAGAGCCCGATTGCCGCCGAGATCGACCACTCGCGCCAGGTCCAGACGGTACTCGTCGAAGTTCTTCCCCCAGGACTCGGCGAGTTCGCGCAGCCCGTCGCGTCCTCTATAGACCTGCTTCTCCAACCACTCGGGCGGCGCATGCCAGGCGAGCTCGGGGTGAACGTAGGCAAGCGCCGCATCCAAGCCACGCGTGTTGAACGCCTCGACGACGCGGTTCACCGTCTCCACGTTCTCCTGCGACATCGACTACGGAGTATCTCGGAAGCTTTGAAGCGCAACGTTGCGCTTCTCGTCCAACGCGCAGCTTTCTACGATGAAGCGCCGGCTTCGGCTGATCGAGGGGATGCGCTGGCGCCCTCGGGCGGTTCGGCGAACGCGATCTTGTTCCCATCCGGATCGGGGACGTTCACGTGGCGGACGCCGGTCGAGTAGGTCTCGATCGGTTCGTGCTCGATACCCTCGGCAGCGAGGCGCCCGAGGAGCGCGTCGAGCCCAGCGACTGCGAGGGTGATCCGGCCTGCGCCCGCCTGCGCCGCGTTCGGCTCGATGAAGAGCGTGGCGTGCTTGTCGATCTCCCAGAGGATCTCTTCCCCTACGCGAAGGTCTGGGGGTCGCCCGAAGAACCGCGTGTACCAATCAAGGCTTGCGTCGAGATCGGTTACCGGGACGCCGGCGAAGAGGTCGGTGATCGCGCTCATCTCAGGGCAGTCATATACCGTCGTCTCCTCAGAGACTTAGACCGACGCCTGGTGCAAGAGTCATCGGCGTCCATCGCTGCTGCTCCGCGCGACATGAAAGCGACGCCGTTTGGGCTCACCTACGCGTCAGATGGATCGAGGCCGACTCGCAAGACCAGCGTATGGCCCTGCTCGCCGTTTTCGACCTGAACCTCCTGCTCGCTGAGCGAAGCACAGACGAAGTTGTGGCGGGTGAGGGTGATCGCCACGCGGCGCGACCGTCATCGGCCGCGTAGCCGTGGTGGCCCGGGCCACGGATCGGCGCCGATACAGGCGGATACCGGCGGATTTGGGCACTGGAACGGAGCTGGTGCCCAATCGCTGCGGCCACCGCGCTACTCCGGAAGCCCGGAGGCCTCGAGGACCTCTATGGGATCGAGGTAGGTCACGGCCGTCATGGCCTTTGGCTTCCCCCAACTCGACCAAGCAACCGGAGGGGCGATTCGATTCGATCTCGACTCCGCTCTCGCTGCCAAGCGTGCGGAAGCGACGGCTTGCGTCGAGCCGGTCGCCCAGAGCCTCAGTAGATGTCTCGAGAAGCGCTGGTCGCCGGGGAACGCAACCAGGGCCCCGTCCGGCGGCGCCGCGGTCTGCTTGGCGTAACTGCGCCAAGGTTGCGACCCCTTTATGAGACAGCGACAAAACGACGGTGAGAGAAGCGTGAGCATGAGAGCTTTTCTCATTCGAAGTTCATGTCGCTCTCACCGACCGACCCTAGGGTCAGCTCCGGGTGACATCGGAAGAGATGGGCCGGCAGGCACACGAATCGCACTCGAGGACCAGCCCGCGGAGCGCGCAGAACACGCGGAGCGGCCAGAACGGTCTCGAGCGGCAGGCGATCGTCGCCGCCAAGCGAGGCGATTGGGACGCGATTCACTATCTCTACGCCCGCTACGCGGACGACGTGTTCGGCTACGTGCAGAGCATCGTGCGTGATCACCACGAGGCGGAGGACATCACCCAGAACGTATTCGCAAAGCTGATCACGGCGATCGAGAAGTACGAAGAGCGCGCGGTCCCCTTCGCCGCCTGGATCATGCGGGTCGCTCGCAACGCAACCCTCGATCACCTGCGGGCTCGACGGCAGATCCCGGTCAAGGAGGTACGCGCCAGCTCCGAGGCCTACCAGGAACCGGACCTCGAGCGCCACGAATCGCTAAAGCAAGCACTCGCGCGGCTTCCCGCTGAGCAGCGCAAGGTCCTCGTGCTGCGGCAGGTCATCGGCCTGTCGCCGAGCGAGACCGCCGAGCGCCTTGGCACGAGCGAGAGCTCGGTACAAGGGGTTCACCACCGCGGCCGTAAAGCGCTGCGAGCCACCCTCACGGAGCTGGACGCGCGGCGCCGATGACGGTGGCGGAGGGTTAGTCGCCTTCCTCGGCGTCGAGGATCCGGCGAACGGCGCGGCCCGAGTCGAGATCGGCGAGGTAGAGAAGGGAAGCGTGTTCGACGACCCGGGGTAGCTGGGCGCCCTGTCTCTCGGCTTCCTGCTGGAGCACCTGCCAGATCCTCGACGGCATATGAAGCTCGAGCTCGCGTGGCTCGCCTTTGCCATCGTGATCGCGAAAGCGCGGCAGCCGCGTTGCGGCCCGCCCGACCTCGGCCTCGACGGCGAAGTATCCGCAAGCGTCAGCGATCAGGCTCTCGATCGACTCGTGGTGACCCCGGGCAGCGGCCTCAAGAGCCTGCCAGCCGAACCGATCAAGACGAACGGCGAGGCGGTGTCGTTCCCGAGTTGCGCTCGGACCCGCCGCCTCCGGCCGCTTCTCGGTCACCTCCATTCACTCCCTACTCGACATTGTGAAGAGATTCTTAGCGCATCTTCATCTTGCCGCCACGTTCGGATTCGCGCACGTTGCGGGAATACGAAGTACCTATGCGGGACCCTCCATGAACCTGTGCTGGCCCTCCACAACCTGTACTAACCCTACGGAACCTGTACTAGCCGTCCAGAACCTGTCCCTGGCCCGCGTCGGTCGCCTTCCCCACCCGAGACCACGATCACCAAGGGCGCTCCGAACAAGACCGAGAAGAGCAAGGTCAAGTTCAAGTTCAGCTCCAATGAGCCGGGCTTGACCTTCGAGTGCAAGATTGACAAGAAGCCGTTCAAGCCGTGCACCCCGCCCAAGACGGTCAAGAACCTCGACGAGGGCAAGCACAAGTTCAAGGTCCGGGCCATCGACGCGGCGGGCAACGTCGATCCCTCTGCGGCGAAGGACAAGTTCAAGGTGGTGGACTGAGCGCGGTCGCCATCGCGCGATACTGCGCGGGCGATGTCGAAGCAGCTCGACGTTCGGCGGCAGGTCATCGCGGATCGTCCTCTCATCGCGGCCCCGCCCCCGGCTTCTGGTTCGTCATCTGGCTCCTCAAGCTTCGTCCGTGGGTGTCGGCGGTGGCTCGGCGGTCTTTGCTCCAGCGCACACGAAGTCGGGTTAGAGTCAGTGACAACCAACGACAAAGGAGGCTCCGGTGCACGCAGTCGTCGTTACGGTCACGATCAGCGACCACGAGGCCGCTGAGAGCCATCTGCGCGAGCAGGTGGTACCTGGGGTATCGCATGCCCCAGGGTTTGTAGCTGGGTACTGGACACGAAAGGATGAGTCGGGATTGGGGATGGTCATCTTCGAGTCCGAGGACGCCGCCGAGGCCATGAGCGAGAGGGTCCCGTCGATGGTTCCTGACGTGGTCACGATCAAGGACATCGAGGTGCGCGAGGTCGTAGCGCACGCCTGATTCTCTCTGGAAGCCGCGCATCGAGCGAGTCTCATGCGACCTCAAAGCCGCCGGGCTTTCGGAGTAAGCCATGTCGCACGAGAACGTTGAGGTCGTGCGCCGCATTTTCGACACGATCGACCAGAGCGGCTGGGACGCCGCCTTCGCATCTGGTGATATCCACCGGGACTGCGAACTGACCTTCAAGAGCGGTCCCCAAGCCGGGACGCACAAGGGACTCGCGCAGGTACAGGCGGTGATTAGCGACCTCCAAGGAGGATTCGAGACCTGGTTCGTGCTCCTGGAGGTCATCGAGAGCGGAGATCAGGTCGTGGCAATCGTCAACAACCGGCTTCGACCGGAGGGCGGCACGACCGGTGAGTTCGAGTACCGCAATGGCAGCATCTGGACGATCCGCGACGGAATGATTTTCTCGATGGTGGGATACCCCACCCCCGAGGAAGCCCTCGAAGCCGCCGGGCTGTCGAGGTAGGTGATGTCGCGGGAGAACGTGGAGAAGCTTCATTCGGTCTACGAGGCCATCTCGCGAGGAAACTGGGATGCGGCGTTCGAAGCAGTGGAGCCGGATTTCGAGCTTGTCCCGCCCAACCAGTCCCCGAGCAGCGCACCCGTAAGAGGCGTCAGCGAGGTCAGAGCCTGGTTCACGGATCAGCAGCAGATGGTCGGCGACTTGTCGGTTGAAGTGGAGGAGCTGATCGAGGCCGAGGAGTTCATCGTCGCTCTCATTCGGCTCCGGATTCGCCCCCACGGCGCGGATGCCGACTTCGAGCTGCGGATTGCTCACCTGTGGACGTTGCGCGATCAACAGCTGATCCGCTGTGAGGTCTTCCCTGCGCGGGAAAGGCCCTCGAAGCCGCCGGGCTTCAGGAGTAGGCGATGTCGCAGGAGAACGTGGAGATCGTGCGCCGCCTGTGGGCAGACCTGGAACGCGAGGATGTGGAGGCCTGGATCCACCTCCTCGACGAGCGGGTGGAGCTCTCGGAATGCCCCCGAGTTTCCTGTCACGGGGCCATACCGAGGGCACGATGGGGTGCGCCAATGGGCAGCCGAACAATGGGAGGTGTTCACCGGTCTTCACCATGAGATCGAGGAAATCATCGAAGCCCCTGACGGCGAGACCCTCGTGAGCGTGCAGCGCACACAGGGGCGCATGAGGCACACCGACATCAACGCCGACGTTCAGTGGGCCACCACATGGACCATCCGGGAGGGGAGGGTCCTTCGCGCTCACGGCTACCTGACGAAGGGCGAAGCCCTCGAAGCCGCCGGGCTTCAGGAGTAGGCGATGTCGCAGGAAAACGTGGAGATCGTGCGGCGGGCCTATGAGGCTCTGGCCGACCGCGACTGGGATGCCCTGTTTCGCGACGCGCACCCGGATTTCGCCGTCGTGACCCAGCTCCAGGGCACCTATCGCGGACGGGAGGACGCCCGGAAGTTCATCGAAGACCAGATCGGCGCATTTCGGACTTGGACGGCAGAACCGGAGCAGGTCTTCGAAGGTCAGGATCGAGTAGTGGTGTTCGTTCGGTCCAGTGCGCGACCCAGAGGCAGCACCGCCGAGATCGAGATCAGGATCGGGCATGTTTGGACCTTTCGAGATGGAAAGGTCTTGACGATCGAGACCTTTCCTAAGCGTGAGGAGGCCCTCGAAGCCGCCGGGCTGACGGAGTAGAGCGAGTCAGCCGAGAAGGAACCGCCGCACGTCGACTAGCTCAGCTGCTCTTCGCCTTGAGATCCGACGATCAGTGACGGCAGCGCCAGATCGGAGGAACGGGCCGGCAGGCCGTGGCTGCCTGCAGCACCTCGTCTTTACGATGGCGAACCGGCGATTCGCTCAAGCACGCGCGCCGGCGCCCCGATCCCTTTCCCTGACCCGCACGACCCCAGGAGGCTGACGATGCACAAGACGATGAGGACGATTGCCCTCGGCGCAAGCTTGGCGTTGATCGCCGCATCGGCCGCCGCCGCAAAGCCCGACGGCTCACACGGCCACGGCCAGGGTGCCGGCCACGACCACGGCAGCTCGAAGCCGAAGGGGGTCGCCTACGTCTTCAAGGGAACCTACGTGGACAGCGCCACGGTCGACGTCTCCTCGGGCAACCGGCACGTGAAGAACGCAGGCCTCGTCGGCGGCCCGGTCTCGTTCGACTTCAGCGCGGCCAAGGTCGTCGTCGCCGACACCAGCCTCGATGGCACGAGCGACCTCGCCGACGTCCTTCCCGGCGACAAGGTCGTGGTCAAGGTCAAGGCGCCCAAGCCCGACCCGGGCGACCAGCCTTTCGCAGCCCGCAAGATCGTCGATCAGACCCACGCCGCCCCCGAAGACGAGGGCGGCGTGGCCGTTTAGGGCGCGCGATCGACGCCGCCGGCAACGTCGAGCCCTCCCCGGCCAAGGACCGGTTCAGGATCGTCGGACGCTGAGCTTCACGCGAAGTGCGATGCCGGAAATCGCGGTGCCGATCATTCGCCGCCGTCGCTGCGGTGGGGCCGCTTGAGTTTCGGTTCGATCACCTCAGCGAACCGCTTCAACGCGTCCTATTCCGCTCCGCCAAGACGAGATCGAAGGGTCGCCGCCGTACCACCGCCACCTCGACCACGAAGTCGTCGAAGTCGCGCACCTCCAACGTCGTCCCACTGCACAGCGTGAACGGCGAGGAGGTGCATCCCGCCCACGCCAGAAACCACGATGCGTCCGGATCGGCGATCCGACACCATCACTGAGCGCTTCGGTCAAGCGACGACTACGAACGATGATCGGCCCGGGTGGTGCTCGCCCTGAGCTCGACGAGGAGTCGCTCGAGCTCTGCGCTCAGCTTGGCCTCGAGGGCGCCTCGAACCTGCCGCTCGATGGCCAGCTCGGCCTCGAGGATTCCGCGCGCCTCCTGCTCCCTGGTGAGCTCGGCCTCGAGGGCGCTGACCTCAAACTCGGCCGCGCCATCGAGCGCCGGCTCGACGAGCCCAATGATCCGCTCCTGCAACCTGGACGAGCCGGTGGTGTCGGCGGCTCCAAATCTCGCCCGCTCCAGAGCGTCCCCGATCACATCGGTGTCCGCTTGCGCGGCCACCACCATTGCAGCGACGTCCTCGCCGGTTCCTTCTTCATCGTCGGGTGCTGCGACAGGGGTGGCGTCCTGCTCGCGCTGATCGTGTTGCGGCAGTGACTCGTCGGTGGCGGGAGGATGCGGTGCGGCCTTCGGGCCGCCTGCGCCGTGGGCGGGCACCGAGAGCCCGTCGAGGCACTCGATCACCGCGTCGATCGCCGACCCGCTGGCGACCACGGTGCGAACATTGCTCTTCGCGATCACCGCGATGTCGCTGATAGCCAGCGCGTCGACAGGATCTGCGATCGCGACTACGAGCTCACCAGCCTTGTCGAACGCGATCGGCACGGCGCGGTGGCGGCGGGCGACGGAGGGGCCGATCAGCTCAGCTACGCCGAGGTCGACGTCGAACTCGTCCAAGTCGACGTAGTCGAGCCCGTTGCGCGCGGCGATCGCCCGAGCGAGCTGCTCCTCGGTCAGCTCCCCTCCCTCGAGCAGGACCTCGGTCACGCTGCGGCCGCGCTGCCGCGCCTCCTGCCCAGCCCGCTCGACGACGGTCGCGTCGGCGAACCCGAGCTCGACGACCACATCGCTGAGGAACGCCGCCGGCTGGCCATTGGAACTCGGCACGCGCGCCGCCGCGCTGTCGGCGGTGGCGACTTCGTCGACGCCGTCGACGCTTGTCGTCTCGGTCGAGGTGATGACATGACCCTTCATCGTTCGAATGGCCGCTGCTTAGACGCGGGCCTCAAGTGCGCCCTTTTCGGGCGCCGGCTCGGCATCTGCTTCGGCCGCCAAGTCGAGCCGGTTGAAGGCCCCAGGTGCCGTCCGGGGCGGCAATCGCCGGCCCGAGCGTCAGGATGGTGAGCGCGGGAAGCGCCTCCTGTAGGGCTTTCTGTGTGCAAGGGTTCTCGTCCCGAGATAAACACCGAGGCCCGTTCCTTGGGCGCCCATCTGTCCGATCGGCCATCCGGGGGGCGAGCTTGAGAATGCGCGCAGCAACTACTCCAACCCGGCGACGAAACTCCCCAAAACGGGCTAGTACCGCCGTCGGGCCGGCGGGTAGCAGTGAGTCTTTCATCCGTCCCGCAGGCCGGTGGCTGCGACGGCGCCCTCGTGACGCAGCCGGTAGAAGCGTGGACCAGCCTTCCTCGCGTATCCGGGCGCCTCAGTCGCGTTCATGCGGTGGCCTGCCCGTCCTGCGTTTCCCGAAGCCCCTGTTTTTCCGGAGCTCGATCGACGCCAGGTCGCCCGTCAGTCTCTCGCGTGGGACGACGAGGGCCGGGGGCGCGAGAGCTTCGTCATCCCGGCCTATCTCGAAGACCAGGAGAGCCTAGGCAGGGCCGCCGGGCCGACCGAGTGCGCCGGCGCCGCCGCCTACGCTCTCCCTCACTGCAACCCGACCTGGCGGCGTAGGTCAGCCGGGGCCGCGCCGTGGTGGCCGCAAGGCCTCCAGCCAGCACCGCGCGCAGAGCGTCCCCCCCGCTAGGACACGGTTGGTCTTGCAGTCAGAGCAGAGTTGCCGAGACTCGGTCTCCGACAGCTCGTGCGACATCCGGAGCATCTCGTAGCGACTAACCCGCCTGGCGGCGGACTAATCGCGGTCCCGCCGGAAAGGCGGTCCGGTTACTACATTCGACCGCTCGAACTACCACACCCGGCCCGCTGAACGGGCCGAAGCCGCCCGGCTACTCGTTCGCGGCCAGCGCCGGGACCGCGGCGCCGATGGCGTGGAAGCCGCCGTCGACGTGGACGATCTCGCCGCTGATCGCGCGCGAGAGGTCGGAGAGCAGGAAGAGGGCGGCGTCGGCGACCGCGCTTGGGTCCGAGCGGTCCCAACCGAGCGGCGCCGCGCCCGACCAGGCGTCGGCGAGCTGGTCGAATCCCGGGATCCCCGAAGCTGCGGGGGTCGAGAGCGGGCCGGCCGAGATCAGGTTGACGCGCACCCCGCGCGGCCCGAGGTCGCGGGCGAGGTAGCGCGCAACCGACTCGAGCGCGGCCTTCGCGACGCCCATCCAGTCGTACGCCGGCCAGGCAACCGAGGCGTCGAAGTCGAGGCCGACGATGCTGCCGCGGCCGGGGGCGGCGCCGTTTGCGGTCGCCATCAGCGGCTCGAGCGCCGCCGCGAGCGCCTTGAGCGAGTAGGCGCTGGTCTCGAAGGCGATTCGGGCGCTCTCGCGCGGGGCGCCGACGAAGTTGCCGCCGAGCGCATCGGGCGGAGCGTGAGCGATCGCGTGGACCGCGCCATCGACGCGCTGCCAGCGCGAGCGCAGCTCAGTGGTGAGCGCGGCGAGGTCGTCGTCGTCGTTGATGTCGAGCTCGAGCACGTCGGGGGGCTCGGGCAGCCGCTTGGCCGCACGCTCGGTCATCCGCCGCATGCGCCCGAAGCTGGTCAGCAGTACCTCGGCGCCCTGCTGCTGGGCGCGCTCGGCGATCGCATAAGCGATCGAATGACGGTTGACGACCCCCGTGACGACAATCCGCTTGCCATCCAGGATCACAGTAGGCGCCTCAACAGCGGCGCGGTTCGGCTCCGTCCTGTCGGACTCCGCCTCACAGTAGGACCCGGTCTCCGTAGAGCCCGCCGATCTCGCCGCCGCCGTTGTGCTCGGGTGAGGACTCGCCGCCGACGCGCCACAGCACCTCGACCCGCGCCCGGGCGACCGCGCGGTCGGCCTGGTTGACGATCCGCCAGGCGAGGGTGACCAGCGCGTTCTCGTCGTCGAGGCGCTTGACCGCGTCGACCCGCGAGCGCAGGCGGATCGTGTCGCCGATCAGCACCGGGCGCTTGAAGGCAACCGAGTCGAACCCGCGCAGAGCGACGACGCGCTCGGGATCGAAGGGCATCAGGCCGACAGCGTAGGAGAGCACGAGCATCCCGTGCGCGACGCGCTCGCCGAAATGGCTCGACGCTGCCCACTCCGCATCGCCGTGCTGGGGATGCCAATCACCGGTCAGCGACGAGAACGAAACCAGGTCGGCCTCGGTGATCGTCCGGCCGCGCGAGACGAGCTCGTCGCCGATCTCAGGCATCGCCGTGTTCATCCGCTCCTCCTTCGATCGAGGTGTTGATCCCGTAGCGCTCGTGCAACAGCAGGGCAAACCCGTGCGCGGCGTGCTCGTGGCCGAGCGCTGAAGGGTGCAGGCCGTCGGCGCTGAAGTTCTCGGGCTTCGAGAGTCCCGGGTGCGTGGCAACGTCGAGGCAGGCGACGTCGAACTCGGCGGCGATCCGCCGGGTGGCGCGGTTGAAGGTGGCAATCCCGTTCTCGACCCGGTCGCGTGTGCGCGGGCCCAGCGGCAGGAAGTCCCAGCGCTCGGGCGAGGTCGCAGTCGCGACCCGCAGCCGGGGCACCGCCCGGCGCAAGCGCTCGAGGATCGTCCTCAAGTGGTTCGCATAGCGCTCGGGATCCGGCCGAGTGGAGCGCAGGACGTCGTTGGCGCCGCAGACGACGGTGACCAGATCGGGCTCGAGCTCGACCGCTTCGCCGAGCTGTTCGAGCACCTCGGCGCTGGTCGCACCCTCGACCGCAAGGTTGCGCAACGCCAGGGAGGGGTTCTCGGCTCGCATGGCGCCGGCCAGCCGCTCGGGCCAAGCCTGTCCCGGCGGGCAGCCCGTGCCCGCGGTGAAGCTGTCACCCAGCGCTGCGTAGAGCGCCAGCCGCCGACTGCGAGACTCGGGGGAGAGCTCGTCGGCGAGGCGGGCCATCGGGTCGCGCAGGGTCATCGCTCCAGAGCTCCCAGCGCCCAGGCGAGCCGGGCCCGGGTCGAAATCGGCTCGATCACCTCGTCGACGAATCCCGACGCGGCGGCACGAGCTGCGCCGAGGTGCTCCTCGGCGTAATCGTCTGCGAGCTCGGACCGCGCCTGCTCGCCATCCTCGGCGGTCTCGAGCGTCCGGCGGTGAACGATCCCGACCGCCTGGCTCGCGGCCATGATCCCAATCTCAGCGCCGGGCCAGGCGAAGACGAGATCGGCGCCGAGATCCTTGGAGTTCATCGTGATCACGGCTCCGCCGTAGGCCTTGCGCAGGACGACGGTCAGCTTCGGCACCCGCGCTCCGGCGAAGGCGCGCAGCAGCGAGGCGCCGTGGCGGATGACGCCGCCGCGCTCCTGGCGCGCGCCGGGCATGAACCCGGGGGTGTCGACGAGCACGATCAACGGCAGGCCGAAGCGATCACAGGCGTTGACGAACAGCGCCGCCTTCTCGGCCGCGACCGCGTCGATCACGCCGCCGAGGTACCGAGGCTGGTTCGCGATCACGCCGACCGGCCGGCCGTCAATCCGCGCCAGCGCGGTGACCATGTTGCGCGCCCAGGTGTCGGAGAGCTCGAGCAGGCTGCCGCCGTCGACGATCGCGTTGGCGACGTCGCGGACGTCATACACGCGGCGGGGGTCGTCGGGAACGGGCCCGGCCGGGTCCGCCTCGATCGCCGGGTCGGGCCTGATCGCCGGATCCGGGTCGATGTGCCGGGGAGCGGGCTCGCCGATCCGGCGCGGAAGGTGCTCGAGCAGCTCGCGCGCGAGCCGTGCGGCATCGGCGTCGGTCTCGGCGACGAGCTGGCAGACGCCGTTTCGGGAGTGCACGCCGGGGCCCCCGAGCTCCTCCATCGAGACCTGCTCGCCGAGCGCCGCTTCGACCACGCGCGGCCCGGTGAGGAACATTCGCGCCGACTCGGTCATGACGACGAAGTCGGTCAGCGCAGGCGAGTAGGCGCCGCCGCCGGCCGAGACCCCGGTGACGACGGAGATCTGCGGCACCCGCGTCGAGAGCTCGACGCTGGCTCGGAAGATCCGGCCGTAGCCGGCAAGCGCGGCGTGACCCTCCTGCAGGCGGGCACCGCCCGACTCGACGAAGCCGACAATCGGCGCTCCGGCGTCGCCGGCGAGCCGCATCACGCGAACGATCGAGTCGGCGTGGGCGGCCCCGAGCGAGCCGCCCATGAAGGTGGGGTCCTGCGCGTAGCAGAACACCGGTCGGCCGTTGACCGTGCCCGCGCCCGCGGCCACGCCATCGCCGGAGCCGGCACGGTCCCCGAGCGCCGGCGAGGTCACTCCGCTGCGAAGCGGAGCAAAGCTCCCCGGGTCGCAGAGCAGCTCGAGCCGGTCGAGCGGCAGGCCGCCCGACTCGCGCTCCCTGGCGCGAGGCCGTTCTCTTGTCGCCAGCCCCGTCATCCCGTCAAACAGAGGACCGCGTTGTGGCCGCCGAACCCGAACGAGTTCGAGATCGCGACCAGGGGCTTGGAGCCGGCTCCATTCGAGCGGCGCTCGAGCGTCCGCGCCTCACCGGGCACGTAGTCGAGATCGAGCTCGGGGTCGCGCTCCTCCCAACCCACGGTCGGGGGCACGACCTCACGCCGCAGCGCCTCGATCGCGGCGATAGCCTCGACCGCTCCGGCCGCGCCCAGCAGGTGGCCGATCGCCGACTTGGTCGAGGAGATCGGCAGATCCGCGGCGACTTCGCCAAGCGCGAGCTTGAGCGCGAGGGTCTCGCTGTGGTCGTTGAGTGGGGTCGAGGTGCCGTGCGCGTTGACGCAGTCGACGTCGTCGGCCGCGAGCCCGGCATCGGCGAGCGCCAGACCGATGGCGCGCGCGGCGTCACGGCCCGAGGGCTCGGGAGCGGTGAGGTGGAAGGCGTCGGAGGTGGAGGCATAGCCGAGCACCTCGCCGAGCGGCTCGGCGCCGCGCTTGGCCGCCGCGTCAGCCTCCTCGAGCACCAGTACCCCCGCGCCCTCGCCCATGACGAAGCCGTCACGCCGAGCGTCGAAGGGGCGCGAGATGCCAGTCTTCGAGGTCGCTCCCATGGCCGCGAAAGCGGCGATCGCGATCGGCGTCAGCGCCGCCTCCGTGCCACCGGTGACGACGGCGTCGGCGTCGGCGTACTGGATCATCCGCATCGCCTGTCCGATTGCGTGCGAGCCGGCGGCGCAGGCCGACATTACCCCGAAGGACTGCCCGTGGATGCCGCGCCGCATCGCCACCGCCGCTGAAGCCGCGTTGCCCATCAGCAGGGGCACCGAAAGCGGCGAGACCGCCTTCGGCCCCTTCTCGAGCAGGACGCCGTGCTGTTGCTCGAGCGAGTCGAGCCCTCCAATCCCGGTGCCGATCACGCACGCCGCCCGATCGGGCTCGTACGGCGGCTCGTCCTCCCAGCCGGCGGCGTCGAGCGCCTCCTCGGCCGCGACCACTGCGAGCTGGGTGAAGCGGTCCTGGCGCCGTGTCTCCTTGCGGCTCAGGTGGTCGGTGGGCTCGAACTCCGAGCACCTTCCCTGGCCGTCGGAGATCCCGCACTCGCCCGCCGCCCAGCGCTCGATCAGCGCCGGCGCGCCGACGCCGAGCGGGGTCACCGCTCCGACACCGGTGACGACCACGCGGCGCCTCTCCGGCTTGTTGGTGGGCGAGGTGGTCATTCCGCTCTCGTAACAACCAGGTCGATCACGTCGCCCACGGTCTTGACGTCCTTGACCGCGTCGCCATCGAGCTCGACGCCGAACTCGTCCTCGACGATCTGGGCCAGTTCGACGAGGTCGAGCGAGTCGACGTCGAGGCTCTCGAAGGTCGCCTCGCGCGTGACCTCGCCCTCGGCGCCGATCTCCTCGAGCCCGTCGAAAATCACCTTCTCGACCGCTTCACCTGTGACTTGGGTTGGCATTTCTGCTTGCTCCTTTCGTTTCGCTTGTGCTCGGCCCGCGCCGCTCAGGCGCTCAGGCCCCCGTCCACGGTCAATACCGATCCGGTCACGTAGCCGGCCTCCTCGGAGGCGAGGAAGCGGATGCAGGCCGCGACCTCCTCCGGGGTCCCGGTGCGCCGCGCCGGGATCGCGTCGATGAGCCCGTTCCCGATCCCCTCGGTGAGTCGGGTCTCGACCAGGCCGGGAGCGACCGCATTGACGGTGATCCCTCGCCTTGCGACCTCGACCGCGACCGTCTTCGTGAGCCCGATCAGTCCCGCCTTCGATGCCGCGTAGTTGGCCTGGCCCGCGTTCGCTCGCGTGCCGACGATCGAAGCGACGTTGACGATCCGGCCGAAACGCGCCCTGAGCATCGGGCGCAGCGCCCGCCGGGTGGTGTGGAAGGCGGCGGAGAGGTTGGTCTCGAGGACGGCGTCCCATTCCTCGGCCGCAAGCTGGGGAGCCAGGTTGTCGGCCCGCAAGCCGGCGTTGTTGACGAGCACGAGCACCCTTCCGAGCTCCTCCTCGACGCGATCGAACAGCACCGCGACCTGCTCCGGCTCGGTGACGTCGGCGCCGATCGCGAGCGCGCGACCGCCGGCGGCCTCGATGCTCGCCACCAGTTCGGCGGCGCCCTCGGCGTCGCTGCGGTAGTTGACGGCGACGGGCCAGCCCGCCGCTGCGAGCGCGGTGGCGGTCGCGGCTCCGATCCCGCGCGCCGAGCCGGTGACGATTGCGCAACCTTCGCGCGTCATCAGCGACCCTCCCCTTCGCCGGCACTCGAACCGGGCCCCCACTCGACCACAGTAGCGGCCCAGGTGAGGCCGCCGCCGAAGGCGGCGAGCAGGACAGAGGCGCCCGGTTCGAGCAGGTCCGACTCCCGGGCCTCGGCGAGGGCGAGCGGGATCGTCGCCGCGGATGTGTTGCCGTACCGGCCGATGCAGTCGATCACTCGCTCGGAATCGAGGCCGAGGCGGTCTCCGACCGCCGCGAGGATCCGGCTGTTGGCCTGGTGATAGGCGAAGACGTCGATTTCGGCGAGCGGCTTGCCGGCAGCCCGAGCGGCGTCGAGCGTCGCCTCGGCAAGCCGGTCGACCGCATGGCGGAAGGTGTCGTGCCCCTTCATCCGCATGATCCCCTCCTCGCGCGAGGCGGTGACCAGCTCCTGGCGCGCGCCGTCGGCGCCCAGCACTGCGGGGCCGATCCGGCCGTTGCCGGCGGTGGCGGTGACGACGACGGCACCGGCGCCGTCGCCAAAAAGGGCGGCGGTCGAGCGGTCGTCCGGATCGGTGAGCCTGCTGACGAGGTCGGCTCCGATGACCAGCACCGTGCGCGCCCGGCCCGACTCGACCTGGGCGGCGGCGAGGGCGAGCGCCGAGACGAACCCCGAGCAGGCCGCACCGACATCGATCGCCCCGGCATGCACGGCACCGATCCGGTCGGCGACCAGCGGCGCGGCGTTCGGGGTCAGGTAGTCGTGGCTCATCGTCGCGACCAGCACCAGATCGACCTCGACCGGATCGGCATCGGCCGCGGCAAGCGCCCGGGTGCCGGCCTCGGCCGCGTAGTCGGCAAGCTGCTCTTCGGGGGCGGCGATCCGGCGCTCGCGGACGCCGGTGCGGGCGACGATCCAGTCCTCGCTCACGCCGAGGCGGGCCGCGATCGGCTCGTTGCCGACCACCGTGGGCGGCACGGCGACGCCGACCGCGGTCACGGCGGCGCCGCGAAGCTCGGTCGCACGCGCCGGTGCGCGGGGCTCAGCTCGGGTGATGGTCGTCTCAGGCATGGGCCGCCTCGGGCTCGGCGAGTACGGTCGCCTCGACGTCGTCGAACGCCCTCCGGACCATGCCGGTGAGCGCCTTCCCGGGGCCCGCCTCGACGAAGCTGCGCACGCCGCGGCGATGAAGCTCCTCTAGCGTCTCGCGCCAGTGCACCGGGTTCACCATCGCGGCCGCGAGCTGGTCGCGGATCGCGGCGGCACGAGGGGCGAACGGCTCGGCGGTGGTGCTGGAGAAGACGGGAGCGACCGGCGTCCCGAAGGGGACCGCCTCGAGCGCCTCCCGGAAAGGTTTCACCGCGGGCTCCATCTCGGGGGAGTGAAAGGCGCCGGCAACCGCCAGCCGCATCGCTCGGACGCCTCGCTTCTTCGCCTCGCTCGCGGCTGCGTCGAGCGCCTCGCCGGGCCCGGCGACCACCAGCTGGGTGGGCCCGTTGTCGTTGGCGATCGCGACCCCGCCCGCCGCCGCAGCGGCACGCGCCTGCTCGGCGTCGCCGAGCAGCGCCATCATCCCGCCCGGCTGGTCGCCGACGGCGTCCTGCATCAAGCGGCCGCGCGTTGCGGCAAGGCGGACGGCGTCCGCGGGCTCGAGCGAGCCGGCGGCCGCGAGCGCGCTCAACTCGCCAAGCGAATGCCCGGCGAAGAACTGTGCCCCGGGGCGCCCGGCGCCGGACCACGAGGCGAGGCTCGCGCAGAGGATCGCCGGCTGGGCGTAGGCGGTGCCCTCGTCGACGAGCTCGAACGGGTCGGCGCCAACCTCGGAGAGGGCGAGCTCGAGCAGCTCGGGCGCATGGCGCTCGACCAGCTCGCGCATCCCCGCGGCCTGGCTGCCTTGTCCGGGAAATAGAAGCGCGGTGGGCATCTACGGATACTTCCCCGTCCAGCGCCCCAAGTTAAGGCCCGAGGCGCCACAACCCCCCGACCGGGGGGTTGAGCGCGTACGGGCGGGGGGTCGCGCAGGCATGGAAGTCGCTCAGCCGATCAACCCGAGGCGCTGGGCATGCTGGACGGCCTCGGCCCGGTTTCGCACCTCGAGCTTGCGGTAGATCGAGCTCGTGTGCTCCTTGATCGTGTGTGGGGAGAGGTAGAGGCGCTCGCCGATCTCGCGGTTGGTCGCCCCGGTGGCGATCTCCTCGAGCACCTCGCGCTCGCGGGTGGTCAGTCGCGGGGGCGCCTGCACCGGCTGCGGGCCGAAGACCTCCATCCCCAGCGCCACCATGCGTACGGCCTTGACGACGTCGGGCGCGCCCCAATCCTTGGAGACGAACCCCGACGCGCCGGCCTGGCTCGCGACTGCGCGCGAGACCGTCCCGGCGCCCGAGATCAGCAGCACCCTCGTTTCGGGGAAGCGCGCCTTGAGCTCCTCGGTGAGCAAGGCACCCGACTCGGTGCCGAGGAAGAGGTCGATCAGCGCCACGTCCGGGCGCAACTTCTCGGCCAACGCGAGCGCCTCAGCTCCGTTCGCCGCAGCGACGCAGCGCTCGACCCATGGCTGGCGCTCCAGCAGCAGGCGAAAGCCCCAGTGAACGACGTCGTGGTCGTCGACGACGAGCACGCGGAGCGAGAGGTCGCGACCGTTCTTGCGCGCCGCGGCCATCAGCTTTCCTCCCATCCGACCATGCGCACATGCCAGCGCCCACCCGGCAGCGCGCCGAACTCGACCAGCGCGTCCTCCTGAAGCGCCTCGAGCGTCAGCAGGCGCAGGCCCAGACCGGCGCCCACCCCAGCGCCCGCATCGGCGATGCCGTCGTTGGTGATCTCGAGCTCGAACGCGTTCTCGGGAGCGCCCACGCGCACCTCGATCCGCTCCGGGCTGGCGTGCTTCTCGCAGTTGCGAAGTGCTTCGAGGAAGACCGACTGGGCCAGCACCTCGAGGTGGGCAGGGACCTCGATCGGCTCCGGCCACGAGACGATCAACTCAGGCGTGCGCTCAGCGCGACGGCTGACGAGCTCGCTGAGCGTCGTTCGCGGGGGTCTCCCCTGGGCGGTGATCGGCCTGCCGAGGGCGGAGCGCAGATCCCCGAGCACGGATTGAAGCTCGTCGTGGCATGTGCGGCGCTCTTCGGCGGTCAGCGGCTGCCCGGAGCCGAGGGCGAGGGTGAGGCCGAAAAGCCGCTGCATGGCCCGGTCGTGGATCTCGCGGGTGAGCTCGATCCGCTCGTTGAGCTGCCGCGCATGTTCGTCCTGGCGGGTCGCCCGCTCGACGCTCGCGGCGAGAGCCGCGAGACGGCCAAGCGTGAGCATCGTCTGGCGCTCTTGGGCCGAGATGCGAAAGTGGCCGCCGCCTCGGTCGGCGAAGATCACCCCGAGCCAGCGGCCGCCGGCAGCGACCGGAGCGCAGGTGATCGTGGTGATCCCGGCAAAGCGCGCGTAGCGAGGCGGGAGCTCGAGCTCGAGGTTCTCCGATGCGGCGACGACCCGGTCCTCCGCGAGAGCACGCTGAGCGATCGGGGTCTCGTCGAGGGTGCCCTCGACCCGCTCGAGCAGCGCCTTGTCGACGCCGTGCGATCCGACCGGGACGACGGCCCGGGTCGCCTGGTCATACAGCAGCGCCCCGGCGCGGTTCATCGAAGTCAAGCGACAGAGCGCCTCGCAGACGTGATCGTAGAACTCGCCGGCCTCGGTGGCGAGGTCGAGCTCGCCGATCAGGCCGGCGAGGACCTCGACCGTATCGGGATGGGCGGGAGCGACTCGGGTCTGGATACCGACAGCTAACCACCACTCGCGCTCGGGTTACCCCCCAACCCCCCCGTTCGGGGGGTATGTCAGGCACGGATTGGCCTGTGCCCGCTGGCGCGGGACCAAGCCGGTGGTGTTCCGCTCGGGCCCCCGCCGGGCGCGAGGCGGGGTTCGTTGGCAGTGAGAGAGGGTGTGGGTGCGAGCGCAGGTCACAAACCCCGACCTCAACCGTCCCTCGGCGTCGAGACCGAGGTTGTTGTCGTCATAGAGCACGAACCCGCCATCAGACGTCAGCGAGGTATCGAGGCCGAGGTTTGTGACCTCGAGGCCGACCGAAAGCGGCCCGCGCCAAGCCCAACTCCCTCCCCTACTGCAAGCCGACCGGGCCTCGCACCCCGGTCAGGCCCGAGCGGAACGCCACCCGGCCCGAGCGCAACGCCACAGCTCCCTACCGCCCGATGTGGATCCCGATCCGCGCCGGGATGCCGGCGACGAACCGGGTCAGCGGCCCGGCCCGCTCGCCGTTCTCCTCCGCCGTCTCCTTGCGCAGGATCGCGCGGCGGATGACCGTCCCGCCGACGAAGCGGAAGGGCTCGGGCGGGACCCGGACCGCGTCCGGCGAGATGTAGGCGAGCCGGCTGGCCTCGTCGCGGCGGTCGAGCGCCAGCGATGCGAGCGAGCGGCCGACCATGTTCGACGGACCGACGCCGTGGCCGGTGTAGCCGAAGGCGCAGTGGACGTGAGGCTCGAGCTCGTCGACCACGGGCAGGTGGGTCGGCGAGACGTCGATCGGCCCACCCCAAGCCTGGTCGATGCGCCGTCCCTCGAGCCCCGGGAAGAAGCGGACGAGATGGCGCTCGATCTGCGCGACGACCCGAGGATCGACCTCCGCGCGGCCGCTGACACGCGCTCCGAAGACGACCGGGCCTCCGCCCCAGCCGAAGGCGATCCGGCCGTCCGGCGTCGTGCGGAAGTAGTGGATCATCGAGCGTGAGTCGGTGACGCACTCCCCGCCGGTCCAGCCGAGCTGCTCGAGCACGTCGGGCACGGGCTCGGTGAGCACGATGTGACTCGAGGTCACAGTGAGGCGGCGGCGCAGGCGCGGCAGGGCGACCACCTTGCCCCCGGTCGCCAACAGGGCCGATCGCGCGGTAACCGTTCCCGACTCGCACACGGCGACGACATCGGCCCCGCGGCGCTCGACCTTTTTCGCCGGCGTGTGCTCGAAAACGTCGACCCCGCTCGCGATCACCCGTTCGCGCAGCCCGTGCGCAAGGCGTGCCGGCTGCACCGTCGCGGCCCGGGGGTAGAGCGCCCCGGCGCGGAAGATCGGCGAGCCGCAGCGCGAGCGCACCTCGTCCGCGCTCAGCGGCCGGCACGCCTCCGGCTCACCGATCGCCCGGCACGACTCGACCGCGGTGTCCCAGGCGTGATCCCACGCCGGGGCGGTCGAGACCTGCAGGTAGCCGGCCTGGCGAAACCAAGCGTCCACCCCCTGCTCCTCGCAGAAGCGGCCGATCTCGTCGACCGAGCGCTGGGCGGCGAGCGCGATCTCGCGTGCGCGCTCGTCCCCGAAGCGATCGCGCATCAGGGGCAGCCCGAACCAGAGCGCGTTGCAGAAGCCACCGTTTCTCCCGCTCGGCCCTTCGCCACACACACCTGCCTCGAGCAGTACCACGCGCGCCTCGGGCTCGAGCCGCTTCAGGTGCCACGCGGCCCAGAGGCCGGTGTAGCCGCCGCCCGCGATGACCACGTCCGCGCGCGTGTCGCCACCGAGCGGCGGCGCGGGCGCGACCGGCCCGGCCTCCTCGAGCCAGTAGCCGTGCGCTTGGTGGCGATCCGCCATCAGGGAATGGTGCCGAGAGCGAGCGCCGGGCGCGCGTCCCGCGCTACGCCGTCTCGACGGCGGCGCCCGACGCCGCCCGCTCCGCGTGGCGCTCGATCAGCTCGCGCTGGACGTTGCGGGGTTCGCCCGGTGCCGTGCGCCTCGTCCAGCGCCCGTCCGCATCGAGCTCCCACGAGTTGGTGTTGTCGGCGAAGCTGCGGTCGAGCACGTCGACCAGATCGGCGACCGAGCTTCGGATCGGATACCGGCGTGACCAGCTCGACCCGGTTGTAGAGGTTGCGGGGCATCAGATCGGCGGAGCCGATGTAGACGCTGGCGGCCTCGTCGTGGCGCTCGAACGAGAAGATCCGCGAATGCTCGAGGAACCGGCCGACGACCGAGGTGACCTCGATGTTCTCCGAGACGCCGGGGACGTCGGGGCGCAGGGCGCAGATGCCGCGCACGTTGATCTTCACCTCGACACCGGCCTGCGAGGCGCGGTAGAGCGCCCGGATCGATGATGCGTCGAGCAGCGAGTTCATCTTCAGCCTGATCCGGGCCGGCGTCGCGGGCGAGTGCGAGGCGATCGTGCGCTCGATCTCGTCGAGGATCCCGGTGTGGAGGTTGAACGGTGCGACCAGGACCTTGCGGTAACGCCGCGGGCGCGCGTAGCCGGTCAGCGAGTTGAACATCTCGGCGATGTCGGCGCCGATCTCGGGGTCGGCGGTGAACAGGCCGAGGTCGGTGTAGATGCGAGCGGTCTTCGGGTTGTAGTTGCCGGTCCCGATGTGGACGTAATGACGCGCGCCGTCGCCCTCACGGCGGACGATGAGGATGCACTTGACGTGCGTCTTCAGCGCCGGGATGCCGTAGACGACGTGCACGCCCGCCTCCTCGAGCTTCTTTGCCCAGCGGATGTTGGCGCTCTCGTCGAAGCGGGCCTTGAGCTCCACCATGCAGACCGCCTGCTTGCCGTGCTCGGCAGCCTCGATCAGGCCCGGGACCAGTGGCGAATCTGCGCTCGTCCGGTAGACCGTCTGCTTGATCGCGAGCACGTCCGGGTCGGAGACCGCCTGGTTGACGAAGCGCTCGACCGAGGTGTGGAACGAGTCGTAGGGGTGATGGACGAGGATGTCGCCGGCGCGGATCGCGGCGAACATGTCGCCCGGCTTGCCGCCGTCCTCGCCGAGGATCAGCCGGGGCGGGGTGACCGGCGTGTAGGGCGGGAAGCGCAGCTCGTCGTTGCCCGAGAGCCCGTAGACGTCCCAGAGGTCGGAGAGGTCGAGCAACCCGTCGACCGCGTAGACCTCGTCGTCGGAGATCCCGAGCGCGGCGACGAGCTGGTCGCGCAGCCCGGGGTCCATATCGGCCTCGACCTCGAGCCGCACGACCTCGCCGAAGCGCCGGCGGCGCAGCTCCTCCTCGACCGCCTGGAGCAGGTCGTCGGTCTCGTCGGAGACGTCGTAGTCGGTGTCGCGGGTGACGCGGAAGAGGGCGTGGTCGAGAACCTCCATCCCGGGGAACAGGGACCCGAGGTTGGCGGCGATCAGCGCGTCCAGCGGCACCAGCGTGTTGCCGCGCTCGCCGACGCGCAGGAAGCGGCCGAGCAACTCCCCCGGGACCTTGACCCGGGCGAGGATCTCGTTGTCCTTGTCGGGGTCGCGAAGGACGACGGCGAGCGAGAGCGAGAGGTTCGAGATGTAGGGGAAGGGGCGCCCGCGCCCGATCACAAGCGGGGTCAGCACCGGGAAGACCTGGTTCGTGAACAGCCGCTCGAGCTCGCGCATCTCCTCGTTGTTGGCGGCCTCGAGCGAGGTCAGGCGGATCCCGTGCTCGGCCAACGCCGGGCGCAGGTCGCGCTCGAAGCACGTCGTCACCCGCTCGCGCTGGGCGAGCACCCGCTCATGAATCGCGTCGAGCTGCTGGGAGGGATTCATCCCGTCGGCGCCGCGCGCGACCGAGCCGGACTCGAGCTGGTCATGAAGAGTCGCGACCCGGACCATGAAGAACTCGTCCAGGTTCGACTCCCAGATCGCCAGGAACTTGGCGCGCTCGAGCAGCGGCACCGATGCGTCTTCGGCGAGCTGAAGGACGCGGTCGTTGAAGTCGAGCCAGGAGAGCTCGCGGTTGAAGTAGAGGGACGGGTCCTCGAGGTCGGGCAGCCCGCTCGCGCTCGGCTCGGCCGGCGCCTCTTCGACGTCGGTTGCGGGGCTGGTCTCGATCTCGAGCGGGTCCACTGCTGCCTTGTCCACAGGCTACTCGGCGCCCGTGGTCAGGCAACCTCGCGCAGTGGGGTGGGCCCGGGCTTGCGCCGCGACGGCACCGAGCGCGCGCTCGTAGCCGGCCGCGAGCTGCGCGAACGCCGCCTCCCAGGTTCGACCCTGGATCTCGGCCCGCGCCGCGCGGGCGATCCGCTCGCGCAGGAACGGCGAGGCCGCGAGCTGCGCGACCGCGGCTGCCAGTGCCTCGGGATCGGCCTCGCAGAGCCAGCCCGTCTGCCGGTCACGGATCAGCGACAGCGGTCCGCCCTCGGCGACCGCGACCACCGGCAGGCCGCTGGCCTGGGCCTCGACGACCACCTGGCCGTAGGTGTCGGTCCGCGAGCAGAACAGGAACACGTCGCAGCTCGCGTAGGCATGGGCGAGCTGCTCGCGATCGAGCCAGCCGAGAAAGGTGGCCGAGCTCGCCGAGGCGCACGCGCAGGGTCTCCTCCTCGGGGCCGCCGCCGGCGAGCAGCAGATGCAGGCGCGGATCGCGCTCGCGCGCGCTGAGGAAGCTCTCGACCAGCAGGTCGGCTCCCTTCTCCTTGGTCAGCCGCCCCGCGTAGAGGACCTTGACCTCGCCCGGGTAGGCATCCGGGTCGCGCCTGGCCGGGTCGTAGAGCGAAAGGTCCACGCCGCGCGCCCAGCGAGCCGATCTTCTCGCGCTCGATCCCGATCGAGGCGAGTGACTCGTCGGTCGCCCGGCTCGGCGAGAGCACGATCTTGCACTGGCGGTAGAAGATCGACAGCGCCATCCGCACCCCGGCCTCGAGCGCGGGGTCGCCGCTGCGCAGACCGGCGTAGGCGGCGAGCTCGGTGTGATAGCTGCCGATCAGCGGCATGCCGCCGATCCGCGCCGTGAGTGCGGCGCCGACCCCGGCCGGGCCGGGCGAGGCGAGATGGACGAGGTCATAGCGCCCGTCGACCAGGGTCGCGACCAGCTCGGGCACGCTCGGCACCCCGATCGTCATCCCGGGGTAGAAGGGAACCTCGACCTCGGCGACCGCGGGCAGCCGGCGGTCGACGCGCGGGTCGGTGCCGATGACCTCGACATCCCACCCCGCTACACCGTGCTCGCGGATGCGCTCGATCGTGTGGGTGACGCCGTGCATCGACCCGGCGCCATCGACGACCAGCGCGACCCGGCCCGGCTCGCCGTCGCGCGCGGCGAGCTTCGCCATCTCCTTGCCGAGGATCGTCGTTGCGGGGACGTACGGGATCGCCGGCATGCAGGCCCCGAACAGCGACGTCGCGGCCTCTGCGTAGCCCCCGCCGGCCTCGGCGGCGGCCGTCACCTGCTCGACCGCAGCGCGCATCCGCCGCTCGTGGATCCGGCGCGCCCGCCGGGCGAGGTCGGTGTGGCTGAAATCGTCGGCCTGCATCAGCTCGATCAGCTTCTTCGGGTCCGAGCTCAGGTCGACCGAGTCGAGCCAGGCGCGCAGCAGCGCCCGCGCCTCGGTCGCCCCGAGGTCTGGTGTGGCCTGGCCGCCCCGCTCGCCGCCGTCGGCGACCACCCGCTCGGCGATCTGGAGCACGACCGACGGGTCGATCGCTCCCCCGGACGCATCGATACTCGGATTCGCCATCAGCGCGCGCGTGGCCAGGGCGAGCGCCGAGTGCGCCCACTTCGCGGCGCTGCCCTGGTCGCCGCGGTTCGCGGCGCGGCCCTCGCGGACGTGGCGGAGAAACTCTTCCGGCGTCGAGGCGGGCGGCGTCTCGGTGAACGTCCGCCCGATGTCGACGCCGGCATGGTCGTCGGAGCCGCCGATCCCGGTCCCGCCGTGGGTCTCGATGTAGACCGCCGCGGGCATGTTGAGCTCGCGCGCCCGCGACCCGTTGCGCGTCTCCCAGACGGGGAACAGCTGAGCCAGGCGGCGCCGGTGCCGGGCCATCAGCGGAGCCGCGACGGCGAAGAACGGATGCGCGAGCGCGCAGGTGATCTCGCGCTCGTGCAGGTATGCGGCGCAGGTCTCGAGGTCCTTGGCGTGGCCCTGGAGGAACTCGTGGTCGTCGGGGGTGATCCCGTAACAGAGCACGTGGACCGCCTGCGGCTCCCCGGCGAACCAGGTCGGTCAGCTCCTCGGAGACGAAGCAGTCGTCGCGATCGGCGAGCTCGAGGCAGCCGTCGATCGTGTCGTGGTCGGTGATCGTGACGAAGTCCATGCCCCGCCGCTTGGCGAGCTCGTAGACCTCCTCCGGCGGCGTCGCGCACTCCGGCAGCCCGACGCTGCGCTGGATCCCCAGCTTCGCCACCTCCGACGCGGTCGAGTGGCAGTGCATGTCCGCCCTAACAACCCCAGTGGGAATCATCGCTGCTCCCTCTTTTCGCCTGCAATTACGCCCTTAAGGTTCGCCATCGCCCGTGCGTGAGGCGTGAAATCCCGGAGAACAGGCGGTGAAGGAGCCGTGAACGCAGGCGTTCACCGGATCGCAACCGAGTCGACCTGCGCGCGTGGCGAAGCTTTCCGCAATGGCGGTGGCGATCGGGCAAGTGGTGAGCGGTCCGGAGCGACCGGCTCGAGGTCGAGGTCGCACTCGACCCCCTGGGCGTCCGGATCACCCGTGACGGCCGCGTGCTCCTCGACGATCTCACCCTCTTCACCCAGCCCGGCCACGGCGGCGACCGCCTGATCGAGCTCACCGAGGGGGTTCTGGTCGAGGAGGAGCGCGGCGAGGCGCAACCGATCCCACGCGCCGCCGTGGTGAACTCAAGCCCGACCGCGCTCGAGCTCGACGCCGAAACCGCCGCTGGGCACGCCACGATCCGGCTCGGGCTGCCGGCCCCCGACCGAGTCGAGATCGACGTCCTCCCCCAACCAGCACCGTTTCGCCTCGGCGCGACCTGGGCGGCGCACGCCGACGAGCACATCACCGGCCTCGGCGCTCGCCACGGCGAGCCCTTCGACCAGCGCGGCCGGCTCGTCAACCTGGGCGCCGACCGGCGCTACACCGGCCCCGATTGCCCACCGGAGATGCTCGCCGAGGGCGGCATTGCCCAGGGCGACTACGTTCCCTGCCCGTGGCTGCTCTCGAACAGCGGGCTGGGCGGCCTGGGTCGAGACCTGGGGATCGGGGCTCGAGCTCGACCTGCGCGACCCGCTCCGCGTCTCGCAACGCGGGGCGGCCGGCCCGCTGCGCCTGCGTCTGCTCTGCGACCCCACTCCCGCCGCGCGGCTTCGCCACTACCTGCGACTGACGGGCTTTCCGAAGCTGCTCGCCGGAGTGGGCATACGGCCACTGGAAGAGCCGCGACGTCTACGAGCACCAGCGCGACGTGATCGAGGACCTCGAGGGCTACGAGCGCAACGACCTGCCACTCGACGCGATCGTGATCGACTCGCCGTGGGAGACGCAGTACAACACCTGGCGCTTCAACCCGCACCAGTTCCCCGATCCCAAGGGGATGATCGACCGGATGCGCGCCGCGGGTGTGCGCACCGTGGTCTGGGTGACGCCGTGGGTCAACCTCGACTCGACCGACGGCCAGCGACCCCCCGATCCCGAGTCCGAGCGCCTGCACCGGCGGCCGGCATCGAACTACGCCGAGGCGCTCTGGGCAGGCAACTTCATCCGCAGTGCCGGCGGTGGCCCGCACGTCGGGCGCTGGTGGATGGGGATCGGCTCGCCGGTCGACTTCACCTCGCCGGCGGCGCGGCGCTGGTGGCAGAAGCAGGCGCGATCGGTGCTCGAGATGGGTGTCGAGGGGATCAAGGCCGACGACGGCGAGGGCTATTACATCCCGCCCGAGGCGCGGTTCGCCGACCGCCGCCGTGGCGCCGAGGCGGCCTGGGCCTACGGCGAGCTGTACCGGCGCACGATGCAGGAGCTGCTCGACGAGGTCCACCCGAACACGGGGGTGCTGTTCGGCCGTTGCGGGTGGGCGGGCCAGCAGGCGACCGGGATCACCTGGGGAGGCGACCAGGTCTCCGACTTCTGGTCGTTGCGCACCCTGGTCGCGGCCACGCTGACGGCGGCGGCGAGCGGCTTCTCGAACTGGTCACACGACGTCGGCGGCTACCTCGGCAAGCGCCTGGTCGAGCGCTGCCCGCGCGAGCTGCTGCTGCGCTGGGTGCAGTTCGGCTGCTTCACGCCGCTGATGCAGGCCCACGGCCGCTTCGAGCAGGAGGCCTGGCGCTACGACGACCACACGCTCGAGATCTACCGCGACTACGTGGTGCTGCACGAGCGGCTCGTCCCCTACATCCGCGCCGCGGCGGCGACCGCGCGGCGCTGCGGACTGCCGATCATCCGCCCGCTGGCGCTCACCGACCCCGGCGACGATCGCGGCTGGGAGCTCGCCGACGCCTACGGCTTCGGCCCCGCGCTCTGGGTCGCGCCGGTGCTCGAGCAGGGCGCGGTCGAGCGCCCCGTCTACCTCCCCCGCGGCGAGTGGATCGACTACTGGTCCGCGGAGCCCGTCGACGGCGGCAGCGAGCTTCGCGCGGCGGCGCCTCGCGAGCGGATCCCGCTCTGGGTCCGCCGGGGATCGATCGTCGTCACGCACCCCGCTGCGCACGTCGCCGGCGGGCTCGGCGACACCCCGGAGGCCGAGCGGCCACTCGAGGCGACGCTCTGGGGGGAGCCGGTCTGCGGGCGCGCGAAGGCGAGGCTCGCCGACGGGACCACGATCCGCTGGGAGCGCGGGCGGTGGTCGGCGCACGGCTGCGCGCCCGGCCGCGAGCTCAGCTTTCTCGAGCGCTCCTGAACGGCGGCTCGAGGGCCAGCGCGAAGGCGGCACTGGCGAGGACGACGGCACCGGCGGCGAGGAACGCAGCGTCTGTGCCGTGCCCATCGACGAGCCCGCCGCCCAACGCAGCTCCCGCCGCGACACCGGCATTCATCGCGGTCGAGACCCAGCTGAAGGCGACCGCCGAGGGGCCGGCGGGCGAGAGCTCGTCGATCAGCAGCGAGTTGGCGATGAACACCGGAGTGAAGGCGAGGCCCGCGAAGCCCGTGAGCAGGACCATCGCGAGCACCGACTCGGGCACCGCGAGCAGTGCCATGCCCGCCCCCAGGAGCGCCAGCAGGACGGCGTACTGGCGCGCGGTCGAGCCGCTCCACACCCTGCCGCCGTATACGAAGGCGCCGAGGACTCCTCCGGCCGAGAGCGCGGCGAGGATCAGCCCTGCACCACCCTCCGAGCCCTCGTCCTGGGCGAAGGCCGCAACCGCGACCTCGACGAAGCCGAGGCCGGCGCCCATGCCGGCGAGGCAGGCGAAGGCGAGGCCGAGCGCGCGGTTGAGCGAGCGGGGCGAGCCGCCGGAGCGCTCGCGGTGCCGCGGCGCCCACTCACGGGCGCGCTGTCCGAGAGTGAGCGCAACGCCACCGAATGCCGCCAGGCCGGCGGCGAGCACGAGCGCGACGCCCGGCGTCGCGACGGCGATCACCAGTCCTGCGACCAGAGGCCCGACGACGAACGCGCACTCCTCGAACACGTTGTCGACCGTGTAGGCCGACCTGAGCGGGTCGCCACTCAGCCGCCGGGCGAGGCCCGCGCGGGTCCAGGCGGTGAAGGGTGGCGCGAAGACGCCCACGAGTCCCGCGAGGACGATGTAGCTGAGCGCCGCCGGGCCGGCGGCAGGCGTGAGCGCGATCGCCGCCAGTAACGCGGAGGTGATCGCCGCGAAGCTCAGCATCGCGAGCCACCCGTGACGATCGACCAGGGTGCCGCGCACCGGCGCGAACGCTGCGCTGGTGACGCCGAGGGCGCCGAGCGCCAGGCCCGCAGCCGCGAACGAGGCCGCGCTGTCCTCGACGTGGAAGAGCAGCGCCAGTCCCGCGACCCCCCAGGAGAGCCGAGCGACGCCGGAGATGACCATCGGCCTTCCGGCCGGTGAGCGGAGGATGTCGAGGTAGCCGCGCATGGCCGCGAGGCTAGCGACCGGTCGCGGCCCTCAGGACCGGGTCAGGGCTTGCCCGGCTGGTAGAGCCAGGAGTCGAAGAACGGGCTCAGCTCCTGGCCCGACTCGGCCTCGGCGAGCGCGATGAACTGGTCGATCCTGGCGTTGCCGTAGGCGTGTGCGGCCACCCATTCGCGCATGATCGCCAGGAACGCGGGCTGGCCGACCTGCTGCCGCAGCGCCTCGAGCGCCATCGCCCCCCGCTCGTACACGGATCCCGCGAACAACTCTGCGGGGCCTGATAGCGCCGCGGGCGGCGGGTTCCAGAACCCGGTGTCGCTCGCCGGGACCTCGTTCAGCTCCTCGAAGATCTTCGCCGTCGTCTTCCCGCCGGCCTCCTGGTCCCAGCGCCACTCGGCCCAGGTGGCGAAGCCCTCGTTGAGCCAGATATCGGGCCAAGTCTGGGGCGTGACGCTGTTGCCGAACCACTGATGGGCGAGCTCGTGGGCGACCAGGCCGTCGCCGGGAGCGCTGGCATACAGCGGCCGGGTCTGCGTCTCGAGTGCGTAGCCGACGAAGCCGGCGTGATCGACGATCGCGCCGACGTCCTCGAACGGATAGGGGCCAAAGAGCGACTCGAAGAGACCGAGGATGTCGCCAGTCCGCTTCAGCACCCTCCCGGTGCGGCGGCGCTCACGCGGATCGACCGCGTTCAGCGCCGGGATCCCGTTCACGGTCCGGTGGGTGATCTGGAACTGGCCGGTGGTGACGGTGGCGAGATAGGTCGCCATCGGCTGGTCCTCCGCCCACTTCCAGGTCACCCACGGCCGTCCGTGGTGGCGTTTGCGCTCGAGCAGCGATCCGTTCGCGATCGCCTCGACTCCCCGCGGGACGGTGACCCGGAACGAGTAGGTGGCCTTGTCGCTCGGGTGGTCGTTGCACGGGAACCAGGTCGGCGAACCCTGCGGCTCTCCGGCGACGAAGGCGCCGTCGCCGGTCGGGATCCAGCCGGCCTTCGATCCGTCGAGGTCCGTGATCGGCCTCGGCTCACCGTGGTACCGGACCAGGACGACGAACTGCGCGCCGGCCGCGACCCCGGTCGCGGGCGTGATCGTCAACTCCTGGCCGGTGCGCTCGAATCCGGCCGCCACGCCATTCACCGTGACCCCACTGACCTTCGGGCCGCGGTAGTCGAGGTTGAACGCGCTCAGGTCCTGGGTCGCGTTCGCCGTGATCCGCGCCTTGCCCTCGAGCTTTCGCGCGCTCGGCCTATATCGGAGCTTGAGCGTGTAGTCGGCGACCTCGTAGCCGCCGTTGCCCGCGTTGGGGAAGAACGGGTCACCCACCCCTGCCGCACCGGGTGTGAATGCGGCGCTTGCCGCGCCGGGAATGATCGGCACCGTGACCGCCACGAGAGCGGCCGCGGCTGCCAGCCGGCTCGCCCGCGAGGGGCGCCGGCGCGGTCTCGACGTCCCTGCCACGCGCTTCACTGTACCCACGACAACCCGGGCGGAATCCCGGGGGAGCGGTCAGCGCAGCGGCGGTGGGGGGTCCTGTGCGCGCCGCGCCTCGGCAAGCGCCTCGGCGGCCTCCCTGGCGCGCTCGGCGGCCTCGCGCTCGGCACGCTCGGCCTCGGCGAGCTCGCGGGCGGCGCTCTCGGCGCGCGCCGCCGCCTCGCGGCGCTCACGCGCCTCGCGAAGCTTGCGGTCCATCGCCCGTTCGAGCTTCTCCCAGGTCCCGTCCCGCTCGAGCGCCCCCCAGAGCTCGACGAAGCGATCGAAGAGCAGGGTGCGCCGCGCCTCGACGTGCACGGCGAGCACCTCGAGGCCGCGATAGGCGGTGCGATGCGGTGCTTGTGCGGCCAGAGCCGGGTCGACGTCGGCGGCGGCGCCCGCGCGCTCGCGGACCGCGTCCGCATCCTCGCTGCGCAGGCGCTCGACGTGGTCGGCGACCCTGGGCAGCATCACGTCGCAGTCGTGCAGCTCGCCGAGAACCTCCTGCAGGTCGCGCGCGCGCCGCCTGGCGGTCTCCGCCGGACGCCCGAAGCAGAACTCGGTCGCCTCGAGCACGTAGCGCAGGCGCTTGGCCGCGATCCGCAGGTCGTGCTGCTCGGTCTCGCAGTCGCGGTGCAGCGCAGCCGGGGTGAAGGAGCGCATCTCCTCGAGCCGCACGCGGACGATCCGGGCGGCGTTGTCGACCAGCGGCCCCTCGGGATCGAGCTTCTTGACCCGCTTGGCCTTCATCAGGTCCCGGAGCCGTTGGTGATCGTCGGGGCCGCCAACGCCGGCTGTCCCTCGCGTAGCGGATCCGGCTCGACCGGGGCGGCGTCGGGCTCGACCGGGTCGGCGTCGGGTCCGACCGGGGCGGCGTCGGGTCCGACCTCGTCGGGCTCGACCGGGCTTGCGTCAAGCTCGACCTGACCGGTGGGCTCCACCTCGTCATCCGCGACCAGCGCCTCGGCGGCGGCCACGAGCTCCCCGAGGCGCTCCAGGAGCCGCTCGAGCCGTTCCTCGGAGACGTAAGGCGCGAGCCCGAGATTCGCCTCTGCCTGCTCGTCGCGCAGGCGCGCGACCAGGCTCTGCACCCCCGGGCGGTCCGCCTGCCCGATCCCGGCGCCAAACCGCTCGAGAGCCGCAATCGTGACGTCGCGGTCGCGGCGCTCGCCCAGGGCGTCGGCAAGCGCCTTGACCTCGCGCAGCGCGGGCTTGAACTGCTTGCGCGGGAAGCAGGGCTCGAAGACCTCGAGCGCGGCTCGCAGGCGTCTCGTGGCGACGCGCATGTCGTGGACGCGCTCGATGTCGCCGGTGTCGAGCACCCCCTCGGCGTTGTCGGCAAGCTCGGTCGCGCGAACCGCGATCACCTTTGCGGCGACCGCGGCGTAGGGCTCGTCCTCGACCAGATCCGGGATCGAACGCGCCTTCGCCACCTACTGAGCCTAACGTGGTGCTGAGCCTGACGCGGGCGCTACGCTGCGACCGCGGTCGCCGAGCCGTTCTCGGCCCCGTTGGTGAGCAGGTCGAGGATGACTCCCTCCCGCAGGCCTCCCTTGCCGATCTGAAGCGGCTGGCCGAGGAGCTCGGAGAGCTTCTCGAGAATCAGCACACCGGCGGGCAGGATCCGCACCCGGCGGGCGTCGAGCTCGAACCTCTTCGCGACCTCGGCGATCGGGTCGCCGGTGAGCACCCGCACCGCCCGCTCGAGCGTCTCGTACTCGAGCACCGCGCCGACCAGGGTCCGCAGCGAGGTGGCGCTGCCGCCAACGGCGACCGCCTGATCGGGCTGCTCGACCTCGACCCCGTCGAAGAAGTCGTCGATGTAGTCGCGCAGCGAGCGGACCTCCGACGCCGAGGGCGGATCTTTGGTGAGGAACTCCTCGGCCACCGCCCCCGAACCGATCTTGAACGAGCGCACCACGCGAACGCCCTCGGCGACCGTGCCGACGATGATCTCCGAGGAGCCGCCGCCGACGTCGACGACGCCGACGTCGCCCTCGACCGGGTGGCCGAGGGTCTTGGTCGCGCCGACGAAGGCGAGCCGCCCCTCCTCCTGCTCGCTGAGGATCTGGACCGGGCCACCGGCCATCTCCGCGATCTCCTTCGCCACCTGCTCGCCGTTCTTGGCCTCGCGGATCGCCGCGGTGGCGACGATCCGGATCGCCTCCGCGCCGAGCTCCTCTGCGAGCCGCACCTGGGTGGTGACGACGTCGGCGAGCTCGGCGATCTTCTCTGCCGTGATCTTGCCCTTGCGCTTCGAGGCCTTGTCGATTCGCGTGTAGGCGCGCTGCTCCATCACCTTGCGCAGCTGGCCCTCCTGCGGCTCGGCAACCAGGACGCGGGTCGTGTTCGAGCCGATGTCCACCGCCGCGCACAGCATCGGCTCCGATCATGCCAAAACCGACGGATGAGGCGGGGCGCCCGCCGCGCGAATTACTGCCTGTTCACATCCGCTTCACCTAGGTTTCACGGAAGGTGCGGGTTCGGTGTCTAAACACGTCGATGATGGGGGCCGGCAAGCAGGCGACAACGCGATCTACACGAGGTCGGTGTGCGCCGGCCGACCGCAGCGCTCCGCTTGCCGGCCGGCTCGGCCTCAGCGTCCCGTATGAGTGGTGGCCCTCGGCGCCGTTGCTGAAGTCCTACGAGGCGGCCGGGTTCTCGTGGGTACAGCTCCACTCCCCGCCGGCCTCGGTCCTCGTCGACCCCCGGAGCGCCACCCGCCATGCCGCGGCCGCAGGCGCGGCGCTGGCGACCACCGGACTCGCCGCGGTCGTGCACGCGCCTGGTGGCTTGCGCGCGGGCTCGCGCGCCGGCGACCGCGCCTTCGAGGGCCTGCTCTCCTATGCGGCCGAGATCGGCGCCGCGCAGATCGTCTACCACGCCCTGGCGCTGCCCGAGGGCCCGGCGACCGAGGCTGATCTCGCGGCCGAGGCGCGCTCGCTGGCGGACTTGGCGCAGGCGGCCGAGCGGCTCGAGGTGACGATCGCGATCGAGAACCTGGCGCCCCTGTACCCGGGCCCCGAGACGCTCTCGGCCATCCCGCTCAGCCTTCGTGCTCTCGCTCTACGAATCGGCTCTGCGCGGGTCAAGCTCTGCCTCGACCTGGGCCACGCGCACGTGATCGCCGACCTCCGCCACACGGGTGTGGATCGGCTCTGCGAGCCCGTCCTCGATCTGGTCTCGGTCTTTCACGCCCACGACAACCTCGGCGCCCGCCGGCGCCCGGCCGGAGAGGAGCTCGGCGTCGATCCCCTGAGGCTCGACCTTCACCTCCCGCCCGGCCGCGGCACCCTGCCTTGGGATCGCGTCAACTCGCTGCTCGCCGAACACGTGGCCCCCATCGTGCTCGAGGTCCACCCGCCCTACCGCCCCCGCGCCGGCGAGCTCGCCGAGACGACCGAAAAGCTGCTCTCGGCGCGATAGTCCGAGTTAGCTCGGAACCGGCTCCTCGGGGTGCGAGGCGTCCTGGAACTCGCGGAAGAGCCCGGTGACGATGAAGGCGACCTGTTCGCCGATGTCGACCGCGTTGTCGCCGATTCGCTCGATCGCACGGGCGGCGAGGATCATCGTCATCGCCCACTCGCGGCGGTCGTGGTCGTCGCCGATCTCGAGCGCGATCTTGAAGATCTCCTTGTTGAGGTTGTCGACGACGTCGTCCTGGCGCACCAGGTCGCGCGCCATCTCGACGTCGCGGCCCTCGAACGCCCGCTTGGCCTGCGAGAGCTGCGTCCGGACCTGCTTGCCCATGGTCACGATGTCCTTGAGGATGCGCTCCTCTGCCGGCGGCTCGTGACCGGCGATCGGGATCAGCTTGGCGATGTTGACGCACTGGTCGCCCATCCGCTCGATCGCCTTCATCAGGTGCAGCAGCGCCGAGATCAGGCGCAGGTCGGTGGCCACGGGAGACTGGGTCGCGAGCATGGTGAGGATCGCCTGGTGCACCTCGAGGTAGCGGCCGTCGATGACGTCGTCGTTGGCGATCACGAGCTCGCCGAGCTCGGTGTCCTGGTGTTCGACCGCCTCGACCGAACGCTCGAGCTGGGCGGCGACGAGGTCGAGGCCCTCGAGGGCGCGCTGCTCCAGGTTCTCGAGCTCCTCCTGGTAGTGGATCCGGACGCTCGCCGCCATCAGCCCACCTTCCCGCTGACGTAGTCCTCCGTCCGCTGGTCCGAGGGGTTGGTGAAGATCTTCTCGGTCTCGTCGTACTCGATCATGCGGCCCTGGCGGTGCTTCTCGTCGGCGTCGAGCTTGACGATCAGGAACGCGGTCATGTCCGATACCCGCGCCGCCTGCTGCATGTTGTGGGTGACGATCACGATCGAGTACTTCTCGCGCAGCTCGAGCATCAGGTCCTCGATCCGCCCGGTGGAGATCGGGTCGAGGGCCGAGCAGGGCTCGTCCATCAGGATCACGTCCGGGTCGACAGCGAGACAGCGGGCGATGCAAAGCCGCTGCTGCTGACCGCCCGACATTCCGAACGCGTTCGAGTCGAGCCGGTCCTTGGCCTCGTCCCAGAGCGCGCCGCCGCGCAGCGCCTTCTCGACGATCTCGTCCATGTCGCCCTCCATTCCGAGGACGCGCGGGCCGAAGGCGATGTTGTCGTAGATCGACTTCGGGAACGGGTTCGGCTTTTGGAACACCATTCCGATTCGCTTGCGAACCTCGACCGGGTCGACTTGCTCGGCGTAGATGTCCTCGCCGTGGTACATCACTCTCCCGTCGACTCTCGCCGACGGAATCAGGTCGTTCATCCGGTTCAGGCAGCGGATCAGGGTCGACTTGCCGCAGCCCGAGGGGCCGATGTAGGCCGTGATCGCGTTGCGCCGGATGTCCATCGTCACCTCGGACACCGCCGGCTTGCCGTCGTAGGAGACGGTCACGTTCTCGAGCCGGAACACCGCCTCGCGGCTCATCGGCGTCCTCGCGCCGTACTTGGAGGCCGCCGCCTGCGCGGTCGCGGCGACGTCGACTCCGAATGCCGCCTGTGGGTCTCGCGTCTGCTCAGGTTCGGTCACCGTTCTCTCCAAGACTAATCACCTACCACTTCTTCTCGTACTTGTTGCGGAGCCAGATGGCGACCGCATTCATCGCCAGCAGGATCGCCATCAGGACGACGATCCCGGCCGCGGCCAGCGCCGCGTACTCGGGGCGGGGATCCGAAATCCAGCCGAAGATCTGAATCGGCAGGGCCGTGACGTCGTCGAATGGGCTCGTCGGTGAGCTGGTCGCGAAGTATGCGGCCCCGATCACGATCAGCGGGGCGGTTTCGCCGATCGCCCGCGACAAAGAGAGGATGACCCCGGTCGCGATCCCCGGCAGGGCGGCCGGCAGGGTCTGCTTCCAGATCGTCTGCCACTTCGTCGCCCCGAGCGCCATCGAGCCCTCGCGGATCGAAGGTGGTACGGCGCGAATCGCTTCGCGACCGGCGACGATCACAACCGGCAGCACCAGCAGCCCGAGGGTCAGGCCGCCCGCGATCAGGATGTTGCCCATGCCGAGGGCGCCGCGAACGAGGAAGGCGAGGCCGAGCACGCCGTAGACGATCGACGGCACCGCGGCGAGGTTCTGGATGTTGACCTCGATGAAGCGATTGATCCAGCGGTCGCGGTTCGCGTACTCCTCGAGGTAGATCGCGCTCGCTACGCCGACCGGGATGATGAACGCCGCGCAGACCGCCATCAGCCACAACGTCCCGGCGAGCGCCGGCCCGATCCCAGAGTTCTCGGGGATGATCCGGGAGGGGGCGTCGGTGATGAAGCTGAGGCTGAGAGAGCGGAATCCATCGACGAAGACGTCGATCAACAGCACCGCGAGCACCGTCATCGCGATCGCCAGGCAGGCGAACAGGCACGCCTTGAAGCCGAGCTCGAGCAGGCGCGAGTTGCGACCGGTCGCGAACTGCGTCTCGACCGCTCCGCTGACGGCTTCGGGGGGCGGCGCGCTCACTCGTAGACCTCTCGGTACTTGCGCACGAAACGAATCGCGATCATGTTCATCAGCAGGGTGAGGAAGAAGAGCGTCAGGCCACAGGCGAAGATCGACTCGTAGCCGATCGTGCCGACCGGGTTGTCGCCCTTAGCGGTCGCGCCGATGAACGTGGTCACGGTCGCGTAGCCCTCCTGCGGATCGATCCCGTAGTTGGGTTGCAGCCCGGCGGCGATCAGGACGATCATCGTCTCGCCGACGCCGCGCGAGATCCCGAGCACGATCGAGGCGACGATGCCCGATATCGCCGCTGGGAAGACGACCTTGGTCGCAACCTGGCGCTTGGTCGCCCCGAGCCCGTATGCGCCCTCACGCAGCCCGCTGGGCACGGCCCGCATAGCGTCCTCCGAGATCGAGGCGATCGTCGGCACGATCATGATCCCCATCACCAACCCCGCGGCGAGCGCATTGAAGATCGAGACGTTGAGGCTGAGGATGTCCTGGAGGATCGTCGGGGTGACGAAGGTGAGCGCGAAGTAGCCGAAGACGATCGTGGGGACCCCGACGAGAACCTCAAGAATCGGCTTGACCATCCGGCGGCCGCGCGGCGACGCGTACTCCGAGAGATAGACCGCCGAGCCGAGCCCGATCGGGATCGCGACGAAGACCGCGATCCCCGTGATCAGGAAGGTCCCGTTGAGGAGCTGCCAGACCCCGAATGAGGGCGGAGTGAACAGCGGCGCCCAGTCGCTGAACTCGAAGAACTGCGAGCCGACATCCTGGAAGAACGGGATCGACTGCTCGACCAGCGCGAAGACGATCCCGAGCGTCGTCAGGATCGAGATCAGCGCCGCGAGGAAGAGCAGCGCGCGGATCGCCTCCTCGCCCCAGCGGCGGCGAGCGACGCCGAGGGGCCTTGCCCCCGGCGTCGCTCCCGCTAGCTGCGTGCCGGCTTCCACCGGATGCTCTGGTGTCGGCCGCCGCCCGCTCCGGGCTAGCTGCCGGTCGCCCCTTCGACCGCCGACTTCGCGTCGGCCGCCTGGGTGTCGTCCATGGGGACGATCAGCGCCGCCTCTGCGATCTCGCTGTAGCTGTCGACCACGTACTGCATGAACCCTGCGACCTCTGGCTTGGCGATCGCCTCGCTCGACGGGTACATGAACAGCGGCCGCGAAAGCGGTGTGTACGAGCCGTCCTGGATCGTCGTCGCGTCCGGCGCGACGCAGCCGGAGCCGTCGTCGACCGAGACCAGGTTCAGCGAGTCGGCGTTCTGCTCGTAGTAGGAGAAGCCGAAGTAGCCGAGCCCACCCTGGTCGCCGGAGACACCCTGGACGAGCACGTTGTCGTCCTCGGACGCCTGGTACTCCTTGCGGCTCACGCCCTCCTCACCGTTGATCACGTCGGTGAAGTAGTCGAACGTGCCCGAGTCGGTGCCGGGGCCGTAGAGGCTGACATCGACGTCCGGAAGCGGCTCGCCCGTGTCGGCGTCGTCGCCGAGCTCGCTGTAGTTGGTGACCGAGTCGTCGGTCCACAGCTGGGCGAGCTGGTCAACCGTCAGACAGCTGATTTCCAGGGCCGGGTTGGTGACCACCGAGATGCCGTCGTTGGCGACCGGGACCTCGGTGTACTCGACGCCGTCCTTCTTGCACAGCGCCTCTTCCTCGGGCTCGATCGAGCGCGAGGCGTCGGAGATGTCGGTCTCACCAGCGCAGAACTTCTCGAAGCCGCCGCTGGTGCCGGCCGCCCCGACGGTGATGTTCACGTCCGGGTTGTCCTGGTTGAACAGCTCGGCCGCCGCCTCGGCGAACGGCTGCACCGTGCTCGAGCCGTCGATCGCGATCGAGCCCGAGAGGCCGCTGGTGCCGGAGTCGCCGCTGGTGCTCTCGTCGTCGTCATCACCGCACGCGGCCACGCCGAAGGCGAGGACGGTGCTGGCGCCGATGGCGAGCAGCCACTTCTTGGACATCACTTGGATGGGTCTCCTTCTGGTTCGTTGACTCTGTCTCGCAGAGTTGGCTCTCTGAGTCGAGGGAGATGTGCGGCCGTTGGGCAGCAGGGCTCACCCCGCCACCGGGACGCTGACAACACCTCGCGGCGAGTTTGGTCGGCGCAGCGGAGCCTCGATGTGAAAAACGTGTAAAGCGGGAAGGAATCTCCCCGCAATGTGGCGAGACCGCTAGAGCGGCGGCGTCGCGACCGAGTCCTCGCCGGCCTTCTCGGCGGCGGGCTCGGGGGCTGGCGCCTCGGGGACGGAGACGTCCGCGTCCGTCGGGAAGGCCGCGTCGGGCTCGAACCGATAGCCGACGCCGAAGTGGGTGTGGATGTAGGACCAGCCGGGCGAGTGCTTGTGGAGCTTCGAGCGCAGCTTGCGCACGAAGACGTCAACCGAGCGGTCGCCGTGGGCCATCGCATATCCCCAGACACGCTGGTAGATCTCCTCGCGCTCGATCACCCTGCCGCTCGCCTCGGCGAGCACCTGGAGCAGCTCGAACTCGCGCCGGGTCAGGTTCAGGCTCCGGCCGGCGACGAAGGCTTGGAACTGGTCGTCGCGGATCTCGATCTCGCCGGCAACCAGCGGTCCGGAGTCGGCCTTCGGCTGGCTGCGCCGCCGACGCCGGACAACCGCCTCGATCCGGGCCATCACCTCCTCGGGGTGCGAGGGCTTGGCGATCCAGTCGTCGACACCGAGGCGCAGGCCACGCACTCGCTGGGCCACGGTCGAGCCCTGGGTGCAGACGATCACCCCGAGGTCGGGGAGCATTCCGCAGATCCGCTCGAGGAACTCCCAGGCCACCGGGCCAAGGATCGCCAGGTCAACGACCAGTGCATTGAGCTTCATTGCCACGAGCTCCTCAGGCGGAACGCTTGAGGAGTGGACGCGGTACTCCCAGCCGGCCGCGTCCAACCGGCGGGCCAGGACGCGCATGAAGCCGCTGTCGTTGTCGATTACCGCGAGACGGACTGTCCCAGGCTGTGGATTCATCAAGTCGGCCGGTTGGGCGGAAAAGCGGGAAGGCCGGCTCCTGCCCCGGTCCTCTCTCTTACGCGCCGCATGGTAGAGGCCCGGGCAGAGGCACGAAGAACGTTCACAGAACTTTCACACGCTATTTCTCCGGTTTTTCACCCTCAACCGCGTCGCCGCGAGCAGACTGCCGCACAACGAGATCCTCTCTCGTGCAGCGCGCGGCCGCACTCCCTGCCCCGGGTCGCGCGCTCATCCTTCCGGGGAGCGCGAGGCGGCTAGAAGGTCGCCTCGCGTACTCCGGCCGCGATCAGCCCGAGCAGGATCACGCCGATCACGACCCGGTAGACGACGAAGACGTCGTAGCTGTGGGTGCGGACGAAGCGCAGCAGGCCGAAGATCGCCAGGTACCCCGAGACCGCCGAGGCGATGATCCCGGCGATGATCGGTCCGGTGACGCCGTCGGGCAGGCCGTCGGTGATCGCGCCGTAGCCCTTGACCGCGATCGCTCCGGCGGTCGCCGGAACCAGCAACAGGAAGGAGATCCGTGCGGCCGCGTCGCGGGTGAAGCCGAGGAAGCGGCCGGCGGTGATCGTGATCCCGGAGCGCGAGGTCCCGGGCGCCAGCGAGAGCGCCTGGGCAAGGCCGATGTAGAGGCCGTGGCGCACCTTGACGTGGTCGACGTCGAGGCGCTGCGGGAGACGGTCGGCGACGCCGAGCAGGAGCCCGAAGAGGATCAGCTGGACGGCGATCATCCACGGCTCGCCGAGGTTCTCGTCGATCGCCTCCTCGCCGAGCCCGCCGACGATCACCGCCGGGATCGTGCCCACGATCACGACCCAGGCGAGGTGCTCGTCGTGGCCCTCGATCGTGCGGGTGCGGAGCGTGCTCAGAAACCCTCGCACCATCCCGGCGAGGTCGTGGCGGAAGTACCAGACGACCGCGGTCAGGGTGCCGATGTGAAGCGCGACGTCGAAGGTCTTGTTGAAGCCCGGGTTCTCGCGCAGGAAGGTGTAGTCCTGCAGCCACGGGACCACGATCAGGTGGCCGGAGGAGGAGATCGGCAGGAACTCGGTGAGTCCCTGCACGATCCCGAGCAGGATCGCCTCGAGGATCGACACGCGCGGGGAGGTTAGCCCGCGCTCAGGCCGCGACCCGGGGACGGGCTCTGTTGCTAGTCGGCGGTCTCGTCGAGGAGCTCGCCGAGCAGTGCCTCGACGCGGCCTTTGATCTCGTCGCGCACGTCTCGCACGCCCGCGATATCGAGCAGGGCCGGATCGCGGACCTCCCAATCCTCGTAGCGCTTGCCGGGATAGATCGGGCAGGCGTCGCCGCATCCCATCGTGATCACCGCATCCGCGGCCTCGACGACCTCGTCGGTCAGCGGCTTCGGGAACTCCTTGCCGAGGTCGATCCCGATCTCAGACATCGCAGCGACCACGTTCGGGTTCACCTGCTCCGCGGGGGCCGAGCCGGCCGAGCGAACGTGGACCCGCCCCTTGGCGAGTTGGTCGAGCAACGCAGCGGCCATCTGGCTGCGGCCCGCGTTCTCGACGCAGACGAAGAGGACCTCGGGCAGATTGGATGCCACGGCGTCCACCTTATTCCGCGATCGGGGCGATAGAGTTCGCGCAGTGAGCCGGGTTCGTCGCCTCGCCATCCTGGTCGCCACCTCGCTGGTGGTGCTGTTCGTGCTCGCGCCCGCGGCGATGGCCGCCGACGGTGTCGGCCTCTGGGGCCGCACAGACGACAAGGTGGTCACCTACTTCTCGTTCGCTGTGATGGCCTTCTTCGCGATCCTCGTCGTCGTCCTCTCGATCATCCAGATGCGGCTCGACAGCCGCAAGGAGAGGGCGCGCGAGGAGCTGGACCGCCTCCGGCGCCCGTAGCCGCCAAGCGTCGTGTCGAAGGTCTCGTACGAGCGCGCTGGAGCCGCGGCGGTGCTGACGATCATCCGGCCCGAGCGGCGCAACGCGGTCGACGACGAGACGGCGGCGCTGCTGCTCGACGGGTTCCGCCGCTTCGAGTCCGACGAGGATGCGCGCGCCCTCGTGCTCACCGGCGATGGCCCGGAGGCCTTCTGCGCCGGCGCCGATCTGAAGGCGTTCGCCGAGAAGGCCGCGCGCTTTGCCGGTGACGACCCGGAGGGCGAGATCGACGCCTGGCTCGACGAGCGCCCCGACGGCCCGCTCGGCTTCAGCCGCCTGCGGGCATCGAAGCCGACGATCGCCGCGATCTCCGGCTGGTGCCTGGCCGGCGGGCTCGAGCTGGCGCTTTGGTGCGATCTGCGAATTGCGTCCGAGAGCGCGCGGCTCGGGTTCACCGAGCGCCGCTTCGGGGTCCCGCTGATCGACGGCGGGACCCAGCGCCTGCCGCGGATCGTCGGCATGGGCCGGGCGCTCGAGATGATCCTCACCGGCCGCGTGGTCGAGGCCGCCGAGGCGCTCGAGTGGGGTCTCGTGAACGAGGTCGTCGCGCCGGGCCGTCAGCTCGAGCGAGCACTCGAGATCGCCGAGGGGCTCGCGGGCTTTCCGCAGCCGACGATGCTCTCCGATCGCCGCGCGGCGCTCGAGGGCATCGGCCTGACGCTCGAAGAAGGCCTCGCGCGCGAGGCCGAGCTCGGTCGCGACTCGGTCGCCACCGGGGTCCTCGGCGCCGGCCGCTTCGCCGCCGGCGAGGGCCGAGGCGCCGAGGGCGCCGGCGTCTAACGCGTTCCGCTCTGGCCGTCGCCGGGGCGCGAGGCGGGGATCGTTGTCAGTGAGGGAGGGTGTGGTGCGAGCGCAGGTCGCTAACCCCGGACTCAACCGTCCCTCGGCGTCGAGTCCGAGGTTGACATTGCAATAGAGCAACAACTCTCCTTTCGAGCTCGACGCGCGATCGAAGGGCGAGTTGACGCGCTGGCCGAGGGCTCGATTGGCGCCTTATTCTCGGATGGCGAGAAGAAAGCGCCACCCACGGCCGAGGCCGACCAAAAGCGCCCGCGCCAGGCCCAACTCCCTCCCTCACTGACACCCGACCAGGCCTCGCACCCCGACTCGGCCCGAGCGGAACGCCACAGCCCGAGCGGAACGCCACCAGCCCGAGCGGAACGCCACCAACACAGCGCCGACGCTCGGCCTCAGGCGATCCGGAACTCGGTCAGCAGGCGCTTCTCGGCCTCGCCCTCGACCGTGGCGACGACCTCGACGTTGCCCTCGAGCGGGGTGCCGCGGAGCTTGGTCGCGAGCAGGTCGTCGACCTGGAAGATGCCGGCGGAGTTGTTCATCGCGATCTCGATCCGGACCGCTCGCTCGTCTCCCGCGGCGATGTCGATCCGGTCGATCGCGGCGGCCGAGATCGAGTGGATCCCGACCTGGCCCGCCTCGACCGGGAGCCGCGAGCGACCGTGGGCCATGTCGAGCGCGTCGGCGACCCGGACCACCCCGGCCTCGACCGTGAACGGGTCGCCGCGGCGGCGGTGGCCGATGATCGCGTGCAAGGACTCGGAGATGACCACGGTTCGCTCCGCGGTCTCCTTGTAGACGGCGGCGAGCAGCTCGCGCAGCTTGCGCTCAGCGAGAAAGAGGCTGTACTCCTCGTGATCGGTGCGATGGATCCCCATGCCGACGTCGTGAAGCAGGGCCCCGGCGGCGACGACCACCTCGGCGTCGCGGTCGCGCATCGCGTGGTCGGTGACCATCGCCGGCTCGATCCCGCCCTTGACCAGCAGCCGCAGCAGCCGCAGGGCGATGTTGAGCACCACCTGGACGTGGACCCACGAGTGGTCCGACATCCCCAGCCGCTCGGACTGCACCTGGGCCATGTGCCACCACGCACGGACCTCGTCGTCGGCGTTGACCGCCTCGAGCAGCGCCTCGAGCCTGCGGTTGCCGCGCGTCGGGGCGCGCACCGCGGCGCCGGCGATCGCCTCGCTCGACGTCCGCCCGAGCTCTCCGGGCCCGGCCGGGGCCTCGGCGGCGGGCGGCGTCTCCTCCACCGGCGGGGCGGGCTCCGCCGACGGGCTCTCCTGCTGCTTGGCCACGGGCAGAGGATCGCATGCGCGCCCGAGCGATTCGAAAGGTCCAGCTCGCAGGCCGTTTTTCCGCCGCCCGGCGCCTCTACGCTGCGCACGCTGTGGCGACCGACGGGGCGGGTCAGTCGAGATGTGCCGAGACCGGGCTCGCCGTTCCCGAATGCAGCTGCAAACGCTGCTTCGAACGGATGCTGCGCGAGTTCTCGCCCGAGCTGCTCGACGGGGAGATCCGGATCACACGGGTGAGCGAACGCGACGGTCCCAGCGAGCAGCGAGAGGCCGCCTAGCTACGATCCCGCCGCGGTGAGCGCACGCGGCGAAGCGAGAGGCCGGGCCTTCGCGCGGGCCGCGCTGGTCGGCAACCCCTCGGACGGCTTCGGCGGCAAGACGCTGGCGACGGTCATACGCGAGTTCTCGGCCACGGTCACGGTCGGTGATCCGACGCGTGGAGTCGATTTCGAGGGGGCGGGGACGGCGCTGATCGACGCCGCGATCGCTCGCTTCGAGCGCGAGTGCCCAGCCGCCGACGCCGCCACCGCGATCCGGCACGCGACCGACATCCCACGCCAGGTCGGCCTCGGCGGCTCGAGCGCGATCGTGATCGCGACCCTGAGGGCACTGTGCAACCTGAACACGATCGAGTTCGAGCCGGCCCGGCTGGCGGAGATCGCGCTCGCGGTCGAGGTCGAGGACCTGGGGATCCCGGCCGGCCTTCAGGATCGGGTCACCCAGGCCTACGGTGGCCTCGTCTACATGGACTTCGCCCCCGGCGCCCGCGATCCGTATCAGGTGCTCGATCCCGCCCTGCTGCCGCCGCTGTTCGTCGCCTACCGCACCGACGCCGATCAGCCGTCGGCCGGGGTTCACGCCGAGCTGCGGCGTCGTGTAGCCGCGGGCGACGAGGGGGCGACCGGAGCGCTCGACGAGATCGCGGCTCTCGCCGAGGCCGGGTGGCGCTGCTTGCTCGCCGGCGATCGCGACGGGCTTGGCACCGTGATGAGTGAGAACGTCGCCGTGCGGGCGCGGCTCGTCGAGCTCGATCCGCGCCACATGCGGATGGTCGAGCTCGCGCGCTCGCTCGGCGCGCCGGCCAACTACGCGGGCTCCGGAGGCGCGATCGTAGGTCTGGTCCCCGACGGCGCCGCAACCGGCGAGCTCGCCGCTGCCTTTGCCGAGGAGGTGTGCGGGGTCCTCTTTCCTCAGCTCGGCACCTAGAATTCACGCGGTGACTGATCTGCTCTCGATCGAGCGTCGGGGAGAGGTGGCGGTGGTCACGCTACGTCGCCCCGAGAAGCGCAACGCGCTCTCGATCGAGCTGCGGACCGAGCTCTCCGAGGCCTTCGGGGCGCTCTCCGGCGACGACTCGGTCGGCTGCGTCGTCCTCACCGGCGCCGGCCCGGCGTTCTGCTCGGGCATGGACACCGATCAATTCGGCGGTGACCGCGCGCACCGCGAGCAGCTGGTGAACACGAGCACGCTCGCCTTCCAGGCGGTCGGCAACTGCCGGCGTCCTGTGGTCGCGGCGGTCAACGGGCCCGCGCTGGCGGGCGGATTCGCCTTGGCGCTGCTCTGCGACCTGCGGGTCGCCTCGCAGTCGGCCAGCTTCGGCTACCCGGAGCTGCCACGAGGCATCCCGCCCAGCTACGCGGCTGCCAGGGCGGTGCTGCCGGCGACGGTCGCGCAGGAGCTCTGTCTAACCGGCCGGATAGTGCGGGCGACCGAGGCGCAGCGGCTGGGGATCGTGCGCGAGGTCGTCGCGGGCGACGTCGTCCCCCGCTCGCTCGCACTCGCCGAGCGCGTCGCCGGCCTGCCGCGCAAGGCGATCCTCGAGACCAAGCGCCGCACGCTGCTCGAGCGCGGGCACCTCTGGGGCTTCCTCTTCGACGAGGAAGAGAAGGTCTTTCGCCGCGCGCTGCTTGGCGACGCGGAACCGGGCGAGCAGGAGGACGGTCAGGCCGCCTGAGCGCCGGCCCTCGCTAGGTGAGCGGCGACGCGGCGGAGAGGATCCGGGGCCAGACGTAGGCCTCCCATGTCGCTGCGGCGACCAGGATCGGGATTGCGATCGCGACCGTGGCGAACGTGGCGGCGAGCAGGTTGCTCCACTCGTCGCGGCGGCTGGCGATCGTCCACGCTGCGAGCGGCAGGAAGAGCGCGATGAGCTCGGGGATCGCGTGTGGGAGCACGGTGACAACGAGGGCCCCGGTGGAGATCCCGAGCTGTTCGGCGAGCTGGGCACCGGTGAGCCCGAGCGCGTAGGCCTGGGTGATGAGCGAGAAGCAGGTCACCAGCATCACCCAGCCGAGCGCAATCGGGCGGGCCTTCTCGTGGATCCAGCGCGAGAGTCCCGAGCGTCGTTCGGCCGAGAGCACCAGCGAGCTCCCGGCGATGAACCCGGCGACGCAGGCGGTCGCGTGCAGGGCGAGCACGAGGGAGTTCTTCCACAGGATCGCGACGACGTCGCCCGGATCGGCCTCGCCCGAGAGGCCGGGAAGGTAGAGCTGGGTCAGGTCCGCAGGCGAGAGCGCGGCGATCACCCAGACCGCGAACAGGAGCACCGCGGCGACTGCGAGCGCTCCGCCGACCCAGGCGCGAACCACCGGCCAGGGGTCGGCGTTCCAGCGCTCGAGCGCCCCGCGCGTGTCGCGCATGCCCTGGACCAGGACGAACTCGTTCACGCTCACGTCTCACCCATCGGCAGTGGCGCCAACGGGCATGAACACACGCCGCAGGTCAGTGAACCGCGTCGACCCTCGTCGCGGTGAGACTTCGGTCCTCGGCGCTCTCGTTCCCGGCCTGCTCACAGGTCAGGGTGGCGGTGAAGGGCTCGTTCGAGGAGGCGGTGAGGGTGAAGGGAAGCGTGTCGCGGTCGAACTCGGCCAGCGTCGCGCGTGCGCGGATCGACGACCCCGCCGCCGCCAGCCTGCATACGGGCTCGGTGATCAGGTTGTCGGGGTTGAGAGGACCGTCTGGCCGCCGAGCACGTAGCTGCCGGCGGGCAGCTCGAGCGAGAGGACCTCGGTCGACGGTCCCAGCGCCAGCGGTGCCGTGGCACTCGCGCCGTAGGCGTCGATCGGGGCGCCCCGGAGCGCAGCGACCGTCGACGGCTTCAGGTCGCCCTCCTTCAGGGTCTGGTTCTTGACCTGCTTGCTGGTCACGGTGCCCTTCTTGATCTCGCCTCCGTTGATCTTCGACGCCGCAACGGCGCCGCCCGCGCAGGCGAGAACGATCGCGATCAAAGAGAGGGCGAGGGACGGTGAGGGGAGCGCTCGCTTTCGGCTCATGAAGGCTGTATCGGGTGTCGGGCGCTTGCCCTTGAGACGCTCCCCCCGGTGCGCAAGAAATAGCCCCGGCGTGCCGAGGCTCTCTCAGAGGTCAGGCGCCGCAGGCGGGCCACGGGGACGATCCCGCGCGGCTATAGAGCAGCGAGGCGCGGTAGTCCTGCTCGGCCTCGGAGGCCTCGGCGGGGTTGCCGGACCCGCCGACCGACGCCCAGGTGCCGAGGTCGAACTGGTACTTGCCGTAGTAGCCCGCCGCGTTGACCGCGGTCGGGTCGCCGCCCGACTCGCAGGACGCGATCGCGTCGAGGGTCGAGAGCGAGACGCCGCCCGCGAGCGCGAACGACTCGGCGGTCGCGCGCGCCTTGCGGACGCGCTCGGAGAGCGTCTCGACCGCGCCGCGCAGCTGCTCGGCGGAGACGTCAGCGTCGTCGCGCAGGTCATGCGCCGGCGCGCTGTCGAGCTTGCGCGCCTGCCTCAGCAGCCCGGCGTAGCGGGCCTGGAGCTTGTGGGTCTCGATCGAGCGCTCGAAGCGGTCGGCCGGCTTCTGGACCAGGGTGAGCTGCGGCTGGGCCGCCTGGGCGGCTGCGGTGATGCCGATCGCGAGGGCGCATGACGCCGCGGCAAGCTTGATCCTGTGATACATGAAAAGACCTCCGTTCGGTGCGCCCGGCGGCGACTTGGGATCGCCTCGTCGTGGGTTCGACGGTCCGGGCGGCTCGAGACCCCAGGGCGGCGTTACGCTCGTCCGGCAACTGGTCGCCGGCGGTGCCCGTGGGGCGTCTTGGTGACCGGCGCAGGTTCCCAGGGCTCGGACCGAATATGTGTGACGGTGGTCACATTTGCAAGCAAACGCTCATAAAGCGCCGTTACGCGTGATCAGGCACGGGTTTCGCGACCGCCCCGCCTTAGGGACGGCCGTTTCCGAGGCGATCCTCATGCGGGTCGCCGCCGGTGAGGTCGAGCCCACCTTCAGGCTCCACCGCCCCGCCCGTGAGCTCGCATTCTCGAAGCAGGACCGCGCCGCGCCCGGGTTCGACGCCGCGGTGCGCGCGGCACGTGAGGCCGGGTTCGAACCGGTCGTCCGACTCGCCGGCGGGCGCGCCGCGGCCTTTCACGAAGGCACGCTGGCATTCGCCTGGGCGAGCCCGGCCGAACGGCCAGTGGCCGGCACCCGCGAGCGGTTCGAGTGGTTGGCGACGCTTGTCGCCCGGGCACTTGCCGGCCTCGGCGTCGACGCGAGAGTCGGCGAGGTGCCCGGCGAGTACTGCCCGGGGACCTGGAGCGTCAACGCCCGGGGCGTGGTCAAGCTGGCCGGGATCGGACAGCGGCTGATCGCGGGCGGTGCGCACGCCGGCGGGGTCGTCGTGGTCACCGGCTCGGAGCTGCTTCGCGGCGCACTCGAGCCCGTCTACGCGGCGCTCGAGCTCGAGTGGGACGTGGCGACCGCGGGCAGCGTCGAGGACGAGGTTGCCGGCGTGGAGCTCGACGCGGTCGAGGAGGCGATCCTTGCCGAGCTCGCCGCGGAGCTCAAGCTGGTCGAGGCCGAGCTCGACCCCAAGACCCTGGCCCTCGCCGAGCAGCTCGAGAGCGGCCACTTGGCATGATTGAAGCCGGGATGGACGAGGGAGAGACCAGGCCGCTGGCGAGCGAGGCGCGCACCGAAGCGATCGCGGCAGAGGAGAGCCACCCGTCGCCGGAGCCGCCGATCGAGGATCTGGAAGCGGGCGACCACCTGATCGAGGTCGAGCAGAAGGCGACCCCGCTCGAGCTCTTCTTCGACCTCGTCTTCGTCTTTGCCTTCACCCAGGTGACGGCGCTGATGTCCGACAACCCGACCTGGGAGGGGCTCGGCCAGGGGATGCTCGTGCTGGCGGCCGTCTGGTGGGCATGGGGCGGCTATGCCTGGCTCACCAATGCCCTGCACCGCGACGACATGCTGGCGCGGGCCGGCCTGATCTCGGCGATGGCCGCGATGCTGATCGCTGCGCTCGCGGTTCCGCAGGCGTTCGGCGACGACGCGGTGATCTTCGGCGTCGCCTACTTCCTCGTCCGTGTGATCCACATCGGCGTCTACACATACGGCGCACGTGAGGTCGACATCCGTGGCGCGATCCTCAAGCTGGCGCCGGGGCTGCTGGCGGCGCCGGCGCTGCTGATCGTCGCCGGGTTTCTCGACGGGGGTGCGCAGGCAGGGCTTTGGATCGTCGCCCTGCTGATCGACTACGGGACCCCCTACCTGCGCGACGTCAGCGGCTTTCGCGTTTCCGCATCCCACTTCGCCGAGCGCTTCGGGCTGATCGTGATCATCGCCCTCGGCGAGTCGATCGTCGCTGTCGGCGCCGGGCTCGAGGGGGATGCGCTCACCGGCGGCGTGATCGTCGCCGCGGTGGCCGGGCTCGCGCTCGCGGCCGCGATGTGGTGGGCGTACTTCGACGTCGTCGCGCTCGTTGCCGAGCGCAAGCTCGCCGAGGCCGATGGAATCGAGCGCAACCGGCTCGCGCGCGACTCGTGGGGCGTCCTTCACGGGCTCCTGATCGCCGGGATCATCCTCACCGCGCTCGGGGTCAAGAAGACGGTCGGGGACGTCGACGTGGCATTGAAGGCGGTGCCCGCGGTGGCGCTCTGCGGCGGGGTCGCGATCTACCTGCTCGGGCATGTCGCGATCCGGTATCGCACCATCCACTCGCTCAACCGCCAGCGGGCCTTCGCGGCCCTGATCGCGCTGGCGCTGATCCCGTACGCAATCGAGGTCGACTCGCTGGCGGCGCTCGTAACCGTTGCCGCGCTGATGGTCGGGGTGGTCGCCTATGAGGCGATCCACTTCCGCCAGCGCCGCGCCGAGCTGCGGGCGGCGCACGCGTGACACCGCCAGACAGGTAGAAACCCGGCATGCGCATCCTCGCCTTCAGCGACCTGCACCGCGACCTCGACCAGGCGGCCCGGCTGGTCGAGATCAGCACCGACGCCGACGTCGTCGTCGGGGCCGGCGACTTCGCCTCGGTGCACGACGGGCTCGAGGAGATGATCGCTGCGCTGGCCGCGATCGAGACCCCAACCGTGCTCGTCCCCGGCAACAACGAGACCGAGGAGGCCCTTCGCGCAGCCGCCGGGTCATGGCCGGCGGCGACGGTCCTGCACGGCGAGGCGGCGACGATCGAGGGCGCCGAGTTCTTCGGCCTCGGCGCCGGTGTCCCGGTGACGCCCTGGGACTGGAGCTTCGACCTCACCGAAGAGGAGGCCGGCGAGCTTCTCACAGCTTGTCCCGACGGCGGCGTGCTCGTGGTTCATTCGCCACCCATCGGCCACGTCGACCAGTCGAGTGCCGGCGACCACCTCGGAAGCGCGGCGATCCTCGCCGCGATCGAGTCGAAGCAGCCGCTGCTCGCGATCTGCGGGCACATCCACGAGAGCTGGGGCGCCGAATCCGAGCTCGGCCCGACCCGGATCGTCAACCTCGGCCCCGCCGGCACCTGGTTCGAGCTCTGAGCCGCCGCCGACCCTACTCGTACTGAAGCGCCTCGATCACATCGACGCGTGATGCGCGCCGGGCCGGGCCGATCGCGGCGACGACCCCGATCAGGATCGCGGCGATCAGGACCGTGAGCGGCAGCGACGGCGAAACCGAGAGCTCGAGACCCTCGTCCGCAAGCGCGATCACCGCGGCGATCCCGAGCGCGAGCCCGACCACCGCACCGACAATCGCCCCGAGCAGCGCCGTGACCACGGACTCATACCGGATCATCCGCCGCACCTGGCGGCGCGAGGTGCCGATCGCGCGCAGCATTCCCAGCTCGCGGGTCCGCTCGAAGATCGTCAGCGAGAGCGTGTTGACGACGCCGAAGATCGAGACGAGCACCGAGAGGCCGAGGAGCACATAGATCAGCGCAATCAGCTGGTCGATCTCCTGCTCGCGGTCTGCCTTGTACTCCTCCTGGGAGCGCGCTTCAGCGTTCGGAAAGCGCTCGGAGAGCAGCGTGTCGATCTGCTCGCGTATCTGTGCGGGGTCGGTGTCGTCGGCGAAGTTGACGAACGTCGTCGAGTCGTCGCGGGCGCCGAGCCGGTCGCGCACGGTGTCGCGGGCCAACGCGACCTTGTCGACGATGAACCGGCTGCGCTCCGTGATTCCCTCGATCGTCGCGGTGACCACGTCGCCGCTGGGCCCCGTGACCTCGATCGCGTCGCCGACCGCGAAGCCGTTGTCCTCGGCGAAGTTCTCATCGACGATCGCCTCGTCGGGGCCGAGCCCGGCGACTGTCTCGTCAGAGCCCTGCTTCCAATCGAGGCTGGCCACCTGACCAAGGGTCTCGGGATCGATCCCCGCGAGCTGCACCTCCTCAGCCCCGGGGTCGATCTCGGCGGGGATCAGGGTCACCGGCGAGACCACCTCGACTCCCTCGAGCCTCGCGACCTCGTCGGCGATCTTCGATGGGATCGGCGAGAAGCCGTCGGTGTTGACGATCGCGACATCGCCGACGAACTGGCGGTCGAGCGTCTCCGTGAACGACGCCCGGATCGAGGAGGCGAAGACGCCGACGAAGACGACCAGGGCGACACCGATCATCAGCGCCGCGGCGGTGGTCGCCGTGCGTGCGGGCTGGCGCTGAGCGTTCTCGCGGGCAAGGCGCCCTGTGATCCCTCGCAGGCGCTCGATCGGCCAGCCGATCGCGCTCGCAAGCGGGACGACGAAGCGGTCTCCGATCATCGCCAGGCCGATGAACACCAGCACCAGGCCGAGCCCGAGGATCGGCAGGGCCGAACCGAAGTCCCCGGTCGCGAACATGCCGAGGGCGAGCAGAACGATGCCGAAGCCGATCAGGATCGAGGCGATGATCGTCTTGCGCCGCGAGCGCGCGCGCTCCGCCTCGGTGCCACCGGCGCTCTCGACCAGCGCCTCGAGCGGCGCCACTCGAGTCGCCCGGCGCGCCGGGCTGAGCGCCGCGGCAACGGTCGTCAACACGCCGACCGCGATCGAGATCGCGATCGTCGCGCCGTCGAGCGACAGGCCAGAGGTCGGCAATCCGAAGCCCATCGCCTCGAACAGCCCCTTGATCAGCAGGACGAAGCCGAAGCCCCCGGCGATCCCGAGCAGCGAGGCGAGCAGGCCGACCAGCGCCGCCTCGATCAGGACGGCCGTGAGCACCTGGCGCGACGAGGCGCCGAGCGTGCGCAAGAGCGCGAACTCGCGCGTCCGCTGGGCGACCGTGATCGAGAAGGTGTTGAAGATCAGGAACGCGCCCACGAACACGGCGACCCCGGCAAAGATCAGCAGCGCGGTCGAGAGGAACCCGAAACCCTCCTGGATGTCGCCGGCGTCCTCGGTGGCGGTCTGCTCGCCGGTGCGGACCTCAACCTCTTCGGGGGGCAGGGCGGCGGCGATCGCGGCCGCCAGGGTCGCGCCGGCGGTGCCATCGGCGGCGACGACGTCGATCTCGTCAACCCGCCCCTCCTTGCCCGTCAGCCGCTGAGCTTCGGCGAGCGTGAACTCCGCCAGGCTCGCGCCTCCGAGCGTGGCGCCGGACCCGAACTCCCCGATGCCGGCGACGGTGTAGTCGGTCTCGCCGGCGGCGCCGGTGATCCTGATCGTGTCGCCGACCTCGTAGCCCTCGTCCTCGGCCGTGATGCTGTCGATCGCGACCTCGTCGCCGTCCGCCGGATGGTCGCCGGCGACGATCGTGAACGGCTGGAAGGGAACGTCATCGGGAACGACGCTGATCGCGATGTGCGGCGGCCCGCCTTGGGGCGGGCCGATCCTGTCGCCCTGCTCGTCGACGATCGTGATCGTGTCGTCGCCGATCGTCCCGACGGCCTGCTCGACCCCGTCGACAGCCTTGACCTCGGCCACCAGCTCCTCGGGCAGCGCGCGGGCGAACGAGGTGCCGAACTCTCCCTCGACCGCCACCCTCGGTCGCACGGTGACGTCGATCCCCTCGTTGACCTCGGTGAAGATGTCGTCGAATGACCTGTTCACCGAATCGGTGAGCATCATCGTCCCGGCGATCATCGCGACGCCGAAGAAGACCGCCGCCGCGGTTGAGAAGGCGCGGAGCTTGCGGGCGCCGAAGTTCCGAATCGCGAGCGAGAGCACTACGCCGCGCTAGGCCTGCATCAGGGCCAGGACCTGGTCGGGGCCGTCGACCCTGGTGTCACTGGCGACCTTGCCGTCGGCGAGCAGCACCACGCGGTCGGCATAGGAGGCGACGCGCGGATCGTGGGTGACCATGATCACGGTGCGGCCCAGCTCGTCGACCGACCGGCGCAGGAGCTCGAGCACCTGCGAGCTGGAGGCGGAGTCGAGGTTGCCGGTCGGCTCGTCGGCAAACACCACCGCCGGCTTTGAGACCAGCGCCCTGGCGATCGCCACCCGCTGCTGCTGACCGCCGGAGAGCTCGGCCGGCCGATGGGTGCGACGGTCGGCGATCCCGACTGTCTCGAGCAGCGTCTCGAGCCACTCGGCGTCGGGCTCGCGACCGGCGATCCGCAGCGGGAGGGTGATGTTCTCCTCCGCGCTCAGCACCGGAATCAGGTTGAAGAACTGGAATACGAAGCCAAGCTTGTCGCGGCGCAGCTCGGTCAGGGCACCATCGCCGAGCGAGGTGATCTCGGTGCCGTCGATCCAGACCTCGCCCGAGGTCGGGCGATCGAGGCCGGCGAGCACGTGCATCAGCGTCGACTTGCCGGATCCGGAGGGGCCGACGATGCTGGTCAGCTCGCCGGCCGGGAAGCCGAGCGTGACGCCATCGAGTGCGTCGACCGCGGCCTCACCCTCGCCGAAGCGCCGGCGGACCTCGTCGCACCGCACCGCCTGCTGGATTTCACCCTCCATCGTCCGGCACGCTAACGAACCCACGGCGGACCGGGGTACGGATAACCGAACAGCGACCCTTTCGGCAAGCCGCTTGCGAACGAGGAGCTGGGCTTGCGGACTGCTAGTGGGGCGCGGCGGCGCCGTTGCGCTTGACCGCCAACCATTCGCCGCCGAACTCGGTCACGTCGTGGCAGAAGACCTCGCCCCTGGGATCGTACTCGTAGCCATAGACGGGATGGCCGTCATATGTGACCTGCTCGCCCCCGTGGTTGCGGACCGTGGTCCCGATCAGACGCTCCTTGACACCCTTGCCGGCGACGATCTCGCCGCGGGCGTCGAGCGGCGGCCACGCCTCGGCGCACTCGCCGTAGCACTGGCTCTCGGAGCCCTTGTCGGCGGTGAACTTGTAGATCGCGTAGCCGTTCGCGAACAGCACCTTCCCGTAGGGCGAGCGCGTGAGCTTCAGCTTCGTCTGCTGCGGCTCGGCCCGCTCTGCCGCCCCGGCCGCCTTCGCCGTCGCGTCCACGCGCCAGTCGTCGCCCGGTGCGGCGCCCGCCAACGCCATCGCCGTGGCCGCGACCGTCGCCAGGACCAGCCGTTTGCCGTTCACGTCGTCCTCCCGCTCATCGCCATCGGGAGCTGAGTGTCGGCAACCGACCTTCCGTTACGTGAACGAGAACACGGCGTCGTGCCGTCCTCGGGGCCTGCTCGCACCGTGTCACCATCTGCGGACGCTGGCAACGGTGCCCGACCGCAGACCCGCTGCGGAGAACTACGGTCGCTAGCGACGCGGTCCAGTCGCTGGCAGCGCGTGCGGGCGAGCTCGCGGGCACCGCCGAACGCGCTCTCGACGATTCGCCGGTCTGAGCGCGGAGGCGGCGGCGCTGGTCCCGCGGAACCTCCCCGTTTTCAGGTAGATCGAGCCTGGGTGGCGTTCCGCTCGGACGGTCGCGTGGCGCATGGCCGGGCTTCGTTGGCAGTGAGGGGAGGCCTGGTGCGAGCCCAGGTCACAAACCCCGACCTCAACAGTCCCTCGGCGTCGAGACGAGGTTGTTGTCGTCATAGAGCACGAACCCGCCATCGAAGCTTGGCGAGGCATTGAGGCCGAGGTTTGTGACCTCGAGGCCGACCGAAAGGGCCCGCGCCAAGCCCAACTCCTCCCCTCACTGACAACCGACCCGGTCTCGCGCCCCGCCCCGGCACGAGCGGAACGCCACCAGCACCCCGACCTCGCGACTCAGCCGTCCTGCACCCGATGTCCGCGTGCCCTGCCGACGACGGCGAGGGCGGCAAAGGCGATCCGGAGCGGCGGCTGCGGGCCGGCGAGCCGGAAGACGTCGCCGTACTCGTCGAGCAGCACCGCGAAGGCCAGCACGCTTGGCCTGCCGCCGGCCATTGCGCTCGCCGCGGCAAGGTCGCGAAACCATTGCTCGGTGCGGCCACCGGGCCGAGTCTCCCAGGACACCTTCGCGGGACTCGCCGCTGGATTCCACATCTGGTGGACTGCGCCACGCGGGATCTCGATCACGTCGCCGACGGCGAGGTCGCGCTCGATGCCGTCGACCCGGGTGCGCAGAGTTCCGTCGAGGACCCGAAAACGCTCGTCCTGTGCCGGGTGAAAGTGTTTCGGAGGCGGGTCGCCGTTCGCTCCGTACTCGGCCTCGACCTCGAGCACCGCCGGGGCGCTGTTGCGGATCATCACCCACTCGGTCGGCGTGAGCTCGAGCCTGTCGCTCATCGCGTCCCCCCCGGGCGCGGTCAGCACTTCTCCACCTGCTTGGCGATCGCTCGGGCACGGGCCTGGTAGCCGGTCGCGTTGACGTGGACGCCGTCGCCCGCGAGCAAGCCGCGATTCCGCGACACCAGCCCGGTCCAGTCGACCATGCGGAAGTTCTTGTTGTGGCGCGCGGCGTCGGCGATCACGTGGTTATAGCCCGAGTAGCTCGTCCCGCCCACCGGTGGGCGGAGGATGTTGGGGACGACGACACAGCGCGTCCCCCCGGCGATCTGCAACGTCGCCTCGATCGCGTTGCGGAAGGTGCTCACGGCGCCCGGCGAGTCATTGGTGCCGAGGGCGAAGACGATCACCGCCGGCAGGCCACCGCGCCGGCGCAGGATCGAGACGCCCTCCGGCGCATGGCGCGAAATCGAGACCGACTGCTCCACCCTCCAGCGCCGCAGCGCGCCCGGGAGGTAGGGCCTCGTGCCCTGACCGAGCGAGTCGCCGATCGAGAAGACGCTGCGCTCGCGGAGTACGAGGCTGTCGCGGTCGACCGCCTTGCCGCCCTCGAACCAGGTGAGCCTGTACTTGCCGGCGCCGTCGACGTCGAACCGCGTCCGTGACCGCTGGCCCGGGTTGTTGGTGCGGCGGTCGTTGCAGCGCTGACGCGAGCCGCGCTTGCGGGTGCAGAGCCTGTAGGCGACCTGACGGCGGCCGAAGGCGCGGAAGACCGCGACCGGATGGTCGCCCTCGAAGCAGAACCGGTCGCCGTGCTTGCCCTTGGCGCCGCACGAAGGGTAGGCGCTGAACGGCTTCGCGGGCTGAACGTCCGCGCCGGCCGGAGCCAGCCCGATCGCCAGCACCGCCGCGGCCCCCGCCAACAGCCAGACCCTCATCCCGGTCAGCGTATCCGTCATCCCGGCGCGGGCTCGGTCGCCGCAGCGCTGCTCGGGCGCAACGCGACGACCGCCAACGCGATCACGAACAGGATGGCGACCAGCCCGTAGGCGATCCCGTCGGAGCTCATATCGGCGAGCGTTACGACGCCCGAGCCGCCGAGCACCTGCCCGCCGGACCACGCGAAGCTGACCAGCGCGGTGGCGAAGGCGAGGTCGAGGCCGGCCGCCTCGGCGTTGTCGGAGAGCAGCGCCATCGACGGGGTCCAGATCAGGCTCATCGCGAGGAAGACGGCGACGACGAAGAGGCCGACGCCGGCGATCGTGCCGGGCAGCGACGCGACCAGGGCAACGGCGGCGGTGAGCCCGAGCCCGATCCGGATCGGGGTCACCCGCCCGCGCCGATCGGAAAGCCGTCCGATCGAGGGGCTGATCACACCCTCGATCGCTGCCGAGGCGAGGAACACCGCGCCGACCGCTACCCCGCTCGCGCCGAGCTCGTCCAGCCGCAGCGGCGCGAGCACGTCGACGAGCCCGGCGAGGATCGACGGCAGGGCGACGAGACAGAAGCCCGCGACCACCGGTGGCGTCAGGACCGCGGCGACCACCTTGCGTAGGCCCGGCACCGGCGACGGCGCGATGCCGGGTGTCGCCAGCACCCAGGCAAAGAGGATCGCAACGAGCACGCCGACGCTGGAAAAGATCACCTCGGTCCCGGCAACGGTGGCGAGCACTCCGATCACCGGCCCGATCAGCAGCCCGACGATCGCGACCGCGAGCACGCCGCCGAGCATCTCGCCGCGGCGATCACGCGGGCCCGCCGCCAGCACCCACGCGAGCCCGCCGGTCCAGGCACACGCGCCACCGACTCCCTGAACGAAGCGGGCGGCGTCGAGAAGCGCGACCGAGTCGACGAACGCAAAGACGACGCTGGCGACGGCGAGCAGACCGAGCCCGGTGAGCATCACCTGCCGGACCCCGATCCGGGCCGCGAGCCAGCCCGCCGGCAGTGCCGCGAGAAGCGTGCCCGCGGCATACGACGCGCTCAGCACCCCCGCCGCCGACTTCGAGAGCCCGAGGTCGTCGGAGTACTCCGGCAGCAGCGGCACGATCGCCGAGAAGTACATGGTCTCGACGAGGATCACCGCCGAGACGAGGATGAACAGCCGCCGCATCCACCGACGGTAGCGCCAGTCCGTACGCCCCGGTCAGCCGGGCCCGAAGATGGCCAGGTGCAGGAGGCCGGCGGCGAACCCGAGCACGGCGCCGTGCAGGAGCAGCAGCCATTCGTCCTCGCGCATCGCCAGCGAGCGTAGACCGGCGTCGATGGTCGACGCGCCGGTAGAGAACGGCCCTGGGCGGCCGTCAGGCGGAGGGCGCGGGGGCTGGAGTGGGATCCGCCGCCGGGGCGGAGCCGCGGAGCTCGAAGAAGAGCACGCTCGAGACCAGCGCCGCAAATGGCGCGGCGAGGACGTTGGCGATGATCGTGAACCCGATCGCCCCGGCGGCGTCCCCGATCGCGGCCCCGATCGCGGCGGCGATGATGCCGAGGCCAACCAGGATCAGGAAGGCGACCACGATCGCGCCGAAGACGGTCCAGCCTTCGCCGCGGACGAGCTCGTGGCTTCGCCCGAAGGCCTCGATCGCGCCCCGGCGTTCGACCACGATCGCCGGCGCGGTGACCGCCCAGATCGTGAGCAGGAAGAGGCCCGGCACGATCAGCAGCAGGAGGCCGATGAAGACCGCGATCCCGAGCAGGATCCCGTTCCCGATCAGCCGTGGGATCGCTTCCGCGCCGTTGGAGAGCAGCTCGCCCGCCGAGAAGTCACGCTTGCCGTCGCGCACGTCCGCGACCAGGCTGACGACGAAGCCGGTGTAGAGCGTGCCGGCCGCGAGCGAGACGATCGACCCGAGGATCCTGAGGACGACGCTGTCGGTCTCGGCCAACAGGCCCTGGATCACTCCGGCGACGACGAAGATCGCCACCGCCGCACCGAGCAGCGTCGCCGCGTGCGCGCCGTAGAGCTCGAACGCTTCGCTGATCACACCGCCGACGCTCAGCCGGCGCTGCGGGGGGTTGGTCGCGGCCTCCACTGACCGGCAGAGTAAACGCTGGACCGGCTAGACGGTCGCCAGCGGCACCTGATCGCGGGCGCCGAGCGCCACCCTGGCACCGTCGCGGGGACTGAGCGTGATGCTGCGACGGCGACTGAGCTCGAAGCCGTCGCCGATGGGCCGGACGCGATTCGCGGCGAACACGGCCCGCAGCACGACCCGCATCTCGAGCAGCGCGAAGCTCGCCCCGAGGCAGCGCCGCCGCCCGCCGCCGAACGGGATCCAGGTGTAGGTCCCGGGATCTTGCTCGAGGAAGCGCTCGGGCCGGAACACGTGCGGGTCCGGGTAGAGCTCAGGGTCGTGGTGAACGAGGTATGCATTGCCGACCAGGCAGCAGCCCGGCGGATAGGTCCAGCCGCCGACCTCGACCGGTTGCTTGACCATGCGGGGCTGGACGTTGGGAAGCACCGGGCGGCTGCGCAACACCTCACGGATCGTCGCCTCGAGGTAGTCGCCGCCGTCGCCACGGTCGATCTCGTCGCCGAGCTTCGCGACCACATCGGGTGAACGCGCGAGACGCTGGAAAGCCCATGAGAGCTGCGACGCCGTCGTCTCGTGGCCCGCGACGAGCAGCGTCATCAGCTCGTCGCGAAGCTCGAGATCCGACATCGGCGAGCCATCCTCATGCTCGGCGTCGAGCAGCATCGCGAGCACGTCGTTGCGGTCGGCATGGTCGGCGCGGCGCTCTGCGATCAACTCGTAGACCGGGGTGTCGACCTCGGCGCGAAGCTGCTTGAACTTCGCCCACGGCCCGAGCCCGCCGAGCTCGCGCTGAAGCGGCGGCAGCAGCCCGGCCGGGCGCGCGCCCCAGTCGAGGATCTCGGTCAGCCGGTCGCGCAGGGTGTCGAGGCGATCGCCCGGCTCGAGCCCGAATACCGCGCGCAGGATCACTTCGAGCGTGAGCGACTGAAGCCTCGGATGCAGCTCGAGCGCCAGGTCGCGCGGCCACGAGGCGACCTCGCGCTCGCTGACCTCCGCGACCAGATCGTCAAGTCGCTCCATGCGCTCGCCGTGGAACGCCGGCAGCATCAGCTTGCGCTGCTCCAAATGCTCGGCTTCGTCGAGCAGCAGCACCGAGCGCTGGCCGACGATCGGCCCGAGGACGCCCGCCCCCTCGCCCGGATGAAGCACGTCGGCGGGGGCGGTGAACAACTCGCGAAGCTGCTCGGGATCGGAGAGCATCACGAACGGGGGCGTGCCCAGCAGTCGCAGGGTCCAGCGGCGCCCGTAACGGGCGCGGCACCGCTCCATGAACGGGATCGAGCGGTTCCACCAGCCGAGGGTCTGCGCGAGCGACCGGCATCCGCGGCCCGGGCGGGAGCTGGCTGCGGGCGATCCTCACGCCGCCGCTCCGACGCTCGAACCGGCGAGTGCGCCTATCGCCGCGATCCGCCCGTTGAGCGCGATCACCGAGCCGCCCGGGTGCGTGGCGGCGCCGCAGAGGTAGAGGCCCTGGAGCGGCGTCTCGGCGCTCAGGCGGCGATCCCACATCTGATCCGGAAGCGCCTGCCCCTGGAAGATGTGCCCGCCCGTGAGCCCGATCCGCTCCTCGATGTCGGGCGGTCCGAGCACCTGCATCTCCTCGATGCAATCACGCACGTCTGGCGCGTGGTCCGCGATCTGGTCGAGCGCCAGCTCGGCGATCTCGTCGCGTCGCGAGTCCCAGTCGCCTTCGGCGAGCTCGTACGGCGCGTACTGGCAGAAGACGCTCATCACCTGACGCCCGGGAGGCACGACCGAGGCATCGTAGGCGCTCTGGAAGTAGAGCTCGCAGAAGCCGATTGCGGGCTCGCCCCGGCGTGCCGACTCGACCGCCTGCTGTGCCGCGTCGACCCCGGGCGTGATCGTGACCAGGGCCCGATGGGGTTCGAGATCACCGGCGGCGGTGAAGCTCGGAAACCGGCGCAGCGCGACGTTCAGCTTCAGCACCGGCGAGCGCATGTCCCACGAGTCGAGGCGCTCACGGTAGCCGGCCGGAGTCTCCGCCCCGCCGGCATCGAGCATCGCCAGCATTCGCTTCGGGTCGGCGTTACAGACGACGACCGGGGCGCGGATCAGCTCGCCCGATTCGAGCTCGACGCCGTGGCCCGGCCGGATAGCGGCGACCGGCACTCCGGTCGCGAGCTCGGCTCCGGCCTCGAGCGCCGCTTCCGCGATCGCGAACGAGACCGCCCCCATGCCGCCCTCGACGTAACCCCAGACCGAGCCGAGGCCGTGCAGGTCGCCCTGGTGGTGCAGGAGCCGGATCGACGCGGTTCCCGGATCGCGGGGGCCGGCGAAGGTCCCGATCGTCCCCGTACAGCCGAGCGCGTCCTTGAGCCGCTGATCGTCGACGTAGCGGTCCAGCATCGAAGCGATCGACTCCTCGAAGGTGACCGAAACCAGCTCCGCGTCGTCGAGCAACTCCTCGATCTCGGCCCGCGACGGCGACGGGCGCTGCCAGGTATCGCCGGCGGGCCCGGCGCGCAGCCGGTCGCGGATACGGTCGAAAACCGCTCCGAACTCGGCCATGCCGGCGATGTCTGCCTCGGCAAATCCCTGTTCGCGGAGGTGCGCGGCGGTGCGCGCCGGATCGATGAAGGCGGCGTAGGTAGTCCCATCCGACAGTGGAGCCCACATGTTCGGGTCGGCGGGCGTGACCCGGTAGCCGTGGCGCTCGAGCTCGAGCTCGGCGATCACCACCGGGTCCAGCAGGCCGACGACGTAGGCGCAGGGGCTGACGACGAACCGCTGGTCGGCGAACGGGCGGTCGAGCGTACAGGCGCCCCCGAGCAGCTCGCAGCGCTCGAGCACGAGCACCGAGCGGCCGGCGCGAGCGAGGTAAGCCGCCGCTGTGAGCCCGTTGTGGCCACCGCCGACGACGATCGCATCCCAGCTCCGCGCCGCCAGCTCCGAGACCGGAGCGGGCAGGCCGACGCGGCCCATGCGCGCCCTGACGTCGACCACGGCTATCGCGCCACCCCGTCGAGATACCCAACCCCGGCGAGCCCCTCCGAGACCTCCCAGAGGCGACGGCCGAGGTCCTCGTCGCGGGCTCGGGCGACCGGCTGCACGACGGTCGGGGCGCCCCGCGCCTCGCGAAAGCCGTCGGGGCCGATGAACGACCCGCCCTCGACACCGGCGGCGGTCGCGGCGTAGAGCTGGGGCAGCGCTCCTTGCTCGGCGCCCTGGGCGAGCAGCGCGTTGCCGACCCTGAGCAGCGCCTTCATCGCCCCGGTCGGTCCCGAGCTCTGCAGGTTGGTGGCCGAGTAGCCCGGGTGCGCGAGCACGCTGATCACCGGCAGGCCGGCGGCGCGCAGCCGCCGGTCGAGCTCGAGCCCAAAGACGGCGTTGGCGAACTTCGAGCGCTGGTACGCGCGCCGGGGCTCGTACTCGCGCTCGGAGGCGAGGTCATCGAAGTCGATCTTCCCCGGGCGGTGCTCGAGGCTCGTAACCGTGACCACCCGTGAGTCGCCGGCCGCGACGAGAGCGTCGAGCAGCAGCCCGGTGAGCGCGAAGTGGCCGAGGTGATTGGTGCCGAACTGAAGCTCGAAGCCGTCGGCCGTCGTCTGCTGAGGCGGCATCATCACCCCGGCGTTGTTGACCAGGATGCCGAGCCGCGGATGGGCACCGGCCACGGCGGCGGCGAACTCGCGCACCGAGGCGAGGTCGGCGAGATCGAGCACCCGCGGCTCGACCTCGGCTGCGGGGACGGCGGCGGCGATCTCCGAGCGCGCCGACTCGGCCTTCTCGGCGCTTCGAGCCGCGGCCACGACGGTGGCCCCGGCGCGGGCGAGCTCACGAGCGGTGATCAGCCCAAGGCCGCTGTTGGCGCCGGTGACGATCGCGGCGCGGCCGGCCTGGTCGGGGATCTGCTCGGGCGTCCAACGGCTCATTGCGCATAGGATCATCGTGTATTCCGCCCCCGAGCCCAAGGACGAGGCCATCGTGTCGAGATTTCGCGTCGTGTTCCTGCTTTTCGCACTCCTATCGCTCGCGGCTTTCGCCGGTTGCGGCAGCGACGACGACGAGACCACGGACTCGGGCTCCGAGGCCACGGTCTCGCTCGAGGACTGCACGCCCGACCAGCTCGAGACGCTGAAGTCGGGCACGCTGACGGTGGCAACCGACAGCCCCGCCTTCCCGCCCTACTTCGAGGACGACGATCCGACCAACGGCCGCGGCTTCGAGAGCGCGGTCGCCTACGCGATCGCCGGTCAGCTCGGCTTCGACGCCTCGGACGTCGACTGGGTGGTCGAGCCGTTCAACGCCTCCTATGCACCGGGACCGAAGGACTTCGACTTCGACGTCAACCAGATCTCGATCACGCCGAAGCGCGCCGAGCAGGTCGACTTCTCCTCGCCCTATTACGAGGCCGAGCAGGCTGTGGTCGCGCTCAAGGGCAGCGATGCGGCGAGCGCGACCTCCCTCGCCGACCTCGCCGAGACGCAGATCGGCGTCCAGATCGGGACCACGAGCCAGGAGGCCGTCGAGGCTTCGATTCAGCCGAGTGTCGAGCCGAAGGTCTTCGACACCTCCAACGACGTCGTCACCGCGCTCAAGCAGGACCAGGTTGACGCCGTCGTCGTCGACGTGCCGACGGCGTTCTTCCTCACCGCCGTCCAGGTGACCGACGGGGTCGTGGTAGGCCAGTTCGCGGCCCCCGGCGGCGACCAGTGGGGGGCGCTGCTGGAGAAGGACTCGCCGCTCACCGGCTGCGTCTCGGCCGCGATCGACGAGCTCAACGCCTCGGGTGAGCTGCCGGCGATCGAGAAAGAGTGGATGAGCGAGTCCACGGACGCACCGGTGCTCGAGTAGCGCAAGACCCGGTGACAGATCGCCGCGCCGAGCGCGCCGCGGCGCGGCGCGCTCATACCCTCAGGGGCCAGGGGATCGCGGCGGCCTCCTCGATCGTCGTCCTCGGTGGCCTCACGCTGCTCATCCTCACGAGCCCGGGCTGGCCGGTGTTCCGCGACTCGTTCTTCGACCCCGATGTGTTTCGGGAGTCGTTTCCCGACGTCGCCAAGGCCTTCTGGCTCGACATCAGGATCTTCATCGTGGTCGAGATCGTGGTCTTGGTCCTCGGCCTCGCCGTCGCCCTGGTGCGCACGGTGAAGGCGCCGGCGCTGTTCCCGCTCAGGCTGATTGCGGTCGTCTACACCGACGTCTTCCGCGGCATCCCGACGATCCTGCTCGTCTACCTGATCGGGTTCGGCGTCCCCGCGATCGCCGTCGGGACGACCGAGGGCGGGTCGACGCCGCTCGAATGGCTGCCGACCGACCCGATCGTGCTCGGCGGGATCGCGCTCGCACTCTCCTACGGCGCTTACGTCGCCGAGGTCTACCGCGCGGGCCTGAACTCGATCCACCGTGGCCAGCGCGACGCGGCGCTCGCGGTCGGCCTCACCGAGGGCCAGGCGCTGCGCCACGTGATCGTCCCCCAGGCCGTGCGGCGCGTCGGGCCGCCGCTGCTCAACGACTTCATCGCGCTGCAGAAGGACGTCGCCCTGATCTCGATCACTCGGGGTCGCGGGTGAGGCGTTTCGCACCGCTCAGATCCAGACCGCCGCCGACTTCAACTACACCCCGCTGGTCGCCGCTGCGCTGCTCTATCTGTGCGTCACGATCCCGATGGCCCGCCTGCTCGACCGCTGGGAGAGCGGCCACTCGGGGAGGACGCGCTGATGCCCGGGGCGCCCGTGGTCGAGTTTCGCGGGGTCACGAAGTCGTTCGGCGAGCTCGAGGTCCTGCGGGGGATCGACCTCGCGGTTGCCGAGCACGAGGCGATCGCGGTGATCGGCGCCTCGGGCTCGGGCAAGTCGACCCTGTTGCGCTGCGCCGACCTGCTCGAGGAGATCGACGACGGCGACATCTTCCTCGACGGCGAGGTGATCACCGATCCCTCGGTCAACCCGGTCACCGTCCGGCGCCGGCTCGGCGTCGTCTTTCAGGCCTACAACCTGTTCCCGCATCTAACCGCGCTCGACAACGTCGTCCTCGGGATGGTCAAGGCCCACGGCGCCGAGCGCGGCGAGGCCGAGTCCGCCGCCCGCGCCCTGCTCGAGCGCTTCGGGCTCGGCGGCCGCGAGGACGAGCACCCGGACCATCTCTCGGGCGGCCAGCAACAGCGGGTCGCGATCGCGCGCGCGTTCGCCGCCCGGCCGCGCGCGATGCTGCTCGACGAGGTCACCAGCGCGCTCGACCCGGAGCTGGTCGGCGAGGTGCTCGAGGCGGTCCGCGACCTCAAGGCGGAAGGGGTGACGATGCTGATCGCCACCCACGAGATGGCGTTCGCGCGCGAGGTCGCCGACGCAGTCTGCTTCCTGCACCAGGGGCGCCTGCTCGAGGTCGGCCCGCCCGAGCAGGTGCTCGAGTCGCCGCGCGAGCCCGAGACCAAGCGCTTCCTGCGCCGGCTGCTGGAGGCCGGCCGGGCTTAGGCGGCGAGGCGGACCGGCAGCGACTTAAGCTGGTTCGCGAACGGCGACTCGGTGCACTGGGGCGTCCCGTCGAGCTCCATCGCCGGGTAGCGTGCCAGCGTCTCCTCGAACAGGACCCGAAGCTCGAGCCGTGCGAGCGCGGTCCCGAGACAGAAGTGGCGGCCACCGGCGCCGAAGGCCTGGTGCTCGGGATTGCGGGTGACGTCGAAGCGGTCGGGGTCCGCGTAACGCGACTCGTCGCGATTCGAGGACACGTACCACATCACCACCTTCTCGCCCTTGCGGATCGTCGTGCCGTTGAGCTCGACGTCGGCGGTGGCGGTGCGGCGGAAGTGGGCGAAGGCTGGGAACATCCGCAGCGCCTCCTCGACCGTGCTCGGGATCAGCGATGGGTCGTCGAGCACCAGCCGGCGCTGGTCGGGGTTCTCGAGCAGTGCCCGCATGCCGCTGCAATAGGTCGCCTTGGTGCTGTCGTTGCCCGCGGCGAGGAGGAGGAAGAAGCCCATCACGATCTCCTCGTCGGTGAGCTGCTCGCCGTCGACCTCGGCGTGGACGAGGACGCTGGTGAGGTCGTCGGTGGGGCGCTCGCGTCGCTCCGCGATCAGCCGCCCGCAGCGCTCGAAGATCTCGGGCACGTCGCGCTCCATGACCTCCTCGACGCCTCCAGGGTTGAGGTCCGGATCGCCGGCACCGACCGTGGCGTTCATCAGCCGCGCCCAGATCTCGTCATCTTCGGGCGGGATTCCCATGAAGCTGCCGATCACCCGCGAGACCACCGGCTGAGCGACCTCGTTGACGAGGTCGCAGGTCTCGCGGCCGTCGAGCCCGGCGAGGACGCCGACCGCGATCTCGCGAATCGCACCCTCGTGCTCGGCGATCCGCTTCGGCGTGAAGCCGCGCTGGAAGAGCTGCTTCAGCCGGTCGTGCTTGGGCGGGTCCATGCCGATGAACATCGCCTGCTGGAGCTCGAGCGGCAGGATCGCAGAGGTCAGCGCGGTGAATCCGGCCGCCGAGGAGTACGTCTGCCAGTCGCGGCTGACCTCGTGGACGTCGTCGGCCAGCGTCACCGACCAGAACCCGTCCTCCTCGGGGTAGTCGCTGATCTGCGACGACCAGTGGACCGGGCACTTGCCGCGCAGCTGCTCGAACAGCTCGTGCGGGGGACCGTCCTGCCACTTGCTGCGGTCGCCAACGAGGGTCTCCTCGAGGGTGATTCGGTCGGTTGAGACGGTGCCTCCCAGGTCGAGGTCTGGCCGGCGGTCGAACCGACCTTACTAGTGGAACCTCTCACAACGTATCGCCGAAAATGACGGCCCCAGATCGCCGCCACGCAGCGTCCTCGCGGCATCAAGTTCTCGGCGGCCGGTTGACGCATTGACCACCCATGCGGTGGTCAGTACGTCAATCGTCAGATTCGCCGAGCGCGGCGGCGGTCACCGCGAGCGCGACCTCGGCTCGCAACTGCAGGGACTCGCGGAGGACGAACTCCTCGGGGTTGTGGGCGCGGCCGCCGCGGGGACCGAGCCCGTCCACCGTCAGCGCCACGTGGGGAGCGACGTGGCTCGCGTCGCTCGCCCCGCCACGCTCGGTGGCGACGATCGGTCGCCCGAGCAGCTTCGTCGCCGGGCCGAGCAGGCGCTCGGTGACCAGCTCGCGGGTTTCCATCCCCGGCCAGCGGCGAACGAGCTCCGCCTCGAGCTCGACCCCGTCGATCGCGCCAGGCAGGGCGCCGAGCAGCGGCTCGAACGCGTCGAGGCTGTCGGCGCGCAGATCGCAGACCAGCTCGCCCTCGGCGGGGACGACGTTGAAGGCGTCGCCGGCGTGCAGGACCGTCGGCACCGCCGTCAGCCGCTCGGCTCCGCCCGGGTCGTTGAGCGCCGCGATCCGCCGGGCAGCCTCGCCGAGGGCAAGCAGGGCATTGCGGCCGCGCTCGGGCGCCGAGCCGGAGTGGGCGGCGAGGCCGCGGGCGGTGACTCGCATCGTCGCCGCGGCCTTGCGCCGGGCGACCACCCCCTCCTCGCCGCCGGGTCCGAGCTCGCCCGCCTCGAAGCACAGACAGGCGTCGTAGCCGGCAAGCCGTGGGCCGTGATCGAAGCCGCCGGTTCGCCACTCCTCGTCGTTGACGGCGAGCAGGGCGATCTCTGCGAACGCCTCGGGCACGGCCGCGAGCGTCCGCATGACGCCGAGCGCGAGCGCGATCCCGCCCTTCATGTCGACGGCACCCGAACCGACGAGGCGCTCGCCGTGGTCCTCGAGCGGGCGATGTTCGGCGTGCGCGACGACTGTGTCGAGGTGGCCGAACAGCACGACTCGGCCGCGACCGGATCCGGTCAGCGTGGCGAGCAGGTCGGGCGGCGTGGCCGGGCGACGAGCACTCGGGGCGCTCGATCAGCGCGCCAGGCGGGAGCAGTGCCGAGACCACCGCGCAGATCTCCTCGGCGCCGTGGACGTCGCCGGACGGAGATGAGACCGCCACCAGCGCCTCGAGCTCGCGTTCGCTGCGATCGGCGATCTCCCCGGCGGCGCGGGCGAGCCACTCGCTGTCGAATGACGGACTCACCCCGGGCGCAGGCCGCTCACGCTTCCAGCTCCGGGATGTGGCGCGCCACGTGCTCGGCGATCGTCTTGCGCACCCAGGCCTGGGTCTCGGCGTCGGCCATCCGGTAGCGGCCGAGCAGCATCCTCTGGTCGTCGAGCGGCAGCCCGGCGATCTCCCAGCGGACCGCGAGGCGCTCGAAGGTGAGCTCGGCGCGCCGGCGCCAGACGTCGTCGGCTGAGGCGCCCGCCTTCCCGGCCTGACGATGGATCTTCGCGATCGTGCCCGAGCTCAACGATTCGCGCAGGGTTAGCACGTTGCCCTCGGGGTCGGTGTAGTCGACCGTCGCCGCCGGCTCGCGGCGAGGTCGTTGCCTGCGCTTGGCCATCGCCGGGATCCTCTCAGAGGAGCGTCCGGATGCATGTCGAAGATCTCGATTGCCAGGCAAGCGATCGAAGGGGAGCTGTTGAGATGGAGAGCGGAGTCGCGGACCGCGAGGTGCGAGAGGCGGTACAGGGAATCTCGCGCCTGTGGTGGCTGTGGATCCTGTTCGGGATCTTCTGGGTCGTAATCGGCGTCGTCATCCTGCAGTTCGACCAGGCCTCGATCAACACCGTCGGCATTCTCGTCGGCGCGATGTTCCTGGCGACGGGCGCGCAGCAGTTCATGGTCATGACCCTCGCCGAGCGTGGAGGTGGCTCTACGGACTCTTCGGGGTGCTATTCGTGATCGCCGGGGTGATCTCGCTGATCAGCCCCGAGAACACCTTCGCCGCGCTGGCCGACATCCTCGGCTTCCTGTTCCTGATCGTCGGCGTGTTCTGGATCATCATCGCGTTCGTGACCCGCGAGCTCAACGAGCTCTGGTGGCTCGGCCTGCTCGCCGGGATCCTGATGGTGATCCTCGCCTTCTGGACCGGCGGCCAGTTCTTCATCGAGAAGGCCTACGTGCTCCTGGTCTTCGCCGGGATCTGGTCGCTGTTGCAGGGCGTCAACGACATCGTCCGGGCGTTTCAGATCCGCAAGCTCGACGAGCTGGTCTAAGCCCGGTCAGAGCAGCTCGTCGACGCGGATCGGGACCGCGATCGAGGAGAAGTCACCGCGGTCGCGGATCTCGATCGCGGTTTCGGCCATCGCCGCGATCGCGACCCAGGCGAGCGAGCCGCCGAGGCTGATCCGGGTGGCGCCGGCGGCGGCGATCTCGGCCAGCGAGAGCTTCGGCCGGGCGAGCACGTTGACGGGCTTCGAGACCGCCTCACAGACGGTGGCGATCTCCTCGGTCGTCCGCAGCCCGGGCGCGTAGAGGACGTCCGCCCCGGCCTTCTCGTAAGCGCGCAGGCGGGCGATCGTGTCGGCGAGGTCCGGATTGCCGCGGATCTGGTTCTCGGCCCGCGCGGTGAGCGTGAACGGGAAGCCGAGGCCGCGCGCCGCGTCGACTGCGGCGCCGACCCGCTCGACCGCGGCGCCAAACTCATAGAGCCCGGTGTCGGGGTCGAAGTCCTCGATCGAGCCGCCGACGGCCCCCGCCTCGGCGGCGCGGACGATCGCTGTCGCCGTATCGGCGGGCGCGGGACCGTAACCGTTCTCGAGGTCGGCGGAGACGGGGAGTGCGGTGGCTGCGTCGAGCACCCGCAGGTGGTCGACCACGTCGTCGAGCGTCGCCCCGCCGTCTTCGCGGCCGAGGGTGAAGGCGAAGCCCGAGCTGGTCGTCGCCAGGGCCTTGAAGCCGAGCGACGCAAGCGCCTTCGCCGAGCCCGCGTCCCACGGGTTCGGGATCACGAACGGGTCGCCCTCGTGCAGAGCGCGGAAGGCGGCTGCCTTGCCCGCCTGGGTCGGCTGGGTGATCATCTCGTGTCTCGCTCCTCTCGGCTGCGCTCGGCGGCTATCCTTGTTCAGACATACGGGGGCGAACCAGATTCGACGTGGAATCGTTCGTCTCGGTGTTGCGAGTCGAGGATCTCGGGTTGGCCTCGTAAAACTCTCCCGGGAAAAACCAAATGCGAACTCCGATCATGAGTTCGCCCTCCCTGCCTAGAGAATAGGTCTGTGAGGGAGTCGCTCCGGGAAGCCCGCGTCCCGGGTCAGCGGCTTCAGAAGCGGGCTCACCCCGACGGTAGGACCCTCGACCCGACGGGGACATCACTTAGGAGGGTATGGCTCCGGGGACGTACCCCTCGGATCGACCGAACCGGACGCCGAGATCAGACTCCGAGGGAACACTCGTAGACGCATCGGGACAGGTTCCGCGGACGTGGGTGCAATTCCCACCGCCTCCACTCTTCATCGGGCGCTTAGCGCCCCTCGTATCCTTGTCAGCGATGACTGACGCGCCAAACAGCGGCTGGCGAACGCCCGTCCCGGCGCCCGCGCCGGCGCCTCCCGAGCACGAATACGAGCCCATTCACCCCGGCTCTGGGCGCGGCGACTGGCGCGCGCGGCTGAAGCGCTGGGTCGGCCCGATCGCCGCCGGGGCGCTGCTCCTGGTGACGAAGCTGAAGGCGATCCTGCTGCTGCTGCCGAAGATCAAGATCCTGACCACCTCGGGGACGATGCTGGTCTCGATCGCCGCCTACGCGTTGATCTGGGGCTGGTCGTTCGCGGTCGGCTTCGTGCTCCTGCTGCTGGTGCACGAGATGGGCCACGTGATCCAGCTCCGTCGCGAGGGGATCGAGGCCTCGGCGCCGATGTTCATCCCCTTCCTCGGCGCGGTGGTCGCGGCGAAGTCGCTCGGCGACGACGCTGCCGCCGAGGCCCGCGTCGGCCTCGCCGGGCCGATCCTGGGCTCGATCGCCTCGCTGGTGCCGCTCGCGATCTGGCTCGCGACCGGAAGCGAGTTCTGGCAGGCGCTCGCCTACGTCGGCTTCTTCATCAACCTCTTCAACCTGCTCCCGGTGCTGCCGCTCGACGGCGGCCGCGCGATGGCGGCGCTCTCGCCCTGGGTCTGGTTCGCCGGCTACGTGGGGCTGGTCGCGCTCACGTTCGCCTTCCCGAACCCGATCCTGATCCTGATCCTGCTGCTCGGCGGCTATGAGAGCTGGAAGCGCTTCAAGGCCCGCAACACGCCCGAGGCGCGCGCCTACCACGCGATCCCGGCGCGCACCCGCGCGCTGGTCGCGATCGTCTATCTGGGCCTCGCCGCGGCACTCGCGGTCGGCGTCTCGGAGACCTTCCTCGAGAAGAGCCTCTCGGACGTCTAGCGCTGGGCGCTCACGGCGCGCCAGTCGCGGCTGCGCTTGCCGGGGCGGTAGGGACTCGCGAGGCGCTTGGCGACCACTCCGGAGAGGCCGCGATCGGCCGCCGCGCTCAGCACCGCCTTGCCGTCGCCGGGGTGATAGGCGGGCGTCTGCCAGTTGGAGCCGTCGAGCTCGAGCGCGTCGAGGCGCTCGCGGCGCTGCTCGTACGCGAACTCGAGCAGCAGGCCGCGGTCGGCGTAGAGGAGGTCGAAGACCGCCAGGGTCGCGGGATGGTCGCGCGCGAGCCTGCGAATCCGTGCATCGCCCTCGGCGCCGAGGCGCCGCTCGGCGAGCTCACGGTCCGGGCTGCCGTCGCCGTCGTAGACGACGATCTCGCCGTCGAGGACGACCTGCTCGCCGCCGAGCGCGGTCGCGATCGCGCCGACGTCTCGAAACCGCGCGCTGAGATCCTCGGCGTCCGGACCCGCTAGGCGCACATGCCCGGTCTCGCAGTACGCGATCGTGCGGAGGCCGTTCCAGCGGACCTCGAATCCCCACTCAGCGTCTGTGCGTGGCAGGCGGCCGGGAGTGGCCTGCATCGGCTCGAGTCGCTCGGGGAACGGGTCCCCCGGCTCGGCCGGGTCCATGCGGTGGATGATCCAATCCTTGCCACGAGTGCGAAAGAGTGCGTAACGCCCGCGCACGCGCTCGCCGGAGAAGCGGACGACCACCTTGCCGGGCTCCCACTTCTCCTCCTCGTAGGTGCCGCTGTCCCAGATCGCCATCGTGCCGCCCCCGTACTCGCCCTTGGGGATCTCGCCGGCGAAGTCGATGTACTCGAGCGGGTGGTCCTCGGTGTGCACCGCGAGCCGGTTCTGCTCGGGATCGTCGGGAACGCCACGCGGAAGCGCCCATGAGACCAGCACCCCGTCGCGCTCGAGCCGGAGGTCCCAGTGCAGGCGGGTCGCGTGGTGCTCCTGGATCACGAAACGGTGCTCGCCGGCCGCCGCCTGGCCCCTGCCCGCGGGCTCCGGCGTGCGCTTGAACGCCCGCTTCGAGCGATAGGTGCTCAGCTTGTCCTTCTTTGCTGCCACAGGGTGTGGTCTACCCGATCGCGGTCGGTGGGTAATGCTGCCGGAACGAGCGAGTCTGAGGAGGACGGATGGGCGAGCGGGAGTTCGACGTGATCGTGATCGGAGCCGGGCCCGCCGGGGAGGTCTGTGCCGGGCGGCTGGGCGAGAACGATCTCGAGGTGGCGCTGGTCGAGCAGGAGCTCGTCGGCGGGGAGTGCTCCTACTACGCCTGCATGCCCTCGAAGGCGCTGCTGCGCCCGGGCGAGCTGCTGGCGGAGATCGAGCGCGTGCCGGGAGTGCGGGAGATGGTCTCGGGCGAGCTCGACGCGCGGATTGTGCTCGAGCGGCGCGACGAGGTCATCCACGACCGCGAGGACTCCGCACAGCTCCCGTGGCTCGAGCAGCGCGGGGTCGAGCTGATTCGTGGCCGGGCTGCGCTCGACGGCGAGCGGACCGTGATCGCGGGCCCCGACACCCTGCGGGCCCGGCGCGCGGTCGTGGTCGCCACCGGGACCACGGCTGCCGTACCTCCGATCGAGGGGCTCGCCGAGGCACGGCCTTGGACCAACCGCGAGGCGACCACGGCGAGCGAGGTGCCGGATCGCCTCCTGGTCCTCGGCGGCGGCGTGGTCGGGGTGGAGATGGCCCAGGCGTGGAGCAGCCTCGGCGCCAGCGTGACCGTGGTCGAGGCCGCCGACAGGATCCTGGAAGCGGAGGAGCCGTTCGTGAGCGAGGAGGTGGCCGCCGGCCTCGAGCGAGGCGGGGTCGAGATTCGAACGGGCGTCAAGGCGACCGCGGCCTCCCGCGGGGCTGGCGGTCAGGTGACACTCTCGCTCGAAGGAGGCGACGAGATTCGTGGCAATGAGCTCCTGGTCGCAGTCGGACGCAGGCCTCGCACGGGCGAGCTCGGGCTCGAGACCGCGGGAGTCGATGCCGGCGGCTACCTCGAGGTTGACGACCAGCTTCGCGTCGGCGGCTCGGAATGGCTCTATGCGATCGGCGACGTCAACGGGCGCGCGCTGCTCACCCACATGGGCAAGTACCAGGCGCGGGTCGCGGCCGACGCGATCCTCGGCAAGGACGTGGCTGCGACCTGTGACAAGAGCGGCTCGCCGCGGGTCGTGTTCACCGAGCCGCAGGTCGCGGCGGTCGGCCGGACGCTGGCGGCGGCCGAGGAGGCGGGCGTCAGCGCCCGCGTCGCGGACGTCGCCACGGCGGCCAACGCCGGCGCGAGCTTCATCGGGCGCAACGCGCCGGGGACATCGCGGATCGTCGTCGACACCGATCGCGGCGTGCTCGTCGGCGCGACGTTCGTCGGGCCGGAGATCGCCGAGTCACTGCACGCGGCGACGATCGCGGTCGTCGGGGAGGTTTCGCTCGAGCGCCTCTGGCACGCGGTGCCCTCGTTTCCGACCCGGAGCGAGGTCTGGCTCAAGCTGCTCGAGGAGTACGGGCTCTGAGCTAGAGCCGGATCCGGTTCTTGAACTCGGCCAGGAAACCGCGCGGGAAGCCGGGGATCTCGTCGAGCTCGTCGAGGGAGCTGAAGCCGCCTGTGCGCTCGCGCTGGGAGAGCAGCCGGCCGGTCTGGGTCACGGAGAGGCCGAGCGTTCGCAGCTCTTCGTAGGTGGCCGAGTTGATCGAGAGCGGTTCCTCTGCAACGTGCGGCACCTCGATGTCGAATGGGGCATGTGGGGGGGCGGGCGGTTCCTGCTCGACCACCGCCTCCGGCTCGCGCTCGGCGTCGGGCTCGGGCTCGGCCTTTGGCTCCGGCTCGCGCTCGCCCTCGGCGTCGGGCTCGGGCTCCGGCTCGCGCTCGCCCTCAGGCTCGGGCGCACGCTCGGCCGACCGGTCGTCCCCGAGAGGGGCCGCGGATTCCGGAGCTCCGAGGACTGCCTCCGTTTCGATCTCGGGTAGCGGCTTGGCGACCTTCTCCACCGTCGCGCGGGCGCGCTCCTCGGCCGACTCCGCCCGGCGCTCCGCCTCGGCGATCCGGTCGAGCATCTGCCGCAGCCGGTCGGTGTTCTTGGTCTCCTCGGCCTCGACCGCGACGAGCTGCTCGGCGCGTTGGGCGCGCTCCTCGGCCTTGGCAGCACGCTCCTCGGCCTCGTCGAGTCGCTGGGCGGCGCGCTCGAGTGTTTCGGCCGTTCGCCGCTGGTTCTCGGCGACGCGCTCCTCGGCCTCGGCCAGCTCGCGCGCAAGCGTCTCCTCCTCCTCGCGATGCCGGCGAAGCTCGTCCTCGGCCCGCTGGAGCTCCGACAACAAGGCCTCTCGCTTTGGCTCGTGGCGCTCGGCCTCGATCCGCTGGCGCTCCTCGGCAGCCTCCCGACTCGCTTCGGCGGTCTCGCGAAGGCGTTGCTCGGCCTCGGTGCGGGCCTGCTCGATCCGCTGCTCCGCCTCCACCTGCTTCCGCTCGACCTCGAGCGCGCGGCGCTCGGCGTCGGCCTCTGCCTGCTCGGTTTCGCTGCGGCGCTCGGCATCCGCGAGTCGGGCAAGCGCCTCGCGCTCGGCCGCCTCCCGGATCGCGAGATCGTACTCGGTCGTTGGCGGCGCGGGGCGTGGTGCAACCGCCTCCGGCGCGGTCGGCCCGGGCGCGGCAGGCTCGCGGGCCGGTGGGGATGGTGCGGGGGCCTCGGGTGCGGGGGCCTCGGGTGCGGCCAGCGCTGGCGCGGGCGACTCCGGGGCGCCGGTGCCCGCGGAGAGCGCGGCCCCGGCTGCGGCGGCGGTCACCGCGGCTCCCGCGGCGACGGCCGGCATTGCCTCGGTCGGTCGCTCGGGGGCTTGCGGCGGCTGCCCAGGCTCGGGTGGCTGCGCAGCGGAGGGCGCGGCAGGTTGGGCCGGAGCGGGCTCTGTGGCGGCGGGCTGCGGGGGAACAGCGGGGGGCTTCGTGGCGGCCGCTGCAGCCGGCTTCTCGGCAGCCGGCGCCGTTCCCTTCTTGCTATCGCGCTTCGCCTGGCGGGCGGCCTGCTTGGCCGCCTTCTGCTCCTCGCGCTGTCGGCGCCGGTCGGCGATCGCCTGAGCCCGCTCCTGCTTTGCCTTCGCTTTCTCCGCTGTGCGAAGCGCGCGCTTCTCGTCGCGCTCGCGACGTTTTCGGGCCCGGGGGGACTCCATGGCCGGCGGCGCTGCAGGCGCCTGAGCCGGCGCGGGCGCGGGGGTGGTGCCGGGGGTGGCGGAACCCGCAGCGGGGGTGGCGGCACTCGCGGCGGCAGTGCTGGAGGGGGCGGCACCCGCGCCGGCGGAGCCCTCGGCTTGGCCCCCCGCGGCCGTGGCGGCCGGATCGGGCTGCGGCTTGCCCTTTGAACGCTTTGCCAGGCGGGCGGCAGCGCGCTCAGCCTGCTTCTGCTCGCGCTCCGCCTTCCTTCGCTGCCTGAGCTCGACCTGGCGGCGCTTGCGCTCCTCACGCCTGCGCTTGCCAAGTTCGCGCCGCGAGAGCTTCTCGGCAGGCGCGGCCGGGACGGCGGCCTGCGCGGGGGGCGCCCCTGGGGGCGGAATCGAAGCCGGCGACTCACCGGGCGCCGCCGCGGGCGCCTCCGGCGGCGCTGCAGGCGGGGTCGCCGGCGCTCCGGCGGCGGGCGACGCCGCGGCCGGCGTCTCCGGACCGGTCGCGGTAATCACCGGAGAGCCCTCGGGGGCGCCCGGACCCGACGACCCGGGCTCGGCCGCAGGGGTCGCCTGCTCAGCCGCCTCCGGCTCGGCCTCGGTCTTCTTCTTGCGTTCGAGCCTGAAAGAGCGCATTACGCCTTATGGTTTCACGCCGGTCGAGCGCTCGTCACGTTGCGACTCCAGCTCGCATGAAGCGCTGCGCCCGACGCGAGGGTCTGATCGCTCACCGGAGGCGATGGCGCACCTCCCGCTCGACCTCGCGTTGGACGTCGCGGTCGCGGATCTCGCGCCGGCGATCGCGCTGCTCCTTGCCGCGCGCCAGGGCCAACTCGACCTTCGCCCTCGGGCCTTTGAAGTAGATCCGGGTCGGGATCAGAGTCTGGCCCTTGCGCTGCATGCGACCGATCAGCCGCTCGATCTCGTAGCGGTGCAGCAGGAGCTTGCGCGGCCGCTCGGGATCGTGGTTCTCGGTGCTCGCCGGGTCGTACGGGGGGATGTGGGCGTTGCGTAGCCAGACCTCGCCGTGCTCGATCACCGCGTAGGCGTCGCCGATCTGCGACTTGCCCTCGCGCAGCGACTTGACCTCGGAGCCGAGCAGCTCGATCCCGGCCTCGAACGTATCGACCAGCTCGTACTTGTGGCGCGCCCGGCGGTTGGTGGCCACATCGCCCGAGGCGGCCTTGCGCTTGCCTCGCTTGCTCATCGCCCCGCCTCACGGCCGGGCAGGAGATCGATCCGGCCGCGCGCCGGCTCGACGCCGTCCACCTTGACTGCGAGCGGGTCGCCGAGCCGGATCTCGCGTCCGCTGCGACGGCCGACCAGCGCGGTCTCGATCGGATTGAGATCGAAGCGATCCCCGCGCATCCGGCGCGCGGGCAGGAAGCCCTCGTAGACATCGCCGAACGCGCCGCCGAAGCTGACGAACGCCCCCGCCCCGATCACCCCTGAAACCTCGCCCTCGAACTCTTTCGACCATCCCGACTCGAACAGCTCGCGCTCGAGCAGAAACGAGGCACAGATCTTGTCGGCGTCGCGCTCGATCGTCATCGACTCGCGCTCGCGCTCCGAGCACCACGGGCCCGCCTCGCGGACCTCGGCGCGCTCGGGCTCGACCTCGCCCGCGCCGAGCACCGAGAGCAGCGCCCGGTGCGCGATCAGGTCGGGGTAGCGGCGGATCGGCGAGGTGAAGTGCACGTAGGCGGGGCTGCCGAGCCCGGCGTGGCCGAGGTTGCGGTCGGTGTAGAACGCCTGCTTGAGGGCGCGGAGCACGAGAGATGTATACGCCGCCCGGCCGTGGCCGCGGCGCTCGGCCTCCCTGGCGACCATCCGGCTCGCCTCGCCGACGAGGCCGGCCGCGTCGGCGGCCGACATCCGCTCGGGGTCCGGCAGCGGTGGCGTGGGAATGTCCAAGGAGGCGAGCTGCTCGACGAGCGCCGCGACCCGCTGCGGGTCCGGGCGCTCGTGGACGCGGTAGAGCGTCGGCACCCGGCGCCGCTCGCAGAGCTCGGCCACGCGCTCGTTGGTGAGGATCATCAGCTGCTCGATCAGGCCGTGCGCCTCGGTCTGCTCGACGGCGCGGGCCGCGACCACGTGGCCGTCGGCGTCGAACTCGAACTCGGGCTCGGCGGTGCTGACCTCGAGCGCGGCGCCCGAGCGGCGCTCGCGCAGCGCCGCGGCGGCCCTGCGCGCGAGCTCGAGCGGCCGGGCGATCTCGGCCGGCGCGGGCTCGGCGCCGGCGAAGTAGCGGTCGAGCTGCTCGTAGGCGAGGCGGGCGTCGGAGCGGATGCGGGTGCGATGAAAGCTGGCCGAAACGGGTTCGCCCGCCGGCGACAAGACGATCTCCGCCGTCACCGCGAGCCGCTCGACCCCCGGGGCGAGGCTGCACGCATCGGCCGAGAGCCCGGGCGGCAGCATCGGCTCGACCAGGCCGGGGACGTAGGAGCTGTTGGCACGCCGCAGCGCCTCCGTGTCGAGCGCCGTCCCGGGCCGCACGTGGGCCGCGACGTCGGCGATGTGGACCCAGAGGCGGACTCCGTCGCCCTCGGGCGCGGCGGAGACGGCGTCGTCGAAGTCCCGAGCGGTCACCGGATCGACGGTGAACGTGGCGAGGTCGGTGAGGTCGCGGCGAGCGACGTCGGCCTCACGCGCTTCGATCGCGGCCCGGTGAGCCTGTTCCGCGAGCGCCTCGTCGAAGCCGCGCTCGAGTCCGCGCTCTGCCAGCAGCGCCCCGACGACGTCGCGCGCCACGTCGGGCGCGCCGAGCTTCTCGAGCACCCGCGCCCCCCGAGCTTGGGTCTCGGCGAGCACCATCTCGCCGCCCCGGACCCTGATCGGGCCCCGCGCGAGCGTGGCCTGTGGCCCGCGCTCGAACAGCGGCTCGGCGACCAGGAACCTCCCCCGCCGACCGACGACCGCGACGAAGTGCTCCCGGCCGCGACCACGGTCGTGATTGGGCGAGCGAGAATCAAGCATGGCGAGGACGCAGGAAGCCCGCATGGCAGCGCCATGTGGGCGACCGAGGACGACACCAGGCGCCGATTCGCAGCCGCCCAAGCACGGCCGTAGTTGTGGCCGTGAGCACCTGGTCGGGGCTACCGCGGCTCACAGCTGCTCGCGGATTTCCTCGAGCGCACGGTCGAGCCCCTCGTCGTCACGCGGCGTCTTCGGATCGTCCTGCGCGGTGACGTCGGGTTCGACGCCCTTGCCGAGGATCGAGGTGCCGTCGGCGGTCAGGTACTCGCCGATCGTCAGGTCGAGTGCCCCGCCGGCGCCGAGCTCGATCACCTCCTGGAAGGTGCCCTTGCCGAACGTCCGGGTGCCGACCACGGTCGCGAGATCGTTGACCTGGAGCGCCGCGGTCAGGATCTCGGACGCCGACGCGGTGTAGCGGTTGACCAGGACCACGGTCGGGCGGGGTTCGATCGCGTCCCCGACCGCGTCGTAGGTGCGCGCGCCCTGCGTCCGGCTCTCGGTCGAGACGATCGGCCCGTCCTCGACGAAGATGCTCGAAGAGAGCACCGCCTCGTCGAGCAGCCCGCCGCCGTTCTCGCGCAGGTCGAGGACGAGGCCCTCCGCCCCTTGCCGGTAGAGCCGCTCGACAGTGTCGCGAAGCTCGCCGTGGGCGCCCTCGCTGAAGGTGTGGAAGCCGACGATTGCGATCTTGCGCCCGTCGACCTTGCGGATCACACCGTCGGCTGCCGGGATGCGCACGTCGGCGCGCTCGACCGTGAGCCGGCGCGCTGGGCCACCCGCGGCCGGGCGCACCCGGAGCATCACCTCCGTCCCGGGAGGACCTTTGATCTGCGCGGTGGAGATCTCCGAGGAGACACCGGCGATCGACTTGCCCTCGACGCCGATGATCAGGTCGCCGACCTCGATTTCGGCCGCCTCGGCGGGCGTGTCCTCGAACACGCGGCCGACCCGCAGCCCAGCAGGCACCTCGCTCACGGTGAGGCCGATCCCCTTGAACCGCCCCGAGGTCTGCGCCTCGAAGGCGCGCAGCTGCTGCTCGGTGAAGTAGTGGGAGAAGCGGTCGTCGTAGTGCTCCCGCAGCTTGCGCACCATGCCGTCGATCGAGGCGTCGTCGAGGCGCTCGCGAGGCACGGCCTCGAAGTAGTTGTCCTCGATCGTCTCCCGCGCCTGCACGATCGCCTCGTCGGCCTCGCCGTCGAAGAAGAAGCCGGTGATCGCCGCGATCACGGCCGCGACCACGAGGCCGATCACCAACCCCGTGACGACTCCGGAGCCGAACCCGCTCCGATCCGCTTTGATCACACCCGCAGGAAGCGGCGCAGCGTGATGCCGCTGCCGAGCGCGGAGACGAGGACCGCCGCGGCGACGAGCATCGCCACCAGGGGCACGAAGCCCATGGTGGAGAAGTTGTCGATCAGGTTGAAGTCGTCGGCGAGCGGATCCACGATGGTGACCTTGCCGAGCAACAGTATGCCGACCGCGATCGCCGCCCCGGCGAGGCCGACGATCACGCCCTCGATCATGAACGGCCAGCGGATGAACCAGTTCGTCGCCCCGACCAGCTGCATCACCTCGACCTCACGCCGGCGGGCGTAGATCGAGAGCCGGATCGTGTTTGCGACCAGCAGCAGCGAGGCGATCAGCAGCAGGCCGGCGATCACGGCAAGCACGACCTTGACCGCGCCGGTGACCTCGCGGATCTTCTCGGCGTTCTCGCGGTCCTCGCCGATCGGAGGGTCGATCGCGGAGCTGATCGGGGTTGGCTTGCCGGCGTCGTTGGGCGGCAGCAGCGCCGCCCGCACGGCCTCGAGGTTGTCGGGGTCGTCGAGCTCGAGCTTGTAGGCCGGCGGCAACGGGTTCGAGTTCAGCTCCTCGATCGAGCCCGCAAGGTCCCCCTTGAGCTCGGAGGTGAGCTCCTTCTTCGCGCACGCGGGGGAGCAGTATTCGACCCCGGTCACGTGCGGCACCGCCGCCAGCTTCTCTTCCAGTGCGGTGATCTCGGCCTTGGTCGCGTCTCGGTAGAGGAAGACCTCGAGCCCGATCTGGTCGCGGACCTCGCTCGCCTTCGACTCGCTCGCGCGCAGAACCGGCACGAGCACGCCGAGCAGCAGCGTCGTGACCACGATCGTGACGATCGCGGCGATGCTCGGTGCGGCCGAGCGGCTCAGGGCGCGAAAGGCCTCGGAGAGGAAGAAGGCGACTCGACCCATCGGCTTAGGTCTCCGGGTGCTCGGATTGGCCGTTCGTGCCACCCTCGTCGCCGACTCCCATCTCCGCACGCACGCGGGCCGCGAACTCGGTCGTCGACTCGTCGTGGTAACCGGCGACGGCCTCGTCGCGGACCAGGCGTCCCTCCTCGAGCGCGATCACCCGGCGGCGCATCTTGTCGACCATCTCGCTGTCGTGGGTGACCACGAGCACCGTCGTGCCGGTGCGGTTGATCCGGTAGAGCAGCTGCATGATCCCGATCGAGGTCACCGGGTCGAGGTTCCCGGTCGGCTCGTCGGCGAGCAGCAGGGGTGGGTGGTTGACGAACGCGCGCGCGATCGCCACCCGCTGCTGCTCGCCCCCGGAGAGCTCATCGGGGTAGTTGTGGATCTTCGCCTGCAGGCCGACGAGACGGAGGATCTCGGGCACCTTGGTGCGGATCTGCGAGCGGGGCTCGCCGATCACCTGCAAGGCGTAGGCGACGTTGTCGTAGACGGTCCGGTTCGGAAGCAGCTTGAAGTCCTGGAACACGGTCCCGATCCGGCGCCGCAGGTACGGCGTCCGGTCGTGCGGAAGCGTGTTGATGTCGCGACCGGCGATCCGGACCTTGCCCGCGGCCGGCTCGACGTCGCGGATCAGAGCCTTGATCAGGGTCGACTTGCCGCAGCCGGTCGGACCGACGACGAAGGCGAACTCGCCGCGCTCGATCTCGAGCGAGACGCGCTCGAGCGCGACCTGGCCACCCGGGTAGACGACGGTGGCGTCGGACAGGTGGACGATCGGCGGCTGGCCGTCGGAGACCCGCGGCCCGCGCGGGCGCGGCTGATGCTTGCGGTGCTCGCCGCCCTCGCGCTTGCGGTCACGGCCCTTGCGTGTCTTCAGAAGTGGCATGCGGAGCCTCTTTCTTCGGCGTCCGCGCCACTCCTTCGTGGTCTGATCGCGTTCGCCCCCAGTGAAAGCTGCGGACCGGCCTCCGATCCGAGCCGGACAGGGTAGCGCAGAGTGTTAGCGGACGCTAACCATCGAGCCCATCAGACGCCGGCGCCCGCCGGTGCGTAGGATCGCCGGCGAACGCTTCGGGGTGGGGGTCAGGAGTCAGGCTGATGAATTCCGAAGGAGACTAGATGGACACAGAGGCAGAGATTCTGGAGCTGGCGGAGCGCTTCGGAGGCAAGTGGCTGATCGAGGGCGCCCCCGGACGATGAGATGCCCGAGGAATGGATGACTCCGCTGGCCGCGATGCGGCTAATCGGCGAGGAGATGGTGCTCGACGGAGTGCCGGAGCGCAACCTCGCGACCTTCGTCACCACCTGGATGGAGCCCGAGGCGCAGCGGATCATCGCCGACAGCCTCGACCGAAACTTCATCGACCACGCCGAGTACCCGCGCACGGCCGAGATCGAGCAGCGTTGCATCCGCATGCTTGCCAACCTCTTCAACGCGCCCGGCGAGACGACCGGCGCTCGCACGCAGGGCTCCTCGGAGGCGATCATGCTCGGCGCCCTGTCGCTGAAGTGGAAGTGGCGCCAGCGCCAGGAGGCAGCGGGCAAGCCGACCGATAGGCCGAATCTGGTGTTCGGCGGCGACGTGCACGTCGTCTGGGAGAAGTTCTGCCGCTACTTCGACGTCGAGCCACGGATCGTCCCCCTGCAGCCCGACAAGTACACGATCGGCATCGGCGACGTCGAGCCGCACGTCGACGAGAACACGATTGGCGTCGCGCTCGTGCTCGGCACCACCTTCACCGGCCACGCCGACGACATCACGGGCGTCAATGACCATCTGGTCTCGCTCAAGCACGACAAGGGGCTCGACGTGCCGCTGCACATCGACGGCGCCAGTGGTGGCTTCGTGTGGCCGTTTCTGTATCCGGATTCCGCCTGGGACTTCCGGCTCGAGCAGGTGCGCTCGATCAACGTCTCGGGCCACAAGTTCGGCTTGGTCTATCCCGGGATCGGCTGGCTGATCTTCCGCGAGAAGGCCGACCTCGCCGAAGACCTCGTCTTCTACGAGAACTACCTCGGCAAGACCGACGCGACCTTCACGCTCAACTTCTCCACCGGCTCGTCGATGGTGCTGGCGCAGTACTACAACCTGATCCGCTTCGGCCACAGCGGCTACAGGTACGTAATGGACTTGATGCAGCAGAACGCGAAGCTGCTCGCCGACCAGATCACCGAGATCGGGAGGTTCAAGGTGATCGGGGCCGGCGAGGAGCAGCTGCCGCTGGTCGCGTTCAACCTCGCCGGCGATGAGCCGTTCGACGAGTTCGACATCGCTTGGCAGGTGGCCGCCGAGCGCGGCTGGATGCTGCCCGCCTACACGATGCCACCCGAGGCGCAGCACGTGAACATGCTGCGCGCGCTGGTCAAGCTCAACCTCACCCACGCGTTGGTGAACACGCTCGTCGACGACATCCATGCCGCCTGCGAGACGCTTGAGAAGAAGGGCGGGGCGAGCGAGGCGGAGCGCAAGCGGGTGAAGACGAACATCGGCGTCTAAATTCGGTGCGAATCACAACCCCTATCGTGCTTCGCTCGCGGAGATCGAAGCTGTCGGGCTCCTGACCAGAGAGGAAGAACGGGCATCGGACGAGGCCTACATGGCTCACGTGTCGGCGATCGGGCGCGCCGGGACGCGCCGGTCGGCTGGCGCGCCTCGTCAAGGCCGCCGACCTGGCCGTTCGGATTCACCCGGTTCGGGGGATGCCGTGCTCGTGACCGGGGCGTAGTAGCTTCGGATCGGTGGGCGCCGCCCGGCGCCACCGAACCCATGAATCCGGGGAGGTTTCGAGAGATGAGCACCTACGACACCGAGGCCGAGCGCGGCAGCGGATGGGTCGGGTTCGCCGGCGTGATGATCATGATCGCCGGTTTCCTCAACGTCGTCTACGGGATCGCGGCAATCGACAACTCCGCCTTCTTTGCCGAGGGCAGCCGTTACGTGATCTTCAGCGATCTCAACACCTGGGGCTGGATCCACCTGATCATCGGCATCGTCCAGCTGTTCGCGGCATTCTCGATCTGGAACCGGCACACGTTCGGCCGGCTGATCGGAGTCGCGAGCGCAAGCGTCAGCATGGTGGCGATCCTGTTCTTCATCAACGCGAACCCGCTCGGGGCATTCGCGATCTTCATCATCGACCTGCTCGTCATCTACGGCCTCGTCGCCTACGGCGGCCAGCCGCGCTCGGCGTGAGTCGGGCCCACCGAGTGATCGGAAAGGAGGCCGCCTGACCGCCATCGCACGGGACACTCACGAGGCCCTGGCGACGTGCTCGGGCTGCGTGAGGCGCAGCTCGAGTCGAGCGGCCTGGACGAGCGCACGTTCTCGCTCGTGCAGATCACGGCGTTGATCGCGCTCGACGCGCCGCTCGGGCTTTCGCTGCCGGAGGTCTCCGAGGAGTAGACGGTGGTCATCGTCTGACGAGGCCTCCACGCTTCGCCGGGCTCGAGAACGGTGGCGGCCGCGGAGGCGGATACGGTGCGGCAATGAGCGACGGGCCGTACGGCGAGTCGATCTCCTGGGAGCCGACCATGCCACGGTTCCGCCCCGTGCGCCTCGCGGTCTCGTGGATCGTCGCCGCGGCCTCGGTCTACATCGCCGCCGGGCTCGTCGGCGGGGTCAGCATCGACAATCCCGGCGGCGCCTTCCTGGTCGCGGCGGCGATCGCACTCGTCAACGCGGTGCTGCCGCCGCTGATCGCAGGGGCCCGGCTGCCGTTCACGCTCGTCACCGGATTCCTACTCGTCCTGTTCGCCGACGCCGGCGCGCTGATGCTCACCGACGAGCTCTTCCCCGAGGTGTTGGTGATCGGCTCGTTCGGCGACGCCCTGCTGGCGTCGCTGGTGATGGCGGCCGTCTCGATCGTGCTCCAGGTGGTGACCGGGACCAACGACGACGACGAGTACACCCTCCGGGTGGTCAAACGCGTCGCCCGTCGCCAGGGCGCTACGACGCGAACCGACGCCGTGGGCGTGATCTTCCTGGAGGTCGATGGCCTCGCATTGCCGATCCTGCGCAGGGCGATGCGCGACGGCAGCGCCCCGAACATGGCTCGCTGGATCGCCGACCACGGCTACCGGCTCTCGGAGTGGGAGACCGACCTCTCCTCTCAGACCGGTGCGAGCCAGGCGGGCATCCTGCTCGGCTCGAACGAGGACATCCCCGCGTTCCGATGGGTCGAGAAGGAGACGCAGACGATGATGACCTGCTCGGCGCCCGCCGACTGCGCGGAGATCGAGCGTCGGCGTTCGACCGGGATCGGCCTGCTCACCGACGGGGGGGCCAGCCGCGGCAACCTGCTCTCGGGCGACGCCGACGAGGTCATCCTCACGGTCAGCCGGATGGAGGCCGAGAAGCAGGCGAACCCCGGTTACCGAGCGTTCTTCGCCAACGGCTTCAACGTCACCAGGGCGCTGGCGCTGTTCGCCTGGGAGGTGGTACTCGAGTGGACTGCCGCGATCCGCGCGATCCGCCGCGACGTGAGGCCGCGGGGTCACCGCGGCGGCATCTATCCGCTCCTGCGCGGCGCGATGTGCGTGATCGTGCGCGACCTGATCGTCTTCGGCGTGCTCACCGACATGATGCGCGGCCGGCCCGCCGTCTACGCGACCTTCTCGTCCTATGACGAGGTCGCCCATCACTCCGGCCTCGAGCGCGCCGACACGCTCGAGGCGCTGCGCAAGCTCGATCAGCAGTTCGGGCGGATCGAGCGCGCCCGGCGATACGCCCCGCGGCCTTACGAGATCGTCGTGCTCTCCGATCACGGTCAGACCCAGGGAGCCACGTTCAAGCAGCGAAACGGCTACGGGCTCGACGAGCTGGTCGAGCGCTCGCTCTCGAGCGGCGAGGTCACCGAGTTCGCCGGCGGCGACGAGCAGCAGGCGATGGTGGGTCACGCGATCAACGAGGCGGCCGGCCACGACGCGAAGAAGAAGCCCAGGAACGATGTCTCCGACCGCCACGTGGTCGTGCTCGGCTCGGGCAACCTCGGGCTCGTCTACCTGATGGAGGAGCAGCGTCGACTGACGATGGAGGAGATCGACGAGCGTCACCCCGAGCTCTTGACCTCATTGCGCTCGCATCCCCACGTCGGCTGGCTTCTGGTGCGGTCGTCCGAGCGCGGGCCGCTGGCGCTCGGCGGGTCGGGCGAGCGCCGGCTCGACGACGGAGCGGTAGAGGGCGACGATCCGCTGGCGGCCTTCTCGCCGACGGCGGCTCAGCACCTGCTGCGCAGCGACGGCTTCGAGCACGTCGCCGACATCATGGTCGGCAGCTTCTACGACGCCGAGCTCGACGAGGGCTGCGCGTTCGAGGAGCTGATTTCCTTCCACGGGGGACTCGGGGGTCCGCAGACGCGGCCGTTCATCCTTCATCCGGAGCGTTTGGAGATGCCCGCCGAGCCGGTGATCGGCGCTGCTGCGGTGCACGGGTTGCTCGCCGGGTGGCGGCGAGCGCTGCACGGCAACGAAACCGGGCCCGGTCGGCAGGAGGTGCAGGGCAACCAGCAGGAGGGAGGGTCAACAGCACGCGCACCGCATTGATCAGCGATGCCATCTGCGACTTCTGCCCGGCGTGTCGGCGACCGAGCACGTGGCGGCGCAACATGCCCCGGCGATTAGACACGGCGCCCGCCCAGCCGCCATCGCCCAGAGAGGATGATTGACGCTCGCAGCCGCTCAAGCACCCGATCTGGACGATGGACGGGCACAGCTCGGGGCATATGATGGTCGGCGATGGTAGTTGCCACACCCGAAACCGTCTCGGGCCCCCACGCCGCGCCCGCCGAGCGCGCCGCGGCCGGCAAGGCAGCGCGCGAGCGGGTACCCCGCTCCAGCCATGCCGACTGGGCGCCGGCAGCAGACCGACCGGACCCGGTCGACGTACTCGAAGCCCAGGCGGCCGACCGCGTGCCCGAGCTCGTGCCGCTGCGTTACGGCCGCATGCTCGTTTCGCCGTTCACCTTCTACCGCGGGGCCGCGGCGATCATGGCCGCCGACCTGGCGGCATCGCCGAGCTCGGGACTCTGGGTCCAGGCCTGCGGCGACGCCCACCTGTCGAACTTCGGCGCGTTTGCATCGCCGAGCCGCGATCTGGTGGCCGACGTCAACGACTTCGACGAGACGCTGCCGGGGCCGTGGGAGTGGGACGTAAAACGACTTGCCGCCAGCTTCGAGATCGCGGGCCGCGACCGCGGCTTCGACCGCTCCACTCGGCGCCAGATCGTGCGCAACGCGGCTGCCGCGTACCGGGAGTCGATGCGCGAGTACGCGGAGCTGATGAACCTCGACCTGTGGTATCGCAAGGTCGAGCTGGCGCAGGTCCGCGAGCGGTTTCAGGCCGATGTGAGCCGCAAGGAGCTGAAGCTCGTCGACCGCAACATCGCCAAGGCAAAGCAGAAGACCCGGCTGCGGGCGTTCGGCAAGCTCACCGAGCGCGTCGACGGCGAGCTGAGGATCATCAGCGACCCGCCCGTCATCGTCCCGTTCGAGGAGCTGTTCACCGGCAAGGCGCTGGCCACCGCCGAGGACCGGCTTCGCAACGTGATCGCGGAATATCGGAGCACCCTCGCCGGCGCATACCGCCACCTGTTCGACAGCTACCGCTTCGTGCACGTGGCGCGCAAGGTGGTCGGCGTGGGCAGCGTCGGGACGCGCGCGTTCATCGCCCTGTTCGTCGGTCGCGACGAGGGCGACCCGCTCTTTCTTCAGGTCAAGGAGGCCCAGCGGTCCGTGCTGGAGCCGTATACGGCGCCGACCGAGTTCGCCGAGCAGGGCCAGCGGGTGGTCGAGGGGCAGCGGCTGACCCAGGCGACGGGCGACATCCTGCTCGGCTGGACGACGGCCGTGGGCCCCGACGGCAAGAAGCGCGACTTCTACGTCCGCCAGCTCTGGGACCAGAAGGGCTCCGCTCAAGTGGAGTCGATGTCAGCCCAGCGTATGGAGGTCTATGCGCGGCTCTGCGGGACGATTCTCGCGCGCGCGCACGCGCGCTCGGGCGACCGGATCGCGATCGCCTCGTACCTCGGCGGGGGCGACCGCTTCGACCGGGCGATCACGGAGTTCGCCGGCGCCTACGCCGATCAGAACGAGCGCGACTACGACGCCCTGCTCAGGGCGGTGGACGCGGGGCGAATCGAAATCGTCCGCAACCCCGCCTGAGCGTCATGAGCCGAGGATCTTCGCCTTCTGGGCGGCGAACTCCTCCTCGGTGGGCACACCACTGCCGCGGAGCTCCCCCAGCTCCTTCAGTTGAGCGATCGGATCGGCGGCCGGGGCTGCCTCCTGGGGACCCTGCTCGTACGCCGCCGCCTGCGGGGCACTCTGGTCGGCCCACCTGGCCCGCGCTGGCGGCGGTGGAGGCGGCCGCTGACCGCCGATGCGGTACCCGCCACCACCGCGGTGCGCGCGACCCCTCGAAGCAAACCTGGCATGAGCTCTACTTGCCGACGGTTCAACCCTAACCCGATTGGGCTCGCCGGCGTCACCCAATCCGCATGATTCGCGCGTCGCTGCGCCGAAGGGCACGGCTGGTGAGTTGTCCCAGGGTCACGCCGGTAAGCGCCCCCACGATCACATCGCCGGGGTAATGCACGCCGGTGTGGACGCGAGAGAACGCGACGGTCGCCGCCAAGCCGCGCAGCGGGATCGCCGCACCCGGCAGCACATCGCCGACCCCGGTCGCGAACGCGAACGCGGCGGCGCTGTGCCCGGAGGGGAAGGATCGCGTCCGCGGCATGGGTACCTGCCGTGCCAGTGGCACGCCGGCCGGATCCGGGCGGCGACGGCGAGCGACGAGCTTGAGACCGAGGTTGACCGCCGTCGCGGTCACCGCCAGCGAGGCGAGCCCGCTCGTTGCCGCCCGCCTCCCGCCGGCGCCGCCCAACAGGGCGAGGCCCGCCGCCGCCGCGAGCGAGAGCTTGGAGTGATCGGCGGCGCGAGTGAGCCGCGAGAGTGCGTGGTCGAGCGCCGGGGTCTCCGTAGCCGCGATCGCCGCGTACACGGCGAGGTCGAGCCGCTTGGCGTCCGCCAGCCAACTCCCGGGCGGGCGCCGGGCCGTCGTCGGCTCCCGTGGTTCGTCGTCGTTTATGGTTGCCACGGAATGCGGATAATCCCATGAGCGGCCCGCGACCACCAGCCATTCTCGCGCTCGCCCTCGGGACGCTTACGCTGGTGGCCGCGGTCTACGCGGCGATCGCCAACTTTCCCCGCGGCCTGGTGCTCGCCTTGCTGCTGATCGGCGCCGCGGGCGCGGCGTGGTACGGGTTGATCCGCCGCGGCGTCCCGCGGGTCGCCGGCGTCGGCTGCGCCGCGGCGCTGGTGCTCGCGGCGCTGCTGATCGTGGCTCTCGACGGGGGGCTCGCGGAGGCGATCGTGGTCGGGGCCTTGGCCTTCGGTGCCGTCGCCGCCACGAAGGGCGCGTTTGCGGTCCACGTGCCGCTCGCCGGGGCTGCACCGCCCGCGCGCCCGGTGGTCTTCTACAACCCGAAGTCGGGCGGCGGCAAGGCGGAGCGATTCAAGCTCGCCCACGAGGCCCGGGCCCGGGGCATCGGGCCGATCGAGCTCACGCGCGGCGCCGACCTCGAGCAGCTCGTGCGATCCGCCGTCGCCGAGGGCGCCGACGCGCTTGCGATGGCCGGCGGCGACGGCTCGCAGGCGATCGTCGCCGCGATCGCCTCCGAGCTCGACCTGGCCTACGCCTGCATCCCGGCTGGAACCCGAAACCACTTCGCCCTCGACCTCGGGGTCGATCGAGACGATGTCGTCGGCGCGCTCGACGCGTTCGTCGACGGCGGCCAACGCCGAGTCGACCTCGCCGAGGTCAACGGCCGGGTGTTCGTCAACAACGTCTCGCTGGGGCTGTACGCGGAGGCGGTTCAGCGCGAGGGCTATCGCGACGCGAAGCTGAAGACGATCCTCGACACGCTGCCCGACACGCTCGGCCCGGAGGGCGAGGGGCTCGACCTGCGCTGGACCGGGCCCGGAGGCAGCGAGCATTCTGCCGGCGCCGCGATCCTCGTCTCCAACAACCGCTACCGGCTCGGCAACCCGGTCGGCTCGGGGACCCGGCCGCGGATCGATGACGGCCTGCTGGGCATCACCGTCGCCGCGGCACCGACCGGGAGGGGCGGGTCTCAGCGGCCGTGGCGCGAGTGGTCGGCGCCCGAGTTCACGGTCGAGGCCGACGGGCCGGTCGCCGCCGGGATCGACGGCGAGGCGCTGGTGCTCGACCCCCCGCTTCGCTTTCGGATCCTGCCCGGCGTACTGCAGGTGCGGATCGCGAGGGCGCATCCCGGTGCCTCGCCGTCGGCGGCGATGCCCGAGAGGCTCTCGGCGACGGCCGGGGCGCTGCTCGCGATCGCCGGCGGACGGTCCCCGATCGAGCCAAAATGACAATCGGACACCAGGAAAGGAGGAGGAATGGACATCCTCGAGATCGAGCAGAAGGAAACGGTCAGCCGGAAGGAGGCCGCGACGCGACTGCGGAAGCTCGCGACGATGCTCGCGAAGGGCAACGACGTCAAGTTCGAGCAGGGCGGGATGACGATGACGGTGACCGTCCCGGACGAGGTGCAGCTCAAGGTCGAGGTCGAGGTTGCGACGGACGAGCGCGAGCTCGAGATCGAGCTCAAGTGGTGATCTCGGACTGACGTCTGTCGCGCAATCGCCCTGTCGGGGAGGAAGCGCCAGGAGTCACGAGAGCGCTCGGACGCGGAGCAGGCGCGAATCGCCGAGCTGGAGGCCGAGCGGGAGGCGCCCGCCGCGCCGGGCCTTTCATCCGAAGCGATCGACAAGCTCACGCAACTGGGGAAGCTGCATGAGCAGGGCGTGTTGACCGACAACGAGCTCGCGGAGCAAAAGGTCGCGATCCTCGGCGGCTGACGGGGCCCGGGCCCGGTCAGGGACGCGGGTGGCAACCGATTTCAATCGGAGGGTTCTCGGCGACGTTCGGACCGACGGCGGCCTTACTGTCCGCGCATGATCCGAGGCCGCCTGCGCCGCCGGGATCCCGCCGACAAGCCCGCGCCCGAGGACGACTACATCGAGATCGACCCGCGTGAGCTGAGCGGGATCTTCGCCGTCCCGCAATGGCTTCGCGACGTCGGCCTGACGGCCTGGCTGCTGGTCGGAGTCGCATTGTTCCTGGTGGGGGCCGTGTGGCTGCTCTCGCTCACGCACGTGATCGTGCTCCCCGTGCTCACTGCGGGGATCGTCGCGGCCGTCGCCTCGCCGCTGGTCGCCTGGCTGAAGGGGCACGGAATCCCTCGAGGGCTCGGTGCAGGGCTGTTGATGGTGGCGCTCATCGCGCTCGGAATCGGGGTGGTGCTCGTGGTCGTCGGCGGGATCACCGGCGAGGCGGCGGACGTCAGCTCCCGCCTTTCCGACGCCAAGGACACGATCGCCGGCTGGCTCAAGGATCTCGGGGTAGAGCCCGGCAGGGCCGAGGACGCGAAGAACCACGCCAGCTCGGCGACCAGCGACAGCGTCTCGGCGCTGCTTCACGGCGTGATCGGCGGGCTCTCGGAGCTCTCTTCGCTCGTGTTCTTCCTCGCGATGACCGCGCTCAGCCTCTTCTTCCTGCTCATGGACGGACCCTCGATCCGCACCTGGACCGAGCAGCACCTCGGGGTCCCCCCGGATCTCGGTCACACGATCACTCGGCGGGTGCTCGGCTCGCTGCGCGGCTACTTCCTCGGGGTGACGATCGTCGCCGCCTTCAACGCCGTCGTCGTCGCGATCGGCGCGTGGATACTCGGCGTGCCGCTGGTCGGCACGATCGCCGCGGTCACCTTCCTCGCCGCCTACATCCCTTACGTCGGCGCCTGGACGGCGGGGGCGTTCTCGGTCCTGATCGCGCTCGGCGGCGCCGGCACGGACGCCGCCGCCGGGATGATCGTCGTCCAGCTGCTCGCCAACAGCATCCTCCAGCAACTCGTGCAGCCGCTGGCGATGGGCGCCGCCCTCGGCATTCACCCGCTCGCTGTGCTGGTCGTGACGATCGCCGGCGGCGCACTGTTCGGCTCGGTCGGGCTGATCCTCGCCGCCCCGCTTACCTCGGCCGTCGTGAGGATCTCGGCTGATGTCGCGCGCGCCCGGGCGGAGGCCGAGCCGCCGACCCGCGAGCCGGGCCCGCAGGTCGCCGGGGCCGAGCCGTGATTCCACTCTTTGCGTTCCGCGAACTCGCGCCCACCACGACAGCGTCTGACTGCCCGTCGACGCCAATAAGGAACAGGTTGATCAGCCGAGACCGCGGGTCAGTTCTCGCGCGACTGGCGCGCGATCTCCGCCCGCAGCGCCTCGAGCTCGGTGGAGAGCTGGTCGAGCCTGGCCATCAGCGGATCCTCCCCGCTAGCGCGTCGCTCGTCTTGGGCGCGGGTCACGAAGGCGCTCGTGATCGCTCCGGTGATGACCGCGAACAGCGAGAGCCCCCCGACCATGAGCACTGTGGCGATCAATTGGCCATCCGCATGCTCGGGGACGACGTCGCCGTAGCCGACCGTGGTCACGGTCTGAGTCGCCCACCACATTCCGAGCCAAACCGTGTCGAAGCTCTCCGGATCGACGAGGTGTTCGACGATCCCGAAGACGACGATCGCCACGAGCCACAGGACGGCGATGATCGAGGCGGCGACACGCGGCCTCAGGCCCTTGCGGTCGACGCGGCGATCGATGTAACGGACACCCGGGGACTTTTGCGACCGACCCTCCATCCAGGCGGTTTTCGCCGTGCTTTGTCGCAGCCCTCTTATCCAGGGGGTGATCATGGGCGGTAAATGGGGCGCCCTGATCGTGCTCTCCGCGGCCCAGTTCCTGATGGTGCTCGACCAGTCGGTGATGAACGTCTCGATTTCCCAGCTGGTTGCCGACTTCGACACCACGGTGACCACGATCCAGGCCGTGATCACGCTCTATGCCCTGGTCATGGCGGCGCTGATGCTCACCGGCGGCAAGCTCGGGGACCTGTTGGGGCGGCGCCGGGTGTTCGTCATCGGGCTGGTGATCTACGCCGCCGGCTCGGCCCTGACTGCAGCTTCCTGGAATGTCCCCTCGCTGACGCTCGGCTGGTCGGTGCTCGAGGGGATCGGGGCCGCGATGGTGTTGCCGGCACTCGTCGCCTTGGCCGCGGGCACCTATAGCGGACGCGACCGGGCGACGGTCTACGGAGTCCTCGGCGGGGTCGCGGGTGCGGGCATCGCAGTGGGACCGATCCTGGGCGGCTGGCTGACGACGAACCTCACCTGGCGGCTCGTGTTCGCGGGTGAGGTGGTGCTGGTGATCGCGATCCTGGTCTTCGTGCGGCTCTTGCGTGAGCCCGCGCGCGAGGGCGAGCGCCCCGAGCTCGACTGGGTTGGCTCGGTGCTTTCGGCACTCGGGCTCAGCCTGATCGTCTTCGGGGTCCTTCAGGCGAGCAACTGGGGCTGGCTGGAGCCGCGCGACTCACCCGTCGAACCGTTCGGGTTCGCGCTGACGCCGTTCATGATCGCCGCCGGCGGACTCGTGCTGTGGGGCTTCCGCGCCTGGGAGCGCCACCGAGAGGAGACCGGCCGCGATCCACTCGTGCACTTTCGATTGCTCGGGATTCCGATTCTCCGCGGGGGGCTGGTCATGCTCCTGGCCCAGAACCTGATCCTGATGGGGGTCTTTTTCGCGGTGCCTCTCTACCTGCAGATCGTGCAGGGCTTCGACGCCTTCGAGACGGGTGTTCAGATGCTTCCGGTGTCGATCACGATGCTGCTGACCGCAGCGAGCGGCTCGGCGCTGGCCTCGCGCTGGGCCCCGCGCACGATCGTCCGCGCCGGGCTCGCCGTGCTGCTGTTGGCCGTCGTGATGCTGCTCGCCACGATCGAGCCCGAGATCGACACCACGTCGTTCGCGATCGCGATGGGCGTGCTCGGAGTGGGGCTGGGGCTGATCGCCTCGCAGCTCGGCAACGTCGTCCAGTCCGCGATCGCCGATCCGGACCGAAGCGAGGCCGGCGGGCTCCAATACACCGCGCAGCAGCTCGGATCGTCGCTCGGCACGGCATTGATCGGCGCGGTGCTGATCACTGGCCTGATCACGGCGTTCACGGGCGAGGTCGCTGACCGGCCGGAGATCTCCGACGAGGTCGAGCAGGAGGTGGGGATCAGGGTTCAGAGCGGGGTCAGCTTCGTCGAGTCCGATCAGGTGCGCGCGACGGCCACCGAGGAGGGACTGGACGAGCCCACGGTCGATGCCCTGGTCGAGAGCTACGAGGAAGCTCAGTTGCAGGCGCTGAAGACGGGCCTGCTGATCGCCGGTCTCATCGTCATCGCGTCGTTCGCGGGCACGCGACGACTTCCGACCACCCGCTTCGCGGACCAGACGAGCGATGCGTCGCTGCCCTCCGCGGTCGAGACCTAGCTGGACATGAGGGCTCGCCCGTGGGCGTGAGCCCATATACATTCAACACCGGAGCCAGAGCGACATGGACTTCCTGACAATCCTCCCGATGGCCTTCGTGATGATCGCGGGGCCGCAGATCCTGAGCGCGATCTTCCTCGCCACGAGCGAGAACTGGCGAGCCAACTCGGCCGCCTACGTGTTCGGGGCGTCGCTCTCGATCACGACCATCGTCACGATCGCCTTCTTCATCGGCGCCGGCGCCAAGGACGGCGGGACGTCCGACACGACGATCTTCGTGGTCGTGCTCGTCCTCCTGGTCGCCGCCGCGATCCACACCTACGTCAAGCGCCACCAGTCGCACCCGCCGAAGTGGATGGGCAAGCTGCAGGAGGCGACGCCCGGGCTCTGCTTCAAGCTCGGGTTCCTGCTCCTCGGCGTGTTCCCGACCGACATCCTCACCTCGTTCGCGGTCGGCTCCTACCTCGCCGGACACGACGACCCGTGGTGGCACCTGCTCCCGTTCCTGGCCCTGACGCTGTTCCTGCTCGCGCTGCCGGCGCTGACGCTGCTGGTGTTCGGTGAGCGGGCGCAGCGCTCGCTGCCCAAGGCCCGTCAGTGGATGAACGACAACTCCTGGGTCGTCAACGAGATCGTGCTCGGGCTGTTCATCGCGCTGACGATCAGCGACATCGCCGGCTAGGGCGCGAGACGATCGGCTTCAGCACCAGCGGATTCGGCTCCCGCTTCCTCGTCAACGGCCTGGCGGCGATTTGAGCCTCGGGACGGACCGGTTCACCCGTTCAGGGTGATGTGCTCGCAACGCACCGAGGAATATCGTCCTCCGACGCACAACGCCGACCGGCGGAGGAACCATGGCCACCACAGTCCGACAGCAGCCCCGCGATCGGTTAGCGTGGCCTCGGATCCATGAGTTCCCTCGCTGACGCGCTGACCACGCTCGCCGCGTCCTCCGAGCTGCTGCCGGCGCGGAGCCAGATGGCGTTCACGCTCGGCTTCCACATCATCCTCGCGAGCCTCGGCGTTGCCTTCCCGGCGCTGATGCTGATCGCCAACTACATCGGCCTGCGGCGCAACGACCCGGTCGCGCTGGAGCTGGCACGCCGGTGGTCGAAGGTTGCCGCGGTGACCTTCGCGGTCGGTGCGGTCACCGGGACTGTGCTCTCGTTCGAGTTCGGCCTCCTGTGGCCGGAGTTCACGAGCCGGTTCGGCGACGTGTTCGGGATCCTGTTCGCGATCGAGGGGATCTTCTTCTTCCTCGAGGCGATCTTCATCGCGATCTACATCTTCGGCTGGAAGCGCCTGCGCCCGTGGACGCACTTCTGGACCGGCGTCCCGATCGCGATCTGTGGCATCGGAGGGGCGTTCTCGGTCGTCGCCGTCAACGCCTGGATGAACCAGCCGCAGGGCTACACCCTCGACGGCGCGGGCAACGTCACCGACATCGACCCGCTGAAGGTGATCTTCAACCCGGCCGTCCCCTACGAGGTCCCACACATGATCCTCGCGGCATATCTCGTCACCGGGTTTCTGGTCGCCTCGGTATACGCGGTAGGGATGCTGCGCGGGCGGCGCGACCGCCACCACCGGCTGGGCCTGCTGATCCCGCTCACCGTCGCCGCGATCCTGGCCCCGATCCAGTTCTTCGTCGGCGATACGGCCGCGCGCGCGATCGCCGAGGATCAGCCGATCAAGTTCGCGGCGATGGAGTGCGTCGAGCACACCCACAGGGACGTGACCGAGTACCTCGGGGGCATCTGTACCGACGATGGCGTCGAGGGCGGGATCGGGATTCCCGGCTTCGACTCGTGGCTGGTCGGCTTCAGCACGGACACCAAGGTGATCGGACTCGACTCGGTGCCGCCCGACGAGCGTCCGCCGGCGAACACGCTGCTGCACCTGTCCTTCGATGCGATGGTCGGCATCGGCACGGCGATGATCGGGCTCGGGCTCTGGCTCGGGATCGCCTGGTGGCGAAAACGCGACATCCCGAGCACGAAGTGGTTCCTGCGTGCCGTGGCGGTGTCCGGCGTGGCCGCGATCGTCGCGATGGAGGCCGGCTGGATCGTGACCGAGGTGGGGCGCCAGCCATGGATCGTCAACGGGGTGATGCGAACCGAGGACGCGGTCACCGGCGCCTCGGGGATCTGGCTCAGCTTCTCGATCGTGCTCGTCCTCTACACCCTGCTCGGCGTCGCGACCGTGCTCATCCTGCGCAGCCTGGCGGCGCGGTGGCGAGCGGAGGGAGCCGACTCGATCGACGTCCCCTACGGGCCGCATGAGAACCCGACCCCGCCGCCAGCTCCTCCCTCGGAGGGCTCAGGATGAGCAAGCCCGACGCAGTCGCGGGCGTGCTCTGGGTCGGCGTGACCCTGTACGCGGTCTTCGGCGGCGCCGACTTCGGCGCCGGGCTCTGGGCGATGGTCGCCGGTCGCGGCGAGCGCGGCGAGCGCGCCAAGGCGTTGATCGATTGGGCGATCGGCCCGGTGTGGGAGGCCAACCACGTCTGGCTGATCTTCGTCCTCGTCGTCCTCTGGACGGCGTTCTCGGTCGCCTTCGGCGCAATCTTCTCGACCCTGTTCATCCCGCTCAGCCTCGCCGCGCTCGGAATCGTGCTCCGCGGCTCGGGGTTCGCCTTCCACGAGGTCGCTCCCTCGATCTCGGGGCGGCGGTTCGCCGCGCACCTGTTCGCGATCTCGTCAGTGCTGACCCCGTTCTTCCTCGGCACCGTGGTCGGCGCGATCGCCTCCGGGCGGGTGCCGCTCGGCAACGCGGAGGGCGACGCGATCACGAGTTGGCTCAACCCGCTCTCGCTGCTGATCGGCGTGCTCTTCGTCGCCACCGGCGCCTACCTCTCGGCGGTGTTCCTGGTCAGCGACGCCCGCCGCGCCGGCGATCCGGATCTCGAGCGCTATTTCGCCGCCAGGGCCCTGGCCGCCGCGCTGGTCACCGGGGTGATCGCGCTCGCGGGTGTGTTTGTGCTCCGCGACGACGCCCGCTACGTCTACGACGGCCTCACCAGCGAGGGCATCCCGCTGGTCGTGCTCTCGGGGGTGTGCGGGCTGGGGGCGCTGGTGCTGCTGTGGCGCGGCGCGCGGCGCGGCGTTCGCGAGCTTGCCGTCGGCGCGGTTGTGGCGGTGATCTGGGGCTGGGCCGTCGCCCAGCACCCGTACCTGCTGCCCGAGACGCTGACCATCGACGCGGGCGCCGGCACGAGCGAGACCCTGACCATGGTCCTGATCGTCTTCGTCGCCGCGGTCGTCCTGGTGATCCCGGCGATCGGCCTGCTGTTTACGCTCGCGCAGCGCAGCATGCTCAGCGACGAGGGCGAGGCATCGCGGCCTGGCGAAACGACGAGTAGCTAGGGTCCAACGGTGCCGACGATCCGCGGACGCCTGAGACGCCACCGCAGCGCGGAGGCGCCCGAGCGGGCCGACGAGGAGTAGGTCGAGATCGACGCGCGCCAGCTCAGCGGCGTCTTCGCCGCCCCGGGCTGGATCCGCTCGCGGTGGTCGTGGTCACGATCGCCGGAGGGGCGCTGTTCGGAGTGGTCGGGCTGATACTCGCGGCGCCGCTCGTATCCGCCGCGGTGCGGATCTCCGCCGACCTCGCGCGTGCCCGTGAAGCCGAGGGGGCCGCCGACGCGGAGGCGACGGGCGCGGGGAGTGACCCAGCCGGGGCGCCAGGACCGGCGTGGCGATGAACGAGCAGTTCTGCACGGCCAGTGAGGTCGAGCTCTGCTACGAGAGCTTCGGCGACCCCGCGGACCCGGCGATGCTGCTGGTGATGGGCCTGGCGACGCAGATGATCGCTTGGCCCGAGGAGTTCTGCGAGTCGCTCGCCCGGTGCGGATACCGCGTGATCCGCTTCGACAACCGCGACGTCGGGCGCTCGACCCACCTCCGCGGTTCGCCGCCGCCCACTCGGGCGTCGATCCTGCGCCGGCGCCCGCGCCCGCTCGCCTACACGCTCGGCGAGATGGCCGACGATGCCGCCGGGCTGCTCGACTGCCTCGAGATCGACGCCACCCACGTGGTCGGCGTCTCGATGGGCGGGATGATCGCCCAGACGCTCGCAGCGAGGCGCCCGAGCCGGGTGCTCTCGCTCGCCTCGATCATGTCGAGCACCGGCAGCCCCTGGCGGGGCCAGGCCCGCCCGAGCCTCTGGCCGCTGTTCCTGCGACCGTACGCGCCCGCGGGCGGCCGCGACGAGTACGTCGAGCGCATCGTCAAGGTCTTCCACGCGATCGGCTCGCCGGGCTTCGACCCCGATGAGCCCGCCCTGCGCGAGCTCGCCGCGCTCAGCTACGACCGCGGCCACGACGACGCCGGGGTGCTGCGTCAGCTCGGCGCGATCATCGCCGCCGGCAACCGGACCGCCGAGCTGCGCCGGATCGTCGCTCCGACGCTGGTCGTCCACGGCACCGCCGACCGGCTCATCCCGCCGTCGGGCGGGCGGGCGACCGCCCGGGCGATCCCGAACGCGCGTCTGATGCTGGTCTCGCACATGGGCCACGACCTGCCGCGCGCGGTCTGGCCCCGCCTGATCGAGGCGATCACCGCCAACGCCTCGGGGGCGAGGGTTGTGAGCGCTCAGGCCGTCTGAGCGGCCCGGGTCGGCGTCCCTGCGCCGCGCCGCAGCGCCAGGCCGACCAGCGGGTAGATCAGGGTCGAGAGCATCGCGGCACCGACCAGCGCCGCGGCGGTCGACGCCCGCATGTGCCCGCCCGCCTGGGCGACGGTGGTGATCGCGACGACCAGCGGCAGGGCGGTGGCGGAGAAGAAGGCGAGCGCGACCCGCTCGCGGCGATCGAGGACGCGGCGGTAGAGCAGTAGTGCCGGAACCCCGCGGACGACGAGGAAGAGCCCGAGGAAGAGCGGCACCTTGAGCAGCGCGCCGGCACTCGCAAGGAGGGCGTCGAGGTCGAAGTTCATCCCGCTGGTGACGAAGAAGAACGGCACCAGGAAGCCGAAGCCGACCGCCGTCAGCTTCGACTCGAGCGCCTCCAGCTCGCGTCCGCGAAGCGCGGTCCGCGTGATCATCCCGGCGACGAAGCCGCCGAGCAGGATGTCGAGCCCGAGCTCGCCGGCGAGCGTGACGAGGCCGAAGATCAGGAGCACCGCGAGCCGCACCGCGAGCTGGCTGCTGGACTCGAGCGTCCGCTCGAGCACCGGCACGCCCCGCCACGCGACCTTGATCGAGCCGACCGCGAGCAGCACGGCGAGGGCGACGAAGGCGATCAGGATCAACGCCTCGTGAAGCGGCTGGGCGGTCGAGAGCACGAGCGTGACCAGCAGGATCGGCCCGAACTCGCCGGCGGCGCCGGCGGCGAGCAGGTAGGTCCCGAACCTCGTCTTCAGCTCGCCGGCGTCGCGGAGGATCGGGATCAGGGTGCCGATCGCGGTCGTCGCCAGCGCCGACCCGGTGTAGAGGAACGAGATCACCAGCCCGGCGGCGGCGAGGGCGCCACCGATCCCGTATGCGAGCCCGACCGAGAGCACCCATCCCAGGGCGGCGAGCTTCATCGGCCGACCGCGAATCCGGTCGAACTCGATCTCGTAGCCGGCGAAGAAGAACAGCATCCCGAGCCCGAGGTTGGAGAAGAATTCGATGAACTCGTCGGGCTCGGCGAGCTCGAGCACCTGCGGCCCGACGACGATTCCGAGCAGCAGCTCGAGCACGACGACGGGCGGTGACTTGCTGGGTGGGAGCACGGCGACGGTGAGCGCCGCCAGTGCCGCCATCAGGACGACGACGAAAAAGGAGCCTTCGTCGGCGCCGATCACCCGAACGCGACCAGCGGGCAGCTATCGACTTCGCGGGTCGCGTCGCCGGGGCCGGAGTCGGTCAGGTCCACTCCGGGCCGAACAGCGGCGCGCGCGAGACGATCGGCTTCAGCAGCAGCGCCTCGCGAGCGCGATCGGCGATCCCGCGGGCGGTGAGCCCGAAGTGCTCCATGCATGCCTCGCCGGTTCCCGAGAGGCCGAACTCGTCGCCCATGCCGACGGCGAAGATCGGCACCGGGTGCTGCTCGGCGGCCACGTGGCGGACGGCGTCGGCGAGCCCGCCGACGACCCGGTGCTCCTCGGCGGTCACCGCGACCCCGGTCTTCGAGATCGACTCGAGCACCGGCTCGGAGTGGATCGGCTTCACGATCGAGACGTTGAGCACCTCGGCCTCGACTCCATCCTCGGTCTCCAGAGTCTCGGCGGCGTCGAGCGCGCGCCAGACCATGTGGCCGGTGGCGATCAGGCTGATGTCCTTGCCCTCGCGGATCACGTCGACGCCACCGCCGAGCGTCTCGGGGATCTCGTCGTAGACGATCGGGGTCGAGGGGCGCCCGAAGCGCATGTACATCGGCTCTTCCTTGTCGTAGGACTCGATCGTCGCCCGGTAGGCCTGGTTGTAGTCGGCGGGGACGACCACCTGCATCCGCGGCATCGCCCGCATCAGCGCGATGTCCTCGATCATCTGGTGCGAGGCGCCGTCCTCGCCCAGCGAGACGCCGCCGTGCGAGGCGCCGATCCGCACCCGCAGCTCGTTGTGGGCAATCCCGAGGCGGACCTGGTCGTAGGCGCGCCCGGAGGCGAAGATCGCGAAGGTGGAGGCGTACGGGACCTTGCCGGTTGCTGCGAGCCCACATGCCATCGACATCATGTTCGCCTCCGCCGCCCCGCAGTTGAAGAAGCGCTCGGGAAAGCGCTTGCCGAACTTCATCGACTGGGTCGAGACCGCGAGGTCGGCATCGAGCGCGACCACGTCCTGATGGAGCTCGCCGAGCTCGACCAGCGCGTCGCCGTAGGCGTGCCGGGTCGCGATCGGCTCGGTCTTCGCCTCGGCCGCCATCGTCCTACTCGCCCGCTTCCTGGAGCGCCTTCGTCTGTTGTTCGAGCCGGGCCTCGAGCTCCTCCAGGGCCTCGGCCGCGAGGTCGGGGTCCGGAGGCTTGCCGTGGAAGCCGAAGCGGTCCTCCATCGCCGAGACGCCCTTGCCCTTCTTCGTCTGACAGACGATCGCCGCCGGCTGGTCAAGGGTGCGGCTGCGCTCGAGCGCCGCGACGACCGCCGCCATGTCGTGGCCGTCGATCTCGACCGCGTCCCAGCCGAAGGCGTCGAACTTCGCCCGCACGTCGCCCGTGTCCATGACCTCCTCGGTCGTTCCGTCGGTCTGCAGGTGGTTGTAGTCGACCACCGCAGTCAGGTTCCCGACCCCGAAATGGGACGCCGCCGCCGCCGCCTCCCAGGTCTGCCCCTCCTGACAGTCGCCGTCGGAGAGCACACCGAACACGTGCGCGGTCTCATCGAGCCCGTCGAGTCGCAAGGCGAGGCAGATCCCGACGCACATCGACAGCCCCTGGCCGAGCGAGCCGGTCGAGACCTCCACCCCAGGGGTCCGGTTCATGTCGGGATGGCCCTGCAGGTGAGCTCCGATCTGGCGCAGCCCCATCAGGTCCTCGCGCGGGAAGTAGCCGGTGTGGGCGAGCGCCGCGTACTGGATCGGGGCCGCGTGGCCCTTGCAGAGCACGAACCGATCGCGCTCGGGCCAGGTGGGGTTCTGGGGGTCATGGCGCAGGACGCGGTAGTAGAGCGCGGCGAGGACGTCGGCCGCCGAGAGCGAGGAATCGAGGTGTCCGGATTTGGCCACCGCGAGCATCGAGACGCAGTCGATCCGAAGCACGGTCGCCCAGCGCTCGAGCTCGGCGATCGTCGGCTCTGTCGCCTCGCTCTCCCCTGCGCGCGGAGGCTTCGGGTCCGGGACCGGCCTCAGGTGCGTCACGCTGGCGAGGTTAGCTGAAGCCATGGGAGCTGAACCTATGCCAGCGACCGGACGCAAAGCCGCCGTTCAGGAACCCCCAAAATGCAGCTACAGATGAAGGCCAAAGACAAGCTCTCAGCGGGTCTGGCGCTCGCCGCTCTCGCCCTCGCGACCCCGGTGATCACCGGGTGTGGCAATGAGGAGGCGGAGGACGTCAGTTCGGAAGCGACCACGTCGCCGGCCACTGACTCTTCCGCGCCCGGCGGCGAGCCGCAGCCAGAGCCCCCCGCTGACAAGCCGAAACCGCCGGAGGAAGGCAAGGAGAGCGGCCCCGCCGACGGCGGCACCGACGATCCGAGGGTGACGGCAGCCGAGCGCCAGGCCGCGCGCGCTGTGCGGTCGTTCCTCACGGCGCTCGACGCCGGCGAGTTCGCGCGCGCCTGCGTGCTGCTGGCACCCGACGTGCTCGACGCGGTCGAGCTGCCGGAGCCGCGCGGGCGCTGCCCAGCCTCGCTCGAGGCGTCGGTCGGCTACCGCGATCCGCGCGGATTGCCGGTCTGGGACGGCGTCGAGGCGGCCGAGGTTCGCGTCGCCGAGCTCGACGCCGAGAGCGCCAAGGTAATCGCCACCGTGGTCACCCGGTTCGCCGACCGCGACGAACCCTCGATCGAGGACGACATCATCTACCTGACCCGCGCCGGCGACCGCTGGCTGATCGCCAAGCCGAGCTCGAGCCTCTACCGCGCCGTCGGCATCGCCGACATCCCGCCCTCGGTCCTGACCCCGCCGGCCAACTAGCGGGCGACCGAGAGGATCTTCTGCCGTGGGCCGGTGCCGCGGATTTGGGTCACGTAGGCGCGTTTCTCCGACAGCGCCGTGGACCAGAGCGTGCCGCGGCGGCGCGCGAGCAGCGTGCGGCCGGTGCCGCGGCCGCCCACGGATGCGAGCTTGAGCCGGTCGGTGCGGTGGGTGTGGCGAACGTAGAGCAGTGCGCCGCCGCGAATCGAGGGGTTCGAGAGGCCGTCGGTGACCGAGCGCATCACGGTCGTCTTTGCCAGCTTCTTGCGTTTCGCCCCCAGCAACCGCTTGACGATCCGGTTCTCGTGCCGGGTCGCGCGGGCGTATACGAGCCGGTTGTCGTCGAGGCCGGGCCGGCCGAGCTGGGCCGCGCCCCCGGCCTTTCCGAGCGAACGCTCGGGACCCGGGTTGCGAGGGTCGGCGACGTTTCGGGCGCGGAGGAAGTCACGGCCGTTTCGGCGCGCGCGCCAGACGACCCAGCGGCGTGAGATCGCAATCGCGTCGGCGTCGGCCGCAGGCACGCGGCCGGCCACGGTCAGGTCGACCGCGGAGAGGATCACGATCTCGTCACCGCTGGTCACCGCGACTCGGCCGTCGCCGAGCGCCGGGTTGCGCCCTGGCAGGCCGTCGGCACGCCCGCCCCGATGGATGAACCCGGTGCCGTCGGGCCGCTCGAAGGCGAGGTCCCGGCCACCGGTCGCCGGATCCGCCGCCGCCTTCATCTCGACCTCCGAGGCGCTCGCGGGGAGCGTCACCGCGAGCGCGGCCGCCGCGGCGAGCAGCGCGAGTCCGTCGCCGAGCCGGAAGCCCCGGTAGATCACCGGGCGCTCAGCCATCAGCTCTGTGACCCGGATCCCCGCTTCGCGGTCGGCGACGGGGGCGGTGAGCGCGATCGGCAGGGCCCGCCCGACGCCGAAGGCGAGGCCGACCGCGAGCCCGACCGCCGGGTCGCCGACTGCGAAGCAGATCGCCGCGAGGGCAAAGACGCCGAAGGTGAGCACGAAGGTGGTGAAGCCAAGCCCGAGCAGCACGCCGTAGAGGCCGGCGGCAACCGGCATCGGCATCAGCCTGCGCCAGTGCTCGGGCAGCTGGCGGCGCACCTGCGGCGCGATCGGCGTCCCGCGGATCTCGGCGATCGCTGCCGCCACGGCGATCGCCGCGGCGACCGCGTAGGCGAGGCGATCGCCGGCGCCGTGCGCGACGCCGCCCGCGAGCGCCAGCGCGCCGAACGTGAGCGCCCCACCGGCGAGCGCCCCAAGCGTGAAGGTCAGGCAGGCCGCGAGCGTCGTCGCCCGCCCACCGGTGTGGCCGACCGGGCCGATCGTCTCGATCATCGAGAACCCGCACGGCGACCACGTCCCCGTGAGGCCGGCGAGGAAGGCCGCAACCGCGAGCGTAACCTCGAGCCCGTCCATGCTCAGCAGGGGACCTTGGTCTGAAAGTACATGACGCAAAAGACCTTGCGGCCGCGGTAGCAGTAGCCCTCGAGCGCCGCGTCGCCGTTGATCCGCTGGTCCTTGTAGGCGCAGCAGTCGACCAGCTTGCGCACATGCCCGTCGCAGCAGCGATACCAGCCGCCATCGATGTGCGGGTGGAAGTCGTGGATGCGCCCGGTCTCGTCGCAGACCCGCGTCCGCGGCGCCGGGGGCAGCGGGCGACCGTCGGGGTCACGGAGCACGTCGCCGCGGTCGTTGACCGGTTCGCCCTTGCCGTTGACCGGCCGTCCGAGGTTGTCCACCGGCTGCCCGTCGGAGGCCCGCAGCGGGTAGCCGCGCCCGTCGATCCGCGGCGTGCCGGTCGGGTGAATGCAGGAGCCGGTGGTGAAGATGTGACCGCAGAAGTGGAACGCGTCGGCCTCGCCCGGCTTGACCGCGCGGGCAACGAGGCCACCGGCGGTAAGCGCGGTCATCGCGCCTCCGACGCGGGCGAGGAAGCCCCGCCGCGAGCTGTTGCCCGCGAGCGAGTCGAGCGCCCGCTCCACGCGCCCGGCAACGCGCGGTTCCGCCGGCTCAGACACCCACGGACCCCACGATCGCCCGCTCGGCCTTGCGGCGCTCGGCGGCGGCGAGCACGCTCTCCAGTTGGGCAAGGTTGTTGAAGGTGCCCTTCGCGAACACGGTGCCCGTCCGGTCGAGGGCGACGGCGAACGGGCTCCCGGGAATCCGAAGCTCGTTCCAGACCGCGGGCTCGGCGGCCTCCTCGAACTGCGCGACGCAGACGAGTGGATCGCGCGCGAGCGCCTCGATCGCCGGCTCGAGCGCGCGGCAGACGCGGCAGTTCTCGGAGACGAACACGGCCAGCGCGAGCTCGGCCTCGGGCTCGAGCGCGAAGCGGCCGATGATCTCGGCGCGCGAGCCGAGCGGCGGACCCTCCTCGGCGATCTCGAGCGCGCCCTCGGGCCCGAGGCGCAGTCGCAACATCCCGACCTCGCGCGCGAGCGCGAGCACGGCGACGGAGAGCCCGGCGCAGGCGAGCAGCGCGACCGCCAACCCGAGCGCCAGCCAGTCGTCGGTGGAGAGGTCGTCCTCGGGCAGGAAGGGGAGCGCCGCGAAGGCGGCGGCGAGGACACCATTGCGCGCGACGCCGGCCCAGCCGACGGTCGAGCGGGCGCCGAAGCACGCACATGGCGCGCCGGCATGCCCACGCAGGATCGCGCCGACCATCGTCAGCGCGAAGGTCGCCATCAACGCCGCGGCGAGCCAGGCCGCGGCCTCGGAGCCTGCGATCACGCCGATCGCGAGCCCGAGCTCGGTCGCGATCAGCAACGGGAAGGCAACCGACTGCAAGCGCCGGCCCTCGATCCCGAACGTCGCCAGCGCCGCGCGGCTCGAAGCCGGGCTCGCAAGCTTCGCCAGGCTGGCCCCTGCGAGCAAGCCCCCGAGGACCAGTCGCACCGCCACCTCGAGCACGACGTCAGCCTATTGCAACCATCCGCTCGATCGGCACTCGCGCCCGCTCGGCGATCTCAGCGGGCACCTTTACCTCGACCTTCATCTCGCGCAGCGAGTCGCGGACCTTCGGCAGCGTGATCATCTTCATGTACTTGCAGAAGGCCATCCGGTTTGCCTCGACGAGCTTCGCCTCGGGCGCAGCCTGCTGGAGCGGGTAGAGCATTCCGGTCTCGGTAGCGACGATGAACTCGCCCTCGGGGTGCGCCTCGACGTGTTCGAGCATCCCCGAGGTCGAGAGCATGTGGACTCCCTCGGAGTCAACGTCACCCGAGGCGACGTACTCCATCGCCTGGGTGGAGCAGCCGCACTCCGGGTGGATCAGGAACTCGGCGGCCGGGTGCTCGGCCCGGGTGCGGGTGATGTCGTCGGGGCGGATGCCGGCGTGGACGTGGCATTCGCCGTCCCAGACATGGAAGCGGGCATAGCGGACGGGATCGGCGGTCAGTCCCGTCTCGCGGGCGACGAACGATCCCAGCCACATATCGGGCCCGAAGAGGATCTCGGTCTCGGGACCGTGCTCGCGCCAGATGTGCTCGACCACCGAGACCGCGTTCGATGAGGTGCAGCAATAGTCGGTTTCGGCCTTGACCTCGGCGGAGGTGTTGACGTACATGACCACGAGCGCCCCCGGGTGCTCGGCCTTCCAGGCGCGAAGCTGGTCAGCGTTGATCGAGTCCGAGAGCGAGCAGCCCGCGTCGGGGTCGGGGATCAGCACCGTCCTTTCCGGCGACAGGATCGATGCCGTCTCGGCCATGAAATGGACGCCGCAGAAGACGATCACGTCGGCGTCGGTCGAGGCCGCCCGGCGCGAGAGGCCGAGCGAGTCGCCCATGTGGTCGGCGACGTCCTGGACCTCGGGCACCTGGTAGTTGTGGGCGAGGATGACCGCGTTTCGTTCCGCGGCGAGCGCGCGGACCTCGACCGAGAGACGCTCGATCTCCTCCCGCGTGGGTTCGGGGCTACCCGGGTTCCGTTGAAGTGTCGGCAGCTGCTGCATGGCGCGCCTTCTTCCTTCGTATGTTCGCCTGCCCGTGCCGGTCCCTTACCGGCCTGAAGCAGAGCGAATGAACTGCGACGCAGTTTACTGAGGTAGATGACTGAGCTCCTATCGACGTGCGCCCGGGGGTGTGCCTAATGCCTGAGCTACCTGAGGTCGAGATCACCGCCCGCCGGCTGGGTGCGGCACTGGTGGGCGCCGAGGTCGAGTCGACGCTGGCGCCGGGGATGGTGGCGGTGAAGACGATCGACCCGCCGCTGTCAGCGCTCGACGGTCGCACGGTCGCCGGGACCCGCCGAATCGGCAAGATGCCGATCGTCCGCTTCTCGGGCGACCAGCCGCTCGAGCTGCTGGTCCACCTGATGTCGGCCGGGCGCCTGCAGGTGTTCGACAAGCGTGCGACGCTCAAGGACCGCCGCTCCCGGGTGCTGATCCGGCTCGCGGACGGGCGCGAGCTGCGCCTGCGCGAGTTCGGGACCAAGCAGCGCGCCTGGGCGAAGCTCTACCGGCCGGGAGACGTCGAGGCCGACGAGATGGTGGCGACGCTCGGCCCCGAGGCCTGGCCCGCGCCGCCGCTCGAGGCATTCGCCAACGCGGTCGACGAGCCGCGCCAGCTCCACCCGCTGCTGCGCGACCAGCGCGCGATCGCCGGAATCGGGCGGTCGTGGGTCGACGAGGTCCTCTGGGAGGCGCGCCTGGCGCCGTTTCGGAAGGGAGGCGACCTCGAGGCCGATGAAGTCGAACGCCTCCACGCCGCCCTGCACGTCCTCGGCGACGCGATCGACCACTACGAAGAGGTGGTCGGCGAGCAGGTGCCCGACAAGCTGCCGATGCCGCTACGGGTCCATCGCCGCGAGGGCGAGCCGTGTCCGCGCTGTCAGACGACGATCGAGGCCGTCTACTTCGCTGAGCACCAGACCAACTACTGCCCCGCCTGCCAGACCGGCGGCAAGGTGCTCAAGGACCGCCGGCTCTCGCGGCTGCTGAAATGACCGGGACGTCTAGCTCAGCCCGGCGCGCAGGCTCGCGGCGTTGTCGACCGCGAAGGCAGCCCGGGTGTTGTTGAAGTAGACGAGTACCGCTGTCGTTGACCGCCAGGCCGCGATCCGCCGCTTCCATGTGGCGAGCTCGCCGGGCGTGTAGCCACCGGCAACTCGGCCACCGCCACGGTGCATGCGAACGTAGGCCCAGCCGGTGGTGGACACCCGCCGTTGCAGCGGATGCTCGAGATCGTCGGCGATCGCGACGGCGACGCCGCGAGCACGAAGCAGCGCGTAGACGTCAGCGGCAAACCAGCTCGGGTGGCGAAACTCGACCGCGTGGCGGCCCGGCGCCCGCGCCCTGATCGCTTCCAGGGCGCGATCGAGGCGCTCGTCGTCGCGCCGGAAGCTCGGCGGCAACTGCCACAGGATCGCTTCCAGCTTGCGCGCCTTGGCCAGCGGCTCGATCGACGCAAGGAAGCGCTCCACATACTTCTCGGGGCTCTTGAGGCGCTTGACATGGGTGATGTAGCGGCTCGCCTTGATCGTGAACCGAAAGCCACGCGGTGTCTGCTCGATCCAGCCGTTGACCGCCTCGGCGCTGGGCAGCCTGTAGAAGGTGCTGTTGACCTCGACCGTCTCGAACCGGCGCGAGTAGTAGCCAAGCCACTCGCGCTGCGGCAGCGCCGAGGGATAGAAGGCGCCGCGCCAGTCGCGGTAGGCCCAGCCCGAACAGCCGACGTGAACGGGCTTCAAGGCCGAAACGACGGGAGTCGTCGCGCGCCCATCGATTCGAGCCTATCGGCTCGGCCCGAATCCCCACTTCCCTAGATTCATTTGCGTGAGCGAGCACTCCGCATCCGACGGTTTCGCCCCGGCGGCACCGGCCAACGCGCTTCAGATCGACGACCTGGTCAAGCGCTACCCGACCGGGGTCGAGGCGCTGCGCGGCGTCTCGCTCGAGATCGAACCGGGTGAGTTCTTCGGGCTGCTCGGCCCCAACGGGGCCGGCAAGTCGACCCTGATCCATTGCACGACCGGGCTCGCGCAGCCGACGTCGGGCGCAATCCACGTCTTCGGCCACGACGCGATCGACAACTACGGCGAGGCGCGCCAGGCCGTCGGCCTGGCGCCGCAGGAGCTCAACCTGGACTGGTTCCTGACCGTCGAGGAGACGCTCGACTACCACGCCGGCTACTTCGGGATGCCGAAGCGCGAGCGCCGAGAGCGCGCGGCGGAGCTGCTGGAGACCTTCTCGCTGGCCGAGAAGCGAGACGAGCGCACCCGCACCTTGTCGGGCGGCATGAAGCGACGCCTGATCCTCGCTCGGGCGCTGATGCACCGCCCCCGCCTGCTGATCCTCGACGAGCCGACCGCCGGCGTCGACATCGAGCTGCGGCTCGAGCTCTGGCACTACGTCCAGCGGATCAACGCTGAGGGAACGACGATCCTGCTCACCACCCACTACCTCGAGGAGGCCGAGCAGCTCTGCGACCGGATCGCCTTCATCAACGAGGGGCAGATCGCCGCCCGGGGCTCGACTGCCGAGCTCGCAGCCAAGTACGGGGTCGCGAGCCTCGAGGACGCCTACCTGGCACTGGTCGGGCGCAAGGAGCTCTCGCGCTCGCACGTCGAGGTCGAGGAGTTGGTTTCGTGAGCGCTGCGCAGATCCGCTTCTTCACGCTCTGGCGCCGTGAGCTGAACCGGTTCATGAAGATCAAGAAGCAGACGATCGGCGCGCCGCTGCTCGAGACCTTCCTCTACATCTCCGTCTTCGGCGCCGCGCTCGGCACCCGGATCAACACGCTGGAGGGCTTCGACTACGTCGTCTTCGTGATCCCGGGGCTGATCATGATGGCCTGGGCGATCAACGCCTTCTCCAACAACTCGTCCTCGATCCTGCAGCAGAAGTTTCAGGGGGCGATCCAGGACCAGCTCTCCTCGCCCGCCTCGCCGTGGGAGCTGCTGCTCGCCTTCTCGCTCGGGGGCTTCACCCGCGGACTCGCGGTCGCCGTGCTCACCTTCATCGCCGCCTCGCTGCTGGTCGACCTCCCGGTCGAGCACGTGCTGGTGCTGGTCCCGGCGCTCTTCCTGGTCGGCTTCTTCTTCGCCCAGCTCGGGGTCCTGATCGGCGTCCGAGCCGAGCAGTTCGACGACGTCGCGATCGCCCAGACCTTCGTGCTCACGCCGCTGATCTTCCTCGGCGGGGTCTTCTACTCGGCCTCGCTGCTGCCCGAGCCGTTTCAGACCCTGACCCACTTCAACCCGGTCTACTACATGATCAACCTGGTCCGCTACGGCTTCCTCGGCTTCACCGAGGCCAGCATCGCGCTCTCGCTGCTCGCGCTCGCCGGTGCGACCGCGGCGCTGTTCGCCATCAACCTGCGGCTGTTCGCGAGCGGCTACAAGCTGCGGGCCTAGATCGCTGATTGCAAGCTCACCGGCGCAGCAGCCGGCGCGCGAACGCCTGCCCGACGGTCAGCGGGTGGTTGACCACGGTGGCCAGGCGCCCGGTGAGCGAGAGCGGGTCGTGGGCGATCCCGAGCTGGCGCAGGACCGTGCCCGTGTCGAAGTAGACGCGCTCGCAGACGAGCCGGTCCTCCTCGAACACGAACATCGCGCAGAAGCGCATCTCGAAGCTGCGCCCGGTCGGGGGCATGTTGCGGAGCGGTCCGAGGTGCGTCCCGTAGAGCATCGCCTCGACGATCACCGCGTCGTCGGCGTGGTGCAGGGCGATGAGCTCGTTGCGCTGGTCGGGGAAGGCGGTGCGGGTCTCCTCGAAGTAGGCGTCGACCTCGGCGGCGCCGTCGTGAACCTCGCCGGTGGCGATCAGCTCGTAGCGCGGGTGGTCGAAGGTCTGCATCGTGACGTCGAACTCGTGTCGGTTCTCGGACTCCATGTGCTCGATCACGATCGCCTCTCGCTTGCCGCGAAGCGCCTTGCTCGGCCCGGTTGCCATCGCCCGAAAGCCTATTCGCCTTCCGCGTCCGCCTCGATCGCCGCAAGCGCCTCGCTGCGGTTGGGGTAGACGCCGAGCTTGGCGAAGCGGTCGTCCTTGACCTTGCCGGCCGAGACCCACTCCATCTCCATCACCTCGGGGCTGGCGCGGCCGCGCATCCGAATCGTCCCGGTGACGAGGATCCAATCGCCATGCTCCTCCGCCCGCCAGTCGAGGATCTCGATGAACGCCCAGAGCTCGTTCGAGCGTCGCAACCACTCGGTAAGGCCTTCATAGCCGCGGAACTTCGGCCCGCCGAAGCGGTCGAACAGCGTCGTCAGCTCGACGTCGGGATGGCACATCGAGATCGCCTCGTCGATGCTGAGGCGGTCGAACGCGTCGACCATCCGCCGAGCCAGCTCGGGACCCCGCTCGATCACGGCGCGCCAACCCTCACGCCGGCTCCATGAGCAGGCTCAGGTCGAGCGCCGGCGCCGAGTGGGTCAGCGCGCCGATCGAGATCATCTCGACTCCGGTCGCGGCGACCTCGGCCACGTTCGAGAGCGTCACCCCGCCCGACGCCTCGAGCTTCGCCTTGCTGCTCGCGGCATCGCGCTGGGCAGCCGCGGTGCGCAGGTCGGCGGCGCTCATGTTGTCGAGCAGAAGGCGGGTCGCGCCCGCCGTCAGCGCTTCACCGACCTCGACCGACGAGCGGCACTCGACCTCGACCGCGAGCTCGGGATAGGCGGCGTGCGCCCGCTGCACCGCCGCCCCGAGGCCTCCGGCGAACACGATGTGGTTCTCCTTGATCAGGATCGCGTCGTCGAGCCCGAGCCGGTGGTTGCGCCCACCGCCCGCGGCGACCGCCGCCTTCTCGAGCGCCCGCATGCCCGGCGTCGTCTTGCGTGTGTCGAGGATTGCCACTCCGGTTCCCCGGACGGCTTCGGAAAAACGTGCCGTCAGGGTCGCAATCCCCGACAGGTGGCCGAGGAAGTTGAGCGCGGTCCGCTCGGCGGCAAGCAGCGCCCGCGCCGGGCCGATGACGAGCGCGACCTCGGCCGGAACGCGGTCGCGCCACTGGCCCTCGATTGCGAGCGCCTCGAACTCGGTGGCGCCCGCCTGCGCGAACGTCTCGGCCGCCGCCGAGAGCCCGAAGACAACGCCCGGCTGCTTCTGCACGATCCGCGCCCGGGCGCGCGCATCGGCGGGGACGACCGCCTCGGAGGTGACGTCGCCGGCGCCGAGGTCCTCGGCGAGCGCACGGGCGACGAGCTCCGCGACGCCCTCCATCACGCGCCGCGCGGAAAGACCGCGATCGTCGCCGTGAACCCGTGGAGGAAGTTGCGGCCGCCGACCGGCCCGATCTCACCGGCGCAGAAGAACCCGGCGGCGGGGGCGCCGAGCGCGTCCTCGAGCGCGCTCGCGTCGTGGTCGGGAAGGTCGAACATGTGCGAGCCGCGCCCGTTGCAGGTGAACATCAGCGCCCCGGCGGCGCCCTCTGGCCCGAGCGCGCCGGACTGGGTCCGAAGCGCCTCGCGCAGGTCCACGTCGGCGGTCGCCCCGTCGCGAACGTGCATGCGCACCGTCTGGCCGACACGGACCCGGTCGCCGAGCGCAAGCGACCCGCTGTGCGGGTCGGCCCCGATGATCGGCCGAACGAGGAAGTCGCCGCGCTCGTAGTCGGGCTGGTTCTCGTCGATGACGACGCCGAGCATCAGGCCCTGGGCGGCGAGGGATTGCTCGCGCGCGCCGAGCTCACCTATCGCCTCGCGCACGCGCGCGATGGCCGGCTGAGAAGCGAGCTCGCCGATCAGATTGCCGTCGGCGGCGGTGATCGTCATCTCCGGGCCGATCGGAGTCGCCCCCTGCGAGACGCACGGCACCACCGGAACCCCCGCCAGCGAGCACGCGACCGCGCCGCCGGCGAGCACCTCGCCGTCGCGAAACAGCGACGCAGAGCCCGCCGCCGCGGCGCTGGCGAGCCCGCCCAGCACCGGCATCCCCGGGCGCTCCTCGTTCAGCCGCTCCAGCAGCGCCTCGGCGCTGAACGTGTAGGGGTCGGCGAGGACCAGAAGCGTCTCGCCGAGCTGCGCCGGCTCGGGCAAGCCGTGTACGCTCACCCCCTCCTCGGCGGGCTCGGCCTCGAAGTGGTGGGTCGCGAACTCGGCCTCCGGTGCCGACAGTGCCCAGACGGCGGCGCCCGCGCCCTCCTCGATCTCGCGGCCCGATCCAAGCACGCCCCCGGCGCCACAGCCGATCAGCGAGCGCGGCTCGAGTCGCTCGTGGACCTCGGAGAGGATCCACTTCGCGTGGCCGAGGTGCGGAGCACCGGCGAACACGAGCGCGAGATCGCAACGCCCGTCGAGACCACGGGCGGCCTCTGCCGCAGCCTCGCCGAAGGCCACGACCGGGTCGACTTCGTCGGAAAGCCCGACGGCAACGCGCACCGTCATCGCACCGCGAGTCCGAGCCCCCGCCCGATCATCGCCACCACCCTACTCCCGGGCCGCCTGGAGCAGGTACTCGCGCACGAAGGCGTCGAGGTCGCCATCGAGGACCCGGTTGGCGTCGCCGACCTCGAACCCGGTGCGGTGGTCCTTGACCCGGGTCGAGGGGTGCAGGGTGTAGCTGCGGATCTGGGAGCCCCACTCGGCCGCCTTCTGCTCGCCGCGCTCGGCCGCCATCTCCTCGGCGCGCTTGCGCTCCTCCTCCTCGAGCAGGCGGGCGCGCATCATCCGCATCGCGGTCGCCTTGTTCTGGGTCTGCGAGCGTTCGTTCTGGCATTGGACCACGATCCCTGTGGGCAGGTGCGTGAGCCGGACCGCCGAGTCGGTCTTGTTGACGTGCTGGCCACCGGCGCCCGAGGCGCGGTAGGTGTCCACTCGCAGGTCGTCCTCGTCGAGCTCGACCGAGACCTCGTCGTCGACCAGCGGCGCGACGTCGACCTGGGCGAAGGCGGTGTGGCGGCGCGACTGGGCGTCGAAGGGTGAGATCCGCACGAGCCGGTGAACGCCACGCTCGGCGGCGAACAGGCCGTAGGCGTTCTCGCCCTTGGCGATGAAGCTCGCCGACTTGATCCCGGCCTCCTCCCCCGGCGACGCCTCGGCCATCTCGACCTCGAACCCGCGCCGCTCGGCCCAGCGCAGGTACATGCGCAGCAGCATCTCGGCCCAGTCCTGCGAGTCGGTGCCGCCGGCGCCGGAGCGGACCGTGACCACCGCGTCGCCGGAGTCGTACTCGCCGCTGAACAGGCGCGCCTCCTCGAGCTCGGCGAGCCGCGACTCGATCGAGGCCAGCTGAGCCTCGAGCTCGGCGGCCATCTCTTCGTCCTCGGCAGCCAGCTCGGCGAGCTCGTCGAGGTCGGCGACGTCGCCCTCGAGCCCGCGGAAGCTCTCTAGGCGGCGTTGCGCTCGAGCGTGCTCGGCACTGATCCGCGCTGCCCGCTCCTGGTCGTCCCAGAAGCCCGGCGCGCCCATCTCCGCCTCGAGCCGGGCTACCTCGGCTTTGATTTCCGCCGGGTCAAAGGTAGTCCGCAAGCAGGGTCAACCCCTCGCGGATCGGCCTGATCCGCGCGCTCACGGCCTCGTTCGATCGTGCTTCTGCCATTGCGGTGAGCTTAGTAGCCGGCGGTCTGGTCCACGGGCAAGCGTTCGGAGTCCTCTACTTCCGCTTCTTGACCTTGAACGAGTCGGTCGCCGGGGAGATGTCGGTGTCACCGATCCAGTTTGTCGCATCGATCGTCATCTTGTGCCTGCCCTTCTTCACCTTCTCGGTCAGCGGCGAGGTGCACGGCTCGGGGGGCTTGCGGTCGAGCTGACAGGTCGTCGGTGCGCTCGGGTCGTTGGAGTCGAACTCGTACTCGACCCTGACCCTCTTCTTGCCCTGCTTCAACTTGGTCCTGTTCTTTGGCGCGTCGGTGATCTTCACCTCGGGCGCCAACAGCGGCTGTCCGCCGCTGCCGAAGACGTTCTCGCCGGTGATGCTCTGCACGCCGCCGGCGATCGCCGAGCGCACCGGATCCTCGGCGACTCGGCCGTAGACCCCGGGGCGGTTCGGTCGCGCACAGCCTTCGCCGAAGCTGACGTCGCCGACGAGGCGGAAGCTGACTGCCGGTGCGCTGATGCTGCCGCCGGCTAGGGGCACGACCAGCGGTCCGCCGCTGTCGCCCTGGCAGGTGTCGATGCCGCCCTCGAGCACACCAGCGCAGACCTGTGTCTGCGGCAACACCGGGCCGACCGGGGATGTCGAGTAGAGGCTGACGCAGGTCGAGTCGTCGATCATCGCGATCCGGGCATCGAGCAGGGTGTCGCTGCCGCTGCCGCCCTCCGAGGTCGTCCCCCAGCCGCTGATCAACGCCCGCTGGCCGGGCGCCCATGTCGGCTCCTCACCGGGCCCGGCGATCTTGATCGCCGGCGAACTCGACGGCGTTGCGAGCTGGACAAGAACCACATCCCACTCGTTGGTCGCGGGGTTGTAGAGCTCGTTGCCGCCCCCGTCTGTGAACGTAAGGTAGGTGGTGAGGTTGGTCTCACTCCCGCCGGGGCCCGAGAGCACCGTCCGGCCGCTGATCATCGAGAAGAGCGCCGGGGGGTCGAAGTCGGCGTCATCGGGGCTCTCGAGCGTGTCGAAGAAGCAGTGGGCGGCGCTGACCGCGATCGTCGGGGAGACGAGACTGGCCCCGCAGATGTGGCGATCGAACCCATCGCCGAGAAAGAAGGTCGGGTTCGCATTGAGCGAGGTCTGCCACGGGTAGCGGCCGATCTCGGTAGCCGCGCCGCCAACGATCCGGTCGCCCGCGCGACGGATCGCCGACTCGTCCACGGGCGCCGGAGCCGAGCTCTCCCCGCCGACCTCCTGCAGGTAGACGCCGGGAGCGACAGCGACCCGGCCCACGTCCGCCGGCGCGGCGGATGTGCTGCCCGCGCTCAACAGGCAAGCGAGGAGGACGAGGAACACCGTTGCGCCCTCGAACCGCCGGTGGGCGAGCGTCATGCGTTTGACCCTACGCCCGCAGCCGCGCGATTGTCAAGGCGGCCCGATCGCGGCGATCGCGTCGCCGATCGAGCCGAAGTTCTGACGCCAGCGGACGATCTTGCCGTTGCGAAACTCGAACAGGGCGCCGAAGCCGGCCTCGTCGGCGAGCTCGCCGTTCTCCTTCCAGTGCCACTGGCGCCGGGCGTCGACCGCGACGTGGCGGTCGCCGACCTCCCGCACCTCGTCCACCTCGACCCGCGAGACCAGGTGTCCGTCGTCGCTCGGCTTCGCCCAGCCGACGACCTCGTCGATGCCGCGGAAGCGGCCCTTGTCGCCCTGCGCCTCGATCTCGGGGTGAAGCTCGGCGGCGACGGCGTCCGGGTCGCGGACGCGCAGCGCCTCGATCAGCCGCTGCGCCGCCGCAAGGTTCGCTCCGCCCCCATCGCTCGGGCGATCGTTCATCGCATCTGCGCCAGGGCCTTTGCACGCTCCTCGGCGACCCGGTGGCGGACGACGCAATCGGCGAGGTGGTCGTTGACGATCCCAACGGCCTGCATCAAGGCATAGGCCGTGGTCGGCCCGACGAAGCGAAAGCCCCGGGTCTTGAGCTCCTTCGCCAGCGCCACCGACTCGGGCGTCGTCGCCGGAAGCTCCTTGACGGCAGCCGGCGGATGGTCGCGCTCGGAGGTATAGGACCAGGCGATCGACGCGAGCGAGCGTCCGTTCGAGGCGAGCTCGCCAGTGACGCGGGCGTTGGCGATCGTCGCCTCGATCTTCGCTCGATTGCGAACGATGCCGGCGTCGGCGAGCAACCGCTCGACCTCGTCGTCTCCGTACTCGGCGACCCGCGAGAAGTCGAAGCCGTCGAACGCCGCGCGAAAATTGTCGCGCTTGCGCAGGATCGTCAGCCACGAGAGGCCCGACTGGAAGGCCTCGAGCGTGAGCCGCTCGTAGATCCCGCGATCGTCGGTCACCGGTCGCCCCCACTCCTCATCGTGATAGGCGACGTACTCAGGGCCCGATCCCCACCAGCACCGCCGGCGGCCATCCGGCCCTTCGACGACGCCGTTCGCGCTCATGCGGGCCTCGCTCAGTCCCCCGGCGGGGGCGGGAGGCGGAGCGCGAACCGCTCGGTGACCGAATCGCCGGCCGCGTCGGTGAGCTTCACCGACAGCTTCGCCGGCCCGGCATCGGCCGCGGGCGAGACGCGCAGCGGGATCTTGTCGCTGGAAGGGCGAAAGGTGGTGGTCCGCGGACCGGAGACGGGCTCGCCGCCCTGGCGCAGCGTGAGCTTCGCCTTCAGCGGCTCCGCCGTGCGCACGGCGACGATCACCAACCGGAATCCGTTCTTGGTCCCCCTGCCCACCCTGACCACCTCGCCCGCGACGACGCCCGCGCCGAGCGGCTTCTCGCCGGGACTGAGCTCGTACGCGCCCCAGGGCGGGTTCGCGTTCACGACCCGGCCCGGCTCGCAGGTGGCGAGGAAGCTCGCGAAGCGCAAGGGAGGCGTAGCCGACCCGCGCCGCTGTTGAGGCGCCTTAGTCGAGGGGCTCTCGGTGATCACCCGGTAGACGCCGGTCGGCACCTCGGTCCAGACGATCCCGCCGTCGCCCGAGGTCTCGGTCCGCGACCGGTCCGGAATCACGTTGTCATTGAAGTAGACCGCTTCCGGCAGCGCCGGCTTCGCATGCGCGGTCGCGCCCGCGACGCCGTGCGGGGTCCGCTCGCGGAAGGTCTCGAAATCGACCCCGCGCACGTTGCGCGCCGAGGCGGTGGTCACGATCACGCACTGCTCGGGGCGGCCGTCGGGCCCGAACGGTACCGACAGAACCGCGGCGAGCCCGTTGTACTCCGCGTCCGCGGGCGTCTGGAAGTTGGCGTTCTCGATCGGCTTGCCGCGCGTGTGGAAGGTCTGCAGGTCGATCTGGTTGTAGCCCGGCGGGGGCTCGATGTAGGGGGTGACGTTGGTGTCGTCGGGAACCTCGACGACGTAGTCGCCGTTGGCGTCGGTGATCGCCGAGGTGCCGGGCAGCTCGCGGACGCGGATCGTCGCGCCGGGGATCGCTGTCTCCGAGTGGTTGAAGACGTAGGCGTGGCCCGATATCGCCACCTTCTTCTTCGCAGCGGAGGCGGCGGGCCCGGCCGAGGCCACGCCCGCAAGCGCGATCACAGCAGCGAGCGAGGCGAGCGCCCAGCGCCCGCGGGAGGCCGCTACGCCCCGTGGCACTTCTTGTACTTCTTGCCCGAGCCGCACCAGCAGGGGTCGTTACGGCCGATCTTCTCGTTCTCCGCCTTGACCACCGTCGCCGGGTTGACGCCCTGCCCGCCGGGCCCGTTGCCTGTCTGCGGCTGACCCTGGGTGCCGGCGCCGGCTCCCGCGGCCGCGGTCGCGACGCCCGCGGCCTCGGCCTCCCGGATCGCAGACGGCTGCTCGGAGCGGTCGCCGCCGGAGTACTCGACGTCGCCGCCACGGCGCTGCTCGTCTTCGGCGCCGAACATCTGCTGCGCCTGGGCGGGCTCGATGTTGACCTCGACGTGGAAGATCACCCGCGTGAACTCCTCCCAGATCGAGGCCATCAGCTCGCGGAACATCGTGAAGCCCTCGTTCTTGTAGGCGACCAGCGGATCGATCTGGGCGAAGCCGCGCAGGTGGATGCCCTCGCGCAGGTAGTCCATCTCGTACAGGTGCTCGCGCCAGCGGTTGTCGGTGATCTGAAGCAGGATCTGACGCTCGAGGTAGCGCATCAGCTCGGAGCCGAACTCCTCCTCGCGCCGCTTGTAGGCGGCGAGGGCGTCCTCGACCAGCAGCTCGGTGATCTCGTCGCGGCTCGAGCTCTGCTGCGGGTCGAGCTCCTGCACCGAGACGCTCAGCGGCCACAGGCTCCCGGCGTGCGCCTCGAGCCCCGCCAGGTCCCAGTCCTCGAAGATCTCGCCCGGCGTGTAGGTCTCCACCAGTCGCTCGACGACCTCGGCGAGCTCGGTCTGGGCGACGTCGGACATGTCGCGGCCCTCGAGGATCTCGCGCCGGTACTTGTAGATCACGCGGCGCTGCTCGTTCATCACGTCGTCGTACTCGAGCACGCGCTTTCTGATCAGGAAGTTCTGCTGCTCGACCTTCTTCTGCGCGTTCTCGATCGTCCGCGAGAGCATCTTCGCCTCGAGCGGGTACTCCTTGCCCTCCTCGTCGACCGGCCCGAGCCGATCGAGGATCTTGTAGATCCGCTCCCCGGCGAAGAGCCGGATCAGGTCGTCCTCGGCGGAGAGGAAGAAGCGCGACTCGCCGGGGTCGCCCTGGCGCCCGGACCGGCCGCGAAGCTGGTTGTCGATCCGCCGCGACTCGTGACGCTCGGTTCCGCAGATGAACAGACCGCCGAGGTCGCGCACCTTGTCGCCTTCGACCGCGCAGGTCTCGGCGAGGCGCTCGGCCGTCTCTCGCAGCTCGCTCTCCCAGCTCTCGTCGCCGGGCTTGACCCCAAGCTTGCGCAGCTCGCCGACGGCCATCTGCTCGGGATCGCCACCGAGCTTGATGTCGACACCGCGACCGGCCATGTTGGTCGCGATCGTGACCGCGCCGAGGCGCCCGGCCTGGGCGACGGTCTCGCCCTCGCGCTCGGCGTGCTCGGGCTTCGCGTTGAGGACGACGTGCTCGATCCCGTTGCGCTTCAGCTCCTCGGAAAGCATCTCGGAGATCTCGACCGAGATCGTGCCGACGAGCGTCGGCTGACCGGCCTCATGGCGGTCGGCGATCTCGTCGACGACCGCCTGCCACTTGCCCCCCTTGGTCTTGTAGATCTGGTCGTTGTGGTCGGCGCGGACCATCGGCACGTTGGTCGGAACCTCGACCACGGCGACGTTGTAGATCTTCATGAACTCGGTCGCCTCGGTGAGCGCGGTCCCGGTCATCCCGGCGAGCTTGTCGTAGAGGCGGAAGTAGTTCTGGAGCGTGATCGTCGCCAGAGTCTGGTTCTCCTCGCGGATCCGAACGCCCTCCTTGGCCTCGACCGCCTGGTGGAGGCCGTCGGACCAGCGCCGCCCCTCGAGAATGCGACCGGTGAACTCGTCGATGATCTTGACCTCGCCGTCGATCACGGCGTAGTCGGTGTCGCGCCCAAACAGCGACTCGGCCTTCAGCGACTGGATCAGGTGGTTGACGAGGGTGCCGTGCTCGGAGACGTAGAGGTTGTCGACCCCGAGGAACTTCTCCGCCTTCGCCACCCCGGCCTCGGTCGGCGCCACCGTCTTGTGCTTCTCGTCGTACTCGTAGTCGTGCGTGGCCTCGGAGGTGTCGCGCGACTCACCAAGCGACTTGAGCTTCGGCTTCATCTCCTCGCCGACCATCTGCTTGGCGAGGCGGGCGAAGGTGTAGTAGGTGTCGGCGGCCTGCTCGGGGCGGCCGGAGATGATCAGTGGCGTTCGTGCCTCGTCGATGAGGATGTTGTCGACCTCGTCGACGATCGCAAATGCATGCTCGCGCTGCACGCACTCCTCGAGCGAGGTGGCCATGTTGTCGCGCAGGTAGTCGAAGCCGAACTCCGAGTTGGTCCCGTAGGTGACGTCGCAGGCGTACATCTGGCGGCGTTCCGCCGGCCGCATCTCGGACTGGATCACGCCGACCGAGACCCCGAGCAGCTCGTAGATCGGCCGCATCCACTCGGCGTCGCGCCGCGCCAGGTAGTCGTTGACGGTCACCAGATGGACCGGGTCTCCGGCGAGCGAGTTCAGGAAAACTGCAAGGGTCGCTGTGAGCGTCTTTCCCTCGCCGGTCTTCATCTCTGCGATCGTGCCCGAGTCGAGCACCATGCCGCCGATCAGCTGAACGTCGAAGTGGCGCTGGCCGAGCGTCCGCTTGCCCGCCTCGCGGACGAGCCCGAATGCCTCCGGGACCATGTCGTCGAGCGCCTCGCCGTCGCCAGCACGCTTGCGAAGCTCGTCGGCGCGAGCGCGGAGCTCGGCGTCGTCGAGCAGCTCGAGCTCGGGCTCGAACCGGTTGATCGAGTCAACGCGGCGCTCGTAGTCCTTGAACTTGCGCGCCTCGCCCACGCGAAGGGCGCGATCGATGAGTCCTCGGCCTGCCATGGCTATCGATCCAGGGTAGCGGCCCGCCGGCCGATCGCCGGGCTAGGTCGCGACTAGGCCGTGCGGCGCCGAAAGCGCCCCAGCATGCGCCGCGACTTCGCGCGGGCGCGCCGCTTCTCACGATGGCGCTTGACCTGGCGGCGGATGTCCTCGGCGGTCTCGTGAATCGAGTGCAGCATCTCCGGCGAGGCCTCGCGCGCACGCAGCGTGGTGCCCTTGAGATACAGCGTCGCCTCGGCGATGTAACGGTCGGCGATCGAGGGGTTGCGCTCCTCCGTCAGCTCGACCTCGAGGGTCGCCAGCTCCGATACCTGGCGCCCGATCCGTGAGAAGCGCTTGGTCACAGCCTCGCGAAGCTCGTCGGTGACCTCGGTGTTGCGGCCTCTGATCTCGATTCGCACGCCTGTCTCCTTTCTCGGGCTGCGTGAGCGAATCAAATGCTACGCCCCGAAGCGCTGCTCGCCAAATGCCTTGGCGAAGACCGCAGCCCGAAGCTCGGGACACCCTGCGTCGCGAAGTGCAGCCGCGGCGGCTGCGAGCGTGGCCCCGGTCGTGAATACGTCGTCGACGATCAACGCCCGCGGCGGCGGCGTGTCGGTGGCGCGGATTCGTGGCGGCGAAGCGAGGCGCTCGCCGCGCGGGCGCCCGACCTGGCGGCGGCCGTTGCTGCGCGCCAACGGGTGGGCGATCGGGAGCGAGAGCCGAGCGGCGACCCTCGCTGCGATCGCCTCCGCCGGATCGAAGCCACGGCGGCGTCGGCGCAGCGGCGCCGCGGGAACCGCGACGACCGCCCAGCCATCCACCAGCGGCGGGACCGCCCGCGCGACCGCCTCGGCAGCAAGGTCCGCGAGGCCGATCCGGCCGCCGAACTTGAGCGCGGCGACCAGTTCACGGGCCACGCCCGCGTACGGAGCCGCCCAGGTCACGCTCCCGAGCCCGGCGAGAACACCCGCGCCCGCAGGGGCCCCGGTGAGCTCGCCCGCACACGCGGCGCAGACGAGCTCACCGGAATCCCCAGCCGCTCCGCAGATCCCACACCGAGGTGGAGCGATGAGGCTGGCGAGGAAGCGAAGCGCGGCGAGGGACTCCACGCGGCCACGATCGCAGCGCCGGCGTGGCACGGAACGCACCAGGTGTGCCGGGTTTGGGCCGGGAGTCGGCCGGGTCGCGGGCGGGCGTGGGACTGAGCTGGTGGCGCTCCGCTCGGGCCCTCGCCTGGCGCGAGGCCTGGTCGTTTGCAATGAGGGAGTTGGGCTGCGCGTGGGCGTTTTTGGTCGGCCTCGGGCCGAAACCCAGGCCGTTGGCGCTTTCTTCGTCCGATAGACGAACAACTCGCCAATCGGGGCTCGGGGCGATCCCGGGCGCTCGCCGACGAGGCCTGAGCCCCCGCAAACAGCCTCCCTCACTGCAACCGAACCCCGCGCCGCGCCCGGTGACGGCCCGAGCGGAACGCCACCAACCTCAGTCGAACACCGCCCGCTCGACCGCGGCGAGGTCGTTGCCGCAGCCGATCACCGGCGGCGCCTTGCCGAGCGCGGTGTCGGGGTCCTTGAGCCCGTGGCCGGTGAGCACGCAGACCACGGTCCGCGGGGACTCGCCCCCGGGTGCAGCGGGAAGCCCGTGGGCGAGGATCCCAGCGACCGACGCCGCCGACGCCGGCTCGCAGAAGACTCCCTCACGTGACGCCAACAGCCGGTAGGCGTCGAGGATCTGCTCGTCGGAGACCGCCTCGACCCGGCCGCGCGACGAGGTGAAGGCCGCCATCGCCTCCTCCCAGCGGGCCGGGTTGCCGATCCGGATCGCCGAGGCGACCGTTTCGGGGTTGGCGACGGGGGCGCCGTGTACGAGCGGCGCCGCGCCCTCCGCCTGAAAGCCGTAGAGCAACGGCGCCGCGCCGATCTCGCCGAAGCCCCGCCACCAAGCGGTCACGTTGCCGGCGTTGCCGACCGGGATCGCGAGTCCCTCCGGCGCCTCGCCGAGCTCCTCGACGACCTCGAACGCGGCCGTCTTCTGACCCTCGATCCGGTAGGGGTTGACCGAGTTGACGAGCTCGACCGGGTGCGTGGCGGCGAGCTCGCGGACGATCTCGAACGCCTGGTCGAAGTTCCCGCGCAGGGCGATCACCCGGGCGCCGTGCATGAGCGCCTGGGCGAGCTTGCCGATCGCAATCTTGCCCTCGGGGACGATCACCGCACCACGCAAACCTGCCCTCGCCGCGTAGGCGGCGGCGCTCGCCGCCGTGTTGCCCGTCGAGGCGCAGATCACCGCCTGCGCCCCGGCGCCCTTCGCGCGCGAGACGGCGACCGTCATCCCGCGGTCCTTGAAGCTCCCGGTCGGGTTCGCCCCCTCGAGCTTGAGCAGGACGCGGGCTCTGACCAGCTCGGAGATCACCGGCGCCTCGACCAGCGGCGTCGATCCCTCGTTCAGGGTCACCACCGGGTCACCCGGCTCGAGCGAAAGCCGATCGCGGTAGCGCTCGATCAGCGGCTGGGGCATCGAACGCTCAAACGAACTCTTCCTCGATCACCCGGATCGCGCGCGGCGCGGCGCGCAGGAAATCGAGCTTGGCGATCTCGCCGAGCGCGGCGTAGAAGGCGCGCTCGGGCGATACGTGGAGGATCATCACCAGCCGCGCATCGTCGCCGAGGCCGCGCTGGACGACGCTCTGGACCGAGATCTCGTTGCGGCCGAACACATCGGCGATCTGCGCCAGCACGCCCGGGCGGTCGGCTACCTCGAGGTGAAGGTAGAACGACGAGGCGACGTCGGTGATCACGGCCAGCTCTCGGCGGACCTGGTGCACGGGTGCCTCGCCGGCCAGGATCGAGACCACGTCGCCGAGGACCGCAGTCGCCGTCTCGGTCCCGCCAGCGCCCGGGCCCGACATCGTGATCTCGGTGATCGCGGGCGCCTCGACCATGACCGCATTGAACGGCCCTTCGATCGGGGCGAGCGGATGGCCGCGGTAGAGGAAGCAGGGGAAGACCCGCACGCTGATCCCGCCATCGACGAGCTCGGCCACGCCGAGCAGCTTCAGCGACAGGCCGAGCTCCTTCGCGTAGGCGAGATCGTCGAGCTGGATCTCGGTGATCCCCTCGTAGGTGACGTCCGCAAGCTCGACCGGGGTGTGGAAGGCGAGCCGGGCGAGGATCGCCATCTTCGCCGCCGCGTCGGCGCCGCCGACGTCGTCGCTCGGGTCGGCCTCGGCATAGCCGAGCTGCTGCGCCCTCGCGAGCACATCGGCGTAGGCCGCGCCGCCTTTCGCCATCTCGGAGAGGATGAAGTTGGTCGTCCCGTTGACGATCCCGAACACCCTCGTGATCTCGGTCGCGGCGAGGCTCTCCTGGATCACCCTGATCACCGGCACCACTCCGGCGACCGCGGCCTCGAAGCGGAGTTGAACCCCGGCCTGGCGCGCGGCCTCGAACAGCTCCTCGCCGTGCTGGGCGACGAGCTGCTTGTTCGCGGTGACCACATGACGGCCCGCGCCGAGCGCCCGGAGGACGTGGTCGCGCGCTGGGTCGGTCCCTCCCATCAACTCGACGACGATCTCGCTCCGTTCGAGGATCTCGTCGAAGTCGCCCTCCGAGCGCCGCAGCACACCGGCGATCTCGGGCCGTCGGCCGGCGGCCGCCTCGATCGCGTCAGCGCGTTCGGCGACCATCTCGGCAAAGGCGCCGCCGACGGTCCCCCGCCCCAACAGGCCGATCCGCGCCACCTCACTCATCGCGGGCCACCAGGTCGTCCGGGGTCTCGCGGCGAACGACGACGCGCGCGTCGCCGCGCGAGCAGAAGACCACGGGCGGGCGCGGAACGCCGTTGTAGTTGTTCGCCATCGCATAGCCGTAGGCGCCGGTGGCCGGGGTCACGAGGACATCACCGGACCGCGGCGCGGCGAGCAGCGCGTCGCGGATCAGCACGTCGCCCGACTCGCAGTGCATGCCGGCGACCGTCACCGTGGTCTCGGGTGGCTCGGCGGCGCGGTCGGCGACGATCGCCTCGTAGCGCGAGCCGTAGAGCATCGGCCGCATGTTGTCGGACATCCCACCATCGACGGCGACGTAAGTCCGCACGCCCGGGATCTCCTTCACCGTGCCGATCGTGTAGGCGGTGATTCCGGCGTTGCCCACCAGCGAGCGACCCGGCTCGACCAGGATCCGGGGCACCGGGTCGAACACGCGACGAACCCCGTCCACCTTGACCGCGACGTAGTCCTCGATCGAGGGCGGCTCGTCCGCGGCCGTGTAGGCGATCCCGAGGCCGCCGCCGACGTTGAGCAGCCGGCAGTCGTCGCTCCAGAGGCCGGCGAGGGCCTCGATCGCCCGCATGTAGGGCTCGAGCTCGAAGATCTGCGACCCGATGTGTGCATGGAGCCCGACCAGCCGCAGGTTCGCCGTGCCGCGCACCGCCTCGACCGCACCCGCCGCGAGCCCGTCCTCGAGGCCGAAGCCGAACTTGGAGTCGAGCTGGCCTGTCTGGATGTAGGAGTGGGTGTCGGCCTTGATCCCCGGCGTCACGCGGATCAGCACATCCTGGGTGTGCCCGGCCTGCGCGCAGATCGCGTCGAGGCGCTCGATCTCGGCGAACGAGTCACAGATCACGTGGCCGACCCCGGCGGCGACCGCCGCGCGGAGCTCGCCCTCGGTCTTGTTGTTGCCGTGCAGGTGGATGCGGTTTCCGCCGAAGCCCGCGAGCAGGGCCATGTGGAGCTCGCCGCCCGAAGCGACGTCCACCGAGAGGCCCTCCTGCTCGCAGATCCGGTAAGCGGCGGTGAACGGGGCGGCCTTGCTCGCGTAGAGGACCTCGAAGTCGTCGGTGCGGTCACCGAACGCAGAGAGATACGACCGCGCGCGGGTGCGAATGTCGTCCTCGGCGTAGATGTAGGCAGGGCTGCCGAACTCGCGCACGAGCTCGACCACGTCGCAGCCACCGACCTCGAGCCGGCCGTCGTCGTTGACCCGGCTCCCGATCGGATAGACCGCCGATCCCTCGACCGGGTTCGCCGGTCGGTCGCGTGCACTTGTGGCGCCGCTCGCACTCATCAGGGCGAGGGATTCTGACGGCACGGCGCCTCAGGCCGCCTGCGCCACTACGGTCCGCAAGCACATGAGCAGGCGCTGGCTACCGGGCCCGAAGCCGCCGAGTGCGAGCGGTGAGCACGAGGGACGGCCGTATCTGATCTGGCTGCCCGACTCCCCTCCGCCCTGGCCCGGGATGGTGATCGTTCACGGGGCCGGCTCGCAGAAGGCAAACCACGGCGACTTCGGCCGCGTCTGCGCCGCCGCGGGCTGGGCCGCGCTGGCCTACGACCAGCGTGGTCATGGCGAGGCTTCCGATGAGATGTCGCCGCGGGCGGTAGCCGACCTCGCCCTGATGGCTCGCTTCCTCGGCGCCCAGGACGGCGTCGATCCCGAGCGGATCTGCGTGCGCGGGTCGAGTCTCGGCGGCTTCATCTGCATCCACGGCGCCGCGGGCTCGGACGCAATCGCCGGCGTGATCGCGATCTGCCCCGCCGGTGAGCAGCAGCTGCTGCGCGGCCTGCGCGCCGGGACGCTGGAGATGCGAGCCGGCGCCGAGGCCCGGGCCGACCTCGAGGACTGGCTCTCCGAGCACGACCTGCGCGAGGCCGTCGAGCTGATCGGAGCCAGGCCGCTGCTGCTGATCCATGCGCGCGGCGACGAGCGGATCCCGAGCGAGTGGTCGGAGGAGCTGTTCGAACACGCCGCCGAGCCCCGCAAGCTGATCCTGCTGCCCGGCGGCCACCACCGCTCGGCGCAGCACGACGCTGAGCTGCAGGGCATCGCCCTGCGCTGGCTCGGGCGCAACCTTTCGCCCCGAGCCGACCGCTAGGTCGGTCTAGGGAAGCAGACCGCCGGTGGCGCCGTTGACAGCGCCCGTGGCGCCGTTGACGGCCCCGTCAACGGCGCCGTTGACGGCGCCGGTCGCGCCGTTGGTGGCGCCGTTGACCTGGTTACCCAGATTGGGATTGCCGAGCGCGCCGCCGACCTCGTTGATCGCGTCCTCGGCCGGCGCGGTGAGATCGCCGGGGATGTCCGGGAGCGGCAGGTCGCCGACGACGTCGCCGGCCGTATTGCCGACGTTGTCGACGGCGCCGCCCAGCGTGCCGGAGGCCTGCGACCCGCCAGGGGCAGTCGTGCCGGGGGCAGTCGTGCCAGGGGCGGTCGTGCCGGGGACGCTGGTACCGGGCGTCTTCGAGGTCGTAGTTCCCCCGGCCCCGACGCCCGAGCCACTTCCGGGGCCGCCCGGTCCGGCGGTCGTGCCGGGAGCCGGAGCCACCGCGGTCGCCGCGGCGGGATTCGCTGCGACCGCGCCGGGAGCTGCGGCGAGTGCTGCGGCCGCCGACGCCGGCGCGCTCGAGTCGGCGACGACGACCGCACTCGAGGCGTCGTCACCGCCGCCGATCGGAAGCCCGTTAAAGGCCACATAGGCGGCCAGTGACCCGAAGATGACGACGGCGCCGACGACCAGCGCAGTCGTCGCCGTGCCTCCGGCGAGGTATGCACGCAGATTGAACTGGCTGCGAGTCCGAGGTTCTGTCTCCGCGACGGTGCTCATCCATCTCCCGTGAGGTCAACACGCTTTTCGCCGACATTGGGCGGTACGGCCTGCGTATCGGCCCTAAGGGTACCCCGTTAGGACCAACGGCAACCCCACGGCCGTTTGCTCGAGCTAGAGGTAGCCGAGCGGGTCGACCGCGGCGCCGTTGATGCGGATCTCGAAGTGCAGGTGGTCGCCGAAGCAGCTTCCGGTGCAGCCGACGTAGCCGATCACCTCGCCCTGCGAGACGCTCTCGCCGGTCCCCACCGCGTAGCTCGACTGGTGCGCGTAGCACGACGAGAGCCCGCCGCCGTGGTCGATGCAGGTGTAGTTGCCGTAACCGCTCGTCGGCGCGGCGAGGATCACGTTGCCGGCCTGCGCGGCGCGGATCGGGGTCCCGGCCGGAACCGCGATGTCGATCCCCTCGTGGATCCTGCCCCAGCGGGGGCCGTAGGGCGAGGTCACGGGGCCGTTGACCGGCCAGATCCAGCCCGAGCTACCATCCTGGATCGGGCCGGCCGGGAGCGGCGTGGTGCTCGTCGACGACGCGGCCTGGATCTGAGCCTGGATCTGGCCCTGGATGTCGCCGATGTCGCCCTCGAGCCTGTGGATGTCGGTTTGGACCTGATCGAGCGCCGCCGCCTTCTGGTCGCGGACCGCGGCGAGTTCGGCCTCGCGCTCCTCGAGCTGCATCCTGGTGCGCTCGAGCTCCGCCTTCTTGGCCGCGATCTCGTCGCGCGCCGCCTCGATCCGCTCGACCGTGTCGCGGCTGGTGTTGCGCAGCACCCGCACGCGGCCGACGATGTCGGCGTCCTGTTCCTCGATCCGCCGCAGGTACTCGTAGCGCGAGACGAGGTCGTCGAAGCCGTCGGATTCGAGCAGCACCGTGAGCAGGTCGGGACGGTCGGAGCGGTAGATCGCCACCAAACGGTTGCGGAGCTCGTTGAGCGAGCCGCGAAGCTCTTGCTTGAGCTCGTCGAGGCGGTCCTTCTCACGGCGCAGTTCCGCCTTCACCTCGTCGAGCTCGGCCTGGACGATCGCCTCGCGGTTTCGCAGCACCGCGACCTCGCCGGCGAGCTGGTCGACCTGGTCGGAGTAGCGCGAGAGCTCGGTCGAGAGCACGCCCTCCTTGTCCTCGGCCTGATCGAGCTCGGACTGCTTGGCGCCGAGCTCGGTCTGCAGGTCCTGCGCCGCGGCGCCTCCGGAGAGCGAGAGCGTGAGTGCGAGCAGCAACGCGCCGGCAAGCGCGAGCGCGCCGATTCGGGGTCCGGCTGGGCGCGGGGTGCGCGAAGTTCGGTTGTCGCCGTTGCTCATCTGCGGTTCGCCTACGGAGTTAGCTGACGGGCTCGCGCTGCTGATGAGCGCTAGGCGGTCGCGGGCCATCGGCCCAGGCCATTCGCCCCAATTGGACGGTGGGAGTTGGTTCCCCCGCTTCGCCCGGGTTCCTGCCGGGCGAACTCGGCGATTGCTCGCGCAGGGTACCAGCCAGGATGCCGATCCCCGCCGGGGGTCACCCCCGGGCGCAGCGCGCGTGCAAGCCGGGTTTCAGGCTGCGCTGGGCGCGGTCGAGGCGTCGGCGTCCGGCTCGCTCGCGTCGGCGTCGGGTTCGCTCGCCTCGGCGGCGATCGCCGCGCCCTCGAGCATCCGGTCCTGGTACTCGGCGACCTGCATCCGCGAGATCACCAAACGCTGGATCTCCGCAGTTCCCTCGAAGAGCTCGTAGATCTTGGCGTCACGGAACCACTTCTCGAGCGGGCACTGGGCGGTCGCCGCATAGGGGCCGACGAGGTCCATCAGCGTCCGCGTCACCCAGACCGCCACCTGGCCGGACTTGAGCTTCGACATCGAGCCCTGGCCGCCGGTGAGGGGAATGCCGTTGCGGCCCATCCAGGCGGCTCGCTGGACGAGCAGCCGCGCCGCCTCGATCTCGGTCGCGACCTGGGCCAGCACCTGCTGGTTGGCCTGGCGCTCGAGCGGCGGGCGGCCGGCGGTCGAGCTCTCGTCGAGCGCCGATTCGAACGGGTCGGCGGCGATCGCGCCGTTGGCGAGGTAGGCGAGCGTCCACTCGTAGGCCGCCCGGGCGATCCCGAGCGCCGAGGCGCCGACCAGCGGCCGGGTGAGCTCGAAGGTCGCAAGCGCGTTCGAGGCACGGCCCGAGGATTGCCCGCTGCGGGCGCGCTCGAGCTTTCGCTCCAGCTTCTCCATCCCCCCGAGCAGGTTCTCGAGCGGGATTCGGCAGTCCTCGAGCACGACCTCGGCGGTGTGTGAGGCGCGGATCCCGATCTTCGTCTCCTTCTTGCCCTGGCTCAGGCCCGGTGTGTCCTTGGCGACCACGAACGACGCCTGGCCACGATGGCCAAGCTCGGGGTCGACGGTGGCGACGACGACGTGGACGTCGGCGATCCCGCCGTTGGTGATGAAGACCTTGGTCCCGTTGAGGACCCACTTGTCGCCGTCGCGCTTCGCGGTCGAGCGCATGCTGCGGACGTCCGAGCCGGCCTGCGCCTCGGTGACCGCGTAGGCACCGAGCTTGACCTCGTCGCCGACGCCGAAGCACTCGGGCACCCAGCGCCCGATCTGCTCGGGAGTGCCCGAGGCGGCGATCCCGGCCGCGGCGAGACCCGATCCCGAGATCGCGAGCGCGATCCCGGCACAACCCCAGTGCAGCTCCTCGGCGCCGATCACGCCCAGCATCCCGTCGGGGTCCGAGCCGAGGCGCTGCAGATGCTCAAGCCCGCTCAGGCCGTGCTCGCGCGCGGCCTTGAGCACCTCCCACGGCGTCGATTCCTCGGCGTCGTGCTGGCCCGCCACCGGGCGGATCACGTCGCGGGCGAAGCCGCGGCATTTGGCCTTGTAGTCGAGCTGCTCGTCGGTTAGTGCGAAATCCATTTGCCCCAGACCTCCTGGCCGCCTCCGATGGTACCGATTGACTGGTCAGTCAATCGGTCTCGGGAAGGATATACGGCGCGTCAGCGGCATGAGCCGCTCGGCGGTGCGACTAGCCTTGCGCGTCCGTGTTTCGAACCGTCCGCTACTTCCTCGCCGACGTCAAGCACTGGCTCTGGCAGCACAAGCTGGCGATCGCCGGGATCGTCGTCGTCGGCGCGGGCGCGGCGGTCGCTTACATCGTCACCGGCTCGGACTCCGACTCCGAGCAGGACCTCGGCTCGGCGCCGGCGCCGGCGCCGAGCGTCGTGGTCCAGCAGGTGCCGCTGCCGGAGGAGACCGACGATCTCGGCTTCCCGGCCTTCGCGACCAAGAACACGACCCGGGTCGCGGGGCCCGACCCGGTCGCCAATGCAGCCGCGGTCGCGCTCGCCGTCGATCCGTCGACCGGCGGCGTCCCCGGGCCCGACGCGGTGACGCTGGTCGATGCCGACGACTGGCCCGCGGGGATCGCCGCGGCCTCGCTCGTCGCCGATCCGGTCGGCGCGCCGATCCTGGTCACCGAAAGTGGTGAGGTGCCCGAGCTGACCGCGGGCGCGATCCGCTCTCTCCGTCCGCAGGGATCGGCGGCGACGGCCGGACGCCAGATCTTCGCCCTCGGCGCCGCAGCGAGCGCCGAGGGCTTCGAGACCCTGGAGGTCGAGGGAGCCACCCCCGCCGAGCTCGCAGCCGAGATCGACCGCCTGCGCGAACGCCTCGCCGGCAAGCCCGAGCACATCCTGTTGGTGAGCTCCGGCGAGCCGGCCCTGGCGATGCCGGCGGCGGCCTGGGCCGCCCGCTCGGGCGACCCTGTCCTGTTCGCGGGGCGAGACGGCGTCCCGAATCCGACCCGCGAGGCACTCGAGCGGCACGAGGACACTCCCGTGTACGTGCTCGGCCCCGAGTCGGCGATCTCGGACAAGGCGATGAACGAGGTCGACGAGCTGGCTCCCGGCGCCGAGCGGATCGGCTCCGAGGACCCGGTCGAGAACGCGATCGAGTTCGCCCGCTTTGCCAGCGGCAGCTTCGGGTGGAACATCAACGACCCGGGGCATGGGTTCGTGATCGCCAGCGCCGCTCGGCCGCTCGACGCCGGGGTCGCCGCGCCGCTTTCGGCGAGTGGCAGCTGGGGACCGCTTCTGGTCACCGACGACGGTCGCGCGGTTCCCGCCGCACTGCGCGGCTACCTGCTCGACCTCAAGCCGGGCTACGAGGACGACCCGACCCGCGCCGTCTACAACCACGTCTGGCTGATCGGCGACACCTCGGCGCTCTCGGTGGAATTCCAGGCGCAGGTGGACGAGATCGCCGAGGTCGCCCCGGTAACGTCCGGCCCGGGCTCGACTTCGCTTGGACCCCCGCCGGGGACGCCCGAGTCGAGCCCGGACGAACCCCAGACCGACTCCAAGCCCAACAAGCCCAAAGACCAGAGATGAGCGAGAGCGAACGACCCGACCGGCTCTCAGGCCGCGAGATCACGGTCGAGGACGTGCGCGCGCTCGCCGGCCCATCGACTCCGCATTTCGCACTCCAGATCCGCAACCGGATCGCGCGCCTGATCGAACCGCTGCCCGCCGAGCACCCGGCCCGGCTCGAGGGCGAGCGCCAGATCAAGCGCATGACCGAGCTCGCAAACCACTCCGGCGACCCGAGGAACGACGCGTGACCACCGACGCCGCCCCGGCGAGTGCCACCGAACGGCTTACCGACCGGCTGACCGCCGAGGCGGCGACGCTCGTCGCGCAGCGCGGGGTCAACGACGCCGGCTATCTCGACCTGCTCGAGGGCGAGCTCGCGTCAACCGGGCCGACGCAGGACCTGATGGTTACCCGCCTGGTGCCGGCGATCTACGAGCGCTACTGGCGACCCGCGCTTGGGCGCCTGTTCAAGGGTGTGACCGGACCCGGGATGGCCGAGGAGATCCGGATCGCCCGGCTGCTGCTCGGCCTCGGCGAGGGCGATCTCGTCCTCGACGTCGCCTGCGGGCCGGGCAACTTCTCGCGCGAGTTCGCGCGCGCTGTCGGTCCCGAGGGGCTGGTCGTCGGCATCGACGCCTCGCGAACGATGCTCGAGCGCGGCGCCGAGGAGCTGCGCCGCTCCGGGCCCGCGAACCTGGCGCTGGTCCGCGGCGACGCGACCACGCTTCCGTTCCGCGACGCGACCTTCGACGGCGGCTGCTGCTTCGCCGCCCTGCACCTGTTCGACGATCCGTTCGCGGCGCTCGATGAGATCTGCCGGGTGCTGAAGCCCGGCGGGCGGATCGCGCTGATGACCTCGGTCCGCCGCGAGATCACGTTGCGCCCACTGAAGCCGATCATCGAACGGACGAGCGGGATGCGGATCTTCGAGGGGGACGAGATCGTCGCCGCGCTCGAGCAGCGCGGCTTCACCGGCATCCACCGGCGGCTCTCGGGCATGGTCCAGTTCGTCGGCGGGCGGCTGGCCGCCTAAGACGACCCCGCAACCGCCGCCCTGCAAGGGTGCCGGCAGCGGCATAGGCTGACGCGCCGTGGAGAACCTCGGCGCCTCGCTCGGGTGGGGGCTCGTGATCGGCGGCAGCCTGCTTGCCGGCGGCGCAATAGCCGCCGCTGTGCGACTGCCGACCAAGGTGGCGGCGACGATCACCGCCTTCGGAGGCGGAATCCTGTTCGCGGCGGTCGCGCTCGAGCTCGTCCCCGACGCCGATGCCGAGGCGGGCCGGGCGCTCACGGCGGCGGGTCTGCTCGCGGGCACCCTGATCTATGTCGGCGCGAACGCATGGCTGAACCGCGACCAGGGGAGGATGGAGGTGCGGCGCTCCATAGCCGAGGCGGCCGCCGGCCGTCCGATTGAGGTGCCGGGCGACCGCTCCGAGGTCGCGCGCGGCGAGTCGATCGCCGCCGGCATGTTCGTCGACGGAGTGCCGGAATCGATCGCGCTGGGCCTGACGATCGCGGAGGGGGAGCTCGGTGTGGCGCTGCTGGCGGGAATCGTGGTCGGCAACGTGACCGAGGCGTACGGCGCCGCGCAGCCGATCATCGTCGGCGGTCGCTCGCGCCGATTCACCCTCGGCCTGTTCGGCCTGATCGGGCTCGCGCTCACCGTCGCCACCGTGCTCGGTGCGACCGCCCTCGCCGACGCGCCCGCCGAGCTGATCGGCGCCACTCAGGCCGTAGCCGCCGGGGCGGTGCTTGCCGTGGTCTCGATCTCGGTCATCCCGCACGCCTTCCGCGAGGTCAACAGCCTGGTCGGGACGGCGACCGTCGCCGGCTTCATCGCCGGCTACCTGCTGAGCTGACGCTCCCAGGCGCGGCCTCGGTGGGTCTTCTTGCCTACGCGCGAAGCAGGCGCAGGGCAAGCACCGGGAAGACCAGCACCGAGAGCAGCCCGGCGGCGATGAACCCGGCGGAGGTCGCGGCGTCGATCAATCCGAGGTCGACGCCGATCGCGGTCGCGGCGACGATGAACGGCAGCGAAGTCGCCTGAAGCAGCCCGGCGGCGAGCACCCGGTTGCGGTCGAGCTGTCCGCGGTACGAGTTCGTCCGGCGGCGGGCGGCCTCGTTACGAACCGGGCACGAGCTCGATCAGCTGGGTCCCGCTCAGGTCGACCAGCAAGCGGTCGCGGATGCGGACGATGCAGATCAGGATCGCCTCGCAATCGGGACAGCGCAGGACGACGCCGGGCGCCTGGGCGTAGACATGTGTCGCGCCGAGCGCGTTCGTGGTTCCGCAGCCGTCACAGGTCTCGAGCGCGGTGGTCATCTCGACGGCGAACACCTCGCTCAGCAGGCCGGCGGCGGCGTTGCCGTCGAGGCGAAGATCGGTGTCCTTCATCGCTCACTCCCTCCCGTCGGTCCGAAGCGTTCGGTCTTCACCAGCGCCGGCTCGTGCCCGAGCTCGACGAGGGCGGTCGCCGCCGTCTCGACGAACGCCGTCGGCCCACAGATGAACACGCGCGGCATCTCGCTCGGCTTCCAGGCCAGCCGCGAGAGTAGCTCGCGGTCGATGCGTCCGCGCAGGCCCGTCCAATCCGGCGGAGCCTCCCGGGTCAGCGTCGTGGTGACCTCGACGCCCCCGCCTGCGGCTGCGAGCCGATCGAGCTCGTCCGCGTAGAGCACGTCGCCCGCCGTCCTTGCCGAGAGCAGCAGTCGCACCGGCACCGTTGCCTCGCTCGCGGCGTGGTGCCGCAGCATCGCCATCAACGGCACCAGCCCCGACCCTCCGCCGACCAGGAACAGCGGACCGCCGTCGGCAGCGTCCCATACGAACCACCCGCCGATCGGGCCCCGCAGCTCGAGCACGTCGCCCGGCTCCATCACGTCGACGAGGTACGGCGAGACCTCGCCGTCGTCGAGTCGCTCGACCGTCAGCGCCAGCCGCGGCTCTGAGGGCGCCGAGGCGATCGAGTAGCTGCGTTGTGCGTGGTAGCCGTCGTCCGCGGTCAACCGCACGTCGACGTGCTGGCCCGCGCGGTGGGGCGGCCACCCGGGCAGATCGAACAGCAAGGTTGCCGCGGTCGCCGTTTCGGACACCTTCTCGACCAGCTCCGCGACCCGCCACCCGAGCCGTGGGGCGACAGCGGTCGTCTCAGTCACCGCGGTAGCGCTGCTCGAGCAGCGGGTCGCCGCGGTTGTGGTAGCCGTGGCTCTCCCAGAAGCCGGGCTCGTCCTCTTCGGCGAGGCGCAGCCCGCGCACCCACTTCGCGCTCTTCCACAGGTACAGGTGCGGCACCAATAGGCGGGCGGGGCCGCCGTGCTCGGGCTCGAGCGGCTCGCCGTCATAGCCGAACGCGATCCACGCCTTGCCACCGAGGATGTCCTCGAGCGCCAGGTTGGTGTCGTAGCCACCGTCGCAGAAAGCGATCGCGTACTCGGCCGCCGTCTCAACGCCATCGAGCAGCGTGTCGAGCGAGACCCCCTCCCAGACGGTCCCCAGCTTCGACCACGAGGTCACGCAGTGGATGTCGACGGTGACGCTCTCCGAGGGCAGGGCGCGGAACTCGTCCCAACTCCAGCGAAGCGGGTCGTCGACGGCACCGACGATTTCGAAGCTCCACTCGTCGAGTGGGGTGCGGGGGGTCGGGCCGACGGTCAGCACCGGGAAGTCGTCGACCAGGTGCTGACCCGGCGGCAGGCGCTCGCCTTGCTGGTCGGCGGAATCTCGGCGGCGGAAGCCACGACTGACGGGAGCCATCGGGACCAGACTAAAGGCCGCCGGCCGCGGCCGTTGGGCGCAGCGGGGAACCTAGACTGAGGGAGCAGCATGCCGACTTCGATCACGCGCGACCAGCTCCGCTCCGTACTCGCTGATGCCTCCGTCACTGTCGTCGACGCCCTTCCGCCCGGGGCATATGGCGCACGCCATCTCCCGGACGCCATCAACCTCGTCGAGGAGGACGGCGACGCACGTCTAGGCGAGGTCCTCCCCGACAGAGCCGCAACCATCGTCACCTACTCGACCGACGCCGATTGCACCCGCGGCCAGGCACTCGCCGAGCGACTCGAGGCGCTCGGTTACACGGACGTGCGGGCGTACGGCGAGGGAATCGAGGACTGGGTCGGAGCCGGGCTCCCGGTCGATCGCCCCAGAGCGGTCACGCTCGAGCTCGCCGAGCTGGCAATGGGCCCGACGGCGGCGCTCTTCGAGGGCCACCGCCGCGCCGGGGTCGACGTCTCGATCTTCGTCACCCGCACACCGCCGGCGCGCGCGGTCGAGCTCCACGTGCACCCATACGCCGAGACGTTTCTGCTGCTCGAAGGGCGGGGGCGCTGGACGCTCGGCGACGAGGTCGTCGAGCTCGAGCCCGAGCAGATGCAGGTCGTGCCGCCCGACACGCCTCACGGCTTCCGTAACATCGGTGACGTGCCGCTGCTCGTCGTCTCCGCACACGAGCGCGGCACCCTGCGCCAGACCTGGCTCGGCGAGGAGCCCGCCTGATCGGTAGGTCGCGCAGGCCCCGGTGACCGCACCCCTACCCGCGGGGTGCGAATGCCTCGACGATCCGGCGCTGATACTCCGCGATCTGCTCGGGCGCGATGAAGTAGGTCGGCGGGCCGAGCCAGATCCCGTCGCCGCGCTCGGCGACCGCCTCGACGCGCTCGCGGACCTTGTCGAGCGGTCCGGCCGCGCAGTAGGTGTCGACCATCTGATCCGGGATGTGGTCGGCCATGGTCGCGAAGTCGCCGCCGCGAAAGGCGTCGCCGACAGCCGCGGCGGCGGCGCCGTAGCCGTGCATCTCCCACAGCGGCGCGTAGGTGCGCACGGTGGCGTAGAAGGCGATTGTCTTGCGCGCCGCGTCGATCGCCGCAGCTTCGTCGTCGTCGATCGCGCAGCAGACCGCGGGCAGGAAATCGAAGTCCTTGCGCTCGCGTCCCGAGCGGCCGAGGCCGAGCTCGAAGTTGGCGACCAGGACCTCGTCGAGCCATTGCAGCGAGCACATCGGGTGGCCGATCATGCCGTCGGCAACGTCGCCCGCGACCCTGGCCATGCCCTCCTGCACGGCTGCTGTGTAGATCGGGATCGAGTCGCGGACCTTGGGATGCGGTCGCAGCCAGCCCTTGATCTCGATCTCGTGGTACGCGCCCTGGTAGCGGATCGGCTCGGCGCCGCCCGCCTTCTCGATGATAAGCCGCACGACCTCGACCGTCTCGCGCAGGTGAGGGGCCGGGCGGCCGTACTCGGCCCCGTGCCAGGTCTCGTTCAGGCGCTTGACGCCGGCCCCGAGCCCGAGCCGAAAGCGCCCGCCCGAAACCTCGTCGACGTCGAGCGCCGAGAGCGCGACGATCATCGGGCTGCGGGTGAATGCCCAGGCGATCCCGGTGCCGACGCCGACGGTCTCGGTCTGCGAGGCGAGCCAGGTCGCCTGGGTGATCGAGCTGCGAAACAGCTCGACCGCCCAGACGCAGTCGATCCCGGCCGCCTCGGCGGCGCGTGCCTGCTCGGCGAGCTCGCCGACCGAGTCCCCGAGCCCGGCGATCTGGATGCGATCGAGCGCGGCGGGACGGCTCATCGGCGGATCAGCATGCGCGAACCGCGCCCGCCCTCACTCGCCGCATTTCTCGTCCCTTTCCCCAAGTGGTGGCCTGAGATCGCGCACCCTAATCGAGCGCTCGGATCACCGCACCCCGCACTGCTGCGAGCCATAGCGCCGGGCGAGCCGGCCCGCGTCGCGCAGCCCCCGCGGTGGCCCGTCGAGGAGCGCCACCGGATCGCGCTCGATCTCGGCGATCCCGCGCTCGGTCGCGGCGAGGATGCTCTCGACCTCCGCCCGATCGCCGGGCGGGGCGCCGATCGAACCGATCGCGCGGACCTCGGCCTCGAGCGCAGGCACGACGATCCGCAGCGCCAGGCGGCGCACCTGCTCCGGCGGAGGCTCGGCGTCGACGGCCAGCAGGTCATCGGCGGCGGCCTCGATCTGCGAGTCGCCCGAGAGGCAGATCCGGTCCGCCTCGCGCAGGAACTCGACCTTCTCGATCGGCTGCGCGACCCCCGGCGGGAACTCCGACCCCGACTCATCCTCCCCGCCGCACCCAACGGCGACAAGGAAAAGCACGCCCGCGCTAGCGACGAAGTCGCGGTAGCAACGCTTACGACCTGCCTCCCCGTAACGCATCGCAACCCGACGACCCCGGAGCCGAAGGCGAGGATGTCGTCGGAGGTGTTCTCGTCCCGTCAGACGCGCTCGATCAAGGTTCCCGTCCCGAGCCCGCCGCCGCAGCACATCGTCACCAGGCCGGTCTGCTTGTCGTCGCGCTCCATCTCGTGCAGGAGCGTGGTCAACAGCCGGGCGCCGGTCGAGCCCAGCGGGTGACCGATCGCGATCGCGCCGCCGTTGACGTTGACCCCGTCCATGTCGGGCTCGAGCTCGCGACGCCAGGCGGCGACCACGGAGGCGAAGGCCTCGTTGATCTCGATCAGGTCGATGTCCGAGATCTTCATCCCGTTGCGGTCGAGGATCTTCCGCGTCGCCGGGATCGGGCCGGTGAGCATGATCACGGGGTCGACGCCGACGGTGGTCTGGTCGACGATCCGCGCCCGCGGGCGCAGCCCGAGCGCGTCGGCCTTCTCGCGGCTCATCAGCAGCACCGCGGCGGCGCCGTCGGAGATCTGCGAGGAGTTGCCGGCGGTGATCGTGCCGTCCTCCTTGAACACCGTCTTCAGCTCGGCGAGCTTCTCGAGCGTGGTGTCCGAACGGATGCCCTGGTCGGTCGTGTAAGTGTCGCCGTTGACCTGCATCGGGATCATCTCACGGTCGAAGCGGCCCTCCTCGGTCGCCTTGGCGGCGAGCATGTGCGAGCGCAGCCCGATCTCGTCGAGCTCCGAGCGCGGGATCTCCCACTTCTCGGCGATCATCTCGGCCGAGATCCCCTGCGGGACGAGGTTGTAGCGCTCCATCAGCTCGGGGGTGAAGGCCATCCCATACTCCTGCTGGACGGCGAGGCCGTCGGCGAAGGAGATGTGGCCCATGTGCTCGACTCCGCCGCCGATCGCGACGTCGTGCACGCCCGAGGCGATCAGGGCGGCGGCGAAGTTGACCGCCTGCTGGGCGGAGCCGCACTGCCGGTCGACGGTCGTCGCCGGGGTTTCGATCGGGAGCCCGGCCTCGAGCCAGGCGTTGCGGCCGATGTTGAAGGCCTGCTCGCCGAATTGCTGAACGCAGCCGGCGACGACGTCCTCGACCTCGGACGCATCGATCCCGGAGCGCTCGATCAGCTCGGTGTACGTCTTCGCGAGCAGGTTCGAGGGGTGGATGTCCTTGTAGTAGCCCTTCTCCTCGTGTCCACGGCCGACCGGGGTGCGCACGGCCTCGACGATCACCACCTCGCGTCCTGAGAACTTCCCGTTGGCGGCCATCAATTCCTCCATAGTCAGTTTCGTTATGCGACTTACAGACTCTACCGGACCAGTTGACTCACCAGTCAACCACGGTGCGAGATCTTCGACGGCCACCAGTTGCGCTCGCCGAGCTTGAACGCGATTGCCGGGACGAGGATCGTACGCACGAGGAAGGTATCGACGAGCAGCCCGAAGGCGATCGTGAAGCCGATCTGGAACAGGACCTCGAGCGGCAGGCTCATGAGGGCGAAGAAGGTGCCGGCGAGGATCAGCCCGGCGCTGGTGATCACGCCGCCGGTGCGCTCGAGGCCCGTGATCACGGCCTCCTTGGTCTCCTGGTGGCCCGCCTCCTCGCGGATCCGACTGATCAGGAAGATGTTGTAGTCGACGCCGAGCGCGACCAGGAAGATGAACGCGAACGTCGGCAGGCCCGGGTCGGAGTCGGGCTGGTTGAAGATCTCGGTGAAGATCAGGGTCGTGGCGCCGAGCGCGAACGCGTACGAGAGCACCACCGTGGCGACCAGGTAGAGCGGGGCGACGATCGCGCGCAGCAGCAGGCAGAGGATTGCGAAGATCAGCAACAGCACCAGTGGCACGATCAGCTTTGCGTCCGAGCGCAGCGTCTCGGTGGTGTCGAAGTTCTCGGCCGTCAGCCCGCCGACCAGGGTCGCCTCCCCGCTCGCCCCCTTGACCGCGTCGCGCAGCACCGGAATCGTGTCGTTGGCCTCGTCGGAGAAAGGGTCGTAGGCGAGGACGACATCGATCCTCGCGAGCTCCTCGTCGTCAGAGATCCCGGCCGGTACGGCCGCCACCACCCCCTCGACCTGCCGCGCGGCCCGCGCTGCCTCCTCGGCCTCGGCCGTCGGGGCGAGGACCGTCGTGACCGCGGTCTGGCCGGCGGCGAGCTCCTCCTCGATCAGCTCTTGCCCCTCGACCGACTCGGGCGGATCGCGGAAGCCCTCGCCGAAGTCGATCACTCCGCGGTCCTGGAGCAGGCCGAGCGAGCCGAGCACCAGGATCCCGATCGAGATCACCAGGGCGAGGCTGGAACGCTCGTGGACGAAGTGGCCGACGCGGCGCCAGACCCCGACCCGCGCCCGCTGCTCGGAGCCGTAGCGGGGGATCGACGGCCAGAACGAGTTGCGACCGAGAGCCGCAAGCAACGCCGGCAGCAGGGTGAGCCCGGCGAGCAGCATCACCGCGACGCCGAGCGCCAGCACCGGGCCCATCGTCTGAGTGGCGCGGAAGTCGGCCAGTGCCAGGACGAGCATCGAGGCGATCACCGTCCCGCCCGCGGAGAGGATCGCCGGGCCCGTGCGCTCGGTCGCATGCGCCATCGCTTCGTGCTTGTCGACGAACCGCCGCAACTCCTCGCGGTAACGCGAGACGATCAGCAGGCAGTAGTCGGTGCCGGCGCCGAACATGAGCACGATCAGCAGGCTCGTCGTCTGCCCGTTGACCTCGACCGCACCGGCCTCGACCAGGCCATAGACGGCAGCGGCGGCGATCCCGTAGGCGATCGCGACCACGAACAGCGGCACCAGCGCGACGACCGGCGACCGGTAGATCGCCAACAACAGGACCAGCACCAGGCCGACGGTGACCAGCAGAAGGGTCGTGTCGATCGACTCGAAGACCTCGATCGAGTCGCTGACGATGCCGCCGATCCCGGTGACGTAAGCGCGCAGCTCGCCCTCACCGGGCTCCGGGTCGGGAACCAGGTCTCGGATCGCCGCGACGTTGTCCTGGATGTCCTCGGAATCCTCCGAGTTGGTGCGGATCAGCAGCAGCGCCGTCGAGCCGTCCTCGGAGATCGTCGGGGGCGCATCCTCGTCAGTCGCTGCCGCCGCTACGTCAGCCGGCGCGGCGGGCGCGATCGGCTCGACCCCACAGATCGGTCCCTGCGTCGGGTCGACGATCAAGAGCACGTCGATCAGCTCGGGCGAGTCGCAGGGGCTCGCCGGGGCACCCGCACCCCCCGCGCCGGCGAGGGTCTGAGCGTCCTCGGTGATCCGCGCCCGGTCGCCCTCGGTCAGACCGCGCTCGCGGTTGTAGACGACGAGGATGTCGACCTCGCGGCCGTCGGCGAACCGCTCCTCGACCAGGTCGTTGACCTCGGTCGACTCGGCGCTCTCGGGCAGGAACGCCTCGTTCTCGTTCGTGGTCGCGTCCTGGAGCTTGGGCTGGAACCCGAACAGCGCGAAGCCGACTATCACCCAGACGGCGATCACTCCCCACTTCGAGCGGCGTCCCGCCGAGAAGCTCGAGATGCGACGGAGCATGCGGAGCGTGATAGTAACCATGCGGCGATGGGAGGCTCAGACGCATACGAGCGACCCGGGGTGGCCGGCAGCGGCTTGATCGCCTGCGGTCTCGCGGCCTGCGCGAGTCAGGCCGGCAAGGTGCGACTGCTGGCGCGCAGCGACGCCTCGGCGTGGCGGGCGGAGGAAGCCGCCCAGGCCGATGCGAAGAAGCTCGACGGCGGCTCGCCCGACCGGATCAAGGTGACCACCGATCCCGCCGACCTCGCCGAGTGCGACCTGGTCGTCGAGGCGATCGCCGAGGACGCCGAGTCCAAGGGCGAACTGCTCGCGATCCTCGCCGACGCCTGCGTCGACGCCGACCTCGCCAGCACGACCTCCTCGCTGCGGCTATCCGACCTCGCCAGCCGCAGCGGCGCGCCCGAGCGCTGCTTCGGCCTTCACGTCTTCAACCCGGTGACGAGGATGGAGCTGGTCGAGCTCTGCCTCCCGCGCGAGCTCCGCGAAGGCGCCGGCGAGCGCGCCCATGCCTGGTGCCGGGCGCTGGGCAAGACCGCGATCGAGGTTCCCGACCAACCGGGCTTCGTCGTCAACCGGATGCTGTTCCCGTTCCTGTTCGAGGCCGTGCGGATGATGGAGTCGACCGGGCTCTCGGCCGCCGATGTGGACTCATGCATGCGGCTCGGCGCCGGCCACCCGGTGGGCCCGTTGAAGCTGCTCGACTTCGTCGGCCTCGACGTCGCCGCCGCGATCGGCGACTCGCTGCACGAAGACAGCGGTCGCCCGGGCCACGAGGTCCCGGCCAGAATGCGCGAGCTGATCGCCGCGGGCAAGCTCGGCCGCAAGAGCGGCGCCGGCTTCTACACCTACGACTGAAACGTCAGGCGGCGCGGCGGGCGGCGGCCTTGCGCCCGCGACGGCCGCCGCGCGGGGCGGCGGGCTCCGGGTGGCGGCCGCAGAGGTCCCAAACCACCTCGGCCTCGGAGACCCCCTGGCGCCGGGCCTCGTCGGTGACGCTCTCCCACGGAAGCTGTGCGTCGGGGAGCTCGTCCCAGCGCGCAAGCTCGAGCGCCTCGAGCGCCCCCCGCAGCGCCGGCCCCAGGTGCTCCTCGGCGCGGAGCATCGCCCTCAGGACCTCAAGCTGCTTATCCGTCAGGCGAACCATCCACATCTGCCCGCGAAACGCTAGATCGGCGCACGGACGGAAGCCCAGCGGCCCCAAACCCGCACGATGCGGGCGAACGTGCCCTACGCCTGGCCGGGATGCGACGCCGGGGTGTCGGCCGGCAGCACCTCGTGCTCGGTGGTGACCGAATGGATCCGCACCGCGACGATCCGGTTGTCGCGCACCGACTCGACCCGCAGCTCGTAACCGTCGGCGAGCACCTTGTCGCCGCGCTTGGGCAGCCGCCCGAGCTCCGAGAAGACGTAGCCGCCGATCGAGTTGAAGGCGTCGGAGGAGACTGGGAGCTGGATCCCGGCGCCCTCGAGGTCGCCAAGCGGGACGTGACCGCGCACGTACCAGTCGCCGTCGGTGAGCCGGCGCAGGTCGATGGCTCGCGGATCGGTCTCGTCCTCGATCTCGCCGACTACCTCCTCGAGGATGTCCTCGACGGTGACGATCCCGACGGTGCGCCCGTACTCGTCGGAGACGATCCCGATCGAGGAGCGCTGGCGCTGAAGCTCGGCGAGCAGGTCGTCGAGAGGCTTCGTCTCGGGGAAGACCGGCACGTCGCGAACGGCCGGTGCAAGCGAGGCGTCGGCGCCGGCGTTCATATAGAGACGAACGAGGCTGTTGTTGTGGACGACGCCGCGGACCTTGTCGGGATTGTCGCCCTCGACCACCATCAGCCTCGTATGGCCGGACGTCACGCACCGGCGCAGGGCCTCCTCGACCGTCTCGTCGGCGTTCACGGTGACCACCGCCGGGATCGGCGTCATCACCTCGCGCGCCTCCTGCTCGTGGAGGTGGAAGACGCCGCCGAGCATCACCGCCTCACCGGGGTCGAGGCTGCCGCCCCGAGCCGAGGTGCGGATGATCTCCTTGAGGTCGTCGGAGGTGTGCTTCTCACCGAGGTCACGCGGATCGACGCCGAACAGCCGCACGATCGCGTTCGAGACCTTGTTCAGCAGGTAGGTGAACGGACCGCTGATCGTGCGAAAGACGTTCAGCGGGCGCGAGAGGGCGCGGACGGTCGGCTCGGCGTTGGTGATCGCGAGGATTTTCGGGACCTGCTCGCCGATCGTGATGTGGAGCGCCGTCGCCACGGCGAATGCGATCGCAAAAGCGATCGCGGTGGCACCGGTGCCGTCGCCGATCAGCGGCTCGATCAGGTCGGCGATCGCCGGCTCGCCGAGAAAGCCGATCCCAATCGAGGCCAGGGTGATCCCGAACTGGCACGCGGCCAGCGACTCATCGATCTTGTCGAGCTGCTCGAGCGCCTCCTCGGCGCCCGACTCGCCCTTCTTCGCCAACTCCTCGATCCGGCCCTTTCGCGTCCGCACGAGCGCGAACTCGGCAGCGACGAAGAGCCCGTTCAACAGAACGAGCAGGACCAGCAGGACGAGGAAGAGCGCCGTCACTGCTGCTCAGGGGGCCGGGATCTCGGCCGCGTACTTCGGGGGAGGTCGTCGTCCATGGAGGACGGCGCAAAGGTAGCAGCAGATGGGACGACGCCCCCGGGGCTTGCGGGTAACGTGCCTGCCGTGGAGCAGGATGCGACCCCGTACCTCGACGCTCTGTGCGCCTACGCCGACCGCGACCCCGGCCGCTTCCACGTCCCCGGCCACAAGGGCGGGGCGGGAGCCGACCCGGGACTGCGCGAGGCCCTGGGCGAGGAGGCGATCCGACTCGACATCCCGGCGGGCATCGAAGGGATCGACGTCGCTCCGGACCCGGCTCACGCGCCGTTCCAGCTCGCCCAACGGCTCGCCGCCGAGGCCTGGGGGGCGAAGCGGAGTTGGTTCCTGGTCAACGGCGGCTCGGGCGGCAACCATGCGATCTGCCTCGCGCTCGCGCACATGGGCGAGCGGGTGGTCGTGCAGCGCAACATCCACTCCTCGATCATCGACGGGCTCGTACTCTCAGGGCTGCTGCCGCGGTTCGTCGCACCGGAGGTCGACCCCGAGCTCGGGATCGCCCACTGCGTCACCCCCGAGTCGCTCGAGGCGGGCCTGGACGCCGAGCCGGACGCGACCGCGGCGATGATCGTCTCGCCGACCTACTTCGGCGCGGTTGCCGACATCGCGGCGCTGGTGGAGGTGGCGCACGCGCGGGGCGTGCCGCTGGTTGCCGACGAGGCATGGGGCGCGCACCTGCGCTTCTCCTCGGCGCTTCCAACCTCGGCACTCGAGAGCGGCGCCGACGTCGTCCTCTCCTCGACCCACAAGATCGTCGGCTCGATCACCCAGTCGGCGATCCTCCACCTGGGCGATTGCGAGGACCGCGTCGACGAACGAGTCGTCGACCGCGCCGTGACCCTGGTCGAGTCCACGAGCCCGAACGCGCTGCTCACCGCCTCGCTCGATGCCGCTCGCCGGCAGGCGGCGGTGCACGGCGAGGAGCTGCTCGGCGAGACCGTCGCCTCGCTCGCCGAGCTGCGCGAGCGGATCCGCGCGGTGCCCGGCCTCGACGTGCTCGACGAACGCATCGTCGGGCGTTCGGGCGTCTTCGCCTACGACCCGATGCGGCTCGTCGTCGATGTTCGTGGCACCGGGGTGACCGGCCACCGGATCGCCGGCCTGATGCGCGAGACCGACGACATCAACCTCGAGCTCTTCTCCGAGAACGTCGTCGTCGCCGTGTTCGGGATCGGCGAGCGCGCCGGCGTCACCGGCGCCCGGCTCGTCGCCGGGCTCGAGCACGCGTGCGAGCGGCTGCGCGAGGAGGACCGCGAGGCGATGGAGCCGTTCGCCGAGCCGCCGCCCTGGGGCCCGACCGAGCTCTCGCCGCGCGAGGCCTTCCTCGCTGCCCAGGAGGTGGTCGCCTTCGACGAGGCCGAGGGCAGGATCGCCGCCGAGTCGCTCGCGGCCTACCCTCCCGGCGTGCCCAACGTCCTGCCGGGGGAGCGCCTCACCCGGCCGACACTCGACTACATCGCCGACAGCGTCGCCCACGGCGGCCTCGTCCGCGGCGCCAGCGACCGCACCCTGCGCACGATCCGTGTGGTCGTGCAGTGAGCGAGACGTGGGGGGTTGACTCCGAGTACGGCCGGCTCGAGGACGTCCTCCTCGGCCCGCCGGACAACTTCCGATGGCTGCCGACCAGCGCGATCTCGAAGGCGACGCTCAAGAGCGGCGCCGTCTTCGACCCCGAGCTCGCGCGCTCCCAGCACCGCGAGCTGGTCTCGATCTACGACTCGGCGGGTGTGCGCGTCCACTTCCTCGAGCCCGACCCCGACCTCCCCTACCAGGTCTTCGCCCGCGATTCGAGCGTGATGGCGCCCGGCGGGGCGATCGTCACCCAGCTCAAGCAGCAGTGGCGGCGCGGCGAGTACGCGCCGGTGATCCGCTTCTATCAGACGAGCGAGATCCCGATCCGGCGGATGATCACCGCGGGGGCGATCGAGGGCGGCGACGTGACCATCGTCGAGCCGGGGGTGATGCTGATCGGCAACGGCGAGGAGCGCACCGAGATCGAGGCCGCGCGACAGCTCGCCCGGTGGATGGAGGCCGAGGGCTGGGAGGTGAGGATCGAGCCGATCCCCGGGCAGTTCGTGCACATCGACGTCCTGGTCTCGATCCTGGCGCCGAAACTGGCTGCGGTCTGCGTCGAGTCGGCCTCGGGCGGGCTGGTCGAGTGGCTGCGCGGCAAGGGCTTCGAGATCCTCGAGGTCTCGACCGCCGACGCTTTCAAGCTCGGCGTCAACGCGATCTCGCTCGGCGACGAGCGGGTGATCTCGACCGCCGCCTCGGCGCGGCTGAACGAGCAGATGCGCGCCCTCGGGCTCGAGGTCTACGACCCCGACCTCTCGATCTTCACCTCCGGCGGCGGCGGCGCCCATTGCCTGGCGCAGGCGCTGCGGCGCGCGCCGGCGGGCTGACGGCGATGGACGCCGCGCCGGCGATCGACTCGGCGCGGGTGATCGCCGACCTGCGCGAGCTCGATCGCGCCACCTCCGATGAGCGCGGCGCACAGCGACTGTGCTGGTCGCAGACGTGGCGCGAGGCGCGAGCCTTGCTGAGCCGGATGTTGAGCGATCTCGGGCTCGAGCCCGAGATCGACGAGGCTGGCAACCTCTGGGCCCGGTTCGACCCGGCGGGCAGCGGCGCACCGGCGCTGGCGCTCGGGTCGCATCTCGACTCCGTCCCAGACGGTGGCTGGCTCGACGGCGCGCTCGGGGTCATGGGCGCGCTCGGGGTCCTGCGCGCGTACGCGGCGGCGAGTGAGGCGCCGCCGCGTCCGCTGGTGCTCGTCGACTGGGCGGACGAGGAGGGAGCGCGCTTCGGCCGCAGCCTGTTCGGCAGCTCGGCGTTCGCCGGCACCCTCGAGCCAGCCGAGCTGCGCACCCTGCGCGACGCCGAGGGCCGCCCGATCGACGAGGTCCTGCGCGAGAACGGAGTCGAGCTCGAGCGCGCCGGCGAGTGCGCCTCGCGGCGCGACGGTCTCGGCGCCTACCTCGAGCTCCACATCGAGCAGGGACCGAGGATGGCGGCCGGGGGCCTGCGTGCCGCGGCGGTCAGCGGTTGCGCCGGGGTCGAGCGGCTGCGCTTTACGTTCTCGGGCCAGGCCTCGCACGCTGGAACGACGCCGATGGACGCCCGGCGCGACGCGGGCCTCGCCGCCGCCGGGGCGGCGCTGGCGCTCGAGCGCATCCCGGCGAGCTGCGGCGGCGTCGCGACAACCGGGGAGCTACGGCTCGAGCCGGGCATCCCGACCGCGGTCGCCGGGCGTGCGACGCTGTCGGTGGACCTGCGCCACCCCGAGGCCGAGGCGCTGGCGCGGATGCTGGCCGGCGCCCGCGCGGCCTGCGGCGAGGCGGCCGACGCCCGCGGCTGCAAGCTCTCCGAAACGCCGGTGTGGCGGATCGAGCCGATCCCGTTCGACCCCGGCCTCGTGGCCGCCGCCCGCGAGGCCTGTGCCGAGATCGCCGGCGAGCCGGCCGAGCTTGCCAGCGGCGCGCTTCACGACGCCGCCGAAGTTGCGCGGGTGCTGCCGGCGGCGATGCTGTTCGCGCCCTCGAAGGCCGGGATCAGCCACGCCAAGGAGGAGGACACCGCCCGGGACGACCTGCTCGTCGCGATCGAGGCGTTCGGACGACTGGCCGGTCGGACGCTCACAAGCGCCTAATCCGCAAGTCAAAGTTCGTGCAATTTCGGCCATGAAGTTTGTGCACGCTCTCACAACTTCCTGATGACTTACACATCCGTCCGCAATTTCAGCTACATTTCCCCACGCCTAATCCACGGCCAAGAAGGTCGGGGAGCGGAGAACCCAAAGGGACCGTCGAATCCCGGGGGCGAATCGGCCACAACAGCGAGGCCGTAGCGCGACTCTTTCCGCGCGAGCCCGTCAGCTAACTCCGCCGGCGCCGGAAAGAGATGAAGGGGCCATCGGAAATGCCAGCAGCAACGCGCACCCGCGCGGCGGGCGTGATCCTCTGCGTCGTCGCCGTGCTGATCATGACCCCGCTGATCTCGGCGGGCCCGGCGAGTGCCAACCTCGTCGCCCCGCGCTCCGACTGCGCGGCGCAGGAGAACACCCACGCATCCGAGCCGGCTCAGGAGAACGCACTTCGCTGCCTGATCGAGTACGCCCGGGGGCACGCGGGCTCGGGAGGGATGAAGGCGAACGGCAACCTCGAGCGCGCTGCCGGGCGCAAGTCGGGCGACGTCAAGAACTGCGGCTTCAGCCACACGGCATGCGGACGGGCCGCCGACCTCTACGCGCATAAGTTCGGCTACACGTCGGGCACCGGCAGCTGGCAGTGGGGCGAGAACCTCGCCTGGGGCAAGGGCAAGCGTGGCACCGCGCGGGCGGTCCTCGAGGCCTGGCTCGCATCGCCACCGCATCGCTCGACCATGCTCGACGGCTCCTTCGAGCACATGGGGATCGGGCTGAAGCCGAAGGGCGACGGCGCGATCTGGGTGCTCCAGGTCGGCTGCCGCGGCTGCTGAAACGTAAGCGGGGTGGACAAGGGAAGCAGCCCGGTTCCCCGCCGGGCTGCTTCCCAAATACTTCGGGTGATCACCAGCTCGCCGGCGTAATGGTTCGGGCGCCTGCGGGACACTCCTTACGGCCCCGATCCTCAAGGAGGAGAAAACGTGAGCGACCGAAGCGTGCTCAACGAGCGCCAGATCGAGATGTGCGAGACGAGCGAGGTCGACTACTCGGATCTGCGCGCCCTGTTCATCAACTGCACCCTGAAGCGCAGTCCCGAGCTCTCGCACACGCAGGGGCTGATGGACATCTCGGAGGAGATCATGCGCCGCAAGGGCATCACCGTCGAGTCGATCCGCGCCATCGACCACGAGATCGCCACCGGTGTGTGGCCCGACATGACCGAGCATGGATGGGAGACCGACGAGTGGCCCGCGATCACCGAGAAGGTGATGGCCTCAGACATCCTCGTGCTCGGGATGTCGATCTGGCTCGGCGAGAAGTCGTCGGTGGCAACCAAGGTCGTCGAGCGCCTGTACGGGAACTCGCACCTGCTCAACGAGCACGGCCAGTACGCCTACTACGGCCGCGTCGGTGGCTGCCTTGTGACCGGCAACGAGGACGGGGTCAAGCACTGCGCGATGAACGTCCTCTACTCGCTCCAGCACCTCGGCTACACGATCCCACCGCAGGCCGATGCCGGCTGGATCGGCGAGGCGGGCCCGGGACCGTCCTATCTCGACGAGGGTTCGGGCGGGCCCGAGAACGACTTCACCAACCGCAACACGACGTTCATGACTTGGAACCTGCTCCACCTGACGCGGATGCTCAAGGACGCGGGTGGGATCCCGGCGCACGGCAACCAGCGCTCGGAGTGGGACGCCGGCGCCCGCTTCGACTTCCCCAATCCGGACTACCGCTGAACTGCTGATTCGACGGTTCGGCTCCGCCGCTGTGGGTTAGGGTGGCGGAGTGGAGAGCGCGAGCGTAGCCGCCGGCGGGGCCGCGGGAGAGGCTCCGGCCGAGCACGTCGACAAGGGCCTGAAGAAGGACGCGATCGGGTTCCTCGACGGCCTCTGCATCGGCCTCGCGTCGACCGCGCCGGCCTACTCGCTGGCGGCGGTGATCGGCTCGATCGTGGTCGCCATGGGCATCCACGCTCCCGGGGTGCTGCTGCTCTCGTTCGTGCCGATGTTCTTCATCGCCGCGGCGTTCTACTACATGAACCGCGTCGACACCGATTGCGGCACCACCTTCTCGTGGGTGACCCGGGCGCTCGGGCCCTATGCGGGCTGGATCGGCGGCTGGGCGATCTGCACCACCGGAATCCTGGTGATTGGCTCGCTCGCCGACGTCTCGGCGCTCTTCCTCTTCGACCTGCTCGAGCTCAACACGCTGCGCAAGTCTGACATCGCCAACGTCGTCCTCGCGGTCGGGATCATCGCCGTGATGACCGCGATCTGCGTCATCGGCACCGAGCTCTCCGCTCACCTGCAGCGGTTTCTCACCTTCTTTCAGGTCGGAGCGCTGCTCCTGTTCGCGGTCGTCGCGCTGGTCAAGGTCGCCGGCGGCGACGCGGGCTCGAACTCGCTCGACCCTGAGCTGAGTTGGCTGTCGCCGTTCGGGGTCGAGTACTCGGCGATCCTCACCGGCGTGCTTCTCGCGGTGTTCATCTACTGGGGCTGGGAGAGCGCCGTCAACCTCTCCGAGGAGTCCAGGGACTCGAGCCGGGGCCCAGGGCTTGCGGGAATCGCGAGCACCGTGATCCTGCTCGTCACCTACGTCCTGGTCGCGATCGCGATCATCGCCTACCTCGGCCTCGACCGGGTCGAGGTCTTTGACGACAACGCGCGCATCCTCGCGATCGCCGGCAACGCCGCGCTCGGGTCGGACCTCGGCAAGCTGTTGATAATCGCGGTGATCGTCTCCGGCATCTCCTCGGCCCAGACGACGATCCTCCCCGGCTCGCGCACCTCGCTTTCGATGGCCGCCGCGGGGGCGTTGCCGAAGCCGTTCGCCGCCATCCACCCGCGCTACCTGACCCCGGCCTTCGGCACGGTCGTCGTCGGCGGCCTGGCGGTTCTCTGGTACGTGCCGGGAAGGCTGATCTCCGAGAACTTCCTCTTCGACTCGCTCTCCGCGCTCTCGCTGATGATCGCCTTCTACTACGGGCTCACCGGCTTTGCCTGCGCGATCTACTGGCGCCACGAACTCACGGACTCGGTGAAGAACTTCCTCTTCATCGGCGTCGCCCCACTGCTCGGCGCCGTGATGCTGACCTACCTGCTGGTCGAGTCGGCGATCGACATCGGCGACCCGAAGGCCTCGTACTCGGGCAGCGAGGTGCTCGGGCTCGGGCTGCCGCTCGTGATCGCGCTCGTGTTCATGATCGGCGGGGTGCTGCTGATGGTGCTCTGGAGGCTGTTCGGCCCGCCACCCGCGAAGGAGTTCTTCAGCAGGCGCGCGTTCGAGCACGTCCCACACGAGGTCGCAATCGGCGAGGGCACGGTCGAGGCGGTCGGGGTCTCCGAGGAGGCCGCCGACGCCGGGATCACAGACCCCAGTGAGCGGAAGGACTGAGCGATGGCCCAATCCTTGGTGGTTGGATACGACGGCTCGGACTGCGCCCGGGCGGCGCTCGATGAGGCGATCCACTTCGCGGGCGTGACCGGCGACAGGATCGTGATCGGCTTCGGCTACGAGCCCGGCGGCTACGGCGAGGAGCACAGCGCCCATCGCGAGCAGGTGCGCAAGTTCGGCGAGCGCGTGACGGCGCCGGCGGTCGAGCGCGTCACGGAGGCGGGCGTGGACGCGGCCGTGGCGCTGATCGGAGAGCGGCCGGTCGAGGCCCTGCTCGCACTCGCCGAGGAGCACGACGCCCGGGCGATCGTCGTCGGGACCCACGGCGAGCACCCGATCAAGAGCGCGCTCGTCGGCTCGACCCCGCACAAGCTGCTCCACATCTCCGAGCGCCCGGTGCTCGTCGTCCCGGTTCCCCGGGACGGGTGAGCGTCGCGCCAGCCGGTCGGTAGTCTGGCCGCCGATGAGCGCCGCCTACGACCGCCTCGCCGAGCTCCCGGTCTCCGTCGAGAGCTACGAGCTCACCGGCCACGACCGCGAGCTCGGCGACTTCACCCGGGCCTCGACCGTCGTCCACATGCTCGGCGACGGCGAGGAGGGGATCGGCGAGGACGTCGTCTACACGGTCCTCGACCACATCGCCCACCGCGACGCGGGGGCGGTCCACGACCTCAGCGGGCCCGAGACCCTGGGCGAGCTCTGCGAGCTGATCGGCGGGCTCGACCTGTTCGCGTCCGCGGCACCCGAGTACGAGGCCTCGCGTCACTACCGCCGCTGGGCCTATGAGTCGGCGGCCCTCGACCTCGCCCTGCGCCAGAATGGGCTCGCCCTCTGGGAGGTCGTCGAGCGCGACCCCAACCCGCTGCGTTTCGTCTGCTCGACCCGGCTCGGCGGCTTCGGCGACGACGCCAAGCGTTCGAGCACCGACGCGATCCGAAAGCGGCTCGAGAAGTACCCCGACCTGGAGTTCAAGCTCGACCCCGAGAACGACTGGGACGCCGAGCTGATCGCCGGGATCGCCGAGCTCGCCCCGGTGCGGGTGCTCGACCTCAAGGGCATGTACGTCGGCACGCCGGTCGACGTCGAGACCGACCCCGAGCTCTACCGCGCGGCCGCCGAAGCGTTCCCCGACGCCTACCTCGAGGACCCCGACATCAACCCCGAGACCGAGCCGGTGCTCGAGCCGCACGCCGACCGGGTCACCTGGGACGCGCCGCTGCACTCGCTCGCCGACGTCAAGGAACGGGCCCGCAAGGCGATCAACTCGAAGCCGTCGCGGTTCGGCTCGCTCGAGGAGCTGCTCGCGATCTACGAGCACTGCGAGCGCAACGAGATCGCGATCTACGGCGGCGGCCAGGGCGAGCTCATGTGCGGGCGCGGGCAGATCCAGTACCTGGCCTCGCTCTTTCACCCCGAGACGCCCAACGACGTCGCTCCGTCGGGCTACAACGACCCCGCGGTCCCGGCGGGGATGCCGACCAGCCCGATGGACCCCTCACAGTCGGAGACCGGCTTCCGCTGGGCGGAGTAACCATTCGGGCACCCGAAATCCGGCTTCGGCAAGCCGAATCCGGCGTTTCCGCTAGGTTCGGAGATTGACCCAGCGACGAGGAGGCCCCAATGGCGAAGAAGAAGCAGACGTTCCCCGAGGCGCTCAACGAGCAGATCGCGAACGAGTTCAGCGCTGCGATGCAGTACATCGGCGCCGCGGTCCACTACGACTCCGAGACCCTGCCCCGACTCGCCTCCTTCTTCTACCGCCAGGCGCTCGAGGAGCGCAGCCACGCGATGATGATGGTCCAGTACCTGCTCGACGTCGACGAGCAGGTGCGGATCCCCGACATCAAGAGCCAGCAGGCGAAGTTCGACGACGACGTCGCGCCGGTTCGGATGGCGCTCGAGCAGGAGAAGCGGGTCGGCGAGGAGATCTACAGCCTGTTCGAGCTCGCTCGCGAGGTCAAGGACTACCGCGCCGAGCAGTTCATGCAGTGGTTCGTCAAGGAGCAGGTCGAGGAGGTCGCCCTGATGAGCGACCTGCTCAATGTCGTCGAGCGCTCGAAGGACAACCTGCTCCTGGTCGAGGAGTACATCGCCCGCGAGGCACCCGGCGAGGGCGACGACGGCGAGGCGCCGCCCGAGGCCGGGGCGGGATGAAGCCGGCCGCGGGCCTGGATTCGACACCGTTCGTTCCCAGACGATCGTGAACCCGGGCGAGCGCTTCGCCGGCCTGGCCGGGTCGGCCCTGAGGCTGGTGCTCGCCCCCGTTCGCCTGCTCACCGACCGGGTCGCGATGCGGTTCGCCGGACCGCTCGACGAGCTGCCCGCGGGCGAGGGCCGGGTGGTTGACGTCGACGGCGCCAAGGTCGCCGCCTACCGGGATCCCGACGGCGGCGTGCACGCGGTCTCGCCGATCTGCACCCACCTGCGCTGCGTTGTCGGCTTCGACTCCGAGCACACCGAGTGGCACTGCCCCTGTCACGGCTCGCGCTTTACGGTCGACGGCGAGGTCCTGCGCGGCCCGGCGAAGCAGCCGCTCGAACGGCGCTCGGTCGGCTGAGCGCCGTCCGCCGACCGCGAGGGACGCCTAGGTAGCCCAGGGGCTACCCAAGACGGCAACGGCCGCGACCGGCGCGGCGATACTACGAGGTCATGGAGGGCCCGGACCGACGCAGACGGAGTGCTTCCGGCCGGCTCCTGGACGCGCTGGTCTGGGGTGTGGTCCTCGGGGCTGCGTCGGGCGCCGTGCTCGGCGCTGCGTTCGACGAGGTGGGGGCGGTTCCCGGCGCTCTTGTCGGCGCGGCGCTGATCGCCACCGCCGAGGCGATCGCGACGATCAGGAGGGGCCCAGCCGAGACGAAGCCGCTTTGGAATCGCATCCTCGCCAGCGCCCTGCTGATGGCGCTGTTCGGATGGCTGCTGGGGCTGATCTACGGCCCCGACGAGCCGTTGCTCACCGGCCTCATCAGCGGTCTCCTGCTCGGCCTGCTCGGCCTTCGCCCGGCGAAGCTGGCGCTTGGGCTCCTCGTTGGCGGGATCGTGGGCGGTCTGTTCGGGGCACTCGACAACGTTCCCGAACCGGCGCTGGTCGCGGCGGCGGTCACGATCGCCTATCGCGTGATCGCTGCGATCGCGTATCGCGGGCGGCCGTTGACCCGGGTGATGGCGGAGGAGGTCCCAGCGTCGGAGCTCCGCTACGTCGTGCCCTTCGAGGCACGTTCGCGGTACGTCGGCGGGGACTACGTCGAGCAGCTCGCCAAGGTCCGCGGCGGCACCTTCCGCCGGAATCCGCCCGACGTCGGAATCCTCGCCTCGCTCGACAGCCTGGATGGCCCGAGCTTCGAGGCGAGCCGGGTGCACCCGCTGATCCGCGAGTTCTACGAGCACACCAGCCGCTTTCGCCTCTCGATCATTCCCGAGTGGCGGCGCTGGATGAAGCCTGGATACGAGGTCTTCAAGCTGCTCATCGCCCAGCCACTCGGCCAGGCGACGATCCCCTCCAACATCAAAGAGGCCCAGCGCGGGATGGTGAGCACGATCGACACGATCGCCCTCGACGAGGACGAGGAGATCGACATCCGGGGATGGATCCGGACGTTCGCGGACACGGGCAAGCCGATCTATGTCGGGATCTACACGAGCTTCAGGCACGGCAACCGCGGCTACGTCAGCGTCGGCTTTCCGCTGCCGAGCGCGAACTTCACCGCCACGCTGCTGCCGAGCAACGTCGGAGAGCACGACTTCCTGCTCGCGTCGCAAACCGAGCTCGCGTATCCGGGCCATTACCTGAGCTCGGTCGACAGCGAACGAGATGCCCTGACCGTGATCAAGCTGCTCTATTTCCGGGAACGGATCTTCGTCTACGTCGATGACGGCGAGCTTAAGACCGACCACAGCTTCTTTCTCGCCGGTCAGCGGTTCCTGACCCTGCGCTACGAGATCGAAAGGAAGTGATCCGGCGAGTGGCGAGGAGCATTCCCGTTAACGAGGTGGCTGTATCAATGGAAAACTGGTGACTTGCGTCTGGGCATTGCGGATCATCTCGGCTGGGCCATTGCGGTGACGGCGTCGGCGGACCACCAGATAGCGGACCGCCGACGGATCGAGCTGGTCGAACCCGGCATGTCGCCGGCACCGATTCACTACGAGAGCCGGCGTCTCGATGTGGCCGCGACGGCTGCCCTGGTCGCGAAGGTGCGAGCCTCCGTCGTTCGGGCAACGTCAGCTGCACTCGACGAGATCACAACTGCGCTGCCCGTGCCGGTCCGCTCGATCTCGCTCCGAGCCTGGCCAGCGGACTTCCCCGACGACATCGCCGTACAACGTCGCGCGCCATATGAGGCCCGGGCCGACGCCATCATGTATCGCCAAGAGCTCTCCGAGCTTGCATACGCCCGTGGCTGGGAAGTCCACCTCTATGACGCGAAGACGGTGGTGGGTCAAGCGGTCGGCATGCTGGCTGAGCGGGCCGACGAGGTCCTCCAGGGACCTCGAGCGACGATGGGGCCGCCCTGGACGAAGGATCATCGGATCGCGCTTGCCGCGACGATCGTGGCCGGCTGAATCTGTTGCCTACAGGGGCATCCCCGAGGTGCCGGTAGCGCCCGACCTACCGCCGGCTTTCGCGCATGGCGAGAGTGATGCGTGGGCAGCGGCGCAAGCGCCGGCTTGTACGATCCGACGATGGTTGCCGAAGCCAGGCTCGAGGAGACCGAGGCAGGGCTCGTGCCGGCGAGCTTAGGCTGGTTCGTGATCAACGCGCGCGACGCGCGTTGGCGCGATCAGCCCGGACGAGGGCACAGCCTGCCGCTTACCGGCGCAGACGAGTACGAGGCCGAGACGTTCTTCCCGATGCTCGGGATGGCGATCCGGGTCGTGAGCCCCGGGGAGCCGACCGACACGTACCATTGGGAGACCGAGCAGGAGGATTTCCTCGTCCTCTCGGGCGAGGCGCTCCTAATCGTCGAGGGGCAGGAACGCCGACTGAGGCAGTGGGACTTCGTGCACTGCCCGCCCGAGACGCGGCACGCGTTCGTCGGCGCCGGCGACGGGCCGTGCGTGCTCCTGTGCGCGAGTTCGAGGCAGTTCCAGAAGGACGGCCCGTGGGGCTTCTACTGCGCCGATGAGACCGCCGCCAGCTACAACGCCAGCTCCCCCGAGGACACGCAGGACAACGCGCTCGCATACGCGCGATTCCCGCCGCTGGAGCCCGCGCGCTACCACGACGGTTTGCTTCCGCACGGCTAGCGAGAGGTCGTGAAGGAGTCGCCTCCCTCGCGTGGCCGCGGGCGGCGAAGACCACTCTTGCTTCCGCGTCGCCGCGACCAGCCTACGGCCGATGCCTGATTACGTCGCCGTGACACGGGGTGACGAGATTCCGACGAGCGCCGAGTGTCCGCGTGTAGGATCGCGCGAATCGAAGTGCGACGCCGGATCCTTGCGGGCATCGCACGCCAAGCCGGGCACCCCGCAGGGTTCGCGGGGCGTCTCATGGGCGTGGCGCTCAACGTCGGCGATCGCAAGGACGTGACGGCGGCAGGTGATGCGTTGTCAATCCCGCCGGGGGGTGTCGTGGCCGACATCGGCTTCGGAGGCGGGGTCGGCATCGCACTCCTGCTGGATCGCGTCAACGCTGGCGGGACGGTCCACGGGGTGGAGGTTTCGTCGGAGATGCTGAAGCGGGCGGAACGCAGGTTTCGAAAAGAAATCTCCGCCGGTCGGTTGGAGCTGCATCGTGCGTCGATCACGGACCTGCCGCTCGGCAGTGCGTCCCTCGACGGCATTATCACCACCCACACCATCTACTTCGTGGCCGATCTCGAGCGGGCCTTCGCCGAGCTCGCCAATGTACTTAAGCGCTCCGGTGAAGCCGTCATCGGGCTAGGAGATCCAGAGGCGATGGAGGGGTTTACTCCGTACGGCTTTCGCATTCGCCCCGTCCGCGACGTCCTGGAGGCACTTGAGCGCGCCGAGCTGACGCTCAAGGAGCATCAACAGATCGGGAAGGGTTCGGGGCGGTTTCATGTGCTCCTCGCCTCGCCGCGCGAGGCGGCGCGACTCTGACAAGGGCCGCCGAGGTCAACGCGGCCTAGGATTCCCGCAGTTTGCGGTAGTCGTGGGCCTTTTTGGGCACTGGTGCATGTTTACGACGCGCTCGCGCTCGGACCAAAGGCACACTCCGCATCTTGACCTCAACCGGTCAGTGCACCACCCCTGACGTTTCGCATCGTCTCATCTAGTCCGAGCGCTGTCGAGCGAAGGCCGTAGGCCAAAGCGACGTCAGCGCTCGGCGCCGGCGTCGTTGAGGCCCTCGACCAGCTCGGCGAGCTTCTCCGCCGGAGTCCTGAAGCCGAGCGTCTTTCGCGGCCGCCGGTTGAGCTTGGCGGCGACCTCGTCGAGGCGCTCCTGGGTGACCCCCGCAAGGCTCTCGCCCTTCGGGAAGTACTGGCGAAGGAGCCCGTTGGTGTTCTCGTTCGAGCCCCGCTGCCAGGGGCTTCGGGGATCGCAGAAGTAGACCTCGACCCCGGTGTCGACCGCGAAGCGCCGGTGCTCTGCCATCTCTTGGCCCTGGTCCCAGGTGAGCGAACGCCGAAGCTGGGCGGGCAGGGTGGTGATGCTCGCAGCAAGCGCCTCTGCGACCCGCTCGGCCTCCGTTCCCTCGGGCAGGGCGACGAGCTGGCAGTAGCGCGTCGAGCGCTCGACCAAGGTCGCGATCGCGGCAGCGCTTTGGCGGTTGCCCATCAGGAGGTCCCCCTCCCAGTGGCCGGGGACGGCGCGTTCCTCGACCTCCGGCGGGCGCTCGGAGATCATCACCATCTCGGTGAGCTTTCCCTGGCCCCGGCGCTTTGACGACTGCGAGCGCGCGTAGCGCTTTTGGCGGCCCCGCCTCAGGTGCCGGGTCAGCTCTCGCTTGAGCGCTCCCCGAGCCTGGACGTAGAGGGCGCGGTAGATCGTCTCGTGGGAGACCCGCATCGCTTCATTGTCGGGGTATTGGAGTCGGAGCCAGCCGGCGATCTGCTCGGGGGAGTGGTCGTCGCAGAGGCGCTCTTGGATCACCCGGCGAAGCTCTGGGCAGAGCTCGAGCTTCGTCGGCCGGGGACGGCGGGCCCGCCGCCAAGCCTTGCGCTCCGCTTGGTGGGCGCGGTAGCGGGCGCGCCCGCCGCAGCGCTCGATCTCGCGGGCGATCGTCGTGTGGGAGCGCTCGAGAACCCGCGCGATCTCGCGGGCCGAAGCTCCGCGGGCGATCCCGCGCGAGATCTCCTCGCGCTCTTCCAAGGAAAGGCACCGCTCAGGGCGCCGGCGCGCCCGGGGCCGGATCCCTCCCAGCCTCGCCAGGTAGTGGCTCACGGTCTTCGGAGCGAGGCCGAGCCGGTGGCCGATCTTGCGCTCGCTCAGCCCGTGGGCTCGCAGCTCCCAGATCGCGTCCTTCTGCACCTCGGTCAGGGCGTAGCCCTTTGGCATCACCGCACCTCCTTCGTTGGTCAGCGAGTCGCTGACTCTGGTGGGTGGTGCGGCGGTGGTTTGAATCCGCCATGGAAACCAGCACCTTCGCTTCACGGTCGGGGATGGTGCAGATCCGCAATCCGCAGCAGCAGATCGTCCGCGACCCTCGCGATTGGCTCGGTAGTTGTGAGGACTAGATCGGCCGACTCGCGAATCAGCGGTTCGATCTCCGCGAGGTCGGTTAGCACCTGAGACAGCTGTTGAGCGTCCGTGCCATACGGATTGCTCGTTCGCGTCCGCAGCCGCTCGATCAGCACGCATTCGGGTGCCGTCAGCAGCACGCGGTAGTCGAATGGAAGCTCGGCCTGCTCCTCAGAGCAGCCGCCGAAGAACAGAAGTTGACCCTGAGACCGTGCGAGCAGCTCGGCCACCTGCTCGGCTCGCCAGCCCCAGCGGCCGTTCTGCCGCGGCTCGGAGAATCCGTCATCGTCGGCGTCGTAAGCGACATATCCGCGCTTGCGCAGCTCGAGTACCAGCGAAGACTTGCCGGCACCCGACATGCCTGTGATGAGGACACGCATGCCCACAGACTTACACCGGGGGTGGGAGGTGTGGCTTCGGACGAGGAACACAACTCCGCACCGAGAGCGGAACCTTCAGCGTTGCACGACGATGAACGAACGCGAACGTGCGGGCTTAGGTGATTCCGGCGACCTTGTCGAGCTCCTGCAGCAGCTCGTGCGCGGCGAGTTCGATCTCCTTATGCCGCCACTCCGCCGCTCGATAGTGGCAGGCGATCAGGCCGGAGCGGTGAACGCGCCGCAAATCGCCGAACACGAATGCGTATCGGGCTTTGGTTTCGTCTTGCGCTCCGTCTGTGAGCCCGAGATGCCATCGCGCGTACACCTTCCACGAGTGCTTCTCAAGGAACCCGTTTTCGTCGGCAGCGGTCGGCTGGACGTCGCCCCAATCGCTTTCGAGTATGTACTGGCGGCCCTTGATCAGCTTCCGGGCATACGCGACTCCGGCTCTGTTGACCGAATACGAGGGGATTGACTCAGGGTAGAACGTGGCGGATTTCGTACCGCTCCTCGTCCGAAGCGCTACGCGGTGAACGGGGCGCTGAGCCTTTGCCTGCTGTAGTCAGGAGCTGAGGGTCCGGCTCAATAGGCGACCTCGGTGCCTGCCCTGCCGGCCTTCTGGGCGTCGCGCAGCGCCTTCCGGACGGCGCCGCTGTGGACCTGGATCTGGCTGGCGATGATCTGCTTCTGCTCGTCCTCTAGCTGGCTGTACTGCGTCTCGCCGCCGCAGTTGCCGCAGATGTTCGTCAGGGCGTCCATCCGCGCCTTGCCCTCTTCGGTCCTGTAGTACTCGTCGGCCTTCTTGCGCTGGTACTCGGGGTATCGCGCCAGTTCCTTGAGGCTCTCCAGGAAGCCGTATAGGTCCTCCAGCTTCTCAACGACCTCACCGCCTGGGCAGGCGCGCCGAGCCGTCACCCTCGGAGCCGGACAGGGATAGACGATCCCGCCCTCCTCGGGGACCCCGAGCTGCCTCAGATCGCGCTCGAGGCTCTTCGCGGCCTTGCCGTCGCGGACCAGCCGATCGACTCGCTTGCGCAGCTTCTTGCTCTCCCGGGTCAGTTTCAGCTTCAGGAACTTCTTCAGGTGCTCGGCGAACGAGCCCGCGAGCCCGGAGACCTCGCCGAGGTCCTCCGCCTTCTGGGTGATCTCGGGCGCCGCGGGCACCTCCACCGTGACCGTGCCGGAGTCGCCCGTGCAGGTCGCCTCCGGCTCCAGCGGCGTGCCGACGCCGGAGACGGAGATCGTGTACACGCCGGGCCTCGTGTAGTGGTGCGAGACGTCGCGCGTCGGCCCGATGGAGAAGCTGTCGGCGGCGCCGTCGCCCCAGGAGAGGCTGACGTCGAAGCGACAGGCGGCGGGGTTCGTGTTGCCGACCGTGATCGTGAAGACCCCGTCGGGCAGGCAGACGGCCGCGGGGTCCTGACAGGTCCCGGGTCCCTTCCGCGCGCTCTCCAGAGCAAGGCGCCCGGACGCGGGGTCGGCGTGCGCTGCCGGTACGAGGGCGACGAAGACGCCCACCAATGCGAGCACCGCGCCGACGCCTCGGTTTCGGATCCGTGAGCCCCGCATAGCGGTCATTCCTCCAAGGAGCTAACTCGCAAGCCGAAAGCAACTTTCGTGGGAAGTCAGTTTTCCGGGAGCAGATCCTGCGTTTTCGGTACCTGGAGCGGGGTCGAACCGGATGCCGAGCCGGGCGGTCAGCTCTCCCTCGATCAGCTCAAAACCGCCACCGTTGCGGCAGGAACAGGAGACGGGAGCGACGGGACTCGAACCCGCGGCCTCCGGCGTGACAGGCCGGAGATAGGCCCTCATCTTCGGTCGCTCAGGCACGAAATGGCTTAAATAAGGGGTACCTGAGGCGGATTGAATCAGGCTGGTTTGGTACCCGATGTGGTACCCGATCCGCCTCAGGTCCGGTAGGGTCCGAATCTGTGTACCGAGACGAGCTCCCGACCGGAGCCCTGGTTGTGCGCCCCAGCGCCACCGGCGCGCCGCTGTACGAGGCGAAGTGGCGCGACTCGAAGCGCCGCCAGCGCAAGCGGCGGCTCGGGCCCGCGTGGCTGGAGCGCGACGAGAACGGCGGCTGGCGCAAGCGCTCCGGCCGGGTGCGGGCCGGCTTTCTCGACGAGCGCCGAGCGCACGTGAAGATGGCGCGGGTGATCGCCGAGCAGGAAGAGGAGCTGCGGCGGGAGCCGGTGGATCGCGAGGCAACCTTCGACGGGGCGGCCGCCGCCTGGCTCGACTATCTGGAGCACGAGAAGCGTGTCAAGCCCTCGACCCTCGAGGACTACTGGTTGATGCTCGCCGACCCATCGAAGCCGCGCAGAGGCGTACAGGAGCGCGCTGCGAGGCTGATGCGAGCGTTCGGCGGAGCGCGACTCGCGTCGATCACGACGGCCGACGTCGCACGCTTCCTCGCTGCCCTCGACCGCGAGGACGTCAGCGCCCGCACCGTCAACAAGCACCGCCAGGTGCTCCACGCGATCTTCGAATACGCCCGCCGAGACGACGCCTTCGGCCTGCGCGAGAACCCCGTGACCGGAACGGAGAAGCGCCCGGAGGCCGGCGCGAAGCCGATCGAGACCTTCGACCCCGAGGAGGTCCACGCGATCGCCCGTGCGGCGCGCGAGGGCAAGCACCGCCCGCGCTCGCCCCACGACTACTCGCCCGAGACGGTCGCCGAGTGGCAGCGGATCAACGACCAAGACGCGGCGATGTTCGTAGTCGCCGCCTTCACCGGCCTTCGCCTCGGCGAGCTGCTCGCGCTGCGCTGGTCCGACGTCGACTTCGCCGCCGCCCGGATCACCGTCGCCCGCGCGATGTCAGCGGGTGAGGAGGCGAGCACAACGAAGTCGCGGCGGTTCCGCGTCGTCCCGCTCGCCGACCAGGCGGCGGCGGAGCTCGAGCGCATCTCACAACGGCGAGACTTCACGGGTCGCGGAGACATCGTCTTCTGCCGAGCCGACGGCGGCCCGCTCGACCGCACCACCGTCCGCAAGCGCTTCCAGCGGGCTCAGCAAGCGGCCGGGGTCCGAGTGCGCCGCTTCCACGACCTACGCCACACGTTCGGCAGCCTCGCGATCCGCAACCTCGACAGCGTCACCGTGCAGGCGATGATGGGTCACTCACGGCTGACGACCACCGAGCGCTACCTGCACGCGAAGCCGCGCACAGACGACGCGGCGCGACTCACTGCAGCGTTCGGAACCGATGACGGCCTCCGGTCAGATGCCGATCAGGCGCCTGCGACAATTGCGCCATGACCAAGGCGGAGCTACATGAGCTCATCGACCGTCTGCCGGACCGCGCCCTCGATGGCGCTGCGGTCCTGCTGGAGGCGATCGCAAACGACCCGGATCAGGCAGGGTTCTGGACGCGCGAATGGCAGGCGAGGGAGCGCGAGGCAGACTCCGACCTTGCGGCCGGCCGGGTTGATCGCTTCGAGAGCGACGAGGACCTCCTCGACGCGCTCGACGCGCGCATGAAGCCGGTGGATGCCGACTCATGACGTCCTCGCGTCGTTCTGGCGCGATTGGGATCGGCTGACGCCGGGGCAGCAGCGAGCGTTCCGAGCCGCGGTCGAAAAGTTCGTCGCCGACCTGAAGACTGGTCAGGGAATCAGGGCCGGGCTGCGCGTTAAGCGCGTCCAGGGACACACCGGGTTGTGGGAGATGACCTGGGCGCCGGACGGCCGAGCGACGTTCCAATACGGCGAGGAGATCCATCCCGGCGAACCGCATGTCATCTGGCGACGGATCGGAACGCATGCGATCTTCCGGCGACCGTGAGGTTCCCAGCGGCACGGGGCGAAAGCTAGCCGCGTCGTTCTCGAAGCCTCTCAAGCTCGGCCTCGACGTCGGCGCGCAGGAAGCGGCGGAACCGCCCAAGGTTGATGCTCGGCAGAAGACCGCGCCGGGCGTAGTCCTCGACCGTCGAGCGCCTCAGCTGCAGGAGCTCGGCGACCTGAGCGGCGTTGAGGATGTCCCCGCGCGTGAGCGCACCACCCGGGCCGGCATCGGCTCCCTCGGTGGCCGGCTCCTTCACGCGCGAGCGCTTGCTCCCTTCGCTCAGCGTCAATTGCTCCATCTACGGATATATGGCGCCGACCACCCCGAAGTCCAACCTCCCTCCGAACGTCGAGCCCGACACCCGCATGCGCTTGAGCGGTGCCCGGCCCGACCGCACCCCCTCATCCAAGCGTCTCCCCGCGCCACCAACCGATCAAAGACCACTCACACAGTTGCACCTGGGTGCACATGTAACACTGTCAACGCATGCCGACTCGTTCGCACTTCGCCCGGGTCGCGGTCGACGAGGAGCGCTGGACCGCGTTTCGGCGCGTCGCGCTCGAGCGGGGATTGTCGATCTCGGCCTATCTCGGTCGCCTGGTCGAGGCGGAGCTCAAGCGTCGCGAGGGGCTGGGCCTGGTGTCCGTCGACGCCGCGCCCGAAGAGGAACAGACGCTCGTGGCGCTCGCCGCGGTCCGCGCCTCGATCGACGAGCTCGACGCGATCGCCGGGCGGCTCGCGCGTTCGGCCGTTGCCCACGGCGGATCCTGGGACGACGTCGCCGGCAGGCTGCGGCTCGACCGCCATCGTGCCGAGGCGGCGTACGGCGGCTCGTCCATCGAGGGCGGCTGAGCGATCCTGCGGCCGCAACCGCTGTCGCTCGTCGCGCAGAGCGGGAGCCACGCCGCGACCGGGATGAAACGCCGCGTTTGGGCAAAACGCCTGGGATTGTCAGGTACGTTGATCCCACACCGACCGGTTCAAGGATTAGGTAGAGAACGACGACGCCAGGGGAGATCGGCACAAATGACATTCCCGCAGTTCGACTACACACAGGCCTGCGCAAAGTAGGGGAGGCAAGACGGGCCGGCTGTGGCACCCTCGCAGCCGGCCCATCTCGCCAAGAAAGGAATACATCACTGACACGCAGACGCTCAAGAGCGACGTCGCCTCGGAAGCCGAGCGCCGGGTACTTGATTCTGTCGACGACCAAGAGGCCATCGACCTACTCAAAGCCCTAATCGCCTCGCGAACCGAGAACCCGCCGGGAAGGGAGGCCCCAGCGGTCGACGTCCTCAAGCGGTTCTTCGATCAGCACGGAATTGACTACGTCATTGATGACATTGCCCCGGGCCGCCCAAATCTGACCGCCTCCTACGGCGACCCGGATGGGCCTACGCTCGTGCTTAACGGGCATACCGACACCGTGCCTGTCGGAGACGGCTGGAAGGCCGATCCGTTCGGAGCCCACGTGGACGAGGGACGGATTTACGGGCGCGGCGCCTGCGACATGAAGTGCGGGCTGACTTCAATAGTGATGGCCCTGGCCACCCTCAAGCGCTCGGGGCTCGCACTCAATGGGCGGATCGTCCTTCAGGCCGTGATTGACGAAGAAGTCAACTCCCTCGGGAGCAAAGACGCCGTCGAGCGCGCCCAGCCCGACTGGGTCATCGTCGCAGAGCCAACCGCTGGGCAAGTTCTCTCCCATGGCATGGGCCAGCTCAACTTCGACGTCGAATTCTTTGGCAAGGCGGCACATAGCTCGGTGCCCGACAAGGGGCGCAACGCCATCCACGACGCGGCCGGTTTCATCGCGCTAGTTGAGCAGGAGACTGAACGCATGAGCTCCCTGAATTACCCAGGAATCGGTCCCGCGACCTACTCCGTCGGAATGGTGAGCGGGGGCTTGAGTGGCTCAATTGTTCCCGACAGCTGCACGCTCACCCTAGACCGCCGGGTGCTGCCGAGCGAAACCCTTGACGAAGCAGAGGCCGGAGTGCAGGCCCTGATTGATCGCATCGCCGAGCAACGGCCCGGACTGCAAGCGACGCTAAAGCGAACACTCGCGTTTCCGCCCGTTCCCGTGCCAGAAGACAAGACTCTCACCGAAGTTGTGCTCTCCGCGGTGCGTGACCTCGGCGGACCGGAACCTACGGGTGAGGGTATGAGGGGCGCTACCGATGCGGCTTGGTACGCCGGCAAGGGGTACTCGGTCGTGGTGTGTGGCCCCAGCGATGGGGCCACCGCCCATCAGGTGGACGAGTACGTCAACGTCTCGGATCTTCTCTGGGGCGTCCGGATGATCACCCTAGCGGCGACTCGGCTGCTGACCCCCGATCCATCTCGAGAGCGTCAACGATCGGTATCCCGGTGAGGCGTAGAACCTAATGGAGGAATCGCGCCCGCAAATGCCAACCGGGTTGGCGCAACTCAACGGAGCCTGCATCCCGGTGGACGGCGGCGCTCTCGCAGGGTCGTAGGCCAGTTTTTCGAAACATGCTGCTGAGGTGGGTTCAGACGTCCAACAGATGAGACCGAGCCGCGGGCGAAAGCAAACGCACGCCTGCAGGTCTGCGAGGGCATGCGGGACCCGCTCCGCCGGATTACCGATCTCGCGTGAATGCGGCACTAACGCGCGAGGCGATGCTAGAGAAGGAACGGGCCCGACAGGATGCGAACCTGTGACCTTCGGTTTCGTGGGCCGGAACTCAGTCGCTTCCGCTCGTCGCGCGGAGCAGGAGCGCATGCCAAGGACCCCGGCCTGGAGAATGCCCGTCGCTGTGTCACGCCAACCGAGAACCGACGCGCCACGGACTAATCGCGATCCGGCCGAGGTCCGGCGAAAGCTCTCGCTCCTTCGCGCTCCCCACATCGCCGCGCTGACCGAGTTCGTCGAGCGCCTGCGTGCCTCGAAGCCCAACGCCGCCGTCCCGTACTTCGACCCCACGGAAGCGGGCGTCGAGGCCCGCATCCTCCTTCTGCTCGAGGCACCGGGACGCCGCGCGGCGCTCGAGGCGGGCTCGGGATTCGTCTCTGCCGACAACGACGATCAGACCGCAGCCAACGTGTGGCAGTTGCACCGCGAAGTGGGCATCGAGCGGAGCCGTGATGTCATCGCCTGGAACGTCGTCCCCTGGTACATCGGTTCGGGTACGAAGATCCGAGCGGCGAAGGATTCGGACCTCGACGAGGCTCGGGAGGCGACACGGGACCTCCTCTCCCTGTTGCCAAATCTGCGCGTCGTGGTCCTACTCGGACGCCACGCAGCAAGGGCCTGGGCCGCGCTGGGATTCGAGCTCGACGTAATCGAGGCTCCGCATCCCTCCCCGCTAAGTCTGAACACCAGTCCTGAACGCCGACAGGAGATCAGGCGCGCCTTCGCGGAGGCCAAGGTCCGAGCCGACAAAGAGGGATAAGGGATGGCTGCTGTTCGCGCGAAGCGAGAGCGCGCCGACGGACCGGTCACCAGGGGCCCCACCGGCATCGCCCTCGCCGCACTCAGTCTCGCCCTCGCCCAGCCATCGCCCCGGACTTATCGTTCAGCCCGGGCCCCATGCTTCTGGAAAGGAGCGCGTGTTATGAGCACCGACACTGGCAAGGTGGTCGTGAACAGGGCGATGTCGCTTGACGGCTTCATCGCTGGTCCCGGCCACACGATGGACTGGATCTTCGATTTCCTGACAGCGGACGCATTCCCTGAAGTCATGGCGGCCACTGGTGCCATGCTTATCGGCCGGGGTACCTACGAGGTTGCCAAGCAGATGCCCGACGAGGAGCGCACCTACGAGGGCGGAGCCGAGTTTGTCCTCACCCACGAGCCTCCCGACAAGCCGGACCCGCACGTCACATTCCTCACCTGTGACATCGCGGAAGCCGTCGCCACGGCGCTCAGGGCCGCGGACGGTAAGAACCTGGAGATCCTCGGCGCCGACCTGGCCAGCCAGTGCCTGCAGCGAGGGCTCGTCGACGAGATCCTGGTCTATGTCCTACCGGTGCTCTTGGGCGACGGGGTCCGCTTTTCGACCCCGACCCTCCACAGGATTGACCTCGAACCATTCAGCAACACCCAGTCGGGCGCCGTCACCATGCTCCGCTTCCGCGTGCCTCGCACCTAGAGCGTGCTCTAACCGCGGCCGGTCCGAAACCAGCGTCATCGTCGAGGCCTACCGCTCCTTCGTGGAGGGCGTGCCCGCAGCGCAGCGCACCGCTACGCCGCGGCGACGTCCGCTCCTTCCCAGCACCAGACCCGGAGCTTCTGGGTTTCGCGCTATGCGAGAGCCCGTACGCAGGCTGAGGTGGGCAGATGATGTCCTCGACGCATTAGCTCTCGGCGGCTTTTCTTATTCTCTCGAGATCTCTCGCGTGTGACCGCCCAACGGATCTCGAATAGTCGATCCTGTTGCAGAGCCGGTGCGCAAGGACTGAGTTGTCGAGGGTTCGTTGGCCCCCGTCTCGCTTTGGGCGTGGGAAATGCTCGTGGGTCGGATTCCAGTCGCTGTATTCGGTGACCGATTCGAAGTGCCAGGCACCACCCAGCTCCTCGGGACAGAAGCACTTGGGCATCCTGCACTTCACCTCTGTGATGTAGCCACACTCCGCAGCGCGCCGGCCGCGCGTAGTCACAATCGCGGAGCGTGAGGGATATCCACAAGTCTCATGACCGTAAGACAGCCCTCTACTTTGCGCTCCGGTCATAGAGCTTGAAAGCGGCGATCAAAGCGTCAGATTGGCCATAGAAGGCGTCGAGCTTGGCCTGGGTGGGATCGGTCGCCAACGTCGCGAGCGCGGTCAGGGTTGCCAGCTGATGACGTGCCACGCGGGTTTCCCGGGGGTCTTGCTCCCCGAAGCGGTCCAGCCACGAGCTCCACCTATCGGCCAGGGCATCGGCGCCCGCCGCTAGGCCGTACTTGGGCATCCCGACCGTGAAGCGGTGTACGTAAGCCTGGCGGAGCACCTGTCGGCTTGCCTGCTCGAGTTTGGTCAGTTCGTCGTGAGCGGTGTCGCTCAGCGCTGGATAGCCGTAGCGGCTTGCTACGGCCGCAAAGTCATCACCAACGTGCGTCTTCCGGAACGGGTAGCGGATTACGTAACTGTCCTGGTCGAAACGAACCGTCACGTTGCCGGTGGCGTCGTATTCGGCGACCCAGCCCGACCGCGGCTCGGTGGGGTGAAATTCAGCGAACACGCCGTGCCGCCGCGCCGCCAACATCACGTCAGTCCCGAGCGAGGAATAGTCCGGCTCCGGCTTTGGAGCTGGCGTTGTCTGCGGCGCTACGGCATTGTCGGACGGCCGCCCGCCATCGTCGGCGGGCAAGATCACGAGCGCGAGCACCCCGCTGGGGACCGCCAGCACGGCGAATGCGATCGCTGCGGGAACGATCCACCGCGAACGCTTCCCAGATTTCTCCCTTGACCGCGGCGCGGAAGCAGAGCCCGCTCCGCGTTGCGGCCTGGACGAAGCGGCCATCTCGCCCCCGCAGTTGTGGCAGAAGCGGTCGCCGGGCTTCGACGCCCCTCCGCAGTCAGAGCAGTACATGGAACTAGCTCCCCGCCTCGACCATCTCGAACGCGGAGCGGGGTGAGATCACGTCAAGATCGGGATGAAAGCGCTCTAGATGAGTCAGCCCGGCTTCGAGATCTGAGACCTCGATCCCGCAGTAATGGCAGGACAAAGCCCAGGCGCCGTCTGTTGTCGGCTGGGTTTCATCTCGGCCAGTCGTCTTGTCTTCGGACTCTCCTTCAAGTTCGAGCTCGGGGAAGTGGTCGTAGGCATAACGAAGGCGCGAGTCGCCCAGAACCTCATAGGCGACGTTGATGGCGGCCATCTTGGTCGAGTCGGCCGTGCCTGTATCGGGGTGGTGGCGCTTTGCCTGGGCGCGATAGGCGCTCTTGATCTCGGCCTCGCTGGCCTCTTTCTGGATCCCAAGCGCCCCGTAGTAGTCAGCAGCTGCGGTGATTAGCTCGACTTCACCCGGGCTGAGGCTCGTCAGCCAGGTTGGAAGCGACGCGAAGACCTCTGCGAAGTTCTCTTCCTCGGCGGCTGCCGAGCGCAGGTCGTCAAGGTCGATCGCACCGAGATCGCGAGCTCCGATCGGACCTGCGATGAGCCCAAAAAAGTTGAGCAGGATCGCGAACGGGTTGACGACGAACAGCGCCCACAGCCCCCACCAACCGGTCACGAGCGTCGTCGCCTGTCGCGCGAGGAAGATCTTGAGACGACAGCGCGGGCAAAAGTAGCCAGCGACGTCCTGCCAAGAAACAACGAAGATGAGCGCGATCACTCGCCGAAACCGGCGAAAGCGGAGGTGATGCCCAGGTTGCATGCAGCGTTGGCAAGGCATGCCCGCTGCCGCCGGGATCTCTAGCAGGACGTTGCTGCGACTTAGCTTGGCCCGAGCTTCCGCCCCGCAGGATGGGCAGTAATCGAATTTACGCTCGTCAACGAGGAGGCAGCTTGTACACACAAACGTGGACATCTCAAGCTGCTCCCACGCGCGGGCGGGCAAACGCGCCTATCTCGGGCGAGGACGTGATGACGCACGTCACACAGAGCGCCGCCGCCAGGCCCGCCCCGGGCGCGAGAACCTCATCCATTGTCTTCATATCCAGGCTTTCGATTGGCTCGACAACTCCCGGGCAATAGCTCGGCGCGAACGTCCTTGACGTGGCGGTCGCTGAGTGCGCGTCTCGGCGCGATTTCACCCGATGCGTGCTTCGTCGGCGCTCTCGCGTTCGATGTTGTAGCATATTGATTGGAAATACACAAGTGCGTGCATATGTTACAGACGAAGATGCGAAGCGCATATGAGCGCGGATCTGCCAGCCTCCAAGGTCGATGTCGCGCCGGTCGGATAGAACTGCGGGCGTGGAGGCCGAGGAGGTCGCGCGACCGTTCTTGCCCTGGCTGGGGCGCGCCTGTCGCCAGGCGCGAGAGGAACGGAACGTCGTGCAGGTCAAGATCGCGGCGGCGATCGAGGTAAACCAGGCGACGATCGCGCGCTTTGAGGACGGCAGCGCCTGGCCGCGGCGCCCCGAGGAGGTGCTGATGGCCTACGCGAGCGAGCTCGATATGGACGTGCGGCTGCTCTGGGTTCACGCCTTCGTCTTGTGGCTCGAACACGAGCCGGTCTTGGACAAGGAGAGCCAGGAGCGGATTCGGGCGGCGCTCAAGCGGCTGCAGATCTAGGGCCGCGCGGCGCGCTAGCCCGCTTTCCATGAGAAGCGGAACTACCGCTTCTCGTCCGGAGCGGTCCTCCCGGTGCATCGTTGCCAGAGCGGCAGCCGTATGACTTGCCTTCGGGGCAATTCTCGGGACAATCCACTGCATGGAGATCGCCATATCCGCCGGCGTCAGCATCGTGCTGGGGCTGCTTGGAGGCATCGGCCCGGAGCGCTTCCGCAATGCCCGCAAAGACCTCGAGGCGCGCCGAGATGCCTACAAGGCCCTGCTTGCCCTCGCCGACAAGTACGAACTGGCGTGTTGGGAGTTCAGCGACGCGACTCGGGAGGAAATTGCGGTGCTCGAACGCGAGTTTGGTGACGCGCGTGCGGTCATCGAAATCCTCGGGACGGACGCCGTACGCGCGGCGGCCGGGCAATACGAGAAGGGGATTCTTGACGGAGACATGGCCGTCAAGCAAGGCCCGCTTTGAACTGGTCGCCGCAATGAGGCAGGACGTTGGTCCTAGAAACGTTCGTTCAAAGCCGGTCCCAACCCCGCCCGCAGTTACGGACCCGATTTCGCCTGCTCGCAGCCCGAGGTTGTAACCCAGTGCATGGCGGTCAATCGCTTGCCTACTCGGAGAGAGTGGCGGATAGGCCGCCAGTCTTGCTTTCCATGCAAAGCGGAACGTTCTGCTCCGAAGCGGCACTGTGGCCTTTTCGTCCAGAGTGAAACCTCCGTCCGGCATTCTTGGGTCATGCCCGAACCCACCCGGCTTGGAGGCCTGACGAAGCGTCGGCGTCCTGACTACGGCCCCCGACCGACCTGGCTCTTCGTTGCCGCCTTTTCACTCACCATCGCGTGGGTCGCGCTCGCGGTCTATGTGTCGGATCCATGGCGGTCGGAGCTCGAGGACGCAATTGGCCCAATCGCCGCGTGGGTGATCCCAACCCTGCTCGCCTACCTCCCCGCCCTGATCATCGGCTTCCTCGCCTTCACCCTGATCCTGAGTCCGTACCGAATTCCGGTGTTGGCGCCGCCCAAGGGTGACTGGCCGGAAGGTGAGTGGCCGCCGGTCACGATCGTTATCGCAGCGTGGAACGAAGAGGATTCGATTGCCGCGACGCTCGAGGGGATCGGGGGCCTCTCCTACCCCGGCGCGATAGAGGTCGTACTGGCGGACAACAACTCAACCGACCGGACAGCGGAGATTGCACAGCAGGAGGCGCAGCGACACAGTCTTCACTACCGCCGCGAGTTTGAGGCCGAGCAGGGTAAGTACCGGGCGCTGAACGCCGCCCTGGCAACAATCAGCACGCCTCTGGTCGTCAGCGTTGACGCTGACACGCATCTGCACCGTGATTCGCTCAGGTATCTGATCGCTCGCGTGGCGGGCCGCCCGCAGGATCAGCACACCTGCGCCTGCGCGGGCGCCCTCGTGGTAGAAAACGCGACCACCGACCTGCTGACGAGAATGCAGGGCTGGGATTACCGACTCGGCATCAACGGGATCAAGCGGATGCAGTCGGCGTACAACAGCGCGCTCGTGGCTCAGGGTGCGTTCTCGGCATACTGGACCGAGGACCTTCGCGCGGTCGGCGGATGGCCGGATGCGATCGGCGAAGACATCGTACTTACGTGGACGCTCATGGACGGACGCGGGATCGTCGCGTACGAGCCGATCGCTTTGGGTTTGACGTTGGTCCCGGACCGGGTTCGCCAGTTCATGAACCAGCGCTCGCGCTGGGCCCGTGGCATGGTCGAGGGAATCCAGACCAACCCGCCCCAGAAGCAGCCGCGGGTCTTAACGAAGTTCGTCGCCGGGATCGACTACCTCGTGCCGCTGCTCGACATCGGCTACGTGTTCTTCTGGGTGCCCGGTGCGATCCTGTTCGTCTTCGGCTACTCGCTGATCGTCTCGTGGTGGTCGATGCTGGTGATTCCGATAACCCTGTGCATTTATGGCCTGCTGAGGCGGTGGCAGGAGCGGTGGGTCTTCAGCCGCTTGGGGATCGACGTCGACCCGGACAAGTGGGGCTTCTTCTGTTACCTGTTCGCCTATCAGGCGCTGTCTTCGACGGCCTCGCTTCGCGGATATACGCAGGCCATCGTCGGAGCCACTCGGCGCTGGCGCTGAAGCTGGGTCCTCCACTTTCCACACAAAGCGAAACTTCGGCTTCGTGCGAGAGGGAAGCCCGGGCGCAAACGACCGCGTGCCGTTGGCGACGCCAAAACCCAGCCCCGCACGGGACTCCGCTTGCGGATCGAGCGTGGGAGTCCGGCGTGTATGGCGGGACGTTATGTATTTGCTCGCGCTCTGCGCCGTTCCCGCCTTACCCCCTCCCCCTCCACGCGCCACGGATGCGCCAGCAAGCGCCAGTCCCCAACGTTATGTATTTGCTCGCGCACCGTGCCATTCCGCCTTACCCCTCCCCCGTCAGCGCCTTGCCCTCCGCCGTCAGCGGGCAAAAACCGCCCGTTTTGGGATCGGTTTGGTAGCGAGACGTGGTAGCGAGCCAAAGCCGGCGCCCTCGGCTTTGTTGAGGCGCTTGGCGGTTTATGGCTTAACTATGGGGTTTGTGTGGAAACGGGAGCGACGGGACTCGAACCCGCGGCCTCCGGCGTGACAGGCCGGCGCTCTAAACCAACTGAGCTACGCCCCCGGGACTTACGGACGCGGGGCGACCGGTCACCCCGATGCGAGCCCGGAGAGCCCGCGCGACTGATTCTAGGGAGGGTCGGAGAGCCGTGTGCGAACCGGACATGCCCCGGGCGGGATACCCTGCGCGCCCGTGCGACTCGTCAGCTACCGCTCAGAGGCCGGGCCGCGAGCCGGGGTGGTGCGCGGCGACGCGGTGCTCGACGCCTGGGATGCGCTCGGCGGCGGCGGCGAGGGGATGCGGGCGTTGCTCGCGTCCGGGCGCGTCGCTGAGCTCGTCGGCGCCGAAGCAGAGCTGGTCCCGCTGACCGGGATCGAGCTGCTGGCGCCGGTTCCCGACCCCGAGAAGATCATCGGCATCGGGCTCAGCTACGCCGAGCACGCGAAGGAGGGTCGTGAGGAGCCCCCGGACAGCCCGACCTTCTTCGCCAAGTTCCGCAACGCGCTGCGCCCCGACGGCGCCACGGTCGAGCTCCCCGCGACGAGTCGCAAGGTCGACTACGAGGCCGAGGTCGCATTGGTCGTCGGGCGTCGGACGAAGGACGTCGCTGAAGCGGACGCGATCGACCACCTCGCCGGCTACACCCTGCTCAACGACCTCTCGGCGCGCGACCTGCAGTTCGCGACCCCGCAGTGGATGCCGGGCAAGGTCTTCGACGGCGCCGCGCCGTGCGGGCCCGCGATCGTCACTCCCGACGAGGCCGGCCCCTCCGACGCGATCGGGATCGCGCTCGACCTGAACGGCGAGCGGATGCAGGAGGCGACCACCGCAGACCTGATCTTCTCGATCCCGCAGCTCGTCGCCCACCTCTCGAGCCTGATGACGCTCGAGCCCGGCGACATCGTCTCGACCGGCACCCCTTCCGGCGTCGGCGGGGCCCGCGAGCCGCGGGTATGGCTGAAGCCCGGCGACGAGGTCGTCGTCAGCTCGCCCCAGCTCGGGCGGCTGACGACCCGGATCGCGTGATCTCGCGCTGCGAGGCGAAGATCGCGACGAGCGCGAACGGCAGGAACCAGACGACGTAGAAGTAGAACCAGTGCGACGCGGTGAGCTGGACCGCGATCGTCACCGCGGCGGCGAGTGCCGCGACCTGGACAGGGGTCTTGAACCGGGGCACGAAGGCGACCGTGACCGCCAGCGCCGCCACCGACACCCGCACCAGCGGCTGAAGGAAGTCGAGCGAGGGCGCCTGGCCCCAGAAGCTGAACGGCGAGCTGCGCGTCGCCTGGTAGCCGAGCGTGCGGTCATAGAACTCGCGCAGGCCGCCGTCGGGCAGGAACGGCAGCGTCACCACCGCCGCGACGGCGACGAAAGCGATCGAGAAGATCAGCGCAGCGCGCCAACGACGCTCGCCCTCGGCGGTCGCGAACAGCGGCGCCAGCGCCGCCGAGCCGAACTTCGCCGCCGCGGCGAGCGCGATCAGCGCGCCGCGTGCGGGCGGCGATCGCAGCGCGAGCAGCGCCCCGATCCCGAGCGCCGCGACGAGCGAGTCGTTGGCGTTCGCGTTCAGCGTGTAGAGCGTCCACGGGCAGGCGACCCAGGCGAAGCCGAGTGCCCAGCCGAGCGCGCGGCCCTCGGCGCCCCGCCGCAGCCGGCGCCCGAGCAGGACCAGGCCTGCGACGCAGAGCAGGTCGAAGGCGATCGCGGCGGCGTGCGCGGCGGCGACGTCGTCCCATACGCCCTCCCACCCGAACAGGAGCTCGAACGGCGCGTAGGCGAGGTAGTTCGCCGGCCCGTAGACGTCGCCACGGAGGTCGAGCCCGGGCGAGAACGCGCCCTCGTAGAGCGCCGCGCCGTCGGTGAGCCGATCGGCGCCGATCACCCCGGCGACGCCGATGTCGATCACCTGCGAGTCGGCGAGGTTGAGAGCGATCCGTGCCGCCGCGACGACGACGACCCCAATCGCGAGCAGCTTCACCGGGGCCAGCGGCACCAGCGGGCCGGCTCGCTCGCGCGGCCAGAAGCCGGCGACGAGCATCCGCACGAGGAAGTAGCCGAGCACCGGATAGGTGAGCGCAACCGAGGCGGTGATCTCGGCCCGGTTGAAGAAGAACAGCGAGATCCCGAGCCCAACCAGGACGAGCAGGTCGAGATGCAGGAGCCGAAACGGGCGCCGCGGGTCGAAGAACGGCGCCAGCAAGAGCAGGCAGAGAGGCAGCCAGACGTAGGGTGCGTTGACCTTCTGGGCGATCGCGCCCTCGTAGCCGCGGGCGAGCTCGGTCTCGACCTGGAAGTCGCGCCACGCCTCGTCGACCTCGCCGGTGCGCCCGTCGACGATCACCTGCGCGACCTCGCGCCCGTCCGGATCGAAAAAGCTCACCTGCCAACGCTGGCCGCGGATCAACACCCTCCCCTCGCCCTCCGGCGGCTCCCCGAGCTCCTCGCGGACGACGTCGTTTGCCGCCGCCAGCTCGGCGGCCTCGCCGGCGCTGATCAGAAAGCCGGGCGGTTGCGTTTGCGGCGACTTGGGCTCGACCAGCGGCGGCGGCTTCTCGCCGCCGAACGGGGACTGCGCGGCGGGGTGCTCGGTGGCCGAGGCCGCAGGGGTCACGAGGGCAAGCCCGACGATCGCGAGCGCGATGGCGAGCTTGGTCCGCGGGGCCCTCATCGTCAGCGCGCGAGCCTACGCATCCACGGGATGGCCTGCGCACCACCACTTCGACGGAAGGAGCAGCGGGATGGGATTCATGGACAAGTTCAAGGACGCCGCCGAGCAGGCGCAGGACGCGGCCAAGGCGGCCGGCGGCTCGGTCGCCAACATGGGCGGGATGGGCGGTGCCGCCGATACCGCGGCGAAGGCGAACAAGATCGCCCAGTAGGGCGTCAAGCACCCCGCCGTGCTCAAGGGCATGCGCGAGACCGGGAACAAGGACCCGCTCTCGGGCGGAATCGACTACGAGCTCGAGGTCGAGGTGCGCCCGACCGGCGGCGAGCCCTACACGGCCACCTTCACCCAGCAGCTGATCGAGCAGTCGGTCGACGGCTACAAGGAGAAGATCGGCGGCGAGGTCGTCGTCAACGTCGATCCCGACGACCCGAACTCGATGCTGCTCTGGGGCTGACCTGATCCGCTGACGCACGGCCCTCGTTAGAGAGGGCGTGCGGGACAACCGGACACGGATCGCGATCGTCGGAACGGGGATCGCCGGCCTCACCGCGGCCCATCTGCTTCACCGCGAGCACGATCTGACCGTGTTCGAGGCCGACGACCGGATCGGCGGTCACACGAACACGATCAGGGTCGCCGACCCGGCTGGCGACGTCTGGGTGGACACCGGTTTCATCGTCCACAACGACCGCAACTACCCGAGCTTCGGGGCCCTGCTGGCCGAGCTCGGGGTCGAGACGCAAACGGCCGAGATGGGGATGTCGATCGCATCCGCCGACGGCGGGTTCGAGTTCGCCAACACGCGGCGCGGGCTCTTCGCCCAGTCCTCGAACCTGCTCCGGCCGCGGTTCTGGCGCCTGATCGCCGACCAGCTTCGCTTCAACCGCGAGGTCCGCCCGCTCGCCGGGCGCGCCGACACCCCGACGGTGGGTGAGTTCCTGCGCGACTCGGGCTACTCGAAGTGGTTCATCGAGCGCGCGATCGCTCCGGAGATCTCCGCCGTGTGGTCGGCCGACCCGGCCGGGATCTGGGCGTTCCCGCTCGGCTTCCTGGCCGAGTTCCTCGCCAACCACGGCCAGCTCCAGCTCACCGACCGCCCGCGCTGGCGGACGATCACCGGCGGCTCGCGCGCCTACGTCGAGCGGCTGATCGCGCCGCTTCGCGACCGGGTTCGGACCGGCGCCGCGGTGCGCCGAATCCAGCGCCTCGGCCACGGGGTCGCGATCGAGGCCGACGGCTGCGAGACCGAGGTCTTCGACGAGGTCGTGATCGCCGCCCACTCCGACCAGGCGCTGGCGATGCTCGCCGCCCCCTCACCCGCCGAGCGCCAGGTGCTCGGTGCAATGCGCTACCAGCGAAACGAGGCGGTCCTGCACACCGACGCCGCGCCGATGCCCCGACGTCGCCGCGCCTGGGCGAGCTGGAACTTCCACCTCTCCGACCGCCCCGGCGCTCGCACGGTGGTGACCTACTGGATGAACAACCTTCAGCGCCTCGAATCCGAGCGGCACTACTTCGTCACCCTCAACAGCCGCGAGCGCATCGACCCGGGTGCCGTGATCGAGACAATCGGCTACGAGCACCCGGTGATCACCCACGCCAGCGTCGCGGCTCAACGGCGCTGGGGCGAGGTCAGCGGCCGCGACCTGATCCACTACTGCGGCGCGTACTGGCGCTGGGGCTTTCACGAAGACGGCTGCTGGAGCGCGATCCGGGCCTGCGAGCGGCTGCTCGAAAGCCGGTCGCTGCCCTCTCGCGAGCGCCGGCTCGAGAGCTGCTCGCTACCCGCGCGCGAGCCGGAGCTCGAGCTGGAGCTGGCCGCATGACGCAATCGGCCCTCTATGAAGGCTGGGTACGCCATCGCCGCGTGACGCCGGTCGAGCACGAGTTCCGCTACCCGATCTTCATGGCCTACTTCGATCTCGCCGAGCTGCCCGAGGTGCTCGACCCGCTCCGGGGCTGGTCGGCGCGGCGCCCGGCGCCGGCGTGGTTTCGGCGCAGCGATCACCTCGGCGATCCGGGCAGGCCGCTGGATGAGTCGGTGCGCGACGCGGTCGCCGAGGCGCTCGGCGACCGGCCGCAGGGCCCGGTCCGGGTGCTGACCAACCTGCGCTACTTCGGCCACTGCTTCAACCCGGTCTCGTTCCACTTCTGCTTCGCGGCGGGCGGCGGGCGGGTCGAGGCGCTGCTCGCCGACGTCTCGAATACACCGTGGGGCGAGCGACATGCCTATGCGATCGCCGCGAACGGTGCCCGGGTGATCAGCGGCCGGCTCAGCAAGCGCTTTCACGTCTCTCCGCTGATGGGCATGGACCATGTCTACGAGTGGCGCACAACCGTCCCCGGCGACGACCTCCAGGTCCACATCACCAGCCACCGCGACGGGCAGCTCGCCTTCGACGCGACGCTGTCCCTTGCCCGTCGCGAGCTCTCGCACGACACGGCGCGACGAATGCTGATTCGCTACCCGGCGATGACTGCGCAGGTCGTCGCGAGGATCTACTGGCAGGCGCTTCGCCTGCGGCTCAAGGGGGTGCCCTGGCACCCGCACCCGGAGCGCTCGCGGTGAGCCCCCACGAGCTTGCGCGCCGGCTCCTCTTCCGCGCCTGCTCGCGAATCAGCGGCGGCCGGCTCGAGATCGTCGAGGGCGCCCGCCGGTTTGGCTTCGGGGCCGCCGACGCGGAGCTGCGCGCCGAGGTCGTGGTCGCCGACCCGCGCGCCTACGCATGGACGCTGCGCGGCAGTACCGGGCTCGGCGAGGGCTACGTCGAGGGTCTCTGGAGCACCCGGGACCTGGTCGCGATGATCAGGATCGTATGCCGCAACCTCTCACCGCTCGACCGCTGGCGTGCCCGCATCCATCCCGTGCTCGGCCCGCTGCAACAGGCCTTTGGCCTCGTCCCCCGCAACACCCGGTCGGGCGCGGCCTCCAACATCTCCGCCCACTACGACCTCGGGAACACCCTGTTCGAGTCCTTCCTGGACGAGCGCCTGATCTACTCGTGCGCCTACTTCCCGGCGCCCGACTCGACCCTCGAGCAGGCCCAGTTCGCAAAGCTCGAGCGGATCTGCTCGGGGCTCGAGCTCGGCCCCGACGATCACCTGGTCGAGATCGGCACCGGCTGGGGCGGGCTCGCGATCCACGCGGCCGGCGAGTACGGCTGCCGGGTGACGACGACGACGATCTCGCGCGAGCAGTACGCCTACACACGTGAGCGAGTTGGCGAGGCCGGGCTCGAGGACCGGGTCGACGTCGTGCTCCGCGACTACCGCGACCTCGAGGGGAGCTACGACAAGCTCGTCTCGATCGAGATGATCGAGGCGGTCGGCTGGCAGTACTTCGGAGACTTCTTCTCCAAGTGCGGCGGACTGCTGCGGCCAGGTGGGGCGATGTTCCTACAGGCGATCGCGATTGACGACCACCTCTACGAGCAGGAGAAGGCCGCGCGCAGCTTCTCCAACAAGCACATCTTCCCCGGCGGATGCCTGCCCTCGCATGAGCTGATCACCGAGCTCACATCCGGCAACGGGATGACGACCGAATGGAGCGAGGAGATCAGTGACCACTACGCGCATACGCTGGCCACCTGGCGCGACCGCTTCAACGACGCCTGGCCGCGGTTGCGCCCGCTTGGCTACGACGAGCGCTTCTCCCGGCTGTGGAACTTCTACCTCGCCTCGTCGGAGGCGGGTTTTCGCGAGCGCCGGATCCGCGACCTCCAGATGCTGTTCGCAAAGCCAGGATCGAGCATGGAGGAGGGGCGATGGAGCTCGGCTACGAGCGGCGTGGCAGCGGCGAGCCTCTCGTCCTGATCCACGGCCTCGGCGGCTCGAGGCGGATCTGGGACCCGGTGGTCGCCCGGCTGGCGTCCGAGCGCGATGTGATCGCCGTCGACCTCCCGGGCTTCGGCGGCTCACCCCCGCTGCCCGCGAGCGTGCCGGCGACGCCCGCCAACCTGGGGGCGGTGATCACCGAGCTCTGTGACGGGCTCGGCGCACATCGCCCCCACGTCGCCGGCAACTCGCTCGGTGGCTGGGTCGCGCTCGAGATCGCGAAGGCCGGCGAGGCGGCGTCGGTCTGCTGCCTCTCGCCGGCGGGGCTCTGGCGGCGGCCACTCGGCGCGCGCAGCTTCGACTCGCGCAGCCTCGGGCGCCGGCTGCACTTCCTGCTGCCGCTCATCCTGCGCTCGCGGCGCGCCCGCCATGCCGCCCTGCGCTCGACGCTCACCCGGCCCGAGAACCTGACCGCCGAGGAGGCCCGCGGCCTGGTGCGCGACTGGCTCGCCTCGCCGGGATATGACGCGGCCAATCATGAGATGCGCACCCGAGTCTTCGAGCACCCCGAGCGGGTGACGGTCCCAACCACGATCGCCTGGGCGTCGGAGGACCGGCTCGTCGCACCGCCGCGCCCGGAGCGCTGCCCGCCCGGCTCGCGCTACCTCGTCCTAGAAGGTCTTGGCCACACGCCGACCTGGGATGACCCCGACCGGGTCGCCGAGCTCTTGCTGGAGGCGAGCAGCGACGGCTACTCGGAATCCGGCTTCGACTCCGGCTCGGGCTCGCCGGGCCAGGCGCCGGTCGCACGGTAGAACGCCTGGCGCGAGGCGTGGTCGGTGAGCCCGCGGGTGACGCCGAACACCGCTCCCTGAACCGCCAGCGCCGGAACGAGCTTCGCCCAGCTCACGTCCTGATGCTGGGCGTCGGGCGGCTCCTGGTCGTCGACCAGGCCCCAAAGCCACTCGAACAGCTTCTTGCCGATCAGGCCGGCGAGCAGACCGCCGAGGATGCTGACCGGGATGAAGAGCACCTTTCCCATCAGCTCCAACCTACCCGTACGGATCGCGGTCGAACCGCTCGCTCAGCCGCCCTCGTAGGCCTGGGCGAAGAAGTCCGCATCTTCCTGGCTCGTCGACTGGAACACCGCGGTGCCGACGATCGTCGTTGCGCCGCCGATCTTCGCCGCCTCCTTGGCGTAGTCCTCGGCCTCCTGTGAGCTGGCGAACAGCCGTGCCGTGCCGCCCCTGTCGCCGCTGATGTCGACCCCGGACTCGGCCCCCTTGAGCGACGACGCGGCGAGCGGGGCGACGACCAGGCCCTCGGCCTCGAGCGCGGTCGCAAGGCCGTCGAACGCCGTGTCGGCCGCCGGAACTGCAGCGCCGCCGGACGCGGTCGTCGACTCGTCGTCGCCGCACGCGGCGAGCGTCAACGCGGCGAACAAACCGCAGACGATCAGGTACCTGGCTCGCTTCAACCCGTTCCTCTCCTTTATCGGCCCAAATGGGCGGTGCCGGGCTCGAACCGGCGAACCTTCCGGATGTAAACCGGACGCTCTTCCAACTGAGCTAACCGCCCTTGTGGGATTGTCGCTGATCGGGGCGGGCGGCAGCCGCGGCGGCGGGAGCATACGATCGAGGCGCAGTCGACGCGGGAGATAATGAGATGCAGATGCGCGCGGCGGTCTTGGAGGAGTTCGGCGAGCCCCTCGTGGTGCAAGAGCTGGAGCTCGACGAGCCGAAAGAAGGCGAGGCGCTGGTGCGGCTGGTCGCCTGCGGCGTCTGTCACACCGACCTCTTCACGGCCTCGGGCGTCGACCCATCGGGCTACTCGCCGACTGTGCTCGGGCACGAGGGCGCCGGGGTCGTCGAGGCGGTCGGGCCCGGGGTGAGCTCGCTCGAGGTCGGCGATCACGTCGTCACCCTGTTCTCCCCCCAGTGCGGCGAGTGCGTCCACTGCCTCGATGACCGCACCAACCTCTGTATGGCGATTCGCGAGCAGCAGGGCAAGGGCTATCTCCCCGACGGGACGACCCGCCTGCGGCGCGACGGCGAGGAGATTCGTCACTTCATGGGCACCTCGACCTTCGCCGAGTACACGGTGATGCCCGAGATCGCGCTCGCCAAGGTAAATCGCGAGGCCCCGCTCGACGGCGCCTGCCTGTTTGCGTGCGGGCTCTCGACCGGGCTCGGGGCGGCGATCAACACCGCCAAGGTGCGCGAAGGATCGACCTGCGTCGTCTTCGGCGCCGGGATGGTTGGGCTGGGCGCGGTCGCGGGCTGCCGCCTCCAGGGGGCCGAGCGGATCATCTGCGTCGACCTCTCCCCCCAGCGCCTCGAGCTCGCCACGGGCCAGGGTGCGACCGAAACCTGGGTCGGCGGCGAAGGCACCGTCGACCGGGTGCTCTCCGAGACCGGCGGCTTCGGCGCTGACTACACCTTCGAGGCGACCGGGAACGTGGCGGTGATGCGCCAAGCGGTCGAGTCCGCGCGCATGGGCTGGGGCCTGGCGACCGTCGCCGGAGTCGCCGGCAAGGGCGAGACGCTCGATGTGATCCCGCGCTTTCTGATCACCGGCCGGCGGGTCGCCGGGTCGTCGTTCGGCGGCGTCAAGGGGCGCGAGGGCGTGCCGATGCTGGTCGACCGCTGGCTTGCCGGAGAGATCGACGTCGACCCGTTCATCTCCCACCGGATCACGCTCGACGACGTCAACCGCGGCTTCGAGCTGATGGAGGCCCAGGACGGGATCCGCAGCGTGATCGAGTTCCAGTGAGGCGGAGCGAAGCGAAGCCGAGCCGCGCCGCCGTTGAGGCGCCATATCTGAGGAGGAGGAAGGATTGATCCTGCAGCGTGTGGAACAGGCGGATTGGCTCTCGAACGCCTATCTGGTCGTCGACGAGCCCGGCGGCAAGGGGGTGCTGGTGGACTCGAACACGGTCACCGACCCGCTCGCCGAGCGAGCCGAGCGGGAGGGCACGGAGATCACCCATCTGCTGCTCACCCATCACCACTACGACCACGTCGTCGGCGCTCGAAAGCTCGCCGACCGCTTCGGCGTCCCGATCCTCGCCCATGAGCTCACCGACGAGCTCATCGACGCGAAGGTCGACGAGACTTTCACCGACGGCGAGGTGCTTGAGAGCGGAGGGCTACGGATCGAGGTCATGCACACCCCGGGCCACTGCGCCGATCACTGCGCGCTCGACTTCAACGGCACCGACGTGCTGACCGCGGACGTGCTCTTCAAGGGCACGGTCGGCGGCACCCGCGCCCCGGGGGCGACCGGGTTCGAGGACCTCAAGGCGTCGGTGATGGAGAGGCTGATGGCGCTGCCGCCCGCGACCCGCATCCACCCCGGCCATCGCGAGCCCTCGACGATCGGCGAAGAGTTCGAGCACAACCCATTCATCAGGATCTGGCGCGGTCTCGACGACGAGGGATCCGAGCCCTGCTCGCTGGGGCCGGCCGACACCGAGGAGCGCGAGCAGGCGACCCTGGTCCTCTGGGCTCCCGACTACGACGGCGGCAACAAGGCCTGGGTCCGGCTCGCCGACGGCTCCGACGCGATCGTCGGCGGGTCGCAGGTCCAGCGCGAAGGCTGAACGGGAGGAGAACATGCAGGGCAAGCTGAAGCGGATCCGGATCGTGTGCGTGTTGGCGGTCGCGGGTGCGGCGCTGCTGGCCCCGCAAGCCGCGTCGGCGACGATCTCGAGCGTCTTCGCCGGCGACGTCGGCTGCTCGGTCGAGACCAGCGGCGTCCGGTTCTGCGGCAACAGCTCCCCGCGCAGCACGACCAAGACCTTCGACGGGGTGCCGATCGACGTCAACGTCGCCTTCCCGCCGGAGCCGGCCTCCGGCCCCGACGGCGGCTACCCGCTGGTGATGCTCTTCCACGGCTACGGCGGCGGGAAGATCGGCCTCGACCAGATGCAGCGCTTCCTCGACCGCGGCTACGCCACCTTCTCGATGACCGACCGCGGCTTTCGCGAGTCGTGCGGGTCGGCAGCCTCGCAGGCCGCCGACCCCGCCGGGTGCGCGAACGGCTACGTGCGCCTGATCGACACCCGGTATGAGGTCCACGATGCACAACTCTTCGCCGGCAAGCTCGTCGATCAGGGACTGGTCGAGCCGCAGAGCATCGCCGCCATCGGCGGCTCTTACGGCGGTGGGATCTCGATGGCGCTTGCGGCCCTGAAGAACCGGGTGATGATGCCCGACGGGAGCCTCGCCCCGTGGACCAGCCCGCTCGGGACGCCGATGCGACTCGCGGCCGCGGCCCCGTTCATCACGTGGACCGACCTCGCCTACTCGCTGGTCCCGAACGGAAGCACGCTCGACTACGTCGCCGACGCGAGGTATCAGGGCCGCTTCGGAGTGATGAAGCAGTCGCTCGTCAACGGCCTCTACATCAGCGGCCTCGCCGCTCCCGGCTTCTACGCGCCGGTCGGCGCCGACCCGAGCGCCGACGTCACGGGGTGGAAGAACCTCCTCGACGCGGGCGAGCCGTACACCGACGCGGGCGTCGGCGCGGCGCTCGACGAGATCACCGCCCACCATTCGTCCTATTACATCGACGACTCGAGGGCGCCCGCCCCGATCCTGCTCTCGAACGGGTTCACCGACGACCTCTTCCCCGCCGACGAGGCGATCCGCTTCTACAACCGCACCCGGACCGAGCACCCCGACGCGGATCTCTCGCTGATCTTCGGCGAGATCGCCGGCCACCCGCGCAGCACGAGCAAGGCGAACGTCAATGACCTGCTGCGCGCCCGCGAGCTGCAGTGGTTCGACTTCTTCGTCAAGGACACCGGACGGGAGCCGTTCAGCGGGGTGACCGCGTTCACGCAGACATGCCCGAACACCGAGCCGGGTGGGGGCCCGTTCACCGCCAAGAACTGGGCGAAGATGGCACCAGGGGAGATCCGCTTCGCGGCCAAGGCCCGCAAGACGATCGCCGCCGACTCGACCAGCGGCGGCAGCTTCGATCCGGTCTCCGGCGGCGGAGCGTGCGCTACCGCCGACGGCGCGAACATCGCGGGCTCGGCGAGCTACCGGCTCGGCCCGGCCCCGGCGGGCGGCTACACGCTGCTCGGCTCGGCCACGGTGATCGCCGAGTTCAAGGTCCCGGGACCCGACACCTCACAGGTAGCCGCGCGGCTGCTCGACGTCGGCCCCGACGGTCAGGAAACCCTGGTCGAGCGCGGTCTCTGGCGACCGGAGCTGGGAGGGCCGACGGAGCAGGTCTTCCAGCTCCATGCGAACGGCTGGCACTTCACCGACGGCCACCTGCCCAAGCTCGAGCTGATCGCCAAGGACTCCGGCGGTGCACCGCTGAACTCCTATGGCCGCGCCTCCAACGACCAGCAGCCGGTGACGGTGAAGGACCTCGAGTTGCGCCTGCCCGTGCTCGAACTGCCGGGCTCGTTCAAGGGCCTGGTCAAGTCGCCGGCGCCGAGGTTCCTGCCCGACGGCTACGAGCTCGCGGCCGACTTCAAGGCGCTCTCCGACATCGGCGCGAAGCTGAAGGGCAAGCTGCTGCGCAGCGGCTCGAAGCTCGAGGGCAAGGTCACCTGCCCGAAACGCTGGGCCGCGTGCAACGACGGCACGGTCGAGGTCAGGTCGGCCGAGAAGCGCCACACCAAGCGCCACACCAAGTTCACCGTCGCCAAGGGCTCCTTCGAGGCCAAGGGCGGCAAGACGAAGACCGTGAGGATGAAGCTGACTCGCAAGGCGAGGAAGGCGCTCGCCGAGCGCCGCAAGCTCAAGGTCTCGGTCAAGGTCAAGACCGGTGAACGGGTCGGGGCCTGGAGAAAGAAGACCACGATCAAGCCCTGAGCAGCGAAGCGGCGGGGCCCCTCGGGGCCCCGCCGCTCCTGCTTCCGAGGTGCTTCGCGGACTGACTACTTGATCACTGCCTCCAGCAGCAGCCAGCAGCCGTCGGTGTCGGTTGCGGTCTCAAACGGCCCGTTGAGGCCCAGCGCCGGCTGGAACAGGAGCTGGTTGGGACCGCCCGAGCTGCAGCGAAGCATGCTCGAGCGCTTCGACTTGGTCGCCAGGTACTGACCCTTCTCTACCGGAGCGTCGACCTTGAAGGTTTCGACCTTGTACGGATCGTCCGGATCAGCGTTGGGATCCTGGCCCTCGCTCTGGAGCTTCGGGCCGCTGTAGACGACCTTGGCCCGCTCCTGGTTCGCCTTCGCCTCGGCGATCTGGAGCCGGAACGTGTCCGGTCCCTGGCTGATCACACGGATCTTCTTGATCGTGCCGTCCTTGGGCGCCCGCTCGCCGCCATCGGGACGCCCGTAGGCCTCCATCGAGACGCGGGTGCAGTTGCCCGGGTCGCCGATGATGCAGGGCGCGCCGTCGACGCTTGCATTGGAGGGCTGGACCTCACCGTTGAGCTCGGCGCCGAACTTGGTCGCGGCATGGCCGAGCGCCGGGATCAGCGCCAGGACCGTGAAGGTCGCGACCAGCGCGATCGCGACCCGCGTCGCGAGCTTGCCGGTGGTGTCGGACTTGCTGATCAGGGTGGTGAGGTGGTTCATCGGGGGGCTCCTTTCGTGGTTGATTTCCCGATGACTCCAGCTTCGTCGCGGCGCGCCGCCCCGCCCAGGGACCCCAGGGCGGGACCGCCGCACCTCGGGGTGTTGGCGTTCTCACCCCGCGGTGTGAAACGCGCCTGGCTGCAGGCGCAGGGCGTGGCTCGGTCGCTTGGGTTGGCGGCTCAGCCGAACTCGGCGCCGATCGCGACCGAGCGCGCCAGCTCGACCGCGAGCTCGTGCACCGGGCCGGGCGCGCGCGGCGGGGGAGCGGCGGCAGAATCCGGCTCGGGAAGCTCGGTGCGCGGCTCATGGTCGGGGTCGGGCTCGGGGATGTCGGGCTCGAGAGGCGCGCCGCCTCCACCGCCCGCGAGGCAGGCGCCGATCGCCTCGGCGAAGAGTCCGCCGCGCAGGGCGTATCCCTCGGGCCTCGCGTGTACGCCGTCGAGCAGCAGGCCGGGGTCCTCGGCGACGGCCGCGTGCCAGTCGACGAGCTCGGTCGCGGGATCGGTGAGCGCGAACCGCAGCAGGACACGATTGAGGCCGTCGACGGTCACTCCGTTGAGGGGCGGCCGGTTGAGGGTCGCCACCACCACGCAGCGATCGCCGGCGATCTCCCGCGCCGCGGCCAGATTGGCCGCAAGGGCGTCGGGAGCCCCGGGGTCGTCATTGGTGCCGAGGTCGAAGACGACGACCTCGTGCTCGGAGGCGATCGCCGCGCCGAGCACGTCGACCCCGGCGCCGCTCGGCCTGCTGGTCTTCGCATCGACGTCGAGCTCGACGCCACCGAGTTGATCACGCAGATAGGGCTCGGTGCCGACGCCGAGGCTGTCGCCGACGTAGAGCACCTGCGCCGCCGCCGTCCCCGCGCATATGAGGGCGAGCGCCAGGGCGAGTCCGAAGATTCGCGCGGTCACGGCCCAATTGTTGCGGGCGGTGTGGCGGCCACGTCGGCGAGCTTTTCGGCGAGCAAGAGGTCGCGCATCCAATGGCGGGGTCGAGCGCTTGAAGGTCCCTGCGGACGTCGCTCACTCTGGCGTCGGGCCGCGCGCGCGACCCCAGCGCCGGTAGGCGGAGACCGAGTAAGCCTCGCGGCGCGCGTGCAGGATCGGGTCGTCGGAGGGCTCGATCCCGTCCGGGACCCGCAGCGGGTCGAAGACGTCGATGTGCCCGTCGACCTCCGGGTCGTCGGCGAGCTCGGTGATCTCGAGTCGGCCGCCCGCGACCTGCTCGCGGTCGTCGGGCCAGACCGCAGTCGCGTCGTCAAGCGGGTCGTCATCCGAGGCGAGCTGGAAGCGCAGATCGAAGCTGACCGTGCCCGACCGAAGACGCTCGGCGAGCTCGTCGTGGAGATAGTCGCGGCCGCGCTCGCGTGCTTCGTCGTCGTCGAGCCGCTGCTCGCCGGCTGTGGGGTCGAAGCGGTACTTGACCCAGGTGCGGTTGCCGTCGGCGTCGACGAGCGCGAACGCGTGCGGCGTGAAGTACGGCGCCGTCGCGAAGCTCGCGATCGGCTCGCGCATCACGGTCGCCTCCACCGCCGGCTGCGCCTCCGGGTGTGCGGCGAGGAAGGCGCCGAGCTTCTCCATGTCGGGCTGGCCGGTCTCTGGATCGGGCCGCCGGAGCTTCATCAGTTCGAGGAAGTCCTCGGGCGTGCGGGTGACGAACGTGGGCGTGGTGGTGGCGAGGATGTCGGTCTCGCCACCCTCCCAGCGCAGCTTGAGTGCGATCCCGCGTGCGTCGCGGGCGTAGTCGGCGGCCTCCGGATCGCCACCCGCGTTCGAGAATCGCGCCAGGGTCGCGATCTCGTCGCCCTGGAGGTACGCGGCGCGGCTCAAGCGAGCGGCCTCGGGCGAGGCGGTGAAGGTGCCGCGAGCCCATGAGCCCTTGGTGTGGAGCGCGCGCCGCTCCCCGAACGGCCCGCCGAAGACGGCGTCGACGGACTCGACGATCTGCTCGTACAGGTCCCCCTCGGGCATCGCGTTCACCCTATAGCGTCACAAGCGTGGAACTCGGGATCGAAGGACGCGTGGCGCTGGTGATGGGCGCGAGCCGCGGGATCGGCCGCGGGATCGCCACCGCGCTGGCGCGCGAGGGCGCCCGGGTGGCGATCGCGAGCCGCTCGCGCGAGCGGCTCGAGCAGGCGGCGGCGGAAATCGAGGGCACGGTCGCGACCTTCGAGGCCGACACCGCTGACCTCGAGCGGATGGCGGCGCTTGCGCCGGAGGTCGAGGCGAGGCTCGGGCCGGTCGAGATCCTGGTCACGAACACCGGCGGCCCGCCGGTGGGACTGGCGCTCGACGCCGGCCTCGACGAGTGGCGCGAGGCCTACGGCAACCTGGTCCTGGCGCCGCGGGTGCTGATCGACGCGGTGCTGCCGGGGATGCGCGAGCGCGGCTGGGGGCGGATCGTCAACGTCGGCTCGAGTGCGACTCGCGAGCCGATTCCGGGGCTGACATTGTCGAACTCACACCGGCCGGGACAGCTCGGCTTCTTCAAGACGCTCGCTCGCGAGGTCGCCGCCGAGGGCGTGACCGTCAACGACATCGCCACCGGCCGCTTCGCGACCGACCGCCTGGCGGCCAACTGGGGAGGCTGGGAGGAGATGGAGAAGGGCGCCGCCGCCGATGTGCCCGCGGGGCGCCTCGGCGACCCCGCCGAGTACGGCGACCTAGTCGCCTTCCTCGCCTCCGACCGCGCCGCCTACATCACCGGCACCTCGATCCCGATCGACGGCGGGCTGCTGCGCTCGACTTAGCGCCGAGGCGGGGTAGCGTGTGCCCGACCAAATGAGAGGGAGCGGATGAGCCACAGCTACGACGTGATCGTGATCGGAGCCGGTCCGGCCGGCGAGCACTGCGCAGGCCACCTCGCCGACGCCGGCCTCAAGGTGGCGATCGTCGAGCGCGCGCTGCTTGGGGGCGAGTGCGACTACTGGGCCTGCATCCCGTCGAAGACGCTGCTGCGCCCGGGCGAGGCGCTCGAGGCCGCGCGCGAGGCGCCCGGTGCCCGCGAGGCCGTGGCGGGCGAGATCGACGCCGGGTCAGCCTTCGAGTGGCGCAACTTCATGACCGGCAACTGGGACGACACGGCAAAGGAGGAGCGGCAGCGCTCGCAGGGCATGGACGTCCTGCGCGGCGAGGGGAGGATCACCGGTCCCGGCCGCGTGGCCGTGGATGGAGCCGAGCACTCCTGCGAGCAGATCGTGATCGCCACCGGCTCTGACGCGGTGATCCCGCCGATCGACGGCCTGCGTGAGCTCGAGGGCATCTGGACCAACCGCGAGGTCACCGCTATGACCGAGGTCCCCAGGCGCCTGCTGGTCCTCGGCGGCGGGCCCGTGGGCACCGAGATGGCTCAGGCGTGCATGCGGCTCGGCTCCTCGTCGGTGGCGCTGGTGGAGGGCATGGACCACCTGCTACCGCGCGAGCCCAAGCCGCTCGGCGACGCGCTCGGCGAGGCGCTCGGCGCGGAGGGGCTCGAGCTGCACTTCGGCCAGCACGCGTCGGCCGTCCGGAAGGACGGCGACGACTACGTGCTCGAGTTCCCCGACGGCAGCGAGCTGCGCGGCGACCGACTGCTTGTCGCGACCGGCCGTACGCCCCGGATCGAGGGCCTCGGCCTCGAGAACGCCGACGTCGAGGCGGGCAAGCGCGGGGTCGAGGTCGACGGGCGGATGAAGGCCGCCGACGGCGTCTGGGCGGTGGGCGACGTCACCGGCATCTGGCCGCTCACCTACGTCGGCAAGTACCAGGGCCGGATCGCCGCGGCCAACATCCTCGGCCACGAGCGGCAAGCCAACTACGACGCGGTGCCGCGTGTCGTCTTCACCGATCCCCAGGCCGCCTCGGTGGGCGCGGCGGAGGGCGAGGTGGAGGCGTCGGTGCCGATCACGTCGACCCCGCGACTCTCCACCTACACGCGCGAGTACGACGAGAAGATCGGCTTTCTCACGCTGGTTTCGGACGGCAAGCGGCTGACCGGCGCTTATGCCCTCGGCCCCGAGGCCGGCGAGTGGCTCCAGCAGGCGACGCTGGCGATCCGTGCCGAGGTCCCGCTCGAGGTCGTCGCGGACACGATTCAGCCCTTCCCGAGCTTCTCCGAGATGTTCCTGTTCGCGCTCACGGAGCTGGGCACAAAGGTTCCGGCCGCCGCGGCGGCATAGCGCCCGCTACGCGCCCGGTCCCTCCGCACGCTCGCGGAGCGCATTGACGATGAACTCGGCGTACCACGCAGCCCACTCCTCGTCGCGCACCCCTCCGAGCTCCTCGGTCTCGTACTTGCCGTGTGCCGCCTCCGCCTCGCGAAGGAGACCGGCGAGTTGTTCCTTCGTCAGCTCGTCGGGCGCCACTGCGGCGAGTTTACCGCGGCTGGGAGGGAGCCACCCAACCGTTATGTCTGTGCGGCCGCCGGCTCGAGCCGGGTCGGCGGCGAGGCGCGCATGGTGTCGTCGGCCTTCAGCCGCCCGCGCCGCGCGGCGGCGAACAGCCAGGCCCCGCCCGCGACGAGCATCACGAGGCTGAGCAGCTGCGCCTGGGTGAGCCCGAGCGCGACCTCGTCGTTGCGGCGGATGAACTCGATCAGGAAGCGCCCGGTGCCCGCGATGACGAGATAGAGCGCGAACAGCAGGCCGGGGCGAAACGCGTCGCGCAGGCGCCAGAGGGCGTAGGTGGCGAGGCCCATCGCGAGCGTCTCGTAGATCGGCGTCGGGTGCACCGTGACCCCGGGCGGGGTCGGGACGGTGCCGTCGGGATAGCCCATCGCCCAGGGCCCGTCCCAGGGGATGCCGTAGTCGCCGTCGCCGGAGATCTGGCAGCCGATCCGGCCGACCGCGTAGCCGATCGCGAGCCCGGGGGCGGCGATGTCGAGCAGCGAGAGGCCGAGCAGGCGCCGCCAGCGCGCCCAGATCACGACTCCGATCGCGCCGCCGATCGCACCGCCGAACCAGACCAGCCCCGCTCCGGAGAAGATGTTGCCGAGCAGGTCGTCCTTGACCGAGTCGTAGTTCTGGATCACGAAGTCGAGCCGCGCGCCGACGATCCCGCCGATCAAGGCCGCGAAGACCATCTCGTAGGCCCAGTCGACCGGCCTGCCGAGCTCCTTCAACCGCCGCGCGACCAGCGCCCCGGCGGCAACGAACCCGAGCGCGAACATGATCCCGAACGTCTGCAGGGTGAGCGGGCCGATCTCGATCTCTGGCTGCATCCGCGCGGACCTTACGTGCTCGACGAGTTCCTCTCGGACAGCGAGAACAACTCGTCGCACGCTGATCGATAGCCCCGGCGAGAGTTGAACTCGCGCTCCCAGGTTGAAAACCTGATGTGCTGACCGTTACACCACGGGGCCGGGCCGCACCAGTTTAGGAGCAGCTCGACGCCGCAGGATGCGCGCCGCGGGCGCGTCTTTCACCGTCCCCGTGTCGGAAATCCGCGCCGCCCGATTCGCCCGGCGGTCGAGTCAGCCGTCTAGCGAACGAGCAACTCGAGCAGCGCCTTCTGGGCGTGGAGCCGGTTCTCGGCTTGGTCCCAGACCGCCGAGCGCTCCCCGTAGAGCACCTCCTCGGTGATCTCCTCGCCCGGATGCGCCGGCAGGCAGTGAAGCGCGATCGCGCGATCGGCGGCCAATCCGAGCAGGTCGCCGTTGAGCTGGAACGGGGCCAGGTCGGCGCGCCGGCGCTCGGCCTCGTCCTCGTCGCCCATGCTGACCCAGACGTCGGTGTAGAGCGCGTCGGCGCCCGCGGCGGCCTCACGCGGGTCGTGGGTGGCGAGCGCCGCGAGCCCGGGCTCGAGTTCGTAGCCCTCGGGTGTCGCGACGCGAACCTCCACCCCCGCCGCGCGGCCGAGGAGCGCCAGCGAGCGGGCAATGTTGTTGCCGTCGCCGACGTAGGCGACCGAGAGGCCGGCGAGGTCGCCGAAGCGCTCGCGCAGCGTCAGCAGGTCGGCGAGCGACTGGCAGGGGTGGTGCACCGGCGTGAGCGCGTTGATCACCGGCACCTGGGCGGCGCCGGCAAGCTCGCTCACAGTCTCGTGTGAGCCCGAGCGGATGACGATCGCGTGCAGGTAGCGCGACAGCACCCGCGCCGTGTCGGCGAGCGACTCCCCGCGGCCGAGCTGGAGCTCGTCGGCCCGCAGCGGCAGCGGGTTGCCGCCGAGCTCGGCGACCCCGACCTGGAACGAGACCCGGGTTCGGGTCGACGGCCGCTCGAAGAAGAGCGCCACCGTGCGATCGTCGAGCGCATCGGAGCCGAGCCGCTCGCGTCGGCCCGCCTTCAGCTCGAGCGCCCGGTCGAGCAGCGCGGCGAGCTCTGCCGCGGAGAGCTCCTCGCCGGTCAGGAAGTGTCGGGGCGCCCCGTTCAAGTGCGGCATTCTACGGGCGAGCGAGTGGCCCCCGGTGACCGCCTCGATACTTCCGCAGGTGCAGATTCACGCGCTCACATGGAACCTCTTCCACGGCCGCGACTTCCCACCCGACCCGGCGCTGCTGACGCTCCGCTCCCGGCTCTTGCGGATCAGCGAGCGAAACGCGACGCACGCCCAGGTGAACCGCGACCTCTTCGACGAGTTCGCGGGCGTCCTCGCCGGGGCCGTCTGGGATGTCGCCCTGCTGCAGGAATCCCCGCCCCGGTGGGCGCAGCCGCTTGCGCATGCGTGCGGGGCCGCAGCGCACCGCGTGCTCACCTCGCGCAACTCGTTGGCCCCGTTGCGCGCGGCGATCGCACGCCACAACCCCGACCTGATCGCGTCGAATGAGGGCGGCTCGAACCTGACCCTCACTCGCGGCGCCGAGATCGCCGAGCGCCGCGCGCTCAAGCTTCGCGCCGGGCCCTTTCCCGAGCGGCGCACGATGGCCTTCACGCGCGTCACCGGACCCGAGCGGCAGGCGTTCTGCGTCGCCAACCTCCACGCCACAGCCGGGCCCCAGCGTCTGGCGATGGCGGAGGAGGACGTCGTCCTCGCGGCCGAGCACGCCGCACACTGGGCCGGCGAAGCACCGCTGATCCTGGGCGGCGATCTCAACCTGCGCCCGCGCGACTCCGGCATCTACGTCGAGCTCGAGCGCCGCTTCGGGCTTCGCGCCCCGACCGCGGCAGGCGCGCTCGACCACCTACTGGTCCGCGGTCTCGAGGTCGCCGCGCCACCGACCGCGTGGCCATCCGAGCGGCGCGAGGTCCGTACGGACGGTCTCGCCATCCGGCTTTCCGACCACGCGCCGGTCGAGGCTCTCTTCACTCGCGAGCCCGGGATGAGATAGTCATGTCAACCCGAAGCTCGAGGTCAGGAGGAATTGATGGCGACCAGGTCCGGAGGCTCGAAGTCCACTCGCAGCGGCAGCGCCCGCAAGCGCACGACGACCCGCAAGAGCGCCCGCAGCGCGCCGGCGGCCGGCCGTTCCGACAAGAGCGTGCAGGCGTTCCGTGACGCGCTCGAGCGCAGCCGCGATGCACTCGAATCAAACGTGACCCTCTCTCGCGAGCGGCTTCAGGAGGTTGTCGACGACTCGGTCAAGCGCGGCCGGATGACGCGCGACGACGCGAACGAACTCGTCTCGAACCTGGTCTCGCGCGGTCGCAAGGCGACCGACGAGCTGATGCGCGATCTCGAGAAGCTGCTCGAGCAGGCACGCAAGGAGGTCGAGGCCCGGGCCAAGCCGGCTCGCAGGCAGGCCAGCCGGACCGCAGAGCGCGTCGGGCGCAGCGTCCGCGACGCGGCCGACCGTCCGCTGGCCGAGGTCGACAAGCTGCGGCGGCGCACGGGCGCGCCGGGGGCGCCGATCACCGGCTACGAGGAGCTCACGGCAGCCCAGATCAAGACGCGGCTCAAGGACCTCTCCCCGGCAGAGCTGCGCAAGGTGCGGACGCAGGAGCAACGCGGCAAGGCGCGCAAGGGGATCGTCGACGCGATCGATAAGCGGCTCGCGAAGTAGATGGTTGACTCCGAATCCGCGTGCGCGGGGATTTGGGATCGGCGATCTAACGCTGCAACGATAGGGGCGTGACCGAGGCGCCCCCGACCACGCGCGCGGCCCGGCCGCGGCAGGGCGAGCTGCTCGAGCTCGAGATCGACTCGCTCGCCCAGGGCGGGCGCGGGGTCGCCCGCGCCAACGGCTACGTCGTCTTCGTCTCGGGCGCGCTCCCCGGCGATCGCGTGCGCGCGCGCCTGGTGCGCTCGAGGCGGGACTACGGCGAGGCGAAGGCGATCGAGCTCCTGCGCGGCGGCGCCGAGCGGATTCCCGACCGCTGCCTTCACGGCGGCGAGCCCTGCCCGGGCGCGCCGTGGCAGGGGATGGCGTACGAGCGCCAGCTCGCAGAGAAGCAGGGGCAGGTGGACGACGCGCTGCGTCGCCTCGGCCGCCTCGACGGGTTCGAGCTCGAGCCGATCGAGCCCGCGGTCGAGCAGTGGCGCTACCGCAACAAGCTCGAGTACTCGTTCGGGCCCGGCGAGGGCGCGGATCCGCCGGCGCTCGGCTATCACCGCCGCGGGAATTGGGCGGAGATCGTCGACGTCGACGACTGCCTGCTCGCCTCCGAGCCCAACAACGCGGCCCGCAACGCGGTCCGCGGCTGGGCCCGCCGGGAAGGCATCGCAGCCTTCGACCGGCGAGCCCAGACCGGCGTCCTTCGCAACCTCGTCGTCCGCGAGGGCCGCCGCACCGGCGAGCTCCAAACCCGGCTGGTGACCGCGCCGGCCGAGTTTCCACGCCCACCGGTCGACCTCCACACGGTGATCGAGGGACGCAGCGGCGGCACCGACGGGCCCCACCGGGGTGCTCGGCGCCGAGTATCTGACCGAGGAGCTCTGCGGCCTGCGCCTCCGCGTCTCCCACACCGCCTTCATGCAGACGAACACCGAGATGGCGGAACGCCTCTATGCGATCGCCGGCGACCTCGCCGGGCTCTCGGGCAGCGAGCGGCTCTTCGATCTCTACTGCGGCATCGGCACGATCGGCCTCGTGCTGGCGGCGCGGGCCGGCGAGGTCTGGGGGCTGGAGAGCGTGCCCGAGGCGGTCGGCGACGCCGAGCACAACGCCGAGCTCAACGCGGTCGCCAACGCGCGCTTCGTCTGCGCCGACGCCCGGACCGGGATCCGGCCGTTGATCGAGCAGGCCGGAAAGCCCGACGTCGTCGTCGTCGATCCGCCGCGCGCCGGGCTCTCGGCGAAGATCGTCCGCCGCCTGCTCGAGTGCCAGGCACCCCGGATCGTCTACGTCTCCTGTAACCCGACCACCCTGGCTCCGAACGCCGCGCAGATGGTCGAGGCCGGATATACGCTGCGCCGCGTGAAGCCGGTGGACATGTTCCCGCAGACGCCGCACGTCGAGTGCGTCGCGGTCCTCGACAAGGATGAGCCCCCGGGGCTTCGGGGTCGCCGCCGGGCTCGACCCGGAGCGTTGCCGGGCCGCTCGCCGAGCGCTGCGCGGAGCTCGGCTACCGCTCGATGTGGTCGAACGACCACCCGGGCGCGCTCGGGCTCGAGACCCTGGCCGTGTTTGCGAAGGCGGCCCCGGAGCTCGAGCTCGGCGTCGCCGTGATGGCGCTCGATCGCCACCAGCCGGCCGAGATCGCCGACCACATCGATCGGCTCGGTCTCGATCGCTCCCGGCTCTGGCTCGGGGTCGGCGCCGGGTTCTCGAAGCGGCCGCTGACGACGATGAGCCAGGCGCTTGCAGACCTCCGCGACCCAGCTTCCCGGACGTCCGCCTGGTGCTCGCGGCGATGGGCCCGAAGATGTGCAGGCTCGCCGGCTCCTCCTACGACGGCGCCTTCTTCAACTGGATGACCCCGGCGTTCGCCGCGTCGGCGCGGCTCAACGTCGAGTCGGGCGCCGCGCGACGCCGGCCGCGAGTCACCGCCGGTGTTCGGCTACGTCCGCACCGCCGTCGGCGATGACGCGGCCGAGCGGCTGGCGAAGGAGGAGTCCTTCTACCGCGACCTCCATGACGGTTACCGCAACCACTTCGACCGCCTCGGCGAGCCCGAGGGCACGGTCGGCGTCGCCGCCGCCGACCGCGACTCCGCCCAAGCCGCCCTCGCCGCCTACGAGGCGCTCGACGTCACCGTCGTCCGCGGCCTCGCGAGCGCTACGGTCGAGGCGATGACCACGGTCGCCGAGGCGGCCGCCCCGGGCTAGCCGAGGCCGCCGCTTCGGGCTAGAACCGTCCAGCTTCGGCGCCGACGGCGTGATCCGTGATGCGCCGGCCCCGCTCGGGAAGCGGATCGGTCCCTTGCTGCCGCCGTCTCGCAAACGGGAGTCGAGGCACGATGACGAAGGGCGCCACGCGGTGGGCGCGGACGATCAAGAGGACCGCCAGGGCGCAGACGACCACCGCGGCGGCGATCGCCAGCGCGTCCACGTGGATCGCTCCGTCTCGGCCGGCGAAGCCACCGAGAGCCTTGGCGCTGGTTGTCAGCGAGCTCATGTCGCTCCCTACACCAGGCGCCGGAGCCGGGTCGTGCGCGAGGTCCTCGGATGCCTGACCGGGTGATGAATTCCCGTGCGGTTCGCGTCGGCGCGCGCCGGGGACACCAGGGCCGTGACCATGAATCTCATCTGCTCATTCCTTCGCCCGGGGGTCTCGGCTTCTCTTGCTTGCTCACCCGAGCTTCTCGAGCACGAACATAGGCCGACCGGTCCGAGCCGACCACGTCTTTTTCCACACTCCGGGCGTGCAACGGTCACAGATCGCCCGGCCCCAGAAGGCGGCCGGCTAGTACGGCGGCAGCTCGGCGTACCAGTCGCCGAGTGCGCGGAAGGCGGACCAGAACTCGCGCTTGGACCGCTCGGCGTCGAGCGATTCGTCGATGTCGGGCACGTAGAGGACGTCGATCGTCGGCGTCATCTCCTGGATCTCGCCGAGGGTCGGCTCGAGCTCGCCCGCCAGCGGCACTCCGAGCTCGTCCAGTGTCTCGAACGCCCGCTCGCCCATGACCACGATGCAGCGCGGCTGCACGATCGCGATCTCCTCGACCACGCGCTCGACGCACTCGCCGGCGGCGAGCCCCGGATCGGAGACGGGGCACTTGACGCAGAGAGTCCCGTAAACGGTCAGCGGGTCGATTCCCAGCCGCTTGAAGCTCTTCATCAGCGCGTTGCCCGAACGTCCGTAGAAGGCCACGCCCTCCTCAACCTCGGCGGCGGTCGGGGCGAACTTGAGCAGCATCACGTCGGCCTGCGGGTGCCCGGAGCCGAGCACCGGCATCAGGTTGCCGCGGGGGCAATGTGAGCAATCCTGGAGGCGGTGCGTGAGCTGGTTGAGCTCGCGGATCGCCCGCTCGAGGTACTTCTCCTGGATCTCGTCGTCTGTGGTCGGCACGCTCATCGCTCCCGTCTCGGCGCCCGACGCGTCCGAGTCGTCCGACCTCTTTGACGGCACGGCTCGCCCTCCTTCCACGCCCCGCGCCTGCATCACCGCTTGCCCGCCTTGGCGCGAGCAGCCGGCCCCCCGGTTCGCCGCTTGCCGCCGCGCCCACCGCCGGTCTGCAACAGCTTCAGCGCCTGGACGTAGATCAGGTTCTTCTGCTTGCGAACGATGTCGGCGTCGCGCATCGCCTCCAGGAACTCCTGCGGGCCCTCGAAGTCGTGGACGCGGATCATCACGCTGCCAAGTCCCTGGGCGACGTGACTGTCCGATCCGGCGCCCGGGACGATTCGGTACTTGGCCGCGAACCGCTCCGCCTCTTCGTTGAACGCGGTCAGGGCCACGCGCGGGTTGAAGACCTCGAGGATGTCGATCTCCTCGACCATGTCGAGCAGGTGCTCGTAGTCGGGCACCGAGTGCAGGCGGTCGAATGGGTGCGGGACGTAGACGAGCCCGCCCTGGCGCCGGATCTCGGCGATCGTCTCGGCCATCGTCATCCCGCGCTCGATCTTTTCGGTCAGAAACAGCCCGATCACCTCGCCCTGCTCGGCCGTCTTCACCTCCTCGGCGACGATCACCTTGACCCCGATCTCGTCGGCGATCTCACGCGCCGCCAGCGCACCCGAGATCTCGTTGTGGTCGGTGATCGCGATCGCTCCCAGGCCGGCCTCGCGCGCCGTCGCCAGCAGCGTCTCGACCGGGGTTGCGCAATCGGAGGAGTGGTCGGTATGCATATGCAGATCGACGTTGATCTGGCGCCTGCGCGCGATCCGCCGGCGAAGCTCGGGGTTGCCTCGCGGATCGTGGCGCCGAGCGGCGATCCGCCCGTAGATCTCCTCGACCTGATCGGCGACCGAGGACCAGTCGCGGACCGCGCCGCGGGCCTTGCGCTGCAGCTCGCGGCGCAGGGGTCGGCTGGTGAGCAAGCGCTCGAGCTGCCCGGCGAGGGTGATCGCGTCCCCGGGAGGAAACAGCAACCCGCGCTCGCCGTCGGCGAGCAGCTCCTGATAGAGGGTGATCTGCGAGGCCACCGGGATCGCGCCGCAGGCGAGCGCCTTGCGCAGCAGCCCGGGAGCCACGCGGGGCCCGCCCGACGCAGCACAGACGACATCGGCGGCGGCGATCAGCGATTCGGGCGTCGCCTCGCGGGCGCGCACCACTCGGACCCGGTCGCGCAGGCGCTGGGCGACACGAACCTCGGTCGAGTCGGAGACCCAGACCGCTACCTCCCAGTCCATGCCCAGCGGCAGGCGGCGAATCGCGCGCAGGAACAACCGCAGCGCCCCGCGCTCCTCGTCGAGGCAGAAAGCGATCCGAAACGGCTGGCCGCCCTGGCGCCGGTCGCCGCCCGGCCACCACGGCTCCACGCCCGCGTCGGCTCCGGGCTCGACCCGCTCGTAGGATCCGGGGAAGAAGCGCTCGATCAGCGTCGCGGTGGTGCCGCAGCTCACCGTTCGCGCGTCGAGCCGGCCGAGGAAGACCTCGACCAATGGCCTTGCGACCTGGGTCGAGAGAACGCGCTCGCTGGGCTCGTGGAAGCTGCCGACGTTGAGCGAGCGCGAGTGACGCAGCGTCGACGAGGAGAGGCTGGGAACGAACGGGTCGTGGACGTGGACAACGTCGAAGTCCACCCCCGCGAGCAGCCGCTCGAGCGCGCGGCTCGCGTCGACCGGCACCGGTGCCGGACGCGGCCTTGGGCCGCGGGGCAGCGGGATCCCGGCACCGAGCGCAAGCACCGGTGGCCCCCCTTCACCGTCGACCCGCGTTCCGCTCCAGCTTCGATCGAACATCGCCGCCGGGCGATCGGCAGCGGCGGATATCGCGCGGCGGGAGTCGCGGACCGAGCTGCGCGGGTCTGACGGCGCGGCGACAATGACCCGGTGGCCGCGTTCCGCGAGCTCCGCGGAGACGCGGGCGACAAATTCGTTGATCTCGTGTCGCGTGCCCCAGGGGTGCGGGGTCACCTGGGCGATCGAGAGCGGAGCACCTGCCACCTGCTCAGCATAGATGCGATTCACCGGGATGCAGCGACCGGAAGCTCGGTCGGGCAAGTGCTCCCGTCCAGCGGGAATGAACAAGCGACCGTTAGCGTCCATGTCAGCAGAGCCCAATGCGCGACGAGCCCCTCGACAGCCTGACCGAGCGCGACCGACGAGATCTGACCGCGCTCGCCGACGGCTCCCTGCCCAGTCGCCGCAGGGCCGCGATCGAGGCTCGCCTGACCGGCTCGCCCGAGCTTCGCGTCGCGCTCCGACGGCAGCAGCTCGCCGTCGCCGCACTGGGCGCGATCGAGGTCGAGGCGCCGGCCCAGCTTCGGGCCCGGATCCCCGCCGGCTCTCGGACCCCGGCAAGCCGGCGGAGGCCGTGGCTGGCCTGGGCCGGGGCGGGTGCAGCGGCGCTCGCTGCCGCGACCCTCACAGTCGCGATGCTCACCGGCGGCGCCGCGGAGCCGACCGTGGTCGAAACCGCCGAGCTCTCCGCTCTCGCTCCGACGGAGCCCGCGCCGAAGCCGAGGACTGGCGAGCCGGCGTTGCTGACCGCGAGCGCGGAAGGCCTCGCCTATCCGAACTGGAGACCCGAGTTCGGCTGGAGCGCCGCCGGCCGGCGCAGCGACGAGCTCGGCGGCCGCGACGCGGCGACCGTCTACTACGACAAGGACGGGCGCCGGATCAGCTACACGATCGTCTCCGGCGAACCGCTCGATGCTCCCGTCGACGCAAGACGGACGACGCTCGAGGGCACCGAGTTCAGGATCGTGCGCGACGACGAGACGACGATCGTCACCTGGCTGCGCGGCCGGCACACCTGCGTGCTCGCCGGCAAGGGGGTCGCCGGGCGGACGCTGGTCGAGCTCGCCGCCTGGAAGGGCGACGGAGCCGTCGCGTTCTGACCACGGCACCCGCACCCGGTGGGGGCTGATCGCGATCCCGCACAGACTCGATCCCGAGCGCCTCCCTGACCACCTCGATCGCCTCTACCGCGCGGCCCTGGGATTGTGCGGATCCCGCGACGAGGCCGAGGACCTCGTTCAGGAGACCTGCGTCAGAGTGCTGGCGAAGCCGCGCTTCGTCCGCTCCGGCGACGACCTCGCTTACCTGGTGACCGTGCTTCGCAACGTCCACTACACGCGCCGGCGAGAGCAAGCGCGAAGGCCCGAGCTGCTGGGGGCCGAGGGGGACGTGGCCGCCTCCGAGCGCCCCTCGCCGCCGAGGCTCGACGCCTCCGTCGAGGCGCACGAGGCGCTTGCGGCCGTCGCGGGTCTGTCTCAGGAGTATCGCGACGCGGTCGTCGCCGTCGACCTCGCGGGGCTCAGCTACCGCGAGGCCGCGAAGGCGCTCGGGACGCGAGAGGGGACGATCATGAGCCGCCTCTATCGAGGACGCGCGCGGGTTGCCGAGGCGCTCGGTGATTGATCGCCGAACGCGGAGCGACCGCTTCCGCCGCGCCCGGGTGATTCGGGCGCGGCGGACTCGCGGTCACCAGGTCAGTCGTAGACCTTGATCGACTTGCGCACGGTCTTGGAGTTGCCCGCCCCGTCGGTCGCTTCGACCAGGAGCTGGACCTTGAACCGGTCCGGCGTCTCCTTGAGCAGCTTGCGCGCCGGCTTGAGCTTCAGCTTGCGCTCTCCTGCTGCCAACGCCAGCGACTTCTCGGCCAGGACGACCTCGTTCTTCTTGATCTCCACCGACCGAGCCGAGCCGAGCAGGCTGACCTCATAGGACGCCGCCTCGTCGGGGGTCAGCGTGAGCCTGAGGCCGCGAAGCAGCTTTGCCAACTCGAGCTTCTTCTTCGCGCCCTCGACATCGACCTGCGGGCCCTTGGTGTCGGGCTGTTCGGGCTGAATCGTCTGCGGCTCGCCGTAGATGAAGTCGTCCATGACGACGATGTCCGCCGCGCCACCCTGAGTGACGTCGGGGTTGCCGAGCGGTGCGGCGCCGGTGGTGATCCGAGCCAGCGCGGCGCGCTCACCCGCATCGAAGCGCACGCCCAGGAACGAGAACGTCTCGCTGCCGGCTGTCGCCGGCGCCTCCCAGATGCCGAGGCTCTCGCCATCGGCGGCGAGGAGCTCGAGCTTGGTCGGCCCGGCCTGATCGACATCGCTGAGCACGACGCCGAAGCCACTGGTTTCGGCGGCGGTGTTGGTGTTCGGGACGACGAACGTCGTATCCGTGACGTTGGAACCGATCGGCGCGAACAACCGCTCGGGTGAGAACGGCGCAAACGCGTCGTCATAGCCCGGGTTCAGATCCGTGAACTCGACCAGGTCGGGATCGGCGTCGGGACTGCCGTTGTCGCTGTCGTCATCGCCCGAGACCTCGAAGCCCACGCCAGGGGTCGAGAACAGGGCACCGAGGTTGCGAAACTGGCCCTCGGGCATGAACGAAGGCGCTGCGCGCCCATCGGGAACGCCGTCCCACGCGATCTGGCGGCGACCGCTCTGGGCCGGCGGTCCGCCGGCGTTGTTGGTTCCCAGGTCATTGCGGAACTGATCGACGGCCGCCTGGATCGAGGCGGTGTTCGGCCCGGTGGCCTGGGTGACGACCGGGGCGGCGTCGGCGGCGGGAGCGAAGGCGGCGGTTGCCGCGAGCGCCCCCACCAGGCCGCTGATGCGTCGGAACTTCATGAGTCCTCCTTGGGTTGAACGGATGGGTTCATGTCTCCGAGGACTCGTGCGGAGGCCGGCTATTCCTGCCTGGCGGGGCCAGCGTGACGCACATCACACCGGTGGCGGCAAAGGACGCGGCACAGAAGGGGGCCCGCCGACGGGCGGGCCCTCGCTCAGGTCATGGTTGTCGCCGGGCTAGGCCGTTGACTCGGCCGCCGGCTCCTCGGCGACCTGCTCCGCCGGGGTGGCGGTCGGCTTGCGCGCGTACCTGGCGATGAACTGCTCGGTCTGGGTGCGAGCCTCGTCGTCGGGACGCTGCGTGTGCGGCGACTTCATCAGGTAGCTGGACGGGCCGTCGAGCTGGCCGGCGAGGCCGTTGTTGAGCGCCAGCTTGAGCAGCCGTACAGCATCGATCACGACCCCCGCCGAGTTCGGCGAGTCCCAGACCTCGAGCTTGAGCTCCACGGTCAGCGGCACGTCGCCGAAGGACTTGCCCTCGAGGCGGATGTGTGCCCACTTGCGGTCGGTCAGCCACGGCACGTAGTCGGAGGGGCCGACGTGGACGTCGCGCTCGGGAAGCTCGGTTCCCATCACCGAGGTGACCGCGTTGGTCTTTGAGACCTTCTTCGAGTCGAGGCGCTCGCGCTCGAGCATGTTGAAGAAGTCCATGTTCCCGCCGACGTTGAGCTGCGAGGTGTGCTGGAGCTCAACCCCGCGCTCGTGGAAGAGGCGGGCGAGCTGGCGGTGGACGATCGTCGCCCCGACCTGGGACTTGATGTCGTCGCCGATGATCGGCAGCCCGGCCTCGCTGAAGCGCTTGTCCCAGTAGTCCTCGCGGGCGATGAACACGGGCAGGCAGTTGACGAAGCCGACGTCCGCCTTGAGCGCCTGCTCGACGTACCACTTCGTCGCCTGCTCGGATCCGACCGGCAGGTAGCAGACGAGCACGTCCGCCTTCGACTCCTTGAGGATGCCGACGATGTCCGCCGTCTCTCCCGGGGCCTTGGTGATCTTCTGCTTCAGGTACTTGCCGAGGCCGTCGTGGGTCATGCCCCGCTCGACCTTGACCCCGAGGTTGGGCACATCGGCGAACTTGATCGTGTCGTTCTGACCGGACCAGATCGCCTCGGAGAGGTCCTTGCCGACCTTTTCCGAGTCGATGTCGAAGGCGGCGACGAACTCAATGTCGCGGACGTGGTAGCCGCCGAGGTCGACATGCATCAGGCCCGGCACCTGCTCTGAGGGATCGGCGTCCTTGTAGTACTCGACGCCCTGAATGAAGCTGTTGGCGCAGTTGCCGACACCGACGATCGCGACGCGGACCTTGCCGTCGTCGGAGTGGCGCCCGTTTGTGGCTGTGGTCGCGCCGTCGGGGTGGCCGTTGGTCTCACTCATGCGAAGGGATCCTCCAAGCGGGGGCGGGTGGAAGGCGAACTACCCGCGATTCACGGTTTGGTTACATCTCGGACGCCTCGCGCGCCTTCAACTCACCACGGACGTGCCAGACGCGCTGGCCTACGGTGAACGCGGTCAGCCCGGCCATCGCGTAGATCGATGCTGGAAGCAGATCGACGTCGTTGATCAGGTCGCCTGCGCCGAACACGAGGCCGATGGAAAGTAGCACCACGCGAACGGGGCGAGTCGCGATCCCGACCTTGCACTCGACACCGAGCGCCTCCGCGCGGGCGCGGGTATAGGAGACCATCAGCGAGCCGAGCACGGTGAGCACGCACGCGGCCGCGGGCACGCCGTCGCCGTTGTCGGCGAAGTAGAAGGCGACCGCGGTCAGCACTACCCCCTCCTCGATCCGGTCCAGGGTCGAGTCGAGGAAGGCGCCGAACAGGGTCCCCTTGCCGGACATCCGCGAGTAGCGGCCGTCGAGCGTGTCCATCACCGAGCCGACGATGAACGCGACGCCGCCGAGGAAGAAGAGCTCGTCGAGGATCAGGACCGCCGCCGCCAGGTTGAGCACCAGGCCGGTGATCGAGATCGCGTTCGGCGTCAGCCGGGATTCGATCAGCCGATCGCGGGCGTATCCCCGCCACTCGGCCGCGGTCCTCGGCTGTGCGCGGTCGTCGCCTGAGATGGTCGTGACGCTACTTCAGACGGTGGCTTCGCGCGAGGGCTCGGGCCACGACCAGGCTTCCGGGCGGAGCCTGGCGAGGGCGCGCGCGGCGACCGCCGCGAGGCAGGCGACGGCGGCGCCGGCGGCGGCGTCTAGCCAGAAGTGGTTGCCGGTGACGACGATGACGAAGAAGACCACGAGCGGGTACACCGACCACAGCGATCTCGAGAGCAGATGGCGTGAGAGGGCCATGCCCGGGACCGCGATCATGAGCGCGAAGGCGATGTGCATGCTCGGCACCGCGGCGTACTGGTTGACGAGCACGCCGATCGTGCCCGAGTCCTGAGCCGACCCGGTAAAGGACGCGATCGTGTCGGTGAACCCCTCGGAGGCGAAGAAGCGCGGCGGCGCGGTCGGATAGAGCGCGTAGCCGACCAGGCCGAGCGCCATCGCGACCATGAACATGTTGCGCACGAAGTAGAAGTGATCGTTGCGGAACAGGTAGAGCCAGGCGAGGAAGCCGGTCGTGATCACGAAGTGCGAGTTCAGGTACATGAAGTTCGCGAACTCGATCAGCCAAGACGCGTGGTCGATCAGTGCCTGTTGCAGGCCCGACTCGAAGAAGCTGCCGAGCGAGCGCTCGGCGTCGATCAGGCGCTCGGCATTGGCGAAGGCGACGTCGGCGCCTGAGTCGGTTGCGCCGCGAACGAGCTGGTAGGCGGTGTAGGCGAGGAAAAAGAGCAGGAACTGACGCCCGGCATCGAGCCAGCCCTGTGGAAGAACGCCGTTGATCCTTGCCCTAAGCGCACGCACGAGTGCTGCCGGATTCTAAACGGGCCTCGCCGGGCGGTCGGTGCGGCTAACCGGCCATATCCTGGCGGGGTGACGGCAGGATGGACCGAGACCAAGTCGTGGCGGCGACCGCCGCGAGCGCGGGTACGGGCGATCCGCGACCGCCTGCGCGAGCTATACGGCCAACCGGTCAACCACCCGCACGGCCACCCGATCGCCGAGCTGGTGCGGACCGTGCTCTCGCAGAACACCAACGACCGCAACCGCGACGTCGCCTACGAGCGGCTGCGTGAGCGTTTCCCGACCTGGGAGCAGGTCCGCGACGCGCCACTGAGCGAGGTCGAGGAAGCGATCCGCCCCGGTGGCCTCTCGCAGACGAAGGCGCCGCGGATCCAGGAGATCCTTCGACGCCTGCCGCGGGAGGGCACCGCGCCGACCCTCGACTGGCTTGCGGCCGCGGACCGCGACGAGGCGCTCGAGTACCTGGTCGCGCTTCCCGGCGTCGGGCGCAAGACGGCCGCCTGCGTGATGATCTTCGCCCTCGGCCGGCCCGAGATCCCGGTCGACACGCACGTCTACCGGGTCGGCGGGCGCCTGGGCCTGTTCCCGCCCCGGGCCTCGTTCGAGCGCGCCCACGACGAGATGCTGCGGGTCACCGACCCCGATGATGCCTACGAGCTGCACATGAACCTGATCACCCACGGTCGCCGGGTCTGCCGTCCGGCGCCCCGCTGCGAGGAGTGCGCGCTGCGGCGCATGTGCCCGTGGTTCCGCCAGCGTCGGGCGGCTGGCTGAGCCGGTAGGTTTCCCGCCGTGAGCAAGCGTCCCTTCGTCGTCTTCGGGATCTTCGCCGCGGTCTGCGTGCTCGTGATCCCGTTCATGGCCCTGCAAAAGGAGGGCGACGAAGCGGCGGCGATCGTCAAGGTCGAGCCGGCGGACGAGGACTCGAAGGAGATCTTCGACAACAACTGCGGCCAATGCCACACGCTCGCGGCGGCGGGCACCGACGGCGTCGTCGGCCCCAACCTCGACGACCTGCTCGTGACCACGGGCCAGAACAGCGCCGACCTCTATCCGGGCAGCTACCCGCGCGTCCTGCAGGCGATCACCTGCGGAGTCGGCGGCAGGATGCCGGAGTCGATCCTGCTCGGCGAGGAGGCGAAGGACGTTGCCGCCTTCGTGGCCGCATATGCGGGCCAGATCGACAAGGGGCCGGTGGTGGATCTCGAGACCGCGGAGAAGCCGGAGCCGTCGGACTGCGTGCCGGCGCAATAGGCGCCGGCGCTGGGCTGGTGGCGTTGCGCTCGGGCTAGTGGCGTTCCGCTCGGGCCGGGGCGGAGTGCGACGCCCGGTCGGTTTCAGTGAGGGAGGGTGGTTCGGTTTGGCGCGAGCGCTCTCGGTCGGCCTCGAGGTCACAAACCTCGGCCTCAATGCCTCGCCAAGCTCTGACGGCGGGTTAGTGCTCTATGACGACAACAACCTCGGCCTCGACGCCGCGGCACGGTTGAGGCCGAGGTTTGTGACCTGCGCTCGCACCCACACCCTCCCTCGCTGACACCGAATCCCGCCTCGCGCTCGGCGACGGCCCGAGCGGGACACCACCGGGCCGTCCCCCCGCACGAGCAAGACACGTTGGCGATACGCATACATCTGCTAGCCTCTGGCTTAGATTTCTTAGAACCTGAGATAGAAGGAGCGGGCTGAACAATGGCGAAGACGATTGGAATCGACCTGGGAACAACGAACTCGGCGATGGCGGTGCTCGAGGGCGGTGAGCCGGAGATCATCGAGAACGCCGAGGGCGGGCGCACGACCCCGTCGGTCGTCGCCTTCACCGACTCTGGCGAGCGGCTCGTCGGCACCGTCGCCAAGCGCCAGGCGGTGATGAACCCCGAGAACACGGTGTTCTCGATCAAGCGCTTCATGGGCCGCAAGGAGGCAGAGGTCAAGGAGGAGGAGACGATCGTTCCCTACAAGGTCGTCGCCGGCCCCAACGGCGATGTCCGGGTCGAGGTTCGCGGCGATCAGTACTCGCCGCCTGAGCTTTCGGCGATGATCCTCCAGAAGCTGAAGGCCGACGCCGAGGCGAAGCTCGGAGAGACCGTCGACTCGGCGGTGATCACCGTCCCGGCCTACTTCAACGACGACCAGCGCCAGGCGACCAAGGACGCCGGCAAGATCGCCGGGCTCGAGGTCAAGCGGATCATCAACGAGCCAACGGCCGCAGCCCTCGCCTACGGACTCGACAAGGAGGAGTCCGACCAGACGATCCTCGTCTTCGACCTCGGCGGCGGCACTTTCGACGTCTCGATCCTCGAGATCGGCGATGGAGTATTCGAGGTCAAGTCCACCGCCGGCGACAACCACCTCGGCGGCGACAACTGGGACAAGGCGATTGTCGAGTGGCTGGTCGCCGAGTTCAAGCGCGACCAGGGCGTCGACGTCTCGAACGACAAGCGCTCGCTGCAGCGCCTCTACGAGCAGGCCGAGAAGGCGAAGATCGAGCTCTCGACGACGCAGGAGACGCAGATCAGCGTCCCGTTCATCACCGCGATCAACAACGAGCCCAAGCACCTCGAGATGAAGCTCACGCGGGCCAAGCTCGCCGAGCTCACCGCCGACCTGCTCGAGCGCGTCGTCTCGCCGGTCAAGCAGGCGATCTCCGACGCGGGAGCGCCGAAGATCGACCACGTGGTCCTCGTCGGCGGCATGACCCGAATGCCGGCGGTGCAGGAGAAGGTCAAGGAGCTGACCGGCTCCGAGCCGCACAAGGGCGTCAACCCCGACGAGGTCGTCGCGATCGGCGCCGCGATCCAGGCGGGCGTGCTCGCCGGTGACGTCAAGGACGTGCTGCTTCTCGACGTCACTCCGCTGACGCTCGGGATCGAGACCAAGGGCGGCGTGATGACGAAGCTGATCGAGCGCAACACGACGATCCCGACCCGCAAGTCGGAGACCTTCTCGACCGCCGACGACAACCAGCCGTCGGTCGAGATCCACGTGCTCCAGGGGGAGCGCGAGATGGCCTCCGGCAACAAGTCGCTGGGCAAGTTCCAGCTCACCGGGATCCCGCCGGCCCCGCGGGGCATGCCGCAGATCGAGGTCACCTTCGACATCGACGCGAACGGCATCCTCAGCGTCTCGGCGAAGGACCTCGGCACGAGCAAGGAGCAGAAGATCGAGATCAAGGGCGGCTCCGGGCTCGCCGAGTCCGAGGTCGAGCAGATGATCAAGGACGCCGAGGCCCACGCCGAGGAGGACGCCAAGCTGCGCGAGCTGGCCGAGGCCCGCAACGTCGCCGAGAACGCCGCCTATGCCGCCGAGAAGCAGCTCGGTGAGCTGGGCGATCAGGTCGACGACGCGGCGAAGGCCGAGATCAACGAGGCGATCAAGGCGGTCCGCGACGTGCTCGAGTCCGAGGATGCCGCGGAGATCACTGCGAAGACCGAGGCCCTCCAGGCCGCCTTCCACAAGGTCTCGGAACAGATCTACCAGGCAGCTGCCGAGCAGCAGGCGGCCAGCGGGGCCGACGGCGCGGGCGCCAACGGCGCCGGTGAGGCCGAGGACGAGGTCGTCGACGCCGAGGTGGTCGATGACGACCGCGCCTAAGCCCGAGCACGCAGGCAGCAGGCAGCAGGCGGAGCAGGAGCGTGCTGCCGCTGCGCGTCCCGAAGCCGATCTGGTCGGCGACGAGCTAGAAGAGCTGGTCGCCGGCCTGAAGCGCGAGCGGGACGAGTACCTCAACCTCGCCCAGCGGGCAAAGGCCGACTTCGAGAACTACCGCAAGCGCGCGGCGCGCGAGAGCGCCGAGGCCGAGCGGCGCGGCAGGGCGGCGCTGGCGCGCGAGTTGCTGCCCTCGATCGACAACCTCGAGCGCGCACTTCGCGCAGCCGGGGTCGACCCGGCGACCGGCGGCGCGGGGGGTGAGCCACCGAGCGAGGAAGTCTCGGCTCACGAGGCGCTAGCGCGAGGCGTGGCCCTCGTCCACGGCGAGCTGCAGGCGACGCTGAAGCGCGCCGGGGTCGAGTCCTATGACCCGACGGGCGAGCGCTTCGACCCGACCCTGCACGAGGCGATCTCGACCCGACCCGATGGCGACGGCGTCGCGGCCGGCACGATCGTCGAGACGCTCGAGCGCGGCTACCGGCTCGACGGTCAGGTGCTCCGTCCCGCCCGGGTCGTGGTCAGCGAGTAGGGGGCGATCCGGATGGCCGGCGATTTCTACGAGGTGCTCGGCGTCGGTCGCGGCGCCTCAGCCGAGGAGATCAAGAAGGCGTACCGCAAGCTTGCGCGCGAGTACCACCCCGATCGCAATCCCGATGACCCGAAGGCCGAGGAGCGGTTCAAGCAGGTCCAGGAGGCCTACGACACGCTCGCCGACCCCGAGAAGCGCCAGCAATACGACGCCGGCGGCAGGTTCGCCGGCTTCGGCGCCGGCGGCGCCGGTCCGGGCGCCGTTGCCCACGACATCGGCGACATCTTCTCGACCCTGTTTCGGCGTGGAGGGCCGGGTCCGCAGCAGGCCGTGCGCGGGCGCGACCTCGAGACCGAGGTGCGCCTGAGCTTCGACCAGGCGATGCAGGGGACGGAGATCCCGGTCACGGTCCCGAAGCAGGCGAGCTGCAAGACCTGCAGTGGCACGGGCGCGAAGCCGGGCACCGCGCCGGTCGTCTGCCCGCGCTGCGATGGACGAGGGATCGACTCCGAGAGCCAGGGCTTCTTCTCGATCAGCCAGCCGTGCCCGCGCTGCGGTGGCGCCGGCCAGGTGATCGAAGACCCGTGCCCGACCTGCGGCGGCTCGGGGCTGACGATGCAGCGCAAGCGCTACCGCGTCCGGATCCCCGCCGGCGTCCATGACGGCAGCCGGATCCGAGTCCGCGGGAAGGGCGAGGACGGACCGCGCGGGGCCCCGCCCGGCGATCTCTACGTCGTCACCCGGGTCGCGCCGTCTCCGGTCTTCCGCCAGCGCTCGGACGGCAACCTCGAGGTCAAGGTCCCGATCACGATCGCGGAGGCGATCCAGGGGGCCACCGTGGAGGTGCCGACGCTGAACGGCTCGAAGCGCATCCGCGTGCCCGCCGGCACCCAACATGGAACCGTCCAGCGCCTGCGCGGCGAGGGCCCGCCGAAGGCGGGTGACCGGTCGCGCGGCGACATCCTCTACCGGCTCGAGGTGCAAATGCCGCGCACACTCACCGACGAGCAGCGCAAGGCACTCGATGCGTTCGCCGAGGCGATCAACGACCACGACCCGCGCGAGCGGCTGTTGCGCGATGCGTCCGCTGCCTCGTCGAAGGTAGGCGAGTCCGAATGAGCGCCCGACAGCGCAAGCCCGGCCGCCCCGACGCCTCCGGCGCCGAGGGCCTCGACCGTCGCCGCGGCGTGTTCATGATCTCGGTCGCCGCCGAGCTCGCCGAGATGCACCCGCAGACGCTGCGCATGTACGAGGCGCGCGGCCTGATCACCCCGAGGCGATCGCCGAAGAACACCCGGCTCTATTCCTACGACGACGTCGAGCGCTTGCGGCGGATCCAGCAGATGACCGCCGAGGGAGGCCTCAACCTGGCCGGGGTCGAGACCGTGCTCGGGCTCGAGCGCGAGCTCGAGCGGGCTCGGCGCGAGATCGCGAAGATGCGCGAGCGCGCGACTGAGCTCGAGCACCAGATGAGCGAGGAGATCGAGCGCGTGCGCCGCTCGCTCCGCGCCGAGATCGTTCCCTACGGCGCCTATGAGCCGCGCGGTCCCGCGCGCCCGATGCCCGCCGCGAGCGACGAGCCCGAAGCGACGGCCGGCTCGGTTTCGATCCCGATCGAGCGCGCTACCCGCCGCCGCCCGAAGCGCTGAGCAGCCGCTCGGCGACCCCGCGGACGGTCTCGGTCCCGTAGCCATGCGATGGCTGGTCGTCGGTGAGGATCGCGATCGAAAGCTCGCGGTCGCCGGTGCGCTCGCGCAACTCGGCCGCCTGATGAACGAGCGCATGCGAGGGCAGCCAACCGCCCTTGAACCGGATCGCCCACTTCTCGCCGGCGGCCGCGGGGATCCCCCACCGTTGACTGGCGATGATCGAGCCCAGCAGCCCCTTCGCGTACTCCCGGTGGCGGCGAGCGAGTGCGCGATCGAGATCGCCGAAGAAGCGCGCCATGTCGGCGGCGGTGATCTGCGCGTTGCCCCAATGCCCGGCAACGGTGAAACGCTTCATCCCCATTCTCCGCGCGACCCCGAACAGGCCGCCGTCCCCGACGCGCGCGTAGATCGCATCGGCCGCCTCGTTATCGGAACGGGTGATCATCGCGCTCAGCAGCGAGTCCGTGGTCGAGTCGATGCCCGCATCGGCCTTCTTCAGCCTCCTGACCTCGGCCGCGAGCAGCATCGCCTTGACCACGCTCGCGGCCGCGTAGCGGCGGCTCTCGTCGCGCCCACGCAGCTTGCCCTCGCTGTCGACGACCGCGAGCGAGACCAGGCCGGCGCGATCCTGGGCAAAGCTCCACGCGTCGCGAAGCGCGGCTGGCGACGGGATCTTGTCCTGCCCGCGATCGCGGCCGCGGTGCCGCTGCGGCTTCGGACCGACCGCCGCCGCGGTTCCGAGCACGGCGGTGGCCCGCGGGGGGCCTCCACCGGTGATCTGCGGAGCCTGAACCGTGAGTCCGCCAATGACGACCGCCAGGAGGCCGGCGCTGCACCCGACGAGCACGCTTCGGCGCCGGGGCCGGCGCCCGGCGCGCCGCTCGCGCGATCGGCGCTCGCTTTCGCGGCAACGGGCGACCACGGCGTCGATCTCGGGATCGGGCTTTCCGGCCACGACCCTGGACGCTATGTCAGTGAAGCTCCGGTTGCGGTTGCGCTTCGGTGAACTCGCGAGCGCGCGGCGTTACGCTGCGGTCGATGTCGAGCCCGGTCGGAGACTCGGTGGTGCGCACGATGGCGATCGGGCTCGGGGCCGGGCGGCTGGCGATCGGCGCCGGCCTCTGGCTCGCCCCGCGGCAGGCACTCGTGGCGCTCGGCTTCGGTGAGGCCGACGAACGCGCGCTGGCGCTGGCGCGGATCGGCGCCACCCGCGACCTCGTCCTCGGGCTCTGGCAGCTGGGCTCGCTCGGCGATCCGGGCGAGCTGCGACGGGCGTCGATCGCGGGCGCCGCGACCGACGCGGGCGATGCGGTCGCCTTCGCGCTCACGCTGAGCTCGGCAGCGCACCGCAACGCCGCGCTGCGCGGGCTCGCCGGTGCCGTTCCGGCGACCGTCGCGGGCCTCTGGCTGGCCTCGCGACTGGGTCAGGGTCATACCTAAGCGTATTAGACTTAGATTTCTTGACAAATTGTTAGCAACCCTTTAGACTGGTAGCCCGATGCAGGCAGACAGGTTCACAGTCAAGGCGCAGGACGCGATCGCGACCGCTCAGCGGCTCGCGGCCGACGCGCGCAACACCGAGGTCGCGCCGGCGCACCTGCTGCTCGCACTGCTGCAGCAGGACGAGGGCTTCGCGCCCGCGGCGCTGCGCAAGCTGTCGGCGGACGTCGAGGCGATCACCGAGCGGGCCCGCGGCGCGGTCGCCGACCTGCCGAGCGTCAGCGGCGAGGCCGAGCCGCAGGTCAACTTCGGCCAGGGCGCGGTCCGGGTGCTCCAGCGCGCCGAGAAGGAGATGTCGGCGCTCGGTGACGAGTACATCACCGTCGGCCACCTGCTGCTCGCGCTCGCCGACAAGTCTTCAGGCGTCGCCGACATCCTCCCCGACCGCGAGTCGCTCGCGCGGGCGGTGGCCGAGACCCAGGGCCCGAGCAGGGTGACCTCGCCCAACGCCGAGGAGATGGCCGAGGCGCTGGAGAGGTTCGGCCGCGATCTGACCGCCGACGCGAAGGCGGGCAGGCTTGACCCGGTGATCGGCCGCGACGAGGAGATCCGCCGGGTGATCCAGGTGCTCTCGCGCCGGACCAAGAACAACCCGGTCCTGATCGGCGAGCCCGGCGTCGGCAAGACCGCGATCGTCGAGGGCCTCGCGCAGCGGATCGTCGAGGGCGACGTCCCAGAGTCGCTTCGCGACCGTCGGGTGATCGCGCTCGACGTCGGCGCGCTCGTCGCCGGCTCCAAGTACCGGGGCGAGTTCGAGGAGCGGCTCAAGGCCGTGCTCAGCGAGGTGCAGGCCGCCGCGGGTCAGATCATCCTCTTCATCGACGAGCTCCATACGATCGTCGGCGCCGGCGCGACCGAGGGGGCGATGGACGCCGCCAACCTACTCAAGCCGATGCTCGCCCGCGGCGAGCTGCGCGCCGTCGGCGCAACGACGCTGGAGGAGTACCGCAAGCAGATCGAAAAGGACGCGGCACTCGAGCGGCGCTTCCAGCCGGTGCTCGTCGGCGAGCCCGACATCGGCGACACGATCGCGATCCTGCGCGGGCTCAAGGAGCGCTACGAGGTCCACCACGGCGTCCGGATCTCCGACCCGGCGATTGTCGCCGCGGCGACCCTCTCGGAGCGCTACATCGCCGACCGCTTCCTCCCCGACAAGGCGATCGACCTGATCGACGAGGCCGCCTCGCGGCTGAAGATGGAGATCGAGTCCTCTCCGGTCGAGATCGACGAGGTCGACCGCCGCATCCAGCAGCTCGAGATCGAGAAGCAGGCGCTCTCGAAGGAGAAGGACAAGGCGTCGAAGGCGCGCCGGGAGGCGATCGAGGCCGAGCTCGCGGAGCTCAACGAGAGCGCTTCGGAGATGAAGGCGCGCTGGCAGGCCGAAAAGGATGCGATCGACGCGATCAAGGCCGCCAAGGCACAGCTCGAGGAGGCCCACCGGGAGGCCGAGCGCGCCGAACGCGACCAGAACCTCGAGCGCGCCGCCGAGCTTCGCTACGGCGAGATCCCCGAGCTCGAGAAGACACTGGCCGAGCAGGAGGAGCGACTGGGCAAGCTGCACGCCGGCGGCGGCTCGATGCTGACCGAGGAGGTCACCGAGGAGGACGTCGCCCAGGTGGTCGCCAAGTGGACCGGAATCCCGGTCTCGCGACTGATGGAGGGCGAGGTCGAGAAGCTGATCCAGATGGAGGAGCGACTGCACGACCGCGTGATCGGACAGGATGAGGCGGTTGAGGCGGTCGCCAACGCACTGCGGCGCTCACGCGCCGGCCTGGCCGACCCGCATCGCCCGATCGGCACCTTCCTCTTCCTCGGCCCGACCGGCGTCGGCAAGACCGAGCTCGCCCGGGCGCTGGCCGAGTTCATGTTCGACTCCGAGCAGGCGATCGTCCGCATCGACATGTCCGAGTACATGGAGAAGCACTCGGTTTCGCGCCTCGTCGGGGCGCCGCCCGGCTATGTCGGCTACGAGGAGGGCGGCCAGCTGACCGAGGCGGTGCGTCGCCGCCCCTACGCGGTGATCCTGCTCGACGAGATCGAGAAGGCGCATCCGGACGTGTTCAACATCCTGCTCCAGATCATGGACGACGGCCGGCTCACCGACGGCCAGGGCCGCACGGTCGACTTCACCAACTCGATCCTGATCATGACCTCGAACGTCGGCTCGGATCGGATCACCGGTGAGCTCGTTGACGAGGGCATCCGCGAGACGATCGAGGAGGTGCTCGCGACCACGTTCAAGCCCGAGTTCCTGAACCGGATCGACGACGTCGTCATCTTCCACCGGCTCTCCCGCGAGGACATCAGCCGGATCGTCGAGCTCCAGGTCGAGTTGCTCGGACGGCGGGTCGAGGAGCGCGGGATCGAGATCGAGCTCACCGACGACGCCCGCACCCTGCTCGGCAACCTCGGCTACGACCCGACCTACGGCGCCCGGCCGCTGAAGCGGGTGATCCAGCGCCAGCTGATCGACAAGCTGGCGCTGAAGCTGCTCGAGGGCGAGTTCGCCGAGGGCGAGGTCGTCCGCGTCGATGCCGAGGGCGGCGAGCTGACCTTCGAGAAGGCTGGGCGGGCCGTCGCGGCCGCTGCCTAAGGCCGCTCGCAGTTTCGCAGCTGGTCGCCGCCGCCGCCGCCCTCGCACGAATCCCTGCCTCCGCCTCCGTCGAGGCGGTCGCTGCGGCCGCCGCCCGCGAGCTCGTCCTTGCCGCCGCCGCCGCGCAGCGTGTCCTTGCCGCCCTGGCCGAGCAGACTGTCCTTGCCGCCACCGCCCAACACCCGGTCGTCGGCCGGCGCCGGCGCAGACCAGATCGCGGCCACCGCTGGCCTTGATCACGTCCGTGCCCGAGCGGCCGACGATCACGTCGGCGTGGCCGGTGCCCCGGGTCCTGCCATCGCCGGCGATGATCGTGGCGGGCTCGCCCCTGCAGGCGAGCTGGAGCTCGAAGGCGCCGATGTCGGCTCCGTCACCGCCCGGGTTCGGAATTCCGGGAACGTCGACCGGTCGCGGCAACCCGCGCTGGTGTCGCCTCACCCGGCGCAGCACGACCGGCGTCGATCGCCGGGCTGCCCTCCCGTTCGGCGTGGGTCATGGTCGGACCGCCGTTCGCCGCCAGCGGGACGAGCAGCGGATCGACGCCGACCAGGTCGCCGGGCGCGACCGCGAGGCCACAGGAACCGTCCTCGTCGAGGTTGAAGCCGCCCGAGACCGGGGCGGCGGCCGTCGCCTCGGCGCCGCAGCCGGCCCCGCCGGCGGGATCGGCGAGGATCGTGTTCGTCGACCCGAGCGTGGACGGGGCGGCGCGAAACAGGTTGGCGCCGCCCGGAGCGGAGTTCGCGACCACGGTCGAGCTGATCAGCGTCAGCGCGCCCTCGCTGTAGATCCCGCCGCCGAGGTCGCCGGCGGAGCCCGTGGCCCGGTTGCCGCTCAGCGTCGTCCGCAAGAGCTCGACCGGCCCGCTGATCGGGAAGCCGCCATCGTTGAAGATGCCCCCGCCGAACGCGGGCTCGGGACCCGAGGCGCTGTCGGCCGAGTTGCCGCTGACGGTGCTCTCGACCAACCGCAGCAGGTCGGCCTCGTCATCGTTGTAGATGCCCCCGCCGCGGCCCGAGAACAGGGTCCGGTTGTCACTGACGGTCGTGCACACGAGCACGAGGCTGCCGATGTTCCAGATCCCGCCACCGTTCTCGCCCTGGGCGATGTTGTTGGTGATCACCGAGTCGCGGACCGTCAGGCGCGCCGGCTCGTCGCTGATCCAGATCCCGGCGCCCACGCTTGCGAGCACGCCGTCGCGGATCGTCAGGTCGCGCAGCTCGGAGCTGCCGGCCTGGACCTGCAGCACGCTCCGACCAGCTCCGGGCGAATGATCGTGGTGGCGGCCTGGGAGCCGTCGAGGAGCAGGTCGTCGCTGATCATCAGCTGGCCGAGGCCGAGCGTGTAGGTGCCGTCGGGGACGATCACGGTGTCGGGTCCGGGCTGCTGGTTGGTCTGCTCGATCGCCGCGCGCAGCGTGCAGAGCTCGGCCGGGCCGGGGTCGGCGTCGCAGAACGGATCGGCGGCGTTGAAGTCGTGCTCGTCGGCGGTCGTGTTGACCGTGAACGTGCTCGCGGCGTCGGCGGCCGGCGCCGGCAAAACCGCAACGAAGAACACGAGTACGACCTGGACAAACCAGGCTTTCGCGCTCACAGCTCTCGCAGTCACGAATCCTCCCCTTCTCGCGACTGCGTCAATGCTATCGCCGCTGTGAGCGAGGCACTAACTACGCTCCCGCCGATGCGGATCGGGATCTGCGCTTACTGGTTCAACCGCGGGCAGGGCGTCGTCGCGCGCCAACTGCGCTCGGCGCTCGACGCGCTCGGCCACCGGACCTTCGTGCTCGCGCGGCCGACAAGGGCGACCAACATCCGGCCGTCGTTCGTCGATCGAACAGGTGTCTGGGACCAGCCCGACGTCACCGAGGCCTCGCACTACCGGGTCCCCGCCGAAGAGCTGGTCGGGTGGGGGCGCGAGAACGAGCTCGAGCTCGCGTTCTTTGACCAGAACTACGAGCTCGACGCGATCGCCGCCCTGCGCGGGGTCGGGGTGCGGACGGTTGGCCGCTTCGTCTGGGAGCAGTTCTCGGCCGAGCACGTCGAGCCGGCGAAGCGCGCGTTCGACGTCGTCTACTCGCTCACGGCTTGTGAGCAGGAGCGCTACGCGCAGCTGGCGATCGAGAGCCCGCGAGTCCATTGGGGGATCCACCCCGAGCTGCTTGCCCACGCCCGCAAGCAGCCCGAGCCACCTGCGCGGGCGAGCCGCTTCTTCTATCCGGGCGGCTTCCTCAGCAAGCGAAAGCCGCTTGCGGAGCTGCTGAAGGCGTTTCGGAGGGTGAAGGGCGCCGACGCGAGCCTGTTGATCAAGGGACAGGTCGAGCGCCGGCTGGACCTTCTCGACCGTGGCCGGCGGCGCGACCCGCGGGTCGAGGTGGTGCTCGAGGACCTGGCGATCGATGAGCACCTGGGCCTGTTCGCATCGCGCGAGGTCTGCCTCGCGCCGAGCCGCTGGGAGGGCCTCGGGCTCCACCTCTACGAGGCGATGGCGCTCGGGCTGCCCGTGATCACGAACGACGCGCCGCCGATGAACGAGGTGGTTCGAGATCGCGAGAACGGTCTCCTGGTCCGCTCCCGCCGGCGCGGTCGGGCGAGCTCGGGCATCCCGGCCTATCTGCCAGTCGTCCGCGACCTCACCCGGGCGATCAACGACGCCCGCGAGCCGGATGCGCTCGCCGAGCTGCGAGCAGGCGTCGAGGTGGCGCGTGCGCGCCTGACCTGGGAGCGCACCACGAGCGACTACGCGTCGCTGATCGAGCCGTTTACGTGAACGCCGAGCGCCCACACGGGTCGGTCGAGGCGACGGCGGACCTCCTCGACCTCACCGGCCCCGAGCCCCGGTCCGCCGACGAGCACGACTTCGTGCGCGGCGAACTCGCGGAGCGCGTCCTCGATCGCCTGGACCGTGTCGGCGTCGCCGACCCGCGCACTCGCGGCGAGGCCCACCTCCCCGAGCGTGGCGGTCGAGACCGCGAGCGCCCGCTCGGCGACGCGGCGCGCGGGCTCGAGATCCGAGGCCAGGCGGTCGAGCCTCGACGTCCGCGCCGGGGCGATCACGAGCAGCTCGGCGGGTCCGATGCCAGGCGCGGCGGCCTCACCCGCGGACGCGATCGCGGCGATCTCCTCGACCACCGTCGCCTCGTCGAGGGGACGGCCAGCGGCGATCAGCAGCCGGTAGCGCCCGTCCGGCGCTCGAGCGACCTCGATCTCCTCGTCATAGCGAGCGCGGCCGGCGAGCACGAGCACCACGGCCACGGTCAGCGCGCCGACCGGGAGCCCGAGCTGGGGACCGACGAGCGCGAACGCCGTGATGCTTGGGAGGACCAGCGCGAGCACCACAAGCGGCAGCAGCCACGCCGGCAGAACGAGCGGGACCAGTCTCCTCATCTGCCCGCTGACTACCCGCTCGGCGCTCGCGCCGATCCGCGGATCGTCGGCTTGACGATCGGTCCGCCCTTCGGGAACTCGTCCGGCTCGAGGCCGGTGACATCGAAGCCGGCGGTGCTCAGGGTCGCGGCGGTATCACGGTTCGGGTGACAGCCGCCGAGAATCCAGCCCCAGGGGCGCTCGAGACGGTCCTGCCAGCGAGCCCGCGTCGCGCTCTCGGGGTCGCGAACGTGCTCGAAAAGCAACAGCATGCCTCCCGGGCGCAGGACCCGTGCGATCTCGGCCGCCGCCCGAGCGGGATCCTCGACGGTGCAAAGGACCAGGGTCGAGACGACGGTCTCGAACGAGTCGTCGTCGAACGGCAGCTCCTCGGCGCCGGCCTCGGCGACCTCGTAGGCGAACGGCGGCGGGTCCGCCGCGAGCCTCTCCCGCAGGCGCCTCGCCATGTGCGGATCTGGCTCGGTCAGGACTACCTCGGTGACCGCCGCCGGGTAGTGGCAGAGGTTGGCGCCGGTCCCCGAACCGAGCTCGAGCAGGCGCCCGGAGGCCTGCGCGAGCAACGCCGCGCGACGCTCGCCGAGGCCCGCCTTCTCGGAGCTAGCGAGCAGCCGGTCGTAGATCGCGGCGAAGATCGGATGACCGGCCACGGACGTGATTCTCGTGCATCGGCGGTAGGCCGGACTTGCACGATGGCGCGCAACGTGAAAGAAAGAGGGCTGCGGCCACTCGGCCGCAAGACCAGAGGAGGAACAGAGGCCATGCCCACCTACATCATGCTCACCCGCCTGACCTCAGACGGCGTGAAGACGATCAAGGACAACCCCTCGCGTGTGCAGGAGGTCACCAAGGAGGTCGAGCAACTCGGCGTCAAGGTGCTCAACCAATGGGCGACGCTGGGCGAGTACGACTTCATCAGCGTCATCGAGGCTCCCGACGAAAAGGTGATGGCGAAGCTCTCGGTTGAGATGGGCTCGCGGGGCACCGTGATGAACGAAACCCTGACCGCGATCGACGTCGAGGAGTTCACTCAGGCACTGTGAGCGCGCGCCAGGAACACGTAGCGGTGGCCCCGGATTTGCGTGAGGTGACATTGGTGTGAGGGTCCTGGTCGTAGGCGGCGGGGGGCGGGAGCACGCGATCGTCCGTGCGCTCGCGCGCTCGGACGCGCGACCTCAGCTGCTCTGTGCGCCTGGCAACGCCGGGATCGCCGCCGACGCGCGCTGCCTCGAGATCGGCGACGACGTTAGCTCGGTGGTCGCGGCCGCCGCGGCGGAGTCGTGCGACCTGGTCATCGTCGGTCCCGAGGCGCCACTCGTGGACGGCCTCGTCGACGCGCTCGAGGCCGCCGGCGTTCGGGCCTTCGGCCCCAGCGCCGAGGCAGCGAAGCTCGAGGGATCGAAGGTGCACGCCAAGGCGCTGATGGCCGAGGCGGGGGTGGCGACCGCCGGCCACACCGTGCTCCACAGCCGCGACGAGGCACTCAAGCAGATCGCGGGCGCTCCCTACCCGGCGGTGCTCAAGGCCGACGGGCTCGCGGCGGGCAAGGGCGTGATCATCTGCACCGACGAGGCCGATGCGCGTGCGGCGGTCGAGGCCTTCTTCGTCGAGCGTCGCTTCGGCGCCACCGAGGTGGTGCTCGAGGAGTTCCTCGAGGGCGAGGAGCTGTCGCTGCTCGCGCTCTGTGACGGCGAGAACGTCGTCCCGCTCGCCCCGGCTCAGGACTACAAGCGGATCTTCGACGGCGACCAGGGGCCGAATACCGGCGGCATGGGCAGCTACTCACCGGTGCCCGGCTTCGACCACGGGCTGGTGGATGAGCTCGCCGATGCCGTCCACCGCCCGATCGTCGAGCTGATGCGGCGCCGCGGCACCCCGTTCCACGGTGTGCTCTACGCCGGGCTCATGCTCACGGACGCGCGTACGAAAGTGCTCGAGTTCAACTGCCGCTTCGGCGACCCCGAGACGCAGGCCGTGCTGCCGCGCCTCGAGAGCGACCTGCTGGAGCTCTGCCTCGCGTCGCGCGAGCCGGGCGGGCTGGCTGGCGTCGAGGCGGCGTTCTCCGGCGACTGGGCCGTGACCGTCGTGCTCGCCTCCGGCGGTTATCCGGCGAGCGCTTCGAAGGACGACCTGATCACCGGCCTCGATGCGGTTCCCGACGATGTCGAGGTCACCCATGCCGGCACGGCGCGCACCGACGACGGAATCGTCACCGCCGGCGGGCGAATCCTGAACGTCACCGGGCTCGGCGCGACCGCGGCCGAGGCGCGCGAGCGGGCCTACGAGGCCGCCGATCTGATCGAGTTCGAGGGCAAGCAGATGCGCACCGACATCGCCGCCAGGGCCGTGACGGCGGTCGGGACGAACTGAACAGAAGGAGAAGAGTGGAGATTCAGGAGCCGGATACCGAGACAGGTCTCGAGACCCCGAAGGCGGCGCCGCCGGACACGATGCCCGAGGTCGAGGCCGCCTTCGAGGAGATCGAGGTCGACGCGCCGCGCGTCGGGATCATCATGGGCTCGAAGAATGACAAGCCGAAGATGCAGCCGGCCGGCAAGGCGCTCCAGGACGCCGGCATCCGCTACGAGGTCAGGGTGATGAGCGCTCACCGCGACCCCGAGAAGGTGCGCGAGTACTGCCACGCGGCGAGGATGCGCGGCCTGCGGGTGCTGATCGCCGGTGCCGGGATGTCGGCCGCGCTGCCCGGCGTCGCCGCCGCCCACACCGATCTGCCGGTGATCGGGGTCCCGATCGGGGGCAAGAACCTCGGTGGGCTCGACGCTCTGCTCTCCGCGGTCCAGATGCCGCCGGGAGTTCCGGTGGGCTGCGTTGCAATCGACGGCGCGAAGAACGCGGGCCTGCTGGCGGCGCGGATCATCAGCTCGTGAGCCCGTGATCGCGCGCTACACCCGCGACGAGATCGGCGCCGTCTGGAGCGACGAGCGCCGGATGCGCGGCTGGCTCGAGGTCGAGCTCGCCGCAACCGAAGCCTGGGCCGCGCAGGGGAAGGTGCCCGCCGAGGCCGCCGCAGCGTGCCGCGAGCGGGCCTCGTTCACGGTCGACGCGGTCAGGGAGCGCGAGCGCGAGACCAACCACGACGTCGCCGCTTTCGTCGACGTCGTCGCCGCCTCGATCGGCGACGAGGGGCGCTGGGTCCATTACGGGCTCACCTCCTCCGACGTGCTCGATACGGCGCTCGCGCTGCAACTCGTCGAGGCGGGCCGGATCATCATCGGAGGCGCGACCGCGTACCGCGACGCGCTCGTGGCGAAGGCGCGCGAGCACGCCGAGACCCTCTGCGTCGGGCGCACCCACGGCGTCCACGCGGAGCCGACCACGTTCGGGCTGCGGCTCGCCGGATTCGCCTTCGAGGCCGATCGCAACCTCACCCGGCTGCGTGACGCCTTCGAGCAGGCGGCCGTCGGCAAGCTCTCGGGTGCGGTCGGCACCTACGCCTCGACCCCGCCCGCAGTCGAGGCGGCGGTGATGGATGAGCTCGGGCTGCGCGCCGAGGAGATCTCGACCCAGGTCGTCCCGCGCGACCGCCACGCCGAGGTGCTGGAGGCGATCGCGCTCGCGGGGGCGGGGCTCGAGCGCTTTGCCCAGGAGATCCGCAACCTGCAGCGGACCGAGGTGCGCGAGGTCGAGGAGCCGTTCGCCACCGGGTCGCAGAAGGGCTCCTCGGCGATGCCGCACAAGCGCAATCCGATCACCTCAGAGCGCATCTGCGGGCTCGCGCGAGTGCTGCGCGGCTACTCGCAGGCCGGGCTCGAGAACGTCGCGCTGTGGCACGAGCGCGACATCTCCCACTCCGGAGCCGAACGGGTGATCCTGCCCGACGCGACGATCCTGCTCGACTACATGCAGCACCTCTCGGCCCGTTTGGTCGAGGGGATGACAGTGCACGCGGACCGCATGCGCGCCAACCTCGAGCTCACCCACGGCGCCCTGTTCAGCCAGCGCGCCCTGACCGCGCTGATCGAGTCGGGGATGACCCGCGACGACGCCTACCGGCTGGTTCAGGAGGCTGCCCAGGGCGCCTGGGACACGGGCACCCCGTTCCGCGCAACGCTGACTGAGCAGCTTGCTCGCTACCGCGACACCCACGGACGCGAAGCGGAGGAGGTGGCGCGCATTGATTTCGATGCGGTGCTCGACCCCGACGCCTATCTCGCGCACGTCCCGGCACTGATCGCCCGCCTCGATCGGCTCAGCGACTGAGACCGCGACCTAGATGTCCTGACCGGAGACGTCGGGAACAGACTGATCGGCGGCCGCGCCCGAACGACTGAATAGTTTTAGACCCCATCGGGGGTACAAGTGCTCAGTCGACGCCGATTTGGCCCACCCAGTTCGGGCGGCGCGGGCCGGGGGGCCCGGGTCCGTGTTACCGAAGCCCGGCCCTGTCAGGTGTTCACGATGTCCCTCGGCAGGTCCCCTAGCGCCGCTGCGCGATCACGCGGGTGCCGTTCGCCGGCGAGAGGGTGACGTTGCGGCGGATCGGGCGCTCGGGGTCGGATGACGCCGGACGCAGCTCGACCTCGCGCAAGATCGTCTCGATCGCGACCCGCATCTCGAGCTGGGCGAAGGCGGCGCCGATGCAGCGGCGGGTGCCGCCACCGAATGGGACCCAGGAGAAGGTCTCGGGGGCGTCGTCGCCGAGGAAGCGCTCGGGCATGAACGCGAAGGGCTGCTCGTAGACGTCGGCGCGCGTGTGGGCGAGGTAGATCGCCGCCATCACGACCGTGCCCGCCGCCAGCTCGTAGCCGCCGAGCTCGGCGTCGGCGCGGAGCTCGCGGCCGGTGAACGGGACCACGGGGCGAACCCGCAACGACTCGGTCACCACCGCATCCAGGTACTCGCGCTCGCCCGCCTCGAGCTCGGCCCGCAGGCGCTCGAGCGCCTCGGGGCGATGGAGGAGCAGGTCGAAGGTCCAGGCGAGGCCGGTCGCAGTCGTCTCGTGGCCGGCGACCAGCAGCGTCATCAACTGGTCGCGGAGCTCGGCGTCGTCCATCGCCGAGCCGTCCTCGAATCGCGCCGAGACGAGCAGCGAGAGGATGTCCTCGCGCTCGGCAGCGTCCCGGTCCCGGCGACGCTCGGCGATCTCGGCGAAGAGCAGCTCATCGGCGCGGCCGCGAAGCTGAGCGAGCCGGCGGTAGAGCGGCAGCCTGCGGACGCCCGGGGTCGCGAACCCGACCGCCGCCGGCGAGGCGGTCGCGCCGAGGATCTCGACCAGGCACCGGCTGAGCTGATCGCGCCGGCCAGCGTCCTCGACCCCGAAGACGGCGCGCAGGATGACCTCGAGCGTGATCGCCTGCATGCTCGGGTGCAGCGGGAACTCGCGATCCTGGGGCCAGCCGGCGATCGCGCGTTCGGTCGCCTCGGCGATCACGGTCTCATACGCGCGCATGCGCTCGCCGTGAAACGGCGGCAGCATCAGCTTGCGGCGGCGCAGGTGCTCCTCGTCCTCCTGGAGTAGCAACGAGCCCGGGCCGAGCAGGGGCCGGAGGATGATGTTGCGCCCGGGTGCGATCGTGTTCACGCGGTCGGCGCCGAAAAGGCTCTTCAGCGACGGCGGGTCGGAGACGAAGACGATCTCGCCGGGGCCGAAGAGGCTGGCGTGGAATGTCTCGCCGAGCTCCGTGCGCCATTTCTCCATGAACGGGATCGGCCGGGCGATGAAGCGCGCCGTCTGCAGCGGTTTCGAGAGCGGAACGCGTGGCACGGCCCCGTTGTCGGGGTGGCCGCGCTCGCCGAGCGTCGTCCCGGCAAGCGCGGGATCCGCGGTCGAGGTCACCGCGTCCTCGCGAAGCGCTCGACCGCGGCGAGCAACTCGTCGACCTTGTCGTCGGCCTCGCTGCCGCCGGCCGCGACCGCGTCGCGGACGCAGTGGTTTGTGTGGTCGGCGAGCAGCTTCAGCGAGACGCCCTCGAGCGCCTTGGTCACCGCGGCGACCTGGGTCAGCACGTCGATGCAGTAGGCCTCGTCCTCGACCATCCGCTGCAGGCCGCCGACCTGGCCCTCGATCCGCGCCAGGCGCTTGACGATCGCGTCCTTGTCGGCGACGTAACCGGCAGCGGTGTCGGTGCTGGGCATGCTCATCACTATACCGGGCGGGGGTATTTGTAGGCCGAGACACAAAGTGTCTCGGCAGAAGCATGTAAGGCGGGCGAAGCCCGCCGCAAAGGAATTCAGCGCCGAGCCCGTTGCGTATCCTGAGAGCGATGCCCGGGACGGTCGAGCGAATCGCCATCAATCCGACCGAATCCGCGTTGCCGCAAGCGGTCGATTCGCTCGAGGTACTCGCCGGCCAGGGACCCGTGGGCGATCGCTATTTCATCAGCGAGCCCGCCGAGCGCGAAGCCATGGATCTGACCCTGATCGAGGCCGAGGCGCTGGAGGCGTTCACGGCCGAGACCGGCATCCCGCTCAGCCACGAGGAATCGCGGCGCAACGTGCTCATCCGGGGGGCGCGGCTCAATGAGCTGGTCGGCCAGCGCTTTCGCGTCGGCGAGGTCGAGTGCCTCGGCGTCGAGCTCTGCGAGCCCTGCAACCACCTCCAAGGTCTGACCAGGTTCGGCGTCCTGCGCGGCCTCGTCGGTCGCGGTGGCCTCCGCGTCAACGTCACCAAGAGCGGGCGGATCGCCGTCGGCGACGACTTGGTCGAGCTGTAGGATCGCGGCCTCTCGATGAGCACCAGCCTCACCGATCTCCGCCTCCACTCCTCGGGCAAGGTGCGCGAGATGTACGAGGTCGAGGACGACCTGCTGATGGTCGCCTCCGACCGGATCTCGGCCTATGACGTCGTCCTGCCGACGGCGATACCCGACAAGGGCAAGGTGCTGACCCAGATGTCGGTGTTCTGGTTCGAGACCACCGGCCACATCTGCCCCAACCACTACGTCTCGCAGGACGTTCCCGAGGAGGTCGCGGGCAAGGCGCTGCGGGTCAAGCGCCTGCAGATGTACCCGGTCGAATGCGTTGCCCGCGGCTACCTCTCGGGCTCGGGCTGGCGCGAGTACCGTGACACGGGCGCCGTCTGCGGGATCGAGCTGCCCGAGGGTCTGCGCGAGTCCGACAAGCTGCCGGAGCCGATCTTCACCCCGGCGACCAAGGCCGAGATCGGCGATCACGACGAGAACATCGACTTCGACGCGCGGTCGAGCTGATCGGCGACCGGTCGCTGATGACGGAGCTGCGCCGGGCGACGCTGGAGCTCTACGAGCACGCGTCCGAGCACGCCTCCGAACGCGGGATCATCATCGCCGACACCAAGTTCGAGTTCGGCGCCTCGCCGGGTGCCGAGGTGGTGCTCGCCGACGAGGTCCTGACCCCCGACTCCTCGCGCTTCTGGCCCGCGGACAGCTACGAGCCCGGGCGCTCGCAGGCCTCGTTCGACAAGCAGTACGTCCGCGACTGGCTCGATCAGTCGGGTTGGGACCACAGCCCGCCCGGTCCCGAGCTTCCCGATGACGTGGTCGCCAATACCCGCGCCAAGTACGTCGAGGCATACGAGCGGCTCACCGGCCGCGAGCTGGGCTGAGCCGCGGCGCCGGGCGCCGTACGCTTGAGGCGATGAACCTTTTCGTTCTCGGACTGCGCCGCTCCGGCACCACGATCCTCCACGACGCGCTCGGCGAGGACCCCGAGCTGCGCTGCTTCTACGAGCCCCTGCGCGAAGACACCGAGACGATCGGCGGCGGCAGCGGCGCTCGCGATATCGACGCCTTCGCCGAGACCCGTGAACTGCGCGAGCGGTTTCGCCGCGAGCGCTTCCCCGAGCTTCAGATCGAGCTCTTCAACTGGGGCGGGCCGCGGGCGCCGGAGCTCGAGCTCGAGCCCGAGCTGCCGGAGCACGTGCGGGCGCTGCTCGCCCATCTGCTCGACCAGGCGCCCGAGGTCGCGATCAAGGAGACGCGCCTGGACCACAAGCTCCCCGCCGTGGCCGAGATCGATCCCGGCGCCGCGATCGTGCACATCGTCCGCGACCCGCGCGCCAACTGCGCCTCGATGCTGCTCGGCCGCCGCCGGCGCACCGACATCTACCCCGACGCCGAGAGCTTCTTCACCGCCCGCACCGGCCGCCGGCTGTGGTCGAGCAGGCGGATCTCCGAGGACCTTGCCGCCCGTCGCCGATCGCTCGACCTCCCTGCCGACATCCCCGATTTCCTGCGCCCGCTGCTGGTCTGGAAGTCGGCCTTCGAGACCACCAGCGGCGACGGGCAGCGCCTCTTCGGCGACCGCTACGCGCTCGTGCGTCTCGAGGACCTGAGCGCCGATCCGGGAACCGAGCTCGGGCGCATCTACACCATGCTCGGTCGTCCGGCACCGGCCGCCGTGACCGAGTGGGCGGCGGCCAACATCCGCCGCGGCGCCGAGATCCACCTCGGCGGGGATCCGCGCTGGGCACGGGCGGTCCGCCTGCTCGGCATGGAGGAGGAGCTCGCAGCGGGCCGGTTACGCGGGGATCCTCGAGCTCGACGAAGCCGGCGAGCAGGCTCTCGACCTCACGCCTCCCCCGCAGAGATCCCGGCTCGCCGGGTTCATGGGCCGAGCCAGGCGCCGCCTGGCGGAGCGCTAGATTCGGTGATGTGAAGGCGCGCGTGCTGATCCGGCCCAAGGAGGGCATCCTCGACCCCCAGGGCAAGGCGGTCGAGCGAGCGCTTCCCGCGCTCGGCTTCGAGGGGATCTCGCAGGTCCGGATCGGTCGCCTGGTCGAGCTCGAGGCGGAGGACGGCGCCGATCTCGAAGGCCTGTGCGAGAAGCTGCTCGCGAACCCGTTGATCGAGGACTTCGAAGTCCTGCCGGCCGAATGAGGTTCGGCGTTCTGCAGTTCCCGGGGTCGTGCGACGAGCGCGACGCGGTGCTCGCCTGCGAGCGGGTCGCCGACGCACGGCTGGTCTGGCACGGCGACACCGAGCTCGGAGACCTCGACGCGGTCGTGATCCCGGGCGGATTCTCCTACGGCGACTACCTGCGCGCCGGAGCGATCGCCCGCTTCGCGCCCGCGATGGACGCCGTCCGCGAGTTCGCCGCAGGCGGCGGCCCGGTGCTCGGCATCTGCAACGGCTTCCAGGTTCTTTGCGAGGCGGGCATGCTGCCCGGCGCGCTGCTCCCGAATGAGGGCCTGCGATTCGTCTGTCGCCAGGTCGAGATCGAGGTTGCGACCGCGGGCAACCGTTGCGACGAGCGCATGCGCTGTTGGCGATCGCCTCTCGATCCCGGTCAAGCACATGAGCGGGCGCTGGTTCGCCCCGCCGGAGCTGCTCGCGGCGCTGGAGGCCGACGATCGAATCGTCTTTCGCTACGCGCCGGGCCAGAACCCGAACGGCTCCACCGCCGACGTCGCCGGGGTCTCTAACGAAGGCGGCAACGTGATCGGCCTCATGCCCCACCCCGAGCACGCGATCGACCCGCTGACCGGCTCGGCGGACGGGCTCGCCCTGTTCGAATCGCTGACCCGAAGCGCGGCGCCGGCGCCGGCGTGAGCTCCCACCTTCGGGGCCGCGATCCCGGGGGACCGCCGGCACCGTTCGTCGTCGGCGTTGGGCGCTCGGGGACGACGCTGTTGCGGCTGATGCTCGACGCGCACCCCGAGCTCGCGATCCCGGCCGAGACCCATTTCGTGCCCGATCTGATCGAGCGTGCGAAGGCCGGGGCGCCCGCCGACCTGCTCGTCGCCGAAATCACCGGAGCCCGCGGCTGGGGCGACTTCGGCCTCGACCCCGAGCTGCTGAGCGAGCGAGTGGCGGGCGTCGAGCGTCCCGGTGCGGCGGCCGTGCTGCGCGCCTTCTACGGCCTTTGCGCCGAGGTCCGGGGCAAGGCCCGCTGGGGCGACAAGACGCCGGCCTACGTGAGGCGGATGCGGTTGATCGGCGGCGAGCTGGGCGAGGCGCGCTTCATCCACCTGATCCGCGACGGCCGCGACGTCGCGCTCTCGCGCCGTAAGCGCGGGATGGGCGAGGGCAAGCCGATCGCCGACACCGCCGGGCTGTGGCAACGGCGGATCACCGAAGCGCGCCATCAGGCTCGGCGGCTGCGCGGCCGTTACCTCGAGCTGCGCTACGAGGACCTGGTCGCCGACCCCGAGCCGGCGCTGCGCCAGGTCTGCGCGCTGATCGAGCTCGACTACGACCCGGCGATGCTCAGCTACCACGAGCGTTCCGGCGAGCGGCTCGCCGAGCTCGGCGACCTGCCTGCCGAGGGTGGGCGGCGCGAACGCGCGCTCGAGGAGCGCCAGGCAGCGCACGCGCTCGCCTCCGAGCCGCCGACGGAGGCGCGCACGGGCGTCTGGCGCACGGAGATGAGCACCGCCGACCGGGCCGAGTTCGAGGCCGTCGCCGGCGGCCTGCTCGCCGAGCTCGGCTACGACGTGCCATCCTGCCTGAACCCCTCGATGGCCAGCCTACGACTACTCGATCCGCTACCTGCGCAACCGCCGCCTGCGCGGGCGGTCCGAGCCTGGCGTCCCGGCCCCGTTCGTCGTCGGCGTCGGTCGCTCGGGCACCACGCTGCTGCGGATGATGCTCGACGCGCACCCGCAGCTTGCGATGCCACCGGAGACGCATTTCATCAACCCGTTCATCCAGGCCTCGGGCCGGATCCGGTTCAACGCCCCAATCGCCTGCCGTGCGATCGTTAAGGACCAGCGCCGGCGCTGGAATGACTTCGGGCTCGACGACGCGGACCTGCTCGCCCGCTTCGAGCAGATCGAGCCCTTCAACACCTCGGACGCGCTGCGCGCCTTTTACGGCCTCTACGCCGACAAGCACGGCAAGCAACGCTGGGGCGACAAGACCCCCGACTACGTGCGCAAGATGAAGAAGATCCAGAAGACGTTGCCCGAAGCGCGGTTCATCCACGTGATCCGCGACGGCCGCGACGCCGGCCTCTCGCAGAACGCCCGGATCGCCAAGCGCGGCAAGGAGCCGGTGCCGCCGCGCGAGATGGCGCGCCGGTGGCGCAAGCGGATCCTCAAGTCGCAGGAGGACTCGGCCGAGATCGAGGGCTATCTCGAGATCCGCTACGAGGACCTGGTCGGAGACACGGAGGCGGTGCTGCGCCGCGTCTGCGAGCACATCGAGCTCGACTACGACCCGGCGATGCTGACCTACCACGAGCGCGCGGAGGAGCGCCTCCAGGAGATGGCGGGGGCGCTGCCGGCGAAGAAGGGCAGGCCCGAGCGCGAGGCGGGCGAGCGGATCGAGGCGCATGCGATGACGATGGAGCCGCCGTCGGAGGATCGGGTGGCGGTCTGGAAGCGCGAGATGAGCGAGGCCGAGAACGCCGAGTTCGAAGAGGCGGCCGGGTACATGCTCGACCAGCTCGGCTACGAGACCGTGACCGCGCGCGACGGCTGGGTGCCGCCCGAGGAATGGGCGCGCGCGAAGGATCGATCGGGGCGCGGCGACAGCTCCGGGCGCGGGATCCTCTCCCGGCTGCGCAGCGGCTCGGGCGACAAGTAGCCTTTCCCGGTTCATGAGCCTGCTCTCACGCCTGCGGAAGGTCGACGCGCGCCGCCAGCGGTCCCGGTGCCCCCGGTGCCGTTCGTGGTCGGCATGAACCGCTCCGGCACGACCCTGCTGCGGATGATGCTCGACGCCCACCCGGATCTTACGATCCCTCCGGAGACGCATTTCGTGCCCGACCTGATCAAGGCCGCACGCGAGCCCGACGCAACCCCCGAAACCGCCCTCGAGGCGATGAAGTCGGCCCGCGAGTGGGGTGACTTCGGCTTCTCCGACGAGGAGATGCTCGCCCGCCTGCGTGCGCTGCCTCAGATCAAGCCCGGCCCGGCGGTGCGGACCTTCTACGCCGCCTACACCGAGGAGCAGGGCAAGCCTCGCTGGGGTGAGAAGACGCCGACGTATGTGCAGAAGATGAGGCTGATCCAGCGCGCGATACCCGAGGCCCGCTTCGTGCACGTGATCCGCGACGGCCGCGACGTCGCGCTCTCGGTCCTCGACCGCACGGTCCGCGAGCTGACCGCGTCCGACATCGCCCGGCGCTGGCAGAAGAAGATCGTCAAGGCGCGCGAGGACTCGCCGAAGCTCGAGCACTACACGGAGATCCGCTACGAGGACCTCGTCCTTGACACCGAGCCCGTCCTGCGCCGGGTCTGCGAGTTCATCGAGTTGCCCTGGGACGACGCGCTGCTCACCTACCACGAGCGCTCCGGCGACCGGCTCAAGGAGATGGCGCGCGCGCTGCCAGCTGAAGGCCGGGCGAAGGAGCTCAGCGTCGAGCGCCGGATGGCGACCCACGCAATGACCACCAAGCCGCCGAGCGCAGATCGGGTTGCGCGTTGGCGCACGCAGATGAGCCCCGAGCAGCGCGGCGAGTTCGAGGCCATCGCCGGTGGGTTGCTCGCCGAGCTCGGCTACCCGGTGGGCGACGACGCGGTCGAGAAGGCCACCGCCCAGATCGAAGCGGCGTAGCCGCGGCCCATGCGCGTAGGGATCGTGACCAAGTGGTTCGCGAGCGGCCAGGCGGTCGTCTCGCGCTACATCCGCTCGGCGCTGGACGAGCTCGGTCACGAGACCTTCGTCCTCGCCAGGCCCGGCAAGGGCCCGCGGGCCCAGCAGGAGCGGGTCGCAGACCCGGTCTGGGAGCAGCCCGGCGTGACCCATGCGAGCGCGGCCGACGTCCCCGCGACCGAGTACGAGCGCTGGGCAACCGAGAACGCGCTCGACGTCGTCCTCTGCGACCAGAACGACCAGTTCGCCGAGATCGCCGGCCTGCGCAGGCGCGGTGTGCGGACGATCGGCCGCTTCGTCTGGGAGCACTTCGCACCCGAGCACGCCGAGCCGGCGAGCGCGGCCTACGAGGTGATCTATTCGTTCACCCGCGCCGAGCAGGAGCGCTACCGGGGCTTGGGGATCGAGAGTCCGCTGTTGGTTTGGGGGTGCCACCCTGAGCTCCTGGAGGTGGCCGAGCAAGCAGCAAGCAGCAAGCAGCAGCGAGACGAGGTCCGGTTCTACGTACCGGGCTCGTTCATGGGCAAGCGGAAGCCGTTTGCGGAGATCGTCGAGGCGTTCACCCGCGCTCGAGGCGAGCGCCTGCGGCTGCTGGTCCGCGGCCAGGTCGATCGCAAGGGCGCCAAGCTCGAGCAGGCCGCCGGCGGCGACGAGCGCGTGGTGATCGAGCTCGAGGACAGGCCGACCGACGAGCACCTGTACCAGTTCGCAAGCTGCGACGTCTGCCTCTCGCCTTCGCGCTGGGAGGGGCTCGGCCTGCCGCTGTACGAGGCGGTCGCGTTCGGGATGCCGTCGATCACCAACGACTCGCCGCCGATGAACGAGATCGTGATCGACGGCGTCAACGGGATCTGCGTCGATTCGGTGCCTTGGGGCGAGGCCGGCTCGGGCATCCCCGCCTTCGATCCCGACTTCGACCAGCTCACGGCGGCGATCGAGCGGCTCGGCGACGACGCCGAGCGCGAGCGGCTCGCTCGCGGGGCGATCGAGCTGCGCGAGGGCGAGCGCAGCTGGCGGCGCACGGTCGAAGGGCTCGCGTCTCTGCTAGACCCGGCCGCCCCCGGACGAATCCCGGCTGCGCCGGGATCACCGGTCGCTGACGCTCCCTCGGAGGAGGCGGCCGGGTCGTGAGGGTGGGTGTCGTGACGAAGTGGTTCAATCGCGGCCAGCCGGTGGTCGGCCGCCAGACCCGGTCGGCACTCGACGAGCTCGGCCATCAGACCTTCGTGCTCGCGCGGCCGAAGAAGGAGCGTGGCCCGCGACCGGGGGCACTCGACCGCGACGACGTCTGGGATCAGCCAGGTGTCACCGAGGCCTCCGCCTACGACATCCCCGCGGCCGAGTACGAGCGCTGGGTCACGGACAACGGGATCGAGGCGATCTTCTGCGACCAGAACTACCAGTTCGCCGAGCTGGCGGAGCTTCGGCGCCGCGGCGTCCGCACGATCGGCCGCTTCGTCTGGGAGCACTTCACCGACGAGCACGTCCCCGGTGCCCGCCAGGGATTCGACCTCGTCTTCTCGCTCACCCGGGCCGAGCAGGAGCGCTACGCGGGCATGGGCCTCGAGTCGCCGTACGTACAGTGGGGATGCCACCCCGAGTTGCTGGCCGTGGCTCGCGACGCGCGTGCTTCGGCTGACCCGGCCGCCCCCGAAGGCGAAGCAATCCGGGCTTCGCCCGGATCACCGGGAGCTGGCGCTCCCTCGACGGGCGGAACGGTGGTCTTCGTCTTCCCCGGGGGGTTTCTGGGGCATCGCAAGCCGGTCGAGCCGGTGCTCGAGGCGTTCGAGGCGACGACCGACGAGCGCCTGCGGCTGGTGGTCAAGGCGCAGGTCGAGCGCAGGCAGGTCCAGGCGGCCGCCGACGCTGCCGAGCGTGATCCGCGGATCACGCTGCGGCTCGCCGACCAGCCGACCGCCGAGCACCTGCGCGAGGTCGCGAGCTGCGACGTCTGCCTCTCGCCCGCGCGCTGGGAGGGGCTCGGGCTGCCGCTGTACGAGGCGATCGCGTTCGGGATGCCGGCGATCACCAACGACGCCCCGCCGATGAACGAGGCGATCCACGACGGCGTCAACGGCATTCTCATCGCCTCGCACCCCAATGGCAGCGCCAAGTCGGGCATCCCGGCGCTCGATCCGGAGATCGGCGCGCTGACCGCGGCGATCGAGCGCCTCGCCGACGACGGCGTCCGCGCCGAGCTCGCCGCCGGCGCCGTGCGCGTGCGCGAGACCGAGCGCCGATGGGAGGACACGGTCCAGGGTTTCGGGGAACTGCTCGAACGGGTAGCTTGAACGGCCTCATGAGCCTTTTTGACCAGATCGGTCGATATCGCCAGCGGGCCGGGATCGTGCTCGCCGGGCGGCGGCTGCGCGGCCGCACCGCGGAGCCGGAGCCGGCGCCGTTCGTCTGCGGCGTCACCCGCTCGGGAACGACGCTGGTCCGGCTGATGCTCGACGCACACCCCGAGCTCGCGATTCCCGGCGAGACGCACTGGGTGCCGAAGCTGATCAAGGCGTTCGAGCGCTCGAAGCAGAGCGGCGAGGACGCCGCGAACCTGGTCATCGACCACAAGCGCTGGGGCGACTTCCATCTCGACGCGGCCGACCTGCGAGCGAAGATCGAGGCCCTCGACCCGCTGACCGCCGCCGACGCGATCAGGACCTTCTACCTGACCTATGCCGAGCGCGAGGGCAAGCGCCGCTACGGCGACAAGACCCCGGGCTACGTCCAGGAGATGCGCAGGATCCAGCGCGTGCTTCCCGAGGCGCGGTTCGTCCACATCATCCGCGACGGCCGCGACGTCTCGCTCTCGCACCTGCGCATGAACTGGGGGCCTGAGACCTACGCCGAATCGGCACGGCTGTGGCGCAACCGGATCCGCAAGGCGCGCAAGATGGCGCCCTCGATTGACCATTACCTGGAGATCCGTTTCGAGGACCTGGTCGCCGACACCGAGGGGGTGCTGCGCCGCGTCTGTGACTTCATCGAGCTCGACTTCGACCCGGTGATGCTCGAATACCACGAGCGTGCCGAGGGGCGCTTGGCCGAGAAGGCCCGCGAACTGCCGCGAAAGAACCGCCCGCCGCAATCCGCCGAGGCCCGCCTCGACAGCCACAAGCTCGCCAAGGAGCCGCCGCGCTCGGACCGCGTCGGGATGTGGCGCGAGCGGATGACGGCCGAGGAGGTCGCCTCCTACGAGGCGGTCGCCGGCGACATGCTCGTCACCCTCGGCTACGAGCTCGGCAGCGAGGCCGGCGAACAGCGGGCACGCGAGAAGGCCGCGGTCGCCCCAGCCTAGATCGGTGATCGGGGAGCTCGACTTCCTCTACATGCCCAGCCGCGACGTCGCTCGGGACCTGGGCCTCTACGTCGAGGTGCTCGGCGCCGAGCTGGTGTTCGCGATCGAGGCGTTCGGCGCCCGCGTTGCCGAGGTCGATCTCGGGGCCGGCCCGCCGAGGCTGCTGCTGGCCGATCACCTCGCCACCGAGGCACCGGTGCTCGTCCACCGAGTCACCGACCTCGAGGCGACGCTGGCCGAATTGGAGGGTCGCGGATGGAGCGCCGAGGCGCGCTTCGGGATCCCGCACGGCCCCTGCGCCAGCTTCCGGACCCCGGGCGGGCAGAGGCTGGCGCTCTACGAGCTCACCCGGCCGGGCGTCGACGAGCGCTTCGCCGGCCGGCGCGACTTCGAGCCGCAGCCGCTCCGCGGAACCGTAACCGACGACGGGTGAGAAACGACGAGCCAGCCACCGTTTCCGGCGTCGCGGCTCAGACGCCGAAGCGGGCGAGGTGTAGGCCGGTGGTGGCGGAGATCTCGACCTGCTGGGAGCGCTTCACCTTCTGGTCTGTGAGCAGCGGCTTGGCCGAGCCGACGAGGTTGAGGTAAAGCGTTGCGGGCAGACCGGTGGTCTCGTCGACGGCGTCCTTGGTGACCCGGATCGCGCCCGCCTTCTGGACCGTGCACGGGGTCGAGTAGCCACTCGGGCCCTGGGTGCAGTTGACGCCGTTGGCCTCGGTGGCGTCGCCGCGGAGCTGGACCGAGCTCCGGGCGAGCCCGGTCGGATCGGTCGAGGTCGTGTCCTCGGCGACAATCACCCGCGAGGAGATAAAGGTGTTGAACGGGAGCTGGTCGATCGTCGCCACGTAGCCGCCCTCGAAGGCGAGCACCTCGCCCTTGAGCGGCGAAGGGACCGGGATCGAGTGGATCACGCGGCGCTTTTCCTTCTTGCCCTCGGTCAACGGCAGCGAGGTGCTGACAAGCTCGCCACTCGTCTGCTCGGTCGGGGCCGGAACGTCGCTGCCGGCTTGGACCACGTTCAGGCGGCCCTTGTCCTGCTTCACCCCGCCGTCAGGAAGGTCGGCGCCGAGCACCACCCGGTTGCCGCGTTGGGCGTTGTGATTCGACGCCCCGAGGACCATGTTCACGTAACAGGCGTTCGCGGGGCAGGGCAACGCCGCCAGGTCGAGCACCGGCGTTTCGACGTTGGGGAAGGCGAGCGTGCAGTGGTGGTTGCGGTTCGGCCGCCGCTGCTTGCACAGCGCCTGCTTGGACTCCGAGAGCAGGATCGAGGCGCCGGTCGCCTCCGGGGTCGCCGAGAGCACGATCCGGGCTGCGATCGTGGGGTTGAACTCGTAGCGACGCCCGACGCAGCGTGGCCCCCTGGCGACGCAGGTGGTCGAGACCTGGACCTCGCCGGAGACCCGGATCCGGTCGCCGACCTCGATTCGCTTGAGCTGCTCGGGCCCAAGCGACATCACGACCCGATCCTTCGCCCCGGCGGCGGTCGCGATCGGGACGCTCTTGACCAGCTCCGAGTCGTTGCCGGTGGTCGCCAGCTCGGCCTTGGGTGGATCCCCGTCGAGCACGCCGGCGGCGGCGCCCGCCGGGAGGGCGAGCGCGGCGAGCGTGCTCAGGCTGAGCGCAGCGTGGCGCATGAGGATCGAACTACCCATCTCCCGGATCACAACACGGCCGACCGGCGCAAGCAGCGGTCCTGCCGCCACGCGAAAGACGACATGCATACGCGCGATACTCCGCGCCGGTGACGGTTTCGGAGGCAAAGCACCGCGAGCTGGGGCTCAGCGACGCCGAGTACGAGCTGATCGTCGAGAAGCTTCGGCGCGAGCCCAACGGGGTCGAGCTGGCGATGTTCAGCCTGCTGTGGTCCGAGCACTGCGCCTACAAGCACTCGCGCAAGCTGCTTCGCCGGCTGCCCACCGAGGGCGAGCGGGTGCTGATGGGGCCGGGTGAGAACGCCGGCGCAGTCTCGATCGGGGACGGGTGGGCGGTCGCCTTCAAGGTCGAGTCGCACAACCACCCGAGCGCGGTCGAGCCTTTCCAGGGAGCGGCAACGGGCGTCGGCGGGATCCTGCGCGACGTGTTCGCGCTCGGCGCGCGGCCGATCGCGGTGCTCGACTCGCTGCGCTTCGGGGAGCTCGAATCGCAGCGCTCGCGTTACCTCTTCGACCACGTGGTTGCGGGGATCGGCCACTACGGCAACTCGATCGGCGTACCGACCGTGGGTGGCGAGGTCTACTTCGAGGCCCCCTACGAGCACAACTGCCTCGTCAACGCGATGTGCGTCGGGCTCGCCAGGGCCGATGAGATGGTGCGCGCGGCGGCCGCCGGAGAGGGCAACGCGGTCGTCTTGATGGGCGCATCCACCGGCCGCGACGGGATCGGCGGCGCCTCGGTGCTCGCCTCGGCGGAGCTCGCCGAAGGGGACGATTCGAAACGCCCGAGCGTCCAGATCGGCGACCCGTTCGAGGAGGCGAAGCTGCTCGAGTGCTGCCTCGAGCTGCTCGGGCGCGGGCTGCTCGTCTCGCTCCAGGATCTGGGCGCGGCGGGGCTCACCTCCTCGGCGGGCGAGATGGCCTCGGCGGGCGGGGTCGGGATCGACATCGATGTGTCGCGGGTGCCGCTGCGCGAGGCCGACATGGAGCCGTTCGAGATCATGATCTCCGAGTCCCAGGAGCGGATGCTGGCGGTGGTCGAGCCGGCGAAGGTGGATGCGGTGATCGCGCTCTGCGAGCGCTGGGAGACCGGCGCCGCGGTGGTCGGCGAGGTCACCGCGAGCGGCCGATTCCGGGTCCTCGCCGGCGGCGAGGTGGTCGGCGAGATGCCCGTCGCGGCGCTCGTCGACGAGTGCCCCCTGTACGACCTCGAGCCAGCCGAGCCCAAGAGCTGGATCTACGGCAACGAGAACACGACGAGCGCCCGCGAAGCCGACGAAGTCCTACTGGAGCTCCTCGGGTCGCCGAGTGTCGCGAGCAAGCGCTGGGCCTTTGAGCAGTACGACTCCGTGGTCCTTTCCCACACCGTGCGGCGCCCGGAGAGCGCCGACGCCGCCGTGCTCCACCTGCACGAGGCCGGCGCGACGATCGCGGTCGCGATCGACGGCAATGGCCGCCGCGTCGCCTGCGACCCGTACGCGGGCACGGTCGAGGCGGTGCTCGAAGGCGCCCAGAACCTCGCCTGCGCGGGCGCCGCGCCGCTCGGGCTCACCAACTGCCTCAACTTCGGCAACCCGGAGCGGCCGGCGGTCGCCTGGCAGCTCGACCGCTCGACCCAGGGCCTGGCCGACGCTTGCGAGGCGCTCGGCGTGCCGGTCGTCGGCGGAAATGTCTCGCTCTACAACGAGACCGAGGACGGCCCGATCTACCCGACGCCGGTGGTCGGCATGGTCGGCGAGCTCCCCGATCCGCAGCGTGCCGGTGGCCTGGCGCTGCGCGGCGGAGACGCGATCGCGCTCTGCGGCCCCTTCTCGCCCTCGATCTCCGGCTCCGAGCTGGCGAAGCTCCGCGGCGAGCTCGGACCCGGGCTGCCCTCCCTTCCGATCGCTCAAGTGAGCGCCGCGATCGAGCTCGTCCGCGACGCGGTTCGCGGCGGCCGGGTGACCGGCGCCCACGACATCAGCGACGGCGGCCTCGCCAGTGCGCTGGCCGAGATGGCGATCGCCGGCGGGGTCGGGCTCGAGGTCGACCTCGACCAGCTGATCGAAAGCCGCGGCTGCTCGGGCGAGACTTGCCTCTTCGGCGAAGGTCCGGGCGGGTTCGTGCTCACCGGCGACCGGGTCGAGCTCGAGGCACTGGCGGCCGGCAACGTCGACATGATCACCGTCGGGGCAGCGGGCGGCGAGAGGATCACGATCTCAGCCGCGGAGGCCGAGCTCGACGTCCTGCTCACCGACGCCGAGCGCGCCTGGCATTCGCTCGGCGAGCGGATGGCCGCCGAGGCCCATACGTAGTCCGAACACCACCCACGAGCCGGCACGATTCGCGCGCATTCAGCACCCACCTGAGGTCCACCCTTGTCACATGGAGCGCACCGCCTGGACCGACGAGCGCCTCGACGACTTCTCGCGGAGGATGGACGCGGGATTCGAACGAGTAATCGCCGACCTCCGCGAGCTCCGAGCAGACGTCAGTGGAGTGCGGGCTGAGATGCGTGGGGAGATCCGCGGAGCGCGCGCGGAGAGCGGCGGACTGCGCGGGGAAATGCGCCAAGAGATCGGTGGACTCCGGGGCGAGCTTGGTGGGAAGATCGACACGATGCAGGCAACGCTGCTGCGGGTCGGTGGAGTGATGATCGTCGCCCTGATCGGCGTCATCGCCGCGGTCCTGGCCCGCGGCTGACGCTCACGCCCGCCGGCGCGAACTGACCGTGAAAGCCGAACGGGATGTGGCGCGGGACCGGCGCGCGGGCGAGCTCGTCGAGGGTCGCAGCGTCGAGGACGAGCAGAAATGACGATTCCGCGTTCGCGTCGAGGACGACCGAGAGCAGCACCCCCGCGTCCTCGGCCTCCGCGCCGGGCTCGGCGACGAACACGGGCTCGCCGGGATAGCAGCCGTCCTCCGACCACGTGGAGGTCGAGCGCTCGACCACATCCGCCTTCACGATTCGATCGAACCAGCCAGAGTCGCCGATCCCGGTGCCCCAGACGTAGCGGTAGGGCCGCTCGTTGCATCGCCCGTAGTTGATCCGCGGCAGGTCGAGGCCCTCGTCGGTGAGCAGCTCGGTTTCGATCGATCCCGACTCGACGGAGATCCGGCAGCGGCGCAGCTGCGGCGCCGGGATCGGCCTGCCGGCCCGCAGGCGGTCGAGATACAGGTCCTGGACCGGGCCGGCGTCGGGAAACGTGGACAGGTCGGCGACCACCGAGCCGTCCTCCTGATAGGCGTTGACGTGGTGAAAGCAGAAGAACGGCTCGGTCTCGCACGGGCCGAGGGCTTCACCCGTCGAGCGGTCCAGCAGGGTGAAGCGGGTGCCGAGCTCGGGCTTCCAGCGGTAGTTCTCGATGTAGGGGCGGCCCGAGAAGGCGAGCCTGAGCGTGTTGACGACGAAGGGGTTCTCCGCGAGCACGATCCAACGCTCGGTGAGCCCGAAGGAGTGCATATAGGCGGGCTCGCGGACCGGCAGCGAGGCGATCACCTCGGGCTGGTCCGTGCCGGGGCCGACGAGGAAGAAGCGGTACTGGTTGCGCGGCCCGAGCTTGGCGGCGTAATTGAGCATCCCGCCGCTCGGCCGATCGAGGTGCGGGTGGGCGGTGGTCAGCATCCCGGGAACCTCATAGGCGACTCCCGCGGTGGCGAGCGTCTCACCGTCGAATTCGACCGGGATCGGCGTCTCGGTCATTGCCACGAAGCGCTCGCCGAGCTTGGCCAGGTTGACGTTGCCGTTGTCACTGAGCTTCGGCGAGAACATCGCCGCCACTCGCGAGAACAGCGTTCGGCAGGGATCGGTGGCGAACTCGCTGTAGCGGATCTCGCCCTCGTCGCGTGCCGCCCGATACGCCTTCGTGTCGAGGAAGCGGCTCGCATAGGTCACGGCCCCGGCGTCGACCTCGAAGCGGTGCAGCATCGCGAGCCCGTCGAACCAGTGGTTCATCGTCTGAGGGCCGACCTCCCACTTCGCCGGACCGGTCCTGATCAGCGCCCCTCGCACCCACGCCGGCAGCGAGCCCTCGAGGTTCAGCTCGCACAGCGGGGTCTCCTCCTCCTGGGAGCTAAAGCCGAGCGCGGTCCGCGTCGCGGTGATCACCTCAAGCGCATGTTCACGGATCGCGTAACGGACCGGGTGCCCGGTGGACAAGGGGGTATGCAGCGCTTCTTCCTCCCGGCTCTCACCGTCGGCGCCGTCCTCGGGATCCCGATGCTGATCCTGCAGCGGTACGTGGCCGAGACCCGAGGCGCGGCGATCGCGCTGGTCGCGGTCTGGATCGCGATCGTCGGGATCGCGATCGTCGGGATCGTGCGCCGCAGGCCCGATCTGCGACTGCCGCTCGCCGGCACCTGGCTCGCCGTCCTGGTCGGCACGGTGGCGATCGGTTACTGGACCGGGTTTCGCGACCGGGAGGTCAGCGAGGACGTCGCGATCGCGAGCACCCGCGCTGCGGGCGAGGACCGCGAGCGCGGGCTGAGCGGCGGCGATGGGGACGGGGCCGACGGGGGAGGCACCGCGAAGCCAATCGAGCTTGCGAGCGGGCCCTTCGAGGGCGCCGACGGGCACGCCGGGAGCGGCACCGCCAGGGTGGTCGAGCAGCCCGGCGGCGAGCGGTTGCTCACCTTCACCGAGTTCGACGTCGATCCCGGCGTCGACGTCGAGGTCTACTTGACCCCGAGCACCGAGAGCGTCGAGGACCGAGTCGAGCTCGGGGGGCTGAAGGGCAACGTCGGCGATCAGCAGTACGAGATCCCGGCCGACGCAGACCTGCGCGAGTACCACAACGTGATCCTCTGGTGCACCCCGTTCACGGTCCGGATCGCGGTCGCCGAGCTCGACGCTTGATGGCCCGAGCTGGGGGGCGAATCCGGGCTCGTTGCTAGCCTCTTGCTTTGGGCGTTGACCCGCCCGTCTCGACTCAGTTCTTCGGAGTCAGATTCCTCTCATGAATCCAACCGAGCGGCCGATTTCCGACCGCGATGGCCCGCGCGACGAGTGCGGCGTGTTCGGCGTGCACGCGCCGGGGCGCGAAGTCGCGCGGCTCGCCTACTTCGCCCTCTATGCGCTCCAGCACCGCGGCCAGGAATCGGCCGGGATCGCCACCTGCGAGGGCGGCCACATCACCACCCTGCGCGACACCGGGCTCGTCTCGCAGGTCTTCGACGAGCGCAAGCTGCGCGCCCTGGACGGCGACATGGCGATCGGCCACGTCCGCTACTCGACCACCGGCGGCGGCTCGTGGGAGAACTCGCAGCCGGTCTGGCGCGACGACGGGCGTGAGCTCGCGCTCGCCCACAACGGCAACTTGACCAACGCGGTCGAGCTCCACAACGAGCTCCGCGAGCGCGGGATCAGCTTCCGCGGCACCTCGGACTCCGAGATCATCGCCGCGCTGCTCTCGATCGAGGAGGCGCGCCCGATCGAGAACGCCGTCGCCGCGGTGATGCCGCGGCTCAAGGGCGCCTACTCGACGGTGGTGATGACCAAGCGGGCGGTGGTTGCCTTCCGCGACCCGCACGGCGTGCGGCCGCTCTCGCTCGGGCGCCTCGGCGACCGCTGGTGCGTCGCCTCGGAGAGCTGCGCCTTCGACATCATCGGCGGCGAGCTGGTGCGCGAGGTCCACCCCGGCGAGGCCGTCTCGCTGACCGCCGACGGGCTCGAGACGCGCCAGGTCGTGCGCTCGACCCGTCCCGCGCACTGCGTCTTCGAGCAGATCTACTTCTCCCGACCGGACTCGCGGCTGGAGGGACGCGTCCTGCAGGAGGTGCGCGGGCGGATGGGGGAGATCCTCGCCCGCGAGGCCCCGGTCGACGCTGACCTCGTGATCTCGGTGCCCGACTCGGGCAACGCCGCCGCGAACGGCTTCGCCCGCGCTTCCGGGTTGCCCAAGGACGACGGCCTGATCAAGAACCGTTACGTCGCCCGCACCTTCATCCAGCCCGGCCAGGAGCTGCGCAAGCACGGCCTGCGGATGAAGTTCAACCCTTTGCCCGAGATCGTCGCCGACAAGCGGCTCGTCGTCGTCGACGACTCGATCGTGCGCGGCAACACGACCCGCCAGATCATCGGCATGCTGCGGGACGCCGGTGCGGCCGAGGTTCACCTGCGCATATCCGCGCCCCCAATCCGCCACCCTTGCCACTACGGGGTCGACATGTCCACCCGCGAGGAGATGATCGCCCACGGGCGCACGATCGACGAGGTCGCCGAGGAGATCGGCGCCGACTCGCTCGCCTACCTCTCGATTGACGGCGTCTACGAGGCGGTCGGCACGCCGCGCAAGGTCCACTGCGACGCCTGCTTCACCGGCGACTACCCGCTTGGCGACGACGGCGAGGCGGACGGGAAGTTCGCACTCGAGGAGCTGCCCGTGGTCCAGGGCGCCGGCTGACCGTGCCGGTGCTGACGGCGGTCGCCCGGGGCGAACTCTCCGCCGCGGCGGCATAGATCATCGACGGGTGACTCACGCGGATCTCAGATCGGCGCTCGGGCGCCACTTCGGCCACCCCGGCTTCCGGCCGGGCCAGGCAGATGCCGTGGCCGCGGCGATCGCCGGGCGCGACGTGCTCCTGGTGATGCCGACGGGCGCCGGGAAATCAGTCTGCTACCAGCTCCCGGCGCTGATCGACGACCGGCTCGCGGTCGTCGTCTCGCCGCTCGTCTCGCTGATGCAGGACCAGGTCGAGAGCCTCGACGACCGTGCGGCGTTGATCAACGCACAGCGCGATCCGGCCGACAACCGCCGCTCGCTCGAGCGTGCGCTCGCCGGTGAGGTGAGACTGCTCTACGTCGCGCCGGAGCGCTTCGCCACACCCGGCTTCGTTGACCGGCTGCGCCCGGCGCAGATCGGCCTCTTCGCCGTCGACGAGGCGCACTGCGTGAGCCAGTGGGGCCACGACTTCCGCCCCGAGTACTTCCGGCTCGGCGAGGTCGCCCGGGCCCTTGGCGCGCGTTCGGTCTTCGCCGCCACCGCCACCGCCACCCCGCGGGTTGCGGGCGATGTCGTTCGCCGGCTCGGGCTCCGCGACCCGGTCCGTATCACGACCGGGTTCGACCGTCCCAACCTCTCCTACGACGTCGTGCCGGTTGGCTCGGCGCGAGCGAAGCGCGAGGCGACGTTGGCGCTGCTCTCCGAGCCCGGCGCACTGCCGGCGATCGTCTACGCGGGCACCCGCAAGAAGACCGACGAGACCGCCGCCTGGCTCGCGCGCGAGCTGGGGCGGCCGGTCCCCGCCTACCACGCCGGGATGGAGCGCGAGCCGCGAGCCGCGGCCCAGCGCGCGTTCATGTCCGGCGAGGCGCCGGTGGTGGTGGCGACCAACGCCTTCGGAATGGGCGTCGACAAGGCCGACGTGCGCACGGTCATCCACGAAGCGGTCCCCTCGTCGCTCGAGGCCTACTACCAGGAGGCGGGGCGCGCCGGGCGCGATCTGCTGCCCTCCCGGTGCGTGCTGCTCGCCGAGAACCGCGACAAGGGCCTGCACGTCTTCTTCATCAACCAGGTCGACGACCCGGAGGCCAAGCAGCACCGCTGGCGCCAGTACCGCGAGGTCTGGGGCTTCGTCGAGGGGCAGCGGTGCCGGCGCGAGGCGATCCTGCGCCACTTCGGCGACCGCTCGCCGGCGGGCGCTGAGGCGCGCTGTTGCGACGTCTGTGACGGGGCGCTGGCACAGGTCGCGGTGCGAGCGCGGCCCGCGGTGTCCGGAGAGCGCGGCAGCGAGACGGGCGAGGTCGAGGACGCGATTGTGGCCGTGGTCGACGCGGCCTCGCCGGGCGTCGGGCGCACGCGCGCGGTCGAGATCCTGCGCGGCGGCCGGAGCAAGGTGGTCCGCAAGTACGGCTACGACTCGCTGCCCGGCTACGGGGACTTCCACGACTGGCGCGCCGACGACCTGCTGGCTGAGGTCGACGCGCTGATCGACACGGGCCGGCTGCGATCCACTGGTGGGAGGTTCCCGAAGCTCAAGGTCGCCGCGTGAGCGACCCGTTCCGGGTCGGGGTCCTTGCCTCGGGGACGGGAACCAACCTGCAGGCGATCCTCGACGAGCTTCACGGCTCCGGTGGGATCGAGGTCGTCGCGGTCGGCACCGACAAGCCCGGGGCGATGGCGCTCGAGCGCGCGGCTGCCGCGGGCGTGGATACGGCGACCTTCCTCGGCGAGGAGTATCCGGAGCGCGAGGCGCGCGACGCGGCGATCGCCGACTGGCTCGCGGGGCTCGGCGTCGACCTCGTCGTCCTCGCCGGCTACATGCAGCTGCTCTCGGAGGGGTTCGTGCGCCGGTTCGCGGGCCGGATAGTCAACGTCCACCCCGCACTCCTGCCCGCGTTCCCGGGCCTCGACGCGATCGGACAGGCGCTCGCCCACGGGGTCAAGGTCACCGGGGTCACGGTCCACTTCGTCGACGACGGCGTCGACTCCGGGCCGATCATCCTGCAGCGCCCGATACCGGTTCCGCCCGACCGTGACCGCGAGGCGCTCGAGGCGGCGATCCACGCCACCGAGCATGCGCTGTTGCCGGAGGCGATCCGGATGATCGCGGCGGGGCGGGTCCGGTTGGACGCGGCGAACCCGCGCGTGGTGCGAATCGACCCGGAGCCTTAGAAACCGGTCCTTTGTAGCGCGTTGCTGAGGACTTAGACTCGGAAATGATGAGCATCGAGTCGGCGATCACCGAAGAGGGGGGCTCCCCGCCGGCGGGAAGCCCGCTCCGGATCAGGCGGGCGCTGATCTCGGTCTCCGATAAGACCGGCGTCGTCGAGTTCGCCCGCGGGCTGCGCGAGCTCGAGGTCGAGATCCTCTCCACCGGCGGTACCGCCGCGGCCATCCGCGACGCGGGGATCGAGGTTCTCGATGTCTCCGAGTTCACGGGCTCGCCGGAGATCCTCGATGGGCGCGTGAAGACGCTGCACCCGCGCCTGCACGCGGCGCTGCTCGCGAGGCGGGACGACCCCGAGCACGTCGCGACGCTCGAAGCCGAAGGGATCGAGCCGATCGACCTCGTGTGCGTGAACCTCTACCCGTTCGAGCAGACGGTCGAGTCGCCCGGGGTGACCGAGGCCGAGGCGATCGAGAACATCGACGTCGGCGGGCCGACGATGATCCGCGCGGCGGCCAAGAACCATCGCGACGTCGCCGTGATCGTCAGGCCGGAGAGCTACGACGCGCTGCTCGCCGAGCTCGGCGAGTCGGACGGCGCGATCTCGGCCGAGACACGCCACTGGCTCGCCAGCGAGGCGTTCGCCCAGACCGCCGCCTATGACGCCGCGATCAGCCGCTGGTTCGGGCTTCGCTACGAGGCCTACCCGAATCACTGGCTGATGCCGCACGAGAAGTTCATGGACCTCCCCTACGGCGAGAACCCGCACCAGAAGGCGGCGCTCTACATCGAGTCGGGTGCTCGCTCGCACGTCCTCTCCGGGGTCGCCAAGCAGCACGGCAAGGCGCTCTCGTTCAACAACATCCTCGACCTCGACTCGGCGCGTTTGCTGCTCGACGAGTTCTCACAGCCCGCGTGCGTGATCGTCAAGCACAACAACCCCTGCGGCGCCGCGGTCGCCGAGACCGCCGCCGAGGCCTACGAGAGGGCGTTGGCGTGCGACCCGCTGTCGGCGTTCGGCGGCGTGATCGTCTTCAACCGGGAGGTGGACCAGGCGCTCGCCGAGCGACTGCATGAGCAGTTCATCGAGGTCCTGCTCGCGCCCGCCTTCGACCCCGCCGCGTTCGAGGTCCTGACACGGAAGGAGGCGGTGCGGATCCTCGAAGCCCCGGACCAGCTCGACTACCTGCCGCGCGCCCGCGACGTCAAGCGCGTCCGCGGCGGTCTGCTGGTGCAGGACCCCGACTTCGTCGACGAGGGTCGCGACTCGATGACGGTCGCGGGCGCGACGCAGCCGAGCGAGGAACAATGGCGCGACCTGCTGTTCGCCTGGAAGGTCTGCCGCCACGTGCGCTCGAACGCGATCGTGCTTGCCCGCGACGGGGCGACGCTCGGGATCGGTGCCGGGCAGATGAGCCGGGTGGACTCCGTGCGGATCGCGATCGACAAGGCCCGTGATGCGCGCGGAGAGGCGGCAGCGGGACTGCTCGCGGGGTCGTCACTTGCCTCCGATGCGTTCTTCCCCTTCCCCGACGGCCCCGAGACAGCGATCCGGGCGGGCGTGACCGCATTGATCCAGCCGGGCGGGTCGAAGCGCGACGCCGCGGTTGTTGCCGCCTGCGACGCGGCGGGGGCGGCGATGGTGTTCACCGGCCGCCGGCACTTCCGGCATTGACGAGCGGCGGCGCCGGCGGCGCGGAGCTCCATGTCCTGCGGGTGTTCTGCGCACCCGACGGCACCGGCGGCAACGGGCTCGGCGTGTTCCTCGACGGCGGTTCGGTGGCGGATGGCTCGCGCCAGGAGGTCGCCCACGAGCTCGGCTTCGCCGAGACGGTGTTCGTCGATGACCGCGAGCGGGCCGAGATACGGATCTTCACACCCGAGATCGAGCTGCCGCTCGCGGGTCATCCCCTCGTCGGCACGGCGTGGCTGCTGCGTGAGACCCGGACCGCGGTCGAGGTCCTGCGCCCGCCGGCCGGGGAGGTGCGCGTGCGAGTTGATGGTGAGCTGACCTTCGTGGCGGGAAACCCCGAGTGGGGCCCGGAGTTCGAGTTCGTCGAGGTGGGGTCGGCGGAGGAGGTCGAGCGGCTCGACGCGAGCCGCGAAGCTCACCGCAACGCGGGCATCTGGGCCTGGCTCGATGAGGACGCCGGCGTGGTTCGCGAGCGCGTCTTCGCGCCCGAGGTTGGGGTCGCCGAGGATGAGGCGACCGGATCCGCCGCGCTACGCCTCGCCGCCCGGGTCGGGCGTGCGATCGAGATCCACCAGGGGCGCGGATCGGTGATCTACGCGCGCCCGCTTGGCGACGAGCTGGCCGAGATCGGCGGCCGGGTGGTGCTCGACGAGGTGCGCAGCTACCCGCTCTGAGCCGAACCGCACCTTTGCCTCCCCTGGGAGGGCAAACGTACGACTCGTCAACGAACGAAGGTGCACCGAGTGCCCCCGGTGGGACTCCAACCCACAACCTTCAGGGTAAAAACCTGCTGCTCTTGGCAATTGAGCTACGGGGGCCCAGGCATCGTAGAGCCGCGCAACCGTAGAGTTGCCCCGATGCGTGTCTCGGCGAAGGCGGACTATGCGGTGCGGGCGATGGTGGAGCTTGCGGCGATGGGCACCTCGGAGGATCAGCCGGCGAAGGGCGAGGTCGTCTCGGTCGCGCAGTCGATCCCGCTGCGGTTCCTCGAGAACATCCTCGGTGAGCTGCGGGTTCACGGGCTGGTGCAGAGCAAGCGCGGCAGCGAGGGTGGCTACTGGCTCGCGCGCGTGGCCGACGACATCACGCTCGCCGAGATCATCCGCGCGGTCGAGGGGCCGCTGGCGACGGTCCACGGCGAGGCCGCCGACGAGCTCGACTACAGCGGCGACGCGAAGGCGCTGGAGCAGGTGTGGCTGGCGCTGCGCGCCAACATCCGCCAGGTGCTCGAATCGGTGACGCTCGCCGACGTCGTCGCCGGTGAGCTTCCGGAGCCGATCGGCCGGCTCGCCGAGCATCCGGATGCGACGCAGACGCGTGAGCACCCGCGGTTCGCACACGGACCCGGCTCGGGCTAGCGGTCGCGCTCCTCCGCCCGGTCCAGCGCCTCGCGGGTCTCCCCCTCGAGGGTGCTGAAGGTCGCCCAGAGCACCACGCCGAGCCAGCCGATGAGCACGGCGAACATGCCCCAGGCGACTATCGCGGCGAGGCTCATCTCAGCTCACGCCAGCGCGAGCTCCTCCGTGCGAGGGTCGGCGCCGTTCTCGTCGAACACCCGCGCTCGGCTCGGCTCCACGTAGACGATCTGGCCGTCGGCCAGCTCGAGCTCCTCGACCTGTGCCCGCGTGAGCTGGGCGATCAGAGGGCTGCCGTCGGAGAGCGTCATCTCGATCCGGTTCTCGAACCCGAGGTGGACGATCCGGTCGATCATCGCTTCCTCGCTCTTCGACCCGCGCACGTGCCCGATCCGGACGTCGTGCGGGCGCACCAGCAGCGAGCCGATCCGGTTCGCCGTGCCGACGAAGCTCATCACGAACTCGGTCTCCGGGTGGTCGTAGAGGTCGGTCGGCTTGCCGGCCTGCTCGACCCGGCCGTCGTTCATTACCACGATCTGCTCGGCGACGTCCATCGCCTCCTCCTGATCGTGGGTGACGAAGATCGTCGTCACATGGACCTCGTCGTGGAGTCGGCGCAGCCACTGGCGCAACTCGGTGCGTACGCGCGCGTCGAGCGCCCCGAACGGCTCGTCGAGCAGCAGCACCTTGGGCTCGACCGCAAGCGCCCTGGCGAGCGCCATGCGCTGGCGCTGGCCGCCGGAGAGCTGCGACGGGTAGCGGTCGATGAAGCCCTCGAGCTGGACCAGGGAGAGCAACTCGTGCACCCTGTCGTCGATCTCCTTCTTCGACTTCTTGCGGATCTGGAGGCCGAAGGCGACGTTGTTGCGCACCGTCATGTGCTTGAACGCCGCGTAATGTTGGAAGCAGAAGCCCACATTGCGGTCCTGCACCGGGACGTAGGTCATGTCCTCGTCGTGGATCAGCACCCGGCCGCCGTCGGGCTCCTCGAGCCCGGCGATCACCCGCAGGAGGGTCGACTTGCCGCTCCCGCTCGGCCCGAGCAGGGCGGTCAGCGACCCGTCGCGGACCTCGATCGAGACATCGTCAAGCGCGACGAAGTCACCGAACTGCTTGCGTGCGTTCTCAACCTTGATGCTCATCAGCGAGCCTCCTGCTTCTCGTCAGTGACGTCGATATGGGGGACGATGCCGGCGGGCTCGGCGACCACGCTGGGGGCGAGGATCGCTCGGTCGCGCCGTTGGATGAAGTTCATTGCGAAGAGCACGGCGAGCGCCAGCAGCGCGAGCACGACCGCTGCCGCATAGGCGCCCGAGACGTCGAAGGTGTCGAAGAGCTTGCGGACGAAGAGCGGCATCGTCTCGGTCGAGCCCGAGATCCGCCCGGAGACGACCGCGACGGCGCCGAACTCCCCGAGCGCGCGCGCCGTGGCCAGCACGACGCCATAGGTGACGCCCCAGCGGATCGAGGGCAGCGTGATCCGCCAGAAGGTCTGCCAGCGGCTCGCCCCGAGCGTCGAGGCCGCCTGCTCCTGGTCGTCACCGATCTCCTGGAGCACGGGGATCACCTCACGGACGACGAACGGCAGCGAGACGAACGTCGTCGCGATCGCCATCCCGATCGGAGTGAAGATCACCTCTATCCCGACCTGAGCGAGCTCGGCGCCAAACCAGCCATCGCGGCTCCCGTAGAGCAGCACCAGCGAGAGGCCGATGACCACCGGCGAGATCGCGAACGGCATGTCGATCACCGTGTTGAGCAGGTTGCGCCCGCGGAATCGCTGGCGCACGATCACCAGCGCGCAGGCGATCCCGAACACGGTGTTGAGCGGGACCGCGATCGCCACCATCACGATCGTGAGGTAGAAGGCGTGCTGGGCCTCGGGCGTCGTCACCGACTCGATCGCGTGAGCGAAGCCGTCCTCGAACGCCTTGAAGAAGATCAGGACGACCGGGATCAGCAGCAGCAGGGCGAGGTAGCCGAGCGCGAAGGTGCGCAGCCCGTAGCGGGCGAGAGGCCCGCCCTGGACGATGTTCTTCTGTCCGCTGTCCGTGGCGCTAATTGCCATGGCGCATGCTCCAGCGGCCGAGGGCGTTGATCAGGAAGAGGACGCCGACCGAGATCGCGAGCAGGACGACCGAGACCGCCGCGGCGCTCTCGGTGTTGCCGCTCTCGATCTGTCCGAAGATGTAGACGGAGGAGACCTCGGTGTCGAACGGGATGTTTCCCGAGATCAGCACCAGCGATCCGAACTCGCCGATCGAGCGGGCGAAGGCGAGTGCCGCGCCGGCAACGATCGCCGGGGTGAGGTTCGGAAGCACGACGCGGCGGAAGATGGTCAACGGCCTGGCGCCCAGCGACGCGGCTGCCTCCTCCATCTCGGTGTCGAGCTCGAGCAGCACCGGCTGCACCGCCCGGATCACGAACGGCAGGGTGACGAACAGGAGCGCCATCACCACGCCGATCCTCGTGAACGAGACACCCGAGATCCCGAGCACACCGTTGTCGCCGTAGAGCGCGAGCAGGGTGAGCCCGGCGACGATCGTCGGCAGCGCGAATGGGAGGTCGATGACCGAGTTGACGAAGCGCTTGCCGGGGAACTGGTCGCGGACGAGGACCCAGGCGATCACGGTGCCGGAGACGACGTTGATCGCGACGACGATGAACGAGGAGATCACGGTCAGCTTCAGCGCCGCGACCGCCTGCGGGGCGCTGATTGCGTCCCAGAACGCGCCGACGCCCCCCTCGAGCGAGGTGGCGAACACCGCGGCGATCGGCAACAGCACCATGATGCTGAGGTAGCCGACGACGAGGCCTCGGGTGAGGCCCGGGCCCCCGAGACCGAGCCTGAAGCCCGGCCTCGAGGGTGCCTTGGCAGTGGCAACGGCCCCTTGACTCACTCCGTTGCCACCCCGAGATCACGTTCGATCGCCGCGACAGAACCCTCCGCCGGATCGAAGAAGTCGGTCGCGACCGTCTCCCAGCCGCCGAACTCCTCGATCGTGAACAGGTCCTTCGGCGTCGGGAACTCGTCCTCGAACTCGGCCAGGATCTCCTCGTTGACCGGGCGGTAGCCGCTCTCGGCCCAGAGGCGCTGGCCCTCGTCCGAGATCTGGAAGTCGAGGAACGCCTGAGCGGCCTCCGGGTCGTCGGTCTCGGTGGTGACGGCGGCCTTGGTCTCGATCAGGATCGTCTCGTCCGGGATCGTGTACTCGACCTCTTCACCGGCGTCGATCGCGCCGATCGCCTCGTTCTCGTACGAGAGCAGGACGTCACCCTTGCCGCCGATGAACGTCTGCAGCGCGTCACGCGCGCTCGCGTCCTGGACCGGGGTGTTCTCGAGGATCTGGGCGACGAAGTCGAGCGCCTCGGCCTCGGACTTGCCCTGGGCGATCTGGCTGCCGTAGGCGGCCATCAGGTTCCAGCGCGCGCCGCCCGAGGTGAACGGGTTCGGGGTGATGATCTCGACCTCGCCGGTGACCAGGTCATCCCACGAGTCGATGCCCTCGGGATTGCCCGGCCGGGTGACGAAGACGACGACCGAGTTCTGCGTCCCGCCGTTGTATTCGGTGTCCGCGTAGTCCTCGGCGATCAGGCCGGCGTCGACGAGACGGGTGATGTCGGGCTCGAGCGGGAGATGGACGACGTCGGCGGGCAGGCCGGCCTCGACCGCACGGGACTGGTCGCCCGATGAGCCGAACGAGTTCTTGAACGCAACGCCATCACCGTCGCTCGTGTCCGAGAACGCGGGCTGGAGCGACTCCTCGTAGGCGGTCTGCGGGGTCGAGTAGGCGACCAGGTCGATCGTGCCGGAGCTGCCGTCACCACTCGAGCTCTCGTCGTTCGAGCCGCCGCAGGCGGCGACTCCGAGAGCGAGCACGGCGCTGAGCGCCCCCGCCGCTAGGAGTCGGGCGTCGCCACGGGGCCGCGCATCCGCACGGACCGCGTCCGCGGCCCCGTGGCGACGAAGCTTCTGAAGGAAGCGAGTCATTTAGTCCTTTTCACCTTTCTTGATTGGCTTACTGAACAATACCGAAGCGCGGCAGGGTAGCAGAAGCCCCGACCGGCACTCCGTCGCCGAGCCCCGAAGTGCGGGCGATCGGCGAACGGTCTAAGCGAGCCGGCGCTCGAACGAGGTGTGGAGCTCGCGGTGGTCGGTCTCGGGATCGCCGATCGTGCGCTCGAGCTTGAGCTCGCACCGACGCCCGTCGATGAGCAGCGTCGCGACCTGGTTGTCGTAGAACGGCCCCTCGACCAGCCGCCATCGGATTGGCTCGCTCGAGACCCCGGCGAGCCGCGCGAGGGCGCGCCCGGCGAGCAGCCCTGCGCGCGTGTCGCCGGCCTCGATCACGCGGCGCTCGCGCTCATCGAGCGCGTTGCGAAACGGCGAGCAGACCGCCTGCCAGACGCTCGACTCGACCTCCGCCGAGCGCGGGTAGGCGACCTCGGCGAGGTAGGCGTGGTGAACGTCACCGGAGAGCACCGTGATCGATGCGGGAGCCGGTCCGAAACCGCCGGAGCCGGCGCGCTCGAGCAACTTCGCCAGTCGCTCGAACGACTCGCCGAAAGCGGCCCAATGATCGAAGTCGAGCGCCCGCCGCAGCTTCTCACCCAATCGTGCCCAGCGCTCGCCCCAGGCGCCGGCGCAGATCGCCTCGCCCCAGCGCTCGACGGGATGAAGGCCGGGCGCGAGCAGGAAGGGATCCGACGTCCCGATCAGCAGATGGTCGAACTGGCCCTGGAGGTGTTGCTCGACCCACTTCCACTCCTCCTCGTTGAGCAGCGAGCGACGGCCCTCCTCGAGCACGCGGCCGCAACGCGAGTCGACGACGAGCAGCCGGGTACGGCCGAGGTCGCGGCAGTAGCTCCAGCGCGCGCCGTCGCGGACTCCGCGGTCGTTCGCGGCAAACGCACGCAGCACCTCCCAGCCGTCATCGGCCTTGCGGACCCGGGCGAGCAGCTCGCTCTCGCGCAGCAACTCGGGCGAGAGATTGCCGATGAACTGGTAGAGCCAGTAGGAGGCGATCCCGGCGCACTCGCGCTCGGCCCACCACTCCTTGCGGCGCATCTCGTCAACCCAGGCGGCGGAGATGTTCCAGTCGTCGTTGACGTCGTGGTCGTCGACGACCATCGAGCAGGAGACGGTCGAGAGCAGCCATCGGATCGCCGGCTCGCTCCACGACTCGCGGTAGAGGCGCGCGTATTCCTCGAAGTCGGCGATCTCCTCGCCGGGCGGCTTGCGGACGTCCCGGCGCTTCTTCATGAACGCGAGCGTCTCCGGCGATACCTCGTCGGCGTAGACCTGATCGCCGAGCATGATCAGCGCATGCGGCCAGCGGTCACGGGGCCGCTCGCGCATCTCCTTCGTCAACGAATAGAGGGCGTCGAACTCGCGCCCGTCGGGATGCTCGTCTTTGCTCAGGGTGTACGGCGCGTGATGGGGGAGCGACACCCGGCACGAGCCGAAGCAGATCCTCAGCGGCTCGTCCGGGCCGATCGTCCGGATCACGCTCGCCGGGAACGCCGACTTGTCCTCGGGCCACCGGCGCCGGCCGTCGACGGAGACCTCGTACTCGATCGTGCTCAGAGGCTCGAGGCCGTCAACGACGACGAGTGCGAAGTGGTGGCCCCGGACGCAGAACGTCGGCTCGCGGTGCCCGAGGACCTCGACCTCGCACTCTTCGTCGGTCTCGACCCAGACCACGGCCTCGGTCTCGCCGACGTAGCGCAGCAGCGGTCCGAGCACGAGTTGGGCCATCGCCTCCCGCTACCCGGCGAGCGCGGCCTCCGAACGCCTTCGGACCGGTTAGCCGAGCTCGGGTAGGCCCTCGCCGGTGGTTGACGCCTCGGCGTGAAGGCGCTCGGGGATCCGGCCCGCGCGCCGGGCTTCGTATCCCGCCTCAACTGCCCGTCGCATCGCGGCCGCCATCCGCTCGGGGTCGGCGGCGCGTGAGATCGAGCTGGCGAGCAGGACGCCGTCGCAACCCAGCTCCATCGCGAGCGCAGCGTCGGACGCGGTTCCGATACCGGCGTCGAGGATCACCGGCACCCGGGCGGCATCGACGATGATCCTCAAGTTGTACGGGTTGCGGATCCCGGCTCCCGACCCGATCGGCGAGCCGAGCGGCATCACCGCGGCACATCCGGCGTCCTCGAGCCGCCGGGCGAGGACCGGGTCGTCGTTGGTGTAGGGGAGGACCGTGAACCCCTCGTCGACGAGCGTCTCGGCCGCCTCGACGAGCTCGACGGCGTCGGGCATCAGCGTGCGATCGTCGCCGATCACCTCGAGCTTCACCCACTCGCTCTCGAATGCCTCGCGCGCGAGGCGCGCCGTGTTCACGGCATCGCGGGCCGTGTAGCAGCCGGCCGTGTTGGGGAGCGCGAACAGCCCGAGCCCCTCGATCAGGTCCACGATCGAGCCCTGAGCCGTGGGGTCGACGCGCCGCAGGGCAACGGTGACGATCTCGGTCTGCGAAGCGCGCAGCGCCGCCTCCATCTGCTCCAGCGAGCGAAAGCCGCCGGTGCCGACGATCAAGCGGGAGGTCCAGGTCCTGCCACCGAGCTCCCAGCCCGCCGTCGCTGCTTGCTGCTCGCTGCTTGCTGCTCGCTGGCTAGCCACCCTGGATCGCTCCCACGACTTCGACCTGCTGGCCGTCGCTGAGCTCGGTGCTGTGCCAGGCGCTGCGGGGGACGACCTCGCCGTCGACCGCCACCGCGATGCCGCGGCGCTCGGCGGCAGCGCCCGCGCGATCGACCGCCTCGGCGACGGTGGCCCGGTCGGAGAGCTGAAGTGGCTTGCCGTTGAGCTCGATCGTCATCTCGGCACCGCCTCGACCCGTTCGGCGGCCAGCAGAGCCGCGATCCGGTCGGCGGTCAGCGGGGCGAGCAGGATGCCGTTGCGAAAGTGGCCCGTGGCGAGCACCAGGCCCGCGATCGCGCCGGGACCGACCAGCGGCTGGTTGTCGGGCGTTGCAGGCCGCAGCCCGGCGATCGTCTCGACCAGCTCGAGCTCGGCAACGTCGGGCAGCGCCCGGTACGCCTCCCGCAGGAGCTCGTAAACCGCCCCGGCGGTGACCCGGGTGTCGAAGCCCCGCTCCTCGACCGTCGCGCCGACGACCAGGCGACCGTCGATTCGAGGGACCATGTAGAGGCGCTCGGTGAGCACGATCCGCTCGCAGACCGGCTGCGAGGGGGGCCCGGCGAGGGTGATGATCTGGCCCTTGACCGGACGAATCGGCGGCCGCGCCTCGGCGGGCAGCCACTCGGCCGCCGACCACGAACCGGCGGCGAGCACGGTCGACGCGGCCCGGTACTCGCCCCCGGCGGCGGTACGCACGCCGGCGAGCCGGCCGCGCTCGACGATCGCTGCGGCCACCTCGGCGACCTCGATCCGTCCCCCCGCGGCCTCGACGGCCGCAACCAGGGCGCCGATCAGGGCGCGGGGATCGACCGCGGTTTCATGGGGAGCGTGGACACCCGCCGAGAGGGCCGGCGTGAGCCCGGGCTCGAGCTCGCGGCAGGCCTGCGGGCGCAGCCACTCGGCGGCGAGACCGAGCGACTCCATCAGCTCGAAGCGCCGCCGCAGCTCCGCGGCCTGATCACGGTCGAGCGCGACATGGAGCGCTCCGACATCGAGGAGGCCGAAGTCGCGGCGGGCCGCCTCGGTGAGCTCGGCTGCGAAGCGCGGCCAGAGCGCATGCGACTCGAGCGCCAGGCCGAGCAGGCGGTCCTCGCCCCAGGTCGCCTCGCCCACCGGCGCGAGCATCCCGGCGGCGACGTTCGACGCGCCCGCGCCCGGACGGTCGCGTTCGAGCACCACAACGTCCAGGCCGCGCTCGGCGGAGCGCCAGGCGCAGGCGAGGCCGATCACGCCGCCACCGACGATCACGACATCGGGCTGTTTGGTGCTTGTGGTTGCCACGGCGAAGAACGCTCCTCTCCGGGCGGGCGGACCTCTCGTCCCTGCGCCGGCATTACCCGGATCAGGTTCAGACGGTCGGCGGCCCGTTGCCGCCCTCTCAGCCCATTCGCGGTCGGGCTCCCGTTCCTCTCGAGGATACTCGCTTGGGATCATTCATCTGAATGCCCGCGACGAAGCCCGAGCTGGTCACACGCTTCTTCGACTGCCTCGGCCGCTACGACATCGACGCCGCGCTCGAGCTGACAACCGCGGACGTCGTGATCGACAACCGCAACTCGAATGCGCCCTGGCGCGGGATCGCGGCCGGGCACGAGCAGGTCCGCGCCTCCTTCCACGCCTTTCGCGCACAGTGGAGCGATCTCGGCGGGGTGCGCTGGGACCATGTCCGGACCCGCCCCGCAGGCGGCGGGCGGCTCGCGATCGAGAGCCGGATCAGTGGCCGCGGACCCGCCACCGGGCTCCCACTCGACGCCCGCGGCGGCTGGCTGGTTTCGTTCGCACACGGGCGCGTCCGCGAGGGAGTCCTCTATCAGAGCTTTGACGAGGCGCTATTGGCCGGCCGCCGTCGCGCAATCGGCGAGGCACGCCTCTACTTCGTCTGCGAGGGGCGGCCCGACGGCGGCGACCCGGGGCCGCTGCTCGACGCGGCGCTCGCCGGTGGCGTCGAGGTGATCCAGCTTCGCGACAAGCAGCTCGACGACGAACAGCTGGTCGCCGCCGCCTCCCGCTTCCGCGTCGCCGCGGACCGCCGTGACGCCCTCTTCTTCGTCAACGACCGCCCGGACCTGGTCGCCGCGTGCGACGCCGACGGGGTCCACGTCGGCCAGGACGACGCCCCGGTCGCCGAGGCGCGGAGCGTCGCCGGGAGCGCGGCCCTGGTCGGCCTCTCGACCCACTCGCCAGAGCAGTTTGACTCCGCGATCGCGGCTCGCGGCGAGGCGAGGGCGGACCAGCTCAGCACCGGCCCGGTCTGGGAGACGCCGACCAAGCGCGGGCGGGCGGCCGCCGGGCTCGAGCTGATCCGCCATGCGGCACAGCGAGGAGGCGAAGCGGCCTGGTTCGCGATCGGCGGCATCGACGCCAGCAACGTCGGCGAGGTCGTCTCCTCGGGCGCGCGTCGGATCGTCGTCGTGCGCGCGATCCGCGACGCCGCGGACCCCGAGGCCGCAGCGCGCGAGTTGCGGGCGGCGCTGGACTAGGCTGGGCGCGTTCCGCTCGGGCGGCTGGTGGCGTTCCGCTCGGGCGCCTGGTGGTGTTCCGCTCGGGCCGAGTCGGGGTGCGGGTCCTGGTCGGGTTGCAGTGAGGGAGGGAGTTGGGCCTGGCGCGGGCGCCTTCGGTCGCCCTCGGCCGTGGCTGGCGCTTTCTTCTCGCTATCCGAGAATAAGGCGTCGATCGGGCCCTCGGCAGCGCGTCAACTCGCCGTTCGATCGCGGGTCGAGCTTGAAAGGAGAGTTGTTGCTCTATTGCAATGTCAACCTCGGACTCGACGCCGAGGGACGGTTGAGTCCGGGGTTTGCGACCTGCGCTCGCGCCCGGCCTCCCCTCACTGTCAGCGATCCCCGCCTCGTGCCCGGCGGCGGCCCGAGCGGAAGGGGCCACGCGTGGAGCCGTGTGCGCAAGGATCCGGGCACGACCATCTAGCCTCTGCGACGTGGCCAGCCGGGAGCGAAAGCGGGCTGAGCGGCGCAAGCGCAAGGACCGCGCCGTCGAGCGCCGCGAAGAGCAGGCGGCCAAGCGCGAGGCGATGGCCGCGCGCAGCGAGGCGAAGAACGAGGCCGCGCGGGCGGCGCTCGAGCCGCTGGAAGCCGGCGAGCGGCCAACCGTGGTCACGATCGGGGCCGTGGTCTCGGCGCTGATCGCCATTTCGGCGATCATCGGCTACGCCGCCGGAGTCGAGGTGACCAAGGTCGGCAGCGACGGGATCGAGCAGGGGGAGGGCACCGCGCCGATCGCCTCGGTGCTCGCCGTCGTGCTGCTGATGGGAACGATGTCGTGGGGGATGTGGCGGGCCCGCTACTGGGCGGTGCTCGGCTTCCAGGCGCTGTTGATCATCGTCCTCGTCGCCGGCTCGATCGGGCTCCTCGGCGCGACGTCGGTGGTTCCGGCGGTCGCCACCGCGCTGCTGATCGCGGGCGCCGGCGCGATGTTCTTCTTCATGATCAAGGCGATGGCGCGGATCCAGATGCCGACCCGCCGGCCCTCGGGTTGAGGGTCGTTCTATAGAGTCGAACGCATGCCCGACTCCTATGAGGTGATCGTGATCGGGGGCGGTCCGGGTGGCTACCACGCCGCGATCCGCGCCGCCCAGCTCGGCAAGAAGACCGCCGTTGTCGAGGCCGACAAGCCGGGTGGGCGCTGCCTCAACTACGCCTGCATCCCGGCGAAGACGATGCTGCACACCGCCGAGCTTCTCGACCACGCCCAGAACTCGGCCGAACTCGGGGTGGCGGTCAAGGGCGCAGCGCTCGACTGGAAGGCGCTGGGCGCGCGGCGCACGAAGGTCTCCGAGACCCTCTCGGGCGGCGTGAAGATGCTCTGGGACAAGAACAAGGTGACGCTGATCGAGGGCACCGGAGCGCTCGACTCCGACGCCAACGTCGTCGTCAACGGCACCGTGTATGAGGCCGGCGCGGTGATCCTGGCCACCGGCTCGGTCGCGCTCGCGATCCCCGGGGTGGAGTTCGGAGATCGCGTCGTCGACACCTGGGGCGCGTGGTCCCTGCCAACGCTTCCGAAGTCGATCGCGGTCGTCGGCGCCGGGGCCTCGGGCTCGGAGATCGCCTCCGCCTACGTCCGCTACGGCACCGAGGTGACCCTGGTCGAGATGCTGCCGCAGATCCTGCCCGCCGAGGACAAGGACGTCGTCCGGGTGGTCGAGCGGGTATTCAAGAAGCAGGGGATGAACGTGCTCACCGGCAACCCGATCTCCGATGTCGAGGCGGGCTCGAAGTCGGTCAAGGCGAAGGTCGGCGACGAGTCGCTCGAGGTCGAGTACGTCGCGATCGCCGGCGGCCGCGGCCCCGACACCGAGGGCCTCGGCCTCGACGCGGCGCAGGTGAAAACGGCCGAGGACGGCAAGATCGAGATCGACGCCTACGGGCGGACCTCGAACCCCAAGGTGCTCGCGATCGGCGACCTGGTCCGCGGCCCGGCGCTCGCGCACAAGGCCCAGGAGGAGGGAGTGGTCGCCGCCGAGACGATCGCCGGCGCGCCGACCCACCCGATCGACGTCAACCTCGTCGCCGGCGCCACCTTCTGCCATCCCCAGGTCGCCAGCGTGGGCCTCACCGAGCAGGCAGCCAAGGACGCCGGCAAGGACGTCAAGGTCGCGCGGATGAAGCTCGGCGGGGTCGGCGCCTCGGTGGTCTATGACGACCGCGACGGGCTCGTCAAGCTGGTCGTCGACTCCGAGTACGGCGAGATCGTCGGCGCCCACGTCGTCGGCAACCGCGCCTGCGACATGATCGCCGAGCTCGTCGACACGATCGCGCTCGAGGGCGGCTACCAGGAGCTGGCGCGGATCGTCCACCCCCACCCGACGATCTCCGAGGCGATCCTCGACGCCGCTCGCGCGATCGACGGCTGGGCGATCCACCAATAGGGGCGAGAGCGCCCCCGCGGGTGGGCTAGCAAGGCATCCTTGCTAGCGGCGCGCCCCCGTGACGTCGGGGTAGGCTGGCGTGAAGGCGTCACAGAGGAGGAGGAATGCCCGTACGAGGTGTTGACCACATCGACCTCGCGGTTAGTGATCTTGACCGCTCGCTCGCCTTCTACCTCGGCATGCTCGGACCAATCGGCCTCGCGGTGGAGGGCCGGTTTCGGAGCTACCGTGAGACCGAGGAGATCGTCTACCTCGGCTTCGGTCGAAAACATGTTCCGGGCACCCAGCCGGAGACCCGACTGGGTCTCCGGAAGGCCGATGGCGGCGAACATCACTACTACGAGGTGGGGATCGAGCACCTCGCATTCACGGTCGACAGCCGGAGCGAGGTCGACGATGCGTATCAGCGCTGTCTGAGCATGGACGCCCGAATCCACTGTCCGCCGGAGGAGGAATCGGACCTCCCGGGCTACTACGCCTTCTTCGTCTTCGACCCCGACGGGATCCGAATCGAGGTTGATCACTGGTCCGATCAGGTGCGCAGGGAGTGGGACCAAGGCGTGCATCTTGAGGTTGAGCCGTAGAGCGGCCCGTCTTCTACTTCGACCTCGGGTCGCCGTACGCGTACCTCGCCGCGGAGCGGATCACGTCGCTGTTCGACGAGGTCGGGGCCGAGCAGCCGGAGTGGCAGCCGATCCTGCTCGGCGGCCTGTTCAAGCGCTTCGGGCGCGACTCGTGGGCGAACGGGCCCGGGCGCGAGCAGGGGCTGCGCGAGGTCGAGCGCCGCGCGCAGGCCTACGGGCTGCCACCGATCCGCTGGCCCGAGCCGTTCCCCGGCAACACGCTGATCGCGATGCGAACCGCGACCTTCGCCAAGGAGATCGGCCGCACGGTGTCGTTTTCGCTCGCGGCCTTTCGGCAGGCGTTCGCGGCGGGGCGCGACCTGAGCGAGCCCGACAACGTGTTCATCGCCGCCGCCGCCTCGGAGCTTCACCCGCGCGCGCTCGAGACCGCGGTCGCCCGCGACACGATCAAGCTTCGTCTGCGAGAGGCGACCGACCACGCCGGTGACCTCGGCGTGGTCGGGGTGCCGAGCGTGGTCGTCGGCGACGAGGTGTTCTGGGGCGACGACCGGCTCGAAGCAGCCGCCGAGGCCTCGAGGCGGCCCGATCCCGGCTCCTGACCGGGCGGGCCCGCGTGGCGGCGTTGCGCGGTGAGCTATGTTGCGGGCGGGTTGGCTGACGAAACGGTGAAGACGGCACAGACGGATGGCGCCGCTGGCGCCCAGCGGTCGCTCCCCGACGCCGAGACCTGCGTCGAGCTGCTCGAGACGATGGCGCTCATCCGCCGTTTCGAGGAGGAAGCCGGGCGCCAGTACCAGAGGGCGAAGGCCGGTGGCTTCCTTCACCTGGCGATCGGCGAGGAGGCGACGATCGTCGGCACGACCTCGGTGATGCAGCCGAACGACTACCTGATCGGCACCTACCGCACCCACGGCCACGCGATCGCCCGCGGGACCGAGCCCGAGCGAGTGATGGCGGAGCTGTTCGGGCGCGTCGACGGAACCTCGGGCGGGCGCGGCGGCTCGATGCACATCTTCGACGGGCCGCGGCGGTTCATGGGCGGCTACGGGATCGTCGGTGGCAACCTGCCGCTCGCCGCCGGCATGGGCCTGGCCTCCGACTACCTCGGCGAGGACGCGGTCACCGTCTGCATGTTCGGCGACGGCGCCTCGAACAGCGGCAACTTCGGCGAGACGATGAACCTGGCGGCGCTCTGGAGCCTGCCGGTGGTCTTCATCCTCGAGAACAACCTCTACGGGATGGGAACCGCGGTCGAGCGCCACTCGGCGGTCACCGACTTCTCGAAGAAGGCCGAGGGCATGGGCGTCCCCGGCGTGCGCGCCGACGGCATGGACGTGCTGGCGATGCGCGAGATTGTCACCGAGCACCTGCGGATCGCGCGCGAGGACCGCCGGCCGACCATGGTCGAGGCGTTCACCTATCGCTTCCGCGGCCACTCCGCCGCCGACCCCGAGGTCTACCGCGAGAAGGAGGAGGTCGAGGAGTGGCGCAAGAAGGACCCGATCGAGCTTTTCCGTGACCGGCTGCTGGCCGAGGGCGTGATCTCCGAACAGCAGGTCGAGCAGATGCGCGAAAGAATCGAGGCAGGGGTGCTGGCGGCGGTCGAGTTCGCCGACGCGTCGCCGGAGCCGCCCCTCGACACCCTCTATGACCACCTCTACGTCGTCGGCGATCAGGTGCCGGGCTGGTACGCGGTCGACGAGCGTGCGCCGACCCCGTTCGCCGGCGAGCGCGAGCACGAGGAGCTCGCCGGCGAGGCGATGAAGCTGGCCGAGGCCGGAGCCGCCTACGGCGGACAGGCAGCCGCGACCTCCGGCCGTCAGGAGGGCGACACGCTCGCCGACCGCGGCGACGGGACCGAGGCGCTCGAGGAGAACGCCTCGGAGTTCGTCGACGAGGACGACGAGGGCGACACGGAGGGCCCCTGGTAATGGCCGGCCTGCGGATGCGAGAGGCGCTTCGCGACGCGATGGCCGAGGAGATGCGCCGTGACGAGACCGTCTACGTGATGGGCGAGGACGTCGCCGTCTTCCAGGGCGCGTTCAAGGTCACCGAGGGACTGCTCGACGAGTTCGGCGAGCGGCGGGTGCGCGACACGCCGATCTCCGAGAACACGATCGTCGGCATGGGCGTCGGCTCGGCGATGGCCGGTCTGCGCCCCGTGGTCGAGCTCATGACCGTCAACTTCGCCCTGCTCGCATTCGACCAGATGATCAACCACGCGGCGGCGATCCCCTACATGTTCAACGGCCAGGCGAGGGTGCCGATGGTCATCCGGATGCCCGGCGGTGGCGGCCACCAGCTCGGCCCGACCCACTCGCACAGCTTCGAGGCGATGTTCCTGCAGGTGCCGGGCCTGCTGGTCGCCTGCCCATCCACCCCCGCCGACGGCAAGGGGCTGCTGAAGGCAGCCATCCGCGACGACAACCCGGTGATCTTCATCGAGCACGAAACCCTCTACGGCGCCCGCGGTGAGGTGCCCGAGGGCGATGACCACGTGGTCCGGTTCGGCCAGGCGGCGATCCGCCGCCCGGGGACCGACGTGACCATCGTCGGCATCCTGCGTATGGCGCACATCGCCCAGCAGGCCGCGAAGACGCTCGCCAACGACCATGGCGTCGAGGCCGAGGTGATCGACCCGCGGACGCTGCGTCCACTCGACCTCGACACCATCCTCGAGTCGGTCCGCAAGACCAACCGGCTCGTCTGCGTCGAGGAGGGCTGGCCGCACGGCGGCGTCGGCGCCAACATCGCCGCGCTGGTCACCGAGCAGGCATTCGACCACCTCGACGCGCCGGTCCAGCGGGTCACCGGCGCGGACGTGCCGATGCCGTACTCGAAGCGGCTCGAGCAGTCGGCGATCCCCCACTCCGAGCACGTCGTCAGCGCCGCACTCGCGACGCTCGAGGGAGCGGCATGAGCCGGCTGGCCATGGCACCACCGGAGGCGAAGCCGAGGAGGTGGCCATGAGCGTTGAGATCGTTATGCCGCGTTTGTCCGACTCGATGGAGGAGGGCACGATCCTGAAGTGGATGAAGTCGGTCGGCGACGAGGTCGCGCTCGGCGAGGAGCTGGTCGAGATCGAGACCGACAAGGCGAACATGGTCTTCGAGGCCGATGCCGCCGGGACGCTGATCGAGATCACCGCCGGCGAGGGGGACACGCTGCCGATCGGCGAGGTGATCGCTCGGGTCGGCGAGGCGGGCGAGGCGCCGAGCGGAGGCGGAGCCTCGGCTCCCGAGGCCGAGGGGGAGGAGGACGAAGGCCAGGAGGAACGGGAGGAAGGCGAAGACGACCGAGGGGGGCGCTCCGCGGGGGAGGAGGACGAAGGGGCCCGTCGGAGGCGCTCCGCCGTCCAGGCTCCGCAGAGTCCTCGCGTCCATGCTGCGGAGCCTCCGCCGGGCCCCTCCGCCCCCTCCCCTCCGCAGGCGGCGGGCCCGGATGGGCGGGTGAAGGCTTCTCCGATCGCGCGCAGGATCGCGGAGGAAAAGGGTGTGGACCTGGCGACGTTGACGGGCTCCGGGCCCGGTGGGCGGATCATCAAGGTTGACGTTGAGCGCGCGGGAACGGCTCCCGCCCCGGCCCCCGCGGCTCCGAGCGCGCCTGCAGCAGCCCCTCTCGCCCCCGCCGCAGCGACGCCGGGTGCGCGTGAAAAGCCCGAGACCGCCAAGGGCACGGTCGAGGTGATCGAGCTGACCAAGCTCCAGCAGACGGTCGGCCGGCGAATGGCGGAGTCGAAGGCGACCGCGCCGCATTTCTACCTCTCGGCCGAGATCGACATGAGCCGCTGCTTTGACGCGCGGGCGCAGATCAAGGCGGCGGCCCGAGAGGGCGAGGTCGTGCCCTCGTTCAACGACATGGTGGTCAAGGCATGTGCGATCGCCCTGCGTGAGTTCCCGCGCGCGAACGGCGCCTATCGCGACGGGCGGTGGGAGCTCTACTCACGGGTCAACGTCGGGATCGCGGTCGCCGCATCGGAGGCGCTTGTCGTGCCGACGGTCTTCGATGCCGACCTCAAGGGCCTGCGCCAGATCGCAACTGAGGCCCGGGCGCTCGCGCAGCGGGTGCGTGACGCGACCGTGACCCCGCCCGAGCTCTCTGGAGGCACGTTCACCGTCTCCAACCTCGGCATGTACGGGATCACCAACTTCGGCGCCGTGATCAACTCACCCCAGGCGGCGATCCTCGCCGTCGGCGCGATCACCGAGAAGCCCGTCGTCCGCGAGGGCGAGATCACTACGGCACGATTGATGGGCGTCACGCTTGCCTGCGACCACCGGATCCTCTATGGCGCCGACGGCGCCCAGTTCCTCGGCCGCATCCGCGCGCTCCTGGAGGAGCCGCTGGGGCTCGCTCTCTGAGCGGTGGCGGCGGGAACGCTCGCTGAGCTGCTCGATGTCCCGATCGAGTCGCTGCCGTTCGTCGACGAGCACTCGACCACGATCGTCGCTACGCCCGACACGGTCTGGGACGCATTGATCGCCGTCACCTGGGGCACGACCTCGGGCTCCAGGTCGGCCCGCGTCGCCCGCGCGCTCGGCTGCGTTCCGGTGGAGCCGAGCGGCGAGCCGGGCGAGATCGGCTCGACCGTCCCCGGCTTCATCGTCACGCGCGCGGTGCGGCCCGCGGTCCTCGCGCTGATGGGCGAGCACCGCTTCTCGCGCTACGCGCTCGTCTTCTGCCTCACCGACACGCCAACCGGGATCGTCCAACTGAGCGCCACGACGCGTGCGGTCTTCCCCGGGCGCGCCGGCACGGCCTACCGGCTCGCGGTAATCGGGACGCGCGGCCACGTCCTCGCGACGCGTGCGATCCTGCGCGCGGTCCGCCGGCGGGCCGAGCGCGGGCGGTCGAACGAGGAGCCTGGCTAAGAGCGCAGGAAGGTGAGCACCGCGAGCACCCGCCGGTGGTCGGCGGTCGCGGGGGCGAGGCCGAGCTTGCCGAAGATGCTCGTCACGTGCTTCTCCACCGCGCGCTCGGTGACCACGAGCCGCTCGGCGATCGCCGCGTTGGTGCGGCCCTCGGCCATCAGCTCGAGCACCTCGCCCTCGCGCGGGGTCAGGTCTGCCAACGGATCGTCGCGCCGGTTGCGGCCGACGAGCCGCGAGACCACCTCCGGGTCGAGAGCCGAGCCGCCCTCGGCGACCCGGCGAACGGCCTCGACGAACCCGTCCACGTCGGCGACGCGGTCCTTGAGCAGGTAGCCGAGCCCGGCGGCGGAGTCGGCGACGAGCTCGAGCGCGTATGCCTCCTCGACGTAGGCGGAGAGAACGAGCACCCCGGTCTCCGGGTGCCGCTCACGGATCAGCAGCGCGGCCCGCAGCCCGTCATCGGTGTTGGTCGGCGGCATGCGGATGTCGACCACCGCCACGTCGGGCTTGTGGGCGCCGACCTTGCGCACCAGATCGTCGGCGTCACCGGCCTGGCCGACGACCTCGAAGCCGTTCTCGGAGAGCAGTCGGACGATGCCTTCCCGCAGCAGCACCGAATCCTCGGCGACCACTACTCGCACGGGATCCTCGCGGTCACGGTCGTGCCCGCACCGGCGCCGGAGCTGACGTCGAGGTGCCCGCCGAGCGTCGAGACGCGGTCGGCCAGTCCTCGTAGCCCCGTACCCAGGTCGGGGTCGGCGCCGCCGACACCGTCGTCGGCGACCTCGACCACGACGCGGCCGTTCTCGCGCCCGAGCCTAACCACGGCCCGACTCGCGTGCGCGTACTTGGCCACGTTCGTGAGCGCCTCGGAGACGACGAAGTAGGCGGCCAGCTCGACCGCCTCGGGGACGCGCTCCCCAAGGCGCGCGGCGATCTCCACCGGGAGCGGAGCGCGGCGCGCGAGCGCCTCGACCGCGGGGTCGAGGCCGCGGTCGCTGAGCACCGCCGGGTGGATCCCGCGGGCGAGCTCGCGCAGTTCGGCGAGCGCCAGCTCCAGCTCCGTCCCCGCGCCTCCGAGCAGCGCCTCGGCGCGGTCGGGGTCGTCACGAACGGCGGCCCGCGCGAGGCGCAGATCGAGCGCCAGCGAGACCAGCCGCTGCTGGGCGCCGTCGTGGAGGTCGCGCTCGACCCGGCGGCGCTCCGCGATCTCAATCGAGAGCAACCGCGCCCGCGACTCGCGCAGCTCGCCGATTCTCGCCCGCAGCTCAGCATCGAGCCGTTCCCGCTCCAGCCCCAGGGCCGCGGCGGCGCCGACAGCCTCGATCAACTCGGGCTCGTCGAGCAGCAGTGGATCGTGGACGAGGACCGCGACCCGCTCGCCGTCGAGGCTGACGTCGTAGGTTGCCCGGCCCGAGTCCGTCTCGGGCAACTCGACCGGCCGGCCCTCCGGGTCGACGTGGCGCTCGGAATCGGGCAGCCAGTAGGCGAGCTCGAGCGACGGGTCGTTGAGCGCGCGCGCGAGCGCGTCGCGCAGACCCCGCTGGCGTCCGGGGCCGCCGATCGCGGCGATCAGCTCGCCGACCGCGCCTCCGCGAAGCATCCGTGCGCGAGCGAGGGTGGCGAGAAACAGGTAGGGAACGAGCCCGAAGGGGATCAGGGTCGCGTAGTAGATGTCGTCGGTGACCTCGTCGCCGACGCCGACGAGCTCGCCGAGCAGCGACAGGGAGAGCAGCGCCAGCAGTGCCGCGCCGGCGGCGAACACGGGCCTGATCACGCGGCGCATCGGCGGCGTGGCCGCCCGCCACCGGCCAACCAGGCGACCGAGCACGCCGAGGAGCAGGATCACTCCGACGACGCTGAGCCCGTGCAGCCAGGCGTCGGCGAAAGCAAAGTCGCCATTGACGAGGAAGGCGTTCTCGGGACAACTGACACAGCCATCGGCGACGGGATCGAGGGTGAGCGTCGCCGGCACGAAGCCGACGGTGGTGACCACGTAAGAGACCCCCACCAGCCAGCGGTCGCGCGTGCTGCTCAGGCGTCCGGAGGGGAAGGCGAGCAGCAGGTGGATCGCGGTCGCGATGAAGAGGTTGTTGAGCAGGAAGCCGAGCGTGAACAGCAGCGAGGGCTCGGTGCGGCCGAGCGCACTCACGAACCAGGCGAACCCGGTCGCGACCATGAGCGTCCCGACCCGGTTGTCCGGCCGGCGATACCACGCGAACAGCCCGACGCCGACGAAGCCACCACCGATGACGCCGTTGAGGATGATCCAGAGCCCGGGGTCGGGGGCGAAGTCCGCGCTCGCTAGCAGCCAGGTCTCGATCGCCACCACGACCAGGCCGGCGATGGCGATCGCCCACAGCGCCCGCCGGAGGCCGATCACCGAAGCAGCTCCTCCATCGTCGCGGCGGAGAGGTCGGACTTGGAGATGAAGCCACGGGCGCCGGCCTCCGCGACCGCGCGACCCCACTCGTCGACCTCGCGGCTCGAAATCAGGATCACCGATGGCGCCCCGGGCCGGCCGGTGATCCGGCGGGCGACCGCGAAGCCATCGAGATCGGGGAGCCGCACATCGAGAAGGATGACGTCCGGACGCAGCTCGCGAGCGGCGCGCAGCGCCTCGGACCCGTCGGCCGCCTCGCCGACGACGACATAGCCCTCGCCCTCGAGCAGGCGGCGGGCGCTTGCGCGAAAGCTGGGGTGATCGTCGACGATCAGGACGCTGCGGGCCACGGTTCCTCTCTCTCGGTCGGTACGCGGGTACCGATTCTCGCCCACCTCGCCGCCGCCGCCAATACGGGTAACCGCACCGCGAATCGCGGGAAAGCCGCATTCCAATGCGAGACGGTGGGCGCAATCCTCGCTCCGCATGAATTCCGACCCTGGAGGTAAGACCGTGGAGCGCAGCAGGAACCTCGCCGCCCGCATGGGGCGCTGGAGCGCCGAGCATCGGGCTAAGGCGATCCTTGGATGGCTCGGCTTCGTCGTCGCAGCCGTGATCATCGGAGGCGCAATCGGCACGCAGACGCTCGAGGACCAGGACTACGGAGTCGGAGAGTCGCGTGCCGCCGATCAGGCGGTCGCCGACAACTTCCCGGACGAGCTCTCCGAGACCGTCCTGGTTCAGAGCAGCGCCGGCTCCACCGCGGACAATCCCGAGTTCCGGGCAATGGTCGATGAGACCGTCGCCGAGCTCGAGGCAACGGAGTACGTGCGCGCGATCGAGAGCCCTTATGCGACAGGCAACCGAGGCCAGATCTCGGCCGACGGCCGCTCGGCCCTGGTCGAGTTCGAGCTTCCGACCGCCGCCGACGATGCTGCGGTCACCGAGGACGACATGGTCGAAGCCCCGCTGGCGACGGTCGCGGACCTGCAGGCGGCGAACCCCGGATTCGTGATCGCCGAGTTCGGCGACGCGAGCGCCGACAAGGCGCTGACCGAGTCCTTCGAGGACGACTTCCAGAAGGCCGAGGTGACGTCGCTGCCGATCACCCTCGTGATCCTCCTGTTCGCGTTCGGCGCCGTGGTCGCCGCGCTCGTCCCGCTGCTGCTCGCCGCGACCGCGGTCGCGGCGGCGATCGGCCTGCTCGGGCCGTTGAGCCAGGTGTTCCCGGTCGACGAGTCGGCCGCCTCGGTGATCCTGCTGATCGGCCTCGCCGTCGGTGTCGACTACTCGATGTTCTACCTGCGGCGCGAACGCGAGGAACGAGCACGCGGACTCGGCCCCGATGCCGCGCTTGCTGCCGCCGCGGCGACCTCGGGCCGGGCCGTGCTCGTCTCCGGGGTTACGGTGGTGATCGCGATGGCGGGGATGTACCTTGCCGGCGCCTCGACCTTCACCTCGTTCGCCACCGGCACGATCCTCGTCGTCGCGATCGCGGTGATCGGCTCGCTGACCGTGCTGCCCGCGGTGCTCTCGAAGCTTGGCGACCGCGTCAACAAGGGGCGAATCCCGTTCCTGAAGTCGCCCCAGGAGCGCGCCGCGCGTGAGCCTCGGATCTGGTCGGCGATCCTGAACCCGGTCCTGCGCCGGCCCGGGATCTCGGCCGCGCTCGCAACCGCGGTCCTGCTGGTGATGGCGATCCCGGTGTTGGGCCTGAAGACGTCGGTGCCCGGGATCGAGTCGCTGCCCCAGGACCTGGCGGTGATCCAGACGTACAACAAGATCCAGGATGCGTTCCCGGGCAACCAGATCCCGGCGGAGGTGGTGGTCGAGCGCGGTACCGCCTCTGAGGCCGAGGTCCGCGCCGGGATCCGCGAGCTCGAGTCGGCGGTCGCCGCCAGCGAGCGTTTCGAGCCCCGGGTGACGGTGGACGCGAGCCCGAACCGCGAGGTCGCAGTTGTCGACGTGCCGATCGTCGGCGATGGCACCGACGACAGGTCCTATGCCGCGCTGGCGGAGCTCCGGGAGGAGATCATCCCGGCGACGATCGGCGAAGTCCCGGGCACGGAGGCCAACGTCACCGGCTTCACGGCCAGCTCGGAGGACTTCAACCAGCTGATGCAGGATCGGGTGCCGATCGTGTTCGCGTTCGTCTTCGCGATGGCCTTCGCGCTGCTACTGGTCACCTTCCGCTCGATCGTGATCCCGATCAAGGCGATCCTGCTCAACCTGCTCTCTGTCGGCGCCGCCTACGGGGTCGTCACCTGGATCTTCCAGGAGGGCCATCTCGAGGGACTGCTCGGCTTCGAGTCGACCGGAGCGGTGACCTCATGGCTGCCGCTGTTCCTGTTCGTCGTCCTCTTCGGGCTCTCGATGGACTACCACGTGTTCATCCTCAGCCGGGTTCGAGAGGCATACGACCGGGGCATGTCGACATCCGACGCGGTCGAGCACGGGATCAAGACCACCGCATCGGTGGTCACCGCGGCGGCGATCGTGATGGTCGCCGTGTTCGGGATCTTCGCCACCCTCTCGGCGATCGAGTTCAAGCAGTTCGGCGTCGGCCTAGGGGTCGCGGTGCTGCTCGACGCGACGATCATTCGCGGCGTTCTGCTGCCGGCGGCGATGAAGCTGCTCGGCGACTGGAACTGGTATCTCCCACGCTCGCTCCGCTGGCTGCCCCATGTCGGCGGCGAGCGGGAGCCCAGGCCGGCCGAGGCCTGATCCCCCGGGCGCTCGGTCAGCACGCGACGCGGCGCGGGAGAGCAAACCCGCGCCGCGTCGCGTTGCGTTGCGCCCTCTAGGCCTTCGGCTCGATGTTCTGGTTTACCCGGAAGAGGTTCTCGGGGTCGTAGGTGGCCTTGACCCGCGCCAGGCGGTCGTAGTTGTCGCGATAGCTGGCGCGGACCCGCTCCTGGCCCTCGTCCATCATCATGTTCACGTACGCGCCCCCGGCCGAGTACGGGTGCAGGGCCTCGAAGTAGTCGACGCTCCAGCTCCGGATCGCGTCGACGTTGGCCGGATCGGAATCGACGCCGGCGTAGACGGTGGCCCAGGTCGCGTCGCGATAGCTCCACGCCGTATCGGATGCGTCCGGATCGTGGGCCGCCCCGTCGATCGGGTACAGGTGCATGGTCGACTTCCAGGTCGGCATCTCGGCGCCGTACTTCGCGTGCGCCTCGACCGCCTCGTCCGGGATCTCGTTGACGAAGTCGGCGCGCCAGTACCACTGGTCGCCCTTCGGGTAGAGCTCGTCGAACGCGCTCTGGATCGCGGGGTGCGGCATCGGCTGCACACCGTGGAGGAGCGGCTCGGGCACGGCGTCGAGCAACGGGGCCATGGCCGCGGCCGCATCCTCCTCGCCGCCGGCGTAGCACCAGACGACTCCGCAGACCTTGCGCATGTGGATCTCCTCCGGAAACGGCGGAGCAGGGGGAACGGTCGCGTTGGCGTAGAACCCGTTCAGCTCGCGAGGAGCATCGGGCAGGAACTCGCGGTAGGCCGAAAGCACCTCGACGCCCGCCTCCACAGGCCAGAACGTCGGCCCGGCGATCACCGTGTCGACCTCGTGCAGCCGGAACTTGAACGAGGTTACGACGCCGAAGTTGCCGCCGCCGCCGCGGATCGCCCAGTACAGATCCGGGTGCTCGTCGGCGCTCGCGGTCACGCGCTCGCCACTCGCAAGCACCATCTCCGCCTCGAGCAGGTTGTCGATCGCGAGCCCGCACTTGCGGGTCAGGTGGCCGAGACCGCCGCCGAGGGTGAGCCCGCCGACGCCCGTGGTCGAGATGATCCCGCTCGGCGTGGCGAGGCCGTGCTCGTTCGTGGCCCGATCGACCTCGCCCCAGGTGCAACCGCCTCCGACTCGAACCGTGCGCGCCCGCGGGTCGACCTCGATCTCCTTGAGCAGCGAGAGGTCGATGACGACGCCGTCGTCGCAGGTTCCCAGCCCGGCGCCGTTGTGGCCGCCGCCGCGAACGGCGAGCAGCAGTTCGTGCTCGGCGGCGAAGCGGATCGCCGCGGCTACGTCGTCGACGCCTGCACACCGCGCGAGCAGTGCCGGCCGCCGGTCGATCATCGCGTTGTACACCTTGCGCGCCTCGTCGTACTCGGCGTCCTCCGGCCCGATCAGCCGTCCCTGAAACCCCGAGAGCTCCTGGCGCGCGGCCTCCGCGGGCGTGGTAGCTGTGCTCATGCTTCCTCCTCCTCTGGTGGGGGTACTCGGTCTACCACGCCAGCCGAATTTGGGAAGTGACGTGGGTCACTGGCCATGGACTCCGCCGTCGGGCGCTCAAGGATCGGGCCGCATCGTGGCCGGACCCGTGGGGTCGCGCCCCTAATCCAAACGTCCGGGCGTCGGCACGCGGGCACTGCGAAGTGCGTGCGCGGCCGATGAAAGGGGGACGGTTGCCGCCCGATGAACGGAACCCCCGCGACAAGCGCCGGACCGCTCGGTGTGATCACCGGGACACCCCTCACTCGGCCCGAGCGCCAGGCCCTGCACCGAGCGCTGCTGGTCGGACGTGGCCTCGAGCGGGTGCTGGCCAGCCTCCGCGGCCGCGTCGGGGCAGCGACGAGCGGCGAGCTGGAGGCCGTCCTGGCCGCGATCGCCGCAGCCGCCGGGCTCGAGCCGGGCGATCGATTGATCGTCCCCCACACCCTGCTCGCGGCCCACCTCCCGGCCGGAGCATCCCCGGCGGAGATCGCCGCCGCTCGACTCGGCGAGAGGCCCGGCCCGAGCGACGACCAGCGCCTGCGTGCCGGGGTCGGGCCCCAGAGCCCAGTCGGGCTCGCGGTCGGCTCGGCGTTCGCCCTGCGCTACGGCGGCGCCGACGCCGCGGCGGTGGCGCTCGTCGATCGCCGCTGGGCCGAGGTGCAGGAGTGCCGGAGCGCGCTCGCGCTCGCTCGTGAGTTGGCGCTGCCGCTGGTCGTCGTCGCGATCGACGGCGGTGCGGTCTCCGAAGGCGTCGCTTCCGTCGTCGACCGCCGCGACTTCGAGGCGGTGCTCGCCGCCGTGCGGGCGGCGATCGCAGGCGCCCACGGCGACCGCGGGCCCTCACTCGTCGTCTGTGCCGCGGTGCCGGCATCGGAGTCGCGCGAGAACCAGCTGCCGCCCTTCCGCAGCAGAATCGACGACCCGCTGCTCGCCTACGAGCGCTCGCTGATGATCAACGGCTTCTCGCGCGCCGACCTCGATGTCGTGCGCCGCGACGCGACCCGTGAGCTCGACGAAGCGCTCGGCGATCGGATCGCGCTGACCCTCGGCAGCCGGATCGCGGCCGGCGGGGTGCCGGCATGACGAGCGTCACCGGTACTCGGATCAGCTTCGACGAGGCGATCGCCGAGGCGCTGCGGATGGAGATGCACCGCGACCCCTCGATGGTGATCTTCTCCGCGACCTCGAACGGCGTTGCCGGGCAGCTCGCCAACCTGTTCGGCCCAGAGCGGGTGATCGAGACGCATGCGGTCGGCGCTCCGATCGTGCTCGCCGCCTCGGGCGCGGCCGAGGAGGGGATGCGGCCGGTCTGTGAGCTGGGCCCGGCCGAGGCCGGGCCCGCGGCGCTCGATCAGATCGCCGAGCTGGCGGCGATCCACGCCGCCAACCTCGGGACCATGAGGCCGCTCACCGTGCGCCTGTCCTGGGGCGATCCGCTCGCCGCAGGCGGGGTCGCGGCGACCGACCCGCTCTGCTGGCTGCTCGGCGCCGAGGGCCTCAAGGTCGTCGCGCCGGCCACCGCCGCCGACGCGAAGGGGCTGACGATCGCCGCGGTTCGCGACCCCGACCCGGTCTGCGTGCTCGAGCACGCAGCGTTGCGTGCGGCGATCGATCCTGTGCCGGAGGGCGCCCACCTGGTCGAGATCGGCCGTGCCCGGCTCGTCTGCGAGGGGGCAGCGATGACGATCGTCACGCACGGGGCCGCGGTCGCGGTCGCCGAGCAGACGATCTCCGATCACGACCTGGACGCCGACCTGCTCGACCTGAGAACGCTTCAACCGCTCGATTCGGCCGCCGTGCTGACGAGCGTCCGCAAGACCGGCAGGGTGCTGTTCGTCGAGCCGCTCGCCGCAGCACACAGGGTCACCGCCGAGCTCGTCTCCGCCGTCTGGGAGGAGGCATTCGAGTACCTCGACGCGCCGCCTCGCAGGGTCCGCCTTGGAGAGCCGGCGACGGTGATCGCGGTAAATGGGGCCGGACCACGTTCTGAAGATGTCGAAACCATCAAGGGGGCAAGTCGTGAGCTACTCGCGTACTGAGGACGAGACCACCGGCACAGTCGAGGTGACGATGCCCAATACCGGTTCCAGCCGGGGGGCGACCGTGGTCGCCTGGCTCAAGCGGCCGGGTGAGGAGGTCGACGCCGACGAGCCGATCTGTCTCGTCTCCTGGGATGAGGTCACGGCGGAGGTTGGCTCGCCCGCGGCGGGAGTCCTGCGAATGCTCGCCGTCGCGCCGGGCGACGCCGTGCCGGTCGGCACCTCGCTCGCGGTGATCGACGTCGGCATGCGGTCGCGCGACATGGGCGAGCCCGAGCCCGAGCGCGCACCGGTTCCCGAGCCCGCACCGGTTGCCGAGCCCGCACCGGTTGCCGAGCCCGAGTCCCCGCGGGTCGGGGTGCAGGCCGCCACGGCCGCGGCCGAGGCCGACGCGCAGCTCGCCCCCAAGACCTTGGTGCCCGAGTCGCTGATCCGCAACGCGCCGATCGACGACGCCGGGAGCATCGAGCCGGGCGAGTTCCTCTCACCGGCCGTTCGCCGCTTCGCCCGCGAGCATGACGTCGATCCGCGCCAGGTCGCAGGGAGCGGCCGCGACGGGCGCGTCTCGCTGCGCGATCTCGCAGCCGGCGACTGATAGCTTCGCCGTCGGCAATCAGCAGCTCTGCTTGACGTCGCGGCCGAAGCCGCCGAGGCAGCGGTCGCGCCCCGGGCCGCCCCGCAGCAGGTCGGGCCGCAACCCGCCGAAGAGCCGGTCGCGGCCGGAGCCGCCGCCGACGTCGTCGCCTCCGTTACCGCCGCGAACGGCGTCGCCGCCGGACTTTCCGCGGAGCACGTCGACGTCGGCCATCCCTCGGAGGTCGTCGTCGCCCGCGCCGCCGCAGATCAGGTCGTTGCCGGCGAGCCCGGCAACGGCGTCGTCGCCGGCGAGGGCGGCGACCACGTCACGATGGTCGGTGCCGGTGAGCGTGTCGTTGCCGTCGGTACCGACGACGGTTGCGTCGGTCCCCTCGCAGTCGGGCGGATCCGGAGGCGCCGCGATCGCCGTGGTCTGCGACTGCGAATTGTTTCCGGGACGCGGATCGGGCAGCGCGCTCTGCACCGACGCGGCGTTGGTGATCGAACCCCTCTTCTTGTTCACCACTGCGTCAATCGAGATCGACCAGGAGGCGTCCACCGCGAGCGAGGCGAGCTCGCAGACCACCTTGTGCGGGTTCGGGTTGCAGCTCCCGCCCGCCGGCGTCGCCGAGACCACGGTCGTACCTCCCGGCAGGTTGTCGGTCATCGCCACATCGGTCGCTGTCGCGGGTCCCGCGTTGCGAACCTCGATCGTGTAGGTGAGCGTCGCTCCGGTGGCAACCGGATCGACGCTGTCGAGATTTGTCAGCGACAGATCGGCCTCCAGCTCTCCTCGAGCGGGGCCGCTGGCCGGCAGAGCCAGCGCCACGAGCGCGGCGACGGCGGCGATCAGTCCCGCACGGGTTCCCGCGTCACGCATTCCTCTTCCCCAAACACCCAAGCGCGCTCGATGATGCGGAGGCTTGAAACGTCGGCGATCGGGAATACAATTGCTGTAGCGATTCACACGAATCAGCAGTTCGCGTGATCCAGACATAGGGAGCGAGGGCGGAACCCCCCGGTCCCAGCGTCCAGTAGGCGCCGCGGAGGAGATCCCGAAGCGGCGAGAGCCAGGTCAGTCCGAGGAGATCCCGAGGGCGGCCCGACACGAAGGACGGAGAGAATGGAGCCAGGCAATGGCGCTGTCGCGAGCGAGCGCGCACGCGGCGAGATCGCGCGCCTCGACGCCCCCCCGAGCCGCGACACCCCCGGACACGAAGCGGAGGACGTGGCGGCACGCGGTTCGTATTTGAAGCGCCAGGACAGGGAGCAGCTGTTCCGCTTCATGGTGATGATGAGGGCCGCGGAGGAGCGTGCGATCACCCTTTATCGGCAGGGCAAGGTACCGGGCAGCTTCTACGACGGCTGCGGGCAGGAGGCGATCTCGGTCGGCTCGTCGTTCGTACTCCGGCCCGAAGATCGAATGTGCATCCTGCACCGCGACCTGGGAGCCCACTTCGTCCGCGGCCTGACCCCGGACCGCTACCTTGGCAACTACATGGGGCGGACCTCGGGGGTCACCGGGGGCAAGGACGGCAACATGCACTTCGGCGACCGCGACCTCGGCTGCGTCGGGATGGTCTCGATGCTCCCCGACATGGCGCTGGTCGCGAGCGGGATGGCGCTCGCGTTCAAGCTCCGTCGCGAACCTCGAGTGGCGATGACCTACTTCGGCGAGGGCTCCTCGGCGAACGGGCAGTGGCACGAGGCGATGAACTTCGCCGGCGTCCAGAGCCTGCCGATCGTCTTCGTGCTCGAGAACAACCAGTTCGCTTACTCGACGCCGAACGAGCTCGAGTTCGCGGTCGACCCGGTGGAACGGGCGCGCGTCTACGGGTTCCCCGGGGTGAAGGTCGACGGCAACGACGTCGAGGCGGTGTTCGAGGCAGCGCGGTCAGCGGCCGAGCGCGCACGGAGCGGCGAGGGGCCGACGCTGATCGAGTGCGTGACGATGCGCATGCACGGCCACGGCGCGCACGACGACATGAGCTACGTGCCGAAGGAGATGTTCGAGGAGTGGGCGCGACGCGACCCGATCGAGCGCTACGCGGAGCGACTGGTGGGCGAGCACGGATTCAGCACCGGCGAGCTGGAGCAGATCCGCGCCGAGGTCAAGGAGTACGTGGACGGGTGCGCGAAGACCGCGCTCGAGGCGCCGATGCCCGATCCGGCCACTGCAGGCGAGGGCGTCTTCGCCGACGAGCTCACCCCGCTCGGCGACGGGAGGGCGCCGTGGTCGCGCTGGACAGAGCGCCCGGAGGCGGTCGGGAACGCCGCGTGATGGCTGAGCTGACCTACCTCGAGGCGATCTCGGACGGCCTGCGCGAGGAGATGCGCCGGGACGAGACCGTGTTCTGCATCGGCGAGGACATCGGCGCCTTCGGCGGCGCGTTCAAGGTCACCGACGGGTTCATGGAGGAGTTCGGCGCCGATCGGGTGCTCGACACCCCGCTGGCCGAGAACGCGATCATCGGCAGCGCCGTCGGCGCCGCGGTCGAGGGCCTGCGGCCGGTGTGCGAGATGCAGTTCGCCGACTTCATCTCCTGCGGCTTCGACCAGCTCGTCAACGTTGCCGCAAAGCTCCATTACCGCCAGGGCATCGCGGTGCCGATGGTGGTCCGCCTGCCCTCCGGCGGCGGCTTCAGCGGTGGCCCGTTCCACTCCCAGAACCCCGAGGCCTGGTTCCTGCAGTCGCCCGGCCTCAAGGTCGTAGCGCCGGCGACTGCGGCGGACGCCAAGGGCCTGCTGACGGCGGCGATCCGCGACCCGAACCCGGTCTGCTATCTCGAGCACAAGGGCCTCTACCGCTACGTCAAGGGCGAGGTCCCGGAGGGAGATCACGCGGTCGCGCTCGGCGAGGCTCGCGTCGCCCGAGAGGGCGAGGAGATGACCGTGATCACCTACGGCTCGGCCGTCCACCTGGCGCTCGACGCCGCCGAGGAGCTCGGCGAGGACATCGAGGTGATCGACCTGCGATCGCTGTGCCCGCTCGATACCGACGCGATCCTGGCGAGCGCGCGGAAGACCGGCAAGGTGCTTGTCGCCCACGAGGCGACTCAGTCGTGCGGGGTGGGAGCGGAGGTCGCCGCACTGGTCGCTGCCGAGGCCTTCGAGGACCTCGACGCTCCGGTGCGGCGGCTTACCGCTCCCGACGTCCCGATCCCGTTCAGCCCACCGCTCGAGCAGGCCGTCCTGCCCCAGCTCGAGGACATGAAGGAGGCCTGCCGTGAGCTCCTCGCCTACTGAGACCACGGTCGAGGTGACGATGCCCAAGATGGGGATCAGCGTCTCCGAGGGGACGATCCTCGAGTGGCGCAAGCAGCCCGGCGACTGGGTCGAGGCCGACGAGACGATCGCCGACGTGACCACCGACAAGGTGGACGTCGAGATCCCCTCGCCCGCGAGCGGCCGCCTGGCCCGGATCGTCGCCGAGCCCGGCGAGAGCGTCCCGGTCGGCGAGCCGATCGCGGAGATCGATCCCGCCGCGAAGCCGGGTGCGGCGCATCCGGATGAGCAAGCAGCAGGCAACAAGCAACAAGCAGCCGCTTCCACGGCGCCGCTGGATCATGAGACCGACAGGTCCGGCTTCTATTCGCCGGTGGTTCGCCGAGTTGCCGACAAGCACGGGGTGAACCTCGAGGAGATCGAGGGGACCGGGATCGGCGGCCGGGTGCGCAAGAAGGACGTCCTCGAGCACATCACGGATGCCGGCAACGGACACCCAAAGCCTGCGCCGGTCCTGCACTCGGAATCGCCCTACCGGCCCGACGAGCCGGAGCCGCCCGACCAGCCCGAGCACGGCGAGGGCGAGCGGCGTGAGCCGATGTCGCCGATGCGCCAGGCGATCGCCCGCCACATGATCGAGAGCAGGCGCACCGCCGCGCACTGCACGACGATCGTCGAAGTCGACATGTCGCGGGTTGCGGCCCGGCGCAAGCAGCTTCGGGCCAGCTACCTGGCCTTCGTCGCCCGCGCCACGGTCGCGTCGCTGAACGAGTTCCCGATCCTCAACGCTTCGCTCGAGGGGGAGGAGATCGTTCATCACGACGACGTCAACCTCGGAATCGCCGTCGCGCTCGACGACGGCCTGATCGTCCCCGTGATCCCGCGAGCCCAGTTGCTCAGCGTCCAGGGCCTGACGGAGGCGATCGCGGACGTCGCCGAGCGTGCCCGCAGCAAGCGGCTCGAGCCCGACGAGGTCCACGGCGGCACGTTCACGATCACCAACCCCGGGCAGTTTGGCGCCGTGCTGGCGACGCCGATCATCAACCAGCCGCAGGTCGGGATCCTGGACCTCGAGGCAATCGTCAAGCGACCGGTGGTGGTCGAGGGCCCCGACGGAGACTCGATCGCGATCCGGCCGATGACCTATCTCTGCATGTCCTGGGACCACCGAGTGCTCGACGGCGCCACCGCGGCGCGGTTCCTCGGCGGCATCAAGCGCCGGCTCGAGTCCGGAACGGAGGACGAATGAAGGTCGCACAGAGCCGGGTCGGCCGGATCGCGTTGGGCGGACGGCCACTGGCGCCGGTCCCCGACCCGATCGGGCCGCCCGCTCCCGCGCTCGAGCTCGACCACGAGGAGCTCGTGGTTCGCCGCGGCCGCCGAACCGGCGCGACCGTGATCGTCGCGATCCACTCGACCGTCCTCGGCCCGGCACTCGGCGGCGTCAGGATGTGGCCATACGACCTGCCCGCGGACGGAGTCGGCGACGCGCTGCGGCTCGCTCGTGGAATGACCCACAAGGCAGCCGCGGCCGGGCTCGACCTCGGCGGCGGCAAGGGAGTGATCTGCTCGCCTTCCGGGAACGGCTCCGTGAGCCCGGTGCTGCGCCGCGAGATGCTGCTCGACTTCGCCGACTTGGTGGAGTCCGCCGAGGGCCGCTACATCACGGCCGAGGACGTCGGCGTCGGGCCCGAGGACATGGTCGCGATCGCCGAGTGCACCAACCACGTGACCGGCCTGCCGCCGGCCGCCGGCGGCACCGGGGACCCGAGCCCGTTCACGGCGATGGGCGTCGAAGCCGCGATGCGGGCCTGCGTCGCACATCGCCGCGGCACATCGGAGCTGCGCGGCCTCGGGGTCGTCGTGCTCGGGCTCGGTCATGTTGGCTCCCGGCTCGCGATGCGCCTGGCGGAGGCGGGTGCGCGCCTGACCGTGTCCGACACCGACACTCGCAAACGTGCGCTCGCCGCGCGACTCGGGGCGCGCTGGGTCGAACCGGGCGAGGGCGTCACGACCGCGTGCGATGTGCTGGCTCCATGCGCGCTCGGCGGGGTCATCGATCGCTCCACCGCCGGCAAGCTGCGGGCGGAGATCGTCTGTGGCGCGGCCAACAACCAGCTTGCCGCCGAGGAACTGGCTGAGGTGCTGGCAGCCCGCGGGATCCTCTACGCCCCCGACTTCATCGCCAACGCCGGCGGCCTGATCAACGTCTATCGCGAGCTGCACGGCTACGACGAGGACTGGGCGCGCGAGCACGCGCTTGGGATCGAGGAGACGATCGGGCGGATCCTGTTCGCGGCCGCGGCACGCGGGCTGACCCCGCTCGCGGCGGCCTACGAGATCGCACGCGAGCGGCTCAACTCGGCTCTGCGAAACTGATCGGATGAGCAACGGCGAGCTCTGGGTCGTCCGTGCGGGCACACTTCCCTACGAGGAGGCGCGAGATGTGCAGAAGGCGCTCGCGGCCGCGCGCCACGCCGGGCGCGTCGCCGACCTGCTGATCCTGCTCGAGCATCCACCCGTCTACACGAAGGGGCGTCGCTCGACCGCGGACGAGCTGCCGATGGGCGAGGACTGGTACCGGATGCAGGGAATCGAGGTAACCGAAACCGACCGCGGTGGCCGGGTCACCTACCACGGCCCCGGCCAGCTCGTCGCCTATCCGGTGATCGGCCTGCGAGAGCTTTCGGAGCCCGACGATGTGCACCGCTTCATTCGCCGGATGGAGGCGGCAATGATCGCCGCGCTCGCCGATTGGGATGTCGAGGCGGGCCTTTTCGACGGCTTGACCGGCGTCTGGGTCGGCACCTCCCCGCCACCGGGCGGCGATGGGCGCAAGATCGGCTCGATCGGCATCCACGTCCACCGCGGGGTCACCACGCACGGTCTGGCGATCAACGTCAACAACGACCTGCAGCCGTTCGAGTGGATCGTCCCCTGCGGGATCGAGGCCTGCCGGATGACCTCGCTCGGGCGCGAGCTGGGCGCGGAGCAGGACCTCGCCGCATTCGCCACGACCGTGGCCCGGCGACTCGGCGAGGCATATGAGCGCGAGCCGGTCGAGCGCGAGTGGGACGAGGTAGTCGGCCCGCTAGCGTTGGAGGCGGCATGAGCACTGTCTCCCCTGATCGCATCCATGTCACCAGGTCGAGGTCGAACCCCGGCGGAGCGACTGAGATCGAGGGCCGGCCGTTTCGCGAGCGCAAGCCGCCGTGGCTCAAGGTCCCGGCGCCCGGCGGTCCGACCTACCGCAGGCTGAAGCAGTCGATCGAGGCCGACAACCTGCACACGGTCTGCGAGGAGGCCAACTGCCCCAATGTCGGCGAGTGCTGGGAGCGCGGCACGGCCACGTTCATGATCCTCGGCGACGTCTGCACTCGGCGCTGCGGCTTCTGCAACGTGCAGACCGGCGTACCAACCTGGAACGACCCGCTCGAGCCGCTGCGCGTCGCCACACAGGTCAAGAAGATGGGCCTGCTCCACGCCGTGGTCACCTCGGTCGACCGCGACGACCTCCCCGACTACGGCGCCGGCGCCTTCGTCGGCGTGATCCGCTCGATCCGGATGATGGCGCCCGAGTGCAAGGTCGAGGTGCTGACCCCGGACTTCCGTGGCCAGGAGATGCCGCTGGCGAAGGTCGTCCACGAGCGCCCGGACGTCTTCAACCACAACGTCGAGACCGTTCCCCGGCTTTACCCCAAGGCGCGCCGCGGCTCGGATTTCCTGCGCTCATGCCGCGTTCTGCGAATGGCGAAGGAGATGGGCGGCGACCGGGTGGTGACCAAGTCGGGGTTGATGGTCGGCCTCGGCGAGGACTTCGACGAGATGGTCGCCGCGTTCCGCACCCTGCGCGAGCACAAGGTCCAGATCCTGACCGTCGGCCAGTACCTGCGCCCCACCCGCGATCACCTCCCCGTGGCCCGCTACTGGCACCCCGACGAGTTCGACGCGCTACGCGACGCCGCCTACGAGCTCGGCTTCGAGTCCGTCGCTTCGGGACCGCTCGTGCGCAGCTCCTACCACGCGGACGAGTCGGCCCGCGAGGTCGCCGAGCGCCGCGCGGCCGCGTAGCCGACCGGCTCGAAGCGCTGTTTGAACGTGAATGCGTGCGGCGACGGTCCGTGCTCCTGAAGATGCTCGAGCCGCTCGCGCGCCTGCTCGACGGTGGGCAGCTCGCCCGAAGGCACCCACCACAGACAGAGATGGCTCTCGGCGATTCTTGTGAACCACTCCCGCCGCCGGCGCATCACGGCTAGGTGGCCACCTTCATGGACGAATGCCCACAGCGCCTCGATCGACTCCCAGACCGACATGTTGACGATCAGCCGCTCGTCCTCGAAGGCGCGGATCGAGGTCGCGTCTCCGGTTTCGTCCTGAAGCCGCCAGACGAAGCCGGGACTCGAGTCGGCGAGCGCGTTGACCGGCTCCAGCGCGGCGACGAACTCCGCCAGCGCCGGTGAGTCGAGCGGCTCAAGCGGGAGCGCGATGTTGAGCTGCGCGATCTGCAGGTCGGACACCAGGTCAGCCTAGCCGCAGCGCCGAGGCAGTCATCCGGGACTCTAGGCTCCCGGCGCGTGATTCCGCTCAGGGACAACCTGCCGTCGATCCGGTTCCCGCTCGCGACAGTGCTCCTGATCGCGATCAACATCGGGGCCTACCTCTGGCAGACGCAGTTCCCGGTCGACCGAGAGCTCGAGCGTGCGGGACTGGGAGCAATCGACGCGAGCGCGATCGAATTCGGCGCGATCCCCTACCGGCTCACCCACCCGTCGAACTCCGAATGCGAGTTCGCCGAGCGGCGCGACGAGATCGTCTGCGGCGAGGCCGCCGCCGCCCCCGGCGACGAGCCCCTCGACCAGGCGGCTTGGTGGGTGACGATCTTCAGCTCGATGTTCATGCACGGTGGCATCCTGCACCTGGCGGGGAACATGCTCTTTCTCTGGGTCTTCGGCAACAACATCGAGGACTCGATGGGAAGGCTCAAGTACCTGCTCTTCTACCTGCTCGCCGGGAGCGTGGCGGTCTACTCGCAGTCGTTGCTCGACACGACCGCGACCGTGCCGACGATCGGCGCCAGCGGTGCGGTCGCCGGGGTGCTCGGCGCCTACGCCCTGATCCACCCGCGGGCGCGAGTCCTGACCCTGATCTTCCTGATCTTCTTCATCACCCTGATCGAGATCCCGGCGGCGGTCCTGCTCGGGATCTGGTTCCTGCTCCAGTTCCTGCCCGCGGTCGGCCAGACGGCGATCACCGACCTCGCCGGCGACCCTGGGGTCGCCTACTTCGCCCACGTCGGCGGGTTCATCTTCGGCCTCGCGATGGTGAAGCTGTTCGTCGGCCGGAGCCGGGAACGGCCCCTCGAGCCGCCGCACCCTGTGTACTAGTCCCGTGGATCGCGACATTCGCACAGCGCTGCTCGTCGGGGCCCTGATCTTCTGCGGGACCTTCGCTGCGATGACCGCCGCGGTCGCGATCGAGTACGGCTTCGACGTGTTCACGGTCGCGGCGATCGCGATCCTCGCGCTGCTGGTGCCGCCGCTGATCGGCGCCCTGCGTCGCGGGCCCGAGGACTGAGCCGCAAGACGACCCTCGCCCAGGCAGGTGCGATCCTCTCATCTGACTCTCATCTCCTCGTGAGAGCTTTGGGTGATGCGCGTTCTGGTGGTCGAGGACGAGATCAAGATGGCGGCGCTGATCCGCCGCGGCCTGACCGAGGAGGGGATGGCCGTCGACGTCGCCGATCGCGGTGAGGACGCGCTCTGGATGGCGGGGGCGACCGAGTACGACGCGATCGTCCTCGACGTGATGCTGCCCGGAATCGACGGCTTCGAGACGACGCGCAAGCTGCGCGAGGACGGCGTCTGGTCCCCCGTGATCCTGCTCACCGCCCGTGACGGCGTCGAGGATCGCGTCGCCGGGCTCGACGGCGGCGCCGACGACTACCTGACTAAGCCGTTCTCGCTCGCGGAGCTGCTCGCCAGGCTGCGCGCGCTGGTCCGCCGCGGCCCGGTGGAGCGCCCGGCCGTGATCGAGATCGGCGACCTTCGCCTCGACCCCGCGACCCACCAGGTCTGGCGCGGCGAGACGGAGATCTCGCTCTCGCCGAAGGAGTTCGCGCTGCTGGAGGCGTTCATGCGCCGGTCCGGCCAGGTGCTGTCGCGATTCCAGCTGCTCGAGCACGCCTGGCCGTATGAGTACGAGAACCGCTCCAACGTCGTCGACGTCTACGTGCGCTACCTGCGCGAGAAGGTCGACCGCCCCTTCGACGCCGACAGCATCGAGACGGTCCGCGGCGCCGGGTACCGGATGCGAAAGGACGGCGGGCTGTGACGCGGAGTCCGTCAGGACGAAGCGGAACCCCGCGCTGTTGAGGCGGCTCGCTTGAGCCGGCTCTCGATCCGGGCGCGGCTAACCGTCGTCTTCGCGGCGGCGATGCTGCTCGTCCTGGTGCTGGCCGGGACCTTCATCTACGTCCGGATCTCGGGCGACCTGCTGGAGACGATCGACAACGGCCTGCGAACCCGCGCCGACGACCTCGCGGCCCTCGCTGCGAGCCCCGCGGCGGGCTCGGGATTGGGCGGCGAGCGGCTGGTCGAGAGCGACGAGGGCTTCTCGCAGATCCTCGCACCTGACGGAACCGTGATCGCGTCGACGCTCGCGCCCGCCACCGGCCCGGCTCTCGATCCCGCGCAGCTCGAGCGGGCGGCCCTCGCGCCCGTGATCGTCGAGACCCAGGTTCCCGGAGTCGAAGGCGACGCACGGGTCCTCGGTCGACCGGCCGACTCGCCCGAAGGCGAGGTCATCGTGGTGGCCGGCTCCTCGCTCGAGGACCGCACGGAGACGCTCGCCGGGCTGCTGCAGACGTTTCTGATCGGAGCACCACTGGCGCTGGCGCTCGCCTCGCTGATCGGCTACCTGCTCGCGAGCCGAGCGCTCGCGCCGGTTGACGCGATGCGCAGCCGGGCGGCGGAGATCACCTCCGAGCGAACCGGCGAACGGCTTCCGCTGCCACCTGCCGACGACGAGGTCCGCCACCTCGGCGAGACGCTGAACTCGATGCTCGACCGGCTCGAGGCCGGGCTCGAGCGTGAGCGCGTCTTCGTCGCCGACGCGAGCCACGAGCTGCGCACGCCGCTGGCCATCCTGCGCACCGAGCTCGAGCTGGCTGCAAACCCGGAGCGCTCGGCCGGCGAGCTGCACGACGCCGTGGTCTCGGCGGGCGAAGAAGTGAACCGCCTCTCACGGCTCGCCGACGACCTGCTGGTGATCGCCCGTGCCGATCAGGGCCGGCTGCCGATCGCGCCCGAGCCGGTCGAGCTGCGGGAGCTGCTCGAGCGGATGCGCGACCGGTTCGCGCGCCGCGCTGCTGCCGGCGGCCGCGAGATCGTGGTCGATGCGCGCCCGGGCGAGCTCGCCGACCTCGACCCGCTGCGCACCGAGCAGGCGCTCGGCAACCTGATCGACAACGCCCTCCGCCACGGCAGTGGTGAGGTGCGCCTGGCCGGGCACCGGGATCACGGCTCGGTCGTGCTCGAGGTGTCCGACCGGGGCGCCGGGTTCGGCGCCGGGTTCGAGGATGAGGCCTTCGAGCGCTTCACGCGCGGCGACGCCGGTCGCACCGGCGGCGGCGCCGGCCTCGGGCTCGCAATCGTCCAGGTGATCGCCGACGCGCACGGCGGAGCGGCGACCGTCGCGAGCCCGGCAGGGGGCTCGGCGACGATCGTCCGCCTCACGCTTCCCGCGGTCGATCAGTCGTCGTCGGCGCCCTCGCCCGCGTCGTCTTCGGCGCCCTCGCCCGCGTCGTCGTCGGCGGCCGACCCGACGGAGTCGAACGAGCCGTCGATGTAGACCTCGACCTGCGAGCCGTCGGGACGCTGGACCTCGACCTCGTAGGCGCCGGAGCTGCCGGCCTCCTGGTACTCGGCCTCGGTCACGGTGCCGCCGCCGACCGCCTCGATCGCGGCGGCCTTCGCCTTCTCGGCGTCCGGGCCGGTGACCTGCTCTTCGCCGCCGCCGCCGACGCCGTAGGCGATCCCGGCGCCTGCGACGGCCAGTGCGGCGATTGCCGCACCGATCGCCACCGTCTTGCGATTCATCTGCATCAGAGTCGCCTCCTTCTAGGACATCGTCTGCGTCCTCGCGCGGTTTAGAGACTCTCGATGAGATGAGGATGAGTACCGCCGAGGTCCTCTCATTTTTTTTTCATCTCGCGACGTGAACCTCGCTCCGTCAAGTCCAACGAGCCGGGGAGCCGGCCCGAAACAGAGGAGACGGAGATGACAGGCAAGACGAGGATCGGAGCGGCAATCAGCCTGGTCGCAGCGGCAGTCGGCGTCGCGGCCTGCGGCGGCAGCGAGAGCGGCGGCGAGCAATCGGCGGGGCCGACCACGGTCGTCCAGGCGTCGAGCAACGGCCCGCCCGGGGCCCACCTGCCCCAGGGAAGCGAGCACGTCGCGCTCGACCCGGCCGAGTTCACGACCAAGATCGACAACCCGTACTGGCCGATGGCGCCGGGCAACAAGTGGGTCTTCAGCGAGACCGACACCGTCGGCGGCCACGAGCGCGTCGTGGTCGAGGTCCTCGACAAGACGAAGACGATCGCCAACGGGATCGAGGCCCGCGTGATCCGCGACACGGCGACCGAGCAGGGCGTGCCGGTCGAGATCACCGACGACTGGTTCGCCCAGGACTCGGCGGGGAACATCTGGTACCTCGGCGAGTACGTGACCAACTACAAGGACGGCAAGGTCGTCGACCACAGCGGCTCCTTCGAGGCCGGCGTCGACGGCGCGGAGGCCGGGGTCGTGATGCCGGCGCACCCGGAGGCGGGGATGGAGTACCGCCAGGAGTACTACAAGGGCGAGGCCGAGGACAAGGGCGCGATCGTCACCGTCGGCGAGGAACAGGTCCAGGTGCCCGCCGGGTACTTCAACAAGGACCTGGTCATGACCCGTGACCTGGTGCCGCTCGAGCCGAAGGTCGAGGAGCTGAAGTTCTTCGCTCCCGGCGTCGGCCCGCTGCTCAGCGTGCACACCGACGGCACCGGCGGCCGGGGTGAGCTCGTCAGCTTCACCCAGGGCGGCTGAGCGAACGGTCCGCAGGCCATCCCCGCGGCTCGGCCCCGAGCCCGGGTCTCGGTGGACGCCGCGGGCGTGATCGCCTTTACCGCCGGCCGAGTCACAAACCCCGGCCTCGATGCCTCGCCGAGCTCCGATGGCGGGTTGGTGCTCTATGACGACAACAACCTCGGCCTCGACGCCGAGGCACGGTTGAGGTCGGGGTTTGTGACCTGCGCTCGCACCCGCACCCTGCCTCACTGCCAACGAACCCCGCCTCGCGCCCGGCGAGGGCCCGAGCGGAACGCCACCCGCACGGAACGGCACCCCGCAGCGCGCTGGGCCGGTTCTCATCTCCTACTCATCTGCCGTGCCTAAACCTCGTGCTAGCAGTCCGACCCCCAGTGAAGGAGCTCGAGATGACCACCGGAACGCGGAACGCGGCGCTCGCGGGTGGTGCCTCGGCGATGCTGGCGGCGCTCGCCGTCGCCGCCTGTGGCAGCGAGGACTCGACAACCACGACTGCGTCGGACGTCGGCTCCAGCCTCCCCCAGGGCAGCGAGCACGTCGAGCTCGACCCGGCTGATTTTACGACCGAGATCGACAACCCCTACTGGCCGATGGCGCCGGGCAGCCGCTGGGTCTATGAGGAGACCGATGCCGAGGGAACGGTGCAGCGAGTGGTGGTTACCGTGACCGACCGCACGAAGCAGATCGCCAACGGGGTCGAGGCGCGCGTGGTTCGCGACGTCGTCACCGAGAACGGCGACCCGGTCGAGGTCACCGACGACTGGTACGCCCAGGACGGCGACGGCAACATCTGGTACCTGGGCGAGAAGACGGGTGAGTACGAGAACGGGAAGATCGTCACCCGCTCGGGCTCGTTCGAGGCCGGCGTCGACGGCGCTGAGCCCGGGATCCTGCTGCCCGCCGATCCCCAGGTCGGGATGGCCTACCGCCAGGAGTACTACGAGGGAGAGGCCGAGGACGCGGGCGAGATCCTGAGCCTCGACGAGCAGGTCGAGGTTCCGGCCGGTCGCTACCAGCACACATTGATGACCAAGGACCTGAACCCGCTCGAGCCGAAGGTCAACGAGCACAAGTTCTACGCCGAGGGGGTCGGCCCGGTGCTCGCGCTCGACATCTCGGGCGGAACCGGGCGCGAGACCCTGCTCAGCTTCGAGCCGGGCCGATAGGGCCGGTGATCGTGGGGCGGGCGTAGGCCCGCCTTCCCCTCCGCCGCGCAACCGCGGCGAGGCCGCCGAGCGCGGCCCGCTGCACGGCCGGCGGCGGGCCGGTGCGGAAGGTGCCGGGGATCAGCATGTCGTGGATCGTGAGCACGTTCTGCAGCCGCCCCTTTATCGCGCCGTCGGGCTCGAGCTCACCCCGCTGTGCGAATGCGAACAGGGTCTCGAAGAAGCCCTGGACGCCGTCGGTCAGCCCGGGGATGTCGCGGTCCCCCGTATCGATGATCTGGCGCACGTTGAGCTCGCCCTCACCCGCATTCCAGGGATGGCCGTGCGGTGTCGCCGCCGCGACGGTGTATTCGTGCGGCACCGTCGCAACGTGCTCGACGCCGTCGATCCGGTAACCGGCGGTGCCGGCGAGCACCCGCCAGACCTCGGGCCCGTCGGGGTGATAGTGGTCGGCGACGACCAGGCGTCCGCCGCGGGGGACGAACCAATCCATCTCCAGCCGCCGTCCCCGGCTTGCCGACGGGGTCATGATGAAGACGACCCGCAGACCGCTTGGCTCGCGGAGCTCGTCGCCGGGCTCGCAGATGCGCATCCGCTTCGGGTCCATCCGCCGCGATCCTAACCGGCCCGCCCCCGTGCGACGATCCGCCCGTCGTGGGCGCGAAGCCGAACATCCTGCTGCTGATCACCGACCAGCAACGACGCCCGCGCCACTGGCCAAGCGAATCCGGCTGGGTCCGCGCGCTGACCCCGAACGACGCCGAGCTGGCTCGCACCGGGGTCAGCTTCGCGAACGGCTTCTGCAACACCGCCATGTGCTCACCCAGTCGCGCAACGCTGTTCACCGGGCGCTACCCGGCGGAGCACGGCGTCAGCCTCACCCTGACCGCTGCCGACCTGCGGCCCGACCCGCGCCACGCGCCCGCGACCGTGCTGACGATGGCGGATGTGCTTCGCGGTGGTGCCGTCCCGCGCCGGCGGGTGGTCGGCCAGTTCATTAGCGGCGCCCTGCGGCTCGGACCGCAGGCGGGCTCCGAGCCGGTGCTCTCGCCCGAGGTCCCCAGCCTTCCCAGCCTCTTGCGAGCCGCCGGCTACGAGGTCGCCTACAAGGGCAAGTGGCACCTCACCCATCCGGGCGGTCCACACGATGGCGACCCGGGCCTGCTCGGCGGCTGGACGGCCGCCGACGCCGAGCTGCTCGCGAGCGAGTACGGCTTTGCCGATTGGGAGCCGCCCGACGCGGGCGAGAACACCAAGGCCGAGCACTTCGGGGGTGGAAACGCCGGTCACGGCGGGGGCTGGGACGAGGTCTACACGCGCCAGGTAGAGCGCTGGCTCGGCCGCGAGCAGCTCCCCGAGCCGTTCTGCCTCGTCGTCTCGCTGGTCAATCCCCACGACGTGCTCGGCTACCCGGCCTCCTACGAGGCGGGCGGCTACTCGGTCGACGACTTCCGCGATCTCGGCGTCGGTCTGCCGCCGACGGTCGACGAGGACCTGCGCGGCAAGCCCACGGTCCACTCGCTGATGCGAATCGGGATGACGGCCTACCTCGGAGCGCTGCGGACTCGCCGTGCGCAGCTCGACTACGTCAACTTCTATGCCTACCTGCAGCGGGTGATCGACGGCAAGGTTGGCCGCATCCTTGAGGCGCTCGGCGACCCGGGCGACCCGGGCTCGCTGCGATCGCGCACGGTGATCGTGCGCTGCTCTGACCACGGTGAGATGGGGCTCTCGCACGGCGGCCTGCGCCAGAAGGCCTTCAACGCCTACGAGGAGACGATCAACGTCCCGATCGTGATCTCGAACCCGGTCCTGTTCCCGGCGCCGGTCGCCACGGACGCCCTCGCCTCGCTCGTCGACCTGCTGCCCACGGTCGCGACGCTCAGCGGCGCTCGCAGCGACGACGCCGGCCTGCGAGGCCGCGACCTGACGCCGGTGCTCGCTCACCACGCCGCGCCCGAGCGAGACGTGCTCGACAGGGCGTCGGTCGACCTCGGCGCGGTCACCGACCACCCGTTCCCCGCCGGCTCCGTCCAAGAGGCGATCCACTTCACCTATGACGACCATCAGGCCGGGACCGCATCGCAGGAGGCGCCCGGACAGCCGAACCGGGTCCGATCGGTGCGCAGCGCCCGGCACAAGTACTCGATCTACTTCGACCCCGCCCGAGAGGCACCGACCGAGCACGAGATGTACGACCTCGAGCGCGACCCCGAGGAGCGTCGCAACCTGCTCGAGCTGCGCACCGGCGAGCCCCTGGACGGGGCCGACGCGGGGGCGCGCGACGATGCGGTCGAGCAGCTCCGCGCCGAGATGGAGCGCTGCCGCACGGCTCCCGGCCCTTAGCCTGCGGGGTTAGCCCGCTACTCGCCGAGCACGGCCTGGGCGGCGGCGATGCGGGCGATCGGCACCCGGAACGGCGAGCAGCTGACGTAGTCGAGCCCGATCCTCTCGAAGAAGCGGATGCTGTCGGGGTCGCCGCCGTGCTCGCCGCAGATCCCCAGGTGCAGCTCGGGGTTGGCCGCACGGCCCCGCTCGACCGCGATCTCGATCAGCTCACCGACCCCCGGGACGTCGATGGTCTCGAACGGGCTGCGGTCGATCAGCCTGCGCAACTGGTACTCGGGCAGGACGGACTTCTCTGCGTCGTCTCGCGAGAAACCGGCCGTTGTCTGGGTGAGATCGTTGGTGCCGAAGCTGAAGAAATCTGCGCGGGGCGCCAGCTCGCCGGCGATCAGGCATGCCCGCGGCAGCTCGATCATCGTCCCGACCGAGTACGCGATCCGGTCCCCGGCCTCGAGCATCGCCTCCTCGGCAGCAGCGGCGACCTGCGCCCGGATCTGGTCGAACTCGGTCTCATAGGCGACCAGCGGCAGCATGATCTCGATCATCGGCGGCTCGCCCTCGGCGGCGACCTCGATCCCGGCGGCGATCACCGCCCGCACCTGCATCGCGAACAGGGCGGGGAAGAGGACGGCGAGCCGGACGCCGCGCAGGCCGAGCATCGGGTTCACCTCCTGGAGCTCGCGCGCGACCCCGACTCGAAGCTGGGCCAGCTGCGCCAGGTCGGTGTCGCGGTGACGCTCGAGCTCGGCCTCGAAGTAGTCGAGCGGCAGGAACTCGTGCAGGGGCGGGTCGAAGAGCCGGATCGTCACCGGGAGCCCGGCCATGGCCCGAAAGATGGCCGCGAAGTCGGCGCGCTGAAGCTCGGCGAGGCGGTCGAGCGCCCGCGTGAACTCCTCCTCGGCTCCCTCGGCGTCGCGTCGCCAGAGCTCGGCGGCGAGGAACATCTCGCGCACGAGGCTGTCGCGATCGGAGCCGAAGAACATGTGCTCGGTGCGGCACAGGCCGATGCCCTCGGCGCCGAACATGCGCGCCCGCGCCGCATCGTCGCCGCTTTCGGCGTTTGTCCTCACGCCCAGCCGCCGCACCTCGTCGGCCCAGCCGAGCACGCGTGCGAACTCGTCGGTGATCTCGGGCCGGATCAGGTTCACGTCGGTGAGCGTGACCACGCCGCTCGAGCCGTCGATCGCGATCCGCTCGCCGGCGTGCAGCTCGCGACCATCGACGCGGACGACCTCGTGCTCGGAATCGACTTCGAGCGTCGCGGCGCCGCAGACGCACGGCCTGCCCATCCCGCGCGCGACCAGCGCCGCGTGCGAGGACTTGCCGCCCTCTGAGGTGAGGATCCCCCGCGCGGCGTGAAACCCGGCTACGTCCTCGGCCTGGGTGAAGCGCCGGACCAGGATCACGTCCTCGCCCGCCGCTCCCCGGCGAACCGCGTCGGCGGCGTTGAACACGATCGCCCCCTTGGCGGCGCCCGGTGAGGCAGCAATGCCCCGGGCGAGCTCCTCGACGCTCTCGCTGGGATCGAAGCTCGGGTGCAGCAGCGCCTCGAGCGCCGCGGCGTCGAGCGTCCGCAGCGCCTCGCTGCGGTCGAGCAGGCCCTCGTCGACGGCGTCGCAGGCGAACCGGACGGCGGCCTGCGCAGGACGCTTTGCGCTTCGTGCCTGGAGCATGTAGAGGCGTCCCTCCTCGACCGTGAACTCGACGTCCTGCATGTCGCCGAAATGGCGTTCGAGTGTCGTCAGCACCTCGAGCAGCTCGGCGTGGGCCTCCGGCATCCTCTGCGCGAGGCCCTCGAGCTCCTCCGGGTTGCGGGTTCCCGCGACCACATCCTCGCCCTGGGCGTTGGCGAGAAAGTCGCCCGAGGGCTCGGGCGCGCCGGTGATTTCGTCGCGCGAGAAGGCTACCCCCGAGCCCGAGGTCGGGCCCTTGTTGCCGAACACCATCTGCTGCACGTTGACCGCCGTGCCCCAGTCGTCGGGGATCCCGGCAATCCGCCGGTAGGCGACGGCGCGCTCGCCGTTCCACGACTCGAACACAGCGACGATCGCGCGGCGCAGCTGGCTGCGCGGGTCCTGGGGAAAGCCCTCCGGGTCCGCCGCGGCGATCGTCGCCTTGAAGCGGTCGCAGAGCCGGCGCAGGTCGTCCGCGGCGAGACCGGCGTCGTCGTCGGCCCCGCTGGCGTCGCGAGCGTCTGCCAGCGCGCTTTCGAACTGCTCGCCCCCGAGGCCGGAGACCACGTCGGCAAACATCTGCAGCAGCCGGCGGTAGGAGTCCCAGGCGAACCGCGGATCGCCCGTCCGCTCTACGAGCCCCTCGACCGAGGAATCGTTGAGGCCGAGGTTGAGCACCGTGTCGAGCATCCCCGGCATCGATTCGCGGGCCCCGGAGCGAACCGAGACCAGGAGCGGGTCTTCAGGGTCGCCGAGACGCTTGCCGGCAAGCCGCTCGAGCCGCTCGAGCGCAGCGGAAACCTCGTCCTCGAGGCCTTCGGGGAGCTCGCCGTCGCCGTTCATGTAGGCGACGGAGGCCTCGGTCGTGACCGTGAACCCGGCCGGCACCCGGCCGGCGCCGAGCACCCGGGTCATCTCGGCCAGGTTCGCGCCCTTGCCGCCGAGCAGCTCGCGCATCTCACGCGAGCCCTCCGAGAAGTCGCGAATCCAGGTCAAGCTGCCGCCACGGCGACGGGCCCGGCGACGACTCCGCCGTCGTGCAGGCGGCCGATCTCGGCCTCGCTGAGGCCGAGTAGATCACCCAGGACCTCGTCGGTGTGCTCACCGAGCGACGGGGCTCGAGACGCGGGCAGGCGCTCGACCGCACCGAAGTCGAGCGGCGAACCGGGCATCAGGTAGGTGCCTATGCCCGGCTGTTCGACCAGGTCGAACATCGGGTTCTCGGTCGAGCAGCGCGGGTCGGTCTCGACCAGCTCCCTGAACGTCTGGTAGGTGCCCCAGCAGACGCCGTGCTCGTCGAAAATCTGGCCGATCTCGGCCAGCGTGCGGCTGATCGTCCACGGCTTCAGCACCGCGCCGATCACCTCCCGGGCGACGAACCGGTCGCCCTCCTTGCGCAGGTCGACGTTCATCATCTTCTCGAGCGTCTCGAAGGCCTCGTGCAGGCCGGTCGCCTCGACCAGGCTCTGCCACTGGCGGCCGGTGAGCGCGACGATCATGATCCGGCGCCCCTCGCTGGTCAGGAAGTCGCGTCCGAACGCCCCGTAGAGGTAATTGCCGTCCTTGGGCCGCTCGCGCTTGCAGACCTGGGCCTCGGCGATCTTGCCGAGGTTGCCGACCATCGCCATGGCGACGTCCGAGAGCGCGATCCTGACCAGCTGGCCCTCGCCCTCGCGGCTCCGATAGCGCTCAGCGGCAAGCATGCCCGCAGCGGCGAGTGAGCCGGTGATCGCGTCCCAGGCAGGAAGCAGATGGTTGAACGGGACGGCGAGGCCGCGCGGCCCGGTCGCCCACGGGAACCCGGTCGCGGGATTGACCGTGTAGTCGACCGCCGATGAGCCGTCGTGGTTGCCGACGATGCTGACCATGATCAGGTCCTCACGCACCTCTCGCAGCGCCTCGTAATCGAGCCAGCCGCGGACCGGGAAGTTGGTCAGCAGCATCCCCGAGTCGGGGCCGGGCAGGCCGACGAGCGCGGTCAGCAGCTCGCGTCCCTCGCCCGAGCGCAGATCGACGCAAATCGAGCGCTTGCCCTTGTTGAGGCCGGCCCAGAACATGCTCTGGCCGTCCTCGGTGACCGGCCAGCGAGTGCGATCGAGGCCGCCCCCGATCGGGTCGAAGCGGATCACGTCGGCGCCCAGTTGCGCCAGGGTCATGCCGCCCAGTGGCGCGGCGACGTACGCCGACCCCTCCACCACGCGCATTCCGCCGAGGATGCCTTCCATCTCGATCTCCCTCCGCTCAGACGACCAGAGCGACCAGTCTCCAGTCGAGCACCGCTTCCGGCCCTTCGGCCCCTTCACGATCGGCGTGCACCACCGCCCGCAGCTCGGCAAGCGAAGCGTCGGCGTCGTCGAGCTCTCGCAGCGCCTCGACCGTGAGCTCGGTGGCGAGCACATCGTCCTCGAACACCGGGCCCAAGTGGTCGCAGCCGTGCCAGGCGATCACCGTCGCCATGCCGGGCAACGCCCGGGTGAGCTGCGCCGCCGCGATCGAGATCGTGAACCCGCCGTAGACGAGCCGCCGTCCCGCCGGCGCAGAGCCCGCATCGGTGTGCGCCTTGGCGATATTGAGCGTCAGTCGCGCGAGCTCGGGCGCGCTGGTGACGGTGTCGCGCCCGTCGATCTCGTAGACCCCTCCAGGGAATATCTCGGCTCCCGGATCTCCCGCGACCGCCTCGCGCAGCAACCCGTATCGCCACCCGGCGGGCACCGCCTCGCGGACGCGCTCCATGTCGAGCTCGGCGGGGATCTCGGCGAAGCCGTCGGCGTGCCCAGTCTCGGCGCTCGGGTCGCGTAATGGAATCATCGGACAGCGCCAGAAGTCGAGCACCGGCTCCCCGTCTTGGTTGGAGGTCTGCACTCGCAGCGCGACGAGCCCGGTCGCGGCGCCGTCGGGCCGGGGGCGGTTCTGCTTCATCGCGACGATCGCGGTTCGGGTGCGCAGCGTGTCGCCGACGAACACCGGTCGCTGGAGCACGAGTCCGCGGTAGAAGAGGTTGCCGAGCACCCGCTGGCTGGGCCCGGTCGACTGCCCGATCGCGACGTCGCAGACGAGGTTGGGATGTGCGAGGGGCCGCTCGTGGCCGGTCACCGAGGCGCTCAGGTCGGCGTCGAGGCAGAGGCGGAGGCGGTCGCCGACGAGCGACTGGTGCAGGGCGGCGTGACCTTCGGTCAGTGTCATCGCGGGCGCCTCGAAGACCTGACCCGGCTCGAGGTCGTCGAAGTACGGCCCGCCGACAACGACTCGTTCCGCCGCCGATGACCCCGTCGCATGTGTCATGGAGACGAGCGAGGGTAAACCAGGGCGGCGTATCCTCGCGGCGTGATCCGCGCCCGCCGCGCCTGTCTCTCGGTGCCCGCCACCGCCAGGACCCTCGCCAAGGGGCCCGGATTCGCCGTTGACGAGGTCATCCTCGATCTCGAGGACTCGGTCCCCCGGGAGCTCAAGGCCGAGGCGCGCGCGGCGCTCGCCGAGGCGCTCTCCGCCCAGCGCTGGGCCGGCCGAACGGTGAGTGCGAGGATCAACGGCGTGAGCACCGAGTGGTGCGCGGACGACGTCGCGGTCATGGTCGAGACCGGCGGCGCGCGGCTCGACACCGTGATCGTGCCGAAGGTCGAGAGCGCAGCGGACCTGGCGCAGGTCGAGCGGATGCTCGGCGCTGCCGAGCGCGCCGCCGGGCTTGCGGACCGGGTCGGGATCGAGGCGCTGATCGAAACTCCGGCGGGCTTGGTCGAGGCCGCGCGGATCGCCGCCGGCTCGGCCCGCCTCGAGGCGCTGATCGTCGGCCCCGCCGACCTCGCCGCCTCGCTCGGTCTGCCGGACCTGGAGCCGGAGGCAGCCGAACGGCGCTGGGGGTACGCGCGCTGGACGGTCCTCGTCGCGGCGCGCGCGGCGGACATTCAGGCGATCGACGGTCCCTGGCTGCGCTTCGATGACCCGGCGGCGCTGCGGCTCTCGGCGACGCGGGCGCGCGAGCTCGGCTTCGACGGCAAGTGGGCGATCCACCCGAGCCAGGTCGCTGAGCTCGAGCAGGTCTTCTCCCCGGCGCCCGCAGAGCTCGAGCAGGCGCGCGCGATCCTTGCGGCACTCGACCACTCGAAAGAGCGCGGGGCGATCGCGCTCGGCGGCGAGATGATCGACGAGGCGAGCCGGGTGCGCGCCGAGGGCCTGCTCGCCCGGGCGCGCGCCGCGGGGGTCGAGCCACCGAGCGCTTAGAGTCCAGTTCGTGACCAGCGTCGAGCAGCGATCCGCGGGCCCGGCGGCGAGGGGTGACGCGCCCGGCGGCGAGGTCCTCTTCAACCCCCGTACCTACGACGGCGCCGGCCTCGACCCGGAGTCGCGCCGGCTGATGCTGGCGACGATCGAGTTCTTCGAGTCGCGCGGCAAGCGGGTGCTCAAGGAGCACGACCGCGACCACGCCTGGTACGCGGACTTCCTCGAGTTCGTCAAGCGCGAGCGCGTCTTCGCGACCCTGCTGACGCCCGCCGCGGACGCGGGCGACGATCCCGAGAAGCGCTGGGACACGGCCCGGATCTGCGCCTTCAACGAGATCACGGCCTTCTACGGGCTCGTCTACTGGTACACCTGGCAGGTCTCGATCCTGGGGCTGGGACCGATCTGGCAGAGCGAGAACGCGGCGGCGCGCGCGCGGGCGGCGGAGCTGCTCGACGACGGCGCGATCTTCGCCTTCGGGCTCTCCGAGAAGGAGCACGGGGCCGACATCTACTCGACCGACATGGTGCTGACGCCGGAGCCGGGCGGCGGCCGCTTTCGCGCCAGCGGCGGCAAGTACTACATCGGCAACGGGAACCTGGCCGGGATGGTTTCCGTCTTCGGCCGCCGCGCCGACGTCGAGGGGCCGGACGGCTACGTCTTCTTCGCCGCCGATAGCGGACACCCGAGCTACCGGCTGATCAAGAACGTCGTCAACTCGCAGTCATACGTGAGCGAGTTCGAGCTCGACGACTACCCGGTTCGCGAGGAAGACGTTCTCCACACCGGAGCGGCGGCCTTCGACGCGGCGCTGAACACCGTCAACGTGGGCAAGTTCAATCTCGGCTTCGCCTCGATCGGGATCTGCGAGCACGCGCTCTATGAGGCGATCACGCACGCCGACGCGCGGGTCCTCTACGGGATGCGGGTGACCGACTTCCCGCACGTTCGCCAGGCGTTCACCGACGCCTACGCGCGGCTGGTGGCGATGAAGCTGTTCGGCGACCGCGCGATCGACTACATGCGCAGCGCCGGGCCCGAAGATCGCCGCTACCTGCTCTACAACCCGATCGCGAAGATGAAGGTGACCACCGAGGGCGAGCGGGTGATCGACCTGCTCTGGGACGTGATCGCCGCCAAGGGCTTCGAGAAGGACATGTACTTCGAGATGGCCGCGCGTGACATCCGCGCGCTGCCGAAGCTCGAGGGCACCGTGCACGTGAACATGGCGCTGGTGCTCAAGTTCATGGCCAACTTCCTCTTTGCCCCGGCCGAGTTCGACCCGGTGCCCGAGCGCGACGATCCCGCCGACGACGAGTTCCTCTTCCGCCAGGGCCCGGCCCGTGGGCTCGGCAAGATCCGCTTCCACGAATGGCGGACTGCCTACGGCGCCTTTGCGTCGGTGCCCAACGTGGCGCGGTTCGTCGAGCAGGCGGAGGGGCTGGGGACGCTGCTGACCACCGCGCCGCCGTCGGAGGACCAGATCAAGGACCTCGACTTCATGCTCGTGCTCGGAGAGCTGTTCACGCTGGTCGTCTACGGGCAGCTGATCTGCGAGCAGGCCGAGCTCAGCGGCCTCGCCTCCGAGACCGTCGATCAGATCTTCGACGTCCTCGTGCGCGACTTCTCGGGCTACGCCGTAGCGCTGCACGGGCGAGCCTCCTCTACCGAGGCGCAGCAGGCATGGGCGCTCGAGAACGTGCGCAAGCCGGTTGTCGACGAGGATCGCTTCGGCCGCGTCTGGGGCAAGGTCCGCGAGCTCGCGGGCGCCTACGAGATGCGGGCCTGACTCAGTCGCGCTCGAGCACGGCTCGCGCCGCCGAGGCCGTCTCCTCGGAGAGCCAGCCGGCCGCCAGCGGGTCGGCGTCGGCGCCCGCCCGCATGCGCCGCAGCGCATCGCCGCGAAGCTGGTCCTTGACCAGCTCGTAGGTGCGGGCGGGAAGCGAGCCGAGCTCCCGGGCGACCTCGAGCGCGCGCTCGAGCACGGCAGCGGGTTCGGCGAGCTCGTCGACGACGTCCCAGTCGCGGGCGGTCTCGGCGTCGATCAGATTGGCAGCGAGCACGAGCCGCCTCGCGACCGCGGGCGCCAGCTCGGCGCGAACAACGCCGAGAGCGGCCGCCGGGTAGGGAGCGCCGACGCGCAACTCGGTGAGCCCGTATGTCGCCTCGGTGGAGGCGACGCGATGGTCGGCGCAGAGGGCGAGGATCAGGCCGCCGGCGACCGCGTGGCCGTTCACCGCCGCGACCACAGGCCGCGGGAACCCGTACCAGGCGCAGAAGATCCGGTTGATCCGCGGCACCATCTGACGCTGCTCGTCAGCCGGCAGGGTGGGCACGAGCTTCAGGTCGACGCCGCCGCTGAAGAAAGCTCCCGAGCCGGTGATCACGACCGCCGCCGGCGGGTCGGCGCTCAACTGAGCAACGACTTCGACGCCCTCGTCGAGCAGCGCGGGCGACATCGCGTTTGCGGGTGGGCGCTCGAGCCGCACAACGAGGACCTCACCGACGGCTTCGGTCTTGATGAACTCGGCCACCCGGCCACGATAGTTCTCGCGCGCGATGGGCGAAGCGGCCGTGTCCTACGATGCGCCCCATGTGTCGAAACATCCGCACCCTTCATAACTTCGAGCCACCGGCGACCGACGAGGAGGTCCACGAGGCGGCGCTCCAGTACGTGCGCAAGATCAGCGGCTCGAGCAAGCCGTCGCAGGCGAACGCAGCGGCATTCGAGCGCGCGGTCGACGAGGTCACGGCAGCGACCCGGGATCTGCTCGACGCGCTGGTCACCTCGGCGCCGCCGAAGGACCGCGAGGTCGAGGCGGCCAAGCGGCGCGCCCGGGCGGCCGAGCGCTTCGCGACCGCCTGAGCGCCGCGGGCGACGGTTGACGGGTTTGGTACGCCCTGGGGTACCAAAGGCGTCACCGACGCGGCGCACGGCATGACCGCGTTCGTGACCGCGGGCGCGGGCTTCCTGCTCGCGGTGCTGTGGTTCGACCTGATGTTCGACGTCCAGGTCCTGCGCCGCCGCGACCACCGCAATCGCCGCGGTGCGCTACCCGAGGAGGTGCTGGCATCGATCTCCGCCTACTACGGACGGGTGACCACGGCCGCGCGGCCGATGAACCTGCTGATTGCCGCGGTGATGGCCGCCACGCTGGTGGCGATCGTGGCCCAAGTCGCCGCCGGCGACGACCCGGCCTGGGTCGGCTGGTCGTCGCTCGTGCTCGCCGCAGCGGCGATCCTGACCGCGCTAGTCCACACCGTGCCCAGCGCCGTCCGCCTCGGCGCGCGAGCGGACGCCGTCGCGGTGCAGAGCGAGCTCGCGCGCTCGATCTGCCGCGACCACACGCTCTGCCTCGCGGCGGTCGCCGCGCTGCTCACGATCCAGCTCGGATGGGGCTAGGTTGATTCTGTGGAGGTCAGAACTTCAGTGACGGTCCGGCGTCGAACCCGTTCGGCCTGCCCGCTCCACGCGAGTAGCCACAGGGCCGCCTTCTTGTCATCCGGAACCGACATTCCTTCGATGCGATCCTCGATCTCGACGAAGGGACGACGATCCGAAAGCATCCGCTCGACCTGAGTTGTGAGGAAATCCATGCTTCCTCCGCGTGGGTCGGGGTTGATGCCTTACCGCTGGATTATCCCCCCGACCGGCGCTTGAGACAAGCCGGGATTCCACCCAAAATCCGGCCTTTCAGCGGGGTTCTGCTTCGACCTCCGGCTCGAGCTCGAGCGCGCCGAACCCCGGCAGCGGCTCGTCCATGAAGAAGACCTCGAGGGTGATGTCGGGTTGGACGTGGGCCTGGCTGAGAAAGGCCACCACCTTGCGGCCGGTCAGCTTCTCGATCTCCTGTTTGTAGCGCTCCCCCATCATCCGCTGGAACTCGTGGCGCATCTCGACGACTTCCTTTTGGCGCCCCTGCTGCATCATCGTCTCCTCGATCGCGATGAAGCCGTTACGCAGCACGCAGACCACGAGATCGTCCATCACGTAGGTCTTCGCCTTCATCGGCCCGCGTCCGTAGTGCTCACGCAGGATCGAGACGATCGTGGTCGAGATCGCCGCCAGCAACTCGCCGCCGACGAGCTGGTGCTCTTGTTCTTGATCCGCTGTCACGCGCTTGTTCACGGAATCCGAATGAGCCCGCCGATGCCGTAATTCTAGGCCGCTCGGCACCATTGTGCCGGGCCACCGCGGTCGAGATCGACGTTCGACACCCTATAGCGGCCTCAAGTGCAGTCTCGGCGGCGGGATAGTGGAGCCAGCGGGATTCGAACCCGCGACCTCCCGGATGCAAACCGGACGCTCTCCCAACTGAGCTATGGCCCCAGCCGGTCAATTGTAGGTCGGGCGGGCGGTCACCCGAGGTCCCTGCGCGGTCAACTTGTGGGAGGATCGGCGCTCGCAGTCTGACTTGGAGGAACGGATGGCTGAGAGCGAGACGACGGCCGCGGTCGGGGAGCGAGAAGATCCCGACAAGTCACCGGAGACGGTCGAGCGGGCGAAGCAGGCGCAGAACGGCAAGGGACGTGCCGAGGTCTCGAACCTCGACATCGTCCGCCACTATTTCGACGCCGCGGCCGACCACCTGAAGCTGGCCGACGACCTCAGGGTCGTCTTCTGGACGCCCTACCGGGAGGTCACCGTCCAGATCCCGGTCAAGCTCTCCGACGGCAAGACGCACGTCTTCTCCGGCTACCGGATCCAGCACAACGGTGCCCGTGGCCCGTACAAGGGCGGGATCCGCTATCACCCCGACGTCGACGTCGACGAGGTTCGCGCGCTCGCCTCGCTGATGACCTGGAAGACGGCGGTCGCCGGCGTCCCCTTCGGCGGCGCCAAGGGCGGCGTCAACTGCCCCGCCGCCAAGCTCGAGCAGAGCGAGCTGCAGAGGATCTCGCGCTCGTTCATGGACAAGATCGAGAAGGTGCTCGGGCCGACACGTGACATCCCGGCGCCCGACGTCAACACCAACGCCCAGACGATGGCCTGGTTCATGGACGAGTACGGAAAGCTGCACGGGCACACGCCGGCGATCGTCACCGGCAAGCCGATCGCGCTCGAAGGCTCATGGGGCCGCGAGGCCGCCACCGGTCGCGGCTGCGTCTACATGTTCCGCGAGGCGGCGCCCCATCTCGGCCTCAGCCCCGCCGACACCACCTTCGTCGTCCAGGGCTACGGCAACGTCGGCTCATGGGCGGCCCGGATCATGCAGCAGCTCGGCGCGAAGATGGTCGCCGTCTCGGACGCCAACGGCGCGATCCGCAGCGACGCCGGAATCGACGCCAACGCGCTTTACGAGCACATCTCGGCGGGTGGGGTGATCACCGAGTTCGAGGGAACGGACGCGATCGATGCAGAGGACCTGGTCGCGGTCCCGTGCGACGTCTTCATTCCGGCGGCGCTCGGGGGGATGATCCACGAGCACAACGCAGAGCGGATGGATTGCAAGGTGCTGGTCGAGGGCGCGAACAGCCCGACGACCCCGGTGGCGGACCAGATCCTCAGGGACAAGGACGTCTACGTGATCCCCGACGTGATGGCGAACGCGGGCGGCGTCGTCGTCTCCTACTTCGAGTGGGTGCAGAACCTCCAGCACTTCCGCTGGGAGGAGCGCGAGGTCAACGACAAGCTCGGGACGATCATGCGCCGCGCCTACCGCGAGGTCTCGCTGCGGGCCAAGGAGGAGGGTCTCGACCTGCGCGAGGCCGCCTATCTGGTCGGGATCGAACGCGTAGTCGAGGCCGCGCGCACCCGCGGCTACGTCAGCTGAGGCGCCGAGAACCGATCAGAAATCGAAGTCCTTGGGTTCGCCCTGCTCGAACCACAGCTCGTCGTCCTCCGGAGCGTCGCGCAGGAACTCGGGCGTCTCCTCGAGCACGTCCTCGTCGTCGCCCCCGTCGTCCACAGGGTCGGCGATTTCACCCTCGACGACCTCGGCTTCACCGGTGTCCTCGATCGCCTCTTCGAAGGGGTGCTCGACCGTGTCCAGGGACTCGATCGGCGGCGCCGGCCCGTCGGGGACCGAGGTTTCGTGCTCCTCCGACGGTGGCTCGACCGGATGCTCCTCGGACGGCGGCTCGACCGCCTCGCGCTCATCCGTTGCGGAGGCCTCGTCGACGGGCTGCTCGCCGGTGTCGGGATCGTGGATGTCATCCGCGGCATCGTCCTCGAGCTCGAGGTCGAGCGCGAGCTCGTCGTCGGTGTGGTCGTAGAAGCTCCCTTCCTCGACCGCCGCATCCCCGGCTGGGGCCTCAGAGGGCAGCGAGGTCGCCTGCTGCTCGCCGGTGTCGGCAACCGGCGGCGCTTGGCGCGGCTCGCCCGGCTCGGCGGCCGCCGGCGCCTCGGGAGCCTCGGACACGACCTCGGGAGCTTCGGCCACGACCGGCGAGTCACCGGTCGGGGGCACTTCGGTTGCGGTCGCTGCGGCGGCTGTCTGCTCGCCGGTCTCACCCTCGGCTGAGCGCTCCGGGAAGTCCGGTTCCCCGGGCCGGCTCGGCGGGCCGAAGGCCTCGTCCTCGAGCCGTGCGAGCTCATCCTGATCGGCGCCCTGGCGGCGCTTCAGGTCGAGGTGCTGGCGAATCGCGTCGTCAAGAATTCCCATGGCTCTGCGGTGTTGCCAAGACTACTCCGCATCGAGCGGCAATCGGCCTCAGCACGGTGCCGGCCCAGGCGCGGTCTCGGGCCTACTTTCGCCGTGCCGGCGCCGGTCCCTTCGCCGTCTCGGCCTCCGGGCCATGGCTGACCGCGCTCGGCGTGCCACGATCGACGGTCGCCACACAGACCCTGTCCTTGCCCGTGCGCTTCGCCTCATACAGAGCGGCGTCCGCAGCCGCGATCAGCTCCCGCACGTCGGCGGCAGCGCCCGGCATCGTCGCCACTCCGAGGCTGGCCGTGCCATGGATGCGGCCACCGCCCTCGACCAGCGGGACCGGCTCAGCCGCGATCCGCGTTCGCACGCGCTCGGCAAGCTCGAGCGCGCCGGCGCTGCCGGTCTCCGGAAGCGCGACCGCGAACTCCTCGCCGCCGTAGCGCGCCGGTTCGTCGATCCCCCGCGACTCCTCGGCGAGAATCCGGCCGATCGCCTTCAGGACCGCGTCACCCTGGAGGTGACCGTAGGTGTCGTTGACCTGCTTGAAGTCGTCGATGTCGAGGATCATCAGCGAGAGGTCATGTCCGAAGCGGGCCGCCCGCGCCGCCTCCTTGTCCATCGTTTCGCGGAACGCCCGCTTGTTCGCGAGCTGGGTGAGGTCGTCGGTGACGGCCTGCACCGAGACCAGCTCGTGCAAGGCGACGTTCTCGACCGAGGTCGAGGCCTGGCCGACCAGGTAGAGGAAGACCTCGCGCTCGTTGCGGTTGAATGGCCGGCCCTCGCGGGCGACCGTCATCGCCCCGACCGGGGCCTCGGTGGTCCCGATGCGACCGAGCGAGCTGGCGAGCGCGTAGGCGCCGTTTTGCTCGACCTCGATCGGCCCGGGCTCGCGCATCGCTCGCTGCTCGGCCGCGAGCGCGGCATCGTAGGTTGCCTCAGTCGGATTGCCGGCCTCGGCCTCCGATCCGACGTGTCCGCTGAGCGCGACGAGCCCGTAGTCCGCGTCGCAGGTGCCGACCGCGGTCTCGACCAGGATCGAGAGCAGCGCCTGGCGATCGAGGCCGGAGGCGAACGCCTCGCCGATCCGGCGGGTCGAGCTCTCGATCTGGACCCGCTGGCGGCGCAACTGGCCCATCTGTCCGGCGAGCCGTTCGCTCATCTTGTTGAACTCGCCCGCGAGCCCGGCCATCTCGTCGCGGCCCGTAACCGGAACCTGCTCGGAGAAGTCGCCCTCGCCGATCCGGCGCGCCGCGCCGAACATCTGCCTGACGTAGCCCTGAAGCGAGCGAAGGATGAGCAGCACCGCGAGCAGGGCGATGACGAAAAAGCCGAGCAGAGCAACCGCCAGCTTCGGCCGCGAGCCGAGGAAACCCTCTGCCTCGGCCGGGGCAAAGAGGGCGATCCGCACCCTCTCGACGCCGAGCGCCTCGGTGGCGGCGACACGGAGCTCATCGCCGCCACGCTCGAGATCGGCGGTTTCGCCGCCGGCGGGCAACGCCCCGACCTCGATCGGCGTGGTGTCGTCCGCGGAGATCCGCGGCCCGACCAGTGCAGCGTCCTCGCCGGTCGTCGACTCGACCCGCTCGAGGAACTCGGGCGAGGTCGTCGCGGCGACGGTCACCGTTCCGATCTTCGCCCCGCCGTCGTCGAGCAGATCGACCGAGGAGGCCGCGAGCGGCTTCGGGCTGCCGGCAGTGACCGTGTCGCCGTTGGCGCCGGTGAGCTCGACGGTGGCAAGCCGATCGCGACCGCGGTAGGTGTCGGCAAGCCGCTGGACGTCGGCCTCGACGCCGGTCTCGAGCGCGTTCGCCGACAGCGGGTCAGCGGCGATCTCGTCGGCGATCTGGTCGGCCGCCCGGGCGGCTTCGGCCTGCTCCTCCTCGAACAGGTTGGTCGCCGTGCGCAGACCGGCGCTGAGGCGGGAGTCGGTCTTGCCGTTGGCGGAGTCCGAAGCGATCTCCGAGACGAGGATCGCCACCGCGACCATCGGCAGGACGACGATTAGGACGAAGAAAAGCGTCAGTCGCAGGCGAAAGCTCAAGGGCGTGAGCTTAGATTGGCCGCGGGGCGCAGGGCGGCTATCCTGCCTGGTGCGCGGCCGCTTGCACGGCCGGCCCCGGGGCTATAGCTCAGTTGGGAGAGCGCCTGGTTCGCAATCAGGAGGTCGCCGGTTCGAGCCCGGCTAGCTCCATCGGAAAGCGGTTGCATTTGCGTTGTCTTTTGCCGGATAGGTTGCTCGTACCGGGAGGTAACCCCATGAAGAAGCTTCACGCCAGCCCGACCTTCGCTGGGACCGCGGTCGCGGTCACAACGCTGGCCGCGACCGTCGCGCTCGCGCTCATCGTCGCGCCTGCAGCGCGGTCGGGCGGCTCCAGCGGTCCCGATTGCCTGCTCACGAACACCGGGGGAGAGCTCGACGACTCGCTCTGCGGCACCGCAGGAGCGGACGTGATGACCGGGGGGGCGGGCAACGACAAGCTGTTCGGCCGCGGCGGCAGCGACACGATGAACGGCGACAGCGGCAACGACATTGTCCGCGGTGAATCTGGCAACGACACCCTCCTCGGGGGGCCGGGTTCGGACAGCCTCATCGGAAGCTCCGGCAACGACCAGCTCCGTTTCCGCGACGCCGAGCTGGACAACTTCTTCAGTGTCGCCGCGGGACTCTGCGGGGACGGAGCGGACTCGATCTCAATAGATCTTGTGGACTTCGCCGCCGTCGGACTCGCCGCCTTCGGGAGCTGCGAGACCGTCACCATCGGCGCCGTCAACGAGGGCCCCAACGTCGTCATCTCGCGCGACACGCCCAAGATCACGGACAACGGCAAGGTGCCGGTGCGACTCAGCTGCCCCGCCGAGCTGACGGTTCCCTGCACGGGCACGCTCCGGGTCGGGCGCTCCGAGAACAGTCAGGGACCGCCGGAGGCCTACAGCATCGAGCCCGGCGCGACGGACAAGGTCTCCGCGCGCCTCTCGCGGCGCGACCGGCGAAAGCTCTCGCGCAACGATGAGCTCACCGCTCTCGCCATCTCGGTCGAGGACGGCGAGTTCGGCGACAAGACCACGGCTCAAACGCTCGGGCTGAAAGGAAAGCGCCACACCTGACCCGCGCGCGCGGGTAGGACAGCAGAGGCGGGCGACTACTACCCGGCAGAGGCGGGCGACTATTACCCGCCTTCTTCTGAGCTAGTTCGACAGCCCGGCGGCTTCGAGGGCCTTGTCTTCCTCGTGGGGCAGATAGATCTCGATCCGGGTTATCAGACCGTCCTCGTCAAAGGACCAGACCGACCAGTCGATGACGTCCAACTCGATCCCGCTGGCCCTCCCCCGGGCGGTGACGTGTTGTTTGCCGAGAATCGTTCTGTCGGTGACGACGGTCGTTTCCAACAACGTGACCACCTGCCCCGGAAACGCATCCGGCTCCATCCAGCGTCGCAGGCTCTCAGCGCCTCTGTGTGCTGCCTGATCCCCTGGCGGGACGAAGACGACGTCGCGATGGACCAACGCGAGGGCGGCGTCGAAGTCCTCGCTGCTGATCGCTTCGAGCCAGCGCCGCACGGTCTCCACGTTCTCCTGCGACATCGCGCGCGCGATCCTTTCCGGTTTAGCTAGGCCGCGGTCTTGCGGTTGGCAGCTTCCAGCCCAGGCCGCGGGAATTGAGAGCCGTCCGAGCGCCTCGGCGTGACCCGGATGGTTCCCGTCGGTCGGGTTGTCATTCTCTCCCCACCGGTGTATGGCCCCGGGTGGAGATGACTCCGTCGCGGTGGCGCACCGTTCCTGCACGATCCGGATCCATCGGGCCTCTACGCGGCGCCCGAGGCGCTCCGGCGCAGGGGCTCCGGTGCGCCAGCAAAGCGGCGATCCGAGCCAAGCAGCCGGCCCACCGCGACGACCACGGGGAAGAGAACGCGCTGCACCGGCTGCGGGACCGCCAGCATCCCGAACTCGTCACGGTACCTTTGCGACAGATACGCGCCGTCGAAAGCTCCCGGGCGCTTTCCTCCGTTGCGCCGCATCGAGGCATAGATCTCTGTCAGGAAGTACTCGAGGTTGTCGGGTGGGCGGACAAAGCCGGTACAGACCAGCTCGTCCTCTCCCGCGTTCCAGAACCTGTGAGCCACCCCCGGCGCGAAGGTCGCGCTCTCGCCGGGACCGGCTCGGCGCTCCTGCTCGCCCAGCGCCTCGTAGCCCATCGTGCCGCGCTCGACGGTCAGACCCTCCTCTTGGAGGTGATGGATATGCATCGGCGGGCCCGCCCCGGGGGCGACCGTGTTGCGAATCTCGAGGTAGTCGCCCCGCTCGTCGTGGCCGATCCCGACGAAGGTCAGCTCCTCGCCGCCCCCGTTGTCGATCGTGTGCGGGTACTCGCCCATCGAGTTCGAAACCTACCTGTCTCGTATGGCGCGAGCCCGCAACCTAACTGTGGAAGTCCGCCAGCCGCTCGGCCTCGTCGTCGACCGCGCGGCGGGTGGCACCGTCGAGGCGCGCGAACGGCTTCGTCGTCACCCTGCCCTTCTCAAACCGCCAGGTTCCGGCGACGGCGCCGTCGACGAGGAAGGTCGCCACCGACTGCGGTGTCTTCGTGCTGAACACCTTCGGGCGGTGCTCCTCGGGCAGGATCTGGGTGCGGCGGGCGTGGACGAGCAGGGTCGCGTCCCAGGTCGGCAGGAACCGAACCGGCGCCGGCGTCTCGGGGTCGGGCAGCGGCAATCGAGGCAGGTCGACGAGCTCGGCCCCGTCGGCGGCGCGGAAGCGGCGCAGCTCGAGCCGGTCGAGCGCCGCGGTGATCTGGCGGATGCCGAGCCCGGCCCAGTCGGCGATCTCCGCCGCGGTGGCGGGCCCGAAGCCGCGCAGGTAATCGCGCACCAGCTCGGCTCGCGCCTCGCGCTCCGCGATCTCGGGCGCCGGGCCGATCCAGCGCTCGGCGTCGGCGAAGAGGTCGGCGCGGCGGCGCTCCCAGGTCCCCGACGGGGGCACGCGGACCATCTCGATCCAGAGGCTGAGCCCGTTCGTGCCCGCCGCTCCCATTCCGACCAGCTCCTGGACCTCGGCGCGGGGCAGCGGCCCATCCGCGAGCCGGGGGCGCACACGCCGGGCCGCTGCGGCCATCTGGCGCGCGCTCGGCTCGCCGCGGTGGTAGCGCAGCCACTGCTCCCGGCGCTCGGCCCGGATCGCCACCGCGAAGACCCACCACTGGCGCGGCGAGAGCAGGTGGATCGTCACCCGCAGCGAGGTCCCCTGAACCACCGTGCGGCGCTCGAGGGCTCGGGTGAGCCGCTTCCGCTCGAAGCCCTCGAGTCGCGACCACAGCCCGACGTACATCGCCGGGGCGTACTGCGCCTGGATCCCGCCGACCCGCTCGAGCGTCTTCGGCAACGGCAGGCTCGCTCGCTCGAGCAGCAGCTGGCGCGCTAGCAGGGCGCGGTTGAGCTCGCGCTCGGTGAGGATGCGCTCGGCGCCCGGCACGCGCCCGAGCCTATGCTGTCAACGCGGCCACAGGTCCCCGTCCGCGATCTCGAGCAGGTTGCCCGCCGGGTCATGGAAATAGATCGAGCGCCGCTCCGAGCCCCACTCGTGCTCGTGCGTGACCTCGACGCCCTTGGCCTGGAGGCGCTCGCGCCAGGCCCCGTAGGCGCCCGGCGCAGCGGCGAGCAGGCACGCATGGCCCGCACCGGTTGTCGCGTGCTCGGAGATCGGCGTATCGCGCTCGCTGATCCGCTCGCGGTCGAAGAGCAGCAGGACGCCATCGCCGACACGGAACGCGATCCCGTCCGGCCAGCGCGCAACCAGGCGCAGGCCGAGCAGCTCGCTGTAGAAGCGCTCGATCGTCTCGGCCTCGGATGGGTCGTGATAGAGGCAGGTCTCGAGCACGCCCTCGAAGGCGGGCGGTGGCGCCTCGGTCATCGGGTGCGGTCCGCGGGACCGCCCGGCGGGATCGCGATCAGGCTGCGAAGCCACCCGCGCAGGCCGCCGCCCGCCGCGAGCGCCCTGCGCAGCGCGCGCCGCTCGCCGGGGCCGGGCGGCGCCGGATGCCGGGGGGTGTAGCGGTGAGCGCGCAGACCGGCGGCGTACCCGGCGGCGTCGCGACGACCGCGACGCCGAAACCGCTGCTCGATCCCCAGCAGCGTGACCTCGTTCGGGACGCTCCACCCGAGGCGTCCGAGCGCGCGCCGCAGCTCCTCGAGCTGAGCATCGACTCGCGTGCCCCCGGCGAGCGCCCGGCGCCGGCGCACGAAGACCACCGTGGCCGTCGCCGCGATCAGGACGGTGAGCCCGAGTGCAACGAGGGCAACCGTCGCCCACGGCCCACCGTCTTCCCCGAGACCGGCCGGAACGGCTCCGCCCTCGAGTCGGCGTTCGATCGAGCGCGCCCGACCCTGAATCTGTGCGAGCGCCGCGCCGCGGCCACGAAAGAAGCTCCCGAGCCCGAGCTCGGCGTTGAGCGTCTGCGAGGCCGCGGGCGCCGCTGCCGGGGTGGGGTCGAACACGACCCAGCCGATGCCGCGGAAGTAGACCTCCACCCACGAGTGCGCGTCGAAGTCGCGGACCTCGTAGAGCTGCCGCTCGGAGTCGAAGCTCCCGGGAGCGAACCCGGAGACGACCCTGCTCGGAATCCCGACCATGCGGGACATCAGCGCCATCGAGCCGGCGAACTGCTGGCAGTACCCCGCCAGATCCTCCTCGATGAAGGCGGCAAGCGGATAGGTGCTGTTGGGGACGTTGGGCGAGTAGTTGTAGCCCGTGCGCAGGTGGCGCTCGATCGCGCGCACCGCGTCATATGGAGTCTCGGCGTCGGCGGTCAGCCGGCGGGCGAGCTCGTAGGTCCGCGCGTAGGGCGAGGCTGCGAACGCGGCATCCACCTCCGGGTCGCGATCGCCCCAGAGCGGCATCGCCCGAGCCCGCGAGGGGGCGAAGCCGGCCTCGAGCCCCGCCTGGGCGGCCTCAGCGCCCGGCCCCGCGGTCGACGAAGTCGGTCCGCTGTCCCCAAGCACCGGGACGCTCGCCGGCAACGCGACCAGGACCTGGCGGAAGAATCGTCCGTCGGGATAGGTCGACGGTGCGCCGCGCAACTCGCTCGCGGTCGGGTTCGGCGCGTAGGCGAGGATCGAGTACCGGTCGCCGCTCAGCAGCGGGTCTCCGGCCCGCGAAAGCGTCCCATCGCGGCTGGCGTCCACATCGCCCACCCCCTGCACGACTTGAGTCGCACCGGCTCCGACGACGAGGGTGCTCTCCAGCGCCTCGATCTCGAAGCTGGCCTGCGTCAGCCATTCGCGATGGGTGTCGACGAGCTCGGTGCCCGGCGTCCGGCGCCTGGCGAAGCGCTCGGCCGCGGAGAGCGCGTCGCCTCCGGGCGCGCGTTGCCAGGTGAAGCCGTCGAAGCGGTCGAGAACGCTTGCCTTCCAATAGAGCGGCCGCTGGCTGCGGACCTCGAGCAGCGTCGTACCCTCGCGCGGCCACTCGAGCGGTCCGTATGAGTGGTTCCAGTCGAAGGTGATCTCGCGGTCGCGGGCGAACCAGTCCCAGCTCTCGTAGTCCAGCCACGGGGTCCCGGTCTCGAGCCGTGAGGCGATCGGCAGCGCGAGCACGCCCGCACCCGCTGCGACCGCGAGCGCGAGCGCCGCACGCCGAGGCTCGAGTTGGGGGATCCACAGCCACCCGGCGGCGAGCACGAGCAGCAGGATGCCCCAGAGCAACTCCGAGCCCGGCGAGTCGAGCGTCACCGCGATCCCGTAGATCGCGACCAGCACCCCGAGCGCCAGTGTCCGTAGAAGCCCCCGTCGCCGGGCGGGCCAGAAGCCGAGCGCAGCTGCGAGCCCAAGCATCAGCGGAGCACCCAGCAGCAGCGTCTGGCGCAGCCACTCGTCACTCCCCGCGTAGGGCACCTCGGTGTCCTCGATACCCGCCAGGCCGAGGCTGAGGTTGTCGATCAGCTCGGCCCAGTTCTGCGGCAGCAGCAGGCGAGCCGGAAGGCCGACCGCGACCATCGCAGCCGCTGTCGCGATCGCCGCAACGGCGAGCGCAAGAAGGACGACCAGCGGCCAACCGAGACGGCTCGTGCCGATCAGCCCCAGCAGCGCCGCGCCGGCGGTTGTGATCAAGAGCGCGAGAAGGAGACCGCCGACCGGCGCTTCGGTCACCAGCCGCGACCACTGTGCGATCGCGAGCCCTCCCAGCGCCGCGAACAGTGCCAGCTCCGCCACCAGCCGTGCGATCGGCGACCGCCGGGCAACCCCGCTGCCAGCCGCGCCCCGCCCACCGTTGCGGTCCGCCGCGGAATCGGGCTCGGCCGGCGCCGCGACGCGCTCGTTGCCTCGCAGCGCGACCCCGGTCACGCAGCCCTCCGCAGCGCCCGGCGCGGGCGCGCGCCCTTGAGCCTGCCCTCACAGCCAGCCACGGTGAAGGCAGGCGGCCCGAGCGATGGACGCCCCGCGGCCGCCGGGGCGACCAGGTAGCGCGGCCCGGGACCACCGGCGCGCAGCGCCTGCGGCAGCGCCGGCCGGGCGCCCGCGGTGACCCAGAAGATCGAGCCGGATCGGACCGTCCGCGAGATCGCCGGCGCGCGGGCCCCCGGCTCGACCAGGGCGAGTCGCGCATGTACCTGCGCCCAGGTGCGCAGATCGGGCTCGATCTCGGTCGGCCTGCGGTCGCCCGGGAGCAGCGCTGCGCAGCCGCCCGCGCCGGCGAGGTGAAAGCAGAGCGAGGCGGCCGCGCGCACGGCGGCGTCCAGTGCCTCGGCGCTCACCGGGCTGGTCGCGTCAAGGGCCACCAGGGGCGCGGCGTCGGCGCCGGCGACGAGGCGGCGCTCGATCAGCTCTCCGGTCCGCGCGACCGCCGGCCAGTGGATCCGCGAGGCCGGGCTGCCCTCGCGATAGGCGCGCAGGCCGTCAACCTCGAGCTCGATCGCGCGTGCGTCGAGCCGGCTGGCGGCGGCGCCGTCCTCGAGCCCCGCCAGCGAGCTAGGGCGCGCGCCACCCGCCCCACGGCCACCGGCAACGATCGGCTCGATTCGGGGCAGCACAAGCAGGTCGCCCGCCTCGCCGCTTTCGACCACCACCACCCGCAGCCCGAGCGGGTCGCGCAGCTCGAGCCGCGCCGGCGCGAGGCGGCGGCGGCCACGGCCGCTCAGCCGGACATCGGCCTGATAGCTCCCCCGCCACCGTGGACCGACCGCCACCGGGGCGCGCAGGACCGGGTCGTAGAGGTCGCCGCCGGGTGGTGGCACCCGGGCGCCGACCGCACGGATCCTCACCGGGTAGGCCTCGTCCTCGACCACGCGCGCCGGGCCGGGCGTGCGCACGAGCCGCGACGGTCGCGCCAGCTGGACCCAGGCGACCGCCGCGAGCGCGAGCCCGAGCAGGCCGACCCCGGGCACGAACAGCGACGGGGAGTCGAATCCCGCGCCCGCAAGCAGGAGCGCGATCCCGAGCGTCGCCGCGGTCAGCGCTCCAGCCATTCGCTCGCCCTACAACGCCGGAACTCGATCGAGTGCTTCGCCGATCACCGCCTCGGCGTCACCGTCGGCGGCGTCGGGAGCAAGGAGCAGCCGGTGTGCGAGCACCGAGGGGGCAAGCGCCTGGACGTCGTCGGGAAGCACGTGGTCGCGCGCCTCGAGCGCGGCAAGCGCCTTGGCGGCGCGAAACAGCATCAGGACCGCGCGTGGGCTCGCCCCGAGCTCGACTCGCGGATCGCTGCGCGTCGCCTCGCCGAGCGCGACCGCGTACCGTCGCAGCGCCTCGGAGCCGTGCACCTCGGCGACCGCAGCCTGCGCGGCCAGCACGGTCGCGACCTCGGACACCGGGCCGAGGTCGAGGACGCGGTCATGGCGGGCGTGCTGCTCGAGCATCTCGGCCTCTTCGCCGGCATTCGGGTAGCCGAGCGAGACGCGAACCATGAACCGATCCAGCTGCGCCTCGGGCAGCGGGTAGGTGCCCTCGTACTCGGCCGGGTTCTGCGTCGCGACGACCACGAACGGGCGCGCGAGCTCATGCTGGTGGCCGTCGACCGTCACGTGCCGCTCCTGCATGCACTCGAGCAGGCCGGACTGGGTCTTGGGCGAGGTCCGGTTGATCTCGTCGACGAGGACGACGTTGGCGAACACCGGGCCGGGGTGAAACTCGAACCGGCTCTCGCGCTGGTTATAGACATTGGTGCCAACGATGTCGGCGGGCAGCAAGTCGGCGGTGCACTGCACGCGCGCGTAATCGGCGTCGAGCGAGCGAGCGAGCGCGCGAGCGAGTGCGGTCTTGCCGACTCCGGGGTAGTCCTCGATCAGCACGTGCCCCTCGGCGAACAAGGCGACGAGCACGTCGCGGACGACCGCGTCGTCGATCTTCACAGCGCTCTTGATGTTCTCGCGCAGCCGCGAACCCACCTCCGCCACGGCGGCTGGATCAAGCTCCGGAACCGTCGCCACGCACCCATGGTACGGACCCGACGCAGCGAGCCCCGAGCGGCGAAGCCGAAAGGAGAGCAGGCGGGCTAGCTGTGGCGTCTGCCGGGGTAACACCACGGCGCCTGCTCCCTCAGATGCGCCCCGGTCGCGCGACTCGTAGGCGGCAGGCCAACCCGAGCCGGCGGCGGATCGCCGCGCACCGCAAGCTAGAGAGGGCCCCGGACGCTCAACTCGGTCCGTCACATATGAAAGCGCCGCTCGGCGGCGGCGCAAAGAAAAGCAGTCCGGGGGTGACTCTCTCTGCCTGCCCCGTGCGTAGCCTTCGCACGAACGAAGCTTTGCGAGTCACCTTAGAGAGGGCCTTCCACTTGGCTTTGCGGTGGTTTCCTCTCTCCCGAACCGCAGGATGGAACTTAATCGGCCGATCCTGAAAGTGCAAGGGCCGCGCGAGTGAGGTTCCCGCTAGTTGCGGAAAAACCAGGCTAGCGCCGGCGCGCGGCCGGCTCCTTGCGGGCGAGCTCGCGCAGATTTCGCGCGCCGCGGCCGATCAGCAGTGTGATCATCGTGCCTGCGATCGCGAGCCCGATCAGGTCGAAGACGGTGAGCTCGAGGTCGGCGACGACGAAGTCGAGGCCGGCGCCGAGCGCGACCACGGTGTTGAGCGCGATCAGGATCAGTCGCACCTCGGTAGGGCCGATGTAGCCGTAGCCGATCGAGAAGCGGCCGAAGGCATAGCTCTCGAGATAGACGTTGATCGAGAGGATCAGGTAGGCGACGACGATCAGGGTCCCGATCGAGAGCAGCATCAGCGGCGAGAGCCCGAGCCCGATCCCGATCGCCGCGGTGGCGATCGCGTCGACGAGGTGGTCGAGGTAGTAGCCGTAGGTCGGCCGCTCAATTCCTCGCACCCGGGCCAGCGTGCCGTCGAGGGAGTCGCCGAGCCATTGCAGGACGAGCAGGCCGCTGGCAAGCCAGAGGAAGTCGATCGAGTCGTTCGAGAGCTGATATGCGACGCAGACTCCGAGCGCCGCGAGCACGCCGAGCGCGGTCAGGTCGTCGGGCAGGATCCATCTCGGGAGCCGCGCGGCGATCCAGCGCAGCAACCGCTTCTCCGGCTTCGCCAGCAGGAAGCTCGGCTCGCGGGTCGCCTCGACCGACTTCTCCAGCGCTCCCTCGCCCATGCCTTTGCAACGTTCGCAGATAGCCTGGGCGGATGAGCGAGCGGCGGCGAATCGCGCTGGTCACCGGCGCCTCGAGCGGGATCGGGGCAGCGACGGTGCGGGCGCTTGCCGCGGAGGGCTTCGAGACGGTCGCCGCTGCGCGGCGACAAGAGCGCTGCGAGCAGCTCGCGGCCGAGGTCGGCGGCCGGGCGCTGGCACTCGACGTCACCGACCCGGCATCGGTCGCGACGCTGACCGAGGAGCTGCCGGAGGTGGATGTGGTCGTCCACAGCGCCGGCGGAGCACTCGGGCTCGAGCCGATCGGCGAGGCCGACGAGGGCAAATGGCGCGAGATGTGGGAGTCGAACGTCGCCGGGGTGATGCGGGTGACCAAGGCGCTGCTGCCGGCGCTGCGGCGCGGGAAGGCGCCGAGCATCGTCATCGTCGGCTCGATCGCCGGGATCGAGGTCTATGAGGGCGGCGGCGGCTACACCGCGGCCAAGCACGCCGCGCACGCAATTGCGCAGACATTGCGGCTGGAGCTGCTCGCCGACGGGATCCGGATCACCGAGGTCGCGCCGGGGATGGTCGAGACCGAGTTCTCGCTGGTTCGCTTCGCCGGCGACGCCGAGCGCGCCGAGGGCGTCTACCGCGGGCTCGATCCGCTGACTGCAACCGACGTCGCCGAGCTGATCGCCTTCTGCGTCACGCGCCCCGCACACGTCGACATCGATTTCGTCACGGTCAAGCCGACCCAGCAGGCGACGGCGAAGATCGCCCACCGGCGCGGGCAGCAGAGCTGAACAACGCGCTCGGGTCTTGCAGCTAGACGTCGCGGAGCTTGATCGGGCCCGAGGTGCCGCCGGTGACGAGCTGGCGGACGAGCGGCTCGTCGGAGCCCAGGACCTCGTCGGCGGGCCCGCTGGAGACGATGCGGCCGTCGTGGATGACGGCCGCATGGTCGGCAAGCTTTCGGGCCGCGCTCATGTTGTGGGTCGAGACGAGGAAGGTGGCGCCGCTTTCGCGCTGGGCCTCGGCGAGCACCTCGCAGAGCAGAGCCAGGCGGACCCGGTCGATCGCCGAGTCGAAGTCGTCGATGATCACGATCCGGGCCTCGAGCGCCAGCGCCCGGGCGATCGCGACCCGCTTGCACATCCCCGCCGAGAGCTCATCGGGCATCGAATCGGCGCGGTCGCGCAACCCGACCATCTCCAGCTGGGTCATCGTCGCCTCATTCACGCGCGCCTCCGACCAACGGGTTCGCTGGCGCAGGGCGAAGGCGACGTTCTCGTAGACGTTGAGCGAGAAGAAGAGGCCGCAGGTGAACGGCAGCGTGCCCTGGAGCACGACCGCCATCCCCTGTCGCAGCTCGTTCAGCTCCGAGTCGGAGATCATCGCGAGGTTGCGGCCCTCGACCGTGACCGTGCCCTTGTTGGGGTGGATGAGGCCGACGATGTGGCTGATCGTGACCGTCTTGCCGGCGCCCGAGGGCCCGAGCAGAACGGTGATCTCACCCGCCGGAACGCTCAGGTCGACGCCGTGCAGGATCTGCTCTGACCCGAAGCGCTTGACGACCCCGGCGAGCTCGATCGCGGGATCGGGCTGCACCTCAACCGACTCAACCGCCATGCGGATCAGTGTAGGCGCTCTACCATCAGCCGCGATGCGAATCGACGAGCTGCTCGCGACCCAGAGGCCCGCGTTCTCGGTCGAGTTCTTCCCGCCGAAGACCGAGACCGGGCTCGAGCTGCTGTTTGAGACGGTCGAGGCGCTAAAGCCGCTCGCACCCGACTACGTCTCGGTCACCTACGGGGCCGGAGGCGCGACCCGCGACGGCACGGTCGAGATCGCCGAGCGGATCAAGCACGAGTATGGGATCGAGGTGATGGCGCACCTGAGCTGTGTCGGCGAGACCCGCGACGGCCTCGCGACGATCCTCGATCGCTTCGCCTCGATCGGGATCGACAACGTGCTCGCCCTTCGCGGCGACCCGCCCCGCGGCGACGACACCTTCGCCCCGCCCGAGAACGGGCTCGCCTCCGCCGCCGAGCTGACCGGCTTCATCTCCGAGAGCCACGAGTTCACGATCGGAGGGGCGTGCTTTCCCGAGGTCCACCCTGAGGCCGAGAGCCTCGCCGCCGATCTCGCCTACCTGAAGACCAAGGTCGACGCGGGCGCCAGCTTCCTGATCACCCAGCTCTTCTTCGACAACCACGCCTACTTCGACTTCGTCGCCGCGGCGCGCGAGGTCGGGATCGAGGTCCCGATCATTCCCGGGGTGATCCCGATCACGAGCTTCGGCCAGGTGGCGCGGATCTGCAAGCTCTGCGAAGCATCGATCCCCGCCGAGCTCGAGGCCTCGATGAAGGCGCTCGGCGGCGATCAGGAGGCCGAGGCGCTGCTCGGCGTCGCCTACGCCGCTCGCCAGTGCGACGAACTGCTCGCCGCCGGCGCGCCCGGGATCCACTTCTACGCTCTCAACCGCGCTCCCGGCACCCGCGCCGTGCTCGCCGCGCTGCGCGCCTCGCGGCCATGGGAGCGGGCCGGGTCCGACGGCAGCGGCTAGCGGGCCCGACCCGAGACGTCCCTCGCGCGCGGCCGAATCGGCCATTCGGCCATCTAGACTGCGCGCCGATGGCGGCCAACGAGGGATCATTCCGCTACAACGGCCAGCGGATCGCGTTCGCCGAGTACGGCGAGGGCGAGCGGACGCTCGTGCTCGTGCACGGCCTGCTGATGAACCGGCACATGTACGACCACGTCGCGCCGGAGATGGCCTCGCGCGGCTTCCGCGTGGTCACCGTCGACCTCCTCGGACACGGAGCGTCGGACAAGCCGTTCGACATGCGCGCCTACAGCATGAGCGCCTTCGCCGACCAGGTCGCCGCGCTGATCGACGAGCTTGGGCTCGAGCGCCCGATCGTCGGTGGGACGTCGCTGGGCGCGAATGTGGGGCTCGAGCTGGCCAGTCGCCATCCGCGGGCAGCCCGCGGCCTGTTCATCGAGATGCCGGTGCTCGACAACGCCCTTGTCGCCGCTGGGCTGCTCTTCCTGCCGATTCTGGTCGCGCTGCGGGTCGGCAAGCCGGTGATGCGAGGGATCGCGGCGCTCACCAACCGCGTGCCGCGCAGCCACTATCTGGTCGACATCGCGCTCGACTGGACCCGGCGCCCGCCGGAGGCCTCGGAGGCCGTGCTCGAGGGCCTGCTCTTCGGTCGCACCGCCCCTCCGCGTGAGGAGCGCGAGCTGATCACGATCCCAACCCTGGTGATCGGCCACCCGGCCGATCCGCTGCACCCGTTCTCGGACTCCGACATGCTCGTCTCCGAGCTGCCCGGGGCGCGACTCGTCAACGCCGAGTCGATCTTCGAGTGGCGGATCAGCCCCGGCCGGCTCGACGATGAGCTCGCAGCGTTCGTGATCGAGGTCTACGCCGAAGCGGCTGCGGGCAGCACGGCGCAAGCGGCGGCGGGCTAATGGCGCGCACCCCGTTAGTGCTGCGCCCCCTGCGGGAGCGCGACTTCAGGCTGTTGTTCACCGGGATCGCGGTCTCGATGCTCGGCGACGGGATCACGCTCGTCGCGCTCGCCTGGCAGGTCTACGACCTCGACAACGACCCGACGGCGCTCTCACTCGTCGGTCTCGCCTGGACCTTGCCGATGGTCGTCTTCCTGCTCTTCGGCGGAGTTCTCGCTGACAGGATCCCGCGCCGGCGTCTGCTGGTCACCGCCGATCTGATCAACGGCGCCGCCCTCGCGGCGATCGGTGTGCTCTCGGTCACCGGCAACATCGAGCTCTGGCACCTGGTCGCGCTCGCGATCCCGCTCGGCCTCGGCGACGCTCTCTTCGCGCCCGCCTGGGAGGCGACGATCCCCGAGATCGTCCCGCGCTCGCTCCTGGTCCAGGCCAACTCGCTTCACAGCCTCACCGAGCCGATCTCGTTCCGCGCCGCCGGGCCTGCGCTCGGTGGGCTGCTGGTCGCCGGCGTCGGCCCGGGCGTGGCGTTCCTGGTCGACGCCGCCACCTTCGCCTTCTCGGCCACCTGCATCTGGCTGATGCGCGCGCGCCCGGCCGCCAACCAGGGGCCGGCGACCGCCGTCGGCGGCGAGATCGCCGCCGGCCTTCGCTTCGTCCGCTCGCAGGCGTGGCTCTGGGCCAGCCTCGCGGCCGCGGCGCTCGGCCTGCTGCTCTACTACGGACCGCTCGAGGTGCTGCTGCCGTTCCTGGTCCGCAACGAGCTCGACGCCGGCGCCGAGGGCTTTGGCGCGATCCTCGCGGCCTCGGGGATCGGGGCGATCGTGATCGCGCTGGTACTCGGACAGCGCGGCTTGGCCCGCAACCACGTCGTCCTGATGTACGTCGGCTTTGCGCTCGGGCTCGGCTGCCTCGCTCTCTATCCGCTGGCGGGAACGCTGGCGCTGGCGATGGTGATCGGCGCCGTCTCGGGACTATTCTTCGCGCTCGGCGACATCACCTGGGCGACGCTGATGCAGTCCCACGTCCCGAGCACGATGCTGGGCCGGGTCTCGTCGCTCGACTACATGGTCTCGTTCGGCCTCGTGCCGATCTCGTTCGCGCTCGCCGGGCCCGCCGCAGCGCTGTTCGGGGTCGAGGAGACGATGATCGGCGCCGGCGTGCTTTCGGCGCTCGTCTTCGGCGTCTTCCTGCTCGTCCCCGGCGTCCGCGACCCGGAGCGCTGGGCCGCGGAGGAGCGGGCGCAAAGCCTTCAAGTTCGCTGAAGCTTCTCCGCTACGCTCCCGCGGCGAAATGACCTCCCGGGAAGAGCGAGAGCGCCGCCGCGCCGAGCGGATCGAGGCCGAAAAGCGCGAGGCCGCGGCCGAGCGCCGGCGGCTGCTGCTCGGCTATCTGGTCGCCGGCGGCCTCACCCTGGCGGTGATCGTCGGCATCTTCGTCGCCATCGCCGGTAGCGGCGGTGGCGACGAGCAGACCGAGGTCGACGGCAAGGAGATCCCCGAGACCGCCCACATCGAGGTCCAGAGCGGGTTCGTCCACGGCTACTCGCCCGATGGCCGCGAGGGCACGCCCCCGCCGCCGCTCGAGCAGGGCGACCTCGAGCTCGCGGCCAAGGAGGCCGGGTGCGAGCTGAAGCTCGACCTGCCCGACGAGGGCAGCACCCACATCGAGTCGGAAGACGACGCGCCCGAGTACAAGACCGACCCGCCGACGTCGGGCAACCACTGGGGCGAACAGCTCGCCGACGGCGCTTACAGCGAGTACCCCGATCCGATCTACAGCGTCCACGCGCTGGAGCACGGCCGGATTGAGATCCAGTACTCGCCCGACCTGCCCGAGTCCGATCAGCTCGAGCTCAAGGGGCTCTTCGATGACGACTTCGACGGCATGCTGCTGTTCCCGAACCCGGACATGCGCTACGACGTCGCCGCGACCGCGTGGACGCAGATGATCGGCTGCCCGACGTACGAGGGACGGGCGACGCTCGACGCACTGCGCGTCTTCCGCGACACCTACCGCGGCCAGGGCCCGGAGCAGGTCGCGATCGTGATTCCGGACAGCTGAGCACTCACGGGGGCCCGAAACCCCTGCAAATCTGCAACTCTGGTCTCCGGTGCGCTGAGGGGGCGGTGATGCACGCAGGCGTGCATCACGCACGCCGATAGGCATCGGCGTGACCGGGGCGAATCCATCGCCATCCACGCGTGTTGCGAGAACAGAGAGTGCTAGGAAGACTTCGATACCTGCCGCTGCTCGGCCTCGCCGTGGCCATCGGCTGGATCGCGGCGCCGGCCCTCTCCTCGCAGCCGTATCTGCCCGCGGCGGTCGACTTCGAGCAGGGGCTGCCCGAGGTCGAGCCGGTCGGCGCGCCGCGGGCGGCGAGGGGCGCCGGCCGGAGCCATGACGAGCACCCCGGCGAGGGCCCGGTCAGCTTTCGGTCTCCGGTGATCACCGCGCCCGAGCGATTCGACCTCGCGGGCCTCGCCGGCGAGCTGCGCCCGCTCGAGCTTCGCGCTCGCGAGCGCGACGGGGAGTGGACGAAGTGGATCGAAACCGCAAACGGCGATCCGGTCTACTTCGGCGGAGCCGACGAGCTCCAGCTCCGCGCCCGCGGCTGGCGTCCCACGGGGACTCTGCACTACGTCAATGTCTCCGGAACGACAAGCGAGGTCGGCGGCCTGCTCACCAGCGTCCGCCAGTCGATCAACGCGGCCTTCATCTCGGCCTCGAGCGTCCTCGCTCCGAGCGCCGAGGCGCTCCCGGTCCGTCCGCCGATCATCAAGCGGAGCGCCTGGGGTGCGACCCGCACCGAGGGCGGCTGCAAGCCGCGAACCTCGCCCAGCATCGGCACGGTCAAGGCTGCGGCAGTCCACCACACCGTGACCGCGAGCAAGTACTCCGAGGCCGAGGCGCCGTCGATCGTGCTCGGGATCTGCCGCTATCACCGCAACGGCAACGGCTGGAATGACGTCGGCTACAACGCGCTCGCCGATCGGTTCGGGAACCTGTACGTGGGGCGGGCCGGCGGGGTCAGGAAGGCGATCGTCGGTGCACATGCGCAGGGTTTCAATGCTCAGACCTCGGGCGTCGCGGCGATCGGCACCCATACCTCGACCCCGGTGACGCCGGTGACGAAGGACGCGCTGGTCGACTACCTGGCCTGGAAGCTAGCGGTCCATGGCCTGACCGCGACCGGCAAGACGACGCTGCTGTCGGCCGGCGGCGAGGCAAGCCGCTATCCGGCGGGGCGAAAGGTGCGCACGAACAAGATCATCGGCCACGGCACGGTCGGTCTCACCGCCTGCCCCGGAGAGGCACTGGCCTCCGAGCTGCCCCGGATTCGCCACCTCGTGCAGGCCGAGATCGAGGCCTCGGGCGGCGTCGTCCCGCCGACTGACCCGCCGGAGGTCCCGCCACCCGATGACGGCGGCGGGGCGAGCCCGAGGTAACGCGCCTCAGGGAGCGCGGTAGGCGGGGAAGAAGCCTCCCGCGTCCCGCCCGCCCGAGAGCCGGGCGTACTCGTCGGGATCGCAGACGACCTCCTGGGTCACCCAGGGCAGCTCGGCGTTGGCGAAGCCCCGCTTGAACTCCTCGAGCCCGTCGCCCGGGGTGACTCCGCCGCCGAGGTTGAGCGGCAGCGCGAGCTCGTCGGCGAGCTCGAGCATCGCCGCGACGACGCTCTTGAACGGTGAGGCTTCGCGGGCCGAATCCGCCGTGCCGCCGAGGTAGTAGTGCAGCGTGCCGTCGCTGGCCGCGACGATCGCAGCGGACCCCACCTCCGCGCTGCGAAGCGCCGTCAGCAACCAGCTCCGCTCGAACCCAAGCGCAGCGTCAAAATAGTGGCGCTCGAAGAAGTAGCGCTCGGCGGCTCCGGCACGGCGCATCGTCTGCTCGTAGGCGAGCGCGAAGGCGTCGCGGGCCGCAGCGGCAGACTCCGGGCCGGGGACCGTCTCGACCGACCAGCCGTCGCGATCATTGGCGCGGATTTGCTCGGCCAGCCGCGAGCGGATCTCGCGCGGTCGGGCGGGGTCGTGGACGAGGACCCGGGACCGCTCCCGCGCGCCGGCCAGCCACGGCTCGGCCACGAGCCGCTCGCGGCCGAAGATGCTGAGCAGCCCGGTCGCCGACCAGTCGACGTCGGACGGAGCGGGCGGCGGGCCCGACCCCGTAACGGCTCCGCCCGGGTAACCGTAGGGCGAGATCGCGTCACTGCGTTCGGAGTCCTCGACCCCGCGGACGATCAGCGGTACGCGCGCCTCACGGTCGGCGGAGGAGATCCGCAGCGTGTGGGTGACATCCTCCGCGTCGAGGAAGGCGCGCGAGCGAAAGAAGTCCTCGGACTCGGCCGCCGCGCCGCGGTCGGCGAGCAGCTCGGCCACGGCCGGCTCGCCGCCGGGCGTCATCCGCGTGGGCCGCGAGCCCGCACCAGGCCGCTCACTCCCACCCGGTGAAGTCCTCCGGGAGCAGGCCCCAGACCTCGTTGTCGATCCGCTCGTCCCCCCGGCGGATCGCCTTGCGCATCACGCCCTCGCGCTGGAAGCCGAGGAAGGTGACGACCTTCTGCGCGGCCGCGTTGGTTGCGGGGATCTCGGCGTGGACGCGGTGCGCGCCGTGGACATCGAAGGCCTGAATGCAGGCCTGGCGCTCGGCCTCGCGAGCGACGCCCTTGCCCCAGGCCGACGGGTCGCCGACCAGCACCGCGAGCTCGGGGCCGAGCTCGCGCCGGAGCCCGAACAGGGCGACGAATCCGACCGCCTCATCGGAGCCGTCGATCGTGATCGCCCACTTGCGGTCGCTCGACGTGTCGGTCGCGCGCTCGACCCAGCCGACGGCGTCCTCGGGGCTGAACGAGTCGCGCCTGCCGACCAGATCCACGGTCACGCGCTCGTCGTTGAACCAGCGGTGGACCGCCCCGGCATCGGCCGGGCGAAAGTCGCGCAGGATCACTGTGGCCTTCGTGCCCACCTGCGCGGAACTTAGTAGGTACTCACCCGTAGAGCCCCTTGCCGGTGACGAGCAGGCGGGCGGTCCGCGCGAGGATGCGCAGGTCGAGCCCCAGCGAGCGGTGCTCGACGTAGAAGACGTCGAGCTCGATCCGCTCCACCCATGGGATCCCGGCGCGGCCGTTGACCTGGGCCCAGCCGGTAAGCCCGGGCCTGACCTCGAGCCGGCGGCGCTGGTGCGGGGTGTACTCGGCGACCTGCGCGGCGAGCGTCGGGCGCGGGCCGACGAGAGCCATCTCGCCGCTGATCACGTTGAGCAGGTTCGGCAGCTCGTCGAGCGACAGCCGGCGCAGGAAACCGCCGACCCGGGTCACGCGCGGGTCACCGGCGAGCACCGGGGTGCCGACGCCGACCGGGTCGTTGCCGGTGTGCATCGTGCGCAGCTTGAGCAGCTCGAACTCGACTCCGTCACGGCCCACTCGCAGGGCGCGGTAGATCACCGGTCCGCTGGAGTCGAGCTTGATCGCGATCGCGGCGAGCACCAGCAGCGGCGAGGCGACCAAGAGCGCCAGCGATGCGCCCACCAGATCTCCTATCCGCGGCATCAGCGGGTGCCCTCCGCCTTCTCCCAGGTCACCGGGACGCCGTGGCGTACGAAGTCCCAGAGGCCCGCGGCGCTGGAAGCGGTGACGGCGAGGTAGTAGCGGGCGATCCGCAACGGGGCGAGCGGGAGCACGTTCGCGAGCAGGGCGCCGGCGAGCAGGACCACCTGGGCGACGAGGGCGGCGACGTAGAACCAGCCGTGGTCGAGCAGCGCGAGGTTCGCCGCCAGCAGGTTGAGGTGGATCAGCGGCGAGGCGTAGCGAAGCAGGCGGTGCGAGTAGATCTCGAGCGTGTAGAGCGGTCCGTATCCCCGCGGCGAGAGCATCCCGCCCTCGAGCATCGTCCCCCAGGCGCCGGCCATCATCCGCCGCTTGCGCCCGAACTCGTCGCCGATCGTCGCCGCCATCGGCTCTCGCGCCCGGGCCGCGGGCTCGTAGACCGGGAGCCGGCCCCCCTTGACGACCAGGAACGGGAACGAGATGTCCTGGCCGCGCCGCGGCGGTAGGAAGACATAGGCATCGCGGCGAACGGCGTTGATCGCCCCGTTGCCGCCGGTCACGCCCGCGAGCCGGGACTCGAGCTCGCGGACCGCCATCTCGTAGCGCCAGTAGAGCCCCTCCTGGTTGTCGCCCGCCGGGGTCTCGAAACGAACCTGGCCGCAGACGTAGCCCACCCGGGGATCGGCGAGGCGGGCAACGAGCCGGCGCAGAGCGTCGCGCTCCCAGAGGCTGTTCGCGTCGGAGAACGCGAGCACCTCGCCGCTCGCCCGCTCGACGGCGGCGTTTAGCGAGGCAACCTTGCCGGCCCGTGGCAGGTCGAGGACGAGATCGGCGCCGGCGCTCTCGGCGAGCTCGACCGTCCGGTCGAGCGAGCCGTCGGAGGCGACCAGGACCTCGAGCTTCTCGCGCGGGTAGTCGAGCCCGAGCGCGTCCTGGACCTTGGCCTCGATCACCTTCTCCTCGTCGTGGGCGGCGATGATCAGCGAGACGCGTGGCAGGTCCGCATCCACCGGCGGCGGTGGCGGGTCGGATGGCCGACGCCGCAGGGCGGCGAGCGCCCTGAGCAGCAGCGGGTAGCCGGCGTGCGTGTAGATCAGCAGGCCGAGGGAGATCCAGAAGGCGAGCTCGGCGAAGGACATCGGCAGCGCAGGTTAGGCGCCTAGGAGTCGAGGAGCTCGCGGTAGAGCGCCATGTGGTCGCCGGCGACCTGATTCCACGAGTACGGGCCCTCCGCGGCCCGGCGCGCGGCCGCCGCGAGCCGCTCGCGCGCCTCGGAATCGCCGAGCAGATCGCCGAGCGCGGCGGCGAGCGGGGCGACCAGGCCGGCGGTGACGATGACCGCGGCGCCATGGCCCGCAACCTCGGGAAACCCGCCGGCGTCGCTGGCGACGATCGGCTTGCCGAAGGCGAGTGCCGTGTAGAGGACCCCCGACTGCTCGGCGTCGCGATACGGCAAGGCGACCACGTCGGCGCGCTCGAAGATCGCCGGGATCTCGCGGTCGGCGACGAAGCGCGAGAGGAAGCGGACCCGGCCGCCGCTGGCTTCGGCGCGCGCACGCAGCGAGCCGAGGTCGACGCCGAGCGGCCTGCCGACGATCCAGAGCTCGGCGTCGGGCAGCTCGCGGATCGCGTCGATCAACAGGTCGGTGCCCTTGTACGGGCGGATCAGGCCGAAGGCGAGCACCACCGGGTGCTCGCTCCCCTCGAGCTCGGCCGGGAGCGGCGCCGGGTCGGGCAGCCGGGTGAGGTAGTCGAAGGCCCCGTGCGGGATCACGCGGACCCGCTCGCCCGGCAGTCCGGCGCCCTCGACCAGACGCGCGGCGCCGTACTCGGAGAGCGCCACGACCGCGTCCATGCCGTCCAGAAGCCGGCGCAGGCCGCGGCTCGGTCGCGCGCTCCAGCCCTCGCGGCGAAGCCAGCCGTGCGGGGTCAACAGTCGCGGGCGCGCCGCAGCGAGCAGGAATGAGTCGAGTGCCGGCGCGGTCAGCCACTGATAGTGAGCGACGTCGGCGTGCGCGACCCGGCCTCGCAGCCGCACCATGTCGCGGACGTGCTCGGCGGCGCGACCGGCTCGCCGCACGGGCCCGGGAAGGCCATCGCGGCTCGAGCGACGGTAGAAGGACTCGCGCACGCGGTAGCCGTCGGGCCCGGGCACCTCGCCGTGGACGAACGGGCTTGTCACCAGCTCAACCTCTGCGCCCGCGCGCGCGAGCGCCGCGCACAGCGAGCGGTCGTACGGCGGCGTGTAGGCCGGTGGATCGACGATCTGGATCCGCATCAACGACGATTCTCCACATGGAGCTGTCGTACTGCGTGGTCAACACGAACGGCCGGGACGATCTCGTCGCCTGTCTGGAGGCGGTGGTCGCAACCCACCCCGACGGCGTCGAGGCCGAGGTACTGGTGCTCGACAACGCCTCCGACGACGGCTCGGCCGACGCCGCCCGCCAGTGGGCTGCGCGCTCCGGCCCGCTCGGCAAGGCCGCGCGGCTGATCGAGCGCGACCGCCGGGCGGGCAAGGCCGAAAACGACTCGCTGCTGCTGCGCGAAGCCCGCGGGGAGCTCTGCCTGCTGCTCAACGAGGACTCCGAGCTTCAGCCCGGCGCGACCGCGGTGCTGCTCGCGGCGCTCGAGACCGAGCCCCGGGCCGCTGCCGCGGGGGCACAGCTCCTCGACCCGGAGGGTGAGCCGCTCGCCTGCGCATGGCGGTTGCCCGGGCTCGGGACCGCGATCGCTAGCGCACTCTTCCTGCACCGCCGCCTGGTCACCCAGAGCGGCGGTTCGGAGACCCGCGAGGTCGGCTGGGTGCAATCCGCGGCGATGCTCGTCCGCCGCGGAGCCGCCGAGCAGGTCGGCTTCCTCGACCCGGCGTTCTTCGTCTACTCCGACGAGACCGACTTCTGCAAGCGGCTGAGCGACGCGGGCTTCTCGATCCTCCACGTGCCCGCGGCGAGGGCCATCCACCGCGAGCAGCTCGCCACCGACCTGCGGGCAAGCGAACGCCGGATAGTCGAGTTCCATCGCGGCCGCGACCTCTACCTGCGAAAGCACCACTCCGCCCCGATCGCCTGGATCGCCCGCCTGCTCAGCGCCTGGACCTATCTGCCGCGAGCGCTCGCCGCGCTCGTCTTGCCCGGGCACGACCCGCGCCGCTATTGGCTCCACGCCCGCAAGGCGCTGCGCCCCTGGGGCTCGGAGGGCATGCGCGAGGCGGCCGAGGCCTACAACCGAAGGCTGGCGGCTTCGTGACCCCCGGCGGCGGCCGTTCGCACCATGACCAGGAAATCTCCCTCGGCGTTGGAGGCCACCCGCTCGAGAGTGAAGCCAAGGTTCTCCGCCACCTTGCGCGAGCGCTCATTCCAGCTCAAGATCAACAGCCGCAGGCGCCGGGCTGAGAACTCGCGCTCGGCGAGCTCCAGGATCACCGAGACGAACGAGCGCCCGAGGCCCCTGCCGACCAGGTCCGGGCGCAAGCCATAGCCGATGTCGAGCGTCCCTTGCTCCTCGTCGACTCCCCGAACGCGAGCCTCGGGGCCGAAGCAGCAGTATCCAATCAGCTCGCGTCCGTCGACGACCGCCCAGACTCCGCGCTCGGCGGTGTACAGGCCATCGACGTCATAGGTCGAGTACGGGCCCGGGTACCGCCACTCGGCGATCTTCTGCGCGTCAGCGGCCGTGAGCGGTAGCGTCTCCATCGTGGCCCATTCTCGTCCACTGCGAGTCGTCGCAACCGCCGGCCTGGCCGTGGTGGCGATCGTGGTCGCCGGAGCGACCAACGGCGCCGTTGGCGCAGCACGTGGCGACGCGGGCACCGCGTGCAGCTTCGACCCGGCGACCAGGGTGCTCAGCGTCGCCTTCTCGTCGATCACCGGAACGCCGCAGTTCCCTGACCTGCTCCAGCCGAAGATCGCCCGCGACGGCGAGACGATCACCGTGCGCGGCGGGCTCGGGCCGCCGCTCGCCTGTGTCGGCGGGACCCCGACGGTGACCAACACCGACACGATCGAGCTCACCGAGACCGGCGAGGTCAGGGTCCTGCTCGACCTCGAGCTCAGCGAGGGCCCGCTTGCCCCGGGGGCGACCCCGGAGGCTTCAGGCGCATCGGAGATCGAGATCGACTCGTTCCTGAGCTCGGTGAACATCGCGATCACTCCCAGCGAGCGGCCCGAGCGCTACAGCTTCGGCTCCTCGGCCCAGGGCCTGGGCGGCAACCTGAACGCGAACGAGCGCGCCGACGACGTCGACCTGCTCCTGCACGGACTCACCGGGGTGCGCAGGCGCGACTTCGTCTTCGAGGTCGCGACCTTCAGTGGGCGCCAGGGGTCGAATCGCGGCGACGACCGCTACTCGGCCGCGGGGGGCAGCGCGACGGGCCAGGCATTCCCACACGCGGTCCTCTTCGTCGGCGGGCGCGGGATCGACCGGCTCACCGGCGGCGACGGCAACGACACCCTTTACGGCGGCGAGGGTCGCGACCGCCTTGATGCCGGCAAGGGCGACGACCGCGTCAACACGCTTGGCGCCCAGCGCGACCGCGTCGATTGCGGCCCGGGCCGCGACCAGGCCGAGTCGAGCCGCAACGACGAGCTGAAGCACTGCGAACGGGTCTTCCGCGAGGGCCCGGTGCTGCGGTAGTCAACGACCGAGGAGCAGCTTTGCCGCCAATACGAGGGCGAACCTGCTCCTCGCCGCATCGGCCTGGCTTGGTTCAGATCCGGTCCTCGTCGCGGGCGGCCTGCTCGTAGACCTCAGGGGCGAAGCCGGCACCGGCCGCCGTCTCGGGCTCGCGCGGGGGGGCGCCCTCGCGGAGCGATCGCAGCCGCTCCCGCACTGCCCCCGGTCGTAGCATCGTCCGCACGGCGCGGCGCTCAACCGCGGTCAGGAAGCCGGCGGCCCAGAGCGCGGCCGGCAGGGCGAGCCAGGCCGCGGTCCGCGACGCGAAGCCGCCGAGGCCCTCGGTCGGCAGCAGCAGCTCGCCGCCGGCGACGATCGCGGCGGTGACCGCGAACAGAAGCGCCAGCCGCCGCCACTCATACGAAACCGGGAACAGGCGCTGGGTGAGCGCGTACATCGCCACCAGCACGACCAGATAGGAGGCGACGAGGGCGATCCCGGCGCCGACGATGCCGAGCGGCGGGATCAGGACAAGGTTGAGGGCGATGTTGACCGCCGTGCCCGCCGCGGTCGCGGGGAGGTTGAACTCGGTGCGGCCGGTGCGGCCGAGGATCACCACCAGGACCAGGTACAGGGCGTAGAACGCGACCCCGGTCGCAAGCAGGCCGACTGCCTCGTAGGCATCGAAGAACTCGGGCGCGGCGAGCACGTCGACGATCCAGCGCGCCAGCAGCCACAGCCCGGCGACGCCGAAGGCGAGCACGGCCGCGAACCAGGTGAAGATCAGGCTGTAGGCGCGGCGCGCCTCGTCATCGTCGGAGATCGAATAGGCAAGCGGAGGGAAGGCGAGCTGGAAGCCGCGCGCGAGCACGTTGATTCCCTGCGCGAACTTGATCGCGAGCGCATACAGGCCCGCCTCAGCCAGCCCGGCGAGGCGCACGATCAGGATCCGGTCGATGAAGTTGAGCGAGTACAGGGTGAGCTCGGCCGGCATCGTCGGCAGGCCGAAGCGCAGCATCCGGCGGAGCAGTGCCCGGTCGGGAACGAACGAGAGCCGGCGACGCTCCTGCCACAGCCGCACCGCGACGAAGATCAGCCCCGTGCCGAAGGTGCCGAGCAGGATCCCCGCCGCGCCCTGGTCCTCGACCACGACCAGCCAGACGGTGAACGGGATCGTCACCAGGACGTTGACGATCGTGATCGTGAAGTAGGCGCGGGCGCGCTCGTCGAGGCGGAGCAAGGTGAGCGCGTACTCCCACAGGGTCAGGGTCCAGAGGCCGAGCACGGCAAGGCGCGCCAGCTCGGCGTCGGGCCGCTCGAGCAGCAGCTCGGAGATCGGCTCGGCGAGCGCGAGCCCAAGCGCAGCGCCGGCGGTAGCGGTCCAGAACAACGAGGCGAACCCGGTGGCCACGACTCGCCGTGGCTCCTCGCCGGCCAGGTAGTAGAACCGAAGCAATGCCTCGATAACGCCAAGCCGGATCAAGATCGACGCGGCGACGACGGAGGCCAGCATCACCTCGGCGGCGCCGTAGTCGGCCGGGGTCAGATACGCCGTGTAGATCGGCAGCAGGAAGACCGCGATCAGCTTCGAGAGCACGCTCGAGGCCGTGTACGCGGCGCCCGTGGTCGCGAGCCGGCGCAGGTACTCGAACACTAGTCCCGCATGGTCGCCGCTGGCTCGGGCGGATTGTGCTGCGCGCGCAGGGCGACGCCGAGGCCGAGCAGCGCCCAGGTGACCGGATCTATCGCGAAGCCGGCGTAGCCGAGACTGTGGACGAGCATGGCGATGAAGCAGGCCGCGACCGCGGTGCGGGCGACCGACCTCCCTGCTCCCGCCCCGAGCAAGGTGACCAGCGAACTGACCACGAGCGCGCCGTAGACCGCCAACCCGACCACACCCTGCTCGGCGGTGACCGTGATCGGCTCGGAGTGGGAGACCACGGTTCGCGCCTGCTGATCGATCTGCTCGACGAACGCGGCGCCGAAGGAGCCCGATCCGTAGCCGCCAAGCGGGCGATTCTCGGCGAGCTCGACGCCGCCCGAGATCAGGTCGCTGCGCCCGCTGTCGATCCCGCGGTCGCTCTGGATGTCGCTCGTCGGAGTCCCCCCGGCGGCCAGCAGCGCGATCAGCCCGACGACGCCGAGGGCGCCGGCGGCGAGCGCGCCCCGCAGCCCCCAGCGAAGCAGCGCGATCATCCCGAGCCCCACGAGCAGCGCCGCGAAGCTGGTGATCGAGAAGCTCAAGGCGAGCCCGCCGAGCAGCAGCGAGCAGGTCGCAAGCGCGAGCGCCAGGCCGCGGCGATCCTGACTCCAGGCGATGTAGGCGCCGAGCGCCGTGATCGCCAGCGCCAGGTAGCGGCCGAGGATGTTGGGGTCGAAGAAGATCGAGTTGACGCGGAAGTACTGGTGCAACTGATTCGCGTCGAAGAGCTCGGGGTTGAGGAACAGGTCACCGGCCACCGACTGGTAGATCGCGACGGCGGCGCACACTGCCGCGACCGCGGCCACCGCGGCCAGGACCCGGGAGAGCACCCACCGGCTCCACTCGATCTCGCGCAGGAGCACGAACATGACCGCGAACGGGACAAGGAAGAAGCCGATGTTCTCGATCGCGTTCGAGACGTCCTCGGAGTAGGCCCCCTGGATCGCGTAGAGGACGAGCGTCAGCGCGAGCAGACGCTCGAGCCAGATCACCCATTGGTCGCGCTGCCCCCCGGCCGCAGGGCTTGCGGGCACGAGCGCCCGCGCGAGGACCGCCGCGGCGATCACCAGGTAGAGCGGCACCAGCAGGTTGGCGGTCTCGCCGCCGATCTCGATCGGGACCCGCAAGGGCAGGACAGCGAAGGCGGCGATCGGGAACGCCTCTGGCCAGCGGCGAAAGGCCGCCGTCAGCAGGCCGAGCGCGGCCGCGCCCACGAGCGCAGCCGCGCCGACCTGCGCCGGGCTCTCGCGGAAGTCGACGACCCGCGGCTCGTCCCAGACGTCACCGAGCACGAGCGCCGGCGCAACCGCCAGAGCGACCGCCATCGCGGCGAGGCGCTGTCTGCGCTCGGCGAGCACGATTGCGGCCGCCGCGGCCCCGCACGCGACCAGCATCCCGAGCAGCTCGAGCGCCCCGGCGTTCAGCCCCCCTCCTCCTCGGTCGGAATCGGAGCCGGCGAGCCGAGCGTGATCCGTTGCGGCCAGACCATCTCGCGATCCTCGCTCGGCAGCTCGACCAGCAGCCGGTAGCGCCCGTCCGGGGCCACGGCGCCCGCGTCGGTGCGCCCGTCCCAGCGGTAAACGACCCGGTCGTCAGCGGCGAGTGCGACGTCGGCGTCGAGCGTGCGCACGATGTTCTCCTCGCTGTCGACGATCGCCACCAGGGCGTGCTCGTCGGACTCGCGGGCGAAGAAGCGGATCGGGACCTCTTGCCGACCCCCGGATCCGGTCGGGTCGAGCTCGGCGGGAAGGCCACGCAGGCCACGGATCCCTTCCTCGAGCACCAGGTCCGGCGTCCGAGCCCGGACCACGAGGACCGCGGTGACCAGGGTCGCCGCCAGCAGCGCGAAGAACAGCGCCGCGCCCAGCGGGACGCGGTTCAACTCGCCCTGTCCTCGCCCGCGATCACGACAACGTCGGCGTCGCCGGCGAGCCGCCGGGACTCGCGGTCGACGGGCTCGATCGCATCCTTGTCCACGCCGAGCTCCTGTGCGACCTTCTGCGCGGCGCGCTTCTGGCCGTCGGCATAGCGGACCATCGTCTTCGCGAAACCGGGGGTGGTGCTGGTCACGGGCCCAAGCTTGAAATCGGCGGCCTCGAGGTCGGAGCCGACCTTGCCGGCGAGGCCGTTGACCGAGGTCCCGTTGAGCACCGCGACGGTCACATCGCTGGGATCGATCGCGCCGGCCCGCGGGGCTCGCTCGCCGCCACCACCCTCCTTGAGCAACTCCTCGGAGGCATAGATCGCCGCGCCCCCGAGCAGCAGCGCGACGACGCCGATCGCGACCAGGACCCGGGGCTGGGTGGCCCGACTCGCGAACCGGCGCCAGCGCGGATGTGGCTCGAGCGCCGCCCGCTCCATCGTCACCCGCTCGAGCGCGGGGCGCTCGTGGGTGACCCGGGTCGCGGCGGGCATCGGGGTCGCCGGCGTGGCGCCGGCTTCGGCCTGGGCCTCGGCCGCGCCGAGCAGCTCCTCGAGCTCGGTCTCGGCACGGTCGAGGATCAGCTCGCTCGCGACGATGTCCTGCGCCGGGTGCTCGGGCTCGCGCTCCATCCAGCCGCGCATCCTGCGCACATCGCGTCGCTGGGACAGATAGAGCGGCAGCAGCAGCGCAAATCCGATCGCCGCAGTCAGGGCCAGATAGCCGCTGACCCGATCGAAGATCTCCGAAATCTCCACAGCGACCGCCCGATCAGAACTCGGCGTCGTCGGCGCCGATCACGAGCGCCAAGGGAGCGCCTCCGGAAAGCGCGCGCACTTCCTCGGTCATCGCGGTGACGCTCGTCTCACCGAGCTGGTCGGCGACCTGCTTCGCCAGCGCCTCGGCCTCGGTCTCGTTCGCGCTCGCGTCCTCCCCGGTCTCGAACATGATCACCGTCTCCGGCAGGCCGGAGGTGGCGTCGGTCTCCTTGCCCGCCTTGTATCCGGCCGGCTTGACGACCTCGTCGGCGACCTTCGCTGCCAGCCCCTGGACGCCCTGGATCTCGGTCCCGTCGGCGGCTTCGACCTGGGTTGCATTGAGGACCGCCACCTCGATCTTCTCGGGCTTGTCCTCCTTGCCCGCGCCCTTCTTCCCGTCACCGCCCGTGCCGCCGTCTCCGCCGACGAGCCCGAAGCCGCTGGTCAACACCCCGGCGGCGACGATCCCCGCCGCGAGCACCGCGAGCAGGTAGCGCGGGTCCACGGGCATCCGCCGGTCGAGCGCGTCATAGACGCCGGAGATCCGGTCGCGAACCCCCTGCCACCAGCGAGCGAGGCGGCCCGGTTCAGCGGGCTCCTCGCGCGCCTCCTCCTCCTCGACGACCTCGCCGCGGGCCTCGGCCGCGGCGCCGGCGGCCTCCGCGGCATCGCCCGCACGCTCGGGAGCGCGCCCCGCCCACTCGCGCAGGCGCCGCACGTCGCGGGCCTGCTGGAAGATGAGAAAGGCGAGGACCGCCAGGCCCAGAAACGCGGCGATGCCGAGAAAGGGCCCGATCTTCTCGATCAGGTCATTCATTAGCTGGTCGCGGGAGTCTTATGGATCAGGCCGGTGTCCGCCGCGCCGAGCCCTCGGACCCGGTCAGCTCGACGACCTGCTCGGCCAGCCCTGCCTCATCCCCTGATGCGACCAGCGTCTCCAACCTGTCAACGGCCTCCTCGACCCAGTCGGGATCGAGTGCGTCGGCACGAACTGCGCGCACGATCCGCTCCGCAGTGGTCGGCTGCGAGCGCTCGTCCGCGTTGAAGAGCTCCTCGTGGATCTTCTCGCCCGGGCGCGGGCCGACGATCTCAATCGCGATGTCGGCATCGGGCTCATAGCCGGCGAGCGTGATCATGTTCCGCGCCAGGTCGATGATCTTCACCGGCTCGCCCATCTCGAGCACGTACACATCTCCGGATGTGCCTCCCAGGTCTCCCGCCTGGATCACGAGCTGAATCGCCTCGGGGATGGTCATGAAGTAGCGGGTCATCTCGGGGTGCGTGACGGTCACCGGCCCGCCCTGCTCGATCTGGGAGCGGAAGATCGGGACCACGCTCCCGGAGGAGGCGAGCACGTTGCCGAAGCGGACGATCGTGAACTTGGTCTGCGGGTGGCGCTGGCCGGCGGCCTCGACGATCCACTCGGCCATCGCCTTGGTTGCGCCCATCACCGTGCGCGGGTTGACCGCCTTGTCGGTCGAGATCAGGACGAAGCGCTCGGCTCCCGATGCGGCCGCGGTCTTCGTTGTCACCTGGGTCGCGATCGCGTTGTTGCGCAGTGCCTCGAGCGGATTGGCCTCCATCAGCGGCACGTGCTTGTAGGCAGCGGCGTGGAAGACGATCTCGGGCTTGAAGCGCTGCATGACCTCGAGCATCCGGTCGCCCTCCTTGCAGTCGGCGAGCACCGACTCGACCCGGGTGAAATGCCACTGGCTGGTCATCTCGCGGTCGATCTGGAACAGGTTGTCCTCGGCGTGGTCGAGCATCACCAACAAGCGAGGATGGACGCGGGCGATCTGGCGGCAGAGCTCGGAGCCGATCGAGCCGCCCGCGCCGGTGACGAGCACCCGCTTGTCCTCGAGATATGCGCCGACGCGCTCGAGCTCCATCACCACCGGGTCGCGGCCGAGCACGTCCTCCACCCGCACCTCACGCAGCTGGCGGGTGAGCTGCACCCCGCCGCGGAGGAGCTCGAACACGGTCGGCAGCGTGCGCACGGTGACGTCACGGTCGCGGCACTCGGCGACCACCTTGCCGCGCAGGACGCCGGGTGCCGAGGGGATCGCGATCACGACCTCGTCGGGGCCGAGGCGGTCGAGGATCGGTCCGATCTCGTCGGTCGTGCCGAGCACCTTGAGGCCCTCGGTGCGCATCCCGCGCTTGCGGGGATCGTCGTCGACGAAGCCAATCGCGCGCGCGCCGAGGTTGGGGTTGAGCTTCAGCTCGCGGACCACCATCTGGCCACCGGAGCCGGCTCCGACGACGAGGACCTCGCGGTCGCGTTCCCGACGCTGGCGGCTCGGCCGCTCCGCGAGCGTGCGTCTGGCGAGGCGCGCGCCGCCGAGGAAGACCCCGGCGAGCAGGAAGTTGAAGATCACGACGGAGCGCGGCAGGCTGTCGTCGTAGGGCTGGACGAGCGCGAAGATGATCACCATCGCCGCGCTGGCGACGGCGAGCGCGCGGAGCAGCGGCCAGAGATCGGGAAGGCGGAAGTAGCGCCACCACTGCTGGTGCAGGCCGAGAAGCTCGATCACCGCCGCGGTCCCGAGCGCGACGAAGGCGACCGAGCCCGTGAGCATGGTCTCGTAGCGCTCCGGGATCCCCTCGGGGGAGTCGAGGAAGCGGAGCTTGAAGGCGAGCGCGTAGGCGAGGGCGGCGAGCAGCGCGTCGGCCCCGAACTCCAGCGCCCGCCTGCGATTGACCGGGTCCGTGAGGCGGGACATCAACCCGCGAGTCTACGGCGGAAACTGCGCGGCCGACGGGTAACGTGTCCGGCTCGCATGGACCCGCTCATGCCCGGCGCCGACGCCCTCATCCCCATCGCAGGCCTCACCGACGTCGTCGTCGATCCGATCGTCGAGGTGGCCGTCGACGTGATCGACGCCCTCGGCTATGCGGGCGTCTTCTTCCTCATGCTGCTCGAGAGCGCCTGCATCCCGGTGCCGAGCGAGGCGATCATGCTGTTCGCCGGCTTCAACGTCTCCGAGGGCGACATGACCCTGTTCGGGATCGTCGCCGCCGGCGTGCTCGGCAACGTGGTCGGCTCGTGGGCGGCGTACGCGGTCGGCTATTACGGCCGCCTCGAGCTGCTGGAGAAGAACCGCTTCATCCACATCAGCCGCAAGCACCTCGACTGGGCCGACACCTGGTTCGAGCGCCACGGTGACGCGACGGTGTTCTTTACCCGCATGCTGCCGATCATCCGCACGTTCATCTCCCTGCCGGCCGGGGTCGCGCGGATGCCGTTCTGGCGCTTCACCGCGTTCACGCTCGCCGGCTGCATCCCCTGGGTGCTGCTGCTGGGCGTGATCGGCAAGCAGGTCGGCGATAACTGGGAGGAGTGGCGCGACTACCTCCACTACGGCGACTACGTGGTGCTCGCGGCCGTCGTCGGTGGTCTGATCTACCTGCTGATCCGGCGACGGCGCGGCGGCGAGCCCGCGGCCGAGGCCGGCCCCGAGCGTCCACGCGCCGGAACTGACCCCCGGGCGGGCAGCCGTCCTCGGCGGCGTCCAGGGACCGACCGAGCTGCTGCCGGTCTCGAGCTCGGCCCACCTCGCGCTGGTCCCATGGCTCGCCGGCTGGCGCTGGGACCAGATCGATCCCGAGGTCCGCAAGAGCTTCGAGGTCGCGTTGCACGCCGGCACCGCGGCCGCATTGCTGATCGGCCAGCGGCGGGCGATCGCCTCGGAGCTCGCTTCCTTTGACGCGCGCCGCGCGGCGGTGGTCGGGCTCTCGTTCGTGCCCTCGGCCATTGCGGGCTACACGCTCGAGCGCCAGATCGAGGGCCGGCTCGGCGGACCGCGAAGCATCGCCACGGGGTTGGTGGCAGGCGCGGTGGCGATGCTGATCGCCGACCAGCGCCCGCAGGAGCGCGGGCCGGGAGATGCGACCCCCGCCGACGGGCTCGCGCTCGGCGCCGCCCAAGCCGCGGCGCTCGTGCCCGGGGTCTCGCGCAACGGAGCGACGCTCGCCGCGGCGCGCTGGCGGCGCTTCACCCGCGAGCACGCGAACCTGCTCTCGCGCACGATCGCGTTGCCGGTGATCGTCGGCGCGACCGCGCTCAAGGGTGCTCGTCTTCGGCAGCGGGGGGCCTCGCCCGAGCTGCGGCGCGGGATCGCGGCGGGAGTTGCCGCGTCGTTCGCCTCGACGCTCGCCTCGCAGCGGCTGATCTCGCTGGTCGAGCGCGATCGGGCGCTGTGGCCGTACGCGGCCTACCGCGTCGCGCTGGCGGCCGTGGTTGTCGGGAGAATGAGTCGGTGAGCGAGCAGGACGCATACACCCGTGCCGGCGTCAGCCAGCGCCATGCCGACGCCGCGGTCGAGGCGCTCGTCGCCCAACTGGCCGGGATCGAGACCGGCAAACCGTCGCGAGCCGTGGCGCTGCCGGGCCACTACGCGAGCGTGCTGCGGATCGACGACCGGCTCGGGGTCGCCTTCGCCACCGATGGGGTGGGGACGAAAATGGTCGTCGCCGAGCGCCTCGGCCGGTTCGAGACGATCGGGATCGACTGCATCGCGATGAACGTCAACGACCTCGTCTGCGTCGGTGCCGAGCCGATCGCGCTACTCGACTTCATCCTCTGCCGCTACGCGAACGCCGAGGTCTGCGGGGCGATCGGCGCAGGCCTTCGGCGCGGCGCCGAGCTCGCCGAGATCGAGATCCCGGGCGGCGAGATCGCCCAGGTCGGTGACCTCGTCTCCGGCTGGGAGCTGGGCGGGAGCGCGATCGGCCTGGTCGCGCTCGATTCGATCGTCAGCGGCGACCGGATCGAGCCCGGCGACGCCGTCATCGGCCTGCCCTCGAGCGGCCTGCACTCGAACGGTTACACGCTCGCGCGCAAGGTGCTCGAGCAGGTGCCGCTCGCCGACGATCGCCTCGGCCGGCCGCTCGGCGAGATCCTGCTCGAGCCGACCGAGATCTACGTCCGTGCGGTGCTCGACCTGCTCGGCTCCGACGTCGACACGCGCGGCCTCGCCCACATCACCGGCGACGGCCTGCGCAACCTCCTACGGCTCGCCGCCCCGGTCGGCTATGACATCGATGACCCGCTCGAGATCCCACCCGTGTTCGCGCTGATCCAGGAGCTGGGCCAGATCTCCAGCGAGGAGATGTACGAGGTCTTCAACATGGGTTGCGGATTCGCCTGCGTGGTCCCCCCCGAGGACGAGCGCGCGGCACTGGAGCTGCTGCGGCGCCACTACCCGGGCGCGAAACGGGTCGGGCGGGCGACGGATCAGGCCGGCGTGGTCTCTCAGGCGACAGCCGGCAGTCCGTAGCGGGCCACCACTCGGTCGTAGTTCAGTCGCAGCAGCTCGATCACGTCGGCAACGTCGGCGTCGCTCTCGATCCTGCGAGCAGCCGGTCCCGGCCTGCCCGGGAAGACCGGGTGGTCGACGATTCGGCCCTGCTGCTTGAGGTCCCTCCAGACCCGCTTCGGGAATCCGAAGTGGGCGGCGTGGTCGCCGTGCAGGTGACCGATCTCGCGGCGGCCGACCATGAACGCCAGCGCTCCGCGGGCATTAGGGCCCATCTCGACGCCAGGCCATGACGTGACCTGCTCGATGATCTGCTCACTTGCGCTTGGGGTCTCGGTCATGGTGCCTCCTCGGGCTGGTCTTTTCGATACGGTCGAGCCTACAAGTTCAAGTGAACTTGAAGTCAAGGGTTGAACGTGCTTTCCTTGCCGTCATGGACGACCTGATGACGATCGGCGAGGTCGCCCGGCGCAGCGGGGTAGCGGCCTCGGCCCTGCGCTTCTATGAGCAGCGGGGGCTGATCACGTCCGAGCGGGCGGGATCGGGCCATCGCCGCTATCCGAGGCCGGTGCTGCGCCGGATCGCCTTCATCGTCTTCGCTCAACGAATCGGGTTGACACTCGATGAGATCGGGGTGGAGCTCTCCCGGCTTCCTCCGGATCGCGCGCCGACCCGCCGCGACTGGTCGCGCCTCTCGCGCGGGTGGAGCTCGCGGATCGACGAGCGGATCGACGAGCTCGAGCGGCTCAAGGTCGGGCTCACCGAATGCATCGGCTGCGGCTGCCTCTCACTCGATCGCTGCCGGCTCGCCAACCCCGAGGACCGCGCGGCCCGCCTCGGCCCGGGTCCGCGCTATTGGGTCGGCGACCGGCCGCGCAACGCTTAGACGCGCGGCGCAGACCTCGCCGATCTTGCGTTCGGGCCGATCGACCGGCAAGATGCCCGGCATGAGAATCGCCTTTCTGATCTTCGACCGGCTCACCGCCCTCGACGCGATCGGCCCCTACGAGGTGCTGTCGCGCATCCCCGGAGCGGAGGTCTCCTTCGTCGCCAAGGAGGCCGGGCCCAAACGCACCGACACGGGCGCCCTGGCGCTGACGGCAGACCTCGCGATCGCGGAGCTGCCGGATCCCGACATCGTCCTCGTCCCCGGCGGCGAGGGCAACCGCCCGCTGCTCTCCGACGACGAGGTCCTCGACTGGCTTCGCGGCGCCCACGAGACGAGCACCTGGACGACCTCTGTCTGCACCGGGTCGCTGGTCCTCGGAGCCGCCGGGATACTCGAGGGCAAGCGCGCGACCAGTCACTGGGTCTATCGCGACGTCCTGAGCAGGTTCGGCGCCGAGCCGGTCGCCGAACGCGTGGTCGAGGACGGGAAGGTGATCACCGCCGCCGGCGTCTCCTCGGGAATCGACATGGCGCTGCACCTGGCGGCGAAGCTCACCAACGACGACGTCGCCAGGGCGATCCAGCTCGGGATCGAGTACGACCCTGCGCCGCCGTTCGACGCCGGCTCACCCGAGAAGGCGGGCCCCGAGCTGGTCGAGCTGATTCGCGGCCTCGAGGGCGAGCAGATCGTCGCCGAGGAGCAGAGCCCCGCCTAGCCGCCTCCACGAGCATCCTCGGCCCGGTCACCCGGCGGAGCCCGATGGTCATCATGCAGTCAGGCGCTGGCAGTACGTTTGACCGGCGCGAGGGTTGAAAATGGAGATGTGTTAGGCGCGGTGCCGAAACTGATTCGCAACAGTCTGGGCGTGGGCGTACATGTCGGCACCGCGAGAAGCAGGTAGACAGGTTGTGAGCGAGGCGACGACAGGGACGGCCGGAGCACTCACCGGCACCGTGCTCTCCGGCCGCTACCGGCTCGAGCAGAAACTGGGGTCCGGGGGGATGTCGACCGTCTACCTCGCTAAGGACGAGACGCTCGAGCGCTGGGTGGCGGCCAAGGTCCTGCACCGCGAGATCTCCGACCAGCCCGACCAGATCGAGCGCTTCCGTCGTGAGGCGCGCGCGGTCGCCCAGGTCTCGCACCCGAACGTGGTCGCGGTGATCGACGCGGGCGAGGACGGCGGTCGCCCCTACATCGTCTTCGAGTACTGCGACGGCGAGACGCTCAAGCAGCGGATCGACCGGATGGGCATGCTTCCGCTCGACGAGGCCGCGGCATACGCGATCGAGGTCGGGCGCGGGCTCCAGGCCGCACACGCGCGACGCCTCGTGCACCGCGACGTCAAGCCCCAGAACGTGCTCATCGACTCCGAGGGTCGGGCGAAGGTGACCGACTTCGGGATCGCCCGCGAGCTCGAGCAGACTGGGCTGACGGCGACCGGGCGCGTGCTCGGGACCACCGACTACGTCTCCCCCGAGCAGGCGATGGGCCAGGCCGTCGACGATCGCTCCGACATCTACTCGCTCGGCGTCCTGCTCTACGAGATGCTCATCGGCGACGTTCCCTTCAAGGCCGAGAACCTGGTCGGGGTGGCGATGAAGCACGTCAACGAGAAGATGCCCGACGTCCAGCGTCGCCGGCCGGAGGTCTCCTCGGCGCTCGCCGCGGTGGTCGAGCGCGCGACCGAGAAGAAGCCCGAGAAGCGCTACCACGACATGGCCGAGATGCTGACCGACCTCGAGAACGCGCTCGAGGTCGAGGTCGCGCGCGCCGGGCGCTCGACCGGCGAGGCGACGACGGTGCTCGATTCGGTCCCCAACCGCCGGCGGCGGATCCTGACCTCGCGGCGGGTCTCGGTCGTCGGCATCCTGCTCGTGCTGGCAGGCACCGCCGCGGCCCTGCTGATCGCCGGGATCACCGGCGAGGATCGCGAACGTGGCGGTGGCGGTGGCGAAGGCGAGCCGGTCGGCACCGAGGTGACCCTAGTCGCGGCGAATGACTTTGACCCGTTCGGAACGCCGGCACCCGAGGAGCATCCCGAGGAGGTCGGCGGGGCGATCGACGGCGACACCACCTCGGTCTGGTCGACCGAGGAGTACACGTCCTCACCGGTGCTCGGGGACAGCGGCAAGCCGGGGGTCGGCCTGGTCCTCGATGCCGGCGAACCCGTGAACGGTTCGAGCATCACGATCGGCTCAACCGAGGGCGGCTGGGACGCGGAGGTCTACGCGGCCGCCGAGGGCCCGCCGACCGCGTTCGAGGACTGGGGAGAGCCGGTCGGCGCGGTCGCCGGCGCCGAGGAGCCCGACGAGGTGATCGAACTCGAAGTCCCCGAGCCCGCCCAGTACTACCTGATCTGGCTCACCAAGCTCGCCGGTGCGCCAGGCAAGTACAAGGTCGAGATCTCCGAGGCGCAGCTCACGGCAAGCTAGAACCGGTACGCCCGCTCGCGCTCGTGGCGATCGACCGCGAGCTCGACGAGCCGGTTGCAGAGCTCGGGATACGAGACGCCGGTGGCCTCGAAGAGCTTGCCGAAGACGCTGGTCGCGGTGAAGCCCGGGATCGTGTTGATCTCGTTGACGAGCACCTCGCCGTCCTCACGGACGAAGAAGTCACAGCGGGCGAGGCCGGTGCCGCCGACAGCCCGAAAGACCCGCGCCGCCAGCTCGCGTACGCGGGCGATCCCCTGGTCGCCGATCGGCGCCGGGACGATCAGCTCCATCCCTCCCTCGGCGTACTTGGACTCGAAGTCGTACCAGTCGGACGCGTTGGTGACGATCGCGCCCGGAACCGAGGTCTCGACCGTGTCCGGGTCCCCGAGCCCCGAGTTGCCGATCACCGAGCACTCGACCTCGCGCCCGCCGGCGTCGGCCTCGACGATCACGCGCGGGTCGTGGGCGAGTGCCGCCTCGATCGCCGCGTCGAGCTCCTGCTCGGGACTCGAGACGCGCGAGATGCCGACGCTCGAGCCGAGCCGCGAGGGCTTGACCCAGAGCGGCTTCGGCATCGCGGCGACGTGCTCACGCCAACCCTCGGCCCCCACCTCGGCGAACTCGACCTGCGGCAGTCCGTCGAAGGCGAGCAGCCGCTTGCAGACGAGCTTGTCCATCGCCACCGCGGCGGCGAGCACGCTCGGGCCGGCATAGGCGACGTCGAGGCACTCGAGCAGGCCCTGCACGGTGCCGTCCTCGCCGAAGGGGCCGTGCAGTACGGGGAAGGCGACGTCGCAGCCCAAGAGGCCGGCGCCGGCACGCAGCTCGACCTCCACGTCGCGGGCGAGCCAGCGGCCGTCGCGGTCGATCAGGACCTCGACCACCTCGTGGCCGGCCTCTCGCAGGCCGGCGCCCACCGAGGCGCCCGACTGGAGCGAGATCTCGTGCTCCGAGGAGCGGCCGCCGAGGATCACGGCGACCTTCACTTCGGGCTCTCCGTGGTCGTGTCGGCCGCGGGGGGCTCGATCACGGGCGGCTCGACGAAGACACCGACGAAGATTGTCACCGTGTCGCCCCGGCGAACCCGGGTGCCAGCGCTCGGCGCCTGGTCGAGCACGCGATCGTCCTCGCTCTTGTCCTCGGTCTCCTGCTCGACCACGTCGACGTTGAGCCCGCGGCCGGTGAGCTGGCTGACCGCAGTGTCGCGCGGCTGCCCCTCGACGCTCGGGATCACCACCGAGCCGGCGCCTGTGGAGACGATGATCGTCACCCTGTCGCCGCGCAGCAGCTCGGAGCCCGGCCCCGGGTCCTCGCCGATCACCGTGCCCTCCTCCGCGTCGTCATTCTTGGTGTCGACGTCGACGATGAAGCCGAGGCGCTCGAGCTCGGACTCGGCGACCTCCTGAGGCTCGCCGATGACGTTGGGAAGCGTGACCAGGTTCGGGCCCTTCGAGATGACCAGGGTGACGGTCGACTGGCAGGCGGCCTCGTCGCCCCCGGCCGGGTCGCTCGAGATCACACTGCCGGCGTCGACGTCGCGGGAACGCTTCTCGGTCGTCTCGACGAGCAGGTCGGCGTCCCCGAGCCGCTCGCGCGCCGTTGCGAGCCGCAGGCCGCGGACGGTGGGCACCCTGACGCTGAGGCCCTGGCTCACCGTCAGCAGCACCTCTGAGCCCTCCTCGGCCTTGGCACCGCTGGGCGGGTCCTGCTCGATCACCGTGCTCGGATCGTCACACGACTCGACTTCTCTCGTGATCACCTCGAAGCCCTTTCGCTCGAGGATCGAGCGCGCCTCTGAGGCGGTCTCGCCGAGCACCCCGGTGACGACAACCTCCTGCGGGCGCGTGAGCGCGAAGGCGGCGACCCCGGCGATGACCAGCGCGATCGCGGCGAGGATCGCTGCCCGGCGCCGGGTCATCCAGCCGCCGCCCGCGGTCTCCTCCGGCGGCACGGCGTCCGAATCGCCCGGCCCGCCTACCGCGGCCGCCGGGTCGGCCCCCATCGCCGCGCCCGCCGCGGCGCCGGCGAGGGCGCCGGCGGCGACCGGGGCGTACGAGGCTGTGCCGCCGAGCGCGCCACCGGATGGATCGGCCTCGGCCGCGTCGAGCGCCTGCAGGAACTCGTCGGCCGACTGGAACCGGTTGGCCGGGTCCTTGGCGAGCGCCCGGAGGACGATCGCGTCGAGCGCCGGCGTCACCTGGGGGTTGAGCTGCGAGGGTGGGCGCGGCTGCTCGGAGACCTGCTTCAGCGCCACTGCAACTGGCGTCTCGGCGTCGAACGGCACGCGGCCGGTGAGCGCCTCGTAGAGGATCACACCGATCGAGTAGAGGTCGGAGGTTGCCGTGACCTCGAGCCCCTGCGCCTGCTCGGGGGAGAGGTACTGGGCCGTCCCGAGCACCGAGCCGGTCGCGGTGATCTCCGAGGCGCCCGCACGGGCGATGCCGAAGTCGGTCACCCGAGCCCGCCCCTCGCGGTCAACCATCACGTTCTGGGGCTTGAGGTCGCGGTGCACAATCCCGCGCGCGTGGGCGAAGCGGGCTCCGTTGAGGACCTGGCGGGTGATCTCGACCGCCTCGCCGACCGAGAGCCCACGCGCGATCAGGTCCTTGAGCGTCGCCCCCTCGACGTACTCCATCGCGATCCAGTGACGCCCCTCGGCCTCGCCGCGGTCGTAGACGCCGACCACGTTCGGGTGCTGGAGGCCGGCGGCGGCCTGCGCCTCGCGGCGGAAGCGCTCGACGAACTGGGCGTCCTGGGCAAAGCGCTCGTGCAGGAACTTGAGCGCGACCCGGCGGTCGAGCATTTCGTCCTGCGCCAGCCAGACATCCGCCATCCCGCCGCTGCCGAGTCGGCCGACCAGGGTGTAGCGGCCCCCGATTCGCTGTCCCTGCTCGAGCGGCATCAGTCGAGCAGTGTTTCCATCACCGCGGTCGCGATCGGGCCCGCCGTGTCGCCGCCGAAGCAGCCTGTGCAGCGCTCGACCGTAGCCGCGACGGCGATCTGCGGGTCATCCGCCGGGGCGAAGGTGATGAACCAGGGCTGGTTGATCGACTCCTCGACGTTGATCTCCGCGGTTCCCGTCTTGCCCGCGAACGAGACCCCGGCGACGCTCAGGCCGCTCGCCGTCCCCTCCTCGGTCACGTTGGTCATCATCTCGGTCAGCTGGGCCGCGGTCTCCTCGGAGATCACCTCGGACTGCTCCTCGCCGTCTCCGAGCTCCTCGATCACCCGCCCGTCTGGGTCCTTCGCCTGCTGGAGGAAGGTCGGCTTCATCAGCGTGCCGCCGTTGGCGACAGTCGCCGCGACCTCGGCCATCTGGGTCGCGGACGCCAGCGCCTGGCCCTCCTCGCCCCCCTGACCGATCGCGACCCTGCCGACGTCGAAGTCCTCCTTGACCAGGCCATCGGTCGAGTAGACGCCGCTCTCCTCCATCTGGTCCGGTGGGTAATCGAGCTCGGGGACGGAGTAGAACCCGAACCGCTCCATGTACTCGACCATCGTCTCGGTCCCGAGCTGCTCGCCGACCTGAGCCCAGTAGGTGTTGACCGAGTTGGTCAGCGCAAAGGTCATGTCGATGTCGCCGAAGCTCGTGCCGCCGGAGTTGGCGAGGTCGATCCCGCTGATCTCCTTCGGCGAGTCGGCGTTGAGCACGGTGTCGGGCTCGAACTCGCCCGAGTCGAGCGCTGCGGCGGCGGTCACCACCTTCATCGTCGAGCCCGGGGGGTAGACGCTCTGCGTTGCGCGGTTGACGAGTGGCGCGCCGACCTCGTCGGACCGCAGCTCGGCGAACGCTTCCGCGTTCTGGACCACGTTTGGGTCAAAGCCGGGCACCGAGGCCATCGCCCGCACGGCGCCTGTGGCGGGCTCGATCGCGACCAGCGCCGCGCCGGGGTTCTCGGGGTCGGTGACGGCGCCTGCCAGGAGGTCGGTCGCGGTCCGCTGTGCCTCGGCGTCGATCGTCAGCGTGATGTCGGCGCCCTCGGGCTTCTGGTTGCGGATCTGGTCGATGATCGAGGCGAACTCGTTCTCCTCGCCGACCAGGAGGTCGTTCTCGGAGAGCTCGATCCCGCTTCGCTCGACCTCGACGAAGCTGTAGCCGACCGGGTTGCCGAACAGCGAGCCCTGCGGATAGCGGCGGACATAGACCGGCTCGCGACCCCCGCCCTCGGGCAGGCTTTCCGCCACCAGGACTCCGTCGGAGGTGACGATGTCGCCGCGTGGGATCTGCTGCTCTTCGATCAGCGGCCGGCGATTCGCCTGCTTGCCCTCGAGCTCCTCGGCGTCGAAGACCGCCCACTTCGAGGTGAAGAAGACGAGCGTCCCGAAGAGCAGCAGTACGAGCACGTAGATGCGAACGATCGGCGCGTTCATACCGGTAGTCCCTCGAGGTCGCGACCGTCGCCGGGGCGGGCCTCCGCCGGCGGGCGTCGGGCGCGGTCGGAGACCAGGAGCAGGAGCGCGAGCAGGATCATGTTGGCGACGATCGAGCTGCCGCCAAAGGACACGAACGGCAAAGTGACGCCGGTGAGCGGGATCACCTTCGTCACCCCGCCGATGATCACGAACGCCTGCAGGGCAAAGATCGCGGTCAGCCCGGTCGCGAGCAGCTTCGAGAACCCGTCCGGGGCCATGACCGCGGTCTTGAAGCCGCGGGCCGCGATCAAGGCGTAGACGACGATGATCCCGCAGGCGCCGAAGAGGCCGAGCTCCATCGTGATCACGGCGAAGATGAAGTCCGTGTGCGGGGTCGGGAGGATGCTGCCGCAGTCGGGGAACGGCTGCTCGCATTCCGGTGCGAACGGCCCGGGCAGCTTCAGCAGCGACTCACCCAGCCCCTGGCCGAAGAGGCCGCCGTCGGCCTGGGCGAACAGCGACTGCTGGATCTGGCCGGCGCCCGCCGGCGCGTTGGACGCGAACGGATCGAGCCAGATGTCGAAGCGGTCCTGGACGTGGGAGATGTTGTTGCCGAGCACGTAGGCGCCGATCGCGAACATCAACAGTCCGGCGAGCACGTAGGAGAAGCGGCCGGTGGCGACGTAGAGCAGCGCCAGGAAGGCGCCGAAGAACATCAGCGAGCTGCCGAGGTCGCGGATGAAGACCAGCATCAGCATCGCCGCTCCCCAGACCACCAGCAACGGCCCGAAGTGCTTCAGCGGCGGGATCGTCAGCCCGGCGAAGCGCCGCGCCGCGACCGAGAGCATCTCGCGTTTCTCGGCCAGGTAGCTGGCGAGGAAGACGACGATGCAGATCTTCGCCAGCTCGGCAGGCTGGAAGGAGAGCGGGCCGAGGTCGACGCTCAGATAGGCGCCGTTGACCTGGTTGCGGGTGATGAACGGCCCCAGCAGCAGCAGGATCCCCGCGGTCGCGATCAGGTACCGATAGCGCTCGAGCACGTGGTAGTCACGCAGGAGCACGATCGTGAGGCAGAAGACGGCCAGCCCGAGGACGAAGACCGACGCCTGGTCGAACGCGAGCTCGTCGTTGATCCGGTAGATGACCACGAGCCCGATCGCCGCCAGCAGCGCGCAGAGCGGAAACAGGTACGGGTCCGCGTACGGGAGCCGGAAGCGGAGGAATAGGTGGGCGGCGAGGCAGAGGGCGAGGAAGTAGCCGCCGTAGATCAGGCTCAGGTCACCGATCTCGTTCGAGCGGGTGATGAAGACGGCGGTGAAGCCGGCGACGAGCAGGATCGCAACAGGGACGAGCGCGACCAGCTCACGATTTCGGGCACTCATCTAGTTGCCGGAGCCCTGGCCGTTCTGGCCGCGGGTCCCGTCGCCGCCGCCGGTGGGGGCCTGCGACTTCCGGCCCGGGAGTCCGGCTTCTCGCCCCCCACCGCCGTCGGCGCCACCCGCGGAGTTGCCTCTCTGGTTGCCGTCGTTGTTCGCGGCGTTTGGGGTGGGGGTCGTTCCGTTCTCGGGCGGGGCGGGGAGGGGCTGGATGGCGGAGGCCTGGAGGTCGTCGAGCAGGGAGACGGCGTCGTCGCGGGATCGGAGCTCGTGGTTGGTGATGCTGTCGTGACGCTCCTCGGGGACCGAGCCTGCCTGGACCGGGATCGAGTAGATCTCGGAATAGAGGTTGATCTCGAACGGCAGGTCGTAGGGAAGCCCTCGATAAAGCGCGATCCGGCCGCCCTCGTCAACCCCGAGGAAGTAGACCTGGCGGGCGCCGTAGACGGCCGCGACTCCGATTCCGGCGAGGATCACGAGTACGGCGAGCACCTTCGCGGCGGTGCGCAGGCGCCGGCGCCCCGGCGCGGCCGGTGGCGCGGCGGCGGCCTCGCGGCGCGCCGCGGCGGCACGGATCCGCTCGGCCGAGATCCCGGCCTCCTCGGCGCTCGGTCCGACCAGCGTCGCGCCCTCATCGGCCGCCAGGTCGCCGGCCTCCTCGAGGCGGAAGGCCACGACCGTGATGTTGTCGCGCCCGCCGGCCTCGTTCGCCTCACGGACGAGGCGCTTGACGGCCTCGTCGAGGCTCGGCGCCTCGGCGAGGACGGCGGCGATCTCCTCCTCCTTGACCATCGTCGTCAGGCCGTCCGAGCAGAGCACGAAGACGTCGCCGGGTCGGGCGCTGACGCTGAGCGTGTCGACCTCCACCTCGGCCTCGGGCCCGAGCGCGCGGGTGATGATCGAGCGCTGCGGGTGATCCTCGGCCTGCTCCTCGGTCAGCCGGCCCTGGCGGCGCAGCTCTTCGACCAGCGAGTGGTCGGAGGTCAGCAGTCGAAGCTCGCCGCCGCGGTAGACGTATGCGCGGCTGTCGCCGACATGAGCGATCGAGACGTCGTCGCCGTCGACCAGCGCAGCGGTCAGTGTCGTCCCCATCCCCGAGCGGCTCGAATCGTCCTGCGCGAGGCCGTGTATTCGATCGTTTGCCGCCTCCGTGATCCGCTTCAGGAACGCCTCGGGGGCCTCGCCGCTGCGCTCGGCCGCTTCGAACGACTCGGCGGCGATCTTCGACGCGACCTCGCCCGCCTGCGCGCCCCCCATCCCGTCGGCGACCACGAACAGCGGCGCGCGGGCATGGTGGGAGTCCTCGTTGGCCGTCCGCTGGCGGCCGGTGTCGGTGCGGGAAACCTGCTCGGAGACGCGCAGCATCAGCCGTCTCCCGGGATCTGGAGCTCGAAGCGCAACTCGGTGTCGCCGATCTTGATCTCGTCCAGGTCTGCCAGCTCCGCCTCGCCCTCGAGCTGCGCGCCGTTGAGGAACGTGCCGTTGGTCGAGCTCATGTCCTCAACGTAATAAGAGGCGCCGCGAGAGTAGAGACGCGCGTGAATCGACGATGCAAAGCGATCCTCGATGCGCACGTCGGCGTCGGTCGAACGGCCGATCGACAGTCCGCCGAACAGGTCATAGCGTTCCCCGGGCGGCAGGCCGCCGCCGCGAACGGCGACGAGGAAGGCGTCGGTTGCCGCTGCCCGCCCGCCGGGGCCGACAGCGTGAAAGCCGGTCGCCTCAGGGGCCGGGGTCGTCGTGCGGCGCAGCTCGCGCAGGGCGCTGCGCGAGACCCAGAACAGGAACAGGTAGAGAACGGCCAGGAAGCCGAACTTGAGGGCTACCGCGATCGGTTCGGTATCCAAGGGACGATCGGTTAATGCTCGATGTCGAAGGTGAAGCGGACGGTGCCGAGCACGACCACGTCGCCGGGTGAGAGCCGCGAGGCCTCGACCTGGCGGTCATTGACCTTTACCCCGTTGGTGGATTCCAAGTCCACGATCTGCCAGTCGCCGGTCGGACCTCGGCGAAGCTCGGCATGGCGGCGGGAGATGTTGGGGTCGTTGATCACGCAGTCGCATTCGCGCGAGCGACCGAGCACGGCGGTAGGGCCGTCGAGGACGTAGCGGCGGTCGTCGAGCGAGACGATCGCCTTCGTGTCGACCAGATGGGCGGCCGGCGCGCGCTTGCGGGTCTTGGTCTGCTTCGGCGGCGCGGTGTAGACCATCGTGTGGCCCTGCTCGCCCTGAGAGGGGGCCTCGCCCTGCCGAGCCGGGGGCTTGACGAGCCGGGTCTGGATCCCGAACTCGCCCAGCCGCAGGCGCTCGTCGCTCTCCAGGTGGACCTCGGGCCTGGTCAGCAACGCATAGTCGTGGCGGCGCGCGTGCTCGAGCAGGTACGCGGAGAGCTCCTGCTCGAGCGATCGCTCGTAGCCTTCGAGCCGCTTGCGGTCATCGACCGAAAGCCAGACCGTGTACTGGTTGGGGACGTAGACGCGCGAGACCGAGGCAGTGCGGTGGGCGTCCATCTCCTTGGCCAGCTTGCGCGCGATCTCGACCGGCTGCACCTGCGATGAGAAGGCACGGCTGAACACCCCTTCGACGAGGTTCTCGATCCTCTGCTCAAGGTTGCGAAGGACGCTCATGGCTTGCGTTCACCCGCCCGCGGGCCGGCCCGCGATCCGCGCCTGGGCGCGGCCGGGAGGGCTCAAATCCTAGTGTGGAGGGGGGCGAGGCCGGGTGCGGGGGGCGGGGCGCGCCGGGCTCGGGGTGCGGCGACGGCGCCGCGCACGAGGCCGAACTCGATCGCGACCGCGATTGCGGCGGCCACGACCACTGCCAGCGGATTGCCGCTCAGGCCTCCGTCGCCGACGATCGAGAGGGCCGCGTCGACGCCCGCCGCCCAGAGCATCGCTGCGAGCAGCGCGAGTGAGACGTGGCGAGCACCGAGCAGCCAGCCGATCGCCACCCCGGCGGCGGCGAAGACGGCCATCCCGAGCAACGACTCGAGTGCGAACAGGGGCGCGAGCACGGCATCCGCGGCGATCGCCGGATCCGTCGCCCAGCCGTCCGGCGCCGGGTTGGCGATCCCAAGGTCGGGGCCGATCCCGAGCGCCAGCGATCCGGCGAGCAGCCAGCTCCAGGCGCTGAGCCCGAGAATCGCACGGGCAAGCGGCGTCGCCCCCGGTCCCCCCAGAGCCGCCGCGGCGCCGCCGGCACTGACGGCGGCGAGCAGAGGCGCGGCAAGCGGGACGAGGCCGGAGAGCCGGAGCCCGAGGACGAGCGCCGGGACGAACAGCACCGCCAGCACGAGCGCCAGACCACCGGCGCCAACCGGACCCGCGAGCGCGACGAGCGCCGCGACGATGCCGACCAGGGTGGCGAGCCGGCCGGTTCCGAGGCGCGGGCGCGGCTCCGGCTCGAAATCCGGCCCGGGCTCCGGGACCGGCACCGGGCGGCGCGGGTCCAAGGCGCGGATCTCGTGCTCGAGACAGGCGCGCAGCTCGAGCGCTGTCGGGCGCAGTCCGGGGTCCGGGTCGAGGCAGGCATCGATCGTGCCGACGAGCGCGTCGGGAAGGCCGCGGCGCTCGATGGCCAGCGAGGGCACGTGGCCGCCGATCCGGCGAGCGGTCTGCGCCGGGGTGTCGCCGGCCACCGGGTTGAACCCCGCCCAGCACTCATAGAGAGTCAGGGCGAGCGAATAGACATCGGACTCGGGCCCGGCGAGCCCACCCTCAGCCTGCTCGGGCGACATGTAGGCGAGCGTGCCGACCACCTCTCCGGTCGCCGACAGCGTCGGCGCACCGGCGATCCGGGCGATCCCGAAGTCCATCAGCTTGGCGTGCCGGCCGAGCCCCTGGTCGATGGCGACGATCACGTTCTGGGGCTTGACGTCACGGTGGATGACGCCCCGGGCGTGGGCGTGGGCGAGCGCGTCGCACAGGTCGGCGCCGATCTCGGCCACGTCGCGGTCGCAGAGCCCGCCTCCGGAGTGCAGCTCCGCGAGCGTCTCACCGGGCACCAGCTCGGTGACCAGCAGGGCCCGTCCGTCGCGCTCGCCGAGCTCATACAGGGTGACGATCCCGGGGTGGTTGAGGCGCGCGGCCGCCTGGGCCTCGCGGACGACGCGCTCGGGGTCGCCGGTGTCGACCTCCTTGACCGCGACTTGGCGCTGGAGGCGCTCGTCGAAGGCGCGGTAGACGGTGCCCATGCCTCCGGAGCCGATCCGCTCGAGGACCCGGAATCGCTCCATCAGCAGCTCTTCGCGCACCACCTGGAACCCTTCGCCGGGCCGCTCGGCACTCCTGCCTGCGCAGGCGTGCTCGCGGATGCCTCCGCAGCAGGGTTCATACTCTGACCGCCGAAGGGGCTCCCAACGGTGCAAGCGTGTCTTTCCTCGACGAAGACGGACTAGATCCGGCTCCCAGCGGGCCTGGCGCCCGCGGCGCGGGAGCCGAACGCCACCGCCAGCTGCTGGTGCGGCGCGTGATCGCGCTTGCGATCGGCGTCCTGATCCTGATCCTGCTGCTGCTCGGCGTTCGCGGCTGTCTCAACGCCCGCGAGGAGCGCGGGTTCGAGAACTACGTGTCCGACCTCGATTCGATCGTCGACCAGTCGAACCAGCTCTCGTTCGAGTTCTTCGACCGGCTCCAGAACCCGCCCCAGGGCCTCAACGAGCTCAGCCTCGAAGCCGAGATCGCCTCCGATCGCGGCACCGCCGAGGGACTGCTGCAACGGGTCGAGGGCCTCGACGTCCCCGACCAGCTCGCCGACTCCCAGGAGGAGCTGGTCAAGGCGTTCGAGCTGCGCCGCGACGGGCTCGCCGGGATCGCCGAGGACATCCCGACCGCGCTCGGCAACCAGGGCCGCAGCGAGGCGATCGACCGGATCGTCAACGACATGGAGGCGTTCCTCGCCAGCGACGTCCTCTACGAGCGGGCCCAGGTTGGCATCCAGGAGGTCCTCGACCAGGAGGGAATTCCCGGCGAGGTCGCTCCGAGCCCGTTCCTGCCCCCGCCGCAGGAGCAGTGGCTCGACGACCTTGCTCTGAGCTCGGTCCTGAGCGTGTTCGCGACCGACACCGGGACCGCGGGTCAGGGGACCCACGGCCTCGCCCTGCTCAGCACCTCGATCGGGAATACGCCGCTGACCGCCGACGCCGAGAACACGCTCGGGCTCGGCAACGATCCGCCGACGATCTCGGTCGAGGTCCAGAACCAGGGCGACGTCGAGGAGAGCGACGTCGTCGTCAGCGTCACGCTCAGCGGCGGCGCCACCGTGGTCGACCAGGAGTCGACGCTGCCGCGGCTCGACGCGCAGGGAATCGAGACGGTGCCGTTCCCGCTCGAGGAGGCGCCGGAGACGGGCGTGCCGCTGACGCTCGAGGTCGACGTGCTCTCGGTGCCGGGCGAGAGCGTCTTCGACAACAACGGCGCCACGTACACCGTCATCTTCGAGTAGCCGCTGCTAGCTTCGCCCGCGATGCGAGTCGCCTACCTCGGCCCGGCGGGGACCTTCAGCGAGGACGCGCTGCACACGGCGGTCGCCGGTGCGCAGATCGAGCCGCTGCCGGCGCCGACGATCTTCGACGCGATCACCGCCGTCGACGAGGGCTCGGCCGATCGGGCACTGGTGCCGTTCGAGAACTCGATCGAGGGCTCGGTCCGGGCGACGCTCGACGCGCTCGCCTTCGACGCTCCCTCGGTGGGGATCGTCGGCGAGCACGACCAGCCGATCAGCAACAGCCTGATCGCACGGCGGCAGCTCGCCCTCGACGAGATCGAGGTCGTGGTCTCGCATCCACAGGCGAGCGCCCAGTGCGCCCGGTTCATCCGCGCCGAGCTCCCCGATGCGAAGGTGCAGGCGGCGCCGAGCACCGCCGACGCGGTGCGCGAGGTCGCCGGGCGCGACGAGCCGTGGGCCGCGCTCGGTGGCGTCTCCGCGGCGCGAATCTACGACTGCGTCGTGCTGCGCGAGGGAGTCGAGGACGACGCCGGCAACGTCACCCGCTTCGTCTGGCTGGCGCCGGCGGGAACCGCGGCAACGGGAGCCGGGCCGTGGAAGACGACCTTGAGCTTCTCCGAGCTCGGCGCCGATCACCCGGGTGCCCTGGTCGAGGCGCTGACCGAGTTCTCGAGCCGCGCGGTCAACCTGACCCGGATCGAGTCGCGGCCGTTGCGCCGGGGCCTGGGCCGCTACATGTTCTTCGTCGACCTCGAGGGCGCTGAGGCCGAGAGCACAGTCGCCGAGGCGATCGGCGGACTTCGCGAGAAGGCGGAGAACGTCCGCGTCCTCGGGAGCTACCCGGTCCAGAGCCAGGGGATACCAGGAATTTGACCGGCGGCTCGGGCGTCGCTCTACAATCCGGCGCACTATGGAGGACCTCGCCGACCCCGAGGTAGCCGGCCGCCCAGCGGTGGCCGGCGCTGGGGCGGGCCGGGGGCGGGCCTCGGTCAACGGCCACTCGCCGAACGGCAACGGCCACGTGCGCACCCACGGCACCCGCGTGCTGGTGCTGAACGCGAGCTACGAGCCGATCAACGTCTGCACGATCCGCCGCGCCGCCGTGCTGGTGCTGAAGTCACGCGCCGAGGTGCTCGAGAAGGGCGAGGGGGCGCTGCACTCCGAACGGCTCGAGCTCGACGCGCCCCTGCGTGATCCGCCTGGTCCGCTACGTCCGCATCCCGCGCGACGTCCACCGGCGCAAGATCACCCGCAAGGCGGTGCTCGCCCGCGACGCCTACACCTGCCAGTACTGCGGTCGCGAGACCCACGGGCTCACCGTCGACCACGTGATCCCGCGCAGCCGCGGCGGCGAGTCGGTGTGGGAGAACATCGTCGCCTCGTGCGCCCCGTGCAACCGCAAGAAGGGCAACCGGATGCCGCGCGAGGCGCGCATGCACCCCACGAGCCGGCCGAAGCCGCCGGGGCCGACCGTCTTCATCCGGATCGCGGCCCGCGCGTGCCGCTCGCGTGGGAGCCGTACCTGGTCGCGGCTGACCGCGGCCGCCTAGCCCGGCGCGACGCCTGGACAAAGCGAAGGGCCGCCCCCTGGGACGGCCCTTCCAAGGTGCGATTTCGGGCGGATCGCGGATTCGCGGCCGGGTGGGACTGGTTCCGGCCTCCGGCACCCGCCGGTGCCTGGGGATGGATTCCGCCAGGCGGCTCGCACGCTGCCCGGCCGAGCCGGCGGTCGCCCGCCGGACGGACGGAGCGGCCGACTAGCGGCCCCGCACCTCCAGGGTCCCGAAAAAACTATCGCTCAACTTCGGACCACCTCCTTTCTCTGGTGATCCGATTGAATCAAACACGGTGGTCGGGGTCGGGGCCTCGAGGCGATGAGTTTCGGCCGCGTGATCGGTCTCACTAACGGCAGGCCCGATAAGGACCGTGTTCTATGAACCAACGGCGAGTGGACGACGTAGTCCCCGCTGAGATGGAGCTGGAACGCTGGCAAGGGGGTCGCCGCCTGATCGAGATCGGCATCCTCTTCGCGCCTGATCGCCGGGGCGGTGGTCGCGCTTCCGGGCCTCGGCGAGCTGCGTGACCGCCTCGGCGCCGCCGACCCGTCGCTGATCGCGCTCGCGCTCGTCTTCGAGCTGGGCGTCGTGCCTCGCCTTCGTCGCCGCTTTCCGCGGCGTCTTCTCACGCCGACTCTCCTGGCGCTTCAGCTACGAGGTCGGGATGGCCGAGCAGGCCGCCAACGTGCTGCTGCCGACCGGCGGCGCGGGCGGGCTCGCGCTCGGCGCCTGGGCGCTGAAGCGGATCGGGATGCCGGCCGACCGCATCGGGCCGAGGACGGTCGCCTTCTTCCTGATCACGAGCTCGGTCAACTTCGCCGCGGTGATCCTCGCCGGACCGGGCTCGCCGCCGGCCTGCTGCCCGGAGAGGTCGCGCTGGCGACCGCGCTCATCCCGGCGCTGGTCGCGATCCTCGCCCTCTCCCTGATCGCGGCCTTCCCGCGCCTGCTCCGACCGACGGGGCGCGGGCCGAGGGGCGGTTCCGCTGCAAGCTGGTCAAGGGGCGCGCCTACCTCGCCGACGGCGTTCGTGACGCCGGCTCGCTGATCGGCTCGGGTCGGCCGCAGGTGGTGCTCGGGGCGATCGGCTACATGGCATTCGACGTGATCGCGCTCGCGGTCATGTTCACCGCGCTCGGCGGAGGGGCACCCGAGCTCGGGGTCTTCGTGCTCGCCTACACGGTCGGCCAGCTCGGCGGGCTGGTGCCGTTGCCGGGCGGGGTCGGCGGCACCGACGGCGGCCTGATCGCAGCCTTCGCGCTTCTCGGCACGCCGGTCGGAGTCGCGGCCGCTGCGGTGCTCGCCTACCGCGCATTCCAGCTTGGCGTCCCCGCGATCCTCGGCCTCGCCGCCTTCGCCTCGCTGCGCCGCACCCTCGCCGGCGAGTGCCCCGACTCGAGCCAGCCCTGCCCACAGGTCGCCGTCGCGCCCGCCTTGGAGGCCGCGTAGAGCCGATTCCTCGCGGCCGTAGGCGTTCGCAAGCCACGCGCGATATGCGCGCGGCCCGACGGTGAGGCGACGAAAGAGGTCACGCCGAGATCCGCAACGACGGCGGTGCGGACGTTCTTCGCGGCGCTCCGACGGCGAGGACCCACGCCTTCCAGACGAGATCCGCCGGGGTACCAACCGATGGGAATCGAGTGGAACCCGACGATCGAGAATCGCACCGCCACCCGCGGCCGATCGTGGTCTGCGCTGTCGCGGCGCGCTGGAACGCCGGGAATCCGTGCTCGACGCCTGAGGAATACGAGGGCACCGCTCGAGCGCCGGGGGAGGTGATCAACGAGGGGAGCGACGGCCGTTGCCGGAGTCCACATCGCGCGCCGGCGGGGGTAGCGGGCCGAGACGCCTGATTTCGACGGGGTCATCGCGGCGGCTGCGCGGGTTCGGTGTAAGGCGTCTTACGGCAATGACCAGGACGACAGGGCGACGGCCTACGAAGGCGGGTCTGCTGGAGTGCCCGAAGCCCCGCCTCGCCGTATACTAACAGGCTGGTTGCGCATACTGGGCGAGGATGTCGCAGGAGAACGTGGAGAGGATCAAAGCGGGATTCGCGGCGCACAACCGTGGCGACGTCGATGCCCTGGTCGAGGTCTACGACCCGGAGGCGGTGTTCGAGACGCTGCTGCTGGGAACCCACCATGGCAACGAGGCCATACGGTGGATCTACGAGGAGAACCGAAAGACCATGTCCGGCTACGACGTCGTCCCGGTGGAGCTGATCGACGCCGGGGACAAGGTGGTGGCGGTCGCTCAGGCAGTCGGGGCCGGTTCCGCCAGCCAGATCGCGGTGGACGAGCAGTTCGCCTTCGTGTTCACGTTCAGGGGTGAGCGCGTGGTGCGAGAACAGGCCTTCCGAAACCGCGAGGAAGCCCTCGAAGCCGCCGGGGAATTCCTCCCGACCGTCAGTAGTCGGTGCGGGGCTACATACTGGGCGGCGATGTCCCAGGAGAACGTCGAGATCGTGCGCCGCTTCATCGAGGCGTGGAGCGAGCACGACCGCGCGGAGATGGGCTATCGCCGGTGCCGCTTGAACGCCTAGAGGCCGAGCCTCGGTCTACCAAACCGATATGGCTATGGCCGCGATAAGCTCCGCCCCGGATCGAGGCATGGAGCTCTTGTTCTTTCAGTCTGCGTGGGGCACTGAGGAGCTGCCTGGCGCCAGGGGCAAGTGGTCGCTTGAGGAACGGGTTCAGGCGATGGCCGAGGCAAACTTCGACGGGGTTGCGGTCGAGATCCCTGAGTACGAAACGGCGAAGGCGATCACGGAGATCGCCCCCGACCTGGGGCTCAACTGGTCAATGACGTGCTTTCCGGAGACGGTTGAAGAGCTTGCGCCAATCATCGAGACCGTCGTCGAATTCGGCGCCGACCATTGTGACCACATCAACCTGCAGCCGAACGTTCGGCCCCAGACCGTCTCGACGCATTCTACGTGCTCGGCTGGCAGGAAATGGCTGACGAAGCGGGGATGCCGCTTTACATAGAGACGCACCGCGATCGGATGACCACTGACCTTCTCTTCACACTCCAGCTGATCGACGCCGTTCCGTCGCTCAAGCTGACGGCCGACCTGTCTCACTTTCTCGTTGGCCGGGAGTTCGCCTGGCCGGTGTCAGCGGAGGACAATGGGCTGATCGGGCGCATCCTCGAACGCTCCTGGGCGTTCCACGGCCGAGTGGCTTCCCGCGAGCAAGTTCAGGTCTCGATCGGGTTCCCTCAAAATCGACATTGGCTGGAGCTGTTCCTGGGATGGTGGGAGGAGGGAGCTGCACAGCTGGCGACGCAGGGCCGGCCCGGCTGATCATCTGGTGTTCACGACCGAGCTCGGAACGCCGCCGTACGCAATCACGGGTCCTGACGGCCAGGAGCTCTCCGATCGCTGGGAGGAGGCCCTGGAAATCAGGAGACTGGTCGCCGATCGCTGGGAGCTGATGGAAAAGGCAGCCGCGGTGGACTGAACGTTCTCGGGGATCGCGGGTCGGGATGGCGCCCAAAGCACCAATGAGTCTCGCATTGACTTTTTCTGGGGCCAAGAATACGATGCCCGCCTTGTGAGGGTGCCTCTGCGGGATCGAGCAGCTCAACGTTGGAAGATCGAGCGCCGGCCCGCTTCCGAGTCGCGGGCGTGGCACCGGGTAGCAGCGGTCGCGCTTGGGCTGTTCGCATCACTCGCGTTCGAATGATCGTTTCCGGCTCGAGCCTGATCGTGTTCGAAGACCTGTGGCTGTTCAGCTTCGGAGCCCAACGGGGATAGAGGACGTCACGACCCTCGCAGTTCCCCTAATCATGACTGGGCTGGCTGCCGCGATTCCGTTGCGGCTCGGACTGTGGAACATCGGCGCCGAGGGCCAGCTCTTCATCGGCGCATGGGCCGCCGCAGGGACCGCGTTTCTGTTCCCGAACCTGAGCTGGGCCCTGCTCGTACCCCTGATGCTCATCGCCTCGTTGATCGGGGGGGCGGTCTGGGTACTGCTCCCAGCGATCGCCCGGGTTCGCTTCAACGTCAACGAGATCATCACCACGTTGTTGCTGAACTTTGTCGCCGTCTTCTGGGTTATCTACTGGGCCGGAGAGCCATGGCGTGACCCGACCTCAGTCGGCGGGGTGAAGTCGAAACTGATTCCCAGCCAGACCGAGCTTCCGGCGATTCCCTTCGGGGAGGCCGAGATTCCGATCGGTTTCTTCATCGCCGCCGCCGTTGCCGTCCTTGCCTGGCTGATCCTGCGGCAGACGACGATCGGCTATGAGGTGACCATGCTCGGGGCAAGTCCGGGCAACGCACGATTCGCGGGCATCCCGACACGCAAGCTCCTCACGTACTCGCTGCTGGTGGGGGGCGCGATGGCTGGCCTCGCGGGCACGCTCGAGATGATGGGCAACCAACTTCGCTTCGGCTCGGCGCTCTCCAATAACACCGGCTACACCGGGATCGTGGTCGCGGTGCTGGCTGGAGGGTCGGCGATCGGGGTCGTCGCGATGGCGATTGTGTTCGCGCTGATCGCGATCATCGGAGGATCATGCGGGCGGAGGGCACGTCCTCGGACATCATCTTCGCGATGTACGGGATCACGCTGATCGTCGCCTCGATCGCACAGGGGCTATCCAGCTTCAGGCTGGTTCGCCGCACACCTCCCGCGACGAACGAACGGCCGCCGTCGGAACCTGGGTACAGCGGTGAGCAAGCCACGGTGAAGGAAACCCGTGTCGGTTGACTGGGAGCTGATCTTCGTTTCGCTGGGGACGGCGATCCTGGCCGCCACACCGGTTCTGATCGCGGCCACGGGCGAGTTATTCGAGGAGACCGTGGGGATCTACAACCTCGGGATCGAGGGCGTGATGCTGATCGGGGCACTCACCGGCCTGATCGCCGCCAATGCCACCAACAGCCTCCTGCTCGCCCTGCTGGTGGCGATTCTGATGGGGGCCTTGGCATCGCTGATCTTCGGCGTCGGGGTGATCTATGCGCACGCCGACATGGTCGTTGCCGGGCTGGCTCTGACCTTCCTTGGGGTCGGCCTGACAGGCGTCGCCGGGGTCGACTACATCCGAGAGCCTGCCGAGGTGAGGATTCCCACATGGGACGTTCCGTTGCTGTCTGACATCCGCTACCTCGGGGACGCGTTCTTCGACCACCTCTCGCTCACGTACCTTGCATTCCTGATGCCGATCGGGGCGTGGTTCATCCTCTTCCGGACCCGCCATGGGCTGAACATGAGGGCGATCGGGGAGAGCCCGGTGGCTGCTGACATCTCCGGGATCAACGTCAACGGCTGGCGGATGTTCTACGTGGGTGTCGGCGGCGGCTTCGCGGGCCTGGGCGGCGCCTTTCTCTCGCTGGGGCCGATCGGCACCTGGCTCGCGCAGATGACGGCCGGGCTGGGCTGGATCGCGCTCGCGATTGTGATCTTCGCCAACTGGCGGCCGTTGCGGCTGATTGCGGGAGCGATGCTCTTCGGCGCTCTCGGAACTCTCGGCAACGTCGCCCAAGCGCTCGGCTGGAACGTTCCCTCGGAGGTCTTCTCGGCGCTCCCCTACCTGGGGACGATCCTTGTGCTGGTGGCCCTGGCGGCACTCAGGAGTCGTCGCGCCCAGCAACCGCCATGGCCGGCTGCCCTCGGCGTTACTTTCACTCGGGGCCAGTCCTGATGGGCAAGTCGGGATCGGGGAAGAATGGCCGATAGGCTTGAGGGGAAAGTCGCCCTGATCACCGGCGCGGCGAGGGGGCAGGGAGCCGCTGAGGCCACTCTGTTCGCCGAGCACGGGGCCACGGTGCTGCTCGGCGACATTCGTGACGAGCTCGGTCGCGACCGGGCCAAGCAGATCGCCGGGACCGGAGCGACCGCGCGCTACCTAGGCCTGGACGTGACCCAGGCCGATCAGTGGGACGAGGCGGTGTCCTACGCGGAATCAGAGTTCGGCAAGCTCGACGTCCTCGTCAACAACGCCGGGGTGGCGACCTTCTCGGGAGCCGTCGATACAAGCGACGAGGAGTGGCAGCACAACGTCGGCGTAAACCAAACCGGCATCTTCTATGGGCTGCGTGCCTGCATCCCTGCGATGCAGCGGGCCGGCGCCGGCTCGGTCGTCAACATCGCATCGTGCTTCGCGTTCGCGGCCGTGCCCGGCTATTTCGCCTACCAGGCCAGCAAGGGCGCCGTCGTGATGATGACCAAGGCGGCCGCGGTCGAGTATGCCGAGCGCAACATCCGCGTGAACACCATCTGCCCCGGCCTGATCATGACGCCGATGACCGAGACCGAGCCGCCGGACGCGGTTGACGCCAACATCCGCGAAACGCCGTTGGGTCGGGCCGGCAAGGACATCGAGATCGCCTACGGAGCCCTCGTACCTGGCGTCCGATGAAGCGTCGTTCGTCACCGGCACAGAGCTGATCATTGACGGTGGATACCTGGCGCATTGAACGGTCCCAAGTGATCAATCCCGCTGTCGAGGCTGGGCTTCGTGAGGAGCTCGACGAGATCAGGAGCGGCGGTCTCTACAAGACAGAACTTGAGATCGCGTCGGTTCAGGGTGCCCACGTGAAGCTCAACGATGGGAGAGAGCTACTCAACCTGTGCGCGAACAACTATCTCGGGCTGGCTGGCCATCCCGAGATCATCCGGGCGGCCCACGAGGCGATCGATCGCTGGGGGTTCGGCATGGCCTCGGTGCGCTTTATCTGCGGAACCCAGAGCGTGCACCGCGAGCTCGAACGGCGGCTCGCGCGATTCCTGGGAACCGAGGACGCGATCCTTTACTCGTCGTGCTTCGACGCAAACGCCGCGGTGTTTGAGACGGTGCTCGGGCCCGAAGACGCGGTCATCTCCGATGAGCTCAACCATGCCTCGATCATCGATGGGATCCGCCTCTGCAAGGCGCAACGGCTGCGGTACCCGAACCGAGACATGGACGAGCTCGAGCGGCGCCTGATCGAGGCGGCCGATGCTCGCTACAGGATGATCGCAACCGACGGTGTCTTCTCGATGGACGGCTACGTCGCCCCCCTCGACCGGATCTGTGAGCTTGGCGACAAGTACGACGCGATGGTGATGGTCGATGACTCGCACGCCGTCGGGTTCATCGGCGAGGGTGGAGGCGGCACGCCGCAGCTGTTCTCGGTCAGGGAGCAGATCGACGTCTTGACGGGCACCCTTGGTAAGGCGATGGGCGGCGCCAGCGGCGGCTACATCGCCTCGAGAGCGACGGTCGTCGAAATGCTCCGCCAGCGGTCGCGGCCCTATCTGTTCTCGAACAGCGTCGCGCCGCCGGTGGTGGGAGCAAGCCTCCGCGCACTGGAGCTGATCGAGGAGTCCAGCGAGCTGCGGAAGAAGTTGAGCCGAAACACCGCTCACTTCCGCCGCCGAATGGTGGAAGAGGGCTTCGACGTGCTCGAGGGCGACCACCCGATCGTGCCAATCATGGTCGGCGATGCGGCCGAGGCGTCGCGGATCGCCGACGAACTGGTCGATCGGGGCGTCTACGTTGTGGCCTTCTCTTACCCGGTTGTGCCGCGGGGAGCGGCCCGCATCCGGGCCCAGAGTCGGCCGAGCACAGCACTGCTGACCTGGACTTTGCCGTCGAGCAGTTCGCCGCTGTGCGCGACGCTTGACCGTTTGCCGTCGGCTAGCCGAACCTGATCGGCAGCTCAGAGATCCCGCGAATGATCACCTGCGGCAGGCGGCCCGGCTCTCCGACCTCGAACTCGAGGTCGCGGGAGAGCAGGGTCTCCAACACCACCTTGCTCTCCAGCCGTGCCAGGGGAGCGCCGAGACAATGGTGGATCCCCTCACCGAAGGCGAGGTTGCGCTGCAGTTCCCGCGTGGTGTCGAATCGGTCAGGATCCTCCCAGCGGCGCTCGTCGCGGTTCGCCGACGCCCACAGGAGCAGCACCCGGCTGCCCTCGGGGATCGTCTGATCACGCACCTTCGATCCTCGAGCGTGAGCCGGGCGAGGTGCTGAACCGGCCCGTCGAAACGGAGCACCTCCTCGACCGCGGCCGGGATCTCGTCGGGGTTCTCGCGCAGCCGCTCTCGCTGCTCGGGATGCTCGGCGAGGAGCCAGATCGCGTTCGTGATCAGGATCGATGACGTCTCCCAGCCGGCGATCATCAGGAGCACGACCATTCCCGGGATCTCCTCCCGGGTCACGCCGCCGGTCTTCTCAGACTCGACGATGTGGGTCAGGAGGTCGTCGCGGGGGCATTGCGACGTTCCTCGGCGGCCGCCTCGATGTAGGCGTGAAGCTCGTCGCGCGCTCGGACCGCGGTCTCGGGCGGCCGGTAGCGCCCGGGGTCCGAAGCTGGACGCCGTAGAGGAGCGGCTTCACCGCCTCGACTTCCTCACGGGGGTAGCCGAGCAGCTTGAAGATGATCACCAGGGGGATCACGGAGGCGAACTCGCCCACCAGCTCCCCGTGACCCCGTTCGAGCATCGGCGCGAGCAGCTCGTCGACCTGCCCTCGGATGTCCTCCTGCATCTCCGCGGTCGCGCGCGGCGAGAAGGGATTCTTGACCACTCCTCGGAGCCGCTCGTGGCGAGGCGGGTCCGAGTCGACGAAGTCTCCGATCCGAACCAATGCGGGCCGACGTCAACATCGGCGCCGCGGTTCGCGAACCCCCGCCAGTTTCGGGCCACCTCCTGCACGTCCTCGAAGCGCGAGATCGCCCAGATGTCGCGCTCGGGGTTGTGGTAGACGGGATGGTCGTCCCGAAGCTCCCGGTAAGCGGGTACGGTCTGGACCATCGCGTGGATGAACGGGTCGTAGAGTCCGACCGGCTCCGGAATCTCATCGACCGTGACGCTCATTTCATCTCCCTTGCTGTCCGGTCCCAGGTTCCGACCCGGCAGCATACAAGCGATTCGGCACAAATGCGTATTGCGTCGGGCATTGACTTTTTAGCTCTTGAGGACTAGGCTCACCGCCGTCGACTCGCTGGTAGAGCAGCGCGCGGGGCGGATGAAATAGGATGACCAAGGAGACAAGAGTCGTTTCTTCACCGGGTGAGTCGCCCACCGAGGCGATCGCCGCGCTGAGGCGCGCTCCCACGCTGAGCGAGCCGTTCCTGATCGACGTCCTCTCCACCCTCGTCAAGACCCGAAGCGTCAACC
>CAWJUU010000008.1:0-537794 GCA_963846165.1 uncultured Solirubrobacterales bacterium
CCTGCTCGGCGGCTTTCGCGATTTCTACGAGCGTGACGAGCCGGTCGACGCGGAGATCCGCGCGGCCGCCGGGCGCATCCTCGCCGACGGCTCGGGCGAGTACGCGCTCGGTGCCGTTGGTGAGAACGCGGCGGCGGGGATCTGCCAGGTCCGGTACCGCTGGAGCGTCTGGACTTCGGCCGACGACTGCTGGATCGAGGACATCTTCGTCCGCGACGACCAACGTGGCCACGGGCTCGGCCGCGCCCTGCTCGAGGCCGTGTTCGAGCGCGCTTCCGCGCGTGGTTGCAAGCGCGTCGAGCTCGACGTCGACGAGGACAACACGACCGCGCTCGCGCTCTACGAACGTCTCGGGTTCCGCAACGACTCCAAGGGAGCCCCCCGCAGCTTCCTCCTCGGCCGCCCCCTCGGCGATTGATCAGTACTCGACCGTTGCGGTGACCGCTCGGTGGTCCGAGGGCCAGGGCGTGACGACGACGTCGGCCTCCGGGCGCGCTTCGCCGACGATGGCGGCGCTTTCGACCGTCAGGTCGTCGGCGCGGGCGAGGACGAAGTCGATCCGGTCGTGGTGGTCCCAGTTGACGGTCGGCTTGCTGGTCGGGGTCCAGGTGAAGGCCGGTTTGGCGACCGGGTCCGGATGGGCTGCGCGGAAGGCATCGACGAAGCCCGCTTCCTCGAGCGCGCCGGTGGACGGCCAGTCGACGGCGACCGGCTGGTTGCCCGCGGCGACGGCCTCCTCGGTCCAGTCGTGCCCGGAGGGCTCGTTGAAGTCGCCGAACACGAATGCCGCCGCCGCCTCGTCGGCCTGCGGCAGATCCTGCTCGAGGAGATCGATCCCGGACCCGCGCGTCCGCTCGGCGAACCGGATCGCCGCGGCCTCGGTGTCGATGAACGGCGCGCCCCCGTAGGGGATGTCGAGCAGCTGGTAGGGCTGGTAGGGCGCGTCGTCGAGGTGGATGTTGAAGGCGTAGACCGAGTCACCGTTGACATCGATCTCGACCCCGAGGTCGTTCGGCGTCGGCTCGCCGATCTCAAAGCGGCTCAGGATCGCGTTCGACCACAGCGCGTCGTTTTCCTGCGTCTGCTCGTAGTAGTGGTAGCCGAGCGCGTCGGCGAGCTCGCTGGCGACGCTGTGGCCGCGCGGGGGGCAGAACGTTGCCGTGCACTTGGGCCCCTCGAGCTGGGTCTCCTGGATCCCGACGATGTCGGGGTCGACCGCCTCGATCGCGGCGACGGTGTCGTCGATCGGCTTGTCCTCGTTCTGTCCGCCGCCCCAGATGTTGAAGCTCATCACGGTGAGCGAGGTCGGCTCGGACGCCGACGATTGCAACAGGCCGAGCACAAGGGTGAGCAGGACGGCCGCCGCCACCGGCACGATCAGGGCCCATCTGCTCATCAGCCGCCTCCTTGCACTCGCCGCCGTCCATCCTATCCGCGGCGACCGCGGTCGCGTAGGGTCCGGCTGCATGGACGGCATCCGGATCGAGCGGCGCGGTGGGACGCTCGAGCTGACAATCGATCGGCCGAAGGCGAACGCGATCGACTCGGCGACCAGCAGGGCGATGGGCGAGGCGTTCATCGCCTTCCGCGACGACCCCGAGCTGCGGGTGGCGATCGTCACCGGCGCCGGCGACCGGTTCTTCTCGGCTGGCTGGGACCTGAAGGCATATGTCGCCGGCGACCCCGGCGACCCTGAGGCGTTCGGCCCCGGAGGGCTGGCCGGGCTGACCGAGCTCTTCGACCTCGACAAGCCGGTGATCGCGGCGGTTAACGGCTATGCCGCCGGTGGTGGGTTCGAGCTCGTGCTCGCCTGCGACCTGGTCGTCGCGGTGCCGACGGCGCGCTTCTCGCTCCCCGAGGTGAAGCTCGGCCTGATCGCCGACTCGGGCGGCATCTTCCGGCTTCCGCGGCGGATGCCCCGCCCGCTCGCGATGGAGATGCTGCTCACCGGTGATCCGATCGATGCGGTCGAGGCCGAGCGCTGGGGGCTCGTCAACCGCGTCGCCGAGCCCGCCGAGCTGCTGCCGGCGGCGCGAGAGCTCGCGACGCGGATCGAGGCGGCGGCACCGCTGGCGACCCGGGCGGCGAAGGCGACCCTGGCGGCGACCGAGGGGCTGACGGTCGAGCAGGGATTCGCTGCGCTGCGCGCCGGGCGCGTTCCCGCCTACGACCGTGCGCTCGCCTCCGCCGACGCCGAGGAGGGGCCGCGGGCATTCGCCGAGGGCCGCGATCCGGTCTGGCGCGGCGAATGAGCCCGAGCGGGCCAACCAGCCTTGCCGCGGATGCAAACGCCGGCAAGGCAGTCCTGGTGACCGGCGGCGGCACCGGGCTTGGGCGGGCGACCGCGCAGGCATTCGCCGCCTCCGGCGCCCGGGTGGCCATCTGTGGCCGCCGCCCGGAGCCCCTCGAGTCGGTCCGTTCGGAGCTCGAGGCGGGCGGCGCGGAATGCCTCGCGGCGCCGTGTGACATCCGCGAGCCCGATCAGGTGCGGGCGCTCGTCGACGCGACCCTGGAGCGCTTCGGTGCAGTGGACGTGCTCGTCAACAACGCCGGCGGGCAGTTCACGGCCCCGGCCGAGGAGATCACGAGCAAGGGCATGCGCGCCGTCCATCGGCTGACGCTCGACGCCGCCTGGGAGCTGACCCACGAGGTCGCGACCCGCTCGATGATCCCCGGAGACGGCGGGCTGGTGGTCTTCGGCGGCTTCTCTCCCCGCCGGGGGATCCCGGGGTTCGCGCACGCCACCGCCGCGCGCGCCGCGCTCGAGAACCTGGCGCAGGGCCTGGCGCTCGAGTGGAGCCGGTACGCGATCCGCACGGTCTGCGTGGTGCTCGGCAACATCGAGACGGAGGGCCTCGCCGGTTACGGGCCGGAGGCACTCGAGGCGGCGCGAAAGCAGGTGCCGCTGGGAAGGCTGGGCCGGCCGCAGGAGGTGGGCGAGACGATCGCCTTTCTCGCCAGCTCGGGCGGCGGCTACGTGACCGGCTCGAGCGTCGTCATCGACGGCGGCCTCGACGCCTGGGGACAGGGTGAGCCTCCGCCCGCTGCTCCGTCGTAGACTCCCGGGATTCCATTTGAACCCGCCGAGCAGAGGAGGCGACGTGGGAGGATCCGTCCGGCTGCATCGCAGTGAGCTTGCCGTCCCCGGCAGCAACGTGCGCATGCTCGAGAAGGCGCCGACGCTCGGCGCCGACGTGGTCATGCTCGACCTCGAGGACGCCGTTGCCCCCGACGACAAGGTCGAAGCCCGCGGCAACGTGATCGAGGCGCTGCGCGACCACGACTGGTCCGGCTGCTCGGTCTCGCTCCGGATCAATGGTCTCGACACGCATTGGTGCTACCGCGACCTCGTCGACGTGGTCGAGCAGGCGGGGCCGGCGCTTGACACAGTCACCGTGCCGAAGGTCGGCTCGGCGGCCCAGGTCGAGTTCGTCGTCACGCTGCTCGAGCAGATCGAGGAGGCGATCGACCTCCCACACCGGATCGGGATCTCGGTGCTGGTGGAGACCGCTGCCGGCATGGCTCACGTGAACGAGATCGCCGCGGCGTGCCCGGAACGGATGGAGGCGATCGTCTTCGGCGTCGCCGACTATGCCGCCTCGCTGCAGAGCTCGACCACCTCGATCGGTGGCGTCGACCCCGGGTATGCGGTGCTCACCGGGGCCGGTGAGAGCGGCTCGCGCGAGCTTCACTGGGGCGACCAGTGGCACCACGCGCTCTCGAGCATCGCCGTCGCCTGCCGCGCCAACGGCCTGCGCCCGATCGACGGTCCGTTCGGTGACTTCACCGATCCCGAGGGCTTTCTGGCGGCGGCCGGCCGCGCCGCGGTGCTCGGCTTCGAGGGCAAGTGGGCGATCCACCCGAGCCAGGTGCCGCTTGCGAACGAGGTCTTCACTCCCGACGCCCGGGTGATCGAGCGCACCCGCCGGATCATCGCGGCGATGAAGGAGGCCGCTGCCGAGGGCAAGGGCGCGGTCTCCCTCGACGGCAGGCTGATCGACGCCGCCTCGCTGCGGATGGCCGAGAACCTGCTCGCGAAGCTCGACCAGATCGACCGCGGTGGCGCACCGGAACGCCCGCGCCGGCCGCGAAAGGACGAGCTCGAGGCCGGCGGTGAGCCGGGCGCCCACCGGGGCGCCGCCTGACGGTCGCCGCAGTCCCGGCCCTAGATAATGAGAGCGTGACCGAGAAGCGCTCGACCCCGCCGGAGTTCGACTTCGCCCTCGCCGAGGCCCAGGCCTGGGTCGGCTCCGGGCCCGAGGGGATCGGCGAAACCGGCCTTACACCCGCGCGCGCCGAGCTGCTCGACGTCGAAGGAGACGACCCGGCGATCGCTCTGCGCCAGACGCTCGGCATGTTCGCGACCGGAGTCACCGTGGTGACGACAGTCGTCGCCGACCAGATTCACGGGATGACCGCGAACGCGTTCATGTCGGTCTCGCTCGAGCCGCCGCTGGTGATGATCTCGGTTGACCGACGGACGAAGATGTGCTCGCTGCTGCATGAGGGCCACCGGTTCGCGGTCAGCGTGCTGGCAGCCGACCAGGACGCGCTCTCGGACCACTTCGCCGGCCGCGCCGGCACCGACGCGCCGGAGCCGAGCTTCGCCATAGTCAACGAGACGCCGCTGGTCGAGGGCGCCGCCGCCCAGTTCGTCGCCCGCGTATGTCGGTCCTACTGGGGCGGCGACCACTCGCTCTTCCTCGGCCAGGTCGAGTACGCGCGCCGCGCCCCCGACGCCCGCCCGCTGCTCTTCCACGGCGGTCAGTACGGGCGGTTGACGGAGGGTTGAGAGGCTGGGACGGGCCGGGGTCGGCGATTGGCGCTTTCTTCGTCCGATAGACGAACAACTCGCCAATCTCGCCCAGGCCGCTCGCCGGCAGGCCTCAGCTCCGCGGCTTCGTCTTCTCCGGGTCGTAGAACGGGATCGGGACGACCGTCGCCGGAATCCGCTTCTGCTGGCCGTCGAGCTTTCCGACCTCGACCTCGGTGCCGAGCTCGGCGTGCTGGACCGCCATCCGGCAGAGGGCAATGTTCTTGCGCAGGACCGGGCTTCGGGTGCCGCTGGTGATCACCCCGACCTGCGAGCGCGAGCCGGCGACGTGGACGCAGTCGCCGTGGGCGGCGGCCTCCTGGCCCTCGAGCTCGAGGCCGACAAGCTTGCGCTGCGGATGGGCCTTGCGTTCGATCAGCGCCTGCTTGCCGACGAAGTCGTCCTCCGACTCGAGCGCGACCGCGAACCCGATTCCGGCCTCGAACGGGTCGACCTGGTCGTCGAACTCATACCCGGCGAAGATCAGCCCGGACTCGATCCGCACCATGTCGAGCGCCGAGAGGCCGAGCGGCTTCAGGCCGTGTTCCTGCCCCGCCTCCCAGACTGCGTCCCAGACCGCCGGGCCGTCGTCGGGATGACACCAGACCTCGTAGCCGAGCTCGCCCGTGTAGCCGGTGCGCGATACGACAACCGGGATCCCCTCGTAGTCGCCGATCCTGCCGATCAGGAAGCGGAACCAGCGCAGCTCGCCGAGCTCCGGCTGGGTCGGCGGCGACCAGATGATCTTGCGCATGATCTCGCGGCTCTCCGGGCCCTGGACGGCGAGGTTGTGCAGCTCGTCGGTGGAGCGCTTGACCCAGACCCGCAGCGATTCGGCCTCGGCGATGCCGTTGAGGTGAACGCCGGTGTACTCGTCGCCGGCGACGAAGCGGAAGTTGTCGTCGGCGAGCCGGTAGACGGTGGCGTCGTCGAGCATGCCGCCGGTCTCGTTGCAGACCGCGGTGTAGGTGACCTGGCCGACGGAGAGCTTGCGCGCGTCACGAGTGATCGCGCGCTGGATCAGCAACTCGGAGTCGGGCCCGAGCACCTCCCACTTTCGCAGCGGCGAGAGGTCCATGAGCACGGCGCGCTCGCGACACGCCCAGTACTCGGCGATCGTGTCCTCGCCCTGGTAGCAGTCGGGCAGCCAGTAGCCCCGGTACTCGACCAGGTCGCGGGTCAGCGCCGAGGTGCGCGGGTGGAAGGCGGTCTCCTGGGTCATGACGGGGTCGGCCTCCGGGGTGACGCGGTGGGCGATCGCCAGCGAGAACCGGTTCTCCGGCCGGTACACGCGGACGTGGATGTCGGTGATCTCCCAGCCGTTGGCCGGGTCGATGTCGTCTGGGCACGCCGACGAGGCGCACAGCAGGTCGTTGGACGCGCGCAGCAGCACGTAGTCGCCGGGCCGCGACCAGGGCTCGTCGGCGATCAACGTGTTGTCGGCGTCGAAGGTGGTGTTGTAGAAGAGGTTGAGCGCGTTCCAGCCGGCACGCGGAGCGACCCCGCGAGGAACGAGCTCGCCGTTGAAGTTGTCGGTGCAGTTGAGGTGGCCCGGATACCCGAGGTTCTCGTAGTAGCGCGGAAAGCAGGCGAGCCCGAAGTTGTCATGGCGCCCGACCGTGTCGTGAACGACCTCGACCAGCGGATCCTGGTCGATGTCGAAGCTCTTCCGATATAGGCCGGGCGTCGGGTAGGCGGATCCCATCAGCGACCGGGTCGTGGTCGCGTCGAGGCCGCGCTCAACTCCGCGCTCGAGCTTGCCCCGGTTGAAGGCGAGGAAGTCCGAACACTGCTTGCCCTCGACGTCGATGATCTGGATGTACTCACCTTCGGCTACCTCGTAGGACAGTGCGCTGGCGCGGTCGACTCGCAGGTCGAGCCGCGGCTCGGCGAGCGGCGGGGGCAGCTCGGCCTCGTCGTGCGTGCGCGGGGTCGCCCGCTCGATCTCGATCAGGAGCGGGGAGGAGGGCCAGGCGCCGTCGACGATCCGCCCGCCCGGCGCGGCGACGATCGCGGTCGCCTCGCGCTCGACCGTGAACGTCTCCGCCTCGCCGCGGGGCGTCTCGGCGTCGAACAGGCACAGCGCCCGGGCCTCGTCGGGCACCAGGCCGCGGGCCGCGAGCGCGCCGAGAAAGCCGTCGGCGCCCCCGTTGCGCACGAGCCGCCGCAGCACGGTCGCCTCGCCTTCGGCCCGGGCGCCGATCGCAGCCGCGTCCTCGCCGCCCTCGGCATCGAGCACGGTCAGCTCGGCGACCTGGCCGCCGTCCTGGTTGACGACCGTGAGCCGGTCGTCGGGCTGCACCGCGACCGCCGTCGCCGCGCCCGGGCGGACCCAGTGGGACTCGAACGAGCGATCGACCGGCTTCAGGCCTGGGACGAGCAGGGCCGGTCGGGCGGCGACAGCCAAGTCAGTCCACCTCAGCCCTTTGCCGCCGCCGTTTTCTCCTCGGCTTCATCCGCCTGCTGCGACAGCTGCTCGGCGAGCTCGCGCTTGGCGGCCGGGTCGAGCTTCTTGACCTCGTTCTCGACCACGCGCCGGTTGTAGGTCTGGTTCCAGTAGTCGAGCGCGTCGAAGCCGTGCAGGACCGCCTTGCCGACGAACTGGCGGAGAACCTCGTTGGTCGGCCCCATCACCCAGCCCGCCTTGGCGTCGCGGACGTAGCGCTCGAGCTCCATGTCGCGCTTGTAGCCCGACCCGCCGCAGGCGTGCAGCATCTTGTCGACGACGCCGGCGACGTTCTGGGCGGCCTCGAACTTGATCTGCCAGGCCCAGTGCAGGTAGTCGGCGCGAGCGGTCTCGCCCGGGGCGAGCACCTTTGTGTTGTCGTCCGTGGCGCGGTCCATCGCCTGGGCGACCGAGAGCACGAAGATGCGGCAGGCGTTCGTGTCCATCACCGCCTGGCCGACGTAGTCCTGGATCGTCGGGTAGTCGGCGACGCGCATGCCGACGTCGACGTGCTTCTTGCGGGTCGTGTGGCGCTTGGCGATGTCGATCGCTCCCAGCGCGATCCCGTTCCACACCGACGACGAGCCGAGCAGGAACCATGGGTCGACGGCCTCGTCGTTGGAGGTGGCGCCGTCGCCAAGCGGGCCGACGACCTGGTCATCGGGGATCTCCACCCCTTCGACCTGGATCGGGCCCGACTGGTTGCCGCGCAACCCGAGCGCGTCCCAGAGCGACGGCTGCGCCTGCACGTCGTCGCCGTCGATCACGAACACCGAGAGGTCGTCATAGCCGCTGAAGTCCGGACTCGTGGTCTGGACGACGTAGAAGTCAGCGAATCCTCCCGAGGTGGTCCAGGATGCCTTCTTGTTGACCTTGAAGCCGCCGTTCGAGCGCTCGGCGCTGGACGAGAACGGGTACCAGAAGTGCGAGCCGGTCTCGGGGTCGGAGTAGGAGAGGGTGCCGATCCGGCAGTCGGAATCGAGCGTGCGGATGTACTTGTCGACCAGGGCGTCGGTCGGCCGCAGCATGATCGTCGCCACGGCGCTGATGTGCATCACGTAGCACATCGCGGTTGACGCGCAGCCGTAGCGTGCGAGCGTCTCGCAGACCATCGTGTAGGCGACGTGGTTCTCGCCGAGGCCGCCGTACTCCTCGGGCACGGTCAGGCTCAGGAACCCGTTCTCGGCCAGGAGCTCGAAGTTGCGGCGGGGGTAGAGCAGCTCGTCGTCGGAGCGCTTCGCGTTCGCGCGCATCTCCTGCTCGCAGAGCTCGATCAGCTTCGCGCGGAGCTCCTTCTGGCGTTCGGTCAGGACCCAGTCGGGATCCCACTCGTGGCCGAGGCCCCAGAAGGGCTCCCCACCCCACATCTTCTCCGACATCCGTCTCTCCTTCCGGTCGCCAGGCGGTTCTGTACCAATCTGTACAGACCGCGATTCTGCCGCACCCGTGCGGTCGTGTAAAGCCTACGCCTCTGGCCTAGATGGCCGAGTCCCAATCCCCGCGCACGCGGATTCGGAATCGACCATCTAGGGTTCCGCGATCCAGACCAGGCAGCCAGCCTCGCGGCGAATCTCGCGCGAGGCGCGGCGAAAGCGGCGCGCGGTGATCTGCGAGCGGTCGGGGCCGAAGACGAGCAGGCCGGCACGCTGATCGCGCACCACCTCGAGCAGCGCCTTGACCGGGCGCTTGCTGCTCACCCGAAGGTGCTCGGTCTGGATCCCGAGCGCGGCCGCGCGCTCGGCGGTCGCCCGCACCTCCTCGAGGCCCTCCTCGTGGGGCAGGGTCGCGGCGTCGGGACCGATCAGCATCAGCGTGGTCGGGTAGTTGGGCAAATGGACGACGTTGGTAACGACGAGCGGCGAGCCGGCCTCGAGCGCCGATTCGATCGCCATCCGCTCGGCCGCCGGATCGATTCGGCACGACAGCGTCCCGAGCACGATCGGCCGCCCGGGGCCGCGTGTCCCCTGGGCGATACCGGTGCGGTCGCTGCGGTCGCGTACGAGGGTGCCCATGGTCGAACTCGACTACGTGGGCCCAATGATCGTGGATGACGGCGAAGCTCGCAAGCAGCGGGAACGCGGTCTTGACTTCCCGCCGCGCGAAGGGATACGTTCCGCCACACAAGGCGCCTAAGCGGAGAGGAGTCGAGATGGCAACCGCCCAGGTCGAGGAACGTCAGCTGCTCAAGGCGATGACGTGGTGGGACGGGTTCGTGATCGCGCTCGCCAACCCGGGTTTCCTGATCGCCGCCCTTGGATTCTCGATCGGCGCGCTCGGCACCACCGGCGCCTTCGTCCTCTGGACGATCTCCGTCTGCCTCGGCGCGCTGCAGAACAACATCTACGCCGAGCTGGCGACGATGTTCCCGAACAAGTCGGGCGGGATCTCGCTCTTCGCCCACGAGGCGTGGCGCAAGTACTTCACCTTCGTCGGCCCGATCGCGACCTTCGGCTACTGGTTCGCATGGTCGAGCGTGCTCGCGATCAACGGGCTTGTCGTCGGGACCCTGATCCAGGCCGAGTGGTTCTCGGACTCGACCTGGGCAGAGGCCGGCGCCGGCTTCGACCTCAACCTCGCGATCCTGCTCGGGATGGTCGCGATCGCCCTCGTCTGGGCCTTCAACGTCTTCGGGGTGCGGCCGGCGGTCTGGTTCGGGTACATCACCGGCGGCCTGCTGCTGATCCCGGCCTTCGTGCTCATGTTCCTCCCCTACCTGACCGGGGATTGGTCGAGCGACAACATGCAATGGGAGATCGGGGCCGGCGGAGGGCTGGCCCTGGCGCTCGTATGGCTCTACTTCATGGGGTGGTCCGCGTACGGATTCGAGACCGTGGCGGCGTTCGCCCCCGAGTACCAGGACACCGAGACGGACACCCCGCGGGCGTTGCGAGCGTCGGCGGCCTTCTCGGTGGTGGTCTACGCGCTGCTGCCGCTCGGCGTCGGTGGCACGCTCGGCACCCCGGCGATCGCCGAGGACGTGACAGGGATCTCCTTCTACATCCAGGCCTTCGACACGATCGTCGGCGACGCGCTCGGGAACGTGATGATCTTCTGCTTAGTCGCCGGGCTGGTGATGTCGATGAACACCGCGACCATGGACGGGTCGCGGGCCTTGTTCGGGATATCCCGGGACGGGATGACGATCAAGGAGCTGGGGGTGTTGAACCGCTTCAACGTCCCGGCCCGGGCGATGACGCTCGACGCCCTGCTCAACCTCTTCCTGATCACCTATTTCGCGAGCGCGATCGAGATCCTCGCAGCGGGCAACCTCGGCTACATCCTCGCCCACGTGTTCGCGCTCACCGGCTTCCTGCTCCTGCGCCGCGACCGGCCCAACTGGCCACGGCCGATCCGGCTCTCGTCGATCTGGCTTCCGATCGCCGGGCTGCTGGCGACGATCAACATGGTGTTCATCATCTGGGGCGGGTTCATCTACGCGGACGAGTACGGCTACGGCTGGGACAAGACGCGTGTCGGCCTGATCGTGCTCGGCGTCTCGCTCCTGCTCTACGTATTCCGCCACGTGGTCCAGGACCGCACCGGCATCCGCCTGCGCGAGGAGACGCCGACGATGCCCGAGGAGGCCCAGCCGACCGCTGCCACCCCCGCGTAGCGGGGGAGCCCGAGCCGGCCCGAGCCCGGGGAGCCCGCCGCGGGGCGCGGGTGGCGTACCGCTCGGGCGCGGACGGGGCGCAGGCGTGGTTCGCTGGCAGTGAGGAAGGGTTTTGGGCGGGACTTGGGTGGGCTCTCGGGAGCTGGTCGGGGGCCGATAACACCACACGCATGCCCAGATCCTCGATGGGTGTGGTGTTTACCCCGCTATAGGCGGTCAACGCCACAATCGTCGCTCGATGCGCGATGCGTGTGCTGTTTACCCCGCGCCCGGGTCCCCTCACTGACAACAGACAACGCTTGCGCCCCCGCGCCGCACGAGCGGAACGCCACCCACGCTCACACCCGACCCACGCCCGAGCGGAACGCCTGCCGCCGAGCGCGGGGGCGCCTACTCCGCCCGCAGGTCCCAGCGGGGGAGGTCGGCGATCGCTTCGTGGTAGCGCCGGCGGTGCACCGGGCGGATCAGGATGAACCAGGCCATCAGCGAGACCGGGAGCAGGAAGAAGACGCTGAACTCATTCCCGGTGGCGATGAAGAAGACCGCGATCGCGGAGACGATGAGCCCGAACGTGACCGGGAGGATGCGGAAGCGAAGCTGGGTGCGGCGAATGCGCTCGTAGTCCTCGCGCGGGATCCGCGCGGTGTCGTAGCGGCGCCCGCACGATGGGCAGACCCATGCCTCGCCGTAGGGCAGGTCGGCGCGCTCGCCGCATTCGCAGGCGAGCGTGATCGGCGGGCCGCGCAGGACCGCGCCCGGCTGCTCGTGGCCGAGCCGTTCACGTGGCGCGCGCGTTCGTCGTCCCCAGGGCGGCACGAGGAGCGCGATCGTAGCGCCACCTCGAAGGTCAGTCGTGCGCGAGCCCGCGGATCACGTGCAGGTCGATCGAGCCAGGGGCGAAGACCTCGGTCGTGTACTGGACGGCCTCGCCGCCGGCGAGGTGGAGGACCTCGATCAGCTCGAGCGCCGCCGTGACCCGGGTCGCACCGAGCGCTTCGCCGAGCCGGCCGCCGGGCTCGACCAACCGGGGGCGAACCTGGGTCCTCGCGAACGCGATCGGGACGCCATGGCCGATGAGCACGTCGAGCACCATGCTCCCCGACTCGAGCGCGGCGCGAAGCTCGTCGGCCGCGGGTAGCGCGACCTCGGGATGGACGACGTCGCGCATGTGCGCGGCGACGGCGCCGTTCGGCGAGCAGCGTGCGCTGGATCAGCGGCGCCCTCGCGCCCCTTCTGATCCCCAGCTCCTCGGCGACGTAGCCCGCCGTTCGGGCCTGCTCGATCTGCAGGTTGCGGACGCTCAGCCGCTTGCCCTGGCGGCGCGCGAGCGAGGCGTAGGACTCGAGCACCTCGAGCCCCTCGCTGAAGGCCGCGCCGAGCGCGACGCGGCCGACGAAGGTGCCGCTGCCCTGCCGGCGGACGATCTCGCCGTTGCTTTCGAGACGCTCGAGCGCCAGCCGCAACGTCCCCCGCGAGACGCCGAGCGTCTCGGCGAGCTCCTTCTCAGGCGGCAGCCGGTCGCCCGGACGGGCACGGCCCGGCGCGAGCCGCTCGCGAAGCGCGGTCTCGGTCGCGTCAACAAGTGAGGGCCGGGACACGGGGCGAGCGTAAACTGCGGGCCGCAGCGTCAGCCGGCTGGCTCGGAGCTCGGGGGTGCGCCGTCCAGCAGCCCGAGACGCCCGGCCAGCCAGGCGGCGGGGAGCGCCTGGAGAATCAGCGTCATCACGATCGCCAGCGCGACGACGGCGGCGTAGACGTCGGTGTCCGGGACCCCGAGTCCGGCGAGCACGCCGACCAGCGCTGCGGGGACGACCCCGGTCTCGCGCGTCCAGCAGAGAAAAGCGACCTCGGGCCGGGTCCAGCCCGCGCGTCGGTCGGGCAGGGTGCAGAGGAGCACGGTCACGGGGCGTGCCAGCAGCAGCAGCGTCGCCAGAACGGCAAACGCGGGCAGCAGATACTCGCCGAGGGTGTCGAAGGGGATGTTCGCGCCCAGGACGACGAAGACGAAGAGCGTGACCAGGTCGGCGACGCTGAAGGCGAACTGCCGCAGCTCCTGCTCGTGCTTGGAGTGCATCGCCAGCCCCAGATGCTCCATGTTGCCGACGATCAGCCCGGCCAGGAAGGCGCCCAGGTAGCCGCTGCCGCCCGCCGAGTCGAGCGAGAAGTAGCCGATCGTGACCACCGCCATCACCGCCGCCGCCGACGACTCGCGCCAGATCCCGGCACGGTGACTCGAGATCGTCGCCGCCAGCAGCACCCCGGCGACGATCCCGATCGCGGTGCTGATCCCGAGGTCGACGACGAACTCGCTCACCGGGGTCGCGATCGAGCCGTCGCCGGTGAGCAAGACGCCGGCCAGCACCAGCGCGAGCACGGCGCCGGTAGGGTCGTTGAAGGCCGATTCCGCGACCACGGTCTGCGCCACCTTCGGCCGCAGGCGCGAGCGCACGAAGAGCGGGATCAGGATCGCCGGGTCGGTCGGTGCGAGCACGGCTCCCATCAGCAGCGCCGCGGTCCAGGACAGGTCGAACGCCAGGTGGGCGGCGACGCCGACGATCGCCGCGGTCAGGATCACCCCCGGGATCACAAGCATCCCGAGCCCGACCCAGACCCGGCGCAGAACGACGACCGAGAGGTTCAGCCCACCGTAGAAGAGGATCAGCGAGACGCCGAGCGTGAACAGCAGCTGGGCGCCGATCGAGTCGAGCGGCACGTCGACGACGTCGAGTGCCGAGGATCCGAGCAGCGCTCCGAACAGCACCAGCACGAGGATCTCGGGGATGCGAAGCAGGCTCGCCACGAATCGGGCCGCGAGCGCCGCGCCGAGCAACAGGCTCAGCGTCAGGAGCACGTCTCGGGTCACGACGGTGGGTCGCTCTCCGATTCGGGATCCCGGCGCCCGCGCACGCTGCGTTCTCCCTCGAGCGCCATGCGGGCGATGTCGTTGGCCGTGACGAGCAACAGGACGACCACCAACCCGGCGCCGAGTGCCACCGCGACGAGGCGGCGGCGGGCGTCGTCCCGCGCCTGGTCGAAGGCCTCGTCGGTTGCGAGCGCCTCGGCGGCCTCGTAGTCGGCGAGCTCCTCCGCGGTGGCGGCCATCTGCTCGAAGTTCTCGAGCTCGGGGCCGAGCAGGAGCCGCTTGGTCTCTGCGGGGTTGCCGGCCCGCAGCTCCTGCCAGGCGACGCGGTCGAGCTCCATGAACCCCTCGAACTCCTCGTCGAGCTCACCGATCAGCTCGCGCTCGCGCGTGTCGGTGAGCTGGTCGGCGGCGAGGACGAGCTGCCGTTGCAGCTCCGCCGCGGTGGCGTCGAAGCGACGTCGCAGGGGCCCGCCGCCCGCGTAGCCATAGGCGGTCTGCCACCCGTTGACGTCCGTGACCAGGAACTTGAGCTCCCGCGCGATCGACTCGCGCTCGGCGCGCTCGCGCACCTCGTCGAAGCGGTCCCCCATCTGCGACATCCCGTGCAGGGCGACCGCGGTCGTCGCCAGCGGGCCGAGAATCGTGAGCACGATCGCCGCATACAGCTTCGCCCTGATCGTCATCGAGCGCCGCCCCCGCGCACACCCGGATCCGGAATCGACCATCTAGGATCGCGGCGGCGATGATCCTCTTCGTGCTCACCGGGGCCGCGCCGCCGATCCTGGTCCTGACCCTGGCCTTGATGGCCTACCTGACCGGCTATGAGCTCTGGAAGGAAGGCGAGGAAGTGCCGTTCCTGTTGAAGGCGTGGTGGGTGCTGCTCGTCGTGCTCCTGAACGTGGTCGGCTTTGCGATCTTCTGGATCTGGTTGGCGCGGCGGCGCCTTCGCCGGAGAGCCGCCTAGGACCAGCGCCGCCCCCCCGCCGAAGCTCATTCGCCGCTCGCCCGCACGTGGTGGAGCCTTGCGAGCTTCAACGCAAGCTCGAGCGAGAGCAGGTCCTCGCTGTGCAGGTCGAGCCCGGTGACGCGCTCGATTCGCTCGAGCCGCTGACGGACCGTGTTCGGGTGCACGTAGAGCGCCCGCGCGCTCGCGGTCACGCTGCCGCGGTCGGCGAGGAACTGCTCGAGCGTCTCGACCAGCTGGGCGCCGCGGCGACGGTCGTACTCGCCCAGCTCCTCGACCGCCTGGCGGTAGCGGTCGCGGGGCGCCTCGTCGAGCTCGAGGTGGACGAGGTAGCGGTAGGCGCCGAGCTGCTCGTAGCAGACGGCCCCCCCCTCGGCCGCGAGTGAGCGGCCGATGCGGGCCGCATCGGCGGCCTCGCGCATCCGCCGCCTGGCGCTGGCGGCGCCGCGATCGACGTCGCTGACGCCGACGACCAGCCCCTCCTCGCGCCCGAGCGGCTCGCACGCCGCCCGGACCTGCTCGACCGTCGCCCCCTTGCCCGCCGGCAGTGGCGCCAGCGCCCGAACGCGGTCGTGGCGCGAGTCGAACAGCGCTCGGGGGTAGAGCCGCCGCAGTTTGGTCTCGAGCCGCGCCGCCAGCTCCGGCCATGCCGGCGAGGCATCGCCCGCGCGCGGGGCGCGCTCGATGTGAAGGAAGAGGTGCGGCGCGGTGAGGTCGCAGCGTGCCTCGCTCGCCTTCGCTTGCGCCGCCTCGACCGAGCCGGCGGCGAGCGCGTCGAACATGTCGCGGACGATGTTCTCCGCCGTCAGCCGCTCGATCAGCTCGGCCTTCTTCAGCCCGACGGCGGTTTGGTTTGCGACCGCCCCGAGCAACTCGGCGTCCTCCTCGCTGAACTGACGCTCGTGGGCGAGGCAGCAGATCAGCCCGAGCTGCTCGTCGCGGGCGACCAGCGGGGCGACCAGGAGAGCGTTCTCGTCGACGTCGGGCCAGAGCGCCTCCGCGACCCGCCGCCGCCCACCGCGGCGGCCGCCCGAGCGGCGCATCAGATCGAGCACGAGCGCGGTGCCGCCGGGCCGCGGGCTCGGCGCCGGGGCGCCGTCGGGATCCGAGGCGACGAGCGCGAGCTCGTCGGCCTCGACGTCGAGGCGGTAGATCTGGCAGGCGTCGGCGCGCAGCAGCTCGCGCGCCCCGCGCGCGACGACGTCGTAGAGGTCCTCCCGCACGGTCACCGCGGCGAGCGCCTGGCTCAGCTGGGCGAGCGTGGTCAGCGCCTGCACCCGCCGGCGGGTGTCGGTGTAGAGCTGTGCGTTCTCGATCGCGCCGGCGACCAGCGACGCGGTGTGGACGAGGAAGTTGAGCACGTCGTCATCGAACTCCCGCGGCGCCTCGGTGTGCAGGACGACGACCCCGATCACGTCGCCGGCCTTGGCCAGAATCGGGACCGCGACCATCGACTGGAAGCGCTCCTCCTCGAGCTCGGGAACGTACTTCATCCGCTGGTCGGCCATCGCGTTCTCGCGGATGAACTCGGGCGTCTTCGTGCGCGCCACCCAGCCCGCGAGGCCCTCGTCGACGCCGAGCTCGAGCTCGCCGACGAAACGCGAGTAGCGCGGCGAGGCCGCCCGCAGCACCAGCCGGTCGCCCTCGACGAAGTAGATGAAGCAGGCGTGGCAGCCGGTGGCGTCGGTGGCGATCTCGACGATGCCGTCAAGCACGCGGTCGAGGTCGAGCGAGGAGGAGACCGTCTGGATGACGGCGTAGAGCGTCTCGTTCTCGAGCCGAGCGCGACGTAGGGCGTCGCCTCCCTCCTCAACCAGCTGCAGACTCAAGCGAGCCTCCGTTCTCCGGGGAACCTGCGGCGCTCATCCTAGTTTCGAGCATCACCGAGCCGTATGGCGCGATCCTACACTCGAAACCGCCGAAATATGTCCCCTTTGCCTATTGCATGGGCGCGCCCGCTACATATACGTTGGCGCGGTCGGTGGCTCGTGAGGCTTGTGACATCCGCTGTCTGAGGGAGAGAGTGTGGACTTCCTAGTCGCGCAGGTCGAGAAGCTCGGGGATGCGGCATCGGCGGAGAGCCTCGGGCTCGACAGCGTGATCCTCGGCGAGCAGTTCTACTTCTGGACCGTCGTGATCATGTGGCTGATCCACGTCGGCTTCATGACCTATGAGACCGGCGTGGCACGGCGCAAGAACGCGCTTGCGACGGCGATGAAGAACATCCTCACGATCGCCGTCGTCACGCCGAGCTTCTACTACTTCGGCTGGTGGATCTACAACTGCAACATGCCGGGCTTCCCGCCGATCGGCCCGAACAGCACCGACTTCACCTCGGCGGCGTGTCAGGGAGGGATCCCGTGGTCGGACATCTTCGGCCCGAACCTGGCCAACAACATCAACCTCGTCTTCTTCCTCGCCTTCCTGCTCTTCTCCTGGACCACCGCGTCGATCATGTCCGGGGCGCTGCTCGAGCGCGTCCGGCTCTCCGCCTACCTCGTGCTTGCCGTCCTGCTCGGCTCGGCCGTCTGGATCCTCGACGCCGCCTGGGGCTGGAGCTTCGGCGGCTGGCTGACGCTGCGCTTCGGTTTCCACGACTCGATCGCGTCGGCGGTCGTGCACGGTGTCTCGGGCGCGTTCACGCTCGGCGTCCTCTTCAACCTCGGTCCGCGGATCGGCAAGTACACGAAGGACGGTCTGACTCGCGTTTTCAGACCGCACAACATCCATATGACCCTGATGGGGCTGATGCTGATCTTCACGGGGTTCTACGCCTTCTACGCCGCCTGCCTGGTGATCGTCTCGACCACCTTCCCGGGCTGGGCCAACATCTACCTCAGCCCGACCACGCTGGGCTCGATCGCGATGATCATCACCTTCGGCTTCGCGGGAGGTTTCACCGGCGGCTACTTTGCCAGCCGCGGCGACCCGTTCTGGACCGTCTCCGGCGGGCTCGCGGGAGTGATCAGCGTCTCGGCCGGCGCCGACGTCTACGCGCCGACGCTCGGCTACCTGATCGCGGCCGCAACCGCGGCGATGACCGTCTGGGTCGGGAACTGGATCGAGACCAAGATGCGCGTCGACGACGTCGTCGGCGCCGTCTCAGTGCACGGCTTCGCCGGCTTCATGGGGATCCTCTGGGTCGGCGTCTTCGCCGCCGGCTATCCGACCGGGGTCAACAACGTCGAGAGCTCGATCGGCGGTCAGCTGATCGGCCTGGCCACCTTCGTCCCGCTGGGCTTCCTCTCGGGGTGGTTCGCGTCGTTCGTACTCAAGAAGCTCAACCTGCTGCGGGTGCCGCCGGAGGTCGAGGTCGATGGGCTGGACACGGCCGAATACCGATCGGATATCCACGTGCCCGAGTTTGCGCCCGCCGAGGACCTGATGATCGAGCCCGATGGCACGCGGGTTCCTGCCGACCGAATACAGGCGGAGGCCGCGAGGGAGCTGGTGACCTGATGCGAGCGATACCGAGAGGGAGGGTGAGCTGATGGCCGCGATCATCGACAGCGCACCCGACTGCATCAGCAAGGATCCCGGCACCACGGACGCCCGAATCGAGGACTCGGCCGACTTCGTCATGGGCGACCCCTACGCGGAGTGCGCGGGCATCATGACCTTCGGCCCGGGGTCAACCTACGGCGACGAGGGCATCGGCGCCGAGGGTGCCTACATGGTCCTGACCTGGATCGGGATCGTGTTCATGGTCGTCGTCCTGATCGCCTGGATCGTCTACGAGAACCGGCGCCTGCTCGCCTACGCCGCAAGCAGCGCCGCCGCCCGCCTCGGCCGGGGGAGGAGGGCAGTCCGAATGAGTCGCAAGCAGATCGAGTTCCCGCCGAAGCAGACGCACGTGAAGTCGTTCGAGATCGGGATGCTCGCGTTCTCGATCATCTGCGTCGTGATCGTGCTGATCATCGTTCTCGGGACGGACATCGGCGACACCTTCCGACCGACCGTCTGAGCCGAACCCGGATAATCGGTCCGTGACCTCCGCCGGAGGGCCCGCCGGCGATCGGCCGGCGGGCACATCTTCACGCCGGGCGCCAACCTGGCCGCGCGTCGCCGTCGTCGCCGGCGTGATCGTGCTCGCATTCATCGTCTCGCGCGCAACTGAATCCGACGTCACTCAGGAAGAGGCGGTGGCGAAGGCGACCGAGCTGGTGGATTTCGTCCCCGAGGACACCCAGGTGCGCCTGCTGCGCCAGGGACTCGACCGCCATCCGTTCTGGATCGTCTCGCTCTCGATCCCGAAGCCCGGCGGCGGGGCCTACTCTGAGCTCGCGGTCGTGCGCATCGACGCCGACAGCGGCAAGGTCGTCGAGTTCCGCGAGCAGAAGAACGCGAAGCGATCGAAAGACGAGGCGCCCTGAGGTGCGCGTCCTCGTCCTCCAGCACATCGCCTGTGAGCACCCCGGCGTGTTCTCGGAAGTGATCCGCGAGCGCGGCGCGCAACAGGTCGCGGTCGAGGTCGATGCCGGCGAGCCGCTGCCCGACTGGCGTGAGTTCGACGCCGTGCTGGTGATGGGCGGCCCGATGAGCGCCGGCGACGACGCCGACCATCCCTGGCTCGCGGCCGAGCGGGCGCTGATTCGCGACGCCGTCGAGGCCGGGCGCCCGTTCCTCGGTGTCTGTCTCGGGGTGCAGCTACTCGCGAGCGCGCTCGGCGCCCGCGTGTACGCGACGGAGCGCCCCGAGGTCGGGCTGCTCGACGTCGAGCTCACCGCCGAGGGCCGCACCGACCCGCTGTTCGCCGGCCTCGGCGAGCGGCTCGTCTCGCTGCAGTGGCACGGCGACACCTTCGACCTGCCGGCCGGAGCCGTGCGCCTGGCGCGCTCGACGGACGTGCCGAACCAGGCCTTCCGGGCCGGCGAGCGCGCCTACGGGGTCCAGTTCCACCTCGAGGTCACCGGCGAGATGGCGCAGGAGTGGGCGACGATCCCCGCCTATCGCGACTCGCTCGCCGCGACCCTGGGGGCGGAAGCGGGCGCAGAGTTCATCGCCGACGTCGGCCGCCGCGCGGGCGAGCTTCACCCTCCCGCGCGCCGCCTGTTCGCGAACTGGCTCGCGCTTGCCGAGGACGGGCACTGAGCCCGCCGCGCGCGCAATGTACCTTTTTGTACAGTCGGCGCCTATAGTAGGAACGGACGAGCCGAAAGGAGACGGTTAGTGGCCTCAGACAAGCTTGGAGGGACGGTCGAGACGGTGCTCGAGAGTCCCCGCGCCGAGGTGCCGCCCGCGACCCTCGAGGAGGCCCGCAACCAGCCGGGTCGCGCCGAGAGGATCGAGGAGCTGACGAAGCGGATCGAGGCCGAGGGGATCGAGTACGTCTTCTTTCAGCAGGTCTCGATCACCGGCCGCGTGATGGGCAAGGGCGTGGTCGCCTCGTTCTTCCCCCAGGTCGCCGAGAAGGGCTACCAGCTCGTCTACGGCGCGACCGCGAACCTGTTCACCGACCGCGACGGCAACTACATCGGCTTCGGCCCCGAGGAGTCCGAGCTCGCGGCGATCGCCGACCTCGACACGTTCCGGGTCCTGCCCTGGGACGAGCGCGTCGCCCGGGTCTTCTGCGACTGCTACGACACCGAGACCGGCGAGCTCATGGACGCCGACCCGCGCCAGAACCTGAAGCGCGTCGTGAAGGAGTTCGAGGACGAGCTCGGGCTCAACTTCCTGATCGGGATCGAGCCCGAGATGATGTGGCTGCGCCGGACCGAGGACGGCGGCGCCGAGGGCGTCACCAAGCCCTACTGCTACCACATCCACATGTTCGAGGAGCTTCGTCCGGTGCTCCTCGACGTGGTCGAGTACGGGCAGCGGCTGGGCCTCGACATGAGCTACGGCGACCATGAGGACGCGCCGGGCCAGCTCGAGCTCAACTTCCGCTTCGACCGGCCGGTGCGGACCGCGGACAACATCACCACCTACCGCCAGATCATCGCCGCCGTCGGGCGCAAGCACGGCCTGCTCGGCTCGTTCATGCCGAAGCCGTTCACCGGCGTCTCCGCCAACGGGCACCATCATCACTTCACGCTCGTCGACGAAGACGGCAACAACGTCTTCCACGATCCCGACGGCCCGGCGCAGCTCTCCGAGGTCGCGCGCCAACTTCCTCGGCGGCATGCTCGACCACTTCGGCGCCCTGATGTGCGTCGGCAACCCGACCGTGAACTCCTACTGCCGGATGTGGGACACCGGGTTCTGGGCGCCGATCTACAAGAACTGGGGCTGGCAGAACCGCACCTGCACGGTGCGGGTCGCCTCCGGCGGCCGGTTCGAGTACCGCGGCGTCGACTCGTCCTCCAACCCGTACCTGACGGTCGCGACCCTGCTGCGGGCCGGGCTCGACGGGATCAAGAACAAGAGCGACCCCGGGCCTCCCCAGGACGGGAAACACCTACGACCTGCTGACCGAGGGGGTCGAGCTGGAGAAGGTCCCCGACAGCCTCGGCGCCGCGCTCGAGGCGCTGGCGGCCGACGAGGTGATCAAGAGCGCGATGCCCGGCCGGCTCTACAAGGTATTCGAGCACTACAAGCGCGACGAGTGGGAGCGCTACCTGGCCGCGGTCACCGACTGGGAGCGCGAGGAGTACTTGGAGGTCCTGCCCTAGCCATGTGTGGGATCGCCGGGATCATCTACCGGAACGGCGGCGGCGACCGCGAGGTCGGGCGCGACATGACCCGGATGCTGCAGGCGATGAAGCACCGGGGGCCGGACTCAACCGGCTACGCGCTCTACCGGGGCGACGCGGACACCTACGTCATGCACGTGAAGCTCACCGATGCGGTCGAGCCCGACGCCGAGCTCGCCCAGCGGCTGCAGCGCCAGCGCGACCAGGTCGAGGCGCGCATCCGGGCGGCCGGCGCGGAGATCGAGCAGATCAAGGAGACCCAGCGGACGATGACTGCCGTCTTCGGCTTCGACGGCGACCTGAAGCTGCTCGCCGACTCGGTCGAGCGCGTCCGCGACACGGAGGTGCTGTCGCTGGGGCGCTCGCTGGAGATCGTCAAGGACCTCGGCGACGCCGAGACGGTCTCGGACGAGTACGGGCTCTCGGACTACGTCGGCACCCACGCGATCGGTCACGCGCGGATGGCGACCGAGTCCGACGTCGACATCGCCAACGCTCATCCCTATTGGGCGTATCCGTTCCCCGATGTCGCCGTCGTCCACAACGGCCAGCTGACCAACTTCCACCACTGGCGCCGGCGCCTACAGCGCGCCGGCCACCGCTTCCAGTCCGAGTGCGACTCGGAGATCATCGCGGTCTATTTGGCCCAGCAGATGAGCGAGGGCCGCTCGCTCGAGCAGGCGATGCGCCAGAGCCTCACCGACCTCGACGGGGTCTTCACCTACATCTGCGTCACCGAGGACGCGCTCGGGGTCGCCAAGGACGAGCTCGGCGCCAAGCCGCTGGTGCTCTACGAGGATGACGACCTGGTCGCCCTCGCCTCGGAGGAGATCGCGATCCGCCAGGTGCTCGATCGCGAGATCGAGACCCATGACCCCTACGAGGGGGTGGTGAGGGTATGGACCAGGTAAGTGACGAGCCGACCACGGCGCGGATGGACGAGCGCGGGCTGGTCGAGCTCGACGACTCGATCCCGAAGATCTCGAAGATCGACGGCGAGCGCGCCGAGTTCGACGCGCGCGAGCTCACCCCGCGCAAGATCAACGCCGAGCTCCGCTGGCTGATCTACGAGCAGGGCGTCGAGGAGGTGACGGTGCTCAACCCGAGCGCCCGACACTCGCTCGGGGTCGCGATCCTCGCCCGCTGCCGGATCCGCTTCGAGGGCAGCCTCGGCTACTTCGGCTGCGGGCTGATCGACGGGCCCGAGGTCGAGATCACCGGGCGCGTCGGCTGGTCGGTCGCCGAGAACATGATGTCGGGGGTGGTCGTGGTCGATCACAACGCCGGCTCGCTCGCCGGCGCGGCGCTGCGCGGCGGCGACCTGGTGGTCAAGGGCGACGTCGGCGCGCGCACCGGGATCGACCAGAAGGGCGGCACGATCATCGCGCTCGGCAACGCCGCCTCGATGACCGGCTTCATGATGCAGCGCGGCCGTCAGATCATCTGCGGCGACGTCGGCCCCGGGCTCGGGGACTCGATGTACGACGGCACGATCTACGTCGGCGGGGAGGTCGCGTCGCTCGGCATCGATTGCGTCGAGGGGGAGTGGACGGACTCCGACACCGAGCTGGTCGAGCGCAAGTTCGACATCTACGGGCTCGGCAAGCCGCCGCAGCTGCGCAAGTTCGTCTGCGGCAAGAAGCTCTACAACTACGACAACCTCGAGCCCAGCGAGCGCAAGCTGGTGCTCTAGAAGGGATCGCGATGGCCGAGAACAATTCGTCCGAGCAGGCCCCGGCGCAGCGCGAGATCCTCGGCCGCAGCCGGATCTTCACCCCGGAGGTCATCAACGACATCCACATGAAGGCCGAGCTCGGCCGCTACCGGATGCGCGGCTTCTCGATGTTCAAGAAGATGCCGAGCTGGGACGACCTGATCTTCCTGCCCGGGACGCTGACGCGGTTCGTGATCGAGGGCTACCGCGAGAAATGCGAGACCAAGACGGTGCTCGGCAGCCGCTTCGCGAAGAAGCCGCTCGAGCTCGACATTCCCGTCTACATCACCGGGATGAGCTTCGGCGCGCTCTCGCTGGAGGCGAAGATGGCGCTCGCGAAGGGCGCCTCGATGGCGGGCTCGGCCACCTGCTCGGGCGAGGGCGGGATGATCCCGCCCGAGCGCGATCTCTCGACCAAGTGGTACTACCAGGTGATCCAGAGCCGCTACGGCTTCAACCCGCATCACCTGATGCTGGCCGACGGGGTCGAGTTCTTCATCGGACAGGGCTGCAAGGTCGGCCTCGGCGGCCACCTGATGGGCCAGAAGGTGACCGAGCAGGTCGCCGAGATGCGCTCGCTGCCGGCCGGGATCGACCAGCGCTCGCCGGCCCGCCATCCCGACTGGCTCGGCCCCGACGATCTCTCGCTGAAGGTCCAGGAGACCCGCGAGGCGACCAACTACGAGGTCCCGATCCAGCTCAAGCTCGGCGCCGCCCGCGTCTATGACGACGTTCGGATGGCCGCCAAGTGCGGCCCCGACATCATCTACCTCGACGGTGCCGAGGGCGGCACCGGCGCGGGCCCGCACATCGCCGCCGAGGAGACCGGCATCCCGCTGCTTGGCCGCGATTCCCGAGGCGCGCCGGGCGCTCGAGGACGTCGGCCTCGCCGACGACGTCGACCTGGTCGTTGCGGGTGGGATCCGCAACGGCGGCGACATCGCCAAGTGCCTGGCGCTCGGCGCCGATGCGATCGCGATCGGCCACTCGGCGCTGATGGCGCTCAACTGCAACAAGGAGATCCCCGGCGTCACCGACTACGAGGGCACGGTCGGCGTTCCCGCCGGCCAGTGCTACCACTGCCACACCGGCCGCTGCCCGGTCGGGATCACCACCCAGGACCCGGAGCTGCGCAAGCGCCTGCACGTCGACGAGGCGGCCCAGCGCGTGTTCAACTTCCTCCACACGCTGACGCTCGAGGTGCAGATGCTCGCCCGCGCCTGCGGCAAGACCAGCGTCCACAGCCTCGAGCCCGAGGACCTCACCGCGCTCACGCTCGAGGCCTCGGCGATGGCGCGGGTGCCGCTCGCGGGCACCGACTACATCCCCGGCGTCACCGAGGAGCGCGCGCTGGGCGAGATCCGCACGCTGCTCGACGAGTACCTCGCCAACCCGGTCGACTACCTGCCCTCGCCCGCCGGTGCCGCCGCGGAGGATCCGAGTGCGGAGCGAAGCGAAGCCGAGCAGCGCCGCCGTGAGAGCCTGGAGTGAGCGCGCCGACGAAACGCGCGAGCCCGAGAAGGTGATCTCGATCGACGCCGAGTACCTGTCGGGGAAGCGCTTCCCCTACCAGGAGGACGTCTCGCTGGTCGAGGACGTCGATCTCGAGGCGGCGACCCCCGGCAAGGACCTGAACTGGCTCGAGGACGTCGAGCTGCTCGAGGAGGAGGGCACGCCCGCGGTCTTCGACCGCTACTCCAACTCCTTCCTGCGGATCTACTTCCCGATTCCCGAAGGCCGCGAGAACGAGATCGCGCGCAAGGTCCTGATCGCCCACCTGACTGCGGGCAACTCGTACGGGATCCGCCTCAAGCAGGCCCACGCCAAGTTCCCCCAGCCCGAGCTTGGCCCCTGGGTCAAGGACTCGCCGATCGTCGGCGAGGACTGGAAGCCACCCGTGCTCGAGGGCTGGGAGCCACCGGACCACTGATGCTTGAGACGCGCTGATCGAAGCTGCCCGACTCCGCCCGCCACCTCGTGATCGGCGCGGGCGTCCACGGGCTGTCGACGGGGTGGCATCTGGCCGAGGCGGGGGAGGAGGTGCTGGTCGTCGACAAGACCGGCGTCGGCGCCGGCGCCTCGGGGATCGCCTGCGGGGTGGTCCGCAACAACTACTTCCAGCCCGCGATGTCGGAGCTGATGGCCGCCTGCGTCGAGATCTGGGAGTCCGATCCGGAGACGCTGCACTACCACGGCAGCGGCTACATCGCGCTTGGGCCGGCATCGCAGGAGCCCGACCTCGGCGAGGTGTTCGAGCGCCAGCAGCGGATCGGCTATGAGTCGGAGCTGCACATCGGAGAGGCGGCGGTCCGCGAGCACATGCGCGGCCTCTACGGCGACTGGCGGGCCGAGGGGCTGAGCGTCTGCCTGCACGAACACCGCGGCGGCTTCGCCTTCAACCAGGAGTCGATGCGGGGTCTGGCGAAGAAGGCGGTCGCCGCCGGCGCCCAGCTCGTCGAGGGAGTCGAGGTGACCGGGTTCGAGTACGACGACTCGGGTGCGGTGACGCGGGTCGAAACCAGCGCCGGGGCGGTCGAGGTCGAGCAGGTCGTGGTCGCGGTCGGCCCCTGGATCCCGCTGCTGTGGCGGCTGCTCGGGCTCTCGGACCGGATCGATGTCCGCCGTCCCGACGGCAGCGTCGATCGCGACCTCGCGATGTGGACCTACTGGTACCTGCAGGAGGGTGAGGTGGTGCTGGCGCCGTCGACCCTCGACACCGACGCCGGCACCGAGGGCCCGGTCCTGCACGTCGACTCCGATCGCCCGCTCGCCGACGACGAGGGCCGGTTGGTCACCGACGAGCCCTGGGGGATCTACGTCAAGCCCGACCGGGAGTCGGTCCAGGGCGGCGCCCAGCCGCTGCCCGTCGGTCCCGATCTCGTCGTCGACCCGTATCCGACCGGCACCGTCGAGGCTGGCTTTCCCGACCTCTTCTGTGCGGCGCTATCGGCCTGCCTCGAGCGCTTCGAGGGTTGCCGGGCGCGCTATCGGCAGGTGCGCTCGGGCGGCGCCGGCGCCTTCACCGCCGACAACTTCCCGGTCTTCGACTACATGCGGCCGAACGTCTACGTCGCCGCCGACTCCAACCATGGCTACAAGATGATCGCGGTAGGCCGTGAGATCGCCCGGGTGCTCGGCGGCGAGCACTCCTCGCTCCTGCATCCGTTCCGCTTCGATCGCTTCGCCACCGGCGACCTGCACCCCGTCTCGCACAGCCCCTACCCGTGGAGCTAGGCGCCGAACACGCCGAACACGTCGTCGTCGGCGGCGGGGTGCTTGGGCTCTCGGCCGCCCAGCGCCTGGCCGAGCGCGGGGGGGACGTGCTCGTGCTCGAGAAGAACCGGATCGGCGCCGGCGCCTCCGGCGCCGCCGGCGGGATCGTCCGCAACTTCTATCGCTCCGGCGAGATCACGGGGTTGGTCCGCGACTCGATCGAGATCTTCGAGGCCGAGCCCGACGCCTACGGATTCCGCCAGGTCGGCTACCTGGCGGCGGTCCCCGAGGGCCAGGTCGACGATCTGGTCGCGATCCATGCTCATCACGAGGCCGCTTCCTATGAGTCCGAGCTCGTGGTCGGCCACGACGAGTGCCGCGAGTACCTCGCCTGGACCTGGCCCGAGTGGGATGCCGAGGTCGCCGCGCTGCTGCACGAGCGACGCGGCGGCTGGGCCGACGCGATGCGGACCGTGCGCCGGCTCGCCGAGCGAGCGCGCGCCGCCGGCGCGCGGATCGCCGAGGGGGTGGAGGTGACCGGCTTCGAGCTCGGCGACGAGGGGGTCGAAGCGGTGCGGACGTCGAGCGGAACGATCGCCTGCGAGCGGCTGGTCGCGGCGCCGGGCCCGTGGGTGGACGCGCTGTGGCGGATGCTCGGCCGCGAGCCGGAGCTCGAGGTGGTCCACGACGGAGGGTCTGAGCGCCGGCCGTTGGTCAGCTACCTGAAGGCTCAGGAAGGTGAGTTCGAGCTTCCCGGCGCGGGGCGTCGGCGGGGCCGCGGGTCGCCCGCCGCCGGTCGTCCACCTCGACCAGGCGGGTCCGCTGCGCTCCGACCGCGACGGAAGCACGTTGGTTGCCGGGGCGTGGGGGATCTACTTCCGTGTCGGCGAGGACGGCGCCTCGATCACCGGCGGCGGCCTGCCGGTTGTGCTCGACGATCCCGACCTGGACCCTTACGGGCCCGACAACCCCGCGCACGCGGCCGAGCCCGGGTTCGCCGACTTCTTCGTCTCCGGCCTGGCGACGGCCCTGCCCAGCCTGCGCGGGCGCGCCGCCGAATGGAGGACGACGCTCGCCGGCGGGATCGTCACCCACACCCCCGACAACTACCCGATCTGCGACTGGGTGGCGCCGAACGCCTACGCGATCGTCGACGCAGGCCACGGTTTCAAGATGCTCGCCCTCGGCCGGCTCGCCGCCGACGACGTCCTCGATGGCGAGCCGCGCCTCGATCCCTTCCGCCTCTCGCGCTTCGCCACCGGCGCGCTGCACCCGGCCTCGCAGAGCCCGTACCCCTGGACCTGACCCCACATTCGTGACGACTGAACACTTTTAGTCCCTATAGGGGGTAAAACTGCGCAATCGTCGCGGTCAGCCGGCGGCGATTAGGACGACGCCCGTGAGGGCGAGGGTGACGCCGAGGGCCTGGGCGGGCGCGAGGCGCTCGCGAAGAATGGCGCGGGCAAGCAGCACGGTGCCGACCGGATAGAGCGCCGCGAGCACGGCGACCACGCTCAGCAGCCCGGTCTCCGCCCCGAGCGTGAAGCAGGCGTTGGCGGCGACGTCGAGGAGGCCGATCAGGGCGAGCGCCGGCAGGTCGGCCCGCCGCCCTCCCAGTCGCGGTCGCAGCAAGAGCAGCGCGGCGACGAGCAGCACGCCGGCGCTCGTCCGGGCCGCGAGCAGGGCCCAGAACGGCTCCGCGTCGTCGACCGCGGCGTCCATGCCGATGAAGAAGCCGCCGAACCCGAGCGCCGCGACGCCCGCGAGCGTCAGCGCCTCGCGCGACGGCGCTGCCGTGCGGGCGGCCGCCGGCTGGCTGGTGGCGAGGATCACACCGGCGAAGGCCGCCGCGATTCCGGCCGCCTGAAGGGCGCCCGGGCGCTCGCCCGTGGCGACGCCGACGATCACCGGCAACGCCGCCGCGCCGGCCGCCGAGATCGGCGAGATGACGCTCATCGTGCCGATCGCAAGCCCGCGGTAGAGCGCCGCGATCGCGGCGAGCTGGCAGGCGCCCGCGATCACCGCCGGCACCACGTCGCCGGCCGTCGGGGCCTCGAGGCTCGCGAGGACCACGACCGCCGCGATCGCCGCCAGGCCGCTGAGCTGGCTGACCGCGAGCACGAGCGCGAGCGTCAGCCGGCGGGTGCGCACGCCTCCGAGGAAGTCGGCGAACCCCCAGCAAAGCGCGGCGCCGACTCCGAGAACCGCCGCGACCATCGCTCGCCCTCAGTGTGGAGCCGGGCCCGTCGCGCGGCTTGCGCGTTCGGCCCGGTCGGCGGCGGTTTGGGCGCGGGCGGGACGCGGGTCGTCGGCCTGGGCGGCGAGGTTGGTGGCGACCAGGCACGCGGCGCCGCGGCTGGCGGCGGCGGCCAGTTCGGCGGCGACGACCGCGTCGGCGCGGAAGGCCCAGGTACCCGCGCGGGCGATCTCCGCCGCCGCCTCGGCGACATCGGCCGCGAACTGGGCGATCGCCAGCGGGGGTTCGCTGGCGCGGGCCAGCGCGCGGGCCCGGCTTGCCGCGTCGCGGGCGTCGATCACCGCGGCGTAGGCGTCGACGTCTTCGTCCGCGGTGGTCAGCAGCAGCTCGCGAATCTCGCCGGCCCGGGCGCCGAGCGCACGCAGCCCCGCCTCGGGCGTGGCCGCGACGCCCGGGCCCTCGGCCGCGACTCGATCGGCCGCCAATCCGGCGGTCAGCTCGACGAGTGCCGCTGCGGCGGCGGCGGCGAACGCGGACGCGACCCCGGCGGCCGGCGGGCGGCTTCGCGAGGCGAGCGCGGCGAGCGCCTCCCGCACCTGGTTGTCTGCAAGTCCGGCCATCGTCTCGGTGTACCCGCAGACGGCTGGGTCTAGAACAGGCCGACCGTCCGCCCCTCGGCGTCGATGTCGACCTCGAAGGCAGCGGGCTTGGTGCCCAACCCGGGCATCTGCTGGATCGCTCCGCAGAGCGGCACCAGCCAGCCGGCGCCGGTGTAGGCGCGGACGTCGCGCACCGGGAGCTGGAAGTCGGTCGGAGCGCCGAGCAGCTCCGGATCCGCCGAGAGTGAGAGCGGTGTCTTCGCCATGCAGACCGGCAGTTCGGCGAGACCCTGCTCGGTGAACTGCTCAATCTTCTTCTCGGCCTCGAGGTAGTAGACGACCTCGTTGGCGCCGTAGACCCGCTCGGCGATCGTCTCGATCTTCGCCTTCGTCGACTCCCCGCTGTCGTAGAGGAACCGGAACTCGCTCGGCTGATCGGCGGCCGCGACCACGGCCTCGGCGAGGTCGGCGACCCCCTTGCCGCCCTGGGCGAACCCGTCGCTGACCGCCGCGGCGAAGGCGCCGCCCTCGGTCGCCAGCCGCGTCACCAGCTCGACCTCCTCGTCGGTGTCCTCGGGCCGGCGGTTGACCGCGACCACGGCCGGGACCCCGAACTCACGCACGATGCCGAGGTGGCGATGGAGGTTGGCGATCCCGGACTCGAGCGCATCGAGCTCGCTCTTGCCGTTGGTGGCGGCGTCGGCGACGCCGCCGTGGTGCTTGAGCGCGCGCACGGTGGCGACCAGCACGATCGCGCTCGGCGTGATCCCGCCGGCGCGGCAGACGATGTCGATGAACTTCTCCATCCCCATGTCGGAGCCGAACCCGGACTCGGTGACGACGTACTCGCCGAGCTTCAGCCCGAGCAGGTCGGCGATCAGCGACGAGTTGCCGTGGGCGATGTTCGCGAACGGCCCCGCATGCATAAGGCAGGGCTGGCCCTCGAGCGTCTGGATCAGGTTCGGCTTGATCGCGTCCTTGAGCAGGACCGTCATCGCCCCCGCCGCGTCGAGGTCGTCGGCGGTCACCGGGTCGCCGGCGCGCGTGTAGGCGACGGTGATCTGCCCCATGCGGGCGCGCAGGTCCTGGAGATCGCGGGCGACCGCCAGGATCGCCATCACCTCCGAGGCGGCGGTGATGTCAAACCCGGTTTCGCGCGGGTAGCCGTTGGCGGGCCCGCCGAGGCCGAGGGCGACCTGGCGCAGCGCCCGGTCGTTCATGTCGACGGCGCGCTTCCAGGTCACCCGCAGGGCGTCGATGTGATGCGGGTTGCCATGCAGGATCGAGGCGTCGAGCATCGCGGCGAGCAGGTTGTTCGCGGCGCCGATCGCGTGGATGTCGCCGGTGAAGTGGAGGTTGAGGTCCTCCATCGGGACGACCTGGGCGAACCCGCCGCCGGCGGCGCCGCCCTTCATCCCGAAGACCGGGCCCAGCGAGGGCTCGCGCAGGCAGAGGATCGGGCTCTTGCCGATGTAGCCCATGCCCTCGGTGAGCGCGACCGAGGTCGTCGTCTTGCCCTCACCCGCCTTGGTCGGGGTCATCCCGGCGACGCAGATCAGCTTCCCGTCGGGCCGGTCGGCGAGCCGGTCGATCGCGTCGAGCGACAGCTTCGCCTTGTAGCGGCCGTAGGGCTCGATCTCCTCCGGCTCGAGGCCGAGTCTCGAGCCGATCTCGTCGATCGGTTGGAGTTCCGCTTCCTGGGCGATCTCCAGGCTGCTCTTCATCTGCTTTGGCTCCCTCGTTGGTTGTTCAATGTGAGACGGCGGCCGCGCCAAGCTCGGAAACCAAGCGGTCGCGGTAGAAGCGGTCTAGTGCGAACGGCTCGATCAGCTCGGGTGTGGCGCCGGTGGCGACGAGCTCGGCGATCGTCCGGCCGACGATCGGCGCCGCCTTGAAGCCGTAAGTGCCCCAGCCGGCGCTGAGCAGGAACCCCTCGACCTCGGTCTTGCCGAGGATCGGGCTGAAGTCGGGGCTGATATCGCAGAGGCCGGCCCAGCTGCGGAGCACCCGCGCGCGCTCGAGCTGCGGGAAGAGCTCGAGCGTGTGGCGCGAGGACTCCTGGATGAAGTTGAGCGTGCCCTGTTGGCGATAGGTCGTCCAGGGCTCGATCTCGGCTCCGATCAGGAACTCGCCCCGGTCGGTCTGGGAGATGTAGACGTGCATCTGCGAGGAGACGATGACGACATCGAGCAGCGGCTTCAGCGGCTCGGTCACGAAGGCCTGCAAGATGTGGGTAGTGATCGGGAGCTCGACTCCCGCCATCGCCGCGACGGTCGAGCTCCAGCCCGCCGTCGCGCTGATCACGGTGCCCGCACCGACCCGGCGGCCGTCGCGTAGGGTGACTCCGGTTGCGCGTCCGTTGGAGCGCTCGATCTCGGCCACCTCGCTGTACGGATGGATCTCGGCGCCGCCTGCGTCGGCGGCGCGCGCCAGCCCCCAGACGACGGCGTCGTGGCGGATGATCCCGCCGGGCGGGTGATAAAGCGCGCCCATCACCGGGTGCACCGCGTCGGGCGAGAGCGAGATCGCCGGAGCAAGGCGGGCGATCTCCTCGGGCCCGATGACGCTCGAGTCGATCCCGGCGAGGCGGTTGACCTCGGCCCGCTCGTTCATCACGAACATGGCCCGGTCGGTGTGCGCGAGCGTCAGGTGGCCCAGCTGCGAGAACAGCAGGTTGAAGTTGAGCTCGGCCCCGAGGCGCTCGTACAGCTTCACCGAGGCGTCGTAGAAGCGAGCCCCTTCGATCGTCTTGTAGTTGGAGCGCAGGATCGTCGTGTTGCGTCCCGCGGCGCCCGATCCGATGTAGCTCTGCTCGAGCACGCAGACGTCGGTGATCTGGTGGTCGCGGGCGAGGTAATAGGCGATCGCCAGACCGTGCGAGCCGCCACCGACGATGACGACGTCGTAGTGGTCGCGCAGCTCGCCCGGCGGCCGCCACATGCGGCGCTTGCGAAACAGGTCAAGCACCGGCCACCACCCGTTCGCCGCTCGTCGCTCGCAGGGCCTGATCACCGACCGCGCGCCCGCCGAGATGCCGCGCCGCATCGACGAACACCGACCAGGTGTAGTACGCGTAACCGGCGCCGAACAGGTGCAGGAAGCGGTCGCCGCGCTCGCGCAACACCATGCCCGGCGTGCGCGCCACCGAAACCGGCGCAAAGGCGCCTGGGGCGAAGCGGTCGGGGCGCAGGTCGAGCGCGGTCGTGCGGGCGAAGGCCTCGCGCGCGAGCGGTCCGACGACCGCGTTCGAGCCGTAGGCACAAGTGAGCTCGGCGACCGACGCGAACGGTGCCCCTGCGTCGGCGGCCGCAGCCTCGAGCTCGTCCCGCAGGCGTGCGGTCTCCTCGGGAGGAGTGACGACCAACACCCGCCCGGCGGTCAGCGGGCACCACCAGACCTCGTCGTCCAGCACCGCCTGGCCGAGCTCGAGCGCCGCCCCGCCGGCGAGGCTGGAGACGATCGAGGCGACGACCTCTGGCTTGCCTTGGAGCTCGAGCTTGCCGAGGAAGGAGCGATCGGCGACCCCGACCGCGGTCCGGCAGGCGGCGGTCTCCTTCGCCACGGCGCCGTAGCCGGCTACCACCCTCCAGCCCGCGCGCTGGTCGAACTCCGCCCCGTCGCTGCGGTGAGCCCACTCGATCGGGCTGCGCGCCAGCGGCCCGACCTCGCCGGCAGCGGTCGCCGCGTCGGCGGCGAGGAACTCGAGTGTCTGACTCATGCGCGCAGCCGTTCCTGGTCGGGGTCGTAGAACGGCGCCGTCTGGACCCTGGCGCTGAGCCGGCGGCCCTCGTCGGCGAGCGTGATCGACTGCCCGTCCTCGGCGAGTGCGACCGGCACCCAGGCCATGCCGATAGTCCGCTTGAGCAGGGGCGAGAACCGCGACGAGGTCACTCGCCCGACCGGCTGGTCGTCGGCAACCACGGCGGCGCCCTCGGTGGGCACCGCGCCGTTGTCGAGCGTGAAGCCGACGAGCCGGTTCTCGTCGCCGCGCCGCTGCACGGCCTCCAACGCCCAGCGGCCGATGAAGTCCTCCTCCTTGTCGAGTTTGACGATCCACGGCATCGCGGCCTCGAGCGGGTTCGACTCGGCGTCGGTGTCCTGGCCGACCAGGATGTGGAGCTTCTGCAGGCGGAGCACGCGCTGGGGCTCGAGGCCGAAGGGGCGGATGTCGTGCGGCGCGCCGGCCTCGATCAGGGCGTCCCAGAGGTCCTCGGCGAGGGCGCCCGGGCAGTGGAGCTCGTAGCCGAGCTCGCCGACGAAGCCGATCCTCAGCAGCAGGCAGGGAACGCCTGCGACGTGGGTGCGCTTGCCGTCGAGGTAGCCGAAGGCATCGTTGGAGCAGTCTAGATCGGTGAGTCCGGAGAGGATCTCACGGGCTCGCGGGCCGGCGAGGTTGAAGGCCGCCAGCCCCTGGCTGACGTCGGTCAGGTGCACATCGAGCTTCCACTCGGCCAGCCACCACGCGAACCAGCTCTCGACCGCGTCGGCGCCACTCGATGTCGTGGTCACGTAGAACGAGTCGTCGTCGAGGCGGCAGATGGTGCCGTCGTCGGTGATCCGTCCCGCGTCGTCGCCGAGCACGCCGTAGCGGATCCGTCCGGGCTTCAGGTTGTCGAAGCGGTTCGGGTACAGCAGGTTGAGGAACGCCCCGGCCTCCGGGCCCCGGACGAGCAGCTTGCCGAGCGTCGAGACGTCGATCAGCCCGGCGCCGCGATGCACCGCCATCGTCTCGGCTTCAGCATCGCCGTAGTCGTAGGGCCGCCGCCAGTCGCCGGCCCAGAGGACGTTGCCGCCGAGCTCGCGGTGGCGTCCGTGGACGGCCGAGCGCTTGGCCGGCTCGAACGGCCTGCCGGCGAGCACTCCCATCGGCACCGTCGACCACGGCGGCCTCGCCGTGGTCAGGCCGATCTCCTCGACCGGTGCGCCCGTGTGCGACGACATCTGCCGGATCGAGGGGAGCTGGCACATCCGCCCCTGGCACGGGCCCATGGTCAGCGTCGTGTAGCGCTTCAGCAGCTCGAGCGAGTCGAACCCTTCCTCGATCGCGTACTCGATGTCGTCGGTGGTCACGTCCTCGCACAGGCAGGCGAAGCATTTCCCGTGTCCGCGGGCCGCGCCCGATGCGTCCGCGGGCACGGCCTCGGTGCCCGATTCGGCTGCCTTGCTCGCGGCTTCGCGCTCGGAATCCAGCTGCGCACGGTCGTCCGCGGTTCCGAGCTCGAGCGAAAGCGCCGCCTCGGCTCCCGCGATCGAGCCCGAGATCGCCGCGAGGCGGGCCGAACCGTGGCCGGCGACCGCGCCGGCGGCGTGGATGCCCGCCGGGGCGCCGTCGGGAAGGTAGGCGCCGGCGGCCTCGTCCCAGCGCGCCTTGGCGCCCGCCTGAAGCAGCAGCGAGGTCGCCGGGACGGTGCCCCCCGAGACGGTGACGAGGTCGCAGTCGATGCCGCGCTCGGTGTCTTCGATCCAGTGTCCGGCTGCATCGAGGTCGGCGACCACGGCACCGCGGACCTGGCGCCGGCCGAAAGCGCGAACCACCGCGGTGGCTCGCAGCAGCGGGATCCTCGCCTGCTCGATCCGGGCCACGAGCTCGTCGCTCGCGCCGGCCGGGCGGGCGTCGGCGATCGCCGCCACCTCGACCCCGGCCTCGTGCAACGCGAGCGCCGACTCGAGGCCGCGGTCGCACGGTGGTCGCGACGACCGCGGTGTTGCCGGGTGCGACGCCGTAGAGGGCGGAGAGCCGCTCGGCGCCCGAGCACAGCATCACGCCGGGAAGGTCGTTGCCCTCGAACAGCAGTGGCTGCTCGATCGAGCCGGTCGCAGCGACGTGGCGGTCGGCGCGAACCTGATGCAGCGTGCTCCCGCGCCAGATCGGCACGATCCCGTCGAAGAACCCGAGTGCGGCCGCCGGCGCGAGCACCTCGACCCCCGCCTCGCGGACCCGGGCCGCGAGCTCGCGCGCTTCGCCGGCGCCCTTGCCGGCGAGCAGTGCGCCGCCTAGCTCGGGGCCATCGTCGGCGAGGACCACGTCCGCTCCGAGCTCGGCGGCACGCAGCGCTGCGCTCATCCCGGCGACGCCGCCGCCGACGACCAGAACGTCGGCGTGGCGCCGGCGGTATTCGGTGCGCCACTCGCGCTCGGCCTGGCGCCGGCGCAGCCTGCCGAGGCCGGCCGCGTTGCGCAGGACCTTCTCGTAGAGCGGCCACAGCCGTCGCGGCCTGATGAAGGTCTTGTAGTAGAAGCCGGGCGGGGTCAGGCGCTTGCCGAAGAGGTCGGTGCCGCGCATGAGGTCGAAGCGCAACGACGGGCTGGCGTTCATGTGCCTGACCTTCATCCCCTCGCGCACCGGCTCGGTGCAGGCGCGAACGCCGGGCCAGCCGTCGACCTCGACGAGGCAGTTCGGGCACTGGCCGGCGCAGCAGAGCAGCCCGCGCGGGCGGTGGTACTTGAAGCTGCGCGAGAGCACCCGCCGCCCATCGGCGTGCAGGGCGGAGCCGATCGTGTCGCCCTCGAACGCCTCGACCGGCTTGCCGTCGAAGCTGAACTCGAGCGGGCGCTCGCGGTCGATGCGCTGGCTGGGCGCGGAAGGCAGGCGGCTCATTGGTCGGGGAGGCCGACCCAGCGCACCTCGTTGGTGGTCGTGTCGCGCTCGGCGTAAAACCAGGCCCGGCAGCCCGATCGGTGATACCACCACTCGCGCTGGACGCCGGCGACGTTGCGGCGGAAGTAGTTGTAGGTGTTCAGTTCGCGCTCGGACGGCTTCGTCGCCGGTCGAGGTACGACCTCGCCGCCGTAGGCGAAGTCGGTGACCTCGCGCTCGCCGCAGTTCGGACAGGTGAGCAGAAACGACATGACTTCGGGGCCGGTCTGTGGCCCTCGGCGGACAGACTAGACAAATTGGTACAGGAGCGCAAACCCCGGCGCGGTGGGCGCCGGCGGAACGCCATTCGCACGCGTCGACCGGCAGGCGCAGGGCCGAGCCGTCGCGTATGTGGCATCCCCACATACGGCCAGCGCAAAATGTTGGCGTGAGCGCCATTGCCCAGGCAGGCCTTATGTGAGATATATCCAGCATGCCATCACGCCCAACCGCCGACGACGTTCGCCGAGCGGTCGCCGAGGACGGGGTCGAGTTCCTGTTCGCGCAGTTCGTCGACATGCACGCGAAGCCGAGCGCGAAGCTGGTTCCCGCGCAGCAGCTCGACGGCCTGCTCGCCGACGGTGCCGGGTTCGCCGGGTTCGCCGCCGGCGACATCGGCCAGACGCCCGACAACCCCGACCTGATCGCGATGCCCGACGTCGGGCACGTTCATCCAGCTGCCCTGGAAGCCCGAGATCGGCTGGTTCGCCTGCGACGCCACGGTCGAGGGCGAGGCCTGGCCCTACTGTCCGCGGACGATCCTGCGGCGCCAGGTCGAGCGCGCGCGGGAGGCAGGGTACGAGTTCAAGATCGGCTGCGAGCTCGAGTACTTCCTCGTCCGCCACACCGAGGACGGCGGGATCGAGATCGCCGATCCGCTCGACACGCTCGAGCAGCCCTGCTACGACATCCGCGCGCTCACCCGCTCGTTCGACTTCGTCGCCGATGTGGTCAGGCACGTGAACTCGCTCGGCTGGGAGATGTACGCGACCGACCACGAGGATGCCAACGGCCAGTTCGAGCAGAACTGGGACTTCGCCGACGCGCTCACGTCCTGCGACCGGGCGGTCTTCTACCGCTACATGGTCGAGGCGATGGCGCAGGAGCGCGGGCTGATCGCGACCTTCATGCCGAAGCCGTTCGCGCACCTGACCGGCAACGGCTGCCATTTCCACATGAGCCTCTGGGACGGCGATCAGAACCTGTTCATGGGCGACCGCGGCGACGACCCGCGCAACCTCGGCCTCAGCGACCTCGCCTACAACTTCGTCGGCGGCCTCAAGGCGCACGCGAAGGCCTACATCGCGCTCAGCGCACCCACCGTCTCGTCGTACAAGCGACTCGTGATCGGCGCCCCGACCAGCGGCGCGACCTGGGCGCCCGCCTACGTCACCTACGGCTGGAACAACCGGACGATGATGCTGCGGATCCCCGAGGAAGGCCGGATCGAGGACCGGACCGTGGACGGCTCCTGCAACCCCTACCTCGCCGCGACGGCGATCCTGGCCGCCGGCATGGACGGGATCGAGCGCGGCCTCGATCCGGGAGAGCCGACGACCATCAACATGTACGAGACCAGCGAGGCCGAGCGCGAGGAGATGGGGATCGAGACGCTGCCCGCCAACCTGCTCGACGCGACCCGCGAGCTCGAGGCCGACGACGTGCTGCGCAAGGCGCTCGGCTCGGTCGGCGACGAGGACTACATCGACTACTTCGTCCGCTGCAAGCGGCGCGAGTGGCAGGCGGCGCACGAGCAGATCACGAAGTGGGAGATCGACCGGTATCTCCAGCTCTATTGAGATCAGAGATGGTGAGGACGAGGGTCAACCATGTGCGGAATCGCCGGGCTGTTCAGCAAGTCGGCCCAGATCGAGGAGCAGCTCGGCGCCCACCTGAGCGCGATGCTCTCGCAGCTCGCCGATCGCGGCCCCGACAGCGCCGGGGTCGCGCTCTACCGCGACCCGGCCCCGGCGGGGTCGTGCAAGGTCTCGCTGTTCTCGCCGCGCCGAGCTGCCGCCGTGGCCCGAGCTGGCCGGCGAGTCGGCGAGAGCAGTTCGGCGGGGAGGCCGAGCCGGAGGTGCGCGCGTCGCACGCGCTCTTCGTCGTCCCCGGCGGCCCGGCCGAGGTCGCAGGCCTGGCTCACCGAGCGCCATCCCGAGCTGCGGGTGATGAGCGTCGGCGAGCGGATCGAGATCTACAAGGAGGCGGTCGACCCGCGCGAGTTCGTCGAGCGCTTCAGGCTCGGCGACGTCGCCGCGACGCACGCGCTCGGCCACACGCGGATGGCGACCGAGAGCCGGGTCACGACCGAGCACTCGCACCCGTTCTCGACCGGCCTCGACCTCTGCCTCGTCCACAACGGATCGCTCTCGAACCACAACCGGCTGCGCATGTTGCTGCGACGCCAGGGGATCAAGTTCCAGACCGACAACGACACCGAGGTCGCAGCCGGCTATCTCACCTGGCGCCTGTCGGAGGGCGACGACATCGAGCAGGCGCTGCGCGGCTGCCTCGACGACCTCGACGGCTTCTACACCTTCGCGGTCGGAACCGCCGACGGCTTCGCGGTCCTTCGCGACCCGATCGCCTGCAAGCCGGCGGTGCTCGCCGAGAGCGACGACTGGGTCGCGATGGCCTCCGAGTACCGGGCGATCGCCGTCGCTCCCGGGGGCCGACGACGCGGAGCTCTGGGAGCCCGAGCCCGGGCGCGTCTACTCATGGGAGCGGGCGAAGGTCGGCGTGAGCGCGACGGGGTCGCGGTGGCGCCGGTGGACGTCGACCTCGCGACGACCTCTGTGCGGGAGCTGAACCAGCGCCTGCACGACCTCGAGCCCGGGGCGGCGGGCCGATGGCGGGTCACGAACCCGAACGGCGCCCACGCGATCGCGGTCGGCCTCGACGCCGAGCTCGAGGTCGAGATCGAGGGCCACGTCGGCTACTACTGCGCCGGGATGAACAAGCTCGCGACGGTGCGGGTCGCGGGCAACTGCGGCGTCGGGGTGGCCGAGAACATCATGTCGGGGGCGGTGATCGTCGAGGGCGACGCGAGCCAGTCGGCCGGCGCGACGGGCCGGGGCGGGCTGCTGGTGATCAAGGGCAGCGCCTCGGCTCGCTGCGGGATCTCGATGAAGGGGGTGGACATCGTCGTCCACGGCTCGATCGGCCACGTCGGCGCGTTCATGGCCCAGCGGGGGACGCTGGTCGTCTGCGGCGACGCCGGCGATGACCTCGGCGACTCGATCTACGAGGCCCGCGTCTACGTCCGCGGCGAGGTCGCCAGCCTCGGCGCCGACTGCATCGAGAAGGAGATGGGCGACGAGCACCGCGCCGAGCTCGGCGAGCTGCTGCGGCGCGCGCGAGGCGGACGCCGACCCGGCGACTTCCGCCGCTACGGCTCGGCCCGCCGGCTCTACAACTTCCACGTCGACAACGCGGGCGGCTACTGATGACCGAGTTCGACGCGCTCAGCAAGCGGGAGGGCTTTGAGCCCGGCCTCGGCGGGCCGCTGGCGCCCCGGGCTGCGCGAGTCGGCGCTCTTCGACCGCAACGCGATCCACGAGATCCACCGGATGGCGCGGGAGGGGATCTACGACATCCGCGGCTTCGGCGCCAAGCGCCGGGTGCCGCACTTCGACGACCTGCTCTTCCTCGGCGCCAGCGTCTCGCGCTACCCGCTCGAGGGCTACCGCGAGCGCTGCGCCACCGACGTCACCCTCGGCACCCGCTTCGCCAAGCGAGCCGATCGAGCTCGAGATCCCGATCACGATCGCCGGGATGAGCTTCGGCGCGCTCTCGGCGCCGGCCAAGGAGGCGCTCGGCCGGGGGGCGAGCGCCGTCGGGACCAGCACGACGACCGGCGACGGGGGCATGCTGCCCGAGGAGCGCGAGCACTCGAAGCAGGCTCGTCTACCAGATCCTGCCCTCGCGCTACGGGATGAACCCCGACGACCTGCGCCGCGCCGACGCGGTCGAGGTCGTGGTCGGCCAGGGCGCGAAGCCCGGGGGCGGCGGGATGCTGCTCGGCCAGAAGATCTCCGACCGGGTCGCCGAGATGCGCGACCTGCCGAAGGGGATCGACCAGCGCAGCGCCTGCCGCCACCCGGACTGGACCGGCCCCGACGACCTCGAGATCAAGATCGGCGAGCTGCGCGAGATCACCGACTGGCGCAAGCCGATCTACGTCAAGATCGGCGCCACCCGGACCTACTTCGACGTCGCGCTCGCGGTCAAGGCCGGCGCCGACGTGATCGTGCTCGACGGGATGGAGGGCGGCACGGCGGCGAGCCAGGAGGTGTTCATCGAGCACGTCGGGATCCCGATCCTGGCCGCGATCCCCGAGGCGGTGCGCTCGCTCCAGGAGCTCGGCATGCACCGCAAGGTGCAGCTGATCGTCTCCGGCGGGATCCGCTCCGGCGCCGACGTCGCCAAGGCGCTCGCGCTCGGCGCCGACGCGGTCTCGATCGGCGTCGCGGCGGTGGTCGCGCTGGGCGACAACTCGCCCCGAGTTCGAGCAGCGAGTACGAGGAGATCGGCACCTCGGCAGGCTTCTACGACGACTGGCACGAGGGTCGAGACCCGGTCGGGATCTCGACCCAGGACGACGAGCTCGCGCAGCCGCTTCGACCCCGAGCTCGGCGGCCGCCGGCTGGCCAACTACCTGCGGGCGATGGTGCTCGAGGCGCAGACCTTGGCCCGCGCGTGCGGGAAGTCCCACGTGCACAACCTCGAGCCCGAGGACATGGTCGCGCTGACGGTCGAGGCCGCGGCGATGGCGAAGGTCCCGCTGGCGGGAACCGGCTGGGTGCCGGGACTCGAGTCGGCGGCGTACGCTGACCCAAACCCCGATGGAGGCTAGATAAGATGGCGAAGATCGTCTGCGTGCTCTACGACGACCCGGTCGACGGCTACCCGCCGGCCTACCCGCGCGACGAGATCCCGAAGATCGAGCACTATCCCGGACGGGCAGACGACGCCGACGCCCGAGGCGATCGACTTCACGCCCGGCGAGCTGCTCGGCTGCGTCTCGGGCGAGCTCGGCCTGCGCAAGTTCCTCGAGGACGCCGGCCACGAGCTGGTCGTCACCTCCGACAAGGACGGCGAGGACTCGGAGCTCGAGCGCGATCTGCCCGACGCCGAGGTCGTGATCTCACAGCCGTTCTGGCCCGCCTACATGACCGCCGAGCGGATCGCCAAGGCGCCGAACCTGAAGCTCGATCGATCACCGCCGGGATCGGCTCCGACCACACCGACCTGCAGGCCGCGATGGAGAACGGGGTCACGGTCGCCGAGGTCACCTACTGCAACTCGATCAGCGTCTCCGAGCACGTGGTGATGATGATCCTGGGGCTGGTCCGCAACTACATCCCCTCGTACAAGATCGTCGTCGACGGCGGCTGGAACATCGCCGACTGCGGTCTCGCGCAGCTACGACGTCGAGGGGATGCAGGTCGGCACGGTGGCCGCCGGCCGGATCGGCACCGCGGTGCTGCGGCGGCTGAAGCCGTTCGACGTCGGCCTTCACTACACCGACCGCCACCGCCTGCCCGCCGAGGTCGAGGAGGAGCTCGGGGCGACCTTCCACGAGTCGACCGAGGCGATGGTTCCGGAGCTGGACGTGGTGACGATCAACGCGCCGCTTCATCCCGAGACCGAGCACCTCTTCGACGACGCGATGATCGCGAAGATGAAGCGCGGCGCCTACATCGTCAACACCGCGCGGGGCAAGATCTGCGACCGCGACGCGATCGCGCGCGCGCTCGAGTCGGGCCAGCTCGCCGGCTACGCAGGCGACGTCTGGTTCCCGCAGCCCGCGCCCCGGGATCACCCCTGGCGGACGATGCCCCACCACGGGATGACCCCGCACACCTCGGGCACCAGCCTCTCGGCGCAGGCGCGGTACGCGGCCGGCACACGAGAGATCCTCGAGTGCCACTTCGCCGGCAAGCCAATCCGCGACGAGTACCTGATCGTCCAAGGCGGCGCGCTCGCCGGCACCGGCGCCCACTCCTACAGCGAGGGCGACGCCACCGGCGGCTCCGAGGAGGCGGCGCGGTTCAAGACCTGACGGGCTGACCCGCCGCCACGGCTCAGGCGCGTTGCTCGCGCTCGAGCTCGACTGGGTCGTGGGCGCAGAAGAGGCGCACGTCGGAGTCGTGGTCGCGGGCAAGCTCGCGGAGGCGCTCCTGGTTGTCGCGCCGTGCGCCGTTGTCTGCCGCCATCGCGGCCTGGAAGGCGCGCAGCCCGGGCGGGCAGCTCGGGGGATCGGCGAGCTCGTCGCGATGGAAGTAGGTGTCGCCGCAGTGAAGGAGCCAGCCGTCGCCCTCGCGGACCGCGATCGCGGCGTGGCCGCGGGAATGGCCTACTAGTGGGATCAGCAGGATCTCGGCGTCGACGCCATCGAGCACGCGGGTGGATGCGCACGCCGTCGCCCACCCTCTCACACGAGCGGGCCGGCTACCGGCGAGTTCGAGCTGGCCGCGCGCTGCGCGGCGGGAGACGACTAGACCTGCTGGACGTTCGCCGCCCGGGGTCCCTTGTCGCTCTCCTCCGAGTCGTAGGAGACCTTGTCGCCCTCGTTGAGTGAGCGATAGCCCTCACCCTGGATTGCGCTTTGGTGGACGAAAAGGTCCTTCGACCCGTCGTCGGGGGTGATGAAGCCGAAACCCTTTTCAGGGTTGAACCACTTGACTGTTCCGGTAGGCATGCGTCTCCTTGCGATTCGCCTGGGCTCGTTAGCCCAGCGTTGACGAACGCACCGTAGCGATCGAGCCGCGACGACGACCTCCCGGTCACCCGTCGCGACTCGATCAGGCGCTCAGCGAGTGAAGATGCCCGAGGTCACCTCGGGGCACTGATAGTCCTTGCGCTTGCCGTTCGGCTTGCGGTACTTGCCGGTCTTGTTGCGCGCGACCGCGTAGTAGTTGCCGCCGGTGCCGCTGAAGTCGCTCACCGACCAGGCGCCGCTGGCGTCGGTCTTGTCCTCGCCGATCAGCGTGTCGCTGACCGTCTCGTTGTCGTGCCACACCTCGACACCGCGCTTGTCCTCGCACTTCTCGAAGTTCGAGCGCACCTGGCCCTCGAAGAAGCCGAGGTTGTAGCCGGTGAACTTAACCTGCGAGCTGAAGACCTTCGCCCCGAACGCGGTTCCCGCTATTGCGAGTGCCGCCACCGCCACGCATGCCCCTAGACCGAAACGCTTCATCGTCATCGCTCCTTCGTAATCGCGTCCAGACCACTGTGTCGGACGGGGCGGCCGGAACCTGAAGCGCGGGCGATTCTCGTTCTCGGCGAGTCGCCGGTCCAGCGCGCTTGAGCCGGGCGCGCGCGACGCCGATCGTTGAAACTGAGACCGGCGGTCGGTCGGTCCTCCCGAGGGCAAGGAAGCCGGCCCGTTCCCCGCCTTCTTTCGCCAGCAGGACAAGGAGCGAGCTCAGCTGCACCGCGTTCGGAAACGCCGGCTGTCCGGCCGACGGCACCTGGGGCTGACCGTCGACTGACGACTTGTTCTCGCTATCCGCGAACAACTCGCCAGTGTTTCGACGGTCCGCGACGGTTTCGGCGCTGCGCGGAGTGGCTAGTGTGTGAGCGATGGGCCCAGGGCGGCAGGCGGCGATCCTTGGTGCGCTGATCGCGCTCACAGCCGCCTGCGCGCTTGTCGTGCTGGCCGCGCCGGCCGCCGCCCAGGAGGCGGCTACCTGCCTGCGGGTCGACGACAGGCTCGACGATCGGCCGAACCACTTCGTCGGGGGACCCAACCGCGACAGCGTCACGGGGCTTCGCGGCAAGGACAAGATGGACGGCGGCAAGGGAAACGACAAGCTCAACGGCGGTCGCGACAACGACGTCGTCAAGGGCGGGCCCGGCAACGATGTCCTCTGCGGCGGGCGCGGCACCGACAAGCTGATCGGCGGCGACGGCAACGACACGATCTACGGCGAGGAGGAGAACGACACGATCGACCCCGGCCCCGGCCGCGACACGGTGCTTGGAAGCGAGGGCGACGACCGCATCTACGGCTGGGGCAAGCACCGCGGCGAGATCGTCGACGACGGCATCGACCTCCTCGATGGGGGTTTCAACGACGACAAGCTCGAGGCCGGCGGCGCCGACACGCTGCTCGGCTTCACCCACGACGACGAGCTGAGCACGAGGACGCCCGAGGTCGCGCCGAAGAGGATGGACGGCGGGGGCAACGACGACGTGATCTTCGGCTCGCTTGCCGCCGACCAGATCTTCGGCGGCGAGAATGCCGACAGGCTCTACGGCGACGACGGTGACGATCACCTCTTCGGCGAGGGGGGCGACGACGAGCTCAACGGCCAGCTCGGCGACGACCGGCTCGACGGCGGCGAGGAGCTCGACTTCCTCAACGGTGGGCCGGGCACCGACAGCTGCGATGGCGGCGCGGCGGACGACCGGGCCCAGGAGTGCGAGCAGGAGAGCTCGATCCCGCGCCCGCTCGCGGTGACCTGGGCGTGGGGCGGCTGAGGGTCAGCCCACGGAGGCGGGCAGCTCGCGTTCGCGGACCCGCATCTCGAGGCCGCCGTCGGGGCTCAGGGTCGGCATCTGGCGGATCGTCATCGTTCGCCCGGGCAGCAGCTCGAGCCGCAGCTGCTGGAGCATCAGCGTCGCCACCAGCTTGACCTCGGTCTGGCCGAAGCGCTTGCCGATGCAGATCCGCGAGCCGGCGCCGAAGGGGACGTAGGCGCCCCGCGGCAGCGCCGCCTTGCGCTCGCGCGTGAAGCGCTCGGGGATGAACGCCTCGGGCTCGGGAAAGACCTCGGGGATCCGGTGGCTGGCCCAGGAGCAGTAGTTGACGTGGGCGCCCGCGGGAACGGTCGAACCCGCGAACTCGAAGTCGCGAACGGCGCGCCGTGGCCCGATCCAGGCGGGTGGGTAGAGGCGCAGGACCTCGTCGAGCACCATCTCGAGGTACGGCAACTCGTGCTCGAGCTGCTCCGGGGTCGGCGGCTCGCCGTCCAGGACCTCGTCCTGCTCGGCCTGCAGCCGAGCGAGGACGTGCGGGTGTCGGGCGAGCTCATAGAGCATGAACGAGAGGGTCGAGGTCGAGGTGTCGTGGCCGGCGAACATCAGCGTCATCAGCTGGTCGCGGACCTCCTCGTCGGAAAAGCCCGAGCCATCCTCGTCACGCGCGGAGAGCAGCAGGCTGAGGATGTCGCGGCGCTCGGGGTCCGGGTTCGCGCGACGGCGGGCGAGCTCGTCGTAGACGATCCGGTCGAGCACCTCGCGCGAGCTCACCAGCCGGCGCCATGGTGAGCGACGGTCGCGACGCAGTCGCAGGTGGTAGTCGGTGCCGTAGAACCCGAGCGCGCGCTCGAAGTGCTCGGCCGCCATGGCTCCGTGGCCTCCGTCGTCGGGGTCGAGGCCGAGCAGCGCACGCATCGCAATCCGCATCGCCAGGTTGCGCGCCCAGGCGTAGACGTCGACGATCGTGCCGGGGCGCACGCTCGACAACGCGGCCTCCGTTTCGCGCGCCATCGCCTCGACCGCGGCCTCGATCTGCTCGCGGTGGAAGGCGGGCATCATGATCCGGCGGGCGCGGTCGTGGTAGCCGCCGTCGATCGTCAGCAGGCCGTCGCCGAGCAGCGGGATCAGGTCGCCGAAGGAGCCCTCGCGCCAGTGGAAGTTGTGCGGGTGAGAGACGGTGACGTAGTGGTTCGCCTCCGGGCCGAGCATGAAGACGATCCTCGCGTAGAAGACCCGGAGGCTGAAGATCGGCCCGTGGCGCTCGTAGTTGGAGAGCAGCAGCGGCAGCGGATCACGCGCCATCTGCTGCGTTCGGGCGATGCTGAAGCTGGTCGGTCCGGGCGGGTAGGGCACGTTCGCCCGTCGCTCGCTGACGATGTCGTCCCAGACTCGCGGCCACGGGCTCCACGAGAGCTGCTCGGGACGGGCGTCGCTGTCGGGCGGGCCGTAGGTGGGCGGGTCGACGTCGGTGCTGGTCTCGGCGGTGGTCATCGCGATGCGGCGAAGTATCGCGGCACCGAGGGCGCACGCGCGCGGCTCGATGGGCGAGCCCGGTTTTCGCGTGCATGCGGGTTTGGCGCGTCCCGCTCGAGCCCTCGTCGGGCACGAGGCGGGGGTCGTTTGTCAGTGAGGGAGGGTGTGGATGCAAGCCCAGGTCGCAAACAACGGCCTCAACCGTCCCTCGGCATCGAGTCCGAGGTTGTTGTCGCTATAGAGCAACAACTCTCCTTTCAAGCTCGACGCCCGATCGAAAGGCGGGTTGACGCGCCGCCCGAGGCCCGATTGGCGACCTATCGCCGGATAGCGACCACAAAGCGCCACTGACGCCCCGAGCGGACCGAAAGCGCCCGCGCCACGCCCCACTCCCTCCCCTCACTGCGAACCGACCAGGCCCCGCGCCCCGGCTCGAGCGGAACGCCACCCCCGCCCGAGCGGAGCGGGGTCGGCGCGATGGTCGGTACGCTGGCGGCGCACACGATCGACGAGAGGAGACCGGGGAATGGCAAAGGAGCCGCGTTCGCTCCAGGGCAAGGTAATCGCGATCACCGGCGGCGCGCGCGGGATCGGCAAGGCGACCGCGGCGGCGCTGGTTCGCAAGGGCGCCAAGGTCGCGATCGGCGACCTCGACCGAGAGCTGGCCGAAGCCACCGCGGCGGAGCTCGGCAGCGACACCCTTGCGCTCGAGCTCGACGTCACCAGGCGCGACTCGTTCGAGGGGTTCCTCGATCAGGTCGAGGAGCGGCTCGACTCGCTCGACGTGCTCGTCAACAACGCCGGGATCATGCCGCTCGGCCGGTTCGTCGACGAGGACGACCCCACAGCCCGGCGCATGGTCGACATCAACGTGCACGGGGTCCTCTACGGGATGAAGCTGGCGCTGCCGAGGATGGAGCGGCGCGGCAGCGGCCACCTCGTCAACCTCGCATCGCAGGCCGGCAAGGCCGGAATTCCCGGCGGAGCCACGTATTGCGGCACGAAGCACTTCGTCGTCGGCGTCTCGGAGGCGGTCCGCGCCGAGCTCCGCGACACCGGTATCGAGATCTCCTGCGTGATGCCGGCGGTGGTCAACACGGAGCTCGGCTCAGGGCTGGTCGAGACCCGCGCGATCAAGAAGCTCGAGCCGGAGGATGTCGCCGAGGCGATCGTCGCGGCGCTCGAGTATCCGAAGTTCGACGTCTGGGTCCCGCGCGAGAGCGCCGCGATCAGCAAGGTGTTGCAACTGCTGCCGCGCCGCGGCCGCGAGGCAGTGGCCCGCTTGCTCAAGGTCGACCAGGTCCTCGCCGCCGCCAACGTCGCCGAACGCGCCGCCTACGAGGACCGCGCCGCGCACTCGCAGCCCGGGCTCGAGGCGGAGACGAAGGCCGAGGAAGCCGCGAGCAAGGGCTAGGCCGTTGTCGCATTGACCACCCATGCGGTGGTCAGCTCGATAACCGCTCGCGTGCCGTTTCGGTCAGTCGCCTATCCGACTGCCGAGCGACCGCCCGAGGCGCGCTCGGCCGCCTCGCGCAGCTCGTCGCGGAAGTCGGGGTGGGCGATCTCGGCCAGCGCCTCGCCGCGCTGGTGGACGGTGAGCCCCTGCAGCTCGGCGGCGCCGTGCTCGGTGACGATCACGTCGACCTGGTGGCGCGGCGTGGTGACGACCGCCCCGGCGTCGAAGTAGGGAACGATCCGCGAGCACAGCTCCCCGCCGATCGTCACCGTCGACGGCAGGCAGAGCAGCGAGCGGTCCTCCAGCGAGAGCGCCGGGCCGGAGATGAAGTCCTCGTGGCCGCCGATCCCCGAGTACTGCGTGCCGTTGATCGTGTCGGCGATCACCTGGCCGTGGATGTCGACGGCGAGCGCGGCGTTGATCGTCACCATGAGCCGGTTGCGCCCGATCAGATCGGGCGAGTTGACGACCTCGACCGGGAGGAAGGCGACCTGGTCGTTGCCGTTCAGCCATGCATACAGCTCCTCGGAGCCGCCGGCGAAGGTGGCGACCGAGACGCCGTCGAACTGGCCCTTGCGGTTGGCCACCTTGCCGGCCTGGTGGAGCTCCATCAGGCCGTTGGTGAACATCTCGGAGTGCACTCCGTAGTCGCCGCCTTCGCCCTCCGCGAGACGGCCGACGATCGCCGAGGGCACGGTGCCGATCCCGGTCTGCAGCGTCGCGCCCTCGGGGATGAAAGCGCGTGCGTGGGTGGCGATTGCCTCGTCGATCGGCCCGGGCTCGGGCTCGGGGAGCGCGAACGGGGCCGACTCGCTCTCGACCAGGATGTCGACCTGGTCGACATGAACCGCGTGGCGGTGCTCGGGCGGCAGGCCGGCTGTGCGTGGGAAGCGCGCTGAGACCTCAACGACGAGCAGCCGCTCGGGGTCGGCGGCGGCGCGGCCGAGCTCGGCGTAGGTGCCCCCGGAATGCAGCGAGAGGCTGCACCAGCCGCTGGAGTCGGGGGGTGCGGCGACGGTCGCCATCACCCGCGGGCTCTGCTGCTCGAGCAGCGGCGCGAAGCGGCGGAAGTCGGCGGGGGCGAAGCTGATGTTCGCCCCCTGGTCGCGCAGGGCTCGCTCGAGCGGGCCGAAGAAGCCGGACAGGTAGTGGACGTTGGGGTGCTTGAACGCCTCCGACCAGGCGAGCAGCAAGGCGCCCGCGATGCGCAGGTCCTGCCAGTCGTCGCGACGGCCGAGCGCCTCCAGGAACGCCGGCGGCTGGCCGGTGCCGAGCGGGATCGCGAGCGTGTCGGTCGGCTCGAGGCGCCCGGCGGCCTCGTCGGCGGTGAGCGTCTCGGCGGCCATCGGCCGAGAACCTACCTCGCCCGCGGTCTGGCGACGCTGCCGGTTGACGCCTTAGGTACTCCATCGAGTACCCAAGTGCTCAATCGTTGGGTGGCGCTAGGCGCGCAGGCCGGCGAGAATGATCTCGAGGTGGCGCTCCCAGCTCATCGACGGGCGCCCGTCGTTGGCGCGCGTCGCGCGCCCGAGCCCGCAGATCAGGCTCGGCACGTCCTCGGCGACGATGTCGGCGCGGAGCTGGCCGCTCTGGTGGGCGCGCTCGACCACCTTGCCCGTGACCCCGAGCATGTCGACCTTGTCGGCCGCCTGCCCGCACAGCCCCGCTCGCTGGTCCATCGCCTCCGAAAGCGCCCGGTCCTCGACCATCACCCGAGCCGAGTAGGTCATGAACCCGACGAACGCGTCCCAGGGGTCCTCGACCTCGAGCGAGGCGCGGCCGGCCTCGGCGAGTCCCTCGAAACGCGCGTCGGCGAGCGCCTGGAGCAGGTCCTCCTTGGTCGGGAAGTGGCGGTAGACGGTGCCGACGCCGACCCCGGCGTCGCGGGCGATCTCGTCGATCTGCGCTTCGAGGCCGCTGCAGGGCGAATTGCCTGCGCGACGCTTCGAGCACCTTCTCGCGGTTGCGGCGCGCGTCGGCGCGCTGGGTGCGCGGTCCGCTTGCCCGTTTGGTCTCGGTTGCCATCTCAGATCTCCGGGGCGCTGTCTTTCTCGGTGGTCCCCGTTCGTCGTTTGTGTGACCGACCGCACGACAAACGGAATCGAGATTCCGTATAGTACGAATCGAAACCGGAACTCAGCTTCCGATTATAGCCACAAAAAACGCGAGCACGAAGGAGACGGATTCGATGACCACGACACAGCAGTTCGAACGCAGAAGGTGGATCGCGCTGGCGCTGCTCGCGATGGCGCAGTTCGTGGTCGTCCTCGATGCCTCGATCGTCAACGTCGCGTTGCCGACGATTGGCGAGACGCTGTCGTTCTCCCAGGATGACCTCTCCTGGGTCGTAAATGCGTACGTGCTCACGTTCGGTGGCTTCCTGCTGCTCGGCGGACGGCTCGCCGACCTGCTCGGGCGCCGCCGCGTGTTCATGGGCGGCCTCGTCCTCTTCGCGCTCGCCTCGTTGGCGGGCGGGTTCGCCGACAGCGAGGGCGCGTTGATCGCCGCTCGCGCGGTCCAGGGGCTCGGCGCGGCGCTGCTTTCACCGGCTGCGCTCTCGATCGTCACGACGACCTTCCGCGATGGCGCCGAGCGCAACAAGGCGCTCGGGGTCTGGGGCGCCGTCGCCGGCGCCGGTGGCGCTGCCGGCGTCCTGCTCGGCGGCGTGTTCACGGAGTACCTCGGCTGGGAGTGGGTGCTCTGGGCCAACGTCCCGATCGGGATCCTCGCGGCAGTGGCGGCCCCGTCGCTGATCGCCGAGAGCCGTTCGGAGTCCGAGACCCGTGCCTTCGACTTCGCCGGCGCGGTCAGCGTCACCGCCGCGATCTCGCTCTTCGTCTACGGGCTGGTCGAAGCGCCGAATGCCGGCTGGGGTTCGGCCCAGACGATCGGCCTGCTCGCCGCCGCGGCCGCCTTGCTGGCGACCTTCGTGGCGATCGAGCGGCGCTCGGCGTCGCCGCTGGTTCCGTTCTCGATCTTCCGCATTCGGACGCTGACGGGCGCCAACGTGGTCGGGATCCTGACCGGCGCCTCGCTGTTCTCGATGTTCTTCTTCATCTCGCTCTACATGCAGAACGTGCTCGGCTACAGCGCGATCAAGGCCGGCCTCTCATACCTGCCGCTCGCGGTGACGATCATCATCGCCGCCGGGATCGCGTCGGTGCTCGTCACCCGGATCGGCTTCAAGCCGGTGCTGGCGGCCGGGATGCTGCTGATCGCAGGCGGCCTGCTCTGGTTCGGCCAGATCTCGGCCGGTGGGAGCTTCCTATCCGACCTGTTGGGCCCGATGCTGCTCGCGGCCGTGGGACTCGGCTTCGCGTTCGTCCCGCAGACGATCGCCGCGGTCTCGGGAGTGGCCGAGCGCGAGGCGGGGCTGGCGAGCGGGCTGATCAACACCTCGCAGCAGGTCGGCGGGGCGCTCGGCCTGGCGTTGCTCTCCACCGTGGCCTTCCCGCAGATCGAGGACGCCGCGATCGCTTCGGGTGGGGCGCCCACGGCGGCGACCCTGACCGAGGGCTATGCGGACGCGTTCATGGTCGGTGCCGGCGTCGCCGCGCTCGGCGTGATCGCGACGCTGACCCTGATCCGCGGCCGCGACAGCCGCGCCCATGTCGAGCTGGGCGGCGCCGAGCCCGCGGGTGCGGGCGCCTGATCGCGCCGAGGCCTGGCGCCCCGTGGATCGCGCAGTGCGTTCCGCGGGGCGCTCAGCTACCCTGCCGCCCGTAAACGTGCGTAGCAGTTCGCAGGCGTCCTTACCAGGGTTCCTTCGTACGGCGCACCTGAGTTCCCTGGAGGGACAACACAGATGGCACTAGGAACAGTGAAGTGGTTCAACCACGAGAAGGGCTTCGGCTTCATCACACCGGATGACACCGGACGCGACCTCTTCGTCCATCAGAGCCAGGTCGAGGGCGGCGGCGCCCTCGCCGACGGCGCGAAGGTCGAGTTCGAGTCCGAGGAGAGCGACAAGGGCCCGCGCGCGGTCAACGTGCGCACGGTCTAGCTCTCGAGCAGCATCGACGTTCCCGAGGGGCGGCGCACGGCGCCGCCCCTCGTTGCGTATCAGGGCTCCTGCGCCGGCTCTAGTCCCTCGGGCCAGCCCGCGAGGCGCGCACATTCGGCCCACAGCCGGCGCCGATCCGCCGCCGGCTCTCGCGTCCACGGCACCCGGTGGGTTGGCCGTGGCGCGCGGTCGTGCCAGAACAGCCCCGGGCGCGCGGCGGGCTCGGGGGCGCCGGCCAGCCAGACGATCGTGTCGGCGCCCTGGTCGGCGCTGCGCAGCAGCGGACCGGTGAGCTTGCGAAAGCGCGGCAGCGAGGTCTGGACGCCGGGTGTGTCGGCCCATCCCGGATGCATCGAGTGCACGGTGATCCCGGTTCCGCTCTGGCGCTCGCTCCAGAGCTCGGTGAGGATCACCTCGCAGCGCTTTGTGTGGGCGTAGAAGGCGGCGGGGTCGTACTCGCGACGGGCGAGCTGGAGGTCGTCGGCACGCAGCCGCCGCGAGTACATGCCGCCCGAGGAGACGTTGACGATCCGCGACGGCGCGCCGCGAGCCAGGCTGGGTTCGAGCAGCGCCGTGAGCAGGAAGGGCCCGAGGACGTTGGTTGCGAAGCCGAGCTCGAAGCCCTCGCCGGTGTGGGTGCGTTCGGGCGGCATCACCCCCGCGTTGTTGACCAGTGCGTGCAGCTCGAGTTGCTCGGCGTCGAAGGCGGCCGCGAACTCGCGCACCGAGGCGAGGCTGGAGACGTCGCAGACCGAGAGCCGGAGGTCGCTCGACCCGGTTGCCTGCGAGATCTCAGCCCTTGCTCGCTCACCCTTGTCGGGGCTGCGGACCAGCATGTGAACGGTCGCCCCGCCGCGCGCGAAGCGCTCGCATGCCGCGGCTCCGATCCCGGAGCTGGCGCCGGTGACGAGCACCGACCGACCGGCGAATCTGGTCGCTGGATCAGGGTCCTCCCAAGACCGTCGCCTGACGGCATAGCCGAGCCGGCTGTAGCCGGGGACGACGGTCCAGTCGAGGGCCCGGTCGATGAGGGTCGGGGTCACCGTCGAGCGCAAGCTACCGGGTGGGTGGTGTTCCGCTCGGGCCCTCGCCGGGCGCGAGGCGGGTCGTTGGCAGTGAGGGAGGGTGTCGGTGCGAGCGCAGGTCACAAACCCCGGCCTCGAGCTCTGCTCGGCGTCGAGACCGAGGTTGTTGTCGTCATAGAGCAGTAACCCGCCATGAGACGTCGGCGGGGGATCGAGACCGAGGTTGTGACCTCGAGGCCGAAGAAAGCGCCGGCGCCAAGCCCAACTCCCTCCCTGACTGACAACCGACCAGGCTTCGCGCCCCACCCCCGGCACCGAGCGGAACGCCACCAGGCTCGGCGTCGCGCCCCGGCGAGAGCGGACCGCCACCCGCGCGCGCCGTTAGAGCCCGTAGATCTCGCCGAACTTGGCGCGCAGCTGGGACAGCAGGGGCTCCGGGTCCAGGGGTCCGCCGGTGACTCGCTCGATCATCGACGCCGGCTCGAGCTTGCCCCCGTGGCGGTAGATGCGCTCGGCGAGGAAGTCGCGAAGTGGCTCGAGCTCGCCCGCCACGAGCTGCTGGTCGAGATCGCGCAGCTCGTCCCTCACCAGCTCCCACACCTGTGCGGCGATCACGTTGCCGAGCGAGTAGGTGGGGAAGTAGCCGAACGCTCCACCCGACCAGTGGGCGTCCTGGAGCACGCCGTGGGCGTCGTCATGGACCTCGACCCCGAGGTACTCGGTCATGCGCGCGTTCCAGGCGTCGGGCAGATCGGCCGCTTCTAGCCGTTCGGCGAAGATCTCCTGCTCGAGCTCGAACCGAAGCGCGATGTGGAGGTTGTAGGTGACCTCGTCGGCCTCGACCCGGATCAGCGACGGCTCGACCCGGTTTGCCGCCCGGTAGAGCGACTCCGCGTCGGTGCCGGCGAAGCGCTCGGGGAAGGCCTCGGTCAGCAACGGGTGCAGGTGGGCGAGGAACGGGCGACCGCGGCCGACCCAGTTCTCCCACATGCGGCTCTGGGACTCGTCGAAGCCGAGCGAGACCGAGCGGCATAGCGGCGTCCGCTCGAGCTGTGAGTCGATCCCGTTCTGATAGAGCGCGTGCCCAATCTCGTGGATCACCGCCCAGAGGGCGGTGCCGACGTAGCCGGGGTCGAACCTGGTCGTGATCCGCAGGTCCGAGATCCCGATCCCGACCGCGAACGGGTGCACGGTCTCGTCGAGACGCCATGCATCCGCCTCGAGCGGCAGCCGGTCGGCAATCGTCCGAGCCAGCGCGGCCTGGCGCTCGACCGCGAACTCCCCGTACAGGCACGAGGAGTCGACCTCGACGCCGGCCGCGACGATCTCGGCGAGCAGCTCGACCGTGCCCTCGCGCAGGCGTTCGAGCACGGGGCGCAGCTCCGCGGTCTTCATCTCGGGCTCGTAGTCGTCGAGCAGCGGGTCGTAGGGGTCGTCGTGGTCGAAGCACTCGACGTAGCGGCGCTCGAGCCCGATCACGCGTTCGAGGTGGGGGAGGAAGGCGGCGAAGTCGGACTCCGCCCGAGCCGATTCCCAGGCGTGCTCGGCGATCGAGGTCGTGCGAGCGATCTCCGCCCGCAGCTCCGCCGGCACCCGCCGCGCCTTCTCCCACTCGCGGCGCGTGACCCGCACCAGGCTGGCCTCGAAGGAGTCGTCTGGGGCCGAGTCGAAGCTCATCGCGGCGGCGTCGATCAAGCGCCCGAGCTCGTCGGAGGAAAAGCGCTGGTGGCGCAGGCGGGTCAGGGTCGCCAGCTGCTCGGCCCGAACCGCGGCACCGCGGGGCGGCATCTGCGTGCGCTCATCCCAGGCGAGCAGCGCGCGGGCCCGCCCGAGGTCGGCGATCTCGGCGAGCGGCTCGAGCAGGGCGTCGATCGCAGCGTTCATCGCCGCGCACGCTAGTGGCAGGCGCCGCTCGGTGCGACGTTGCCGAGGGTGCGGCTCGAGACCGCCATCGGTAGGAACACCCCGGCCGCCGCCGAATACTCGGGGGTGATGGCGGTGATGACACCGCGGGACCCGATCGGCCGGACGGTGCTGCGCACCGTGCTGATCGTCGTCGCCGTGGTGCTGGCGTTGTGGATCGTCTACCTGCTGCGCACGCCGCTGACCTGGCTCGTGATCGCCGCCTTCATCGCCGTCGCGGTGTCGGGTCCCGTGAACGTGCTTCAGCGCCGGATGAAGCGCGGGCTCGCGATCGCGCTCACCTACACGGCGCTGATCTTGATCCCGATCGGCCTCGGGGCGATGCTGATCCCGTCCCTGGTCAGCCAGATCGAGGAGCTGGCGGGCAACGTTCCCGAGTACGCGCAGGACGTCGAGCAGTTCGTGCAGGACAACCAGACGCTCAACGACCTGAACGAGAAGTACGACTTCACGAGCGAGATCCAGAGCGCCGCCGACGACCTCCCGAGCCGGATCGGCGATGCCGCCGGACTGCTCCAGGACATCGGGGTCGGTGTCGTCAATTCGCTCTTCGCCGCGGTCACGATCCTGATCCTGAGCATCTTCATGGTCGGTGGAGGCCCCCGCTGGGCGGAGGCATTCGTGCGGGCGCAGCCGCCGGGCCGGGCGGAGCGAATCGAGCGCGCCTTTCGCGACGTCGCCAACGCGATCGGCAACTACGTCGGCGGAGCACTCGTGCAGGCGACGATCGCCGGGGTGAGCGCGTTCATCGTGCTCAAGATCCTCGGGGCCCCGTTTGCCGCCCCGCTGGCGCTCGTGGTCGCCTTCTTCGACCTGATCCCGGTTGTCGGCGCGACGATCGCGGCGGTCCTGATCGCGATCGTGATGCTGTTCGTGAACTTCCCGGTCGGGCTGATCGTCTGGGTGGTCTGGGCGATCGCCTACCAGCAGATCGAGAACTACGTGATCCAGCCGCAGATCCAGAGGCGCGCGGTCGCGGTCGAGGGGTTCGTCGTGATCGTGGCGGTGCTCTTCGGCTCGTCGCTGTTCGGGGTACTCGGGGCGATCCTTGCGATCCCGGCGGCCGCCAGTCTGCAGATCATCTGGCGCGAGTGGCGCGACTACCGCCGGGAAACGTTCGCCCTCGCCGGCGACGCTCCGTCGCCGCCACTTACACCGCCCGAGCCCGCTACGTAGCCGCGGGCCCGGCGCCGCTGGCGACCGGGCGCTCGAACAGGGTCGAGAGCACGACCTGGGTCTGGGTGCGAATCACGCCCTCCGTCTCGCGAATCCGCTCGAGCGCCTGCTCGAGATGCTGGGTATCGGAGGCGCGCACGTGCAGGATCGCGCTCGGCCCACCGGCGATCGTGTAGGCGGCCTCGACCTCGGGATGCTCGCCGACCGCGCTGCGGACCTCCTCACCCGACATCCGCCCCTCGCAGAAGAGCTCGACGAAGGCGTGCGTGTTCCAGCCGATCACCGAGGGGTCGACGTTCGCCGAGTAGCCGCGGATGACGCCGTCGCGCTCGAGCCGGTCGACGCGGCGCTTGACCGCCGGCGCCGAAAGCGCGACGTGATCGCCGATGTCCTGGAACGAGCGCCGCGCGTGCTCCCTCAGCAGCGCAACGATTCGGTGGTCGATCGCGTCCATGCACGCATACGGTGACACACCTCACGCAACGAGTCGACCTTGCGCTACCGCTCCTCGAGGGCAGTCGTGAAGCTCAGGCAGAGGAGGTCAAGCTGAGGCGCAAGCCGCCGAAGCAGTCGCCGGGGCCGTACCCTGCTTCGGTATGGCCACGCGAGCGTCAGCCACGGTGCGTGTCGCGGAGATCGAGGCGGCCGCGGAGACGATCCGGGGCAAGGTACGCGCGACGCCGGTCTTCGGGGCGGACGAGATCTCGCGACGGGTCGGCTGCCGGGTGTGGCTCAAAGGCGAGAACCTGCAGAAGGCGGGCTCGTTCAAGGTTCGAGGGGCGCTGAACCGGATCGCCGCGCTCAGTGACGCCGAGCTGGCGGGCGGGGTAGCCGCCGCGAGCGCCGGCAACCATGCCCAGGCGGTCGCGGTCGCGGCAGGGACGCGCGGGGCGAGGGCAGTCCTGTTCATGCCCAGCGACGCGCCGATCGCGAAGATCGAGGCGGTGCGGGGCTACGGCGGCGAGGTGCGGCTGGTCGGGGGCTCGTTCGACGAAGCGATGGCTGCCGCCCGCGAAGCGGTCGAGTGTGAGGGGCTGAAGCTGATCCACGCCTTCGACGACCCGGTCGTGGTCGCCGGCCAGGGAACGATCGGCCTCGAAATAGCGGCCCAGGCGCCACAGACGAGGCTGGTCGTCGTCGCCGTGGGTGGCGGCGGAATGGTGGCCGGGATCGCGATCGCGATCAAGGATCGGCTGCCGGGCGTGCGTGTCGTCGGCGTGCAGTCGGACCAGTGTGCTCCCTACGCGCGGTCGATCGCCGCGCCGCAGCCGATTGGAGCACGCGCCGCGAGCACGATCTGCGACGGGATCGCGATCAAGCGCCCCGGCGATCTCACCTCGCCGCTCGTGGCCGAGTACGTCGACGAGGTCGTGACGGTCTCCGACGATGACGTGGCCCAGGCGATGGTGCTGCTGCTCGAGCGCTCGAAGCTCGTTGTCGAGGGGGCCGGAGCCGCCTCGGTGGCGGCGCTGCTGGCGGGCAAGGTCGAGCCGCCCGCCGACGGTGACGTGACCGCGGTGCTCTCGGGCGGCAACGTCGACGCCGCACGACTGTTTGAGTGCATCCGCCTCGGCGAGACGGCGGCGGGCCGGCGGATGGTGTTCTCGACCGTCGTCCCCGACCGGCCGGGAGCGCTCGCCCGGCTCGTCGCAACGGTCGCCGACGAGGGCGCGAACGTGCTCGACGTCGTCCACATCCGAGAGGGCGTGGACCTGCATGTGCGCGAGACGGGGATCCGGCTCGTGCTCCAGACCGACGGGCCCGAGCACGGAGAGCGCATCCTCAACGCCGTCCGCCAGCACGGGTTCTCGATTCGCCCCGAGGGCGCCGTGTGAGTGGTGAGCATGCTGGCGGCAGCGAGGCCCAGGTGCGCGCGGCCGGCGGCGTCGTCGTCCGCGAGTCGGACGGTGGCTTCGAGGTCGCGGTCGTCCATCGGCCCCGCTATGACGACTGGTCACTGCCGAAGGGCAAGCTGGCGCCCGGCGAGAGCTGGAGCGAGGGCGCGCTGCGCGAGGTGGAGGAGGAGACGGGACTGCGCTGCGAGCTCGGCGCCGAGCTCGAGCCGACGCGCTACCGCGATCGCAAGGGTCGCAGCAAGGAGGTGCGCTGGTTTCGGATGCGACCGCTCGGCGGCGAGTTCGTGCCCGGCGACGAGGTAGACCAGCTGCGCTGGATCACACCGTCCGCGGCCGCCGAGCTGCTCGACCACGAGCACGACCGCGAACTCGTGCGAGCCATTTGTGAGCAGCCCTTGATCTAAGCGCCGAGGAGCGCTAGCATCGAACAAACGTCCAGCTCCTAGGAGCGGTGCTTGGGCGTCGTCGACGCCCAGCCGATCCAGGAGATGGATACGCACGGGTGCGCGCGGAGCGGCTGGATCTCCGACCGAACCCATAACCCCCATAAGACCCCACAAGGTGGCCGATCAGGCCCCTCCGCGGGGGCACCTCCGATGCCAGAGCCGGAGCGCCATGACGGTGCTCCGGCTCATTTTCTAGGCACGTTTCTGGACGTTTTCCTGGACGTTTGTCACTCCGGGCTCAAGCTGCCCGGCGCCTGGGCCGATTGAGAAATTGCGCATCCCCGCCTTCGGGCGGAATTCAACGGACACACCTCCCATGTGACAGTGAAACGGGGCGCCGGGCGGGCGCCCCGTTTCCGTTCCGCAGTGCCGAGCAGGGCAGGCGGCCTCAGTCGAGCGGCTGGCGGCCTCCGTAGCCGGATTCGAGGTCGTGCCAGTAGCCGATCCCGTCCTCGTCGAGCTCCCAGCAGAGGTAGACCTCGCGGTCCTCGAGGATCGCGGGGAAGTCGATCAGTCCTCGGTCGATGTCGCGGACGACGATTCCGAGTTCCTGGACCCCAAGCAGGAGCCTGCGAACCTCGAGGAACGCCTCGCCGACGTCGCGCCCGGCGCTGCCGCCGCCGTTGGAGGGCGCTGCCTCGGCAAGCAGCTCGTGGGCTTCGGAGTCGGTGAGCCGGTCGCGCGCCTGGCGCAGCTTGCGCAGCATCGGCTCGACCCGCGGCAGCAGCGACTCCGCCTCGTCGACAGTGAAGTGGCGCTCGTGGATCACCCGTCAGCTGGCGGGCACCGCGGCCCGCGCCGCGGCCTCGATCCGCTCGCGAAGCAGCGCCGCGTCGGCATCCGAGACGGTACGGAGCTGGCCCTGGAAATCCAGGTGCCAGTTCTCAGCCGGCCACTTGCCGACGTGCTCGAGCTCATCGCGCAGCGACTCGGCGGGCACGAAGGCGTCTTCGTCGAGCACGATCACCGGCTCGCCCTCCACCCGCCACGGGTAGTCCTCGGGACGCCTCTTCTTTCCCTGCGGCCAGATCGGCATGCGATCCTCGAACATGTCGGATCGCACCCGGGCGATTCCGCCGAACGCCTGCACTCCGGTTACGTAGAAGACGATCTCATCGCCGGGCTCGAACTCCGACGCCTGAATGCGCCGGCGCTCCTTGAACCCGATCGGGTCGAAGCCGCGCTCGACGTTGATGCGGAAGTTCTCGACCGAGCCGGTGAGGATCCAGGTGGCCACGCGGAGATTCTATGCCGCCGCAGACAGGCGACGGTTCGAGCCCGAGCAGCCGCCCGGACGATCGCCTACGCGGCCTGAGCCCCCGCTTCTTGCGCCGCCGCGAGCTTCTGCGCCTGGCGCTCGGGCGAGATCCGGACCACGTTCCAGGCGAGGCCGATGCGCTGCATCGTGCCGATGATCGCGCCCGCGGGGTCGAGCTCCCAGCGCCGCAGGCCGTGCACCGCCGAGCGCGGGAAGGCGTGATGGTTGTGGTGCCACGCCTCGCCGAATGAGGCAAGAGACAGCCACCAGACGTTGGTCGAGTGGTCGTCGGTGGCGAAGCGCCGGGCGCCGTGGAAGTGGCAGATCGAGTTGATCGACCAGGTGATGTGGTGGCCGAAGAAGATCCGCACCAGGCCGCCCCAGAGGAGGCCCGTGAGCGCGCCGGCGAGGGTGCCGGTGAGCAGCCAGCCGAGCGCGAACGGGATCCCGAGCGAGAGCCCGACCAGGGAGACGAAGCGGCGATTGAGCAGCCGCATCCCGGGGTCGTCCATGAGGTCGGGGGCGTACTGGCGCCGGTCCGCCTGCCCGTTCGAGTCGAAGAGCCAGCCGACATGCGCATGCCAGAGCCCCGCGAGTCCGCTGCCGTGGCCGACGTGTGGGGAGTGGGGGTCGCCCTCCTCGTCGGTGTGCGCGTGGTGCTTGCGATGGTCGGCGACCCATTCAATCACCGGCCCCTGCACCGCCATCGATCCCGCGGCGGCGAGGGCGTACTCGACCGGCTTGTGGGTCTGGAAGGCGCGGTGCGTGAGCAGTCGGTGATAGCCGATCGTGATCCCGAGCCCGGTGATCAGGTACATCGCCGCGGCGATCGCGAGGTCGGTCCAGCCGACGGCGCGATTCCAAAGCAGCACGATCGCGACCAGGGTGGCGACGAAGGGGAGGACGACGGCGGTCATGTTCGAGTAGCGCTGAAGACGGCTCATGGCGGTCACGCTACGCACCCGCGAACACAGTTTCTTGGCGCGAAATCACGTTCGGGTTTATGATTTTGTCATGAACACACAAGATGTGGACATCGATGCGCCCTGGCGGGCGATCCCGCCGCTGATCGGAGAGCTGATCCGGCCGCACGTGCCGGCGCTCAGTGACGAGGTGATCGAGGCAATCCGCGAGCGCGTGCCCGCGTACCGCCGGCCGCTCCGGGGGCGGTTCGGTGCCGGGCTTCGCGCCGGGGTCGAGGAGGCGCTGGCGCAGTTCGCCGACCTGGTAGCCGACCCCGAGCTCGACCGCACGGGCGGCGACGCCGTCTATCGCGCCCTCGGTCGCGGCGAGTACCGTGAACGGCGCTCGCTCGACGCGCTGCTGGCGGCCTACCGCCTCGGCGCCCGCGTCTCCTGGCGCCGGGTCTCGGCGATCGCGATCGAGGCCCGGGTCGACCGGCGGACGCTGGCGCTGCTCGCCGAGGCCGTGTTCGCCTACATCGACGAGCTCTCCGCGCTCTCGGCCGACGGCTACGCCGAGGCCCAGTCGGCGGCCGCGGGGGAGAGCGAGCGCATGCGTCGCCGAATCGCCGCGCTGCTGCTCGATCCGGATACCGACGAGGCGGCGGTCCGCGCCGCCGCCGCCGAGGCCGGCTGGGATCCGCCCGAGCGAATCGCGGCGCTGGCTTGGGCCGGCGGCGGAAGCCGCCTGCGCTCGCGGCTGCCGGCGGGCACGCTGGTAGCCGAGCCGGGCGACGACGGGCGGACTGGGATCGCCCTGCTCGCCGACCCCGACGCCCCGGGACTCGACGCCCGGCTCGAACGCGCCGCTTCGCGGACGCCGGTCGTACTCGGTCCAACGATGAGCCTGATGTCGGCGCCGCGCAGCGCCGAGCGCGCAAGGGTAGCGCTGAGACTGATCGAGGCCGGGGTGATCACGGCGAAGGGCTTCACGATCGCCGATGACCATCTCGGGGCGCTGGTCGCCCACGGGGACGAGCGCATCCTCGCCGAGCTCGCAGCCCGCCGGCTGGCGCCGCTCGCCGACGAGACGCCGGCCTCGCGGGCGCGCCTGTCCGAGACCCTGCGCTCATGGCTGGACCACCAGGGCGAGGTCGCCCGGGTCGCCGCCGAGCTGCACGTCCACCCGCAGACCGTGCGCTACCGGCTCGCCCGCTTGCGCGACCGCTTCGGCGACCTGCTCGAGGACCCGGATGCCCGGTTCGAGTTGGCGCTAGCGTTGCGAAGCCCGGTTTCGCCTGCCTCGCACCGGGAATCATCTGACCACCCGAGCGAAGGAGCGAACACGTGACCGAAACGTCCACCTCGAGCGGTGACATTATGGCCCCGGATAACGCCGACCAGCGCGAGCGCGTGATCGAGCTGCTGACGACGGCGTACTGGATGGAGATCGAGACCGTGATGAGCTACATCGCCAACTCGATCAACCCCGACGGCGTTCGCGCGATGGAGATTCGCGAGTCGCTGGAGGCCGACATCCAGGAGGAGCTCGGGCACGCGCAGCAGTTCGCCGCCCGGATCAAGGAGCTCTACGGCGTCGTCCCCGGGTCGCTCGAGTTCGCGGCCGAGCAGTCGTTCCTGCAGCCGCCCGACGACCAGGTCGACGTCGTCCACGTGATCAAGGGCGTGATCGAGGCCGAGTCCGGAGCGATCGAGCATTACAGCCGGATCATCGAGGAGACCGACGCGATCGACCCCGTGACCCAGGACATGGTGATCGCGATCCTCCACGACGAGCAGGGCCACAAGCGCCTCTTCGAGGGCTTCCTGCGCGAGTACGAGGCCGAGGGCCTGGCGTAGCAAACCGCCGGACTACTCGGCCCCGGCAACCCGTGTCAAGTCGCCTCGCCGCCCGCCGAAGGCCGCTAGACGCGAAGCACCCGGCGGATGCCGCCGATCGACTGCTCGGTGACCCGCCTGAAGTAGCGCTTGCCGAGTGCCCCGAAGTAGAGCCTGAACTGGGGCGCGACCGGCTCGACTCCGATCTCGACCTCGAGGAAGGTCGAGTCCTGCGCCGGCGTGACGATCCAGTGCGAGTAGTAGCCGCTCATCCGGCAGCGAAGCCTGATCTCGTGCAGGTCCTCGAGCTTCTCGATCTCGAACGTGGTGGTGTCGGCGCCGAAGAGCGGCATGCGCTGGGTGTGCTCGAAGGTCTGGTTCTCCGCCACCTCGGCGAGACCGGTGACCGCCACCACGTCCGCCGCCCACTCGGGGTAGCGCGCCGGATCGCCGACGAGCGCCCAGACCGAGGACGCCGGAGCGTCGATGACGGCCTGCTGGCGCCAGGCGGTCACGACTGGACGCGCCCCGTGAGCCCGGCGCAGCGCTCGGCGTCGATCGGGCGGCCCAGCTCCTCCCATGCGGCCTTCGCCTCGCCGAGCAGCCGGGCGCGCTCGGCGGGCTCCGAGGCCGCGGCTCCATGGGCCTCGAGGCTGGCGGCGGCGCCGACCGGGTAGCGCAGCCGTTCGGCGAGACCGGCGGCCTCGTCGGCGACGTCGGCGGCGGCCTCGGCCCTGCCCCAGACGGCCAGGTTGACGGCTCGCATCGCGGTCGCCTCGACGGACTGGGCGACCAGGCCAGCCCGCTCGCAGAGGTCCAGCGCCCGGGCGAGTGTCTGATCGGCGTCGGCGTGGTCGCCGCGGTCGCGCAGGGTCGCGGCGAGCCAGTGCAGCGACTCGAACGCGACCTCCGACCGGCCCACCTGCTCGGCGATCTCGAATGCTCGCTCGAGCAGCGCCGCGGAGCCGTCGAGGTCGCCCTCATGCCAGAGCAGGACGCCGCGCATCGAGTAGGGGAAGCAGAGCTTGCCGGCGAGCCCCTCGCGCTCGGCGAGCTCCTCCGACGCATCGGTCTCGCGGGTGGCCGCCTCCCAGTCGCCGCCGTAGACCCCGATCTGGGCGAGCGCGGCGTGGACCTCGACCTGCGACGGAAGGTCGCCGGTTTCGAGCGCCAAGCCGAGCGCCTCGTCGTAGGCGCCCCGGGCGCCGGCGTAGTCGGCCTCGGAGACCTCGAGGTGGTAACCGAGCGCGAGCAGCGCCCTGACCGCCTCCGCGGGATCGCTTTCGCGCGCCAGCTCGACCGAGCGCTCGAGGTTCTCACGCGCCCGTTCTGAGTCGCCGATGCGCCCGAACACGCGGCCGAAGATGCCGTGGGCGCGGCTCGCCGCCGCCGCCTCGCCGAGCCGCTCGGCCAGGCGCAGGGCCTTCTCGGAAGCGTAGATCGCGAGCATGTTGTCTCCGGTGTGCATGTAGAGCGACGCGGCCTCCTCGTAGAGGCGCACCAACTCGATGCAGGGTGGCCCGTCCTTGAGCAGGTCGATGCCGCTCTGGTAGTGCTCGATCGAGCCCTCGCGATCGCCCTTCTGCCAGAGCCCGGCGCCGATCTTTCGGTGCAGGTCGCCGACCCGGGCGAGGTTCTCCTCGCCGCGGTGGTGGCGCATGCAGCCCTCCCACGCGCCGACCGCGCGGTCGATGCGGCCGAGCCGCAGCGCGACGTCGCCGAGCTTCTCCGCGATCCTTGCCCGAGCCGCCGGCTCCGGCTCACCGGCGAGGCCGAGCGCGTTCTCGTAGTGGCCCTGGGCCTCCCGGTTGGAGTACAGCGCAGCCGCCGCGTCACCCGCCGACTCGAGTGCCTCGAGCGCCAGGGCGACGATCCGCTCCAGCTCCCCCGGCTCGAGATCGGCGGCGGCGCCAAGCGCCGCGGAGCGTCCGTAGTGGTCGGCGACCATCGCCACCACCCCCTCGGAGCGGTCGGCGGCGCGAGCGGAGATGAAGGCGCCGACGGCGGCATGGCGGCGCGCCCGCACCGCCTTCGGCAGGGTCGAGTAGGCGACGTCCCGGATCAGGACGTGCTTGAACGCGTACTCGCGCTCGCCCGCCAGGCGGCTGCCGGCCGTCGCTACGATCAGGTCCTTCTCCTGAAGCCCGGCGAGCGAGGCGGCGAGGTCGATCCGTTCGTCACCCTCGTCGACCGAGCCCTCCCAGAAGGTCTGGCCGACAACGGCGGCGGCCTGAAGCACGCGGCGCTCGGCGCGCGGCAGCGAGTCAAGCCTCGCGGCAAGCACCGAGTGAACGGTCTCGGGAAGCGCCTCGGCATCGGTCGCGCCCTCCTCGAGGATCCGGTTGACCATCTCCTCGGCGAACAGCGGATTGCCGCCCGAGCGCTCGGCTACCTGCTCGACGACGTCGATAGCGCCGCCGTTGCCGGCCTCTCCCGGCATCAGCGCACCGACCAGCTCGCGCGCCTGCTCACGGGCGAGCGGCTCGAGCGCGATCGTGGTCGCGTTCATGCGACCGCCACCCCAGCCGGGCCGGCGATCGAGCAGCTCGTCGCGGGCCAGGCAGACGAGCAGTGCGGGCCCGCGCGCGTACCTCGCCAGGTACTCGATCAAGTCGAGCATCCCCTCGTCTGCCCAGTGAATGTCCTCGACCGCGAACACGAACGGCTGCTCTCGGCTCGCCGCCTCGATCAGGATCCGGACGGCGGAGAAGAGCCGGTCGCGCATCTGTCGCGGGTCCTCGTGCTCGAGCGACTCGCCGAGGACGTCGCTGGGCGGCTCGATCCCGAGCGGCCGCCCCAACGCGGTCGCGAGCCGCTCGGCTGGCTCCTCGGTGTCCGAGTCGGCGACGAGCTCCTCGATCCCACGGCTGAGCTTGCGCCAGGCGGCGGCCGCGTCGTCGGTGTCGACGATCTCGAACGTCCCCCGGACGATCTCACCGAGGGCCCAGTATGCGAGGCCGGAGCCATAGGCGGGACAGCTTCCGAGCCGGACCGCGGCCGGCGGCTCGAGCTCGCCCACCTGGAGCGAGAGCTCGCGCAACAGGCGTGACTTCCCGACCCCGGCTTGTCCGATCACGGTGACCAGGTGCGGCCGCTGCTCGCCCGTGACGCGATCGAACAGCGAGCGCAGGACCTCGAACTCCTCGTCGCGGCCGACCAGCGGGGTCGAAGCGCGCGTCGTCCTCGGTGCCCGTCCACGGACCACGGCGCGAACCGCCTCCCAGGCCGCGACCGGCTCGGACTTGCCCTTGAGCTCGAGCGGCTCGAGCTCGACGTACTCGATCGCCGCCCGGGTGAGACGGTGCGTGAGCTCGCCGACGGTCACCGTCCCGGGAGTCGCCGCCGCCTGCAGGCGAGCCGCGACGTTGACCGGGTCTCCGATCACGGTGTAGCCGTCGCCGACCCGCCCGGCTAGCACCTCTCCCGAGTTGATCCCGACCCGGAGCGCGAAGCTGGCGCCGAGGTCGGCGGCGATCCGCTCGTTGACCTCCTCCATCGCGCTCTGCATCGCGAGGCCGGCGCGCACCGCGCGCTCGGGGTCGTCCTCGTGGGAGATCGGGGCGCCGAAGACGCCCATCACGTTGTCGCCGATGAACTTATCGATCGTGCCGCCGTAGCGCTCGATCTCATCGCCGAGCCGCCGCAGCGCCCGGTCGACCATCGACTTCATCCGCTCCGGGTCGAGCCGCTCCGAGACCGCCGTGTAGCCGGAGAGGTCGGCGAAGATGATCGTCGCGTTGCGTCGTTCCTCCGGCGGATGCTCCTCGGCGGCCGGCTCTCGCGCGGGCGTCGCACCGAGCGGCGAGCCACATTCGGTGCAGAACTTTGCCTCGGGTGGGTTTTGGGTTCCGCAGCTCGGGCACGGCGCGGGAAGCCCGGCGCCGCACGACATGCAGAACCGGGCCCGTTCGGGGTTCTCTGTGCCGCAGTCGGGGCAGGTCATGGGGTCAGGATACGACCGGCCATCAGCGCGCGGAGGCGTTACTCGATCGGGATCTCTTCGACCCGGGGCGAGCCGGCCGCGGCCTCGGCCTCCTCGAGCCGCTCGAGGTAGTGGTCGATCATCGCCCGCATCGTCACCAGGGCCTCGCGCTGGACCGACTGCCACTGTCCCCTGAGCTCGGGACTCGAGGTCGCCCGGAGCACGTCGGCGCCGCGGCAGATCGGGCAGAGCTCAACGCACTGCGGCTGGTCTTCGGGAGCGCTCGTCATGGAAGCTGACCTCGAGGGAACCGTCCTCGAGCCGGGCGCCGGTGGCGCGCTGCCGGGCGAGGGCGGAGGGCAGGATGATAGTCCGCTTCTGGCGCCCCACCGAGACGACCAGCTCGGCGCCGATCTTCTTCAGCGCCAGATCTCCCTTGTCTGAGAACGGGACCGGTAGGCGAAGCGTCGTGCGCCCGTTCTGCGAGCTCAACTCGTGGACCAGCTCGCTGTGCATCACCGCGGCGGGGTTGGCGCCGCTGAACAGCTCGTCGCCGAGCCGATCCAGCATCCGGGCGCCGATCACCTCCTCCTCGAAGTAACGGGCGGTGAGCACCGGGACCGGGGCGAATCCCTCGCGAACCTCGGCCAACCGCTCGCCCTGGCGCTCGCGCCACTCGCCGAAGTAACCCTCGGCGAGCTCGTCGGGGAAGACGCGGTTGACGATCACGGCGTCGGTCAGGTAGCCGTACAGGTTGAGGTAGGTGAAGGTGCGCTGCGCCTCCTTGATCACCATCCGATCGGGGTTCATCACCAGCCGGATCGAGGCGCGGTCGCGGTCGCGGAGGATCTCGTTCATCGCGATCAGGTTGTGGACCAGGTCCTGGATGTCGGCGAGCACGGCGTCCCCCGGAAGGTCGACGTCCATGATCCGCGCGAGCGGCTTCGCCGCGGCCATCATCCGCCGCTCCCATCCGAACATCTTCTCCAGCCACCAGTTCGCGACCTCGGGGAACGAGAGCAGCCGCAGTGTCTCGCCGGTCGGAGCGCAGTCGACGATCACGGCATCGAACTCGCCCGATTCGTGGTGGCGCTTGATCTGCAGCAGGCTGAAGAGCTCGTCCATCCCGGGCGGCACGGTCAGCTCCTCGGCGGCGATGTTCATCACCCCGCGGTCCGCGAGCAGCGAGCCGAGCCAGTGCTGGACCGCTCCCCAGTGCGCTTCCAGCTCGCGCTCGGCTTGGACCTCCTGGCCCCAGAGGCGCTCCGTGACGGGCGTGGGGTCGGCGCCGAGGTCGTTCTCGAACGAGTCCGAGAGGCTGTGCGCGGGGTCGGTGGAGAGCACCACCGTACGCAGCCCGGCCGCCGCGCAGCGACGGGCGGTGGCGGCGGCAACGGACGTCTTGCCGACGCCCCCTTTGCCTGTGTAAAGGATTGTTCGAGGTGCCCCGATAGGGCGTTGAGAGTAGTTCGCTACTCTGCCCGCCGTCTTTCCAACGACAACGAGGGAGAACCCACTCTTGACCCCCATCCGCACACTTCTCGCGGTCTGCGCGATCGCCGTGGCCGTTCCGGCCGTGCTCGCAGGCTGCGGCGGCGACGATTCCGACGTCGACCCGCAAACCGTTCTCGACGAGACCTTCAACAACGACGAGCGCGTGACCAGCGGCGACCTTTCGCTGTCGATTGGGGGATCGGCGGAGGGTGAGCAGGGCGGCAGCTTCGAGGCCAGCCTCAGCGGCCCGTTCCAGGGCGATCCCGACAACCCGAACGCGATCCCGCAGCTCGACTGGACCGGCTCGATCAGCGGTGAGGGAGCCGGACAGAGCATCAGCTTCGAGGGCGGGATCACCGTTACCGACGACAACGCCTATGTCGAATACGGCGGCAGCGCCTACGAGGTCGGCACCGAGACGTTCAGCCAGTTCAAGCAGCTGACCGAGCAGGCGGCCGCGCAGCAGTCCGAGACCGAGGGCCTCTCCTTCAGCGAGGCGTTCACGCAGGGCTGTCAGCAGTCGCTCGAGGCGCAGGGTGGAGATCCCTCCGCCTGCGAGATCGACTTCTCGGCTTGGCTGACCGACCTGACCAGCGACGGCACCGAGGACGTCGAGGGCACCGAGACCGACCACATCTCGGGCAGTCTCAACGTCGACACGATGCTCCAGGACCTGATCGACCTCGGTACGGCGGTCCCGGAGGCAGCCGGCACGGTTCCGCCGGAGGAGCAGATCCAGCAGGTCGCCGACGCGATCTCGGAGGCCAGCTTCGACCTCTACTCGGGCACCGACGACCGCATCCTGCGGGGGCTCGATTTCAACCTCGCGATTGATCCGAGCGCGATTCCCGACGCCGAGGCGGCGGGGGTCGATAGCGTCGACGCCAACTTCTCGATGCGCCTCGGCGCAGTCAACGAGGAGCAGACGATCGATGCGCCCAGCGATGCGCAGCCGCTCGGTGACCTCCTATCGCAGTTCGGAGTCGACCCGGGCGCGCTCGGCGCGCTCGGCGGCCTCGGCGGCGGTGGTGCGATTCCGGAGATCCCCGGCGTTGGCGGCGGCGGTGGCAGCGGCGGAGGCGCCGGCAACGTCGATCCGTACCTCGACTGCCTCGCCGAGGCCCAGACGCCGGACGAGATCACGGCCTGCGCTTCGCAGCTCTAGCCCAGACGGCCAAGCGTTCTCGAAGGGTCCCGGCGGCAGCCGGGGCCCTTTGCGTTCGATGGCCTGACTAGGCTTGCGCCGAATGACGACGGGCGGACCACCGACCGGCGCGAAGGGGCGATTCCTGCTCAGCGCCCAGGGCTGGCCGTACCTGCTGACGCCCTTCATCCCGCTCGCGGTCGTGCTCGAGCTCGCGCATGCGGAGGCGGGCCTGATCTTCGCGGTCGCCGCGCTCGGGATCGTTCCCACGGCGGCCCTGATGGGCCTCGCGACCGAGGAGCTCGCCGCTCGCTCGGGGCCCGGGATCGGCGGCCTGCTCAACGTCACCTTCGGCAACGCGCCCGAGCTGATCATCGCCCTGTTCGCGCTCGCCGAGGGGCTCCAGGAGGTGGTCAAGGCCTCGATCGTCGGCTCGATCATCGGCAACGTCCTGCTCGTCCTCGGCGCGTCGATGCTGGTCGGCGGCCTGCGCCGGCCGAAGCAGACATTCAGCGCCACCGCGGCCAGCATTCAGGCGACGATGCTGTTCCTGGCCGCGGCGGCGTTGATGATGCCGGCGATCTTCGAGCTCGTCGAGGGCAAGGGCCTGCCGTCGCCCTCGGCGGAGATCGTCAACTACGGCTCCACGGTCGAGGATCTCTCGCTCGCGGTAGCGATCGTGCTCATCGGCACCTACCTGGCCGGGCTCTGGTTCTCCCTGCGGACCCACCGCGACATCTTCAACCCGCCCTACGCGGAGGAGCACGAGGAGGGCTTCGGCTGGAGCGTCCGCCGCTCTGTGACGATGCTGTTCATCGCCGGTCTCGCCGTCGGCCTGATGTCGGAGATCCTCGTCGGCTCGATCTCCGAGGCCTCGGAGGCGGTCGGGCTCTCGGAGTTCTTCATCGGGGTGATCGTCGTCGCGATCGTCGGCAACGCTGCCGAGCACTGGGTCGCGGTGCTGGTCGCGTACAAGAACAAGATGGACCTCGCGGTCAACATCGCGATCGGCTCGGGCGCTCAGATCGCCCTCTTCGTTGCCCCGGTGCTGGTGATCGCCTCGTTCTTCATCGGTCCCGGCCCGCTGGCGCTCGTGTTCAACGGGTTCGAACTCGGTGCGCTCGTGTTCGCAATCCTGATCGCCCAGGTGGTCACGCAGGATGGAGAGTCGAACTGGTTCGAGGGCGTGCAGCTGCTGGCGCTCTACGTGATCCTCGGGATCGCCTTCTTCTACGCGTAGCGGTTCCCGCCGGGGGGTAAATCCTCCCGATGGACCTCGTCCTCCTAGCCGCGGCGTTCGCCGTCATCATCGCAGGGGCGCTGCTGTTCACAAACGCGGTCGAGTGGGCCGGGCACAGGCTCGAGATCGGCGAGGGGGCGACCGGCAGCGTGCTCGCAGCAGTCGGCACCGCGATGCCCGAGACGCTGATCCCGATCATCGCCATCGTCGAGGGCGCCGAGGGGGGCGAGGACGTCGCGATCGGCGCGATCATCGGTGCGCCCTTCCTGCTCGCGACGATCGCGATGGCGCTGGTCGGAGTTTCGGCGCTCGTCTTCCGCAGCCGCCGCGAGCAGGGAACCGGCCTGCGTGCGGACGTCCGGACTCTGGACCGAGATCTGATCTTCTTCCTCGTCTTCTTCGCCCTAGCCATCGCCGCCGGCACAGTGATCCCCGAGGAGCTGCACGTGCCGATGGCCGCCGCCTTGGTGATCGCCTACGTCGCCTACGTGCGCCAGACGCTGCGCGGCGGCGGCAAGGTCGAGGAGGCCGAGGCGATCGGACCCCTCTACATGGACCGCACCCCCGGTGACGAGCCTCCGACGACGACGATCGTGCTCCAGTTCATCGTCGGCCTCGGTGCGATCGTCGGCGGTGCGCACCTGTTCGTGGACGAGTTGCTGGCCGTCGCCGAGGAGATCGGGGCCGAGCCGCTGGTGCTCTCGCTGATCCTGGCGCCGCTCGCGACCGAGCTGCCCGAGAAGGCGAACAGCTTCTTCTGGGTCAAGGACGGCAAGGACAGTCTCGCGCTCGGCAACATCACCGGAGCGATGGTCTTTCAGTCGACGATCCCGATCGCATTCGGGCTGGCTTTCACTGACTGGGACCTCGACCGGTTCGCGATCGTCAGCGGGGTACTGGGGCTGGCGGGAGGAGCACTCGCCTACTGGGCGCTGCGCCTGCGCGGGCGCTTCGAGCCGCTGCCGATAGCCGTCTGGTCGGCGTTGTTCGGGGCCTTTCTCGCCTACGTCGCGCTCAGCTGACCGATCGCGGCGAGGACCTCGTCATCGTGGGTCTTCGGGGACGCCTTCGGGATCACGTGCGCGATCTCGCCCTCGGGGTCGATGATGAAGGTTGCCCGCTGCACTCCCCAGTAGGTCCTGCCGTAGTTCCTCTTCTTCACCCACGTCCCGTAGGCGTCGGCGACGGCGTGGTCGGTGTCGGCGAGCAGGGTGAAGTCGAGCGAGTGCTTGCCGGCGAACCTCGCCACCGCCTCGACCGGGTCGGGAGAGACGCCGATCACGCGCACGCCGGCGCGCTCGTAGTCCCCGCGGCGATCGCGGACCCCGCGGGCCTGGGTCATGCACCCCGGCGTGTCGACAGTAGGGGAGGTGGGCACGTACGCGTCGATGGAATGAAACAGTACTGACCAACACCACCAGCAGCCACCCGCAAGGCGATCGGCATCGTTCGCGTCTCTCAGGTTCACGGGCGCGACGGCGAGTCGTTCGCATCACCCGGCGAGCAGCGTGAGCGCATCCGCGACGCCTGCGAGCGCGACAATTGAAGCTGACCGAGACGATCGAGGAACTCGACGTCTCCGGCGGGACGGCGCTTGAGCAGCGCGAGGGGCTTCGCCGCGCGGTCGAGGCCGTCGAGGCCGGTGAGGCCGAAGTAATCGTCGCCGCCTACTTCGACCGGCTTGTGCGCTCCCTGCGCGTGCAGGACGAGCTCGTCTCGCGGGTCGAGAAGGCCGGGGGACAGGTGCTCGCCGTCGACGTCGGCAAGGTCACCAACGGCTCCGCGGGCCAGTGGCTCTCGGGGACAATGCTCGGCGCGGTGTCGGAGTATCAGCGCCGGACATCGGCGGAGCGATCGGCGGAGGCGCAGGCCCGCGCCGTTGCCCGCGGCGTCCTGCCCTACCCGAACGTACCTCCCGGTTACGTCCGTGGCGAGGACGGGATCCTGGTACCCCGATCTCGAGACCGAGCCCGTCGTGCGCGAGGCGTTTCGGATGCGGGCGGGCGGCGCCACCGTCGCCGAGGTCCGCGCGTACCTGGGCGAGCACGGGATCGAGCGCTCCTACCGCGGCGCGCAGTCCCTGCTCTCCTCCCGCGTGGTACTCGGCGAGATTCACTTCGGGGTCGCTCGAGCCGAACCTGAACGCCCACGATGCGATCGTCGAACGGGAGGTCTGGCAGGCGGTGCAGCGAGCTCGGGTGTCGCGGGGACGCAAGCCGAAGTCCGACCGCCTGCTCGCCCGGCTTGGCGTATTGCAATGCGCCTCGTGCGGGGGGCGGATGGTCGTCGGTACGCAGACGCAGAACGGGCGCCGGTATCCGTTCTACCGCTGCGGCCACGTCCGCGAGGATTGCCCGCAGCGCGTCACGATCAGCGCCGAGATGGTCGAGGGCCTCGTGGTCGAGCGGGTGCGCGCGGCGCTCTCAGACGTCGAGGGGCGTGCCTCGGCCGAGCAGGGCGCCCGCGAGGCCGAGCAGACGTACGAGCGAGCCCAGGCCGACCTCGAGGCCGCGATCCGGGCGTTCGCGGGCCTTGAGGACGAGACGGCGGCGCGCGAGCGGTTGGCCGAGCTTCGCGACGAGCGTGATCGCGCTCGCGATCAACTCGATCGGCTAGGCGGTCAGCGTGCCTCGGTTGTTCTGAACGCGGCCGCGGACTGGGACCGCCTCTCCCTCGACGCCCGCCGGGCGCTGATCCGGGCCACGGTTGGGCGGGTGACAGTTGCTCCCGGCCGGGGCACCGACCGCGTCACGGTCGAGCTGGTGGGCGAGTAGCCGACGCGCCTCTGCGGCCAGAATCCGCTCGACCTCGGCGCGGACGCGGGGCGGGAGGGGGTTCATGATCCGCCCCCGTCCTCGGGGCGATCTTCGCCGTCGTAGTCCCAGATCGTCGCGTTCGGAGGGATCGGCTCGTTCGGATCGAGCCATTCGCCGTCGACGCTGGAACGGATCCGTTCCCCCGTGTCGGGGTCGAGAATGGCTTCCTCGAGTGTGCGGATATGCGGCGGGAGGGCGCTCATCGCTCACACCCGAAGCAGCGCCAACCAGGGTCGACGATGCCGGCCGCCGTATCGAGCCGCTTCTGCGTTCCGCCCTCGTAGCGCATCGCCCTGCCGCAGCGGCGGCAACGCGGTGGGGGCTCTGACCTGATCTGCGATACCGGCGTCAGCAGGATCCTGCGGCGGCTCATCGCCCGTCCTCGTCGTCGTCGAGCTCGAGCCCGAGCAGGTGCGCCGCGCGCTTCTCTTCCTCGTCGGTAGCGAGAGGCGCGGCGCCGTCCCCCGGGGACGGAGGAAAGTGCCTGGGAGGTCGGAGCAAAGGGCCCCTTTGCTCCGAAGCCGTAGGCACTTTGCTCCGACTTCCGGGGTGCCAGGTATGCGCAGGCCGACCGGCGGTTTGGACTACCTGTTCATGGGCGAGCCCACGAGCCCCAGGTGGCGCAGGGCCGCGTCGATCTCATCCGCCGGGACGTGACCGCCGACGATGGAGCGGATCTCCGTTCGGCTCAGTCCGGTATCGCCCGCGGCGAGGATCGCAGCCAGGATCTTGTCGATGCGTGGGTCGCCGACCTTGCCGCCGAAGATGTGAGCGGCGGAGGCGGCGCAGTAGTCCCAGACGGCCATCGCCGCTCGCAGGTGCTCGACCTCGACGACGCCGCGCTGGTCGAGCAGCGCGTAGAGGACCGCGAGCCGGCGAACGTGGGCCTCGGCCCGGGCGGTGATCGCGCCGAGGAGGTCATCCTTGCCCTCGCTGAGCTCGTCGTAGAGCAGCTCCCAGACTCGCCAGGCGTCCTCGGTCATGTCGAGCATCCCCCGACGTTCGCGCGAACCGCAGCGCCTCGGCGACCCTCGCCGCCAGCGGCGCCAGCGCCGACGTCGTCGAGCTGGCCCCCGCGCGGCAGCCGCTTCGACCGCCTGGCGAAGACCCAGAGCCAGCGGTTCGCGAACCCGTTCGCCGACTCGGTCTCGGTCAGCTCGCGCCGCAGTTCGCCGATGGTGATGTGGCCGATCAGGGTCACGAGCGAGCCGGTGGTCTTTTCCGGCTGGTGCTTTGACATGCCGCGGGCGTTGCCGTGGTCCCAGAGGTCGCGCAGGACCGGCGAGACCGTGTTGCCCTCCCGCTGCATGACGCGCAGCACCTGGGCGAGTTCGCCCTGGATCACCAGCAGCCGCTTCTCCTCGACCCCGGGATCGACCTCATCCTCGATTCGCCCGTCCTCGTCGGCACGGCCGCGCTCCTCCTTCGTCCGGGCCTTTCGTCGGATCACGAGCGGATCGCGCACGGCGTGGATCAGCCCCTCGCCGCTGGCGATCCCCGAGCCGATGCAGCGCCCCTCCCACTCGAGGTTGGCGAGCCGCATCAGCCGCCGGACATGCCCCCATGAGGTGCCCTTGCGCGCCTTCGAGGTCTCGCCGACGATCGCGGCGAACTCGTTGGTGCGCGTGCTCGTCGCTCTCGACCCGGAAGCCCGGCCCGCGACCGCAGGCGTTGCCGAACGCGAGCAGGAACTGGATCAGGGTCGCCGCCGGGTCGGCCTCGGTGTGCGGGTCGATCGTCCGCACCAGCTCGCCGGCGGGGCCGTGGAAGGCGGCGCTGCCCAACGCTCCCGGGGCCGGAGGAAAGCCGGGTTCGCCGGAGGAAAGCTCCTTTTCTGTGACGGGCGCAACCGCCGGCTCGGCCACCACGACCTCATCGGACGGGACCGCAGCGTGGTAACACGACCAGCACAGCCGACCGAAGCGCGAGTCCTCGATCTCGCCGAGCATCCTGCCGCACTTCTCGCAGGCGGCGCTCATCGACCGGCCCTCCGGTAGGTGCGCGCTCGCACACGCCGGACAGCCGCCTCGGCGCATTCCCTCTGAAGCGGGCACAACTCGAGGTCTTCATAGAGCGCGATCCGCTCAAAGAGCGACAGCGCGGCGAGCTCGTAGGGGTCGAGGCCCTCGACCTCGAAAGCAAGTTGGACGGCAACGGTCATCGCCACCCTCCTCTCGGTCGGGCGGCGGTGGCGACCGCTATGTGTTGGTCAGGTGGCCAGCCTCTCGCTGGCTCGGGATCGTCGGGATCGTCGGGACCGGCTCTTGAACCGGTACCGGTTCGCCGAGAGCCCCGTCGACGAGCGGGTGCGGGGCGCGCGTCGCGCCCTCGAGCCCGGCAGTCGATCGGCACCATCACCCGCGAGGCGACAATCTGGCGAAGCTGCGGATCGCGGGCCAGTAGCCGCCGTTGCTCGCGCGTGAACTGCCGACGCTCCTCGTCCGAGTCGGGCGCGAACTCGACCGTGCCGGGATTGGTCAACGCGGCGTGGGCGGCGAAGCTGACCAGCTGGCCGGGCCTGTAGGTGCACGGCGCCGCGTCAGTCGGTGCCATTGAGGACTGCGGTCGTTTGCATAGTTCTCACCGCCCATGGTAATCCGCGCGGCGGCGATTTCTCTCCCCCAATCCCCTAAACACGACGACGCCCCGGAAGGCGCCGTCGCTGAGAACTATGAGACCGCTACAGACCTCGACATCATTCTACGTCATGGTTCGGAAGCGTCGCGGCGGTGCGGCACAATCCCACTCGTGACGACCGGCGTCCGAGCTGAGATCGTCCGCCAGCAGGGCCCCTCAGGTACACCGCGGTTTTCAGACCATGGTGCGCTGAGCGACGAACGCGATCAGCGGCCACACGACGAACAGAAGCACGAGCAGCCAGAACAGCACCTTGCCCGACAATGGCCACGCCGCATATCGCGCTCTCATCGCCGCACAGCGTATCGCGGTCTCGATCGACACTTGCAGTCCTACCAGGACACGCTCGAGGCCCGGATGGCGGCCGTCCGCGGAGCCCGTCGAGCGCTCAGTGAGCGCCAGCTCGGCGCCGAGTGGGCGTTGCGTCAGTCGCTCGTCGACCTGGCGTCGGTGTGCGAACTGCTCGCCGACGACTTGCCGGCGCCGACCGTCTAGTCGGAATCTCTCTAAACACGACGAAGCCCCGCCTCCTCGGCTAGATCACGGCCAGAGCGAGATACTGCACGGGCGATGTCGCAGGAGAACGTGGAGATCGTTCGGCGGGTAGTCGATGCCGCAAACCGCCGGGACGCAGACGCGTTCGTCGCCACTGTCAGTCCGGACGTTGAATGGGAGGACACTGTCTTTTGGACGGAGGGTGCCCGGACATTTCAAGGCAGAGCCGGGGTGCGAGACTGGTTCAACGAGGTCGTCATCGAACCCTGGGAGAGCGTTCGGGTGGAGGCCGATGAGGTCACCGACGTGAGTGATGGCTGCTTCGTTGCCGGGTTCGGTTTCACCGCACGCGGCAAGGAAAGCGGCGTGGAGACGCAGCTTCACTTCTGGTCCATGTGTTGGGTCGCTGATGGAAAGATCACGAGGCGCGAGGTGTTTCGCGAACGAGCTGAGGCCCTCGAAGCCGCCGGGCTGTCGGAGTAGGGGTCGCCTCGATCCGGCAAACGTGAACGCGGCGCGTACGATGGACCCGGTAGCCCGCCACGAAGGGAGGCCGAATGGCCACAAGCGCAGAAGACGTGGCTCGCGAGAGCATCGAGTCCTATAACGCCGGTGACTTCGACCGCCTCCGCTCGCTTCTCGCCGACGACTTCTACGAAGAGGAACTCGCGACGCAGCGCCGCCTCGAGGGGGCAGATGCCCGAGTCGAGGCAGCACAGCACTGGAAGCAGGCGTTCCCCGACGAGCACGGCACCATAACCGGGGCGTACCCGAGCGGAAACACGGTGGCGATCGAGCTCACCTGGGAGGGCACGCAGCGCGGCCCGGTGGCGACGCCCGACGGTCAGGAGCTGCCGCCCTCCAACAAAGGCTTCACGGTCAAGTCGGTCCAGGTGATTGAGATCGAGCACGGCAAGATCAAGGTGCTCCGCCACTACTTCGACCTGATGACGCTCCTCCAGCAAATCGGAGCGATGGACCAGGCCGAAACAGCCCTACCAAGCAGGCTCCATAGCCCCGATAGGAGCGGTTAGGCGCCTAGGTCCGCAGCGTTCTCCAGACCCACGAGAAGCCGGGCGCTGGCCATTTCCGCCTCCCCGAAGCCGCCGGGCTCGGAGTAGGCCAGTAGACGGCGTTCTGGCCGCCAGAGCGCGATACTGCGCGGGCGATGTCGCAGGAGAACGTCGAGGCGAATCGCGCTCGGGGGCGCCTCGAGCTGACGGTTCGCACCTTCGCACGCCTAGACCACGCCTAGCCCGGCCCTTTGATGCCGAGCGTCTACCGCCGTGTCGGAGCCTTCTGGCTGTCAACCACAACACTAAGGAGGCCCGAAATGAGGGCTCAGGGAAACGAAGGACGACTGGGGAGGCGATTCGTGATTGTGATCGGCGTGGCTGCGGCTGGCGTGATTGCGCTCGGGGCGCAGACGGCGGCGGCCCCGAACGTCGTCAAGTACGACACGAAGGTGACGATCGCCGTGGACAGTGAACCGCGTGGCCGCCTTTACTACGGCGAGGTGCGCTCAAAGGTCAGGAAGTGCATGGAGGGGCGACAGGTGATCCTGTTCCAGGTTCGGCCCGGGCCGAACCGCGTGCTCGGCACTGCCGTCCGAACCCAGCTTGAGGGCGGACCCGAGGACGACACCCCGCGGGCCCCCTGGGGTCCGGTGCAGTCGTATCAGGGCGGCGACCTGTATGCCAAGGTGCAGCGCGAGGGGGGCGATGGGTTCGTGTGCCGCGACGACCGCTCGGAGACCGTGACGAGACTTGAAGAGACTGAATAGCCGGGCGGGCACCCGCAGCGAGCGAACGCTGGTGCCCGCCGGGCTGCGGCAGTAGGCCAGTACACGGCGTTCTGGCCGTTCCATAGCTCCTACTCGGCTAGTCCATGGCCAGAGCGAGATACTGCGCGGCGCGGCCGCGCGGACGCCCCACCCACGCCAAAGAGGCGTAGGGTCCGCGCGGTGGCCGATGACCCGAGTACTCCCGAGCGGAAGGCTCCTGCTGGTTGGTACGACGACCCCGAAGTGGAGGGCGGGAAACGGTACTGGGACGGGTCGCAGTGGACCGATCAGCGACAGGCACCAAAGCCGCCATCCGCCATCGTCGCGAACTACCGCCGAATCCTCCCGAGTCGCACGGCTCGGATCATCTTCTGGATCGCGACGCCCATAGTTGTGATCATCGTCCTCGCCGGGATATTTGGAGAGACACCGGAGGATCAAGAGTCCAACGGGGCCGGGTCAGGCGAAGCGCAGACAAGCGAGCCGGAGGCCACGATGGCAGAAGAAGTCGAGGAGTCGCCTGAGCCTTCGCCAGCGGATCAAGTAAGCAGTGCGGTTGAGGATGTGGATGGCCCGGTCGAGGATCCCGAAGTCTCCGATGTCCAGGTGAACGGCAAGTTCGTGACGGCGACGGTTCAGACACCGGAGGGCGGCTTAGAGGGAGCGAGCACGCAAGACGTCGATTGGATGGCGGGCGCGGTGTTCGCCGACATCTACGACGAGGCTGAGTTCCAGGGCGATGCGGTACTCACCTTCCGTGGCGGGCTTGCGGATACGCGCACCGGGGAAGACCTACCCAACGCCCCCACAGCCCGCTACGCGATCAAACAAGCCGAGGCGAAGCGGATCGAGTGGTCGGACGAGGAGACGATCGTAGCCGTAATCGACTGGTCGCTCTACCGGGACTTTGCGCACCCCGCGCTCAAGCAGGATTGACAGCCCTCACGTCGCCACTTTTTTAGAGCGCCACCCGAACAACTCTCGCACTGACCGGCGCGCGCCGAATCGAGATACTGCGCGGGCGATGTCGCAGGAGAACATCGAGGTGGTGCGGAGCTTCTACGCGGCCTGGGCCCGGGGAGAGCTCCCCGGGCCAGCCCACCTCATCGACCCAGAGATCGAGTACGTCAACGCTGCCGAGGCCGTGGAACCCGGAACCCGGCGCGGCGCCGCTGCATTCGCCACCGCCGTTGAAGGGATCTTCCAGGGATGGGAGACGTGGGAAGCCGAGCCGGAGCAGTTCAGAGCAGCGGGGGATCGGGTCGCAGTCGTGGTGCGTTACAGGGCCCGCGGGCGAGGGAGTGGTGTCGAGATCGAGGGCCGCGAGTCCGCCCTGTGGACCCTCCGCAGTGGGAAGGTCGTGCGTTACGCCTGGTTCAGTCGACCGGCCGAGGCCCTCGAAGCCGCCGGGCTGTCGGAGTAGGCCTCAATTGGCGGCGATCGCAGAGCCCCGGGCCGTTCTGCGGCTCGATCCGCCCGACCGCTTGATCTGGCAGGCGAGGAGCGGGGTCGGTGCCGTGGAAACAGATTCACGGGCGCGCCGGGACCCCGCTGTGTGCCCTTGCCTTGCGACCTTGAGCGATAGAGTCTTGGCGCGACCCCGATCACGAGGAGGAGGAGATGCCGAAGTACCTGTTGGAGGCCTCATACACGGCCGGGGGCGAGGAGGGCCTGCGCAGCAAGGGCGGCAGCGATCGGCGGGACGCGGTTGCCGACACCGTGCAGAGCGTGGGCGGCGAGCTCGAGTGCTTTTACTTCGGGTTCGGCGAGCGCGACGCCTTTGTGATCGTCGATCTTCCCGACCACGAGGCCGCCGCAGCCGTTTCCCTGATCGCCAACGCCGCGGGAGGGGCGACGGTGAGGACGACCGTGCTGCTCACACCCGAGCAGGTAGACGAGGCGGCGAACCGCGCGGTCAACTACCGCCCGCCGGGGCTCTAGGTACCCGCTTCGCTAGTCCGGCTTCTGCCGGGTCAACCGGTCAAGCTCGGCATCGGCCTCGGCCTCCGGGGGGTCAACCGGGTCGGCCCCGGCGCCGTTAGCGGCCCGCCAGCGCTTGCTCGGGCTGCAAGCCGCCGCGAAAGTGGCGAACGGTGACTTTAGTCATAGGGCTTGCCGGGATGTCGAGCGCGCCAGGGCTCGCCAGGTGGCGCAAGCCGGCTCGCCAGTCGGGTGTCCCCTAGGCCCGCCGACGGGCGAGCTCGTCGATCACGTCGAGGCCGTCGGCGACGTGCGTCGCCGACCGCTTGTCGGCCTGGAACATGCGCCACCGTAAGCGCAGCGCCGTGACGCTGCCCGCTCGGCACGCGCGATCAACCAGGGCCACGAAGCCGGCGCGGTCGAGCGGCTCGCCCGCTAGTGCCTCTACGGCTCGAGCTCGAGCACGACGCGCGGCATCGACCGCGGTCGCGAACGGTGCATATTTGGAGCCCGGATCGCGCCGCCCCTTGTACAACCACGACTCCGCCGTGCGCTGCTTGACGCCGACGTGAAGCGCAGCGTCGGCCATCGAGGCGCCCGCCTCAACCGCTACCAGGATCCTGGCGTGGGTGGTGTCAAACGTATGGCTCATTCACACCCCGGCGCGCGCCAAGTCCCTCCTCGGCGGTCCTAAGAGATGCAAAGGGGGGGCGGGTGCCGGGGCGCCATCACTCGTCGTCTGCGGGTTCGGGGTGCATCCTGCGGATAAACGCTTCGTCCGCGGCCCGCTTGGCTGCGGGTTGTAGCGACGCGCTGAGGAAGTCCCCGTGCCGTTGCTCGGGAGTCCGGTTGGCCTCGGCCTCGATCTGCTGGCGTTCGAGCTCCTCGCGCGTGGCCTTCTCTGCGCATCGTCCGGTCGACGTACCGATGAAAGGCCGCTGATTCCTCTTCTGACCACTCCGAGACCGGCTTGTCGGGAGGCGCCAGACCCTCGACCGGGGTCTCGGGTGCTTCCACGCCCAGATCGCGCGGCGTCAACGCATTGACCGACGCGGCGGCCGTTGGGTCTGAAGCGCTGCTCGGCTCAGCTTCGGCGGGTCGTGGGCCGAACATGCGGGCGAAGGCGGCAGCGTCGCCGACCGGCTCGCTCATCAGCGGCGCCTCCGCCAGCTCGCTGCCTCCAGGTCCTGAACGTAGGGTGACCATTCGCCCTCGTCGGCCTCGATGCTGCGCGACTTGGGCCAGCGCGGGTTATCGTCGAACTCCTGCTGGCTCGGGTGGACAAGGTCCCGCGCGCCCCGATCTAGCCCGGGCATCGTCGCGATCACGTTCCTGATCTCCATCGCGACGGCCTGCAACTCGACGAGCGCAGCCTCGGCGTCGCGCTCGGCCTGCTCGAGCTTTGATGCCGCAGCCCGCCGCTGATCGCCGACTCGAGCCTCGAGCAGATCGCGGGCGTGCCCGACCCGAAAGCGGCGCTCGTCGAGATCGGCGCCATGAAACGCCTCGAGCGCCGAGGCGTATGGAGCGCTGTCTCGTACGCTCGGCTCAGTCGCCAGCGCGCGGATCTCGTCACGGAGCTTGGCGCTGTCGGTACCGGCGAGCGGTTTCGGATTCACGCCCTCCTCCCACTCGTCTGGCCGCTCGTGCGTCGCCACCGTCAGCTCGTGACGCTTGACGACGAGGTCGGCCTGGTGCTGAGTCGTCGAGCGCTTGGAGCTCACGCACGGCCTTGTGAGCGGCCGTGCGCGCTTTGACCAGCTTCTCGAGCTCGGCGAGGACGTTCGGCGCCTTCGGCTTCCGCGTCGCGGTGGCGGTGCTCATCGGTCTCCTTCGGTTGGGTGCAAGGTGGTCGGCCGGGAGTGCTTCCGCTGTCCAACGACACCCCCGGCCGAGTCCGCGGGCGACAGCGGAATGCAATCGCCGGCGTCCTCCGTCCCCGAGCCGGGCGCGGGTCGGGGCGAAGCTTCAAGGTGTGCGTCGAGCGCTCGTCTGATCTCGGCGCTGAGCGTTCGACCTCCGGTCGTGGCTCGCGACCGAAGCTCGGCGGCGAGCCTCGCCGGCACCCAGGCGTGAATCGCGGTGCCGGTGTTTTGAACTGCGGTTGCCACTTCGAGCTGCCTCCTTGGTGAAGGTCACGGCCCGGGTGGCTGTCCCTATCCGTGGGACCGAGCGAAGGTTAGATGTAGGAATGCTAGACGGGAGGGTGGACGCGAGTCAAGGTCCTCTACTGCGTAAACGCGGGAGCGTGTCGGCGCGCGGGTAGAAGTAGAGGACGACCGTCTGCCCGCGCAGCTCGGAGAGCGTCACCTCGTTGCCGTCCTGGTCGGGAAGCGTGAAGTCGGGCGCGGTCTCGCGGGCGTCGAGCATGGGCGGGGAAGCTAGCGACCGATGCTGTAGAGCACATGGGGCAGCCCCCGGCGCTCGAAGTCACGCACGTAAGCCATCCCCGCCTTCTTCATCACCGCCCGGGAGGCGCGGTTTTCGTGCTGGGCGAAGGAGACGATCTCCGTCAGCCCGGGGCGGTCGAAGCCCCACTCGATCGAAGCGCGAGCGGCCTCGGTGGCCAAGCCCTCGCCCCAGCGCTCTGGCGTCACCGACCAGCCGACCTCGACCACGGGCTCGCCCTCGACCTGGTCGCGATTGAGACCGGTGTAGCCGATCAGCTCGCCGGTGCTCCTCTCGCGCCACCACCAGAGGCAGAAGCCGTCGGCCTCGGACTGCTTCGCCTGTCGCACGAGCGTGCTCTCAACCTGCGCACGGCTTTGCGCGCCCCCGTGCCACGGTGCGACGCGCGCGTCGGCGAGCTGGCGCGCGGCGAAGTCGAGGTGCAGGCCGAGATCCGGAACCTCGGCGACGAGCCGCTCAGAGACCGGTGCCGCGGTTACTGCGGCCAGAAGTCGTCCTGCTGCTCGCTCCGCGGATCGGCCAGCCTGGTCGAGAAGATCATCAGCTCGGCATCGGAGTCGGAGTCGTTGTGAACGGAGTAGAAGGCGTCGCCGGACATCCGGACCGCCGTCTGCGGGCCGGCCTCGAAGACGTCGTCTCCGACCTTGAACGTGAGCGTGCCCGAGACGACGAAGTAGATCTCCTCCTGGCCCGGGTGGCGATGTCCGTAGCTGCCGCGCCCACCCGTGTCCGGGGGCATCAGGCGCCAGCTGAACGAGACCTGCTCGGTTCCGAGTGCGTCGGAGTACCAGCGCATCTCGCCGAAGCCCGGGTACTGGGCCATGAAGTCGAGCGCGTCCGAGCGCGTGGCGATCGAGTAGCCGCTCATCCTTCCTCCTCGGGATCGGGCTCGAGCTCGGGTTCCTCTTCCTCCGGATCATCGCCCTCGAGCACGGTCTCCGCCAGCAGGCTTGCCGGGACCGGGTGGTTGAGGCTCTGAAACCGCTCCATCGCCGTGTCGAGGGCATCGGCGTCCACGGGCACCTCGTCGGAGATCCGCACCCAGTCGGCGCCCTCGTAGGACTCCATGTTGAAGACCTCCTGGTCGATCGAGGCGGAGTCGTCGACGACCACCACGACCTCGGTCTGCGGGTTGAAGTAGGTGCCGGGCCGGACCAGGAGGTCCTCGACCTCGACGATCTGGCCCTCGGTCTCCTCGGGGGTCACGGGTCGGAATCTATCGCGCCGATGGCGCTCCTACTGCCCCAGGTTCTCCAGCTCGCGAAGCTGACGCTCGATCTCGGCCTCGACGTCGAGCGGCTCCTTGCCCTGGCGCTGCCGGCGTGCGTTGCGGGCGACGACGAGCTGGCGGACCTCTTCGCGCAAGGCTGGGTCCTCGCCGGGCGCGGGGACGCTTTGCTCGGCCAGCAGGCGTTCGAGCTCGGACTCGACGTCGAGCACCTCCTCGCCCCGGGTGCTCTGGCGGTAGGCCTTCGCCTCGAGCAGCTGCCGGATCTCCGCCTCGCGCATCTCCGGCGAGGTCGCCTCGGCATCGGAGTCGCGCACCTTCTGCGGCAGGTCGGTCTCATATTCGACCGAGAACGGGCCCTTGCCGATCTGGCGGAAGGCGTCCCCGGCGCCCGCCGCGAACGCGATTCCGGCAAGCGGGACCGCGACCAGGACAACGATCACGATCACGTCGCCGTTGGAGACGGCGAGCGAGACCGCTGTCGGATCGATCGACACGCCCCCAGGAGATAGATCAGCTACCCTTCTACGACGGTTGACTGACCAGTCAATCGACGTTCGGCGGCACCGAAACGGGCCGCACAACAAGCACGCAAAGGAGCCCCTGAGCAGTGGACTTCACGCTGACCGACGAGCAGAAGGATCTGCGCGAGCTCGCGCACAACTTCGCTGACAAGGAGATCCGCAAGGTCGCCTGGGAGTACGACAAGGACGGCACCTGGCCCCAGGAGATCATCGAGAAGGCCTGGGAAGTTGGCCTGATGAACACGCACGTGCCCGAGGAGTACGGGGGACCGGGTCTGGACTATCTCTCCGGCTGCCTGATCGAGGAGGAGTTCGGCTGGGGCTGCTCCGGGATCGGCACTTCGCTCGCCGCCAACGGCCTCGCGATGACGCCGGTCGCGATCGGCGGCTCGGACGAGATCAAGGCCAAGTACCTCGGCATGCTCTCCGAGGAGCCGAAGCTGGCCTCGTTCTGCCTCACCGAGCCCGACGCCGGTTCCGACGTCTCAGGGATGAAGACGACGGCGACGAAGAAGGGCGACAAGTGGGTCCTCAACGGCTCCAAGTGCTTCATCACCAACGGCCAGTACGCCGACTTCTACACCGTCTACGCGAAGACCGACAAGGACGCCGGCCACCGCGGGATCTCGGCCTTCGTCGTCCCACGCGACGACACGATCGTGATCGACAAGAAGGAGGACAAGCTGGGACAGCGCGCCTCCAACACCGCGACCGTGGTCTTCAACGAGACCGAGGTGCCCGCCGACCACCTGCTCGGCGAGGAGAACCACGGCTTCAAGCTCGCGATGATGACCCTCGACCGCACCCGGCCCGGGGTCGCCGCGATGGCGGTCGGGATCGGCCGCGCCGCGTTCGAGTTCGCCTGCGGGTACTCGAAGGAGCGGGTTCAGTTCGGCGTCCCGATCGCGATGCACCAAGCGGTCGCGTTCATGATCGCCGACATGGCGACCAAGGTCGAGGCGGGCCGGCTGCTCACCTGGCAGTCGGCGGCGCTGCTCGACCAGGGAGTCCGCAACACGCTCGCCTGCTCGCACGCGAAGCGCTTCGCCGCCGACTCGGCGATGGAGATCACCGTCGACGCGGTCCAGGTCTACGGCGGCTACGGCTTCATCAAGGAGTACCCGGTCGAGAAGCTGATGCGCGACGCGAAAATCATGCAGCTCTACGAGGGCACCTCACAGATCCAGCGCCTCGTGATCGCCAAGGAGGTGCTCATGGGCCGCAACGTCGACGAGCCCCTGCCGGAGTCGGTGAAGACGCAGACCGAGGTCGCGCACAAGGAGTCCGAGACCGCCGCGGCGGCCGTCTAGCGGGCTACCCCGCTCTCAATCCAGGCGTACGAGAGGCCCCGCGTGCGCGGGGCCTCTCACGTTGCGCGTGTTCCGTCTGCCTACGCGCGCCGGTTTGGGCTGATCGCGATCATCAGCCCGATGGTGGTGACGACGATCATGACGAGCACGACGGCTCGCGGCCAGCCGTCGATCGCGACAGCGGTGGCGTAGCCAAGCGCTCCGAGGACCAGCAGGCCAATGATCGTGAAGGCGATCGGGTAGCGGCGGTCGCGGACGCGGACGCCGGTCGACGCGACGCTGAGCTCGGGGCGGTCGTACTGCGCGCGCTGGTTGGCGGACATATTGGCCATACGGTCTCTCCTCGTGGCAGACGGAACTATCCAACTCTAGCCCGAAGCCCGGGTGGTGTCAGTGAGCCTCGTCACGGACGTCACATGTCGAGGCGCGCCGCTATCGTCGGCTGATCTTGGCCGAGCGGCGCTCCAAGCCGGTGGCGGACGCGGTTGCCGACGCGGCGCGCACGGCTCGCGCGCGGGGCGCGGCCGCGCCGGGCCGGGGCAAGCGGTCCGGTCGCTCGATGGACGTCTTCGGCGGCGAGATCCGGCGCCGCGACATCTTCCCGCTGCTCGTCCTGCACCTGATCGCGCGCGAGCCTCAGTACGGCAACCGCCTGATCGAGGAGATCGAGCGGATCACCGAAGGCGTGATCTCGGCCAACCCGAATACGATCTACCCGCTCCTGCGCCAGCTCGAGGCCCAGGGAATGATCAAGGGCGACTGGGAGCACCCCGACCGCCGCACCCGCCGCTACTACTCGATCACCGCCGCCGGGCGCCGCGAGCACGAGCGCCTTCGCAACGAGGTCGAGCCCTTCCTCGACTCGGTGATCCGCTCGGTGACCCTGATCAAGCGCGAGCTCTACGGCGACTGACCGACGATCTCGCGCCGAAGGTGCGATCCACCCCGCTATGTGGGGAAAATCGCACTCTCGCAACCGGCATCTACGGATTGAGCCGTGTGACGGTGCCGTCACCGGCGTTGGCCGTCCACACCGAGCCCTCGCCGATCGCGATGTCGGCCGGATTGTCACCGACCGCGATCGGCTCGCCCACGATCGACGGGTCTGCGGGATCGACGCGAACCACGGTGTCGGCGCCGCCGTTGGCGACCCAGACATAGCCGAACCCGGTCTTCACGCCGCGGGGTTGGACGAGGCCCGTCATCGGAGTGCCGGGGCCCGAGCCCGGCTCGATCTTGGTCAGGGTCCCGTTCAGGTTGTCGATCACCCAGACGCCGCCTTCGCCGACCGCGATGTCGCTGGGGCGGCCGCCGACCTCGATCGTCGATTCGACCCGCTTCACGTCGAGCCGATCGATCTCCGAGACGGTCCCGTCGTCGATGTTCGTAACCCATACTGAGGCGGCATCGACCGCGAGCGCGCGCGGTGAGACACCGACCTGCTCGGTTCTCAGCTCGCCCACCTGCGGATCGAACCGAACGACCTGGTTGGTGCCCTCGGCAGTGATCCAGACCCAGCGATCGTCGACGGCGACGTCCGAGGGCTCGGCGCCCGGGCCAAGCGCGATCGGTTGAGGACTTCCCGCTTCGGCCGGGTCGATCCTGTAAAGCGAGTCGGTCTCAGAGCTGACCGCCCAGATCGAGCCGAGCCCCACCGCAACTGACTTGGCGCCAGGCACTTGCACCCTGGGTGCGACCTCGTCGGTGGCGGGGTTGATGCCCGCGACCTGATTTTCGTCATTGACTGCGACCCATGTGCGCAGATCGCCGACCGTGATCCCGCTCGGGGACTGGCCAACCTCGATCGGGGCGCTCGCCGTCGGTTGTGCGGGATCGCCCGAACCCGACCCGGCGCCCCCGTTGCCTCCGGCAAGTACGACTACCACGGCAACGACCGCCGCGACGGCGCCGCCGACGGCGGCGACGATCGCGAGTCGGCGCGACCCACGAGTGGCTGGTTCGGCGAGGGGGCGGGTCGGCGTCTCGGCGAGTGGCCGGGTCGGCTCATCGGTGACGCCGGCGAGCGTGCCCGCGAGCGCCGCGCTGAACTCGCCCGCGGTCGGATAGCGATCCTCGGGGCGCACGGCCATCGCCTTCGCCACCACGGCGTCGAGACCCGGTGGCAGGCCCGGTCGGACTTCCGACGGGCGCGGGCGCGGGGCGTTGGCGTGGGCGAAGAGGGTCGCGAGCTCGTTCTCGCGCGGGAAAGGGGCGTGCCCGGTGAGCGCGAAGTGGAGCACCGCGCCGAGCGCGTAGATGTCGGCGCGGCCGTCGACCGGCTCGCCTGCGATTTGCTCGGGAGCGATGAAGTCGGCCGTGCCGACGATCTCGCCGGTCGCGGTGACGGTCTCGCCCGCGCGAGCGGTCCGGCTGATGCCGAAATCGGTCAGATAGACGCGTCCGGCGTCCGCGCCGCTGCCGACGAGCACGTTCGCGGGCTTGACATCGCGGTGGATCAGGCCGGCGTCATGGGCGGCGTCGAGTGCCGCGGCGATCTCGGAGACGATGCCGACGGCAGCAGCCGGGACCAGCGGGCCCTCGGCGTCGACCAGCGCGCGCAGGTCGTCGCCCTCGACCAGCCGCATCGAGATGTAGAGCTGACCCTGCTCTTCGCCGGCCTGGTGGACACCGATCACGTTCGGGTGCTCGATCGAGGCCGCGAGCCGCGACTCGCGCCGGAAGCGCTCGCGGAATCGCTCGTCGCGCGAGAGCGCCGGGGCGAGGACCTTGAGCGCCCGCTCGCGGTCGAGGGCCAGGTTGCGGGCGCGGTAGACGACGCCCATCCCGCCGCGACCGATCACGGCCTCAACCCGGTGGCCGGCGAACTCGGCCCCGATCGCCGGACCGGGCGCCCCCTCGCCGGCGTCGCCGGGGTCGTTCACGAGAGGTCGCGGAGCGAGATCAGGCCGCTGCGCAGCGTCAGCTCGACCAGCCGCACCCGCTTCTGATTCTGCGGCAGATCGCCGACCTCGAACTTCTCGAACAGCGTCCGCAGATGCCCCTTGACCGCGTCGACCGAGAGGAACACCTCGTCGGCGACCTGCTGGTTGGTCGCGGGGGTCGCGTACTGGCTCCCGTCGCGAAACGGACGACAGAGCGCGATCAGGATCCGCCGCTGCGTGTCGGTGAGCTTCTCCGGACCCGGCCGGTCGGGAGCCGCCGCGGTCTCCGAGCCCTGCGAGCCGATCGGGGCGACGAACGCCACCGTGGAGGAGCCGAAGCGCAGCTCGTCACCGTCGCGGAGGCGCTGCCGGCCACTGATCCGCTCACCGTTTACGAACGAGCCGTTGCGCGACAGACCGTCGTCGCTGAGCGTCCACTGGCCGCCGATCCGCTCGAGCTCGGCATGCAGGCGCGAGACCTCCTCGTCGGAGTCGAAGCGCACTTCGACCTCCTCGCCGCGGCCGACCGTGATCCGTTGGACGCCCTCGCTGAGGCTGACTATCAGCTGCTCGCCGCTCTCGCGGTAGATCAGGAAGGGCCAGCCCTCCGCCTCCGCCTCGAGCCGTTGCTTGAGCTCCGCAGGGGATGACGAATGCGCCATACCGCGACGTTAGCCCAGTCCACGGACCTCACACCAAGGGTGGAGGAACCGACACCTGAGTGACCCGCTTCGACCCCCAGAGCCCCTGGCCGCCCCCGTCGGTCGCGACGAGTCTGTTCCCACGACCCAATCAACGCCCCGCCCCGAGCGGCGGGCGACAGAAGGAGTGAGGAATGGCAACCACATCAATACACCTGATCAACCGGATCGCGATCGCCACGGCGGCTGCCCTGGCGCTGATCGCGGTGCTGGCAAGCGCCCAGGCGGGCGCGGCGACGCCGAGGTGCTTCGGGGAGAAGGCGACGATCGTCGGCGCCGACAAGCACGATCGAATCAACGGAACCGGTGCCGACGACGTGATCTACGCCGCCAACGGCTCTGAGACGATCAACGCCAAGGGCGGGGACGATCTCGTCTGCGCGCCCGCAGGCGCCTATGAGGTCAACGGCGGTGACGGCGACGACCGGCTCAAGGGCGGCGCCGACGAGGACTACGTCAAGGGCGGCGACGGCAACGACGAGCTGCGCGGCGGCGGCGAGGAGGATGAGCTCTCGGGTGGCGAGGGCGACGACTCACTCACAGGCGGCGGCGACCGCGACTATCTCGAAGGAGAGATCGGCAACGACTCACTCGCCGGCGGCGCCGACCGCGACTACCTCTTGGGTGCGGCCGGCGACGACGCGCTCAGCGGCGGGCCCGACCGTGACCGGCTCGACGGCGGCTCTGGCACCGACGAGCTGCTCGGCGACCCGGACTCGGCGACCGGCTCCAACGACGAGCTCGAGGGTGGTTCCGGCGACGACCAGCTCAGCGGCGGGGCGGGCGACGACTCGCTCTGGGACGACGGTGGCGCCGACACGGTCGACGCAGGCCTCGGCAACGACGAGCTCTTCGCGGCCTACGACGGCGTCGCGGACAGCTACGGCGGCGGTGAGGGCACCGATCTGATCCGGTTCCACTACCACCAGTCCGGCGTCCGCGTGTCCCTCGATGACGTCGCCAACGACGGGCGCAACTGCCCGCAGCAGTGCGAGGGCGACAACGTCGGCTCGACGTTCGAGAACATCGTTGGCAGCATCTACCAGGACACGCTGATCGGCAACGCCGCCAGTAACACCCTCGACGGCGATCACGGCAGCGACGTGATCAACGGTGCCGAGGGCGGCGACATCCTGCGCGGCGACGTCGGCACCGACGCGCTCGACGGCGGCGCCGGCGACGACTCGCTCAGCGGCGGCGGCGGAGACGACTCCCTCGACGGCGGCTCGGAGACCGACGAGTGCCGCGGGGACCAGGGGGTCGACTCGGGAGTGAACTGCGAGACGCAGGTCGCGATCCCGTAGCGGTCGAGGCGGTTCGAGCGGCTGGGTCGCGGGAGCGGCCCGGCCGCTCGCGTACGCTTGCGCCCGTGGCCACGCTGACCGAGTCGCTGCTCGTCGAGGCCTCGCTGGCAGAGGTCTGGGACTACTACTTCGAGCCCCGCGGCTGGCCCGCCTGGGTGGACGGTTTCCAGGCGGTTGAGTCCGCAGCCGGCTACCCCGAGGAGGGCGGGACACTGGTCTGGCGCTCGACTCCGGCCGGGCGCGGGAAGGTGAGCGAGCGGGTGCTCGAGCACCAGCCGCGGCGCCGGCACATGATCGAGTTCTCCGACCCCGAGTCGCGAGGCGAGCTGCTGACCACGTTCGAGATCGAGGGCGAGGCGACGCGGGTGACGATGCGGCTCGACTACCGGCTCGCCAAGGCCGGCGTCTTCGCCGCGATCACCGAGCGGCTGTTCGTCCGTGGACAGGTGGTCAAGGCGCTGCAGCGCTCGCTGCTGCGCTTCAAGCACGAGGCCGAGGAGGTCCTGCACTTCGCCGACCCGACCCGGCCCGCTGTGTGACGAGGGTCTCTGCCCGCCGGGCGCGCTCCGGCTAGGGTCCGCTCGCCACCCGAACACGAGCAACAGGAGAGCAGCATGGATACGAGCGAGCTTCGCGCGGGCCTCTCGGGACAGGTCCTCGAGCAGGACGAAATCGGATACGAGAACGCCCGCTCGATCTTCAACTCGATGATCACCAAGCGGCCGGCGGTGATCGCGCAGTGCGAGTCAACCGACGACGTGGCGGCGGCGATCGCCTTTGCGCGCGAGAACGAGCTCGAGGCCTCGATCCGAAGCGGCGGACACAGCGTCGCCGGGGCTAGCCTCACTGACGGCGGTCTGGTGATCGACATGCGGCGGATGAACGCGGTCGAGATCGACCCCGACGCGCGCATCGCGCGCGTCGGCGGCGGGGCTACCTGGAGCGACTTCGATCGGGCCGGCCAGCCGCAAGGGCTGATGACGACCGGCGGGCGGGTCTCGACAACCGGGGTCGCCGGGCTGACGCTGGGCGGCGGCTCGACCTGGTTCGAGCGCAAGTTCGGAGCGGCCTGCGACCACCTCGAGTCGGTCACACTGGTGACCGCCGAGGGCCGCCTGGTGTCCGCGAGCGAGTCCGAGAACCCGGAGCTGTTCTGGGCCCTGCACGGCGGCGGCGGCAATTTCGGCGTCGCGACCGAGCTCGTGTTCCGCCTCAGCGAGCTCCCCGCCGTCACCTTGGCGCTGCTGCTATGGCCGGCGGACGCCGGGCCGGAGGTGATCCGCCGCTACCGTGACGTGTTCGAAGCGGGGGCTCCGGAGGAGCTCGGCGGCGCCGGCGCGTACATCACCGGACCGCCGGAGGACTTCGTCCCCGAGCACCTCCAGGGCGAGTTGGTCGCCGGGGTCGTCGCCTTCTACGCGGGCGGCGAGAGCGAGGCGCGGGAGGCGCTGGCGCCGTTCCTCGAGCTCGGGCCGGAGGCGGAGATGATCGCCGAGATGCCGTACGCCGAAGCCCAGTGCGCGATCGACGACCCCCCCGGATACCGGAACTACTGGTCGGCGGAGTACCTGACCGGGTTCCCCGACGATGCAGTCGAAGCCTTCTGCCGGCGCGGCCACGACATGGTCGTGCCCTCGGCCTCCCAGCACATCCTGTTTCCGCTCGGCGGCGCGCTCGCGCGCAACGCGGACGACTGGCCGATGCCCTACCGACGGGCGCCGTGGGCGGTGCATCCGCTCGGCCTCTGGGAGGACCCGGGAGACGACGAGCGGGCGGTCGCCTGGGCGCGGGGCACGGTCGAGGACATGCGCCCGCACGCGATCGAGGCCGTCTACCTCAACTTCCTCCCCGACGAGGGCGAGGACAGGGTGATCGCCGGCTACGGCCGCGAGAACTACGAACGGCTCGCGGCGGTGAAGGCCGAGTACGACCCAGACAACGTCTTCCACCTGCACCACAACATCAAGCCGCTCCAGCCGGCTTGAGGCGGAACGAGAAGCCGACCCCGACGGGGTCGAAGCCGAGCCGCTCATAGAGCCGCCACGGCCAGTCGTCGAACCGGGCGGGGATGAACGTGAGGTCGTGGCCGGCGAGCCTCGAGGCTTCGACGGCGGCCAGCACGACCGCCCGCGCCCCGCCGCGCCCGCGCGCGTCGGGAAGCGTGGCGACGTCCTCGACCTCGCCGACGCCGCCGCGCGACATCAGCCGGCAGCAGGACACGACCCGTCCCTGTGCACGCGCGGCGAACCAGCGGTCGCTCGCATCGTCGGGCATCACCGGGAGGAGGGCGAGAAGCTGCTCGAGACCCTCCGCGCCGATTTCCTCGTCCTCGGCGAGGATCGCGCGCTGCACCTCGATCACCTCCTCGTACGGCACCTCGTCGGCGGCGAGCGCCGGCGGGCGATCCGGCTCCCGACGTAGAGCCATGTAGAGGCCGCGGTTAGTCTCCCAGCCGAGCCGCCGAAAGCCCGGCGCGATGCGCTCGGCCTCGTCCGGGTCTCGGACGACGACGCTGCGGTGCTCCATCTCGAGCGTTCCGAGGATCTCGTCCGCCGCCCTGGCGATCTCGTCTGCCTCGACGCCGCGGCGTTCGACCAGCAGGCAGTTGGCGTCCCACACCTGCGGCCGTGAGGGCGTCAGCAGCGCGACCCCGGCCGCGAACGGGACGACGCGTTCGGCGACGTCGCGATCGAGCCCGAGCTCGAAGTCAATGCAGCGAGTCAGAACTTCGCGGTCGGCCCGCGCGCCGCTGTCGTCGGACGCGCTCACGGGTCGATGTATAGCCTTCCAGGCCGCTTCCAGCTATCTCCGGAGGGCCGTAACCGAATGTTCGTCTTCAAGGCCGCCGTCGTCGGCGCCGGCACGATGGGCGGTGAGATCGCGCAGGCGATCGCCTCGTCCGACATCCCGGTCGTCCTCAAGGACATCGACCAGAAGTTCGTCGACCACGGGCTCGAGAAGGCGCGCGAGGTGACCAAGGGCCAGCTCGACCGGCTGGTCTCGAAGGAGAAGCTGACCCAGGAGCAGGCCGACGCCCGGCTCGAGGAGGTGATCGGGCTGATCGAGGGCACGACGAGCTACGACTCGTTCGGCGACGTCGACTTCGTGATCGAGGCGGCGCCGGAGAAGATGGCGATCAAGCAGGCCGTGTTCGCCGAGCTCGACGAGGTCACTCCCGGGCACGCGATCCTCGCCTCGAACACCTCCTCGCTCTCGATCTCGGAGATGGGCGAGGTGACGTTGCGACCCGACAAGGTCGTCGGTTTCCACTTCTTCTATCCAGCCTCGGTGATGCCGTTGGTCGAGATCGTCGAGGGCGCCGACACCGACCCCGACGTCGTCCAGGCCGCGTACAACTTCGCCCAGACGATCCGCAAGCAGCCGATCACGTGTGGCGAGGTGCCGGGCTTCGTCGTCAACCGGATCCTCAACAGCGCGGTCGGCGAGATCTGGCGCGCCCAGGAGGAGCAGGGGCTGGCGATCAAGAAGATCGACGAGGCGATCACGGCGGCGAACGTCGCGCCGATGGGCCCGTTCTTCCTCGGCGACCTGCTCGGGCTCGACACGATCCTGCACGTCGCCGAGCACCTCCAGGAGTCCTACGGCGACTCCTTCTACGTCCACCAGGGGATGAAGAAGCTGGTCGCCGACGGCCATCTCGGCGCCAAGTCCGGCGGTGACGGCTTCTACAAGGACGGCGAGCCGCAGCTCGACGGCGACGCCGATCCCGACGGCGAGGCGCTCGCCGAGCTGCTGAAGCTGAAGGCGATCGTCGAGGCGTGCCTGCTGCTCGAGGAGGGCGTCTGCACCGTCCGCGACATCGACCTCGGGATGATGGCCGGGGCGGGCATGGACCCGCGCCGCGGCATCTTCCCGCCGTTCATGGGCGCCGACCTCGCCGGCCTCGATGAGATCCTCGAGAAGCTCGAGCAGGCCCAGAACGATCACGGCGAGCGCTTCGCGCCGCCGCGGGTGCTGAAGCGGCTCGTCGCCCAGGGCCGGCTCGGGCAGAAGTCGGGCCAGGGCTTCTACGCCTACCCGCAGCCCGACGAGGGCGAGCAGGCCGAGACGGTCAAGCTCGAGACCCGCGGCAACGTCGCGATCGCCTGGCTCGTGAACCCGCCGATGAACGCGATCTCGCCCCAGGTGATCACGGACCTCGCCGCGGTCTGGGAGCAGGTCAAGGGATCGGGCGAGGTCGGGGCGATGATCGTCGCTTCGTCAAACCCAGTCGTGTTCTCGGCCGGCGCCGACATCAAGTCGTTTACCTCGATGGACGAGGCCGGCGGGCGCGAGCTGATCGACGGCGGCCACGCGCTGCTGCGCGAGCTGGGGCAGAACCGCGTCTCGACCGTGGCGGCGGTGAACTCGCTCGCCTTCGGCGGCGGCTGCGAGCTGGCGATGGCGTGCGACTTCCGGATCGCGGCCGAGTCGGCGGTCTTCGGCCAGCCCGAGATCAAGCTCGGGATCATCCCCGGCTTCGGCGGCACCCAGCGGCTGCCGCGCCTGGTCGGCAACGAGAAGGCGCTGGAGCTGAACCTGATCGGGGACGCGATCTCCTCCGGCGAGGCCGAGGCCTACGGGCTCGCGAACCGGGTCGTGCCCGACCACGAGCTCTTCGACACCGCGCTCGCCTGGGCCCGCAAGCTCGCGGGCCAGGCACCGGTCGCGGTCGAGCAGGTCAAGCAGGCCAGTGACGATCCCGACCTCGACCAGGGGATCGAGCAGGAGAAGGCCGGCTTCGCGACCGCCTTTCAGACCGAGGACGCGAAGGAGGGCATCGGCGCGTTCCTCGGCAAGCGAAGTCCGAAGTGGCACGGGAAGTGACCGAGCAGGTAGCAGCTCGCAGGGGGAGCGCGTGAGCCAGCAGGCAGCAGGCAGCAGGCAGCAGGCAGCGGAGCTCGCCGCACTTATTCGCGCGGCGGATTCGGTAGTCGCGCTGACCGGGGCGGGGATCTCGGTGCCGTCGGGGATCCCCGACTTCCGCACACCGGGCACGGGCCTGTGGGAGAAGCTCGATCCGATGGAGGTCGCCCACATCGACGCCTTTCACCGCGACACGAGGCGCTTCTGGCAGTTCTACCGGCCGCGCTTCGCCGACCTCGACGAGAAGGCGCCGAATGCCGCCCACGAGGTGCTCGCCGAGCTCGAAGCCCGCGGTGCGGTGCAGGCCGTGGTCACCCAGAACATCGACAGGCTGCACCAGAAGGCGGGCTCGGACCGGGTGGTCGAGGTCCACGGCTCGATCGCGACCTCGAGCTGCACCACCTGCAGCACGAGCTACGCGCTCGAGAACGTCGGCGAGCTCTTCGACAGCGACGGCGTCGCCACCTGCGCCTGCTGCATGGGCAAGGTCAAGCCCGACGTGGTCCTCTTCGGCGAGCTGCTGCCGGAGACGGCGATGGCCGAGGCACAGGAGCTCTGCGCGCGCGCCGACCTGCTGCTCTGCGTCGGCTCGTCGCTCGAGGTCTACCCGGTCGCCGCGCTGCCCGAGCTCACTCTCGGCGCCGGCGGCCGGATCGCGATCGTCACTCAGGGCCCGACCCCGTACGACGCCGAGGCGGCACTGAAGCTCGACGGCGACGTCGTCGACGAGCTCGAGGCCGTGCTCGCGGCGCTGTAGGCCTAGATGAGTGATCCCACGACATCGCACGCACGGATGGCACGCGGATACCGTCGCCGGATCGCGCCCGTCGGGACTCGCCCGTACCTGAAGGTACGGCCTTCGCCCGCCGACCACGCCCGGCTCGGTCCCGCGCGCCCCCGCGCGCACGAGCCCGCGGAATCAATCATCTAGTGCTGCGGCTCGTCACGATTCCGATCAGCCACTACTGCGAGAAGGCGCGTTGGGCTCTCGAGCGGGCCGGAATCCCGTACCGCGAGGAGCGCCACGTCCAGGCCATCCACCGGATCGCGTCCCGGCGCGCGGGCGGCGCAGGCACGGTCCCGGTGCTGGTCACCCCGGAGGGCGGGCTGGGCGGGTCGGAGGAGATCCTCGTCTGGATCGATCAGCGCACGCCCGCGGAGCACCGGCTCTTTCCCGCTCAGCCGCCGGAGCGCGCCGAGGTCGAGCGGTTGTGCCGGCGTTTCGACCAGAAACTCGGGCCGACTGGCCGGCGGCTGATGTACGTCCACATGCTCGCCCAGCCCAAGCTCACGCTGCGCTTCAACAACCAGGGCGTGCCGCATTGGGAGGACCGCGCGCTCCGCCTCGGATGGCCGCTCGCCGTGCGCTGGCTCCGTCGTCAACTCGCCATCCGTCCGGGGATCGAGGACGAGGACGAGGCCGCGGTCTGGCGCGAGTTCGACTTCGTCGCCGACCTGCTCGCGGACGGCCGCAAGCATCTGTGCGGTGAGCGCTTCGGCGCCGCCGACCTGACCTTCGCGGCGCTCTCGGCCTCGGTGGTGGTACCGCCCGTCTACGGCGTCCCGCTCCCCCAGCCCGACGTGCTGCCGGCCGACACAGCCGCACTCATCGAGCGCGCGCGTGACCACCCCGCCGGGCGTTACGCGCTCGCGCAGTTCGCTGAGCGCCGCCGCGAGACGGTCGCCTGATGCGGGTCCCAGACGAGGCCGCGGGGCGCAAGCAATGAGGGTCTGCATCGTCGGTGCCTCGGGGAAGCTCGGGCAATACATGGTCCAGCACGCTCTGGACCGTGGCTATGAGGTGGTTGGCGTCTGCCGGGAGCGCAGCGTCGGGAAGCTCGACCAATTCAAGGGGCGGATCACCGTGATCCCGGGAGCGACGGACGACCGGGAGGTGATCGAGAAGGCGGTCGCGGGGTGCGATGGGGTGCTCGTCGTGCTCGTCCCGCGCGGGGTCCACGATTACTCGTCGGGAACGGCCCAGGCGGTACTCGACAACGCCGAGCCGGGGGCACGACTGGTGTTCTCGACCGGGTGGCACATCACGCGTGACGGCCAGGACGTGTACTCATGGAAGTTGCGATGGCTGGTGAAGGTCGCGACCCCGCTCGCACGGCTCGTTCGCTTCGCGGACCTCGATGACCAGGTCGAGGCGGCCCGGCGGGTGTTCGCCAGCGACACGCGCTGGACCGTGGTGCGCGGCAGCGACCTCGAGGAGGGCGAGAGCCAGGGCCTGCCGGTGTGGAGCAGGCACGTGGGCGACCCGATCCTCGAGAGCAACCTCACGCGCCGGATCGACTTCGCCCTGTTCATGGTCGAGGCGATCGAGAACGACGACCTCGTCCACGAGGCCCCGGCGATCGTCGGCTGCCAGACCCCCTCGGCGCTCGCGCACGCCGCCGCCTGAGCCCTGGACGCCTTCGGAGTGGCCTAGCGCCTGATCTCGTAGCGCAGCTCGACCATCCCGGTGGCGAAGGTGCGCGTTCCGGTGAGCTGCATCGGGCCGCCGGGGAGCCGGTTGTCGAACAGGGGCTTGCCGGCGCCGAGGACGACCGGGACGACCGTCAGGTGCAACTCGTCGAGGAGGCCCTCGTCGGCGAACTGCGAGGCGACGTTGCCACCGCCGATCACCCACAGGTTTCGCTCGCCGGCGGCGGCGAGCATCTGCTCGTGCAGGTCCGAGACCCCGGCGTTCGCGATTCGGACGTCGACGCCCTCGCGCTCGGGCACCGGCAGCTCTCGCGAGCTCAGCACCCACCATGGCTTTCCGGGGTAGGGCCATTCGCCGCCCTCGCCGAGGTGGTCGAGGACGAACTCGTAGGTGATCGAGCCGCTGACGAGCGCTCCGACCTCGTCGTAGAAGCGCTCATAGGCGCCGCCCTCGCTCATCGGACCGGGCTCGACTCCCTCACCGTCGAAGCTGCCCTCGTAGCCGAACAGCCAGCCGAGGCTGTCGTCGGACTCGGCGATGTATCCGTCCAGCGAGGCCGCGCAGTAGTACTGGGTCTTGCTCACCGCGCGATCAACCTAGCGCCCGGCGGCGGCGCAGGACGCGCTCGCAGAGGCGCAGCGTCTCGGTGACCTCGGCGGCGCGGTCGGGCGAGAGCTCGCCGTGCAGCGCCTCGTTCGCCGCCTCGCCGGTGATTTTGCGGCGCTCGTCGAGCGCAGCGAGGTCCTCGTCCTGGCCAGGGGCGTCGACCGCTTCGCGCTCGGCGAGCAGTGCCTCGAGCGCGACCCGGAGCTGGAGCGCGGCCTCGCGGCCGCGACCGGCGTCGACGTCGGCGCGGGCGCGAAGGACCAGCACCTCGCAGGCGGCGACCTGCTCGCGGCCGCCGAGCACGGCGGCGAGTCGTTCCTGCGGGCGCAGCGCCTCGCCCCGCCGGCGCCGGGCCGAGCGGGGGACCTCGATCGCCTCACGGTAGCGGCCCTCGGCGAGCTCCTCGCCCGAGCCAAAGCCGACGCGGACGGCGAGCGCGTGCTCGGCGCCGATGTCGGCAAGGTTCGGGTCCAGGACGGCGCTGCGGTGTGCGTGCACGGCACGGTTGAGGAGCACCAGCGCCGTCTCGAGCTCGGCGGCGATGCGCTCGTCGTCGTCGCGGACCTGCGCCAGCCAGCGCTCGGCGTCGGCGGCCTCGCCGAGCGGCTCGGGCCGGATCACGGTCAGGCTCGTCAGCGGGACCGTCGGCTGTGCGTCCTCGGGGTCCGCGTGCTTGGGCTTCGCGCGGCCAAGGCGGCGGCGCGGCGGCACCGGGGCGCCGGCGACGTTGACGACGAGCACGTGCTCGGGGTCGCCGTTCCCTGCGGTCGCTCCGGCGCGAGCCAGGTAGCGGCCGTCCTCGAGACCGACGGTCCCGGCGAGCTCGAGCTGGACGAAGGGCAGCAGGTCGGCGATGGCGGCGAGGCTACTCGCCGAGGTGCGCGCCCGAGGAGCGGCGGCGCTTACCGGCCTTTTCGTCGTGGCCCTTGTCGGTGGGCACCGCGTAGCGCGAGGGCGAGGTCGGGACCGACGGGTTGTCGATCTCGGAGATCCGGTCGATCAGGCGCTCCCACTGCTCGGGCTTGAGGATCTCCTCGAACTGGCGCGTGACGCCGCCCGACCCGGGTCCGGCGGCCGGCGTGTAGCCGACGTGGACATGGTCGTCGTGGTCGCCCATGGCGAAGGTGTTGTCGGCCCCGAAGTCCATCAGCGAGATGATCTGTGCGGGTTCCATGGTTCCCTGGAGGTCCATCACGTCGCGCACCAGCGCCTCGGTGATCGAGCCCTGGCCCTGGTTGCCGAGCACCGGGATGCCGTTGATCTGGGCGATGTCGACGGCGTTGCCGGAGGAGTGGTGGCTGACGTTGCCCGATGAGGTGTAGAACGAGTGGCCGCACTTCAGCGAGGTGAGCGTGAGCCGGAAGCCGCGCTCGACCAGGTACTCGAGCATCGCCAGGATGCGGCGGTCGATCTGGCCGGTGCGGATGTCCTCGCGGCCGCAGGAATAGATCTCGAGCCGCGGGTCGGCGAGCGCACGCCGGATCAGCTGCGGCTTCGACATCAGCAGCACCTGGCCGGTGGTGGCGCCGTCGGCGAACGGGTTCTCGCCGGCGGCGCGGTAGATCGCGGTCGCCTCGAGCAGCTTCCAACCGTCGAGGATCGGCTTCGGATCGATCTTCGGTGCGCCGCGCCCGGCGGGCTGGATCGCGAAGTGCACGTGGGGCGCGAGCCCGTCGCTCTTGCCGATCCGTCCGAGCACGGTCCCGGCGGTGACCTGTGAGCCCTCCTTGAGCGGGCGCAGCTCCATCGTCTTGCGGTCGAAGCGCAGGACGCCGGAGAAGTAGGCCTTGAACGACTCATAGCCCGGGAACTTGTCGTCGAGGAGCCGGTCGAGCTGGCCGGTGAGGTTGGCGCGGTCGGCGTTGCGCGGCCGCTCGGGGAAGGCGTAGAGGCGCTCGCGAGAGTCCTCGGTGTTGACCAGCTCGCCCCCACCGGCCGACTGCTTCGACACCGCGCCGCCATCGCCGTCGTTGCTGCCGGCGCTCGCGGGCTCCGAGGGCTTGTCGCCGCCCGGTGTCACCAGCTTGAAGTCGTCGGCGGAAAGCCGGTTCTGCTTCGGCACCGGGTAGACGTCGGAGACCTCGCCGAGCTGGGCGTAGGTGAAGCGGTTGCCGTAGGCGTCGCGGAGGACCAGGTAGCGGCCGAGCTGCTTCGACTTGCCGACCTCGGTGATCACGCCGTCGTTGACGGCGACCACCGGCGCGCCGTCGCGCGAGTAGATGTCGATCCCTCGACGTGTGGGCGAGCTTGAGATCACCTCGGCGGCGTTGCCGTAGGCGCGCTTGCCGGGCTTCGAGCGCTTGAGCGCCTGGCGCTCGGAGATGTCGTCGGCGTAGCGGGCGTTGGCGGCGACCGGGAAGCGGGCGCCCTCGGTGAGCCCGGTGAGCGAGCTGACCAGGGGATCGGGAAGCTTGCCGTACTGGTTGGCGTAGAGCAGCACCTCGTCGACGTACCAATCGGCGTGGTTGTAGGCGAAGATCGCGGTCCGCAGGTCCTCCTGGCCGCCGGCGGCGCGCAGGTAGCGAGCCGCGGCGCAGATCGCGTCGACCGGGTTGTAGGGGTCCTTGCGGCCGTCGTCGTTGGCGTCGACCCCGTATGCCTCCCAGGAAGAGGGGATGAACTGCATCCAGCCGAGGGCGCCGGCCGAGGAGACGTTGAGGTTGGTGCCGAACGCGGTCTCGATCCGGTTGATCGATGCGAGCACCTGCCACGGGATCCCGTACTGGGTTCCGCAGGCCTGGTAGATCGGCAGCAGGAAGGGCGGGATGCTGAACTGGTCGATGACGAAGTTCGGGACGCCGATCGGCGCCGGGCCGAAGTCGGCGATCGTGAGGCCCGGGTTGGCGTTGGTCGGGGTGCCGTCGGGCTCGCGGATCGCCGGCTCCTCCATTGGCTTGCGCTGGTCGTCGACGTTGCGCCGGTCCTCGCCGCGGCCGGGCTTGTCCGACTCGCCGCCGCCGCGGCCGCCGGAACCGCTGGGCCCGATCGAGCCGCCCTCGGGCTTGACCACGGTGCCGTCGTCGGTCGGGGGAACGGCGGGGGTTACGCTGCTCCCATCGTCACCGCCGGTCGGGGGCTCGGGTGGGGCCGCGGGGGGCGCGGGGACGCCGCTGGTCCCGGACTCGGACGCGTCGAGCGGGCTCGAGCAGTCGGGGTCGGCGAGGTCGGTGATCCCGTCGCCGTCGTCGTCGGCAAGGTTCGAGCACTGCGGCAGCGGCACCTCCGGGAGGTTCCCGCCGTTGGGAAGGTTGATGTCGACGCCGCCCTCCCCGGTGCCGAGGACGCCCTGGCCGGTGGCGCTCCCCGCGACCACGCTGACCCCGAGGATCGCGAGCCCGATCGTGAGTAGAAGCTTCCTTCTCATCCCAAGTGCCCTGGACCAGCCCATCGCCGGGCAATCGTCCCTGCCTGCATGCGCAGCGAAGGCTCCTCCTCCTGAGCCGTCAGAAACCTACTTGTTGGAACCAGCGTTTGCAACGTAGAACCGACCGCGCAACCGTACCCGAGATAGCCGGATACATGCGTCAGTTGAGTTCGCGATCCTCGAGGACTTCTTCGGCATCACGCAGGCGTGGCTTGAAGGCCGGCGGCGAGTGGGGCGGGAGTGTGCGTTCAGCGCTACTCTGCGCCCCGATCCGATGGAGGGCTCAGACGACAGAAGCGGCCTGCGCGCACGCGGCGAGGAGGCCGTCGGCGAACTCGCCCAGGCACTGATCGAGAACCCGGTGTTCAGCACCGCTCTGGCGAGCGCACTGGGCGCCGGCGAGCGTGCCGCCTCGGCTCAGCGACAGGCGATGGGCGCGCTCAACCTCGCCTCGAGCTCCGACGTCGAGCGCCTCGAGCAGCGCCTGCGCTCGCTCTCGGGTCGTCTCGAGGTGATCGAGGACCGCCTCGACGAGGTGGCCGACGAGCTCGCCGGGCTCAGCAAGCGCCTGGGCGCGGCGGGTGAGGCCGTCTCACCCGATCAGGGCTAGACGGCCGCAGCCAACCATCTATCTCGCGGACGGCTGATCGACAAGCCCGCCGACCGCGCCCAGGGCCGCCGCACAGTGCACGCCGAGGCCGAGCAATCCGTGTTCCGTCGCCTCCTCGTCGTGCTCTCCCGCCGCCGTCTCGGCGACCACCAGCGCGCAGGCGACCGGCAGCGAGAGCCGAGCGCCGAGCGCCAGCAGCGCCGCCGTCTCGAGGTCGGCGACGACGGCGCCGGCCTGCGCCCAAGCGCTCCGGCGCCCGCTCTCGAGCGAGTCTCCGATCAGGTCGGAGCTCGCCACGGTGACCTCGTGTGCGTCCGGCCCCGCAGCCCGCGCGAGCGCCGCCGCGAGCCGGAGATCGGGCGCCGGGCCGGCGACGCCGAGGGCGCGGCTGGTGCCGTCCTCCCCCACGGCTGCGGCGACGATGACCACCTCGCCCGCGGCCAGCATCCCGTCGAGCGCCACGCAACGGCCGATCCGAATCGCCCGGAGCGCGCCGTGCTCGGCCAGCTCGCCGAGCACGACGACGGCGCTCGGCCCGCCGATCCCGGTTGCCTGGATCGTCAGCTCGAGCCCGGCGGCGGTCCGGCCCGAGTAGCCCCAGAGGCCATGGCTGTGGTTCGCCATCACGGGCTTGTCGAGCAGCTCTTGGGCGAGCGCGAGCGAGAGGCCCGGGTCGCCCGGAAGCAGGACGTCGGGCGCGATCGTGGAGGTCGGGCGCAGGTAGCCGGTCAAGGGGCCGCGGATTATGCTGGGCAGCAGCGATGACCGAGTCGACACCCAACCCACCGGCGCCCGGCGGCGACGCCGAGCAGAGCCCCTCCGAGGGCGGCGTCGGCGATGCCCTGCGCACCGCGGTCGAGCGCACGATGCAGGCGACCGCCGGCTCCGCATCGAGCACGCGTGAACGCGCCGGCGAGCTGGTCGACGACGTTGTCCGCCGCGGGCGCGAGGCGCGCGACGAGCTCGCCCGCCGCAGCCAGGAGGCGGGCGCGGAGCTTGCGCGGCGCGGACAGGGGGCGACGGGCGAGGTTGGGCGCCGGCTCGAGCAGCTCGAGGAGCGGCTGGCAGAGCTCGAGCGGCGGCTCGCCGAGTCGCGATCCAGACCGGCGGCGGGCGAGGGCACGGAGGCTCGATCGAAGGTCGAGCCTGAGCAGGCCACGGACGAGCATTCTGAACCTGAAGTTGAGGGTTAGATGACGGGCGAGGGTCGCCGGGTGGCGATCACCGGCATCTCGAGCACCTGGGGCGCCGAGATCGCGCGCCGGCTCGAGCGCGACCCGGCGGTCTCCTACATCGCGGGGATCGACAGCCGGCCACCTCCGGCCGAGCTCGAGCGCACCGACTACATCGAGGCCGACCTCCGCAGCCCGCTGATCTCGCGGCTGCTGCCGGGGACCGGGGCCGACACAGTCGTCCATTGCGGGATCCTCTGGTACCCGGAGCCCGGGCGCCCGGCGCGTGCGCTGCACGAGATCAACGTGATCGGAACGCTTCAGCTGCTCGCCGCGTGCGAGCGCACCGAGACGCTGCGCCGGGTCGTCGTTCGCGGCTCGGCGGCGATCTACGGCTGTGAGGGGGCATCGCCGTTCTTCTTCGGCGAGGAGATGGCGCGACAGGCGCCGCTGCGGACGAGGTTTCAGCGCGACATCTCCGAGCTCGAGGCGTACTTCGAGAACTTCGCCCGCCGCCACCCCGACCTGGTCTGCTGCATGCTCCGCTACCAGCCCGAGATCGGCGCCGACCTCGACAGCCCGCTGGTCCGTTACCTGACCCTGCCGGTCGTCCCGGTGCAGCTCGGCTTCGACCCGCGGCTGCAGCTTCTGCACGCCGATGACGCGACCGGGGCGCTCGAGGCCGCGGTCCGCCGGCCGGTTCGGGGCGCCGTCAACGTCGCCCCGAACGGCTCGATCTCGCTCAGTCGAATCCTGCGGCTGTGCGGGCGGCCGGCGGTGCCGGTGCCGCACCCGCTGTTCGAGCCGATGATGGAGCAGCTCGCGAGCCGGCTCGGCGCCGGCGCCCTGATCGGCGACGGGGTGCGGCTGTTGCGCTTCGGTCGCGGGGTCGACAACACCCGGCTGCGCGAGGAGATCGGCTACGAGCCGCGCTACGACGCCGACGCGGCGGTGCGCGACCTCGCCGCCAAGAGCGAGGGCCGCCGGCTCGGCCCGAGACTGCACGCCGGCGCGCTCGCGAGCAGCATCACGGGGGTGCCATGAGGCGGAGTCCGATAGGACGGAGCCGAGTCCCGCCGCTGTTGAGGCGGCAGTTGTGACCACGGACGCCGACTCGCAGACGGTCGGCCCCGAGGCGCTCGCCGACTTCCTGCGCAGCATCCGCTTGGGGGTCGAGTCCGGGCTCGACCCGCTGGCCGCCGCGCAGAACGCCGCCGAGTCGCTGCCGACCCGGCTGCGAAACGCGGTCGAGTCGATCGTCATGCGTCTGCGGGGCGAGTATCACGAGGACGAGTGGGGCTTCGACGAGCAGTTCGCCGAGGCCGTCTACCCGCTCTTCGAGCTCCTCTACGACCACTGGTGGCGGGTCGAGGCCGACGGGGTGCGCAACGTGCCCGCCCACGGCCGCGCGCTGCTGGTCGCAAACCACGCCGGGGCGCTTTTCCCCTTCGACGCGACGATGATGACGATGGCGCTGATGAAGGAGCATCCGCTGCCACGCTGGCCGCGGTTCATGGTCCTCGACTGGGCCTTCGTGCTCCCGTTCCTGTCGGCGTTCATGCGCCGCTGCGGCGGTGTGCCCGCGAGTCCCGAGAACGCGGTTCGCCTGCTCGAGTCCGACGAGGTCGTGATGGCCTTTCCCGAGGGCGTCAAGGGAACCGGGAAGCCGTTCTCGGAGCGCTACCGGCTGCAGCGCTTCGGCCGTGGCGGATTCGTCGAGATCGCGCTTCGCACGGGGGCGCCGATCGTGCCGGTCGCCGTCGTCGGCTCGGAGGAGATCTACCCGAAGATCGCCGAGAGCCCGACGCTCGCCCGGGCGGTCGGGGCGCCGTTCGTTCCGATCACACCGACCTTTCCCTTGCTCGGGCCGCTCGGCCTGGTGCCGCTGCCGTCGCGCTGGCGGATCGAGTTCTGCGAGCCGATCGACCTCTCTGGTCATCCGCCCGCGGCCGCCGAGGACCGCCGGCTCGTCTTCGACCTCTCCGAGCAGGTGCGCGAGACGATCCAGGAGAAGCTCTACGAGAACCTGGTCAAGCGCGGCAATACGTTTCTCTAGTCGCTTGGGCGGATAGGATCGCCAAGCATGCCCGCAACGGCGACCAGGAGAGCGAGCGAACGCGTCCGGGCCGCGGTGCCTGCGGCGCAGTTTCGGGCCGCGCTCGAGCAGGCGCTCGCGACCGCCGACGCCGACCAGCGAACCGGGCCGCTGATCGCCGCGACCCGGTTGCGGATGCGGTTCGAGTTCACCGACTGCGGCCTGACCCTGAACGTCGCCTCCGGCGTCGAGAGCGGCGAGCACAACCTTCGCTGGTCCTTCGACGAGGTCGAGTGGGAGCCGAAGCTGACCCTCTCGATGTCCTCGACGGTCGCCAACCGCTACCTCCAGGGCGCCGAGAGCCTGGCGATCGCGATCGCCCACGGTGAGGTACGGGTTCGCGGCGAGTCGCGGATCGCGTTGCTCTACCTGCCCGCCACCCAGATGATCTGCGAGCCCTACCGCCGGGCGGTCGAGGCCGACTTCCCGGCGCTCGCCATCTCTAAAAAGTGATTGACGCCGGGCCTCGGTCGGCGTAGCCTCCGCTGTACAGAGATGGCAACAGGCCAGTAGTGGCCCTCGCCATTCGTCCGCCCTCCGGCGACTGGGGCGTGCGAGCCACGCGAGGTCCGCGAGGCGCCCCGGCGCCGCAGGCCGACGAAGCGGGCCGTGAGCCCGCACCGGCAGCGGGCCCCACGGGCCCGTTGCCCGTTGAGCAACTTCCGGTCACACATCCCGCCCTCCCTCGGTCCATAGGATCAGCCGGTGGCCGAGCAGGTGATCTCGCTCAACGAGGCGGCGCGGATCGCGCGGGTCTCGCCCTCGACCCTGAAGCGCTGGGAGGCGGCGAAGGTGGTCCCGGTGCGCAAGGGCCGCTGGACCAGATCCGCTGCCGCGCAGGCGCGCGTCGTCGCTCGGATGCGCGAGCGCGGACACTCGCTCGAGGAACTGCGCCGCGCGGTTCGCGAGGGCCGGCTCGCGTTCGGCTACGTCGAGGACCTGCTTCCCGACAGCCATCACCGCCCCGTCGACCGCGCCGAAGCCGCCAAGGTCACCGGCCTCGAGGAGGAGCTGATCGAACGAGTGATGACTCTGCTCGGCACCCCGACCGCCCTCCAGCGAGCGCTCGACGAGCAGGACGTCGCCGCGATGGAGCAGATGGCCGCGGTGCTCGGCGCCGGGCTGCCGCTGGTCGCACTGCTCCAGCTCGTTCGCGTCTACGCCCAGTCGATCCGCAAGATCGCCGAGGCCGAGGTGCGCCTGTTCCACCTCTACGTCCACGAGCCGCTGATCCGTCAGGGGGTCGACGCGCTCGAGATGGCGGAGGAGATGGAGGGACTCGCCAGCGAGCTGCTGCCGCTCACCTCGCCGCTGATGGAGTACATCCACAACCGCTACCTGCGCTTCTACATCGAGCAGGACGTGGTCGGCCACATGGAGGTCGACTTCGGCGGCATCCGCCAGATGGGCCGGATGACGATGGCGTTCTGCTTCGTCGACCTGACCGGTTTCACTCGCTACACCGAGGAGGAGGGCGACGAGGAGGCGCTCGACCTGGTCGAGCGCTTCGTCGAGACGGTCGAGGCGACGCTGCCCGCCGAGGCGCTGATCGTGAAGACGATCGGCGACGAGGTGATGATCGTCTCACCCGACCCGGTGACCCTGACCGAGTGGGCGGTCGGCTTCCTGACCCTGTTCGCGGAGCGCCCGCAGCCGCGGGTCGGGATCCACTACGGCCGCGCGGTCTACCGCGACGGCGACTACTACGGCACCGAGGTCAACCTCACCCACCGGGTCGTCGCGCGCGCCCTCGGCGGCGAGGTGATGGTGACCACCGCCGTCGCTGACGCGATTGGCGCCTCCGCCTACCTCGAGTTCGACCCGATCGGCCGGGTCGAGCTCAAGGGCTTCCCGCAGCCGGTGGAGCTGTTCGTCGCGCGGGCGCGCGAGGCCGAGCCCGCGTAGCAGCCGCGGGGATCCGCCCATCCGCCGCGTAACATCGCTCACGTGAGCAAGTGCTCCTCGTCGCGAGTACGCCCGCGCTTGGGCGGCTGCGAATCTGTGCCTGGCGTCGTCCTCAGTCGCCGTAATACCGTTGCGATTACGGCTCCCTGCGTCCTTGCCACGCTTGATTCTCGCTCGCCCGACCACGAACGCACCCACGACGATGAGCACTAAGGAGGACGCGCTCGCCGAGCTTGCCTGCGTGGTTCGGGGGAGTGGTTTGCTCGAGGGGAGCCTGTCGGCGGTCGCGATGGTCTCCGGCGGCGCCGACTCGGCCTGCGTCGCGGCGGGCCTGGCACGCGAGCTCGGGGCCGAGCAGGTGCACGGGCTGCACGTCAACTACCGCTTGCGCGAGGGCGCCGACGCCGGTGAGGCGGCGGCGCGGCGGCTGTGCGCGGCGCTGCGGATCGACCTCCACGTCGAGCGGCCGAAGGAAGCCCTCGCGGGTAACCTCCAGGCCGCGGCGCGGGCGCTGCGCTACGAGGCTGCCGAGCGGCTGCGCGACCGCACCGGCGCCGAAGTGATCGCCACCGGCCACACCCGCACCGACGTCGCCGAGACGGTGCTCTACCGGCTCGCCGCCTCGCCCGGGAGCCGGGCGCTGCTCGGGCTCGCGCCGCGCGCCGGGCGCGTCGTCCGCCCGCTGCTGGCGCTCGAGCGCGATCGCGTCCGGGAGCTCGCCGACGCGGCGGGGCTGCCGTTCGAGGACGACGAGACGAACGAGGACCCGACCTTCGCCCGCAACCGGATCCGCGCCGAGGCGCTGCCGGCGCTGCGCGAGATCAACCCGGCAGCCGAGCGCAACATCGCCGAGACGCGGGCCGAGCTCGCCGAGGAGGCCAAGCTGCTCGAGCGGGTCGTGCTCGAGGCGCTCGGCGATGCGGGCGCCGACGCCGGCGCGGTCACCGTCCCGGCCGCCGCGCTCGACGAGTTCGAGCCCGCCCTGCGGCGCCTCGCTCTGCGCGCGCTCGCCGAGCGCGCCTCGGGCAGACCGGTGGCGCTCGGCCGGGCGCGGGCTGCCGAGATCGTCCGGCTCGCGGGCAAGCACGAGGGCGGCGCGGTCGAGCTCGGCGGAGGACTGGTCGCCGTCTGCGAGTCGGGCCTGATCGGCTTCCGCGCCGCCACTGAGGATGCGGCCCCGGAGCCCGTCGCGCTCACCCTGCCCGGGAAGGTGCAGGTCGGTGGCTGGGAGGTCCGGGCCGAGATCCACCCGGGGCCGGTTGAACCGGCCGGGCCCGATGTCGCGACGCTCGACGCCGGGGCGCTCTCGGGCCCGATCGAGGTCCGCACGTGGCGCCAGGGCGATCGGATCCGACCGCTCGGGATGACCGGGACGAAGACGCTCCAGGACCTGTTCACCGACGGTGGGGTGCCGCGCTCGCTGCGCCATTCGGTTCCGGTGATCACGGTGGACGGGACGGTCGCCTGGGTCGCCGGGGTAGCGGTCTCGGAGGACTTCCGGCTTGACCCCACCACCGAGCAGGTCGCAGTGCTGAGCGCTCGCATGCTGGAATAGCGCCGTGTCCGACGATCCCGCGATCGGCGAGATCCTCGTCTCAGCCGAGGACCTCCAGCGGCGCGTCGGCGAGCTCGGCACCGAGATCTCGACCGACTACGAGGGCCGCGACCTGGTGCTGATCGGCGTGCTCAAGGGCGCGGTCCTCTTCCTCGCCGACCTGATGCGCACACTCGAGGTCCCGTGCGAGATCGACTTCATGGCGGTCTCGTCCTACGGGTCGGCGACCGATTCCTCCGGCGTCGTCCGCATCCTCAAGGACCTCGACGCCTCGATCGAGGGCCGCGACGTGCTCCTGGTCGAGGACATCGTCGATTCCGGGCTCACCCTGCACTACCTGCTGAAGAGCCTGCGCGCACGAAATCCCCGCTCATTGCAGGTCTGCGCGTTGCTGACCAAGCCCGAGCGCCGGCGAGTCGACCTGCCGATCCGCTACGTCGGGTTCGAGATCGCGAACAGGTTCGCGATCGGCTACGGGCTCGATCACGGCCAGCGCTACCGCAACCTTCCCTACGTGGCTGCGTTGCAGGACTAATGCGGCTTTCGGAGCGCTTTATCGCCCCTGGTACGCTGATCCAACCGAGAGCGGGGACACGAATCCCCCTTGCATGCCCATGAGACGGTTCTTCAGAAGCGCTGCGTTCCCGATCCTGATCGTGATCGTGCTCGCCTTCTTCGCCCAGCGGCTGATCAGCCCCAGCGAGACCGAGGAGGCGCCCACCTACACCGAGTTCCAGTCGCAGGTCGAGAACCGCCCGACCGAGATCGAGTCGGTCACCTTCGAGCAGAAGCGCGGCACGATCCAAGTCGTCGAGCAGGACGGCAACGAGTACTCGGTCGGCTACCTGCCAGAGACCGAGCAGGAGCTGGTCCACGAGCTGGAGCGCAACGGTGTCGAGACCAAGATCGAGGGCACCGGCGGCTCGAGCTTCCTCTCGATCCTCACCTACATCCTTCCCTTCCTGCTCTTCTTCGGCTTCTGGCTCTTCCTGATGAACCAGATGCAGGGCGGCGGCTCGCGCGTGATGAGCTTCGGCAAGTCCCGCGCCAAGCGGATGTCGGTCGACGCTCCGAAGATCACCTTCCGCGACGTCGCCGGAGTCGACGAGGCGGTACAGGAGCTGCACGAGATCAAGGAGTTCCTCGAGAACCCGAAGAAGTTCCAGGCGCTCGGCGCGCGGATCCCGAAGGGCGTCTTGCTCTACGGCCCGCCGGGCACCGGCAAGACGCTGCTCGCGCGCGCCGTCGCCGGCGAGGCGGGGGTGCCGTTCTTCTCGATCTCGGGCTCGGACTTCGTCGAGATGTTCGTCGGCGTCGGCGCGAGCCGCGTCCGCGACCTGTTCGAGCAGGCGAAGCAGAACTCGCCGTGCATCATCTTCATGGACGAGATCGACGCCGTCGGTCGCCACCGTGGCGCCGGCATGGGCGGCGGGCACGATGAGCGCGAGCAGACGCTGAACCAGCTCCTGGTCGAGATGGACGGCTTCGAGATGAAGGACAACATCATCCTGATCGCCGCCACCAACCGGCCCGACATCCTCGACCCGGCCCTGTTGCGGCCCGGTCGCTTCGACCGTCAGGTCGTCGTCGACCGCCCCGACCGGCGCGGTCGCAAGAAGATCCTCGAGGTGCACACGCGCGGCAAGCCGCTCGCGAAGCAGATCGACCTCGACACGCTCGCCGGCCAGACGCCCGGGTTCACCGGCGCCGACCTCGCCAACCTGATCAACGAGGCGGCGCTGCTGACCGCCCGCTCGGGCAAGCGCGAGATCACGATGGAGGAGCTCGAGGAGGGGATCATGCGCGTGATCGCCGGCCCCGAGAAGAAGACCAGGGTGATGTCGGAGAAGGAGCGCCTGGTGACCGCGTACCACGAGATGGGACACGCGATCGTCGGTCACGTGCTTCCCAATTGCGACCCGGTCCACAAGGTCTCGATCATCGGTCGCGGCCAGGCGCTCGGCTACACGATCTCGCTTCCGGGCGAGGACAAGTTCCTGACCACGCGAGCTGAGCTCACCGACACGATGGCGATGACGCTGGGTGGGCGCGCGGCCGAGGAGATCATCTTCAGCGAGATCACGACCGGCGCCTCGAACGACCTCGAAAAGGTCACCGAGACCGCGAAGGGCATGGTGATGCGGTTCGGGATGTCCGAGCGCCTCGGCCCCCGGGTTTTCGGGCACGACCGCTCGATGCCCTTCCTCGGCCGCGAGTTCTCCGCCGAGCCCGACTACTCCGACGAGATCGCGCGCGAAATCGACGACGAGATCCGCCGGATCGTCGAGGAGGCCCACCAGACCGCGAAGGACATCCTGGTCGACAAGCGCGATCAGCTCGAGCGGATCTCGAAGATCCTGCTCGAGCGCGAGACGATCGATGCCGAGCAGTTCGTCAAGCTGCTCGAGGGCGCCGCCGAGGAAGAGGTCTTCGGCGACGAGGACGAGGAGGCCGCGACGCCCGAGCCCGAGCCGGAGGCCGAGAAGAGCGCCGGCCGCGAGGGCCCGCGCCCGGTGCCCCAGCCGCGCCCGGGCTTCGCCGGCAGCACCGAGATGCGCGCCGACGATCCCGCGGACGACTCCACGCAGACGTAAGTCCCTGAAACCAGGTATTTACGCTCGGCCGATCGGCGGCTAGTCTCGCTGGGGTCATGCGCTACGCACAAGGGATGCCTGAGAAGGGGGCATCACTATCCGGAAGGCAGACCGCTTGATGGGCGCGAGTCGCAGGCGCTCACCGAGGCCCACCCGAAGCCTCGAGCGCCGGCTGCTGGATCAGGCCAAGCGGCGGGTCTCCGGGGAGATGGCGCAACTGAGCGCGCTCCAGCGCGACCTGCAGCGCGCCCAGGAGCGCTATCGAGACGCGATCGACCGGATCGAGCGGCGCCGGGAGCTGGCCGAGGCCGAGTTGGCCGCCTTCCCGCACGAACGCAACCTGGTTGCGACCAACGGCGTTGCGACCAACGGGGTTGCGAGCGACGGTGCCTGCGACCAACGGGGTTGCGAGCGACGTGCCTGCGGGCGACGAGTCCGACCGTTCCCTGAAGCGACGTGCGCGCGTGCGGCTGCTTTCGGCCGGCTACGCCGACCTGCGAGCCCTCGGACTCTCGGTCACGCAGGCGAACCGGGTGCTCGATTACGTGCGCGCCAGCCCGAGAACGGTTGCCGAGCTGTGCCGCGTCCCGTGGCTGCCGCGCGACCTACGCGCGCAGCTCGCCCAGCGCCTCAGCGACTGAGCGCCGATCCGGAACCGCCGCCGGCGGGTTGGGTGAGTAGAACATGGAGGGTCGCCCGCACCGGGTGGCCCAACTCGAGCAGGAGGTAAGTGGATATGGGTTTCCGGCCACGGCTGCGCGCACCGTCACCGGCGCTGGTGATTGCGGTGATCGCGCTCTTCGTCGCTCTCGGAGGCGCCGCCTACGCGGCGCTCGGCAAGAACGAGGTCAAGTCGCGCAACATCGCGCCGAAGGCGGTGACGGGCTCCGACATCGCCAGCAACGCGGTCAAGTCGAGCAAGATCAACGCCGCCGCCGTGAACGCGAGCAAGCTCGCCGGCGGCGCCGTCGACGCAGGCGCGATCGCGGATGGTGCCGTGACCCGGACGAAGATCAAGGCCCAGGCCGTGACCACCCCGAAGCTCGCCGACGGCGCGGTCGAGGAGGCGAAGCTGGGCGATGGCGCGGTGACGGCGGCGAAGCTCGGCCCCGGGTCGGTGACGGGCGCCGCGGCGCTGGCGTCGTTGACGGTGAGCGTCGATCCCGCTGATACTGATGGCGACTGCGTGGAGGCGACCGCGGCGGTGAGCGGGGTCACGGCGAACGACCAGGTCTTGGTCACCGCGCCACCCGGTCTGCCGGTGGGCATGATTCCCAGCGGGGAAGCCGGGAACGGCTCGGTTGACGTGCGCGTCTGCACGATCGAGGCTGCTGTCGTCCCCGCCAGCGACTTCAACGTGCTCGTGATCGGCTGAGCGTCGGCGATACTCGGCCGTGTGCTGTGTGGAGGACCGATGAGAGCCCGGGTGATGGGGGTCGTCAACGTGACCCCGGACTCGTTCTCCGACGGCGGGCTCTTCCTCGACCCCGAGGCCGCGATCGCGCACGGCCGCGAGCTCGCGGCGGAGGGGGCTGACATCCTCGACGTCGGCGGCGAATCGACCCGGCCGGGCGCCGGCGCGGTCTCCGCCGAGGAGGAGCTCGAACGCGTGGGCCCGGTGGTCGAGGCGCTCGCCGGCGCCGCCGGGCCGGGGGTGCCGCTCTCGATCGACACCTCGAAGGCCGCGGTCGCCGCGGCCGCGCTCGACGCCGGGGCGGCGATCGTCAACGACGTCACCGCGCTGCGCGCCGATCCCGAGCTCGCCGGGCTCTGCGCCGAGCGGGGCTGCGAGCTGGTCCTGATGCACATGCTGGGCACCCCGCGAACGATGCAGGACGATCCCCGCTACGACGACGTCGTCGACGAGGTCAAGACCTTCCTCGCCGAGCGGATCGAGTCGGCGATCGGGTCGGGCGTCGACGAGGCGCGGATTTGGGTCGATCCCGGGATCGGCTTCGGGAAGACGCTCGCGCACAACCTCGAGCTCCTGCGGAGGCTCGGCGAGCTGCGCGAGCTCGGCCGGCCGATCGTGGTCGGGACCTCGCGCAAGCGCTTCATCGGCGCGATCACCGGCCGCGAGGCCGGCGAGCGGCTCGGTGGGACGGTGGCCTCGAACGTGCTCGCGCTCGCGGCGGGCGCCGATGTCTTCCGGGTCCACGAGGTGCTCGCAGCGCGCCAGGCGCTCGACGTCGCCGAGGTGATCCTCGGCCGCCGCGAGTGGCGCCGCCAGCCCGCCGCCAAGTAGGTTTCTCGGGCATGGAGGCGCACGGCAGCGGCCACGAATCGACGGTGGAGGTGGAGCTGGGCGGCCTCTCGATCTACACGCACCACGGGGTCACCGAGGCCGAACGGGAGGTCGGGCAGCGGCTGGTGATCGACGTCGCCTTTGACGTCCCCGATTGCGACGCCGTGCTCACCGACCGGCTCGAGGACACGATCGACTACGCCGAGGTCGCCGACATCGTCGCCCTCGCGGCGACCGAGCGCAGCCACCGCACCCTCGAGCGCCTCGGCGGGGTGATCGCCGAGCGTCTGATGGAGCGCTTCGGATGCGACGAGGTCCGCGTTCGAACGGCCAAGCCCGAGCCGCCGATCCCCCTCGCGATCGAGGAGGTCGCGGTCGAGGTCGTCCGGTCGCGGACGCCCGACGACGAGGAGCTCGACGAGGAGGCCGAGCCCGGGGACGACGGGTGACCGCGGGCCGCATCGGCTACCTCGGCCTGGGCTCCAACGTCGGCGACCGCGCGGCTCATCTGCGGGCGGCGGTCCGGCTCCTGGGCGAGCACGGGGTCGAGATCGATGCGGTGTCGTCGGCGTATGAGACCGATCCAGTCGGCGAGATCCTCGACCAGCCGGATTTCCTCAATGCGGTTGTGCGGGTCAAGACCGCGCTCGAGCCCGAACAGCTCCTCGATCTCTGCAAGGCGATCGAGATCGAGCAGGGCCGTCTGCTCGGCAGCGCCAGGCACGGGCCGCGGCCGCTGGACGTGGACCTGCTGGTGCTCGGGGACCTGGAGCTCGAGACGGAGCGGCTGACGCTGCCGCATCGGGAAGTCTTGGCGCGGCGGTTCGTGCTGATTCCTCTGCTGGAACTCGAGCCGGAGCTGCGGTTGCCCGATGGGACGGCGCTGAGCGAGGCGCTTACGAGGCTGGGTGGGGGAGAGCGGGTGGAGCGGCTCGGGCGGTTGTGACCGGTTCGACGAGTTGTTCTCGGATAGCGAGAGGAACGCGTCGAGGCCCGGGCTCGACCCCTTACCTGCTTGGCGCGGCTGGTGTGGCGGCGGACTCCTCGAGGCCCGCCAGCCACGCCGGCGGCAGGATCGCGGGCGCGTAGCCGGGGTAATCCGGCGCCACCCGCATCGCCAGCTCGCCCGCCCGGCGGGACTCGATCGCGCCGCGCAGGTCCTGAAGCGTCATCAGCAGGCGCAGGCTGGCGCCGATCTGAAGGTCGGCGGCGTTGAGCTCGGCGCCCCCGAGCACGCCCTCGGCGATCCAGTCGTCGATTCGCTGCAGCATCCCCGGGAGCGCCGCCAGGTCGGCGCGGACGTTGTCGTCGGTCGCCGCGTTGAAGCGCGCCGAGAGGGCGACGATCGGCGCCGCGGTCTTGACCGCGAGCCCGATCGGGATCCCGAGCCGGGCACCCTCGGAGTAGGAGGCGAGTGGTGAGCGATCGCGGTGCTGCACGTTCCAGAACACGCGGCGGGCGAGCGGCTGGAGCGCCTCGTCGCCCCACGCCTCCGCCGCATCGACGGCTGCGCGCTGGTCGGCATCGGCCGGATACAGCGGCGGGTCCGGCACCAGGCGATCGAGCTCATGGGCGATCTCGCGCGAGCCCTGCACCTTGCGACCGTCGATCTTCAGCGCCGGGACGGTGATGCCCTGGAAGCCGACGGCCCGCAGCGCCGCCTTCGAGACCACCGGCATCAGGTCGGTGCGCTTGTAGTCGATGCCCTTGCGCTCGAGCATCATCATCGCGGTGCGCGACGGATGCGAGCCGGGAATCACGTAGAGCCGCGCTTCCACGGCGCGAATCCTATCCGGGCGATTGGCACCCCGCGTGCCTGACAGGCGCGAAAAGGGGGCTTGGGACAACGGCTCGGACAATTACTCAGGGGTTCGCCCGGACCCGTTCCCCCGTGTGGAAAGCTAGATGTAGGCCGCAGGAGGCAGTCCAGGGCCTAAACGACGACCGAAAGGACCAGCCTCCCGTTACCCGCCGCGCCGAAGACGTAAGACACCGATCCTCAGAAATCTTTCACGTGTCCGGCGAGCCCGTACGTCTCGGCTGCCCCGATGGGCACCGTATATCGGTCCTCGCCAGTGGCGCGCCGGTGAGATACGGCCGCGAGCCCAGCCCAGAGGGCGACGGTGTCATCGAGAAGGGCGCGACCCACTACTTCGACAAGCCCACTTGCGCTCGCCCGAGGGCGCGCACGTCATCGTCAGCCCATAAGGAGACACACCCCCAATGCCCGATGCCGATGACTATTTCGATTACGAAGACGACTATGAGGATTACGAGGACGACGTGCTGACCCCAGAGGAATACCAGCAGCATCTATACGAAGCCGCCCGAGAGCTGATCGAACAAGACCTCGCCGAGCAGCAGCAAGGCCAAGCCGAGTTCGACGCAGAGCTGGCCGCGCTAGAGGACGCGGTTGGACACAAGCTGACTCAGGGCGACAAGCAGATGCTGATCGAGTTCTATGACGAGAACCCTGACCAGGAAGGGGCGGCCCTCCAGATTGCGCATGACAATTCGGTCGGGCAGCTCGACATGAGCGACGACGAAACGAAGATCCCGTCTTTGCTGAGGCCATCGACGACGGCGGGGAGACGGCGACTGATGGGCCAGACCCGCAGCGTCGAGATGCCTGCTGAGCTACGCCGACAGCCCGGCGGCTTCGAGGGCAAGTCACTGCCGACGGAGCCGGTACCAGTGCTCGTCGAACCTCAGCAGCCTCGCGATGACGTCCGGCTCGGTGTCCGCCACCTCGACGTCAGTCACCTTCCATCCGGGGAAGGCAGACTCGACGTCGCTTCGACCAGCGCCACGCCAGAACGGTCTGCGCGCGGGCGCAAAACAGTCGAGCAGCACAGTGGCATCGTCGGCGGCGACTGCGCCGACTTCCCGACCCATCGCCTCGCGCTGGGCATCGCTGAGGCCGTGGAAGGTGCCGGTGTCGAGCACCAATCGGAAGTCGGCGCCGACCCCCGCCTCTCGCAGAGCCGTCGCGTCGGCGTGCATGACCCGCACGTCGACGCTGGCCTCTCGCACGCGCTCGCGGGCGCGCTCCAGGGCCTTGTCGACGATGTCGACGCTCGTGACCTGCCAGCCGCGCTTTGCCAGCGGGATCCCCCAGACACCGCTGCCGCATCCGAGGTCGAGCGCCGGTCCGTAGGGCGGCTCGCGCCCGCTCTCCTCGCGGTCGAACAGCTCCGAGAGCTTCTCGGCAAACGGCGGATGCTCTGCGAGGTCCTCCCAGGGGTGGAAGCCAAGCCGGTAGAAGAAGTTGTATGGAACGCCCATGCCGGACTCTTCAAGTATCGCTCAGGCAGGAGTCTCCCGCGATATCGCCAACGCAGTATCCGGCGGCGAGGCGCCCGATCTTGGCCAAACTTCCCCTGGCGTCAGGCGGCCCACGCAGACCTCCGTGACCGCCTCGGGAACCTGCGCACGAACTCGATCTCGGGAGTACCTTCGAAGGAATCGGCCTCGCCTTTCCTTACCCCTTGGATTGGCGGGGCCGACTACTCCGACAGCCCGGCGGCTTCGAGGGCCTCGCGCTCGTTGAAGAACTCGCGGTAGCGCACGATCAACCCGTCACGGATGGTGAGCAGCTCGTGGTTGACCGAGCGGACCTCGACGCCGCTGCTGGCCCCTTTCCCGACTTCGAGGCCCACGACCAGCACGTCATCGCCACCGCAATCGGAGATTCGCTGAACTTCGAACCTGTACTCGTCGAAGCTGTCGAGCCATCCTTCGAGAGCCTCCTTAACCCCTTCTCGGCCCCGGTAGGTCAGTCCGTCCTCGCGCGTGGTCCACTCGATTTCCGGATGGCAGGACTCCATGATCCTCGGCATGGCAGCCAACATGGCCCGCTTACTCGTTGCCGGTTCGTAGAAGCGGGCGACCAGCTCGACGTTCTCCTGCGACATCGCGCGCGCAGTATCCCGCACCGCCAGTGTTGCGCTCTCCATGCGAAGTGACTATCGCGTCTCGTCCCAAGCGCTACGCCGAGAGGCGGCTTCGAGGGCCTCAGCACGATTCGGATACTCGCGGCAACGCGCAAGCTTTCCGCCTCGAATCGAGTAGACGACCGCTTCCGCCTGATCCGTTTCGATGCCGCTGAGCTTGGCGCGTCCGCCGAACCGCTCAACCACGACCACAGTGTCCTCACCGGCGCCGATCAGTTCGACCGGCTCGAACCAGAACTCGTCGAACGTGTCGATCCAGTCCTGCAGCCATGCCCGCACGGCGTCCTTGCCGTGGATCGGACCGGAGTCGTCGGGCGCACCCTCGAGCGTCCGGTAGTCGACATCGTCGGTGAAATGCTCCATGAACCGATCAAGCCCTCCATGGGCAAACGCCTCATAGGCCGCTCTCACGATCTCGACGTTCTCCTCCGACATCGCCTATTCCTGAAGCTCGGCGGCTTTGAGGGCCTCCTCGGGCGAGCTGTAGAGCTCGGTGCGGGCGATCTTTCCCCCACGAACGGTGACGATCGCCGTGGTCGCCTGCTCCACTGGCACACCGCCGCGCTTACCGAGGCCCGTGAACGTGGTGTCAACCAAGACTCGGTCACCGTCGATGCCCTGTGCTCCCTCGAGCGTGAGGCCCCACCGTGCCCAGGACTCGTCGTTTTCGGCAAGCCAGGCTTGGTATCCCCGCGCTCCCTCGGCCACCCCGCCCTCGATCCGGTGGACCAGCGGCACGAACTCGTGATCCGGGTGATAGAGCCCGTTCATCGTCTCGAAGTCCGGCTTTGGCTTTCGGCACACAGCCTCGAAGGCTCGCCGGACGATCTCCACGTTCTCCTCCGACATCGCCTACTCAGTATCGCGCGGGCGGACGGTCGGTAGGCATGGGACGATGGGTCAGCTAGCGCCGCTTGACCAACGTGATCTTCGTGCTCTCGGTCCCCGGGCTACCGCCGGTTGGGGTGAAGGTGACCTTTGCCTTGCCGTCGCCTTGCCCTCCTTGCGCAAATGGACGGACAACTTGTTGGGGCTTCCTCCGCCAACGAGGAACTAGTCGAAATGGCTCTCTGACGCCTAATCGGCGTCCCTCGACTCCCCCGGTTCACGCTCCCGAATTATCCGGGCGATAATCGTCACCGTGCTGCTCGCGATCGACGTCGGCAATACGAACACGCACCTGGGCGCCTTCCGCGGCGACGCGCTGGCCGAGCACTGGCGCTTTCAGACACGCGCCGGCGCGACCGGCGACGAGCTCGCCGAGCGGATCGCCGGGCTGCTCGCGCTGAGCGAGATCGAACCGCGCTCGATCGAGGCGATCGTCGTCTCCTCGGTCGTCCCGCCGCTCGGCGGCGAGTACGAGGCGATGGCGGAACGCTACTTCGACGCTCCCTTTCTCAGCGTCGGCCCCGGGATCAAGACCGGGATGCCGATCCGGATCGACAACCCCTACGAGGTCGGCGCCGACCGGCTCGTCAATGCGGTTGCCGCGTACGACCGGATCGGCGGCGCCTGCGTCGTCGTCGACTTCGGCACCGGGATCAACTTCGACGCGGTCTCGTCCGACGGCGAGTATCTCGGCGGCGCGATCGCGCCGGGGATAGAGATCTCGCTCACGGCGCTCACCGAGCGCGGCGCGCGGATCCCCCGGATCGACCTCGCCGAGCCGTCGGCCGCGATCGGCAAGTCGACCAGCGGCGCGATTCAGTCGGGCGTCATCTTCGGCTTCGCCGGCCTCATCGACGGGATCGCGCGGCGGCTCGAGCGCGAGCTCGGGGGCGACCCGGCGCTGATCGCCACCGGCGGGCTCGCGAGTGCGATCGTCCCGTTCTGCGAGACGATCGACGAGGTCGACGACAAGCTCACGCTCACCGGCCTGCGGCTGATCTGGGAGCGCAACCAGTGACCCGGCCGGCGCTCACTGAGCCGCTGACGATCGCGGGCATCACGCTTCCGAACCGCGTCCTGCTCGCGCCGCTCGCCGGGATCGGCAACTGGTTCGTGCGCCTTCAGGCCCGGCGATATGGCGCCGGGATGGCATTCTCGGAGATGGTCTCGAGTTTCGCGCTCGCGCACCGCAACCGGCGCACGCTCACCGAGATGCTCCGAATCCACCCCGACGAGGGCGTGGTCTCGATCCAGCTCTTCGGATATGACCCGGAGGTGATGCGGGTCGCGGCGGAGATCGCCGCCGGCGCCGGCCCGGAGATGCTCGACCTCAACATGGGCTGCCCGGTCCCGAAGGTGGTCAAGACCGGGGCGGGCGCCGCCCTGGTGCGTGATCCGGATCGCGCGCTCGCGGTCGCCAGGGCGGCGATCGAGGGCTCGAGCCTGCCGGTGACCGTGAAGCTGCGCTCAGGGCTCGATCCGGGCGACCGCTCGGGAGTCGACCTGGCGCGGCGGCTGGTCGCCGAGGCGGGCGTCGCGGCGATCACCCTCCATCCGCGGCCGGCGAGCCTGCACCACGGCGGCGAGCCCGACTACGGCCTCGTCCGCGAGCTCGTCGGCGACCTCGACGTCCCGGTGATCGTCTCCGGCGGGACGCGCACCGCCGCCGGGGCCCGCCGTGCCTTCGAGGAGTCGGGCGCCGACGCGGTGATGATCGCGCGCGGCTCGCTCGGCAACCCGTGGATCTTCAGCGAGCTCACCGGGCGCCGTGAGGCCGAGCCCGGGCGCGACGAGATCGAGGCGGAGCTGCGCTGGGTGCTCGAGCGCGCGGTCGAGCATTGGGGGCCCGAGCGGGCGGCGCGCAACCTGCGCAAGTTCTATCCCGCATACGTCGAGAGGCTCGGCTTCGAGGGCGCGGCGGCGGACCGTTTTCAGCGCACCGAGAGCATCGATCAGGTGCGGGATCTGCTTCGCGAAGCCGGCGCCGTCGCCTCGCTATAATCGCCCGCTGCCCGAGCCCGCCTACGCACGCAAGCGGCGCGTTTCGGGCGTTTCCACGCAGTAGAACCAAGAGGCGAGGAAGAGGAACGGCAGTGGCTCGCGAAGCGCTGATCACCCCAGAAGGGCTGAAGAAGCTGAAGACGGAGATCGAGGAGCTCTCGACCGTCAAGCGGCGCGAGGTCGCCGAGCGGATCAAGGAGGCGCGCGAGTTCGGCGACATCGCCGAGAACTCCGAGTACGACGACGCCAAGAACGAGCAGGCGCTGCTGGAGTCGCGGATCGCGCAGCTCGAAGAGCGGCTGCGGCGCGCCAGCGTGGTCGACAAGCGGGCGATCGACACCGAGTCCGTCGGCGTAGGAGTGCGCGTCCACGTCAAGGACCAGAAGTCCGGCGAGTCGCGCAAGTTCCACATCGTCGGCCCGACCGAGGCCGACCCCGCCGAGGAGAAGCTTTCCCACGAGTCACCGATCGGCAAGGCGCTGATGGGCCACAAGCGCGGCGAGGTGGTCACCGTCGACGTGCCCCGCGGACCAAAGAAGAAGCTCAAGATCACGAAGATCGAGGCGGCGTAGCGGCCTCCGCGTGATCTAGATGGCCGATGCCGAATCCCCGCGCACGCGGATGACGGCGCGGACCGTCGCTGGATCGGCACCCACGACCTCGCGGGTAGCGCTGCTACCCGCTTCGGCCGCGTGCACCGCCCAGCTCGGCCCGCGCCGCCCCCGCGCACACGCGGATCCGGAATCGACCATCTAGGCTCGCTCGCGATGGCCGAGCCGCCCGACGGTGCCGAGGAGCGTTCCGAGCCTCACGTTCTCGCCGAGCGGCGGGAGAAGCTCGAGCGCCTGCGTGAGGCGGGGATCGACCCGTTCCCGCCCGAGTTCGAGGGCCGGGTCGAGATCGCAGCGGTTCACGCCGCCCACGACCGACTCTCCGACGGCGACGAGACCGAGGACTCCTATCGCGTCGCCGGCAGGATCGCGGCTCGGCGGGGGCACGGGAAGGCCGCCTTCATTGACGTCGTCGACGCCGGCGGGAGGATCCAGCTCCATTCGCGCGCCGACGTGCTCGGCGCCGACTCGCACGAGCTGCTCACCTCGCTCGACCTCGGCGACATCGTCGGCGTCGACGGGATCGCGTTCAAGACCCGGCGCGGCGAGCTCTCGCTGCGGGTGACCGAGTGGACGCTGCTCGCAAAGAGCTTGCGCCCCCCGCCCGACAAGTTCCACGGGCTAGAGGACACCGAGCTCCGCTATCGCCATCGCGAGCTCGACCTGATCGCCAACCCGGAGGCGCGCGAGCTGCTGCGCGGTCGCGCGGCGACGATCGCCGCCACGCGCTCCTACCTCGACTCCGAGGGCTTCGTCGAGGTCGAGACGCCGGTGCTGCAACCGCTCTATGGCGGTGCGCTCGCGCAGCCGTTCACGACCCACCACAACGCTCTCGACCGCGACCTCTATCTGCGGATCGCGACCGAGCTCTACCTGAAGCGGTTGATCGTCGGCGGGATCGAGCGCGTCTATGAGCTCGGCAAGGACTTCCGAAACGAGGGCATCTCCTTCAAGCACAACCCCGAGTTCACGATGCTCGAGTGGTACGAGGCCTACGCCGACTACGAGGACGCCGCCGCCCGGCTCGAGGCGCTCGTTTCGGGGGTCGCCGCGAAGGTGATCGGGACGACCACCGTCACCCGCGGCGGAGTCGAGATCGAGCTCTCGCCGCCCTGGCGCCGGGTGACCCTGCGCGATGCGATCAAGGAACGCACCGGCATCGACGTGCTCGAGCACCCCACTCGCGAGGCCCTCGCCGACGCCCTCGGGATCGAGCCGAAGCCCGAGCACGGCTGGGGCAAGCTCGTCGACGACCTGCTCTCGAAGGAGGTCGAGCCGAACCTGACCCAGCCGACCTTCGTCTTCGACTATCCCGTGGAGATGTCCCCGTTCGCGAAGCGACACCGCTCGGTCGATGGTCTGGTCGAACGCTGGGAGGCCTACGTCGGCGGGTTCGAGATCGCGAACGCGTTCACCGAGCTCAACGACCCCGACGAGCAGCGCCGCCGCTTTGAGCTCCAGGCCGAGGAGCTGCGCCGCGGCGATGCCGAGGCGCAGCCCTTCGACGAGGACTACGTGCAGGCGCTCGAGTACGGAATGCCCCCGACCGGCGGGGTCGGGCTCGGGATCGACCGGCTGGTGATGCTGTTCACCGGGGCGAAGAGCCTGCGCGAGGTGGTGCTCTTCCCGGCGATGCGGTCGTAGGCCCTTCGCGGCGACGAGCGGAACGGTGTGTCGGCATGTACGACACTTCGTTCCCTTGGTTGCGGTCCGCTACCTGAGCTGCGTCATCGCCGGGTTGATGCTCGTCGGCTGCGGTGGTGGCGGGAGCGCGGATCCCGAGCCGACGGCCCCGTCAGCGGCCGAGGGCGAGCAATCCGCGCCTCAGCGGCCGCCGCGGATCGAGCCGGTGCGCTGCCCGCCCGGGTCCTCGAACTGCGCCGCCGCGACCGGTGCGATCTTCTACGTCGAGGCTGTCGACCCCGACGGCGACGGCGACGCGCACTTCGTACTGCTCAGTGACGAGAGCATCACCGCGCCCGGGATCTCGGCGATCGATGTCGCTCGCGAGCTGCGGCCCGACCCGCTGCCGCAGCCCGGCGACCTGCTGAGCGCCGCCGGCCCGGTCTATCGCGGCTCGTACGGACAGCGACAGATCGAGGCGACCGCGGTTCGTGTCGGCAGGCGCTGAGCCTGCCGAGCACGTTGATACCCTGCGGCTAATGCAGTGGCCCGCGGGCATGCGTGCGAGAGTGGGGGCGGCGGTTGCGATCCTGCCGGTGGTGCTCGCGGTCGGCGTGCTCGGCGGGACAACGGCGACGGCGCGCGCGCCTGACTACCGCCTGACCGCGATCTGTGGCGACTACGTGCCCGATCCGTCGCTCTATCTGATGCGGCTGCGAAACCGAAGCGCGGCCGACCAGCACTTCTCCTGGATTGACACGCAATCGGGGCAGTCGGGGAGCGGGACCGCGCCCGCCGGTACCGACACCTTCTTCGGCGTCCAGAATGCCGAGCGCCTCCACGTGATCATCGTCTTTATCCGCGATGTCCCCCACGTCCGCATCACCAACGCCCGTGCCTGCAGGGGCACCCTGACCGTGACCAAGGAAGTCCTGGGGGACCTCGAGCCGCCCGGGGCCAGCTACCGGGTCCACGTCGCCGGCGACTCCGGCTTCGACGCCACCGCGACGCTGACCGGAGGCGGTTCGCAGAGCTTCACCGTGCCGGGCACGATCGCGACGCGGTCGGCGCCGATCGGTCAAACGCCGGGCGGCTACGTCTACACGATCTCCGAGCTGGACGGGCTCGGCGCCAACGTCAGTGTCACCCCTGACACCCTGACCTTCAACGCCAGGGGCACGAAGACGAGTGCCGTCGTCAACCAATTCGGAACGCTGCCGCCGATTCCGCCCGACCCGCCCGACCCGCCCGAAACCGCCGATCTGGTGCTCCGCAAGGACGTCGCTCCGGCCGACGCTCGGGTCGGTGATGTGGTCACCTACACCGTCCGAGTCGAAAACGAGGGACCTGCCACCGCCGCCGCGGTCACCGGTCGGGACATCCCGCGACGCAACCATCCCAACCAGGTGGCGGAGGTGCTCGGCATCGAGCCGGGCCAGGGGACCTGCACCACTCGGCGCCCGATCACCTGCGAGTTCGGAGACATTCCCCCGGGCGGCGCGGTGACGCTCACCGCCCGGGTGCGGCCCGGTGTCACCGGCGTGCTGCAGAACCTGGCCGAGGTGAGCTCGCTCACTCCCGACCCCAATCTGTCGAACAATCAGGAGACTGCCGGTCTGTCGGTGTCGCCCGGCCCGGCCAAGCTGCGGCTGTCCAAGAGCGCGGAGCGAGACGAGGTCGCCGCGGGCGAGACAGTCCCCTTCTCGCTCACCGTCGAATCTCGCGGACCCGAGACGGCCGTCGGTGTCGAGGTCTGCGATCGGCTGCCCGAGGTGCTGCGGGTGAAGCGGGCCAAGCGCGCGGCGGTCGCCGACAGCGGTGGGCGGGCGTGCTGGACCGTGCGTTCCCTCGCCAAGGGCGAGGCCAAGACCTTCAGGCTGCGCGCGCGCGCCCGCGGAAGTATCACCTCGGCGTCCGGCGAGATCGTCAACACCGCCACCGCCACGGCCGAGAACGCAGCTCGGCGCCGTGCGCGGGCGGGGCTCACCGCGCTCGGCGCCACGGGCACCGAGGCCGCAGCGCCGCCGCCGAGCTGCCGCGCCGTCCTCGCCCGCTGCTGACCGATTCGCGTCGGAGTGCCTATTCGCCGCGGGAATGCCGCAACTTGCGCGCAGGCATAGGTTTGTGCCTCCGAGGCCGCCGGAGCCGTGAATGGCCCCCGATATACTGGCCTCTCCCCGTAATCGACAACCGGAGGTTCTAATCCGACTGCAGGTCGCAGCCGAATAAGTGGTTAGAGCTTCCGGCGCTGTCGCGTCCCCCGGCGCGTCTAGAACTTAGGACACAGCAAGCAAGGCAGAAGAGTTGTTCGAGCGATTCACAGAACGGGCCCGCCAGGTCGTCGTCCTCGCGCAGGAGGAGGCCCGGACCCTCAAGCACAACTACATCGGCACCGAGCACATCCTGCTCGGGCTGCTGCGCGAGGAGGAGGGCCTCGCCGCGCGCGTGCTCGAGTCGCTCGACATCACCGTCGAGCGCGTGCGCGCCCAGGTCGTCCGCATCGTCGGCTCCGGCGAGGAGGTGACCTCGGGCCAGATCCCGTTCACCCCCCGCGCCAAGAAGGTGCTCGAGCTGGCGCTTCGCGAGGCGCTCTCGCTCGGCCACAACTACATCGGCACCGAGCACATCCTGCTCGGGCTCGTGCGTGAGAACGAGGGCGTGGCGGCGCGCATCCTGCTCGACTTCGACGCCGACTCAGAGAAGATCCGCAACGAGGTCATCCGCATGCTCTCCGGCCCCGGCGGCCGCCGTCAGGGCTCGGGCGGCGGATCGACCGAGGGCAAGAAGTCCTCGAAGCTGCTCGACCAGTTCGGCCGCAACCTGACCAAGCTCGCCGCCGAGGGCAAGCTCGACCCGGTGATCGGGCGCGAGACCGAGGTCGAGCGGATCATGCAGATCCTCTCCCGCCGCCAGAAGAACAACCCGGTGCTGCTCGGCGAGCCCGGCGTCGGCAAGACGGCGATCGTCGAGGGCCTCGCCTCGCGGATCACCCGCGGCGAGGTGCCCGAGCTGCTCAAGAACAAGCAGATCTACACGCTCGACCTCGCGGCGCTCGTCGCCGGCTCGAAGTACCGCGGCGAGTTCGAGGAGCGGCTGAAGAAGGTGATGAAGGAGATCACCCAGCGCGGCGACATCGTGCTCTTCATCGACGAGCTCCACAACCTCGTCGGCGCCGGCGCCGCCGAGGGCGCGATCGACGCCGCCTCGATCCTGAAGCCCGCGCTGGCGCGCGGCGAGCTGCAGACGATCGGCGCGACGACGCTCGACGAGTACCGCAAGTACCTCGAGCGCGACTCGGCGCTCGAGCGCCGCTTCCAGCAGATCAAGGTCGACGAGCCCTCGATCCCCGACACGGTGAAGATCCTCGAGGGCCTGCGCGAGCGCTACGAGGACCACCACAAGGTCCAGATCACCGACGACGCGCTTTCCGCGGCCGCCGAGCTCGCCGACCGCTACATCTCCGACCGCTTCCTCCCCGACAAGGCGATCGACCTGATCGACGAGGCCGCCTCGCGGATGCGGATCAAGTCGATGTCGCAGCCGCCGGTCTACCGCGATCTCGAGGAGGAGATCGAGGAGACGCGGCGCGCGAAGGAGGCCGCGATCGAGGCGCAGGAGTTCGAGAAGGCGGCGAACCTGCGCGACAAGGAGCGCCAGCTGACCAACAAGAAGCGCGAGCTCGAGGACCAGTGGGACTCGGGCGATGCCGGCGAGCGCCCCGCCGTCGGCGAGGAGGAGATCGCCGACATCGTCTCGATGTGGACCGGGATCCCGGTCTTCAAGCTGACCGAGGCCGAGACCAAGAAGCTGTCCGCATGGAGGAGGAGCTGCACAAGCGGGTGATCGGCCAGCAGATCGCGATCGAGGCGGTCTCGAAGGCGATCCGCCGCTCGCGCGCCGGGATCAAGGACCCCAAGCGCCCCGCCGGCTCGTTCATCTTCCTCGGCCCGTCGGGCGTCGGCAAGACCGAGCTCGCGCGGACGCTCGCCGAGTTCCTGTTCGGCGACGAGGACGCGATGGTCCGCATCGACATGTCCGAGTACATGGAGAAGCACGCAGTCTCGCGGCTGGTCGGCTCGCCGCCCGGCTACGTCGGCTACGACGAGGGCGGCCAGCTGACCGAGGCCGTGCGCCGCAAGCCCTACTCCGTGCTGCTGCTCGACGAGATCGAGAAGGCGCACCCCGACGTCTTCAACATCCTGCTCCAGATCCTCGAGGACGGCCGGCTCACCGACGCCCAGGGCCGCACGGTCGACTTCCGCAACACGATCGTGATCATGACCTCGAACATCGGCGCCAAGGACATCGCCCGCAACGTCTCCTTCGGCTTCGGCAGCTCCGACGACGAGACCGGCGCCTCCTACGACGACATGAAGGACCGGATCATGGGCGAGCTGAAGAAGGTCTTCCGCCCGGAGTTCCTGAACCGGATCGACGAGGTGATCGTCTTCCACAAGCTCAGCCGCGAGGAGATCAAGGAGATCGTCGACCTGCTGATCACCCGCGTTCGCGCCCAGGTCTCCGAGCACGAGCTCCAGCTCGAGCTCACCGACGGGCCAAGGAGCTGCTCGTCGACAAGGGCTGGGACCCGACGATGGGCGCGCGCCCGCTGCGCCGCGCGATCCAGCGCTACATCGAGGACCCGCTCGCCGACGAGGTCCTGCGCCAGGGCCCCGACTCGATCGTCTCGGGCACGACCGTGCTCGTCGACCGCGACGAGTCCGGCGACGAGGAGGATCGCCCGCTGAGCCTGAAGATGGTCAAGCCGCGCAAGCGCCCGGCAAAGAAGAAGGACGAGGACAAGGAGCCGGTCGCGGTCGGGGCGAAGAAGTCCGCGGGCGACGAGGAGCCGGATGCGGACGAGCCGGCTTCCGAGCCGGACTCCACGACCCAGGAGTAGGCCCGTGGCTCGACGGCCATCGCCGGCCCTGACGGTGGCGATGGTCGCTCTGGTGGCCGCGCTGCGCGGCTCTTGGGGCTTGACCGGTCGAGGGAGCCGATCGGGACTCACTCGAACCGCCCCGGACCACGCAGGAGACGGGCCTGCCTTGCCTGCGCGGCCCTGGTGCTCGGATCGGCGTTCACTGTGAGCGTCGTGGACGCGGGCGCGATCGGCCGCGCGGAGTTCGTCAAGCGCGCCGACAACATCTGCCCGCCGCAGCGAAACGACGCCAAGCGCCGGATCGCGAACGGGGTCAGGCTGCTGACCAAAAAGCATCCGAGGATCCAGGCGGCGGGCCGGGAGTTCGTGCGCGCCTACCACGAGCTGCGCACGGGCTATCGCCGCGTAGCGCGACTGCCGCGCCCGGGCCCCGGCGACCGCTTGCGAATCGCCAAGTGGCTGCGGCGCGAGCGCCAGGCGACGGCGACCGGGGTGCGCGCGGCCCAGGCGCTGCGCCAGCATCGTTTCGACCGATCGGAGCGGTCAGCGCCCAGGCCGCGAAACTCGAGCAGCGGGCGCAGCGGCCGGTGCGCAACTTCGACTTCGAGCACTGCAAGCCGGTCTGAGGCGTCCGGTCGTCGCAGACGTGGCGGCGCGTCCTCAGCCGCCCGCGGTGAGCGTCCAGTTCACGGGCGCGTGAGCGCCGTGGCACGAACTCGACACTCGCCCGCCTTGATTCGTCGGAGGCCGTGCGTAGGCTGGCTCCCGTGGCGCGTTCTGCAAGCTCCTACTTCTGCCAGTCGTGCGGACACGAGTCGCTTGCCTGGTCGGGGCGCTGTGGCGGTTGCGGGGAGTGGAACACGCTGGTCGAGGCGCCGAAGGCCACGCCCACGAAGGGGGGCGGCTCGGGCCGGGCACGGAGTGCTCCGGCCGGCAAGCCGGTCGCGCTGCGCGACGTCTCGGCCCCCGAGGTCGCGCGGCTTCGCGACCGGCGTCGCCGAGCTCGACCGGGTGCTCGGCGGCGGCCTCGTTCCCGGCTCGCTGGTGCTGCTCGGCGGCTCGCCCGGGATCGGCAAGTCGACGCTCACGGGGATGGCGCTCGGCAACCTCGGCGCCGCCGGCCACAGCGTGCTCTACGTCTCGGGCGAGGAGTCGGCCGCCCAGGTACGGCTGCGCGCCGAGCGGCTCGGCGAGGCGGCGCTGGCGGTGCCGGCGCTCGCCGAGACCTCGCTCGAGGCGGTCCTGGCGACGCTCGAGGCCGAGCGCCCCGACGCCTGCGTGATCGACTCGGTGCAGACGCTGCACGCCGAGGGCATGAGCGGCGCCCCGGGCTCGGTCGGTCAGGTGCGCGAGGCGGCGAACGCGGTCATGGGCGTCGCCAAGCGGCTCGGCTGCGCCGTGATCCTGGTCGGCCACGTGACCAAGGAGGGCGCGGTTGCCGGGCCGCGCGTGCTCGAGCACCTGGTCGACTGCGTGCTCTTCTTCGAGGGCGAGCGCGAGCGCAGCTTCCGCACCCTGCGGGCGCTCAAGAACCGCTTCGGCGCGACCAGCGAGGTCGGGGTGTTCGAGATGCGCTCCGGCGGCCTGGTCGAGGTCGTCGATCCCTCGGCGCGGTTCGTCGGCGAGGCGAGCGCCGCGCCCGGCTCGGTCGTCCTCTGCTCGATGGAGGGCACTCGCCCGCTGCTGGTCGAGGTCCAGGCGCTGGTCGCTCCGACCGAGATCGTGCCGCCGCGCCGGGTGGCCAACGGGATCGACCGCAACCGGCTGGCGATGGTGCTCGCGGTCCTCGCCCGTCACGGCGGCCCGTCGCTGGCGGGCGCCGACGTGTTCGTCAACGTCGCCGGCGGGGTCCGCATCGACGAGCCCGGGGCGGACCTCGCCGTCGCCCTGGCACTCGCCTCGGCCCATCGCGGTGAGCCGCTCGCCGACGCCGGCGGCCGCCCGCTGGCCTGCTTCGGCGAGGTCGGGCTGACGGGTGAGCTGCGGCCGGTCGGCCATGCCGAGCGCCGAGTCGCCGAGGCGCTCAAGTTCGGGCTCGGGCCGGTGCTCGCCCCGGGGACGGGCGAGCGCATCGACGGCCTCACCGGCGCCGAGAGCCTGCGGGCCGCGCTCGCCGCCGCCGCCGCGCAACGGATCCGGGCGGTCGCCTGAAACGCAAGATCTGAACCCGCTTGACAAAGCCATTTCCGATCCCTCCACACGGAATTGGGCTGGATGCCCAGCCAGCAGGCGTTTTGCCATCATGGACAAGTGCCGCACCCCGGGGACGAGTTGAACGAGCTTGAGGCGCGCCAGGATCCCCGGCTCCTGCGGGCGCTCGACATGGTCGCCCCCGGCACCTCGTTGCGCGAGGGGATCGACAACATCGTCCACGCGCGCACCGGCGGGCTGATCCTGATCGCCGAGGCCGACGAAGTCTCGTTCCTGTTCTCGGGCGGGATCAAGCTCGAGGTCGACTACACCCCGGCGCTGCTCTACCAGGTCGCGAAGATGGACGGGGCGATCGTGCTCCCGCCGGACGCGGACGAGATCTCGTGGGCGAACGTGCAGCTGATGCCCGATCCGACGATCCTCTCGATGGAGACCGGGACCCGCCACCGCACCGCCGAGCGGGTCTCGAAGCAGACCAAGGCGCTCGTGATCGCGATCTCGCAGCGCCGTGACGTCGTCTCGCTCTACGTCGAGGGGATGAAGTACATCCTCCAGGACATCCCCACCGTGCTCTCGAAGGCCAACCAGGGGCTGGCGACATTGGAGAAGTACCGCGACCGGCTCGACCAGGTCTCCGGGCGCCTGACCGCACTCGAGTTCGCGGGAGGCGTCGTCCTCTACGACGTGCTCTCCGCGCTTCAGCGCGCGGAGCTGGTGACCAGGATGGGGGCCGAGGTCGAGCGCTACATCATCGAGCTCGGCTCCGAGGGTCGGCTGATCGAGATGCAGCTCGAGGAGACCGTGGTCGGAGTGATGGCGGACCGCGCCGCGCTCATGCGCGACTACATCACGGTCGACTCCGAGCCCGAGATCGAGCGCGCGCTCGCCGAGCTCGCCGGGCTCGGCCACACCGAGCTGCTCGACTTCGGCAGCCTCGCCGAGCTGCTCGGCTACGACCGCAAGACCAACACCCTCGACTTCGCCGTCACCCCGCGCGGCTATCGCGCGCTCTCCGCCGTTCCCCGCCTGCCGCGCCTGGTGGCGCAGAAGGTCGTCAACCATTTCGGCGACCTCGAGTCGCTGCTCGCGGCATCGGACGCCGATCTGGAGGCGGTCGAGGGAGTGGGGGAGGCCCGCACGAAGGAGATCCGGGAGGGCATTCGCAGGCTTCAGGAGGTCGACGTTGTCGACCGGTACGGATGAATCAGACGGCCGCACGACGCGGCCGTCGTCACTCGAGGAGGCAGACATCGCAGATCTAGCAGTGGAGGAACCCGCAGTCGAAGACATCGAGCTCGGCCCCGTGGCGTGCGAGTTCGAGGTCGACGACAACGTCGTCTACCCGCACCACGGTGCCGGGGTCGTGCTGAAGAAGGAAACGCGCGACATGATGGGCGAAGCACGGGAATACCTGACGATCAAGATCCTGCACAACGACATGACGGTGATGGTGCCCTGCGACAACGCGCACCGTGCGGGGTTGCGTCGGGTGATCGACGAAGAGCAGGTGCGGCGCGTGATCGACGTGCTCACCGGCGAGGTATCGGAGATGCCGAAGAACTGGAACCGTCGCTTCAAGTACAACCGCGAGAAGATCAAGACCGGCGACGTGTACGAGCTCGCCGAGGTCGTCCGCAACCTCGCGATCCGCGAGTGGGAGAAGGGCCTCTCCACAGGCGAGAAGCAGATGTACACCCGGGCGAAGAAGATCCTCGCATCCGAGTTCATGTACGCGCTCGACAAGGACGAGGAGGGCGCCGAGGACTACATCGACGAGCTGCTGGAGGAGCGTTTCGGCGCCACGGCACCGGCCTGAGGACCGGTCATGGCCGCCAGCGGCCCGCCACATTCAGCAGTCGCGTTGATCGCGGCCGCCGGCTCCGGAGAGAGGCTCGGAGCCGGCGGCCCGAAGTCGCTGGTCGAGCTCGCAGGGCGGCCGCTGATCGCCTGGTCCCTGGACGCGTTTCGGGCCTCGGCAACGGTCACGGCCGTCGTCATCGCCGCGCCGCCTGGCCACGAGCAGGCCGTCGAGCAGATCGCCGGTAAAGGCGCCGGGTTGCCGGGTGACCCGAGTGCGATCCACCCGATCGTCGTCAGCGGCGGCGAATCGCGCGCAGCCTCGGTCGGCCTCGCGCTGGCGGAGGTGCCCGCACGGGCCGACCTGGTCGCCGTCCACGATGCGGCTCGACCGCTGGTCACCGCTGAGCTCGTCGGGAGACTGATCGCCAGGCTCGCCGACGAGCCCGGCGCCGAGGGCGTGATTGCGGCCGCGCCGCTCGCCGACACGGTGAAGCGCGTCGACGGCCGCGTCATCGTCGCGACCGAGGATCGCAAACAACTCTGGGCGGCCCAGACCCCGCAGGTGTTTCGCGCCGATGCGCTGCGCCGCGCCCACGACACGGGCTCCGATCGCCTGGCCACCGCCACCGACGACGCGATCCTCGTCGAGCTCGCCGGCGGCACGGTCCTGGTCGAGCCCGCACCGGCGGCGAACCTCAAGGTGACCACGGCGGCCGACCTGCGCCTCGCCGAGCTGCTGCTCGCCGAGCGCACCTAGCACCGCGCCGAACGTCCCGGAGTGCCCGCTGGAGGGGGTACTGCGCGACGTTGGCCGCCGTACTAGCGGCGGAGCAGGACCCAGAGCAGCGTCGCGGCGAAGGTCAGCTCGCCGAAGGTGAGCGCGGTGCCCATGTTCGCGGCGCCGAGCAGCTCGGCGAGCGCGGTGGCGCCGGCGAAGGCTAGCGCGAGCAGGCCGAGGTCGGAGGCGGTGCGGCTCATTGCGCAGGCGGCTCCGTCTCGGCGGAAGGGCTGCTGTAGGCGGAGCTGCCGACGGGGCGCCTACGGCCCAGGGGCAGGCCGGCGGCTTCGCGGGCACTGTCGTGCAGGTGGGCGCTGCGGCGGCGGATGTAGAGCGTTCGCTGGATCCAAAGGGTGAGGATGCCGGCGAGCACGATCGCGACGAGGTTGAGGGCGAGCTGGAGCATTGCGCCGCGCCATTCGGACCAGTCGGCGAAGGCGGCTGCGACGCCGATGTTCGCCGCCGCCGGGATCGTCGTCACCGAAACCAGGACGCCGATCAGGGCGCCGGACTTCGCCGATGTCAGCGAGAGCATCCCGGCGATCCCCGCGAATGCGGCGACGATCGGCGAGAACGCGTCGGGGTGTGAGATGAAGTCGGTCAGCGGGTGCACGTGCGTGGTGAAGTTCTCGGGCGTGAGGTCGGTCGCCCGGATCACGAGCGCGAACACGAACGCGGCCGTGATCCCGACCGGGAAGCCGACGGCGAGCGCTCTCAGCGAGCGGCGCGCCAGGTCACGCCGGCGCTGGACGACCGCGACGCAGAACCCCGCCAGGGGGCCGAACTCCGGCCCGACGATCATCGCGCCGACGATCAGGATCGGCGAGTCGAGCAGGATGCCCACCGACGCGATCAGGCAGGCGAGCGCCATGAAGGCGAGGAAGATCGCCGAGAGCTCGATGTTCTCCGAGGTGCGCGACTCGACCTCCTCCCAGACCACGGCGTCCCCGGGCTGCCCATCGGCGGCCTTCTCAGCCGCGGCTGCCGCCGAGGAGATCGCCGAGTCGATGTGCTCGATCGAGATCGAGCCCTCGGTGTCGACCTGGAGCTCGCGCAGGTCGGAGACGATCACGCTTACGTCCTCGCGAGCGACGTCGACGAGGACCACGTCGCCCTCCGGCTTGCGCGCGGCGCGCTCGAGGAAGACCAGGTTGCAGGCCGACGGCGTGTTCTGGAGCAGGTCGAGGACGTGCTCGGACTGATAGCTCGGGACCACGATCCGCAGGTGGACCATCGACGGCTAGCGTACCGGCGGTGCTTACGGACTATCACCTTCACCTGCGTCCCGGACGAAGCCGACGCCTCGCCGGCCGAGTACTTCACCGAGGCGAACGTGGATCGCTATCTCGCGGCCGCGGGGGAGGCGGGGATCGAGGAGCTCGGCGTCTCCGAGCACATCGACCGGTTCACCGATGCGCTCGGGATCTGGGACCACCCGTCGTGGCGCGACAACGCCCGCGACGACCTCGGTGACTACTGCGCGTTCGTGCGCTCTACCCCGCTGCGGCTCGGGATCGAGATGGACTTCCTGGTCGGTCGCGAGGATCGGATCGCCGGGGTCGCTCGAGGCCCATGAGTTCGACTACGTCGTCGGCTCGGTCCACTTCGTCCGCGACCGGGCAGTCGACTGGCGACGTCTACGACGTCTGGGACGAGGACGGCGATCCCGACCGTGTCTGGCGGATGTACTTCGAGACCCTCGAGGCGGCTGTCCGAACCGGCCTCTACGACATCCTCGCTCATCCCGACCTGGTGAAGGTCTGGGGCGACAGGCGGCCCGGCCCCGAGCGCGATCTCCGCTTCTACTACGAGCCGGTGGTCGAGGCGATCGCCGATGTCGGCATCGCCGTTGAGGTCTCGACCGCAGGTTGGCGCAAGCCCGTCGGCGAGCTCTACCCGTCGGACGGGTTCGCGCGTGATGTGCATCGACGCCGGAGCGGTGTTTGCGCTCTCCTCCGATGCCCACGTGCCCGAGCGACGTCGGCCGCGACTACGATCGCGCGGTCGAGACGATGCGCGGCTGGGGAGTCGAGGAGATCGCGGTGTTCGAGGACCGGGCCCGCCGGATGGAGCCGCTCGGGTGAGGGTCGGGATCGGCTATGACAGCCACCGCTTCGCCGCGGGCCGCCGGCTCGTGCTCGGCGGGGTCGAGATCGAGCACGAACAGGGGCTCGAAGGCCACTCCGATGCCGACGTCGTCACCCACGCAGTGATCGACGCGCTGCTGGGAGCCGCCGGGCTCGGCGACCTCGGGACCCATTTTCCGCCCGACGACGAGACCTGGCGCGACGCCGACTCGCTCGACCTCCTGCGCACGGTGCTCGGGCTGCTTCCGGGACCGGTTGCGAACGTTGACGCGACGGTGATCTGCGAGCGGCCGCAGCTCGGCTCGCACCGCGCGCAGATGGAGCGCAACCTCTCGGCCGCGCTCGGAGCTCCGGTGAGCGTCAAGGCGAGCTCGAACGAGGGCATGGGATGGATCGGCCGCGGCGAGGGAATCGCCTGCATCGCGACCGCCCTGATCGACGCCTCGACCTAGCGCCGCACCGACGCCTCGACCTGGCGCCGCACCCTAGAGTTACGGCCGATGGATCTGCGACAAATCGGTCCGGTCTCGCTTGCCCGCCGGATCAAGCTCGGCTCGCTCGGGTCGCTGCCGGACATTCCGTTCAACCTCGGCGCTCTCGCCGGAGCCGGGGTGATCCGGCCGATCCGCCCCGACAAGCTCGTCCGCGTCGCCCGCGAGCTGCACCGCTGGGGAGCTTCGCCAGCCGCCGGGATCGCCGGCGCCGCGATCACCAATCCCGACGCCACGATGCTGATCGACGAGGACGGACCGGTGACGTTCGCCGAGATGCACCGCCGCTCGAACGCACTCGCCCGCGCGCTCGCCGCGCGCGGGGTCGGCGAGGGCGACGGGGTGGCGATCATGGCCCGCAACCATCGCCGCTTCATCGACGCCACGCTCGCGGTCTCGAAGCTGGGCGCCCACGGCCTCTACTTGAACACCGCCTTCTCGGGGCCCCAGCTTGCCGGCGTCGTCGAGCGCGAGCAGCCGTCCTTGCTGGTCTATGACGAGGAGTTCGCCGAGCTGCTCGACGAGGCGAGCGAGGGCCTGGACAGCGTCGTCGCCTGGCGCGAGAACGGCTCGAGCGGCGACACCTCGATCGACGAGCTGATCGCGGCGAGCGACGACTCCGAGCTCGAGCCGCCCGAGGAATCGGCACGGTTCGTGATCCTGACCTCGGGCACGACCGGGACGCCGAAGGGAGCGCAGCGCAGCCAGCCTGACACGCTCGCGCCGCTCGCAGCGATGTTCTCGCGGATCCCGCTGCACGCCGAGCAGACCACTGTGATTGCCGCCCCTCTCTTTCACTCCTGGGGGTTCGCGCATTTCATGCTCGGTCTGTCGCTGAACTCGACCTACGTGCTGCGACGCAAGTTCGATCCCGAGGCGACCTTGGAGGACGTCGCCGAGAACCGGGCGGCCGCGCTCGTGGTGGTCCCGGTGATGATGCAGCGCATCCTCCAGCTCCCCGAGGAGACGCTTGCCCGTCACGACCTGCCGACCCTCCGCGTGACCGCGGCGAGCGGATCGGCGCTGCCCGGCCCGCTGGCGACCGAGTGGATGGACCAGTTCGGCGACAACCTCTACAACCTCTACGGGTCGACCGAGGTCGCTTGGGCGACGATCGCGACGCCCGAGGACCTGCGTGCCGCTCCGGGCACCGCCGGCAGGGCGCCGCGCGGCACGGTGGTCAAGGTCATCGACTCCGAGGGCCGCAACGAGCTGCCCACCGGCGAGACCGGACGCGTGTTCGTCGGCAACGACATGGCCTTCGAGGGCTACACCGGGGGCGGCGGCAAGGACACCTACGAGGGGCTGCTCTCGTCGGGCGACGTCGGCCACTTCGACCCCGAGCAGCGTCTGTTCATCGACGGCCGCGACGACGAGATGATCGTCTCGGGCGGCGAAAACGTCTTCCCGCGCGAGGTCGAGGACCTGCTCGCCGGACACGAGGCGGTCAAGGAGGTCGCGGTGATCGGCGTCGACGACGAGGAGTTCGGCCAGCGGCTGAAGGCGTTCGTCGTCCTGATCGAGCACGGTTCGGTCGACGAGGACGAGATCAAGGGCCACGTGAAGCAGAACCTCGCCCGCTACAAGGTCCCGCGCGAGGTCGAGTTCCTCGACTCGCTGCCTCGCAACGCGACCGGCAAGGTCCTCAAGCGCGAGCTTGCCTGAACGGCTAACCCTCAATCCCGGTGGGAGCGCGGTTTCCCACTCCGGCAGCGGGTAGGCAAATGCAGAGCGAGGTAAGGAGACAGCATGCCGCCACGCGGAGTCAAGAAGGGCAGCAAGCGCGCCCGCCAGTACGAGCACGTGAAGAAGAGCGAGAAGCGGGCGGGCCGCTCCGAGCGCCGCGCGGAGGAGATCGCGGCGCGGACCGTGAACAAGGAAAAGGCGCGCCACGGCGAGTCGAAGACTCGCTCGAGAAGCTCGTCGGGCAGGCGCGGCGGCAAGCGCGCGGGGTCGCCCCGGTGGGCGCACTCGCGAGCAGCTCTACAACGAGGCGCGAAAGCTCAACATCTCCGGCCGCTCCGGGATGAGCAAGAAGCAGCTGCTCGCCGCGGTCAACCGCAAGAAGGGCTGACGTTGGCCCAAAGCGAACGGCTATGAGGCGTCTAGCCCTTCGCCGTCGTAGTAGTCGATGCTGCTCGAGCGGCGGACGATCACGTCGTCATCACGGTTGCCGGTCCAGACAGCGATCTTGTAGCTGTCGGGATACACCGTAGCCGCCGGATAGACGACTGCTGAGTACATCAGCAGCCGCGCCGGTTCGTCGGTGTCGTTCTGAACGGTGTGGCCTCCTTCGGGGCCTTTTGGGAAAAGGACCAGGTCCCAGGGCTCAAGCTGGTGCAGACCGTCCGGGTCGCGCAGCGTCGGCCGACCGGAGAGCACGAGCAACCACTCCTCCTCCGCGTACTCGTAGTGGTAGGGACCCATCGACTCGCCGGGCGGGAGCTCGTAGACACTGGTGCCGGACTGCTTGGCGCCCAGTGAAGGGCCGAGCCGCGCCATCCCGCAGCGAAAACCAGCCGGATCGTCGTCGTCGTAGACGAACTCCGGGTGGGTGATGTTGATCCGTCTCACGACCGGCGCCCTAATGTCGGCCCGGGGCACCCAAACCGGACAACTACGCGGCCGCTGCCGCCTCGCGCTCGGCGCGGCGCCGGGCGGCGTCGTGGCGCAGCTGTTCGTGCTCGACCTGGCGCTTGAGCTGCTGCAGGGAGCGGCGCAGGTGGCTGCGGAGAGCCGGCGCGGAGACGAGCTCCGAGAGATAGCCGGGGATCCCGGCGCCGGCGACGCCGTAGGCGAACCGGAGCTCGACCCTGGTGCGGCTCTCGGCGACCTCGCGCAGGCGCCAGCGACCGCGCTGGTCGACCCCGGTCACCGACGACCAGGCCATGTCGCGCTCGTCGGTGAACTCGACCACCTCGATCAGTCCGCCGACCTCGGCCGAGCCGACCTTGATCAGCATCCGGTAGCGGGCACCGAGGCCGATCCGCTGCTCTGAGACCACCTCCCAGCGGGTGACGCCCGACATGTAGTGGAGCGCGTTCGCGGGATCGACGATGTAGTCCCAGATCAGCTTCGGCGGGGCCGAGATCACGATCGACTCGTTGAGGCGCATCAGCCGATCACCGGGAACCTGCGCTCGGCCGCGAGGCCGTCGAGCGTTTCCTGCATCACGCGAGTGACGTGTTCGTAGACCTCGCCGGCGTCGGGCTCCTCGCCGAACTGTTCGCGCAGGTCGATCGGCGCGAGGACCTCGATCGTGATCTTGGCCGGCAACGGGATGTGGCCGAGCAGGTCGCCGACGTTGACGATCCAGGGCAGCGCGATCGAGATCGGGATCACCTTCAGGCGCAGGAGCTTGTCGGCGCGGGTCAGCTTCGAGAGCCACGCCCCGCGGCTGAGGAAGAGCGCCGTCTCCTGGCCGCCGGCCGTGACCACGGGAACGATCGGCACATCGGCGGCGAGCGCGAGCTTGATGAACCCCTTGCGTCCCGCGAAGTCGATCTTGTTGCCCTCCCACGAGGGTCGATGGACCTCCCAGTCGCCGCCGGGGAAGACGAGCACCGCGGCGCCCGAGGCGAGCGCCGCCTCGGCGTGCTTGTGCGATGCCGCCATCGCGCCCCAGCGCCGCAGGTAGGGGCCGAACGGCGAGGCGAGGACGAGGTTGTGTGCGAGCTGGTAGAAGGGACGCTCGACGCCGAAGTAGGTCGTGAAGGCGAGCGGCAGGATGATCACCTCGGGGGACATGTTGCCGCCGGTGTGGTTGCCGACCAGCAGCACCGGGCCCTGCTCGGGCACGTTGCCCACGTTGCGCACCTCGGCCCGGTACCAGAGCGTCGCCGCCAGCCACGAGAGCGGCAGGTTCTCGCGGATGTAATCGGGATCGCGGTCATCGAGGTCGGCGGTGAGCGCCTTCTGGGCCCGTTTCGCGGCAGCGCCGAGGACTTGGCCGGCGACGGTCCTACCCGCCCCGGCGACCCCACCGCCGATCCGCGCGAGCGCGCCCCCGGCGGCGCCCAGCGGCGCGAGTCGGTCGGCGAACGCGCCACCGCGCTCTCCGCCGGCTTCGCCACCGCCGTTGGACTTCGCCTTGTCGGCGAGGGTCGCAGGATCAGCCATCGGGGGCGATCTTAGTGCCTAGGCAGAGGCCGAGCGGAGCCTCAAATGATCAGACCGCTGCGCGGCGGGTTAGCGCGCGAGCAAGCCGGCTGCGACGCCCGCCGTGCGCGGTGGGAGCGCGCGAGGACGCCGCAATCTGTTCGCGAACCAGGCGGTTGGTGCGCTCGGGGAGCTCGACCTGGGGCACGTGGCCGCAGTCCTCGAGGATCACCTGGCGCGCGGCGGGCAGCGCCGTGGCCACGTGGGGAGCGAAGCCGGCGGGGATGATCCGGTCCTGATCGCCCCAGACGAACAGCGCCGGTGGCCGCAGCTCGGCAAGGCGGGCGTAGAACCCGTCCTCGCCGCGGGCTTCGTCGAGGTAGATGTTCCTCGCGGCGGCGAAGAAGGCAACACGCGCGGCGCGCGAGCGGTAGGCGTGGCAGAACTCTTCGATCGCGACATCGGCGGCCGCCGGGTCGAGCCGCTCGGGCTCGGCGAAGAGGCCCCAGAACTGCTCGCGGACGGTCGCGGCCCGCAGCGGATGGGGGATCACCGCCAACTCAGGTCGCAGCAGCCGCACCAGCGGGACGAGCTGGCGGCGGCGGAAGGCGAGCGCGGGGGCGAGCAGGCTCAGGCTCGCGACCCGCTCGGGTTCGGCGAACGCGACCTCGAGCGCGATTCGCCCGCCCATCGAGTTACCGATTAGGTGGGCGCGGTCGATCGCCATCGCGTCCAGGTAGCCGCGGACCGCGTCGGCGAACCAGTGCGCGTCGTAGGGAGCGCGTGCGGGCTTCGCCGAGGAACCGAATCCGGGTAGGTCGAGCGCGTGAACGGTGCAATCGCCGGCGAGCGCCGCGACCGTCCCGAAGAACGAGGCCTTGTTCGATCCAAGTCCGTGCAGGCAGAGCACCTGCTCGCGCCCGTCGCCGGCGATCAGGGCCGTGATCCGCGCCTGTGGCGTCTCGACGTCGGTGATCCGCAGCAGCGGGTCGCGCCCGCCGGGGAGGTGGAAGAGGCCCTCGAAGCCGAGCGCGAGATCGAGGTCGCCGCGGGCATGCAGCCGGCGCTGTGAAAATGCATCGAGCCCCGAGACCCGGCCCTCGCGGAGCGCGAGCCAGGTCGAAGCGTCGGTGCCGATGACGACGTCGGGCTCGTGGGTGGGGAGGGGTGGACCTCGCAGCGGGGTCCGTGGACGCACACCTCCCACGTCCGCCCGACGTCGCCGAGCCGGATCTGGAAGGTGGCGGCGAAATCCGGGGGCGCACCGATGTAGCGGCTCGGCAGCTCCGAAAACGCCGCCAGCACACGCTGTGAGCGCTGCTCCTGCAGCGAGGTGGGCCCCTGCGTTTGTGGCCTGCCCATGCGCGCGCCACGTTAGCGATCGGGTCGGGCGAGGCCCCGGATCGCCCCCCGAACAGCCCGTAAATACCGTGTATTTGTGGAAATCGGAGCGTCAGGTGAGCCGGTGGAATCGGCGCCGGGGTCACGGTCGCTGCGCTTGCGCATAGCATCGCAATCGTGCGAGAGGTGAGGATCAGGGACACGCTCAGCGGCGAGTTGGCGACGCTCGACCCGCGCGACCCGCCCGAGGTCGAGATCTATGCCTGTGGCCCGACCGTGTACTCGCGCCTCCATGTCGGCAACGCGCGCCCGTACGTGATCTTCACGCTCCTGCGCCGGTTCCTCGCCCACGAGGGCTGGATGCCGCGCCTGGTGATCAATGTCACCGACATCAACGACAAGATCTACGACGCCGCGCGCGCGGCGGGGGTCGCCTCGGCGGACCACGCCGCCGAGATGACGCGGCTCTATTTCGAGGACACCGGCCGGCTCGGGATCGGCCGGCCCGACGCCGAGCCGTTGGCGACCGAGACGATCGCCGAGATCGTCGCCCTGATCGAGGCTCTGGTCGAGTCGGGCCACGCCTATGAGTCGAGCGGCGACGTCTACTTTCGGGTTCGCAGCTTCGACGCCTACGGCAAGCTCTCCAACCGCGATCCGGCCGAGATGGACCAGGGCGAGGAGGCGGGGACCGCCGAGCTCAAGGAGGACCCGCTGGACTTCGCGCTCTGGAAGGCGCGCAAGGAGGGTGAGGACACCGCCTGGCCCTCGCCGTGGGGGGAGGGGCGCCCTGGTTGGCACATCGAGTGCTCGGCGATGGCCGAGAAGCTGCTCGGCACCGACTTCGCCATCCACGGTGGCGGCTCGGACCTCGTCTTTCCCCACCACGAGAACGAGATCGCGCAGACCGAGGCGGCGCGCGGCGTGCCCCTGGCGCGGATCTGGATGCACAACGGGATGGTCCGAATCGCCGACGAGAAGATGTCGAAGTCGCTTGGCAACATCTTCCAGCTCTCCGAGGCCCTCGACCGCTACGGCGCCGAGGCGGTCGTCGCCTACCTCAGCTCCGGCCACTACCGACAGCCGCTCGAGTTCTCCGAGCGGGCGATGGAGGAGTCGTCGGCGCGGCTCGAGCGGATCCGCAACTACCTCGCGGAGGCACCAGGCGCCGACGGTGAGGAGGACCCATTCGTGGCCGTGCGCCGGGCGGCGTTCCTCGAGGCGCTCGCGGACGACTTCAACACCCCGCGCGCCTGGGCGGCGCTATTCGAGCTCGTTGCCGAGGGCAACCGCCGGCCACTTCCCGGGGCGCGCGCCGCGCTCGCCGAGCTGCTCGGCCTGCTCGGGCTCGAGTCGCTGCTGGAGCCGGCCAGCGAGCAGGCCGACCCGGAGGCGGAGCGCCTGCTCGGTGAGCGCGAGGCGGCGCGGGAAGCGCGCGATTTCGAGCGCGCCGACCGGATCCGCGACGAGCTCGCCGCGCTCGGCTGGGAGGTGCGCGACACGCCTGAGGGCGCCCGGCTGCGCCGGAGGGCCTGATCGCGGTGTCGGGCGGGCGACCCGCGATCGAGCCCGGGGCCGAGGTCGTCTACGGCCGCCGGGCGGTCACCGAGGCCAACCGGGGTCGCCGCCGGGTGCGCCGGACCTGGACCAGCGTCGACCTCGAGCCTGCGGAGCTCACCCGGCTCGCGGGCTCGCCCGAGCACCAGGGGATCGTGGCCGAGGTCGATCCGTATCCCTACGCCGATCCCGAGACCCTGCTCGAGGCGCCCGACTCCATGCTCGTCGCCCTCGACCAGGTCCAGGACCCTCACAACCTGGGCGCCGTCTGCCGCTCGGCCGAGGCGGCGGGTGCGGGCGGGGTCGTGATCCCGACGCGGCGCTCGGCGTCCGTCACCGCGGCCGCGTGCAAGGCGTCCGCGGGCGCGATCGAGCACCTCGCCGTCGCCCGCGTGACCAACCTCGCCGAGTGGCTCGGCCGGGCGAAGCAGGCCGGAGCCTGGATCTACGGCGCCGAGGCCCGCGCCGAGACGCCCTACACGCAGACCGATCTCGCCGGCAAGGTCGTGCTCGTGCTCGGCAGCGAGGGCAAGGGCCTGCGTTCCCGGGTGGCGGACACCTGCGATGTCCTGGTCTCGATTCCGGTGCGGGGTAGGGTGTCGTCGCTGAACGTCTCCGCCGCCGCGGCAGCGTTGCTGTTCGAGGCGGTTCGGCAGCGGGGGGCCTAGGGCGACGAGGCTGGGCGCGTTCCGCTCGGGCCGAGTCGGGGTGCGGTGCCTGGTCGGTTGTCGGTGAGGGAGGGAGTCGTGCCTGGCGCGGGCGCCTTCGGTTGGCCTCGGCCGTAGCTGGCGCATTCTTCTCGCTATCCGAGAATAAGGCGCCAATCGGGCCCTCGGCGAGCGCGTCAACTCGCCGTTCGATCGTGCGTCGAGCTTTAAAGGAGAGTTGTTGCTCTATGGCGACATCAACCTCGGACTCGACGCCGAGGGACGGTTGAGTCCGGGGTTTGCGACCTGCGCTCGCACCCGGCCTCCTCTCACTGCAAAACGAACCCCGCCTCGGACTCGGCGAGGGCTTGAGCGGAACGCGGTCAGAGTTGGCGGGGGGTCTCTAACAAGCCCCCCGGACGACGCCCTCAATATGCAACGGATCTTGCGAAAAGCTCGTGCAGGTTGACAGAACCATGTCGCCGCGCTTACACTGCCGTACATAAGGGTGAACTAAAGGTCGAGCTTTGACCCGCCGATCACTCTCAGGAAGAGGGCGCCTTTACGGGAGGTTCAGGCGCCACCGGTTCCAACCAAACCCGCATGAACTTGGAGGACCAGTGGCCGCAACCACCCGACAGACGGCAACCGTCGCTTCGACCGCCCGCCGACCTGACTCTCAACCAGAGCTTGAGGATACGTACCTCGTCGCGCTCGCCAAGCGTGGTAGCGCCGACGCCTATGAGCGGATCGTCAAGCGCTACCGGGGCTTCGTCCGGCTCAAGGCGTCGTCCTACTTCCTGCTCGGCGGGGACTCGGACGACCTGATCCAGGAGGGGCTGGTCGGCCTCTACAAGGCGATCAGGGACTTCCGCACGGACCGCGAGTCGAGCTTTCGCAACTTCGCCGAGCTCTGCATCACCCGGCAGATCATCACCGCGGTGAAGACGGCGAGCCGCAACAAGCATGCCCCGCTGAACCAGTACATCTCCTTTGCTCAGTCGCCGGCGGCGTCGGGCGACGCCGAGACGACGCTGGAGGAGATCCTGCCGGGGCCGATCTCCGACGAGCCCTCTGAGCGAGTGATCGCAAGCGAGGAGCTGCAGGCGCTCGTCGGTTGCCTGTCGAGCGTGCTCTCGGAGCTCGAGAGCCAGGTGCTCTCGCTATATCTCGACGGCCACTCCTACGAGCAGATCGGCGAGCGGCTCGAGTGCGACACGAAGACAGTCGACAACGCGCTTCAGCGCGTCAAGCGCAAGGTTGCCGCCCACGTCTCGGGCCGCGAGGTCCTCGTCTAGGAGGCCGCGACTGCGCAGTTTGCTCCCTATAGGGGGCCAACTGCGCATTCGTCGTCGCCGATGCCGGCCAACAGTCGCCGCCGTCTCTGACCGCGCCGAACCGGCGCTGGATGTGCCAACGCGTAGATTTGAGCCGAGCACTGCCCGGATAGCTCAATTGGTAGAGCATCGCTCTTGTAAAGCGAAGGCTGTGGGTTCGAGTCCCACTCCGGGCTCTTGACGGACAGCGAGTTCACCTGGCGCGACGGGGAGCGGACCATCCACTTCCGCGCCGGGGTGATCTCCGAGTCGCCAGACATCCTCACCGGGCACGGCTTCGACTCCTATGAGCTGCTGACCACGGAGCGGGCGATGGGGGCGGCGCCGGTCGAGCTTGCCGAGGACTCAGCCTGCTTTCACCATGTCCCGCCCGGCCCCGTGAACGAGGTCGCGGCACGCCTGATCGGAGACGTCGGCGAGCGCGACCTGGTCGCCCTCGGCGGCGGCCGGGTGATCGACGCGGCGAAGGCGATCGCGGCCGTCCGGGGGGTGCGGGTCGCGGCGCTGCCGACGACGCTCTCGGGCGCCGAGATGACCCGTATCCACCGCCTGCCCACCGAGCACCAGGCGGCCAACGGGCTGGTGCGGCCCCAGGTCGTGCTCGCCGACCCGCCGGCGATGGTCAGCTTGGCCGAGGAGCGACTGCGAGCGAGCGCGATGAACGCGCTCGCGCACGGCGCCGACTCGCTCTACACGCCGCTCGCCAACCCGGTCTCCGAGCTGGCGGCGCTGCGCGGTGCGGGTCTGCTCTCAAAGGCGCTCGACACCGAGCGCGCCAAGCGCGACCCCGCGATCCTGGCGCTCGGTTCGGTGCTCTGCGCCTACGCGCTCGACTCGGCCTTGTTCGCGATCCACCACGTTGTCTGCCAGACGCTCGTTCGCGAGCTGCGGATCGCCCACGCGGAGGTGAACGCGACCATGTTGCCGCTGACGATGGAGGCGATGATCCCGCGCGCGGGCAAGCAGATGACCGCACTTGCGCGGGCGCTCGGGGTCAAGCGGGCCGATCTGGCGAAGCGGATTCGCGAGCTCGGTGGAGGGACGCGGCGGTTGGCCGACCTCGGGCCCGACGAGGACCGGTTGAACGAGGTGGTGAACGCGATCCTGGCGCGCCCCGAGCTTCAGATGACGCCCGACCCACCCGGCGAGGCCGAGATCCGCGCGCTGATCGAACGCGCCTGGTAGTTGCAGGCAGTAACGCCGCCCACGCGCGGGGGTAGGCATGGGCATGGACGAGAGCGAGCGGCGCTCGGCGGCGCCGCGCAGCGACGACGTGATCAGCCAAGCGCGTTACGAGCGTTACCACGAGTACGCGCGCAAGCACGGCAGCAACCCCGTCCTCTACTACCTGCTGCGCCTGATCCTCGTCCCCTGCTTCCTGGTCTGGTTCCGGCTCCAGCGCATTGGACGCGAGCACGCCCGCCTCAAGGGCGGGCTGATCGTCGCCTCCAACCATCGCAGCTTCCTCGACCCGTTCGTGATCGGCGCCTTCTTGCCCTGGCGGCGGCGGCTCCAGTTCGTCGCCAAGGTCGAGCTGTTCGAGAACCGCTGGCAAGCCTGGCTGCTCTCCCGGCTCGGCGCCTTCCCGATCCGCCGCGGCCAGTCGGACGCGACGGCGATGGAGACCGCCGGGATGATCGTCGAGCGCGGCGGGACCGTGGTCATCTTCCCCGAGGGCACCCGGATCCGCACCGGCTCGCTCGCTCGACCGCGGCGCGGGGTCGGGCGGCTCGCGCTCGAGACCGGCGCCCCCGTGCTCCCGATCGCGGTCCAGGGCAGCGAGGAGGTGCGTCGCGGCTGGCGCATTCGCCCGCGCAAGGTCAAGCTGCGAGCCGGCAAGCCGATCACCTTCCCGCGCACCGAGCGCCCCTCGCCGGCCCTGGCGGCGACCGTGACCGACCGCATCTGGCCCAACATCGAGCTGCAGTGGGAGTGGCTCGGCGGCCTGCCGCCGCTGCGCAAGGCGGCGGTGATCGGCGCCGGAAGCTGGGGTACCGCGGTCGCGGTGCTGCTTGCCCGCGGCGGGCTCGAGGTCGAGCTCGGCACGCGGACCGCCGACAAGGCGGCAGAGATGTCGAAGAAGCGGGAGAACGAGCCGTACCTGCCTGGGGTCGAGCTGCCCGAGGGCGTGACCGTGAAGCGCTCGAGCGAGATCGAGATCGCCGGTTGCGACCTGGTCTGCGTCGCGGTGCCCTCGATGGCGCTCCCGCAGGTGGTTGGGGGGCTGGCCGATCGGACCGGCTCGCGAACCTCGGTATTGCTGCTCTCGAAGGGCTTCGTCCAACCGATGGGCGCCTTGCCCAACGAATACGTCAGCGAGCGGGTCCGCGCTCGGGCGATCGCGTCGCTCGGCGGCCCTGCGCATGCGCGCGAAGCGGTCGCGGGGATGGCGGCACTCGTGCTCGGCAGTGAGGACGCCGACCTGCGCACGATGCTCGGCGAGGTCTTCGATCGCGCGGGGCTCGTCTGCGAGCGGACCGCCGACGTGACCGGCGTCGAGGTCGCAGGAGCGTCGAAGAACGCCGCCGCGCTCGCCGCCGCCGCGGCGCTGCGGTTCGGGCTCAACGCCGCCGGGATCGCCGCCGCCGGCGTGTGGCGCGAGTGCGTCGAGTTCGCGGTCTCCAAAGGGGCGCGGCTCGAGACCTTCACCGGCCTCGCCGGGGTCGGCGACCTGATGGCGACGGTGCTTGCGCCGAAGAGCCGCAACCGCCAAGCGGGGGAGCTGCTCGGCGCCGGGGTGCCGGTCGAGAAGATCCGCGGACGCATCGGCCAGGCGTCGGAGGGGCTCGACTCGGTGCCTCTGATCGCCGAGACCGTCGCCGCGGCGGGAGTCGAGGCACCGAGCCTCGAGGGGCTCGCCTCGTTGATCGAGGGCGAGATCGACGCCGACGAATGGGTGGCGGGCTTGCGCCGCGCGGAGCGGGCGCGGAAAGCGGCATAGGGAGGACTAGGCTTGACCGGTGAGCGACGAAACCGACGAGGGCAGCGACGACGCGGTCGCCGCGGCACCGGTGTCGAAGGCGGAGCTCGACCGCGCCTTCGAGCAGCTCTACCGCGACCACCTGCGCGACGTCTACTCCTACTCCTACTACCGGGTCGGCAACCATCACGACGCCGAGGACCTGACCGAGCAGGCCTTCCTTCAGGCCTACCGCCACTTCGAGCGAGCGCGGCGCGAGTCCGACGGCCGGCCGCTGCGGCCGTGGCTGATCCGGATCGCCCACAACCTGGCCTCCAACTACCATCGCGACCGGGCCCGGAAGCCGACGGCGGCGCTCGACGCGGTCGAGCCGCCGGCGCATCCGCACGAGACCGAGCGCGTGGTCGAGGGCCGCGAGGAGCTGCGAGAGGTGATCGAGAAACTCGACGAGCTACCCGACGATCGCCGCGAGGCGCTGATCATGCGGTTCGCGCTCGGGATGTCGAACCGCGAGATCGCGCGCGCCCTCGGACGCACCGACGGCGCAACCAAGGTCCTGATCCACAGGGCGATCAAGCAGCTCGAGGAGTTGATCGTGCATGAGTGAGAGCGCCGGAGAGCTCAACCTCGAGCGGCTGCTCGCCGACGCCCTGCGGCCGATCGACCCGCCCGACGACCTGGCGACGCGGATGGAGACCACCCTGTCGTCGATCGCCGAGCAGGCCGCGGCCGAGCTATCGAGCTGGGCCGACGAGCTCAGCGAGGGCGAGCTCGAGGCATTGCGCGACCCGCGCAACTGGGTCCGGCCGGTGGCCGCGGTCGCCGTTGGTGGCGCCGCCGCCGCGGCGCTGCTGGTGGTCGAGGCCCGCCGCCGCCGCCGCCCGCACGGGGGCGTCCGGGCGAGCGCCGAGCGCTGGCTGCGCGACCTGACCTAGCGAGCCGAGTAGTTCCGCCTTCGGGTGAGTGATCTCAGGCCGCTGCGGGTGGCGACGGCCGCGTCGCCGTGTCCGCGCTCGGCGACGCCGCGCCGGCCGCGAGCCCGGTGAGCCCGAGGATCAGGTGGAGGACGTTGTCCTCGTCGTTGAGCGGCAGCAGGCCGAGGATGATCCCGTCCTCGTCGATGAACCCCCAGAGCGCGAGCAGGACGTAGACCAGGCCGACCACGAGGCAGTAGGTGCGGGCCGCATACGGGGCTCCGGCCGCGATCAGCGCGATCACGCCGAGCAGGATGTGGACGACGTTGTGCCAGCCGTTGACCGCGAGGATGCCGAAGACCTCGTCGGTGTCGGCGGCGACCCCCCCGACCCCGGTGTCGAAGCCGGAGCTGTAGAAGAAGCCGATGATCCCGGCGATGATCAGGACCGCGCCGACCAGCGTGCAATACAACCGTGCAGGACTCGACGTAGACATCAATCCTTCCTTTGAGAGGAGCCGGGGTCGTGCAAACTATCTTCGCCCGCGCGGACGGCAATGATCCGCCGCACGGATGAGTCCGTAGGAAGGCGCGGGGAAATGGTCGCCGGATGAGCTCGAAGCTGACACCCGAGGCGCTCGCGCGCCTCGCCGACGAGGACCTGATGACGCTGGTCGAACGCAAGGACGCGGACGCGTTCGCGGTCCTCTATGACCGCCACGGCGGGGCGGCGTACTCGCTCGCGCACCGGATCGTCGGCGATCGTGCGGTGGCCGAGGACGTCACCCAGGAGGCGTTCCTGTCGGTCTGGCGCAGTGGCGCCCGCTTCGACGCCACCCGCGGCAGCGTCCGCTCGTGGACACTGGGGATCGTTCGCAACCGCGCGATCGACGCACTCCGCCGCCTCTCCGGCCCGGCGCCGAAGCTCGACTTCGACGACGACGCGGTGCTCGAGGGCCAGCAGGCGAGCGAGCTCACCGACGCCGAGGCGATTCGCCGCGAGACCGCCCGCCGGGTGCGCGGCGCTCTCGGCGAGCTCCCTGAGGAGCAGTCGGAGGTGATCGGTCTCGCATACTTCGGTGGCTTTACTCATTCCGAGATCGCCGAGATGCTGGGGATGCCGCTCGGCACCGTGAAAGGGCGGATGCGGTTGGGGCTGGAGAAGATCAGGGTCACGCTCGCCGAGCGCATGGGGCTCGACGGTCCCTCGGGGGCGCTGCCGTGAACCGCGACCCGCACCGCGACTCGGAGCGCCTGCGCGACGACCTCGCCGCCTACGCGCTTGGGGCGCTCGACGCCGCCGACACGGCGGAGCTCGAGCGCCACATCGACGGCTGCGAGTCCTGCCGCGCCGAACTTCGCTGGCTCAGCCCCGCCGTCGACATGCTCCCCGCGAGCGTCCCGCAGCTCACCCCGCCCGAGAGCCTGCGCGAGAGCCTGATGGCGACCGTGAACGCCGAGGCCGCGAGCCCGGTAGCGGGCCCGGCCCGCACGAAGCCCGCTCGAGCCTCCTGGTGGCAGGGCCTGCGCGGCGCGATGCTGCGCCCGGCGACCGGGATGGCGGTGCTGATCCTGCTCGTCGTAGGGGTCGGAGCCGGCTACCTGCTGCGAGGTTCGGGCGAGCCCGTTCCCAACACGGTGGTCCCGGCCGAGGCGGTCGGCACGGCGCAGGCGGCGGCGACGCTCGAGCGCCACGGCGACTCGGCGACCCTGCACGTGAGCCAGCTTCCGGCGCTCGACGAGGACGAGGTCTACGAGGTCTGGGTCCAGCGGGCCGGCGTGATGGAGCCGCAGAGTACCTTCGTGCTCGGCATGGACGGCACCGCCGAGGCCGCGGTGCCCGGCCCGCTCGAGAACGCCGACGCGGTGCTCGTCACCGCCGAGCCGCGACCGGGGAGTCAACGGCCGACCACCCCGCCGTTGCTCGAAGCGCCGCTTTAAAGCCGCCAAAGGCGTGCCCGTATAGTCCTCCCGCCGTGGCCGAGTGCTACCGACATCCAGGGCGGGAGACGAACGTCTCCTGCTCGAACTGTGGGCGATCGATCTGCCCCGATTGCATGACCTCGACCCCGGTCGGGATGCGGTGTCCGGAGTGTGCGAGCGAGAAGACCCGGGTCACCAACCCGATCGGCGTCGCTGGGCGGTCGGACGCGCCTGCGACGTACGTCGTGATCGGCCTCTGCGTCGCGGCCTACATTGCCGAGATCGCCAGCGGCGGCGGGTTCGGCTCACTCGGCGGCAGCATCTCGGTTGACCTCGGCCTCTTCGGCCCGTCGGTCGCCGACGGGGAGCCGTACCGGATCGTCACCTACTCGTTCCTGCACGCAGGACTGATCCACCTGGCCTTCAACATTTTCGCCCTCTACATCCTGGGCACCCTGCTAGAGCCGGCGATCGGCACCGCGCGCTTCGCCGGCATCTACGCCGTCTCCGTCCTCGCCGGCGCCTTCGGCGCCCTGCTGCTCGATCCGCTCGAGCTCACGGTCGGGGCCTCGGGCGGGGTCTTCGGGCTGATGGCGGCCGGCATTCCTGGTCGCCCGCGACCGGGGGCTCGACCAGCTCGCCTCCCAAATCGGCTTCTTCGTCGTCCTCAACCTGATCTTCACCTTCAGCATCTCCAACATCAGCATCGGCGGCCACCTGGGTGGCCTGATCGGCGGCGCGATCGCGGCTCTGGCGATCACCATGCTCGAGCAGCGACGGCTGTCGAACGTGAAGCTGATCGAGGGCATCGGCCTGGTGGCGCTCTGCGCGATCGCGGTCGCCGGCTGCCTGATCGCCGCCGAGTCGAGCGTCCCGGAGCTGGTGCCCGTTTAGCTCGTGCCGTTCCGCCCGGGCCGGGTTGGGGCGCGGGCCTGGTCGGATTGCGGTGAGGGGAGGGAGTCGGGCGTGGCGCGGGCGCTTTCGGTCGGCCTCGGCCGTAGGTGGCGCTTTCTTGCCGCTATCCGGCAACAAGTCGCCAACCTCGGCCTCAACGCCCCGCCGAGCTCGAAGCCGGGATTGTTGCTGTATATCGACACCAACCCCGGTCTCAACACCGAGGCGCGGTTGAGGCCGGGGTTAGTGACCCGCGCTCGCACGTTGCCTCCCCTCACTGCGAACGAACACGGCTTCGCACCCCGCGACGGCTCGAGCGGAACGCCACCCGCCTCGGCCGCTACCCCGGCCGAGCGCTCGGGGCCGCGGACTGCCAGACCGACTCGGAGGCGATCCCGGACGGGGGCGCACGAGGTCGGGATGGAGTAGGTGGGCGAGCAGCTCGACGCCGTCGACGAGCCGCGGGCCCGGGCGCGAGAACGACGATGCGGCGTCGACGGCGACCACCTGCCGGGCGCCGAGGGCACGCAGGCGCTCGCCATGTTCACGCGCCTGAACCGCGGCCTCGTCCGCGTACAGCCCGCAGGGCATGACGACGACGACCTCGGGCGCCGCCGCGACGACCTCGTCCCACTCCACGGTCCGGGACTTGGCTCCGGGCTCGCCGAGGACGTCCTCGCCGCCTGCGAGCGCGATCATCTCGGGGACCCAGTGGCCGCCGGCGTAGAGCGGGTCGAGCCACTCGAGCGCCGCGACGCGCGGTGGGGCGGCCCCGGCGACGGCGTCGCGCACGGTGTCGAGGCGTGCCCCGAGCTCGGTCCTGAGGCGCTCGCCGCGCCCCGGGTCACCGGTCGCCTGGGCGAGGCGGACGAGGTCGTCGAGCACCTCGGCGAGGGTCTCGGGATCGAGCGAGATCACCGCCGGCCGGCTTTCGATCCGCCCGGCCACGGTGCGCACGTCGTCGAGCGAAACCGCGCAGACGGCGCACAGCGCCTGGGTCACGATCAGCTCGGGGGCTAGCGCGGTGAGGCGATCCTCGTCGAGGCGGTAGAGCGACTCGCCACGCCCGGTGACCTCGCGCACCCGGGCGTCGATCTCGGCGGGGGGTAGGCCTTCCGCAATCACGCTCGCGGTCAACTTCGGCAGGTGTGCGGCAGCCGCCGGGTGATCGCACTCGTGGGTGACCGCGACGACGTCGTCGCCGAGCCCGAGCGCGAACAGCGCCTCGGTGGCCGAGGGGACGAGGCTCGCGATCCGCATGCGGCTGAGGATAAGCTCCCGGTGATGGCGGAGCGACTCACCGACGAGGAGATCAACGAGCGCCTCGGCGGGCTCGAGGGCTGGGCCCGCGAGGGCGAGACGATCACGAAGTCGTTCGACCACGGCGACTTCGTCGGCTCGGTCGAGTTCGTGCGGCGGCTCACCGGTCCGGCCGAGGAGATGGGCCATCACCCCGATCTGGCGATCTCCTGGAGCGAGGTCAGCGTCGCGATCACAACGCATTCGGCCGGCGGCCTGACCGCGAACGACTTCGAGCTGGCCCGCCGGATTGACGAGCTCGACTGAGCTTGCGTCGTAGGTCGCTCCTCGGCGAGCACCTCTAGGCCGATGCGCCTCGTCCACGTTCTCGGCACCCGCCCGAACTTCGTCAAGATGGCGCCGGTGATCGCCGCGGCGCGCGAGCGCTTCGGGCCCGAGAGCTCGGTGGTGGTCCACACCGGCCAGCACTACGACCGGGCGATGTCCGAGGTCTTCTTCGAGGAGCTCGGCGTTCCCGAGCCCGATCACATGCTCGGGGTCGGCTCCGGGAGCCACGCCGAGCAGACTGCTCGCGTGCTCGAGCGGCTCGAACCGGTGCTCCGTGACGAGCGTCCCGACCTCGTCCTCGTCCCCGGCGACGTCAACTCGACCCTCGCAGCGGCGCTCTGCGCGTCGCGCCTCGGGATCGCCGTCGGTCACGTCGAGTCCGGGCTGCGCAGCTTCGACCGGACGATGCCCGAGGAGATCAACCGGGTGGTCGCCGACCACCTCTCCGAGCTGCTCTTCCTGCACTCGGCCGAGGCCGAGGAGAACCTGCGGGCCGAGGGCGTGCCGGAGGAGCCGATGAAGTTCGTCGGCAACACGATGATCGACACGCTGGTCGCGCTCGAGCAGCGCTTTCGCGCCCGCGAGGCGGCGCGCTCGATCGGGGTCGAGCCAGGGCTCATACCTGCTCGTCACCCTGCATCGCCCGGCACTTGTCGACGGGCCGCTGCTCGCCGAGGCGGTCGGGGCGCTGGAGCAGGTTGCCGAGCGGATGCCGGTGGTGTTCCCCGTTCACCCGCGGACCAGGAAGATGCTCGCCGGCGGCGATGCCAGCGGGGTGACGCTCATCGATCCGGTCGGCTACCTCGACTTCCTCTCGCTCGAGGCCGACGCCGCCGCCGTGCTCACGGATTCCGGAGGGATCCAGGAGGAGACCACCTACCTCGGGATCCCCTGCTTCACCCTGCGCGACAACACCGAGCGCCCGGTCACCGTGCGCGCCGGCACCAACACGCTCCTCGGGCCTGGCGCCCGGCCGGATCGCCGAGATCCCAGCGCTTCTGAGCTCGTCCGACGCAAACCGCGACACCCCCGGAGGCGCAGCCGAGGAGGTGGCGCGCCCATATTTGTGGGATGGACAAGCGGCGCATCGCGTCGCCGACATCCTCGAAGGCTGGTAGCTTCGCGGCCGTGCCGCTGCCCTCGCTCGTCCCCAAGGACCGGGTCTTCTTCGACCTCTTCACCCAGGCCGGTCAGAACTCGTTGCGCACGGCAAAGATGCTGAAGCAGATGCTCGACCACTGGCCCGATGAGGCCGGGCTTGCGCGCGAGATCCTGCTCGCCGAGCAGGAGGGCGACCGGATCACCCACGACATCATCCAGCGGCTCAACTCGACCTTCGTCACTCCGATCGACGGTGGCGACATCTACGCGCTGGCGACCCAGCTCGACGACATCGTCGACTACATCGAGGAGACCGCCGACTTCATGGGCCTCTACGGGATCGAGGCGCCGATGCAGCAGGCGCTGGCGATGGCCGAGGTGCTGGTCAAGTCGTGCGAGCAGCTGGCGGCGGCGCTCGAGGACCTGCGCGCGTTCAAGGGCCTAGAGCACTACTGGATCGAGATCCACCGCCTCGAGAATGAGGGCGACCGGCTCTACCGCGACGCGGTCGCGTCGCTGTTTGCGAACGGGATCGACCCGATGTTCGTGATCCGCTGGCGGGACATCTTCCTCCGGCTCGAGCGGGCGGTCGATGCGACCGAGACGGCGGCGCACATCCTCGAAGGCATCGTGATCAAGAACGCTTGAGCGAAGCGGATCTCATCCTCGGCATCGTCGTCGTCACGGCGCTCGCCTTCGACTTCACCAACGGTTTCCACGACACCGCGAACGTGGTCGCGACCTCGATCTCGACCCGGGCGATGTCGCCGCGGATCGCGGTCGGCTACGCCGCGGTGCTCAACTTCGTCGGCGCGTTCATCTCGCTGGAGGTTGCGGCCACAGTCGCCGAGGACATCGTCGACCCGCTGGCAATCACGACCACCGTGATCTTCGCCGGGCTCGTCGGGGCGATCGCCTGGAACCTGATCACCTGGTTCTACGGACTGCCCTCGTCGAGCTCGCACGCACTGATCGGCGGCGTCGTCGGGGCAACGTTCGTCGCCGCGGGAGTCGACGCGATCTTCGGCGACGGAATGCTAGGCAAGGTGCTGATCCCGGCGGTGATCGCGCCGGTGCTCGCCTTCGTCGTCGGCGGGATCGCGATCGTCGTCTGCTACCGCACCGTCGGCCGCCAGCGCCCCGGACCGGTGACCCGCGGGTTCCGCTACGGCCAGGTGCTCTCCGGTGGCCTGCTCGCGCTCGCCCACGGCACCAACGACGCCCAGAAGACGATGGGCGTGATCACGCTTGCGCTGATCGCCAACGGCAACCTCTCCTCCGAGGGGTTCGAGGTGCCGACCTGGGTCGTGATCTCGGCCGCCTCGGCGATCGCGCTCGGCACCTACACCGGCGGCTGGCGGATCATCAAGACGATGGGCACGCGGATCATCAAGATGGACGCGGCGCAGGGCTTCTCGGCGCAGGGCGCGGGCGCCGCGGTGATCCTTTCGTCCTCGCATTTCGGCTTCCCGCTCTCGACCACGCAGGTGATCGCCGGCGGCGTGATGGGCGCCGGAGCGGGCAAGCGGCTCTCGGCTGTCCGCTGGGGCGTGGCCGGCAACATCGTCACCGCCTGGCTGCTCACCTTGCCCGCGGCGGCTTTCATCGGCGGCCTCACGTATCTGTTCACCGACCTGTTCCCGGGCGCGGTCGGGCCGCTGGTGGTGAGCGTGATCGGGATCGGGCTCGCCGCGGCCGCCTTTGCCCGGCGAATGCGCGAGGTCAGCCCGGCGCCGGCGGGCTGAGCGGCCGATGCTGGCCACGGTGGTCGACACCAGCGCGCTCTGGCAGACGATCGTCGGAGCGTTCGTCGCCGGAGTCGGGACGACGCTCGTGTTCTCGCTCGCGATCCTCGGCGCGGCGCGGTTCGCCGACGCGAGCCGCGACGGCCGCGGTCTCCAGGCGGCGGTCTTCGGCGCCCTCGCTGTGCTCGGACTGCTCGCGACCGCGGCGGCGATCGTCTTCGGCATCATCGTGATGACGAGCAAGTAGAAGCGGGGCGTACGATCACGTCATGCGCGCTGTCCGCAACATCGCGATCATCCTCGCTTTGGCGGCGATCGTGGCGGTCGTCCCCGGGGGCGACAACGCAGCACGGGCGATCGTGGCGGCGCTCGGGATCGTCTTCCTCGCCCTGATCGGCTTCACCGGCTGGCAGCTCTATCGCCAGTACCGGTTCACCTATCTCGGGCTCGACGACCGCCAGCGCACGATCTTCGTCGGCGCGATCGGGGCGATCGTGCTGATGATTGCGGGCGCCGACGAGCTCACCGCGACCGGCGGGGGCCTCGTGGTCTGGCTCGCGGTGCTCGGGCTCTCGATCTTCGCCATCGTCCGCGTCTGGGGCGAGGCGCGGGCGAGCTACTGAGAACACTCATCTAGCACTCGCCCGCGCGCCTTCAGACACACCCCGCGTCCCCTAGGGCATCCCGGCGCGCCTAGCTTCGGGGCATGCGGCGCGCGCGCAGCGACGACGGGCAGGCGGCGGTCGAGCTGGTCGCGGTCACACCGATCGTGATCGGCGTCATCCTGCTCGTGGCCCAGCTCGCCGTCGCCGGATACGCGCTCTGGAGCGCGGGCGACGCGGCGCGGGCGGGGGCCCGCGCCGCGCACGTCGGCGACGACCCGCGTGAGGCGGCACTCGAGACGCTGCCGTTCTGGCTCGAGGCGGGCGCCGAGGTCGAGACGTCTGGGCCGGTCGAGGTCAGGGTCGGTGCGCCGGCGCTGTTGCCGGGGGTGCCCGCGATCCCGGTCGCCGCCGCCGCGGCCCTGGAGCCGGACGATGGATGAGCGCGGTCAGGCGTCGGTCGAGATCGTCGCCGCGCTGCCGGGCCTCGTGCTCGCAGGGTTGATCTGCTTGCAGCTGCTCGCCACTGGCTACTCGCTGACTCTGGCCGATGGCGCCGCCGAGGCGGGTGCGATCGCGCTCGCCACGGGCCGGTCCGCCGAACCCGCGGTCGAGGCCGCGCTGCCGGGGTGGGCGCGCGACCGGATCGAGCTCGAGGTCGAGGGCGGTCGGCTGACGGTGCGCCTGCAACCACCCTCGGCGCTTGCGGCGATCGGCCGTGCGATGGAGGTGAGCTCGTCGGCGTGGGTGCGACGACCCGGACGAGCATGAGCCGGGCGCTGATCGTCTCGACGGCGGTCGGTGACGCCGGCGGCGGGCTGGCAGCCGCGGCCGCGGTGGCCGTGGCACTCGCGTCGCCCGCAAGGACCGGCACGAACGCTAGTGGCGGCGCCGTGCTCTTCGCCGAGCTCGGCGAAGAGCACGGGCGTGGTCCGACGATGCTCGCCTCCGAGTCGGCGCGCGAGCTCGAGCGGGCCCTGCGTGACCGCGGGCTCGACGCCGCGGCCCGCGGCCGCCTCACCTGGCTTCGGCTTGGCGAGCGCGATGGCTGGCTCGAGCGATTCGGGCTCGCCGTCGATATCGCCGGTCCCCAGTGCCCGGTGGTCGTTCACCTGCCGGCGGTCGAATGGCGACGGGCGCTCGCGTGCGATGCGGTAGGCGCGACGGCGGCACTCCTGCGCGCCGAGCTGCCCTCGCAACGCGCGCTCGCCGCACTCGTGGTCGCCGACCTCGGCGGCGCCGGTATCCGGGTCCGGGTCGCCACCCGAGCGCCCGGGCGGGTGTCGGCGCGCCGCGCGCTTGCGGGCATCGATCCCGGCGGCGCGGCGGCGGAGCGCTCACGCCGTCTCGCCCGCGGGTTGACGGGAAGGGCGAGCGAGTCGCACGAGGGGTCGGTCGGACGGCCCGCGCCGGTCCGCGCCAGGCTCGGTTCCGAGGCCGGCCAGGCGCTGCCGCTGGTGCTCGGCGGCGCCTTCGCGCTCGTCTTCTGCACGCTGCTGCTCGCGGCCTTTGGCGGCGCCGTGACCGGCAAGTCGCGTGCCCAGCGCGCCGCGGACCTGGCGGCGCTCTCGGCCGCGCGCTCGATGCGCGACGACTTCGATCGCCTGTTCACACCGGCCCTGCGCCCCGACGGGTCGCCGAGCCCGGGCCACCTCTCTAAGCGGGAGTACCTCGAGCGGGCCGCAAGCGCGGCGCTCGAGGCCGCGGAGCGCAACGGCGTCGAGGCGCAGCGGCTGGAGATCGAGTTCCCTGATCTCGAGTCGTTCGCACCGCTGCGGGTGCGTGCGGAGGTCACCGCCTCGCTCGAGCTCATGGACCCGGTGCCGAGCCTCCCCGTGGCGGCCCACGCGGAGGCCGAGGCCTCCCCTGCGACAAGCGCCTCGGCGCCCGCCGGCGCGCCAACGACGGCGAGCGGGGGCGGCTACGCTGGCCCGCTCTCCTACCGTCAGGGCGAGCCGATGCGTCCCGACGTGGCGGCGGCCTTCGACCGCATGGTGGCCGCCGCAAGCGCTGACGGCCTCGCGCTGATCGTCAACTCCGGGTTTCGATCCGACGCCGAGCAGGCCGCGCTGTTCGCCGCCAACCCCGATCCGCGCTGGGTTGCGCCGCCCGGGACCTCGCTTCACCGCTGCGCAACCGAGCTCGACCTCGGCCCACCCGCCGCCTACGGCTGGCTGGCCGCGAACGCGTCGCGGTTCGGCTTCCTCAAGCGCTATTCCTGGGAGGCCTGGCACTTCGGGTACACGGCGGGCCCAGCGCCCTGCTCCGCGGCCGGGGATCGGGTCGGTGACCCGGCTGCGGATGCGGGCGGCGACGGATCGGCGGGCTCGACCGCGCTGCCCTCGTTCGTGCCCGCCCGGTTCCGGGAGCCGCTTGCGCGGGCAGCGGCGCGCTGGAACGTCTCCGCAGCGCTGCTCGCCGCGCAGCTGATGGCGGAGTCGAACTTCAACCCGTTCGCGGTCTCGCCCGCCGGAGCGAGCGGGATCGCCCAGTTCATGCCCGGCACCGCCGCCGCCTACGGGCTCGGCGATCCGTTCGACCCCGACGCGGCGATCGACGCGCAGGCGCACCTGATGTCAGACCTGCTCGGTCGGTTCGGCTCGGTCGCACTGGCGCTCGCCGCCTACAACGCCGGCCCCGCCCCGGTCGCCGCCTGCGATTGCGTCCCCTCCTACCCCGAGACCCAGGCCTACGTCGCTCGCATCCTCGGGCTCATGGACGGCGCCGGCGCGATCGCTCCGGCGCCGGAGCTCGAGGTGCGGCTGGTCGAGTGAGAGTCAGTCCCAACCATGTCGCGTGCGGCTGATCGACAGCAGCGCTTCGTCGGGCCTGGATAATCGCTGAAGCTCGCAGGTTCGGGCATTCGTGATACTGTTAACCGTATAGTTAACGATCCGTTCAAGGCGCTTTCGCACCCGATCCGCCGCGGCATCGTCGAGCGCCTCGGCGCAGGTCCGGCGACGGTCGGCGACGCCACCGCCGGTTTCGGCGTGTCCAAGCCCGCGATCTCCAAGCACCTGAAGGTGCTCGAGGAGACCGGCGTCGTCACGCGCGTGATCGACGGCCGCGAGCACCGGCTCTCGCTCGAGCCCGCTGCGCTCGGCGAAGCCGCCGACTGGATGGATCACCAGCGCGCCCTCTGGGAGCGCCTGTTCGATGTTGTCGACGATTACCTGAACGAGAAGGAGCCGAAATGAAGACGCCGCCGATCGTATCCGCGCAGGAGTGGGACGCCGCCCGCGAGGAATTGCTGGTGAAGGAGAAGGAGCTGACCCGCGCCCGCGACGGGCTTGCCGCCGAACGCCGCCGGATGCCGCGGATGGCGGTCGAGAAGGAGTACGCGTTCGAGGGCCCGGGCGGGCAGGCGAGCCTGCTCGACCTGTTCGAGGGGCGCCGGCAGCTGATCGTCTACCGCTTCTTTTTCGAGCCGGGCGTCACCGGCTGGCCTGAGGGCGGCTGCCCCGGCTGCTCGATGGTCGGCGATCAGGTCGCCCACCCCGCCCATCTGAACGCCCGCGACACCACGCTCGCATTCGTCTCGCGCGCCTCGCAGGCGGACATCGCGCGCTGGAAGGCGCGAATGGGCTGGGAGCTGATCCCCTGGTACACGCTCACCGACGACTTCGACGCCGACTTCGGCGTCGGCGAGTGGCACGGCACCAACGCCTTCCTCCGCGACGAAGACGACCGGATCTTCCGCACGTACTTCATCGACAGCCGCGGCGACGAGGTCATGGGCGGCACCTGGGCGTACCTCGACATCACCGCGCTCGGACGCCAGGAGGAGTGGGAGGACTCACCGGACGGCTATCCGCAGACCCCGCCCTACCAGTGGTGGAACCGCCACGACGAGTACGAGCAGACCGGAGCGGAGGCGGCCGCCACCGCAGCCGCGCGCGCCGAGCAGATCGAGGGCTACTACGCCGCGCAGCGCGAGGCGGAGAGCTCGGGCTCGTGATCGTCGCTCACGTGGGAGGCGTGCCGCTGGAGGAGCTGCTGCCGTCGGTCACCGGTGCCGGCGCCGGCTTGCTGTTGGCGCGCGGCTGGATAACGTTGCGCCTGCGACGCCGACGGGAGCCCGGGAGATGAACGAGACCAAGACGCTGCGCATCGAGCGCACATTCCGGGCGCCGGTCGAGGCGGTCTTCGAGGCGTTCACGAGCGAGGAGGTGCTCCGCCGCTGGTGGCACGCCGGACACGACTGGGAGACGACCGAGGCAGAGGTCGACCCGCGCGTCGGCGGCACAGTGCGAGTCGTCATGCGCGACCCCCACAAGGACGTCGAGTACGGCGGTGGCGGCAAGTACAGCGAGGTCGAGCCCCCGACCCGCCTCGCCTTCACCTGGATCTGGGACGACGACCCAAGGGGGACGCTGATCGAGGTCGACTTCGAGGAGAGCGATGGAGCCACCACCGTTCGCTTCACCCACAGTCACCTCTGGGACGAGGAGACCGTGCGCTCCCACGAGGACGGTTGGGGCCGGGCCTTCGACAACCTCGAGCGCACCCTGGAGGCGGCTCGCCCAGAGGGATAGGCGACCCTGAACTGGCGCCGATTTGGAGTAATCACATGTGGTAGCCCATGCCCGATGGACGGATAGGCAGTCAACGGAGTCCTGCCGCGGGCCGATGGAGGCGCACGCCGGACAACAGAGGGGGTCGGAGGAGACAAGGATGTCTACGCATTATTCGAGGTTGGAGTTTCGTTCACGGTCGCCGCAGTCGTGCTCGCGGTCGGGGCCGGGCTCGCGGCGGCGAACAGCACGCCGCCCAGCGCGAACGGCTCGCTTGGCTCGGGATAACGCTCGATGGCGAAAGCCGATTAAGCATGGAGCGGACTGAGCGTCTCGAACACGACGCGTTGAGCAACGGGAAAGGTGCGACAGTCTCGCGTGAAGCGGTGAAGCAGAGAATCGACGTGCCTGCGGCAATGCTGGAGGCTCTGATGGATGCGGCTGCGGCTGTGCTTGCGGCCGATTCGCTGGAGGACACATTCGGGCGCATCACCCGTCAGCTGGGAGCCCTGGTGCCCTACGACGATCTCGTCATCTATGAGGTCGATCGCTCGGGCTCGACCATCAGGGCCGTTTTCGCCGATGGCAGCTGGGTCGAGGAGGTGATGGCCGAGAGCTTCTCGATCGACGAGGGGATCACCGGGCGCACCTTGCGCGAGCGACGGACCCTCAACATTCCCCGCACCGACCTCGATCCCAGCAGCGAGACCGTCTCGGGGACCACCGACGAGCCCGAGGCGCTCGTCTGCGTGCCGCTGGTGGTCGAGGGCCGGACGATCGCGGCGCTGAACGTCTACCGGTCTGGAGACGACGTCGCGTTCTCGGTGCAGGAGGCGCAGGTGATCGAGCGCTTCGCGGCGATGGCCGCGCTCGCGTTCAACTCCGCCCGGCACCGCGAGATGCTCCGCGTGCAGGCGCGAACCGACGGCCTCACCGGGTTGCTCAACCGTCGTGCCTATCAGGAGCGGTTCGCCGAAGAGCTCGAGCGGGCCCTGCTGAGCGGACGCTCGCTGTCGGTGGTGCTACTCGATCTCGACCATTTCAAGGCGATCAACGACACGCGCGGACACACCGAGGGAGACCGCGCACTGCAGGCGGTCGGCGAGCAGCTTCGCGCCGCTGTGCGGGCCGACGACACCGTCGCGCGGCTGGGCGGCGAGGAGTTCATCCTGATCATGCCCGGAGCGAGCACCGAGCAGGCAACCGAGGCCGCGGAGCGGATGCGGGGGGCGGTCGCCGAGGTGGCGGTCGGTGACCGCCGGCTATCGGCATCCGCCGGCGTCGCGACCTTCCCCGCTGACGGCTCCACCGTCGAGCGACTGCTCGAGGTCGCCGACGCCGCGCTTTACCGGGCCAAGCGCGGCGGACGCGATCGCACCTGCACCGCCGCGGGACCCTGCCAGACAGGATGAAGCGGCCCGGGTCTCCAGATAGGCGCAGAGCTCCTCACGGCCGCGATACCCCCTGCATCCGGTGCGTGCACGAGCGCCCGCCACTGGACATTCCTGGACCAGTGGGAGCACTTCCGCGTTGAGGTCGACGAGCTCATCCGCGCCCTCGAAACCGCCGGGTTGTCGGAGTAGCGCTTAGGACGAGAAGCGAGTTACTTCCCCGATTCTGAGGGCGGTTTCTCAAGCACGGGCCAGTCGACCTTGTGCGCTGGGGCCCGTCCAACGAAACCCGCAAACGGCGGGTTAGGGCTGGTCGGCTACCCAGGACAGGATCGCCTTCGAGTGGGCGATCACTGTCCCATCAGCGAGCTTCAGCACCGGAAGCTTGGTGTCCCCGGTCGCCGCGCGCAGCTCCTCGCGTGAGCCTTTGCGCAAGAACGGGATGGGGTGGCCGTGAGCCGCGATCACCTTCTCGTACTCGATCCCCTTGGCGCGCAGGGCCTCCTGCACCCGCCGGCACGGATGCACCCGCGGGCCGCCGTCGTCCCCGTGACAGACGTACAACGTCGGCTTCTCGGCCATCGAGGCAACGCTTACCCAGCGAGCGCCGATCCAACCCGGGAGTCTTGCTTTGCACGGGAAGGCAGAACTATTTATTTGGGACCAGAGTCGATGGGCGCCTGTTGCGTCGGCCGCTAGGTACCGGTGCGCTCGCGGCGCTTGCATCCAGGCCAGCAGCAGGGGCGACGCTGGCCTTCCTCGAGCTCCTCCTGGGTCCGGCGAATGCGACGCTTCCGGGTCGTCTTCTGCTTGGCATCCTCGACCCAGCAGATGAATTCGTTACGGGCCAAGGGTGTGATGTCCTTCCATGCGTCGAGCCCGTTGTGTTGGCGATCAGCGCCTTGCGCAGGTCTGCAGGCAACTTGTGCACTACCCCACCGGGCACTGGCTGGCTACTCATATGCCCACACGGTAGCGAGCTGAGGAGGCCCCCAGCTCCACTGTTTACACGCGTCCCGCGCCAGTCGAGGCCGTGCGCTCGAGCTACCGCATTAGGGCCGCCGATGCGGCTTGGGCGCCTCGGGATTCGCGCACTCCCCCAGATTTCGCGAGGAGCGATCGACCTGAACAGAGTCCGCTAGGCGTCACGCGGCCAGCAGAAGACCTCGACGCGAATCCCGTCCGGATCGAAGACGAAGAACGCGTAGTAGCCCTCGACGTCGCGGTCCTCTTCGGGGGGGAACTGAATGTTCGCTTCCCCCGCGAGGCAGCGCGAGTAGGCGGCCTCGACCTCGTCGCGCTCGTCGACCTCGAACGCAACATGCTCAATGCCTACGGAGTATTAGCGGTGCTCACCGCCGTCCGCCGGGCGTATCCCCAACATCGTTCCCGTGATCGGATCCTGCAGGTAAACGACTTCCTCGGTTCCCCGGTAGGTCGGGTAGCGGACCTCCTCTGCCCAGCCGAGCGGTTGGAGAAGCCCGAGGTAGAAGGCGAGTGATCGCTCTACGTCGGAGACGGCGAGATCAATGTGGTGGATGCCTTTTGCTGGCACGGGCTCCTCCGGAGGCGGTTCGAACCCAGCTACCTGGGTCGACCCGGGTCCGGTGATTGCCAAAGACGCCATGCGCCGAACCCAACGCAGACCGCCGCGATGACCCCGATCGAAATCAGGAGTATCGGCGTGCCCCCGCCAGCGCGCGACGTGCCGGCCTCCGAAGCAGCCGGCCCACCGTTCCCCGGCGGCTGATCACCGCCCCCGACATTGGGAAGCGGACCCAAGCCGTATTCCTCAACCGCGGCGGGCTCCGAGGCTTGCGCATTGGGCACCAGCGCAGCAGCGACAACGCAGACCACGATCAGGCCGCGAGCGCCGATGGCGATTCTCGACCCTCTATGGCGGTTCAAGCTCATTCCCATCGGTACCCCCTGGAACGATCTTGCATCCCTAACTTGCTCAAGGTATTCTGAGCATACCGTGAGGATCGGCTCCCTGATCTCGGTGGGCGCGCTCGGTGCTGTGGCGGCGGCCCTGATCTGGGCTCCTGGTGCGTCGGGTGAGACCCTGCAGGAGATTCGGGAGGCAAGTCGCGAGCTTCGGAACGCGATTCGCCGCCTGACGCGATGCCTGAAACGCCTCGGCCCCTCGATCGAGCTGCTCGCGGGGAACTTCGTCACCTCGCTGCAGCGCGGAAACGAGCCTCGGGCCTGCAAGCTGTTGACGACGAAGGAGCGCGAGCGGCTCGGGGGCGCGGGATGTGCGGCCAGCCTGGCCGTGGTCTCGGCGCGGGTGTGCGCGGACCGCGAGCCGACGCTTTCCTCCTTCGAGCTCGATCTGGGCTTCGAGCGCGGCGAGCTAAACGTGCGCCTGCTGCGCCCGTTCGAGAAGGTCGCGCTGCGCTTTACCGAAGAGAAGGGCCTGTGGCGGATCAACAATGTCCGTGACCTGCTGCGCCAGCAGGCGCCGGCGGGAGCCGCCGTCGCGCAGGCCCCGGCGCCCGGACGCGGACGCTAGCGGGGGATTTGGTCGACGCCGAGCGCTCGGACGTCAGCCCCACACCATGTCCTCACAGCAGTCAACCGCCGAGTCCCAGTTGATCAAGGCGATCGCGCACCCGCTTCGCCACCGGATCCTCGTGGCCCTGAATGAGCGCGTGGCGAGCCCGAGCGAGCTCGCAGATCAGCTCGACGAGCCGCTTGGAAACGTCAGTTACCACACCAAGGTCCTGCTCGAAAGCGGCGCGATCGAGCTCGTCAGGACGCGGCAGGTTCGTGGCGCGACCCAGCACTACTACAAGGGGAGCGTTCGCGCGTGGCTTGACGACGAGCACTGGTCGCGGCTGCCGATCTCACTGCGGCGAGCGCTCCTCGATCTGACGCTTCAGAAGGCCTGGGAGCACGTGGTCGAGGCCGCCGAAAGCGGCGGTCTGGACGATCCGCGCACCCACATCACCTGCACGTCTGCAGATCTGGACCGGCGCGGCTTCGACGAGGCGGCCGACCTGCTCGCCGAAACGCTCGAGCGCTATCTCACGATCCAGGCGGAGGCCGCCGGGCGGCTCAACGCGCTGGCGACCGACGAGCGAGAGACCGAGCGGACCGAACTCTTTGTCATGCACTACCACCGGCCGCGCCGAGCCAGCCACGGATGAGGTGCCTGTGTCCCGGCATAGGCGCCCCACCGCTCGAGGTGCGGCTGGTCGAGTGAGGCAATACGCTGCCCGCCGATGCCACCGCTGACCGTCTCGGGGATCGACGAGCTCAGGGAGCTGATCGGCAAGCCGATCGGTCCCAGCGAGCCGGTCGAGATCACGCAGGCCGACATCGACAAGTTCGCCGAGGTCTCGCGCGACGACCAGTGGATCCACGTCGACGTCGAGCGCGCCGAGCGTGAGAGCCCGTTCGGCAGCACGGTCGCCCACGGCAACCTGACCCTGTCGCTGATCGACGGCTTCCGCGGCCAGCTGATCAAGCAGGAGGGCGTGACGGTGGGGATCAACTACGGCTGGAACAAGGTCCGCTTCCCGGCGCCGGTGCCCGCCGGCTCGAAGGTCAGCGCCACGGCCGAGGTCCAGTCGGTCGAGGAGCTCGGCGACGGCTGGTGGCACGTGGTGACCAAGTTCACGCTCGAGGTCGAGGGCGGCGCGAAGCCCGTCTGCGTGGCCGAGTCCGTCGGCCGCGCCCTGGTTGGCTGACGCCCCTCCCTGCTTCGGGGCCCGCATAGTAAGACCCGCCGGACGCCTCACCGCCTTGCGGTTGGTCGTCCCCCACCCCAAAGCAGGAACCCCAGCTCCGGCGGGAGTGGGATGAAAGCTGCTTGGGGCCCAGCGGGCCTACCCAATGGTGTACCACGGCGGCCGCCGATAGCCCGCCCGGTCAATCGTCGGCGGCGGGCGACCTCGCGGGCTCAGGTGGGGCGGGCTACCCCCGAGTGCGCGGGTCCATGTCGACGTCCCGGCGCGCGTCTGCGGCGCTCTGCGCGCCTCGCTGCGCGGCAGCCGTCTCGGCGTGACGGGCTTTCTTGGCGCTTCGCCGCTTGCGCCGGCGGTCCCGCCATTCACGAATGGAGGCCACGATGACTCCTTTGGGTTTCGAGGGCGCCGCTATTCGACCGTGAGCGTGCCCTCCATGCCGGCCTCGCGGTGTCCGGGGACCGAGCAGTAGTAGGTGTAGTCGCCGGCCTCGAACTCGCCGACCGCAGTCGCCGAGTCGCCGCTGATCACGTCGGTGCGGGTGATCTCGCTGCCGCCGGTGTCCTCGACAACGACGTCGTGGCCGATCGAGGCCGGGTTGTCGAACTCGATCGTCACCGCCCCGGCGGGCGCTGAGAGCGAGGACTCCTCGTAGGCGAGCTCGCCGTCGGGATTCGCCGACAGCGAGACGCTCCCACCCTCGGCCGCCGTCGTCGTCTCCTCAGCGGTCGTCTCCTCCGTGGTCTCGGCTGCGGTCGTGGTCTCGTCGTCGTCGCCGCAGGCCGCGAAGCCGAATGCGGCCAGGGCCAGGAGCGAGAGCACGAGTGCGAGCTTCTTCATCCGCCGTCCTCCGTGGGTCGAAGTTCCTCGCCGAGTCTATTCCTCGTTGCGCGCATGGCAGGCCTAGCGGCCCGTGAACTTGGCCTCGCGGCCCTCGAAGAACGCGGTCACGCCCTCGCGCAGGTCCTCGGTCGCCATCGAGTCGGCGATCCCGTGCCGCTCGACCTGGAGGTGGTCGGTGAGCGAGTTGTCGAGGCTCTGGCCGACGAGCAGCTTCGCCATCCGCACGTAGTGGGGCGCCTTCGCTGCCAGCTTCTTCGCCTTCGTGCGCGCCTCGGCGAGCAGCTCGTCGGGTGCCACCACCTTGGAGACGATGCCCAGCTCGAGCGCCTGCTCGGCCGAGAGCAGTGGGTCGTTGAGCAGCAGCTCGAGCGCCTTCGCCGGCCCGACGACGCGCGGCAGGAAGTAGGTCATGCCGCCGTCGGGAGAGGCGCCGATGCGGCCGTACGCGCACACGAACGCGGCCTCGGAGGAGGCGATCCGGAGGTCGGACATGAGCGCGAGCGAGAAGCCCGCGCCGGCGGCGACCCCGTTGACCGCGGCGATCACCGGATATGGGATGCGGCGAAAGTCGACGATCGCCTGGTGCAGCACCTCGGCGCCCCGGCGGACGTTCGCGGGCAGGTCGAGCTCGGGGTCGTCGACACCGTCCTTGAACCAGTTCACGTCGCCGCCCGAGGAGAAGGCGCGGTCGCCGGCGCCGGTGACGATCAGCCCGCGCAGGGGGGCCTGGTCGGCGAGCCATCCCGAGGCCACGGTGAGCTCGAAGATCATCTCCGGGCTCATCGCGTTGAGCGAATCGGGCCGGTCCAGGGTCAGCGTGCCGATCTCGCCGTCGACCTCGATCGACAGCGTCTCGAGCTCGGGTGGGGAGGGGACCGTGGCGGTGCTCATTGCGGGAAATGCCTCCTCGAAGGTCAGGTTGGCGGCGGGTGCGAACCCTAACCTGTTGGTGATGGCCGACAAGCCCCTGATCAGCGTCGACGAGCAGCGTCGCAAGCTGCCGGATCAGCCTGGCGTCTACCTGCTCAAGGACGAGCGCGGGGTGGTGATGTACGTCGGCAAGGCGACCTCGATCCGCAAGCGGGTCGCCGGGCACTTCTCCGGCAAGTCGACGAGCGGCGGCAGCGAGATGATCGCTCGAGTCGCCTCGATCGACTTCCTCGTCACCGAGACCGAGGCGGAGGCGCTGCTCGCCGAGCAGCAGTTCATCAAGCGCCACCGGCCCCGGTTCAACATCCGCCTGCGCGACGACAAGTCCTATCCCTACATCGGGATCAGCCTCGACGAGGAGTTCCCGCGCGTCTACTTCACCCGTGAGCGCCACCGCTCGGCCCGGATCTACTTCGGCCCCTACTCGTCGGCCAAGCGGGTCCGCGAGACCCTCGACCTGCTCGGGCGACTGTTCCAGTACCGCACCTGCGAGGGGCCCGAGCCGGGCCGGCGCTCCGGCGTCCCGTGCCTCGACTACTACATCAAGCGCTGCGCGGCGCCCTGCGTCGGATACGTCGATCGGGAGGAGTACCGGCGCGGGATCGACGCGATCGTCGACTTCCTCTCCGGCCGCTATCGCGACGTCGAGCGCGACCTCGAGCGCAAGATGGCCGAGGCCGCGGGGGCGGAGGAGTTCGAGCGCGCCGCCGTCCTGCGCGACCGGCTCGAGGCCGTCCGGTCGCTGATGGAGCGCCGCAGCGTCGCCGGCGAGTCGCTGGACACGGCCGACCTGGTCGCGGTCGCGGTCGAGGGCACGGAGGCCAACGCGCAGGTGTTCCAGGTCCGCGACGGGGTGCTCGCCGAGCGTCACGGCTTCTATCTCGCCAACGAGGCCGAGCGCGGCGAGACCGAGGTGACCGAGGAGTTCCTCGCCCAGTACTACTCGGCGGCGCCCGCTGTGCCCCGGCTGGTCGTCGTCGGGCCCTCGATGCGCGAGCGCGCTGAGCTCGTCGGCGAGGCGCTCTCGGTGCGCCGTGGCGGGCCGGTCGAGGTGCGAGTCGCCGAACGCGGCTCGAAACGACGGCTGCGCGAGCTCGCGGCTCGCAATGCCTCGCTCGCGCTCGCACAGGATCGGCTGAAGCAGGAACGGCGCCGGGCGCAGCGAGTGGACGCGCTCTCGGCGCTTCAGGACGCGCTTGCGCTCGAGTCACTGCCGGTGCGGATCGAGGGCTTCGACATCTCCAACATCGGCGGCGAGCACACGGTCGCCTCGATGGTCGTCTTCGGCGGCGGCGCACCCCGCAAGTCGGACTACCGCCGGTTCAGGGTGCGCGGGGATCGGAGCGCGGGCCCCGATGATTTCTCGTCGATGGAGGAGGTGCTCTCGAGACGGGTCGCGCAGCTGCTCGAGCAGTCCGACCTCTCGCCGCACGACCCCGAGCGCGATGAGAGCTTCGCCTCGGTGCCCGACCTGATCGTGATCGACGGAGGCAAGGGCCAGCTATCGGCCGGGATGCGCGCGCTCGGGCCGCTGGTCGAGCGCGGGACCGCGGTGATCGGGCTCGCCAAGCGGCTCGAGGAGGTCTTCGTCCCCGGCCGCGCCGAGCCGGTGGAGATCGCGATCCGACTCCGAAGCCCTGCGGCTGCTGCAGCGAGTCCGCGACGAGGCGCACCGGTTCGCCCTCGATCACCACCGGGCACGCGCGCAGCAAGTCGATGACGACATCGCTGCTCGACGAGCTGCGCGGCGTGGGACCGGTGCGAAAGCGGGCCCTGCTCGAGCACTTCGGCTCGCCCGAGCGGCTGGTTGCGGCGAGCCGCGAGGAGCTCGAGGCGGTGCCCGGCATCCCCGGCAAGCTCGCCCGCGACATCCACCGCCAGCTCAACCGGGCGGGCTGAGGGAGAGCCGGGGGGCATGACCACGAGCAGCGAGACGCTCTTCGGCAGGCCGGTGGACCTGTTCGTTATCACCGGCTATTCGGGCGCCGGCAAGTCGGAGGCGATCGCCGCCTTCGAGGACTCGGGGTATTTCTGCGTCGACAACCTCCCGCCGCGGATGATCGCCTCGCTCGGCGAGCTCTTCCGCCACGAGGGGAGCGGCGTGCGGCGCGCCGCCGTGGTCACCGACGTCCGCGGGCGCGACTACTTCGCCGATCTGCTCGCCGTCCTCGGTGAGCTCGAGGAGAGCGGCCTCGACCCGACGGTGCTCTTCCTCGAAGCCGGAGGAGGAGACGCTCGTCGATCGCTTCAAGGAGACCCGCCGTCGCCATCCGCTGGCGCCCGACGGCAGGATCATCGACGGGATCCGCGCCGAGCGCGAGGTGCTCGGGCCGTTGCGCGAGCGCGCCGACGTGGTCATGGACACAACCGACCTCAGCGGGGCGATGCTGCGCCGGCGAATTGCGACAGATCTGCTCGGGCCCCGGTCGACGTCGAAGCTGGCGCTGACCATCCTCACCTTCGGGTTCAAGAACGGGCCACCGCGCGACGCCGACCTCGTCTTCGACGTCCGCTTCCTGCCGAACCCGCACTACCGCGAGGACCTGCGCCCGTTGACCGGACGTGACCCGGCCGTGGTCGAGCACGTCGAGGCGGGCGAGCTTGCGGCCGAGTACTACGCCCGTCTGCTCCCACTGCTCGACTTCCTCTTGCCGGCGTACGTCGCCGAGGGAAAGGCGCACCTGACGATTGCGATCGGCTGCACCGGTGGGCGGCATCGCTCGGTGACGATCGCCGACCGGATCGCCCGCCATCTGGCGAGCCGGGACGACGTCTCGCTGCGGGTCGTGCACCGCGACGTCGAGCTGGGCTGACGCCCAGCGATCCCGGGCCTAGACTGCGCCGCCGATGAGCGAGCCGGTGATCAGCGTCGCGGGGCTGCGGAAGTCCTACGGCGATTTCGAGGCTGTCCGTGGGATTGACCTGACGGTGGAAGCCGGTGAGGTGTTCGCCTTCCTGGGGCCGAACGGCGCCGGGAAGACGACCACCGCAGAGGTGCTCGAGGGCTACCGCGGCCGCACTCGCGGCAAAGTTTCCGTGCTCGGGGCGGATCCGGCGGCGCCGACCCGCGAGTGGCGCGAGCGGATCGGGATCGTGCTTCAGCAATGCCGGATGCGCCCCGAGCTGACCGTGGCCGAGACACTCGAGCTCTACGCGGGCTATTACCGGTCGCCTCGGGGCGTCGGCGAGACGATCGAGCACGTCGGGCTGACCGGGAAGGGTGGGGCGCGCGCAGGCAGCCTCTCCGGTGGCCAGCTGCGGCGGCTCGATGTGGGCGTGGCGCTGATCGGGGACCCGGAACTGCTCTTCCTCGACGAGCCGACGACCGGCTTCGACCCCTCCGCCCGTCGCCAGGCGTGGGACGTGATCGCGAACCTGAAGAGCCTCGGCAAGAGCGTCTTCCTGACCACGCATTACATGGATGAGGCCCAGCGACTGGCCGACCGGCTGGCGATCATCGCCGCGGGGCGAATAGTCGCCGAGGGGCGCCCGGACGAGCTCGGTGACCGCGAGAGCCGGCCGGCGACGATCGCGTTCAGGCTTCCGGCGGGCACCTCGGCGACCGAGCTGCCCGCCGCCGTCGAGGTGATCGCCGCGCAAAACGGCGAGCTCGAGGTGACGACCTCGTCGCCGGTCGAGGTCCTGCACCGGCTCACCGGCTGGGCGCTGGAACGCTCGCTCGAGCTCGAGGGCCTCGAAGTGCGCCGGCCCAGCCTCGAGGACATCTACCTCGAGCTCACCAGCCGAGCGCCCGAGGATGACCGATGAGCGCCATCGGACTCGTCGCGCATCAGTTCCGCTTCGACCAGAAGACCTTCTGGCGCCGGCCCTCGGCGGTGTTCTTCACCGTTGCCCTGCCGCTGATCTTCCTCGTCATCTTCTCGACGATCTTCGGCAACGAGACGATCGACGAGCTCGGCGGGATCAAGACGACCACCTACTACGTACCGGCGATCGTCTCCCTGGCGGTCGTCTCGGCCACCTTCCAAAGCCTCGCGATCTCGCTCACCGTCGACCGCGAGGGTGGAATCCTGAAACGAGGCCGCGGCACACCGCTGCCGGACTGGGCGTTCTTCGCCGGCCGAGTCGGTAACTCGATCGTCGTCTCGGTGCTGATGCTGGTCGTGGTGACCGCGGTGGGACGAGTGATCTACGGGGTCGAGGTGCCGTGGGAACGGCTGCCTGCGGTCCTGGTCACGCTGGTGATCGGCGCCGCGGCGTTCTCCTGTCTCGGGGTCGCGTTGACCGCCGTGATCCCGTCCGAGGACGCTGCGGCACCGATCTCGAACGTCGCCGTGCTGCCGCTCTACTTCATCTCCGGCGTCTTCATCCCCGAGACCGAGATTCCCGACGACGTCCTGCGATTCGCGGACCTGTTCCCGGTCCGCCACTTCTTCGAGGCGTTCTTCACCGCCTTCGACCCGAACACCGTCGGCGCCGGGTTCGAATGGGGGCACCTTGCGATCGTCGCCGCCTGGGGCGCGGTCGGGCTTCCTGCTCGCCGTCCGCTTCTTCCGCTGGACACCTCGCGGTTCGTAGTGCCGAGCGCAGGGTAAGTTCTCCGGATGATCCATCACGTCAGTGTCGACGTCGACGACCTCGAGCGGACCGGCCGCTTCTACGACGCGGTGCTCGGCGCCGCTCGGCTGGCGCCGCCATCGCGATGACGGGCAGGTGATCGCGTGGGGCATCGTGCGCCCGGTCTTCTTCGCCTTCAAGCGGCGCATCGGCGCGCCCGGTGGCGGGAGCGGCGGGCACGTGTGCTTCTCGGCCAACGGGATCGCGACCGTGAAGGCCGCATGGGAGGGCGGCGTCGAGGCCGGTGGAACCGACGACGGCGCGCCCGGCCCGCGCCCCGAGTACGGTGGCAGCTACTACTCCGGCTACCTGCTCGACCCGGAGGGCAATCGGGTCGAGGTCGCCGTGGGACAGGACTGAGATCGACGTGACGGAGGAACGGATGACGCAGGTGAAGGTCGCAATCAACGGCTTCGGGCGAATCGGGCGCAATCTGTTCCGCGCCGCCTATGAGGCGGGCTCGGAGCTCGAGTTCGTCGCCGTCAACGACATCACCGATCCCGCCACGCTCGCTCACCTGCTCAAGTACGACTCGATCCTCGGCCGCTTCCCGGGCGAGGTCGAGGCCGCTGACGGGGCGATCGTGGTCGACGGCACCGAGATCAAGGTGCTTGCCGAGCGCGACCCCGCGGCCCTGCCATGGGGTGAGCTCGGGGTCGAGGTCGTGATCGAGTCGACCGGCTTGTTCACCAAGCGCGAGGACGCGAGCAAGCACCTCGACGCCGGGGCGAGGAAGGTGATCATCTCGGCGCCGGCGACCGACCCCGACGTCACCGTCGCGCTCGGGGTCAACTTCGACTCCGACTACGACCCCGACTCGCACAACATCATCTCGAACGCCTCCTGCACCACGAACTGCCTCGCGCCGGTCGCAAAGGTGCTGCACGAGGCGATCGGCATCGATCGCGGGCTGATGACCACGATCCACGCCTACACGGCCGACCAGCGCCTCCAGGACATGCCCCACAAGGACCTGCGCCGGGCGCGCGCCGCCGCGCTCAACCTGATCCCCGCCTCGACCGGGGCCGCGAAGGCGGTCGGCCTCGTCCTGCCGGAGCTCAACGGCAAGCTCAGCGGGATGGCGGTGCGGGCGCCTGTGGCCACCGGCTCGGTGGTCGACCTCACCTTCGAGGCGGCGCGTGAGACCTCGGTCGAGGAGATCAACGCGGCGGTCGCCGAGGCGGCGGGCGGGCCGCTAGCGGGGATCCTCGCGTACACCGAGGACCAGATCGTCTCCACCGACATCGTCAAGGACCCGCACTCGTCGATCTTCGACGCCGGGCAGACGATCGTGATCGAGGGGAGCTTCGTCAAGGTCTTCTCCTGGTACGACAACGAGTGGGGCTACTCGAACCGCTGCGTCGAGCTCGCCGCCCGCGTGCTCGAGCGCCAGCCGGCGGCTGCCTAGTGAGGCGGAGCGAAGCGGAGCCGAGCCGCGCCGCCGTTGAGGCGCCTGCCTAGTGAGGCGGAGCGAAGCGGAGCCGAGCCGCGCCGCCGTTGAGGCGCCTGCCTAGTGAGGCGGAGCGAAGCGGAGCCGAGCCGCGCCGTCGAGGCGCCTGTCTGAGTGGGCGACCGCGGGACGTTCTCGAAGGCGAGCGTCCGCGACGCCCCGGTCGAGGGCGCGCGAGTGCTGGCCCGGGTTGATTTCAACGTGCCGCTGGCGGGAGACGACGGCACCCCCACGGTCGCCGACGATACCCGGATCCGCGCCGCGCTGCCGTCGATCGAGCTCATGCGCGAGCGCGGTGCCAACCTCGTCCTCGCCTCACATCTCGGTCGCCCGAAGGGCCCCGACCCCGAGCTCTCGCTGGGCCCGGTGGCGCAGCGACTCCAGGCGCTGATTGGCGCGCCGGTTGCGCTTGCTCCGGGGGTCGCCGGCGAGTCAGTCGAGGACTTCATCGGCGGCCTCCCGGCGGGTGACGTGTGCGTGCTCGAAAACACCCGGTTCGAGCCGGGGGAGACCAAGAACGACCCCGAGCTCGCCGCCGGCCTCGCGCGGCTCGCCGATGTCTACGTCGACGACGCCTTCGGCGCCGCCCACCGCGCCCACGCGAGCACGGTTGGCGTCGCGGAGCGCCTGCCGGGGTACGCCGGACTGCTGCTGGAGCGCGAGGTGCGCGAGCTGACCGCCGTCCGCGACGACCCCGCGCGCCCGCTCTGCGTGGTGCTCGGCGGCGCCAAGGTGAGCGACAAGATCGGGGTGATCGAGCGCTTTCTCGAGACCGCCGACTCGATCCTGATCGGCGGCGCGATGTGCTTCAGCTTCTTTCGCGCGCTCGGGACCGCGACCGGCGACTCGCTGGTCGAGGACGCCGGCGTCGATCTCGCGGCCAAGGTGCTCGTTCGGGCGCGTGACTCCGCCTGCGAACTGATCCTGCCGGTCGACCTGGTGATCGGCGACCGCTTCGACGCCGAGGCCGAGCGTCGCGAGCTCGACGGGGTCGAGGTTCCGGACAGCTGGATCGGCCTCGACATCGGACCGAGAACGGTGGCCGCCTACGCCGAGCAGATCGGCGCTGCCGGGACCGTGTTCTGGAACGGTCCGATGGGCGCCTTCGAGCTCGCCCCGTTCGCGGCAGGCACGCGCGGGGTCGCCGAGGCGGTCGCGACCGCCGCCGGTTTCACCGTCGTCGGTGGAGGCGACTCGGCCGCGGCCCTGGCCTCGTTCGGGCTCGCCGACGAGGTGGACTGGCTCTCCACCGGCGGTGGCGCCTCGCTCGAGTTGATGGAGGGTAAGAGACTGCCCGGGGTGGAGGCCCTCGAGAGATGCCTGATCGGAAGCCGCTCGTCGCCGCGAACTGGAAGATGCACAAGACGATCGGGGAGGCGAATGATTTTCTCGAGCGTTCGTGCCCGCGATCGCGCGATCTCGGCGGGGTCGATCTCGTCATCTGCCCGCCCTACACGGCGCTCGCGGCGACGGTCGAGCGCACCCGCCGCTCGCCGGTGCGGATCGCCGCCCAGAACGTCCACGAGCAGCAATCCGGGGCGTTCACCGGCGAGATCTCGGCGCCGATGCTGAGCCAGGCCGGCGTCGCCGGGGCGATCGTCGGCCACTCCGAGCGCCGCCAGCTCTTCGGCGAGACGGACGCGGCCATCGCTCGCAAGCTCCCCTCGCTGCTCGGCGCCGGGCTGCTCCCGATCCTCTGCGTCGGCGAGACCGAGGCCGAACGCGACGCAGGCGAGACCGAAACCGTGCTCCGGCGTCAGCTCGACGCCGATCTCGTCGACGTGGCCGATCAGGAGCTCGCCGGCCTCGTGATCGCCTATGAGCCGATCTGGGCGATCGGGACCGGGCGCACCGCGACGCCGCAGCAGGCAGAGGAGGCGATCGCCTTCACACGCTCGTTGATCGCGGCTCGCGACGCCGGCGCCGGCGCGGCGACCCGGATCGTCTACGGGGGCTCGGTGAAGCCCGACAACGCGGCCGAGCTCTTCTCGGAGGCCGACATCGACGGGGGGCTGGTCGGCGGCGCCTCGCTCGATCCCGGCGACTTCCTCGCGATCTGCGAGGCCGCGGCCCGATGACGCTCGCGGGGGGTGCCGGAAGCGATCCCGGTCGGGTCGCTGTGCCTGGTCGTGCTCGACGGCTGGGGCCTGGCGGCCGACGGGCCTGGCAACGCGATCGCTCGGGCCGAGACCCCCGTGTTCGACGAGCTCTGGGAGCGCTACCCCCACACGACGCTGTCGGCGAGCGGGCGCGACGTCGGCCTCCCGGACGGCCAGATGGGCAATTCCGAGGTCGGCCACCTCAACCTCGGCGCCGGCGCGGTCGTCAAGCAGGACCTGGTCCGGATCGATGAGGCGATCGCCGACGGGAGCCTGTTCGAGAACGAGGTCCTGAAGGCCGCCTGCGAGGCGGCTCGACGAGGCCCACGCGGGCGGCTTCACCTGATGGGCCTCGTCTCCGACGGCGGGGTGCATTCCGGCTGGGAGCACATCGAGGCCCTGATCGAGCTCGCGGCCCAGGAGGGGGTGCCCGACCTGGTCGTGCACACGTTCACCGACGGCCGCGACACGCTGCCGAAATCGGCGCCGACCTACGTCGCCGAGCTCGAGCGCTGGCTGCGCCACGCCGGCCGGATCGGCACCGTCTCCGGGCGCTATTACGCGATGGATCGCGACCGGCGCTGGGAGCGGACCAAGCTCGCCTATGACGCGATCGTGCACGCCGAGGGCCTGCGTGCGCAAACTGCCCTGGAGGCCGTTAGCGACGCACACGCCCGCGGCGAGACCGACGAGTTCATCCGCCCGACGGTGATCGGCGACTACGACGGGATCGCCGACGGCGACGCCGTTCTCCACGTCAACTTTCGCCCCGACCGCGCCCGCCAGCTCGTCCGCGCGCTCGGTGAAGACGGCTTCGACGAGTTCGACCGCGGCCGGCGCGCCGGATGTCGCGCTGACGACCCTGACCGAGTACCAGGCCGAGTTCGACTACCCGGCCGCCTTCGCACCGATGAAGCTCGAGACGACGCTTGCGGAGGTGCTCGCAAAGCACGACGAGCGCCAGCTCCACGTCGCCGAGACCGAGAAGTACGCACACGTCACCTACTTCTTCAACGGCGGCCGCGAAGCGGAGTGGGAGGGGGAGGAGCGCTGCCTGGTCGACTCGCCGCGCGACGTCCCCACCTACGACCACAAACCCGAGATGAGCGCCGTCGCGGCCGCCGAGGCGTTCACCTCACGCTGGTCGGAGGGCGACTACCGCTTTGCGATCATCAACTTCGCCAACCCCGACATGGTCGGCCACACCGGCAGCATTCCCGCGGCGATCACGGCGGTCGCGGCGGTCGACCGCTGTCTCGGCGATGTCGTCTCGGCGGTGCACGAGTCGGGCGGCGCCTGCATCGTCACCGCCGACCACGGCAATGCCGAGCAGATGCTCGAGCCCGACGGCTCGCCGAACACCGCTCACTCGCTCAACCCGGTGCCGTTCGTTGTCACCGTGCGCGGGATCGAGCTCGATCCCGACGGCGGTGTGCTCGCCGACGTCGCGCCGACCGTGCTGGCGTTGCTGGGGATCGAGCAGCCGGCGGCGATGACCGGGCGCTCGCTGCTGTGAATGGCGACTTGGCCGCTATCCGAGCGCGAGTCGCGAGATCGGCGCCGGCGAGGGCAACGGCACGGGCGCCGAGAAGTAGTCAGGCTTCCGGGTCGTGCGCACCGACCCGGCTCGCCTCGAGTTCGAGATAGACGCGCGTGACGGAGCCGCCCGAGCCGGGCGGCTCCTCACGTCGCACGGCGCGGTCAAGACCCCCGCCTTCATCCCGCTGGCGACGCGCGGGACCGTCCGCACGCTGAGCAGCGCCGACGTCGCCGAGCTCGGCTTCGAGCTCGTCCTCGGCGAATACGTTTCACCTCTTCCTCGCCCCGGGGGCGGAGCGGGTGGACGCGCTCGGCGGCCTGCACCGGTTCATGGCCTGGGAGCGGGCGATCATCACCGACTCCGGCGGCTTTCAGGTCTTCTCGCTCGCGCACGGCAACGTCGCCGACGAGATCAAGGGGCGGCGCGGCGGCTCGGGCAGCGGAGGCGGGGTGCTCGAGATCTCCGAGCGCGGGGTCGCCTTCCGCTCCTACATCGACGGCTCCGAGCGGTTCATGGGCCCGGAGGAGTCGATGGCGGTGCAGGCGGCGCTCGGCTCCGACATCGCGCTCGCCTTCGACGAGTGCACTCCGTATCACGCCGATCGCGAGTACACGGCTCGCTCGACCGAGCGCACCCAGCGCTGGCTCGACCGCTGCCTCGCCTGGCACGCCGAGCACGGCCCAGCCACCCAGGCGGTGTTCGGGATCGTCCAGGGTGGGGTCCACGAGGACCTGCGGCGGCTCTCCGCGGACTCCACCGCGGCGGCCGAGATCGACGGGATCGCGATCGGCGGCACGCTCGGGCGCGACAAGCGCGAGATGCACGGCGTGCTCGAGATCACCGTGCCGATGCTGCCCGCCGAGGCGCCCAAGCACCTGCTCGGAATCGGCGAGCCCGACGACCTGGTGGCCGGGATCGGCCTCGGGATCGATCTCTTCGACTGCGCCGTCCCGACCCGGCTCGCGCGCCACGGGATGGCGCTCGCCCCGCTGCCCGAGTCGCGCTTTCGCTTCGACGTCACCCGCTCGGCCTTCGCGACCGACGAGGCGCCGCTGGTCGAGGGCTGCCCATGTCCGACCTGCGGCGCGCACACTCGCGCCTATCTGCACTACCTCGCGCGGGCCGAGGAGCTGACCGCCGCGCGCCTGTTGACGCTGCACAACCTGACCTTCCTCGAGCGGCTCGTGGCGGGGGCCCGGGCGGCGATCGAAGCCGCAGCGTTCGCCGATTACCGCGACGGCGTGCTCGCCGGCGCCGCGCCCTGGGACGACGACGAATAGCCTTCCCCGTAGCCCGTTGACGGCTTCGGTACCGCCCACCGGCTACTGGATGTTCTCCTCGATGAAGTCCCTGGCGCTCTGAACCTGGTCCTCGATCCCGTCCTTGATCAGCTCGCCGAGATCGGTGTTCTGGCCCGCGTCGGTGATCAGGAGGACCACCGCCGCGATCACCGCGGCGAGGATCGCGATCAGCAGCAGGACGCCGATCGTGCGCGCGAGCCGGCTGAAGGCCGAGCGCTTGGCGCGCGACTGCGCGGGCGCGCTCACCGGCCGTGGCGCCGGCGGGGCGGCGCGGCGGCGCGGGACGGGCGGCTTGCGGGGCGACCGGTGTCGCGGGCTCGGGCTCCAGCCGGCGCGTCGCCTCGGTCGCTCCCGCCGCGGCAAGCATGTTGGTCGGCAGCTGATCCTCCGGCACCGCCGGCTCCTCGCCGCGCAGGCCCGCCGAGAGCGCCCGCGAGAGCTCACGCGCCGAGGAGTAGCGCGCCGAGGCGTCGCCCTCGAGCGAGCGCAGGACGGCGCGCGAGAGCGTCTCGGGGACGTCGGGGTCATACGAGGTCGGCGGCAGCGGGGTCTCGTTCTCGCGCCGCGTCGCGAGCTCGGCGAGCGTCGAGCCCTCCCAGGGAAGGCGCCCGGTGAGCAGCTGGTAGAGGACGACACCGAGCGCGTAGACGTCGGCGGCGGGGGTGGTCTCCTCGCCACGAGCCTGCTCGGGGGCGAGGTAGGCCGCCGTGCCGACCACCGAGCCGACCTGGGTCAGCCGGGTCTGGGCGCTCGCGCGGGCGATCCCGAAGTCGGTGAGCTTGACCGTCATCTCGCCGGTCGGAGGCTCATGGGCCGAGCTGTCGCGCCCGCGGCGGCCGGCCGGCCCGCCGATCACCATCAGGTTGCCCGGCTTGACGTCGCGGTGGATGATGCCCTGGCGATGGGCGTACTCGAGCCCCGCGCAGGCCTGGATCCCGATCTCGACCGTCGAGTCGGCGCCGAGGCTCCCCTTCGTCTGCAGCAGCTGGGCAACCGACTTGCCCTCGACGAACTCCATGACGATGTAGTGGCGCCCGGCGTCGACGCCGGTGTCATAGACCTGGACGATGTTCGGGTGGATCAGCTTCGCGACCGCGAGCGCTTCGCGGCGGAAGCGGGCGACGAACTTGTCGTCGTCGGAGAGGTGCTCGGCGAGGATCTTGACCGCGACCGTGCGCTCGAGCACCCGGTCGGTTGCCCGGTAGACGGTCGACATCCCGCCCGACCCGAGCCGGTCACCGAGCTCGTAGCGGTCTGAGATCGTCGCGTTCACTGGCCCCCGCCGTTCCGCTCGCCGCCGATCCCGCCGCTCGGCGGCCCGCCCCCGGTTCCGCCCCCTTCGCCTCCGGCCGGCGGCTCGATCGTCACCTGGCCCTCGTCGCCGCCACCGCCGTCGGTGGGAGGCGGCGTCGTCTCCTCGTCGGTGTCGGTGGTGCTGCTCTCGGTTGTGGTGGTGGTCGAGGTCGTGGTCGAGCTCGTCGTCGTCGAGCTTGTGGTTGGTTCGAAACCGGGTTCCCCGGTGGCCCCCTGGCCGGTGCACTGGTCCGGCTCCTGCGCGAGCGAGACCAGGTTGGCGGCGACGTCAAAGAGGCCCTGCTTGACCTCCGGATCGACCGTTGCGGGCAGCTCGGCGACCGCCTGTCTGAAGTCAGTCCGCCTGAGCCTGGGCGAGGTCGCAGCTTCCATCCTGCGCGTTGTTCTCGACCCCGTCGAGGAGCGCGATCATCGTCTGTGCGTTCTCGGGCGGGATCGTGCCGTCACCATCCGAGCCGCAGCCGGCGACGACGGCCGCGCACAGGCACGCGAGCAGGGTGATCTTGGTTCGCCCCGGCATCGCGGCGACTCTAGCGGGCCGCCTCACAACGTCTCACCCGAAATGGCGGCCCCAGATCGCCGCCATTCGGCGTCCTCAGTCGCCCGAATAGCGCTTGCTATTCGGGCTCCCTGCGTCCTTGCCTGGCGCCGACTGAGCCTCGCCATTTCAGGCGCCACGTTATGAGACGACCCGCTAGTAAATGGCTTCCTCGTCCCCCGGCGGTTCATTGGCCGACGTAGAGCCTCCGCGCCAGGTGCTCCGGCAGATCGGTGGCCACGATCGCGTCCGCGGCGCGGTCGATGTCGTACTCGACCCGGCGGAAGGTCGCCCGCCAGGCATCGGTGTCGAGCTCGAGCCAGGCGGCGCGCGGATCGCCGTCCCGCGGCTGCCCGACGCTGCCCGGGTTGATCAGCCACCGACCGCGCCCGATCTCGAGGCTGGTCCCAGCTCCGGCCTGTGCACCGCGCGCGTCGACGCGGTCGCCACGGGCCCTCGCATCGGCGAGGGCGAAGAAGAGCGCGACGTGCGAGTGGCCGATCAGCGCCACCCGCCGTGCCTGCACGCGGATGCACTCGGCTGCCTGATCGGGCCAGAGGACGTACTCCCAGATCGGATCGCGGGGCGAGGCGTGGTAGAGGGCGACCTCGCGGGTCTCGTCCGCGGGCTCGAGAGCGCCCAGAAAGCGCGCGGTCTCCGCGCTCATCTCTTCACGGGTCCAGCGAACCGCGGTCGCCGCAGCGGGTGAGAAGGTCGAGATGTCGAGCTCGTCGAGGGCCGCGAGATCGTGGTTGCCGACGAGGCAGGTTGCGCAGCGTTCACGCACGAGCGTCGCGCACTCGTTCGGTTGGGCGCCGTAACCGACTACGTCGCCTAGGCACCAGACCTCATCGACGCGGGTGGCCTCGGCGTCGGCGAGGACCGTCTCGAGCGCGGGCAGGTTGGAGTGGATGTCGCTGAGGATCGCCAGGCGCAAGGAGCGGACTATCGTAGGCGGGATGACCTCGGCGGGAGCCCTCCGGCGGTCCACCGCCGTGCGCGTCGGCGGGGCAGCAGTGGCCATGGTCCTCGCCGCAGAGGCGGCGGTCTGGCTGCTGAGCCCGCGAGACGAACCACCCGAGCCCGTGCCGGTGGCCGAGAGCGACTACTTCGACTCCGCCGAGCTCGAAGCGGCCCACAATTACCGCGACGGCCAGCGCTGGTTGCTGCTCGCCGGGCTCGGGATCGAGGGCGCGGTGCTGCTCGCGGTCGCGCTCGGACGCCCGGCACCGGTTCGCCGCGGCCTCGACCGGCTCGTTGCGCGGCCGCTGCTCGGCGCCGGCGTCGCGGGCGCCGGCGTCGCGCTGCTGACCGAGGCCGCGACCCTGCCGACCCGCCTCTTCGCCCACGAGCGCGCCGTCGACGTCGGCCTCTCCTCGCAGTCGCTGGGCCCGTGGCTCTGGGACCTGGCGCGCTCGGCCGCGATCGGTGCGGCGTTGACGGCGATCGGCGCCGCCCTGCTGCTCGCGCTCGTGCGACGGTTCCCGCGCCGGTGGTGGTTGCCGGCGGCTGTCGGGGTCACCGGCGTCGCGGTCGTCTTCGTCTGGATCGCGCCCGTCCTCCTGGCTCCGATCTTCAATCGCTTCGAGGCGCTCCCGGAGGGCAGCCGTGCGCGGGCGGACGTGCTTGCGCTCGGCGACCGCGCCGAGGTCGAGATCGGCGAGGTCTATCGCGTCGACGCCAGCCGCCGGGTCACCTCGCTGAACGCCTACGTCGGCGGGCTCGGCCCGACCAAGCGGGTGGTGCTCTACGACAACCTGCTCGCCGAGGCCGAGCGCGAGGAGCTCGCCTCGGTCGTCGCCCACGAGCTCGGACACGTCGCCCACTCCGACCTCCCCCGCGGGATCGCCTACATCGCGCTCGTCGCCCCGCTCGGGCTGCTGTTCACCCGCGAGCTCGCCGGAGTGCTCAACCGACGATCCGGTGCCGACCCGGCGAGCCCCGCCGCGGTGCCCGCCTACCTGTTCGCGCTCACGCTCGCGGCGCTGATCCTGAACCTGCCGGGAAACCAGCTCTCACGCAAGGTCGAGGCGAGCGCCGACGCGTTCGCGCTCGAACTCACCAACGACCCCGAGGCCCTCGTCGATCTCCAGCTCCGGCTCGCGCGGACGAACCTCTCCGACCCTGATCCGCCCGGGCTGGTCACCGGCCTGCTCGGAACCCACCCGCCCACCGTCGACCGGATCGGCGCGGCGCTCGCGTATCGCGACGAACACGGCTCCTGAGCCCGACTCGAGCACGGGCCTACCGCATCGACTCGACCGCTCGGCCGACGGCACTGCGCAGAAGCGCGAATCCGAGCTTGACCGCGATCCCGAGGTACACGGCGGCGTTGACGAGCGGATTGCGCTCGCGGGCGTAGTGGTCGCGGTAGAAGCGGTACATGCCGTAGTGGAAGGCGTAGTTGAGCCGCGACGAGCGGTGCTTGCCGCTGGTTCCGGCCTTGACATGGGCCACGGTCACCGTGGGCTCATACCAGGTCGTCCAGCCCGCCTCGGCGAGGCGGTAACAGAGGTCGAGGTCCTCCATGTACATCCAGTAGCGCTCGTCGAAGGCGCCGACGGCATCGAGCGCGGTGCGGCGAATCAGCATGAAGGCGCCGTTGACCGCGTCGACGCGTCCGGACTCGACCTCGGGCGCGCGATACTGGGCCAGCGCGCCGGGGGAGCCCCCGCCTCTGCCGAGCCCGCTGAAGTGGCCGAGGGCGCCCAGCGGTGTCGGGAACGACCTCCGCGACGCATGGTCGAACGTCCCGTCGTCGAGCTCGAGCCGCGGTCCGCAGATGCCCACCTCGGGGTGCGACTCGATCAGTTCGAGGAGCCGGTCCAGGGCCCCGGGCGTCACCCGGGTGTCGGGGTTGAGCACGAGCGCGTAGGGCGCGTCGCCGGCCGCCAGCCCGATGTTGTTCGCCGCGCCGAAGCCGAGGTTCTCGCCGCTCTCGGTGAGCACGACCTGCGGGAAGTCCGTGCGCACCATCTCGACCGTGCCGTCGCCGGAGGCGTTGTCGATCACCTGCACCCGCATCTCCCCGCGGGGCGGATTGGCCAGCAGCGAGGCGAGGCAATCACGCAGCAATGCCGCGCAGCGGTAGGAGACGATGACGACGTCGAGCGCTGGTGAGGCGGTCATGCGGCTCAGCTGAACGATGCCGCGGTGCGAGCAAGGCCCTGGTCGAGGTCGTGCTCGGGCCGCCATCCCAGCTCCGCCGCGGCACGCGCCGGGTCGATCGAGATCCTCCTCACCTCCCCGAGGCGCGGAGGCGCGAGCTCGGGGTCGAACTCGACGCCCGTTGCACGACCGATCTCCCGGCCAAGCTCGATCACGCTCGTCTCGGCGCCCGTGCCGATGTTGAACGGCCCCGGCCCACCGCGCTCGGCGGCGGCCACGAACGCGCTCGCGACGTCGCCGGCGTATACGTAGTCGCGGGTCTGCTCGCCGTCGCCGAACACAGTCGGACGCCGGCCGGCGAGCAGTGAGCTGGTGAAGATCGCGACCACGCCGGCCTCCCCGTAGGGGTCCTGTCGCGGCCCGTAGACGTTGCCGAGCCGCAGGGCGACGGTCTCGAGCCCGTGCAGACGGCGATAGAGCGAGAGATAGCCCTCGGCGGCCAGCTTCGACTGCCCGTAAGGAGCGTCGGGAAGGCACTCCGAGTCCTCGGCCAGCGGCAGGTGGCGGCCGTCGCCCTCGCCGTAGATCGCACCTCCCGTCGAGGCGAGCAGGAACCTGGCGACGCCGTGCTCGCGCGACCGCTCGAGCAGCTCGATCGTGCCGCCGACGTTGACGCCGAGGTCGTAACCGGGGTCGGTGACCGAGCGCCGGACGTCGATCTGGGCGGCGAGGTGGAAGACCAGCTCCGGCCGGCGGCGCTCGAAGGCGGCCGCGACCGCGGCGGGATCGGTGACGCTTGCCTCGACCAGCTCGGCGCCGGCCTCGAAGGCATCCGCGAGGTTCTCGCGCCGGCCCGACGAGAGGTCGTCGAGCACCAGGACCTCGTCCCCCCGCGAGGTGAGCGCGTCGACCAGGTGTGATCCGATGAACCCGGCTCCGCCTGTGACCAGGGCCCGCATGCGCGCGGAAGACTAGATGACCGATTCGGCATCGAACATCCAGGCGCACGACCGGCCGCAGCGCCCCAAACGCGCCGCGTAGTATCGGCCTCGTGGTCACGCGACCTCAAACCGATCCGCTCGCGGCCCTGCGAGCGACCGTCGAGCAGGTCTCGGCGAAGATCGATGTGGACGCCGCGGCAAGGCTGACGCTCGAACGGCCACCCAAGCACGAGCTCGGCGACTACTCGACCAATGCCGCGATGCTGCTGGCGCCGTCGGCCGGCGCGTCGCCGCGCGAGGTCGCCGAGCGGCTCGCGCCCGAGCTGGCGGCGAAGCTGGGTGCGGCGGCGGAGCGGATCGAGGTGGCGGGTCCGGGCTTTCTCAACCTGTTCCTCTCCGATCGCTGGCATCGCGAGGCGACCGCGGAGCTGCTCGGGGCCGGCGATCAGCTCGGAGCGGGTCGCCCCGAGCGCCCCGAGCGCGTGATGGTCGAGTTCGTCAGCGCCAACCCGACCGGCCCCTTGACCGTGGCGGGCGGCAGGGGCGCCGCCTACGGCGACTCGCTCGCGCGCCTGTTCGGGCTCCTCGGGCACGAGGTCGAGCGCGAGTACTACCTCAACGACGCCGGAACCCAGATCCGGCTCTTCGCCGAGTCGATCGCGGCGCGGATCCGCGGCGAGGGCCCTCCCGCGGACGGCTACGCGGGCGAGTACGTCACCGAGCTGGCACAGGAGCTCGCCGCCGACGGCGTCGCCCCCGACGACCTCGATCAGCTCGGGCGGCGCGGCACCGAGGCGATGAGAGTCAAGATCGAGACCACCCTACGGAGGTTCGGGGTCCGCTTCGACACCTGGACGTCCGAACGCAGTTTGTACGAGGCCGGGGCCGTGGAGGAGACCTTGGCCGATCTGCGCGGACGCGGTCACATCTACGGGCGCGAGGGCGCGGTGTGGCTGCGGACGACCGAGTTCGGCGACGACAAGGACCGGGTCCTGATTCGTGCCGACGGCGAGCCCACATACTTCGCGGCCGACCTCGCCTACCACCGTGACAAGGTTCGGCGAGGGACCGAGCGGATGCTGACCCCGGTCGGCGCCGACCACCACGGCTACCTGCCGCGGATGCGTGCCGGCTTGGAGGCGCTCGGCATCGACCCGGACATCTACGAGGCGCCGATCATGCAGCTGGTCAGCATCGTCGAGGGCGGCGAGCGAACGCGGATGTCGAAGCGCAGGGGCGAGTTCGTCACCCTCGACGACCTGGTCGACGACATCGGAGCCGATGCCGCGCGGTTCTTCATGGTCCAGCGCGATCACGACACCGCCTTCGACCTCAACCTCGAGCTCGCCCGCTCCGCCTCCCAGGAGAACCCGGTCTACTACGTCCAATACGCGCACGCCCGGATCGCGAGCATCCTGCGAAAGGCGGCCGACGAGCGGGTCGCGGCGGGCGCCGACGAGGCCGCGGCCGCCGCGAGCGCAGCGGAGGCGCTCGGGGCCGCCGCCGAGCCCGCCGAGCGAGCGCTGATCCGGAGGCTGCTAGAGCTCGCGGGGGAGGTCGAGCTCGCGGCCGAGCGTCGCGCCCCGCACCGGCTCTGCGCCTACGCGATGGCCACCGCCGCCGACTTCCACGCCTTCTATCGCGACTGCCGCGTGGTCGGCGCCGAGCCGGCGGTCGAGGCGGCGCGGCTCGGCCTCTGCGTCGCGGCCAAGCGGACCGTCGCCACCACGCTCGACCTGCTCGGGGTCTCGGGGCCGGAGCAGATGTAGGGCGGGGCGTAGGTCGCCGAGCGACGAAGCTGGCCGCGCTCCGCTCGGGCCGCCTCAGGGCGCGGAGCCTGGTCGGTTTGCAGTGAGGGAGGGAGTTGGGCTGCGCGCGGGCGCTGGCGGCCGGCTTCGGGGCATCTCGGCCGAAAACCCGCCGTTGGCGCTTTCTTCGCCTGATGGACGAACAACTCGCCACTTGCGCCCGGGCGCTCGCCGAAAGCCGCCGCAGGACCGAAAACAGCCTCCCTCACTGCAAACCGGCCAGGCCTCGCGTCCCGCCCCCGCCTGAGCGGAACGCCACTACGCCCGCCGCCCCGGCTCCAACGACCGGCGCCCTGTGCGCGCTGTGGCGGCCGCCAGCGTCGCCCGGTAGGCCTCGTCGATCGCCGCCGCCTGGCGCTCGAGCGTGAAGTTGGTCGCGACCCGCTCGCGAGCGACCGTACCGATCCGCTCGCGCACGCCGGCATTCTGGGCCGCGAGCCAGGTGATCGCGTCGGCGAGTGCCCTCGGGTCGTCGGGTTCGACCAGCAGTCCCGCGCCGGGGATCACCTGCTCCGCGATCCCGTCGCGGCGCGCTCCGATAACCGGGAGACCGCTCGCCATCGCTTCCAGCATCGCGATCGGGAAGGGATCGGCGCGCGAGGGAAGGACGAAGGCGTCCCAGGTGGCCAGGCACTCGAAGACGTCGGCGCTGGGCATGTAGTCGATCCCGATTCCCTGCGCCCGCGAGATCACCTCGCTGGCCCAATCGCTTTCGATTGCGTCGGTGGCCGCGCCCACCATCTGGAACCGAAACTCGCCGTTTTCGCAACGCTCGCCGAGCAGCCGCGCCGCCTCGACGAATAGATCGGAGCCCTTGCGCGTCGAGACCACCGCCACCATGCCGACGTTGAACGGGTGCGGGTCCGCGCGCAGCGGGATCTGCTCGGCCGGCACCGGCGCGGCCTCATAGACGATCCGCGGTCTCCGGCCGTGGTGTGCCAGGGCGGCCGCCGATGCCTGCGAGACGGCCACCACCTGGTCGAGGTGGCGCCAGGCGGTCCGGCGCAGCAGCCGGCTGCGCCAGCTGTTCGTCAGCATCTCGTGGGCGTGGAGCAGGACGGCGTGGCCGCGGCGCGCGCCGATCAGGGCCTCCGCCAGAGTGAGGACCGAGTTCGCGTGCACGAGCGCGGGCTGCCGTTTGGCGAGGAACTGGCGGAACCGGCGCACGTAGCCGGGGGTCGCCCGTAGCCGTCGCGACGGACCGGGGGGCAGGCGCCAGGCGCGGACGCTGTACTCGAAGCAGCGCGGCTCGCCGTCGACATCCCAGCCGCGGGCAGCCAAGTCGTCATAGAGCTCGCTTGGACGGGGAACCCAGAACGAGAACTCCCAGCCCGACTCGGCGAGCAGCGGGACGATCCGCTCGACCGAGCGCGTCGCCCCGCCGAGGTGGGGTTCGTGAAAGCAGACGGCGACGCGCTGATTGCGGCTGGCTGGCAAGGCAGCGGTCAGCGTAACGTCGCGTGCGACGATTTTCGCCATGCCCTCGGTGAGCCGGCAGGCGGTCAGCGTCGTCGTCCCGTTCTTCGGCGACCCGGCGTCCGCCGAGGCGATGCTGAGCACGCTCACGGCACTCGAGTTGTCACCGGGCGACGAGCTGATCGCCGCCGACAACACGCCGGGCGGCATCGTCGTTGAGCGCGATAGCACGAGGGTGGTTCGAGTGCGCGAGCGCCGCTCGGCCTATCACGCGCGCAATGCCGCCGCGGCCGTGGCGTCGGCGCCGTGGCTGCTGTTCACCGATGCCGACCGCGAGCTCCCGCCGGACCTGCTCGACCGACTGCTCGCCGCCGGGCCGGGCGCCGATACGGCGATCCTTGCCGGTGAGGTCGCGATCGACCTCGGCCACATCGACCAGGTCGAGTTCCCGCCGCTGAGCCGCTCGATACTCGAGGCGCGCACCCGCGATACGGGCTTCGAGCTCGGCCGCGGGTTTCGGATCGCCGCCGAGGCGCTGGGCTCGACGGTCGAGCGGGTGACCTGCAACGTCTACGAGCTCGAGCCGGGGCGGATCGGCGGCCCTGTGGACCTGGCCTTCAACGGTGCGACCCTGACCCACCTGCGCGATCCGGTTGGGGCCCTCGAGCGGATTCGTGACGTGCTCGTCCCCGGAGGCCGGCTGATCTCCTACGAGCCGATCAGCGTCCGGCTCTCGCTGCGATCGCCGCGCCGCCCGGCCGGTGAATTTCGCGCTCACAACTCCGAATACAGCTGGTGGGTCCCCAACATCGCGGCCGCGGGAGCGTGGATTCGCGCGGCCGGTTTCGAGCAGATCCGGCGCATCGCGATCACCCGTCCGCCCTCGCTGGAGGAGCGCGATGCCTACTACGCCGCCTTCGGCGCCCGGCGCTCCCGCGACTAACGGCCGGCGATGACGGGTACGACACCCGAACCGACGGGGTGCGGCCGCATCAACGACCGCTGTTAGATTGCGGCCCCAACCACGAAACCAGGAGGAAGGCACATTGACCAAGTCTGAGTTCGTCGACAGCATCGCTGGCGAGTTCGCGAGCAAGAAGGCCGCCGCGGACGCGGTCGAGGCCGTCCTCGACGGGATCACCGGCACGCTCGCGAGCGGCGGTGAGATCACCTTCACCGGGTTCGGCAAGTTCAGCGTTGCCGAGCGCGGCCCGCGGCAGGGCGTCAACCCACGCACCGGGGAGCGGATCACGATCGCCGGCGGGCGGGTGCCGAAGTTCTCGGCCGGGGCCGGCCTGAAGGCGAGGGTGAAGGGCGGCTGAGCACTGAGCCCACCGTTCGCGGACCGGCTCGCCGCTCTGGTTGAGGAGCGTCGGAGCCAGGTCTGTCTCGGAATCGATCCGGACCCGGCCGCGTTGCCGGCGCAGCCTCGGGCGGGGGCGAGCGATTCGCCCGCCGAGGCTGCGTCGGCCGCGGTCGTCGCCAGCTCGCGCGAGCTGATCGACCGCGCCGGGCCAGCCTGCGTCGCCGTCAAGCTCCAGCTCGCCTGCTTCGAGCGCCTCGGGGCCCCCGGATGGCGGGCGCTCGAGCAGGTCGCCGAGCATGCGCGTGACGCCGGCCTGCTCGTGATCGCCGACGGCAAGCGCGGTGACGTGCCGGTGAGCGCCGCCGCCTATGCCGAGGCGCTGTTCACCGGCACCGAGACGCCGTGGGGACCCGTCGCCGGCATCGGCGCCGACGCGACGACGGTCAACCCGCTGCTCGGCGGCGACGCGCTCGAGCCGCTGATCGAAGCCGCGGCAGCCACCGGCGGCGGAGTCTTCGCGCTCGTCCGCACCTCGAACGCGGGGGCCGCCGACCTGCTCGACTCGCCCGGCGAGGACGGGCCGCTGTTCGAGCGCATTGCGGCGCTCGTCGCCGACCGTTCCGGCCGCCTGGCCGGCGACAGCGGACTCAGCGGGATGGGCGCCGTCGTCGGGGCGACAGAGCCGCGCCACCTCGGACGGCTGCGCGAGCTGATGCCGCGATCGATCTTCCTCATCCCCGGCGTCGGCGCCCAGGGTGGCAGTGCGGCGGACCTCGGGCCCGCCTTCTCGGGCCATCCGGCCTCCGCGCTGGTCGCCGCCTCGCGCTCGATCGCGGGCGCCGACGAGCCTCGCTTGGCGGCGGAGTCGCTTCGTGACGAGCTCTGGGACGTCTCGCAAAGCGCCGCCCGCTGATCAATATGCCACGCACCGCCCGGGGCCGGAGCACCTACGATTGCCTGCCCCATGGAAGCCGGAGGCAGCGATCGCGGGCCCTCGGAACGCAGGCCGACGAGCTGGACGGCTCGCATCCTCGCGCCGCTGGTGCTCGCCATCGTCGCCGCCGCGATCGCACTCGTCGTCAGCGGTTCGCTCGACTCCGACGACGCCGAGAAGACGGCCGACACGGAGACGACGACCTCGACCGGCTGCAACCCGGCCGCGGACGCCGCCGTCGCGGCGGGGTTCTACGTGATCAAGCCGGAGGAGGACCTGAGCGTGGTCGCCGACCGTACCTGCATCTCGGTCGAGGACCTGTTGGAGCTGAACGAGAACCTGGACCCGCAAACAATCCAGGTAGGCGCCTGTATCGACCTGCGCACCGACGGGTGCAAGGCGCTCGCCGAGGGCTGACTCCGCGTCGGGCAGGGCTGCTCGCAGCGATCACCGCCTTCGCCGCGATCGCCGGGCTCGCGCCGGCGCCGACCCGCGCGCGAGCCGCGGACCCGCCGCCCGAGATCCCGGCGCGGGCCTGGGCGCTGGTCGATGCCGACGATGGCGAGGTGCTCGCGATGCGACGGGCCCGGAGCTCGTATCCGGTCGCCTCGACCACCAAGCTGATGACCGCGTACGTCGCCCGTGACGCGCTCGGCCTCGAAGAGACCGTGGTCGCGCCGCCCTACTTCGCCAATCCGGCGGAGTCGCTGCTGGGACTGGTCGAGGGTGAGCGGATCGAGGTTCGCGACCTGCTCTACGGCCTCCTGCTTGCCTCGGGCAACGATGCCGCCGCGGCGCTCGCCGACGCGGCGGCGGGTTCGGAGGAGGCCTTCGTTCGCAGGATGAACCGGGCCGCCCGGCGGCTCGACCTCGACGACACCTCATATGCCAACCCGGTCGGCCTCGACGAGCCCGGCAACTTCTCCAGCGCCCAGGATCTGGTCGACCTGACGCTCGAGCTGCGCGAGGACCGTACCTTCCGCCAGATCTTCGACACCCCGGAAGCGGTCCTGGACAGCGGGGCGCGGACGCGAACGGTCGTCAACCGCAACACGCTCGTGCGCACGGTGCCCGAGGTCAACGGAGTGAAGACCGGCTACACGCTCGGCGCCGGCAACGTGCTCGTCGGATCGGCCAAGCGCGACGGCGTGCAGCTGGTCTCGGCGGTGCTCGGGGCGCCGACCGAGTCCGACCGCGACGCGGCCACGCTTGCGCTGCTCGACTATGGCTTCTCGCTCTACCGGCCGAAGACCGCGCTTCGGCGCGGGGAACGGGTCGCGACCGCCACGGTGCGCCTCCAGGACGGGGTGCTGCCGTTGGCTGCCACGCGCACGGTCGAGCTCACGGTTCGCGAGGGGCAGACGGTGCGGACCGACGTCGACGCCCCGGCCGAGGTCGAGGGGCCGATCGCCCGTGGTGCGCGCCTCGGCGAGGCGGTCGTAAGCGTCGACGGGCAGGCGGTCGCGCGGGTACCGCTCGCGGCCGCCAGACCGGTGCCCGAGGCGAGCCTGCTCGAGCGTTTCGACGGCGCGGTTCCCGGCCCTCGCGCGCTCGCCTGGGGGGTCGCGGTCACCGGGCTCGCGCTCGTGTTCGCCGCCGCCATTGCGCTCTATGACCGCCGCCGCCGATGATCGGCGCTCCGCGCTTCTACGCGGAGGGGTTCGGTTCGCCCGCGGTCGCGCTCGAGGAGCTGCTCGCCGAGCGGCTCCCGCGTCCACTGCGGGCGCTGACCCGAAAGTCGGCGCTGACCCGCGGGATCGCCCTCGGCGTGCTCGCTCGCCGGGGCTGTCGCGTCGCCGTGATCCGGCGTCAGCGGGGCTCGCTGCCGGCGCTCCTCGTTGCCGGCCTGCCGCCCGCGAGCAGGTCGATCTTCGTGCTCGAGCTGATCCGCAGGCCGCGTCCGCGCGCCGCCGGGCGCCGTGCGCTCTGGTGGCTGTGGTGGCGGTTGGTGGAGCGGCCGGCGTTGCGACGGGGAATGGCTGCGGCCCAGGTGATGACCGCCTGGGAGCACGACGAGTACGCCGCCCATTACGCCCTCGACAGCGCCCGGATCCATCACGTCGCCTGGGCCCTCTGCGAGACGGGACGCAGTGAGCCGGCACCGATTCGGGGCGCAGCCGGGATCGTGTTCTCGTCGGGGCGCACCGCCACCGATTGGGAGACGCTGTTCGCGGCCGCCGACGAGTCCGGCTGGCGGCTCGTTGTCGTCTGCTCGCGCAAGGACCTCGCTCGCGTCGGGGCGTTGGCCGCGAAGGTCGGGGCCGAGGTGCACTCGGAATTGCCCTGGGCCGAGCACGATCGCTTGCTGCGCGGCGCAGACGTCTGCGCGATCGCGCTCACGGATCGGGGGCTGAGCTCGGGACACGCACGGCTGATGTCCGCGGTCGAGGCCGGCGTCCCGGTGGTCGCCACCTCGGTCCGCTCGCTGGAGGGCTACACGGTGCCCGGCGAGACAGCGATCGTGGTCGAGCCCGGGGATCCCGTGCGCCTGCGCGATGCGATCGACGGCCTGCTGGCCGACCCGGATCTCCGGCTCGCGCTGCGCGACGCCGCGCGCGAGCGCGCCAGCCGCTGGACCTACGCCGCCTACTTCTCCCGGCTGCGCTCCCTGATCGAGCAGCCGCGGCGAGACGATCAGGCCGGCGGCTGATCGCGGTCCACGCCGTCGACTAGCCTTACCCCCGGAGAGAGCGAGTGATCCTCACTGTGACCTTGAACACCGCGATCGATCGTACGGTCGCGGTTCCGAACTTCCGCCTTGGCAACCGCCACCGGGGGCTCGAGGCGCGGACGATGTCCGGCGGCAAGGGCGTCAACGTCGCCCGCGCGCTGCGGCTCCTCGGCCGACCGGTGATCGCGGCCGGGCTCGCGGGCGGGGCCACCGGGACGCGCCTGATCGACCAGCTTCGCGAGGAGTCGGTGCTCACCGCGTTCACGCGGATCGCCGGTGAGACGCGCACCAACCTCGCAGTCGTCGACCCGACGACCGGCGAGCAGACGGAGATCAACGACCGCGGGCCCGAGGTCTCCGCCGAGGAGATCGACCGCTTCGTCGAACGGCTGCTCTACCTCGCCCAGGGCGCCTCCGTCTGCGTGCTCGCCGGCAGCATTCCGCCGGGCGCCCCCGACGACGTCTACGCGCGCCTGATAACCGAGCTCCGCCGCCTCGGCGTGCTCACCGTGCTCGACGCCGACGGCGAGCACATGCGGGTCGGGTTGCGCGCCGAGCCCGCCGTCGTCGCTCCCAACGCGGGCGAGGCCGAGGAGGCGGTCGGGCACGAGTTCAACGACCCCGACGACCTCGTTCTGGGGCTCACGAGCCTGCTCGAGATGGGCGCCGGCGAGGCGATCATCACCGAGGAGTCCGGCTGCGTTGCGATCGTCGGCGAAGGCGCCGATCGGCGCCGCTACGAGGCGCGCATCGATCAGCTCGAGCCCGTCGCCACGGTCGGCTCGGGCGACGCGTTCCTGGCCGGCTACGTCGCCGCCCGTTACGAGAGCCTCTCGCCTCCCGAATGCCTTGCCTTCGGGGTTGCCTGCGGGGCGGAGTCCACGCAGCACTTCGGCGCCGGGACGCTCGACCGGCGCGAGGTCGAGCGGCTGCTGCCTCGGGTGGAGGTCAGCGAGCTGGACGTTCCGGCCGGCGTTCCCTGAGTCCAATCCGAACGGCCACGACTTCGCCTGCGGCAGGGCGGTTGACCGCTGTTATCATCGCCTGGGCCTCTGCTACGGGGCCGCGCAGCCGCAAGAAGCGGCTTTTTCGGCCCCTCCCGAGGGGCTTTTTTCGTCCGCGAACATGCGTAGGTTGGGAGTCTCAGATGGAAGTAGAGATCGGGCGCGGCAAGAAGGGCAGGCGGGCCTATGGGTTCGACGACATCGCGATCGTGCCGTCACGGCGCACCCGTGACCCCGATGACGTCGACATCTCCTGGACGCTGGGCCCGTATCGGTTCGAGCTCCCCCTGCTCGCCTCGGCGATGGATGGTGTCGTCAGCCCGGCGACCGCTGCCGAGCTGGGACGGCTCGGCGGCCTCGGGGTGCTCAACCTCGAGGGCATCTGGAGCCGCTACGAGGATGCCGACCAGCGCCTCGCCGAGATCGCCGAGACGCCGCCCGAGCTCGCGACCCGAAAGATGCAGGAGATCTACGAGGCTCCGGTGCAGCCGGAGCTGATCGCGAAGCGGGTCGAGGAGATCAAGTCCGCGGGAGCGGTGGCAGCGGGCTCGCTGACGCCGCAGAGGGTTCGCGAGACGTACGAGATCGCGCTCGAGGCGGGGCTCGACATCCTCGTCATCCAGGGCACCGTGATCTCGGCCGAGCACGTCTCCTCGAAGTCCGAGCCGCTGAACCTGAAGCAGTTCATCGCCGAGCTCCCCGTGCCGACGATCGTCGGCGGCTGCGCCTCGTACTCGACCGGCCTGCACCTGATGCGCACCGGGGCCGTCGGCGTGCTCTGCGGGGTCGGCCCGGGGGCCGCCTGCACGACCCGCGGCGTGCTCGGGCTCGGGGTCCCGCAGGCGACCGCGATCGCCGACGTCGCCGCCGCTCGTTCCCAGCACATGCTCGAGACCGGTGAGTACTGCAACGTGATCGCCGACGGCGGCATGCGCACCGGCGGCGACCTCTCGAAGGCGATCACCTGCGGCGCCGACGCGGTGATGATCGGCTCGCCGCTCGCCCGCGCCAAGGAGGCGCCGGGTCGCGGCTTTCACTGGGGCATGGCGACCTTCCATCCCTCGCTTCCGCGCGGCACGCGTGTGGCGACGACCCAGGACGGCACGCTCGAGGAGATCCTGATGGGCCCCGCGCACGAGAACGACGGCACCTTCAACCTGATCGGGGCGCTGCGGACCTCGATGGCCACCTGCGGCTACGAGGACATCCGCGACTTCCAGCGGGCCGAGGTGATGATCGCCCCGTCGCTTCAGACCGAGGGCAAGCATCTCCAGCGCGAGCAGGCGGTCGGCATGGGCTCCAACGGCCACGCCCGCGTCTCCGCGGGGGTCGCAGTCTCGGATGACTGAGCGCCCTGCGACGGGCACGTTCACCGAAGCGCCTCGCCGGAGCGAGCGACGAAGTCGCGGTCGGAACGGCCGAACCTGCCGTTTCGCCCGCGTCGCCGGCCGGCGACACCGGACGAATCCGAGCAAGCTCGGATCACCGTTCGCCTTCGGCTCTCTCGGAGGATGTCGCCGGAGTTGTTCCCGAGGAGGTGCTGGTGCTCGACTTCGGCGGCCAGTACTCGCAGCTGATCGCGAGACGGATCCGGGAGTGCGGCGTCTACGCCGAGCTCTTGCCGCACGACACCGGGCTCGACCTGATCCGTGCACGCCGCCCGGCGGCGCTGGTGCTCTCGGGCGGGCCGGCCTCGGTCTACTCCGACGGCGCTCCAGAGCTGCGTCCCGAGCTGCTCGAGCTCGGCATCCCGGTGCTCGGCATCTGTTACGGCATGCAGGCCATGGTCCAGTCGCTCGGCGGCCGCGTCGAGGCCGCCGAGGCGGGCGAGTTCGGGCGCACCGAGCTCACCCTCACGGGCGACGGCGGCCGCCTGCTCGCCGGGCTGCCGGCCGAGCAGCAGTGCTGGATGAGCCATCGCGACTCGGTCTTCGAGCCGCCGCCCGGCTTCGACGCTCTCGCCGCCAGTCCCGGCTCGCCGGTCGCCGCCTGCGAGGACCGCGAGCGAGAGCTGTATGGGATCCAGTTCCACCCCGAGGTCGTTCATACCCCGTACGGCCAGCAGGTCCTCGACCGTTTCCTGCGCGAGATCACTGGTTGTGAGCAGACCTGGTCGCCGGCGTCGGTGATCACCGAGCAGGTCGAGCGGATCCGCGACGAGGTCGGCGACGCGGGTGTGATCTGCGGGCTCTCGGGCGGTGTCGATTCGGCCACCGCCGCGGCGCTGGTCCACCGTGCGATCGGCGACCAGCTCACCTGCGTGCTCGTCGACCACGGCCTGATGCGCAAGAACGAGGCCGAGCAGGTGGTCGAGGCGATGCGCGAGCTCGGCGTCAACCTGATCCACGTAGACGCTGAGGACCGCTTCCTCTCTCAGCTGGCCGGGGTCGAGGACCCGGAGCGCAAGCGCAAGATCATCGGCGAGGAGTTCATCAGGGTGTTCGAGGCCGAGGCCGAGAAGCTCCCCGACGTCCGCTATCTCGTCCAGGGCACGCTCTACTCCGACGTGATCGAGTCCGGCGGCGACGGACGTACGGCCGACACGATCAAGTCCCACCACAACGTCGGCGGGCTGCCCGAAGAGCTCGGACTCGACCTGGTCGAGCCGCTGCGGATGCTTTTCAAGGACGAGGTCCGCGAGGTCGCCGCCGAGCTCGGCCTCTCCGATCGGGTGGTCTGGCGCCAGCCGTTCCCCGGCCCCGGCCTCGGGATCCGGATCGTCGGCGGCGAGGTGAACCGCGAGCGGCTCGAGATCTTGCGCGACGCCGACGCGATCCTTCAGGAGGAGGTCAAGGCCGCGGGCCTGTACCGCGATCTCTGGCAGTCGTTCTGCGTGCTGCCGGTGGTCCGCTCCGTCGGCGTCCAGGGGGACGGGCGAACCTACGCCTACCCGATCGTGATTCGCGCGGTCACCTCCAAGGACGCGATGACCGCCGACTGGGCACGGCTGCCCTACGACCTGCTCGAGCGGGTCTCGAGCAGGATCATCAACGAGGTCCCGCACGTAAATCGCGTCGCCCTCGACATCTCCTCCAAGCCCCCGGCGACGATCGAGTGGGAGTAACCGCAAGCGGCGCGAACGTCCCGGACCACCCCCTATAGCGGGCACTCAGGGACGTTCAACGACGGCTAGCCGATCTCGTCGGCCGCGGCGAGGCGGGCCTCGATCTCGCGGGGGGAGCCCGGCTCCAGCGCGTCGCCCGGGAACGGATGCGGTCGCAGGTAGAGGACGGCGAGAACGCCGGAGAGGATGGCGGCGCAGCCTGCGAACCCGACCTCCACCGTCCGATAGGCGTCGAGGGGCGCGGCCAGGTTCCAGATCACGAACAGGCTCGCGACGGCCGCCCAGCAGAGTGCCGCCCGCCGGGCCTGGCCCTGGGCGAGCGCGGCCTGGTTGAGCGCCGCGCCCGAGAGGTAGAAGCCCATGCCGATGGCGACGATCGCGAGGCCGGCGCGGTCGTAGGTGAACTTGTCACCGAAGGCGAGCTGCATCACCTCCGGGCCGATCAGCAGGACGCCGATCGTGGCTGCGGTGGCGAAGCCGGCGATCGCCATAAGGGTGGTGTTGACCGACATGCGGAAGGCATCCTTGCCGGTCATGTCGCCGCGCGTGCGCAAGCGGGTCAGGTGGGGAAGCAGGCTGGCGGCGATCGCCTGGAAGAGGACGAGCGGCGCACGGGCGACCATCATCACGTTGAAGATGAACCCGGCTGCCGCGGCGCCTTCGGCTGCACGCACGAACAGGGCGCCGGAGCTGACCAGGATCTGCTCGCTGAGCATCATCACCAGCACCGCCGCCGCGAACGCTCCCCCTTCGAGAGCGTGAACTCGGCCTCGGCGCCGGTGTCATTGGCCGCCGCCCGTGGCATAGCGCGACGACGGATCGCCAACGGCATCACGATCAGGCTGACCAGCGGCGCTACGGCGATCCCGAACGCGACCACCTCGACCCCCTCGGCGATCCCAATCGCGACCGCGAGCGCGAACACGAGCCGCGAGGAGCCCTCGAGCACAAGCAGTGAGGCGTAGAGGCTGAACTGCCGTCTGCCGGCGAGAAAGCCGCGCGCGTAATAGGAGCCGCCGAAACCGATCAGCGCCGCGATCATCACCCAGTAAAGGGCGTCGGGGCCCTCGAGCAGGTTGTCGGTGATCGGGCCCTTGAGCGCCAGCAAGGCGATCACCGCGGCGAAGGTGACGCCCGCCTGGATCGTCGCCGCGACCCGGAGCACGTGGCCCGATGCCTCACCCACCTCATCGTGCTCGGCGAGCGTGCGCGAGAGCAGCTGCTCGATCGGGCGGAAGAGGGTCGAGGCGGCGACGAAGACGACCGACCAGAGGACGACGATCTCGCCGTAGTCCTCCTTCGAGAGCGAGTGCGAGGCGAGGGCGAAGAAGACGTAGGCGAGCAGCCCGGCGGAGCCGAGCGCGATCGTCAGCAGCCCGGCCGAGCGGCCGTAGCTGCGGGTTTCGGCGGCTGCGCTGCCGTCGCTCACGGCGGCCAAGCTACCGACTGCTCACGAAAACGCATCCCATTCCCGCAAACCCGGCAGTGGGTCCTGGGGTGCGCCGTTGTGGTAGCCGTGGGGCCAGAGCTCGAAGTGGAGCTGGCAGAACTCCGAGCGCGCGTTGCCCGTCTTGCCGACCTCGCCCACGGGTTCGCCGGTTCGCACCCTGGCGCCGTCGCGGAGCGGCGTCGGCGCCGCGAGATGGGCATAGAAGTAGTCGCGGCGGGTGGCGAGCCCGTCTATCAGCACCCAGTAGCCATAGAGGGCATCGCTGTAGCCGCGCGCCTGCATCCGACCACCGCGCGCCGCAATCAGCGGCGTCCCGCAGGGTGAGAGAAGGTCCTGTCCCTCATGCACTCGGCCGCCGCTGCGCGGCTCGCCGAAGACGTCGCCGTAGCTGTGCGAGCCGGCGACCGGGAACCGGTGGTCGTGGAACTCGAACCGCCCGCCGGCGGCGCCGCGATGGCCCGGGGGTGCGATCCGGAACTCGTAGCTGCCGTCGGCCGGCACCCCGCCGTCGCCACGGCGACCATCCCAGCGGCGCCTGTGGACGTGCCCGGGAGCGAGGTCGTGCTCGACCCAGCGGCGAACGGACTTGCCGTCGGCGCGGCGCACGACCCGGATCACCAGATCGAGGGGCCGATCGGCGCCGAAGCCGTAGCGGAGGCGGATCGGGGACGGGCCGTCGAAGAACGCCCGCGCCGGCTTCACCCGCGCCCGCCCGAGCTCGAACCCGGCGCCGGTCGGGGCACTCGAGGAGCGTTGTGCGGTGGGATCGCCGGTGGCGCCGATCGGTCTCCCCACGGCGATCGATGCGGCCGCGGCGACCGCCGCGCCGAGCGCGAGCGCGCGTCGCATCGCTAGCTCCAGCGATCCCAGGTCTTGAGCAGGTCCGTCACCGAGGCCAGCGGATCACCGCCGTCGTACCAGCCCGGCGCCGACCAGACCTCGAAATGCAGGTGGCAGCCCGAGGCGTTGCCGGTCTCGCCGACCTCGCCGATCTGCTGACCGGTCCGCACCCGTGCCCCTCGCGTCAGCGGCGAGCGTCGCTTCAGGTGCGCGTACATGAAGTCCGTCCCCGTCGCCCTGCCGTCGATGACCAGGTAGTTGCCTGCTGCGGCGTGGGTCTTGTTCCACTTCACCTTGCCGCCGCGGGCTGCGTACAGCGGCGTGCCGCACTTCGCGAACACGTCCTGGCCCTGGTGGTCGCGGCCGGCCCCGAAGCCGTCGCCGTAGCTGTGCTTGGCGGCGATCGGGAAGCGGAACTTGTAGTAGCCGAAACGCGAGTCCTCGGTCGTTTCGGCGCTCCCGCCGGCAGCGCTGCCGATCCGGAACCGGTACTCGCCGTTCGGCGCCAGCGAGCCCTTCGTCGTGCGACCGTCCCACTTGGCGCTGTTCTGCGACGCGGGCTCGGCGTTCTCCTCGATCCACGTCTGCACGACCTCGTTGCGGTCTCGGTCGACGACCTCGACCCGGACGTCGGTGGGCTCACCACCCTGGAACAGGTAGGAGACCTTGGGGGCCCGGGCCCCGTCGAAGTAGGTCCTGTGCGGGTTAGCCTCGGCCGAGGTGAGCTTGAAGTCGCCGGAGTCGGGGATCTCGCTCTCGGGGACGATCTCGAGCAGCTCGTCGGGTGGCGTCTGCGCCATCTTGCCGAAGGCGCTCACCTTGACCGTGCCGGTCTTGGCGCCGTTCGGGACCTTGGCCTCGACGCCGGTCGCGCTCTGTGCGCTTGGCTCGACTCCGATCCGGCCGTTCTGGCCGGCGAACTTGACCTCGTCGACGTTGCCGAGGTTGTGCCCGTCGAGGCGAACGCGCGAACCGAAAGTTGCCGTGCGTTCGCCCGCGCACTTCTCGAGGCAGATGACGTCGGTGAGCTCGGGCGGGTCGGGCGAGCCCACGCCCCCGCCCCCGGTGGCGGAGGCGATTCCGGCCCCGGTGCAGATCGTCGCCACGCCCGAGGCGATCGCTGTCAGCTGTTGCCATCCACGCCCTATGGACTTCGGCGCTGTGGGCTCCAAGTTCGCTTGAGCCTTCCTCTTTCACGAGCCTGCGGGGTTAGCTGACGGGCTCGCGCCGAAAGAGCGGCGCTACGGATCGGTCGATCCGACTCGCCCCTGGAACGGTGTTCGCCACCGTGCCAACGGTTCCCCCGCTCCCATCCGGCGTGCCGGACGGGACTCGGCGGGTCTCACTGGGTCGGGCAGTATAGAACCCGGCCCGGTCATCGACGGGCGATCCGCGGCCGGTCCAAGCGGCGGCGGGGAAGGCGCATCGGGCGAGTCGCCGGGCACCGCAACCGGCGCCCAGTTCTCTATCATCGGCGAGCCGCGCGTGCCGGCGTCGTCGCCGCAGCGCGGCTTTCGCGCGTACCGCACGGATCTGCGACCCAGATGAAGACCTACGTGGCTACACCCGAGAACCGACAGCGCGACTGGTACGTGGTCGACGCCGAGGGCAGGACCCTCGGCCGGCTCGCGACCCAGATCGCCGACACCCTGCGCGGCAAGCGCAAGCCCGAGTACACGCCGCATTGCGACACCGGCGACTTCGTCGTCGTCGTCAACGCCGAGAAGATCGTCGTGACCGGCAACAAGCGCACCGACAAGCTCTACTGGCGCCACAGCGGCTACCCGGGCGGGATCCGCTCGCGGACGCTGGGCGAGATGCTCGAACGGCGCCCCGAAGAGGTGATCCGCAAGGCCGTCGGCGGGATGCTCCCGCGAAACCGGCTCGCCCGCCAGCAGATTCGCAAGCTCAAGGTCTACGCCGGGCCGGACCATCCCCACGCCGCGCAGCAGCCGAAGCCGATGGAGACCGAATGATGATCGACGAAGAGCAAAACGGCGAGCCCGAGCAGCCGCAGGCCGAGGAGCCCGCCGCCGAGGAGCCGAAGGCCGAGGAGCCGGCGGCCGAGGAGCCGCAGGCCGAGGAGCCAGAGGCCGAGGAGCCGCAGGCGGAGTCTCCACAACCTGGTCCTGAATCTGACCCGGCCGCCCCCGGAGGCGAAGCCGAGGAGGCGGCCGGCGGTGATTCCGAGGAGGCGGCCGGCGGTGATTCCGAGGAGACCGGCGGGGAGCCGAAGCCGAAGGCGAAGGATGCCCCGCCGGGCGCCGAACTCGACCCGATCACGCTCGAGCCCGAGCGTCAGCTCGATGCTGAGGAGCGCGCCCGGCTCGAGGCCGAGGAGGAAGAGCGCGTCCGGCTCGAGGCCGAGCGCGAGGCCGGCGAGGAGCCGGTGGCCCGCAGCGGCCCGCAGGTCGAGATCCCGGCCGATGCGCGGATCCAGGCGACCGGCAAGCGCAAGAGCTCGATCGCGCGCGTGATCCTGCTCCCGGGCGACGGCACGATCGTGGTCAACAACCGGCCCCTCGACGAGTACTTCCCGCGCCAGAACCTGCGCACGATCGCCCGCTCGGCGTTGCTCACCGCGGGCTACGAGGGCAGCGTCAACGTCCAGGTTCGCGTTCACGGCGGCGGCATCTCCGGCCAGGCCGGGGCGGTTCGACACGGAATCGCCCGGGCGCTGTGCGAGGTCGACCCGGAGCTTCGGTCCGAGCTCAAGCGCCGCGGCCTGCTGACCCGGGACGCGCGCAAGAAGGAGCGCCGCAAGGCCGGGCTGAAGAAAGCCCGCAAGCGGCCTCAGTTCAGCAAGCGTTAGCCACTTGGCACCGAAGCTGTTCGGAACCGACGGCGTCCGTGGGGTCGCCGGAGAGCTGCTGACCGCCGAGCTTGGGCTTGCGCTCGGCCATGCTGCGACGCTCCAGAGCGCGGCGCCGCGGCCTCAGGTGCTGATCGTGCGCGATACGCGCGAGTCCGGGCCGATGCTCGAGTCGGCGCTGGCCGCAGGCATCGCGCAGGCCGGCGGCGACGCGTTCAGCGCCGGGGTCCTGCCGACGCCCGCCGCATCGATCCTGGTCCGCCGGCTCGGGCTCGATCTTGCGGTCGCGATCTCCGCCTCGCACAACCCGTGGCGCGACAACGGGATCAAGTTCTTCGCCGCCGACGGCCGCAAGTTCGATGACGCCGCCGAGGCGCGACTCGAGGCCGGCGTCCGAGCGGTCCTCGACGCTCCGATCGTGCCCCCGGCAAGCGCGGCTGAGCCTCGCGCGATCGGTCGTGTGCGAGCGCTCGAGGGCGCGTGCGACGACTACATGCGCGAGCTCGCAAGCGCATTTCGCCTCGACCTCTCGGGGTTGCGCGTGGTCCTCGACTGCGCCAACGGCGCGACCTACCGCGCCGCGCCGCGGATCTTCCGCCAGCTCGGGGCCGAGGTGGAGGAGATCGGTGTCGAGCCTGATGGGCGCAACATCAACCAGGGCTGTGGCTCGACCGATCCCGAATCCCTCGCCGAGCGGGTCACGGTCGGCGATGCCGCGCTCGGCTTCGCCTTCGACGGGGACGGTGACCGGGTGGTCGCCGTCGATTCGACCGGAGCGGTCCGCGACGGGGACGAGCTGATCGCCCTCGTGGCCGGCCACCTGCACCGATCGCAGGCGCTCGGCGGGGGCGTCGTCGTCACCGTGATGAGCAACTACGGCTTCCACAACGCGATGAGCGGGGAGGGAATCGACGTCGCAACGACGCCGGTGGGCGACCGCAGCGTCGCCGCCGAGCTCGAGCGTCGCGGATGGGCGCTCGGCGGCGAGCAGTCGGGCCACCTGATCTGGACCGAGTTCGCACCGACCGGCGACGGGATCGCCGCCGCGCTGCTCGTGATCCGGGCGCTCGGCGGGGGGTCCCTGGCCGAGGCCACGCCGATGCAGCGCCTGCCACAGGTGCTCGTCAACGTCGAGGTCGCCGACCGTGAAGCGGTCGCCGGCGCGAGCGCGCTCTGGGACGTGGTCGAGCGCGAGCAGGGAGAGCTCGAGGGCCGCGGCCGGGTGCTGGTGCGCCCGTCGGGCACCGAGCCGCTGGTTCGGGTGATGGTCGAGGCGCCGACCGCCGAGGAGGCCGATGAGGTCTGCGCCCGCCTCGTTGAGGTCGTCCGTTCGGCGCTCCGTTAGCGGCGCCTCGCCGGCCCGACGCTACCCTGACTTCCTGCCCATGTGTGGAATCGTCGGCTATGTAGGCAAGCGTCCCTGTCGTGACCTGCTGGTGGCGGGGCTCGAGAAGCTCGAGTACCGCGGCTACGACTCGGCCGGCATCTCGCTGCTCGAGGGTGGTCAGATCGATACCGTGCGCGCGGTCGGCAACCTCGCCAACCTGCGCGCCGAGCTCGGCATCGACGGCGATCGCAACGGTGGCGGCGGGGTAGCGGTGGCGGCGCCGCCGGCGACGATCGGGCTCGGACACACGCGCTGGGCAACCCATGGGCGGGTGACCGAAGAGAACGCCCACCCGCACGGCGACTGCTCCGACAGCGTCCACATCGTCCTCAACGGGATCGTCGAGAATCACGCCGAGCTGCGCCGCCAGCTGGTCGACGACGGTCACGTGTTCAGCTCGGAAACCGACGCCGAGATCGTCGCTCACCTGATCGAGAAGCACTACTCCGGCGACCTGACCGGGGCGGTCCGGGCCGCGTTCGCCGAGATGCGCGGCCACTACGCCTTCGTCGCCATGCACGCAGAGCATCCCGCCACGCTCGTGGCCGCGCGTCAGGAGTGCCCGCTGATCGTCGGCCTCGGTGAAAGCGAGACCTTCGTCGCCTCGGCGATCCCAGCCTTCCTCGCCGAGACCCGGACCGCGCTCGGGCTCAAGAACGGGGAACTGGTCACCGTCGACCCGGACGGGGCCCGGATCATCGACCTCGACGGGCGGGCTGTCGAGCGCGACGTCCTGCACGTCACCTGGGACGAGGACGCGGCCGAGAAGGGCGGCTATGAGACGTTCATGCTCAAGGAGATCCACGAGCAAGCGGACGCGGTTGCGGAGACGATCACCGACCGGCTGCCCGAGCTCGACGCCGTCGACCTCTCCGAGCTCGAGCTCTCCGAGGACTTCGTCACCAGCATGCGCAGGATCGTGATCGTCGCCTGTGGCACCAGCTATCACGCCGGCCTCGTCGGTCGCTACGCGATCGAGCAGTGGGCGCGCGTCCCGGTGGAGATGGATATCGCCTCGGAGTACCGCTACCGCGATCCCGTCGTCGGATCCGACGACCTGGTGATCGGGATCACCCAATCGGGCGAGACCGCCGACACCCTGGCTGCGATGCGCCTCGCCCGCGAGCGCGGCGCGACGGTGCTCGCGGTCACCAACATCATGGGGAGTCAGGCGACTCGTGATGCCGACTCGGTCCTGCTGACGCGCGCCGGGCTCGAGATCGGCGTCGCGGCGACGAAAACCTTCACCGCCCAGGTGTCGACGATGTATCTGCTCGGCCTCTGGTTTGCGCAGATCCGTGGCACGCTGAGCCCCGACCGTCGCGCCGAGCTGATTGCCGAGCTCAAGCACCTCCCGAGCCGGATCCAGGAGACGCTCGAAGCCGTGGACGAGCCGGTGCAGGCGATCGCGCGCAGCCATCACGACCGTCGCTTCTTTCTCTATCTCGGTCGCAACATCGGACTCCCGGTCTGCCTCGAGGGGGCGTTGAAGCTGAAGGAGATCTCCTATATCCCGACCGACGCCTACGCGGCCGGCGAGATGAAGCACGGCCCGATCGCGCTGCTCGACGAGCAGACGCCCGTGGTCACGGTCGCCACCGACAGCCCGGTGCTCGAGAAGGTGCTCTCCAACGTTGCCGAGGTCCGCGCCCGCGGCGCCGACGTGATCGCGGTCGCCACCGAAGGCTCCGAGCAGGTCGCGGAGGCCTCCGACCAGGTCCTGTTCGTGCCCCGAACCGACTGGATCCTGCAGCCCATTCTCGCGGTTCTGCCGCTCCAGCTGCTCGCGTACTACATCGCCCGGGCCAACGGGCTCAACGTCGACCAGCCGCGCAATCTCGCCAAGACCGTCACGGTCGAATAGGCCGAGGACCCGGCACCTCTAGGCGAGGTGCTCGCCCCGGAGCAGACGCTCGGCGACGAGCAGAGCTTTCAGGCGGCGGTCGCGGCGCTCGGAGAGGGGTTCGCTCCCGGTCTGTATGTCCACCTGCCTTCGTTCTTCGAGGTCGCCGAGCAGGGCGGGTCGGCTGCCGATCCCGACTACCAGCACGTCTCGCCGTACCTCGATGCGCTCGAGACCCTGGTCGCCGGCAGTCGGGTCGAGGACGGGCTGGCCGTCTCGCGGCTCACGGTCGCGCTCGCGCCCGAGTAGCGTGCCGTTCGTGGCGGCGCCCAGGATCGGCATCGACGTGATCGAGATCGAGCGGCTCGAGCGGGCGCTCGAGCGGCGCCCAGGGTTGGCGGGGCGACTCTTCACCGCGGGCGAGATCGAGTTCGCCTCGCGCCACCAGCGGCCGGGACGTCATCTCGCGGTCCGCTTCGCGGCCAAGGAGGCGGCGCTGAAAGCGCTCGGCATCGGCGGCCTGCGCATGGGCGAGGTCGAGGTTACGGGCGGCGGCAACGAGGCGCCGCGCCTCGTCCTCCGGGGTTCCGTCGCCGATGCCGCAAGGCGCGAGGGAGTCGAGCTCGAGGTCTCGCTGAGTCACTCGCAGGAACTGGCGATCGCGGCCGTGCAGGCCCGCCCGGTCTCGTAGCAGGCGGCCCCTTGCCCTGATCGTGGCGCGGCTCGCGGTCCGGGTCCGTTGAGGGCGCGGGTAGCCTGCCCCGTGATGGAGAGCTGGCTCAAGCCGCTTCATGACGCCGCGACGATGCGGGCCACCGACGCCTGGGCGATCGAGGACCGGGGGGTGGCTTCGATTGAGTTGATGGAGGCGGCGGGTCGAGCCGTGGCCGAGGCGGTTGTCGCGATTGCCGGTGAGGGGCCGGTGCGGGTGGTCTGCGGCAAGGGAAACAACGGCGGGGATGGCCTGGTCGCCGCCCGCCATCTCACCTCTACCGGCCTCGATGCCGAGGTGCTGCTGCTTTGGCCGGCGGGCGAGCTCACCGATGACGCGGCCGCGAACCTGGAGCGGTTCGAGGGCCCGGTCCGCGAGCTGGGCAGCGGCGAGGCGCAGTCGGCGCTGGCGGGCTCGGGTGCGATCGTCGACGCGATCTTCGGCACCGGGTTCGCGGGCGTGGCGCGGGATCCCGCAGCATCGGCGATCGAGGCGATCAACGGCTGCCCGGCACCGGTGGTGGCCGCCGACATCGCATCGGGCGTCGATGCGTCGACCGGCGAGGTCGAGGGGGTCGCGATCACGGCTGCGGTGACGGTCAGCTTCCACGCCGCCAAGCTCGGCCACTGGATCGCACCCGGCAAGCGCCACCGCGGCGAGCTGCGGGTGGCGCCGATCGGGATCCCGGAAGGGGCGCCCGCAGAGGCGCCCGGCGGGCTGATCGAGTCGGACGTTCTCGGCCTCGGTCCCCGCCGCGGTCCGGACTCGACCAAGTTCAGCTCCGGTCAGGTGCTGATCGTGGGCGGCTCGCGCGGGCTCACGGGCGCCGTCTGCATGTCCGCCGAGGCCGCCTGCCGCGCCGGGGCAGGCTACGCGACGGTTGCCGTCCCCGACGAGCTCGAGTCGATCTTCGAGGTCAAGCTGACCGAGGTGATGTCGGTCGGCTGTGCGAGCCGCGAGGGTGCGCTCGCCGTCGAGGCCGAGGAGACGATCGCCGCAGCGGCCGATCGCGCCGCGGCGGTCGTCCTCGGGCCCGGTCTTGGGCGCGGTGAGGGAGCGAATGAGCTGGTCGGCGGCCTTGCGCGCCGGATCGGCGCGCCCCTGGTAATCGACGCCGACGGGCTGACCGCGCTCGCGGGCGAGCTCGAGCTGCTGGCGGCGCGCCCGGCGCCCACGGTGCTGACCCCGCATGCGGGCGAGCTCGGCCGCCTGCTCGGGATCGACTCGGAGGCGGTCGGCGCCCGCCGACTTGCGAGTGCTCGCGAGGCCGCCTCGCGCTCGGGCGCGACCGTCCTGCTCAAGGGCGATGACACGATCATCGCCGCGCCCAGCGAGGGGCCGATCGTCAACGGCGTCTCGAGCCCGGCGCTGGCGACTGCGGGCACCGGCGACGTGCTCAGCGGCGTGATCGCGGCGCTGCTGGCGCGCGGGCTCGGACCGCGGGAGGCCGCGGCAGCAGGCGTCTTCGCCCACGCACAGGCCGGACGGATCGCCGCGGAGCGGATCGGCGCCGCGGAGTCGGTGGTCGCGACCGACGTGATCGCAGCGCTCCCCGCCGGGCTGCACCGCGGAGACGATCGATGACCTCGGAGCGGTCGCCGGTCAGTCGCGCGAGTGCCTTGGTCGACCTGGGCGCGGTCGAACGCAACTGCGCCCGGCTCGCTTCGGAGCTCGGCGGCGGCGCCGCGCTCTGCGCCGTGGTCAAGGCCGATGGCTACGGCCACGGAGCGGTGGAGTGCGCCCGTGCGGCGCTCGCGGGAGGAGCTACCTGGCTCGCCGTCGCGGCCGCGTCGGAGGCGGCCGAGCTGCGCGCCGAGCTTCCCGACGCACGGCTGCTGGTAATGGGCGCGCTCACGCAAGCCGAGCTCGAGCAGGCGCTCGAGGCCGATGCCGACATCGCCGTCTGGCGCCCGGGTTTTCTGGCGCTGGCGCGGGCGCGCGGCGCAGCGCTTGGCGCCGTACCCAGGGTCCACGTCAAGTACGACACCGGAATGGGGCGACTCGGCGAGCGCGATCCAGCCGCCGTCACCGCGCTGGTCCGCGAGGCCGCCGGCGACGAGGGGCTCGAGCTGGTCGGGCTCTGGACGCACTTCGCGACCGCCGACGAGCCCGGGTCGCAGTTCTTCGACGAGCAGCTCGAGCGCTTCCGCGAGCTTGCGCTGCCGCTTCGCGACGAGGTCGGGAACCTGCTCCTGCACGCCGCGAACAGCGCCGCCACCCTGCGCGAGCCCGACTCGCACTTCGACATGGTGCGTTGCGGCGTCGCGATCTACGGCCTCGACCCGTTCGGAGAGGATCCCGCCGAACGCCGCCTGGAGCCGGCGCTCGCGCTGCACTCATACGTCGCCGACATCAAGCCGTTCGAGCCCGGCGCCAGCGCCGGCTACGGGCGCAAGTGGCGGGCGACAGAGGCGACCCAGGTCGGCGTGCTGCCGATCGGCTATGGCGACGGCGTCAGACGCGCGCTCACCAACAACGCGGAAATCCTGGTCGGCGGGCGGCGCCGGCAACTGGTTGGCACCGTCTCGATGGACAACGTGACCATCGATCTCGGCCCGCAGCCCGACGTCGAGCCCGGCGCCGCGGCGGTACTGATCGGCGCCCAGGGCGAGGAGCGGATCCTGGCCGAGGAGATCGCGCGCCGGCTGGCGACGATCAACTACGAGATCACCTGCGGGATCTCGCCGCGGGTGCCGCGCGAGCATCGCCGATCGCCGTGAGCATCGGCGACGCGCTGCTCTCCGCCCCCGCCGTCGGCGCAGCCCGCGAGGCGCTCGGCGACGAGGCGGCGGCCTGGATCGTCGGCGGTGCTATCCGCGACGCGATCACGGATCGCGATGTCGTCGATCTCGACCTTGCGCTTGCCGGCGACGAGTCCGCCGCAGCCCGGGCGATCGCCGAGGCTGGAGGTGGGTTCGCGTTCGAGCTCTCGTCGGAGTTCGGGACCTGGCGGGCGCTCGCCCGGGACCGAAGCTGGCACGCGGACGTGACCAGGATGCGCGGCAAGACGATCGAGGCTGACCTCGCGGCAAGGGACTTCACCGTCAATGCGATCGCGCTTCCCCTTGCCGAGCCCACCGCTGAGCCGCTGGACCCGCACGGCGGGATCCCCGACGCCGAGGCGGCGACGCTGCGCGCCGTCTCCGCGCACAGCTTCACCGCCGACCCGTTGCGGATCCTGCGCCTGGCGAGGCTGGCGGCCGGGCTCGGGTTCGAGATCGAGCCCGGGACGGTGCGGCTCGCTCGCGAGTCGGCTCCGCGGGCGGGCGAGCCCGCCGGCGAGCGCCAGCTCGCCGAGTTGCGGCTGCTGGTCACCGGGCCGGACCCGCTGCGCGGGCTGCGCCTGCTCGACGAGCTCGAGGCGACGCCGCAGGTGCTGCCCGAGCTCGCGGCGCTGCACGGCGTCGAGCAGAACCCCAACCACCACCTCGACGTCCACGGCCACACGATGGAGGTGCTGGCCCGGCTGCTCGAGGTCGAGCGGGACCTCGATCGCTACGCGGGAGAGTCGGCGGACGAGGTCCGGGAGCTGCTCGCCGAGCCGCTCGCAGACGACCTCACCCGCGGCGGGGCGCTTCGGTTCGGCGCCATCCTCCATGACGCGGGCAAGCCGGCCACCCGCGAGCAGCACGAGGGCGGCTTCGTTTCGTTCATCGGTCACGACCGCGAGGGCGCTCTACTCGTCCACGCCGCCTGCGCCCGGCTGAAGGCCAGCCGGGGGCTCTCGCGCCACCTCGAGGCGCTCACCCTGCATCACCTTCATCTCGGGTTCATGACCCACGAGCGCCCGCTGCCGCGGCGGCGACTCTACGACTACCTGCGGCTGACCCAACCCGTGGCGGCCGACGTCACCCTGCTCACCGTCGCCGATCGGCTCTCCGCCCGCGGCAGCGGCCCGACCGCCAGTCCGGAGATGATCGACGCCCACCTCGAGCTCGCGGGGGAGGTGCTGCCCGACGCGCTGGCCTGGCACCGCGACGGCCCGCCGCGATCGCCGATCCCCGGCGACGAGCTCGCTGCCGCCGTCGGAATCGACGAGGGCCCCGAGCTCGGCCGCCTGCTGGAGGAGATCGAGGCGGCGGTGTTCACCGGCGAGGTCGAGACCGACGACGACGCGATCGCGCTTGCCCGGCGGCTGGTCTGAGAACCGGATCAGGCGCTCACGCCGGGCCGGAATGCGGATAGTGTCCGCCGCTCAGTGAGCGACTGCATCTTCTGCGCAATCGCCGCCGGCGGCGCTCCGGCCGAGATCGTCGATTCCGACGAGCACACGGTCTCGTTCATGGACATCAACCCGGCGACCCGGGGGCATTCGCTGGTCATCCCGCGCACGCACTCCGCCGACCTGATGGCGGTCTCCGACGCCGACCTCGAGCGCACGACGACCGCCGCCCGGCGCCTCGCGGCGCGGATGGACGAGGCGCTCGACCCGGACGGTTTCAACATCCTCAACGCCTGCCGGCCCGCCGCCTGGCAGACCGTCTTTCACTTCCATCTGCATGTGATCCCGCGCTACGACGACGACCCGCTGAAGCTGCCGTGGATCCCGCGTGGCGCCGAGATGGACGAGATCGCCAGGGTCGCATCGCAGATCAGGGGCGAGAACGCCTGATGGCCGAGCGCACGATCAGCGTCGAGCACGCGGGAGCGGTGGCCTCGATCGTGCTCTCGAACCCACCGCTGAACCTGTTCACCGACAACGCCTTCCACGAGCTCATGGACTGCATCGACGAGGTCGAGGGGTCGGGCGCGAGGGCGCTCGTCTGGCGCGCCGACGGCGAGATCTTCACCGGCGGCGTCGACGTCAACGCCTTCCAGCGGATCGTCGACGGTGGACACGAGGATGCGAACGCGCTCGCTGGGCCGCTGATCGAGGGCGTCCGTCGGCTAGAGGCGCTCGAGATCCCGACACTGGCTCTCGTCCACGGCCTCTGCCTCACGGCCGGCCTCGAGGTCGCGCTCGGCTGCGACATCATCTGGGCGGAGGAATCGTCGAAGTTCGGCCTCGTCGAGGCGGTCGTCGGACTGACCCCGGGAGCGGGCGGGACGCAACGGATGGCCGAGCGGGCCGGGCCGGGCCGGGCGCGGGAGTTCGTGATGACGGGCGGCCTCTACGACGCGCCGACGCTCGAGCGCTGGGGCGTGCTCAACCGTGTCGTGCCCGACGGCACCGTGCACGAGAAGGGGATGCGTTTCGCCGAGCGCCTCGCGAGCGGACCAACCCAGGCCCACGCGGCGACGAAGCGGATCGTGCGGGCCTTCTGTGACGGCGGCGTCGAGCGCGCCGACGAGGTCACCCCGCAGCAGTTCGCCGACCTGTTCGCGACCGAGGACCTCCACAACGCGGTGCGCTCGTTCCTTGCAGATGGGCCTGGAAAGGCCACTTTCGAGGGGCGTTAGGCTAGCCTCAGCCCCGCCGATGGCGAAGGAAGAGAAGATCGAGATGGAGGGCGAGGTCACCGAGGCCCTGCCCAACACCATGTTCAAGGTCAAGCTCGACAACGACCATGAGGTCCTCGGGCACATCTCGGGCAAGATGCGCCGCCATTACATTCGCATCCTGCCCGGCGACCGGGTCAAGATCGAGCTCTCACCGTACGACCTCGACCGCGGCCGGATCACCTACCGCTACAAGTAGCCGCCGGCGAGCCCGCGGCGGCGGCTCTCGCTCAGGGTTCGGAGATCTCGACCCAAAGGCGGCGGTTCGAGAACGTGCACGGCTCGTCGCCGCTGGCGCGGCGGTAGACCATCCGCAGGCTCAGGGCGCCGAAGGGGAGCGGCGGCGATGTCGAGACGTACTCGGTCCGCTGACCCGGTGAGGGCCCCGCGAACGTGGCCCCGCTCTCGACCGGCAGCATCTGCTCGAAGCCTGTTCCGGACAGAGAGACGGAGAAGCGGCAGTCGTCTGCGGTCGTGCCCCCCGGGGCGCTCATCGTTGTCTGCGCGAGCACGGTCACGAAGCTGTTCGCCCCCAGGTTGACGTCGATCTGCGGCCCGGGCGGCGAGAGGTCCGTGAAGCCACCCGATTCCGTCGATGCGGCGTCGTCGACGGTTGCGAACTCGAGATCGCCGAGCTTCGGCGGCGTGACCGCCCCATCGGCGAGGTCGACCGTCTTCACCTTGCCGGCCTTGATCTCCTTCGACCGCACCGCGTTGCGGGCGATCTCCTTGCGCTTTACGGCGTTCTTGGCGATCTGTTTCGAGCGGACCGCGTTCTTGGCGATCTGCTTCGACTTGACGCTGCCCTTGGGCAGGCTGAGCGCGGCGTACGCGCCGCCGCCGAGAGCGACGAAGACCGCGACCGTCGCCATCACGTTGGCGTAGGAGAGCCGACTGCGCATGACCTGAAGGCTAGGTTCGGCGGCGGACGTAACTTCCGCCGGCGCGCGTCAGCGGCCTGCCCGGTTCATCCCTCGCAGGGCGAGGCCGCCGAGCAGGACCAGCAGCCCGGCGAGCGCCAGCAGTCCAGGCCAGGTCTCGGCCCAGGTGACCGTGCCGGTGACGAAGCCCTGGCGGATCGCCTCGACGATCTGGGTGACCGGGTTGATCCGCGCGATCTCCTGGAGCCAGCCGGTGAGCAGGGCGAGCGGCGCATAGGCCGTGGTGGTGAGGATGAGGACGAACATCCCGGCCTGCATCAGCGGCGCCGCGCCCTGGGTCTTGAACCGCAGCGCGAGCGTCGCCCCCCAGCAGGCCGCAACGGTGCCCATCCCCATCACCAGGACGTAGGCGAGCAGCAGGCCGTCGATCCCCGGCCAGGCGACGCCGATCGCGAATCCGACGCAGAGCAGGAAGGTCGCGGGGATCAGCGATCGCAGGCTCGCCGAGAGCACCAGCCCGGCGAGCAGGACCCAGCGCGGGGCGGGGGAGACGAGCAAGCGGTCGAACCAGCCCTGCTCGATGTCGCGCGCCATGTTGACCCCGGTCGCCGCCCCGGTGAAGCCGGCGCCCTGCAGCAGGCTGATCGGGATGATGAAGCTCTGGTACTCGTCCGCCGTGAAGCCCGGCAGCTGGGTGAGGCCGCCGAAGACCGCGGTCAGGCCCAAGAAGAAGATCGTCGGCGCGAGCACCCCCGGGATCGCCGCTCCGGGGACGCGAAGGATCTCGTTCGCCGCGCGCCGGATCAGCGCCCGGATCGTCGCCAGGTCGGAGCGCAGCGTGAATCGCCGGTCGATCGTCTCGGTGGCGGCGGTCATGCTCCCAGCCTCAACCGGCGTCGAAGCGCCACCGCGCTCAGCCAGAGCGCGATCGCGCCGATCAGCACGATCGCGCCGATCGCCTCCGCGACCGCGGTGGCCGTCAGCCCGCCGATCACCGTGTCGCGGATCCCGTCGACGATCAGCGAGAGCGGGTTGTAGTCGGCGATCGACGACGCCGGCTCGAGCATCAGGTTCGCGGGAAAGAACGCGTTCGAGAGGAACAGGATCACGAACACGAGCGGGAACAGTCCCTGGACGACCGAGGCGCGCCCGGCGTACAGCGCGACCGCCGAGCCCAGCCCCCCGAACGCCATCGCCGAGAGCGAGACCAAGACGATGATCAGCAGCGCGCCGAGGATCCCTCCCTCGATCACGGCGCCGAATATGAGCCCGATGGCGATGAACCAGACCGCGGTCAGCACCCCGAGCGCGGCCGTCCCTGCCAGCCGGCCGAGGACGATCGCGAAGCGCGAGATCGGCGCCGCGAAGAGCCGGTCGGTGAAGCCCATCTCGAGGTCGACGGCGAGCGCGATCCCGCCGCTGTTGCCGGCCAGCAGGCAGGCTTGGATCATCGCCCCGGCGAGCATGAAGTCGAGGAAGCCGTTGACGTCGGGGAATCCCGCGAGGTCGATCGCCCTGCCCGCACCGCCGGTCTGGATCGCCAGCAGCAGCGTCGGGAAGACGAGGATCGGGGCCAGGAGCTGGGGGCGGCGGAAGGTCTGCTTGACCGAGCGCCGCCCGAGCGCCGCGACCACCCGCAGGTTACGTGCCAGCGCGCTCAAGCTCGTCCGGGCTCGGCCTGCTCAGGCCCCGTCGGCGCCGCGGCCGGGGCAAGGGCGCCGTCGGGCGATGACTGCTCGTCGCCCTCGAGGTGCTCGCCGGTCTTGTTGACGAAGACGTCGTCGAGGGTCGGCTCGACCAATTCCAGCGACTCGACCAGGATCCCAGCCTCGTCGAGCGCGCGGACGACCTTCGCCACCGAGCTCGCCCCCTCGGCGAGCTCGACCAGGACCTTGCCGTCCTTGCCGGGGAGCTGGCGGCCGAACTCGCCGCAGATCTCCACCGCCTCGGCGGCGGAGCCGTCGGCGAGCCCGATCTCGAGATGCGGCTTGCCGACCTCGGCCTTCAGCGACGCGGGCGTGCCCTCGGCGACGATTTCGCCGAGGGCGATGATCCCGACCCGGTCGGCGAGCTGGTCGGCCTCCTCGAGGTACTGGGTGGTGAGGAAGACCGTCGTGCCCTCGCGGTTGAGCGCCGCGACCTCCTCCCAAATCGCCTTGCGGCTGACCGGGTCGAGCCCGGTTGTCGGCTCGTCGAGGAACAGGACCTGCGGCTCGTGGACCAGCGCCGAGGCGAGGTCGAGGCGCCGCCGCATGCCGCCCGAGTAGGTGCCGACGCGGCGGTCGGCGGCCTGGGTAAGCCCGACGCGGTCGAGCAGCGCGTTGCCGCGGCGCTCCGCGTCGGCGCCGATCAGGCCGTGGAGCGTCGCCTGCAGGGCGATCAGCTCGCGCCCGGTCATCAGCGGGTCGAGGGCCGCCTCCTGGAGCGCGACCCCGATCGACCGGCGGACGGCGGCGGCCTCGTCGACGACATCGTAGCCCGCCACGCGCGCCGACCCACCGGTCGGCGCCAGCAGCGTCGTCAGCATCCGCACCGTAGTCGTCTTGCCGGCCCCGTTGGGGCCGAGGAAGCCGTAGATCTCACCGTCGGCAACCTCGAGGTCGACGCCGTCGACGGCGCGAATCCCGCCCTCGAACTCGCGCTGGAGCCCTGTGACTTCGATTGCAGGCACGGCGAGGGAATCTACCGACGCCCACCTCGCGGCCTACTATGCGATAGCGCAAGGAACCGAAACCCGAGCCCAGAACGGGTGTTCCAGCTTCCCCGATGGTCGCTACCGGCACACGCGCGCGCCTGATGGCGCCACTGCTTCTCACCGCCCTGGCGGTGCTCTGCCTGCTGCTCGCCGGCTCGGGCCCGGCGGGCGCGGTCGGCGCGAAGACCCTCGGCAAGACGAAGGCCAGCCCGGCGCCGTCGTGCCCGAAGACCCCGTGCGAGGCTGTCGGCAGCGTCTCCGGCTACCAGCTCGTCGCCGACGGGGCCCGGGGGACCTTCAAGGCGCGCGAGGACGGCTGGGTCGTCGCCTGGGCGCTCGACCTCTCCAGGCCCGACAAGTCCCAGCGCAACTTCTTCGGCGACTTCTATGAGTCGAACCAGTTCGGGGTCAACCCGACGGCCCGGGTCTCGGTGATCAAGCGCAAGAACGAGCGCAACTACAAGCTCAAGGCGCAGAGCCCGGTCGTCGACCTGAGCTCGGTCCTCAACACCCGCCAGACCTTCACGCTCACCGATCCGCTGAAGATCCGCAAGGGCGAGTTCCTGGCGCTTACGATCCCGACCTGGTCGCCGTCGTTCGCGGTCGACCTGACCGGAGCCGACAACATCTGGCGCTCGAGCCGGGTCAACGGCCAGTGCGACGGCACCGGGAACATCAAGAACGGCAAGCCGCAGCAGAAGGTCGGCTCCGAGCGCGAGTACGGCTGCGATTACCGCACCGCGCGGCTCCTGTACTGGGGCTACTACACACCCCGGTAGCCCCCGCGCCGGCGCCGGCGTTGTCGCGCTCCGCTCGAGCGCGGGTCGGGTGCAGGCGTGGTCGGATTGCAGTGAGGGAGAGTCTTTAGGGTGGCCCGAGCGCTTGCGGTCCGGTTCGGGGGAAAACCGCTGCCTTTTGCGCTTTCTTCGCCCGATGGACGAACAACTCGCCAACTACGCTCGGGACGGCCGATCGGGCCCGGGCCAGGCTCAACCTTCCCCCGTCACTGAAACGAACCACGCCTGCACCCGACCGACGTTCGAGCGGAACGCCACTCTCACTCGCCGGGCCGCTACTCGCAGGCGCCGGGGTTGTCCTCGCAGAACTGCTCGAACGCGTCCGTGGGGCTGGAACCCCCCGAGCCCCCGGAGTCGTCCGGCCCCTCGTTCGCGTTCTCGGCCTCCTCCGTGCCGGGATCGGGGCCGCCGCCCTCGTGACCCTCGTCGGGCGTCACCGGGGCCCCGGTGCCGCCGGAGTCGTCACCCGTCTCCTGCTCGGTCGACGTCGTCGTGGTCGTCGTCGAAGTGGTCTCGCGGGTGGTCGTCGTCGAGGTGGGCTCGGTGGTCGTCGCGACCGGCTCGGGCTCGTCGTCGCCCCCGCAGGCGGCGAGGCCGGCGCCCACGCAGAGCGCCAGCGCGACCGCGATCGCCCCCAGCAGCCGGGTCGAACCGCTCACGCCGAGCTGTTGAGCGGCGGTTGACGGAGCCCGCAGTAGGGGCAGTCGCTGACGTCGAGGCCGATCAGCTGGTCGCAGCGGCGGCACACGCGAAGGTTCTCCGGGGTGCGCAGGAGCGCCGACTCGGAGGGGGCGAGCGGCAGCGTCCGCGTCACAGGCTCCATCTCTTCGCCGGTCTCGCGGTCGACGTAGGCGCCCCCGGCCTCGGCGACGGCGTAGGCCTCGCGGCCCGAGGCCCGGGCGCGCAGGCGGTAGGTCTGGCGCGGGTTCTGCACGACGGCGCGAACGATATCCGCTGGCCCAGCGGGCGCGCACGCCGGCGACCTCGGAGCACTCATCTACGCTCTCGCCGGTGAGGGTCCTGGTCTTCCACGGCTGGTTGCTGAGCGGCACCGGCTCGAACGTCTACAACGCCAGCATCGCTCGGGCGCTCGCCGGCCTCGGCCACGAGGTCCACCTCGTCTGCCAGGACCGCACGGGCCCCGACCTGGCTGCCGGGACACCCGGTTCGGTGACGATCCACAACCCCGATATCGGCCCGATCCTGCCCGTCTTCGTCCGCGACACCTACGAGGGGTTCGAGGTCAAGACCTTCGCCGAGCTCTCCGACGCCGAGCTCGGCTCCTACATCGAGTCCAACGTCGGCGCCGTGCGCGATCTGGTCGAGTCGCTCGGTGGGATTGACGCCGCGCTCGCCAACCACCTCGTGATGGCGCCCGTAATCCTCGCCCGCGCCGGGCTGCGCTATGCGATCAAGGTCCACGGCTCAGACCTCTCCTACACGGTGCTCGAGGATCTCGATCGCTTCCGTCCCTACGTCGATGAGGCCGTGGCATCCGCGAACGGAATTTTGGTCGGCTCCGGCCACATCGCGACCCGCCTGCGCCAGGCAGTCGACGACCCCGCCACCAACGCCAAGGTCCGCCTCGGCCCACCAGGAGTCGACACGAGCCTCTTTCATCCCATCCCCCCGCCCGACCGCCGCCCGTCCCTGACCACCGCAGCTCGGCACGTGGCGTCCCTCGAGCACGCAGCTCGGCGGGTGGCGGCCGGAAGCCCGGGGTCCGAGAAGCCGGACTCCCGGGCCGGAAGTCGCAGGACCCCGGGTTCCGGCCGTCGGGCCCCGCCGCCGTCCGCATGGGATCGCGACGTCAACCAAGCCGCCAACGCCCTCACCTGGTACGCGGACGCCATGGACTCTCGGGTCATCTTCGTCGGCAAGCTGATCGTGTCCAAGGGCGTTGACCTCCTGCTCGCCGCCTGGCCGCTGGTACACGCCGAGAACCGGGGCGCGCGGCTGCTGATCGTCGGCTTCGGCGAGCTCGAGCCCGTCCTGCGCGGGGCGTGGAACGGGCTCGGGGCCGGCGATCTGGGCCCGGTTCGGGAGCTCGCCGAGCGTGGTCGCGGCCTCGAGGGCGCCGAGGACGAACCGCTTCCGATGCTCTCCGCCTTCCTCGACGATCTCCCGCCCGGATACGCCGACGCCGCCCGCGCGGCGGCCGGCTCGGTCGCCTTCTCGGGTCGCCTCGAGCACGATGAGGTTGCGATCCCGGTCGCCGCTTCCGATGCGCTGGTCTTCCCGAGCACCTTCCCCGAGGCCTTCGGCATGGTCGCCGCGGAGGCCGCCGCGACCGGGGCGCTGCCGGTGTCCGCAGCTCACTCGGGCGCCGCCGAGGTCAGCCGGGCGCTCGCGGCCGAGCTCCCGACCGCCGCTCGCGACCTGGTCTCGTTTGCGCTCGACCCTGTCGCCGTCGCTGCGATCGCCGCTCGGGTCAACGGCTGGCTGGCGCTGGCGGACGCCGATCGCGAGGCCGCGAGCGGCGCGCTGCGGGCAACCGCGGACCGGCTCTGGAGCTGGCGCGGAGTGGCCCGGACGGTGCTCGCGGCGTCAGCCGGGGAGCTCGACGCGCTGCCGGTGCCGGTCGAGGATTGAGACGCCTGAAACTTGCCCTGCGACTGACGCCCGTCACCGTCGCTCCGATCAATAGAATCGGCCACAGTGACCCGCGCGACGTACCTCCGCCTCCTCGCCGCGATGGTTGTGCTCACCGTGGTGAGCTCCGTGGTCCTGCTCCAGTTCGACTGGTTCGGCGAGGCGGCCTCCGAGGAGGCCGGGCCGATCGACACGCTGTTCGACGTCATGATCGTGCTCTCGTGCCTGGTCTTCGCGATCGTGATGGTGATGTTCGGGTACGCGCTCTGGCGCTACAGGGCGAAGCCCGGCGACGAGTCCGACGGCGCCCCGATCCACGGCCACACGAAGCTCGAGATTGCGTGGACGGTGATCCCGACGATCATCGTCCTCTTCGGCGCCGGCTACAGCTGGGTGATCCTCGATGACATCGAGGCGGAGGCCGACGTCCAGGTGCCGGTCAACGTCACGGCACAGCAGTTCAAGTGGACGTTCGAGTACCCCGAGGCCGACAACCTGAAGACGAACGAGCTCCACGTGCCCGTCGACCAGCAGCTCGAGGTGACGCTCACCGCGCTCGACGTCCTGCACTCCTTCTGGGTCCCGGAGTGGCGAATCAAGCGCGACACGGTTCCCGCCGGGGAGGGCAGCGACGAGATCGACAACCGGTTCGTCGTCACCCCGACCGTGGAGGGCACCTACTCGCTGGTCTGTACCGAGCTCTGCGGGCTCGGGCACCCGACGATGCGAGCGTTCGTCGTCGTCGAGTCGCAAGAGGAGTTCGAGCAGTGGCTCGACGACCAGGCCGCGGCACAGGCTCCGGCGAACGGATCGCCGGCCGCGGAGGGGACGTAGGCTTCGGGAGGTAGGGCGCAGGTGGCAGCGATCAAGAAACCAGGACTGACGCGGGCTGGGCTCGGCTTCATCGTCGGCTCGGCGTTCGGCTTCGGCCTCGTGGTGGCGCTGCGCGCCGTTTCAGGCCTCGAGATCTTCCAGACCGAGCCGACCGGCTACCCGCACCTGATCGTGCCCGCGATCACCGGCCCGCTCGGCTTCCTCGTCGGCCTTGGCGCCTTCGACTACTGGTTCCGCTGGGCCGCCGGCAAGCCGACGCTGCCCGAGGACCACTCTCAGCACGGGGCGACCTCGTGGCGCGACTACTTCAAGTTCAACACCGATCACAAGGTGATCGGGATCCAGTACATCGTCACCACCTTCTTCTTCTTCTTGGTCGGTGGGCTGATCGCGATGCTGATGCGGGCCGAGCTCGCCCAGCCGGGGACCCAGATCGTCGACTCGGGGGTCTTCAACGGGCTCTTCTCGACCCACGCGGCGCTGATGATCTTCGTCTTCGTGATCCCGGTCTTCGCCGGGATCGCCAACTACGTCCTGCCGCTGATGATCGGTGCCCCGGACATGGCCTTCCCGCGGCTGAACGCGCTCTCGTTCTGGATGCTGCCGCTGGCCGGGCTGCTGTTCATGGCCAGCTTCCTCGTCCCCGGTGGCGCCTTCGACGCCGGCTGGACAGGGTATGCGCCGCTCTCCACCGGGGCCCCGCTGGGACAGTCGTTCTTCAACCTCGGGGTGCAGTTCGCAGGCGCTTCCTCGATCGCGACCGCGCTCAACTTCCTGGTCACGATCATCACCATGCGGGCGCCGGGGATGACCTTCTGGCGCATGCCGCTGCTGGTCTGGGCGAACCTCTCGACCTCGATGCTGGTCGTCGCCGCGACCCCGTTCATCGCCGGGGTCCAGTTCATGGTCCTCTTCGACCGCGCCCTCGGCACCAACTTCTTCCAAGCGGCGTTCGGCGGCGACGTGCTCAGCTACCAGCACATCTTCTGGTTCTACTCGCACCCGGCCGTCTACATCATGATGCTGCCCGGCTTCGGGATCGTCTCGGAGGTGATCTCGACCCATGCCCGCAAGCCGATCTTCGGTTACCGGCTAATGGCCCTGGCGCTGATCGGGATCGTCGTCCTCTCCTACACCGTCTGGGCGCACCACATGTTCGTCAGCGGGATGTTTGCCTGGCTGCGCGTGCCGATGATGATCACGACGCTGCTGATCGCCGTGCCCACCGGGATCAAGATCTTCAGCTGGCTGGCGACGCTGTTCCAGGGGGTGATCCACCTCAAATCGACCGCGATGCTGTTCGCGCTCGGCTTCGTGGTCACCTTCGTGATCGGCGGGATCTCGGGGGTGATGCTCGGCATGGTCCCGATCGACATCCACGTCTCCGACACCTACTTCATCGTTGCCCACATCCACTTCGTCCTCTTCGGCGGCTCGGTGTTCACGATCTTCGCCGGGATCTACCACTGGTTCCCGAAGATGACCGGGCGCATGTACGACGAGAAGCTCGGGCGGGTGCACTTCTACCTCACCCTGATCGGGATGCTCGGCACCTTCGTGCCGATGCACTGGGTCGGGATGGAGGGCATGCCGCGCCGGGTCGCCGACTACGCGGCGCAGTTCGGCGACTGGAATCTCGTGATCTCGATCTCGTCGTTCATCCTCGGAATCGCCCAGCTCGTCTTCATGTACAACATGGTCGTCTCGTGGAAGTGGGGCCCGAAGGCGACCGCCAACCCGTGGCGCGCGAAGACGATCGAGTGGCAGGTCTCCTCGCCGCCGCCGATCTTCAACTTCGATGAGATTCCACGGGTTGTCGGCGGCCCGTACGAGTTCGGCGTCCCCGGCGCCCGGCACGCGATCATGGCCGGCGAGGAGGCGGAGGTGCGCCAGCCCGAGCCCGCGGTCGCGGGTGCTGCGGGCAGCGGCGGAGCGTCGGGTGGGAGCAGCCCGTGACCGAGGCAGATCTCGCCAGCTATCCCGTTGACGATCCGCACAGCTCGGTCGACTGGAGCGAAGGCGGAACCGTGCTTGCCTTCGTCAACGAGGTCGCCGGCGGCCGCAAGCTGCTCGAGGCGGTTCGCGAGCGCGTCGACGCCGGCGCCGATGCGGTCGCGGTCGCCGCGCCGCAGAATCAGCCGATCGTCGGCCAGATCGTCGACCGCGACGAGGTCCGCGACGCGGCGCAGAGCCGGGTCGAGGTGACGCAGGCAGTGTTCGACGCGTTCGGAATCGAGGCCTCGGGCGCGGTCATGGACCCGGACCCGGCGCTGGCGCTCGACGACGCGGTGCGCGCCTTCGGGCCGCGCGAGGTGCTGCTCTCATCGCTGTACGAGAGCCGCTTCGGGCTCCTGCGCCGTGATCTCGTCGAGTGGGCCAAGGGTCATTTCGAGATCCCGGTCACGCACATCCCCGTGCGCGTGGATGACGACGCGGTGCGCTGGGACGTCACGCACACGCTCGTCGTCGGCACCCAGACGATCAACAGCCCGGACCTGGTCGCGAGGCTCAAGCGCCTGGCCGCCGAGTCACCCCACCGCTACACGATGATCTGCCCGCGCTCCGGCGACCTCGCTCGCGAGGAGGTCTGCCGGCGGCTCGCGGCGACGCTGGCCGAGATGTACCGCGCGGATGTCGACGCGACCGGCCAGCCGATGAGCCCGGAGCCGTTCGCGGCGATCGAGAACGCGATCGAGCACTACCGGATCGACGACATCCTGATCTCTACCCTCGCCGGCCAGCAGTCGAAGTGGCTCGAGGAGGGGCTGATCGACCGCGTCAAGGAGATCACCGACAAGCCGGTCGAGCACTACGAGGCGGGTGCAGACACCGCCGCGTCCTCACCGCCCCAGACCGCGGGGGTGCAGAGCTGATGGAGAGCGCATCGGTAGCGGTCGGGCACGCGGGCGAGCACGAGCACCACGGCCCGCCCGAGGCACATCAGAGCTCGCGGATCGACCGCCAGACTCTCGGCATCCTGCTCTTCATCGTCTCGGAGATCATGCTCTTCGGGGCGTTCTTCGCCTCCTACTTCTTCCTCCGAGTGGTCTCCAACGAGGGCCCGTGGCCGCCGGAGGGCTTCGAGCTCCCGGTCGCGGTCGCCGGGGTCAACACCGCGATCCTGATCTCCTCGAGCTTCACCATGCATTGGGCGCTCGAGGGGGTGCGCAAGGGCAACCGGCGCGGGATGCAGCTCGGCCTGATGATGACCTGGCTGCTGGGCGCCACATTCCTCTTCATCCAGATCAACGAGTACATCCACATCGGCTTTAGCGGCCGCGACGGCGCCTTCGGCTCGATCTTCTACGGCCTCACCGGGCTCCACGGCGCGCACGTGTTCGTCGGCCTGATGCTGCTCACCTTCGCCAACATCCGCGCCTTCCGCGGCCACTTCGGCCCCGAGGCCAAGGACCACCTCGGCGTCGAGGTGCCGGGCATCTACTGGCACTTCGTCGACGTGATGTGGATCATCGTCTTCACGGCCGTGTACATCCTCTAGAGACCGTATAGACAAGCGGTCCTCAGTCACCGTGCGCCAGTGGTGCGCCAGTTGGTGCGCCAGTCAGAACCCCGCCAGCACCTGACCAAGGCCGAGGCCCTCGAAGCCGCCGGGCTGTCGGAGTAGGCGATGTCACAGGAGGGACTCATAACCCCATCGACGGAGATGGCGCTACCTTGCGCTTGTGAGCGTGAAGGGGATGCACGGAAAGCTGCTCGGTTCGGTCGCGGCCTTCCTCGCCTTCCTCGCGCTCGGCGGCGCGGCGGTCGCCGCGACCCCCAACCAGCCGGTGAAGACGGGCAAGGCCCTGCGGGCAGCACTCGACGAGGTGATCGGCGCGCCCGAAGCGCCACCCGGGCTCGCGGTCTTGCTCGACCGCAAGGGCGAGACCCAGGTGATGAAGCGCGGTGTCGCCGATCTCATCAGCGGAGCGAAGATCAACGTCCGCCAGCACATGCGGATCGCGAGCGTCGCGAAGGCTTTCAGCGGCGCGGTTGCGCTGGCGCTGGTCTCCGAGCGCAGGTTGAGCCTCGACGACACGATCGGCCAGCGGCTTCCCGGCCTGATGCCGCTGGCAAACGACGTCACCCTCCGCCAAGCCCTTCAGCACACCGGCGGCCTGCCCGACTACATCCGCCAACAAGCGTTCATTGACGTCCTGATCTCGGATCCGTCGCAGTACCTAAGCCCCGCCCAGCTGATCGAGTTCGTGGCAGACACCCCGCTCACCCACGTCCCGGGGACCCGCTACGAGTACTCCGACACCGACAACGTGATCGTCGGATTGATGGCCGAGGCGGCGACCGGGATGACCTACGACCAGTTGCTGCAGCACTACGTCTACGGTCCGGCGAAGCTCACCCGGACCAGCATGCCGGTAACGGTCGAGATGCCGGAGCCGTTCATGCATGGCTACGACGTCTTTCCCGACGAGCCGCCGTTCGACACCTCCGAGCTGATCAACCCGGCGGGCGCCTGGGCGTCGGGCGGGCTCGTCTCGACGATGACCGATCTCGATCGCTTCTTCCGCGCCTACGTCGGCGGCGATCTCTTCGGTCGCAAGGCGCGACGGGCCCAGAACAACTTCATCATCGGCTCTTCGCAGCCGCCGGGCCCGGGTCGCAACCGGGCGACGCTCGCCCTCTTCCGCTACGTCTCGCGCTGCGGGACGCTTTACGGCCACACCGGCTCCTTTCCCGGCTACCGGATGTTCGCCGCCTCGTCCGCGAACGGCAAGCGCTCGATCGTCTTCGTCGTCAACTCGCAGATCGTTCCCGGCCAGGGGTCGCAGGAGGTCTCGGATCTGATCCGGTTCGCGCAGGAAGACGCCGTCTGCCACTTGCTGCGGTGAGCCCGCCGGCCCGACGCGGCCATCGCCAATGATTCCGAGCCATGCGCCCGCCTCGATCTCGGCGTGGGTTTCGCCGGACCTGGCCCCCGGTGGCCGAGCTTGTGGCTGGCGCGCTCGAGCAGCGCGCGATGTTCCCGGGCCGTGACGCGATCACGAGGGTCGGCGGGGCGGAACCACTCCGGCCACTCGATGACTGCCCAGTAGTCCGGCGCCAGCCGATCGCGACCACGGAGAAGCTCTACGGAGCGGCCGTCAACGCCGAGTGAGAGCGGCTTGACGGGCGTCACCATGAACTCACCCGCGAGGATCCTCCGGCGCGGACGGCGGTCGGTGCTTATCTCGGTGATCATCGCTCCTCCTCTTCGCGGCGCTCCGAGCGCAGGAGCTCGCGCCGGTCGACGCGGATCGCATGGTTCGGTCCCCGGCTGCGCCGCCGGCAGCGCGCCGGAGGCAATCCAGTTGCGGATGGTTCGCTCGGAGACGCCGAAGCGTTCGGCTGCCTCCGGGACTCTGAGGAAATCGGGTGCAGTTTCGGTCATGCCTTCCAGTATCGGCCCGGCCCCGGCGACGTGACGAACATCGTCGGAACCGGACGGATCGACGCGTGTCCACGGGTATCCGTGGACAGCCACGCGGCCTGCTCAGTGGCTCGCTTCGTTCCAGATGGCGGCCATTGGTCCCTCCTCGGTGTGTCGGTTCGGTACGCATCCACCCGCTCGGGGTCGAAGCGAAGCCGGCCCCGTGGGCCGTCACCGAGCCGGCTTCCGCCCACAGCGGTCTTGAGCGGTTCACAAACCGCTCTACCAAGCCAAATCCCGCATTGCCATGCAGCTGGGTCACGATGTGGATCATCGTCTTTACGGCCGTGTACATCGCTTAGCCAAGCCATTTCCGGCGCCAGTAAGACCAGCCGAACGGGGCATGCTCCTTGTATCGGAAGCGATACTCCCGACGGTGACCGCGGAGAACTCGTTTGTCCTGCTCTTGACCGGCGCGCCGGGCGCCGGGAAGAGCGAGGCCATGACTCGCGCACATGACAACCTGGCCGATGGCGGCGTCGATAGCGCTGCAATCGACGTCGACGAGCTCGCCCGCTCTTACCCCCCGGTCGATCAAGATCGCCACCTCGCCCATCTCAGCGCACTGTCCGAATCCTTTCGGCAAATGGGCCACGAGCTGCTCGTGGTCGCGGCGGCGGCCGAGAGCGACGATGAGCTCCGTGCCTGGCTCGAAGCTGCCGGCGCCGAGCGTCGGTACGTGGTCCACCTGATCGCAGGTCCTGCGACCATTGAGAGACGCCTGCTCGAGCGGGAAAATCTGGAGTGGTCCGGCATGCCCGAGCTGCTGGAGGCGGCGAGACGGATGTCGTCGGTGAGGTTCGACGACGCCGACCTTGAACTCGACACAGAGAACCTGACGCCGGAAGAGGTCGCAGCCTCGATCGAGACGCAGCTGCGGTTGCGCCTTCAGACATAGCGCTTGGGACGATGAGTGCTACTCCTGGATCGGGGTAGGGGCGGGTCATGAGCGACTACACGCACATCAACCTGATCGATGACGTCGAGGACGCGGCGCCGAAGTTCGGCTATGCGCCGAACATGGCGGCGAGGTTCGCGAGCGGTGACCTGGAGCTCGAACGGTCGGCGATCAGCCATCAGCGGATCGCGCCGGGCTTCCGGATCCCGTTCGGGCACAGCCAGAAGCAGCAGGAGGAGCTCTACGTCTTCATTTCCGGGGGCGGCAAGCTGCGCCTCGACGACGAGATCCTCGAGGTGAGGGCGCTCGACGCGGTCCGGATCGCGCCCGCGGTGGTGCGAGGGTTCGAGGCAGGCCCCGACGGCGCCGAGCTGCTCGCCTTCGGCGCGCCGAACACGGGATCGGCCGCCGAGGACGCGGTCCCGGCGCCCGACTTCTGGACCGACTGAGGCCCGCTTAGGCGTGGTGGCGTTCCGCCCCGGCGGGGGTCGGGTGCAAGCGGGTTCTGTTTGTGCAGTGAGGAGGCTGCTTTGCAGGGCTCGGGCGTGCGCCCGAGCGCCCGCGCCGCCGCTGAGCGCCAAGCGAGGTCATTAACCTCGGCCTCAATCCCGTCCCTCCGTCGAGAGGCGGGTTGGGGTCGTATGTCGACACCAACCCCGACATCAACGGCCGAACCCGGTTGAGAGGTGGACTTGCGCGCCGCCCGGTGCCCATGCCGGCCCGGGCCGCTGTGCCATCCCACACACCCTTCCCTGACAACCGGACCCCGTTTGAACCCGACTGGCGCCGGAGCGGGACACGGCATGGCCGATATCTACCCGGAGCACCACCGGCGCGCTAAGTTCTCCGGGACGGATTTCGCGGAAGGAGGCGGCCGTGCACAACCCGCTCCGATCAGAGGCCGAGATGTTCCGCGTCGTGGTGATCGTCGGAATCGCGGCGGCGCCGGTGATCGCGGTGGCGCTGCTGACCGAGCCCGTCTATGGAGCGATCCTGCTGGCGCTCGAGGTCGGGTTCGGAATCGGCCTGCTATGGCGCACCAGCCGCGGCTCGGACCCCCACACCGCCGACGTCGCCGAGTCCGACGACGCAACCCACCGGGTGCTCGTGGTCGCCAACCAGACCGTCACCGGCCGCGCCCTTCTCGACGAGATCCGCAGTCGCTGCGAGGGCCGCGCGAGCGAGATCATGGTCGTCGTGCCGGCGCTCGCGTCGTCGCGGCTCGATCACCTCGCGCACGACGTCGATGGTGCGATCGCCGAAGCCACCGAGCGGCTCGGGCAGTCGCTGGAGGCGATGTCGGCCGCCGGTCTCCGCGCTCACGGCCAGGTGGGCGACCACCACGATCCCAACGTTGCGATCGAGGACGCCCTACGGGAGTTTCCCGCCGACGAGCTGGTGATCTCCACCCATCCGCCCGAGCGCTCGAAATGGCTCGAGCGCGGGGTGGTCGAGCGCGCCGAGCGCGAGATCCCGCTCCCCGTCACCCACGTGATCGTCGACCTCGAGGCCGAGGCCGCCACGGCCGGCACGACGTAGCACCCGCCCGCGGCTTGCTTACTTGCCGGCGTTGTCGAGCAGGTACTTGACCAGGCCCCGGAGCTCCTCCGGCGAGAGCGAGGTGCCGAAGTCCTGGGGCATGATGTCGGGCCCGAAACCCTGGGTGATCTCGGAGTTCGGGTCGACGATCGCCTGCTCGATGTACTTCGCGTCCTGGCCCGCGAGCACCTCGTCGAGGTCAGGCCCGGTGGTGCCGCTCGTGCCCGCCGCGGCGAGCGCGTGACAGCTTCCGCAGCGCTCGGTGAACAGCTCGGGCGGCGCCAGCTGCGGCGGCGCCGCTCCCGGCACGCCGGCGACGCTGGCGACGTAGGTGGCGACGTCCTCGGCGTCCTGGCCGGTGACGATGTCGGCGGGCATGAAGACCTCGTTGTAGTTGGGCACGTTCTCGTCGATCTCGCGCGGGTTCGCGATCTGTGCCTGGACGACGCCCTCGAACGTGTCGTTGTCCTGGCCGGAGGCCCGCGCCTCGGCGAAGGAGGCGTCGAGATCGGGACCGATCTGGGCGCTGGTGCCGGCCTGGGCGAGCGTGTGGCAGGTGCCGCAATTCTGGATGAAGAGCTGGCGCCCGCGGTCGAGATCGGCGTCCTCGGAGGCGTCGCAGCCGCCGAGCACGATGCCGCCGGCGAGCGCGGCGACGAGTACGCCGAGCCGCGCGCTGATGACCCTGGGGCGACTGCAGGCGGGCGATCCTGGCACGCGCGCCATCCTATCTGGCGCTGCCGGTCATCCGGTTGGCTGGCGGCCGTCCATCGGGTAGGGTTCGCGCCGATCTGCACTAACTGGCAATTCGGCTCAAATGACGATGAGGAAGCGGTAGATGGAAGTTCGTGAGGGCATGTCGAGCGTCGTGCTCACGGTGGGCCCGGCGCACACCCTGCGCGAAGCGGCGCAGCGGATGACCGAGCGGTCGGTCGGCGCCGCGGTGGTCATCGACGAGGAGACGCCGGGCCCGCGCGTGATCTCCGAGCGCGACATCCTCAACTCGCTCGGCGAGGGGCAGGACCCCGATACCGAGAAGGTCTCCGACCACATGTCGGACAGCATGATCTCGGCCGCCCCCGACTGGAGCCTCGAGCGTGCGGCGATGGAGATGTCGCGTCGCCACATCCGCCACCTGGTCGTGGTCGAGAGCGGTGAGCTCGTCGGCGTGCTCTCGATGCGCGACATCGTCCGCGTCTGGACGTCCGAGGGTGCGACCTCGGCGATGACCTCGCCCGAGGCCGAGAGCGCCGAGTAGGTCGCTCAGCCGGCTATTCGGGCCGCTTCAGCGGGACCGCGGGGATCACCGCCGAGGCGATCCGCTGATCGCGTGGCAGGTGGCCGAAGCTCCGGCGTGCGTCGCGGATCCAGGTCCAGAGCGCGGCCACGGCAACGACCGCGCCGACGACCCCGTAGGGCCACCAGGTGAAGATTCCGGCGAGCACGCCGGCGAGCCCGGCGGCGAGCAGCACCGGCTTCCACGACGGCTCGGGCAGGTAGATGAGCTCGACCGGCTCTCCGTTGCGGCGATCGTCGGCCATCAGCTCAGCCGATGTAGACGATCGCGACGAAGAAGCAGAGGCCGAAGACGCCGACCGCGATCGCGGCTGTCGCCAGGGCCGATCCGATATTGGTTGCGGCGCGGTTGCGATCCACGGCGGCGGTTCTATCAGATGACCCGGTTCACGGACCGGATCACACGACTCCCGCGCTCACAATGCCGCGTCCGCGGCCATCGCGATGAAGAGCAGGGCGAGGTAGGCGAGCGACGACAGATAGAGGCGCAGTGCGGCCCGGCGCGACGGGCGGCGCCACAGCCAGGCGGCGAGTGCGGCAAAGGCGGCGCCGAGCACCAGTGCCGCGGCGAGGTAGATGCCTCCGAGGAAGTCGGTCGCCACCGGCAGCAGGGTGAATGCGACGAGGATCAGCGTGTAGGCGAGGATCTGGCTCCGCGTGGCCGGCTCGCCCTTGACCACCGGCAGCATCGGTACGCCCGTGCGCGCGTAGTCGTCCTTGATCAGCAGCGACAGCGCCCAGAAGTGGGGTGGGGTCCAGAGGAAGACGATCCCGAACGGGTACAGCGCCTCGACCGCAAGCCCCCCGGTCGCCGCAGCCCAGCCGACCAGCGGCGGGACCGCCCCCGCAGCTCCGCCGATGACGATGTTCTGCGGCGTCAGCGGCTTGAGCCAGATCGTGTAGACGAACACGTACCCGAGCAGGCCGGCGAGCGCGAGCGCGGCGGAGAGCGGGTTCACGGTCAACGCCAGCTGCACGGTGGCCAGCGTCCCGAGCGCGATCCCGAAGACGAGGCCATGCAGGGGCGCGATCCGCCCCGCGACCAGCGGCCGGCCGCGGGTGCGCGCCATGCGCGCGTCGCGCTCGCGGTCGAGGTAATGGTTGATCGCCCCGGCGCCGCCGGCCGAGAGGTAGCCGCCGAGCATCGTCCAGAGGATCGTCTCGAGCGGCGGGCCCGAGGGGTCGGCGACGATCATCGTCGCCACCGTCGTCAGCAGCAGCAGCGAGATGATCCGCGGCTTGGTCAGCGCGATGTAGTCGCGCGCCGTGTCGGCCAGCGAGCGCTGGCGAGCGCCGCGCGTGAGCCGCAGCGGCCCGGCGACACCGGCCGGCTCGAGCTGGCCGGTTTCGCCTGGGCGTCGGGTTGTGGTCGCGCTCTCCATCGTCAGGCGGTCACGGCGCCGGCCGCCTCGCGGCGCCCGAGGCGCTCGGTGGCGGGCGCGGAGGCGGGCAGCAGGGTCGCTCCCGCGTAGACGACGGTACTCCAGAGCACGGTCCCGAGGGCGAGATGGCCGACGATCAGCCCGGCGTGCTTGCCGGCCCAGACGTTCGCCGCGCCGAGCAGGATCTGGCACACGAGCAGCGCACCGGCGAGCGCGAACGCGCGCGAGCTCACCCGCCGCCGCACCGCCACGGCCACCATCGCGATCACCGCGATTGCCGCCAGGTACATGAACATCCGGTGGGTGAGCTGAATGTCGGCGAGCCGCGACTGGCCGAAGCCGGTGAACTGGCCGTTGCATCCGGGGAAGCTCTCGGCCGAGAAGCCGGTTCCGCAGGCCACGTGCGCCTGTCCGCCTGCCGGGGCATCGGGCGTGCCGTGCTTCTCGGTCCCGGCGACGTAGCCGCCGGCAACGATCGTCGCCAACACCAGCCCCGCGGCGACGGCGGTCAGCGCGCGAAGCCCGCGAGTGGTCTCGGGCGCCGGCGCCTCGACGGCGGGGGAGGCGCCGCGACGGAGCAGGAAGAGCAGCCCGACCAGCAGCATCGCAAGCCCGAGGTGGGCGGCGACCAGCTCCTCCTCGAGGCCCTTCTCGACGGTCAGACCGCCGAGCCCGGCCTGGATCAGGACGAGGACGCCGGCGGCGATCGAGCCGCGGACGAGCGCCCGGTGCTCGCGCAGCCGGCGGACCGCCTGCCAGACCATGAGCACGATCAGCACGCCGACGATCCCGGCGGCGATCCGGTGGCTGAATTCGATGATCGACTCCGAGGTCGCCTCGGGGACGATGCCTCCCTCGCACAGCGGCCAGCCGTGCGTGCCGCTGCCGGCCGCGCCGCAGCCGAGGCCGGAGTCGCTGACCCGGACGATCCCGCCGATCAGGATCAGCACGAAGCTGGCGGCGATCGTCAGAGTTACCAGGCGGCGGAAGCGACGCAGCTCATCCGCTTCGCCACGAGCGGCGACTCGGTCCATCGGCTTCAGGCTACCGGGGCGCTGTCGCCATCGTCCCCGCCGCCATCGGCGACCTCGGAGGGGCTCTCCGGTTGCTCCAGCGATGTCGGCGCGGCGAACGCTTGGGTCACGCGCCGGACCGACTCGCGGATGTCGTGAAGCGGCTCGGCGCTGCGGACATCAGGCACGGCATCGAAGTTGTGCGGCGGCGGCGGCGAGAGCGCGAACCACTCCAGCGTTGCGCCTCGCCACGGGTCATGGCCGCGCGCCGGGAGGCCGTTGTTGAAGCTGTAAGCGGCGTTGCCGAGCTCGAGCAGGATCCCGAGCACGAGCACGAAGGCGCCGATCGAGGCGATCAGGTTGTAGCCGTCGACGCCGGTGTTCTCGAAGTACTCGAACACGTCCACCGGCTGGCCCTCGAGTCCCGCCAGGAAGATCGGGATCACGTAGAGGTTGATGCCGACGAACATCAATACCAGCGCCGCCTTGCCGAGGCCCTCGCCGAGCAGCCTCCCCGAGAGCTTCGGGAACCAGTAGTGCAGCGCGGCGAAGCCACCGATGACCCCGCCACCGACGAGCAGATAGAGGGTGTCGCCCTGGCTCGACGTGGTGTCGCTGAGCGCCCAGCCCACCGGAATCACCGAGTAGCCGAGCTCGCCGGCGAGCCCGGAGGCCATCGTCGAGATCGCGATCAACGCGTACCAGCTCGTCGCCCGCAGCTCCAGCGTCCCACCCCAGATCGTCGCGATCCAGTTGTAGAACAGGAGTCCGACCGGCACGATCAGCGCGAGCGCGAACGCCATCGCCATGATCGTCCAGCCCTGGTTCAGCGGCGCCGCATACATGTTCTGCATCCAGGCGAGCGGTCCGAGCGCCCCGATCGCGCAGAACGAGCCGATGACCGCCCGATGGCTGAAGATCGGCTTGCGGGCGAAGGTCGGCAGGATCTCGGAGATCGCGCCGGCCGCGGCGAGGAAGACGATCAGGTACGCACCAGTGAGGAACAGATACGCGAAGTGCTCATACAGCAGCGGCGCACCGCCCTCACCCGGGTCGAAGAAGACGCCGTTGAACCTGCGGTCGATCTCCAGCATCGTCAGCGCCGCGATCATCACCGGCCCGATTACCAGCAGCAGGTAGGAGATCACCGCCGAGGCCCACGAGAAGAGCGGCATGCGGCGCCAAGCGAGACCCGGCGCTCGCATCTTTCGCAGCGTGACGACGAGGTTGACCGCGAACAGGGTGAAGCCCAGCGACGCGAGCGCGGTGCCCACGATCCAGGCATCGGTGCCGTTCGAGGGCGTGAACACGGTGTCGGAGAGCGGCGGCAGCGCAGCCGTTCCGCTTTCGGGGGCGGTGTAGAGGAAGCTCGCATACAGGGTCACGCCGCCCATCAGGTAGAGCCAGTACGAGAACTGGTTCAGGCGTGGCAGCGCGACGCCGCGGGCACCGATCTGCAGCGGGACGATGTAGCCGATCAGGCCGAGTGCGAGCGGGATCACGGCGAGCACGACGAGGGTCACCGGGGCGACGCTGAGCAGCCGGTTGAAGACCTCGGGCGCGACCAGCGTGTTCTCGGGCACGAACAGCTGCACCCGCATGAGCGCGAACTCGACCGCCGCGAGGGCGAGGAAGGTGAGCGCCGTGGCGATGTAGAGCAGGCCGACCGTCTTGTGGTCGGTGCTCGTCGCGCGCTCGATCCAGGCCGGCCGGGCGACCGGGACGCCGCGAGTGACGACCTCGGGCCGCGGCGGAGTCAGGGTGGGAGGCGTCACTGTGCCTCCTGTTGCTTGCGGACGATGTCCTGCGCCTCGAGCAAATCGGCCTGCAGCGCCTCGATGTAGTCGAGGTACTCGGGAACGGTCACGACCCGAACCCAGGAGCGCATCACCGGATACCCGGTGCCGGAGAAGACCGTCGACCGGCCCGGGTAGCGGCCGACCTGATCGGCCTTGAACCAGGTCTGAACCACGTCGCCGGGTGCGGCCTGGACCTGGCCGCCGAGCGCGGGCACCCACCAGCTGTGAAGGACGTCGGTGGAGGTGATGTTGAGGATCACGGTCGTGTCCTCGGGGACGACCAGCTCGCCGTAGGAGAAGGTCCGCTGTCCGGGCTGGCCGCCTGGGTACTCGAAGCGCCACAACCACTGCTGGGCGATCGCGTCGATCTCCAGCGGGGCACTCTGACTCGGTTCCGCGCCGGTGATCGGTTCCTCGCCGGTCGCCGATTCCGCCCCCTCGATCGCCGGCGCCGCCGGCAGCCCCTTGACGCCGACCTGCGCAGTCTGGGCGTTGCCGAGACCGTTGGGTCCCGAGGCCTCGACCTCACGCACATCGTCGGTGACGATCACGCCGTAGACGAAGATCGCGACCGCGAGCAGCGAGAGGCCGCCGAGGACCGGGCGCAGGGCCCCACGCCCGGCGGCGAACCGCGACGGCTCCCGCCCTCGCCGCTCGCGAAAACGGACCACGGCGGCGATCAGGCCGGCGTTGATGACGACGATCACCGCAACGACGACCGCGATCGTGACCCAGTAGGCCGAGTGGATCGAGTCGGCGTTCGGCGAGTGTGGCTCCGGCGGGGCGAGATCGATCGCCTGGGCCGGCGCAGCCGCCAGGGTGAGGGCGAGCAGCGCGAAGGCGACTGCGAGCGGGATCTTTCGGCGGCTCAAGGCGGGGGCATTCTAATCTGCTTCGGGGGCGCGACCGCGAGCCGCGCGCGGCGTCGCATCCGGGCTTCGCGAACCCCGACCTATACTCGCCCGCCTTGACGATGCTCGGTTCCCAGCGCCGCACCTCGCACGGTCTGCGGACGGCGGTGCGCGTCGCCGCGGGCGCGACCGTCGTCGCAGCGATCGTGGTGCCGCTTGTGCGTCGCCGGTTCAGCGTTCCGCCCCTGGCGACGACCGCCGCGGTCGCCGCCGCCCCGCTCGCGATCGCCGTGCTCAGCCCGCGCAGCCGGGCCCGTGACGCCGTCCTCTTCGCGATGCAGATGTGGGCGTTCACGATCGCCCACGAGCTTCCCTACGACGATCCGGAGGCGCTGCGACGGCGACTCCGGGTTCGGTACCCGATCGTGGCCGACCGCGTGCTCGGCGCCGGCGAGCTGCCGAGCGTGCGCCTGCAGCGGGCGCTCAGCCGGCCCGGCGGGGTGACGCGGCTCGACCGGGTGCTCTCGATCGTCCACTGGGTGTGGTTCATCGAGCCGCACGCGAGCCTGCTCTTCGTTCAGGCGCGCCACCTCGATCGGTTCCCGCGCGCCGCGCGCCAGATGGCCGCCACCTATGACATCGGCTGCGCGCTCTACTTCGCCGTGCCGACGGCGCCCCCGTGGTGGGCGTCGGAGAACGGGTACCTCGAGGCACCGGTCGACCACCTCGCCACGGAGGCCGAGCCAGAGGAGGTGCGCCGGCTGATGGTCGACGTCGGCGAGGGGGTCTGGGGGCCGGCCTGGGAGCGCCTCTACGACTCGCTCGGCGGCAATCCGTGGGCGGCGATGCCATCGCTTCACTTCGCCACCTCGGTGATGGCGGCGCTGCTGCTGGCGGAGATCGGCCCGGTGCCCGGCGCCCTCGGGACCGCCTACGCCGCCGCGCTCGGGTTCGCCCTCGTCTACCTCGGTGAGCATTACGTCACCGATCTCCTCGCCGGAGCGGCCGTAGTCGCGCTCGTCCGCCGCGGTGAGCCGATCGCCGAGCCGGCGGTGACGGCGGTCAACCGCGTCCTCCAGCGGCTCGAGCGCATCGCCGCCGCCTAGATGGTCCGTGGCCCGTTCCGCTCGGGCCGTCGCCGGGCTCGGGGCGGGGTTCGTGGGCAATGAGGGGAGGTCGGGTGCAAGCGCAGGTCGCAAACCCCGACCTCAACCGTCCCTCGGCGTCGAGTCCGAGGTTGACATTGCAATAGAGCAACAACTCTCCTTTCGACCTCGACCCGCGATCGAAAGGCGAGTTGACGCGCTCGCCGAGGGCTCGATTGGCGCTTTATTCTCGGATAGCGAGAAGAAAGCGCCACGACGGCCAAGGCCGACCGAAAGCGCCCGCGCCAGGCCCGACTCCCTCCCTCACTGACAACCCGACCAGGCACCGCACCCCGACCCGGCCCGAGCGGAACGCAGCCAGCTCGGTCCTCACCGAGCGTGAGACCCGATCCTCGGGTGCCACCGGCGCATTTGCGAGGATAGGCGGCGGGATGTCTCGCTCCGGGTCGAACGATTGGCGGGGGAGAGGAGCTCGACCCGAGCGTCGGAGCACCGCCGCCCGATTCCGAGCTCGAGCTGGTCGACGAGGGCGACGAGGAGGAAGCGGCGGAGCCGCGGTTCTTCGACGACCCGAAGCGGATCGCCGAAAGCGCGATCGTGATCCTCTTGGCGGTGGTGGGGATCTACTTCCTGGTGCCGAGCTTGCTCGAGGACGAGAACGTGATCGGCAAGCTCGGCAAGGCCGACCCGGTCTGGCTCACGATCTCCTTCGGGTTCGCGGTGGCCATGTTCTTCGCCTACGTGGCGTTGTTCCGCGGTGTTGTCGGCGAGCGCGTGAGCCTGTGCTGGAAGGACTCCTATGACATCACCATGGCCGGGCTCGCCGCGACGCGGCTGTTCTCGGCTGGGGGCGCCGGGGGGATCGTGCTCACCTACTGGGCGCTGCGCAAGGCCGGAATGCCGCGCAAGGAGACCGCCGCGCGCATGGTCGCCTTCCTGGTCCTGCTCTACGCCGTCTACATGTTCACCCTGGTCATCGACGGCATCCTCTTGCGAACCGGGGTCTTCACCGGGCCGGCGCCGCCGGGCCTGACGATCGTGCCGGCGGCGTTCGCGGGCGGCGTGATCATCGTCTTCCTCCTCGTTGCCCTGGTCCCGGGCGACCTCGAGCGACGCTTCTCCGCCGCCTCGCAGAAGCACTTCTGGGGGCGCATGACGCGCCGGCTGGCGACCGTGCCATCGACGCTCGCGGTCGGCACGCGGCAGGCGATCGCGTTCGTGCGCGAGCCCTCTCGCGGCGGGTTGGCGGTCCTCGGCGCGGTCGGCTTCTGGGCTGCGAACATCGCCGTGCTCTGGGCCGCGTTCAAGGCCTATGACGTCGAGATCCCGATGGCGGTGATCGTCCAGGCCTTCTTCCTCGGCATGTTCGCCAACCTGCTGCCGCTTCCGGGCGGTGTCGGGGGCGTCGATGCGGGGATGATCGGCGCCTTTGCCCTGTTCGGCTACGACGACGGGATCTTCGCGGCGGTGCTCACCTACCGGGTGTTCGCGTTCTGGATGCCGATCCCGCCCGGGATCGTCGCCTTCCTTCAGCTCCGCAAGACGGTCCAGCGCTGGGAGGCCGAGCGGGCCGGCCCCGGCGTCGGCACCGGGATCGCCGAGTCGTTGCCCGGGCCGGCCATTACTTCAGAAAGTAAAGTATGATACGTCTACGCGCTCGGGAAGACTCTAAGAGCAGCCGGGTGCCAAGCTAGGAGCGACCAATGAGCGAAGCGAAGCTGGAGAACCTGATCATCCTCGGCGGCGGGCCCGCCGGATACACCGCCGCGCTCTACGCCGCGCGCGCGAACCTCGAGCCGCTCGTGATCGAGGGCTTCCAGTGGGGCGGCCAGCTCCAGAACACGACCGACGTCGAGAACTATCCGGGCTACCCCGAGGGGATCATGGGCCCGGAGATGATGAACCAGTTCCGCGCTCAGGCAGAGCGCTTCGGGACGCGGTTCATCACCGACGACGCCGACCGGGTCGAGCTCTCCGACGGCGGCCTGCAGCGCGTCTTCCTCGGGGACGATGAGTACGCGGCGAAGACGCTGATCCTGGCGATGGGCGCCGAGCCGCGTCGGCTCGGGATCCCCGGTGAGCGCGAGCTCGGCGGCCGCGGCGTCTCCACCTGCGGCGTCTGCGACGGCGCTTTCTTCAAGGGCGAGGACGTGGTCGTGGTCGGCGGTGGCGACTCGGCGATGGAGGACTCGATCTTCATCTCCAAGTACGCCGACAAGCTCACCAGCGTCCACCGCCGCGACGACTACCGGGCCTCGAAGATCATGTTCGACCGTGCCCGCGAGCAGGACAACATCAGCTTCAAGACTCCCTACGTCCCGGAGGAGTTCGTCGCCGGCGACGACGGCAAGCTCCGCGCCGTGCGCCTGCGCCAGGCCGAGACCGGCGAGACCGAGGAGCTCGAGGTCGGCGGCGCCTTCATCGCCATCGGCCATATCCCCCGGTCGGAGCTGGTCGAGGGCCAGGTCGAGACCGACGACGAGGGCTACGTGCTCACCCGAGACAAGTCCACGCGCACCAACCTTGCCGGCGTGTTCGCCGTCGGCGACCTCGTCGACCGCACCTACCGCCAGGCGGTCACCGCCGCCGGAACCGGCTGCATGGGCGCGCTCGACGCCGAGTGGTACCTGCGCGACACGCCGCCCTCACCCGAGGCGCATTGGGTGCGCGGCGGCGAGCCGGTCGAGGTCGCGCCGACCCCGGCGCTCGAGCCCGCGACCAGCGACTAAGTAAGGGCGCCCAAGCTCGCGGTCCTAGGACTTGCAGGGACCCGCGAGCTTCTGCACGATCAGCTTGCGGGGGCGCAGCGCCAGCCGCACCCGGCGCACGTTGTTGTCCTCGTCGAGCTCGGTCAGCAGGTCGGTGGGGTCGGCGCGCGAGATCAGGCAGTAGTGGCCGCGGGTGAGGCCGGAGATCTCGAGCTCCTGGCCGGGCAGGGCGAAGGCGTAGATGTCGGCCCAGCCAGGGGACAGGCCCTGGGTCGCCTGCTGATCGCAACCCTCCTTCTGGGCTCCGAAGGGGTAGGTCGGGCTGTCGGGGGAGCCCGGCCCCGGGAAGGCGCGGCGGTTATCGACGAGGCAGAAGCCGACCTTTCGCGAGAGCGCGGCGAGCTTGCCCTTGGGCTCGCGGCGCAGCTCGTAGCGAGCGAAATCGAGCACGTGCCAGTGGTTGTGTGCTGGGTGGTAGCGCATGCACCCGAACTGCCGCTCGGAGTCGATCGCGTCGACGCCGCCCTCGAACAGGCCGCTGGCGTTGGTGTCGGCGAAGATGCGTTGCGAGGCGTCGCGGTCGTTGGCGGGGTCGGCGTCGCCGTCGCAGTCGAGCGAGCTCGCGCCCGGGAAGATCTCGAGCGGGCCGTTGCCGTGGTTGCCGACCTCGTTCGCGAGCCGCAGCACCGTCTCGCCGTCCTCGCTCCGAACGACCAGGTTCTCCTGCTGGATCGCGAGCGTGACCAAGTCGGGCGTCAATGCAGCGGGACCGCCCGAGGCGGGGGAGGTGGCGAGGATCAGGGCGACGGCGGCGGTCGACGCCGCCGCGACCACAGCCGCGATTCCGAGCCTGCTCGACGCGTGCGTGTCCACCCGTGCGCAGCGTAGCGCTACTCTCCGTCGCGATGGCCGTCGTCGAGCTTCCCGACACCGCTCCGGACGCGCTCGGCCTCCGCCCCTTCCACGAGTTCGACGCCGCGAATGCGACCTGGCCTCGAGGCGACCGCCCGGCAGCGATCCGCGAGGCCGCAGCCGAGTTCCGCGCCCGCTTCGCGACGCCCGAGAATCGGGTTCGTGCGGTCCGCACCGTCGACCTGGCCTCGGCCGGCTACCCGCTCAAATTCGCCTTCGGCGGCGCGGCCAAGGGCGTGAACCCGTACATCAACATCATCAACCGGCTCCAGGTGGTCCAGTTCGAGGACTTCGACGGCGCCCTGCGCACACTCGCCTACGAGCCGACGGTCCCCGAGGGCCCCGCGGAGGCGCCCTTCTACGCCCAGATGATCGAGCGCACCGGCGAGTGGGTCGCCTACAACGTCCTGGCGACGATCTGGCACCACCCCCCGGACGCGTTGGCGAGCGCCGGACTGCGGGTCGAGGACGTCGACTACGTCAGCTTCGACCACCTCCACGTCCAGGACCTGCGCTTCGTCCTCGGCACCACCGAGCCGATCGAGGGCGAGCCCGTCCCACGGCCGCCCCTGTTTCCGAACGCGAAGCTGATCGCCCAGCGTCGGGAGTGGGACACGTTCGCCTCGCTGCATCCGATGCAGTGGGCCTGGTACGTCGCCGACGGGATCAAGGACCTGATCACCGACAACGTCGTCCTCGTTGATGGTGACCTCGAGCTCGGCAGGGGCGTGGCGCTGGTCTGGACGCCCGGCCACACCGACGGCAACCACTCCCTCTGCATCAACACGCCCGACGGCGTCTGGGTCTCGTCCGAGAACGGCGTCGCCGCCGACTCCTGGCACCCGCACCTGTCGAAGATTCCCGGCGTCCGCAAGACGGCCGAGTTCTTCGGCCGTGAGGTGATCCTGAACTCGAACACGCTCGAGGACTCGATCGACCAGTACGACTCGATGATCAAGGAGAAGGCGCTCGCCGACCCCAACCCACGTGACCCGCGCTTCCTCAACGTCTTTCCGTCCTCGGAGATGGCCGACTGGAAGCGCCAGTGGCCCGTGATCCCGACCTTCTCCTACGGCGGGATCAACTACGGCGCGCTCGAGCGCCCGTAGATCCACCGCTGCTTATCGCAGCGATCGGAAGGCCTACTAGGGGCGAGTCGGCGCGCCTTCTAACCTCGCTGGGATGAACCGCCGCGCCTGGACCTTGCTGATCGCCCTGAGCGCGATCTGGGGTGCGAGCTACATGTTCATCAAGATCGGCATCCGCGACTTCTCGCCGGCGATGGTCGCCTGGGCGCGGATCGCGCTCGCGGCGATGATCCTGGTCGGACTCGCCGGTTCGCGCGGCGCCCTCGCGGGCTTTCGCGCCCACGTCCCGACGATCGTCCTGCTCGCCGTGGTCCAGGTCGCGGGGCCGTTCCTGCTGATCTCCGCCGGCGAGCAGGAGATCTCCTCATCGCTCGCCGGGATCCTGGTCACCTCGACGCCGCTGTTCACCGCCCTGCTCGCGATCTGGGTCGACCACGAGGAGCGCTCGCAGGGCCTGCGGCTCGTCGGCGTCCTGCTCGGTGTCGTGGGCGTGGGGGTGCTCCTCGGCGTCGATCTCGGAGGCAGCGGCGACCAGCTCCTCGGCGGCTTGGCCGTGGTCCTCGCGGGCCTCGGGTACGCGATCGGCGCGCTGACCGTCAAGCACCGGCTCGCCGACGCGCCGCCGATCGGCCTCGCGGCGTGGGTGATGGTGGCCAGCACCGCTGCGCTGCTTCCGGTTGCCGTGATCGGCTTTCCGGAGTCGACGCCGGGGCTCGGGCCGGTGGCGGCCGTGGTCACGCTCGGCGTGCTCGGCACCGGGATCGCGTTCGCGATCCTCTACGACCTGATCTCGACGGTGGGGCCGTCGCGCACCTGGGTCGTCACCTACTTGGCGCCCGGCTTCGCGGTCGTCTACGGCGCCCTGCTGCTCGACGAGTCGATCACCCTCGCAACGATGATCGGGCTGGCGCTGATTCTCGCCGGCTCCTGGCTCGCCGCCGAGGGCCGACTATCGTTCCGCAGACCGGGACCGGCAGGAGAACCCCCGGGGCCCACGAACGGGCGAGCAAGCGCGCGAACGCGCGCGATCCCACGACCACAGGAGCGATAGATGCGGAACAGACTGGCGATCACGGCGGGAGTTGCAGCCCTGATCGCAGCGGTGGCGATTCCGATGACGGCGAGCGGCGCGACCCGGATCAGCGCCAACCTGACCGGAGCGCAGATCGTCAACCCGAACGGCGGTGACCCGGACGGCAGCGCGAAGCTCAAGCTGCGCGTCAACCGGGTCAAGGAGCGGCTCTGCTTCAAACTCAACACCTCCGGCCTGAGCAAGATCACCGGTGCGTTCATCCACAAGGGCGCCGCCGGTGCGGTCGGCCGCGACGTGATCGTTCTGTTCAACACCCGCGAGCCGAGCGGCGAGATCAAGGCTTGCGAGCACAACGTCCGCAGCCGGATCCTGCGCCGCTTGAAGCGCAAGCCGGGCCAGCACTACGCCGACGTGACCACGAAGGCGTATCCGGACGGCGCGGTTCGCGGTCAGCTCGGCTGATCCTAGAGCGCTGACCGCCGCAAGTTCAGTCCGTTTCGGCGGCGTCCGGCCACGCCTGGCGCCACTCGGCGGCCACCCACGTGCCAAACGGCACGCGGGCGTCCACCGCGCGTCGCCAGCCACGGCCGGCCACTCGCCGATTCCGGACCGAACTTACGCCGGGCAGCACTAAGCCGCGAGCCGGCGCAGCAACGGCGCGGCGCGGTAGCGCTCGTCGTCTTCGGCAAGGAGCGCGTCGAGGGTCTCCTCGACGCGCTCCGCGCCGAGAACGGCGCTCCATTCGAACGGCCCCCGCGGGTGGTTGAGGCCGAGCCTCATCGCCGCGTCGATGTCATCCGGCGCCGCGACGCCCTCGTCGGCGGCGAAGCAGGCTTCGTTGACGAGCTGGGAGACGACCCGCTCGAGCACGCGACGACGGACTGAGGCCTCGACCCGCGGGACGGCCTCGGGCTCCGCGCGCTTGCCGCCGGCGTCGTATTCGTAGAAGCCGCGCCCCGCCTTGCGCCCAAGCCGGCCCTCGGCGACCAGTCGCTCCTGCGTCGGCAGCGGCTGCCAGCGGGGCTCGGGGCGCTGGCGATAGAACGACCGCGCCACCTCGAGGTTGACGTCGACCCCGATCAGGTCGATGAGCTCGAACGGCCCCATCGGATAACCGCCGTCCTCGCGCAGGATGAGATCGATCTCGGCGGGGCCGGCGATCCCGGCCTCGAGGATTCGAAGCGACTCGAGCGTGTAGGGGCGGTTGCAGCGGTTGACGATGAAGCCAGGTGAGTCGGTGCAGCGGACCGCCGTGCGCCCCATCCGCTCGGCCACCTCGGTCGCCGCCGCGAGTGCCTCCGGGCCGGTTCGCTCGCCGGCGACGATCTCGACCAGCTTCATCAGCGCCGGCGGGTTGAAGAAGTGCATCCCGCAGATCCGTTCCGGGCGTCCCGCCCCGGTTGCGATTTCGCCGACGGGCAATGACGAGGTGTTGGTGGCGAGCACGGCCCGCGGCCCGCACGCCGCCTCGAGCAGCGCGAACAGCTCGCGCTTGAGCTCGAGGTCCTCGGGGGCGGCCTCGATCACCAGCTCGCAGCCGGCGAGGTCGTCGATCGCCTTTGCCGTCCCGAGACGCGCGGCGGCGGCCTGCGCATCGTCGGCGCTCCAACGCCCGCGCTCCGCGCCGCGGTCGAGATCTGCGCGCAGGCGCTCGACCCCGTGCTCGAGCGCCTCGGGCTGTGGGTCATAAAGGACCGTCGCATAGCCGCCCAGGCAGGCGAGTTGGGCGATCCCGCTGCCCATCGTCCCGGCGCCCGCCACACCGACCGCGGAGATGCTCACGAGGGCGCGGGAGGAGGCTCCTCGCCGTCCCAGAGATCGACCGCGTCGCGGCGGAAGTAGGCATCGTCAAAGCCCTCACCTGCGGCGCCGGGCGGCCGGCCGAAGGCGCTGATCTTGTTCGACTCCGGCCGCACGACGATGTCGGGGCCGTTCATCTCGCTGACGATCAGGATCCGGGCAGGCTCGGAGCTCCGGTTGACGATCTGGTGGACGCCGGCCTCACCGCGCGGAAAGGCGACCACCTCGCCCTCGGTGAGGACTCGCTCGCCCTCGGGCGTGCGCAGGCTCGGCGCGCCGGCGGTCACGAGCAGCAGCTCCTCGTTGCCGAGGTGGTAGTGCATCGGGAATGGGGCCGACCCGGGCTCGAGCTCGAACATGCTGGCCCCGAGACGGTCGGCCCCGGCCTGGCGGCCGAGCCGCGCGCGGCGGTTGACGAATCCCTCGCGATCGCTGCGGTCGTCGAAGCTCGGCTCGAAGATGTTCGGGCGCTCGCTCATCGACCCCGGTAGTCGGGCTGGCGCTTGTCGAGGAACGCACGCATACCCTCGACCCTGTCCTCGGTCGCCATCGCAAGCTCGTAGAGGCGCCGCTCGTGTTCGAGACCGGCGCCGAGAGTCGTCTCCTCGGACGCGAGCACGGCCTGCTTGGCAAGCCGTGCGGCAATCGGCGGGCGCGACGCGACCCGGCCGGCGAGCTCGAGTGCCTTCTCGAGCCACTCGCCCTTGGCGGTCACCTCGTTGACGATCCCCATCGCCTTCGCCTCGTGCGCGTCGAAGCGCCGACCGGTGAGCACGAGGTCCATCGCCCGCTGCTTGCCGACCGCGCGCGCGAGGCGCTGCGTGCCGCCGCCGCCCGGGATGATCCCGAGCGTGATCTCGGGCTGGCCGAACTCGGTCGTCTCGGAGGCGACGATCATGTCGCAGACGAGCGCCAGCTCACAGCCGCCGCCGAGCGCCCAGCCGGAGACCGCGGCGATCATCGGCGTCCTGCACTCGGCGAGCCGGCGCCAGAAGGCCGCCGCCGGATGGAAGATCGCCTCGTGGAACTCGCGTTCGGCAAGCGCGGCGATGTCGGCACCGGCTGCGAACGCCTCGTCGGAGCCGGCGATCACGATGCAGCGAACCGACGGATCAGCGTCGTGGGCCTCGACCGCGGCGGCGAGCACCTCCATCAGCTCGGGCGAGAGCGCGTTGCGCGCCTCGGGCCGGTTCAGCCGGCAGAGGGCGACGTTGGCTTCGACCGAGGTCTCGACCAGCTCGGCCACCGGCTCACCCGGGAGGCGTCATCGCGTCGATTCCGGTCGCGTCGCGCCCGATGATCAACTTCTGGATCTGCGACGTGCCCTCGTAGAGAGTTGTCACCCGCGCGTCGCGGAGGTAGCGCTCGACCGGGTAGTCGTCGACGTAGCCCGAGCCGCCGTGGACCTGGATCGCAAGGTTCGCGCATTCGACCGACGACTCGGTCGCATACAGCTTCGCCACCGAGGTCTCGACCGTCGACGGCTTGCCGGCGTCCTTGAGCATCGCCGCGCGGCGGACCAGCATCCGCGCCGCGTCGCGGCGCACGATCATGTCGGCGATCATCTCCTGAACGAGCTGGAAGCTCGCCAGCGGGACGCCGAACTGGCGGCGCTCCTTCGCGTATGCGACCGAGGCCTCGACGCAGCCCTGGCAGATGCCGACACAGCCCGCGGCGACCGAGTAGCGGCCCGAGTCGAGCGCCGACATTGCGACCTTGAACCCGTCGCCGACCTCACCCATCAGCGCCTCGTCTGGGACCTCGACCGCGTCGAGCGAGATTTCGGCGGTGTCGGAGGCGCGCAGCCCGAGCTTGCCGTGGATCTTCTGGGTGCTGAAGCCTTCGGACTCGGTCGGGACGAGAAAGCAGGCGAGGCCGCGGTGCTTGCGGGCGGGGTCGGTCTGGGCGAAGATCAGCGCCACCTCGGCGACGTTGCCGAGCGAGATCCACATCTTCTGGCCGCTGATCCGCCAGCCGCCGTCGAACTTCTCCGCGCGGGTGCGCAGCGCCGCGGCGTCGGAGCCCGTGTCGGGCTCTGTGAGGCCAAAGCAGCCGAAGGCCTCGCCCGAGCACAGCCTCGGCAGCCAGCGAGCCTTCTGCTCGTCGTTGCCCCAGCGCTCGATCGAGCCACAGACGAGCGACGTCTGGACCGAGACCACGGTGCGCATCGCAGAGTCGCCGCGACCAACCTCCTCGACGATCAGCCCGTAGCTGAGGAAGTCGAGCCCGCGGCCGCCATGCTGCTCGGCGACCGGGGCGCCGAGATAGCCCATCTCGCCCAGCCTGCGGGCGAGCTCGATGTCGAAACGCTGAGCGCGATCGGAGTCGCGGGCGCGCGGCACGACCTCGTTGTCGACGAAGTCCCGCGCGGTCTCGACGATCAGGCGCTGCTCGTCGGTCAGGGCCCACTCCATCAATGCGGGCCCGTCATCGGCTCGCCGCCGCCCCGAGCGCTTCGGCGACCACGCGGGCGAACGTCTGCTGCGCCTCCGCGGTGCGTGGGCCGGCCTCGAAGCTGCGCTCGTCGATCGCCGAGATCGGCTGGATCTCGCGGGTCGTCGAGGCGAGGAAGGCCTCGCTCGCCGCCAGCGCGTCGTCGAGGTGGTACTCGCCCGCGGCGACCTCGAGCTCGGCGACCAGCGCCCGGCGGGTGATCGAGTCGAGGATGCCCGCCTCGAGCGCGGGGGTGCGCAGCTCACCGCCGTTGGCGACCCAGAAGATGGTCGAGGTCGGCGGCTCGAGCACGACCCCGTCGGGGCGCACGAGCAGCGCCTCGTCGGCGCCGCGGCCCTTGGCCGTGCGCGTCGCCTGCATGTTGGCGCCGTAGGAGAGCGACTTGACCCCGGTCAGGATCACCGAGGGCGAGTAGGTGACCGTCGCCAGGCTCACCGTCTCGCCCCAGTCGACGAGACCCTCGATCAGCGCGATGTGCCGGCCGCCGCGCGTGACCAGGAGCCGTAGCTGGGCGTCGGCGTCGCCGTTGCGATCGAGCAGGGCGCCGATCTCGCCCCCGAAACGGGCCCGGTCGACCGGGAGCTCGATCGCCGCCGCCGAGCGCTCGAGCCGGTCGAGGTGCTCGGCGAGCGCGTACGGGCGTCCGCCGTAGAGCCGGATCACCTCGAAGACGCCGTCACCGCGGTAGAGCCCGTCGTCACGCAGCGGGATCGTCGTCTCGGCGGTCGGGGCGATCGTGCCGTCGACCGAGGCTAGCTCCTGAAAGGCCATCCCTGCGAGGCTATCCGAGCGGATCGCTCGGCGACTCGAGCACCAACGTCTAGACCCGCTCGATCACGGTCGCAAGGCCCTGGCCGACGCCGACGCACAGCGACGCGATCCCGTAGCGCCCACCGGTGCGGCGCAGCTCCCAGGCGAGGCTGGTAAGCAGCCGCGCGCCCGAGCAGCCGAGCGGGTGACCGAGCGCGATCGCGCCGCCGTTGACGTTCAGGCGTTCCTCGTCGATCCCGAGCTCGCGGGCGCAGGCGAGCACCTGGGCTGCGAAGGCCTCGTTGATCTCGATCAGGTCGATCTCGCCGAGCTCGAGCCCGGCGGCGGCGAGAGCGCGGCGGATCGCCGGCACCGGTCCCATGCCCATGACCGCCGGATCGACGCCGGCGACTCCGGTCGCCACGATTCCCGCCAGCGGCCTGGCGCCGAGCTCGGCGGCCTTGCGCTCGGAGGCGAGTACGAGGCACGCGGCACCGTCATTGAGGGTCGAGGCGTTGCCCGCGGTGACGCTGCCGCCGTCGCGAAACGCGGGGCGCAGGCCGGCGAGCTGCTCGAGCGAGGTGTCGGCGCGCGGGCCCTCGTCGGCCTCGACCAGCGTCGTCGAGCTGCGATTCCCCGACGGCGCCTCAATCGCGACGAGCTGCGCCGCGAACCGCCCCTCGGCCTGAGCGGCGACCGCGCGCTGGTGGCTGCGGAGCGCGAACACGTCCTGGTCGGCGCGCGAGATCGAGTGCCGTTCGGCGACGTTCTCGGCAGTCTCGCCCATCGCCTCGATCGAGTAGCGGTCGGCCATCCGTGGGTTGATCAGGCGCCAGCCCAGCGCCGTGTCGTGCATCGTCTGCTCGCCGCGGGGCAGGCCGGCCTCGGGCTTCGCGACGACCCACGGGGCGCGGCTCATCGACTCCGAGCCCCCGGCGAGATAGAGGTCGGCCTCAGCGAGCCGCAGCGCGCGGGAGGCCTGGTTGACGGCCTCGAGCCCGGAGGCGCAGAGCCTGTTCACGGTCACCCCGGGAACCTCTACCGGCAGGCCCGCGAGTAGGGCCGCCATCCGGGCGACGTCGCGATTGTCCTCGCCGGCCTGGTTCGCCGCGCCCCAGTAGACGTCGGCGACGTCGGTGGGATCGATGCCGGTGCGCTCGAGCGTGGCCGAGATCGCGTGCGCCGCGAGGTCGTCGGGGCGGACGCCCGAGAGCGCCCCGCGATAGCGGCCCATCGGGGTGCGGACGGCGTCGATGATCAGCGCCTCGGCCAAAGCGCGCCGATCATGCCACGCGGCCGAGGCGGCCGCTACAAGGAGCGTGGGAGGGGACCGGGGGCGTAAGGTAGCCCGATGGACTTCGTCCTGATCTCGTTGGCGGCGATCGGATTCATCGTGCTCTGTCTCGTGCTGCTCGCGCGCGCCTACCCGGGAAGCGGCGCGGATCTCGTCGACTGGAAGCCGACCCGCTCGGCCGAGCTCGAGGCACAGCTCGAGCTCGACGACGTGCAGCAGATGCTCGATGCTCAGAACGAGTACCGGCGGCGCCGCGGCGCCGAGGAGCTGACCGAGGACGACGCCGAGCGGATGGCCCGCGAGGACCAGGCGGTCCGCGAGCGGGGTTCTTGGCGCGAGGGCTGATCGTCGGCTGCGGCTGTCGCGGTCGTGAGCTCGGCCGTGCGCTGCTCGACCGCGGCTGGCAGGCAAGGGGAACGACTCGCAGCTACGACCGCCTCGCCGGGATCGAGGTCGCCGGGATCGAGGCCGTGGTCGCCGATCCCGACCGGGTCGGGACGGTCCTCGACCAGATCGAGGGCGTGACCCTGATCTTCTGGCTACTCGGCTCGGCGACCGGCGACGAGGACGCCGTCGCCGCGCTTCACGGCCCGCGGCTCGAGCGCCTGCTCTCCGAGATCGTCGATACGCCGGTGCGGGGCCTCGTCTACGAGCTCACCGGCGAGATCGCGCCCGAGCACGCGATCGGCGCTTTCGAGCTCTTGCGCGGGGCGCAGCAGAAATGGCGGATCCCGTTCGAGGTCGTCGACGCTCCCAGGGACGACCGCGAGAACTGGCGTGAGGGGATGCTTGCGGCGGCGGGCGAGTTGGTCGGCGGCTCGCTCGACTGAACGGCCGGGCTACTGGAGCGGGGGCGGCGGCTCCTGCGGCGCGTCGGGTTGAGCCCACGGAGCCTGGTCCTCGTACTCGGCGGGCGCCTGGTCGAGCTCGCCGGCGAGGACCACGCCCCCGATCACCATTGCAGCGACGACGGCGAGGAAGACTCCGTAGAGCGTCGCCTGGCGAGCGAAGCTCGGGCTGTACTGGCCACCGATCACGGCTCGCCGCTTGTCGAGGCCCATCGCGTCCTTGTCGGACTGGTCGTTGCGCGCGAGGCGCTCCTCCGGCGAGTCTTTCTCGATCACCGTGTTCGGGCCGACCGACGGGGCGGTCGTCTCGCTGATGTCCACGGTCTCGGTGTCGTCGACGCCCGAGGATGAGCGCCGCCGGGAAGCCAGCGAGCGCGCTGCGGCGAGCGCCGACTTCGACTCACTGCGCGAAGACGGCCCGAGCTTCGACCGAGCCAGGGAGGCAGGGTTTGGGCGCCGCGACGGCTTCAACGCGCCACGCTCTCGGCGTCGCCTGCGGTTAGCTTTCCGTCGTCAGACTCCGACACGGATCGCGCTTTGGGGCCGCGCTCTGCCATCCCGATCGGACACTAGCCAGCGATCTGCGGCCGTGCGCCGGTTCAAAATGCAAAGGGATACGCTCGAATCCTGGGACTTCCGCTGCTACGGCCACGGCCGCTCTCGATTGTCGCCGCGGGTGTCGCGATCGCCCCGCTGCTTTCCGCCTGGCCGGCGGGTGGAGACGGCCGAGGCGCGGCGGACTATCCGTGGCCGAAGCGGGTCGCGGCGGCGGAGCGGTTCGCGGATGGGCGCATCGGGACCGTCTCGTTCGCGGTCGTCGACGAGACCGGCGAGCTGCGCGGCGACCATCTCAACCGGGTCCACAACTCGGCCAGCGTGGTCAAGGTGATGTTCATGGTCGCGCTGCTGCGCGAGCCCGACGTTCGCCACGACGCGCTCACCGCGAGCGAGAAGCACCTGATCGGGCCGATGGTCAAGCGCTCCGACAACCAGGCGGCGAGCGCGATCTACCAGCGGGTGGGCGAGGGCGCGCTCTACGACCTCGCTCACGACGCTCGCATGCGCCGCTTTACGACCCAGCCGCTCTGGGGGCTGTCGACGATCACAGCGCGCGGGCAGGCGCGCTTCCTCCACCGACTCGAGGACTACATCCCCAAGCGCCACCGCGGCTATGCGATGCACCTGCTGACCAGGATCGTCCGCTCGCAGCGCTGGGGAATCCCGCCGGTCGCGCCGGGCGGCTGGAGCCTGCACTTCAAGGGCGGCTGGTCCGGCGCCTCGGGGGGCTGGCGCGTGAACCAGGTGATGCTGCTACGCCATCCGCCTCGCCGGTTCAGCCTCGCGATCCTGACCCGCGACCAGCCCTCGATGGGCTACGGCGAGGAGACGATCGAGGGTGTCGCTCGCCGGCTCCTGCGCGGTTACAACAGGCTCACGCGCTGAAGCAGCTCGCCGAGGATGCGCGCCGTCGCGCCCCAGATCAGGTGGTCGTCGACGAGGTAGGTCGGGGTGCGAAGGGGAACCCCGCGGCGAACCAGGCGACGCATCGCGAAGCCCTCGCGGAGCTTGTCGAGCTCGAACGCGAGCACGGTCTCGACCTCAGCCGGGTTGGGCTCGAAGCGCAGGTCGGAGTCGATCAGGCCGACGAAGGGGTGCACCTTGTAGTTGGTGACGAAGGTGCCGATCGGCGGCAGCGCCCCGACGACCTCGACGTCGGCCGGGTGCAGCGCGATCTCCTCCTCGGCCTCGCGCAGCGCGGTGGTCAGCAGCTCCTCGCCGGGGTGGTCGCGGCGCCCGCCGGGGAACGAGATCTCACCGGCGTGGCGACGGAGGTCGTGGCGGCGCTCGGTGAACACCAGTCCGGGGTTCTCCGGGTGCCCGTACATCGGCACCAGGACCGCCGCCTCCGTGCGTCCGTGGGCGTTGATCGCCTCAGCCTCCTCGGGCGAGAGCAGGGCGGCGCGAAGCTCGGCGCTCAGATGATCACCTGCACCGTGCCGCCGTCCACCGACCAGGCCGCACCGGCGACGTAGGAGGCGCGCTCGGAGGCGAGGAAGACGATCGCCGCGGCGATCTCCTCGACGTAGGCGAGCCGCCCGATCGGCCGCTTCTGGCCCGCGGCTCGCAGCGCCTCCTCGCGGGTCGGGATCCCAGCGTGCTCTTTCGACTGGTCGAGCAGGCCACCCTCGTCCATCCACATCTCCGACTTCGTCGGGCCGGGGCAGATCGCGTTGATGAGCACGCCCTGGCTCGCGTAGCGGTCGGCGAACAGCCGCGACAGCGACAGCTCGGCCGCCTTGGCCACCGAGTACTCGGGCATCTGCGCAGATGGGCGCTTGCCCGCGCTCGAGGAGACGTTGACGATCCGCCCCCACTCGCGGTCGACCATCCCGGGGATCGCCGCTCGCATCGCGCGCAGCGGCGCCATCACGTTCAGCTCCCAGGCCTCATACCAGTCGGACTCGGCGACTTGGTCGAGGTCGCGCCAGCGCGACGTGCCGGCGTTGTTGACGAGCACGTCGAGCTTGGAGAACCGCTCCACGCAGGCGGCGACGATGCGCTCGCCGGCGTCGGCCGCGGTGACGTCGAGCGCGAGGTGCTCGGCCTGTGCGCCGGCCCCCGCCGCCGCGGCGCGACACTCCTCAGCCGCCGCTTCGAGTCGCTCCGCATTGCGGGCGACGAGCAGCACCGACGCACCTTCAGCGGCGAGCATGCGTGCCGTCTCGCGCCCGATCCCGCGACTGGCGCCGGTAACCGCGCAGGCCTTTCCCACGAGCCCGAGGTCCATCAGCCGGCCGGCGAGGGGACTCGATCCGGTCGGTGATCTCGACCGGCGTCTCCCCGGCGAGCGCGCGGTGCACCGGGCACTTGCCCGCGATCACGAGCAGCCGCCGCCGCTGCTCATCGTCGAGGGGCTCGGGGATCCGCAGGGTGACGCCGAACGACCGAGCGCCGCCCCTGCCGTCGGACTCCGCCTCCGCGGCGACCTCGACCTCGCCCAGCTCCCAGCCCTTGCGCTCCGCGTACATCTCGACCGTGATCGCGGTGCAGGCGGCGAGCGCGGCGGCGACCGTGCGGATCGGCGAGGGACCCTCGTCGTTGCCGCCGCTGTCGCGCCGCTCGTCGATCACCATCCGGTGACCGCTGTCGATCTCGAGATCGTGGGCGTAGCCCTGGCGCCGTCGTGCAACGGCCTTCACGTCTTCGGCTCCTCGCGCTCGCGCCCGGCAAACAGCTCGGGGTCGTCGGCGTCCGCGAGCCGCGCCATCGCGTAGGCGGCGTCGGAGGCGCGGTTGAGGAAGCGCAGCAGCTCCTCGGAGGCGAGCCCGCCCTCCTGCGCGAGCGCGACCGTGCGGCGCTCGGCCCGCCGGATGACCGCGCGCGCGACGTCGAGCTGAGCGGAGATCTGGGTGCCGCCCGGGATCACGAACTTCGGCGGCAGATCGACCCGGCCCATGTAGCGGTCGATGACCTGTTCGAGCTCGGCGGCCATCTCCGGGGTCACCCGGCTGACTCCGTCGGCGAGCCGCTCGGCTGCCTCCGGCGCGGTGGCGAGCTCGGCACCGGCGATGAAGAGGTCGTCCTGGAGCTGGAGGATGTCGGCGGCGAGCTCGGATTCGTCCGCTCCGCAGAGCGAGCGCGCGACGCCGAGCGCCGAGGCGGCCTCGTCGAGTGCCCCGTAGGCCTCGGTGCGCGGGTCGGACTTCGCCACCCGGCCGCCGTACCAGAGCGAGGTCGTCCCGTCGTCGCCCTTCTTGGTGTAGATGCGGGTCACGCGCTCGACCCTAGCGCCCTGTCTAGCTCAGCGGGTTGAAGACGATCCCGGTGAGCAGCTTGGGGAAGAAGTAGGTCGACTTCGGGGGCATCGTCTCGCCGGCTGCGGCGACCTCGCGCACCTGCTCGACCGGCGTCGGGCGCATCAGGAACGCCGCGTGGGTCCCCTCGTCCAGCGAGGCGAGCGCGTTCTCCGCCGACGCCGTGTAGGCGATCCCCCGCTTCGCCTCTACGTCCTCGGCGCTCATCCCGAGCGCATCGCGGAGCAGCAGTGTCTCGAGGATCGCGGCGTCGAGCGTCCGGTAGGCCTGCGAGACGCCGGGGATCGCGCGCTCGAGCGTCGCCGGTGCCTTGAGCCGCAGCCGGAATCCCTGGCGCAGGTGGGAGTCGATGTAGCCGAAGACGCCGATCCCGGGCTCGCCCGCCGGGTCGAGCTCCTCGATCGCGACCTCCTCGAACTCGAACTGCTCCCGGATCGCCGCGCCGAGCGCCACCTGCGCGGCGGAGTCGCCGAGGTTGGTGAGCAGGCGGTGATACCCGAACACGGTCAGGCCCGGGTCCTCGAGCGAGACCAGGGCCATCAGCGTGTAGCGGTGCGCGCCGTCGCCGCCGATCTCGTCGGCGTAGGTGCGCGCCGTCTCGTAGCGGTGATGGCCGTCGGCAATCAGCAGCTCGGCGTCGGCCAGCTCCGCGGTGACCGCGCGGTGGGCCTCGGGGTCCTCGACGCGCCAGATCCGGTGCGTGGTCTGCTCGTTATCGGTCAGCTCGGCCCAGGGATCGGTTCGGGTGAAGCCCTCGAAATGGCGCCAGGCGTCACCGGGGTGAAGGGAGAAGATCGGCGAGAGGTTGTGTCGGGTCGCCCTCGTAAGCCTGAGCCGGTCCTCTTTCGGGCCGGGTTGGGTGCGCTCGTGCGGGCGCACGAGGCCGGGGCCGTAGTCGGTGACCCGGACGCGGCAGAGCAGACCGCGGCGGGTCCGGCGCGAGCCGTCCGGCGCCTCGTACTCCTGGGTCAGGGGCCAGAGCGCGGGCCCGCGGTCGGCGGTCAGGATGCCCTGCAGCGTCCACTCCTCGAGCGTCTCGTCGGCGTGCTCGTAGGGGTCGCCTCCCTCGGGTGCCTCGGGCAGATCGATCTCGACCACGTTGAAGGGTGAGCGGGCGAGCAGCTCGGCGCGGCGCGCGGCGTCGATCACGTCGTAGGGGGGAGCGACGACATCGGCGAGCGAGGGCACGGCGGCGAGGTTGTAATGGAGCGCGGTGAGTGGTCGGACCTCGGCCATCGGGCGCGGAAGCCTATCCGGCGGCGGCGGACACGCTAGCCCTGAGCATGCTCCGCGAACCAGGCGCCGAGCGCCTCGAAGCCGGCGCGGTGGTCCTCACCGCCGCCGAGCCCGCCGAGCGGGCCGGTGCCACGCATCATCATCAGCTTCAGCTTCTCGCCGTCGGTCGTCTTCAGCTTCAGCGTCACCGCGGCCTTGTCCATGATCGCGGCGCCGATCTGGGGCCAACCGCCGCCGGCGCCCTCCGCATCCGCGTCGGCGATCCGCTCCGGTGGCAGGGAGACCGGCTCGCCGTCGGGCTCGAACTTGCGATTCATGCCCTGGACGATCAGCCGCCGCTCGGTGACCCCGATCGCCACCTGCCGACCCCTGAACATGCCGACCTGGCTGGCGACGCAGACGCCTAGCAGCGTCTCACCGGCCTCGAGTTCCGGCTCGAGTGCACCGCGAAGCTTGTCGCCGAGCTCGCCCATCAGTCGTCTCCAGTCGGGGTGATCGGATTCGAACCGATGTGCCTCCCGCTCCCAGGGCGGGCGCTCTGACCAGGCTGAGCTACACCCCGTGAATCGAGTCTAACCAGCCATCCTGGACGCGATCAATCCATCCCTGGAGGCGCGCGCGAAGATGCGTGTCACCGACGCTGACGCTGAGCACGCCCCATCTCGAGCGCCACGTCCGGCCGCGGAGCTGGCCGCTATTCGACTTCCGTTGCAGGTAAATCCGCTCCGGATCAGCGCCCAGATAGGTCGACCAGAACCGAACGAGGTACTCGGAGTCCTGGTCGGCGTGGTACTGAAGCCCATAGCCGACCTTGTTGGCGGTGAGCCGGCAGATCCAGTAGTTGCCAAGTCGGATCACACGAGGGTCAGAGTTGGCGATCGAAACTGTGTTGCGATTACGCTTGTACCCCTCGCCGATGTACATGCAGACGAAGTCGCGAAAGCCGGACTCTGCGTCGAGCAGAGCGAATTCGTCCCAACCCTGCTTGTACGCGGCGTCGCGTCGCGCTTTGAAGCGCGCTTGGTTGGACCGCTTGGCGGCGGCGAGGGCCCGCCGCCGCCCCGGCGTCATCCGGTGCTTGATCTCAGGGTCGGGCAGATCCTTGATCCAGTACCAGACGGTCGTCTTGCCGAGCGCGAGCCGGTTGGCGATCTCATCGAGCGAGAGCTTGCGCTCGATCCGGAGCTGGCGTGCCTTCGCTTTCAGATAGAGAGGGTGCGTCATGCGAACACATGTTCGTGATTATGGCGGACGGAACCGCGGGTAAGCTGAGGGATGGGTCGAGCGACGAGGAGAACCGAGATGGACCTGAAGCGACTGCAGGACAAGGCGAAGGGGTTGATCGACAAACGCGGCGGAACGGACTCATTGAAGGAGGACGCCGCCGAGCTCAAGGAGATCGCGAACAGCAAGGGCAGCCTCGGCGACAAGGCGAAGGCGGCGATGGCGGCGATCAAGGATCCGGGCAGCGACGAGGCCGAGTCGCCGGCGGCGAAGGCGGCGACGGCGCCCGAACGCGACCGCGCCAAGGCGAAGGCCGAGGGCGAGGAGCGCGGCAAGCGCAAGCACGGCGCCGCAGGGAAGCGCGGCGAGGGCGGCGGGCGTAAGCCTCGGTAACGCCCCCGGGAGGACTCGAACCTCCGGCCTGCTGCTTAGAAGGCAGCTGCTCTATCCAGCTGAGCTACGGGGGCTAGTGCCCGATATTCGGCTTAGCGAGCGGGATTCCCGCCCCTGGCCGTTTGTGCGCGTCGGGCCGGGCTCGTGTCCCAACACTTCGATTCTGCCCATTACTGCCCATTCAAGCGCCTCGTCGTACGGTTCACGGTACTCGTCGGACAGTCGCTCGCGCCGCTTCGCGGCCTTGGCATAGACCCGAATCGTGAACGTGGGATCCTCGTGTCCCAGTTGCGCGGCGATGTAGGTCGGATCGTCGCGAAGCGCCGAACGCAGAGAGGCGTAGGTCCGGCGCAGCGAGTGAGGGCTCACCCGTTCGCTTATCGGCTCGATGCCAGCCTCGGCGAGTGCGACGTTGGCCCGCCGAATCGCTGTCTTGAGCCTGCGCGCAACGTTGGCAGGCGTCTGGCGGTTGCGCTTGCCGTTGCGCGGCCCCGATAGAAACACCGGCGCGCCCGGCTCGGCGAGATCACCGGCCGTGGCCTTGTGCGTGCGAAGTTCATCGGCCAGCCCGAGCGGGAGATCGACCTCGCGGCCCTCCCCCGCACTCGTCTTTGACTCGCGGACGGTGAGTGTGCCGGTGGCGAGGCTCACGTCGCGCCAATCCAGGGCGCAGGCCTCTCCCACCCGCAGCCCGGCGCCTGCCAGCGTTGCCATGATCGGTCGTTGTCCGGCCGGGGCGGCGTCCAGCAGTGCGAGGAGCTGCTCGGGCTCTACCCACGAGCGCTGCGGCTTGGGCTCCTTCATGCGTCGACGCCCGCCCTTCGAGGCTGCGGGGTTGCGCGGCAGGTACCCGTAGTCCACCGCCAGCTCGAGGATCTGCGCGAGCCGCTTCAGCGTCTTGTTGATCTGCGCCGGGGCAAGCCGCCCTTCGCGCGCCTTCGCAGACCGGTAGCGATCGACCGACTCGGCCGTGATCTCCGACAGCCGGTAATCGGCGAAGTGGGGCAGCAAGTGGTAGCTGAGCGACCACCTGTAGTCCTTCACCGTCTTCGGCCTCAACTCCGACTCACGGTCGCGCAGCCACTCGCTCGCGAACTCGTGGAAGGTCGGAACCTCGGCCGGCGCCTCTACGGGCTCGGGCTCGTGCGGCTGCCAGACACCGCGCTCAACATCGGCGAGAACGTGGCGCAACTCCGCCTCGGCCCGCTTTCGCGTCCAGCCGTCCTCGGGTCTGCCGAGGGTGACGAACCGCCGCCTGCCGTATGCGCGGACGCGGAGAGCCCAGGAGCGCTGCTTGCCGATGGGTGCGATTACCTGTCCGGTTGCTCTACGTGCCATACATGAGCCTCCTCATTCGAGGGGCTGACGGGGCGATAGCGTTCCCTCGCGCTCGGGCTTGTGCAACTTGACCGAGCGCCAGGGGCCGGGTGTTCACGCACGCCGGCCCCATTGATTTCGTTCGACGCGATCCTACGCCCTGACGCGGTTGGTGGTCAATCCCCAATGTTCGGCAAGTCGCCACCGGGTGAGAGGCTTCCCCGTGGTGAACGCCGAGCAGAGCCGATTGCTCGAACAGCTCCGCGACCTCAGCGTGGAGATCGAGGAGGCTGAGGCCGACCGCCTGGCGATGAGACCTCGCCAGCGGGGGCGCGGCAAGCTGCTGCACCGGGCTCGGCGTTGAGGAATCGCCGTCGGGAACTCATCCCCGTCCTCCTCGCGGCAGGTGTCCCGAGCCGCGCTGTGGCCGAAGCCGCCCACCTCTCCGGGCAGGCTGTCAGGAAGCTCGTCGCCTCGCGGTAGGTGGAGACGGACAGGGCGCGGCGGCTCCGGCGGCAGGTGGAGTTCTGGGAGACGCGCTCGGGTCCGCCCCGCCGGGCCTCGGATGGTTGACGCTTCCGTGCGCCGGGTGTAGCTTCGCTCGCAAGCGAAACGAGCAGGGAGGTCCGGGTGCTCGGTAAGAAGGTCGGAATCGGTGCGCTGGCAGGCGTCGCGACGCTGGCGCTTTCGGTTCCTTCCTCGGCCTCTGCCGCAGTGACAATCGGGAGCAATCTCGCCGCGGCCCCAAACGGGGGCGCCTCGAGTTGCAGTCCCGGTCCGTGCACAGACGCTCACAGGACCCTGCCCGCAGCCAGCCAGGCTCAGGGCGGCCTGCTGGCAACGAGCGACGGTGTCGTGGTTCGCTGGCGGATCAAGGTCGCTGACAATGTCTCGCCGGTGGCGCTGCGGATCACCCGCCCCGGCGACTCCGCCATCCGCAGCGGCGCCGGGACGGGCCCCACGGTCACCCCGACGGCGAACGCGACCTCGACCTTCGAGGTGCGGCTGCCGATCCAGTTCGGAGACACCGTGGGGATCGACTGCTGCAACCCCACCGCCCTGGAGGCCTTCGCCATGACGCCGGACGCAAGCTATGAGCTCTGGCTCCCGCGGCTCGAAGACGCAGGGCCCACAGCGCCATTTTTCAGTTCTCCTAATGAGGACTCCGAGCTGCTCGTAAATGCCGACATCGAGCCCGACGCCGACGGCGACGGGTTCGGCGACGAGAGCCAGGATCTGTGCCCGACCGACGCCGCCAAGCAGACCGACTGCGACCCGCCCGAGACCACGATCACCAAGGACGCGCCGAAGAAGACGAACAAGAGCAAGGTCAAGTTCAAGTTCACCTCCGACGAGGCCGGCTCGGCGTTCGAGTGCAAGGCCGACAAGAAGCCCTACAAGCCGTGCACGTCGCCCAAGAAGGTCAAGCGGCTCGACGAGGGCAAGCACAAGTTCAAGGTGCGGGCCATAGACGCCGCCGGCAACGTCGATCCCTCTGCCGCGAAGGACAAGTTCAAGGTTCTGGACTGAGCCCGGTCGCGTCGCGCGATACTGCGCGGGCGATGTCGGAAGAGAACCTGGAGCTTGCAAGGCGCTTCCAGCAGGCTCAGCGCGGAAGCCTCGAGGCGGTGATGGAGTTTGTTTCCGAGGAGGTGGTGGCGGTGGAGTTCGGCCCTCGCGTCGATACCCCGAAGGTCTTCCACGGTCGCAAGGCATGGTTCGACTATTACGGGCAGGCGGCCGAGGTCTTTGAGGACTATGAGCGGGAGATACATGAGTGGATCGATCAGGGGGATTGGGTCATCGCGGTGGGGCGCTGGACCGGTACGGGCAAGTCGAGCGGTGTGCCCGTTGAAGGTCGAGCCGTCAATGCAGCTCGGTGGGAGGGCGGCAAAATCGTCGAGTATCTGTTCGGGTTCGCGAGCAAGGAGGCGGCCCTGGATGCGGTGCGGTCGCGGGAGTAGCGACAGGCGCGCGGGATACTGCGCGGGCCATGTCGGAGGAGAACGTGGAGATCGTTAGGCGGGCGTTGCCCGACTCCGCCGCAGGGGACGTCGAGGCATTGCTCGCCATCCTCGATGAACAGGTCGAATGGGATTACGTGGGGGCGTTTCCCGAGGCGGTGACCTACCATGGCCCGGGGGCGGTAGCTGAGTTCCTTCGCCAGTGGGCGGGAGCGTTCGATGATTTCGGCTTTGAAGCCGAAGGAGAGGCGATCGACGTTGGCGACTCCGTAGTGATTTGCCTTCATCAATGGGGGCGCGGCAAGGAGACCGGAGCCGAGGTCGAAAGCCGCACATGGCAGGTGTTCACCTTGAGGGGCGGCAAGATCGTGCACTGCCACGGCTACGCCACCAAGGCGCAGGCCCTCGAAGCCGCCGGGCTGTCGGAGTAGACGATGTCGCAGGGGAACGTCGAGGTCGTTCGCAGGCTGTTCGCCGCCTTCCAGAGCGTCGACGTCGGCAACTTCGAGCGCCGCCTCGACGAGGTGCGAGAGATCTTCGATCCCGAGGTCGAGTGGGTCGCGGCCCCGCACTCGCTCCTGGCGAGCGAGGAGTACCGCGGGTACGACGGCGTCCGCCGTTTCTGGACCCAGTTCCTGTCGGGCTGGGACGAGTACGGCGTCCAAGTCGACGAGCTGATCGAGGCGGGTGATCAGGTCGTCGCGGTGATGCGGCTGAGCGGTCGCACCAATGAGCTCGAGGTCGACGAGGCGCGGTCGTCGCTTCTCACGTTGCGCGACGGAAGGATCGTGCGGATCGAGCCCTTTGCGAGCAAGGACGGCGCCCTGGAAGCCGCCGGACTGTCGGAGTAGGCGATGTCGCAGGAGAACGTCGAGATCGTGCGGCGCTTCTATGCCGCCTGGTCCCGCGACGAGTTGCCTGGACCAGCCGAGCTCATGGACCCGGAGATCGAGTACGTCAATCCCGCTAGGGCAGTGGAAGCGGGAACCCGGCGCGGCCTCGCTGCGTTCAGCCGGGCGGTTGAAAAGGTCTTCGAAGGATGGGAGACCTACGACATGGAGCCTGAACAGTTCAGGGCGGTGGGAGATCAGGTAGCTGTGGTGACGCGGTACCGGGCACGCGGGCGAGGGAGCGGTGTCGAAGTAGAGGGTCAGGAGTCGGCCTTGTGGACTGTCCGCGACGGCAAGGTCGTGCGGTATGCCTGGTTTCTCGAACCGGCGGACGCCCTCGAAGCCGCCGGGCTGCGGGAGTAGGTTCACGAGTACGGCACCTCTACGGCGTAGGTCGAGCCGGTTGGCTCGCCCAACTCTCCGTCAACGGCTTGCGCGAGACGCACCCGCGAGCGGTCCTTTGAGATCGACGGGCTCTGCATCTCCTCGCGCGGGGTGTCGATGCGGGCGGCGCTCTCCGCAGCTCGGGCGCGAAGCTCCTCGATCTCGGCCTCCGACAAATACCCTTCGCGGGCCAGGAAGAGAACGGGCTCGAACTCATACTCGTCGAGGGCACGACCATGGTCTTCGGCCCTGTCGAAGTCGAAGCGATTGGGGTAGTTGGTCAGGTGGCGAGGGCGTCCAGCAACGCTCTGCCACCATTCGCCGTCTCGCGAATAGATGGGATTGAGCCTGGGGTCGGCCGGGACGGCGCTGGGCTAAATCGACGTCTACGCAGGAACATGAACACCGCCCCTGTCGAGGCCCAGGGCGATCACCGCGCGGACGTATGACTCACGCTGGCGTCGCTCCTCAGCGAGTAGGGGATGGGCGCGGACCTGGCCGAAGCGGTCGCGGACAGTCAGCCCATCGGCGGCCACGGCCTCTCTGGCCCCCTGGGCCGCGTCGAACGCTTCGCAGGCTGCCTGAAGCACTTTCAATCCTGCGTCATCGGGGGCGAAGTCGCGCAGGATCGCGTTCCAGAACGCCTTCATCTCAGGTGAAAGGTGCTTGGGCGCGCTGAGCGCGTGCTCGATGTCCCTGCCGAACAGCTTCAGCGAGCCGGGCGCATCGACATGGCCGAATCGGCTCTTGCTGCTCCGCATGCTCACTTCGAGGACACCGTCTTTTACTCCGACCCCGTCGAGAGAGCGGCGATCCTGTGCTCTCGAATCATCCGCGATCACCCACTTCCGAAAGGCAACAAACGCACCGCACTCCTGTGCATGATCGAGCTGCTGTACCGCGACGGCCTCGCACTCGATCTCTCCGACCAAGATGAGATCGGCGACGTGCTCGAGGCGCTCGCGGCGGGTGAACTCGTGGAGGCCCAGTTCATCATCTGGGTCCAGCGCAAGGTGTCCCGAAACGACGAAGCCCCGGTGTGAAACCGAGGGGCTTCGTGTGGCGTGGCGAGGGTCCCGGCGTCGGTTAGTGAATCACGAACCTTTCCATTCCTGTGCCGTCGAGCATGCCGCCGGCAGGGCCATTCGTCGAGTCGGCCGTACCCTAGGGCGGTCACCGATCGACGAGGTCACACCGTGGCGGACAACCCGAACGAGGCGCTGATCGAGGCGCTCGAAAACCTGGTAGGCCACGTCGACGAAAACACCCAGACCTGAGCGCCGTCAGCCAGAAGCTCGACGCGCTGGCCGAGAAGCTCGACGCGCTGGCCGAGCGCGAGTAGCGCCAAGAGAGCGTCTAGAACCCGGCGCCGCCGCCGGCGCCGCCGCCGCCGTCGGTGCCGGTCACCCTCCACATCGCCATCGCCTCGTCGGTTCGGCTCTCAGGAAAGACGGCGACAAGCTTCGGCCCCCGCCAACGCCGTTGTATGACGTAGGCGATGCGTCCTGTCTCGCCGACCGCCCTCGCCCATCCGACCGCGTCCTCTTGGTCGTTGAACTTCCCTTGCCATTTCCCGTCGAAGGCGACTCGATATCGAGCCATAGAGAGCACGGTACGCCTACTGGCGTGTTCGCCGATCACGCGACACCCCCCATTCCATTGGGCACTAGTGCCTAAATCGACCGTAATCGGGTCGAAACAGACCGAATCTGCGGCCCCTCAGCCGCCAGACCGAGGGGCCACAAAACTGGGACCGCCGGACTACTGCTTTTCGTCCAAAGCAGCAGTGCGCACCTTCGCAGCACGGCAGCTTCGAGAGTCTCATCGGAACTGGGGTTCCCGGCGGAAGGAAGCGCCTATACCGTAGGTGTGAGGACTGGAACTCACGACCTGGAGGTGCATCAGATGTTCGCTCGGTTGACCCGTTACGAGGGAGCCTCGCCCGACGCGATCGAGGACGCGCTAGAGACGAAGAAGAAGGTGCTGCCGACCGAGTACGGGCAGACGGAGGGCATGAAGGGCACGGTGTTCCTGGTCGATCGCGACAGCGGCACGATCCTGGTCATGTCCCTGTGGGACAGCGCCGAAGCATTGAACGCGAGCGAAGCGGAAGCCGCCCGCCTCCGCGACGAGGTGACGAGCTCCGGCGAAACGGCGTCGGTCGATCACTACGAGGTGGCGATCTTCGCCGTCGAACAGGCGCCTCCGATGGCCTAGTCCCCCGAAGCTCTCCCGTCCTCAGGCGGCTACCGCTCCTCGTCCGAAGCGCAACCTTCCGCTGCGGCCCGCAGGCGGAACGGACCCCGACACTTCTGCTTGTCGCGCGAAGCAGTAGTGACGTCCCGCCGGGTCGTCAGAGGTTGCGGCGGTACTCGTATCAGCCGACCGGAGCGCAGCCAGCAGCGGCTTGTGCGGCCATCATCTGCTCCTCGTCGGGCATTGGATGGTCTTCCGGCGGGAGGGTGCGGGTGGGAGCCGGATCGCTCGTCGCTCTGACCAGATCCTCAAAGCCGCCCGGGGTGAGCGCAAAGAGCATTCGGGAGCCGGCCTCCCCCACCTCATAGCGGTGCGGAATGTCGCGCGGACCGAACACGAAGTCCCCGGCGCTCGCCTCGATCGTCTTGCCGCCGACCTCGAAGGTCACCTCGCCCTCGAGCACCCAGAATGCCTCGTCCTCGCGGTGATGGACGTGCATGGGGGCTTTGACCCCAGGGGGATCGGTGACCTCCAGAATGGTCAGACTCCCGCCGGTGTCCGCTGCAGTGGCCTTGATTATCGCCAGCGCTCCGAGCCACCAGCGGGCTTCTCCCTCATCGGTTCTAGCTGCCAGTCCCTCCGTCATAAGCGGTCCTTCCTTTCATCGGGTCATCGATGCTCAGAAGCAGGATGGCGTAGCGCTGCGGCTGCCGCTTTCGCGTGAAAGCAGAAGTACTGCTTTCCATGCAAGGCGGCAATTTGGGCCTTGCAGTAGCTAGGTAGTAGTTGTCAGAGATCCCGCCAGTTCCATTGGGCAGAATCGCCGATCCACTGCCCAAACCCACGACAATCGTGCCTAGTCCATCCGAATCAGCGAGCCGCCCGGAAATGCCCGTTACCGCACCAGCAAGCCGTAAACGGGCACTTCGGCGCGCCGATTAGAAGGCAGCTGCTCTATCCAGCTGAGCTACAGGGGCCGTGACGGAGGATAGGCCGAGCGGCAGCGCACGAAAGGGCCCGGCTGTGCGCCCGGGCCCTTTTCGCCGCTCTGATCGGGTGCTGGTTCAGGTCTTGCGCTCGAGGTCCGCGACCTCCTCGGCCTTGCGGTCGGCGCGATCCTGGGCGCGGCGAGCTGCTCCTTCTTCTCGCCCTTGCGCTCCTCATCGCGGCCTTCGCGGCGCAGGGAAGTGTCGTCCTTGAGGTCGCCAACGACCTGCTTGGCCTTGCCGGTGACCTTGTCGGTGATGCTCATCTGAGCTGTCCTCCTAACCGTGGGGTCCTCTCCTCGTTTACCCGCCGTGGAGTGCCGGTAACGGCTTCAACACAGAGCCGTTTCGCGGTCCGCGAACCGGGTATTCCCGCCCGCCACGCGCGGGAGTACGGAGCACGAGGCGCTAAATTGGCCGAGCGCGGTGAGCGTAGCTCAGTTGGTAGAGCTCCTGGTGTTGTACTCGTAGCCGCGCCCTCCATCGCCGTCAAGCAGGAGCACCACACTCCTAATGGCGCCGCGACGCTAGGTCGAAACGCGGGTAGCGCCGTCCTTGACAGAACTCGGTCCCGGTATAGGCTCATGCAACTACCCGAACGCCCGCTCCGGGCTGTTCGGGCGCCGCGAGAAAGGCCTTCGTGGACGCACGGTATTCGGGAGGGGGATCGCCTCGCCGCATGGGGACGACGCCGGGCGCGGGCGGTCGCGCGACTCTCGCGCGCCGCGCCCGCTCGTCCTCGCGATGGCGACGCTCGCGACGCTGGCGCTCGCCGCGCCGCCTTCGCGATCACCGAGACCTTCAACTACACCGGAGCGGCGCAGACCTGGACCGTCCCCCTCTGGGTCACCGAGGCGACCTTCGACCTCTACGGGGCGCAGGGCGGCCAGACTGGCGGGTGTTGCAACCGGGACTCGGCGGCGAGCGACGGCGGCGATTCCGTCACCCGCGCGACTCGATCGAGGTCAACGTCGGCGGTCAGGGGTCGTTCACCGGCGGAGGCTTCAACGGCGGCGGCAGCGGCACGATCAGCGGCGGCGGCGGTGCTCGGACATCCGCACCGGCGCCTTCGGGCTCACCGACCGCGTGCTCGTCGCCGGCGGGGGTGGCGGAGATGGTGGCTGCGGCGATGCGAACGGAACAGCGACGGCGGCGCCGGCGGCGAGCGGTCGGCGAGGACGCGGCGACCCGCCTGCCTCGCAACGTCAGCGGGGTCGCCGGCGGTGGCGGGACGCAGAGCATGGGCGGAAGCGCCACTTCCCGGCGACGCCAGGTACATTCGGCAACGGTGGTAACGCGCCGGGCACCGGCACCACGTCCGGCGGCGGCGGCGGCGGCTGGTGGGGCGGCGGCGCGGCTTCGGCGGTGGCGGGGGCGGCGGCGGCTCGGGTCACGGTCCCGACGGCACCACCTTCCAGACCGGGATTCGCATGGGCGACGGCCTCGTCACCGTCACCTACGCCGAGCCATCGATCGCCACCTGATCCACTCGGTCGAGGGCCTCGGCCTGCCGCGCTCGATCGTGAACAGCCTGCGGACGCCCCTCAACGCCGCGCAGCAGGACCTCGACGCTGGCGATACCGCCGGGGCCTGCACCCAGCTCGCCGCGTTCATCAACCAGGTCCAGCTCTTCAGGGGTGGGGAGATCGACCCGACGACGCCGATGCTCTGATCTTCGAGGCCAACGCCGTGCAGGAGTCGCTGAACTGCGGCCCGCTGTCGCCGCCTGCGCCGGCCAGGAGGCGACGATCGTCGGCACCGACAGGCCCGACAAGCTGAGGGGGACGAACCGCGACGACGTGATCGCGGCCGGGGGCGGAGACGACAGGGTGGTCGGCCTGCAGGGCGATGACCTGATCTGCGCCGCCGGCGGGGCGACCTGATCGAGGGCAGGGGCGGCGACGACGTCCTCAGAGCGGGGGCGGAGACGACGGGGTGGCGGCCGGCGGCGGCGACGATGAGCTGCACGGCAAGGGCGGCGCTGACTCGCTCACGGGCGGCACCGGCGACGACCTCCACAACGGCGGTAAGGGCGACGACACGATGCGCGGCAAGGGCGGTGAGGACAAGCTGCGCGGCGGAGCCGGAGACGACGTGCACCGCGGCGGCGGCGGCTCAGACGACTGTAGCGGCGGGGACGGCTCGGACAGCAGGCATCACTGCTAAGCGTGCACGCGGCGTCGACGAAGCGGGATCGCCGCGCGATCCACGCGCGCGGCGAGGGGCTGGTCCTAGCCGAACTAGTCCTCGCGACCCTCGCTGCTCGCCGCGACGCGCAGAGGCCTTCATATACGGGAGGGGCTCGACGCGAGAACGACTGCACCGGCGCGGTCGGGCACGCGAACCTCGGCGGCACGGCGCTCGCAACCCGACGTCATCGAGGGGGCTCAGCGTCGCCGAACACGGGGTGGCGCGTCGATGCCGACTATGTCTACTGGTGGCACAACGGCAAGCAAGACGGGCTCGATCGGGCGCGCCAACATCAACGGCAGCGGCGCCAACCCGAACCTCTCATCGCCGGACGCCAGAGTCCCGGGGTGGCGGTCGACGACAACTACATCTACTGCGTAAACGACCGGCTCCGAGCGGCAAGAGATCGGGCGCACCAACGTCCCCTCAACAGGCACCGGCGTCTGACAACCACAACTTCATCACAGGTCTCGAACGCCGACGGCAGCGCAGGCCATCGGGGTGACGGTCGACAACAGCTACATCTACTGGACGAACAAGCTACAGCCGGCGACGATCGGGCGCGCCAACATAGGCAACGGTACGGGCGTTCAATCAGAGCTTCATCACAGGCGCTCAGCTCGTCGACGGCACGGCGCAGACGTAGGGGTGACGGTCGACAACAACCACGTCTATTGGACGAACAGGTACATCGGCGACGAACGGGCGCGCCGACATCGACGGCATCAGACGGTCGATCGAGAGCTTCATCGCGGACGCCATCCCTGATCACGGGGTGGCGGTCGACGGCGAACACGTCTACTGGACGAACACCCTCGCCGATGGGTTCGGAAGCGCCGAGCGCCCGACATAAGCGACGGCGATCAGAGCAGCGTCAATCAGAGCTTCATCCGGGTGTCCTTATGGGGCCCGGCGGGGTCGCGGTCGACGCGCTGACCGCCACCTGCGCCGGCAGGAAGGCGACGATCGTCGGCACGGGCAGACCGGACAAGCTGGAGGGGAACGAACGGCGACGACGTGATCGCCGCCGGGGGCGGCAACGACACCGTCGCAGGCCTCAAGGGAGACGACCTCGTCTGCGGCGCCGTCGGCGCCGACGCGATCCGGGGCAAGGGCGGCGACGACGTCCTGCGGGGCGGGGGCGGGAGACGACGAGGTGACGGGCGGCGGCGGCGGCGATGAGCTGCACGGCAAGGGCGGCGCTGACTCGCTCACGGGCGGCACCGGCGAGGACTTTCACAGGGGCGGTGGCGGCGACGACGAGCTGCGCGGCAAGGGCGGCGACGACAAGTTACGCGGCGGCGAGGGCGACGACCTCCACCGAGGCGGCGGCGGCGAAGACGACTGTCGCGGCGGGGGCGGCTCGGACAGCAGGCACGACTGCTAAGCGATGCCCGCCGCGCCGACAGAGCCGAATCTCCGCTCGACCCTCGCGCGCCGCGCCGCGCTCGCCCTCGCCGCCCTCGCCCTCGTCACCCTCGCCCTCGCCGCCCGCGCCGATGCCTACATCTACTGGACGGGCCTGGACACGACCACGACCTTCACCAACGCGGTCGGGCGCGCGAGCCTCGACGGCACGGACATTCGCCCGGACTTCATCACCGACCTCGGCTCCCCGGTCTACGGCATGGCCGCCGACGGCAACCACATCTATTGGACGCACGACCCCTTCGTGTCGGGATCGATAGGAGGCGCCAACTTCGACGGCTCCGACGCCAACGACGGCCTGATCACCCCAGACGGCATCGTCTCCGCGGTGACGACCGACGGCACCCACCTCTACTGGGCGGAGGGAGGGGGCTTCGAGCGCCCGAAGATCGTGCGCGCAACGTCGACTCGAACGGGAACGTCTCGGGCGGCCTCGACTTCATCGGGGACATCGGCACCCCGATGGGGGCGCCGGTCATCGGGATGGCGGTCGACGATCGCTACATCTACTGGGCCAACCGCTCCCTCGCGACGATCGGCCGAGCCAACCTCGGCGACGGCACGGACGTTCGCCCGAACCTCATCACCGGCGCCTCCCTCGGCGGCGGCACGGCGGCGATCGCCGGCGTGGCCGCCGGCAACGGCTACGTCTACTGGGCTAACCGGGGGATAGCCACGATCGGGCGCGCCAACCTCGACGGCACGGACGTTCGCCAGGACTTCATCGCTGGTACCAGCCCCGCTCACGGGGTGGCGGTCGACGGCAACTACATCTACTGGGCGAACACGAACACTGACGCGATCGGACGCGCCGAGCTTCCCGACGTCCCCGACGGCAATCCCACCAACGTCGACCAGAGCTTCATCCAGCTTCCCCCAGGCACCGGTCCCGCCGGGCTGGCGGTGGACTCGCGGCCCGCCTCCTGCGCCGGCAGCACGGCCACGATCGTCGGCACGGGCGGATCCGACACCCTGCGCGGGACGAACGGCGACGACGTGATCGCCGCCGGGGCCGGAGATGACACGGTCACCGGCCTCGGGGGCGCCGACCTGATCTGCGCCACCCCCGGCGCCGACGTGATCCAGGCAAGCGGCGGCGACGACGTCGTCAGAGCCGGACCCGGAGCCGACGAGGTAACTGGTGGGGGCGGTGACGACGAGCTGCACGGCAAGGGCGGGGACGACTCGCTGCGGGGCGGAGTCGGAGACGACCTTCACAAGGGTGGCGGCGGCGACGACCGGCTCAGCGGCGGACCCGGTGATGACGTGCAGGGGGCAACGCTGGCGGCGGCGGCGACGACCGGCTCAGTGGAGGGGAGCCGGTCAGGACGTGCACCGCGGCGGCGGCGGCGAAGACGACTGTCGCGGCGGGGGCGGCTCGGACAGCAGGCACAACTGCTAAGCGATGCCCGCCGCGCCGACAGAGCCCAATCTCCGCTCGACCCTCGCGCGCCGCGCCGCGCTCGCCCTCGCCGCCCTCGCGCTCGCGACCTCGCGCTGGCCCCCCGCGCCGACGCCTTCGTCTACTGGACGAACCTGGTCGACCAACACGATCGGGCGCGCCAACCTCGACGGCACCGGGGTCGACCAGAACTTCATCACGGGCGTCGGCTTCGCCGAGGGGCTGGCGGTCGACGGCGAGCACGTCTACTGGTCGAGCGACACCACGATCGGGCAGGCCAACATCGACGGCAGCGGCGCCATAAACAACAACCTCATCACGGGCGCCAACTTTGCCAGTGGGGTGGCGGTCAACGGCGCCGACCTCTACTGGGCGAACCACGTCGTCCCCGGCACGATCGGGCACGCCGACATCGACTCAAGCGGGAACGTCTCGAACGTCAACCAGAGCTTCATCACCGGCGCCAGCGCTCCGATCGGGGTGGCGGTCGAGGGCACCCAGGTCTACTGGGCGAACGAGGGGTCGATCGGGAGCGCCAACCGCAACGGCACGGGCGCCGACCAGAGCCTCGTCCCATTCGCCGGTCAGCCCCAAGGGGTGGCGGTCGATGGCACCTACATCTACTGGGTGGCCGTCCAGCCGGTGCCCTCGGGCCCGCCCTCGATCGAGCGGGCCACGCTCGCCGACCCCGGTGGCACCATGACCAGCTTGATCCCGATTCCCGGAAACGGCGTCAACCCCTTCGGGGTCGCGGTCGACGCCACGCACATCTATTGGGCGCAGCAGGGAACCAACACGATCGGGCGCGCCAACCTCGACGGCAGCGGCGCCGACCACAGCTTCATCAGCCTTCCGGCCGGGAGCAGCCCCACCGCGGTTGCGGTCGACTCGCTGACGGCTTCCTGTGCCGGCCAGCAGGCGACGGTCGTCGGCACGAGCAGGCCCGACGAGCTGACCGGGACCGACGGCAACGACGTGATCGCCGCCGGGGGCGGAGACGACACCGTGGTCGGCCTCAAGGGCGATGACACTGTTTGCGGCTCGGGAGGCAATGACGTTATCCGGGGGAAGGGCGGCAACGACGAGCTTCGAACCGGAGGCGACGACGATGAGGTGACGGCCGGCGGCGGGGACGACGAGGTGCGCGCCAAGGGCGGCGACGACTCGCTCCGAGGCGGAGACGACGACGACGAGCTCAGGGGCGGCGGCGGCTCGGACGACTGTCGCGGCGGGGACGGCTCGGATAGTAAGCACCGCTGCTGACGACGCGCGCCGCGAAGCGTCTACGCCTACCACCGGACCACCGCCGAGCGCGCTGACGCGATTCTCGCGGACGGCTTTCAGGACCGCGAGGGGACCTGGGGGACCGGCGAGCCGCGCAGCGGCGTCTGGGTCACCGTCGGACGTCCGTGGGATCTGGTGATCACCGGTCCCCCGCCCGGCGACGACCCGGCGCTGCTGGTGATCGAGATCCCCGCGGACCTATTCACGCGCTACGAATGGGTCCAGGAGCAGTTGGGTTATCGGGAGGCGCTCATCCCCGCCGAGTTCCTGAATCCCCACCCCGTCTGGCGGGCCTGGGAGTGCGCCGAGTGCGAGGCGATCGCCCCCGAACACGGGCCCGGCTGGCACAGTGAGTTGATCGACCGCTTCGGGACCAGAGAGAGACTCAGCACGTGCCCTCGGTGTACGAACGCAGTACGCCGCGCTCGTGGTCCCGCACAGGGTCCCAAACTGAGAGAACCAGAGCGAGCCGAGGTGACCTGACAACACCTCACCAGGCGTGAGATCGGCTCACAGACCGCGAGTCTTGGAGTTGTGGTCCAGGTGGCCGCGGGTTCGAGTCCCGTCGCTCACCCCTCAGGATCCCGTGCAAATCACCCCAGTCTCGCTTCGGTGGCACCTTGCCGAGGCCTGCCTGGGGTCCAATTGGGGTCCAATCCTTCCGGCGAACTTGAGCGCGGCGGGGCGATCGCCTGTCGCCTACCGGGCGACGCTACGGCATACCCACGCCCGGCGATCAACGGCGCGCGGCCGGGACCGGCGAACAAGGGGTTCGCCAGTCCTAGCCGCAACGCGCAGAGCGCAAGAAAACGCCCGCACTGCTCTGCATCCGGACGGGTGCTAGGCGAGGACGCCACCCAACGTGACGTACCGGGTAGGTGGCTGGATTCGGTCGGCGGCTCGGAGGCTTTGCAGCCCGTGACCAACGCGCGATGCCCTGGGGCGTAGCGATTGCCATAGATGCGATGCGGGAGCTAGCGATGACAGAGACGCAGGTCAGATACCAAGCATCAGCCCTAACCGCTGCTGGCCCTCTACCGGGTCACAGCGGGGAAGTGTGGCCTGCACAAAATCGACTCGATCGTGATTTGAAAATGCTTCTCCGACCTGGGCGGTACCGCGACCCCCTACTCCGACAGCCCGGCGGCTTCGAGAGCTTCGGCCTCGCTCCCGAAGGTCCGCCACCAGACGGCCTTGCCGTCACGCGCCTCCCAGGCCTGCCACACCGTCTCGTCCAGGGGCGTCCCGCTATCGAGGCCATGGCCGCGAACGCGCACGGCGGTGATGCCGCGGTCACCCGCGTCGCGCACCTCCAGAACCTCGGTGCTGAAGTCGGGGAAGATCGCGAGCAGGTCTTCCCACCATTCGCGGATGCCGTCGTGGCCGTGGTACTGGGGATGGCCCTCAAGGCTCGCGAACCGAGTGGTGAACGTAACTTCAGGGTCGAAGAACTCAAGGAAGGCATCGAGGTCGCGCCGGTTGAAGGCGTCATGTGCTCGGTAGACCATCTCGACGTTCTCCTGCGACATCGCCTACTCCGAGAGCCCGGCGGCTTCGACGGCGGCGGCCTCAGCGCGAAAGACCTGCCACCAGATGCACTTGCCGTGTCGCCACCGGCAGGCCAGCCAAACGTTGTCTTCGAAGGGCGACATGCTCCCCGCGCCGTGTCCGACAGCTCTGATGGTCGCGATGGTCACGTCTCGAGGCTCGCGCATCCGACCACCTCAATCTTGTAATCGGGGAAAGCCTCGAACCAGTTGTCCCACCATTGACGGATGCCGTCATGCCCGTGGAGGCCTCCTTCAACGGCGAGGATCCGGGAAACAGCTTCGACGTCTCTATCCATGAGCGCCAGAAACGCCTCTTGGTCACGCCGGTTGACGGCGTCGATGGACCGGCGATGCAGTTCCACGTTCTCCTGCGACATCGCCCACGCAGTATCGCCCAGTCCGTAGGGGTGGGGCCGAACTTCATCGCGCCCGCTGGGGCACACGCACCCCCCCGGGACTGGCGAGATCTTCGCCAACCCTTGCGACTAGTCCGAAGCGCTACCGCGTGACCGTCCCGGTGAAGGTCTCCCGACCTGGCGTCGGCGGCTCGCCCTTCTCAAATCGGGCGACCATCTGACCGCCCCCGGTTGCCCCCTCGAACTCGCCCGTGCCGTTCATGACCTCCCAGGCCATCCGTAGGACGCGCGACGGCTGAGTCGGGCTGAAGCCGACCTTCAGCGTGCCGGCAGGGCAGCGGAACGTCCTTTCGATGATAAAGCCGGCAGGTGATCCGTGCTCGTAGTGCACTTCCTGGATCGTCCCGCCCGGGCAGAAGGGCGAGTCGCCGATGTGCGACACGGCGAGAAGCTCGACATCGCCAGGGACGTTCTCGGCATCGGGGACACCCACCCGCGTCTTGATGAGGACCTTCTCCCCGGCCGCTCCGGCGTCCGTGGTCGTCCCGCTGCTGTCCCCGTCATCGCCGCCGCAGGCCCCGAGGCCGACCGTCGCGAGTGTCAGCGCCAAAGCCAGCCATCGAAACTGGCCCGGCTGCCCGAGCCTTGCTTTGGACGAAACCACCGTCGAGCGCCTCCCAGCTGTGCCTGGCGACGACCCTCTCAGGACAGCTGTCTGCTGTCAAGAACGGCCGAAGCGTCAACGAAAGCCGGTCTGACTAATCATCGCGGGTGCCGATGACCGACTCGAGACGCATGATGGATTCGACCGCTCCCTGGTTCGAAAGCCATCCCATCAGGGACCCCCTCACGAAGCCCTGCTAGCGCGGGGGTTCGTGGTTGTTGGTACCGAGACCCCTACTCGACCGTGGGCCCAAACAGGCCTATCGCTGCTGACGTGGGACAAGCTCAAATAGGCTCAACCTTTCATGGGAGCGATTCGAACCAGGAGGTTCCGCATGAGCATCGTTGTCCGTTTTCCGCCCGCCGGCATGACGCGCCAGCAGTACGACTCCGTCCGCAACGCGCTCACCGGCTCCGGCGATTGGCCGACAGACGGCTGTCAACTTCACGTTCTGTTCGGCGACGAGGGCGACCTCCGAGTCAGCGAGGTCTGGGAATCGCGCGAGAAGTTCGAGGCCTTCGGCGAGAAGCTCGGCCCCAGGATCGAGGAAGCCGGAATCCAGATGTCGGGCGAACCAGAGGTCTTCGAGGCGCATATCTTCGAGACGTTCTAGCCATCGGGGGGGTAGGCAGCCGCAGCGGTTTTCGGGTGGTCTCCGCCCTTTTGTGCCACTGACCATGCGTGCGCCAACGCGAAATACTGCGCGGGCGATGTCGCAGGAGAACGTCGAGGTCTTCAAACGCGCGTTTGACGCGATCAACCGCCGAGATGCCGAGGCGCTGGTGGCGGAGCTCGACCCCGAGGTCGAGTGGCATTCGGCGATTCTGATGGCGATGGGCGGGAAACAGACGGTGTACCGAGGACACGAGGGCGTTCGCGAGTGGCTCCGAGACCTTTACGGGACCCTCTCTGAGTTTCAAGCTGAGTACCCGGACATCCGAGACCTTGGCGACCGAACGGTCGCAATCGGCCGTGTCCGCGCGCGTGGCAGGGCAAGCGAGGCCGAGATCGAATCGCCTCACGGCACGGTGACCGAGTTCAAGAACGGCAAGGGAATTCGGATTCGGACGTACCTCGACCCCAACGAAGCCCTCGCAGCCGCCGGGCTGTCGGAGTAGCTCAGCGGTCACAACCTCGCCCTCCTCGCCTCGGTGGCGATCTTCTCCCGGTGACAGGGTTCGGGTTCGCTCGAGCCCCGTCGCTCACCCTTCCTCCGTCAGCCCGGCCGCCTCGAGCGCCTTAGAGCGACTCGAGAAGACCTCGAGCCGGATCGCCATACCGTCCCGGATCGTCCACAGGTGGGCTCCCTGGCTGTCGACGCTCGCTCCGCTCCCCTTCCCCCGCCCGGTGTAGCGGGTGAGCACGACGACGAACTCGCCCGCGGCGACGAAGTCCTCGGCCGCGCAACGCCACTCCTCCCAGGGGCTGAGCCACTCGCGCAGGCGCCGGCTTTTCGTCTCCGGGTCGCTGGAGACTCCGCGATTGGGGAACTCCTCCGACCATCCCCACTCCATGTCGGGCGCGTAGAAGTCGAAGCGGGGACGCCAGTTCCCGCGCCCCCATTCCTCATAGACCGGCCGCACCGCCTCGACGTTCGCCCGCCTGACGCTCTCGGAATCCTGCTCTGACATGCCGGCAGTATCGCGCCGGCGCCGTTACCACTGGTACGGCAAGTACTTGCCGTCCAGCTTGATCACGACGCGCGCCTCGCCGTCGCGGTCCTCGCGCTCGAGCTCGATCGAGAAGTTGATCGCGCTCATGATCCCGTCGCCGAACTTCTCGTGGATCAGCTCCTTGATCGCCGGGCCGTAGACGAGCACCAGCTCGTGCAGCCGGTAGATCGTCGGGTCGCGCAGCAGCTCGTCGGGCGCTCCGCGATAGGGCACCCGGGTCAGCGCGACGGCGACGTCCTCGCCCAGGCCGAGCCGCTCGGCAACGCGATCGGCGGCGTGGCGCGGGAGCGGGTGCTGGCCGAGGAGCGCGGCAGTGGCCCAGACCTCGGGACGCCCGATGAGCTCAGCCAACTCGGCCCAGGTGACGCCTGCGCCGTGGCGCGCGGCGGCGACCGCCTCGGCGGCGTCCTGCTTGGTCAAGCTCCCGAGCTCCGCGAGCGCACGCGCCGCAACATATATGCGACCGCGACGACGCGGGGCGTGGGTCGGTGCGGGCCCGGGACCGGAAGCGCGGCGGGATCCCGGCTGATGGGGACCCCGCCGCGTGTGCGCTTCCGGTCGCGGCGCTAGCCGCTGGCGTCAGCCGACTCGCTGTCGCCCTCGATCACGACGAGGCTGTAGCCCTCGTCTAGTCGCACGTCGACGGTGTTGCCGTCGGGCTTGGTCACGTCGACCTCCCAGGTGGCGCCATTCTCCGAATCGCGCTCGACCGAGTTGGCCGTGCCGCCCTTGGTGATCTCGAGCGCGGCCGCGGTGGCGCGATCCGCGCCCGGGCCGCTGGCCTGCTCGCCGGCCTCGCCGCCGGCCGCCGCGGCGACTCCGGCGCCGCCCGCCGCGAGGGCGAGGACCGAACCGCCGGCGATGATGAACTTGCGTGTCCTGTTCATTGCTGTTCCTCCGTGTTGGTTGGTTGGGGTACTGGGAACGCCGGGGGTTCTACGGAGGCGCGATTAGACGGCAATGAGTAAGGCGCCGATAAACGAATAGGCTCGGCGGCGCTGGCCTCTACGGGGAACAAGCGCCTCGTCCTGGTGGCGATGATCTTCGCCGTTTCGATGACCTTCATCGACCAGACGATCGTCTCGATCGCCGTCCCCGAGCTGCAGAAGGACCTCTCGCTCTCGGCAACCGGGGTGCAGTGGATCATCAACGGCTACCTGCTCTCGCTCTCGGCGCTGTTCGCGTTCGGAGGGCGACTTGCAGACATCGCCGGGCATCGGCGGATGGTGGTGATCGGCGTCGTCGTCTTCGCCACCGCCTCGGCGCTCTGCGGCGCGACGCCGACGGGCGATGGGGCGGAGGCCTGGATGATCGTCTTCCGGGTGATCCAAGGCGCGGGTGCGGCGCTGATGTTCCCGGCGGCGCTCGCGATCGTGATCGCGGCCTTCCCGCTCAACGAACGCGGCAAGGCGATGGCGATCTTCTTCGCCGCCGCCGGGGGTCTGACCTCGATCGGACCGATTGCGGGCGGCTATCTGACCGAGATCGACTGGCGGGCGATCTTCTGGATCAACATCCCGGTGGCGATCATCGCCCTCGTTCTGACCGCGATCGCGAAGCCCGCGAACGAGAAGCATCCGGCGCCGGTCGACTATCGCGGCACGGTGCTGATCGCCGGCGGGATGGGTCTCGCGGTGCTCGGTCTGCAGCAGTCGAGCGTCTGGGGCTGGGGCGACCCGGCGACCTGGGGCTGCATCGTCGCGGGGCTCGCGCTGCTCGCCGCCTTCGTCGTCTACGAGCTGCGGGTGAAGAACCCGCTGATCCAGGTGCGGATCTTCACCGACCGGGCGTTCGCGATCGAGAACGTCGTCCTCTTCTGCCTGATGATCCCGTTCATCCCGCTGTTCTTCTTCGCCAGCGTCTACTCACAGGTCTCGCTCGGCGACGACGCTTCAAACGCCGGGCTCTACCTGCTCACCTTCTTCGCGGGCTTCGCGATCAGCTCGCAGATCGGCGGCCGGATCCTGGACAGTCGCGGCGCGCGCCCGTCGGTCGTCCTGGGATGTGCGGTTGCCGCCGTCGGCTTTGCGCTCTGGGCCAACAAGCTGCCCGACCTCTCCTGGAACGAGCAGTGGCCGTTCATCGTTCTCGCCGGCGCCGGGGTCGGGCTCGTGCTCGGCCCGGCGAACACCGATGCGATCAACCGGGCGCCGAGGACGAGCTACGGCGAGGCCACCGGGATCACGCAGACGGTCCGCAACTTCGGCTCCAGCCTCGGCCTCGCGGTGCTCGGGTCGATCCTCATCTTTGAGAACAGATCGAACCTCGAGTCCTCGCTCGGCGAGATCGGGATCCCAAAGGAGGGAGCGGACCGGATCGCCGATGCGATCACCCAAGGTGGCGGCGGGTCGAGCCAGTTCGCCGGCGAGACCGGCCGCCGGGCGAAGGAGGTCTTCGAGCAGATCCAGCTCGACTACGCGCTCGCCTCGCGCACCGTCTTCTACGTCATGGCCGGGGTGCTGGCGGTCGCCTTCGTGATCGCGCTGATCGGCCTGCCCGGCGGCAAGACCGAGGAGGTCATCGAGTAGCCGGGACGCAACAGGGCGAGCCGCGAAGGACGCCCTGGTAAAAAGCTCGTAAGGCCGCGTGATCTGCCCCGAGCTCGAAGGGTTTGAGGGGACATGGAGTCACACAAGACGCGCCGTGAGGCGATCATCGCGATTGGGGGTCTCGGCCTCGGAGCCGCATACTTCTTCTTCCGCGGAGATCACGGCAACGGGAGCGCGCCGCAGGTCGGCGGTTCGACGGCGAGCCGCGCGGGCGCCGGCCGTTGCTCGCTGACGCCCGAGCTGACCGAGGGCCCGTACTACATCGCCAGCGAGCCCTTCCGGCGCAACGTCACCGAGGGCAAGCCCGGCGTTCCGCTGAAGCTGGTGCTGCGGGTCGAGGACGCCGACACGTGCGCGCCGATCAGGAACGCGACGGTCGAGATCTGGCACGCGGACGCCGACGGCAACTACTCGGGCTTCGGTTCGACGACCTCGAACACGACCTTCCTTCGCGGCCAGCAGCGCACCAACAACGACGGCGAGGTCAGGTTCAAGACCATCTACCCGGGCTGGTATGTGAGCCGGACCGCTCACATCCACTGCAAGGTCCACGTCTCCGGCAACACCGTCCACACCGGCCAGCTCTTCTTCAAGGACAGGATCTCCGACAAGGTCTACGACAAGGCGCTCTACGCCGAGCGCGGCGAGCGCGACACCACCAACGCCACCGACAACCTCTTCGCCGGGGGCGGCAGCCAATCGGTCGTTCGGCTGCGCAAGCCGAAACGCGGCAAGGGCTACCGGGGTGAGCTCACCCTGGCGGTGAGCCAGTCCTGACGCTCGCTAGATTCGGAGCCGATGCGTGTCGGCCGCCACTCGTTCCCTCAGGTCACCTATGACCCGCCAAGCGACGTGCTCTACGCGCGGATCGGCACCGGGCCCGAGGCATCGCGGGAACGCACCGAGGAGGGAGACGTGTGGACATTCGACGACACGGGCCGCCCGCTCGGGGTGATCGTGATGGAGCCGCGCGAGCGGCTCGAGCGCGACGGCGCCGTCTACGTGACCCTGCCCACAGGCGAGCGCGAGCGCCTGCAGGGGGTCGAGGCGGCGATGCGCAACCCCAGCCGCTCCTAGCTCCGCGGTCCTAAGCGGCTTCCCAGGTCTGCTTGCCGCTGTCGCACTGGCGGTTGACGCCGTTGTCGACGATCCGACCGAAGAACCGGAAGCTGCCGCTGGCCTTGCGCGAGCCGATTCGCCCGGAGACCTTGAACGTGGTCTCGCCGTTGTCGTCGTTGGCCTTGAACGTCCGGTTGTCGCCGACCGGGATCTCGCCCGTCAGCTTGGCCCGCCTCATCACCGCGGTCTCGCCGCCCCCACAGGCGACCGAGAACTGCTTGACGGCGAACGACCGCACGCTGCGCTCGCCCGCGTCGTCCGTTGCGACCTTGACCTTGACCGCCGATTCGGGCTGGTCGTCGAGGGCGCCGAACAGGTTGTCCGTCGTCGCCGCGGTCGCGGCGACCGGGACCACAAGGGCCACAACGAGCACGGAGCCGATCAGGATGCGCTTCACAGGGGTACCTCCATCAGTGGTTTGAGCTCCACTTGCCACCGAGGAGCCTCTCATAGAGTTGCGCGTTTTCGCTCAGCGTGACGCAGTCCAGTCGAGTTTGCCGCTGTCGCAGTCGAGGACTTCGCCGTCGACATCGGTTGGTCCGCTGTAGCGAACCGTGCCCTTCGCGTTGTGCTTGCCGCTCAGCTTGCCCGCGACCTTGAGCTCCTGACCGCCGTTGCTGCCGTTGACGTGGAACTTGCCGGCGTCGTTGACGTCGACGAGGCCCGTGATCTTCGCGCTCTTCAGCCGCGCGCCGACGTCGCCCTCGCAGGAGATCAGCAGGTCCTTGCCGACGAACGACTTCATCTGGCGCCCGTCATCGCCCTGCTTGACCTTCAAGGTCACCGACGTCTCCTGGTCGCCCTTGATCCCGCCCGTGTAGGTCTTGGTCGCCGCCAGCGCCGCCGCGGGGACCGCGAGCGCCGCGACCGCGGCCGCGCAGGCAAGTGCTCTTCTCATCACTTGGTGCCCTTGAGGCAGATCAGGTGCGAGACGAAGTTGAAGTCGGCCAGCGCGCCGGCGTCGTCGAAGGCGAGGAAGACGTGGTACTCGCCGGTCCCCGGCCCGACCGCCGTTCCCTGCTGGTAGACGTCGGTGTTCTCGGCGACCGCGCCGCCGGTCACGACGCGCTTGCAGGCGCTCGCCGGGTCGGTGCTCAGCCTGAGGTCGATGAACTTCCCGGTCTGTGCCACCGGCACCGTGCCGCTGCCCTGGAAGTAGAGCACCGTCGCCTTCTTCGGCTTCCTCGCCCTCAGCCCGGCCGGCGTCGCCGAGGCGGCGTCCATCGTCACCTCGACTGTCGTGTAGTCGGGCCGAACACTGTCACTGTCGCCGCCGACGACGCTCGTCGCCGCGACGGCTGTTCCACCCACCGCCGTCAGGGCAACCACGCCGACGATCCACTTCCTGCGCATCAACAACCTCCCGGATTGGGTGACCGTCCCTCACGGCCACGCTCGGGTGCATGCTACCCCTCACGAATACCCTCGACTCCTCGTTTCACCACCGAGCCCTTGAGCATCACCGTGACAGCCCGAGCCGCGAGCCAGCCGCCGTTCCAGCGCTTTCTCGACGAGCACCGCGAGCCGGTGCTCGCCTTCCTGCGCGCGATGGTCGGCCCCGGCGACGCCGACGACTGCTTCCAGGAGACCTTCATCGCGGCGCTTCGCGGCTACGAGCGCATGGATGGACGTCACCCGCGCGCCTGGGTGATGACGATCGCCCGCCGCAAGGCGATCGACCACCACCGCGCTCGCGCCCGGCGGCCAGAGCCGCGCGACCGGTTACCCGAGATCTCGGTCACCGACGAGCCCGCCGACCGGGAGATCTGGTCCGCCGTTGCCGCGCTGCCCGACGGGCAGCGCGCCGCGGTCGCGCTTCGCTACGCCGCCGACCTCGCCTACCGCGAGATCGGCGAGGCGCTCGATTGCAGCGAGGAGGCCGCGCGCCGCCGCGTCGCCGACGGGCTCAAGGCCCTTCGCACCACCATCGACAGAGAGGAGGCGAGGCGATGAGCCGAGCCGACGCCAAGCAGATCGCGAACATCCTCGGGGGCGGGATCGCCACCGAGGCGGAAGCCGCCGCCGCACGCCTCAGCGAGCGCGCCGAGCGCGAAGGACTCGCCGAGGTTGCCTACACCAGCTTCGACTCGCCGGTCGGCAGCGGCCACGTCGCCGCCACCGAGCGCGGGATCGTCGCGATCGCGCTGCCGAACTCCGACGAGGAGCTGTTCGTCGACGACCTCGCTGCTGAGATCTCCCCCCGCGTGCTCGAGCTGCCGGGACGGCTCGATGAGGCGCTGCGCGAGCTCGATCAGTACTTCGCCGGCCGGCGACAGGAGTTCGAGCTCGAGCTCGACTGGCAGCTCGTTCGCCCGGGCTTCTACAGCCGCGTGCTGCACGAAACCGCAAAGCTGCCCTACGGCGTCACCGCCAGCTATGGCGAGGTCGCCGCTCGGGCGGGCAACCCGCGCGCCTTTCGCGCCGCGGGCACCGCGCTCGGCCACAACCCGATCCCGATCGTCGTTCCCTGCCACCGCGTCCTCCGCGCCGGCGGCGTGCTCGGCAACTACGGCGGCGGCCCGGAGATGAAGGAGTGGCTGCTGCGGCTCGAGGGAGCGGTGGGCGAGTGACCGGTAGCTGGGCGCGGTCCGCTCGGGGCCGCGGTCGGGGTGCGAGGCCTGGCCGGGTTGCAGTGAGGGAGGGAGTTGGGCCTGGCGCGGGCGCTTTCGGTTGGCCTCGGCCGTGGCTGGCGCTTTCTTCTCGCTATCCGAGAATAAGGCGCCAATCGAGCCTCCAGGCGGCGCGTCAACTCGCCTTTCGCTCGTGTGTCGAGCTCGAAAGGAGAGTTGTTGCTCTATGACGACAACAACCTCGGACTCGACGCCGAGGGACGGTTGAGTCCGGGGTTTGCGACCTGCGCTCGCGCCCTGACCCTCCCTCACTGACAACGAACCCCGCATCGCGCCGGGCGAGGGCCCGAGCGGAGCGCCACCCGGCCCGATCTACCTGAAAGCGTGGAGGTTCCGCGGTACCGGGCACCGCCGCCAACTTGACAGCCAAGGTAGGCTGCCAACTATGCATGTCGATCCGAACAGCCCGCGGGCGACGCTGACCAAGCGACAGCAGGAGGTGCTCGACCGGCTCGAGCTCGGGATGGGGGCGAAGCAGATCGCGACCGACATCGGTGTTAGCCGCAACGCCGTCTACCAGCACATCGAGCGCCTCAGGCGGCAGGGGGCGCTCGCGGAGACGTACACGCCCAGCGGCCAGCCGCCACGGCGCGCCGAGCTCGGCGCCGGGGTCGCCGCCGCGGCCACGATCGCGCCGCGCGAGAGCGCGGTCGCCGAGCTGCGGGCGCTCGCGCTCGCCGGCACCGATCCCGATGGACCCGAGTACGCGCGCGCGATCGAGGGCGGGATTGCCGCCGGCGACGCGGTCGGGCTCGCCTACGAGCTCGGCCGGCTCGACGCGCGCGGGGACTCCGGGCTGCCCGTCGATCTGATCGAATCGGCGCTGCGCCGGCTCTCGGTCCTGCCGTCCGACCCCGGCGGCGAGAAGTAGCGATAATCGTCGCGCCGCCGACGACTCGGCAGGCGCCGCCAACGTAGAAGGAGAGGTTCCGAGCGCAATGACAGTTGTTCTGATCATCGTCGGAGTGGCCCTGCTGCTCGGCCTGATCTTCATCCTGATCCGCAACTCGATGATTGGGTCGCGCAACCGCGTCGACGAGGCCTGGTCGGGAATCGACGTCCAGCTCAAGCGCCGTCACGACCTGGTGCCGAACCTGGTCGAGACCGTGAAGGGCTACGCCCAGCACGAGCGGGAGACGTTCGAGAAGGTGACCCAGGCGCGTGCCGCCGCGATGCAGGCGACCGGGCCCGCCGAGGCGAGCCAGGCGGAGGGTCTGCTGACCCAGGCTCTCGGCGGTCTGCGAGTCGTCGCCGAGCAATACCCCGAGCTGCGGGCGACCGAGAACTTCCAGCAGCTCTCGCGCAACCTGAGCGAGCTCGAGGACGAGATCCAGGCCTCGCGCCGGATCTACAACTCCAACGTCCAGGCCTACAACACGAAGATCCAGGTCTTCCCCAACTCGGTCGTCGCAGGGACGGGCGGGTTCACAGCGCGCGAGTTCTTCGAGATCGAGGACGCGGCCGAGCGCGAGCCGGTCGAGGTCTCCTTCACGCAGCCGCCGCCTGCCCCGGCGCAGTAGCGGCACAGAGGTTGCGGTTTTCTCTCGGCGCCCTCGGGCGCCGGCGGAAACCCCTGCACGGGGTTAGTATCCGCCGCCTCAGATGACGGACACGCAAGGCCGAGACCCGATCCCAGCACCCGGGTACGTACGCGACTCCGACCTGCTGGGCGAGGCCCTCGCGGTCGCCGCGGATGCCCACCGCGGACAGGTCCGTCACGACGGCTCGCCCTACCTGGCGCATCCGCTCCGGGTCTGCGAGCTGCTCGCCCAAACCGGCGCCGACGAGACCGTGCTCGCGGCGGCGCTGCTTCACGACGGCGTCGAGGATTCGAGTCTCACCGTTGTCGCGGTCGTCGAGAGCTTCGGGCTCGAGATCGGCGAGCTGGTCGCCGCGCTGACCGAGGACGAGCGGATCGACAATTGGCTCGAGCGCAAGAACGCCCTCCGCGCGCAGGTCGCCGAGGCGGGACCCCCCGGGGCGGCGATCTACGCCGCCGACAAGCTCGCCAACCTGCGCGAGATGCGTGACCTCTACGCCGAGCACGGCGAGGGGTCGATCGATCTTCACAAGGCGCCGACGCTCGATCTCCGCGTCGCGGTCTGGCGCGACGACCTTGCGATGGTCGAGCGAATCGCGCCCGAGCTCGCGCTGGTGCCGGTGCTGCGATCCGAGCTCGCGGCGTTCGAGTCCGAGCGAGACCGCACCGCTGCCGCCAAGCTGTCCAGGTAGTACCGCGGGCGCCCGCTGTCGCCGGCAGGAGGAGGGCGCTTGGGGCTGAAAGCAGCCCCGTGATCGTCGACTGCGCCCACTACCGCGGCGGCGAGCGTCAGCATGAGGACCCGCTCGAGATCGAGGTCGCGGCGGAGATCGCCGCGGGCGCGACCGAGGGCGAGTTCGTCTGGCTCGGCCTCCGTGATCCCACCGACGACGAGCTCGCGCGCGCGCAGCGGGCTTTCGACCTCAACCCGCTCGCGGTTGAGGATGCACGCCATGCGCACCAGCGCCCGAAGCTGGAGGACTACGACGGCTCGGTGTTCATCGTCCTGCGCCCGGCGCGCTACTTGGACGAGACCGAGTCGGTCGAGTTCGGCGAGATCCACCTCTTCCTCGCTGCCCACTACGCGATCGCGGTCCGTCGCGGCGAGGCGAGCGAGCTGAAGCCGGCGCGGCGGCGGCTCGAGCAGTCAGAGCTGCTCGGCCACGGCGTCGGCGCCGTCACCTGGGCGGTGCTCGACAAGGTCGTCGACGACTACACCCCGGTCGTCGAGGGGATCGACAACGACATCCAGGAGGTCGAGCAGGATATCTTCGCGCGCGGGACCGACTCGACCGAGCGGATCTACTTCCTCAAGCGCGAGGTGATCGAATTCCACCGCGCCGTTTCGCCGCTGCTGCCGTCGCTGGAGGCGTTAGAGCGCGGCGCCTACCCGCAGATCGACCAGGAGCTGCGCCGCTACTTCCGCGACGTCGCCGACCACGCCCGCCGCGTCGACGAGCAGGTCAACTCGCAGCGCGAGCTGCTGACCTCGATCCTGGAGGCGAACCTGGCGCTGCTCTCGGTGAAGCAGAACGAGGTCATCCGGGGGATTTCCGCCTGGGCGGCGATCATCGCCGTTCCCACCTTCCTCGCCTCGATCTGGGGCATGAACTTCGAGGACATGCCGGAGCTCAACGAGCCCTGGGGCTATCCGCTGGCACTGGCGATCATGGCGGTCGCGGTGCTCTCGCTGCACCGGTTCTTCCGCCGCATCGACTGGCTCTGAACCGCAACATCCGTTGTCTAAGCTGGCCGCCATGGCGGCCACTGCGATCGACGTAGCCGCGCCGCTGCTGCTCGTCGCGGCCGCGGCCGCATACGCGCGCCGTGTGCACGCGCTCGGCGACCGCGGGCGGCCGGTCGGCACCTGGCGCCAGGTCTCGTTTGGCGCCGGGATCGTGCTCCTGCTGGCGGCCGACGTGCCGCCGATCTCGACGATCGCCGAGGAGCTGGTCGTCGGCCACATGGCCCAGCATCTGCTGATCGGCGACCTCGCGGGCCTGTTCGTCGCGCTCGGGCTCACCGGCCCGATCCTCCAGCCGCTGCTCGCGGTGCGCGGGCTCGGCTGGCTGCGCGAGCTCGGCAACCCGCTCGTCGCGCTGCCGGTCTGGGCGCTCAACCTCTACCTCTGGCACCTCTCGACCCTCTATCAGGGCGTGCTCGAGAGCCCGGTCCTGCACTTCGCCCAGCACGCCTGCTTCTTTACCTTCGGGCTCGCGATGTGGCTGCCGCTGGTCGGCCCGCTGCCGAAGCCGCAGTGGTTCGGCGACGGGGCGAAGCTGATCTACATCGTCGTCGTCCGGATGCTCGAGGCGGTGCTCGCCAACATCCTGATCTGGTCGGGCACGGTGCTCTACCCCGACTACGCTCCGGGCGAGGCCGAGCATCAGATCAGCCCGCTCGCCGACCAGGGAGCGGCCGGCAACCTGATGCTGATCTGGACCGGCGCCGTCACCCTGGCGCTGTTTGCCTGGCTCTTCTTCCGCGCCGCGAACCGCAGCGCCGAAGAGCAGGAGCTGATCGAGCTCGCCGAGCAGCGCGGCTTCGACCTCGACCCGGGGCGAGCGGCGCGCGCCGTCGCCGCCGGCCAGGGTGAGCGCCTGCGCGAGCGCATCCTCTCTGGCAGCGCATGAGCTCGGGCAACCGCTACCTCTACGCGTTGGTGTTCGTGGTCGGGATCTCGACCCTGGGAGCCGAGATCGCGGCCGCGCGGTTGATGGCCCCGTTCTTCGGCGCATCGACGATCGTCTGGGCGAACACGATCGGGGTCGTGCTGGTCGCGCTCTCGGTCGGCTACTGGCTCGGCGGCCGCCTCGGCGACCGCTATCCCAGCCTTCGCAGCCTCTGCTTGACCGTGATGGCGGCGGCGCTTCTGTTGGCGCTGGTGCCGCTGATCGCGCAGCCGTTCTTCGAGATCTCGGTCGATGCGCTCGACCAGATCGAGGCGGGGGCGTTCGTCGGCTCGCTGTTCGCGGTCCTCTTCCTGATCGCGATCCCGGTCGGCCTCGCGGGGACCTGCGCGCCGTGGGCGATCCGGCTCGCGGTCCCCGACGTCGAGCATGCCGGGCGTGTGGCCGGACGGCTGTACGCGATCTCGACCGTCGGCTCGCTGCTCGGGACGATGCTCGCGGCGCTGGTGTTGATCCCGCTGCTCGGCACCCAGCGAACCTTTCTCAGCTTCGCCCTGATGCTCGCCCTCGTCGCGGCCGCAGGCCTCGGCTGGCGCGCGGTCGCGGCCCCGATCGCGGTCGCCGCCGCGATGGCGATCCCGATCGGCACCGTGAAGGCGACCGACGAGGGAACCGTGATCTTCGAGACCGACTCCGAGCACCAGTACATCCGGGTGATCCAGCAGCCCGACGGCGACCGGGCGCTCGAGCTCAACGAGGGCCAGGCGACGCACTCGCTCTACCGGCCCGGCTCGTTCCTCACCGACGACGTCTGGGACGGCTACCTGGTGGCGCCGTTCACGGCGCTCGACCGCGCCCCGGAGCGGATCGCGATCCTCGGCAACGCCGCCGGCACGACGGCCCGCGCATACGGCCACTACTTTCCCGCGACCGAGGTGGACGGGGTCGAGATCGACCCCGAGCTCGAGCAGGTCGGGCTGGAGTACTTCGACATGGGCTCGAACGAGAACCTCACCGTCCACAACGAGGACGCCCGGCCCTGGCTTCGGCGCTCAGACGGCGGCTACGACGTGATCATGGTCGACGCCTACCGCCAGCCCTACATCCCGTTCTATCTCGCGACGACCGAGTTCTTCGAGCTCGTTCGCGAGCGGCTCGCGCCGGGAGGCGTGGTGATCGTCAATGCCGGCCATCCCGAGGGCAACGACGACCTCGAGAAGGTGCTCTCGGCGACCATGGCGGAGGCCTTCCCGACCGTTCTGCGCGATCCGATCGAGCCCACCAACACGCTGCTGATCGGGACCGCGGCGCCGGCATCGGCCGGCAACCTCGAGCGCGCCGCGCGCGACTTCGCTCCCGAGCTCGCGGCCGTCGCCCGGATCGAGGCGGCGAGGGTGGCTCCGCCGCTCGAGGGAGGGGCGGTCTACACCGATGACAAGGCGCCGGTCGAGTGGCTGATCGACCGCTCGATCCTCGGCTACGCTGACGAGCAGTAGCTCAACCCGGCATCTTCAGCGTCGCGGTCCAATCCTGGAGGTAATCGGCATCCTCGCCGCTCAAGACGTAGAGGCCCTCGAGCGCGAGCTCCTGCTTGGGCGAGGCGGATTGAAGAATGTCGCACAGATCCGTGATGTTGCGAACCGGTGTGCCGTCGATGCGCGTCAGCAGGTCGCCAAACGCCAGCAGGGCGTCCTCGGCGGGTGAGCCCGGCGTCACGCCCCAGACCCAGAGTCCGTCGGTCCCGTCTTGGGCCAAGATGCGGTCGGCCTCGAGCCCGGACTGGGCGGTATAGCCGAACTGGGGGTAGACCTTGCCCAGCGGCACCTGAGAGAACGGTTGGGCATCGAGCCCGATGTCGTCCGGACTGTCCCCCTGCTCGAGTGCTGCCAGCTGGTCCTTGACGTGGTTGGAGGAGATCGCGTAGAACTGGTTCTCGTTTCCGGCCGCGGAGCCGCCGAGAGTGTTGATCCCGATCACCTCGGCGCTGTCGTTGAGCAGCGGGCCGCCCGAGTTGCCGGGGTTGATGGTCGCGTCGTGCTGGATCGTCTCCGGAAAGCGGGGCAGCGAGTCATCTGGCTGAGCGGCCAGCTTCGGCGACTGCACGTTGCCCGAGGACGAGACCAGGGGCTCCTCGGTGACGTTTTCGGCAAACGATGTCGGAAAGCCGAGCGCCGTGACCTCGTCCTGGTTGATCACCGTGTCACTGTCGCCGAGCGGGAGCTCGGAAACCCCGTCCGGCATCGAGGTCATCTCGACCACGGCCAAGTCGTTGCAGAAGGAGGAGCCGAGGACCCGGGCCGGGACAGGGGGCTGGTCGTCATAGCGGGCCTTGAGACCACTGAGCCCCTCGACCACGTGAGCGTTGGTCAAGACGCGGCGATTGGCGGCGTCATAGACGACGCCCGTGCCGATGCCGTAGGCCTCGTCTTGGCGGCCGGAGAGCTGGACGGCTCCGGTCTGTGCCAGCTGGAAGACCTCCTGTGAGGTCAGGGGGGTCGGTTCGTCCTCATCGTCGCCTCCGCAGGCGCCCAACGCCACGACGGCGGCGGCCATGAGCGCTCCGGTCCAGCACCTCATCGTCTGCTCTCCTCCTTGATCGCAGGTGAATCTCTTACCCCAACGGCTGAGCAGGTCCGCGGCTTGCGTCAGCCTCAGCGCTCGCGGTGGTCGGCGTCGCGGCCGCGGACCCGGCGCCACCAGTAGACGCCGAGGTCGGCAAAGAACGCCGCGACGCGCCCGACGGGGCCGGTGACGACCCATGCGGCAAACCTCTCACCCGCGCTCATCCGAGCGTCGCCGGGCCGTTTCACCCGACCGGCGCGGCCTGCCGCAGGTCGCGCTCGGGGTCGATGCCGTGGCGGGTAGCGATCTCGGCGAGCTCGGCGGTCAGCGGCCAGCGGTCGGGACGCTCGTCGCCTTCGTGGTCGGGACTCGCGCCCTTGAGCGCCATCGATCCGGAGTTGTCGCCGATCGTGCGGATCTCCTCGATCGCCGCGGAATCGAGGCGCTGCTCCGGGAGCGCGGCAAGCTCGGCGCGCTTGTCTTCGATCGGGCGTGCATCCGGGCCCGCCTCCTGGATCAGGGTCGGGACCGCGCACTCGATCGCGGCATGGGCGAGGTTCCATTGACAGGCGAGCTGGATCGGGGTGAGCCCGGCGCGCTCTGCGATCGGGCGCATGCGCTCGAGCCGCTCGCGTCCGGCCTCGACCCAGCCCTCGGGCCGGAAGCGCCGGTGGTCGTGCTCGGCGAACGTGTGGCCATTGCGCACGTCGTCCCAGAACAGCCCGCCGTAGTCGACTACGCGGGTGATCAAGCGGACATCGTGCTCGGCGGCGGCGCCGAGGCAGAGCTCGCCCGGCCAGGGCTCGAGCGGGTTGAGGATCACCATCGCCCAGTCGATCCGCTCGCCGAAGCGCTCCAGGCACTCGATCAGGTCGAGCGTGAAGCCGTTCGCGGGTCCCGGGGCGACGCCGATCGTCCGCGTCAGCCCGGCGTCGCGAAGCGCCGCCATCCCGTCCCAGACCGCCTCCGAGGAAAAACCGGTGCGGTCGGGGTTGTGGAGCAGCAGCAGGTCGAAGGTGTCGACGCCGACGCGGCCGAGGCTCGCCTCGGTCGCCGCGCGCAGGTAATCCGCGTAGCCGCCGGGCCCGCGCAGGCGCGGGTCCGTGAACCGCGGGAATCCGCGCGGGCCGTCGCGCTCGCCGTCGACGAAGTCGTGCCCGACCGCGCCGACGAGGCAGTACGAGTCACGCTCGAGCCCTTCGAGCGCCCGGCCCAGCAGCCCGTCGGCGGCGCCCTCGCCGTAGACGTCGGCCGTGATCACCGTGTCGATCCCGCCGCCTGGCCGAAACAGCTCCGCCAGCCGCTGCTCGCCGATCGGCTCGCCGAAGTGCATGTAGCGCCCACCGCTCCAGGTGCCGATCGCTGCGCGTCCGGGGTCCACGGGCGACAGCGTAGTGGTCACTAAGCTCATGGCCGCGTGAAGACCACGGTCACAGAGTTGCCCGAGTCGCGAGTGAAGATCGACGTCGCCGTCGAGGCCGGCGAGTTCTCCAAGCGCGTCGACCGCGCGGCGAAGGGCCTTGCCGGCGAGATGAAGCTGCCGGGGTTTCGCAAGGGCAAGGTCCCGCCGCAGATGGTGATTCAGCGGATCGGCCGCGAGGCCGTGGTCGAGCAGGCCGTTCGGGACTCGCTCCCCGAGTGGTACGAGCGGGCGCTGCTCGACGCCGGCGTGGCGACGATCGGCGAGCCGAAGCTCGACGTCGACGATCTCCCCGGAGAGGGCGAGGACCTGGCGTTCACGATCGAGGTCGGCGTGCGGCCGAAGGCCGAGCTCGGCGAGTACAAGGGGCTCGAGGTGGGCAAGGCCGAGATCGAGGTTCCCGAGGAATCGCTCGACACCGAGATCGAGCGCCTGCGCGGCGCCTTCGGCAGCCTCGCCCCGGTCGACCGCCCCGCCGCCGACGGCGACGCCGTCGTGGTCGACTTCGCAGGGACGATCGACGGCGAGTCGTTCGAGGGCTCGGAGTCGCGCGACTTCACGATCGAGCTCGGCGGCGAGGGCCTGTTGCCGGAGTTCGACACCGCGCTCAAAGGCGCCTCGGCCGGCGACGAGCGCACCGTCGAGGTCACCTTCCCCGACGACCACCAGCCCGAGGAGCTGGCGGGAAAGACGGCCGAGTTCGCGGTCAAGGTCAAGGAGGTGCGCGAAAAGAACCTGCCCGAGCTCGACGACGACTTCGCCTCCGAGGCTTCCGAGTTCGAGACTCTCGCCGAGCTCCGCGACGACATCCGCTCGCGGATTGCCGAGGCGCTCGGACAGCGCGCAGAGGCCGAGTTTCGCGAGGCGGCGGTTGATGCCGTCGCAGCGAACGCCAGGCTCGAGATCCCGCACGACCTCGTCCACGCTCGCGCCCACGAGATGTGGGAGCGGCTCGAGCGCCAGCTCGAGATGCGCGGCATCGACCCGCAGGCCTACGCGCAGATGCAGGGCAAGGACCGCCACGACCTGATCAACGAGGCCGAGGAGGACGCTGAGCGCGCGCTTCGCCGCGAGGCGGTGCTCGAGGCCGTCGCGGAGGCCGAGGCAATCGACCCCACCGACGAGGAGCTGCTCGAAGCACTGGGCCCCGGCGAGGGCAAGAACTCGCCCGACAAGCTCCTGGCTCGCCTGCGGGAGACCGGCCGCGACGGCCTCCTGCGCGACGAGATCCGGCTCCGCAACGCCGCCGACCTCGTCGCCGAGTCGGCGCAGCCGATCCCGGTCTCACAGGCCGCCGCCCGCGAGGCGATCTGGACGCCGGAGAAGGGGGCGGCGGAGCGCGAGGGAGAGCAGCCGCCCGCCGAGGGAGCGGCCCGGCCCGGCGAGCTCTGGACCCCGGGCTCCTAGACGGCGCCGCGCTTCAGGCGTGTTGTCTGGTTCCTCTAGGCGGGGCCGCGGCTCTCGCATCGGCGGGCGGAGGTCTCAAAAAAGATCTCGCCGCTGAAGTGGTCGAGCTTGATCACGACCTGGCGCACGCAGGAGAAGCGCTCGTGGTTCTTGACGCTGACCACCTCGATCTTGCCGACCGCCTTGTGGCGGCTGACGCGGTGCAGGTTGAACACCCGGTAGCTCCGGCAGCCGCTGGTGTCGCGGCAGTCGCGCCGGGCGACCTCGCGGGCCGCGTCGGTCGCGGTGTCGCGATCGAGGTTGTTGGCCAAGGCCACTGCGGCGAAGCCGCTGAGGAGGACCGCCGTTGCCGTGCCGACGATTGCGATGGTCCTTCGAATCCCCCCTGCTCGGTTCTTCATCGATGCCTCCGGCAAGTAGTTGGTCGAGACACGGGGAATCTATCTCGCCCAACGCCCGCTGGGCCGCCGACCCGCTTCTATAGACTCATCCGCCGATGAGCCCCCTGGTTCCGATGGTGGTCGAGCAGACGTCGCGCGGCGAGCGCGCGTTCGACATCTACTCGCGGCTGCTAAACGAGCGGATCATCTTCCTGGGGACGCCGATCACCGAGGACATCGCCAACCTCGTCGTCGCGCAGCTGATCCACCTCGAGTCCGAGGATCCCGACAAGGACATCTCGATCTACATCAACTCGCCGGGCGGGTCGGTGTACGCGGGGCTCGCGATCTACGACACGATGCAGTACATCAAGCCCGACGTGCAGACGATCTGCGTCGGCGTCGCGATGAGCATGGGGGCGCTGCTGCTCGCCGGCGGCAAGGAGGGCAAGCGGATGGCGACCCCGAACTCGAAGATCCTCATCCACCAGGTCTCCGCCGGGTTCCAGGGCCAGGCGACGGACATCGAGATCCACGCCAAGGAGATCATCGACGTGCGCAAGCGCCTCGACGAGATCATCGCCAAGCACACCGGTCAGCCGTTCGACAAGGTCACCAAGGACACCGAGCGCGATTACTTCATGTCCGCCGAGGAGGCGATGGAGTACAAGATCGTCGACCGGGTGATCGAGCACCACTAGCTCGATCGCGTGTGATGACCGCCCCCGGCTCGCTGCTCGACGCGGCGCTGGGGGAGTGGCATTTCCGCGAGCGCCACTCGACCCATGTCGAGGCCTCGCCCGCGGACTGCTACCGGGCGCTGCGCGAGCTGACCGCGCCCGAGGTGCGGACGCTGGCGCCGCTGATGGCGCTTGCGCGCGCTGCCGGCGAAGGTCACTCGGCGCGCGCGGCATGAGCCGGCGCGGCTTCGAGGAGATGACCCGTCGTTCGCGCTCGAGGCCGCTGCTCGACCTGTTTCTCGAGGGCGGCTTCGTCGAGCTCGGCTCGACCGCCGCCCGGGGAGTTCCTCGCCGGAGGGATCGCGCGCCCATGGCAGCTCTCGGGAGCGCAAGCCGATCGCGATCGCGGACGTCGACGAGTTCACGGCCTTCGATCAGCCGGGTTACGCGAAGATCGGCTTCAACTTCACCGTCGAGCCCGACGGCTCAGGGTCGCTGGTCGCGACCGAGACCCGGATCCTCACGACTTCGCCGGCCGCCCGGCGCAGCTTCGGCCGCTACTGGCTTGCAATTCGCGCCGGCAGCGGTCTCATCCGCCATAGCTGGCTGGCCGGCATCCGCCGGCGGGCCGAGCGCGCGTGAGCGCCGATCCGGCCCTCGAGCGCGCCCGGGCGGGCGACGTCGGGGCTTTCGTCGACCTTGCCCGGCGCCACGATCCCGAGCTTCGCGGGCTCGCCGGGGAGGAGGTTCGGCTCCGTGCCTATCTCGATGCCTACCGCGAGCTCCCGGCGCTCGCTGAAGGGGCGGACGTCGCCGACTGGCTCGCGGGCCTGATCCGGCGGGCATCTGCCGACGAACAGTCGCAGGAGGATGAAGGGAATATGTGGGAGCGGCTTGCCGACGGGCTGGCGTCCGAGGCCCCGGCGCTGACCCCGCCCGCGCTCCCGGACCGGCGCTTTCCGGTGATCCCGCGCCTGCAACGGCGCCGCCGCTAGCAGGGACGGCGAGCCTCCGGCCGGTCGAGCGCCGGCGTGGACGTTTGTACGACGAGGTCGGGACGAGCCGGCCTGCGGGTTGGCAAACTTCGATTCATGCCGGACTCGAGCCGAGCGTTGCGCTCGAGCAGGATCGTCGCCGTACTCGTCGTGATCGCGGGCGTGCTCGGCTCAGCCCCGGCGGCCTCAGCCGACCGCCCGTTTGCGCAGCGCTTCGCTCGCAACGTTCCCGGCGGCGACATCACGATCGCCGCCAACACGCTGATGACCTGTCCCGCTGCGGCCGCCAACTGTCTCGCCGCGCGGGCGGGAGCGGCGAGCGGCGCCGCGCTCTCGAACAACGCCTACGCGATGTCGTACGTCGACGTCGACGCCGACCCGGCCACCTTCTCGTCGTCGCGTGCGCAGCTGAATCTGCCGCCGGGCGCCGAGGTGATCTTCGCCGGGCTCTACTTCGGCGGGCGAACCAGCGCCGGTGGCGGGGGCGTCGCGGCTGCGAATGCCTCGGCGCGGGCACAGGTCAAGTTGGCCGTTCCCGGCGCCTCCTCGTATCAGTCGCTCGCCGGCGCCGCCGACGACAGCGTCGCGGTCACGACCGCATACCAGGGCTTCGTCGACGTCACCGCGCAGGTCGCGGCCGCCGGACCCGGCCTCTACACCGTCGCCGACGCGCAGGCCGGGACCGGCCTCGACCGCTACTCGGGCTGGGCGCTCGTCGTCGCATATCGCGACGACGCACAGCCGCCGAGGAACCTGACCGTGTTCGACGGTCTGCAATCCGTCGCGCAGGGCGACCCGTCGCTGACAGTCCCGGTCAGCGGTTTCGAGACTCCTCAAACCGGCCCGGTGAGGACGAGGGCGGGCTTCGTCGTCTACGAGGGCGATCGCGGTGGCAGCGGCGACCGTGCTTTGCTCAACGGGCGCGTCCTCGCCGATGCCGCGAACCCGGCGAACAACTTCTTCAACAGCACGATCTCGATCGACGGGGTCGCCGTCACCAGCAAGGATCCCGACTACGTCAACCAACTCGGCTTCGACGCGATCCTGACCAACGCGGACGGGTATCTCGCCAACGGCGACACCGCTGCGACGATCGAGCTCTCGACCACGCTCGACCAGTACCTCCCCGGCGTCGTCACGTTCGCCACCGAGCTCGACCCGGCATTTTTCGCCGACCTCGTGGTCGAGAACCCGCCGCCCGACGGCGGCGCACCGGCGAAGCTCGGTGAGGAGCTCCACTACGCGATCGGCTTGACAAACAACGGCGCCGAGCCGATCAGCGAGGTCGAGTTGGTTGACACCAACGATGCGCCGGTGAGCATCGTCGATGTGCGCCCCGGCGACGCGGAGTGCGACCGGCGCGGCTCACGCTCGGTCGAGTGCGAGATCGGGGGCTTGGCGCCGGGCGAGGCCGAGACCGTCAAGGTGATCCTGCGACCGCTCGAGACCGGCAAGCTCATGAACACCGCAATGGTCACCGTCGGCGGCACCGAGGTCTCGGGCGCCGTCTCGACGACGCGGGTGCGCCGCGGCCGCGCCCATGTCGAGCTGACCAAGTCTGTGCGCCGCACCCGGCTCACTGTGGGCGACGCGGCCCGATTCGAGATCGTCGCTCGCACCCGCGGCAAGCTCGCCGCCGTCGACCTCAGGGTTTGCGACCGGCTGCCCGAGGGCCTCTCGGTGTTGCGGGCGCGGGGAGCGACCGTCAGCGGCGACCGCGCCTGCTGGAGGCTGAAGCAGCTGGCCCCGGGCAAGCGCCGCAGCTATGCGCTCACCGCTCGCGCCGAGCCGGTGCCCGACGATGACGCCGTCACCAACGTCGCCACCGCCGAGGCGTCCAACCTGCCAAAGCGAAAGGCGCGCGCCGGGCTGATGGTCTCGCCTGAAACCGCCCCGCAGGAGACCACCACGCAGTGCCGGACGCGCGCGCCCGGGGCGAGGCGTTGCTGAGTTAGCGCTGAAACCCAGCGCTCACGGGAAGGGACGGCGCCCGCGGTCGCGTAACAACAACGCGACCAACCGGGCGCGGCGGTGTCGTAACCTGACCACCGGCGGCCCGGACGTACAGACGCCGAAGGGAGACAGCGCTGTGGCACGCCCGACCGATTCGAACGAGCAGCTCCTCTGCAGCTTCTGCGGCAAGTCGCAGCGGCAGGTCAAGAAGCTGATCGCCGGACCCGGCGTCTACATCTGCGACGAGTGCATCGATCTCTGCAACGAGATCATCGACGAGGAGCTCACCGCACCGCCCTCGTTCGAGCTCGAGAGCCTGCCGAAGCCGCGCGAGATCTACGACGTGCTCCAGGAGTACGTCGTCGGCCAGGAGACCGCCAAGCGGGCGCTCTCGGTCGCGGTCTACAACCACTACAAGCGGGTCCAGATGACCCAGACCGCCACCGACGGCGAGATCGAGCTGCAGAAGTCGAACATCATGCTGCTCGGCCCGACCGGCTGCGGCAAGACGCTGCTCGCACAGACGCTGGCGCGGATCCTCAACGTCCCCTTCGCGATCGCCGATGCGACCGCGCTGACCGAGGCCGGCTACGTCGGCGAGGACGTCGAGAACATCCTCCTGAAGCTGATCCAGGCCGCCGACTTCGATGTCAAGAAGGCCGAGACGGGGATCATCTACATCGACGAGATCGACAAGATCGCGCGCAAGGCCGACAACCCGTCGATCACCCGCGACGTTTCCGGCGAGGGCGTCCAGCAGGCGCTGCTGAAGATCCTCGAGGGGACGAGCGCCTCGGTGCCGCCGCAGGGCGGGCGCAAGCACCCCCACCAGGAGTTCCTGACCATCGACACCACCAACATCCTCTTCATCTGCGGCGGCTCGTTCGCCCAGCTCGACCACGTGATCGAGCGGCGGATCGGGCGCCACGGGGTCGGCTTCGGCGCCCAGGTGACCTCGAAGACGCAGAAGGACACGGGCGAGCTGTTCGAGCAGGTGCTGCCCGAGGACCTGATCGAGTACGGGCTGATCCCCGAGTTCATCGGCCGGCTGCCGGTGATGGCGGCGATCCACCAGCTCAGCCGCGACGACCTGATCACGATCCTGACCGAGCCCCGAAACGCGCTCACGCGCCAGTTCATGCGCTTCTTCGAGTTCGACGACATCGAGCTCTCCTTCCAGGAGGACTCGCTGAGCGCGATCGCCGACAAGGCGCTCGAGCGCGAGACCGGCGCCCGCGGCCTGCGCTCGATCCTCGAGGAGACGCTGATGGATGTCCAGTTCGAGCTCCCCTCGCGCCGCGACGTCTCCAAGTGCGTGGTCACCAAGGAGACGATCGAGAAGGGGCTGAAGCCGACCCTGGTCACCCAGGCGGTGCCCGACGCGCCCGAGGACGAGCTCGGCGAGGTGCAGGAGGAGTCGGCTTAGGCCGTCGCAGCGCAACCTGCGCCGTGCGGACCGGACGTGCGTTCGAGCGCTGATGACAAGGGCGTAGAGTTCCTCAGGTGAGCAGGGGACTCGTGCCGGTTCTCGCGGCCGCACTCGGCCTGATCGCGGCGCCCGCAGCCGGGGCGGCGATCAGGTTCGCCGAGCCGAACGGAAACGGTCCCGAGCCCTGCGTGCAGGCCGATCCCTGCGACATCCAGGTCGCCGTCGAGGCGGCTCCCGTGGTCGACAACGACGAGATCGTGCTCCTGCCGGGCGACTACACGCTCACGAACACACTGGTGATCGACGACACGATCAAGGTCCACGGAGAGCAGGGCCAGCCGCGTCCGCGGCTGCTCTCGACCTCGGTCCCGGTCGTCCAGTCGGGCCCGGACGGCGACGAGTCGCTGGTCAGCGATCTCGAGATCGAGAAAGCCAACAGCGGCGTCGCACTGCAGATCTTCCAGTCCCCGATGACGGTCGAGCGCGTCGTGGTCCGCTCGGGAGGCTTCGCCGCCTGTTCCCCCGCGAGCGCCGGGGCGGTGCTTCGCGACAGCGTCTGCTGGCAGATGGGCAGTGGCGCGGCGGTCGAGTTCAACCTCAACGGAACCGGCCCCGTAGTAACCGCGAGGATCCGCAACGTGACCGCGATCGCCAGCGGGCCGACGGGATTCGGGATCCGCCTCTCGGCCGGCGGCGGCGCCGATATCGCGCTCGACGCCAAGAACGTGATCGCCAACGGGCCGAGCGCCGATGTCCAGGCGGAGGAGAACGGCGACCCGAGCACGAGCGCGGCGCTCACGCTCGCGAGCTCGAACTACGCCACCGCGACCACCGTCGGGCCCGACGCGTCGGTGACTCCGGCCGGCAGCGCCACCAACCAGACCGCCGCGCCTATCTTCGCCAGCGCCGCGACCGGCGACTTCCACGAGCTCCGCGGCTCGCCGACGATCGACGGCGGCGCGGCCGACGACGCCGCCGGCTCCACCGACCTCGACTCCGCCGCTCGCACGCAGGGCGCCGCGATCGACATCGGCGCCTTCGAGTTCGACGGCATCGCGCCCGAGACGACGATCGGCAAGCACCCGAAGAAGAGGTCGAGCAAGCGCAGGGCGCGGTTCGAGTTCAGCGCGGACGACCCGGCTGCGAGCTTCGAGTGCAAGCTCGACAAGGGCGACTTCGCACCCTGCAGCTCGCCGTTCAGGAGCAAGGTGAGGCGCAAGCGGCATCGGTTCGCGGTTCGGGCCACCGACCCGACCGGCAACGCCGACGCCACCCCGGCGACCTTCAAGTGGAAGGTGAAGCGCAAGCGGCGGCACGGGTAGCCGCGTAACGGCAACTAACATCGCCGCTTCGATGGACGAGGCGCGACAGGGGACGCTCGAGGCGACGACTCGCTGGGACCCGGCGGAGGTCGAGGCGCGGGTGTTCGAGGCCTGGATGGCGAGCGGCGCCTTCGACCCACCCGCCGAGGGCACGGCGGAGGAGAACTTCTCGATCGCGATCCCGCCGCCGAACGTGACCGGCGCCCTGCACATGGGCCATGCGCTCAACGGCACGGTCCAGGACGCGCTCACGCGGATGCGCCGCATGCAGGGCCGCAACGCGCTCTGGGTGCTCGGCACCGACCACGCCGGAATCGGGACCCAGATGGTGGTCGAGAAGGAGCTCAACGCCGAGGGCAGCTCGCGCCACGACCTCGGCCGCGATGCGTTCGTCGAACGGGTCTGGGAATGGCGCCGCAAGTACGGCTCGCAGATCGTCGAGCAGTACAAGCGGCTCGGCGCCTCCTGCGACTACGAACGCGAGCGATTCACGCTCGACGAGGGGTACGTGCGCGCCGTCTACCGGGTCTTCGTCGCGCTCTATGAGAAGGGCTACATCTACCGCGACAACTACATGGTCAGCTTCGACCCCGGCACCCACTCCGCGATCTCCGACCTCGAGGTGGTCAACGAGGAGGTCACCGACACGCTCTATGCGATCGACTACCCGGTCGAGGGCTCCGACGAGCTGCTGACCGTGGCCACCGTGCGCCCGGAGACGATGCTCGCCGACACCGCGGTCGCCGTCCACCCCGACGACGACCGCCACCGCTCGCTGATCGGTGCCCACTGCGTCCTGCCGCTCGTCGGTCGGCGGCTGCCGATCATCGCCGACGAGCACCTCGATCCCGAGTTCGGAACCGGAGCGCTGAAGATCACCCCCGGTCACGACCCCAACGACTTCGAGATCGGCCGCGCCCATGGGCTCGAGGAGGTCACCGTGATCGGCGAGGACGGCCGGATGACCGCCGCGGCTGGGGAGCGCTTCGAGGGCATGTCCGCCGCCGAGGCGCGCGAAGCGGTGGTCGCGGCACTGCGGGATGAGGGACGGCTGGGCGGCGAGCAGCCGTACACCCACTCGGTCCCGTTCTCGCAGCGCTCCGGCGAGCGGATCGAGCCGCTGATCTCGCTGCAGTGGTTCTGCCGCATGGACGAGCTTGCGGCGCCGGCAATCGAGGTCGTCGAGCGCGACGAGGTCCGGATCGTCCCCGACAACTACAAGCGCGTCTACCTCGAGTGGATGCGAAACATCCGGCCCTGGTGTGTCTCGCGCCAGCTCTGGTGGGGCCACCGGCTGCCGGTCTGGTACGGCCCCGAGGGGGAGGAGGTCGTCGCCGAGTCCGAGCAGCTGGCCAGCGAGGCCGCCGCCGAGCGCGGGATCGATCTCGGCGCGCTGAGCCAGGAGAGCGACGTCCTCGACACCTGGTTCAGCTCGGCGCTGTGGCCGTTCGCGACCCTCGGCTGGCCCGACGACGACCCGTATCTGCGCGCCTACTACCCGACCAGCTTCCTGACCACGGCGCGGGACATCATCTTCCTCTGGGTCGCCCGGATGGTGATGATGGGGATCGAGTTCGCCGGCGACGTCCCCTTCCGCGACGTCTACGTCCACCCGGTGATTCAGGCCCCCGACGGCCGCCGGATGTCGAAGTCGCTTGGCACTGGGATCGACCCGCTCGACGAGATCGAGGTCCACGGGGCCGACGCGCTGCGCTTCGGCCTGCTGGCTATGTCGTCGACCCAGGATGTGCGCTATTCGGTCGACCGCGTCCAGCAGGGACGCGATCTCGCGAACAAGATGTGGAACGCCTCGAGGCTGATCTTGCTCAACGCCGACGCCGAGCCCGAGCCGAGGACCGACGCGATCGAGGATCGTTGGATTCTCACCCGCCTCCAGGTCACCGCCGCGGGCTTCACCGAGAGCATCGAGTCCTATGACTTCTCCCACGCGGCACTCGACTTCTATGCGTTCTTCTGGTCGGAGTTCTGCGATTGGTACTTGGAGATCGTCAAGCCGCGCCTATATGACGGCGACGAGGGTGCGGCCGCGAACCTGCTCTTCGTCCTCGAGACGGTTCTGGGGCTCGGCGCACCCGATGATGCCGTTCGTGACCGAGGAGATCTGGAGCTACCTGCCCGAGCGCGACGACCTCCTGCTGGTCTCGCGGTTCCCCGAGAGCGACCCGTCCCTGGTCGATAGCGAGGCGGCGCTCGCGGTCGAGATCGCGATCGGGTACGTGCGGCAGGTTCGGCGCTGGCGCGATCTCGTCGGGGTGCCGGCGGGTGCGGTTCTCGAGGCCCGTACCAACGGGGAGCTCGAGTTCGTGCCCCGGCTGGCGAGGTTGAAGCCGACGGCCGCCAAGGGCGAGGTCCTGGCGACGATCGGGCCGATCGAGATGCTCGCATCCGAGCGGGATCGACGCGGCACAGGCCCGCGAGCGGATCGACGCGGAGCGCGAGCGGCTGCGCGGTGAGGTCGATCGCGCCGAGCGCAAGCTCGGCAACGAGGGCTTCGTCGCCAAGGCGCCGCCGGAGGTGGTGGCCTCGGAGCGCGAGAAGCTCGAGCGCTACCGCGTTGAGCTCGAAGAGCTGGGCTAGAACGCCTGATGAGCTGGTCGGCCGAAGAGGCGGAGGCCTATCTCGCCTCGCTCGAGCCGCTCGGCATGCGGTTCGGGCTCGAGCGGATTCGCAAGCTGGTCTCGGTGCTGGGGATGCCGCAGCATCGCTTCGTGTCCGTGCACGTGGTCGGCACCAACGGCAAGTCGTCGGTCGCCGAGATGACGGCGGCGCTGCTCGAGGCGCACGGGACCAGCGCCGGGACCTACCTCTCGCCCCACGACCAGCGCTGGTCGGAACGAATCCAGCTCCGCGGAGCCGAGATCGAGCCGGCAGCCTTCGGTGCCGCGGTCGAGCGTGTCGCGCAGGCGGTCGAGTCCGTCAATCGAACGCTCGGCGAGGGCGAGTCGGTGACCCAGTTCGAGGCCGACACCGCGGCGGCGTTCGTGGCCCTGGCGGCGGCGGGGATCGAGGCGGCCGTGATCGAGGCCGGGCTCGGCGGGCGCCTCGACGCGACCAACGTGCTGCCGTCGAAGGTGACGGCGCTGACCTCGATCGGGCTCGAGCACACCGAGTGGCTCGGCGAGACGGAGCTCGAGATCGCCGCCGAGAAGCTGGCCGTGCTGCGCGATCACACGACGCTCGTGCTCGGGCCGGTCTCCGGCGAGGTCGAGGATCTCGCGCGGGCGACGGCAAGCGAACGGCACGCGCGGCTGGTCACGGTTCGCGACCTGGCGCCCGCGGTGGAGCTGGCGAGCCCGGCCCCGTACCTGCGCCGCAACTTCGCCGTTGCCCTGGCGGCCGCCGAGGCAGTGCTGGGCTCGCTCGACGCCGAGCGGGCGAAGGAGGTCGCCGCGCGGGTTCGATCTCGGTGGCCGGATGGAGGTCGTCGAGGGCGAGCCGCCGCTGATCCTCGATGCGGCACACAACCCTGCGGGGGCCGCGGCGCTGGCCGAGGCGCTGCCGGCGGTGGCGGGCGCGCGGCCGGTGATCGCGTGCGTCGCCGTGCTGGCTGACAAGGATGCGGCGGGGGTTGGTCGAGGCGCTTGCGCCGGTGCTCGACGGGCTGGTGGCTACGGAGGTTCCGGCGGAGCGGTTGGCGACGGCCGGAAGGCCGGGGGCGCGGGCGCTGGCGGCGAGCGACCTGGCCGCGGTCGCGCGCGAGGCCGGGTTGGGCTGGGTGGGGGAGGAGTCCGATCCCGTTGCCGCGATCGCCCTGGCGCGAGCGCGGGCTACGGAGCTCGGGGGTGCCGCGGTCGTCTGCGGCTCCCACTACCTGCTCCGGTACGCGAACCCGTAGCGATTGGCGCTTTGGTTTCCCTGAGGGCAACGAAAGCGCCAAGGCCGCCCCTACCAGTCCCACCCGGCCCGAGCCTTCGCAGGCGGTGGCGGAAGACCTTGACGTCGCGCTTGAGCCAGTCGGTGTGGTCGTTGCGCCATCCCTGCAGGTCCTTGAAGTAGGGGCTGTCATTGGCCATCGAGTGTCCGATCACGTCACCGGTTGGGATCTCGTAGCGGCCCTGAAGCCAGCGCACGAGGCGCAGGGCGGAGCGGACCTGCGGCCTTCGGGCGAGGATCTCGCGGTCGGCCCAGTGCGATCCGGAGCCGGCCTCCTGGACCATCTCGATCCCGAGCGAGCGGTGGTTGAGGCCGATCGCGTGGCGGCAGCGGATCCGCGGTGGCACCAGCTCGGCGATCGCACCGGACTTCTTGACCGTGTAGTGGGCGCAGACGCCGGGCGGCTCGCCGAGGCTGGGCGCGTTGGAGTCGAACGCGTTCCAGGCGGAGGCGTAGCTGGGTTCGGCGGTGTAGTGGAGGACGATCGCGTCGGGGTCGCGCAGGCGCCATTCGGCTTCGCCGTAGTGGCGCCGCGAGTAGCCGGCCATCTGATCGCGCCGCTGGTCGCCGTAGGAGATCGGGTCGTCAACAAGCGCCGGTTTCGGGGCCGCGGCGGTCGACGCGGCGACGGCAAGCGCGATGGTCGCCGTCACCCATACGCACGGACGCCGCCGCAAGAACGGTCCTTTCCGTCTACCTTCTGTGTCCAATTGGATAGGGGCGCGCGTTCAGAGCTTCTCCACATGATGGGGCTGGTAGCGGCGATTGTCGCGATCGTGATCCTCGTTTTCTTCGGCTTGGGATACCTGTTCGGGCGCCTATTTCTCTGATTTGCCCGACTAGACTGCCCAATTTCCAATGACCGTCGCGCTCTTCGGCATCACAAACGACGCCCTAAACCTGGTCGTCAACCTGCTCATCCTGTTCCTGGTCGTGCTCTGGATCGCACTGATCGCCTGGACCTACTTCGACGCCCGGCGCCGGATCGAGGACCCCGTGCTGGTCGGCTCCGCAACCGCGGCGTCGCTGTTCCCCTTCGTCGGCACGATCATCTACTCGATTCTGCGGCCGCCGGAGTTCCTCGCCGACAAGCGCGAGCGCGAGCTCGAGGTCCGAGCATCGGCGCTGCGGGTGCGCCAGCTCGAGGAGCAATCGTGCCCGAACTGCGAGCACCCCGTCGAGCGCACCTACCTGCGCTGCCCGAGCTGCCGCGCGCGGATCAAGGATCCGTGCGAGTCGTGCGGGAAGCCGATCGACCCGCGGTGGTCGATCTGCCCGTACTGCGAGACGCCGGTGCGCCGCGCGGCGCCGCCGGAGCGCCGGCCCGAGCAGAAGAAGCGCCGCGCCAAGCCGCCGCGCAAGGCGCCCGAGAGCGAGCAGCAGCCAACCGGTTCCGAGGCGTCCACGTCGCGGCCTCGTCCGTCGAGCTCGCGCCCCAAGAGCGGCTCTCGTGCTCCGACCGCCCGCGTCGAGGCGGATGGTGAGCCCGGGCGCAAGCCCAGCCCGTCCTCGCGCTCGGGCCGCTCAGGGTCGCGGACCGCGCAGCAGCGCGCCGCGAGCTCACGCCAGCCCGAGAGCGGCGAGTAGGTGCCGGTCTCACCCGGTCTCGCACCTCGCCGGCGCGGCGCCGCGTGTAGGCTGCCGCGCCGATGAGCGCTGACTCCCGCACCCTGATCCTGATCAAGCCCGACGCATTCGAGCGCGGGCTCACCGGCGAGGTGCTCGCTCGGTTCGAGCGCAAGGGACTGCGGATCACCGAGCTCAAGCTGCTCCAGGCGACCGACGAGATCGCCCACCGCCACTACGAGGAGCACACCGAGAAGCCGTTCTTCGGCGAGCTGGTGACGTTCATCACCCGGGGGCCGCTGGTTGCCGTGGTGCTCGAGGGCCACGAGGCGGTCGCAGCGGCGCGCCAGGTGATCGGCGCGACCAATCCGATCGAGGCGGCCCCCGGCTCGATCCGCGGCGACCACGGGCTCGAGGTCACCTTCAACCTCGTCCATGGCTCGGACTCCGACGAGTCTGCCGAGCGCGAGATCGGGATCTGGTTCGGCTGAGGCCGTCACGGCTCCCCGTCTGACTCTCGCCTCCGCCTCGCCCCGCCGCCGGGAGATCCTCGAGCGGCTCGGGATCGACTTCGACGTCGTCGTGCCCGAGGTCGAGGAGGTCCGCGAGGGCGTTCCCGAGGTCGTCGTGATCGAGAACGCGCGCCGCAAGGCGCATGCCGGGCGCGCGAAGGCCGGCGGTCAGGACCTGGCGCTTGGCGTCGACACCGACGTCGCGCTCGACGGCCGTCTGCTCGGCAAGCCCGAGGACGAGGCCGGGGCGCGCGACCGGCTCGGGCTGCTCTCGGGCCGCACCCACGAGGTGTTCAGCGGCGTCGTCGTCCTCGATACGGCGATCGGCAGCGACGTTCCCGTCGAGCGCTCGGGGATCGCATGCACCGAGGTCACCTTCAAGTCGCTCGACTCCGCGACGATCGACCTCTACGTCCGCTCGGGCGAGTGGCGCGACCGCGCCGGCGGCTATGCGGTCCAGGGGCTCGGCTCGATCCTGGTCGAGTCGATCAGCGGCGATTTCTCCAACATCGTCGGGCTGCCGCTGACCACCCTGCTCGAGCTGGTGCCCTGGTTGCGGGATTGAGGCGTTCCGCTGGGGGTGGCGTCCCGACCCGCGGCGCGCCGCGCGTTCTCGCTGCACGTTGCGGCGGAAGCCAAAAAGTCTAAGGCGAAGGTTTACCCTTAGGCTCTCTCAGGTGCCTCAATCACGGCTTGAGGCCTCCTCCGTAAGCGCTACACTCGGCCCAAGACCTGAGCCTTCTCCGGCCGGCCAGGTCTCGTTTTTCATGGGCTTCTTCAGCAACCTCACCGGCTTTGGCGGCCGCGACATGGCGGTTGACCTCGGAACCGCGAACACGCTCGTCTACGTCCGTGGGCGCGGCATCGTGCTCTCCGAGCCCTCGGTGGTCGCGGTCGACTCGGCGACCGGAGAGGTGCACGCCGTCGGCGGCGAGGCGAAGCGGATGCTCGGCCGCACGCCGGGCTCGATCCAGGCGATCCGCCCGCTCAAGGACGGGGTGATCGCCGACTTCGAGATCACCGAGGAGATGCTCCGGCACTTCATCCAGCGTGTCCACAAGAGTCGCTTCGCCCACCCGCGGGTGGTGGTCTGCGTTCCCTCGGGTGTCACCGGGGTCGAGAAGCGCGCGGTCGAGGAGGCGTGTCTGTCGGCGGGCGCCCGCCAGGCCTACCTGATCGAGGAGCCGATGGCGGCGGCGATCGGCGCCGGGCTCCCGGTCGCCGAGCCGACCGGCTCGATGATCCTCGACATCGGCGGCGGCACCAGCGAGGTCGCGGTGATCTCGCTCGGCGGGATCGTGGTCTCGGAGTCGATCCGGGTCGGCGGCGACGAGATGGACGAGGCGATCGTCAACCACTGCAAGCACGAGCACAAGCTGCTGATCGGCCAGCAGACCGCGGAGGAGGTCAAGCTCGAAATCGGCTCGGCGGCGCCGCTGCCGGAGACGATCCACACCGAGATCCGCGGCCGCGACCTGGTCACCGGGCTGCCAAAGACGATCGTCCTGAGCTCGGACGAGATCAGGGTTGCGGTCGAGGAGCCGGTGAGCCAGATCGTCGCAGCGGTCAAGAACACGCTCGACCGCACTCCGCCCGAGCTCGCCGGCGACATCATGGATCGCGGGATCACCCTCGCCGGCGGCGGTGCGCTGCTCCAGGGCACCGACCAGCGCATGCGCGAGGAGTGTCAGATGCCCTGCCAGCTCACCGACTCGCCGCTGACCTGTGTCGCGGTCGGGTCAGGGCGCTCGCTGGAGGAGTTCGAGGTGATCCACCGGATGAACCGCAACTCGCACCGCCACCGGCGGGTCGGGGCGACCGCCTGAGATGGGCTAAGGGGCCTAGGCGTGTACCGCAAACAGGTCCGCAGGCGCCGCGCGGTGCTGGTGGCGCTGATCGTGCTCTCGCTGGTCTTGCTCTCGAGCCATTTCTCGGAGGCCGAGAGCGGTCCGCTGCACACGCTCCAACGCGGCGTCTCGACGGTGCTCTCGCCGCTCGAGGAGGTGGCCGAGCGCGCGCTCAAGCCCGCCCGCGACCTCGTCAACTGGTTCGACGAGACCTTCGACGCACGCGGCGAGAACGAGCAGCTCCGCGACGAGGTCGCCGACCTGCGCGCCGAGCTCGCCGAGTCCCAGGGCGCGGTCGAGGACAACCAGCAGCTCGAGAAGCAGCTCGAGATCCGCGGCTCGGTCGCGCTCGGCGGCTTCGAGCCGGTGACCGCACGCGTGATCGGGAAATCGCCGACCGCCTGGTTCGCGACCGTGACCATCGACCAGGGGACCAGCGCCGGGGTCGAGCGCAACGACGCCGTGGTCAGCGGCGACGGCCTCGTCGGCCGGGTCAAGGACGCGACCGGCGGCAGTGCCGTGGTCGAGCTGATCACGGATCCCGACAACGCGGTCTCGGCCGAAGTCCTGCCGAGCGGCGTCAGCGGGGTCGTGATCCCGGTCGCCGGCGATCCCGAGGACCTGCTGCTCGACTTCATCGACGACCAGGACGAGATCGCCGAGAACGACACCCTGGTCACCGCCGGGTGGTCGGACGGCGTCGTCTCCTCGGCCTACCCGCCCGAGATCCCGATCGGCCGCGTCACGATCATCGACTCGGACGCCGAGGAGGAGTTCCAGCGCGTCCATGTGACCCCGTTCGCGGATCTGCGCCAGCTCGAGTGGGTCCAGGTGCTGACCGGGGGCGAGGACCGTCCGGGGGTGCCCGGATGATCGTCACCAGGCGGATCGGCGTGCGGATCGGGCTGGTCGTGCTGCTCACCGTGATCCTGCAGGTCTCCTTCTTCTCCTACCTCTCGTTCGCCGGCACGACCCCATACCTCGTCCCCGTCGTCGTCGTCGCGCTCGGGCTGCTCGGCGGGGGCGTGGTCGGCGCCGTCTCCGGTTTCGTCGCCGGCCTGCTGCTCGACTCGCTCCTGCTGCAGACGCTCGGGGTCTCGTCGCTCGTGCTGCTATCGATCGGCTATCTGGCGGGCCGCTACCGCGAGAGCTTCGAGATCACGAGCTGGTACGTGCCGCCGCTGCTCACCGGCGGTTTCACCCTGCTCGCCGCGGCCGGCTTCGCGGCCGTGCAGCTGATGCTCGGCGTCGACGTCGACGTCAGCCTGCTGGTCGTTCGCGAGATCGTCGTCCAGGGCCTGCTCGCGGTGCTGCTCGCGCTCGGCGTCTACCCGCTCGTGCGCCGCATCCTCGCCCCGGGGCTGATCGACTACGCGCCCTCGCGGCGCCTGTTGATCCCCGGCCTGCGCCGCCGGCACGGGCGGCGCAAGCCGTCGCGCCACAGCGCCACGGTGGCGTCCGGTGGCCACGGGCGCCGCCGCGTCCGCGGCCGCCACCCGCGCAGCCGTCGGCCGCTGACGAGAGGGGCGCGCTGATGTACGGGCGCGGTGGAGATTGGCGCGGGTCCGCCGCAGCCGGCCCAGCTGGCGCTTCGGGTGGCGGTCCTGGGGGGCTTCGCGCTGGTCATCTTCGCGATCGTCTTCCTGCGCCTTTGGTACCTCCAGGTTCTCTCGGGCGACAGCTATCGCGCCGAGGCCCAGAACAACCAGGTGCGCGAGCTCACGGTCCAGGCCCCGCGCGGCGAGATCCTCGACCGCGACGGCCGCCCCTTGGTCCAGAACCGGACCGCGCTCGAGCTCCAGGTCAAGCCGACCGAGCTGCCCCGCAGCCGCGAGCGGCGCGAGCGCCTGTTCGAGCGCCTGGGCGGCGTCGCCAAGCTCTCGCCGGAGCAGATCCGCAGCCGGATCCGCGCCGAGGACAAGATCTGCCCGGCCTGCCCCGCGACGCTCCGCCGTGACGTGCCATACACGATGGTCTACTACCTGCGCGAGAACCAGGCGCGCTTTGACGGGGTCAGCGTCGAGCGCGTCTACGTCCGCCGCTATCCGCAGAGCACGCTGGCGGCGCACCTGCTCGGCTACGTGCGCGAGGTCTCGCCCGAGGAGCTCGAGGACCCGCGCTACGAGAGCCTCGAGCCCGGCGACTACGTCGGCAAGGAGGGGGTCGAGTACACCTACGACTCGCTGTTGCGTGGCGTCAACGGGGCCAGCCGCGTGCAGGTCGACGCCTCGGGGACACCGACGGGCGGCCGCCTCGATCTGCGCGAGCCGCAGACCGGCAACGACCTCGTGCTCTCGATCGACTCCGCGGTGCAGGCTGCCGGCGAGGCGGCGATCGGACAGTTCGCACTCCCGGCCGGGTTCGTCGCGATGAAGATCAACAACGGCGAGATCGTCGGCATGGGCTCGGCCCCGACCTATGACCCGTCGGTGTTCGCACAGCCGCGCGTTCCGCCGGCAACCGCCCGGGCGATCTTCGGCGACCCAGACGACCCGCTGAGCACCCTTGCGGCCCCGGCGATCAACCGCGCCGCGGCGGGCGCCTATCCGACCGGCTCGACCTTCAAGCCGATCACCGCACTTGCGGCGCTCGATTCCGGCGCTCTCGAGCTCGGCGAGACGATCGACGACGGCGGCTCGGTCGAATACGGCGGAGTCGAGTTCCAAGAACGCCGGCAGGGTCGCCCACGGCACGGTCGACCTGCGGCGGGCGCTCCAGGTCTCCTCCGACGTCTTCTTCTACATCATGGGCGCGAGGACCGATGTGCAGCAGGGCGACGGCGGCGCTCTCCAGGACTGGGCCGACCGCCTCGGCTTCGGCCAGCCGACCGGCCTTGACATCGCCGGCGAAGCGGCCGGGAACGTTCCCACGCCCCAGGAGCGCAACGAGAACTTCGAGAAGAACACCGATCCGGAGTCGGCATCAGGTGAGCGCGTCGACATCACCAAGGGCGAGGTCACCGACCGCCCGTGGTCGATCGGCGACAACGTCAACTTCGCGGTTGGCCAGGGCGACCTGCTGGCAAATCCGCTGCAGCTCGCGGTCGCCTACGCGGCGATCGCCAATGGCGGCAGGATCGTGCGTCCGCACGTCGGGCTCGAGATCGACGATCCCCAGGGTCGGACGATCCAGGAGATCGAGCCGGCGCCGAGGCGGCAGGTCGAGATCGACCCGACCTGGCAGCGGACGATCCTCGAGGGCCTCCACGATGCCGCGATGGCGCCGGGCGGGACCTCGTACAAGGTCTTCGGCGGCTATCCGGTCGAGATCGCCGGCAAGACAGGCACCGCCGAGACGAACATCCCCGGCGTCGACCAGTCGTGGTACGTGGCGGTCGTCCCATACGACGACCCCAAGTACGTCGTCGCGACCACGGTCGAGCGCGGCGGCTTCGGCGCCGACGCGGCCGCGCCCGCGACGCTGGAGATCCTCAACGAGCTGCTTCAAGTCAACTCGGCGAAGATCGAGAGCGTTGAATCCGACGTCGCGGCGGTCGAATGATGGAAGCGTTTCCGCGCCCACGCCCGTTCGAGCAGCCGCGAGCGACGATCCTCGAGCGCACAGGATTCCAGAACCTCGATCCGATGCTGCTGGTCGCCGGCCTCGCGGTGATCGCGTTCAGCATCTACACGCTCGGGGTTGCGACCAGCGAGGACGTGCCCGGCAACCCCTACTACTACGTCGTCCGCCAGTCGATCTACGCGGTCGTCGGGATCGCCCTGATGCTCGCCGTCGCCCGGGTCGACTACTCGCGCTTTCGCGAGCTGCGGGTGGGGATCTACACCGCGATGGTCGCCTCGATCCTGCTCGTCTTCGTCTTCGCCGAGGCGACCCGCGGCTCGCACCGCTGGATCGAGCTCCCGTTCTTCACCTTCCAGCCCTCCGAGCTGGGCAAGGTTCTGCTCTTGGTCTCGCTCTCGGCCTTCGCCCTCGATCGCGCCCGCCGCAGCTCGGAGCTGCGGCGGACGATGCGGATTCTCGCCCTCGGGCTGTTCCCGGCGGCGCTCGTTTTCTTGCAGCCCGACCTCGGCACCGCGTTCGTCTACGGCGTGGTCACGCTCTCGGTGCTCTACATTTCAGGGGTCCGCTGGACTCACTTCGCCGCCCTGGGCGCACTCGCGGCCATCGCGGTGACGGTCGTGCTGGTGATCGCGCCCGCTGTGGGCGCACCGGTGCTCGCCGACTACCAGCAGGAGCGCCTGACCGCCTTCCTGCACCCGTCGGACGACCCGGCTGATTCCAGCTATCAGATCAACCAGGCGCTGATCGCCGTAGGCTCAGGGGGCAAGACGGGACGCGGCGATGACGCTACACAGACAACAGAGGGCTTCCTTCCGGAGCGCCACACCGACTTCATTTTCGCTGTCGTTGGCGAGCGCTTCGGCTTCGTTGGAGCCGCTTTCCTACTCTCTCTATACGCCCTGCTCATCTGGAGGGCGCTGCGCATAATGACTCTCTCGAAGAACTTGTACGGCAGCATGATCGCGGGCGGAATCGCCGCGATGCTGATGTTCCATGTCTTCGTCAACGTCGGCATGAATCTGGGAATCATGCCCATCACCGGCATCCCCTTGCCGCTGATGAGCTCCGGCGGGTCGTCCGTGATCGTCACCTTCCTGGCGCTCGGGCTCCTGCAGAGCATCTACGTCCAGGCGCAGCTCACCTCGAAGCGGGGCTTCCAACCGCTTTGAGGTGATCTAACTGAAGAAGAGAATTCTCGTCTCCGTTGACGCGGGTGAGACCCGCGTTGCGGTACTCGAAGGCAAGGGCACAGCCCGAAAGGACGGTCGTCAACAGGAGGGCCGTGCCGCCACTGACCGTCGCGGCAGCGGAGGCGAAGCCGAGCAGCCGCGGCGCAATGGTTCGATGAAGGTCGCCGAGCTGTACGTCGAACGGCGTGGCTCGCGCTCGATCGTCGGCAACATCTACAAGGGCGTGGTCGACAACGTGCTGCCCGGGATGGAGGCGGCGTTCGTCGACATCGGCCTGGAGCGAAACGGCTTCCTGCACGTCGACGAGATCGTGCTCCCCGACGGGCAGAAGGTCCCGCGGCGCGGCCACGGCCGCGGGCGGCGGATCGACGAGCTGATCAAGCCGAAGCAGGAGGTCCTGGTCCAAGTCGTCAAGGACCCGCTGAAGACCAAGGGCGCGCGCCTGTCGATGCAGCTCTCGATCGCCGGCCGCTACCTCGTCTACATGCCCAGCGGCGCCGGCGTCGGTGCCTCGCGACGGCTCCCCGACGCCGAACGTGATCGCCAGCGCAAGCTGTTGCAGAAGCTGCACACGGGCGAAGGCGGTGTGATCGTCCGCACCGCGGCGCAGGGAGCGCGCAAGGCCGACTTCGAGCGCGACCTCGACTACCTGCGAAAGCTCCACGAGGTGATGGAGCGCCGGGCGAAGGAGGTCAAGGCCCCCGACCTCGTCTTCCAGGAGGCAGACCTCTCGATCCGTGTCCTGCGCGACGTGCTCACCAAGGAGTTCGACAGCGCGGTCATCGACGACACCAAGCAGCACCAGCGGGTGACCAGCTTTTTCCAGCGCACGGCGCCGGAGCTGGTCGAGTTCGTCGAGCTCTACGAGAAGCCGCAGCCGCTGCTCGAGGCGGAGGGGGTCGAGGAGGCGTTCCGGCAGGTGCTCTCGCGCCGCGCCGACCTGCCCTCGGGCGGCTACATGATGATCGACTACGCCGAGGCGCTGACCGTGATCGACGTCAACACCGGCAGCTTCACCGGCCGTGGCAGGGGGCGGCTCGAGGACACGATCACGAAGGTCAACGTCGAGGCGGCCGACGAGGTCGTGCGCCAGCTTCGGCTTCGCGACATCGGCGGGATCATCGTCATCGACTTCATCGACATGGCGAAGGCCAAGAATCGCGACCAGGTGCTGAAGACCCTGCGCAAGGCGCTGGACGCGGACAAGACCAAGTCCTACGTGATGGAGGTCTCGCCACTGGGTCTGGTCGAGATGACGCGGCAGAACGTGACCGACGGGGTCCGGGAGATCCTGACGACGACCTGCCCGACCTGCGAGGGCGAGGGCGTGGTGCCCTCCGAGGAGACGATGGCGATCGACGTGATTCGCCGCCTCCGAGTACTCGCCGCCGAGGAGCCCGAGCCCGAGGCGTTCCTGGTCCGGGTCAACCCGCACGTCGCGGCCGAGCTCGTCGCCGAGGGCAGCGGGCTCGCCGAGCTCGAGGCAGAGACCGGCAAGCACTTCCACTTCGAGGGCGGAGAGGCGCTTGCGATCGACACATACGAGGTCGTGGACCGGGGCACCCGCGCCGAGATCGAGGAGCGGGCGCTGCCGTTCCGCGTCGGCGAGGAGGTGCTGGTGACGATCGAGGAACCGCACATGTACGACGCCGACGACGCGATCGCGAGGGTCGACTCGTACATCGTCAGCGTCGGTGGAGGCGGCGGTCACATCGGCGAGCGGCGCCTGGTGCGGATCGACAGCGTCGCCCGTTCTGCGGCGACCGCCTCGCTGCTCGACGCGAATGGGGAGAAGCTAGAATCACCGCCCTCTGGACGGCGCCGAGGCCGCCGCGGCGGCAGGCGCCGTAGTCGTGCCGGGGGCGGAAACGGCTCCGGCGAGGACGGATGAATCGATGGCCGAAACCTATGCGATAGTCGAAAGCGGCGGGAAGCAGTACCGCGCCGAGAAGGGCACGACCCTGGTCGTCGACCGGCTGACGGCCGACGAGGGGTCGAAGGTGATCCTGCGCCCGCTGATGTTCCGCACCGATGGCGACATCGTGCTCGAGGCCGAGAAGCTCGACAAGGTCAAGGTCGAGGCCACGGTCACCGGCCATGAGCGCGGCGAGAAGATCCGCGTGTTCAAGTACAAGGCGAAGAAGGGCTATCGCAAGCGCGCAGGACATCGCTCCGAGCTGACCAGGCTCGAGGTCACCGAGGTCAAGCTGCTGGCACGCAGGCCTGCGGCGAAGGCGGCCGCGAAGCCCGAGGCGGCCGCGCAGAGGGACGAGTCAAGTAGGAAGCAGGCCGGGGCGGAGGCCGAGGCGGTGGAGAAGAAGCCCGCTGCGCCGAAGAAGCCGGCGACCGCCAAGAAGCCGGCGGCGAAGAAGCCGGCGGCGAAGAAGCCTGCAACGACCCGCAAGCCGGCGGCGAAGAAGCCTGCAACGACCCGCAAGCCGGCGGCGAAGAAGCCCGCGGCGCGCAAGACTTCAACCCAGGCTAAGAAGGACAGCTAGGAAATGGCACACAAGAAGGGACTGGGCTCGAGCCGCAACGGCCGCGATTCGAACCCGAAGATGCTCGGCGTCAAGGTCTTCGCCGGCCAGAAGGTCGGCGGCGGGGAGATCATCGTGCGCCAGCGCGGCACGCGCTTCCGCGCCGGCGAAGGGGCCGGCCTCGGCCGCGACCACACGATCTTCGCCACCCGCGCGGGCACGGTCGAGTTCAAATCCGGCCACCGCGGCCGCACCGTCTCCGTCGTCGGCGACGAGTAGCACTGCTCAACGACGAGTTGTTCTCGCATACCGAGAACAACTCGTCGAGATGCGGTCAGCGGGACAGGCGGGCGCGCACCAAGGCCATCACCTCGTCGGGCCGGTCGATGACCATGCGGTGAGTGAAGCGCAATACCTCGTAACCGAGCGCGACGAGACGGTTGTCGCGTTCGCGGTCGTCCTCGAACGCGGCCAAGCCACGGTGCGAGCCATAGCCGTCGGTCTCGACCACGAGCCGCTGCGTCCGCCAGAGGAAGTCGACGAGGTAGAGGCCGAGCGGCGCGTTCACCTCCGGAAGCGGGAGGTGGCGCTTGCGACAGAGGTACAGGAAGGTTGCCTCGAGCTCACTGGCGGTTCGATCCGAAGCCCTCCACAGATCGTCGATCGGAAGTCTCAGGTGCTCGCCTTGACGGAGGGCCTTACGGTGCTCGCCAGGCGATACCACGCGACGCAGGTCGATCAGCGTGCGGGTCGGGCGGGTCACCGGAATGTTCGCGCGGAGAGTGGTCAACGCGCCAGTCAACGAGGGGCACCTGTGGATGCGGATCCCTTTGCGTGAGGCGCGCCCGCCGGCGACCGGCACGCTCACATGTGCGGGCCCCTCGACCAATTCGAGCATGCCCCAGAGCTCGGCTGCGCTCCGGTGGCTGAGGGCCGCCCCGTCGCCGACCGCCAAAGTCGCCGCCTTCCATCGCCCCCACCTGCTCAGTCCGGCGTGGCCGACGGCATAGAGACCACGATGAAGTCGAAATAGGCGTCCGGCAGCCACGCGCCGAGCGATCCCACTCTTGTCGATCCCGGCTGTGTAGAGCTGTGTAACGGTCACGACGCCGTGTTGACGCGCCGCGACCCGAGCGATTGCCGAGTCCGGATTGAGGCGTTGTTCTCGCATACCGAGAACAAGTCGTCGAGGCCCTCGGATTCGCCCGTCTTTGCCCACTAGGCTCCGAGCCGTGAACGGCCCGACCAGCGACGACGCCGCGCTTGTCGAGGCGTTGCGCCGGGGTGACGAGGCGGCGTTTGCCGGCCTCGTGGAGGAGCTGACGCCGGCGTTGACGCGACTTGCGCTCGCGCACGTGCCGAGCCGGGCGATCGCCGAGGAGGTGGTGCAGGACACCTGGGTCGGCGTCATCCGCGGCATCGACCGGTTCGAGGGCCGCTCGTCGCTTCGCACCTGGATCTTCCAGATCCTGCTCAACAACGCCCGCACCCGCGGCAAGCGCGAGAAGCGCACGCTGCCGTTCTCGTTCTTCGGCCGCCGCGACGAAGAGGGGCGCGATGAGCCCGCCGTCGATGCCGACCGGTTCCAGGGCCGTCGCGGTGAGGACCCGGGGGCCTGGGCGCGGCCGCCGCAGGAGTGGAGCTCCCCGGACGAGCGGCTCGCCAGCGAAGCGACCCGCGAGGCGCTGCTGGCGGCGATCGCCGAGCTGCCGCCGCGCCAGCGCGAGGTCCTCACCCTGCGCGACATCCAGGGCTACACGGCGGCCGAGGCGTGTAATGCGCTGGATCTGACCGAGACGAACCAACGGGTGCTCCTGCACCGGGCACGCTCGAAGGTGCGGGCGGCGCTGGAGCGCCACTTCGAAGAGGCCGAGCAATGAGCACCGAAGCCGTCAACGAGATCACCTGCCGCGAGTTCGTCGAGCTGGTCACCGACCTGATCGAGGGCCAACTGGCCGAGGCGCGCCGCGTCGAGGCCGAGGCTCACCTCGGCGATTGCGACGGCTGCGCGACCTACCTCGAGCAGATCCACCAAACGATCGCCGGACTGCGGACGCTCGCCGCCGGTGACGACTTCCCCGCCACCCGCGAGCAGGCGCTCGCGGCCTTCCGCGAGATCCGCGGCGGCGCCGACGGCGCCGGCCGCTAGGGCCGGCGCCGCGCCGGTTGCCCGTCCCTGAACGCCGCTACTTCAGCCTGATCCGGCTGAACACGCCCGCGTGGTCGGAGTCGTAGATCCCGTTGGCCTGGTCGAGGCCGGTGACCGAGGAGGTGACCAGCCTGGCCTCCTGCTCGCTCATGTTGGTGACGATGTGGTCGACCTGGTGGTCGAACTCCGTCGCCGGCGACGTGAACAGGTTGCTGACGCAGCAGCTCAGCGGGTCCGATGTCGCGCGCCTGGTGAACCCGGCCGCGAGGATGGCGTCGAACGCCTGCTCGTCTCCGGGCTGCACACCCGGTGAGTCGGAGTTGAAATCCCCGAGCATGATCGTCCGCTGGGCACTCGCCGGCCCGGCAAGCACCTCCATCGCCTGCTGGGCGCGGATGCTCGGGACCTGGGTCTCGTCGTCGAACGCCTCGAAGTGCGTGTTGACGAAGCGGAACTTCTCCTTCACCTTGTTCTCACCTTTGCCCTTGCGGACGGCGACGTCAGTGGCGGCCCAGCCGCGCGTGACCAGTACGTCGATGCCGGAGATGTTGGGCGTATAGATGTTCGAGTAGGTGGCGCTCTGCGGGTTCTTCACCGTCGCCTTCACCCGTGAGTCCCGGTTGACGAGGATCACGTCGCGCATCGTCAGGCGGCCCTGGATGTCGCCGCCGAAGAGGCCCGTGTTCGGGTCGTTGTCGGTGTCGGTCGGGGCCTCGAAGTCGAACTCGGTCTTCTCGACCACGACCTCGTAGTCCATGCCCCTGGCGCTGAGCTGGTCGAGCAGCAGCTGGAGGAAGTCGTACCTGGTCTCGGTCGCGGTGAAGGCCGCGCCCTCGCCCTGAGCCGGAGGTCCCGGATTCGGGTTGGTGCGCCACCATGCGACCTCCTGAAGGCCGACCAGATTGGGCTTCTTCGACTCGATCTCCGCCGCCAGCCCCTGGGCGCGGAGCGGGAAATTGGTGAGATCGACCTCCTCGAGGATGTTGCCGTTGGCGGTGGTGAACTCCTCGAACGTGGTCGCCTCCAGCGCCGGGCTCAGGTCCGCGCCGAGAAAGAGGTTTCGCGTCATCACCTTGACCGCGACGCCCTTCTTCTTCGCCTCGGCGTCGGGGGCCGCGGCCATCGTGAGCGCGATCAGCGCCGCCATCAGTGCTGCGACGAGCACCCGCCAGCGCGGCGGTGCGCCGATCCGAACTACCTCTCTCAACTGGACTCCTTCCAGATCTGTGCTGCCATGGTCCACAGCCGTTTGCCCTGCGGGCCGAGCATATTCGCTCGCCCCTCGCTGGCCCCCTAACACGTCTACCGTTCATTCGATGCTCCACGACCGGGCAAGAATTCATGTCGAGGCCGGCGCCGGCGGGAACGGATCGGTATCGCTGCGGCGCGAGGCGCACGTCCCGCGCGGCGGCCCCGACGGTGGCGACGGCGGGCACGGTGGAGACGTGGTGCTGGTCGCCGATGGATCACGGCGCGACCTCGCCGCGCTGCGCTTCTCGCCCCACCAGCGCGGTGGACGCGGCGGCCACGGACAGGGCAAGCAGCGCCACGGGGCGCGCGGCGAACACGCGGTCGTGCCGGTGCCCCCCGGGACGCAGGTCGCGGGCCTCGAGGGCGAGCGCTTCGACCTCGTCGCGCCGGGCCAGCGCGCCGTCGTCGCGCGCGGCGGGCCCGGCGGACACGGCAACAAGCGCTTTGCGACCTCGACCCGCCAGACGCCGCGCTTCGCCGAACGCGGGCTCGCGGGCGAATCGGGCTGGATCGAGCTGCGGCTGAAGCTGCTCGCCGACGCCGGCCTGGTCGGACTCCCGAACGCGGGAAAGTCGTCGCTGCTCAGCCGCCTGACGCGCGCGGCGCCGAAGGTCGCCGAGTACCCGTTCACGACGCTCGAGCCGGTGCTCGGCACGATCGACGACGGCGAGCGCCAGCTCGTGATCGCGGACATCCCCGGGCTGATCGAGGGCGCCGCCGGCGGAGCCGGGCTCGGGCACGAGTTTCTGGCCCACGTCGAGCGTTGCCGGGTGCTGATCCACCTGGTCGCCGTCGACCCGCTCGGCGATCGCGATCCCGTCGCCGACTACGAAACGATTCGCACCGAGCTCGCCGAGTACGGCGCCGGACTCGACCGGCTGCCGGAGATCCAGGTGATCTCGAAGCGGGACCTACTTTCCGACGAGGAGGTCGAGCGCCTCGCCGACCTGCTCGGCGACCGCCTCGGAACCGAGGTGCACGCCGTCTCTTCGGCCACGGGCGCCGGGCTCGCCGAGCTCACGGGGGCGATCTTCGCCGCCGTCCCCGCCGGGGAGGCGCGGGTCGTGCCCGGCAGCGCCGCCGCGATCGAGCAGCCCGAGTTCGAGGCCGAGCACATCGTCTACCGACCCGAGGGCGACGGCGGATTCGACATCGAGCGCGAGGGCGAGGGCTTTCGCGTCACCGGCCGCGGGGTCGAGATGCTGGTCTCGCGCCACGACCTCTCCAACCTCGACGCGCTGGCCTACCTCGAGCAGCGGCTGCGCGAGATCGGCGTGATCGCGGCGCTCGAGCGCGCCGGCTTCGAGCCCGGCGACGAGGTCCGGATCGGCGACGAGGAGTTCGAGCTCGACCCGGGGTGACCCGCGGCGGTCTAGGGCGTACGGCGGCGCAGGGTCGCAGCGGCGAGGACGAGCGAGAGGGCGATCGCGCCGACGGTGACGATCACGTCGGCGACTCCCTCGCTGCCTAGCGAGCCGTCGACCGTGACCCTCTGCAGGGCGTCGAACGCGTACGACATCGGCAGCGCGTACGAGACCGCCTCGAGCACGGGCGACATCTCGTCGCGTGGCGCGAACAGCCCGCAGAGCAGGAGCTGCGGCAGGATGAAGGCGGGCATGAACTGGACCACCTGGAACTCGGTCCGGGCGAAGGCGCTGGCGAGCAGCCCCAAAGCCATCCCGAGCAGGGCGTTGGCGATCGCGAGCAGGATCACGGCGAGGGTCGAGCCGGCGGCGTCGACGCCGAGCACGGCGAAGGCGACGATCGAGGTGACGATCGCCTGTACGGCTGCGACCAGCGCAAAGGCGATCCCATAGCCCGCCAGCAGGTCGAGCTTCGCCAGCGGCAGCGTCATCAGCCGCTCGAGCGTCCCGGTGGTGCGCTCGCGCAGCATCGTGATCGAGGTGATCAGGAACATCAGGATCAGCGGGAAGAGGCCGACCATCGGCCCGCCGAGCGATTCGAACGAGCCCGGCGAGCCTTCGAGCACTCCCTTGAGAAGGGCGATCAGGGCCGAGGGGACGACGACGATCATCGCCACCGTGCGGGGGTCGGCGCGAAGCTGCTGCAGCACGCGCGTCGCGGTCGCGCGCGTGACCCGGGCGCTCATCCGCTCGCGCCTTCCTCGATCAGCTTCAGGAACGCCGACTCCACGTCCTCGGCGCCGGTTCGCTCGAGCAGTTCGCGCGGCGAGGAGGCTGCGAGGATGTCGCCCTCTCGCATCAGCAACACGTGCTGGCAGTTCATCGCCTCGTCCATCACGTGGCTCGAGACGACGAGGATGGTGCCGCGAGCGGCGAGGCCCTCGAACTCGCTCCAGAGCTCGGCCCGGAGCACCGGGTCGAGGCCGACGGTGGGCTCGTCGAGGACGAGCACCTCGGGTTCTCCGAGCAAGGCCGAGCCGAGCGACACGCGCACGCTGGCCGCCGGAGAGGTTGACCGTCTGGCGGTCGGCGTACTCCGCCAGCCCGACCGTCTCGATCACCTCGTCGATGCGGCTCGCGGGTGCGGCGACGATGCGGGCGAAGTAGTCGAGGTTCTCGCGCACGGTGAATCCCCGTACACCGAGGGCGCCTGGGTCACGTAGCCGACCCGGGCGCGCAGACCCGCCGCCCCGGCGGATTCGCCGAGCACCGTGACCTCACCCGACTCGATCACCTGGACGCCGACGATGGCCCGGATCAGCGTCGTCTTGCCGGTGCCGCTCGGCCCGAGCAGCCCGGTGATCGCCCCGCCGGCGATCTCGATCGAGACGCCCGGGAGCACGAGCTTGCCGCCCCGACGAACGTGGAGGTCGCGGACGACGATTGCCGGGGCGGCGCTGACGGCTGAAAACCTATCCGCACGTGGGGCGCCCCGTCGGTTCCTAGACTGGGCGCGATGACAGTTGTGGTCAAGCTCGGATCTTCGATCGTCGCCGATGACCGCGGACAGGTGCGCGCGGACGTGCTCGACAGCGTCTGCGCGCAGGTCGGCGAGCTTCATCACGGTGGCGAGGACGTGGCGATGGTGACCTCGGGTGCGATCGCACTCGGCGTGCGAGTGATGGAGCTCCCGCAGCGCCCGTCGACGATCGACGAGCTCCAGGCCGCGTCCGCCGTTGGTCAGGGGACGCTGTTTCGCGCCTACGAGTCGCGACTGGCCGAGCGCCAGGTGCATGCCGCCCAGGTGCTGCTGACCTCGTTCGACCTCTCCTTCCGGATGCAGTACGTGAACGCTCGCCAGGCGCTGCGCCGGCTGCTCGAATGGAGGACGGTGCCGGTGGTCAACGAGAACGACACCACCGCCACCGACGAGATCACCTTCGGCGACAACGACTTCCTCTCCGCGCAGGTGGCGCTGCTGCTGGGCGCTCGGCTGCTGATCCTGCTCACAGACACCCGGGGGCTGCACACGGCCGACCCCCGGCGCGACCCGTCGGCCGAGCTGGTCGATCGGGTCGAGGACTTCGCCGAGCTCGACGCGTACGAGATCGGCGACCGCACATCGCCCTTCGGCTCGGGCGGCATGCGCAGCAAGGTCGCCTCGGCCGAGATGGCGAGCGCGGCCGGGATTCCGGCGACGATCTGCGACGGCACCGAGCCCGGGACGCTGCTCGCGGCGGCGCACGGCGAAACCGTCGGCACCCGCTTCGCCGCGCATCCCGAGCGCACACCCTCGTTCAAGCTCTGGCTCCGGTACGCGAAGCCGGCTCAGGGGCGCGTGATCGTCGACGAGGGCGCCGCGCGGGTGCTTCGCGAGCGCGGCTCGAGCCTGCTCGCGGTCGGAGTCACCGATGTCGAGGGCGAGTTCGCCGCGGGCGACGCGGTCGAGGTCGTCTGCGATGACGCCCTGGTCGGCAAGGGGATCGTCAACTACTCCGCCGCCGAGCTCGCCCGGGTCAGGGGAAAGAGGTCGGCAGAGATCATCGAGCTGCTCCCGAACGCCTCCGAGGAGGCGATCCACCGCGACCACTTCGTGCTCGCGTGAGCGCGGCGCGGGGCGTCACCGCCACGGTTGCGATGCTCGGCCTCGGCGTGCTGCTCGGGGCGCCGGCCGGCGCCGCCGCCGGGGTCCACACCGACGCTCGCGCGACGGCCTCGGGCGCGGCCACGGCGCGGTACTGGACGCCGCAGCGCATCGCGAGCGCGCGCCCGTTGGCGCTCGATCGCGGGGGCATTGCGCCGCGGCTGCGGCCATCGCGCAACCACCCGGTGCCATTCACCAGCGCCCCGGTTGCCGACCCGACGGTGTTTCCGAATCCGACCAACGGCAAGCTGCTCGGCCGCCTGCGCGAGTTCGGGCCGTTCGAGTGCTCGGCGACCGTCGTCAGCGCGGCCAATCGCAGTGTCGTGTTCACCGCCGGTCACTGCGTCTTTGACCCGTTCGAGAATCGGTTCGCCAAGCGTCTCGCATTCATCCCCGCATACGACCAGGGAGCGGAGCCGTTGGGGCGCTGGACCTGGAGCGAGTCGGAGACCACGCGGCAGTGGATGCGGAAGGCGAACGCGAACTTCGACTACGCGACGATCGTGATGCGGCCGCGCGCCGGCGACGGAGCGCTGGTCGAGGACGTGGCCGGGGCCCGCGGTCTGGTCACCAGCTACCTTCGCGCCCAGAACTACTCCGCGTTCGGCTACCCCGGGAATCTCGGTGACGCGCAGCAGATGTGGAGCTGCGCTTCGGCCTACGCGGGCGAGGACCCGCGGCCGTTCCGGGTCGGCCGGCCGCCGATCGCGATCGGCTGTGACATGACGGCCGGCGCCAGCGGCGGTGGCTGGATCACCGGTGCGGGCCAGCTCGCCTCGGTCTCGAGCTTCGGCTACCGGGCTCACCCCGAGATCCTCTACGGGCCCTACCTGCGGGCGAAGGCGGCCCGGATGGTCGCCCGCGCAGGCTCGCGTTAGGGCGGGCGCCGGCGTGGGGCGCCGGGCGCAGGAGTGCCCCGAAGCGCCGCTACCCTTTGCGGAAGATGGCGATCGCCACCCGAACCGTGATCGAAGCCTGCGAGAGCGCGAAGCGCGCGTCGCTCGCGCTCGCGACCGCCGACACGCGGACGAAGGACCGGGCGCTCGAGCGGCTCGCGGAGCTGCTCGGGGAGCGTGTCGACGAGGTCCTCGACGCGAACGCCGCCGATCTCGCCGACGAGCGGGCGGCGGGATTGAGCGATGCGCTTCGCGACCGGCTGACGCTGACAGCCGGGCGGGTGGCGGCGATGGCCGACGGGGTCCGCGAGATCGTGCGCCTGCCCGATCCGGTCGGCGAGGAGCTCGAGCACAGGACGATCGATAGCGGGCTCGACCTGCGCAAGGTGCGTGTGCCGCTCGGGGTCGTCGCGGTGATCTACGAGGCGCGCCCGAACGTGACCGTCGACTGCGCCGCACTGACGCTGAAGAGCGGCAACGCGATCGTGCTCCGCGGCTCGAGCTACGCGGAGCGGTCGAACGCCGCGCTGGCGGCGCTGGTGCGCGAGGCCGTGGTCGAGGCGGGTCTGCCGGAGGGCGCCGTCGAGCTGCTCGCCGGCGACCGTGCCGAGCTCGAGCAGCTCGCCACGGCCGAGGGGTTGGTCGACCTGGTGATCCCGCGCGGCGGCGAGGGGCTGAAGGAGGCGCTGAAGGCGGCGGCGACGGTGCCGGTGATGTACGCCGCGGCCGGCAACTGCCACGTCTACATCCACGCCGACGCCGAGCTCGAGATGGCGCGGCGGATCGCCCTCAACGCGAAGGTCGATCGGCCGGGCGTCTGCAACGCGGCCGAGACGCTGCTCGTCAGCGCCGAGATCGCGGGTGAGTTCCTCCCGGGCATCCTCGGTGACCTCGATGCCGCCGGCGTCGAGCTGGTCGGCGACGGACGGGCGCAGGCCGCGGCCGGCGGGGTGGCGGTCGGCGCGGCGACCGAGGCGGATTGGGACACCGAGTACCTGGGGATGAAGATGGCGGTCGGCGTGGTCGACTCGCTCGCGGAGGCGATCGAGCACGTCAACGGCCACGGCACCGGGCACTCGGAGGCGATCGTCACCGGCTCGGACGAGGCGGCGGCGCAGTTCACCGAGAGCGTCGACGCGGCGGTCGTCTATGTCAACGCCTCGACCCGGTTCACCGACGGGTACGTCTTCGGCATGGGCGCCGAGATCGGCAACTCGACCCAGAAGCTTCACGCGCGCGGGCCGATCGGGCTGCGCGAGCTGACGACGACCAAGTACGTCGTTCGCGGCGACGGCCAGGTGCGGGGGTAGAGCGGTCGCGGCCCTCGGAGTCCTCGGCGGCGCGTTCAACCCGCCCCACATCGGTCACCTCGTGCTGGCCCAGGAGGCCGCTTCGCAGCTCGGCCTCGACCGGGTGCTGCTGATGCCGACCGGCAACGCGCCGCACAAGCGGATCGATCCCGAGCCCGGCGCGGAGGTGCGCCTGGAGATGGCGCGGCTCGCCGCCGTCGGCGACGAGCTGCTCGAGGTGAGCGAGCTCGAGGTGCGGCGCGAGGGCCCGTCCTACACCTTCCGTACATTGGAGGAGTTGCGCGACTTGCGGCCCGAAGACGAGCTCTTCTTCCTCCTGGGAGCCGACGTCGCCGCACATCTCGAGGATTGGCGCGACCCGCGGCGCGTGCTTGAGCTGGCCCGGCTCGGGATCGCGGGGCGGCCCGGGACACAGCTCGACGAGGGCGAGGCGGCGCTCGAGCGGCTCGGTGCGAGCGATCGCGCGGAGCTGATCCGGATGCCCGAGATCGGCGTCTCGTCGACCCGGATCCGGCGCCGGATCGCGGAGGGCCGTCCGATCCGCTACCTGGTGCCGGACGCGGTCGCCGAGTTGATCGCCGAGCGGGGCCTCTATCGCGCGGAGGTGCGCGCGTGAGCGTGAAATCCGGGCGGCAGGGGGCGGTGGCCGAGCGGCGTGCGGACGAGCCGGGGGCGTCGGCGGCGCTGGCGCGCCGGGTGGCGGCGATCGTCGATGACAAGAAGGGCGAGGACATCGTCGCCCTCTACGTGCGCGAGCTGGTCGGCTACACCGACTACCTGGTGATCGCGACGGCGCGCAACGAACGCCAGGCGAAGGCGATCCACGACGAGGTCCATCTGCGGCTCAAGAACGAGGAGGAGCTGGTTCCCGCGCGGACCGAGGGCCTCGGTGAGTCGCGCTGGGTCCTGGTCGACTACCTCGACTGCGTCCTGCACGTGATGGTGCCCGAGATGCGCGACCGGTACCGGCTCGAGCGGCTCTGGGGCGAGGCTGAGCGGCTGGAGCTCGGGGTCGAAGGGCGCGCGACCGACTGATCCGGCGGCTGCGGCTCGAGCGCGCGCTGGGGGAGTGGCGCGGCTGGTGGCGTTTCGCTCGGGCCTGGGCGGGCGCGGGGCCTGGTGGCGTTCCGCTCGGTGCCGAGGCGGGGTGCGAGGCCTGGTCGGCTTGCAGTAAGGGAGGGAGTTGGGCTTGGCGCCGGCGCTCTTGGTCGGCCTCGAGGTCGCCAACCTCGGCCTCAATGCCTCGCCAAGCTCTGACGGCGGGTTAGTGCTCTATGACGACAACAACCTCGGTCTCGACGTCGAGGCACGGTTGCGGCCGGGGTTTGTGACCTGCGCTCGCACACACCCTCGACTGATCCGGCTCTCCGTCCGACGCCCGTCCTAGCGTTCTCTGCATAGCGACGGGCACTTTCAAGAGGTCGCTGTTCGGCTACAGGCCGGGCGATGTGGATGCCGCGCTGGCGACGCGTGACTCGGCGCTCGCCCAGGCGACCGCAGCGCTGGCCGAGAGCGCGGCGGAGCTCGCCCTGTGCCGGACGCGCATCGCGCAGCTCGAGGTCGTCTGCGACTCGCTTTCGGACCGGGTGGTGGGGCGTGAGCGCGAGCTCGAACACGTGCGGGCTGAGCTCGAGCGCCTTCATCAGGAGGACAGTCGCGGGATGCAGGTGCTGATGGCGCTCTCCGAGGAGCTCGAAGGCGTGCGGCGCCAGGCCCGTGGCCAGGCAACGCGGATGAGGCTGCGTGCGCTGCGCGACGCGGCCGAGCTCAGCGAGCGGATCACCGAGCTGAGCCGGCGCCCGGCCGAAGCGCGCGACCGGCTGCTCGACTCGCTTCATGAGGCGATCGCGCGCATCGCCGAGGCCGATGCCGAGCCGGAGGAGCTCGAGGCAGCCCCGGGCGCGCAGGTGCTGTGCTCGGCCGCCGACCTGTTCGAAGGGCTGGTCGAGGTCGAGGTCGGCCCGCTCGGGGACTTCTCGCAACTGGTCGGGTTCGAAGACGCGGCCGGCGCGATCGCGGCCACCTCGGAGATCTCGGTCAAGCGCTTCGCCCGTGGCCGAGCGACCTTGGAGATGAAGCTGGCCGAGCCGGTCGAGCTGCTGCGCGAGCTCGAGCAGCGGACGCCGTTCGAGTTCACGGTTCGCGATCGGCGCTTCGACCGGCTGGTGCTCGACGTCGACACCGAGGCCGCCGAAGCGGCCTAGTACCCATGAGCGGGCGCCCGCCGGCCGGGCGCAGCCCGATGCGCTCGTTCGACCCGCGCCGTGTCGGGGCGCTCGAGTGCAGGGCGTGGGAGACCTACTACCGCCGCAAGTGGGTGGCATTCCTGGCCGCCTCGGTCGGCATGGTGCGGGCGGCGTTCGGGATGAGCTGGCCGCGCACGGTGCGGGGGGCATGGCTGGTGCTGCGCGCGAATCAGGTCTGGGCGCCGTTTCCCGATAACGACCCGGAGGCCGCCCGCGCGCTGATGACGCGGTTCTACCGCCTGCTTGCGGCGAGCGACCTGGTCACGTTCGACCCGGCGCGCGCAGCGGAGCTGGAGGTTGAGTGGTGGCGGGCGCATCGCGAGAACCAGCACCGCGGCGGGGAGCGATCGGAGGAGCTGGTGCTCGCGATTCGCGACCTCTACGCCTACTGCTACGACGCCGAGCCCGACCAGGTGCGCCGGGCCGCGGAGCTGAGGACCGAGGCGATGGATGTCTCGGACCGCTGGGTAGACGCGGGAGCAGGGCCCGACGACCCCCTGCTCGCCACCGAGCGGGCGCTGCTGGTGCGCTCGTATGCGGCGCTGCTCGCCGCCGTGCATCGCTGAGCGGCTCGATCGGCCGCGCCTGCGTCGATGGGCGCTGAGCCTGTCGGATACATTATTCAGAGATGCTGAAGGGGTATTCATCGCCGCGCTCGCCCGAGGGCCGTGCGAGCCTGGTTGGCGCGCCGCCGTGGAGCTACGTCGGCGATCTGCTCGTGATCGAGTACTGGGCGGAGCCCGGCGGCGGCAGCCGCGGTGCTCCCGGCGCCGCTCGAGCCGCATCCCGACGGCGGCCGCGCGGCTGCGATGTTCATCGACTGGCAATCCTGCGGCGCGGATGCCGAGGAGCTGATCGACCCGTCGCGCTCCCAGTACAAGGAGTTCTTCGTCACCGTCAACGCGCTCTATGAGGGCGAGGAGGTGGCCTATTGCCCCTACATCTGGGTCGATCGCGACTTCGCCCTGGCGCGAGGCTGGATCCAGGGCTTTCCGAAGAAGCTCGGCTCGGTCTGGATCACACGCAGCTTCGGGCTCGAGACCGCGGCCGACCCGGGCGTCGGGGCGGGCTCGACCTTCGGCGGGACCTGCGCCGCCTACGAGCGCCGGCTCGCGCAGGGCACCGTCACCCTCGAGCGCCGCAGCGAGACGGGCTCCACGCACAACGACCCGCCGATCGTCAACGTCCGCCACTTCCCCCGGCTCGAGCGCGAGCGCCACTCCGAGCCGGCGGTGCACGAGCTCGTCCGCTCGAGCGCCTTTGACCGCTGCGTGTCCGAGATCTGGGAGGGCAGCGCCACGCTCGAGCTATTCGACGCCCCGGGCGAGGAGCTCGCCGCACTCGCCCCGGCGCGGGTCGGCAAGGGCTTTCGCTTCACCCTCGGCTACTCCGTCGACCACCTCGAGACCCTGACCGAGCTGTGAGCGCGGCGAGATCAAAAGAGACTCTTCGGCGCGAACCGGGCCCCGAGACACGCCAACGTCGCCGAGGTCGCCGGGGTCGAGGTCTCCACCGACCACTTCATCGGCGGCGAGCGCGTCGCCTCGGCGGAGCGCTTCGACGACCTCAGCCCGATCGACGGCCAGGTGCTCGCGCGGGTCTCCGCCGGCGGCCCCGAGGAGGCCGAGGCGGCACTGCGCGCCGCCGCCGAGGCTTTTCCGGACTGGGCCGGGCTCGGGCCCGAGGGGCGCCGCCCCTACCTCGACCGGCTCGCCGATCTGATCGAGCAGCAACGTCGAGCGCCTCGCGGCGGTCGAGTGCGAGGACATGGCGATGCTGCTCGAGTCGCTGCGCGCGCGCGTGATCTCGCGCGGCGCGCGCAACTACCGCGCCTACGCCGAGCTCGCCGCCGAGCACACCGAGCGGGCCTGGAGCTCGAACAACACCGCCAACCGGGTGCTGCGGATGCCCTCCGGCCCGGCGGTCGTGATCACACCCTGGAACGCACCGTTCATGCTCTCGACCTGGAAGACCGCGCCGGCGCTGGCCGCCGGCTGCACCGTCGTCCTCAAGCCCGCCGAGTGGTCGCCGTTGTCCTGCTCGCTGCTCGCCGACCTGACGGCCGAGGCAGGGATACCGCCCGGCGTCTTCAACGTCGTCCAGGGGATCGGCGAGAGCGCCGGGGCGGCGCTGGTCGGCAACCCGAGCGCGCGCCGGATCTCGTTCACCGGCTCGCCGGAGACCGGCCGCGCGATCGGCATCGCCGCGGCCGGCAACCTGGTCCCGTTCACCGCCGAGCTCGGCGGGCAAGGGGCCGCTGATCGTCTTTGCCGACGCCGACCTCGACGATGCCGCCGCCCTGGCGGCTCGCATGTACGACGACTCGGGCCAGGTCTGTCTCGCCGGCACCCGGCTGCTCGTCGAGGGCTCGGTCGCCGACGACTTCCTCGAGCGCTTCAACGCGGCGGTCGACGCTCACGTGCTCGGCGACCCGCGCCGGCCCGAGACGACGATCTCGCCCCTGATCCACCCCGAGCACCTTGCCCGGGTCGAGGGCTTCGTCGAGCGCGCCCGAGACGCCGGCGACCGGATCGTGCGCGGCGGTCGGCGAGCGGAGCTGGGTGGGCTGTTCTACGAGCCGACCCTGATCGAGCCGCGCATCGAACGACTCCGAGGTCGTGCAGCGCGAGGTCTTCGGCCCGGTACTGACCTTCCAGAGCTTCGCCGACGACGCGACCGCGGTCGAGCTCGCCAACTCGACCGCCTACGGGCTCTCGGCGATCATCTGCACCCGCTCCAGCGAGCGCGCCGAGCGAGTCGGGCGCGCTGTCCGTGCAGGGACGACCTGGGTCAACGCCTTCCTCGTCCGCGACCTCACCGCGCCCTTCGGCGGCTTCGGGATCAGCGGCATCGGCCGCGAGGGCGGCGACTACGCGCTCGATTTCTACTCCGACCTGAAGACGCTCCAGGTCCGCGAGGGGTCGACCCCGCTCGGCTGACAACCAGCGTCAGCCTCCGTCGAAGAGCAGTTGCATCGCGCGCTCGAGGTGGCCACGCGCGAGCAGCTCGGCCTGCTCGGCGTTCGCCGGCCTCGATCGCGGCCGCGATCGACTTGTGGGCCTCGTTGTCGGCGGCGAGCCCGTCGGGGTCGAGGCGCGCCTCGTACAGCGCCGCGCCGATCCGACCGATCCAGACGTGCTCCATGAACGGCCACCAGCTCGGGGTTGCCGGCGGCCTCGACCAGCGCGAGGTGAAAGTCGCGGTTGGCGCGCAGCAGCTTCGCCGCCGAGCGCCCGGCGCGCTCCTCGTCGCGGATCGCCGCGCGCATGCGGGCGATCGGCACCTCGAGCCGGCGCTCGGCCGCCAGCCTCGCCGCGCCCGGCTCGACCACGAGCCGGGTCTCATAGCTCGTGCGCAGCTGCTCATGCGTTGCGGACGCCACCCGCGCACCGCGGTTGGCGAACAGGTCGACGAGGCCCTCGGCCGCCAGTCGCCGCAGCGCCTCCCGCACCGGCGTGCGCGAGACCCCGAACTCGCTCGCCAGGTCCTCCTGATGCAGGCGCGAGCCGCGCTCGAGCTCGCCGCCGGCGATCCGCTCGCGGAGCACCACATAGACCTGATCGGCGACGCTTTGGACCTCGAACTCGGGGTTCTCGGTTTCGGTGGCCATGAGCTGTCGGATACATTATTCAGATGTTCTCGGGCAGCGGCGAGCCAAGGATCGGGATGGTCGGCGACCGGCGCGAGGCGAGCTTCGGGGCCTGGCGGGACGTCGACCTGAGCTACGTCTGGACCCACTACGTCGACGCCGTTGCCGGCGCCGGCGGGGCGCCGGTGGTCTTCCCGATCGCCGAGTGCTTCGCGCGAGACTCCGGCACTGGCGCTCGACAGCATCGACGGGCTTCTGCTCACGGGCGGGCGTGACCTCAACGCCCACAGCTACGGCGAGCAGCCGGCGCCTCAAAACGAGCCCGGCGACCCGCTGCGCGACCGGGTTGAAGCCGAGGTCGCGAGAGCCGCACTGGCCCGGGACCTGCCCGTGCTCGGGATCTGCCGAGGCATGCAGCTGCTCAATGTCGTCCTCGGCGGCGGCGTCGATCAGCACCTTCCCGACCCCGACCGCCTTCACCTCGGCGAGCCGGGCAGCTTCGTCGATCACCCGATCGCGGTCGAGCCCGGCACCCGTCTGGCAGCGATCCTCGGTGAGAGCCCGGCGCCGGTTCGCTCCCACCACCATCAGGCGGTCGACCCACTCGCCCCGGAGCTGGTCGTCGCCGCGCGCTCTCCCGACGGGCTGATCGAGGCCGCTGAGGCCCCCGACCGCGACTTCTGCCTCGCGGTCCTCTGGCACCCGGAGGAGAACCTCGCCGGTGGCGGGCTGGCGCTGTATGAGGCCCTCGTCGCAGCCGCCCGACGGCATGCCGAGGTGACAGCTTGAGCGGCGCAGTCGGCTGGCCTCTGGCGCCGTCGAAGATCGTCGCCACCCATCTCTCCTATCGGTCGCGGGTCGAGGAGTACCGGATGGCGGCGCCGCCCGAGGCACCGTCGTATTTCCTCAAGCCGCCGAGCTCGCTCGCCGGCGACGGGGACGCGGTCGCCCGCCCGCGCGGCTGTCGCTTCCTCAACTACGAGGGTGAGATCGCGGTCGTGATCGGCCGCCGCGCGCACGGCGTCTCGCGCGGCGAGGCGCTCGAGTACGTCGCCGGCTACACGATCGCGAACGACTTCGGCGTCCACGACTTCCGCCACATCGATCGCGGCTCGATGCTGCGGGTCAAGGGCCAGGACGGCTTCTGCCCGCTCGGACCGCGGCTGGTCGAAGCGGCCGAGCTCGACCCCGCCGACCTCACCCTGCGCACCTACGTCAACGGCGAGGTCGTCCAGGAGGGCCACACCGGGACCGACCTGATCTTTCCCTTCGACTACCAGATCGCCGACGTCGCGCGACTGATCACGCTCGAGCCCGGTGACGTGCTGCTCACCGGGACGCCGGCCAACTCGCGCCCGGTGGAGCCGGGAGACCTGGTCGAGGTCGAGGTCGAGGGCATCGGCCGGCTGCGAAACTCGATCGTCGAGCTCGAACATGAGCTCGAGGACGTCGGTGCGGCGCCCGAGGTCAGCGCCCAGACCCTGCACGTCGCCCTGGCGATGCCCGAGGACGAGGCCGAGCGTGCTACGGCCGACTACCCGCCGCCTCGAAGCGCCGGATGATCCTGCGCCTGCACCACGCTTCACTGCGCGTCCGCGACGCCGTCGAGGCGCGCGAGCGCGTGGTCGCTGCTCTACGGCCTCAGCGGCGACGGCGACGCCGAGGGCGCCTTGCTTCGTTGCGCCTACGAGGACTTCTGCCTCGAGTTGCGTCGCAGCGACTCCGACCCCGGGGTCGAGCATGTCGCTTACGAGCTGCGCTCCGGTGTCTCGCTCGAAGACGCCGCCACGAGGCTGGGTGAGGCCGGGGAGAGCCCGAGGAGGTCGAGGTGCCCGGGCGCGGAGGCGGCCTCCGGGTCGCCGATCCGGACGGGAATCGGATCGTTCTGGTCGAGCGCCTGATCCCCGAGGATCGAAAGCCCGCGGTCGCCCGCTTCACCGACGAGCTGCCGGGCTTTCACCCGCGCCGCCTCCAGCACGTCAACTACCTGACCGGTGACGCGCCGCGAATGGCCGATTGGTACGAGCGCGCGCTCGGGCTCGGGGTCAGCGACTGGATCGGGGAAGGAGCGGTGTGGATGCATGCCGACCGCGACCACCACGTGATCGCCTTCCTCGACAAGGGCTACGCGCACATCCATCACCTCGCCTTCGAGCTCACCGACTGGGGCGAGATGCGGGTCGCGCTCGATCATCTCGCCCAGCACGGCCGGCCGATCGCCTGGGGGCCCGGGCGCCACACGATGGCCCAGAACCTGTTCGCCTACTGCCGCATGGTCGAGGAGGAGGTCTTCGTCGAGCTCTTCTGCGACATGGAGCAGCTCGAGCCCGACCACGAGCCGCGCTTCTTCGCCGATGATCCGCACGGGTCGAACGCCTGGGGGATCTTGCCGCCGCGCTCGTACTTTCGCTTCGACCGCGAGGCGATCGAGGCCGAGCGCGAGCAGCTCGAGGCGCTTCAGGGCCTCGAGCGCGACTGAAGCCCGAGCGGCAATCGGCCCGAAGGGGTTGACGCCGACGGCTTACATAATGTATACATCCGGCGATTGAGGATCGATCCGGGGACGCCCCGCGTCCGCGGGAGGAGGATCGAATGGAAGCGACCACCGTGAACCGCGGCGCCGGCGACGTCGAGCCGGCCAAGCTTCGCCGGACCGCACTCGGCGTCCCCGACATCGTCTTCTTCATCGTCGCGGCCTCGGCCCCGTTGACGGTGATCGCCGGCGGCGTCGCGACCACCTACCTGGTCACCGGCAACGCCGGGGTGCCGCTGCTCTTCCTGGTGCTCGGCGCGATCCTCGCCCTGTTCGTCACCGGGTACGCGGCGATGAGCCATCACATCACCAACGCCGGCGCCTTCTACGCCTACGTCTCGAAGGGGATCGGCAAGATCCCGGGGGTCGGAACCGCCTTCCTGGCCCTGGTCGCCTACAACTCGATGCAGATCGGGATCCTGGGCCTGTTCGGCGCCGTATTCAGCGGCTTCATGGCGCAGCACACGAGCCTCGACTGGCAGTGGTACACGTGGGTGTTCGTCGCGATCGCGGTGATCGGGGTGCTCGGCTGGCTCCGCGTCGACCTGAACGCGAAGGTGCTCGCGATCTTCCTCACGCTCGAGATCATCGTCGTCGTCATCTTCGACCTGGTCGTGGTCGGCAATCCGGGCCCTGACGGGATCACCGGCGACGCGTTCAACCCCGACATCGCCTTCGGCGCCGGTCTCGGCGCCGCGCTTGCGTTCACGATGGCGGCGTTCGTCGGCTTCGAGTCGGCGGCGATCTACGGCGAGGAGTGCAAGGAACCGCGTCGCACGGTCGCCCGGGCGACCTACATCGCGCTCGGGATCACCTCGCTCTTCTACGCGTTCTCGGCCTGGATGCTGCTGAGCGCGGTCGGTCCCGCCGTCGCCACCGACCCGGCGGCGCTGGTCGAGGGGGGGTTCACGACGCCCGACGGCAAGGCGCCGGATCCGACCTCGATCCTGTTCATCACCCTCAATGTCGAGATCAGCACGACAATGGCCGACGTCGCGACCCTGCTCTTCTGCACCAGCCTGTTCGCGGCTTCGCTCTCCTTCCACAACGCGGTCTCGCGCTACTTCTTCGCGCTCGGGCGCGCGGGCGTGCTCCCGAGCGCGTTCGGCCGCACGCGCGGCAGCGGCGCGCCCTACGTCGGCTCGATCGCGCAGACGCTGATCGCCGCCTCGGTGGTCGCGATCTTCGCGCTCTCCGACAACGACCCGGTGCTGGAGCTGTTCACCTGGCTCACGAACCTCGGCGCGCTCGGCGTGATCGCGCTCCTGGCGCTGGCCTCGTTCGCGGTCGTCGGCTACTTCAGCCGCCACCCGCACGGCGAGACGACGTGGACCTCGAGGGTCTCCCCGGCGCTCGCCGGGATCGGGCTGACCGCGGTGTTCATCATCGCGCTCTCGAACTTCAACCTGCTGATCACGGGGATCCCCGATGCTCCCCGCGACGATCGCTCGATCATCCTGCCTGCGATCCTGCTCGCCGGCGCGGTGATCGGCCTGATCGTCGGCGCCGTGCTGCGCTCGACCCGGCCCGATATCTACGCGCGGATCGGCGAGATGGGGGAGGAGGACGGCGAACCGGCGCTCGCGCAACCGCCGCCGCCCGACCAGCCGCCGCCTCCCGCGCCGCCGCCGCCCCCCGCGGCGCCGGGATGAGTGCCCGCGCCTGAGCCTGCGGTGAGCACCTTCGCCGAGCGGATCACGGTCGGCGAGCTCGACGCCGACCCGTACCCGGTCTACGCGCGGCTGCGGTCCGAGGCGCCGGTCGCCTGGGTCCCGGCGGTCGAGATGTGGCTCGCGACCGGGTGGGATGAAGCGGTCCGCGTGGCATCCGAGCCCGAGCTGTTCGCCGCCGACATGCCGGGCTCGCCGATCGATCGCAGCTTCGGCAGCCCGACGATCCTCACCTGCGACGGCGAGCCGCACCGCGAGCTCCGCAAGGCGGTCGATCCGAAGTTCCGCCCGCACGAGGTCGAGACCTACATCGACGCGCTGGTGACCCCGATCGTCGACGCGCACCTCGCCGAGCTCGACCCGGCCGGCGAGGTCGAGCTGATGGGCGCCTACTTCGAGCCGGTGTCGGTGCTCAGCCTCGGAGCGGTGCTCGGGGTCGGCGACCTCGACGCCGACACCCTGCGCCGCTGGTTCGCGGCGCTTGCCGACGGCGCCACCAACTTCGAGCGCGACCCGGCCAAGCAGGCGCACTCCGACGCGGCCTGTGAGGAGATCGACGCGCGGCTCGCGCCGCTATTGGAGCGACTCGAGCGCGAGCCCGACGAGTCGACGATCGCGCACATGCTGCACGCGGGCATGCCCACGGGCGAGAGCCGCCCGCGGGAGGCGATCATGCCGACGATCAAGGTGATTCTGCTCGGCGGCATGCAGGAGCCCGGCCACGGTGCCGGCTCGGTGCTCTACGCGCTGCTGCGCCATCCGGAGCAGCTCGCCGAGGTCGCCGCCGACCTCGACGGGCTGCTGCCGGCGGCGATCGATGAGGGCATGCGCTGGGTCTCGCCGATCGGCACCCAGGGACGGCGGACAACCTGCGAGCTCGAGCTCGGCGGCGCCCGCCTGCCGGCCGACGCGCCGGTGGCGGCGGTGATCTCGTCGGCGAATCGAGACGAGCGGCGCTTTGAGGACCCCGACCGCTTCGACATCCACCGCGAGCGCAAGCGCCTCGCCACGTTCGGCTTCGGCCGCCACTTCTGCTCCGGGCACGCATTCGCCCGCGCCCAGGAGCGGATCGCTCTGCAGCGGCTGCTCGACTGCCACCCCGCGATCGAGCTCGCCGAGCCGCCCGAGTTCAGGGGCTGGGAGTTCCGCGCCCCGCGGGCGCTGCAGGTACGGCTGGGCTGAGGCTCGGCTGGGTACGGTTCACCCGTGGGCAATACGACACGCGGGGGAGAGCGCGCCGGCTACGCGGCGCTCGCGGACCGCAAAGCGGTGCTCGATGCGCTCGCGCTGCTGATCACCGAGGCCTGGGAGTCATTCGAGCGCCCGCGACCCGAGGAGCCGGCGATCGACGACGAGGTGCGCGAGCGCCTCGGCGAGTCGCTCCCCGAGCGGGCGGTGGACCCGGGCCAGGTGCTCGCCGACGCGGCCAGGATCCTCGACGAGTCGAACTCCCCGTCGCGCCCGCTCTATCTCGGCTACGTCGGCTCGACCGGGCTCGAGGTGGGGGTGCTGGCCGAGGCGCTGGCGGCGACCTACGACGTCAACCTCGCGGTGACCGCGCGCGCGGCCGACCTGCTCGAGCGTCAGGCGGTCGAGTGGGTGGCGGAGTTCATCGGCTTCCCTTGCGCGGAGGGCGCATTCACGAGCGGGGGCATGATCTCGAACCTGACCGGGCTGTTGGTGGCCCGGGAGCGCGCGCTGCCGGATTGCCGCCTCGACGGCTTCGGCGGCCGCCAGGGAACCGTGTACTGCTCCGCCGAGGCGCACCATTCCGTCCTCCGTGCCGCCGAGGCGGCAGGGATCGGCTCGCGGTTCGTGCGCCAACTGCCGGTCGACGAGCGCCGTCGTTTGCGGGCCGCCGAGCTCGAGCGCGCGATCGCCGCCGACCGGGCCGAAGGCCTGGTCCCGATCGCCGTCGTCGCCACCGGCGGCACCACCCTGACCGGGGCGGTCGACCCGATCGGCGAGCTCGCCGAGGTCTGCGAGCGGTCCGGCGCCTGGCTGCACGTCGACGGCGCCTACGGGGTCGCCGCGGCGGCAACCGAAACCGCGGCACCGCTGTTCGCCGGCCTCGAGCGTGCCGACTCGGTCACCCTCGACGCGCACAAGTGGCTCGGGCTGCAGAAGAGCTGCAGCGTGATCCTGGTCCGCGAGGAGGGGGCGCTGGAGGCGACCTTCGGACACGAGGAGGCCTATATCCGCCGCGACTCCGTGGTCCGCAACGCGGTCGAGCTGACGCTCGAGTACTCGCGTCCCTTGCGCTCCTTGAAGCTCTGGCTCGCCTTCCGCGCCTACGGCGCGGCCGCGTTTCGCGACTGGATCGAGGTCACACTCGAGCGCGCGCGCGACCTCGCCGAGCGCGTTCGCGCCGACCCGGAGTTCGAGCTGCTCTGCGAGCCGACGCTGTCGACCGTCTGCTTCCGCCATCTGGGCGCGGGGGTCGCCGACCTCGACCGCCACAACGGCGAGCTCGCCTCCGCCGCCCAGCAGGACGGCAGGATCTACCTCGCTTCGGCGGTCGTCGACGGCGCCGTCTGCCTGCGGGTCTGCTTCGTCAACTTCCGCACCCGCGCCGAGGACGTGCCGTTCGCGCTCGAGACCCTGCGCGAGCTCGGCAATCGCTAAATCGCGCTTTCAGGCCGGCGTCAGGCGCAGCGGCATCCGCTTGATCCCGTTGAAGGCGTTCGACTGCAGGCGTTCCACCGGTCCGGTGAGCTCGAACTCGCTCACCTTGCGGACCAGCTCCTCGAACACGATCTCGACCTCGAGCCTGGCCAGGTGCGCGCCGGTGCAGAAGTGTGGGCCGCCCGGGCCGAAGGTCATCTGCGGGTTCGGATCGCGGCCGACGTCGAACCTGTAGGGGTCCTCGAAGACGAGCTCGTCGAAGTTGCCGGAGATGTACCAGGTGGCGAGCTTGTCGTCCTCGCGGATCTGCTTGTCGCGCAGCTCGACGTCGGCGGTGGCGGTGCGGCGGAAGTGGTGCACCGGGGTCGCCCAGCGCAGGATCTCGCTGGCGGCGGTCGCGTTGAGCTCCGGCTCGGCGCGCAGGCGGGCGAGCTGGTCGGGGTGCTCGATCAACGCGAGCAGGCCGTGGGAGATCGAGTGGCGAGTGGTCTCGTTACCGGCGACGGCGAGCAGCAGGAAGTAGAGGTCGTACTCGCGCTGGCTCAGCGGGCAGCCGTCGATCTCCGCCGTCGATCAGCTTGGTGACGATGTCGTCGCGCGGGCACTCGCGGCGCTCGTCGGCGAGCTTGCGCCCGTACTCGAACATGTCGAGCGCCGCGGGATTCGAGAACGGCAGGTGGCGGTTGGCCTCCATCTCGTCGCGGTCGACGGCGTACTCGGGATCGTCCTGGCCGAGCATCCGGTCGCCGAGCTCGACCAGGTAGCGGTGGTCGGACTCCGGCGCCCCGAGCATCTCGGCGAACACGCGCATCGGCAGCGCGGCGGCGACGTCGGCGACGAAGTCGACCTCTCGCTTCTCCAGCGCCTCGTCGAGGACGGCGGCGAAGAGCTCGCGGATCCGGTCCTCGAACACGCGCACCGCTCGCGGGGTGAAGTCGCGGTTGACGATCGCGCGCAACGCGTTGTGCGGCGGCGGGTCCATGTCGAGCATCGACTTGCGCGCCTCGAGCTCTTCGTCCGAGAGGTCCTGGAGCGAGCTGCCGCCGCGCTCGGAGGAGAACGTGCGCCAGTCCTTGGCCACCGACGTGATGTCGTCGTGGCGGGTGATCGCCCAGAAGCCCGCGCCCGTCGCGCTCGTCCTGCCAGTGGATCGGGTCCTCGCGGCGCAGGAGCGCGAACATCTCGTGCGGGACGCGCTCGGCGAAGCGTGCGTGGTCGGTGAGGTCGACGTCGTCGAGCGCCATCGCGCTCACGGCCTCGTCGATCTCGGCGGCGGTGCTCACAGGTGGTGCATGTACTCGGCCAGGTCCCAGTCCGAGACGTGGAGGCGGTGGCGCTCGAGCTCGAAGCGCTTGACCGCGAGGAAGGTGTCGACGATCTCGGGACCGACCGCCTCGCGGATCACCTCGTCGGCCTCGAGGGCATCGAGTGCCTCGTCGAGCGAGGTCGGCAGCCTCAGGCCCTGCTCCTCCTCGGGCAGGTGGTAGGCATCGCCCTCGAGCGGTGCCGGTGGATCGAGCTTGCGCTTGAGCCCGTCGATCCCGGCGAACAGGATCGCCGCCGTGATCAGGTGCGGGTTGGCGGCGCCGTCGCCGACCCTGATCTCGAGCCGGCAGGCCGACCCGCGCTCGGGCGGGATGCGCACGAACGTGGTCCGGTTGTTGAGTCCCCAGTTGCCGGCGATCGGGGCGAGGCTGTCGGGGAGGATGCGCCGGTAGGCGTTCACGGTCGGGTTCAGGAACGCCATCAGCGCCGGGGCGTGCTCGAGCGTGCCGGCGACGAAGTGGCGCAGCTCGGTCGAGATCCCGGCCTCGGCGTCGGGGTCGTCCATGCAGTTGCGCCCCTCGCGCTCGAGCGAGATGTGCATGTGGGTGCCCGAGCCGCCCTGGTCGTTGAACGGCTTGCCCATGAACGTGGCCAGCAGCCCGCGCTGCGCCGCGTAGTCCTTGACCGCCGCCTTGAAGCGGAAGGCGTTGTCGGCGGCCCGCAGCGGCGTCGTCTCGCGCAGGTTGATCTCGTACTGGCTGTTCATGAACTCGTGGTTGGCGGCGATCGCGCCGATCCCGAGCGCCGCGCAGGCCTCGAGCAGGCCGCGGAAGATGCCCTGCGGATCGGCCTGCGGGCCGACCGTGTAGACCATGCTCAGGTTGTCGACGTGGCGGCGCCAGCCGCCCTCGCCGTCGGGCTCGCAAGAGGAAGAACTCGAGCTCGGGGCCGACCTTGCCGGTGAACCCGAGCTCGGCGAGCTCGGCCTCGGCGCGCCGCACGAGGCCGCGCTGGTCGGTGGGCTCGGGCTGCTCGTCGCGCTCGAGGTCGGCGAGGCAGCTGACGACGTCGGGCTCCCACGGCAGCTCGACCAGGGTCGAGAGGTCGGGCCGGGCGACCATGTCGACGTAGCCCTCCTCGCCGCCGACCACGGGGGTGTGGCGCAGGTCGGTTCCCATCACCGCCCAGCAGAAGCCGAGGCCGCTGCGCGCCGTCCGCTCGAGCTCGGAGATCGGCACGTCCTTGCCGCGCTGGATCCCGTGCAGGTCGGGGTAGGTGATCCGCGCCGTGCTCACGGCCGGCGAGATGCTCTGGCGCAGCGAGGCGACGTCCGGGTCGCCGACCTTCGCCGCGGGCTTCGCGGCTTGACTCACGCTCTCCTCCTCTCGCCGGACCGCTTCGCCGATCGAGCGGCTCCGGGATCTGTGGATAATGTACCCATTTTCGTCCACCAGGCGTCGAACAGCCGCCTGGCGGCGCTCGCGGCGGCTGATGCGACGCGCTCACCCTGCGTCAATAGGGCCGCGCGGTCGACCCCGGCGGTCGCCAAGCGCGCTCCGTCCTGGCGCGCCCACTCGTCGGCGATCTCCGGGGTCGACTCCGGGTGGAACTGGAGCCCGAGGCTGCGATCGAGCGCGAACGCCGCCGGGCCGGCAGGCGAGCGCGCGATCGTCCGCGAGCCCTGCGGCGGCTCGAGCTGGTCGTAGTGGTAGTGCAGCCATGGGCCCGCAGGGATCAGGTCGGGCTCGGAGGTCTCGACCTCGTGCCAGCCGATTTCCGGTGGCTCGGCAGCGACCACCCGGCCGCCCGCGCCGGCCGCCAGCGCCTGGCCGCCGAAGCAGAGGCCGAGGACGGGCACCCCTGCATCGACCGCACGACGCAGGAAGCCGACCTCAGCTTCGACCCAGGGTGGCGCGTCCGGGCTCCCGGGAGTGTGCTCGGAGCCCAGCGAGGCGATCCAGGCATGGTCCTCCGGGTCGGCGGGGAGCGGGTCGCACCAGGTGGCGTGTACCTGATGCGGGACCTCGCGCTCGGCGAGCCACTCTCCGAGGATCGCCGGAGGCCCATCCGGGCCGTGTTGGAGGATCAAGCCCCGGCGCTCGCGATCGGTCATCCCGCGAGGCTAGCGCTACCGCTCCGCGGTGCACCGCCGGTCGGCGGCAGTGGCGCTTGCCGGACCGGTGTGCGTTGATCGCGGCGATTCCGTTCCCGGGCGCGGGGCGTCGCGCGATGCGTACTGCGCCGAGCAGCTCGGCGGCTGATTCGCCGCTTTTCCGTCCGACCGCGATGCGAACATGTGTTCGTGCTCTCGACGAATCAGAAAGGCGCAATAGCCGAAGCGGCGATCGCATTCGAGGCGATGAAGCTCGGCATCAACGTCTTGCGCCCGCTTTCTGAGGCTCTTCGCTATGACCTCGTGCTCGACCTCGGCGGTGAGTTGCTCCGTGTTCAGTGCAAATGGGCACGCCGGCGCGAAGACGTCATCGAGGTCCAGGTTGGGGGCTGTTACCACTCGCCGGGGCGTGGCTACGTTCGCAGCACCTACGCGAGCCACGAAGTTGACGCTGTCGCCGCGTACTGCCAGGAGCTCGACCAGTGTTTCCTGATCCCGATCTCCAGGTTGCACGGCCAGGGACACATCTACCTGCGCACCGCACCGGCGCGGAACAACCAGCGAGGCGCCGTTAACATTGCTTCTGAGTACGAGTTCGGGGCTATAGCTCAGTTGGGAGAGCGCCGCCGTGGCACGGCGGAGGCCGTCGGTTCGAGTCCGACTAGCTCCACTCCCTCGACCGGCACCGAACTCGGCGCCCACCAGTACCGCCAGAAGTTCGGTTGGTACATGGAGCGAGCCGCTGCAGGCGAGTCCTTCCTGATCACCCGGCGCGGGAAGCCGTACGCTCGCCTCTCACCACCCCACGAGCAGCTCGACCTGCCGGCGCCCGAGCCCGCCGAGGTCGTCCCGATCAGGCCACCAAAGGAGCGCACTGCATGATCCCCTCCCGCCTCTCCGTCGTCAGCGTCGGCGCCCACGACGTCGCCACCCTGCGTGCCTTCTACGAGCGCCTCGGCTGGTCGACGACCTCGCCCGAGGGCGACTTCGCCGCCTTCCCGCTCGGCGGCGCCGTCCTCGGCCTCTACGACGCCGCCGCGCTCGCCGAGGAGGTCGGCGGCGGCGAGCCGCCCCCGCCGGGCGCCTACAAGGGCGTCACCCTCGCCTGCAACGTCGAGCGCAAGGAGCAGGTCGACGGGGCGCTCGCCGCCGCCCGCGACGCCGGCGCCACCCTGCTCGCCGAGCCCGTCGACCGCGACTGGGGCGGCCGCTCCGCCTACTTCGCCGACCCCGAGGGCAACGCCTGGGAGATCGCATGGCTGCCCGGCGCCACCTTCGACGACCGCGGCGCGCTGATCTGGCCCTTCTGAGCCTGCACCGCGGTTCCGCGGAACCGCATGTAGCACTTGCCGAGACTGCAGTTGGGGCCGCCATGGGGGTCAAACGTCGATCTCGACCGCGGCCGACCCGGCGAAACCTACAATCGCGCCATGGACCAGCTGGAGGATCCGGGCGAACGCCGCTTGAGCCGCGCTCAGCGCCTGATCACCCGGCTGATGCCCAAGCGGGCCGCCGAGATCGAGCGCCAGTCAGGCGAGTGGATGCTGATCTGCCCGGATTGCGCGAACGAGCGCAGCTACTGGGAGATCGGCGGCGTCCGCTACCGGGCGAAATCGGTCGGCAAGCGTGTCCGCCTCGCCTGCCCTTCGTGCGGACGTAGGACCTGGCACCGCGTCGAGCACCGCCCCAATACGCTGCCCGCGTGAAGCGGCTCGCCGACGGCGTCTGGCAGCTATCGGGCTTTCCGCCCAACGCGATCAACGTTTTCGTGATCGAGGACGTCCTCATCGACGCCTCGACCCGCTATGCCACCCGCCGCATCCTCCGCCAGGTCAAGGGCCGCTCGATCTCCGCCCACGCGCTCACCCACGCCCACCCCGACCACCAGGGCGCCAGCCACAACGTCTGTGAGCGGCTCGGGATCCCATTCTGGGTCGGCGAGCGCGACGCCGACGCGGCCGAGAACCCCGCGCTGATCGGCGAGCGCCAGCCCGACCACTTCATGGCCCAGTTCTTCTTCAAGACCTGCACGGGCCCCGGCCACACCGTCGACCGCAAGCTCCACGAGGGCGACGAGATCGGCGGGTTCAAGGTCCTCGATGTCCCCGGGCACTCCGCCGGCCACGTCGCCTTCTGGCGCGAGTCGGACCGCGTTCTGATCGCCGGCGACGTCTTCAACACCGCCGACCCCTTCACCGCCATCCGCGGCCTGCGCGAGCCGCGGCGGTACTTCACCCCCGATCCGGCCGAGAACTGCCGCTCGGCAAAGCGCCTCGGCGCGCTCGAGCCCAGCCTGCTCCTGGTCGGGCACGGACCGCCCTATCGCGACACACGCAAGTTCGTCGAGTTCTGCGCCGCGCTCCCCGAGTAGCTACTCGGCGGCCGCCTCGACCTCGGCAGCAGCCTCGGTCTCGCGGGCCAGCTCGCACTGCGCGCCGATCGACTCCAGCGTCTGGCGGATCTCGCACGAGTTTCCCCCCAGGGCCGGCAGGAAGTCGGTCGCGATCCGTTTCGCATACACCGGCCACATCCGGTCGAGCATCTCCTGGCCGGCATCGGTGAGCTCGACATTGAACGAGCGCCGGTCGGTCGGGCAAGTCGTGCGCTCGACCAGCCCCCGCCTCTCGATCCGGTCCACGAGCCGGCTCAGCCCGCTGTTTGAGAGCAACACTCGCTCCGCGAGCTCGACCTGGACCAATCGCCTGCCCGGCGCGTCGCGAAGCGCGGCGAGCACGTCATACCAGGTGAGCGGGGGGAGGTCGGCGTCCTCGAGGTCACGGGCGATCTGGCGCAGCATCGTCGAGTGCGCGCGCAGGAACGCCCGCCAGGTCGAGAGCTGATCCTCGGGGATCTTGGCGGGTGCCGGAGCCGGTGTCGATCGGGATGCGGATGCCATGGAGACAGTTTCTCATACAACTATTGACATTGCAAGGATATCTTGCTAGATTGATTGCAGTAGCAATAATTGTTCCTACATCTAAGGAGTCCTCAGATGACCACAGCAACCCACACCGAGCAGCTGCTGCCAACCGGCACCTACGCAGTCGACGTGGCTCACTCGAACGCCAACTTCGAGGTAGAGCACGCGGGCGTCTCGGTCTTCCGCGGCGGCTTCAAGCCGATCGACGCAAAGCTCGTCTCCGGTGAGCATGGACTCGAGCTCGCGGGCGGCGTCAGCGTCCAGGGCATCAGCGTCGACGACGAGAACATCCGCCCGCACCTGCTCTCGCCGGACTTCTTCGACGCCGAGCGCAACCCGGAGATCCGCTTCCGCTCGACCGAGATCAGCGGCTCGCCCGAGGACCTGCGGGTCGCCGGCGAGCTCTCGATGGCAGGTATCTCGCTGCCCGTCGAGGCGACCGGCGGCCTGCGCGGACCCGTCGAGATCCCTGGCGGAGGCGAGAAGGTCTCCCTGTCGCTCGAGACCTCGATCGACCGCACCGCGTTCGGCATGGTCTGGCAGATGGAGCTGCCGAGCGGTGGCCCCGTGCTCGCCAACGACGTCAGGCTCGTCGTCGAGCTCGAGTTCAACAAGGAGTAACCACGATGCGGATCCTCGCCATAGCCGGCAGCGTTCGCCGCGATTCCCACAACGCGCGCCTGCTCCGCCACCTCGCGGAGCGGGCGCCCGCCGGGGTCGAGGTCGAGATCTGGAACGGCCTCAAGTCGATCCCTCCCTACGACGCCGACGACGACGTCGATCCCGCACCCGCCGAGGTGGCCGAGCTTCGCCGCCTGATCGCCGAGGCTGACGGGATCCTGATCGCAACGCCCGAGTACAACTCGTCGATCCCGGGCGTGCTCAAGAACGCGATCGACTGGGCTTCACGTCCGCGCGAGACCACCCCGCTGCAGAACAAGCCCGCCGCGGTGATCGGCGCTAGCACCGGCAGCTTCGGCGCCGCCTGGGCGCAGGCGGAGCTGCGCAAGGTGCTCGCCTCCACCGGCGCCCGCGTGATCGACCTCGAGCTGCCGCTGGCGAAGGCGCACGAGGCCTTCGACGAGTCGGGGGGGCTGGTCTCCGATGAGCACGACGAGCGCAGCATCGAGATCCTCGAGGCGCTCGCCGCAGCGATCGCCGATCGCGAGCAGCGCCTCGAGTCCGCGCTGGCGCTCGCCGCGTAGCGCCTAAAGCGAGCGCGCCACCCGCCGCGCCGTTTCGAGCGCCGGGCGCGAGCGCCGCTCGAGCTGCCCGCGTACCCGCCACGTCGCCCCCGAGAACCCGAGGTTCGCCACCTTCGCGAACCCGAGCTCGTCCTCACGCAGGGCCAGCAGCAGGTGGGCGACCCGGTCGGCGGCGGGAAGCTCCTCGCGAGGCTTAATCGAGCCGCGCCGCCCGTGAGGCGTAGCCGAGCCGCGCCGCTGTTGAGGCGCCTTGTGTTGAGGCGCCTGCTGTTGCTCCGCCACCCGCACGCACCAGCAGTCCACCCGCCTGCCCCCGCTGCGGACGCAGAAGGCGCCCTGCTCGCCGACCAGCCAGGCGCCGACCGCGCCGCGCTGGAGCGCGAGCCCGGTCTCGGCGAGCAGGTCACGCTCGTCGTGGCCGACGAGATCGCCGAGCAGCCCGAGCGCGACGCGCTCAGCCGGCGTGTCGGCGCCCCCGCCCCGCGCCACGCTTCGCTCACTGTCGATCGGGACCACCTGGCGCGCACCGCGGCGCGCCTGGATCCAGGGAATCGCCCAGGCGTGAGCGAAGCAGATCAACGCGACCGGAAACGTGAGCGGCTCGATCGCGATCAGCAGCGCGCCGGGAGCGCAGAAGACGAACACGATCCACACCGTCCATGCCGTCCACCGCCGACCGTCGCGGCGCAGCGTCCGCTCGTTCGCATCCTCGCGCCAATGAAGGCGCGAGGCCTCCTCGAGCCCGGAGGCGAGCGGCTCGGTCGCGGTCAGATCCGGCGTGCTCACGTCGGGCCCTGTTCAGCCGCCGGCGATCGGCCGCCTCATGACCACCAGCTCGGCGTCGAGCGGCAGCTCGCGGACGACCTCGGCGGTGCCGTTCGCGTAGCTCACCGAAGCGATCATCCCGCGGTCGAGCTCGGCCCGGAACGCGGCCACCGCCGCCTCCTCGCCGCCCTCGCCCGCCGTCCACTCCGCCAGCGTCGTGTGCCCGCTGCGGTCGAGTCTGATCAGGCGTCCCATCAGCAACCTCCTCGGAAGGGTTCCCGGCCGATCGAGTCTACGCCCGCGCTTCGCGGCGGTGTGTGACGTCCGGCGCTCGTAAGATCGATGCGCATGGAGCGTTACGACCCGCATCAGATCGAGCGCCGCTGGCAGGACGTCTGGGCCTCGGAGCACACCTGGGAGGTGCCGAACCCGGGCCAGCCCGGATTCCACGACACGAAGCCGAAGAACTACGTGCTCGCGATGCTCCCCTACCCGTCGGGCGAACCCCATATCGGGCACCTGAAGACCTATTCGATCGGCGATGCGATCGCCCACTTCCGCCGCCGGAGCGGCTTCCAGGTGATCCAACCCATGGGCTACGACGCCTTCGGGCTGCCGGCCGAGAACAATGCGATCAAGACCGGTACCCACCCTCGCGACGCGACTTGGGCCTCGATCGAGGAGTTCCGGCGCCAGCTCCGCTCCTGGGGGGTCTCGATCGACTGGACCCGCGAACTGGCGACCTGCGACCCCGAGTACTACCGCTGGACGCAGTGGATCTTCCTCCGCCTCTATGACGCCGGGCTCGCCTACCGCGCCGAGGCGGCCGTGCAGTGGTGCCCGGTCGATCAGACCGTGCTCGCCAACGAGCAGGTGATCGACGGCCACTGCGAGCGCTGCGGATCGCTGGTCGAGGCCCGCAACCTGGAGCAGTGGTTCTTCAAGATCACCGACTACGCCGACCGCCTGCTCGCCGACTTCGAGCTGCTCGAGCGCTGGCCCGAGCACGTGGTGACGATGCAGCGCAACTGGATCGGCCGCTCCCAGGGCGCCGAGGTGACCTTTCGCTGCGAGGAGCTGGGACTCGACTTCCCCGTCTTCACCACCCGCCCCGACACGCTCTTCGGGGCGACGTTCTTCGTCGTCGCACCCGAGCACCCCGAGATCGAGCGGCTCGCGGCCGGCAGCGGCCACGAGGCCGAGGTCAAGGCATACGTCGACGAGTCGATCCGGGAGACGGTCGAGGAGCGCTCGTCCGAGGAGCGCGCCAAGACCGGCGTCCCGCTCGGACGCACCGTCACCAACCCGGTCAACGGCGAGCAGATCCCGATGTTCGTCGCCGACTACGTGCTGATGGAGTACGGGACCGGCGCCCTGATGGCGGTCCCGGCGCACGACCGGCGCGACTTCGATTTCGCCCGGGCGTTCGAGTTGCCGATCCGGCCGGTGGTCGCGCCACGCGACGGCGTGAAGGAGGAGCTGGACGAGCCCTTCCTCGGCCACACCGACGATGAGGTCCTGGTCGACAGTGGCGAGTTCACCGGCATGGGCTCGGTTGAAGCGAAGGCCGCGATCACCGATGCGCTGCACGCGCGCGGGCTCGGCGACGGCGCGGTCAACTACCGCCTCCGCGACTGGCTGCTCTCGCGCCAGCGCTACTGGGGCTGCCCGATCCCGATCATCTACTGCGAGCATTGCGGGATGGTGCCGGTGCCCGACGATGAGCTTCCGGTCCTCCTGCCCGAGGTCGAGGACTACTCACCCAAGGGCCAGAGCCCGCTCGCCGCCGTCAGCGATTGGGTCAACGTCGAATGCCCGCGCTGCGGCGGCGTCGCGAGGCGCGAGACCGACACCATGGACACCTTCGTCGACTCCTCCTGGTATTTCCTGCGCTACCTCGACCCGCGCAACTCCGAGCGCCCATGGGAGCGCCCCGCGGTCGACTACTGGATGCCCGTCGACCAGTACATCGGCGGGATCGAACACGCGATCCTGCACCTGATGTACGCCCGCTTCTTCTGCAAGGCGCTCTCCGACCTCGGCCACCTCGACGTCCAGGAGCCGTTCATCAACCTCTTCGCCCAGGGGATGATCACGCGCGACGGCGCGAAGATGTCGAAGTCGAAGGGCAATACGGTCAACCCGGCCGAGTTGGTCGAGCGCTACGGCGCCGACGCTCTCCGCACCTACATCTGCTTCATCGGGCCGCCCGACCGTGACGCCGACTGGGTCGACGAGGGGGTCGAGGGCGTCCAGCGCTTTCTCTCCCGTCTCTGGCGGCTGGCGGAGGAGGTGGTGGTGCGGACCGCGCCGGCGGGCGAGCAAGCAGCAGGCAGCATGCAGCAGGCAGCGGGGGAGGCTCGAGAGCTGCTCGTAAAGGCGCATTGGGCGATCGACAAGGTGACCCGCGACGTGACCGGCGGTTTTCATCTGCATACGGCGATCGCCGCGGTGATGGAGCTGGTCAATGACGCCTACCGGCTCAAGGACGGCCTCTATGGCGACCCTTCCGGCGATGCGGCCCTGCGCTTTGCGACCGCAACCGCCGCCTCGCTGATCTTCCTCTTCGCCCCGCACGTGGGCTCCGAGGTCTACGAGTCGCTGACCGGCGACAGGGTCTGGGAGCAGCCCTGGCCTGAGGCCGACCAGGCGTTGCTCGAGCGCGACACGTTCGTGCTCATCGTCCAGGTGAACGGCAAGCGGCGTGACCAGATCGAGGTCGCCGTGGGCACACCCGAGGACGAGCTGCTCGAGCTCGCCCGCGGGAGCGAGAACGTCCGCAAGCACCTCGACGGCAAAGCGGTGGTCAAGGAGATCGTCGTGCCCGGCAAGCTCGTCAACCTGGTCGTCCGCTGATGAGGCGTGGCGCCCGCACGCTGGCGATCGCTGCGATCGCGGTGCTCGGCATCGCCTCGGTCGCCCTCGCGACCACATACCGTGGCGCCGGAGTCGAGGACGACCAGATGCCGGTGAGGCTGAAGGTGAGCAACGACGGCATCGTCAGCTTCAACTACAGCGACGTCCTCGTCACCTGCACCAACGGTGACCGGGTCCGCGAGCCGGGCGCCGACCACTCGACCACCCTCGACGAAAACGCGAAGTTCAAGGACACGATCGAGGCCGAGGTGGGAGGCGGGACCGCAACCTCGTTGATCAAGGGCAGGTTGAAGGGCGATCGGGCGAAGGGCATCGTTTTCTACGACCTCGTCTACGAGGGCGGCGAGTGTCACAGCGACAGGGTGGAGTGGAAGGCGAAGCGCAAGTAGGCGCCCGCGCCGAGGCGTCACGGGCATCGGCGCGGACATGCCGGGGGACCGTCTGCTAGAAAGCGCGCGTGCTCGTCAGGCGCTTGTCGGATGCGGTCGCGACCGAGGTACACGGGCTTCGCCCGCACCTCCTCATGGACGCGGGGGAGCTGGGATCGCGAAATCTGTCGGTCAACTGGCTCGAGGTTCCCGCCGGGGTCTCCGAGGAGCTTCGCTCGCACGAGGAGGCCGAGCAGGTCTACGTCGTCGTCAGTGGCACGGGGGCGATGTCGGCGACCGGAGACACGCAGCGGCTCGGCGTCGGCGACCTCGTCCTGATCCCGCCGGCGACCGACCACGCGGTCGCCAACGACGGCGACGAGACCCTGGTGCTGGTCTCGGTGCAGTCCCCGGCGGTCTCCGCAGACGAGCTCTACAGCCGCCGCCTCGCCACCCAGGCCAGCGGCTACGACGACGAGTACGACGAGTAGCCCTCCGCGCCGTGATCCGCCGGCGAGTCGTCGTCCACGGCCGGGTCCAGGGGGTCTTCTTCCGCGACACGATTCGGCGCATGGCTACTTCGCGCGACGTTTCCGGATGGGTGCGAAACAACCGCGACGGGACGGTCGAGGCGGCCTTCGAGGGGAATCCCGAGGCGGTCGAGGCGCTGGTCGGGTTCTGCGAGCACGGACCGCGCGGAGCGGCGGTCGAGCGCGTCGAGACGGTTGACGAGCCGCCCGAGGGCCTGGAGGGGTTCCGGATCGCTTGAACCGGTCCCTTGCCGCCGTGCGGCCGGGACTAGCCGGGTGCCGCGGCGGCCTCGATCGCTCGTTGCTGATCCCAGAAGGGCTGCATGCGGACGATCTTCCGGTCGCGGACCGTGAAGATGGTTCCGGCGGGCTGTGACACCTCGATCCCGTCGCGACCGCGGAAGTGCTCGAGGCTGAGTCTCAGCACACGTTCGTCGTCGATTGCTCGGATCTCCTGCGTCTCGGACCGATGCGCCTCCCAGTTTGCGTCGAAGCGAGCGAAGGTCTCGCCGAAGGAGTCGCGCCCGCGGGCCACCTCCGGTCCCGGCTGCTCGGGGGGTTCCTCGAACACGGCCGAGGCGTCGAGGAAGCGCAGCGCGCCGGCGATCCCGCCGTCGTTGAAGGCCTCGACCGTCTGCCGCACGAGCTCGATGTTGTCCTTCGACATCTTCCAAACAAGTATCCCGTTCGGTTGCATGCCGGCACGAGCTGCGCGCCACTGGCGAGTCGCTGAGGCGCACGCTTGGTGGGTGTCGGAGCTGAGCCGGTCCCAGCTGCTGGTCTACGGGGCGATCGCCGTCGCCCTGTTGCTGGTAGGTGCTCGATGGCTGCGCTCCGACGACGCCGCGGACGGGCCCGCCGAGGCGGGAGTGGCGGTGGCCGCGAGCGGCGCCGGCGATCCGGCAGCCCACGGCTCGTTCGAGGTCGACGGAGGGGAGGACGGCGTCGTCGTCCACGTCGCCGGCGAGGTGCGCGAGCCAGGGGTCTACCGGCTGCCCGACGACTCACGGGTCGCGGATGCGGTGCAGCGGGCCGGCGGGGCGACCGCGGCAGCGATGCCCGACGGAATCAACCTCGCGGCCGAGCTCGCCGACGGCCAGCAGGTGGTCGTACCGGCCACGTCCCCCGGCCCTGTTGGCGCAGCGGGCGGGACCGGCGCGGCAGCGCCCGCGGGCGACGGGCCGATCAGCCTCGGCACGGCGACGGTCGAGCAACTCGACACGATCGAAGGGATCGGGCCGGTGACCGCTCAGGGCATACTCGAGTTCCGCGACGAGCATGGCGGCCTCGGCTCGGTCGAGGAGCTCGACCAGATCAGCGGCATCGGGCCGGCGACGATGGAAGCGCTGCGCGGCGGGCTCCAGCCCTGACGCTGGATGGCGCCGGGGCTGCGGATCGCCTGGCGGTTCGCGGTCCTCGGCGGCCTGACCGCCGGGCTCGCGCTCTCCCCGTACGCCCGTCCGGCGCCCTGGCCGGCGCCTGTGCTGGCGGCGCTCGCAGCCACCGTGGTGCTGGCGGTGACCGCGCCGGCGGCTGCTGCGCGTGGCAGGGCGATGGCCTGGATTGCATCCCTCGCCCTCAGCGCCTCGGTCCTCGGCCTCGCGGCGGGCGACGCTCGGCTGCGATCGATCGATGCCGGCGCGCTCGACCTGGCGGCGGGAAGCCGGGTCGCGGTTCGTGGCCACGTGATCGGGGTTCCGACCCGCTCGCAGGGCGAGGTCACGGTGCGGCTGGAGACCGCGGAAGGCCGCCTGCTGGTCAGCGCTCCCGAGCCGGTCGGCGACCTGCCGGTGGGCGCGGCGGTCCAGGTCACCGGGGTGATCCGCGATCCCGCGGCCTGGGAGCGACCGCGCCTCGAGCGTCTCGGGATCCGCGATCTGCTCGCCGCCCGACGCATCGAGCGGTTCCCCGGGCGCCGCGATGGCGTCACGGGGCTGCTCGACGCGATCCGCGCCCGCGCCGAATCCGCGCTCGGACGTGGCACGACCCCGGCGGCCGCCAGCCTCCTGCGCGGGTTCGTTCTCGGTCAGGACGACCGCATCGATGATCCCACGGTGGACGAGTTCAAGGCCTCCGGGCTCGCCCATCTGCTCGCGGTCTCGGGTCAGAACGTGGTCCTGCTGGCGCTGCTCGCCGCCGCGCTGCTCGCGGTCCTCGATGTCCCCCTGCGGGCGCGGTTGGCCTGGATCCTCGTCGTAATCGCGGTCTACGTGCCGGTCGCCGGGGCCGGCGCCTCGATCCAGCGCGCCGGGGTGATGGGCGCCGCGGGAGTGATCGCGGCGCTGGCGGGACGGCCCCGTTCGCGTTGGTACGCACTCCTGCTCGCGGCCTGCGCGACGCTCGCCCTCGATCCCCGCGCGAGCGCCGACGTCGGCTGGCAGCTCAGCTTCGCCGCGGTCGTCGGGATCCTGCTGCTGACTGCGCCGATCACCGGCCTGCTCGCCCCGGGCGCCGCCGGTGGGCGCCGAGTGCTCGCCGAGGGACTCGCGCTGACCGTCGCCGCGACGCTGGCGACCGCTCCGCTGATGGCGCACCACTTCGGTGCCCTCTCGGTCGTCGCGGTGCCGGCGAACCTGCTCGCACTGCCCGCGGTCGCTCCGGTGATGTGGCTGGGGATGCTCGCCGGCGCCGTGGGTCAGCTCGAATGGCTCCCGGTCGAGCCGCTGACCTGGCTCGCCGGGCTGCTCGCCGCCTACGTCGCGCAGGTCGCCGCCTGGTTCGCCGCCCCGGATTGGGCACAGGCGCGAATCGACCTCGACGGCCCGCTCGAGCTCGCCGCGGCCTACGTCGCCCTCGGCGCTCTGACTGCGCTCGGGCTCCGCTGGGCCGGTCGGCGTCGCGGACTGCAGGGGCCGCACCGCCGCACGCCGCGGCTCCGCCGCGCGGCGGGCATCGTCGCGCTTGCGAGCCTGACACTGGTCGCGGTGGCAGGGGCCGGGCTCGCCGGCCGCGGCGATTCGGAAGGCGCCTCGAACCCAGGACTGCGCGTAACGGTGCTCGACGTCGGTCAGGGCGACTCGATCCTGCTCGAGCCGGCCGGCGCGGACCCGGTGCTCGTCGATGCGGGCCCAGCCGAAGCCGTGGTCGCCGAGCAGCTCGCCGCGCGCGGGGTCGAGCGGCTGGCAGCGGTCGTGATCACCCATCCGCAAGCCGACCACGACGGCGGCGTCGCGGAGGTGCTCGAGCGCCTGCCGACCGAGCGCCTCGTCTTCGCGCAGGCGATGCGCGCGTCAGTCGCGGCGGCCGAGGCGGCGGGTGTCGATCCTCTCCGGGTCAGCGCGGGGGCCCGGATGCGGTCGGGCGGGCTGCGGCTCGAGGTGCTGTGGCCATCGGCCGAGCGGCTTCGCGACGGATCGCTCCCGGGCGCCGATCCCAACCTGCTCTCGCTCGTCGCTCTGGCGCGATGGCGCGGATTCGAGCTCTTGCTCACCGGAGATGCCGAGGCCGAGGCGGCGCCGGTCGACCCGGGCAGGATCGACGTGCTCAAGGTCGCCCACCACGGAAGCGAGGACGCGGGCCTCGGGTCATTGCTCGAGCGGGCCGAGCCAAGGCTCGCGCTGATCTCGGTCGGCGACACCAACCCCTTCGGCCACCCGACGGCGCGGACGACCGGCGAGCTCGCATCGGCGGGCGTGCCGGTGCTGCGCACCGACATCGAGGGTGAGATCGTGCTCGAGGCCGACGAGACGGGCTGGCGGATCGCGGAGTAAGTGCCATCGCACCAGGGCTGGCGCACAGCGGATGCGTCCCCAGTGCTTCGCGGGCGCTTGTTCTGGCCGCAGAGACTGAGTAGGGCCTCCGTCTAGTCCATAACGTGCGTCCAGGCAAGAGCGGCGGCGGGGAGTACCGCTTCGAAGCGGCAAGGCCTCTCGGCGTGCAGTCGGAGACCTGGCCAGTGGAGGGGGCGAACTGGCGGACGGAGCTAGGCTCGCGAGCCGTGAGTCTAGATGCGCTTGCTCTGGCGGTGATCTGCGCAATCCGGCCCACCGCTCTGGCCTCGGTCTATGCCCTGCTCTCGTCGTTGACGCCCCCGCGGCCGCTGGCGGCTTACACGATCGCCGGCCTGGCCTCCAGTGCGATAGCCGGCGCGATCGTGGTCCTGATCCTGCACGGGGTCCGACTGGAGACCGGGTCCTCGACGGTGAACGCGGTGATCGAGCTTGCGGGCGGAGGCGCGGCGCTGGGCTTCGCCGCAGGCATCGCCACAGGCCGGATACGAGGCGGCACCCGAAGCGAACATCCGAAGGGCGACCCACGCCTGGGAGGAGAGCTGCGCAACCCGACGCTGCGCGTAGCCGCCGCGGCCGGGGTCGCTACCCATCTCCCCGGGCTGCTCTATCTACTCGGCCTGAACGAGATCGCACGCGGCGACCCGCCTTTGGTCGACGGACTCCTCGCGGTGCTCGTTTTCGATGCGATCTGGCTGACGATCCCATTCTGCGCGCTCGTCGCAAGCATCCGGCGCCCAGAGGCGGCCCGCGCAGCGATCGGGCGAGCATCAGCTTGGATGCTGCACCATGAGCGCGCCATTCTGATCCTCGTTTTCAGCGTTGTCGGTGCCTACTTCACGATCAGAGGCTCGCTCGATCTTCTGACTTAGCGCTTTCAACGCAAAGCGGCACTTTGGGCCTCGCAGTAACTAAGTAGGAACTCTATTTAGGCCACATCGCTCCCGTTTTCCCCGAGCCGGGACGGTCACGTTCGCACTCATGCGGCTGGAGAAACGGCAGCGGCAGCGAAGTAGCGCCTTGTCGGAGATAATTCCCAATCGGCGTTGACCGACGGAGGCAACCGATGCGACACGACGTGATCCTTCTCCCGGGTGGCGTCCTGCCCGCCGACCTGGCCTATGGAGACCTCATCGCGGCGCTCGGTGACGACATTGCGGCGCGTTCCAAGGACCTCGAGATCTACGGCGCGGACGAGCCGCCGCCCGCCTACGGCCTGGAGACCGAAATCGACGCCGTATTGCGCGAGGCCGACGCCGCGGGGTTAGAACGTTTCCATCTCGTCGGCTACTCCGCCGGCGGAGCGATCTCGATCGCTCTGGCAGGAGGCGGTCCCGACCGCATTCGCAGCCTCTCGCTCCTGGAACCGGCGTGGATCGGGAACGAGGGTCAGAGCGAGGCTGAGCGGAAGGCGCGAGTTGAGTTCGGACGGCTCTGGGATCTGCCGCCGGATCAGGTGATGCCCCGTTTCGCCCGTATCCAGCTAGCGCCGGGGGCCGAGCCGCCTGCGCCACCCGCGGGTCCGCCCCCGCCCTGGATGGCGAGGCGTCCGGGCGGGATCAGGGCGCTGATCGACGCCTTTGACCGCTACGAGCTAGACCCAGCGCTACTGCAGAGATTCGATCGGCCGGTCTACTACGCACTCGGGGCCCTCAGCAACCCGGGCTTCTTCGGCGAGATGGCCGAGCGCCTCAAGCGCGTGTTTGGCGACTACACGCTCGAGGTCTATGAGGGCCGGCACCACTTCGACCCGCCTCACCGAGCCGAGCCGGATCGGCTCGCGTCGCGGCTCAGGGAGATCTGGGACCGGGCGGCCAAGACAAGTTCTTAGGCCCGGAGTGCGTCTCCACGAATTTGCGACGACCTCAACGTTCTCCTGCGACATCGCCCGCGCCGTATCTCGCTCTGGCCGTGACCCAGCCGAGTAGGAGTTCTTAGATGTCCAGAACGGATGCCGTCAGTAGTAGCGCGGGCTGGCGCTCCGATGCCCCAGCCGCTACTCCGACAGCCCGGCGGCTTCGAGGGCCTCATCCCTCGTCCAGAAGACCTGACGCCTTGTGACTAGTCCCTCCCCAAACCAGACCACCAACCAAGTGTGGAGCTCAAACGGCATGCCGTTCGACTTACCGCGAGCGGTGAGAACGGCTGCCATGAAGACTCTGTCATCACCCAAGTCCGTTATCTGCTCGAGCTCGGTGTGGACACCGCGTTCCGTAAGGTCGAAGAGTTCCTCGATCCACCCTCGGACCTCAGCTCGCCCGTGGTACACCTCGCTTTGCCCAGGGACATCTCTCAGGGCCTCCCATACGACACCAGGGCTGAGGAAAGCTTGCCAGGCATCCAAGTCCCCCCGGTTGAGAGCATCGGTTGCTCTGCGTGCTAGCTCGACGTTCTCGTGCGACATCGCCCGCGCAGTATCTCGCTCTGGCGGTGAGCTAGCTGAGTAGGAGCCTCTTAGAGGGCCAGAACGGTCCGTCCGTCGCTGGTGCTGGCGCTCCTACCTCAACCGCTACTCCGACAGCCCGGCGGCTTCGAGGGCTTCGGCATGGCTCAGGAAGTCGTGTGTACGGATGGCCTTCCCGCCTCGGAAGGTGATGAGCTGCCCGATTTCCTGGCTGAACTCAATACCGGTCGTCCGGGCGGTGAGCTCGATATGAGTGAGCGCCAGGACGGACTCGCCGAGGTCGCGAATCTCGTGAACATGAACGGTGAGACGTTCCCAAGCCCCGCCGCGATAGTCGTCCCAGGCTCTTCGCACACCGTCAAAGCCCCGATAGGTGGTTTCCCCGCCCTCAAGGGCTGGCTCGATCGCGGGATGCACCTCGATCTCGGGATCAAGCTCGGCCAAGAAGGCGTCAAGATCGTCGGCGTTCCAGGCCTCGTAGCCACGCCGAACGCTCTCTACGTTCTGCTGCGACATCGCCCGCGCAGTATTTCGCTCTGACCGCGACCTAGCTGAGTAGAGGAGTCCCTCCCGCGGTAGTGTCCCGTCGTGTTGCGCCAAGGTGATGGCGAGCCGCTGGTCCTGCTGCACGGCCTATTCCAAGCTGATCGGGTGTGGCGCCACGTGATCCCGCCTTTGGCCACACACCTTGACGTGATTGCGCCGATGGGGTTCGGGCACGGAGGACGGGTTCCCGAAAAAAGGCCGGCGACCTTCGAGGACTCGGTCGATGACAGCGAGCGGGTGCTCGACGAATTGGGGCTGGACAGGCCTCACCTAGCCGGCAGCTCGTCGGGCGGTTGGGTAGCGCTCGAGTTGGCGCGGCGTGGCCGTGCGAAGACCGTGTGTGCACTTTCTCCGGCGGGTGCCTGGGATCACGACTGGGATGACAGGACCGGCTCAAAGAAGAACTGTCTGCGGCGATGCGCGACACTCGCCGTTCTCGTCGGTGGCTGCCTCTTATGGCCTACTCCGGCCGGCTTCGGCGCTGGGTCATGAGCGATGTCGCCGTCCATGGGGACCGGTTGAGCAGAGCCGATTTCATCGACTCCGCCGACAGCGTCCTCGGCTGCTCGATTCTCGAGGACACGTTCGAAGACACGGCACAGTTGGCACCTCTCGATCCGCCGCCGTGCCCGATCACCCTGGCATGGTCACGCGAGGACCGTGTCTTTCCGGTCGATGTCTATGGCGCTCGCGCCCAGCAGATGATCCCCGGGGCACGGTTCGTCGTGCTCGACGATGTCGGGCACGTGCCGATGTTCGACGACCCGCAGCTGGTCGCCGACACGATTCTCGCGGCGACGAACGTTCCTGCAAACGGGCACTAGACGCCCTCGTCTGCCGCGAAAAATGCGTGCCGCCGCTACGCGGCACCCTGCGTCCTCGGCCCACCCTCCAACTGCCCGGGCGCACGCCCGCGGGAAAGGCATCAATGCCTCGACGCGAGCGCGGCACGTCCGTGGAAGGATCCGCGGCGGTCAGGGTCAGCGACAGAAGGAGCGGCGCGGGGATGGCGACGTACGAGGCCGACGTCTACGGCGCGCGGGTCAAGGTCCGCGACGTCGGCATCGTCATCCTGCTGACCGCGGTCACGCTCTCGGTCTACAACTGGTTCTGGTACTTCAGGATCAACCGCGAGCTGCGTGACTTCGGACGCGTCTACCGCGACGACGAGCTCGCCAACGTCCAGCCGGGCCTGTCGGTACTTGCGACCACGCTCGGTGCCTTGTTGATCGTCCCGGCGATCGTCTCCTGGTATCGGTGCACGGGTCGCATCCGTCGCGCCCAGCGGATCGTCGGCGCCGACCTGACGCACGGCTGGGTGATCGTCGGGATCTACGCCGGGGCCTTTCTGATCCCGCTCGCGGCGCTGGCGATCCCGGCCTACGTCCAGGAGGGGCTCAACGACGTCTGGAAGCGCTACCCGCGGGTGCCCGAGCAGTGACCGCCACCGCCCCGCCACCGCCCGGGGGCCACCTCGCTGCCTGGATCGAGCCGCCCGTCCGCCTGCATTGGCTCGGGCGCGTGGCGATCGCCGCGCTCGCCCTCGCCGTGCCCGCGACCCTCTTCGACGCGATCGTGAGCCTCAATTACGCCTCGACCGTGGATGGGCTATCCGACGGATCGGCATCGGTGGGCGACTTCCAGAATGCGCAGGATCTCGTCGAGGTGACGGAGGTGATCGGCGGTGTCGCGGTGCTGGTCGCGACGGTGTTCTTCATCGCCTGGTTCTACCGCGCCTATCGCAACCTCACGCGGCTCTCGGTCGCACAGCTGCGGTTCCGCAGTGGCTGGGCGATCGGCGCCTGGTTCGTTCCCGTCCTCAATCTGGTGATGCCGAAGCAGATCGCCAACGACATCTGGCGAGCCTCGTCGCCCGCCGCCGACGTGACGACGAGCGCCTGGCGCTCGCTTCGGGTGTCAACCCTGATCCACGCATGGTGGCTCCTGTGGCTGACCGCCGTGGCGGTTGCGATCGCGGCCGCCGCTGTCCATGGTTGGGACGCCGACGACGTGCTCGTCACGGCCTCGGACTTCAACGACGAGACGCTCGCCTACACGCTGTCCGCGATCGCCGACCTTGCCTCGATCGCCGCGCTCGTCGGCTCGATCCTCGTCGTCCGCGACCTGACGCGACGCCAGGACGCGCTGATCGCGGCGACACCGACGGCGCCACGCCCCGGCACCACGCCGGCAGCGCCCCCTGTGGCGCCTTCGCCCGCGAAACCCCGGACGCCCTCGCCCTGGGCGCCCGGGGGTGTGCCCGCCGCGCCCCCACGGGCAACCTCGCAGGCTGCTTCCAACCAAACCGGGATGACGGCTGCCGTCGGCCGTTCCTGGGAATGCGCGCTCTGCGGCTGGCGCTTCGGCTCGGTTGAGAGCGCCGAGCGCCACGTCCTCACTCATCATGGCGAGCGGGTGCCCGCCCCGCACGTGCGCAGGGTCGAGGATCGCTGAGCACGGCCGCCGCCGCGCACACGCGGATTCGGATTCGATCATCTAGGGTGCCGCCGTCCGTGGGCACCGACCCCCGGCAGACCCACGACGACTCGCAATCAGGAGGACGACGAGAGATGGAAGCAAGCGGCCCCCGACGCCCCCGACCGATCCGCCCGCAACGCCGCCGCCGCCGCCGCCCGACAGGCCGCCCAGCCCCCTCACCGACCCGGAAAGGGCCGGCGGCGGCTGGCGCGTGCTGGGCGTGATTCTCGCCCTCGCGCTCGCCTTCGCCGCTGCGGTGATGGTGATCGCGATGGCCGATATCGGCTCGACTCCGACTTGCGACGACATCCTCAGCGGCAAGGAGCCCCTGCCCTCCGACGGCGAGTGCTTCGACGGTTCTTCCGGTCAGAAGACCGCAAGCCTCGTGCTTGGCTGGCCGAGCGGGATTCTCGCCGGAATCGCGGGATTGCTCGCGTTCTACTTCGCCGCAACGGGCCGCAGCGGCCGTCTCTTGATGCAGCTCACCGGAGCGGCGATCGCGCTCGGAGCCGCAAGCATCCTGATCGGAAGCCTGTAGGGGACCACGGCGGGGCACAGCTTCGCCGCGACGAGGAATTCGCCGCTCCGGCCCCGGCCGGGGCGGCGAATACACTCGCCTGACCTTGCCCGGGGAGACGCGAGACAGCTCTGAGATCGCCCCCGCGTACCTGTTCGCGGGGACCGACGAGGCGAAGCTCGACGCGACTCTGCGACGGCTTCGTGCGCGGGCGGAGTCCGAGGGCGGCCCGGGTGCCCTCGAGACCTTCTCGCCGCCGCCGGGATCGAGCGCCGGCCCCGACGGCGAGAGCCTGGTCGCGGCGATCCCGGCGCTCTCGCTGACCGCGGCCCGCCGCTACCTGCTTGCCGACGGCGTCGAACGCTGGTCGGCGAAGCAGGCCGCGCCGGTCGCCGAGGCGCTGAAGGCTCTGCCGCCCGACGTCACCGTCGTCCTCGTCGCCCGTGAGGAGCCGCCGAAGTTGCGCGCTCCGAAGGCGTTGGCCCAGGCGATCCAGGATGCCGGTGGCGAGGTCCGTGAGTTCAACGCGCCGAAGGCGCGGGACCTAGCGCGCTGGCTCGCCGAGGAGGCCGGCCGGCGCGGCTTCGAGCTCGAGCCCGACGCTGCGCGCCTACTCTCGGCCCGGATCGGCGACTCGACCTCGCGCCTGTCGATGGAGCTCGACCGCCTCGCGCTCTGGGCCGAGCCTGGCGGGAGCGTCGGCGCCGCGGATCTCGAGTCGATGGTCGCCGACACCTCCGAGGAGGTCGCCTGGGCGCTCTCGGACGCGATCGTCGATCGCGATCCCGGCGCTGCTCTCGAGGCGGCGGAACGGCTCGCCGATCAGGGTGAGTCGGTGACTCCACTGATCTACCAGGTGGCTAAGCGCCTTCGTGAGGCCAGCGCCGCGCTCGAACAACTCGAGGCCGGGCGTTCGGCGAAGGAGATCGAGGCGGCACTGCCGATGCACCCCTACGCGGCGAAGCTGCTGCTGCGAAGGTTGCGCGGGCGCTCGCACGGGGAGGTGCGCGCTGCGACCTGCGCGATCGCCGACCTCGAGTGGTGGACGCGCGGGGGCTCCGACTACCCGGACCGGGTGGCCCTGACGCTCGCCGTGCGCCGCGCCGCAGGAGCGTGACTCAGGAGGCGGAGGCGCGGATCCGGGCGGCCCGCGCCTTCTTGCGAGCGCCGCTGTTGCGATGCACCGCGCCCTTGCCGACGGCGGTGTCGATCCGCGAGCAGAGCTCGCGATGCTCGGTGTCGGCGGCCGCCGCATCGCCGGAGGCAACCGCCGCCTCGAGGCGCTTGAAGTGTGTCCTCACCGCGCTCGTCAGGCGGCGATTCTCGTCGTGCTCGCGCTGCGAACGGGCGTTGCGCTTCTTCTGTGAGGCGATGTTGGCCATTGAGCGACGGCGGACTATAGCGGGGGCTCAGTGAGCCGAGGCGAGGATCGCGACCCGACCCGACCCGAGCTCGACGAGGTCGCCGAGGCGGAGGTGACTCCCGACGAGGAGCTGCGGGCCCCGCGCCCGCGCTCCGGGCGACTCGCCCGCTCGACCGCCTTCTTCTCGGTCGCCACTGCGCTCTCGCGCGTCGCCGGTCTCGGGCGCGAGATCGTCGCCGCGAGCTACTTCGGGATCAGCGGAGCGATGTCGGCGTTCACGATCGCCTTCCAGGTTCCCAACCTGGTCCGCAGCCTGTTCGCCGATGCCGCGATTCAGGCCGCGTTCGTCCCCGTGTTCACCGAGCAGCTCGAGCATGGTCAGCGCCGTGAGGCCTTCCGCCTGGCCTCGACCCTGATCTTCCTGGTCACCGTCGTGCTTGCCCTGATCACGGCGCTGTTCATCCTCGTTGCGCCGCTGCTGGTGCCTCTGTTGGCGCCCGGATTCGAGGGCGAGCTGCTCGACCTGACCGTCTCGCTCTCGCGCCTGCTGTTCCCGATCCTGATCCTGCTCGGAGTCTCGGGGATGGTCGTCGGCGTACTCAACAGCTACGACCGGTTCGGCGTCTTCGCGATTGCCCCGCTGTTCTGGAACATCGCGATCATCGCCGTCCTCGTCGGCTTGGCGCCCGCGTTCCCCGACGAGGACCAGATCTATGCCTACGCGATCGGCGTCCTAGTCGGCACCGTCGTGCAGCTCGCGATGCTCGTATACGACCTGCGCAACACCCCGTTCGGGGTCCGCCGCGCGCTGCTCGCTCCGTTCGGCGCACGGCTGCGATCCGCGCTCGGCGTAGCGGGCGTTCGCAGCGTCCTGCTGCTGATGTTGCCGGTCACGATCAGCCTCGGGCTGATCAACTTCAACCTGGTCGTCAACAGCCTCTTTGGAACCCTGGTCTCCGATCAGGCCCCGGCGGGGATCGACAAGGCATTCCGCATCTACATGCTGCCCCAGGGGATCTTCTCGGTCGCCGTCTCGACCGTGCTCTTCCCGACCCTGGCCCGCTTTGCAGCCCGCGGCGCCTTCGACGACCTGCGGGCAACGATGGCGAACGGGATGCGCCAGATCGTGCTCCTGCTGACACCGGCCGCCGCCGCGATTCTCGTCCTCTCCGAGCCGATGATCCGGCTCGTCTATCAGCGCGGCGAGTTCGACGCCGCGCAGACGGACCTCGTCGCCGAGGCGCTGTTCTGGTTCGCCTTCTCGCTCCCGTTCAACGGCCTCTTCCTGTTGCTCACGCGAACCTTCTTCAGCCTCCAGCGACCCTGGGTGCCGACCAGGATCGCCGCCCTCAACCTCGGCGTCACTGCGCTCTTCTCGGCCCTCTTCTACGGCCCGTTCGGCGTCGGCGGGATCGTCGCCGCGACCGCGATCGCGACCGCGGCGAGCGTCGTCGCCGAGGCCGAAATCCTTCGCCGCCGGCTCGGGCGGCTCGAGCTCGGGCGGCTCGTCTGGACGAGCGCTCGTGTCGCACTCGCCTCGGCGGCCCTGGCCGCTGCGAGTTACGGCGTCTGGCGCCTGCTCGACGAGGTGCTCGGACGCGGTACCGGTGGCCAGATCGCCTCGCTCGGCATCGCCCTCGGCGCCGGCGCCATCGTCTACGCGGCGGCGATCACGCTCCTGCGCATCCCCGAGGCGTCGCAGATCTGGCGCCTGCTCCGTCGCGGCTGACGTCAGGTGGTGGCGTTCCGCTCGGGCCGTCGCCGGGCCTGAGGCCGGGTTCGTTGTCAGTGAGGGTAGGTGTGGGTGCGAGCGCAGGTCACAAACCCCGGCCTCAACCGTGCCTCGGCGTCGAGGCCGAGGTTGTTGTCGTCATAGAGCACTAACCCGCCGTCAGAGCTTGGCGAGGCATTGAGGCCGGGGTTTGTGACCTCGAGGCCGACCGAGAGCGCTCGCGCCAAACCGAACCACCCTCCCTCACTGAAACCGACCGGGCTTCGCACTCCACTCCGGCCCGAGCGGAACGCCACCAGCCGATCCGACGCCGCCCGTGCCCGACCGCGCCGCTGCACGGTCACGCCCAGTCTGAGCAAACGATGTGTGAGTCCGGTCACAGATCCGTAGCTTCGCGGCAGGAGGTGGTTTAGCTCTCCCGTAAGCCCGCCCGACCGCGACCGCGGCCGCGCTCTTCGGCCGCCGGCGGGACCGACGGATGGCACTCCGCCATCCGGGCGCAGACCGGCGCCCGCGCGCTCGCCGCGCGATGACTTCGACCCCGAGTGAGGTGACGCATTCATGCGACACAGATCCCGGTTCTGGACCGCATCCGCGACCGCGGCCGGCGCCGCAGTGCTCGCCGTCCCGGCGCTCGCGGCGGGCCCGCCGCCCGGCGTCCATCCGTTCGCAGCTTCCACCGAGCTCGCCCCGGTCGGGGATCGAGCGCCTGCGTCGGGCTCCGGCAGGCACCTCGGAACGCTCGGTGATGCCGAGCGCCGTCAGGCGAGCGCGAAGCCGCCTGCGCGGCCTCCGTTTCTCCCGATCATCGGCAAGCCGGACTACGGCACCGGCGAGAACGGTTTCGGAGCGGCCCGCTCAGGCCATGTGCACGCCGGCCAGGACGTGTTCGCGCCCGCCGGCACGCCGCTCCTCGCCGTCGCCGACACGGTGGTCTCGGAGGTCGGCAGCGACGGCGGCCAGGGCAACTACGTCTACCTGTTCGACCCCAAGCGCGAGCGCACCTACGTCTACATGCACATGATCGAGCCGGCGCAGGTCCGCTCCGGTGAGCGGGTGCGCGCCGGCGAGCGCGTCGGCGGCGTCGGTTGCAGCGGCTCGTGCTGGGGCGACCACCTCCACTTCGAGGTCCGCGAGGGCCGCGATCCGTACGCGGATGCGGTCGACCCGCTGGCGATGATGAAGGAGTGGGAACGGCTGCAGCGGCCGCGTTAGCGTCGCGCCCGCGGCAGGACGGGCACTCAGATACCCGAGACCTGCTCGCAGGCCTTGGCGGTGTCGTCGCCCTTGCCGCCGGAGCAGAGGTCGACCTCGCTGCCGCCGTCGAGCTCGTCGTCGTCCTCCTCGCCGTACATCTCGTCCTTGCCCGAGTTGCCGTTGAGGCGGTCCTTGCCGCCGCCGCCATGGATCTCGTCCGCGCCGGACCCGCCGACGAGCCGGAACCCCTCCGAGCCACCGCCGGAGTCGTCGCCCGCGTCGCCAAAGATCGTGTCGGAGCCGGTGTCGCCCTCGATCCGCTCGAGACCGCTGCCACCGCAGACGAGGTCGGCGCCGCCGAAGACGTTGACACGGTCGTCGCCGCCGGCGGCGTTGATCACGTCATCGCCGTTGGTGCCGTCGATGCGATCGTCGGCACCGTTGATCGGGCCCCCGAACTTGTCCTCGGTGATCGTCACCTGCTTGCCGTCGCACTTTGCCCCCGCCTTCTGGGCACCCGCCGGCAGCGCCACGATCGCGACCGCGGCCGCCAGCGACGCGACGGTGGCCAGGCCCCCCAGCTTCCTCGATCCCTGCATCACTCAGCAACCCTATCGCCATACTGGTGCTCACGGCCACGACTACCGCCGCCCTTGGGCGGCTGCGAATCGGCGCCTGGCGTCGTCCTCGGCCGCCCACATGGCGATGCCATGCGGGCTTCCTGCGTCCTCGCCATGCTTGATTCTCGCTTTGCCCAATCACGACGCTAGTCATCGCCGGGAGCACTGAGGCGCCGCAACCTGATCCCCATGGAACGCATCCGCAACTTCTCGATCATCGCCCACATCGACCACGGAAAGTCGACTCTGGCCGACCGCATCCTCGAGCTCACCGGGGCGGTGGACCCGCGCAAGCACATGCCGCAGCTGCTCGACTCGATGGACCTCGAGCGGGAGCGCGGGATCACGATCAAGGCGCAGGCAGTGCGTGTGGACTACGCGGCCGATGACGGCGAGAGCTACCACCTGCACCTGATCGACACCCCAGGCCACGTCGACTTCTCCTACGAGGTCTCGCGCAGCCTCGCCGCCTGCGAGGGCGCGCTGCTGGTCGTCGACGCGGCGCAGGGGGTCGAGGCGCAGACGGTGGCCAACACCTACGCCGCGGTCGAGGCCGGGCTCGAGCTGATCCCGGTTCTGAACAAGGTCGACCTGCCGAGCGCCTATCCCGACCGGGTGGCAGGCGAGATCTGCGACCTGATCGGCGGTCAGGCCGCGGACATCCTCCGCATCTCCGCGAAGACCGGCGAGGGTGTGCACGAGGTGCTCGAGGCGATCGTCGCCCGGATCCCGCCGCCGGCCGGCGAGCCCGAGGCGCCGGCCCGGGCGCTGATCTTCGACTCCGAGTTCGACCAGTACCGCGGCGTCGTTGCCTACCTGCGGATCGTCGACGGCAGCTTCCGCGAGCACGAGCCGATCGTCGCGATGCAGGCCGGCACCGAGGCCGAGATCGACGAGATCGGCTTCTTCACCCCTCAGATGCGCCTGGCGTCTGGAATGTCGGCGGGCGAGGTCGGTTACGCGATCACCGGGCTCAAGGACGTCTCCAAGCTGCGCGTCGGCGACACGCTGACCGCGCGCGACCGACGTGCCGCCGAGGCGCTGCCCGGCTATCGCGAGGTCAAGCCGATGGTCTTCAGCGGTCTGTTCCCGATCGACACCGACCGCTACGAGGACCTTCGCGATGCGCTCGAGCGACTGGCGCTCAACGACGCCGCGCTCTCCTATGAGCCCGAGACGTCACAGGCGCTCGGGTTCGGCTTTCGCTGCGGCTTCCTCGGCCTCCTGCACATGGACATCGTCCGCGAGCGGCTCGAGCGCGAGTACGACCTCGAGCTCCTGGCGACGACTCCGAACGTGCGTTACGAGGTGCGCCTGACCAGCGGCGAGATCGTCGACGTCCACTCGCCCGTGGACATGCCCGATCCCGGCGTGATCGAGGAGATCCGCGAGCCCTACATCCGCGCCTCGCTGATCTGCCCCACCGACTACGTCGGTCAGGTGATGGAGCTCTGCCAGTCGCGGCGCGGGACCCACGTCGACATGCACTACCTCTCGCCCGAGCGGGTCCAGATTCGCTACGACCTGCCGCTGGCCGAGATCGTGCTCGACTTCTTCGACCAGCTCAAGTCGCGCACGGCCGGCTACGCCTCGCTCGACTACGAGCCGATCGGCAACCGCGCCTCCGACCTGGTCAAGGTCGACGTGCTGCTCGCCGGCGAGCGCGTCGACGCGCTCTCGCAGGTCGTGCACCGCGACGCGGCCTACGAGGCCGGCAAGACGCTGGTCGAGCGGCTGCGAAAGACGATCCCGCGCCAGCTCTTCGACGTCCCGGTGCAGGCCGCCGTCGGCTCCCGGGTGCTCGCCCGCGAGACGGTCAAGGCGCTGCGCAAGGACGTCACCGCGAAGCTCTACGGTGGCGACGTGACCCGGAAGAAGAAGCTGCTCGAGAAGCAGAAGAAGGGCAAGAAGCGGATGAAGCAGGTCGGTGCGGTCGAGGTGCCCCAGGAGGCGTTCCTGGCGGTGCTCGAGGTCGATGAGTAAGCGCGAGCGCAACATCGAGCTCATCCGCGAGGGGATGGAGGCATTCAACCGTGGCGATCACGACGGCGTGCTCGCCGCGCTCGATCCGGAGATCGAGTGCCATGTCGACCCGTCGCTGATGAACGGCGGCTTCTTCCACGGCATCGACGGGTACGAGGAGATGATGCGCGTCTGGGGGGAGGCATGGCAGACGGTCGAGATGACGATCCTGGGCGTCGAGACTCCCGACGAGCGCCACGTGATCGCCGAGCTTCATCAGCGCGCGGTCGGCGCCGGCAGCGGCGTACCCGTGGAGATGAGGACGTTCCACTTCTACGAGATCCGCGACGATCGGGCGCTCCGCTTCCACATCTACCCCGACCGCGATGCGGCGCTGGCCGCGATTCGCTGAATAGACTGCCGCGTTCGATGACCCTGAAGACCGACGCAATCGGCCGCTCCTGGGACCCCGCCTCGTTCGAGATCGAAGCCGAACGGATCACCCAGTACGCCGACGCGGTCGACGAGCAGAGCCCCGTACACCGCGACGCCGACGCCGCCCGCGAGGCGGGCTTTCGCGATCTCGTCGCGCCGCCGATGTTCGCCGTCGTCTACAGCTCGGTCGCGATGGGCCCGGCGATCCTCGACCCCGAGGTGGGGATGAACTTCGCCGCCATGGTCCACGGCGGCCAGGAGTTCGAGTGGGGCGAGCCGGTCTGCGCCGGCGACACGATCACGACGACGGTGACCTGCAAGCGACATCTCCGAGCGCGGCGGCAAGGGCTTCTACGTCTTCGAGTCGGTGTCGCAGAACCAGGACGGAGCGCAGGTCGTGAAAGCGACCTGGACCAACATCGTCCGCGGGGTCTGAGGGAGAGCGAGGCGCAACGGTGGGCACGTACGAGGTCGGCGACTCGCTTCCCGAGCTGCATGTAACGCCGGACGCCGGCCTGACGAAGCGCTACGCCGCGGCTTCCGGCGACCCGAACCCGATCCACACCGACGAGGAGTTCGCGAAGTCGGTCGGCCTGCCCGGCTGCATCCTGCACGGCCTCTACTCGATGGCCCAGGTCGCCCGCGCCCACAGCGCGGTCGCCGGCGGCGATCCGCGCGCGCTGAAGCGGCTCGCGGTCCAGTTTCGCGGCATGGGCTTCCCCGAGCAGGAGATCGTCGTCACCTCGACGGTCAAGCAGGCCGCAAACGGCCGCATCGTCACCGAGACCGAGGCGAGGCAGGGCGACAGCCGGATCATCCGCAACGCCGAGGCCGAGCTCGAGCTTCCATAGATCGCGACCAGCGGCTTGACCGTCGGATGGGCGGCAATCCTGCTCCTGAGCCGCGATCATCCGCGCCGATCCTAGAATCAGTGGGGTGCTGAGCGAACGTCAACAGCGGATCCTCAATCTCGTCGTCGACGCCTATCTCGAGTCGGGCAAGCCGGTGGGCTCGGCGGTGATCGCCGAGGACCCCACGGTCGAGTGGGGTGCCTCGACCGTTCGCGCGGAGCTCGCAGCGCTCGAGTGCGACGGGTACCTGACCCATCCGCACACCTCGGCCGGGCGCGTGCCGACCGACTCCGGCTATCGCTTCTACGCGGACTCGCTGCTCGCCGCCGGCGCCAAGCCGGGTCCGGTGAGCGGCACCCTCGACCTCTCGCGGATGCGCCGCGAGATCGAGGAGGCGTTGCGCGAGACCGCGTCGACGCTCTCGCGGATGACCGACCTGCTCGCGGTGGCCACCGCTCCGCCCCCTTCGGCGGCGCGTGTGCACCGCGTCGAGGCGCTTCAGCTCCAGCCGCGGGTGGTGATGGTGGTCGTGATCGCCTCCAACGGCGCGGTCACCAAACGCGTCTTCAACTTCCAGCGCGCTGTCGACCCGGGCCTGGTCGAGTGGGCATCGAGTTTCCTCAACGAGCGGCTCTCGGGCCTCGCGCTCGGCGCGCGGATGACCGGTGACCGCCTCGACGACCCCGAGCTCGGCCCGGCCGAGCACGGCTTCCTCGCCGAGCTTCGCGACGCGTTCTCGGGGCTCGAGCAGAAGGCCGCCGGAGACCTCTACGTCGAGGGCGCGGCGCGGCTGCTCTCGGCGGAGCACGCGCCCGACCTGCCGCGGGCCGATGCGCTGATGCGGGCGCTGGAGCGGCGGGCGAACCTGCTCGAGGTCCTGCGCTCGACCCTCGATGAGCGCTCGGTATTCATGTGGATCGGGGACGAGAACCCCGCCCCGGAGCTGCGCTCGGTGAGCATGATCGGCGCCAACTACGGCCTCGGCTATCGCAACCTCGGCACGGTGGGGGTGGTCGGGCCGCTGCGGATGGACTACGCGACCGCGATCGCATCGGTGCGCGAGGCCGCGAGCGAGCTCTCGCGCTTCTTCGAGTCGGTCTACGACTGAGATCGAGCGCCGTGCCGGCCGACTACTACGACGTCCTCGGCGTCGACCGGGGGTCGAGCGAGGGGGAGATCAAGAAGGCGTTTCGCCGGCTCGCACGCGACCTGCATCCGGACGTCAACCGCCATGACCCCGAGGCCGAGGAGAAGTTCAAGCAGGCGGCGGAGGCCTACGAGGTCCTCTCCGATCCCGAGCGGCGGCGCACATACGACGCCTTCGGCCACGAGGGCCTGCGCACGGGAGGCTGGTCGCCGCACACCGCCGGCAGCATGGAGGACATCCTCTCCTCGCTGTTCGGCGGCGGCGACTCGCTCTTCGGCGATCTCTTCGGCGGCGCCCGCGGGCCGGTACAGGGCGGCGACATCGGGGTCGAGGTCGAAATCTCGCTCGGCGAGGTGCTCACCGGCGTCCAACGCGAGGTCTCGTTCGAGGCCGTCTCGCTGTGCGAGCGCTGCCGGGGAAACGGCGCCGAGCCCGGGACCCCGATCCACACCTGCGAGACCTGTGGCGGCGCCGGCCAGGTTCAGCAGGTGCGCCGGACCGCCTTCGGCCAGCTCGTCCAAACGGGCGTCTGCCCCACCTGCCGGGGCGACGGCCGCATCGCAGAGCAGCCGTGCGAGCGCTGCGAGGGCGCCGGCCGCGAGCTCCGCGACCGAACCTGGGACGTCGAGATCCCGGCCGGGATCGAGTCCGGTCAGCGGATTCGGATCGCCGGCGCCGGCCACGCGGGCGAGCGCGGTGCTCCGCCCGGGCGACCTCTACGTCCTCGTCCGGGTCGCCGAGGATGAGCGTTTCGAGCGCCGGGGCCGCGACCTGATTACGGTGGTGCACGTGCCGGCGACCCTGGCGATGCTCGGCGGCGAGGTGAGCGCGCCGACGCTCGACGGCGACCGGGAGGTGAAGATTCCCGCGGGGGCGCAGCCGGGGCACACGATCAGGCTCTCGGGACTCGGCCTGCCGGGGCTCCGCGGCCGCTCGCGCGGCGACGAGCACGTGCTCGTCGACCTCGTCGTCCCCCGCAAGCTGAGCCGCGATCAGCGCAAGCTCGCCGAACGCCTGCACGAGTCGCTCGGCGACGACTGAGGCGCGCTGGACCAACGTATGAGGGCCGGTGACGCGGGGTTGCGCGATGCGCCGCGGAGGGATAGTTTCTGGGACGTGCAGGGGAGGGCCGTACTAATCTTCCTCACCGCCTGGACGCTGTTCCCGGGCACGGCGCTTGGCGCGACGCTGAACTCGTCCGGCCAACAGATCACCTACGCGGCCGGCGCGGGGGAGGCCAACGGGTTGACGGTCTCGCGCGACGGCCCCGACTACGTGTTCACCGATGCCGCCGGGGTCACGATCACGCCCATGGGTACGTGCGCGAACGCCGGCGCGAACGTCGGTCGCTGTCCCGCGGCCGACGTCGTCCGCATGAGCGTCACGCTCGGCGACCTCAACGACGCCGGAACGATCGCCGACTCGATCACGAGCCCGCAGATCGACGACGTGGTGCTCGCCGGCAACGCCGGCTCCGACGTCGTCACCGGGGGCGCGAACGTGGTCAACTCGCTGCGCGGCGATGAGGGCGCCGGCGCTCCGGGCGAGGACGTGATCACCGCCGGGAACCTCGATGACTTCCTCAGCGGCAACGAGGGCAACGACGTGCTCGCCGGGCTCGATGGCGACGACCGGCTGGTCCCCGGTGCCGGCAACGACGTCGCCGATGCGGGGCCAGGGCAGGACCTGTTCAGCATCTTCGAGGACCTGGACGGGGCCGACACCTTCATCGGCGGGCCCGGTGGAAACGACCGGGCGGACATCCGCGACCGCCTCGCCGGCCTGCTGATCGATCTCAACGGGCTCGCGGACGATGGCGCCGGCTGCCCGGGCCCGGCGTGCGAGGGCGACGACTTCAGGCCCGACATCGAGGACATCGACTCGGGGCAAGGGAACGACGTGTTCATCGGTGCGCCCGGGCCTCAGGATTTCAGCGGCGAGGCCGGCAACGACGTGATCGATGGCGGTGACGGGGAGGACGACCTGTTCGGCGACACGGGCGACGACGTCGTCACCGGCGGGCGGGGCGGTGATCTCCTCGGCGGCGGCTCCGGTGCCGACAGCGTCGACGGCGGCGGCGGGGATGACTACCTCGACGGCAGCGAGTTCTTCGACCAGAGCGCCGATGTGCTCGGTGGCGGAGCCGGGATCGACAAGCTCGGCGACGGCGGAGAGCTGGCGGTCGCGCTGCGCATCGACCTCGACGGCGACCCCGACGACGGCATCAACGACCCGAGCTTCAGCAACCCGCTCGACAACGTGCTCGCGAATCTCGAGGGCCTCGAGGGCGGGGGTGGAGACGACGTGCTGATCGGCAACGGGAAGGCGAACGAGTTCGAGGGCGGACCCGGGCGCGACCGGATGGTCGGCGGCGGAGGCGGCGACGCGCTCGCCGGCGGCCGGGGCGGCGACAACCTCAAGGGGGGCAAGGGGCGGGACCTGCTCGAGGGCGAGGCGGGTGCGGACAAGCTCCGCAGCCGCGACGGCGGCCCCGACGAGGTCTCCTGTGGCTCCTCACGCGACAAGGTCGTGGCCGATCGGGCCGACCGCACCGCCGCCGACTGCGACCTGGTACGCCGCAGCGGAGGTGGCAAATGAGACCGCGGCCGGCGATCGCCGTCCTCGCGGCGGCGGCGGCGGCGGCGCTCGCCGCGCCCGCGAACGCGTCGACTGTGTTCGTCTCCGGCGGCGACGCGGTCGACTACAACGCCGAGCCCGGCGAGGCGAACAACCTGACCGTCTCGCGCTCGGGCGGCAACTACGTGATCACCGACCCCGGGGCGACGATCACCCCGATCGGCGCCACTTGTGCGTCGGTGAGCGCCAGCCAAGCCACCTGCCCGGCGCTGGGGATCTTCAACATCGACGCCACCCTCGGTGACCTCGGCGACACCGGGACCATCGACGCATCGGTGACCGGTGCCGAGCTCCGGGCCCAGCTCCAGGGCGGCACCGGCGGGGATACGTTGAACGCAGGCCCGAACGTCGAGAACGACCTCTTCGGCGACGACGACAGCGACACCCTGATCGGCAGCGACGGTCGCGATCGGATCGGGGGCGGGGACGGAGACGACACCATGAGCGGTGCCGCCGAGGGCGATTTCTTCGACGCCAGCGCCGGCACCGACACGATCGACGCCGGCGCCGGCGACGACTCCTTCGGCAGCAGCGGCCAGCCCGATGGCCCCGACACGTTCATCGGCGGCCCGGGGGACGACGGCCTCGACCAGCGCCAGCGCCGCGCGTCGTTGTTCATCGACGGTGACGGCGTTGCCGACGACGGCGAGAACTGCCCCGGCGCCGCCTGCGAGGGCGACAACGTGATGGCCGACGTGGAGGAGATCAGCTCCGGTCGCGGCGACGACACCATCGTCGGCGGCGACGTTCGCAACACTCTGTTCGGCGGGCCCGGCGACGACCTGGTGGAGGGCGGTGGCGAGGGCGACTTGGTCTTCGGCGAGGACGGCAACGACACGGTCGCAGGGGGCTTCGGCGACGACGAGGTCCGCGGCGACGAAGGGATCGACATGATGCGGGGTGACGGCGGAGATGACCTGCTGCGCGAGGCCTTCGTCGACGGGACGCCCGACGCGTTCTCGGGCGGCAAGGGCACCGATCTGGCCAGCTTCCCCGGTCAGCTGCCGCAGCGCATCGACCTCGACGGCGACCCCGATGACGGCGAGAACTGCCCCGGCGCCGCCTGCGAGGGCGACAACGTGATGGCGGACGTGGAGGAGCTGATCGGCGGCGACGCCTCGGATGTGCTCAAGGGCAGCAAGCGCGCCAACGACTTCAGCGGCGGGGCCGGCGCGGACCGCCTCGTCGGCGGCGGCGGGGCCGACGGGCTCCATGGCGAGGAGGGCGGCGACAACCTGAACGGCGGCAAGGGTCGCGACCTGCTCGAGGGCGACAGCGGCAGCGACCGGATCAAGAGCCGCGACGGCGGCCCCGACGAGGTCTCCTGCGGATCGTCACGCGACGTCGTCAAGGCCGACGGCAAGGATCGGACCGGCGCCGATTGCGACAAGGTCAAGCGAGGCGGAGGGTGAGCGCCCGGGCGGCGATCAGGCGCCTCGGCCCCGGCCTGGCGCTCGCCGGCTGCGCGGCCGCGCTTGCGCTCGCGACCCCGGCCGGGGCGGCCACCGTCGATCCATTCTCCGATCAGATCAACTACTTCACCACCGCCGGCGAGACGAACGATCTCACGCTCGCCCATGAGGGCACCGAGTTCGTGTTCACCGACGCGGTGGCGATCACCGCGATGGCGCCCTGCGCGAACCAGGGGGCCAACGTCGCCCGGTGCCCGGACGCGGGCATCGCGCACATCGACATCGACCTGGGCGACATGAGCGACCGCGCGACGATCGCCGCCTCCGTGCCGCCGATGGGCCAGCCGTTCGACCAGGACGTGTTCATCGAGGGCGACGCCGGGGACGACGAGCTGATCGGCGGGCCGAACGTCGAGAACTCCCTCTTCGGGCACTCCTCGTTCGGGGACGGTGCGGGTACCGACACGCTGATCGGGGGATCGCTGCGCGACGAGCTCTTCGGCAGCGACAACGCAGACTCGCTCGACGGCGGCGGGGATGGGGACTCGCTGAACGGTGGCGGCGGCGCCGACCAGATGGTCGGCGGCGCCGGGGACGACCAGTTCGGCGGCTTCAGCACCTTGCCCGACGGCGCCGACGCGATCCTGGGAGGGCCCGGTTTCGACCGTTTCGCCTACGAGGGGCGCGAGGGTGGGGTCAGCGCCGATCCCGACGACCTCGCCGACGATGGCGAGGGCTGCCCGGGCGCCGGCTGCGAGGGCGACAACATCGGCGCCGACGTCGAGGGCATCCAGGGAGGGAACGGCAACGACGTGCTGATAGGGAACGATGCCCACAACGACTTCTTCGGCGACGACGGCGACGATCTCATCGACGGGGCCGGCAACTCCGATTTCGGCCTCTTCGGCGGCGCCGGCGCCGACGTGATCAACGGCGGCGCCGGGGACGACCTCAATATCTTCGGCGGCGAGGGCGCTGACACGATGGATGGCGGACCCGGCGACGACGTCCTCGTCAGCACCGCGTTCGACGACGACCCCGATCTGCTCGGCGGTGGCTCGGGGCTCGACCTCGTCGACTACCGCGACGCGAACTCGGCCGTCAGGGTCGACATGGACGGCGAGCCCGACGACGGCGTCGAGGGCGAGGGCGACAACGTCGCCAAGAGCGTCGAGGACGTCTTCGGGAGCGTGTTCGACGACGTCCTCAGGGGCAGCAAGCGCGACAACGAGCTCATCGGCGGCGACGGCCGCGACAAACTCGTCGGCAGCGGCGGGCTCGACGGGCTCGGCGGCGGCCGAGGCGCCGACAACATCAACGGTGGCAAGGGAGTCGACCTGCTCGAGGGCGAGGCCGGCGCCGACAAGCTCAAGAGCCGTGACGGAGGGCGCGACCAGGTCCGCTGTGGCTCGGCCGTCGACAAGGTGACCGCGGACCGCGCCGACCGCCTGACGGCCGATTGCGACAAGGTCAAGCGGCGTCGCAAGTGATCTCGGCGTGATCCGGCTCGCGGTCCGCTGCCGGCCGGAGGTCGCCGAGCGCGTGCTCGCCGAGCTGCTCGAGCTGGTGCCGGGCGGGGTGGAGGAGGATCACGGCTCCGAGTGGGTCGAGTACGCGATCTACGGCCCGCCCGGAGAGGTTCCCGAGCTGCCCGACCTCGAGGCCGCCGCCGGCGATTGTCTGCTCGAGATCAGCTCGACCGAGATCCCCGACGACTGGGCCGACCGCTGGCGTGACTTCCACAAGCCGGTCTCGATCGCCGGCGGGCGGATCATGGTTCGGCCGTCCTGGGAGGAGGGCGCTGTCGGCACCTCGGTGGACATCGTGGTCGATCCGGGTCAGGCTTTCGGGACCGGCGCCCACGCGACCACGCGGATGTGCCTCGAGCTGCTGCTCGAGCTCGCCGACGGCGGCGAGGCTGCGGGCGCGCTGGTGGATCTCGGCACTGGCTCGGGGGTGCTGGCGATCGCCGCGGCGAAGCTCGGGTGGTCGCCGGTGCGGGCGTGTGACAGCGAGCCGGCCTCGATCGAGGCGGCGGCGGAGAATGCCGCCATCAACGATGTCGAGCTCGGGCTCGAGCGGCGCAACCTGCGCGAGCAAGAGCCTCCGAGCGCCGCCACCGTGGTCGCGAACCTGACCGCCCCGCTGCTCGAGAGTGTGGCCGCTCGAATCATCGAGCTCCCGCGGGCGCTGGTGTGCTCCGGCCTGCTGCTCGGCGAGCGCGAGCGAGTGGGCGCTGCGCTCGGCGAGGCCGGACTCGCGCCCGTGGCTGAGCGCGCCAACGGCGAGTGGGCCGCGCTGCTCTGCAGACCCGCGTGATTCCCGCCTCCGGCGGAGGTAGGGTGGCGGCATGAGGACCCTTGCGGTCGAGTTCTATGACGTAGTCGTCTGGCTCCACGTGAGCGCGGTCGTGGTCGCCTTCGGGCCCACCTTCGCCTTCGGCATCTACCTGGCGATGACCGCGCGCAACCACCCGCGCAGCATCCCGGCGGTGCTGGAAGCACAGAACGTGGTCAATCGCGGCATGGTCACGATCGGCGCGATCCTCGTGCTCGCGACCGGGATCTACCTGACGGCGGACCGCTGGGACTTCGGCTACTTCTTCGTCACCTGGGGCCTGCTCGCGATCATCGTCCTGCTCGGCCTCGTTCACGGCTACTTTCTGCCCCACGACAGACGGGCGCTGGAGGCCGCCAGGCGCGACATCGAGGCGTCGGGCAGCGGCGAGGTCAGGTTCAGCCAGGAGTTCGATGGTGAGACGACGGCCAGCGCCCGGATGGGCCCGATCGCCGGCCTGATCGTGATCCTGACGATCTACGTGATGGCCGCGAAGCCGTTCCTCTAGCCCTACTCGGTGATCTGCAGGTGTGAGCGCCAGTCGGGATCGATCGACCCGAGGGCGTCGAAGATGACCGCCTCGAGCTCCTCGTCGGGGAGGTCGGAGTCGAAGGTCGCGGAATCGAACTCGGAATCCCAGCCGACCGCGACCTCGGTCATCTCGCCGGCAGCCATCGCCAGCTCCTCGGCCCTCGGCCCGGCGCCCTCGAGGATCAGCAGCCCCATGCCGGGACCCTATCCACTCATGCCCGGAGCGCGATCGCGAGCGCGGCGACCGCGAGTGCGCCCGCGGCGATCAGGTGCGCGCGGGGGCTCGGCTCGCCCATGACCGCGCTGCGGGCCGCGGCTGACATCACCGACGACCGCGACGCCGCGGAGAACGCGGAGCCCACCGAGGCGGCCGAGGCGACCGAGAACGCCGACGCGATCGAGCCGGCGGATCCGATCGAGAGCATCGAGCCGACCGAGCCGATCGAGAGCAGCGAGCCCTGCGAGCCGATCGAGAGCAGCGAGTCCTCCGACCACAGCGAGAGGCTGGAGCTGCTCGCGCTGGGCTCTGGGGAGCAACGGGCCACGCCGGAAGTCTCTCACCCGCGATCATCTGCCCGCATGCCCGCCACCGCCCCCGACCGAGCGCTCCCGATCGCCGTCTTCGACTCCGGCGTCGGCGGGCTGACCGTGCTCCACGAATGCCTCGTCTCGCTGCCCGAGGAGGACTACGTCTACCTCGGCGACGACGCGCGCTTCCCCTACGGCGCCAAGAGCGACGCCGAGCTGCGCGAGTGCGTCAACCGCAGCTCGCGCTTCCTGCTCGACCGGGGCGCCAAGCTGATCGTGATCGCCTGCAACTCGGCCGCGTCGGCGGGGCTCGAAACGGCCCGTGAGCTTGCCGCCGAGCGGGGGGTAGAGGTCGTCGCCGTGATCGAGCCCGAGGCCGAGATCGCCGCGGCGATCACCGAATCCGGGCGCGTCGGTGTGCTCGCCACGCCGGCGACGGTCGCCGGCGGCTCCTACGTTCGCGCGCTCTCTCGCCACCAGCGCGAGCTCACCGTGACCCAGGTTGCGGCCCCCGACCTCGCGGCGATCATCCAGCGCGGCTTCCCGTTTTCGGAGGCCGTGGTCGAGAAGGTGCGCTCCTACTGCGCGCCGCTGCGGCGAGCACGCGTCGACACCGTGATCCTCGGCTGCACCCATTACCCGCTCGTACGACCGATGCTCCAGCGCTTCCTCGGCCGCGATGTCCGCCTCGTGACGGCGGGCCACGCGCTCGCGGCCGCCGCGCAGCGGATCCTCGAGGCGCGCAAGCTGGAGACGCAAAATGACGACGAGGGGACCTACCGCTTCATCTGCACCGGCGACGCCGAGGCGTTTCGCGCACAGGGCACGCACTTCCTACAGATGCCGGTCGGCGAGGTCGAGCGCGTCGAGCTGCCCGACTGAGACCTGCATGCCCTGCCATTACCCTTAGCCGCGTGAGCATTCTCGAGCAGGTCCAGGCCGATACACGGACCGCGATGAAGGCCGGCGAGCGCGACCGGGTCGCTGCTCTGCGGCTGGTCGCCGACGCGCTCCAGAAGGACCTCAAGGACGGCGGCGACGACGAGGTCGCGGTGCTGCGGCGCGAGCGAAAGCGCAGGATCGAGGCCGCCGAGGCCTACCGCGGCGGCGGGAGCGAGGACCGGGCCGCCTCCGAGGAGGCCGAGGCACGCGAGATCGAGCGCTACCTGCCGGCCGAGATCTCCGAGGACGAGCTCGCGGCTCTGGTCGACGAGGCGATCGCGGAGGCCGGCGCCGAGTCTCCCGGCGACATGGGAAAGGTGATGGGCGCCGCAATGCCGAAGGTCGGCGGGCGGGCGGACGGCAAGCGGGTCAGCGCGATGGTCCGCGAAAGGCTCGCGGATTAGCCTTGGCGCGCCGCCAGCTGACGCTCGACAACACGATCGCCGCCGAGCTCGCCGGCTCCGAGGACGCGGTCCTGCGTGAGCTCGAGCAGCGGCTCGGATGCGACCTCTTCCTGCGCGGCAACGTGCTCACACTCGACGGAGAGGACGCCGACGTCAGTCGCGCGGCGACGATGGTCGACGAGCTCGTCGGCCTGGTCGAGCGGGGCCACGATCTGGCGCCGGCGACGATCGACACGGTCACCGGCGCGATCGATGCCTCCGAGCGCCCGGCGGAGATCCTCGAGGACCTGGTCTGGCGCCATCGCAACATCAAGGTGGCTCCGAAGACGGTCAACCAGAAGCGCTACGTGGATTCGATCCGCCGCCACACGGTCACCTTCGGCATCGGGCCCGCCGGCACCGGCAAGACGTTCCTCGCGGTCGCGATGGCGGTCGCGGCGCTCGATGCGCGCGAGATCAGCCGGATCATCCTCACCCGGCCCGCGGTCGAGGCGGGGGAAAGGCTCGGCTTCTTGCCGGGTGACATCCAGGCGAAGGTCGATCCCTACCTGCGCCCACTCTTCGACGCGCTCTACGACATGCTCGATCCCGAGCGCGTGCTGACCTACTTCGACCGCGGGATCATCGAGGTCGCGCCGCTGGCCTTCATGCGGGGTAGGACGCTCAATGATTCCTTCGTGATCCTCGACGAGGCCCAGAACACGAGCCCCGAGCAGATGAAGATGTTCCTGACCAGGCTCGGGTTCGGGTCCCGGATGGTGGTCACCGGCGATATCACGCAGATCGACCTGCCCCGCGACCAGCGCTCGGGCCTCGTCGTCGTCGGCGAGATCCTGGCGGCGGTCGACGACATCGCCTTTGTCCGCTTCGGTGGCGAGGACGTCGTCCGCCATCAGCTCGTGCAGCGAATCGTCGCCGCCTACGGTGAGTACGCGGAGCGGACGTCGCCGCAGCCGCCCGCCCGCGGACGCGAATCGGAGCAGGCGGACGGCCGTAGTTGACGGTCGAGCTCGCCGACGTCCCCGCGGACCTGCGCGCGGCGGCCGGCGCGGCGCTCGCTGCGGCGGGGGTGGGCGACGGTCACCTCTCGGTCGAAGTGGTCGGCGAGCAGCGAATCCGCGAGCTCAACGATGAGCATCGCGGCCGCGACGAGCCGACCGACGTGCTCTCGTTCCCGATCGACGGTGTCGGCCCCGCGGTCGGCCCGCGTGAGCTCGGTGACGTCGTGATCTGCGCCGAGCACACCGATGACCTCGTCGAGGCCACGGTGCACGGGGTGCTGCATCTCTGCGGGTATGACCACGAGACCGACGACGGCGAGATGCTCGAGCTGCAGCAGCGGGTATTGGAGGGTCTGTGAGCGAGGCGAGCACACGAGCCGGCTTCATCGGGCTCGCCGGTCGGCCCAACGTCGGCAAGTCGACGCTCGTCAACGCGATCGTCGGCTCGAAGGTGGCGATCGTCTCCGACCGTCCGCAGACGACGCGCCGCGCGAACCGGGGCGTTGCGACCGACCTTGCGGCGGGCTGGCAACTCGTGCTTGTCGACCTCCCCGGAGTGCAGCGGCCACGCGACGTGCTCACCCAGCGCATGCAGCGGCGGGTCCAGCACGAGCTCGCCGATGCCGACGCGGTCCTGTTCGTCGTCAACGGCGAGCTCGGCGTCGGGCCGGGCGACCGCTTCATCGCCGGCCACCTGCTCGAGGCGGGCTCGGACACGCCGGTGATCTGCGCGGTGAACAAGGTTGATCGCCTGCGCGCGCCCGAGACCACCGAGGTTCTCGCCGCGGCGGCAGCACTCGACGTCGTCGACGAGGTCTTCCCGGTCTCGGCCAAGCGCGGCACCGGACTCACGTCGCTGGTCGAGCGACTCGCCGAGCTCCTTCCCGAGAGCCCGCTGCTCTACGCGCCCGAGGAGCGCAGCGACGAGCCGAGCAATGTCCATCTGGCCGAGTTGATTCGCGAGCAGGTCCTGCGGCGCACCCGCGAGGAGCTGCCGCACGCTGTCGAGGTGGAGCTTCAGGAGCTGGCCCAGCGCGAGGACGGACTGATCGAGATCGAGGCCCAGATCTGGGCCGAGACCGACTCGCAGAAGGCGATCCTGATCGGCAAGGGTGGGCGCATGATCCGCGATATCGGCACCGCGGCCCGCAAGGAGCTCGAGCGCGAGCTCGGCGCCCGGGTCTTCCTCGACCTCCAAGTGCGGGTACGCGAGCGCTGGCGCCGCGACGAGGGCCTGCTCGACCGGCTCGGGATCGACTAGCGCGCACGGCCTCCTAGACTGCCTGCAATGACGGGCGAAAACGCGATCCGCTTCGACGAGCACGGGCTCGTCCCCTGCGTGATGCAGGACTGGCACACCGGCGAGGTGCTGACGCTCGCCTACATGAACGCGGAGGCGCTGCGGCTCACCCGCGAGACCGGCGAGATCCACTTCTTCAGCCGCTCGCGCGGCGAGCTCTGGCGCAAGGGGGAGACATCGGGCAACGTCCAGCGCCTGCGCCAGCTTCGCTACGACTGTGACGGTGACGCACTCGTCGCCCTCGTCGACCCGGTCGGTCCCGCCTGCCACACGGGCCAGCGGACCTGCTTTTACCGCGACCTCGACGGCTCCGCCGATCCGGCGCCCGACGCGCCGCCGGCGCCCGGCGAGCCCGAGCCGGCCGCTCACGAGGCGCTCGCAGCGCTCGCGCGAACGCTCGCCGACCGGCGGCGCGAGCGTCCCCAGGGCTCCTACACGGTCGAGCTCCTGGGCGATCCCGAGCGGATCGGGGCGAAGGTGCGCGAGGAGGCCGACGAGGTCGCGCGCGCGGCCGCCGGCGAGCCTGACGAGCGGGTCGCCGCCGAAGCCGCCGACCTCCTCTACCACCTCGAGGTGCTGCTGCTCTCCCGCGACGTCTCGCTCTCCGTCGCACTCGAGACGCTCAATGACCGCCGCGGCTGATCCCGCGGCGGGCATCGAGCCCGACCTCGACCGCGCCCGCGAACTGGCGCGCGAAGCGAACGTCGTCCCGGTCTCCTACCGCTTCGTCGACGATTGCGAGACCCCGGTCTCAGCCTTCCTCAAGCTCCGCGAGGCGTTTCCGGGCCCGTCGTTCCTGCTCGAGTCGGCCGAGCAGGGCCGGCTCGGCCGCTACTCGTTCCTCGGCTTCCGGCCGCGGATCGAGCTGCGCTGGAGCGAGGGGACGTTGACCGAGGTGCGCGACGGCGAGCGCGTCGACAGCACCGCCGCCGACCCCTACGCGGCGGTCGCCGATGCTCTCGCCCGCTTCGAGGTCGCGTCGCCCGATGAGCTGCCCCCGTTCGCCGGCGGCGCGGTCGGCTTCTTCGGCTACGACCTCGTGCGCACCGTCGAGCCCCTCGGTCCCCCGAACCCGGACCCGCTCGGGCTCCCCGACATGTCGCTGATGGTCTGCGAGTTGATGCTCGCCTTCGACCACCTCAGGCACGAGGTGACCGTGCTCGGTTACGCATTCTGCGATCTGGACGACGGCGTGGGCGTGGACGCCGCCTACGATCGAGCGCTCGGGGTCATCGACGAGGCTCGCGAGACGCTCCGCGGCCCGGTCCCGGGGCCGCGTCCGCGGCCCGAGGCGACCGCCGAACCCGCGGCCCCCGACTCGTTCGAGCCCGAGGGAGTGGAGGGATCCTGGCGTTCGAACCTTTCGCGCGAGCACTTCGAGTCCAACGTGGCGCGGATCATCGACTACGTCCACGCCGGCGATGCGTTCCAGGTCGTTCCCTCGCAGCGCTTCTCGGCGCCGGCGCCGGTCGAGGCGTTCTCGATCTACCGCGGTCTGCGCACGGTCAACCCATCCCCCTACATGTACTTCCTCGAGTTCGGCGACTTCCAGATCGCCGGCGCCTCGCCCGAGCCGCTGGTCAAGGTCGGCGGCCGCCGGGTCGAGACCCGCCCGATCGCCGGCACCTACCCGCGGGGGCGAAACGAGGAGGACGATCGTCGCCAGGCCGCGGCCCTGCTCGAAGACCCCAAGGAGCGCGCCGAGCACGTGATGCTCGTCGACCTCGGGCGCAACGACCTCGGCCTCGTCTGCGAGTACGGCACGGTGACGGTCGACGAGTACATGGTCGTCGAGACCTACTCGCACGTTTTTCACATCGTCAGCCAGGTCTCCGGGACGCTGCGCGAGGACGTCGGCGCGCTCGACGCGCTGCGTGCGTGCCTGCCCGCGGGCACCCTCTCGGGAGCGCCGAAGGTGCGGGCGATGCAGATCATCGACGAGCTCGAGCCGAACAAGCGCTGCTCCTACGGGGGCGCGATCGGCTACCTCAGCTTCACCGGCGACCTCGACACCGCGATCCACATCCGCACCGCGGTGGTCAAGGACGGCCAGGTCCACGTTCAGGCCGGAGGCGGCACGGTCGCCGACGCGAAGCCCGACTATGAGTACCGCGAGTCGGTCTCGAAGGCGAAGGCGATGTTCCAGGCGGTCGAGCTCGCCGCCGCGCAATCAGAATGGGGTTGAGATGCGCGTGCTCGTGATCGACAACTACGACTCGTTCACCTACAACCTGGTCCAGTACCTGGGCGAGCTCGGAGCCGAGGTCGAGGTGGTCCGCAACGACAAGGCGACCGTTCCCGAGCTGGTCGAGCGCCGCCCGGACCGGCTCGTGATCTCGCCCGGTCCCTGCACGCCCGCCGACGCCGGGATCTCGATCGAGGCATCGCGCGCCTTTCCAGAGGCCGGGATCCCGACCCTCGGTGTCTGCCTCGGCCACCAAGCGATGGTCGAGGCCTTCGGCGGCCGCACGATCCGCGGCGAGCCGATCCACGGCAAGGACGCCGAGGTCGACCACGACGGCACCGGGCTCTACGCGGGCCTGCCGAACCCGCTGCTCGCGGGGCGCTATCACTCGCTGATCGCCGACCCCGAGCTTCCCGCAGGGCTCGAGCGCACCGCCGCTCACGGCGACGTCGTCATGGGCGTCCGCCACCGCGAGCTGCCGGCCGAGGGCGTCCAGTTCCACCCCGAGTCCGTGCTCACCCCGGACGGCAAGCAGCTGCTGGCGAACTTCCTCTCGACCGCCTGAGCAGGCACCCGTGCGAGACTGCCGCGCACACGATGCCCAACGAGATCCTCACCCGCGCGATCGACGAGGTGGCCGCCGGCGCCCACTTGACCGCCGACCATGCCTCGGCCGTCCTCGACGAGGTGATGGAGGGGCGCGCAAGCGAGGTTCAGACGGCCGCCTTCCTGATCGCGCTGCGGGCGAAGGGCGAGACGGTGGCCGAGCTGGTCGGCCTGGCGCGGACGATGCGCCGCCTCGCCGCCTCGGTGGAGGTCCCGCGCGGGGGTCTGCTCGACACCGCGGGCACCGGCGGCGGCCCGTCGACCTTCAACATCTCGACCGCCGCCGCACTTGTCGCTGCAGGCGCCGAATGCGCGGTCGCCAAGCACGGCAACCGCTCGAACACCAGCCGCTGCGGCTCCGCCGACCTGCTCGAGGCGCTCGGCGTGAGGATCGAGCTCGACCCCGCCGGCGTAGCGCGTTGCATCGAGGCGGTCGGGTTCGGGTTCATGTTCGCCCCGCGCCACCACACGGCGATGAGACACGTCGTCCCGGTCCGCAAGGAGCTCGCGGTGCGGACGATCTTCAACTTCCTCGGCCCGCTGACCAACCCGGCCGGGGCCGAGCGCCAGCTCCTCGGCGTCTCGGACCGCCTGTTCCAGGAGACGATCGCGGAGGCGCTGGTCGGCCTCGGGTGCGAGCGGGCGCTGGTGGTCAGCGCTGATGACGGCCTCGACGAGATCTCGATCGCCGGCCGCACGCGCGTGATCGAGGTCGCCGAGGGGGGCACCGAGGAGTGGTTCGTGACCCCGGACGACCTCGGCATCGAGCGCGCCGACTTGGGCTCGATCGCCGGTGGCAGCCCGGAGCACAACGCGGCCACCGTCCGCGCGGTGCTCGCGGGCGAGCCCGGACCTACCCGCGACGTCGTCACGCTCAACGCAGGCGCCGCGATCTTCGTCGCCGGTGACGCGCACGATCTCGGCGCCGGCGTCGACCGCGCCCGGGACTCGCTCGATTCCGGCGCCGCCGAGGGCGTGCTCGAGCGGCTGACGAAGCTCACCGCCGAGCTCGCTTCCTAGGTGCCGATCGAGGTCGCGCTCGTCTCGTCTACGCTCTCATGCGGATGAGCAAGCTCGAGGAGCTCGTGGGGGCGGCGCGGGACGACGTCGAGCGTCGCAAGGCAAGCGTCCCGATCGAGGACCTTCGCGCGGCGATCGGCACGCTGAGCGGGACGCGCCTGTTCAGCGAGGCGCTCGTGCGGCCGGGGCTTTCGTTGATCGCCGAGTTCAAGCGCCGCTCACCGAGCGCCGGTGAGATCGCCGGCGGGGCGACCGTGGCGGATGTTGTCGCCGCCTACGAGCGCGGTGGTGCGGCGGCCCTCTCGGTGCTCACCGACGAGCGCCACTTCGGCGGTTCGCTCGATGACCTGCGCGCCGCCCGTGCCGCGTCCGGTCTGCCGATTCTGCGCAAGGACTTCATCGTCGACGTCTACCAGCTCTACGAGGCGGCGATCAACGGCGCCGACGCGGTGCTGCTGATCGTCGCAGCGCTCGACGACCAGACCCTCGATCTGCTCTACGAGGAGGCGCTGCTGCTCGACCTCGACTGCCTGGTTGAGGTCCACGACGAGCCCGACCTCGAGCGGGCTCTCGCGCTCGGCGCGGATGTGCTCGGGATCAACAATCGCAACCTCGACGACATGACGGTCAACCTGGCGACGACCGCCGAGTTGATCACCGACGTGCCGGCGGGCAAGACGGTGGTCGCGGAGTCGGGCTATGACCACTACGAGCAGCTCGAAGAGCTCGAGCGCATCGGGTGCGATGCGGTGCTCATCGGCGAGATGCTGATGCGATCGGGCGACCCCGAGGCCGCGATCCGCGAGCTGACCATGGACGAGGAGCGCACCCGCGAGCACTACATGTAGCCGCGGCCTTCCCCGCTTTTCTTAGGTTCGCTTTCGGCTCGGGTTACGGAGGCTTTAGCGGCCGTCGCAATCCTCGCCGCGATGAAGGGCTTTCTTCGCACCCCGTTCGCCTCCGCGCTGGCCGGTGGCCTCGTGGTCGGCCTGCTCGGGTGGGTGGCGATCGCTGCTGGATGGGTTGAGGCCGGCGATGACGGCGCCGCCCCGGCCGCCGTCGCGACTCCGCTCACCGAGCCGGCCGCCGACGAGGACGGCAGTGGTGGCCGGACCGTGAACGGGATCTACCGCGAGGCGGCGCCCGGCGTCGCCTTCATCAGCGCGGACCTCGGGACCCCGCAGGCCCAGGTCAGTCCCTTCGGGTCCCCGCCGGGCGGCGGCGGGACCGCCACGGGCACCGGGTTCGTGATCGACGAGGACGGGCGGATCATCACCAACGCGCACGTCGTCTCCGGCGCCGATCAGATCGAGGTAATGCTCAGCGAGGGTGGTGAGTCCTACGAGGCGAAGCTGCTCGGCGAGGATCCCTCGACCGACATCGCCGTGATCGAGGTCGAGGCGCCCGCCGGCGCGCTGGAGCCGCTCTCATTGGGCGACTCCGGAGAGGTCGAGGTCGGTGACGCGGCGATCGCGATCGGCAACCCGTTCGGCCTCGACCGCACGGCGACCGCCGGGATCGTCTCCGGCATCCAGCGAGAGATCAACGCCCCGAACGGCTTCGTGATCCAGGACGCGATCCAGACCGATGCGCCGATCAACCCGGGCAACTCGGGGGGTCCGCTGCTCGACGCCGCGGGCCGCGTGATCGGCGTCAACTCGCAGATCGAGTCCGCCGGCGGCCAGGGCAATGTCGGCATCGGGTTCGCGGTGCCGATCAACACCGCCCGCGAGATCGCCCAGCAGCTGATCGACGACGGCGAGGTCCAGCACGCCTTCCTCGGCGTCAGCGGCACCGACCTCACCCCCGAGATCGTCGACGTGCTCAACCTTGATGTCGAGACCGGCGCCCTGGTGCAGTCGGTCGTCCCCGACAGCCCGGCCGACGCCGCCGGGCTCGAGGCCGGAAACAACGAGGTCACGATCGACGGCCAGCCGCTGCGTGTCGGCGGCGACCTGATCGTGGCCGCCGACGGCGAGCCGGTCGAGAACATGACCGACGTGATCGCCGCGGTTGACTCGAAGCAGCCCGGCGACGAGATCGAGCTCACCCTGCTGCGCGCCGGCGACGAGCGCACGGTCACCGTCGAGCTCGACGAGCGCCCCGCCTCCGCCCGCGGCTGACGAGCGAGCTCAACTCGCGTCCGGCGGGGTGATCAGACCCTGTCGCATCGTGTTCTCACTCACGACCCGCGGCTCGGCGAACTGCGCCAGGTAGCCCGGTCCGCCGGCCTTGTCCCCGGTTCCGGAGCGCCGGTTGCCACCGAACGGCTGCCGGCCCACCATCGCTCCCGTGATTGCCCGATTGACGTACAGGTTGCCGGCCGGAATCCGTCGCACGGCTTCGTCGATCGTCCTCGGGTTGCGTGAGAACAGGCCGGCGGTCAGTGCGTAGGGGAGGGAGTCGACGACCTCGAGCGCGGCGGCGATGTCCGGCACGGGCTCGACCGTGAGCAGCGGGCCGAAGAGCTCCTCCCGCAATAGCGGCGATGCCGCGGGTAGCCCGGTGACCAGCGTCGGCGGGGCGAACCAGCCTTGCGAGGGCACGCTGCGCCCGGCCGCGATCCGTCCCTCGCGTGCCGCTCGCGTGCCGGCGCGCTGAAGTCGCTGCTGCGCTTCGCGCTCGATCAGCGGCGGCACGTCGGTCTCGAATCGCTCGGCCTGGCCGACGACGAGCGAATCGACGGCGCCCGCGAGGCGCTCGAGCAGCGACGCCTCGACGGCCTCATGGACAAGCACCCGAGAGGCGGCCGAGCACTTCTGGCCCGCGTAGTCGAAGGCTGAGGCAACGATCGCGGGCACGGCGTCGTCGAGGTCGGCGTCGGAGTCGACGATGACGCAGTTCTTGCCGCCCATCTCGGCGATCACCCGCTTGACATGGCTCTGCTCGTCGGGGGTCGCGGCCGCGGCGCGGATGATCTCGAGGCCCACGGCGCTCGAGCCGGTGAACGCGATCACATGCACGCGCGGGTCGCGAACCAGGGCCGCACCGGTCTCGCCGTAGCCGGGGAGCAGCGAGAGCGCATCGTCGGGGACCCCGGCCCCGCGCAGCGCCTCCACCAGCGCCAGGGCACTGCCGGGGGATTGCTCGGCGGGCTTCAAGGCCACCGCGTTGCCGGCCGCCAGTGCCGCGGCGGTCATCCCGGCCGGGATCGCGAGCGGGAAGTTCCACGGTGCGATCACTGCGGCGACGCCACGCGGTGTGTGGCGCATCCGGTTGTGCTCGCCGGGTGCCTGGACGAGCTCGGGACCGCGCTCGAGCTCGATCGCCGCCCGTCCGTAGTACTCGAGGAAGTCGATCGCCTCGCAGACGTCGGCGTCGGCCTCCGTCCACGGCTTGGCGCACTCACGTACCTGCAGCGCCGCGAGCTCGAGCCGGCGCCGTCGCAGCTCCGCGGCCGCTGCATGCAGGCACTCGGCGCGGGCCGCGGCCGGCCGGACACCCCAATCGCGAAAGCCCTCTGCGGCGGCCTCGACCGCCGCCGCTGCCTCCGCCTCGCCGGCAACGCCGGCGATTGCGACCACGCGGGAGGGTGTCCCGGGGTCGCTCGACTCGAGCCCCGAGTCGCCGCCGGTGTCGCCGGCGACCAGTACGGGCACCCGAAGCGGCAGCTTCGGGTCGAGCTCGCCGAGGGCTGAGAGCAGGCTCTCGCGGGCGTCGGCGCGTCGCAGCTCGAGCGTCGGCTCGTTGACGAAGCTCACACCAGGCGCCTCAACAGCGGGGCTCGGCTCCGGCATGTCGGCCTCCGCCTCACGGCGCCGCGAGCAGCTCCTCGACGGGCGCCCCCTGCGAGTGTGCGAGCAGGAAGGAGTCGTTTGACGTGTTCTCGAGCAGGCGGCGGACGAGGTAGGCCATCCCCGCGACCAGATCGCCGACGGGGCAGTAAGAGCGCACCCGCAGCCGCTCGGCACGCAGCGCCTCAGCAAGCTCGTCGCCAAGCCCGCGCAGAACCTGCAGCTCGAGGTCGGCGTCGTCTGAACCGACGAGCCGGCTGTAGGCGATCGCGTGCGCGACCGAGCGCAGATTGTGCGAGCCGACCGCGACCTGCACCAGCGGACGGGCGTCGAGCAGGCGCCGGGTGAGCTGCTCGAAGTTGCGGTCGCAGTCGGGCTTGTGCTCGAACACCGGCGGCCGCCAGCCATGCTGGCGCGCCTCAACGACCTCGTGGTCCCAATAGGCGCCTTTGACCAGGCGGACCACCAGCGGCGCCTCACGCGGCGTCGCGCGCGCCCACTCGAGCACCCGGTCGAGCTGGCCCGGCGAGTCGCGCAGATACGCCTGCAAGACGACCCCGGTCGATGGCCCGTCGCGGAACTCGGATTCGCCGAGCAGCCCGAGCACGAGCTCGAGCGTTGTCTCGAGTGAGTCGAGCGACTCCATGTCGACGTGCAGATGGGCGCCGACCGCGTGTGCGCGGCGCAGCAGCGGTCGCAGCCGCTCGGCGGCGTCGTCGCGGCCAAGGGCCGGCGCCGCGGACCGCATCATCGGGGTCAGCGCGGTCACCTTGACCGACAGGTTCACGCGCGGCACAGGGCCCGCCGAGCTGCGTTCGAGCCACTCCCGCTGCGGCCATTCGCGCGCCGCACCGGAGAGCGTCTCGAGCGCCTCGTGACAACGCTCGGCGTAGCGGTCCGCCTCCTCGGGAGTGACGGTCGCCTCACCGAGAAGGTCGACCGAGGTGGCGATGCCCTGTCGCCAGAGCGCGGCGATCCCGGCGAGCGCCGCTTGCGGCGATTCGCCGACGATGAACCGGTGTGCCATGTGGCGTACGGCGGCCGCGGTCGCGGCGCCCAACGCCTTGCGGCCGGGCCCGGTGTCGGCGAGTCGGATCGCGGCTTCGAGTGGCGGCGGGCGCTGCGGGACCTGCTCGAGGTAGCCGCTCAGGTGCGAGGCGAGCTCGTCGAGCGAGCGGCAGGCCGGGGTCACGTCGACGAGGCGGAAGAGCGCCGTCCGCACCTGATCGTCCTCGGACGCGAGCTCCATCGCCTTCTGGTCGAGCGAGCGAAGCGGGTGTCGCGCGGGCGAGGGGAATCGCTGCGCCAGCGCCCGCCCGATCCGCCGCACCTCGGCCTCGAGCGCGACGTCCGTCGGGCGATCTGAAGCCGGCACTGCCATCCCTCAACGCTACTCCCGGCTGGATCGGCGGCCGATTCTGCCACCCTGTTTCGGGCCATGCTGGTGAAGTTCTGCGGCATAACCAGGATCGAGGACGCGCGCGAGGCGGTACGCCTCGGCGCCTGGGCGATCGGCCTCAACCACTCAGAGCAGAGCCCGCGGCGGTGCGACCCCGGAACCGCGGTCGAGATCAGCGCCGAGCTGCGGCGAGCGACCGAGATCGTCGGCGTCTTCGTCAACGCGTCGCTCGACGAGGTCGCCCGAGCGGCCGAGGATGAGCAGCTCTCGATGCTCCAGCTCCACGGCGACGAGGGGCCGGACTTCTGCCGCGAGGCCGCCCGCCGGACGGGCTGCAAGGTGATCAAGGCGGTCGGCGTTCGCAGCGGGGCCGACGTGCAGGCGGCCGAGGCCTTCCGCACCGACTACCACCTGCTTGACGCGCATCGGCCCGGCGTCCCCGGGGGCACGGGCGAGACGTTCGACTGGGAGCTGGTCTCGCGTCGCTCGAGCGAGATCCCGCTGATCCTCGCAGGGGGGCTGCGCCCCGACAACGTCGCCGAGGCGATCTCGGTGACCCGGCCGTTCGCGGTCGACGTGGCGAGCGGGATCGAGGTCGCGCCCGGGGTCAAGGACCACGCGCTGATGGCGGCGTTCGCCGCGAGCGCGGGCCTGGGCTCCGCCGATCCGCGAGCGGTGGCGCGATGAGCGCCTCCGGCCCTGCGGGCGCGGGCGGCGGCCTCGGCGCAACCCTCGGGGTCGATGAGCGCTTCGGCTCCTACGGAGGCCGCTTCGTCCCAGAGGTCTTGATCGCGGCGCTCGACGAGCTCACGGCGGCCTGGGCGCAGGCGCGCGACGACGACGGCTTCCGTACCGAGCTCGATCGCCTGCTGCGGGATTTCGTCGGCCGGCCGACGCCGCTCTATCTCGCCGAGCGGCTCTCCGAGCGGGTCGGCAACCGGGTCTACCTCAAGCGCGAGGATCTCGCCCATACCGGCGCCCACAAGATCAACAACGCGGTCGGTCAGGCGCTGCTCGCCAGGCGGATGGGAAAGCGGCGGGTGATCGCCGAGACCGGCGCCGGCCAGCACGGCGTCGCCGCGGCGACCGCGTGTGCGCTGCTCGGGCTCGAATGCGTGGTCTACATGGGGACCGAGGACATGCGCCGCCAGGCGCCCAACGTCGAACGCATGCGTCTGCTCGGCGCCGAGGTCGCGCCCGTCGAGGCCGGTGCGCGCACGCTCAAGGAGGCGGTCAGCGCCGCGATCCGCGATTGGGTCACCAACGTCGCCACCACCCACTACATCATCGGCTCCGCGGTCGGCCCGGCTCCGTACCCGGCGCTCGTGCGCGACCTCCAGCGGGTGATCGGCGAGGAGGCGCGCGAGCAGGCGCTTGCCGCCGAAGGGGCGCTCCCTGCGCGCGTGATCGCCTGCGTCGGCGGGGGGTCGAACTCGATCGGCACCTTCGTCCCCTTCGTCGACGACGCCGAGGTCGAGCTGATCGGCGTCGAGGCCGGGGGAGAGGGACTGGAAAGCGGGCGTCATGGCGCCTCGTTGACCGCCGGGCGAACCGGCGTCCTGCACGGCGCGCTCTCGTCTGTGCTCGCCGACGACGACGGCCAGATCCTCGAGGCGCACTCGGTCTCGGCGGGACTCGACTATCCCGGCGTCGGCCCCGAGCACGCCTATCTGCGCGACATTGGCCGCGTCCGCTACGAGGCGGTCACCGACGACGAAGCGCTGAGCGCCTTCCGCGAGCTCGCCAGGCTTGAGGGGATCATCCCGGCGCTGGAGCCGAGCCACGCCGTGGCGTGGCTGTTGGGAAACAGCCCCGCCAGGGCGAACAAGGACCGCGCCACCTCCTCGACTTCGCCTGCGGGGGTGCGCGGGTCAGCCGAGGGACGTCCCTACGACATCCTCACGCTGAGCGGGCGGGGCGACAAGGACCTGGCCGAGGTCGTCGAGCGGCTCGGCGATGGCTGATCGCATCGCCGCGGCCTTCGAGGCGGCACATGAGGACAACCGCGCGGCGCTGATGCCCTACATGATGGGCGGCTTCCCCGACCGCGAGACCTCGTTCGCGGTCGCTGACGCATACGCCGACGCTGGAGCGGACCTGGTCGAGCTCGGTATCCCATACTCCGACCCGCTCGCCGACGGGCCCGTGATCCACGCGGCGGGCACGCGGGCGCTCGAGGCCGGGGCGACGCTCGAATCCGTGCTCGCCGTCTGCGAGCGGCTCGCGGCGCGGCTTCCGGTGGTGCCAATGGTCTACGCGAACATGGCGATCGCGCGCGGTCCCGAGCGCTTCGCGCTGGCGCTCGCCGACGCCGGCGCCGCCGGCGCGATCGTTCCCGACCTGCCGCCGGAGGAGGGGGGAGAGGTCGCCGACGCCCTGCGCGGCGCCCGCCTCGCCCTGATCCCGCTCGTCGCCCCGACCACCCCGCCCGAGCGCCGGGCACGCATCTGCGCCGGCGCCGAGGGCTTCGTCTACGTCGTCTCCGACACGCGCACGACCGGGGAGCGCGATGAGCTGCCGGTCGCGCTCGGCGAGCTCGTCGAAGCGACCAGGGCGGACTCCCCGGTGCCGGTTGCCGTCGGCTTTGGGATCGGCACCCCCGAGCAGGCCGCTGAGGTCGGCCGCCTCGCCGACGGCGTCATCATCGGCTCCCGCCTCGTCCGGGCTGTCGCCGAGGCCGCCACGCCCAAGCAGGCCGCCGCCTCGGTTTCATCCTTCATCTCCGACTGCCGCGAACGCCTATCCGGGGGTGGCGCCGGGGTCGGGGGTCGCCGAGAAGCCGGACTTCCGGGCCGGAAGTCGCAGGCGACCCCCGACACCGGTGCCGGGACCCCCGGCCGGTAGGCTTTCGCCGCAGATGCGGCTCCTCGTCTTCACCGTCGTCGGCCTGATCGCCCTGATCGTCGGCTACACCTTCGGGCTCGGCGGCACTGTGAGCGCGCTGATCTTCCTGTTCATCATCTTCAACGGGATCCTCGACGCCTGGGCGAAGCCGATCCTCGACTGGCTGCGCGCCTAACGGCGCGGTCCTCCAGCGCGTACTCGCCGGCTGACCGGTCCTGGTACGGCCGCCGCCGGCGGGTATCTTGGCCGCGTGCGATTCGGTGTGCTCACCGGCGGCGGTGACTGTCCGGGCCTGAACGCGGTCATCCGCGCGATCGTTCGTAAGGGTGTCGCCGAGTACGGCCACGAGTTCGTCGGCTATCGCGATGGCTGGCGCGGCCCGCTCGAGGGCGACTGGCGACCGCTCGGCGTCCCCGAGGTGCGGGGCATTCTGCCTCGCGGAGGCACGATCCTGGGCTCGTCGCGAACCAACCCGTTGAAGGAGGAGCGCGGCCCGGAGCGAATCGCCGCCGCCCTGGAGCGCGAGCGGGTCGACGGTCTGATCGCGATCGGCGGTGAGGACACGCTCGGCGCCGCGCGGGAGCTGCACCCGGCGGGGATCAACGTCGTCGGCGTGCCGAAGACGATCGACAACGACCTCAACGCGACCGACTACACGTTCGGCTTCGACACCGCGGTCAACATCGCGATGGTCTCGATCGATCGTCTGCACACGACCGCGGAGAGCCACAAGCGCACCTTGATCGTCGAGGTCATGGGCCGCCACGCCGGTTGGATAGCCCTGCACTCCGGCCTCGCCGGTGGCGCGAACGTGATCCTGATCCCCGAGCATCCGTTCGACCTCGAGCGCGTCTGCGAGTACATCAAGACCCGGTTCGAGAGCCAGTACGCGCCGATCGTGGTCGTGTCCGAGGGCGCCGAGCCGGAGGGCGGCATGCCGCTGGCCGAGGACGCCCCCACCGACGCTTTCGGCCACGTCCGCCTCGGCGGCATCGGCCACTGGCTCGAGGGCGAGATCGAGGCCCGAACCGGCCACGAGGCCCGCGCGACGGTGCTCGGTCACGTTCAGCGTGGGGGCACGCCGACTGCCTTCGACCGCGTCCTCGCGACCCGCTTCGGCCTCCACGCGATCGACGCCGCGCACCAGGGGGAGTGGGGGAAGATGACCTCGCTGCGCGCCACCGACATCGTCCTCGTCGACCTCGCCGAGGCGACCGCGGAGCTCAAGCTCGTCCCCGAGGCGCTCTACCGGGAGGCCGAGGTCTTCTTCGGGTGACCCGCCGGCTCGCGGTGCTCGGGCTGATCGCCGCGACGTTGGCCGGCTGCTCGAGCGGCTCGGACGACGCCGACGGCGAGGCGACGCTGCGCGTCTACCTCAGCATGCCGCTGACCGGTCCGGCCGCCGCCGGCGGACGAGACGCGGCCGACGGTGCCGAGCTGGCGCTGGCGGACGCCGGCGCCGAGGCGGGCAGCGTCGCCGTCGAGGCGATGCTGCTCGACGACACCGAGGGCGCCGGCGGGGAGGCGCGTTGGACCCCGGCAAGAGCGGCCGCCAACGCCCGCGCCGCGACGCAGGACTCGACCGCGATCGCCTTCCTCGGCGACTTCGAGTCCGGCGCCACCCGCGCCTCGCTGCCGATCACAAACGAGGCCCGCATGCTCCAGGTCTCGCCCGCGAGCGGCGCGGCCGACCTAGTGGCGCCGTTCCCGGGCTCCGATGAGGTGCCGGAGGTGCAGCCGAGCGGGGAGCGCACCTTCGGGCGCGTGATTCCGAGCGACGACGCGCAGGCCGCCGCCGGCGCCGACTGGGTCGACCGGATGGGAGTGCGCCGGGTCGCCACCCTCTCCGACGACTCTCGGTTCGGGAAGCAGATGGTCTCGGCGTTCGAGGACGCGCTCCGACGGGCATCGGTCACGAACAGGCGTGTTCGCACGCTGTATTACGGCGGCGAGCCTGATGCTCAGCCCGCGTCGCTCTCGCAGAGCATCCCGCAGCTCATCGTCTCCGATGCCGAGCTGGTTCCCGGCGCGGTTGCCGCGCAGCCGCCCGGGACGCTCGCGACCTCCGCCGCCCTCGACCCGTCGCAGCTCCCACTCGCAGGAAGCGACTTCGTCGCCAACTTCGAGGCCGAGTACGGCCGTAGCCCCGGCCGCTACGCCGCCTACGGCTACGAGGCGATGGCGGTGATCCTCGACTCGATCGATCGCGCCACCGACCCGCTCGACCGCGCCGCGGTGATCGACGCCTTCTTCGCCACAGCCGAGCGCGACTCGGCCCTCGGCAGCTACTCGATCGATGAGGTCGGGGACACGACCCTCGGCCGGATGACCGGTTACGAGCTCGTGGGCCTCGAGCCGCCGGAGCCCGTCGCCGAGCTGACCGTTCCCTGAGCGCTCGGCCGGCGCGATCAGCCGTTGTATCTCTCAACGCCTCCCGAGCAGGTCGTGGAGCGCCACCTCGATCGCGGGGAACCGGAACTCGTAGCCGAGGTCGAGGGCGCGGCGGGGCATCACGCGGATGCTGCCGAGGATCTGGTCAGTGAGCTCCTCGCCGCGCATCGCCGCGAGGGCCAGGCGCGGCACCGGCATCACGGCCGGCCGCCCGAGCGCCTTGCCGAGCGCCTTCGAGAACTCGCGATTGGTTGCCGGATTGGGCGCACTCGCGTTGAGTGGATCCCGGACCTCCTCGTTCTCCAGCGCCCAGAGGACGAGCCCGACCTCGTCGTCACGGTGGATCCAGGGCATGTATTGGTGGCCTCCGGCGAGCGGGCCCCCGAGGCCGAGCTTGAACGGCAACAGGAGCTGCTTCAACAGCCCGCCCGCGGGGTCGAGCACGGGGGCGCTGCGCAGCACCGTCACGCGGACGCCCGCGTCGGCGGCCGCCAGCGCCTCGTGCTCCCAATCGCGACAGAGCTCGCCGGTCCAGTCCTCAGCGGGCGGGGTCGACTCGTCGACGATCGCCTCGCCCCGGTCGCCGTAGTAGCCGACCGCGCACTGGCTGACGAGGGTCGTCGGTGAGGGCGTCGCGGCGAGCATCCCGTCGACGAGGTTCTTGGTCGCCCGCACACGGCTCTCGCGGATCCGCTGCTTCGCCGCCGGCGTGAGGCGCTGGTTGATGTTCTCCCCGATCAGGTTGATGACCCCGTCGACGCCCTCGAACGCCGCCGCGGGCGGGCGCTCGCCGGCGGGATCCCAGGCGTGCCAGGTGAGGGTCGGATTCGTCTCTCGGGCTCGCACCGGGTCGCGGCTGAGCCCGACGACCTCGTCGCCGCGCGCCAGGAGTGCGTCGCAGGCGGACGAGCCGATCATTCCGGTTGCTCCGGTGACAAGTACTCGCACGGTCCCGCCTTCCTACCCGCGTCGCGGCGCCTACTCGATCGTCGAGAAGGTACCCGTCTCCTCCGAGACGCGGGCGATGCCGTCGCGGCGAGCCTCCTCGACCACGGCCTTGGCGACCGCGGGAGCGACGTCACGGTCGAAGACCGAGGGGATGATGTAGTCCTCGGAGAGGTCCTCGTCGGCGACCACCTCGGCGATCCCCTTCGCCGCGGCCATCTTCATCTCCTCGCTGATCCGTGGGGCGCCCGCGTCGAGCGCGCCGCGGAAGATCCCCGGGAAGCAGAGCACGTTGTTGATCTGGTTCGGAAAGTCCGAGCGGCCCGTGGCCATGATCCGGACGAAGGGCTCGGCCTCCTCAGGCATCACCTCGGGCGTCGGGTTCGCCATCGCGAACACGATCGCGTCCCCGTTCATCCGCTCGAGGTCGGCCGCCTCGATCAACCCGGGGCCCGAGAGCCCGACGAAGAGGTCGGCGCCGTCGATCACCTCCGACGGCGGACCGAGCCGCTTCTCGGGGTTGGAGTTCTCGGAGTACCAGCGCTTGATCTCGGTCATCTGCTCGTAGTCGTCGCGCGTGGTCGAGAGCGCGCCCTTGCGGTCGCAGCCGATGATCCTCGTCACACCGGAGGCGAGCATCATCTTGGTCACGGCGACGCCCGCGGCCCCGAGCCCGAGCATGAGCACGTTCAGCTCCTCGATCGGCTTGCCGACGATCTTCAGCGCGTTGAAGAGCGCAGCCATCGTCACCACCGCGGTTCCGTGCTGGTCGTCGTGAAAGACCGGGATGTCGAGCTCCTCCTTGAGCGTCTCCTCGATCTCGAAGCAGCGCGGCGCCGAGATGTCCTCGAGGTTGATGCCGCCGAAGGTCGGCGCCATCAGGCGCACGGTCTCGATGATCTTCTCCGGATCGTGGGTGTCGAGGCAGATCGGGAAGGCGTCGATGCCGGCGAACTCCTTGAACAGCATCGCCTTGCCCTCCATCACCGGCATCGCCGCCTCCGGGCCGATGTCGCCGAGGCCGAGCACGGCCGAGCCGTCGGAGACGACCGCGACCGTGTTCTTTTTGATCGTGAAGTCGAAGGCCTTCTTGCGATCCCTGTGGATCTCCATGCAGACTCGGGCGACGCCCGGCGTGTAGGCCATCGAGAGGTCGTCGCGGGTCTTCAGCGGATACTTGTTGTGCTGCTCGATCTTGCCGCCGCGGTGCATCGCGAGCGTGCGGTCGATGTAGTCGATCACCCGCGCCCCGCGGGTCGAGCCGATCGCCCGCAGGATCTGCTCCCAGTGCGCCTGGTCGCGGGCGTCGATCGTGAACTCGCGCACCCGCTTGCCCTCGCTCCCGGCGCCGGGCACGAGATCGACGCCCTGAAGCGCCCCGCCGGCCTCCGCGATCGCCCCGGTCAGCTTCCCGAGCGGCTCCTGGCGCGCGTCGAGCTCGACGCGAACCGTCACGGAAAACTGGGCGGAGACGGAAGCCACGGGCGGCGGATTCTAGGCCCGGGGGCGAAATCTGCCGGCTGGCGACTTACTCGTCTGTATGGACGAAGAAGGCGCCACGACGGCCGCGGTTATCGCTCGGATCGCCGGATCGCAGCACGGGGTGGTCGAGATCGGCCAACTTCGGGACGCCGGGGTTAGCAAGGACAGCGTGTGGAAGGCGGTGAAGGCCCACCGGCTACATCGGGTCTTCCGCGGGGTGTATGCGGTTGGGCATCGCGGGTTGAGCAATGAGGGGAGGTGGATGGCGGCGGTGCTGGCGTGCGGGGAGGGGGCGGTGCTCAGTCACCGGAGCGCCGCTGAACTGTGGGCGCTGCTCCGCGTGCGTGCCGGCTCCGTCGACGTCGACGATCCCCAGCGCTGCGGGTCGGGCGCGCCGGCCTGGACTCCGGATACATCGCTCTCCCTCACTGCCACTCGCGGCTACGACGCATCACCGGCGCATCCCGGTACCACGCCCGCCCGAACCCTTCTCGATCTGCGCCGCGTGGCGCCTCCGGGCGATGAGCTCCGCAAGGCAACCCGCCAAGCCGAGTTCCTCGGCTCTCGACCTGGGCGAGATCGAGACCGACGGCACACGCAGCGACCCGGAGGCGGACCTGCTGCGTCTCTGCCGCCGCCACCGCATCCCGCCACCCGAGGTCAACGTGCCCAATCGGCCGTTTCACGGTCGACTTCGTCTGGCGCCGCGAGCGACTGGTGGTGGAGGTCGACGGATACGCGGCTCACCGCGGCCGCCAGGCTTTCGAGGACGATCGAGCCCGCGAGCTCGAGCCTGCACGGCGTGGCCTCCGCCTGCGCCGCTTCTCCGCCCGCCAGGTCGAGCGGCAGTCGCGGGCGGTGGCCGGAAGCATTGCCGAGGAGCTTCGCGCTTGATGGCGGCTTGTTCGTCTCTCAGACGAGTAACCCGCCAGTTGCGCCCCATAAGATCGATACGTGCCGAAGAAGGACCAGAACGGCAAGAACGACGAGGTCTTCCTGATCGATGGGAACTCGCTCGCGTATCGGGCGTTCTTTGCGCTGCCCGAGTCGATCGCGACGGCCGACGGACGGCCGACGAATGCGATCTACGGGTTCGCGTCGATGATGGCCAAGATCCTCATCGACCACTCGCCGAAGGCCGTGATCGTCGCCTGGGACAAGGGTTGGTCGGGGCGCGAGAACGTCTATCCCGACTACAAGTCGCAGCGCAAGTCGCGCCCGGACCTGCTCAAGGAGCAGTGGCCCCATCTGGCGCCCTTGGCGGAGGGATTCGGGTTCAAGAACGTCTCCGTCGAGGGCTACGAGGCCGACGACGTGATCGCGACCCTCGCGCGCCAGGCCTCCGACGCCCAGATCCCGGTGATGATCGTCTCGGGCGACCGCGACGTCTACCAGCTCGTTCGCGACGGGGTGCGGGTGATGACCACGTCGCGCGGCGTCACCGACACCAAGGTCTACGACCGCGACGGCGTGGTCGAGCGTTATGGCGTCCCGCCGGAGCTGGTCACCGATTTCATCGGGCTCAAGGGCGACACGTCCGACAACATCCCCGGCGTTCCCGGGATCGGCGACAAGACCGCGGCGCAGCTGCTGCAGCAGTTCGGCGACCTCGAGGGCGTGCTCTCCTCGGTCGACGAGATCTCCGGCGCCAAGCGCAAGCAGAACCTGACCGAGCACGCCGCCGACGCTCGGGTCTCGAAGCAGCTCGCGACGATGGTCGAGGACGTCGAGGTGCCGCTGAAGATCTCCGAGCAGCTGCGCTCGACGCCGGACCGCTCGAAGCTGCGCGACGCCGCGAACGAGTTCGAGCTCCGCGCGGTGATCCAGCGCCTCGACGAAGAGTGGGACGAGGTTGTTCCGGGGCGGATGGTCGAGGAGACGATCGAGGTGGAGGCGGAGGAGGGGACGCCGGCCGAGCTCGCTGACGGGCCGATCTCGGTTGCGATCGGCGGAGGGCGCTGGGCCGCCAGCGACGGCGACAGAGTCGTCGCCGGTGACGCCTCTGACCTCACCGCCCTCGCCGGCCAGTTGCGAGGGCGGCCGCTCTTCGCCCACGACGCGAAGTCGCTCGGCGGCCATGGTCCTCGCGGGCTGCTTGCCGCCGCCCGCCCGGAGGGTCTCGACCTCGCCCACGACACGATGGTCGCCGCCTACCTCATCGACCCCGCTCGCCGAACCTACGACCTCTTCGAGCTTGCCGCCGACGCCGGTCTGGCGGCCGCGCCGGCAGGCGCCGAGGAGGGGCAGCTCTCGCTCGCAGCGGAGGAGGGCGACGCGGCCGGCGATCCGGCGGTTGACGCCCGACTCGTCGGCGAGCTCGCCGCCCGCCAGCGCGAGCGCCTCGGCGAGTTCGGGGTCGAGCGTCTGCTCGAGGAGGTCGAGATGCCGCTGATCGAGGTTCTCGCCCAGATGGAGCGCGTCGGCCTCAGACTCGACGCCAAGCGCCTCGGCGAGATCGGCGCCGGGATGGCCGAGCAGATCGGCACCCTGGAGGCCGAGATCTACGAGCTCGCCGGGCGCGAGTTCACGATCGGTTCGCCGCAGCAGCTCGGGTCGGTGCTCTTCGACGAGCTCGGGTTGACCAAGAAGCGCCGCGGCAAGACCGGCTTCTCGACCGACGCGCGCGTTCTCGCTCAGATCCGCGACGAGCACGAGATCATCGACAAGATCGAGCATTGGCGCGAGCTGACCAAGCTCAAGAACACCTACCTCGATGCACTCCCGGAGCTGATCGACCCCGAAACCGGGCGCATCCACACGACCTTCAATCAAGTCACGGCAGCGACCGGCCGGCTCTCGAGCACGAACCCGAACCTCCAGAACATCCCGATCCGCTCCGAGGTAGGGCGCCCGGTGCGCTCGTGCTTCGTCGCCGGTCGCGGGCGGCGACTGCTCTCCTGCGACTACAACCAGGTCGAGCTGCGAGTGCTCGCCCACGTCGCCAGCGAGGACGTCCTGCGCGAGATCTTCGCCTCAGGCGAGGACGTGCATGCCGAGACCGCGGCCGAGGTGCTGAGCATCGAGCGCGATCAGGTCGGCCCGGCCGAGCGCTCGAAGGCGAAGATGGTCAACTACGGGATCGCCTACGGGCTCTCGGCGTTCGGGCTCGCCGACCGGCTCCAGATCTCACGCGAGGAAGCCACCGTCTACATCGCCCGTTACTTCGAGCGCTTCCCGGCGGTGAGGCGGTTCATCGAGGCGACGATCGCGACCGCTGAGGAGCAGGGCTACGTGACCACCCTGATGGGGCGGCGCCGCAACATTCCCGAGCTGCGCTCGGGCCAGCGCCAGCGGCGGCTGCTGGGCGAGCGGCTGGCGGTCAACACGGTGATCCAGGGCACGGCTGCCGACATCATCAAGCTGGCGATGGTGCGCAGCCATCGCGCCTTCAACGAGTCGGGCCTCGAAACCGAGCTCGTGCTCCAGATCCACGACGAGCTCCTGTTCGAGGGCCCGACCGCAGAGATGGACGCCGCCGCGGAGATCGCACGCCACGAGATGATCGAGGCGTTCGCGCTCGACCCACCCCTCGCCGTCGACGTCGGCGTTGGAGCCGACTGGCTTTCCGCCAAGTAGGAGGTGCTAGTAGGGGTCCGCCTCGGCGGGCTCGACGGGCTCGTTCGCCGAGCCCGATCCGCCTGAACCCGAGCCCGAGCTGCCAGAGCCCGAGCTGCCAGAGCCCGATCCGCCTAAGCCGGAGCCCGAACTGCCGGAGCCGGACCCGCTCGAATCGTCCGGGTCGTCGTCCGGGGGCTCGGGTGGGTCGTCATCGTCGCCGGAGCCGGAGGATCCGCTCCCCGAGCCGCCGTGGCCACTCGAGCCCGAGCCGCCGCCCGAGCCCGACCCACCGTGGCCGCTTGAGTCCGAGCCACCCGAACCGTCGTGGCCGCCCGAGCCCGAGCCACCTCCGTCATCGTCGTCGGTCTCGAGTGGGTTGTCGCCGGCGTCGTTCCCGCCATCTCCGCTGGGCCCGCTGGAGCCGCCGCCGCCCGTGCCGCCGGTGCCCCGGTCGTCGCCGTCTTCGGATCCGTCGCCGTCCCCATTGCCCTCCGAGCCATGCCCGCCGTCGCCGCCGCTCCGGCCTTCGTCCGAGCTCGGGCCCGAGTCATCGTCCCCGGCGCGGGTGACAGGGCTCGATCCGCCATCGCCGCTCGGCCCGCCATCGGGCGGGTCACTCGCGGCATCCGGCCCCACCGCGTCGGGCTCGCCGCCCTGCTCGGCAGCCGTTGCCTGGTCGTTTCCGTCCTTGCCGCCGATCGAGCGCTCGATCGCGACGCCGCCACCGATCGCCAGGGCCCCGATAGCCGCCACCGTCGCGCCCTTGAGCGCCAGCGAGCCTCCGCCCGCGGTCCCGGCCGCGCCGGCCGCCGCTGCCGCACCCGCTGCCGCCGAGCCCGACCCACCTCCGGCGAGCACCGCAAGCAGGGGCAAGGGAACCAGGAGGCCGAACCCGTCGCGAAGCGTCGCCCGGGCTCGGTAGATCAACTGCCGCACGGCACCGGGCGAGGTCTGCAGCGCCTCCGCAATCTGCTCATGCGTGCTGCCATCGAGGGCGCTGCGCACGAGTGCCTCTCGCTGCGGCTCCGGCAACGCCTTGACCGCGACCACCACCCGCGCCAGCTCGTCGTTGGTGAGTGCGATCTCGCCCGGCTGGCGCACACCGTCGATCGTCTCGTCGAGCGGCTGGTGAACCTTCGCGTCGCGGCGCGCGTTCAGCGCCCGGTTGCGGACGATCGTGTAGAGCCAGGGCTTGAGCCTGATCTCGGCGGTGGACTCGCGCAGCGCCTCCCACGAGCGGACGAGGCTCTCCTGAACCACGTCCTCGGCGCGCTCGCTCGGCGCGTATGCGGCCGCGAACGCGACCAGCCCCGGGCGGTAACGGCGAACGATCTCGTCGAACGCCGGCGCACGGCCCTGGCGCGTCAGCTTCACCAGCCGCTCGTCCGGCTGGCTGCGAAGCAACGCTCGCGCCAGGGGTTTCGATTCCGTTCTCGTTGCCATCTGCCCTCGGGCCCTGCTCCGGGATGGCTTCCGTCGAGGACCCGGCTCTACATAGGTAACACGACGCGAGGCGCGAAATCACGCAGTCGAGCGGCGACTTAGCATCAGGCGACGGTCCGGCTGCGCGCGCAGCGCCGGCCGGGGGGGGGGGGGGGGCTTGCCGCCGGCCGCTCGTGCGCATATATGCTCCCCCGCCCAAGGAGATGGAACGTCGTATGCATGAGCCGTGGGACGCGCTGACGGCCCCACGCTTCACCGGCCCACGGACCTACGCTCGCCTCCCGCACGTCAAGGACCTGGAGGGGGTGGACGCGGCGGTGTTCGGGATTCCATGGGACGGCGGGGCTTCGTTTCGCTCCGGAGCACGGTTCGGTCCCGAGGGCGTTCGCTCCGCCTCTGGAATGATTCGCGCCTACAACCCGGTTCAGGGAACCCAAGTGTTCGGGGCGCTTTCGACGATCGACTATGGCGACAGCCCAACGGCACCGGGCTACATCGAGGAAACGCTCGCTCGCGCCGAGAGCTTCGTCAAGGAGATCGGGGAAGCGGGCGTGGTCCCGCTCGGGATCGGTGGCGATCATTCGGTCACCCTGGCCGAGCTCCGTGCCCTCTCGACCCTTCACGGGCCGCTCGGCCTCATGCATCTGGATTCGCACACCGATCTCTGGGATCTCTACAACGGCCTTCCGTACAGCCACGGGACGATGTTCCGCCGCGGTATCGAGGAGGGCATCCTGGATCCCGCGCGGATGCTCCACGTCGGCATGCGCGGTCCGCTCTACGGCGAGGAGGACGAGAAGATCCCAGGGGAGCTCGGAGTGGAGACGATCCCTTGGATCGAGCTCGCCGAGCTCGGTCCGGGCGAGCTGGCGGCTCGAGCTCGGGCTCGGTTGGGTGACGCGCCGGCCTTTCTGACCCTCGACGTCGATTTCGTCGATGCTGCGTTCTGTCCCGGAACCGGGACTCCGGAGGTGGGGGGACCGACCAGCTTCCAGGCCCTCGGCTACCTGCGCTCGCTGACGGGTCTGTCCTTCGTCGGCTACGACGTGGTCGAGGTGGCGCCTGCCTACGATGGGCCCGGCCAGGTGACCGCGCTGTTCGCCGCCAACGCGATCTTCGAGATGCTGTCGCTCATTATCCTCGCCCGGAGGTGACCGTGCAGGAGGGAAAGCCGGCTTTGGATCGACTGCCCCGAGGGATGCGCGCAGCGATTGAGGAGGCGCTCGAGCTCGGCGAGGAGGTTCTAGAGGTCTGGAGCACACGCGGTTTCGGTGCCAACGCGCTCGTCTGCACCCCCACGCGGGCGTTGATCTCTAAGCGCACCGAGCTGTTGCGCTGGACGGTGGGCGTCTTCCCGTATTCCGGGATCGCCTCGGTCGAGATCTTCGATGGGCGCCCCGGGGCGGCGGTCCAGGTGGCGCTCGCTCCGCTCGAGCCGGACTCCCCGCCGAGCCCGGGGCCGTTCGACGACTTCCCCGACGCCTACTACCAGGAGTCGCGACGCCTGGTGGCGGCGAACACGGTCATGTTTCGAAACCGCAGACGGGCACGCGAGGCCGTCGAAATCGTCGAGGGTCTGATCGCGGAGCATCGGCCTGGCTGATCGCAGCCGGAGATCAGTGGCGGACGCTCGGGTCAGTCGACTATCTGCTCCATGATCTCGAGGTTGCGGGCGCCGTCCTCACCGCTCGCATAGGGGACATCCTCGCCTGCGGCCGCGCGCGTCACGGTCTCCAGCTGGGCGACCCACGAGTTGGGGCGGTCGCCGGTGACGTCCTCGGGCTCGGCGCCGGTTCGCAGCAGGGTCACCCTGCCCTGGCCGGTTGGGGAGGTGTCCTCGGCGACCAGCACGCCCTCGGTGCCGTGGACCTCGACGCGCGTGTACTGCACCCAGGCGTTGGTGCTGATCGTCAGCGTGGCGACGACACCCGACTCCAGCCGCAGCGCTGCAGCGACCGCGTCGTCGGTCTCGAAGTCCTGCTGGCGCTCGTGGTATCCGCTCGCTTCGGAGATCTCGCCGAGCAGCATCCGAAGCAGGTCGATGTGATGGGTGCCGACGTCCGCCAGCGCGCCCCAGCGAGCCGTCTCGCGCTTCTGGCGCCACTCGGGTGGCGGCCCCGGGCGGTGGATTCCGTAGTAGGTCCTGGCCACGGAGACCTCGCCGATCGCGCCTTCGTCAATCAAACGCTTCATGGTCCCGTGGCCGGGTACGTACCGAGCCTGGTAGCCGGTTGCGAGCACGACGCCGGATCTCTTCGCAGCTTCGACCAGATCCCAGCCGCCCTTGACGTCGATGGCGAGTGGTTTCTCGAGCAGCACGTGCTTGCCGGCATCAAGGGCCGCCCGGCCCTGCTCGTGGTGGAGCCAGGTCGGCGACGCGATCCACACGGCTTCGAGGTCAGGCGCAGCCAGGAACTCGTCCAGATCTGCGGTCGCCGTCTCGACGTCGTGCTCGGCGCCGAATTCCTTCGCGCGCTCGGGATCGCTGCTGAGCGCCGCTACCAGCTCGGCGTTCTCGGCCTTTTCGAAGGCATTCAGCCCACCCTTGTCGACGAGGCCGCGAGTTCCAACCAGTCCCCAGCGCATCAATTCTCCGGCCTCTCGCTCACCACGACCTCCCGTTCATGTGCGTTGCTACGTCGAGTCGCGGACGTTAGCAGCACTTACTGCCCTCAAGCAAAAATTCACACTCGGGGGCGGCGGCGGAGCCGAGTTTGGCGCAGAGCTTTTGCCTTGACTTCCCGATAAGCCCCGGATACAGTAGCGGCGCTGTTGCTTGTGTAGCAAAGCTTTCGAGTGGCGGCAGCGGTTGGTCGATTCGAGCGACTTCTGGTCGCTTCGAGAACCCCACAGGCTCGGGTACCGGGAGCGCTGTCAGGTACCGGGAGCGAGAGGAGAGGATCATGAGAAGGACACTCGCGACGCGGTGGTCCCGATTGCTTCTTGGTTGCATGGCGCTCGTCGGCGTGCTCGCCCTGGCGGCCTGCGGGGGAGGAGATGACGACGGTGATGACAGCGGAGACACCGGCAACATCGAGGCACAGAGCGTGATCCGCTTCGCGTTCGCACCGGACCCGGTCTGGAACTACATCGTCGACAGCGGCATCCTCGAGGAGAAGGGGGTGGAGGCCGGGATCGACATCAACGCCTTCCAGTCCTTCGACGAGTTCGGGCTCTTCGCCGGTGGCAACGCGGACATCCTCTCGACCGGCAGCTACGAGACCCCACTGCTCGATGAGCAGGGGATCGCGACGGTCACGTTCGGCAAGTACAACATGAACAAGGACATCTTCGCCGTCTCCTCCGCCGAGGACTGTCAGACCGCGGGAGACCTGGAGGAGGGCTGCAGCGTTGCGGCAGAGTCGACCACCGGCAACACCGTCATCTGGTCGTCGCTCATCAACCAGATCGACGGCCGCACGATCGAGGAGGGCGGGGACGACCTCGAGCTCGTCACGGCCGACTACCAGATCATGCCGCAGCTGCTCGAGGACGGCGAGATCTGCGGCGCGATCATCGACCCGGTGCAGGCGACCGAGGCGCTGCGCACCGAGCAGATCAGGGCGCTGTACGACGGCAAGTCCGCCTCGCAGCTCTACGCCGAGGAGATCGCGCCCGACCCCAAACATCCCGGCGTCGACTCGAACAACTTCGTTGCCCGCAAGGAGTGGTTCGACGAGAATCCCGAGGAGGTCGCGTTCTTCCTCGACGTCTGGCAGGAGGGCATGGACGAGTGGACCAAGAACTCCGACCAGATCATCGCCGACTACCCGGAGGACTTCGCGGTCCAGAGCCCCGAGGACGAGACGTTCATGCAGGACTACGTCAAGAACGTCTTCGACTTCCAGCAGGAGTCGGTGTATTTGACTCCTGAGTGGATCGAGAACGAGATAGGCGTCTTCGACCTGATTCAGGCCGCCGGTGTGATCGGCGCGGATCAGACGTTCCCCGAGCACGCGGTGATCGACCCGGAGACCGGCGAGGTCACCGAGACGATCGGGGGCGATGAGTAGCGCCTAGCGCCGGCAGCTCCGAGGAAGCGACCGCGCCGGCGAGATGAGGCACGGCCACGGACACCGCGCGGCTCCCGTCCCACCTGCCGGGAGGCGGATCAGACAGCTCGCGCGGTGGCCAGGGTCGGCCTCTCGCTCCTCGGAGCCCTCTCGTTCCTCGGGCTCTGGGCGGCGCTGTCGGAGTGGAAGTTCGAGCCCGATCGTATTGCCGTCGCCGTTCGCGGTCGTCGACAACATGTGGGCGCTGCTCCAGGAGGGCCTCGTGGGCGAGGCTTTCCTGAAGAGCCTCCAGAAGACGATGATGGGCTGGGGGGCCGCGATGGCGATCGGCATTCCCATCGGGCTGCTGATGGGGCGCTACCGCTACGCGCGAGCGTTCTTCCACGATCTCGTCTACGTGCTCTCCAATGTGCCGCTCGTGGTCTATGCGGTGCTCTCGCTGGTGGTGTTCGGGATCAGTGACATCGGACCGGCGTTCGTGGTGATGCTGCTCGTGCTGCCGGCTGTCTCGATCAACGTGGCGGCCGGGGTCGCCTCGGCCGATCAGGGGCTGCTGGCGATGAGCCGTTCGTTCGGCCGGCGCGGGCCCACGGTGACGAGGTGGGTCATCGTGCCCGCCGTGCTGCCATTCCTGCTGGCCGCGGGCCGGGTCTCGTTCGCCGATTCGTGGAAGCTAGAGGCTCTGACCGAGACCTTCGGAAGCGCGAGCGGCGTCGGCTTTCAGATCCACAAGGCGTTCACGACGTTCTCGGTGCTCGACGCGCTCTCCTGGATGATGTTCTTCGTCATCTTCGTGCTCGTGGTCGAGCGCGTGCTCCTCGCTCCCGCCGAGCGGCGGATCTTCGCCTGGCGGAACCCGGGTAAGGCGAAGGGGCCGGACTGAGGGCGCGGCCGAGCGCGGACTTGGAAGACCTTCCCGGGATCGACCCGCGCGACGCGGACATCGCGGTCGAGACCCTCGACACCGTCGACCCGCTTCCGGGCAGTCGGCGGCAAGGCATCTGGCGCGCCCTGACCTCCGACTTCGCGGCCGTGTGGACGGCTCGAATCCTGGCGGTGCTCCTGTGGGCGCTCGTCGGCTCGGAGATCGATCGCATTCCAGGGCCCGTCGAAGTCTTCGAGTTCCTGGGCGACCACAGCGAGCTGCTCTGGCCGAACATCTGGGTCACCCTCCAATCCGCGCTGTACGCGCTCCCGATCATCCTCGTCGTCGGCATCCTGCTCGGCTTCGCGATGGGTCGCTGGTGGCCCATCCGCTACTTCTTCACCGACCTGGTGATGGTGCGGCATCGCCCTCCCGGCGTTCATCTGGGCTCTGCTGGCGGTGATGTGGTGGGGCTTCGGCGACATCGGCCCGATCTTCGTCGCCTGCGTGTCGGCGACGCCGATGCTGATCGTCAGCACGCGACAGGGGGCGCAGGCGGTGGACGGCGACCTGCAGAAGATGTCCACGGCCTACAGGGTCCCCATGTTGCGTCAGTTTCGCCAGCTCGTGCTGCCGACGATGAGCGAGTACATCATCGCCGGGTTCCGGTTTGCGACGCTTGCGGCATGGGGCGCGATCCTCCTGGTCGAGTTCTTCGGCAGCGAGGAGGGCATCGGCTTTCAGGCCAACTACTGGTACGACGCCGGAAGCTTCACCGGCATGCTGGCCTGGGGCTTCGTGATGCTGGTGGTGATCGTCGCGATCGACAAGCTGATCATGGAGCCGGTCCTGCGCCGGACCCGCCGCTGGCGAGCGGAGAGCACTTCCTGGACGTTGTAGGGCGCGGGCTCATCGCCGCGCGTGCTCGTGAGCCTCGTGCTGCTCGGGTGCTCCGACGATGCGGACGAGCCGGCGACCGACTTCGTGCAGAAGCCCGACAGCCGCCTCGTCAAGGTGCAGTCCGTCGGCCTGGCGGCATTCGGGCCGATCAACCCCCACACCGCGATCCCCGCCGACGCCGTGGCGGCATTCGGCGAGCCGTCCTCGATCGATCGGCACGGCGAGCTCTGCGCACGCCGATGGCCCGACATCGGGCTGACGATCGACTTCGCGGCGCCGGGCGGTGGCGACCCGTGCGGTGCGGCGGCGGGCATCGAGCCGCTCAGGCTCGCGCGCCCAGCCGCGGCGGAGGCCGACTGGCGCACCGCCGAGGGCATCCGACCGGGAATGTCGGTTGCCAAGGCACGCCGGATCTACCCCGAGGCGCATCGGGGGCGATCGGGCGACTGGCTGGTGCTCGTCGAGCCGCCGGCGCCAACCGGCTCGCAGGCACGGCCGGTGCTGGCCGTGACGACGGCGAACGGCCGGGTCGACGCCCTGATATTCCCGATCGACTCGCGTTCGGGGCTAGCCGACTCGTAGCTCTATCAGGGTCGGCTCGGGGGCCGCGAAGGCCTCCGCGAGCAGCGACGGCAGCGACTCCGGATCGTCGGTGGCCTCGCCACGTGCCCCGAGGGCACGGGCGGCGGCGGGAAAGTCCGGGCCTGCCAGATCGACCCCGAGTGGCCGCTGACCGCGCTCGAGCATCTCGCGCCGGATCTCGCCGTATCCGCCGTCGTTGACGACGACGACCGCGAGCGCCAGCCCGAGCTCGGCGGCGACCGCGAGCTCGGGGAGCGTGAACATCGCCCCGCCGTCGCCGATCAGCACCAGCACCTGGCGCTCGGGATGGGCGAGCTTCGCGCCGATCGCGGCGGGGATCCCGTATCCGAGGGGCGCGAACCCGCCCGGGTACAGGAAGCGGCGCGGTGCGCAGCGCGCCAGCAGGTGGACGGCGCCGTAGTAGCACGCCCTCGTCGAGTCGCCGACGACGATCGAGTCGTCGTCGAGAGTGCGCTCGAGCGCCGCGATCAGGCCCCCGTATGCCCCGCCGTCGGCGAGCGCCTCCGCTCGCAGCTCGCTGCGAAGCGATTCCGCCGTGTTCGCGCCGCGATCGCGTGGCGCCGCGGTGGTCAGCGTCGCGAGTAGCGCCGCCAGCGCGTCAGCGGCATCGGCGACGATCGCGACCGAGGCGGGCGCGTTCTTGTCGCGCTGGGCGGGGTCGATGTCGATGCGGACGAGGTTGCCGGAAAGCGGCAGCGGAGGATCGCGCCACAGATCCGACTCGGCGAGCTCGGTGCCGACCGCCAATACAGCATCGCATTCGCCCAGGAACCGCTGCGCGGCGGGCAGCCGCAGCGAGGCTCCGAGCGAAACCGGGTCGCGCTCGGAGACCGTCCCCTTTCCGTTCGTGGTCGTGATCACCGGGGCGGCGAGGGTCCGCGCCAGCTCGAGCGCCACACGCCCTGCCCCGACGGCTCCGCCCCCGAGAACGATCGCGGCGCTCTGCGCATCCCGCAGGAGCGCGGCGGCTTCCGCGACCGCCGCGGGGTCGGGGGTGGGGGGCGCCGGTGCGGTCGGAGGGGCGTCCGGAGGCTGGCCGCTCGCCGACATGACGTCGAGCGGGATCTCGACGTAGGCCGGCCGCGGACGGCCCGCTGAGAAGCTCGCGAACGCCGCGTCGATCGCGGCGGCGGCTTGCGCGGGCCCTTCCACCCTGACCGCCGAGGCCGCGATCGCCTCCATCGCGCCGCGCTGGTCGCGCACTTCGTGGAGATGGCCGGTGTCCCGTCCGGCCACGGAGTCGCTCATCCCGGGGGCGATTACCAGCATCGGAATCGAGTCGGCGTGCGCGGTCGCCACCGCGGTGGCGAGGTTCAGCACCCCGGGCCCGCTCGTCGCGACGCAGACGGCGAGGCCACCGCCGCTGCGCGCGTAGCCGTCCGCCGCATAGCCGGCGCCCTGCTCGTGCCGTGGGGTCACGTGCTCGATCGAGGACTCGGCGAGACAGCGGTAAAGCGGCAGGTTGTGGGTGCCGGGGATCCCGAAGGCGTGCCGGACGCCGTGGCTCTCGAGCCGGGCGACCACCGCCTCAGCGGTCGTCAGAGCCGGCACGGGCTGCGGATCTCTTGGCCGGCGGTCAAAGCATGATCCGGCCCCCGGCGACGTCGAGCGTGACGCCGGTCAGCCAGGCGGCCGAGTCGGAGACCAGAAACAGGGTTGCCAGCGCGCAGTCCTCGGGCGTGCCGATCCTTCCCAGTGGCGACATCTCGGCCACCTTGCGCCGAGCATCGACATCCATGATCCGCTCGACGCGCTCCGAGGTGACGGTGGCGGGGGCGATCGAGTTGACGCGAACGCCGTGCGGACCGAGCTCCTTGGCGACGTGCCGGGTGAACTGGATCACACCGGCCTTGGCGGCCGCGTAGGAGGCCGTGAGCAGCTTGTCGAGGTAGCGTCCGCCGTTCGACGACATCGTCACGATCACCCCGCTGCGGCGCTCGATCATCGCCGGCACGATCGCCCTGACGGTGAGGAACGTCGAGGTCAGGTTCAAGTCGATGACCTGGCGCCACTCGCGCTCCGTGATCTCCTCAATCGGCGTGAAGGCGCCGAACCCGCCCGCAAACGGAAGCAGGATGTCGATCGGCCCCAGCTCGGAGTGCACGTCGATCGCGCACCCGCTCGATCTCGGCCAGCTCGCTGACGTCGGCGCCGATCCCGATCGCCTCGGCGCCTGCCTCGTGGAGCTCGCCGACCATGGCGTCGAGTCCGGCCTGCGAACGGGCGTTGACGGCTACCTTGACCCCGTTCGCGGCCAGCATCCGCGCAGGTCGCCGCGCCGATCCCCTTCGACCCGCCAGTGACCAGCGCGACCCGACCGGCGAGGTCCGGGTAGGTGGGGATCGGCCGCGGCTCGGTCGACACGGCGGTCAGGAGCGGGCTGCGTGGACCTCGGGGTTGACCGGGCGATCCGGCGGCTCCCCGGTGAGCGCGCGAGCCACCTCTTCCGCGGCGCGACGCTGCAGCTCGGCCTGGGCCTCGACCGAGTAGAAGGCCATGTGGGGCGTCAGGACGGCGCGCGGATGGCTGCGAAGCGGGTGGTCAGGCGGCGGCGGCTCGGTCTCGGTGACGTCGAGCGCCAGCCCACTGAGCGCACCCGAGTCGAGCGCCTCGACCGCGGCGTCCATGTCCACAAGCGGGCCCCGGGCGGTGTTGACCACGATCGGCGCGCGGCGCATTCCGGCGATCGATTCGGCGTTGACAGGTGCCGTGTATCGGGGGTGAGCGGCACGTGCAGGGAGACGAAGTCGGCTTCGGCGACCGCCTCTTCGAAGCTGCACGCTCGTTCGGCGGGCACGCGCCAATCCTCCACGATAGGGGTCGAACCCGACGGGCTCGATCCCGAAGCCTCGAGCGCGATCGACGACGCGGGCGCCGATCCCGCCGACGCCGATCACCGCGAGCCGGCGCCCCTGGAGTCGGTGCACGCTGCCGTGCGGAACGCTCCAGCCTCCCTCGCGGACCGAGAGCCCGGCGTGGAAGACGCCCCGCGCCAGCGCGAGCAGCAGCGCCATCGCGTGGTCTGCGACATCGTCGAGACAGTAGTCGGGGACATAGGTGACGAGAAGCTTGCGCTCGGTCGCGGCGTCGACGTCGATGTTGTCGTAGCCGATCCCGTATCGCGAGATGATCCGGCAGCCGGCGTCGGCCGCAGCGGCGACGACCGACGCCGGGATCGTCGCGAAGCAGACGAGCATCGCATCGCAGTCGCTGCGCAGCCTCGACCAGCTCCGCCTCGCTCGTCCCGGGGGCGAGCACGAGCTCCGCTCCGATGCGGCTCGAGGATCGCCCGCTCGGCGTCGAGGTCTTCGAAGACGTGGTCGGTGACGAGGACCTTGATCGCCATCGGGCGGCCGCCTCTTAGGCGAGGGCGTAGTCGTAGAACGGGTGCCGCGTGAACAGCACCGGGCCGTCCTTGGTGACCAGCAGGTTCTCCTCCAGGCGCACGGTCTGCTCGAGCCCGGGATGGCCCGCGAACGTCTCGGCCGCGAAGTACATGCCCTCTTGGAGCTCGACCGGATAGTCGAGCGAGTAGGCGCGCGAGATCCACATGCCCTCGTACAGCGAGAGCCCGATCGAGTGCGCGAACTGCTGCAGGGTCACGGTCCGGTACTCGTCGTCGGCGTACTTGGGGAACTTGGCGGCCACGTCGGCGGTCGTGTTGCCGGCCTTCATCTGCTCGATCGCCGCGTACATCGACTCGTAGCACTCCTTGTAGAGGTCCTGCTCCTTCTGGGTCATCTCGCCGTCGACCTTGAAGGTGCGGACGAAGTCGACGAAGTAGCCGCCCGGGCCGACCGCGTTCTGGTCGACTGATCACCAGATCGCCCTGCCGGATGACCTTGTCGGTGTGCCAGCGGCGGTAGGGGCTCGTGTTGCCGCCCGAGGCGACGATGATGTCGTAGACGAAGTCGAAGCCGTGCTCGTAGAGGTATTCGTTGACCTTCGCCGTGATGTAGCTCTCCTTGACGCCGGGCTTCAGCCACTCGTTCTCGATCTTCCAGAACGAGGTGTCGCCGATCGCGCTGGAGATCTTCAGGCACTCGATCTCGTCCGGTGTCTTGATCACGCGTGCCCCCGACATCGCCGGCCATGCGCTCGTCGTGTTCAGCTGCTTGCGCTCGAACGCGGCCGCCGCCGACGGGTCGTAGATGTCGATCCCGACCGGCTCGTCCTCGACCCCGTTCTCCTTCAGGACCTCGACGATCGAGTCGACCATGCGGTCGACCATCATCTCCTCGGCCGTCTCCGCCCATTTCCAGGTGATCGCCGGGCGGATGTTCCCATTCAGCCACGGGGCGTCGATCTTCGCGCACTCGAGATCGGAGCCGGCGGTCTCGAAGAGCACCGGTTCGCCATCACGTGGAAGGACGCAATAGCGGATGAAGATGTTGTTCTTCCAGTTGCCCTGGAAGACCCCCGTGATGTAGCGCACGTTCTCGCCGACGAAGCAGACCAGGGCGCCGAGGTCGTGCTTCTCCATCATCATCCGGGCGCGATTGAGGCGGTCCCGGCGCATGCGGTCGAAGTCGACCCGTCCCTGCCAGTCCGTCCCCGTCGTGCTGTAGACGCGACGCGGCTCGAACTCGTGCGGCTTGCCGAGGAACGCGAGGTCCATCCCCTTGCCGAATTCGGTCACGCCGTTGCCCTGCGCCTGCAGATGGCTGTCGGTGGGTTGATCGAGCATTCTCGTCGCCTCCCTCGCGTTACCCGGGCCAGTCGTCCCGCTGTCTGCGGCGCACGCGTGCCTGGGGAATCCGCGTAGAAAAGTACTAGTAACGATCCAAAGCCCAGATTTGTAGCCATGCTACATGAGTTCAGAGCCACTGTCTAGGCGTGCTCAGTCGATCAGCAGGCGACGATCGAACCCGGTCCGGGTCAGCGAGACCCCGCCACCCTCGGCGACGACGATCGTGTCCTCGAGCCGAACGCCACCTCCGCCGGGCACGTCGGGGACCCAGATCAGGGGCTCGATCGCCATCGTCATCCCTGCCTGGAGCTCGACCGTCTCGGCACCGCGCAGCGCCTCGCCGACATACGGAGGCTCGTTCGCCCCGACCCCGATCCCGTGGCCGATGAACAGCGACAGGAAGGAGTCTCCGAACCCCCGCTCCTCGCCCTCCGCGCGCACCGCGGCGGCGACTTCGTCGTTCGTGTTGCCCGGTTGCATCGCCTCGGTCGCCGCTGCGAGCGCATGGCGCACGGCGGTGAAGATCTCCCGCTGGCGTGGGCTCGGCTCCCCGCAGATCACCGTGCGGCCCATATCGGCGTAGTAGCCGCTCCACATCGCCCCGATATCGATGAAGACCAGGTCGCCCTCGCGGATCAGCTTGTCCGAGGCGAAGCGGTTCGGCGGGCTCATGTGCTCTCCCGAGGCGACGAACGGCGTCGCCAGGTGCGCCATCTCCCCGCCCAGGCGGTAGAGCGTGTGCATGGCGTCGGCGACGACGTCGTATTCGCGTACCCCTGGCTTCACGGCGGCGATCGCCGACTCGGTCACGGCCTCCGCGATCGCGCACGCCTCCTGCATCACTGCCAGCTCGAGGTCGGACTTGACCATCCGCGCCGCCTGCATCAGGCCGTCGCCGTCGGTCAGCTCGGCGTTCGGCAGCGCCCGAGACAGCTCCTGGACCTGCGCATAGGCAAGCTCGTCAAGTCCGATCACCCCGCGCTCGAGCCCGAGCCGCTCGAGCGCAGGAGCAATCACCTCATCGACGGCGCCCGCGATCAGGCCTCGCGCCTCCATGATCGGCACGGTCTCCACGTGCTCGATCCACGGCATCACGTCGCGCACACGGTCGACCTCGCCCCCCGAGCAGAACAGGACGCAGTGACCCGTCCTCGGCCAGCAGGCAGCCGTTGAGCAGCGCGCTCTTGCCCTGAATGATCTGCGGACGCAGGCCGGTCAGGAAGCGAACGTTCTCGTCCCTCCACAGCAGCAGCGCGTTCAGGGTCGAGCCGGCGAGCTGCGTCCTCGCACGCTCGAGCCGCTGCCGGCGAAGCTCGGCAAAGTCGATTCTCGCCTCGTAGTCGACCGCGAAGGCTCCGTGCGCGTAGGAGCCGAGGCCGCTGCGCTGATCGATCCGCTCCACCGTGTCTGCCCTTCGCTTCGCCGGGCGCCGCCTGCAACCGCTCGGGGCGAGCGCGCCGACACAGTACCACTAACACCTCGGCTTGCCCGACGGCCGAGGCTGCGAGCCTGCTTGACTTCGCCAGACCAAGCGGATACAGTAGCCGCGCTGTCGCCTCTTTAGTGCAACTGTTGACCAGGGGGATCGCATCCTTCCAGGAGGAGCCTGATGGCTAGGTTGGTGGCGCAGAACGTGAGGAAGGTCTTCCCGCCGCGTGTTGCGGGCCAGGGGTCGGTCACCGCGATCACCAACGTCAGCTTCGAGATGGAGGGCCATACCTTCGTCTCGCTGGTCGGGCCTTCGGGATGCGGCAAGAGCACCTTCCTGAACCTCGTCTCGGGGGTCGAGCTCCCTACCGCGGGAAAGCTGGAGCTGGTCGGAGAGGGCTCGCCGGACGTTCGTATCGGCTACGTCTTCCAGGATCCGCGGCTGCTCCCCTGGCGGTCGGTCCTCGACAACATCCTCTACGTCCAGGATCACGGTGACCGGGCCGCGCGCAAGGCCCGGGCAAACGAGTTCCTGAAGCTGGTCGGCCTCGAGTCCGAGGGCGCGATGTACCCGGGTCAGCTGAGCGGCGGCATGCAGCAGAGGGTCGGCATCGCCCGGGCGCTTTCGGTCGATCCCGGGCTGCTGCTCATGGACGAGCCGTTCAGCCACCTCGACGCGATCACCGCCCGGTCGATGCGCGAGGAGCTCCAACACCTCTGGCAGACGACGGGGGCGGGCGTGCTCTTCGTCACCCACGACGTGTTGGAGGCAGTGCTGCTCTCGAATCGCGTCCTGATAATGAGCAGCGTCGGCGAGATCTACCGTGACATCGAGATCAAGCTGCCCTATCCGCGACTTCAGACCGACCACGAGGTGGTGACGTTGCAGGCCGACATCCTCGAGCTGTTCGAGCTCATGGAAGCCGAGAGCGGCCGCCGCAACGGCGGCTCTCCCGAGGGCGAGGTGAAGCGCTCCGAGCTCGAGGCGCCCGGCTAGCCGCGCCGCCCAGCCCGTTTCGTCGACCGTCAAACAGCAGCGACCGAGGAGGTCACAGGCCCGTGTTCAGGCATACCGCTTTCTTTCTGTTCAGGGACGACATCACGCCGGAGAAGCAGCTGGCGATGCTCAAGGGCCTGGCGTACATGCGCTATGAGTGCTCGAGCGTGGTGGCGATCGACTACGGCACGGACCTGTTCGGGGGCTCGGAGGTCCTGAGAACGACGAAGCCGTGGGACCGGACCCCGCGCTGGCGGGCGCGGGCCGAGGGCCCTCCGTGCGACTATGACGTCGCGCTACAGCTTGACTTCGTCGACGCTGCGGGCAACGAGGAGTACAACAACGACGACGTCCATCACGAGGTGGGCGAGTACAACGCCTCGATCTGCCGCTCCGAGCTCACCGCCCGGGTCGACTGGACCTACGACGGCGACCAGCCTCTCAACGTTCCCGGCCAGGTGCGGCACACGGCGATGTTCGTGTGGGCGGACGACGCCGACGACGCCGCCAAGCAGGGCGCATGGGAAGCCGTCAAAGCCTTGGAGTCGGTCCCCGACGTCGGCGCGGTTACGATCGGCGAGAACGCCGGCAAGCTGAAGACCGACTACGACTGGGTCGTGGACGTCCAGGTCGCGAGCACTGAGGCGACGAAGGCGCTGATCGAGGGCGAGGCTTACGCGGAGGTCATGAGCTCGGTCCTGCCGGCGACCAAGCACGAGTGGACAGCGCGGCTCTCGCACTTGATGCACGGCATCTGAGCCGTGCCACCGACGACCAGGAGAGGACGGTAGATGGCAGACAAGGGCAAGGTGATCGACGTGCACGCCCACGTCACCCCGCAGCGCTTCCAGGAGGTGGTGCTGGCGGGCGACGACTGGCACGGAATGACGGCTGCCGACGGCGAGCTCGACAACCTCGTCAACCGCTGGAAGCCCGATCGCAGGATCGAGGAGATGGACCGGCTCGGGGTCGACGTGCAGGTGGTCTCGCCGACGGACGTCTTCTACCAGTACGACCGCGACCCGGCGCAGACCGCCAGGATCGCCGCCGATGCGAACGAGGAGGTCGCGCAGATGGTTCGCGACCACCCCGACCGCTTCATGGGCCTCGGCACCCTGCCGATGCAGGACACCGAGCTGGCGAAGACCGAGATGACCCGGGCGATCGAGGAGCTCGGGCTGGTCGGGTTCATGATCGACGACCACGTCAACAACCTCACCTACGACCACGACGTCTTCGACGAGTTCTGGGCCGGTGTCCACGAGCTCGGCGCGTTCATCCTCGTGCACCAGTTCCAGCCCACGATCGTCACCTACCGCACCCGGGACTACTTCCTCCTCAACTCGATCGGCAACCTGGTCGACCGCGCGCTCAGCTTCGCCACCCTCATCTACGGCGGGGTGATGGACAAGTACCCGGGCCTGAAGATCTGCCTCGCCCACGCCGGCGGGTACGTGCCGTACGCGCTCGACCGGCTCGACCGGGGCTGGGAGGTGTGGCCTGAGGAGCGTGGCAAGACGAAGGACAAGCCGAGCACCTACATCGACCGCTTCTACTACGACACCGTCACCTTCACGGAGCGCAACCTGCGCTTCATGCTCGACGTGCTCGACTCGAAGCGGGTCGTGTTCGGAACCGACTGGCCGGCGCCGATGCAGGTCTACGACGCGGTCGAGCACTACCAGGAGGTCGAGTGTCTGACCGACGACGAGCGCGACGACCTGCTCTGGCGCACGGCGGCGACGATCTTCGAGACGGACTGACCAGGGGAGGACGCGAGAGTGGCAAAGCCGAAGGTGTTCGTGGTCCAGCCGGTGATGGAGGTCGGCAGGCGGGCGCTGGAGGAGTTCGTGGACGTCGAGGTGTTCGACTCCTACCGCATGATCAGCAAGCCCGAGCTCCTGCACGGGGCCGCCGACTGCGACTACATCTGGATGCTGGGCGACACCCCGATCGACGAGGAGGTGATCGCCTCGACCGAGAGCCTGAAGGGGATCGCGACGATGGCTCTGTTCCCCAACGTCGTCGACGTCGAGGCGGCGACGAGCCGCGGGATCCCGGTCACCGTGGTGCCGCACGTGATCACCAAGACGACATGCGACCTCACCTGCGCGCTCGTCATCGGGCTCGCATGGCGGCTGGTCGAGGCCGACGCGTTCGTCCGCGCGGGGCGCTTCCACCAGGAGCAGTCGACGACCTTCCTCACCCATGAGCTCGCCGGCAAGACGGTCGGGATGATCGGGCTCGGGGCGATCGGCTCAGAGATCGCCAAGCGGCTGCGCGCCTTCGAGATGGAGATCAGCTACACGAAGCGCAACCGCCTCCCGGAGGCCGAGGAGGCGGAGCTGGGGGTGAGCTGGCTCGAGGATCGGGACGAGCTCCTGCGGCGCTCCGACTTCGTCGTCCTGATGGCGACGTACAACGAGACCACCCACAAGCTGATCGGCGAGCGGGAGTTCAAGCTGATGAAGCCGTCGGCGTTCTTCGTCAACGCGGCGCGCGGCCGGATCGTCGACGAGCCCGCCCTGATCGAGGCGCTTCGCAACCGCGAGATCGCCGGCGCCGGGCTCGACGTCTACTGGAACGAGCCACCGATCAGCGAACCGGCGCCGAGCCCGGAGCTGTTCGAGTTCGACAACGTGATCCTGACCCCGCACATGGGCAGCGCGACCCACGAGGCGCGCGAGAAGATGGCTCTGGCCGTGGTCGAGAACCTGAAGGCGATGGTGGACGGCGAGCGGCCGCCGGGGGTCGTCAACCCGGAGGTCTACGGCGAGGCCCCGGCCGTGCAGCCCGACCGCTTGGGCTAGGCGCCCGCGGATACGCCGGCGACGTCGAGCACCAGCCGGCCGACGACGTCGCCGGCTTCGAGCGCCTCCAGCGCTTGGTTGGCGTCGGCGAGCGGCAGTACCCGGTCGACGACCACCTGGATGCGGCCTTCGGCCACCAGGGCGATCGCCCGCTCGAGCTCGTCGAGGGCGACGTAGCGCGATGCCGACCAGCTCGACCTCCTCGAGCACGAACCGGGCCGTCGGTAGGACGATCTCGGAGTCGACCGCGTAGCCGACGCCGACTATGCGGCCGCCGGCGCGCACCAGCCGAAACGCCTGCGCCAGCGTGTCCTCGGTGCCCACGGTGTCGATCACGACGTCGACCCCGCCTCCATCCGCGAGCTCGGAGAGCCGCTCCTCGCTGGCAGGATCGTCGGCCGGCAGCGCCTCGAGGCCTAGCTGCCGGGCGACTTCCAGCGCGCGCACGGAGACGTCGAGTCCAGTCACCCGCCCGCCGGCGGCGTGGGCGATCTGGAGCGCGTGAACGCCGACTCCTCCGAGGCCGATCACGACGACTGCGCTTCCCGGCGCAACGCGCCCCCGCGTCGCCACTGCCCGGTAGGACGTGCCCACGGCGCACGTCAGGGGAGCCGCGTGGACCGGGTCGATCTCGTCGGGGATCGCGGTCAGGCGATCGATCGGGACCACGAGCCGCTGCTCGAAACCTCCCGGTGACATGAAACCGGTCCAGCCCTGTGGATTCGTGCATTGCTGCTCGATTCCCGCCCGGCAGCGAGCACAACGACGACATGGCCAGAGGTGGTTGACGACGACCATCGTGCCCGGCTCGATCGCGGGCGGGTCGCTGCTCAGGACCCGGGCACAGATCTCATGACCGGGAACGTGGGGGAGGGGGAGCCGGTCGCTGAACGGCATCCGGCCGCGCGAGGTCTTGACGTCCGAGTAGCAGACGCCGCAGGTCAGGACCTCGAGCAGCGCGAACCCGGGCCGGGGCTCGGGATCCGGCAACTCGACGCGCTCGAGCGGCTCGCCGTATTTGCAAACGGCCATCCCGAACATGCGGGCGGCCTAGGCGGGACGCCGGGCGACGGCGGCCGGAGCCTGCGACCGGCCCGCCGTCACGGCCTCTGCTGGTCCGGGTCCGCGGGAGCCTGGCGCTCCCCGTCGTGCAGGATCACCGTGACCGCTCGCGACACCTCGTCGGTGGGATTGACGTAGCGGTGCGGGAAGGAGGACGGGAAGTGGATGCTGTCGCCCGGGCTGAGCTCGTAGCGCTCGAAGCCGACGTAGATGTCGAAGCGCCCGCTCAGCACGAGCACCATCTCGGTGCCGGGGTGCCGGTAGAGCTCGGGGTTCGATTCGGCGCCGGGCTCGTAGATGAGCTCGAGGAAGTCGACGTGGGGCAGGGTCTCCGGCGTGAGCCGCTCCCAGAGGACGCCGCCCTCGATGCTGATCGCTGAGCGGGCGTCGCTGCGTACTACGTAGCGCTGCGACGGCGTCGCCTTCGCGGAGGACCCTGGCTTGGCCGCGGCAACCGGCGCTTTCGGCTGCTGCTCGCGCGGCGTGAGCTCAGCGCCATCCTTGACGAAGAAGGCGTCGACCGGGACCTCGAGCGACTCCGCGAGCGCGAACAGCGTCGCGACCGAAGGCTGTGACTGCCCGCGTTCGATCTGGCTGATCAGGCTCGGGGAGACGCCGACCATCCGGGCCAGCTCCGAGACCTTCAGGTGCCGATCCTTGCGATGAGTAGCGACCCGCTCGCCGACCCGGTCGGCCGCGGATTGGCCCTTGCGCTGGCGCTTGCGCTCGCTGGAGGGTGGAGAGGCGACCTTGCTCATCAGGTAGGGACCATTCGTACTAACAGGAGCCTGGAATACCGATAAGCAATGCTATCCGATGGGTGCGGACGTCGAGCCGGTTGGCCGTGCCCGGGCGCGCGCTTGCGGTCGGCGCTCGGCGCCGAAGCTTCCAATAGCATCACTAACGTCGGCGCCGCGCGGCCACGGGAGCTCCAATCAGGATCGACGTACATAACCACGTGATGCCCGAGCGAGCGCTCGAGCTGCTGCGCACCGATCCCACCTACGGTGTCACCCTCGAGGGCCGCCATTGGAGCGGGGGTCTCCACGTCGACTTCGAAATCGTGCCCTCGTTTGTGGAACCGGAAGCGAAGCTGGCCGAGCTCGAGTCCAAGGGGCTCGATGCGGCCGTGGTCTCGGTGGCGCCACCGCTTTTTTACTACCACCTCGATGCCACGGGAGCCGGCGAGGCGATGTCGCGTGCTACCAACGACGGGCTGGCGGAGTTCTGCGCAGCCGACCCCGACCGGCTTCGCTGGCTGGCCACCGTGCCGATGCACGAGCCCGACCGCGCTGTCGCCGTGCTCGAGGAGGCCGTTGGAGGGGGCGCGGTTGGTGCCGAGATCGGAACGGGGGTCGCCGGCCGACGCCTCGACGCACCAGAGTTCGAGCCCTTCTGGTCGGCGGTCGAGCGAGTTGGTGTGCCGGTGACCCTGCATCCGGCCTATGGCGCGCACAACGCCGCGCTCGACGACTACTACTTCGAGAACGTCCTCGGGTTCCTCTTCGAGACGACGATCACGATCGAGCGGCTGATCGTCGCGGGCGTCTTCGATCGCCACCCCGACCTGCGCGTCGTACTCCTGCATGGGGGCGGCTATTTCCCCTATCAGGTGGGCCGTCTCCGCCACGCCCGCACGGTGCGGCCGGAGCTCGAGAACGCGCCCCCGGATCCGTGGGCCTATCGCGACCGTCTCTTCTTCGACATCATCACCCACGATGCGGGCGCGCTCGCCTACCTGATCGAGCGGGCCGGCGCCGGCCGCGTGGTCATGGGGACCGACCTCCCGTTCGACATGGCGACCCCGGATCCCGTCGGGCTGTTGCAGGCGGCGACGACCGAGGAGCACGTGCGCACGATCGCCGAGCGAAACCCGGCGAACCTGTACGGGTTTCCGGCCGCCGGCTGAGCCCTCCGCACGCGTTGGGCGCTCGGCCGCTCGTTAAGCATCACAAACGTCAGGCGCGTTCCCTTTACTCTTGCTTACGGCTTGGCGGAGATTGGCGATCAGTTGGGAAGCCGGCGCAGACGGACGCTGATCATCGGCGTGCTTGCGGTCGCGATGGCGCTTGGCATCCTGCCGATGGTCGCAATCGGGGTGCTGGCGCCGTTCTTGATCGACGATCTCGAGATCTCGCGCGCCGACGTCGGGTTGCTGGTCTCGGTCACCGCCGGTGTCTCGGCGGTGCTGTCGCCGCTTGCGGGCGGCCTGATCGACCGGATAGGCGACCGCGGAGCCTTGCTCGCGGTGCTGGGGTGCGGTGGGATCAGCCTCGCTCTGATGGCCGCCGCCTCGACCTTCGCAGCGATGGCGTTCGCTCTTGCACTCGCGGGGCTGTGCCGCGCGGGAGCCAATCCGGCGACGAACCGCCTGATCGCCGACCGGATCCCGCGCGGCCGCCGCGGGTGGGTCACGGGCATCAAGCAATCCGGGGAGACGGTTGCGATCGTGGTCGCTGCGGGCGCGCTTCCAGCCGCCGCCGTGTTGTGGGGATGGCGCGGCGCGCTGCTCGCGCTCGGCTTCGTCGCGGCCCTGACGCTGCTCGCCGGCGCGCTCTCGATCCAGGGCTCGCTTCGCGCCGAGCGTCCGTCGCCGGGGGCCGGCGCTGGACCGGTGCGCGCGTCGATCCACCGGCTCAACGCTTACAACCTGGTGATGGGAGCGGGCACCGGTGCGATCACGGCGTACCTGCCGCTGTACGCGCACGAGGACGGGGGCCTGAGTGCCGCCGCGGCCGGTTCGGTGATGGTCGCCGCGGGTGGAGTCGGGGGGATCGCCCGTCTCGTCTCGAGCCGCTGGAGCGAATCGCACTGGGGGTATCCGGACTCGATGGCCGGGCTTGCCGTTGTAGCGGCGCTGGCCTGTGGCATTCTGCTCGCCGCCCCACATCTCGGGCCGGCCGCGTTCTGGGTCGCGGCGGCGATTTGGGGGGTTGGCGGCCTCGGCTTCGGCGCGGTTTCGATGCTCGCCGTGATGGCTGAGGCCGACGAAGCGAGGACGGGACGCGCATCCGGTCTCGTCGTGCTCTGGTTCAGCCTCGGCTTCAGCCTCGCACCCCCTCTGTTCGGCTGGTCCGTCGAGCTGACCGACGCCTACGAGCCGGCGATCGTCCTGATCGCCGCCCTCTACGTCGTCGCCGCCGCGATCATGGTGGCTTCGCGGGCCACTTTCAGGCCGGTCTCTGCGTCGACGACGACGGGTCGCCCCGAGCCGGTCTGAGCGTCGCGGCCACGGCCGTGCGATCACGCCTATACTTTCAGCGACACAGCGATTCTTTCAGCGCTACTTCAGCGTGACGGGGAGTCGAGACAGTGATCGTTGCGACCAGGAGGCCAGATTGACCCCCGAGACACCGTGGCAGGCGGACGGCCGGTTCTTCACCAGTCCCTGGAACCACCTCGAGGAGTCCCGCTCGGGCTTGCGCTTCCCGTCCCGGGTGAGGTTCCACGACATCACGCTGCGCGACGGTGAGCAGCAGGCCGGGATCGCATTCACTCCCGAGGACAAGCTCGCAATCGCAAGGCGGCTCGCCGCCGTCGGTGTGGACCGGATCGAGGCCGGGATGCCGATCGCCTCCCCGCAGGACGAGGCGGCGGTGAAGTCGATCGTCGAGGCCGAGCTCGACGCCCAGATCTTCGCCTTCGCGCGCTGCATGGTCGATGACATCCGCAAGGCCCAGGAATGCGGCGTCGACGGCGTCGTGATCGAGATCCCGTCCTCGGGACACATCATCGAGCGCGCCTACGGCTGGCCGCTCGACCGCGCGATCGACCTCTCGATCGAGGCCACGCTCGCGGCCAAGGAGGCGGGCCTGTACACGGTGTTCTTCACCATCGACTCATCCCGTGCGGAGTTCGACTGGTACCTCGACCTGGTCGAGCGGGTTGCCACCGAGGGCCACATGGACGCTCTCGCACTGGTCGACACGTTCGGCGGGGTCACGCCGCAGGCGATTCCCGTCTGGGTGCAGAAGGTCCGAGAGCGGCTCCCCGACACGCCGCTCGAGGCCCACTTTCACGACGACTTCGGCCTTGCGGTGGCGAACTCGATCGCCGCACTTTCAGCAGGCGTCGACGTCGTTCACACGACGGTGACCGGGGTCGGCGAACGTGCGGGGAATACGCCGATGGAGGAGCTGGCGTTGGCGCTGACGATGCTCTACGACGTCGATCACGGCCTCGACACCAGCCAGTTCTACGCCCTCTCGCGATTGGTCCAGGAGCGCGCGAACCACACGATCCCCTCCAACCGACCGGTCGTCGGCGAGCGCCTGTTCGAGGTCGAGTCGGGGATCATCGTCGGCTGGTTCCACGAGTGCATCGACGAGTTTCCGACGGAGCTCTTCCCCTACCACTGGGACGAGGTCGGACAGCCGCCGGCCCGCGTCGTCTACGGCAAGGGCAGCGGCCTCCCGTCGGTCATGGTGGCCCTCGAATCGCTCGGGATCGATGCCGACGAGGAGCAGATGCGCGAGCTTGTCGCCGCGATCAAGCAGCGGGCGCTGCGGACGAAGGCGCTGCTGCCGTTGGAGGAGGTCGTGCGGCTCGCAAACGAGGTCCTCGCCGACTCACCGAACGCGCCGGCGCTGGTCGCCGACTGAGCCCTTTGAACGCGTACCGGTGGAGGCGTCGCCTCCTCTCTCACCAAACGGGCGGCGCCCTCGGGGCGTCGCCCGTTTGCTCCATCGCCCTTCGCCCAGCGCGGAACGATGCCTAGGATGGCGTCGATGATCTACTACGAAAAAGACGCAGACCCTGCCCGCCTCGACGGCAAGAAGGTCGCCGTTCTCGGCTACGGCTCCCAGGGCCGCGCCCACGCGCTCAACCTGCACGACGCGGGCGTCGACGTGGTCGTCGGCCTGCGGGAGGGGTCGAGCTCGATCGAGCTGGCGACCGAGGACGGGCTCACGGTCCGCAGCGTCGCCGACGCTGCCAGCGAGGGCGACGTGGTGATGGTGCTGCTTCCCGACGAACAGCAGGGAGCCGCCTGGGAGGATGCGATTCGCGACGGCATCGCTCCCGGAAAGCTGCTCATGTTCGCGCACGGGTTCTCGGTCCACTACGGGGAGATCGAGCCCGACCACGGCGTCGACGTGGGGATGGTCGCGCCGAAGAGCCCAGGGCATCTGGTCCGCCGCCAGTTCGAGCAGGGGCGCGGGGTGCCCGGCCTGATGGCGATCCACCAGGACGCGAGCGGCCAGACCCGTGAGCTGGTGCTCGCTTACGCGCACGGAATCGGCTGCACCCGCGCCGGGGTGATCGAGACGAGCTTCAAGGACGAGACGGAGACCGACCTCTTCGGCGAGCAGGCCGTGCTCTGCGGCGGCCTCACCGAGCTTGTCCGAGCCGGGTACGAGACGCTCGTCGAGGCCGGCTACGACCCTCAGCTCGCGTATTTCGAATGCCTGCACGAGCTGAAGCTGATCGTCGACCTCCTCTACGAGGGCGGGATCTCGACGATGCGCGATTCGATCTCGAACACAGCCGAGTACGGCGACCTCACCCGCGGTCAGAAGATCATCGGGGAGCCGACCCGCGAGGCGATGAAGAAGGTCCTCGTCGACATCCAGTCGGGCGAGTTCGCGCGCGAGTGGATCGCCGAGAATCGGGCCGGTCAGGAGAACTTCCAGCGCCTGCGCGCCGAGCAGCGTGAGCACGGGATCGAGAACGAAGGCCGTGAGCTGCGCAAGATGATGGCCTGGCTCGGCGACCAGAACTGAGTATGGAGAAGGTTGGCCTCGCTGCGGCCGCGACGATTGCGGCCGGTGGGCTAATCGCGCTGCAGCCGCCCGTGGTCGCACGGCTCGCTGATGCGACCGGGACGCTGCCGGCGGCGGCCCTCAACTTCATCGTCGGTTCCGTCTGCCTAGTGGTGCTGGCGCTGATCCTCGGCGATGCCGGGGGATTCGGCCACCTCGGCGAGGTGTCCTGGTACTACGTGGTCGGCGGCGGCATCGTCGGCGCCCTCTACATAACCACAGTGATCCTCACAGTGGGCAGTCTCGGTGCCGCGGGCGTCGTTGCGGCGACGATCGCCGGACAACTGACGATCTCGGTCGTCATCGATCGCCTCGGCATCCTCGGCCTCGACCAAACGCCGATCACCCCCGAGCGGGTGCTGGGCGTCGCCCTATTGCTCGCAGGCACCTACCTGATCGTCCGCTGATCACGCGGGCCCTCAGGCGGCAGCGCGCAACTGCGGGCGCCGTTCCGGCAGGCCGGTGGCCGTGCGGGCGAACGAGGGATCGGCGATCCGCAGGTAGTGGCCGAACGACCAGCCGACGAATGAGTCCCGCTCCATCTGGTTGAGCGCCGCGGCAAGCAGGCGAGGGGGTACCCGCGGAACCAGCTTCTGCACCCGCAGCATCCACTTGAACTGCCACTCGTGGGCCGCCGAGAACTCTCGATAGCGCCGCAGCGCGTCCTCGGGCGTCGCGTCCCCCTCGACCACCCTACGCAGCTCACGGCCGCAGGCGAGGCCGAAGTAGAACGCCGTCCGGATGCCCTCAGCGGTCAGCGGCAGGCAGTGGCCGGCGGAGTCGCCGACGAAGAAGATCCCGTCGCCGGTCGCCGAGCGAAGCTTGTGCGGGATCCAGTTGCCCTGGTAGCGGACCGCTTCGTGCTCGAGGTCCTCCGCGAGGCGCACGGTCGGCTCCTTGACGTGGAAACGCGGCTCGAAGGAGCCGACGCCGACGCGCACCTCGTCGCGGGCGGGGAAGCTCCAGCCATAGCCGGCCGGGACGTAGCCGCGGTCGATCCAGATCTCGAGCTCGTCGGAGCCGCCGAACGGGTGCACCTCGAGCCCGCGCGAGAGGGGCGCCTCGGGCGGCTGATAGCCGCTCCCCGAGAGGACCCGCTTCCACCCGAGCGCGTCGACGACCAGCGGTGCGGCCAGGTCGCCCCGGTCGGTGTGCACGGTGGTTCCCGACCGCCCGGTGACCGTTGCCGTCTCGAACTCGGCGTCGCACTGGTCGAAGAGCAGGCCGCAGAGCTCGCGGTAGTCGAAGGTCGAGAACGTCCACGGGAGCCGGAAGCGCACGGTCGTGTGCGGCGTGTTGACGACTAATGTCTCGAACGTCTGGCGGATCGAGTCGGCGACTCCCATCGCCTCCAACCATTCGGTCGGCGCTGCGCATGCCGACGTCTGCCGCTCGCCGATCTCGTAGCGATCGGCGATCAACGTCCGGGCGCCCGATCCCGCCAGCTCGCGCGCCACCGCAAGCCCGGCGAAGCTCGCCCCGCAGACGAGCACGTCGTAGTCGCCGGTGAGCGGCGTGCGTTCCGCTCCACGCTTCGTTTCGCGCCGGGGCATCGGCAGGCGAGGGTACCGTTCCCGGCGCCCTCGAACGCGAAGTTGCGCTTCCTGGGGCACGCGATCGGGCCTGCGGCGGCGTTTTTGCCATCATTGGCCGCCGTGTCTGCGGCCGAGACAACGACCGATGCTGCGCCGGAGGCGTCTATCGAGGCGCCTGCGGTGGCTCCGCCCGCCGCCACCAACGGCGGCTCCGCCGACCTCCTGATCGAGGTCGACGGCAAGCTCGTCCCCAACTACGACGCGACGATCAAGCCCTTCGAGGAGGGCGACGTGGTGTCAGGCGAGGTAGTGCGGATCGACAGGGACGAGGTCCTGGTCGACATCGGGTTCAAGTCCGAGGGCGTGATCCCCGCCAACGAGCTCTCGATCCGGCGCTCCGTGGACCCGTCGGAGGAGGTCTCGCTCGGCGAGCAGGTCGACGCGCTGGTGCTCACCAAGGAGGACCAGGAAGGGCGCTTGATCCTGTCCAAGAAGCGGGCCCGCTTCGAGAAGGCATGGCGCAAGATCGAGGCGGCGGCCGAGTCCGGCGAGCCGGTTGACGGAACCGTGATCGAGGTGGTCAAGGGTGGGCTCATCCTCGACCTCGGCGTGCGTGGCTTCCTGCCCGCCTCGCTGGTCGACATTCGCCGCGTCCACAACCTCGACGAGTTCAAGGGCCAGACGCTCGAGTGCAAGGTGATCGAGCTCAACCGCTCGCGCAACAACGTCGTCCTTTCGCGGCGCGCGGTGCTCGAGGAGGAGCGCAAGGAGGTCCGCGAGCAGATCCTCGGCCGGCTGCAGCCCGGGATGGTCGTCGAGGGCAAGATCTCCAACATCGTCGACTTCGGCGCCTTCGTCGACCTCGAGGGCATCGACGGCCTGATCCACATCTCCGAGCTTTCCTGGAGTCACGTCAACCACCCGTCCGAGGTGCTCTCGATCGGGGAGACGGTGCGGGTCAAGGTGCTTGACATCGACCGCGACCGCCAGCGGATCTCGCTCGGGCTCAAGCAGACGCAGGAGGATCCGTGGCAGACGGTCCTCAACGAGTACAAGCCGAACGACATCCTCGAGGGCAAGGTGACCAAGGTCGTCGCCTTCGGCGCCTTCGTCGAGATCGTCCCCGGCGTCGAGGGCCTCGTCCACATCTCCGAGCTCGCCGAGCACCACGTGGAGACTCCGGGCGAGGTCGTACAGCCAGGCCAGGAGGTCTGGGTGCGAATCCTCGAGATCGATGAGGAGCGCCGCCGGATCTCGCTCAGCGTCAAGCGCGCCCAGCGCAATGACAACCTTCCGCTCCGTGACCTGATCCCGCCCGAGCTGCAGCCCGACGCGCAGCCGGCGGCACCGCCCGAGGCGGGCGTGCCGGATCTCGACCTCTCCGAGGAGGTCTTCTCCGAGCCGGCGACCGAGACGCCGGCGGCCGAGGAGCCGGCCGCCGAGGAAGCGCCCGCGGCCGACGCGGCGCCGGTGACCGAGGAAGCGCCCGCGGCCGAGGCAGCGCCCGCCGACGAAGCGCTCGCGGCCGAGGACGCTCCCGCCGACGACGGCGACGAGCAGCCGCAAGCCTCCTGATCTGAGCGCGGTGGCCTCCGCGCACCAATGAGCGCGGAGGCTCCCTTCGTTGGCCTGACCGGCGCCGTTGCCGCCGGCAAGTCCGAGGCCCTCGCGGCTCTCGAGCGCCTCGGCGCGGCGACGCTCTCCTCCGACGCGGTCGTGCACGAGTTGCTCGGGACCGATCGGGTTCGCGACATCCTGGTCGAGCGCTGGGGGGAGGAGGTCGCACCCGGCGGTGCGATCGATCGCGAGCGAGTGGGCGTGATTGTCTTCGAACGCCCCGAGGAGCTGGCCTGGCTCGAGGCGGCGCTTCATCCGCTCGTCGGCGCGCGCATCGCCGGCTGGCGTGCCGGGTTGGAGAAAGGGACACCGCTGGCGGTGGTGGAGGTGCCGCTCCTGTTCGAGACCGGAATGGACTCAGCGTTTGACTCGACCATCAGCGTGGTCAGCGACGACGCGCTGCGTGCCGATCGGGCCGGAGCTCGCGGGACCGTTGCGCTGGAGGGCCGTGAGGATCGCCAGCTCAAGCAGTCCGAGAAGGCTGCGCGGGCGACCTACGTGGTCCGCAATGACGGGACAGTCGAGGATCTCGAGCGGGCCCTCGCCGAGCTCATGCGGGAGATCGCGGCGGGCGGGGAAGAGCCGGGTTGAGCCGCGCGCGAACGCTGGTGATCCTGGCGGTCGCGGTGGCCGCGGTCGCGCTCATCGTCACCAAGCTGATCGACGTGGAGGAGGCGATCCGCGAGGTGACACTGCCACTTCGCCATGACGACATCATCCGCCAGCAGGCCGAGGAGAAGAATCTCGATCCGGCGCTGATCGCCGCGGTGATCAACGAGGAATCGGGATTCGACCAGCACGCGCGGTCGGGCGCCGACGCGCGTGGCCTGATGCAGGTCACCCCGGCGACGGCGCAGGCGATCGCGGAGCAGAGCGGTGGGGTGGCGTTCGAGGTCGGCGATCTCGCCGATCCCGACATCAACATCCGCTACGGCACCTACCACCTCCGCGACCTGCTCGACCAGTACGCCGGCAACCTCCTCGCCGCGCTGGCGGCTTACAACGCCGGCAGCGGCAACGTCGACGAGTGGGGCGGCGCGGGGCTGGAGCTCGACCAGATCGAGTTCCCCGAGACGCGCGCGTACGTGGACGAGGTGCTCGAGAAGCGCGACCAGTACCGCGAGAGCTACTCCGACGACCTCGGCCTCTAGGATGGCCGATCGTGGCGCCGGGTAGCTCGGGGCTCGCGCGCGAGCGATGGACCTCGCCGTAGCCTGGCTCGTTTTCCCGGCTCTGCTGCTGGCGCTCTGTTGCGGCTGTGGCCTGCTCGTCGCTTCGCTCTGCCGCCGCGCCCCGCCCCGGGCGCTGCTCCCGGCCTGCGGGTTGGCGCTGATCGTCTGCGTCGGCCAGGTGCTGACCCTGGCCGACGCGACTGCCGAGCTGACGGCGCCGGTCGTCGCCGGCCTCGCGGTTGCCGGCTTCGGATTCGGGCGCCGGCTGAAGCCCGATCGCGCCGCATTGCCCGCGGCAGGAACGGCGCTCGCGGTGTTCGCCGTGTTCGCGGCGCCGATAGTGCTCTCGGGCGAGGCGACGCTGGCGGGGTACATCAAGCTCGACGACACTGCTACCTGGCTCGCCCTGACCGATCGGATCATGGAGCACGGCCGAAGCCTCGACGGCCTGGCGCCGTCGTCGTACGAGGCGACGCTGGCATTCAATCTCGGCGACGGCTACCCGATCGGGGTCTTCGTCCCCTTCGGCGTCGCCGTCTGGCTGCTCGGCATGGATGCGGCCTGGTTGATCCAGCCATACATGGCGGTGCTCGCCGCGATCCTCGCGCTCTCGCTCTGGTCGCTGGCGGGCCAGGTGACCGAGGCGCGCCGATGGCGGGCCGCAGCCGCCTTCCTCGGCGCGCAATCGGCACTGCTGTTCGGCTACTACCTGTGGGGTGGGGTGAAGGAGATCGCGGCGGCGCTGCTCGTCGCGACGACCGCCGCGCTGGCCGGGCGCCTGCTGAGCACCGGCGGCGGGCCGGCCCGGCTGATCCCGCTGGTGCTCACCACCGCTGCGCTGGTGGGCGTGCTGTCGGCGGGAGGCGTGGCCTGGCTGGCGCCGATCCTGCTCCCCGCAGCCGTGCTGCTGGCGCGCGACGCCGGTCTCGCCACGGCCGCTCGCGACGCGGCGGTCTACGTCGCCGGGCTCGCATTGCTCAGCCTCCCGGTCCTGATCCCGGGTGGCGTGATCCCGCCCACCTCCCTGTCGCTCACCGACGACACGGCGGTGGGAAATCTGATTGGCCCGCTCGAGCCGCAACAGGTCCTTGGCGTCTGGCCGAGCGGCGACTTCCGGGTCGACCCGTCGAACGAGGCCCTGGCGTACATCCTGATGGTGATCGTCGTCACGCTCTCCGTCTGCGGCCTGGTCCGTGCCCTCGGCGCCGCCGGCAAGGGCGCCGCCCTATACGTCGCAGGCTCGCTTGTGGGCTGTCTCGTGCTGGTCGTGATCGGCTCACCCTGGGTCGAGGGCAAGGCGCTTGCGACGGCCTCGCCGGCGCTGCCCTTCGCCGCCGTGCTCGGCGCCGCTTGGGTGGCAGCGAGGGGCTTCCGTTCCCTTGCGCTCGCCGGCGCCGGATTGGTCGCGGCTGGGGTCCTGTGGTCGAACGCGCTCGCCTACCGCGACGTAAACCTCGCGCCGCGCGGACAGCTCTCAGAGCTCGAGCGGATCGGCGAGCTGGTCGCCGACCGGGGACCGTCGCTGATGACGGCCTATGAGCCCTACGGGGTCCGACACTTCCTCCGCGACGGCGACCCCGAGGGCGTCTCCGAGCTGCGCAGGCGCGAGATCCCACTGCTCGGGGGTGGCACGGTCGAGAAGGGCGTCTCCGTCGACACAGACCGAATCGACCCGGTCGCCCTCGGCTTCTACCGTACGCTCGTGCTTCGCCGTTCGCCGGCCCAGAGCCGGCCGCCCTCGCCGTACCGGCTGATCTGGCAGGGGGAGTTCTACGAGGTCTGGCAGCGCTCGGCGGGCGCACCGGAGGTCCCCGAGCGACTCGGGCTCGGCGACCGCTACGACCCGATCGCCGAGCCCGACTGCGCCAAGATCGCGGCGCTCGCCCGAGCCGGCGACCTGGTCGCGGCCAGTGGCGCCGGCCCTGTGATCGTGCCGCTCTCGGCCATCCGCTATCCGGCCGGCTGGGCGACCCCGGGCACCCGCTCGAAGCCGACCCCGGCCGGCGCCGGCACGATCGAGGCCTCCGTTCGCATCGGTTCCGCCGACACCTACGAGATCTGGATCGGCGGCTCACTGCGGCCTGGGGCCGAGGTGCTCGTCGAGGGCGAGCTGGTGGGCGAGACCCGGCACGAGCTCAACAACTTCGGCGGCTACGTCCGCCTCGGCTCGGCGGAGCTCGAACCCGGCGTCCACAGGGTCGAGGTGCGAATCGGCGGCGCTGATCTGCACCCGGGCAGCGGCGGCTCGCAGGGCCCGATCGGCCCGCTCGTCCTCAGCCCGGCTGAAGCGGCCGACAGGGAGCTGGCACGGATCGCCGCCGCGGACTACCGCGAGCTCTGCGGTCGCGAGTGGGATTGGGTCGAGGTCGTCGGGTGAGCACCTCAATTTCCCGCACGGTGCTCGCCACAGCGGTCGGCCTCGTGCTCGCGGACTCGTCGGTCGTCGTCCTCGCCCTGCCGGACATCTACCGCGAGCTCGACGTCTCGGTATCCGCCGTGATCTGGGTGCTGATCGCGTTCAACCTCGTCCTCGCGGTAGCTGCGGTGCCGGCGGCGCTCGCCGCCGGAAGGATCGGGCCCGCCCGGCTGACCGCTGCCGGCCTGATGGTCTTTGCGGCCGCCAGCCTGGCGTGCGGGCTCGCATCGAGCATCGAGGCGCTGCTCGTCGCGCGCTGCGCGCAGGCGGTGGGCGGGGCCGCCGCGGTCTGCGCCTCGCTTGAGTTGATGCCGGCCGTTTACGGGTCCGAGCGCGCCGCGGCACGGGCATGGGCGGCTGCGGGGGCGCTCGGGGCCGCGCTCGGCCCCGGGATCGGCGGCCTGCTCACCGAGCTGATCTCGTGGGAGTCGATCTTCCTCGTCCAGGTTCCCGTGGCGCTGGCGCTGGCGCTCGGCCTGCTCGACCTCGCGCGCCGCGAGAGCCGGCGGGAGGGGCGCGGCCCGCCCGCCGGCCGACCTCACCTGGCGGCCAACGCGGCCCTCGGTCTCGTCTCGGCGGCACTCGCGGCCGCGCTCTTCCTCGTCGTCCTGCTCCTGATCGAGGGCTGGCGGCTGAGCCCGCTCGCGGCGGCGGCGGCGGTGACCGTGATGCCGATCTGCGCCTTGGTGGCCGCGCCGCTCACGCGCCGGGTTGTCGCCGTCGACGCCCGCGCCGCGGCCGGCGTGATCCTGATCGCCGGCGGCCTCGCCGGGCTCGGGCTGCTCCCGGATGCCTCGGTGCTGCTCACCTTCCCGCCGCAGGCGCTGGTCGGCGCCGGCCTCGCGTTGACGCTTTCGGCGCTCACCGAGGCGGCGCTCGACGGCCGCTCGCCGCAGGCGATCCACGGCGGCTGGACGATCGCCGCCCGTCACGCCGGCGTCGTCGCCGGGCTCCTGCTGCTCACCCCGGTGTTCACCTCCGACCTCGAGACCGAGCGCGCCGACGCCGAGGCAGCGGGTACCGCTGCGCTGCTCGACGCGCGACTCTCACCGGGGGCGAAGCTCGGCCTGGCTGACCGGATCGCCGACCAGATCGAGTCCGAGGGCGACAAGGTGCCGATCGTCGGGCCGGCATTCGATCCGCTTCCCGACGACCCGGTCGAGCGCGCCGAGACGGTCGCGCTGCGGACCGGGATCGAGGATCAGGTGGACGCCGCCGCCACGCACGCCTTCAGCGCTTCGTTCCTGATCGCCGCCGGATTCGCGATCGCAGCCCTGATCCCGATCGCGATCGCCCGCCGGAGGATCAGTCTGTGAGCCCGAGGGCGCTGGTCGGCGCCGCGCTCGCGGCATCGACGGTTCTCGTCGTTACCTACCTTGCCCTCGGGGGAAGCGGCTACGAGCCGACCCCGGTTGCCGACCCTTGCGCGCCGCGCGAGTGGCGCGACCCGCAGGGGATCGAGGAGTCGGCGCAGCAGTTCGGGCTCTCGGCGCTCGACGGCGCTGCCTGCGAGCTCGGCGTCAGCCGCGAGACGCTCGCGGTGGCGCTCGCCACGCCCGAGAGCCGCGAGGAGTTCGCGGCCGAGTACGGGATCGACGACGCCGAGCTCGAGGCGGCCGTCCGGGCCGGGGTGGTGCGCGGGATCGATGACGCCGAAGCGGCCGGGGCGCTGAGTCCGGTGGTCGCCGACGGGCTGCGCGCGGTCGCGGTACGGCTGCCGGTCGACGAGGCGATCGCGCTGATCGAGGACGGCGGCGAGCTCTTCGACGGCGCCGACGGCCTCATCGACCGGATCGGGGGCCTGCTCGAGCAGGCCGGTGGCCTCCTACCCTAGGCCGGGTCTCGTCGGGTCGCCTGCCACACCCAGCGGATCGCCAGCGGCTGCAGCGGCAGGCGCGCCCACAGCAGCCAGGGCGGGATCCGGTCGGCCGGGACGCCCTTCTTCGCGACCTCGTCCGGGTGCAGGGTCATGTGGACGTTGGCGGGGAAGACCGCGATCAGGAGCCCGGTCAGCCACCAGCGTGCGAAACCGCGCGTCGCGGCCGGGACCACCGCGAGCCCGCCGATGATCTCCGCCGCCCCGCTGATCTGCACACATTCACGGTGATTGGGCACGTACGGCGGCATGATCGCCTCGTAAGCGCGCGGGCGCGCGAAGTGCATCGCCCCGGCGAAGCAGAAGAAGGCGGCGAGCAGCTTCTGCGAGCGGGTCACGCGGCGCATCCTCGCATCACCGGCCGCCCCCGGCGCCGGCGCTCGCCGTCGCGAGCTCGCGATCGGGCGCGAACGCCAGGCGCGTCGTCGCGCCGTCATCCGAGCTCGCGACCCAGCCGCCGTCCAGCGACCAGACCCGCCCGCGGCGCGGCCGTGCGCCGAGGCCGCCGACGAGGTACGCGGGCAGCGTCCGCGCGAACACGCGGGCGTCGGCAGCCGAGTCCCAGCGCCACTCGATCACCAGCGCGCGCTCCGCGCGGCAAGTCGACTCGCAATCGGTCTCGCCCGCGTCGCTGAGCAGCACGTACTCGTCGCCTCCCCAGCCGGCGGACGCGAGCGCGGCCACCTCGCGGGGCGCGCCAAGGCGCAGGATCTGCGCGGTCGTGTACTCGCCGAGCACACCCCGGTAGACCTGCTCCCAGCCCGCGGTCCGGAGGGCGGACGCCTCGGCGCGGACCTCGAGCGGCTGCTCGCCGCCCAGGTAGGCGCGCGGGTGCAGGATCTGCTCGGTGGAAGCCGGCGGGTTTTCGGCGAGCGCCTCGTCGACCCGTTCCCAACCGTCGCCGGCGGTGCGCAGGGCGGTGATGAATGCCGCCCCGCGCAGGTAGGCCCAGGTCAAGCTCTGGACGAAGAATCGCGGCACGCCGTCGGTGCCGGGGTCGAGGCCGGTGCTCGCGGCAGCGAGCTCGAGCGGGTTCAGATAACTGCTTCCGTACTCGACCATCACCGCGGTCGCCGACCCCTCGATCAACGCCAGGCTCGCGAGCAGGCCGTCGTCGCTGACGCCCATCGGCTCGGGGAGGCCGAAGCGCTGGTCCTCGAGTGCGTGGTCGAGCTCGTGGGCGAGCAGGAACTCGAGCAGCGCCGGCTCTGAGCCGGCGGCGTCGTAGATCACGTATAGGCGTTCGCGCTTCGTGTCCCAGGCGGCTGCCGCGAGCTCCGGCGCCCCGGTGGCGAGGATGTCGAGCTGCTCGTCGGCGGTCATCAGGCCGAGCAGCCGCGCGGTCGACTCGGCCTCGGCGATCTTCCGTTCGAGCCGCGGGCCGGAGCGCGCGTCGCGTGCCGCGATCCGGGCGAACTCCTCGCCGGTGAGCAGCCGCGGCTCGGGCACGCGGTCGAACTCGAGCCCGCGGATGCGCTCGACTCGACCCGCGACCTGCGGGGTCAGCTCCCGCGCCAGCTCCTGGGCGGTCTCCAATGTCGGCTGCCCCGCGACCGGTGCGGGTCTGCGCTCGGGCTTGCCCACCGTCGCACTGGCCCACAGCGCCACGGACGTCACCGCGACCACCGCCACGACCCCGCTGAGGGCGCCCGTCCCCGATCGCCCGCCGTCGGTCAAGGCGCCGAGTATGACGCCGCACCTCGGCGCCGTTCGGACCGGCCGCTATCGTCGATGTGTGCCCGAGTTCCAGCTCAACCCGGCCTACTCGCCGACCGCGGACCAGCCGAAGGCGATCGAGTCGATCGCCGAGGGCCTGACCGCGGGTGAGGAGTTCGTCACCCTGCTCGGAGCGACCGGCACCGGGAAGACGTTCACGATGGCGGGGGTGATCGAGCGGGTCCAGCGACCGGCGCTGGTGATCGCGCACAACAAGACCCTGGCGGCACAGCTCTGCAACGAGTTCCGCGAGTTCTTCCCCGAGAACAAGGTCGAGTACTTCGTCAGCTACTACGACTACTACCAGCCCGAGGCCTACGTCCCCGCGCAGGACCTCTACATCGAGAAGGACTCCTCGATCAACGACGAGATCGACCGCCTTCGCCACGCTGCAACCGCGTCGCTGCTCGCCCGTCGCGACGTCGTCATCGTCGCCTCGGTCTCGTGCATCTTCGGGATCGGTTCGCCGGAGCTCTATCGGCGCCAGATGCAGCTGTTCAAGGTCGGCGAGTGGATCGACCGCCACGAGCTCTTCCGCAAGCTCGTCGGCATGCAGTACACCCGCAACGAGACCGCGCTCACCCGCGGCACCTTCCGCGCCGTGGGCGAGATGGTCGAGATCTTCCCCGCCTACGCCGAATCCGCCTACCGGGTCAACCTGTTCGGCGACGAGATCGAGTCGATCCACCACTTCGACCCGCTCACCGGCGAGATCTTCGACGAGATCGACCACGTCGCGGTCTGGCCCGCGAGCCACTACGCGACCGAGGAGGACACGCTCGAGCGCGCCGTGGTCGAGATCAAGGCCGAGCTCGACGAGCGGCTCGCCTGGTTCGCCGAGCGCGGCAAGGAGCTCGAGGCCCACCGGCTGCTGCAACGCACCCAGTACGACATCGAGATGCTCAAGGAGCTCGGCTTCACCTCCGGGATCGAGAACTACTCGCGGATCCTCGACAACCGCCCGCCCGGTTCGCCACCGCACACGCTGATCGACTACTTCCCCGAGGACTTCGTCGTCTTCGTCGACGAGTCGCACCAGACGATCCCCCAGATCGGCGGCATGTACGAGGGCGACCGCTCGCGAAAGCAGACGCTGGTCGAGTTCGGCTTCCGGCTGCCCTCGGCGATGGACAACCGCCCGCTGCGCTTCGATGAGTTCCTGCCCCGGGTCGGGCAGCTGGTGATGGTCTCGGCGACTCCCGGCGAGTTCGAGCGCGGGACGTCGAAGCGGATCGTCGAGCAGATCGTGCGCCCGACCGGGATCGTCGATCCCGCGGTCGAGGTGCGCGAGACCCGCAACCAGATCGACGACCTGATGAACGAGGTCCGGCGCCGGGTCGAGGTCTCCGAGCGCACCCTGGTCACGACCTTGACCAAGAAGATGGCGGAGGACCTGACCGGCTACCTGCTCGAGCACGGGTTCAAGGTCCGCTACCTGCACTCGGAGGTCGACACGCTCGAGCGGATCCAGATCGTCCGCGACCTGCGCCTCGGCGAGTACGACGTGCTCGTCGGTGTCAACCTGCTGCGCGAGGGCCTCGACCTGCCAGAGGTCTCGCTGGTGGCGATCCTCGACGCCGACAAGGAGGGCTTCCTGCGTGGCGAGACGAGCCTGATCCAGACGATCGGCCGCGCGGCCCGAAACGTCCGCGGACGGGTGCTGATGTACGCCGACAAGGAGACCGACGCGATGCGCAAGGCGATCTCCGAGACCGACCGCCGGCGCGAGATCCAGCTCGCCTATAACCGCGAGCACGGGATCACACCGGAGACGGTGCAGAAGGGAATCTCGGATATCGCAGAGTTCCTCTCGATGGAGTCGCGCGCGACGCCCGACCGTCGCCGGCGGCGGCGCAGCGGCGACGGCGAGGCGATGAGCCGGGAGCAGCTCGAGAAGGTGGTGGTCGAGCTCGAGGAGGAGATGATCGCCGCCGCCGAGGACCTGCGGTTCGAGGAGGCGGCCCGGATCCGCGACGAGCTCAAGGAGCTCCGCCGCGACCTCGAGGCGCTGCGCGCCTGAATCCCGGGGGGAAGGCTGCACCGGTGCAGTCCGGGTAGAGCGACCTCACGTCCGAGATTCGGGGACCTGGAGGGTTAGGAAAATGGGATGGATCAGGAAATCGATGGGGATCGTGGCTTCCGCTGCGGCACTGGGAGCGCTTCCCGCCGTGGCGACAGCCGCCGACACGGTCAGTGATTACCACCCGAGCGAGAACGCGCGCGAGTTCGGCGCCGGCGCGGGCGGGTGGGAGGGCTCGACCTCGGTCACGGGCCTTTGCGCACCGGACCTCACCTGCCCGACCGTGACCAACAGCTATGTCGGCAGCGGAGGCACCGGAGGCGCCAACGAGGGTCACCTGCGCACCGAGGTCGCGAACCTGGCCGGCGTCGATTCGCGGGTCCGGGGGATCTGGCGCAGCCCGCCCTTCGTCTATCGCGGCGCTGAGGGTCAGACGCCGACCGAGGTCACCTTCGAGCTGGCCCGGCGGACGCAGCTCTCGTCGCTGATCTCCGGCGGAGGCTCCGCCAGTTACAGCGCCGAGCTCGTCCGGGTCGGCAGTGGCGTGGCGCGGACGATGATCGACGACGCGCTGCTCGAGGCCAGTGAGGGCTGGACCCTGACGCCCGAGGTCTCGGTCTCGAAGTCCTCGCTCGAGATCGGCGCCGAGTACCGGATTCGGGTCATCACCACGGTCTACACCCAGGCCCAGGCGTCTCCGGCGGGGTTCGTCGACTACGACGACGTGCGCCTGCGCGCGGTCCGCGCCAACGGTGATGGTTCCGGCGGCGGCGGCGGTGGCGGTGCCGGCGGTGGTGGCGGCGGTGCCGGCGGTGGCGGCAACGGCGCCGTCCTCGACGGAAAGCGACTGTTCCTGCGGCTCAAATGCCTCGGGGTCAGGCACCATGGCCGCTGCAAGGTCCGCGCGGTTGCCTACACGCACAAGAACGGCGCCCGCGCCACCTTCCCGATCGAGCGCCGGGTGAGGTCGAAGAGGGGCAAGAAGGTGACGATGCGCGTGCGCCCGCGCTTCGTCAAGCAGGTCTCGCGGCAGAAGGCGGTGCTCGTCCGCTCGCAGGTCAAGGCGGGCGAACGCAAGAAGACCAAGTACAAGCGCTACAAGCTGATCGAGCAGCGGTAGCGCGAAGCGGGGGTTCGGTTCGCGGCGCGGGTTCGGTACCAGCGCCGCGGACCCTCTCGCGTCCTCCTAACCGACGCGAGCTGCGCCGCGACCTCGAGACCTTGCGTGCCTGAAACTCGGCGCGGGGGTTACCCGCACCTCGCCACGCCTGGCTCCCCTCTTGGCAAGGCGGTGGTCGCCTGGGAACCTCTGGCGCATGGACCCGCTGCTGATCTACATCTTGCTGCTGACGGTGGCGCTGGGCGTGCTGGCGTTGGTCCGGGTCTTCCACCACCAGCCGACCCGCCTCTGCCCGCTGTGCGAGGGCCGCGTCGCGCTCTCGGCACGCTCGTGCGGCACATGCAGCTATCGGTTCCAGTAGGGCTGGAACGGGCGGTGCCTTGAGGCCGCCGCGATAGTCTCGGCCCATGGACAGCGAGAAGATCGTTCACGACGTGGCCGAGCGGGTGCGGGCGATCGTCACCGAGGCGGAGGAGCGGGCGGCCGAGATCGTCCGCGACGCCGAGGCCGAGGCGAAACGGATCCGAGAGCGCGCCGAGACCGAGGGCAAGGAGAGGCTCGAGGAGGTGCGCAAGGCGCTCGACGAGCTTCAGGGCAAGCTCGGTGCCGGTGGCGCCGCGGCGAAGGCGCCTGAGGCCGAGGTCGAGCCCGGCCCCGTCGTCGTCCCCGAGCCCGAGCCCCCCGCGGTGCCCGAGCCGGAGCCGCCGCCGGCCCCCGAGCCGGCCCCCGAGCCCGAGCCGCCCCTGATCCCCGAGCCGGCGCCGCCGCCCGACGAGGGCACCCCTCCGGCGGTGGGCAACGGCGCCAAGTCCGACGATGCGGCGGGCGCGCGGCTCGTGGCGATGAACATGGCGCTCGACGGCGCTTCGAGCGAGCAGATCGCCGCCAAGCTCAGCGAGGACTACGAGCTCGAAGACGCCGACGGCCTAATCACCGAAGTTCTCGCCCGGGCGGGCAAGTAAGGCGAGTGCGGGGGCGAACTCCCGATCGCAGTCGGGTGGTGGCGCTCGTCGCGGCCGCCGTCACGCTCGCAATCCCCGCCGGCGCGTCCGCCGTCACCGGTGAGCTCAGCTTCGGCGACTGCCTGACCTCGAACACCAACGTCACCGGGTGCGCGCCGATCTCGGGGGCGTCCGCAAATGGAGATGACACCGGCCTCCAGGATCTCCACGCGGTCACCGTGACCGCCGACGGAGCGAACGTCTACACGGCCGCCAGCGGTGGGGCCGCGGTTGCGTCGTTCAGTCGTGACGCGGCCAGCGGCGCCCTGAGCTATCAAAGCTGCGTCAGCGCCAACCAGGCGATAACGACCTGCACGCTGACACCGGACGCCGACACCAACGCCGGCGGTACAGGCCTGAGCGGGGTGCGAGCGGTCGCCGTCAGTGCCGACGGTCGGAGCGTCTACTCGGCATCCGAGTTCGGGGACGCGGTCGCCCGCTTCGACCGCGATCCGGCCACGGGCGCGCTCACGTACGCGGGCTGCATCAGCTCGGACAGCGGGGTCGACGGCTGCACCTCGATCCCGGGCGCGGTCGCCGGCGGAGCGAATACCGGCCTCAACGACCTGCGCTCGATCGCCGTGAGCGCCGACGGCTTCAGCGTCTATGCGACCTCGTATGCGAGCGACGCGCTCGCGCGCTTCGACCGCGATCCGGCGACCGGCGCGCTCACCTACCGGAACTGCATCAGCTCGAACAGCAGCGTCACCGGCTGCACGCCGATTCCCGGTGCAGTGGCGGGCGGCAACAACACTCCGCTTCAATCGCTCTACTCGGTCGCCGTGAGCCCCGACGGCGCCAGCGTCTTCGTCGCCGCCTACGACGGCTATGGGGTGGCCCGCTTCGATCGCGCGCCAGATGGCGCCCTGACATACAGGGATTGCCTGAGCTCGGACATGACGACCACCGGGTGCACGTTGGTCCCCGGGGCCACCGCCGACGGGGACGACAGCGCCCTGGCCAACGCGGACTCGGTCGCGGTCAGCGCCGACGGTCGCAACGTATATGTGGCCGCCGAGGACAGCGACGCCCTGACCCGCTTTGACCGAGATCCGGCCACCGGGGCCCTCGAGTATCAAGGCTGCTTCACGTCGAACACCGACGTCGCCGCCTGCGCGCAGGTTCCTGGGTCAGGCCCGGATGGCGACCAGACCCCGCTCAAGTTCCTCGAGTCGGTGGCGACGAGCGCCGACGGGAACAACGTTTACACCGCGTCGCTCGACGGCTCGCTCACCCGCTTCGATCGCGACCCGATCTCAGGTGCGCTCAGCTTCGGCGCCTGCCTGACCTCGGACACCGATGTCACGGCCTGCACCCCGCTTCCGAGTGCGGTCGCCGGCGGGGCCAACACTCCGTTGATGGATCAGTTCGCGGTCACGGTGAGCGCCGACGGACGCAACGTCTACACCGCCGCGGGTGTGCCCGACGCAGTCGCGCGCTTCGCCCGCGAGCTGCCCTCGAACGAGTTCAGCTTCGGGAAGGTGAAGCGAAACAAGCGCAAGGGGACGGCGAAGCTGACCGTCGAGCTGCCCGGCCGCGGGGAGTTGACGCTGGACGGCAAGCGGCTCAAGGACGCCGAGAAGCAGCCGACCGCGGCCGGCGACGTGCGGCTGCTGGTCAAGCCCAAGGGGAAGCTGGCCCGCAAACTGCGCAAGCGCGGGGCGGCGAAGGCGAAGGCGAAGGTCACCTACGAGCCGACCGGCGGCGTGGAGAACACGAAGAGCAAGAAGGTGAAGCTGATTCGCCGCCGCTGACGCCGGGTGCTCCTCGAGGGGGAACAGCCGTTCGCCCTCGTACAATCGTTCGTCCATGACGCAGCCTGGCCAGATCCTGATCTCGGGCGCCCGCGCCCACAACCTCAAGGGCATCGATCTCGCGATCCCGCGCGAGGCGCTCGTCGTGGTCACCGGGCTCTCGGGGTCGGGCAAGTCGAGCCTCGCCTTCGACACGATCTACGCCGAGGGCCAGCGCCGCTATGTCGAGTCGCTGTCGGCGTACGCGCGCCAGTTCCTGGGCCAGATGGAAAAGCCCGACGTCGACTCGATCGAGGGACTGTCCCCGGCGATTTCGATCGACCAGAAGACGACCTCGCGCAACCCGCGCTCGACCGTCGGCACCGTGACCGAGATCTACGACTACCTGCGCCTGCTCTGGGCGCGGATCGGGAGGCCGCACTGCCACAACTGCGGTGAGCCGATCGAGGGCCAGTCGATCGAGCAGATCACCGACCACGTGATGACGATCGACGAGGGCGCCCGGTTCATGGTCCTGGCGCCGGTGGTGCGCGGTCGCAAGGGCGAGTACGGGAAGCTGCTCGAGGAGATGCGCGCGCAGGGGTATGCGCGCGCGGTGATCGACGGCGAGCTGCGCCGGCTCGACGAGGAGATCGCGCTCGACAAGAAGTTCAAGCACGACCTCTCGATCGTCGTCGACCGGCTGGTGATGAAGGAGGGCCTGCGCAAGCGGCTCTCCGAGTCGATCGAGGCCGCATCGCAGCTCGCCGAGGGCCTGGTCGAGGTCGAGCTGATCGAGGGCGCAGCCGGTGACGGCAAGGCCGCCGAGGGGCCGGGAGCCGAGGTGCTGTCGGGCCCAAGCGCCGGCAAGCGCGGCAAGGTGCTCGTCTTCAGCGAGAAGTTCGCCTGCCTCAAGTGCGGCACCTCGATGCCGGAGCTCGAGCCCCGGATCTTCTCCTTCAACTCACCGCACGGCTGCTGCCAGCGCTGCCACGGACTCGGTTTCCAACGCGTGATCGACCCCGAGCTGATCGTCCCCGACCCGACGCTGTCGATCTCCGAGGGCGCGCTCGAGCCATGGACCAAGGCGGCCTCGCTGTATCACCGCCGGCTGCTCGAGGCCGTCGCCGAGGCGAACGGGATCGAGATCGACGTCCCCTGGCGCGACCTTCCCGAGGCCGATCGCGACCTGCTGCTCGAGGGCACCGGCGATGATCGCCACACGGTCACATACCGCAACCGGTTCGGCCGCCAGCGCAAGTACACGGTCCGCTTCGACGGCCTTCTCCACAGCCTCCAGCGCCGCTACGAGAACACCGACTCGGAGAACACGCGCGAGCGGGTCGAGGCGCTGATGGCACTTCAGCCCTGCCCGGCCTGCCACGGGGCCAGGTTGCGTCCCGAGAGCCTCGCGGTGACCGTCGGCGGGCTAAACATCTACGAGTACACGCGGCTCTCGGCCCGCCGGGCACTCGAGTGGATCGAGGCGCTCGAGCTGACCGAGACCGAGCGTGCGATTGCCCGCCTCGTGGTCCGCGAGATCGGCGAGCGACTGCGCTTCCTCGACTCGGTCGGGATCGGCTACCTCTCACTCGAGCGCACCGCGACCACGCTCTCGGGCGGCGAGGCGCAGCGGATCAGGCTCGCGACCCAGATCGGCTCCAGCCTCGTCGGCGTCCTCTACATCCTCGACGAGCCCTCGATCGGGCTCCACCAGCGCGACAACGCGAAGCTGATCGGCACGCTCGAGCGGCTGCGGGACCTCGGCAACACCGTGATCGTGGTCGAGCACGACGAGGGCACGATCCGCGCCGCCGACCATGTCATCGACCTCGGTCCCGGCGCGGGTGAGCACGGGGGCGAGCTGGTCGCGGAGGGAACGCCGAAGGAGATCGTGGCGCAGGCCGGCTCGCTCACCGGCCAGTACCTCTCGGGCGAGCGCCAGATCCCAGTTCCCGAGGCCCGGCGTTCGCCGCGTGGCGAGCTGGTCGTCCGGGGGGCCCGCCAGCACAACCTCAAGGGCATCGATGTCGAGTTCCCGCTCGGCGTCTTCTGCACGGTGACCGGGGTCTCGGGCTCGGGCAAGTCGACGCTCGTCAACGAGGTCCTCTACCGCGCGGTGTCCAACCGCTTGCACCGGGCGCGGATGCGCCCGGGCGCCCACGACCGGATCGAGGGGATCGAGCAGGTCGACAAGATCATCAACATCGACCAGTCGCCGATCGGCCGCACGCCGCGATCGAACCCGGCGACCTACACCGGCCTCTTCGACCACATCCGGGCGCTGTTCGCCGGTACGCGCGAGTCACGCGCGCGCGGCTACAAGCCGGGACGGTTCAGCTTCAACGTCAAGGGCGGGCGCTGCGAGGTCTGCCGCGGTGACGGCCAGATCAAGATCGAGATGCACTTCCTGCCCGACGTCTACGTCCCCTGCGAGCAATGCCACGGGCGGCGTTACAACCGCGAGACGCTTGAGGTCCGCTACAAGGGCAAGTCGATCGCCGACGTGCTCGAGATGTCGGTCGGCGAGGCGGTCGAGTTCTTCGACCCGGTGCCGAAGATCGCCCGCCGCCTGCGCACCCTTCATGACGTCGGCCTCGACTACATCCGCCTCGGCCAGCCCGCGACCCAGCTCTCGGGGGGCGAGGCGCAGCGGGTCAAGCTCGCGACCGAGCTCTCGAAGGTCGCCACCGGCAACACCCTCTACATCCTCGATGAGCCGACGACGGGCCTGCACTTCGCCGACGTCGAGCGACTGCTGGAGGTTCTCGGCCGCCTCGTCGAGCAGGGCAACACCGTGGTCGTGATCGAGCACAACCTGGACGTGATCAAGTCGGCCGACCATCTGATCGACCTCGGCCCCGAGGGAGGCGAGGCCGGCGGCGAGCTGATCGCCGCCGGGACGCCGGAGCAGGTCGCCGGGGTGCCGACCTCGTACACGGGTGGCTTCCTGCGCGGCCTCGTCGAGGCAGAGGAGCCGGCGCCGAAGCCGCGGCGCGCAAAGCGGCGCGAGCCAGTCCCCGCCTGAGCCCCTCGGCCGGCTTCGTGGCGCCGGCCGGCGACGGGCTCGCTTTGGCGATCACCGGCTCGGCGACCTTCTCCTGGCACATCTGGCGGAACTTCTCCGTGTACTCGGCGACGGTCTCGTCGCTGACGTCGAACATGCCCATCGCTTCCCTTCGTCGCGTGGCGGCGGCGACCCTACAACGCGCCCCGGTCGTCGCGGCTCTGGCAAGCTCACGGCGTGAGCGACCTCGCCGCGTGGCGGACCTGGTGGATCAAGCGGCGCTGGTACGAGCGCAACCGCCGCTTGCGCCGGCGCTGGCGGCTCAACCGCCACGCGGCCCGCGGCGGCTTCTTCATCCGCTTCCCGATCGAGGGCGAAGCCCTCGAGGCGCTCGACTCCGGCAGGCTGACGGTAGGCGAGGGGACGCTGCTGGAGCCGGGCTGCTGGCTGACCCTGGGGCCCGAGGCCGAGATCCGGATCGGCGAGGGCTGCTTTCTGAACCGCGAGACCATGCTCGCGGCGGTGGAGCGGATCGAGATCGGCGACCACGTGATGTTCGCCAACGGCTGCTTCGTCGGCGACGCCGACCACCGCTACGACGATCCCGACCAGCCGATCACCCGGCAGGGGTTCGTTCCCCGGGGCCCGGTCCGGATCGGCTCCAACGTCTGGTTCGGGGTCAACTGCGTGGTCACCGGCGGCGTCGAGATCGGCGACCGCGCGGTGATCGGCGCCAACTCGGTCGTCACCCGGGACGTCCCAGCCGGAGCGATCGCGGCCGGAGCGCCGGCGAAGGTGATCCGCGAGATCGAGTTCAAGCCGAATCGGGACGCGTAGAGGTTGAGACTGGCTCTGACGATCGCGCTGTTGGCAATGCTGCTGGCCGCCGGCTGCGGCGACGACGAGGAGACCGTCCCGGCCGCGGGGTCGACGACGACGACCTGACCCGGTGGCCACGACCGCAGACGGTGGCGGCCGCCCGGCCGAGCAGCCCGACGAGGCCGACGATGAGCAGCGTCCGCTGACAATCGAGCAGACGGTGGAGACGGTGCTCACCAGCTCCGCGGAGCCGGCCGTGATCTGCGACGAGCTGGTCACCGCGGCGTACGTCCGCACGGCTTACGGTGCGCGCGAGGGCTGTCTCGCCGCGCAGAAGCCCGGTACCCTGGCCGAGTCCGTCGGCGGCGGTGCGGCGTTGCGTTCGGGGATCGAGGCCAGCGTCACCGTCGTCCCCGAGGGTGGCCCCTACGACGGGGTCGAGGTCGAGGTCGAGCTGGTCAAGGAAGGGGACACGTGGAGGGTCGACTCGCTGCTTGCCGACGTCCCAGCAGGCCCATGACCGTGCGTCGCGGGACCTACTCGATCGTCGCCCGCGACCCCGAGACCGGCGAGCTCGGGGTTGCGGTGCAGTCGCACTGGTTCTCGGTCGGCTCGATCGTCACCTGGGCGCGGCCCGGGGTCGGCGCGGTCGCTACGCAGTCGATCGGCGAGCCCTCATACGGGCCGGCGCTGCTCGCCCGGCTTGCCGACGGCGAAGAGCCGCAGGCGGCGCTCGCCGCCCAGCTCGGTTCCGATGAGCTCGCCCGCTTCCGGCAGGTGGCGGTGGTCGACTCGTCCGGTGCAGTCGCGGTCCACACCGGCGACGGCTGCATGACCTACGCGGGCCACCGCGTGGGCCACGGCTTCAGTGCCCAGGCCAACCTGATGGCAAACGGCGAGATCTGGCCGGCGATGGCGGGCGCTTTTGAGACCGCCGAGGGCCCGCTCTCCCGGCGCCTGCTCGCCGCCCTCGACGCCGCCGAGACGGCGGGTGGCGACGTCCGCGGGCGCCAGTCGGCGGCGCTGCTCGTGGTCCCGGTCGCGGGCGAGCCCTGGCAGGCCACCACCGACCTGCGGGTCGAGGACTCGGCCGACCCGCTCGGCGAGCTGCGCCGGCTGCTCGACCTCCACGACGCCTACACGCTCGCCGACCGTGCCGACGCGCTTGCCGGCGAAGGCAGCCACGAGGAGGCCGCGGGGCTTTACCTGGCGGCCGCGGACGCGGCGCCCGCCAACGTCGAGCTCGCGTTCTGGGCCGGGCTCGGGATCGCCGCAGGCGGCGACCTCGAGGGCGGCGCCGCGAAGGTCAGGCTCGCGCTCGACGAAAGCGACGGATGGCGCGACCTGCTCGCCAGACTCGATCCCGAGATCGCCCCCGCCGTCGATGCGGTTCGCGAGGCGCTCGGCGTCTCGCCGCAGGCCTAAGAACTAAGCGATCACCTGGACGATGACGGTGCGCTCGCGCGGACGGTCGTCGAAATCGACCAGCACGAGCTGCTGCCAGGTGCCGAGGCCGAGGCGGCCGCCGAGCACCGGCACGAGCTCGGACGCGCCGACGACCGAAGCCCGCTGGTGCGCGTGCGAGTTGCTGTCGTGGTTGAGCCGGTTGTGCTCGTAGTCGCCCTCCTCGGGGATCAGCCGGTCGAGCAGGGCACGGAGGTCGTGAACCCCGCCCCGCTCGTACTCCATCGTCGTGATCGCAGCGGTCGAGCCGCGGACGAAGGCGCTCACCTGGCCGTCGGCGATTCCGCTGTCGGAGACCGCTGTGGCGACGTCGCGGGTGAGGTCGATCACATCGCCGTCGCCGCGAGTCGCGACGCGGATCTCGGACGTGTGCACGGGCACGCCGCCACCGTACCCACAATGACGCGAGCCGGGCTCGAAGGCCCGGCTCGCGTTCCCGCTCGTTGAGTCCGCGTTCAGACGCCGCGCGGATGCGGCCCGTGCCCGATGTGCAGCTCGTCGAGCAGCCGGGGCACGAAGACCAGCGCCGAGAGGCCGAACAGCACGTAGACCACGTCGGTGACCGTGCCGGTGCCGAAGATCTCGGCGATCACGTTGGTGTCGAAGAGGGCGACGATCGCCCAGTTCAGGCCCGCGATGACCATCAGCAACAGCGCCAGTGGCTCGAACTTCTTGACCATCTCCATTTGCGCTACCTCGCTTTCAGCGAAGCCTGTTCGCACTCCCATAAGTGCGAATCGTTACGAACACATAACCCGCCGGATTCCGACGGTTACCAGGGGTTTCGTCTTGCATGGGCGTGTCCCGGGCGCCAAGCCCAACTCCCTCCCTCACTCCACCGACCAGGCTTCGCATCCCGCCTCGGCCTGAGCGGAACGCCACCACGCCCGAGCGGAACGCCACCAGCCTTCGTCCCGCGACCCGCCGGGCTCCTACAGCCTCAGATCTCGGTCGCCGACCAGTCGCCGCCGAAGGTGCTCGCGAGGCTCTCCTGGTCGAGGTAGCGGCGAAACGCCTCGAGCTCTGCCTGATCGATCGCGTACGCGTGCTCGGGGCCGGGGAAGGCCCGGGCGCGGACCTCGCGCGTGTACTCGCCGACGCCACGGAGCATCTCCTCGCGCAGGTTGGTGTAGCGCTTGACGAACTTCGCCTGGTGGCCGCCGTAGATCCCGAGCAGGTCGTGCCAGACGAGCACCTGCCCGTCGGTCTCGCAGCCGGCGCCGATTCCGATCACCGGCACGCTGAGCTTGGCCACGAGGACCTCACTGATCGCGGCCGGCACCGCCTCGAAGACGATCGAGAAGCAGCCCGCGGCCTGCAGTGCCAGCGCCTCCTCTGCGATCTTCACCGCCTGGTCGGCGGTCTTGCCCTGTGCCTTGAAGCCGCCGAGTGCCGTCGCAGTCTGCGGCGTGAGCCCGACGTGGCCCATGACCGGGATCCCGGCACGGATGATCGCCCGCGCGCGCTCGACCGAAACGCCGCCGCGCTCGAGCTTGACCACGTCGCAGCCGGCCTCCTTGACGTACCGCATCGCGCTCTCGATCGCCTGCTCGTTCGAGCGCTCATAGGAGCCGAACGGCAGGTCGCCGACGAGTAGAGGCGTTCGCAGGCCGCGGCGCACGGCCTTCGCCAGGACGAGCATCTCGTCGAGGCTCACCGGCGTGGTCGAGGAGTGTCCGAGCACGGTCATCGCGGCCGTGTCGCCACAGAGGACGAGGTCGACGCCGGCCGCCTCGGCGATCTCCGCCGAGGGGAAGTCGTAAGCCGTGACCATCACGATCGGCTCGGCGTTGAGCTTCATCTCGGCGAGGCGCGGCAGCGTCATCGGTGGACGCTCGGACCGGTCCTCGATCGTCTTCTGCGTATGCGAGCTCATCTCAACTCTCCCTTCGCTCTCCCCCGATGACCACGTTGTCGATCAGTCGCGCCGGCCCGACCCGGGCTGCGACGGCGACCAGCACCGGCCGCCCGTTGAAGCTCACCGCCGGCGTCAGGCTCTCGGCGTCACGCGCCTCCAGGTACTCGAGCTCGATCCCGTCGGCCTCGAGCTCGGCGCGCGCGAGCGTCAGCGCCTCGGCCGCTGACGTCGTCCCCTCGGCGACCGCCCGCTCGACCCTGGCGAGCGCCCGTCTAAGCGCCGCGGCGCGACGGCGGTCCTCGTCGCCGAGGTAGGCGTTGCGCGAGCTGAGCGCGAGCCCGTCGGGCTCGCGAACGGTCGGCACGACCACGATCTCGACTCCAAACTCGAGGTCGAGGGTCATGCGCCTGATCACGACCGCCTGCTGGGCGTCCTTCTGGCCGAAGAAGGCGAGGTCCGGGCCGACGGCGGCAAAGAGCTTGGCGACCACGGTGGTGACGCCGCGGAAGTGCTCGGGTCCGCGCCGGTCGGGATCGCCGTCAAGGACGCTGGTGAGCTCGCCGCTGACCTCGACCGAGGTCGCGAAGCCCTCCGGGTAGACCTCGTCGGCGCTCGGCGCGTAGATGATGTCAACGCCGGCGCTCTCAGCGAGCTCGGCGTCGCGTCCCTCGTCTCGCGGGTAGGCGTCGAAGTCCTCGCCGGGGCGAAACTGCGCCGGGTTGACGAACAGGCTCATGACGACCACGTCGCAGCGCTCGCGGGCGGCGGCGAGCAGCGCCAGATGCCCGGCGTGCAGGGCGCCCATCGTCGGCACGAGGCCGATCGTGCGACCGGCCCCCCGGACGGGCCGGAGCTCGGCGCGGAGCTCGACCCTGGTGCGGATCAGCTTCATCGTCGCTCCTCGGCGAGCTCGCGCGTTCGCTCGGCGAGCGCCTCGTAGAGCGGGACCAGCTCAGGCGCCGTCTCGCGAAGCGCCGCGAGGTGGCGGCTGACGGTCGCCTCGTCACTGCGGGCGATCGGCCCGGTGAGCGCGTCTGCGCCGCGCTCCGACCAGTTGGCGGCGGTTGTCAGGACCAGCGGCGCGAGCAGCTCGCGCGCGCCGGCGACGCCCGTGGCCTCGAGCAGCTGCGTCGCGGACTCCTCGAGCGCGACGAGGAAGTTGGAGGCGATGCAAGCGGCGGCGTGGTACGCGGCACGGCTTTCCTCCGCGACCTCGAACGGCCTCATCCCGAGGCGCCCGGCGAGCGCGCGGGCGAACCCCAGCGCCTCAGCGCCCGATCCCGAGATCGCACACGGGCATCCAGTGAAGTCGGTGTCGCGGTCGGGCGCGGTCTGAAGCGGGTGGAGCGAGAAGGTCGCGGCACCCGCCGCCGCCGCGGGCGCGAGCGCGGTCAGGGCGGTGACGCCGCTCGTGTGGCCGACGAGCTCGAGCGGCGGGACCGCCTCTGCGACCGTGGCGACGGCCTCGGGGATCGCAGCGTCTCCTACGCAGAGCAACGCCGCCCGGGAAACCCGGCACGCCTCGAGCGCATCGTCGCGGCCGGCAAGCGTCGCTGGGAGCGCGGCCCGGGCCGCGGCTGCGGCGAGCGAGCCGCCGACGCGGCCGGCGCCGACGATCGCCAACGCCGGCAGCTCCGTGCCGTGGGCGCTGTGGCTGGTCGGGAGATCCCGTTCCAGTTCCCGCATTCGAGATACCAGACGGCTTTGAGTCGTTGTCGGGGAGTGCCGGACGGGCCGGCGGATGTCCACGCCCCTCGGGGTCGCGGCGTGCCGGGAATGTTAGCGACGGCTCCGGGCTTCGGTTACAGGTGCGGCCGCGGTTACCATCGCGGTGATGCCGATATACGAGTTCCGCTGCGAATCCTGCGGGGAGCAGTTCGAGGCTCTCGTCGATGTCGGCACGGACTCGGTTGGGTGTCGCTCCTGCGGCGCCCGGGGCGCCACCCGCGTGCTCTCGGCCCAGGCGCCGCGGTTCGGGATCGTCAAGTCGGCGGGCCAGACGCGCAAGCAGGAGCGCAAGAACGCCGAGCTTCGCCGGCGGACCAAGGCCGACTTCAAGGCCAAGCGCCGGCAAGCCCGCGACGCCCGCAAGGGGTCTGGCGGGTGAGCGGGGCCGCGGAGGAGCGCCGCGAGGCGCTGGTCGAGGTCCTCCGCGAGGTCGAGAGCTGTACCCGCTGCCCGCTGCACGCGAGCCGCACCAAGGCCGTCTTCGGTGCCGGCAACGCCGACGCCGAGTTGATGTTCATCGGCGAGGCGCCCGGGGCCGAGGAGGACCGCCAGGGGCTGCCGTTCGTCGGCCGCGCCGGGCGGCTGCTCAACCAGATGCTGGGCGAGATCGGGATGCAGCGCGAGGACGTCTTCATCTGCAACGTGCTCAAGAGCCGGCCTCCCGGCAACCGCGACCCGCAACCCGAGGAGATCGAGGCGTGCTGGCCCTATCTCGAGCGCCAGATCCAGCTCATCGAGCCGCGAGTGATCGCGACCCTGGGGAACTTCGCGACCAAGCGGATTACCGGCAGCCAGGTCGGGATCACGCGGGTTCGCGGGACGCCGCAGGTGCACGAGCTGGCGGGAAGGACCGTGTTCGTGTTCCCGCTCCTGCACCCGGCGGCGGCGCTGCGAACCCCTTCGCTGGTCGAGACCCTGCGCGAGGACTTCGCCAAGCTTCCCGGGCTGATCGCCGAGACCCCGCCCGCGGTCGAGTGGTCGCCGGCGGCCGAGGCGCCGTCCGCCTCCGAGCCGGCGACCCGCGCCGACCCGGCGAGCCAGCTCGACCTGTTCGCTTGAGCGCCGGCCTCACCGAGCTCAGCGCGGGGCCCGAGGCGACCGAGGCCGTCGGCGCGCGGATCGCGTCCGAGCTCGTGGCCGGGGATGTCGTGCTCGTGGCCGGCGAGCTCGGCAGCGGCAAGACGACGCTGATCCGCGGCGCGTGTCGCGAGCTCGGCGTGACCGCGAACGTGGTTTCGCCGACGTTCACGATCGGCAGGCGCTATGCGGGGCGCCTGCCGGTCTCCCACCTCGACCTCTACCGGCTCGAGGACCTCGATAATGAGGACCCAGCTCTGCTCGACGACTACCTGACGGCCGATGCGGTCGTCTTCATCGAGTGGCCCGAGGTCACCCGCGAGCTGGCGCTCGGCGACGGAATCCGAATCGCCCGGCGGGTCGAGCTCCGGCACGCGGGCGGCGACCAGCGCGAGATCGTCCTCGCACCGGCCGTCCGATCGCAGAGCCGTTACGGGTTCTGAGCCTCGTCGATCGCCTGCTCGGCGGCCTCCTGGGCGTCCTCGGTGGCTTGGTCGATCGCGTCCTGGACCGCCTCGGAGTCAGCGCCTTCGGCGGCGTCGATCGCTTCCTGCGCCGACTCCTCCGCCTGGTCGATGGCGTCCTGGGTGGCGCCTTCGACATCGGCGTCCTCGAGCGCCTGGTCGACGTCCTCCTGGATCTGGTCGGCCGTCTCCTGCGCCTGGTCGAGCGCCTCCTGCGCCTGCTCCTCCTCATCGTCGCCGCAGCCCGACCAGACCGCTCCGGTCGCGGCGATCGCCAGCACGCCTGCGGCCGTGAGCGCACGGCGTCCCTTGAGTCTCCGCATCGAGTTCCCCTCCTGGTGATTTGGATTCGTAAGATCGGCCGCCTGGCGGCGGCGCGCGCAGCCTAGTCTGACGGGCGTGGAGGCGTCAACGCGAGCGGACGGATTATTGGGGGTGGACACGGCGACCGCCGACACCGCCGTCGCGGTCACCCGCAGTGGAGAGCTTGCCGGCGAGCGGCGAGCCGAGCCGCGGGTGGACGGCCGGCCCCGTCATGCCGCCGCCCTGTTGCAGGAGATCGAAGCGACGGTCGAGGCCGCCGGTGGCTGGAGCGTGATCGACGTGCTCGCCGTCGGCGTCGGCCCGGGCACATTCACCGGGCTGCGGGTCGGGATCGCAACCGTGCGCGCGCTGGCTCAGGGCCGAGCTCTCCCCGTCGTCCCGGTGAGCTCGCTGGCGGCGCTCGCGCTCGGAATCGAGGCCGCGGTCGAGCGCCCGCGGCTGGCGCTCATCGATGCGCGTCGCGGGGAGGTCTTCGCCGCACTGCACGATCACGGCGGGGAGGTCGTCTGGGAGCCCTTCGTCGAGACGCCGGAGGCGCTTGTCAAGCGGATTGCGGGGCTGGCGGTTGCCCCCGTGGCCGCGGGTGACGGCTCGCTACGATCTCGGCAGCAGCTAGAGGCCGCGGGCGTGGAGGTCCTTCCCGACGCGGACCCGGCGCACCGGATGGCAGCCCGCCACGTCTGCGCGCTCGCCGGCCGGATTGAGCCGGGGCGGCCTGAGCAGGTGAAGCCGATCTACCTGAGACGACCCGACGCAGAGGTTTGGCGTGAGCGAAGAAATCGCTAGTCCGTTCGGCGCGACGGAGGCCCCAGCGCGCGACCTGAGCGTGCGCCCGTTGGTCTACGGCGACCTGCCCTCGGTCCTGGCGATCGAGCGCCGCTCCTTCCAGACCCCGTGGTCGCTGGCGATGTTCGTGCTCGAGCTCTCGAAGCCCTCAGGTATCTGTCTCGCGATCCTCAACGAGGACGGTGGGCTGGCCGGCTACCTGGTCTGTTCGCGCTACGCCGATGTTTGGCACCTGATGAACATCGCCGTGACCCCCGAGCGCCGGCGCAAGGGGATCGCGACCGTGCTCATGGATCGCCTCTTCGCGCAGGCGGGTGCCGACGCGCGGTTCACGCTCGAGGTGAGGACGTCCAACCGGGCGGCGATCGAGATGTACGAGCGCTTCGGATTCCGGCCCGCAGGCCACCGGCGCCGCTACTACCACGACAACGGCGAGGACGCCCTGATCATGTGGTTGGAGCCGGCCGGCGTCAATGCCTAGCCCTCCGGGCTTGATTCTGGCGCTCGAGACGTCGTGTGACGACACCTGTGCGGCGGTGATCGAGGGCGGGGCGATCCGCTCCAACGTGACCTCCTCGCAAGCCGCGGCGCACGAGCGCTTTGGCGGCATCGTCCCCGAGGTCGCGTCGCGCCACCATCTCGAGCTCGTCAACCCGGTCGTCGACGCCGCCCTGGCCGAGGCGGAGGCCGAGCTCGGCGACCTCGACTCGCTCGCGGTCACACGTGGCCCGGGACTGATCGGCGCCTTGCTGGTCGGCGTCAGCACCGCGAAGGGTCTGGCGGCGGCGGGCGGCAAGCCGCTTGCGGGAGTCGATCACCTCCACGGCCACGTTGCCGCCAACTTCCTCGAGCCCGACCCGATCGAGCCGCCGTTCCTCTGTCTGATCGCAAGCGGAGGGCACACGTTGCTCGCGGGCGTCACCGCACACGACCGCTACGACGTCCTCGGCGAGACCCTCGACGACGCAGCGGGTGAGGCGCTCGACAAGGCGGCGCGGATGCTCGGGCTCGGCTACCCCGGGGGGCCCGCGATCGAGCGCGAGGCGGCCGGAGGTGATCCGGATGCGTACGAGCTCCCGGTGGCGATGACCAACGATCCGCGACTCGACTTCAGCTTCAGCGGGCTGAAGACGGCGCTCGCTATATACGGTCCGCGAGCTCGGCGACGAGCGGGTCGCGGAGCAGCGCGCCGACCTCGCGGCGAGCTTTCAGGCAGCGGTCGTCGACCAGCTGGTGACGAAGCTGAGGCGTGCCGCGCGCGGCGGCAGCAGGCGCCGGCGACTCCCCGAGGGGCGCTGGAACGCGGTCGCGATCGGAGGCGGGGTGGCCGCGAACTCGCTGCTTCGCGAGCGCGTTGCCGAGCTCTGCGCCGCCGAGGGGCTGGAGCTGAAGCTGGTCGCGCGCGAGCTCTGCACCGACAACGCGGCGATGATCGCCTCCGCCGCGCGCTACCTCGAGCCGGTGCCCTATCCCGGCTATCTCGACTGGGACGCACTGGCCTAGATGAGTGATTCCACGACCTCATGCACGCGGATGACGCCCGGATACCGTCGCTGGATCGCTGCTGTCTAGACTCGCGCGCGCTATGGCAGAGACCCGCCACGGCGACCGCTGATCGTGAGCGCTCTGGTGACGCTCTACGGCCGCGACGGCTGCCATCTCTGCGACGAGGCGCGTGAGGCGATTCGCGGGCTCGCGGTCCAGCTCGGCGGGATCGAGTTGCGCGAGGTCGACATCGAGAGCGACGACGGCCTGCTTGCCACCTACCTCGAGCGGATCCCGGTGGTCGAGGTGGACGGCCGCGAGATCAGCGAGCTGGCGCTTGACCCTGACGAACTTCGCCGCGCGCTTCATACTGTGCGACCGTGAGTGAGCCCCTCAGCGAGCGGAACGCGGGCGACGCCGCGACCGTCGACGGAACGTTCGAGGGCGACCGGCTCTCGCTCGGCGTTGCCGCACGGCTGTCGCGCTACCTCCAGGTCCTGATCCAGGCGCGGAAGATGGGCCGGGAGACGATCTCGTCGCAGGAGCTCGCCGAGTACACGCACATCAACTCGACCCAGATCCGCCGCGACCTCTCCGGGTTCGGCAAATTCGGCAAGCGCGGCGTCGGGTACCGGGTCGAGTCGCTGGTCACCGAGATCCGCAAGATCCTCCACACCTCGGGCCAGCACAACATCGCCCTGTTCGGCGCCGGCAACCTCGGGCAGGCGATCGCCAGCTCCGACATCTTCGCCGACCACGGCTTCCGCATCGTCGCGATCTTCGACGCCGACCCGAAGCTGGTCGGCAAGGAGTTCGGCGGCGTCCCGGTGCGGGCGCTGGCCGACCTCGACGAGGTGGTGCACGAGGACGAGGTGGTCGTCGGGGTGCTCGCGGTTCCGGCGGCGGCCGCCCAGCAGGTCGCCGACCAGCTCGTCGGCGCCGGCGTGAAGATCATCTTCAACTACTCCGAGCAGCTGCTCCAGGTGCCACCCGAGGTCACCGTGCACACCTCGAGCCCGGCCGTCGACCTGCTCTACGCGCTCTACTTCTACCTCGCGTAGATGAGTTAGATCTTGTCCGCGGGCAGGACCGAGCCCCCAGAGCCTCGACCTGGCGCGCACGCGGGAGGTCTTCGAGGCCTCGCAGGACTTCACCATCGGACTCGAGGAAGAGTTCGCGCTGGTGGATCCCTCGAGCCTCGAGCTCGTCCACCGTTTCGAGGAGCTCTACGGGGCATGCCTCGAGGACGAGCTGCTCGCCGAATCGGCGGCCGGCGAGCTGATCGACACCGAGATCGAGATCCGCTCGGGCCGGGCCGAGGGCTTCGCCGAGGCGGTCGAGCTCCAGCGCGAGCGCCGGGTCCGCCTCTTCGGGCTCGCAGAGCGACTCGGGATCGGCCTGGCGGCGAACGGGACGCATCCCTGGGCGAGCTACCTCGACCAGCGGATCATCGACACCGAGCACTACAACCGGCTGCGAGAGGAGCTGCGCTGGGTCGCTCAGCGCAACAACACCTGGAGCATGCACGTGCATGTGGGCATCCGTGGCGCGGAGCGCGCGATCGCGGTCTGCGACCACTTGCGCGGTGTCCTGCCGGCGCTGCTCGCGCTGTCGGCGAATTCGCCCTTCCTCGACGGCCACGACTCCGGCCTCGCCTCCGTGCGAACCGAGATCTTCACCCGGACCTTTCCCCGTTGCGGTGTCCACGAGCCGTTCGGCGATTGGCGGACCTATGCCGACTTCATCGAGCTGCTGACGCGCACCGAGTCGATCGTCGAGGCGACGCAGCTGTGGTGGAGCGTGCGCCCGCATCACCTCTTCGGCACCGTCGAGCTGCGCATCTGCGACGCCCAGACGCGAGGGGATGAGTCGTTCGGGCTGGCGGCGATGATCACCGCCTGCATCGCCCAGTCGGCGCTCGACTTCGACGAGGGCGGGCTCGTCCAGCCGCTGCGCCAGCGCGAGATCGAGGAGAACCTGTGGCGCGCGATCCGCTACGGCCTCGACGGGACCCAGATCGACTTCAGCTCAGGAGAGGTCGTGTCCACCCGCGAGGCACTCGAGCGCCTGGTCGAGTGGACCGGCCCCGCTCGCGAGGCGCTCGGGCTCGACGTCGGGTTGCCCGAGCGCAACGGTGCGCGGAGGATGCGCGAGGCCCTGGAGGCGGGCGCCCCGCTCGCCGACGTCTACCGCGATTCGGTCGCCGAAACGCGGCTCACGTACGTCCCCGAGGGCGTGCTCGGATAGATTCGGGCTATGGAGGAGACGGCGGACACCCCGCAGGGCGACGAGCCTCAGGCCGAGGGGCAGCCGGCCGACGACGCCGAGCTTCAGCGGCGGCTCGAGGAGCAGCTGCGCAAGGTCCGGGTCCAGGATCTGCTGCTCGAGAGCGTCGCCAGCATCCTCAACCTCTCGGCGCGCAGGATCGCGAAGGCTGACGAGCGCGACCTCGAGCAGGGCAGGATCGGGATCGACGCCGTGCGGGCGGTGCTCGACCTGATCGACCCCGAGCCGCGCGAGCAGGTTCGCGAGGCGCTCTCTCAGGTCCAGATGCTCTACGCCCGTGAGGTTCAGGGCGGAGGTGACGATGCCGCCGAGGCGGCGCCGGAACCCGAGCCCGAGCAGCCCTCGACGGATCGCCCCTCGGGTCTTTGGACCCCTCCCGGTACGTCGTAATCCCGACTACCTCGCTAAGGTACGCGCGCCTCGCGGCCGGAGCATCCCCGGCCGCTTCTGACTGAGTAGACCTTTACCGGAGGACTGTCTTGACCGATTTCCTGACCGACTACGGCGTCGTGATCGCGCTCGTCTGCGCGGGCGCCGCCGTCCTCTACGGCGCCCTTGTGACCCAGCGGCTGCTTCGCAAGTCGCCCGGCAACGAGCGGATGCAGGAGATCTCGGGCGCGGTCCAGGAGGGCGCCAAGGCGTACCTCAGCCGCCAGTACCTGATCATCGGCGTGGTCGCGGTTCCGCTCGCGATCCTGCTCGCGGTGCTCCAGGACGTCAGCGTCGCAATCGGGTTCGTGATCGGCGGGGTGCTCTCCGGCGCCGCCGGTTTCATCGGCATGAACCTCTCGGTGCGGGCGAATGCCCGGGTCGCCGAGGCCGCCCGCGGCGGGGTGCCGCCGGCGCTCGACGTCGCCTTCAAGGGCGGGTCGGTCACCGGACTGCTCGTCGTCGGCCTCGCGCTGTTCGGCGTCGCCGGCTATTTCGGCATCCTCGTGCTCGGCGACAAGACCGACGAGGAGGCCGTCGACGCGCTCATCGGCCTCGGTTTCGGTGGCTCGCTGATCTCCGTCTTCGCCCGCCTCGGCGGCGGCATCTTCACCAAGGCCGCCGACGTCGGCGCCGACCTCGTCGGCAAGGTCGAGGCCGGGATCCCCGAGGACGATCCCCGCAACCCGGCCGTGATCGCCGACAACGTCGGCGACAACGTCGGCGACTGCGCCGGGATGGCGGCCGACCTGTTCGAGACCTACGCGGTCACCTCGGTCGCGGTGATGCTGCTCGGCGTGCTCACCTTCGCCGGCGATTTCGCCCGCGAGGTGGCGCTGTTCCCGCTCGTGATCGGCGCCGTCGCGATCATCGCCTCGATCGTCGGCGCGCTTTCGGTGCGAACCTCCACCGACAAGGTCGAGGGCGCGCTCTACCGCGGCCTGATCGTCTCGGCGGTGCTCTCGGCCGCCGCCTTCTACCCGGTCACCGACTGGCTGATGAGTGACCCGCTCGAGCTCGGCGTGCTCGACCCGGGCAGCGCTCTGGCCGGCGCCGGCGTCACCGAGCTCTGGCTCTGCGCGCTGATCGGCCTCGGCGTCACCGGCGGCCTGTTCGTGATCACCGATTACTACACCTCGACTCGGTTCCGGCCGGTGAAGACAATCAGCCAGGCGTCGCAGACCGGCCACGCGACGAACATCATCCAGGGGCTCGCGCAGGGCTTCCAGTCCACCGCTGCGCCCGCGCTCCTGCTCGCGCTTGCGATCCTCGGCGCCAACGAGCTCGCAGGGATCTACGGCATCGGCGTCGCGGTGATGGCGCAGCTCTCGCTCTGCGGCCTGATCGTCGCCCTCGACGCGTTCGGCCCGATCACCGACAACGCCGGCGGGATCGCCGAGATGGCGGAGCTGCCGGAGGACGTTCGCAACGTCACCGACCCACTGGACGCGGTCGGCAACACCACCAAGGCTGTGACCAAGGGTTATGCGATCGGCTCGGCCGCGCTCGCAGCGCTGGTCCTGTTCAAGGCGTTCGAGATCGAGCTCGCCGCCGAGGAGGGCGGCGAGGGCCTGGTCTTCAGCATCTCCGACCCAGCGGTCCTGATCGGGCTGCTGATCGGCGGCATGATGGTCTACCTGTTCGCGGCCTTCGCGATCGAGGCTGTCGGCCGTGCTGGCGGCCAGGTGGTCGAGCAGGTCCGCAAGCAGTTCCGCGAGAACCCGGGGATCATGGAGGGGACCTCGAAGCCCGACTACGCCCAGACGGTCAGCATCGTCACCGCCGCCGCGCAGCGCGAGATGATCCTGCCGTCGCTGATCCCGATCGTGATCCCGGTGATCGTCGGCCTGATCAGCGTCAAGGCGCTCGGCGGCCTGCTGATCGGCGTGATCGTCGTCGGCCTGTTCATGGCCCTGGCGATGACCGCGGGCGGCGGCGCTTGGGACAACGCCAAGAAGCTGATCGAGGACGGCGCCTTCGGCGGTAAGGGCTCAGAGGCACACGCGGCCTCGGTCACCGGCGACACCGTCGGCGACCCCTACAAGGACACCGCAGGCCCGGCGATCAACCCGATGATCAAGGTGGCGAACATCGTCGCGATCCTGATCATCCCCATAGTGCACTTCTAGGTTGGACCTCTTCGCGGGGATCTGCGTGCGCGATTACGAGGCGGCGAAGCCGTGGTACGAGCGCCTCCTGGGCTCGGAGCCGGCCTTCGTCGCGCACGCGACCGAGTGCGTCTGGGAGCTCGGGGAGCATCGCTTCCTGTTCATCAAGGAGGACCCCGAGCGGGCCGGTTACGCCGCACACACGATCTTCGTGGACGACCTCGAGGCTGTGGTGGAGGACATCGCGGCTCGCGGGATCGAGCCAGCGAAACGCGAGACGTACGGCAACGGAGTCCGCAAGGCGACCTACCGCGACTCCGACGGGAACGAGATCGGCTTCGGCGGCGCGCCGCTTGGAGGCTCAGCCGACTAGCCGGACCTCAAGCTTTCTCAAGTATTTCGATTCTGTAGCCGTCGGGGTCGCGGACGAAGCAGATCCGCGAGCCGCCCTTGCGCGCCTGGTACGGCGGCTTCTCGGGCTCGATTCCCTCCGCGGCGAGGCGCTCGAGGGTGCCGTCGAGGTCGTCGGTGGTGATCGCGACGTGGCCGTACCCGGTGCCGATCTCATACGGCTCCGTGCGTCCGTGGTTGTACGTCAGCTCGAGCCGGGGGCCGTCTCCCTGCAGGCCGAGGAAGCAGTTCGTGGCGTCGTCGCCGATCGCGATCCGCCGCGTCTCCTCGAAGCCGAGCTTCTCGTAAAAGCCAACCGACCGGTCGAGGTCGAGGACCCGGTAGCAGGTGTGGATCAACTCGGCCATGCCGCCAGCGTAGAGGAGTAAGGATCATGCTCGGCATCGCGGTAGGGGCGCTCGTTGTTTTCGCCGTAGCGGCTGGCAGTAGCAACAAGCTCTCGGGGTGAGCGGGGAGACCGACTTCACCGTCCCGGGCTCGTTCAAGATCAAGCGTGACGACACCGAGACGCCACCGGGTCTCTACTTCTCCGAGGTGGTCGTCGACGGCGATCGCGAGACCTATGTCTTTGGCGATGTGAACAAGAAGGGAACAAGGTCGAGGGCACCGTCGAGACCGAGTTCGGGGCGCCGGACTTCTGCGGCAACTCGGTCGGCGGCTACACGGCGAAGAAGAACTGAACGTCGGGGAGGGCGGTGGCGGCTCCGCCGCCGCCCTCCTATAGTCGCGCCGTGCCCAACGCCGAGCCGATCAACGTCGCCGACTACGAGCGGCTCGCGGCGGAGCGGCTCGAGCCGGGGGTGCACGGCTACTTCGCCGGCGGCGCCGGCGACGAGCTGACGCTCCGCGACAATGTCGCCGCCTTCGCCCGCCACCGCCTGCGGCCGCGAGTGCTGGTCGACGTCTCCGAGGTGACGACGGCGACGACCGTGCTCGGGACCGATGTCGAGATGCCGCTGCTGGTCGCCCCGGTCGCCTTCCAGCGCCTTGTGGACCCCGACGGCGAGGTGGCGATGGCGCGCGCCGCCGCGGTAGCCGGGACGATCATGTGCCTGTCGACGATCGCCACCTCGCGACCAAGTGAGGTCGCTGCGGGGGCTCCGGCGGCGCCGCGCTGGTTCCAGCTCTACTGCTTTCGCGACCGCGGCGTGACCAGGGCGCTGATCGACGAGGCGGTCGACTCGGGCTTCGACGCGATCGCGCTCACCGTCGATGCGCCGCGCGCCGGGCGGCGCGAGCGCGACCTTCGCACCACCTTCGAGGTCCCGGAGGGCGTCCATGCCCCCGCGGTCGCCGCGGCGACCGGCTCCGAGCGCGCGCTCACGGTCCAGGAGGTGTTCGCGCTGATCGATCCGTCGCTGACCTGGGACGATTTCGCCGCCCTGGCGGCCGACTGCCGGCTCCCGGTCCTGGTCAAGGGCATCCAGACGGGCGAGGACGGGAAGCTCGCGGTCGAGCACGGCGCGGCCGGGGTGATCGTCTCCAACCACGGCGGCCGGCAACTCGACGGCGTCACCGCGACGCTCGACCTGCTCCCGGAAGTGGTCGAGGCGGTGGCCGGCCGCTGCGAGGTGCTGATCGACGGCGGCATCCGCCGCGGCACCGACGTGCTGATCGCACTCGCGCTCGGAGCTCGGGCGGTGCTCGCCGGCCGCGCGCCGCTCTGGGGGCTTGCGGTCGGCGGCGAGGCCGGAGCGCTGCGGGTACTCGAGATCCTCCGCGACGAGATCGAGCTCGGGCTCGCATTGCTCGGCTGCTCCTCGCCGGGCGAGATCCGCGCGGAGCACGTCCGAGCCGCGCCTAGACTCGCAAGCTGATGGCCGAACGGCATCCACGCGAGGCGGCGCTGCGCCGGGTTCACGGCTCCGGGGCGTTGTTCTCCGCCGCGTACGGCAACGTCGGCTCCTCGATCTACTACGCGCTCGGCCTGGTCGCGCTCTACGCGCTCGGCCTCACGCCGGTCACCTTCCTGATCGCGGGGTTGATCTTCGCCTTCACCGCGGCCACCTACGTCGAGGCGACCGTGCTCTATCCGGAGGCGGGCGGCTCCTCGAGCTTCGCGCGCCACGCCTTCAACGAGTTCGTCTCCTTCCTCGCCGCCTGGGCGCAGATGCTCACCTACATCGTCACCGCGGCGATCTCGGCCTTCTTCGTGCCGCACTACCTGGCGGTGTTCTGGGCGCCGCTCGGCCACGGCCCTGGCGACGTCTTCTTCGGGATCGGCGTTCTGGCGCTGCTCGCGGCGCTCAACGTCAAGGGAACCGAGGAGTCGACGCGGCTCAACCTGGTGCTCGCGGTCGCCGACCTCCTGACCCAGGTTGTGCTCGTCGTGATCGGTTTGGTGCTGGTCTTCGACCCCGACCTGCTCGTCTCGCAGATCGAGCTCGGGAGCGTCCCGAGCTGGGGCGATTTCGCGCTCGGGATCGCGGTCGGGATGGTCGCCTACACCGGGATCGAGACGATCTCGAACATGGCCGAGGAGGCCCGCGACTCGGCGCGGACGATCCCCCGTGGCACCGGGCTAACGGTGCTCGCCGTGGTCGGGATCTACGCCTTCCTGCCGGCGATCGCGCTCTCGGCGATGCCCGTCACCCAGCGCGCCAACGGCGACTACACGACCGAGCTCGGGACCACCTACGCCGATGACCCGGTGCTCGGGATCGTCGAGAACATCGGGCTCAACCCGGGGCTGACCGATGGGCTCGAGATCTACGTCGGGATCCTCGCCGCGGTGATCCTGTTGATTGCCACCAATGCCGCATTGATCGGGCTCTCGCGGCTGACCTTCTCGATGGGCGTCCATCGCCAGCTTCCCGAGGTCCTGCGCCAGATCCACCCACGGTTCAAGACCCCCTACATCGCGATCATCGCCTTCTCGTGCGTGGCGGCTCTCGTAATGGCGCCGGGTGAGACGACCTTCCTCGGCGCGATCTACGCCTTCGGGGCGACCGCATCGTTCACGGTCGCCCATGTGTCGGTCGTCCGCCTGCGCAAGCTGCGCCCGCTGGAGGAGCGACCACCCGACCGCGACGGCAATCCGCCCTGGAGCCCGCGCGGCAACGTGCGGATCCGCGGCGTGCTGGTGCCGTCGACCGCGATCTTCGGCGGGATCGGGACCTTTGCGGCGTTCGTGGTCGCGATGGTGCTCGACCCGGTGATCCTCGCCACCGGTGGCGGCTGGATGATTGCCGGGACGCTGCTCTACATCGCCTACCGGCGCTACCAGGGCCTGCCGCTGAGCGAGACGGTCAAGGTCGAGACCCTGACCCCGCTCGGCGTCGAGGAGGTCGAGTACTCGAGCATCCTCGTCGCCTTCGACGACGACGACCCGTTCAGCGAGGAGACGGTGACCACGGCGAACGCGCTGGCCGCGCGCCGGCGCAGGGCGATCCACGTGCTCTCGCTGGTCACGGTGCCGTCGAACCTGCCGCTCGACGCCGAGCTGCCCGAGCGCGAGCGCGAGGCGCAGACGAAGATCGAGCGCGCGAAGCTGATCTGCGGGCAGCGTGTGAGCGGCCACATCCACAACGTGCGCATGGGCCAGGCCGGGCAGGCGATCATCGAGGAGGCCAGGGAGATCAAGGCGGCGGCGATCGTGATGCCGCTGCGCTACCGCGGCGGAGCGCCGCTGTACGGCAAGGCGCTGCAGACGGTGCTCGCGAAGCGGCCCTGCCGGGTGATCGTCACCGCGCACCCCGGGGACTCGGCGGATGGGAGCGCGGTTCGGCCGGCGGCCGAACCTGTCTCCTAGCCTCGCACCCGTTGGGCGCTGGGCCTCGACCTAGAATCCGGCCCGATGGCCGCTCCAGCACCCGACGAGGTCTACCGTGCCGTGACCCGCATCTTCGCCGTGGTGATCATCGGCTTCGGGCTCGCGATCGTCGTGGTCACGCTTGCCAATCGCGGCGGCCCGGCGTCGTGGGGGTTCTGGATCGGTCTCATGTTCACCGCGCTTGGCGCCGGGCGCCTCTATCTGTCCCTGCGGGCACCGGATTGATCGACGCGTTCCGCCGGGGGGGCGAGCAATCGCCGATCACGCGCCGCTGGCTGGGGGTGCCGGTGCTGTTCGCGGTCGCCTACTCGGCGGTGGGGTTCTCGCTCTACTTCGCGCTCGGACTGGTCGCCGACCGAGGGCTCGGGCTGACGCCGCTGATCTTCCTCGGCGTCGGCGTGGTCTTCCTGCTCAACACGCTCACCTATGTCGAGGGCGAGGGGATGCTGCCCGAGCGCGGTGGATCAGCCACCTTCGCCCGCCGCGCCTTCAACAACGAGCTCGTCAGCTTCATCGCCGGGTGGGCGATCCTGATCGACTACGTGATCGTGATCGCCCTGGCGGCGATCTCGGTGCCCCACTACCTGACCCCGATCTGGTCGGGGTTCACCGATGCCGGCGGGGAGATCGTCACCGCGGGCGCGGTCATCGCGCTGATCTGCGCGCTCAGCATCGGTTCGTTCACCGGCGTCAGGCGACAGCGGGCGCTGACCGTGGTCTCGCTCGCCGGGGTCACGCTGCTGCTCGCTGTGATCGTCGTCGGGATGCTGACCGTGTTCGACCTCGACGTGCTCACGACCGAGCTCAACCCGTTCGAGTCCGTCGGCAACCCCAGCGTCAGTGACCTCATCTACGCCGGGGTGATCGCCACGGTGGCTTTCGCGGGAATCGAGGCGGCCGCCAACCTCGCGCCCGATCTCGAGGTCGACGCCCCCGACCTGCGCAGGCTGGTGCTGCTCGCGGCGACGCTGGTGCCTGTGATCTATTTCGGGGTCGCGGTCGTCGCACTGATGGCTGTGCCCGTGGTCTCGACGCCCGACGGGGCACAGACCGCGCTCGGAAGCATCTACATCGAGGACCCGGTGCTCGGCGTCGTTCAGAACTTCGACCCGCCCTGGATCGCCGATCTGATGGAGATCGCCGTCGTCGCGGTCGTTCCCGTTGCCTTGATCTGGGCCGCCAACACGGCAATGCTCGGCCTCTCGCGCCACGTCTACGTGATGGCGACCAGCCGCCAGATCCCGAGCTGGCTCGGCAAGCTCAACCGCCGCTTCCAGACCCCGCACGTGGCGATCCTGATCGCGGGAGCGTTCGCGTTCGGGCTCGTCGCCCCGCTCGACGTCGAGCTGCTCGGAGGCCTGTTCGCATTCGGGGCGACGATCGCGTTCACGATCGCCCACCTCTCGATCATCAGGCTGCGGATCACCGAGCCCGAGCTCGAGCGACCGTTCCGGATCCCGTTCGAGGTCGAGTTCCGGGGTGCCCGCTTACCGTTGCCGACGATCGTCGCCGCGCTGCTGACGGCGCTGGCCTGGCTCAGCGTCGTCCTCCTCCACGGCAGCGCGCTCTGGGTCGGCGGCAGCTGGATGGTCTTCGGGTTGGTCGCCTACGTGATCTACCGCAAGTACGTGGAGGGCACCCCACTGACGCAGCGGGTCGAGGTCCCGGCGGAGGCGCTGGTCAAGGACGTGGCCGAGCTCGAATACGGCGACATCCTGGTGCCGGTGTTCGGGACCAAGCTCGACGACGACATCGTCGGCACGGCGGGGCGGCTCGCCGACGCGGCCGACATGCCCGGGGAGAGCCCGCCCCGGCTCGAGGTGATCTACGTTCTCGCGGTCCCGCTCACCGTGCCGCTCGACTCGCCGCCGCCGCGCGAGCGGGCCGAGGTCGCCAACGCGGCACTCGAGCGGGCGCAGGAGGTCGGGGAGGAGTACGACACGGTCGAGGTGCACCCGTCGGTGGTCCGTGCGCGCACCGTCGGCGGCGGGATCGTCCAGGCGGCGCGAGAGCGCGACGTCGAGGTGATCGTGATGGGCGCCGAGCCGCCGACCCGGATTCTGGGTGGCGCGCTGCTCGGCGGGATCGGCGCCTCGCGGCCGGAGGAGATCGGCCCGGTGACCGAGTACGTGCTGCGGCGTGCGCCGTGCCGGGTCTTGATCACGGCCCCGAAGAGCGACGGTTCGAACCGGGAACCCGCGGCCGCGTCGTAGACTGGCGGCCATGTTCATCCTCATAGTCGGGGCAGGGCGGGTCGGCTCCTCGCTCGCCCGCACGATGCTCACCGATGGTCACGAGGTCTCTTGCCTCGACGAGGACCCCGAAGCCCACGCGCGGCTCGAGATCACGCTCGAGAAATCGTGGGAGGACATGGGCGGGCACTTCACCGTCGGGACCGCGCTCGAGGTAGAGGCGCTGACCGCCGCGGGGATCGAGAAGGCGGACGTGTTCGTCGCCTCGACCGACGGCGACAACACCAACATCGTCATCGCCCAGCTCGCCACACGGCGTTTCAACGTGCCGACGGTGATCGCGCGGGTGCTCGATCCCTTCCGCGCGAAGTGGTACGAGGAGCAGGGCCTGCACACGATCTGCCCGACGCGGGTCGCGATCGACATGCTCGAGAGCGAGGTGCGGCTGGCTGCGGCTCGAACCGGCAACGGCTCGCGCGCGATCGGCGGCGTCGACTACGAGGACGCCGATCTCTAAGAGCAGATGAGCGATCAGCAGCAGTACATCATCATCGTCGGGGCCGGCAAGGTCGGCTGGAATCTCGCGCGCGAGCTGCTCGAGAAGGGCAACGAGGTGACCCTGATCGAGAACAACCGCGAGCGCTATCTGAGCGTCGAGCAGGAGCTCGAGCACAACATCCAGTACGGCGACGCATCGGAGCTGTGGGTGCTCGAGCGCGCCGGGATCTCGCGCGCCGACATGGTGATCGCGGTCACCGGCGACGACGAGGACAACGTGCTGATCTGCCAGGTGGCGAAGGAGAAGTACCTGGTCGACCGGATCATCGCCAGGGTCAACAACCCCCGCAACCGCGAGCACTTCGACCTGCTCGGGATCAAGCCGGTGGTCTCGGCCACCGACCTGATCCTGAACCTGATCGAGCACGAGGTGCCCGAGTACGGGCTCGTTCATCTGCTCGACCTCCCCGAGCAGCGGCTCGAGATCATCGAGATGCAGCTTCCCGAGGACTCGAGGGCGGCGGGCCAGCGCGTCGGAGACCTGCAGATGCCCGAGGGCAGCCTGCTGATCTCGGTCCTCCGCGAAGGGACCGGGTTCGTGCCCAGCTCCGAGACGGTGCTCGAGGCGGGGGACGAGATCCTCGCGGTTCTCGATCCGACGGTTGAGGAGGACCTGACCGCGTACTTCGGACCCGACGGCTCGGCGGGCAGTTGAAAGCGCAAGTAGCTGAGCAGCCCCGCTCCCACCGGACGAGCGCGTGAGCGCTCGGCCGATTGACTTCCTGATCGTCGGTGGCGGCATGGCGGCTGCCTACTGCGCCTCGGAGCTGCGCAAGCAGGGGGCCGAGGGCTCGATCGCGCTCGTCGGGCGCGAGCCCGAGCCGCCCTATGAGCGCCCACCGCTCTCGAAGGAGTACCTGCGGGGTGAGGCCACGCGCGCCGACGCGCACGTGAACCCCGCGGAGTGGTACGAGGAGAACGGGATCGAGCTGATGCTGCGGACGAACGTGATGTCGCTCGACCCGGCGGAGCGGCTGGCGAAGCTGCAGGGTGGCGAGGAGCTGAGATTCGAGAAGGCGCTGCTGGCGACGGGGGCGAACGTCAACATCCTCCGGGTCGAGGGGGCCGAGCTGGAGGGAATCCACTACCTGCGCGCGTTCGGCAACTCCGATGCGATCCGCGAGGAGGCGGCGGCGGCCGAGCGCGTGGTGCTGATCGGCGGCAGCTACATCGGCACCGAGGTGGCGGCGTCGCTGACCGCGACGGGCACGAAATGCGCGATCGTGATGATGGAGGAGGTGGCGCTCTCGCGGACCTTCGGCGAGGAGGTGGGGCGCTGGTGCCAGGAGCTGCTCGAGGCGAAGGGGATCGAGGTGTTCGGGGGCGAGGAGCTGGAGGCGTTCGAGGGCGACGGGCGCGTGCAGGCGGTGGTCACCAAGGGCGGGCGCACGGTCGAGGGCGACATGGTCGTCGTCGGCGCGGGGGTGAGGCCCGACGCGATGCTCGCCGAGCGGGCGGGGCTCGAGGTCGAGAACGGGATCGTCTGCGATCAGAAGCTGGAGACGTCGGTGCCGGGGATCTTCGCCGCCGGCGACGTCTGCTCCTACGACAGCGTCGTCCACGGACAGCGGCTGCGGGTCGAGCACTGGGACGTGGCGTTGCAGCAGGGCCGGCACGCCGCCCGCGGGATGCTCGGCGGGTCCGAGCCCTACCGCGAGGTGCCGTATTTCTTCAGCGACCTCGCCGACTGGGCGGGCTTCGAGTACGTCGGCCCTGCCTATGAGTGGGACGAGGTCGTCTTCCGCGGCGACCGCGACGCCGGCGAGTTCAGCGCCTGGTACCTGAAGGACGGCCGCGTCAAGGGCACGCTCGCCGTCGGCCGCTCCGACGACCTCGTCCACGCGCGAACGCTGATCGAGACCGGGGCGGACGTTTCGGGGCAGAAGGACGCCCTTGCGGATCCGGACTCCGAGCTCGAGACCGTGGGTACGTAGATCCAAGGGCTTCGAGAAACCGCTCTCGGTACGCTTGGTCGAGCGCTCTCAGAGCACTCCCGATGGGGACTGGTGTAATTTGGCAGCACGCTGGTTTCTGGTACCAGTAGTCAAGGTTCAAGTCCTTGGTCCCCAGTACTTTGGGTTCGAAATAGGGGTTCGCCGGGGTCCCTTCCGTCCGGCGGACCCGCGAACATATGTTCGTGAACGCGAAGGGCCGTTTGCGACGAAACGGACGACTGGAGAGGACTCGCGAGGCCGTTGACCGCCTGTGTGTTGCCGGGCTCACCCAGGCCGAGATTGCGAGGGAGCTCCAGATCGGCAAGAGCACGGTCGCGTACCACTTTCGGAGGCTAGGTTCGCGGGCCGATTCACGCTTCTCGCGCCGTTACGACTGGCCGGAAGTACAGCGGGCGTATGACGAAGGCTTGACCTCCCGGCAGTGCGCGGAGCGCTTCGGGTTCACCAGCGCGACCTGGTACCAGGCGGTCACGCGCGGGGACATCCGTCCTCGACCCCGAGCGATGCCGATTGAGCTGCTGCTTGTCGACGGTCGCACGCGGACCAATCGGTCGCATCTGAAGCTCCGCCTGCTGACTGAGGGGTTGAAGGAGAATCGCTGCGAGCGCTGCGGGCTGACTGAGTGGCGCGGTCAGCCGCTCAACATGCAGCTGCACCACAACAACGGTTGTGGCAGGGACAATCGCCTGGAGAATATTTCCTTTCTTTGTCCGAACTGCCACGCTCAGACCGAGAACTGGGGTGGCCGGAACGGGCGCCGGCACAAGGCGCCGAAGGCGGCGTGAATCGGTTCAGTCGCGCGGGGGCGGGGGTGAGTCGTTGCGGTCGGGGCCGTAGCGGTAGACGCGCAGGAAGCCGTCCTTGGGGATGTGCGCGACGTCGCTGTTCTGGTGGCGGTTGTTGAAGTCGGCCTGCGCGGCCATGCCCGCGACGAGGTTGATGTAGAGCGTCTTCGGCGAGTCGCGGGTGATCTCGAGCACGCCGACCTTGCGCGCCGTGCACGGGCTCTCGTGGGCGCTGTGACCCTGGGTGCAGTTGAACCCGTTCGCCTCTGCGATCTGCCCGTTGAGGTCGCCGACCCGCTCCGGCCAGCCCTCGCGGCTGGCCGAGTCCGGGTTCTCCGAGAGCACGATCCCGGTCGTCTGGAAGACGTTGTAGGAGTGGTGGCCGATGTTGGCCACCAGCTTGCCGTCGATCACGAGCTGCTCGCCGAGGCGCAGGTTGCCGAGCTCAACCGAGTAGACGGCCTTCTCCTTGATGTTGCCGCCCTCGCCGGCGATCGAGAGCGCCGGGCGCACCCTCGCATGCGTGACGAGCGGGCCGTCGCGCTGCTGGCCGCCGGGTCGGTAGCGAGCCACGTTCACCCGACCCTTGTCGCCCTTCGCCGACTTGCCGCCCGAGTCGGCGCCGACGACGAGCTTGTCGCCGCCGCGGGCGTTCTTGTCGTGCGCGCTCAGGACCAGGTTGACGTGGCAGGTCGCCGCGTTGCAGGGCAGGTCGCCCGCGTCGTCGATCGTCGTGTGGCCGTCGTCGATCACCAGCACGCAGTGGTGGTTGCGGTTTGGCTGCGACTGGGTGCAGGTGAGCTTCTTGGCGCCGAGCGAGACCGTGTTGCCGCCGCCCGTCGCCTTGCCGCCGTCAGCGAGCACCAGCTCGGCGATCACGGTCGGGTCATATCCGTAGGTGTCACCGATGCACGGCCGGTCCGAGCCGTGCAGCTCGTTCGGCTTCAGGCACACCGAGACCTCAACCTCCGCCGTCGCGTCGAGCCGGTCGCCGTTGCGGAGTTCGCCGAGGTTGCCCGGCTGCAGCGACATCACCACCCGCTTCTTCGACTCCTTGTGGCGGCCGATAGGGATCGTCTTGACCAGCTCCGAGTTGTTGCCGGTCGTCCCCGTGCGCAGCGTTCCCGCGGTATCGCCGCCGGCCGCTTCGACGACCCCGCCCCCGAGCACCGGCGAGCCGATCAGCGCGAGCAGCGCGCAGGGCGCCGCGAGGGCGACCGCGATCGTCCGCTTGCGCGTACGTCCTGCCACGTACATCTCATCGACATACCCGCCCACTGTCTGTAGAACCCACGGGCACAGTCGAAGTCACGTCGGAATCACCTCGCTGCGATGTTCCGCGTGCCGAGGGTGAAAATCCGCACCCATGCGGGTATTTCTCTCGCAGGACACGCATGCCCCCTTTGTTACTTTGAGCAGTCCATGGACGTTTATCAGCGCAGGCGCCTGGTCGCGCTGAGCGCGATCGCAGTGATCTTCGTGATCGTCGTGCTGCTGATTCGCAGCTGCGGCGGCGATGACGACGAGACCCCCGTGACCCCGGTCGCGGGAGCGACAGGCACTGCCGGCGCAACCGCCCTGAGCGCCTCCGAGTACGCCGACCAGGGCGACACCATCTGCCTCGAGGCCAACACCGCGCTCGCCGAGGTCGATCCGTCCGATTCCGAGGCCTCGGCCACCGAGGCGGGGATCCTGGGCAGCGAGCTCGGCTCGCTGCAGACGCTCGTGCTCGCCGAAGGAGAGGACGGGGCCGACCAGCTCGACAAGTTCCTCAGCGCCCTCCAGGATCAGGTGGCGGCGCTCGAGCAGCGCGCGACCGCGAGCGAGCGCGGCGACGACGCGGCGGTCGCCGAGCTCGACGCGACCGTCGACGAGGCGGCCTCGGCGGCCGCCAAGGCCGCGGGCAAGTTCGGCTTCACGGTCTGCGGTGACACCTCCGAGGTCACCTCCGGAGGCGGCGGCTCAACCGGGACCGATACCGGTACCGATACCGGTACCGACACCGGAGCCGTCGCGCCCACGACCCCGCCCGTGACCGAGGTCCCGGTCGAACCCGTGACCCCGGCGCCCACCGAGCCGACGACCCCGCCGGCCGACACCGGTGGCGACTCGGGCTCGGGCGGCGTCAGCCCGTAGACCGCGCGCCCGGACCCCCGGTCCCGAGCCTCAGGCGGCCGAGGACTCGACCCAGGCGCCGTAGAGGCGGGCGTAGCGCCCCCCGGCCGCGATCAAGCTCGTCGTGCGTGCCCGATTCGACGATCCGGCCGTACTCGAGCACGACGATCCGGCCCGCGCGCCTGATCGTCGACAGCCGGTGCGCGATCACGATCGCGGTCCGCCCGTGGAGTAGCCGTTCGAGGCCCTGCTCGATCACCCGCTCCGTGCGCACGTCCACGTTCGAGGTCGCCTCGTCGAGGATCAGGATGCGCGGCTCGGCGAGCAGCGCGCGCGCGAAGGCGACGAGCTGGCGCTGACCGGCCGAGAGCGCGGCCCCGCGCTCGCCGACCTCGGTCTCGAAGCCCGCCGGCAGCCGGTCGACGAAGACGTTGGCGCCGACGGCGTGCGCCGCGGCGACGATCTCCTCCTCGTCGGCATCCGGCCGGCCAAAGGCGATGTTGTCGCGGATCGAGCCCGAGAACAGGAACCCTTCCTGGGGCACGATCCCGAGCTGGCTGCGAAGCGCCGTGGAGCTCAGGTCGCGCAGGTCGTAGCCATCGACCAGCACCCGACCACGCTGGGGGTCGTAGAAGCGAGCGACCAGTTTCGCCAGCGTCGATTTGCCTGCCCCCGTCTCGCCGACCAGGGCGACGGTCTGTCCGGCAGGCACCTCGAGGTCGATGCCCGCGATCGCCCAGCCGCTCGCGGCGTCCGGGCCCTCATCGGTGACCGGATCGGGGGTCAGCTCGGCGACCTCGGCGGCGCTCGCGTCACCGCCACGGGCGTAGGAGAACCAGACGTCGTCGAGCGCGATCTCTCCGCGCAGCGGTCCCGGGTCGATCGCGTCCGGCTTGTCGGTCATGTCGGGCGCGGTGTCGAGCAGGTCGAAGATCTTGTCGAGCGCCGCCATTCCCTGCTGGTAGGTCGTGTAAAGCTGTGAGATCTGCTGGATCGGGTCGAAGAACAGCTGCAGGTAGCCGATGAAAGCGACCACGATCCCGATCTCGATCTGCCCGTCGATCGCCTGATAGCCGCCGAAGAGGATGATCGCGCCGGTGCCGATCGCCGAGAGCAGCTCGACCGCCGGGAAGTAGGAGGCGTTGAGGTAGACGGTGCGCATGTTGGCGACCCGGTTCTCCTCGTTGAGCTCCGTCATCCGCTCGACGTGCTGGCGCTCGCGGCCGAAGGTCCGTACCACGCGGACGCCCGAGAGCGTCTCCTGCAGGTAGGCGGTGATGTTGGCGATCTTCTCCCGCGTCAGCCGGTAGGCGTCGGCGGAGACGATCCGGAAGATCACGCTGGCGATCGCGAGCACCGGGAAGGTGATGAACGTCATCAGCGCGAGCGAGGGGTCGAGCGCGATCAGGATCACGACCACGCCGGTGAGCGTGAGCACGCTCGAGAACAGGGTGATGATCCCGTCCGTGACCAGGCTGTCGAGCGCCTGCACGTCGTTGGTCAGCCGTGAGATCAGCACCCCCGGCTTGCGCCGGGTGAAGAAGCCGATCGACATCGCCTGCAGGTGCCGAGTAGATGCGCTCGCGCAGGTCCTGGAGCGCCCGCTGACCGACCCAGCCGACCAGGTACGTCTGCGCGTAGGAAGCGGCCCAGTAGATCGCCACCGAGGCGACGAAGACGACGACGATGATCGTCAGCGCGCTCTCGTCGCCGGCGCTGATCCCGTCGTCGATCGCCCGGCCGGCGAGATACGGAGGGGCGAGCGCCGCCGCGGTCGCGACCAGCAGCGCGACCACCATCAGCAGCACCTGCGTCCGGTAGGGCCGCAGCAGGCCGAGCAGCCAGCGAACCTTGCGCCCGCGCTGGTCCTCGCCGCGAATCAGTCGCCAGATGTCGCGGAACATCAACAGCGTGCCCGCGAACCGCCCCGGCTGGTTGGACTGGTCCTCGGTCTCGGCGGCGAGCGTCCGAGCCCTGTCCCTCCGGGTCGCGTTCCGTGACCGAATCAAATGCTCGGCTCGTCCGTCCTCGCCTCACAGCCGCGCCACCGCCTCGCGCTCCTCGAGGTCCCTCTGCAGGAAGACGACGTCCTCGCAGCCGAACTCGGCGATCTCCGCATACAGCGGGCAGCGTTCGAGCAGCTCCGCGTGCTGGCCGCGATCGACGATCCGGCCCGCCTCCATGACCACGATCTCGTCGGCGAGCGAGATCGTCGAGAGCCGGTGCGCGACGACGAAGGTCGTCCGGCCCTCCATCACCTCGCGCAACCCGCGCTTGATCGCCTCCTCGGTGCGGGCGTCGACCGACGAGGTCGCGTCGTCGAGGATCAGGACCCGCGGGATCGGCGAGCAGCGCCCGCGCGATCGCGACCCGCTGGCGCTGGCCGCCCGAGAGCGTCAGCCCACGCTCGCCGACCATCGTCTCGTAGCCGTCCGGCAGCCGGCTGATGAACCCGCTTGCCTCGGCGCGCCGCGCCGCGGTCTCGATCTCCTCACGGGTCGCATCGGGCCGCGCGTAGGCGATGTTCTCGGCGACCGTGGCCGAGAACAGGAAGCTGTCGTCGGCGACGAAGGCGACCGAGCTGCGCAGCGAGGCGATCTCGACCGAGCGCAGGTCCGCGCCGTCGACCAGGACCGCGCCGTCGCTCGGGTCATAGAGGCGGGCGATCAGCCCGACGAGACTCGTCTTGCCCGACCCGGTCGGGCCGACGAGAGCCACCGTGCGGCCGGCCGGGACGTCGAGGCTGACGTCGGTGAGCGACGGGGCGGCGCCGTCGTAGCGCAGGGTGACGTTGCGGAACTCGACCGCGCCGGGGCCGTCGGGCAGCGGCGGCGCGCCCGGCGCGCTCGCGATCCGCGGCTCGCGATCGAGGATCTCGAACAGCCGATTGCCCGATGCGACCGCTCGCTGGGCCATGCCGAGCGCCATGCCGAGCATCCGCATCGGCCCCATCAGCATGATCAGGAAGAGGTAGAAGGTGGTGAAGTCGCCGATCGTGAAGCCGCCGTTGATGACCTCGCGGCCGCCGACGAACAGCACTACGGCGAGCCCGACGCTGGGGATGAAGCCGAGCATCGGCGAGTAGAAGGCCCGCAGGCGGGTCGAGTAGACGTTCTGGTCGAAGACGCGCTCGACCGAGTCGCCGGAAGCGCCCGAGCATGTGCTCCTCGCGCGCGAACGCCTTCACGATCCGGACCCCGGAGATGCTCTCCTCGGCCTCCGCGGTGAGCTCTGCGATCCGCTGCTGGACCTCCTGGACCGCGGGCCGGGAGAGGCGGTTGAACCGCATCGCGCCGAGGACGACGAAGGGCACCGGGAGCAGCGCGAGCGCCGCAAGCCAAGGCTCGATCGCGAACATGGCGATGCTCGCGAGCGTGATCGTGAGCGCGTTCTGGGTCAGGAAGATGAGCCCGTAGCCGAGGAAGAAGCGGATCGCCTGCAGGTCGACGGTGGCCCGCGACATCAGCTGCCCGGTCTGCTGGGTGTCGAAGAAGCCCAGCTCGAGCGCCTGCAGGTGCGCGTAGACGCGCTGGCGCAGGTCGAACTCGACCGCGACCGAAACCCGGCCGGCGATCAGCCGCCTGACCACGGTGAGCCCGAGGCGCAGGACGCCGGCGGCGCCGATCGCGAGCGCCAGCGGCAGGAGGTCGTCGCGGCGCTGATCGTCGATCGCGTCGACCGCGTTGCCGACCAGCAGCGGGATCGCGACGGTCATCACCATCGCCGCGCAGGCGAAGACCAGCGACCAGACCACCTCGCGCCTGTACGGGCGCAGAAAGCCGAGCAAACGCCGGAAAGTGGGCATCGACTTCACTATACAAAGTGAAGTGCGAAGATTTCGAGCGCGCGCCATACTGGCTTCCATGGCGCGACCCGCGGCAGGGCTCTGCGACTCGCTGCGCGCACCAGCGCGTGATCCGCAACACCCGCGGGTCGGTCTTCTCGCTCTGCGAACGCTCGCGCTCGGACCCCAGCCTATCCGCGCTACCCGCGCCTGCCCGTGCTCGAGTGCCGAGGCCACGAGCCCGTCGTCAAGGCGCCGGCGTGAGCGCCGGTGGTCGCACCGGCGCGCTGATCGTGCGACCGTGCTCGCAGTCGCGATCGTGCTCGTCTTCGGCGCCGCGATCGTCTTCGCCGCGACCAGTGATGACGAGTGCCGAGCCCGCTCGCAGCACGGCGGCATGGAGCTCGCTGACGCCGAGCCCGCTCGCTCGCACCGAGATCGGCGCGGCGCGCGTCGGCGATCGGATCTACGCCGTCGGCGGCTTCATCTCCAGCGGTGGCACGACCGCGAAGATGGCCCGCTACGACATCTCGCAGGACCGCTGGAAGCAGGTCGCGAGCCTGCCGATCGCGGTCAACCACCCCGGGATGACGGCGCTCGACGGCCGCATCTATCTGCTCGGCGGCAGCCTCGGCACGGGCGGCGCGAGCGAATCGCCTCTACCGCTACAGCCCGGTCCGCGACCGCTGGCGCCGGCTCGCCGATGCCGACTCGACCGCGGAGGCCACGCCCTGGTCGGGATCGACCAACGGCTCTACGCCGCCGGTGGGTACGGCGAGGGCTGGCGGCGACACCTCGCTCGAGATCTACAGCATCAAGCGCGGATCGCTGGCGCCGCGGGCCCGAGATGCCGACGGGCCGCAATCACGTCGGCGCGGCCGTGCTCGACGGCGACCTGATCGTTACCGGGGGCCGGCCCGGGCCGGTCAACGGCGGCCAGACGACGGTCGAGAGCTACGACCCGAAGCAGAAGAAGTGGACGCCGCTGGCGCCGCTGGCCACCGCCCGCAGCGGCCATGCCGCCGTGGTCGCAGGCGGCCGGCTGGTCGTCTTCGGCGGCGAGGAAACGGTTGAGGGCGGAACGACGATCGAGCAGGTCGAGGTCTACGACCCCGACAGCGACAGCTGGGCCGCCCTGCCCGAGATGATCACTCCGCGCCACGGCGTCGGCGGCGCCGCCAAGGGCAAGCGGATCTACGCGATCGAGGGCGGCCCGACGCCCGGGCTCAGCTACTCGGCGCGCACTCGAGTTCCTCGACCTGCCGTAGGCGCCGGCTGGTCAGCAGGGCGGCGCCTTGCGGCTCAGGCCTCGGCGGGCGGTGGGGCGGTCCGAAGTGCGCCGGCGCTGGCGAGGACGACGAGGCAGATCGCGATCACCTCGTTGGCGGCCAGCGCCTGGTCGAGGCCGATGAACCCGACCGTCGCCGCGACCGCGGGCTCGAGGCTCATGAGCACGCCGAAGGTTCCCTTAGGCAGCCGTCGCAGCGCCTCGAGCTCGAGCGAGTAGGGGATCGCCGAGCTCAGCATCGCGACCGCGAACCCGACCGCGAGCAGCTCGGGCTCGAGCAGATCGATCCCGCCCTCGACGATCCCGGCCGGGACCAGGAGCGCGGCGGCGACCACCATCGCCAGGGATAGCCCCGTGCCACCGGCGAAGCGCTGCCCGACCCGGGCCGAGAGGACGATGTAGGCGGCCCAGAACGCGCCCGCGAGCAGCGCCAGGACGGCGCCGAGCAGGTCGAGGTCGCCGCCAAGGCCGGGGGAGAGGAGGAGGACCCCGGTTGTCGCCAGCGCCGCCCAGAGCAGGTCGAGGCGCCGGCTCGAGGTCGCAAACGCGACCCCGAGCGGGCCGACGAACTCGAGTGTCACCCCGATTCCGAGCGGGATCCGGTCGAGCGCCAGGTAGAAGCTGGTGTTCATTGCCGCGAGCGCGACTCCGAACAGGATGAGGTCGCGAGCTCCGCTCTCGCGCAGCGCGCGCAGCGATGGCCGCCAGATCGCCGCCAGCACGAGCGCGGCGAAGCCGAGCCGCAGGAACACGGTCCCGACCGGGCCGAGCTCGTCGAACAGCGTCGTCGCCGCCGCGGCACCGACCTGGACCGAGACGATGGCGCCGAGCACGAGGCCGACCGAGCTCGCTCTTGGGCCTCCAGCCATGGCAGCGAACCGTACGAGGCGGCGTGCTTGCGGTGTGGCTAAGCTCGCGCGCTGATGTCGTCCGACCTGAAGCTCGGCCTCAACACCGGGTACTGGAGCGCCGGACCGCCCCCGGGAGCCGTCGAGGCCATCGCCGAGGCCGAGCGCCTCGGGCTCGATTCGGTCTGGACCGCCGAGGCGTACGGCTCGGACTGCCTCACCCCGCTGGCCTGGTGGGGTGCGGCGACCTCTCGGATCAAGCTCGGCACCGGGATCCTGCAGATGTCGGCGCGCCAGCCGACCGCCGCCGCGATGGCGGCGATGACGCTCGACCACCTCTCCGGTGGTCGGCTGATCCTCGGGATCGGCGTCTCAGGCCCGCAGGTGGTCGAAGGCTGGTACGGGGTGCCGTTCTCGAAGCCGCTTGCGCGCACCCGGGAGTACGTCGGCATCCTCCGCGACGTCTGGGCCCGGCAGGGCCCGGTCACCAATGACGAAGCTCACTACCCGCTGCCGCTGCCCGACGGCACCGGGCTCGCGAAACCGCTCAAGTCCTCGATCCACCCGCTGCGCGAGGAGATCCCGGTCTTCCTCGCCGCCGAGGGGCCGAAGAACATTGCGCTCGGGGCCGAGATCTGTGACGGCTGGATGGCGATGCTGCTCTCGCCGCACCAGCTCGAGCCCTATCGCGAGGCGCTCGCCGAGGGCTTTGCCCGCCCTGGTGCCCGCCGCGGCGACGACGACTTCGAGGTCGCCGCGACCGTACCGATGATCGTCTCCGACGACGTCGATGGCGCCGCCGACGCCCTGCGCCATTACTACGCTCTCTACTTCGGCGGCATGGGGGCGAAGGGCAGGAACTTCCACGCCAACGTCGCGACTCGGATGGGCCACGGAGAGATGATCGAGCGGGTCCAGGACCTCTACCTGTCCGGCAAGAAGGCCGAGGCCGCCGCGGCGATCCCGTTCGAGATCATCGACGAGATGTCGCTGATCGGCCCGCCCGAAAAGATCCGGCACGACCTCGAGGCCTGGCGCGACTCGTTCGTGACCACGCTGCTGATCGCCGGCGATGCGGCGACCGTGCGCACCGCGGCCGAGCTGGTGCTCGGATGAGCGAGGGACCGCCGACGGCGCTGATCACAGGTGCTTCGAGCGGGATCGGCGAGGCGACCGCTCGCCGGCTCGCCCGCGAACCGGGCGCGAGGCTGGTCCTTGTCGCCCGCCGCGAGCAGCGGCTGCGCGAGCTGGCCGATTCGCTGCCCGCGCCGGCGACCTACGTCGCCGCGGACCTGACCGAGCCCGATGCGCCCGAGCGGGTCCTCGCTCACGTTCGTGAGCATGACGACCGGCTGACGCTGCTCGTCAACAACGCCGGCGCCTCGTGGCGCGCGACCTTCGCCGAGGGCGGGTGGGCGAACGTGCAGCGGACGATGGCGCTCAACTTCGACGCTGTCGTGCGGCTCACCGAGGCGCTGCTGCCGCTGCTGCGCGACTCGGCGCCGAGCGCGATCGTCAACGTCTCGAGCACCGCCGGCCGCGTCGCTCGCGCGGGCGCCGGCGCCTACTCGGCGAGCAAGTTCGCGCTCGCCGGCTGGAGCGACTCGCTCTATGCGGAGGAGCGCGAGCACGGCGTCCACGTCGGCCTGGTGCTCCCGGGCTTTGTCGCCACCGAGGGTTTCCCGGCGACCGAGTTGCGGGGGCGCCGCGCGACGAGCTGGATCGTCTCCAAGCCCGAGAAGGCGGCCGAGGCGATCCTCGACGCGAGCCTCGGCGGCAGGACCGAGCGCTACGTGCCGCGGGCGTACGCGCTCGCCGCGGCGGCGCGGGTGCTGGTGCCGCGAGTGACCCGCAGGGTGCTCTCGGGCGGAGCCGCGAGTGTGATCACCACCGCGACCGGCGCCGACGCTGCCGACCGCGAGCCGAAGCACGACTGAGCTCAGGCGACGAGCTCGGTGCTCTTCGGCGCCGGCGTGAAGCGCACGGGGAGCGTCTTGAGCTGGTTCAGGAACAGCGAGCGGGCCTTGGTCGGCTCACCCGCGAGCTCGATGTCCGGAAAGCGCCGCAGGGTCTCCGTCAGCAGCGTCTTGATCTCGAGCCGCGCGAGCGCCGCGCCGAGGCAGAAGTGCCGGCCGCCGGCGCCGAATGCCTGGTGGTCCGGCGCCCGGGTGACGTCGAGGCGCTGCGGGTCCTCGTAGACGTCCTCGTCGCGATTCGAGGCCACGTACCAGAGCAGCACCTTGTCGCCCTCGGCGATCGTCTGCCCGTGCAGCTCGACCTCGCGGGTCGCGGTGCGGCGGAAGTGCGCGAAGGCGGGGTACATGCGCAGCAGCTCCTCGACCGCGCCTCCGATCAGCGCTGGGTCGTCGAGCAGGAGCCGGAGCTGGTCGGGGTGTTCGAAGAGACCGAGCATGCCGCTGGTGAAGACCGAGCGGGTGCTGTCGTTGCCGGCCGCGCCGAGCAGGCCGAGCCCCATGAAGATCTCCGTGTCGCTGAGGCTCTCGCCGTCGACCTCTGAGTAGACGAGGACGTCCATGAGGTCATCCATGCCGGGGCTTTGACGCCGCTCGGCGATCATCTCCATGGTCTCGTCCCAGGCCCGCGTCATCACCTCGACCACGGCCTGCTCGGTCGGCCGCAGCTCCTCGTCGCCGAACCCGAGCACCATGTTCGTCTCCTCGATGTGGCGCTGGTCGTCCTCCTCCGGCGTGCCGATGAACGAGCCGATCACGCGCGCGACCACGGGGCCGGCGACGTCCTGGACGAGGTCGCACTCGCCGCGCTCGCAGACACGGTCGAGGACCCGGTTGACGATCCCGCGGATCCGCTCCTCATGCTCGGCGATCCGCTTCGGCGTGAAGCCGCGCTGGAACAGTGCCTTGATCCGGTCGTGGCGCGGGGGGTCCATCGAGATCATCTGCTGCTGCTGGCCCTCGAGCGGGATCCCGAAGTCGTCGAGGACCATGATCCCGCCGACGTAGGAGGAGTAGGTCTGCCAGTCGAGGCTCACCTGACGCAGGTCCGCTGCCCGGGTCAACGACCAGAAGCCGCCCTCGTGGGGGTAGTCGGCGAGTGGGCTCCAGTGCACCGGGGCCTCACTGCGAAGCCGGGTGAAGAGGTCGTGGGGCGGACCGTCGGCCCACAGCGCCAAGTCGCCGAGGTCGAGGTTGGCGAGGTCCTGCCCGGGTGCGGTCACGCTCACGGTCGGGCATACTACAGATGTAGTGAGGACGACGCCGATCGCCACCGCCGACCGCCGCGCCGCGCTCGCCGACGCCGCCCTTGGGGTGCTCGAGGGCGGCGGCGGGCGCGCGCTCACCCACCGCGCGGTCGACGAGCGGGCCGGGTTGCCACAGGGCTCGACCAGCAACTACTTCCCGACCCGCGAGGCCCTGCTGACCGCAGCGCTCGGCCGCCTGGTCGAGCTCGAGCGTCCGTCGGTGCGGGCGATGGAGGCGCTCGTGCCAGGCGGACCCTACGGCCCCCGCCGCAGCGCCGAGCTGGTCGCCGAGATGATCATCCGCGACTGGCTCGCCGGCGAGCGCGCCGGGCTCTCGGTCGCGCGCTACGAGCTCACCCTCGAGGCGCGCCGCCGGCCCGAGTTCCAGCGGGCCCTGAACGAGGTCCGCCGCGAGTACGTGCTGATCGCCGAACAGCTCCTCCCGGCGGCGGGCTGCACGGACCCGCGTCGGCACGCGCCTCAGCTGCTGGCCCTGCTCGACGGCCTGATGGTGAACCAGCTCTTCGAGCCGGCGACGGCGCTGTCAGAGGTCGAGCTGATCGACCATCTGGAGCGTTTCTTCGGCTCCTGCTGAGCCGTTGAGGCTCGGGAACACCGACCCGGCGAAGACGTCGACGAGCATCGGGTCGAACTGGGTGCCAGCGCAGCGGCGAAGCTCGGCGAGCGCCTCGTCCGCGGGCATCGCGCTGCGGTAGGCACGGTCGCTGGTCATCGCCTCGAACGCGTCGCAGATGAAGATGATCCGGGCGCCGAGCGGGATCTCCTCCCCGGCGAGGCCGTCTGGATATCCATCGCCGTCCCAGCGCTCGTGGCTCGAGCGGACCAGCTTGGCAACCGGGGCCATCGCCGGGGCGGCGCCGAGGATCCGCTCCCCGATCAGCGTGTGCGACCGCATCAGGTCCCATTCGACGTCATCGAGGTCGCCTCGCTTGTGCACGATCCGGTCGGGGATCGCGATCTTGCCGACGTCGTGAAGCTCGGCGGCGCGCGCGAGCGCATCGAGGTCCTCGGCGCCGAGCTCGAGCAGCTTGCCCATCCGAACCGCCAGCCGCGCGACCCCGGTCAGGTGTGCGCTCAACGCCGGCTCTCGCTCGCGCAGGATTCGCACCAGCGCCTGATGGGTCTGGCGCCGCGCGGAGTTCGGCCGCAGGCCCTTCTCCGCGTACATGCGGGTGTCGGCGAGCCGCAGCGCCGCGGCGGGGTCCGCGGCCTCGGCTGGGAGCAGGGCGACGCCGGCCGAGGCCCCGATGCTGAAGCCCTCGCCCTCCTCGCAGAGTCCCGCGCGCGCGGCCGCAAGGACCGCGGCCACCCTCGAGTCGCCTCCCGGGACGAGAACGCAAAACTCATCGCCGCCAAGCCGGTAGGCAACGCCATCGCGACCGACCGCGACCGCGAGGTTGGCACCCATCCGGCGGAGAAGCAGATCGCCGGCCGGGTGGCCGAAGGTGTCGTTGTAGGCCTTGAACCCGTCGAGGTCGAAGAGGGCGAAGATCCACTCGCGCCCACCCGGGGCGAGCGCTCGCCCGAGGTCGCTCATCACCGATCTGCGATTGGCGAGCCCGGTGAGCGCGTCGCTGACCGCCTCGGCTTTGACTGCGCGGAGCAACGCCGCGTTCTCGCGGAAGCTGACCGCGAGGCGGATCGCGAGCATCGCCAGCGTCGCGACCGCGAGCCAGACCGCGACCCCGCCCACCTGTTCGAGGTTGTCCCAGGCCAGCACGCCGAGGGCGACGAAGGCGAACGCCGAGGGCAGGAAGATGGATCGAGCCTCCGGCTCGCCCACCTCGGCTTCGGCTGAGGTGAGCGAAGCTCCTGCGATCAGCAGTCCACCGATCAGCCACAGGCTGTCGAGGTATCCGCCGTCATAGACGCTGGTCGCCGACTGGTAGAGATAGACGCCGTCGGCGACCGCCCAGGTGGCGAGGCCGAGTCCGATCAAGATCCAGCCGCGGCCGATTCGCGCGCCACTCAGGACCACCCCGGCGATCAGGAACGAGAGCAGGAGGACGTCGGCGAGGGGATAGGCGAGGTTGGTCGCCACGACGGCCGGGTCGCCCTTGGTCGCGGCGAGCAATGCCGGTGCGAGCACGGCGCTGGCTAGCGCGGCCGCGGCGAGGCCGGCGATCGCCCCGTCGAGCCAGTCGGTGGCTACGAAGCGCACGCGCCGGCCGACGAACGCGAGCACGCCGACGTACAGACACGGATAGGCGGCGAGGTAGAGCGCGTCGGCCCAGGAGGGGTAGGGGGCATGCTTGACGCCGGCGAGCGCGATCGTCCAGTAGATGTCCCCGGCGGTCCAAAGCGCGAGGCCGAGCCCGAAGGCGAGCCAGGCGATCCGGTCGCCCTGAGCACCGGCGGCTCGCACGAGGCAGGCGATCGCGGCGACGATCAGCACCCCGTTGTAGACCCAGTGGTTGATCAACAGGTTGAGCTCGCCGCGGCCGAGGCCGGCGATCCAGGCGGCGTGCAGGAGCATGCCCGCGAGCCCGAGGGCCAGCAACCCCCAGAGAAGCACGTTCAGCTGTCGACGCGAGAGAACTGGCAAGCGGCCGGACCTTCCCCTTTTCGGTCCATATCGGCCGCTGGCCGGAGATCGTTAAGCGGGTCCCGCGGCGTCGCCCGCCGGATGTATGCTGCCGCAAGTTCGTTTCGAACCCGTAGCCGAATCTCGGCTCGCACGCGAGTCGAGAGCGGGGGACCCAGGTCTTGGGGCCAACCCACCCGGTGAAGGTGGGGGCGCTGCTCCTCTAGCGCCAGCCCGTCAGCTAACCCCGCAGGCAGACAAAGGAGACGGAAACCGTGCCCAGCCCAGCCTCCGCCCGCCCGCGCGCCCTCGCGGTCGCCCTCTGTGCAGCAGCCGCGATTCTGGTGCTGCCGGCGTCGGCGCTCGCCGGCTCGGGCGGCGTCGGGCCGGGGGGGACGGCGGGCGGCACGGTTCCCGGGACCAAGGCCAAGCTGCTCAAGAGCGGGCTCGCCGCCGCGCCCGAAGTCGCGCCCGCCGCGGTCAAGCGCGCGATCGCGGCCGCGAACGAGATCGACGACGCCGGCTACTGCACCGGTGGCGGCCATCGCAACTGGAACTCGCGCTGCTACGACTGCTCGGGCACGGTCAGCTACGCGCTCGGCCCCAAAGGCGCCGACATCCTCGACTCACCGCTTCCCTCGGGTGACTTCCGCAAGTGGGGTGAGGCCGGCAAGGGGAGCTGGATCACCGTCTACTACAACCGCGGCCACGCCTTCGTCTCGATCGCCGGGCTCCGCCTCGACACCTCGCTGCCCGACGACGGGGCCGAAGGCCCGGGCTGGAGCAAGGACGTCAAGGCCGGGCTCGCCAACGGCCCGTTCAAGAAGCGCCACTACACGGGCCTGTAGACGCGAGCACCAGGTGTGGACGGCACCTTCGAGCACGCTGCCGAAGCCGCGGACGACCACGGGATGCGCGAGGCGATCGAGGATCTCGGCCTCGCGGACCAGCGACGCAGCGCCCGCTCATCGACCCCCCGGGCGCTCCGCGCGCCATTGAGCGTGCTCGACCCCGAGCTCGCTGACCGGCGGGCCGCCCTCGATCAGCTCGCCCAGCAGCGGCCCCCAGGCGGCCTCCGCGCGCACCGTCGAAACGATCTGGAACAACAACCCCTCCATCCGCCGCAGCAGCAGCGCCTCGGGCGGCAGCGTCATCCGCCGCATTTGCGCGACCATCTGATCGCCCGACTCGTCACGTAGCGACCCGGTCCCTCGCCAGACGTCCTCCGGCGCCAGTCGCAGCGGCTGGTCGCCGAGGAACCACCAGCCGGCCGCCCGCATCTGCGCGAGCAGCAGCTCTCCGTCCCACTCGGCCGAGGGCCCCGGCAGGTAGCCGAGCTCGCGCATCGCGGCGACGAGCTCGGGCGCGTCGCTCTCGCGGATCGCTGCGAACACCCGCCCTTCGCGCAGCAGGTAGTCGCGCGGAAGCTCGCGCACCATGCCGAAATCGAAGAACGCTACCCGCCCGTCCTCGCAGAGCAGGTAGTTGCCGGGGTGCGGATCGCCGAGCGCGACACCAAGCTCGGTCGCGGTCGAGTAGAAGAAGCGGTAGACGATCTCCGCGAAGCGGTCGCGCACCGCGTCGGGCTGGTCGCCGACGCGCTCGAAGCCCAATCCGTCCACCCATTCGCTGACCAGCACTCGGCGGCGGCTCAACGACGTGTCGACGGCGGGCACGCGGATGAACGGATGGCGCCGCCAATGCCGCGCCAGCCGGCGGTGGTTGGCGGCTTCGAGCTCGTAGTCGCACTCCTCGGTCACCCGCTCGGCGAGCTCGGCGAGAACCTCCTTGACGTCGAGCCCGGGCATCAGCCGGCGCAACACCGGCGAGAGCATGCGGAGGTTGCGCATGTCGGAGACGACGGCGTCGCCGATCCCTGGGTACTGGATCTTGATCGCCAGCTTGCGACCGTCCGGCGCCCGGGCACGATGCACCTGGCCGATGCTCGCGGCCGCCGCCGGCTCCGGCTCGATGCTCTCGAGCACCTGCTCGGGAGCCTCGCCCCACTCCGAGGCGAGCACCGCTTCCATGTCGGCCCAACCGACGGCGGGGACGTTGTCGCGAAGCGACGCCAGGCGGCTCTGCAGGTACTCGGACTGGTCGGGGTCGAGGCCGGGGAACTCGACCGTGGAGAGCACCTGCCCGGCCTTCATCGCCGCGCCGCGCATGACCGCGAGCTGGTCGACCAGCGAGTCGATCGTGGCGACCACGCGATCGCCCCGGCGACGCTGCTGATCCGCTTCGCTGCCCCGGCCGTCGATGCGGCCTCCGGCCCAGCGGGCGGCGCCGCCGGCGGCCACGCGCCCGAGCCGCGCCGTGCGCGCGACCCGCCCCGAGGCCGGGCGCTTTGCCTGCTCGTCGGCCATCGGCTCAGTTTGGCAGGGCCGGATCGGGCTGCCCGGGCCGGATCACCGGCCGGTCCGGGCCTACGCGGCCTCGGAGTAGGCCGGCTCGCCGGCCGCGCGCTCCGCCTCGCCTCCGTCCTCCGGCGCCGCCTGCTCCGCGGGCTCGAGCACCGTCGCGGCGACGGCGATCGCCGCGACCACGAGCGCGGCACCGATCAGGAACGCGAGGTGATAGCCGCTCGTGAGTGCGGACGCCACGGTCTCGCCGCCATCGATGAGGCTGTCGCTACGGGTGGCCGAGAGGGTGGCGAGCACCGCGAGACCGAGCGCGCCGCCCACCTGCGCCGAGGTGTTGACGAGGCCCGAGGCAAGGCCGGCGTCCTCTTGCGTTGCGCCCGACATCGCGATGCTCATCAAGGCCGGGAAGCAGACCCCGATCCCGAAGCCGAGCAGGATCATCACGGGAAGCACGTGCTCGACGTAACCGCCGTCGACGGGCGCGCGGGTGAAGAGGAGGAGCCCGGCCGCGACCAGCACCATGCCCGAAAGCAAGGCCCTCCGGGCGCCGAAGCGCATGATCAGTGGTTCCGCGTAACGAACCGAGAGCGTGCCCATGATCAGGGTCGCGGGCAGGAAGGCAAGCCCGATCTCGAGCGCGTCATAGCCGAGCACCCGCTGCATGTAGAGGGAGCCCATGAAGAACAACCCGAACATCCCGGCGACCAGGAGCGCCTCGACGATGTTGGCCCCGGAGACGTTGCGCGAACGGAAGATGCGCAGCGGCATGATCGGGTTCTCGGCCCGCGCCTCACGGACGATGAAGGCGACCAGCAGGGCCAGCGAGACCGCGCCCAGCCCGAGCGCCTGGCCCGAGCCCCAGCCGAAATCAGCCGCCGGCTTGACGATCGTGTACACGCCGAGCATCAGCGAGCTCGTGATCAGGACTGCGCCGGGAGTGTCGGCGCCCTCACCGATCCCAATTCCCCGATCACGCTCGATCAGCCGGTGGGCCAACAGTGCCGTCACGATCGCGATCGGGATGTTGATGAAGAAGATCCAATGCCAGTTGATCGCATCGGTGAGCACGCCGCCCGCCAAGAGGCCGATCGTGCCGCCGGCGGAGGCGACGAAGGCGTAGACGCCGATCGCCTTCGCCTGCTCGCGCCGCTCGGGAAACATGGTCACGATCATGCCCAGGATCACCGCCGAGGTCATCGCGCCCCCGATTCCCTGGATGAAGCGCGCTACGACCAGCATCTCCTGGCTCTGCGCGGCGCCGCAAAGCAGCGAGGCGAACGTGAACAGCGCCAGACCGGCCATGAAGACGTTCTTGCGGCCGAGCAAGTCTCCGAACCGCCCGGAGAGCAGCAGCAGGCCGCCGAAGGCGATCAGGTAGCCGTTGACCACCCAGGCGAGGCTCGATTGGGAGAAGCCGAGGTCATCCTGGATCGACGGCAGGGCGACGTTGACGACGGTGACGTCGAGGACGATCATCAGCATCCCCGCGCAGAGCACGTAAAGGGCGATCCAGCGGTTTCTGTCGGTGGTCTGCTCGGGCATTGCGCCCTTACCTCCTGGCGTTGTGGTTGCTTGCCTTAGAGACGGGACGGGGTCCCAAAACTCATCGGTTACATCGGTTGCCGATCGAGGCCGTGCTCAAACGGCGCTGCTCTTAGGTTGCCAAAACGCGATTTCGGCGCCCACCGGCCCGGCGACGACGCTGCGCCATCCGGCCGGCCCTTCGCGCGGCTCGAGCAGCACCGATGCCCCGAGCGAGCGCGCCCGCTCGGTCGCCTCGTTGATCTCGCCGACCTCGACGTACGGCAGCCAGAGCGGCCGCCGGGTCGCGCACTCGACGATCCCGCCGCCGATCCCGCTACCCAGCTCGAGCGCCCAGTACGACTTCGCTCCGGCCGCGATCCGTTCGGCGCGCCAGTCGCAAAGCCCGGCGTAGAACGCGCAGGCGCCCGGCAGGTCGCCGGTGTGCAGCTCGAGGTGGACGACTGGTTTCGAGGGGACTGGCATCGGTCCTCTCCCTTCTGACCGACGCCGATCGACAAACTAATCGCGGCGACTCGGCGTTTGTCCGCCGAGTTCACGGTCCATCTAGTCTGAACAAGGATGAGCACGGCTTCGACACTCCAGGAGCGAGAGCTGCTCGAGGCGGCGCGTGGCGGCGACGAGGGCGCCTTCGGCCGCCTCGTCGAGCCCCGGCGCGGCGAGCTCCACGCCCACTGCTACCGGATGCTCGGCTCGGTCCACGATGCCGAGGATGCGCTCCAGGAGGCGCTGCTGCGCGCTTGGCGCGGGCTGCCCCGGTTCGAGGGCCGCAGCTCGCTGCGCTCGTGGCTCTATCGGATCGCGACCAACACCTGCCTCGACGTGATCGCGAAGCGCCCGAAGCGCGTGCTGCCGGTCGACTACGGGCCGCCGGTCGATCCCCACGACGGCCCCCAGCTGCCGCTCGCGGAGTCGGTCTGGATCGAGCCCTATCCCGACGAGACGCTCGGCCTCGAGGACGGCTACGCGGCGCCCGAGGCTCGCTACGAGCAGCGCGAGGCCGTCGAGCTCGCCTTCATCGCGGCGCTCCAGCACCTGCCGGCCAACCAGCGCGCGGTGCTGATCCTGCGCGAGGTGCTCGGCTTCTCGGCCCGGGAGGTCGCCGAGACGCTCGAGACGACCACCGCGTCGGTGAACAGCGCCCTGCAGCGCGCCCGCAAGGCAGTCGACGAGCGCACGCCCGAGCAGAGCCAGCAGGCGACGCTGCGCTCGCTTGGTGACGACGGCGTGCGCGAAGTCGTCGAGGGCTACATCGATGCCTGGGACCGCGGCGACATCGAGGGCGTCGTCGCGATGCTCGCCGATGACGCCACCTTCGCGATGCCGCCGGCTCCGAGCTGGCACCGGGGTCGCGAGGCACTCACCGCGTTCCTCGGCGTCGGGCCACTCTCCGGCGAGTGGCGCTGGCGCCATCTGTTCGTCCACGCAAGCGGCCAGCCGACGCTCGCCTTCTACAGCTGGGATCGAGGCGAGCGGCGCCTACCTTCCGTTCGCGCTCAACGTGCTCACGATTCGCGGCCGCTTGATCAGTGACGTCAACGCCTTCATCGCTCGCTCCACCGAGTCCCGCGACCTCGACGCCTACAGGCGCTGGCCGGAGGAGCCGATCGTCCCCGAGCGGTTCGTGGACTTCTTCGAGCGCTTCGGACTGCCGGCCGAGCTGCCCGCCGACCGATGAGCTTTTTGGATTTCGCAGGTCTCTAGATACGACCAGGCGCGCAGGGCGTGCCGCGCCGAAAGGAGAGAGCATGGGACAACCGGTAGTCCACTTCGAGATCATCGTCAAGGACGGGGAGAAGCTGAGGAGCTACTACTCGGACCTGTTCGGGTGGGAGATCGACGCCGACAACCCGATGAACTACGGGATCGTGCAACGTGACGGGAACACCAATGCCGACGGCGTCGGGATCGGCGGCGGAGTCGGAAACGGGCCGGAGGGATACGACGGCCACGTCACCTTCTACGTCGAGGTGTCCGACGTGGAGGCCGCGCTGGCGAAGGCCGAGAGCCTCGGCGGATCGCGGATGATGGGCCCGGAAACGGTGATGGAGAGCATCGAGATCGGGCTCTTCAACGATCCCGAGGGGCATTTGGTCGGAGTCGTCAACACCGCCTCCTAGCGGCCCGAGCGTGCTGCACGGGCCCCGCTTCGTGCGGGGTCCCTGCTCGCGCTGGGCGCGTCGGCAGTGTGAGCGCCTCGTAAGCGAATCGTCGCGTTCCGCTTGCGATCCCTGTAAGCTGCCGCGCCAGATAACCGGTAAAGCCGAATCTCGCCGTCCATCGCACGGAGGGGCGCCGAGAACGGGGGAACCACGCGTTTGGGGCAAACCCGCCGCCGAGGCGGCGGGGGCGCAGGCTCTTTCAGCGCCAGCCCGGCAGCTAACCCCGTAGGCCGACGAAGGAGACCGATGACGGATTCGAGCTTCAAGCGGACAACGGGCAGGGCCACGGCGGCCACGGCGACCGCGATCGTCCTGACCGCGATCACGGCCGTCGGCGCGCTGGCGGCGAGCGGCAGCGGCGGGGTTGGCAGCGGCGGCGAGGCCGGCGGCGGTGCCGCGGGCGAGCGACGGCGTGTTCCCCGTTCGCTCCAATCACACCTACGGCGACGGGTTCGGCGCCGGCCGCGACCACCAGGGCCAGGACATCCTCGCCAAGTGCGGCAAGGCGGTGGTCGCCGCCCAGGACGGGCGCGTGCAGCAGATCGACTCTCACAGCGCCGCGGGCAACTACGCCGTCATCGACGGCGCCGGCGCGCGCAAGGACACCGTCTACATGCACCTCAAGGGCAAGGCCAAGGTGCGCAAGGGCGACCGGGTCGAGGCGGGCGATGAGATCGGTCGCGTCGGCGACACCGGCAACGCCAGCACCTGCCACCTCCACTTCGAGATCTGGTCGAATCCCGGCTACTACGAGGGCGGCCACGCGATCGACCCCGAGCCCTTCCTCCGGAGCTGGGACCGCAAGCGCTAGGGCGGGCGCGTCAAGCGGACCTCTGCGAGTGCCGCGAGTGGCGGAAAACGTCTTGTAGTCCGTCGCTTTCCGCCATTCGCGCCGATATCAGCCGAGTACCGCTCCTCGTCCGACAGCGCTACTCCGACAGCCCGGCTGCTTCGAGGGTCATCGCGGAACCGGCGAAGTTCCTCCGTGCCCCTCACGATCGGCCGATCCGGGTAGACCGCGCTGAAGTCAAACTCAGCGTCGGGCGCGATCCTGCCCGAGGCCCCGGCCGCCAACCCGTCCTCGGCAGCGCAGACCTGGCGCACGATCTCCACGTTCTCCTGCGACATTGCCCGTGCAGTATCCCGGCTGACTAGGCTCGAAGCGCGACAATGGCCGTGTGGCCCAGATCGTGAAGCCGAAGCCGGAATGCCGGCACTGCGGCGCAGTGCTCGAGCATCGGCTCAGTCGTTGCCCGCGCTGCGGCAGGCGCTCGTGGCTCAACCTGATTATCTCCGGCTGGGGACAGAGGTACTGAGGTGCGCTACCTGGTCGACGGCATGAACGTGATCGGGACCCGGCCCGACGGTTGGTGGAGGGATCGCGACGCGGCGATGGCGCGCCTCGTCGACCGGCTCGAGCGCCTATCCGCGCGGACCGGCGATGAGATCACGGTCGTCTTCGAGCGCAAGCCCAACCCGCCGCTGACCTCGCCCGTGATCGAGGTCGCCCACGCCCCGAAGCCGCGCCCGAACTCGGCCGACGACGAGATCGTGCGCCGCGTTCGCGCCGATCCGAGCCCGAGCTCGATCAGGGTGGTCACCTCCGACAACGTGCTCACCGACCTCGTCCACGGCCTCGGCGCGACGGTCGAACCGGCGGCCTCGTTTCGCGACCGGATCGAGCCCGGCCATTGATCTGACGCCGCGGGCATCCGGACGGAGGCTCAGATTCCGGTTAAGACGGTCGGGGGCGGGTATCAAGGTCGCAGTGGGTTAGGACGGGCGGCGCGGACCACCGCGCACGAAAAGAGGCAACGCCTTCGCGGCGTTGTGTGTTGCGGTTATCTCTTTCGCCGCGCCGCCCAGTCCGCCCCGGCGACGAGATCGCAGGTGATCCGTAGGGAACCTGATATATCAGGGTCATGGCAGCCACATCGTCCTCGCTGACCATGCGAACCCCCAGCTGCCGGAGCATCGCCGCCATCAGGCCGAAAGTCTGCGAGTTGGTCTGCTCAATCGCGTCCCCGAGCGAGCTCGCCGAGACGATCGGGGCGATCGGGCCGAATCCCTAGCGCACTCGGCTGGGGGCCGAAGCACGGTCCCGGCCCCAGGCACGGGGCGTGAGCGCGGGACTACCTCACCGCTTCGGCGAGCAGCGTCGAGACGTCAACCACGCGTAGCTCATCACCGCGTTGGCGCACGCCGTCATCGAGCATCACGGTGCAGAACGGGCAGGCGACCGCGAGCGTCTCGGCGCCGGTCTCGGCCGCCTCGCGCACGCGCTCGTCGTTGATCTTGCCGGCGCGTTCCTCCATCCACATATGCGCGCCGCCGGCGCCGCAGCAGAAGGTGCGCTTGCCGCTGCGCTCCATCTCGATCGGCTCGCCGACCGCGGCCACCAGCTCACGCGGATCGTTGATCACGTCGTTGTGGCGAGCCAGGTAACACGAGTCGTGATATGTGATCTGGCCTTCGGCGGCTTTCGGTTGCAGCCTTCCCTCGCGTACGAGCTCGGCCAGCAGCTCGGTGTGGTGGACCACCTCGTAGTCGCCGCCGAAGTCCGGGTACTCGTTGCCGATCGTGTTGAAGCAGTGGGGACAGCTCGCCACCACCTTGGTGACGCCGGCATCGTTGAGCGTCTTGACGTTCCGCTCCGCGTGGGACTGGAAGAGGTATTCGTTGCCCATTCGCCGGGCCGGGTCGCCGGTGCAGGACTCGCGCGGACCCAGGATCGCGAAGTCGATGCCGGCTGCCGCGAGCAACTTGGCCGTCGACTCGGCGGCGGTGCGCGCGCGCTCGTCGAAGGATGCGGCGCACCCGACCCAATAGAGGACGTCGGGCGGGGGGTCGCCCGTCTCGAGCACCCGGACGCCGAGCCGCTCGGCCCAGTCGGCGCGCTCGGTCTGGGGCTTGCCCCACGGATTCGAGGCACGTTCGACATCGCGCAGCATCGGCTCGGCCTCGGCCGGAAAGCGCGAGTCGACCATGACCAGGTGGCGGCGCAGATCGATGATGTGGTCGACGTGCTCGATCGATACCGGGCACTCGCGCACGCAGGCACCGCAGGTGACGCAGTCCCAGACCACGTCGTCGGTGACGGCCCCGGGAACGAGCGGCTCCGGTTCAAAGCCCTCTTCGCCTCGCAACAGCTTCGGTCCCTCGGCGAACACCTGGTCGCGCAGCGCCATGATCAGCAGCTTCGGCGAGAGTTCCTTGCCCGTGTTGAACGCCGGGCAGACGTCCTGGCAGCGTCCACATTCGGTACACGAGAAGCTGTCCATCGTCTGCTTCCAGGTCAGCTCGGGAACGGTGCCCGCGCCGAAGCGCATCTCCTCCTCGGGGACGTCGAAGCGCAGCGGCTCGATCCGGCCCCCGGGGCGGGTGTGGCCGAAGAAGACGTTCACGGCTGCGGTGACGATGTGGAGGTGCTTGGAGTGGGGGAGGTAGGCGAGGAAGGTGAGGATGAGCAGCACGTGCGCCCAGACGAGGACCCGCTCGAGGACTTCGGTCGCCTGATCGTCTCCGAAGACGGTCGAGAGGGCGTCGGAGACGGGCGACCACGCGGCCGGCCATTCGTTCAGATTCAGAGCGATCCTCGTCGCGTGCCAGAGCAGCAGCGTCGAGACGATTCCCGCGATCAGCCCCAGGATCAGGTCGGCCTCGCCGAGGTGGCTGCCCTGAAAGCGCGCAGGTCGCTGCACCTTGCGGATCAGCACAGCACCCACGACTCCGCCCAGCACCAGCACCGCGAACATGTCCACCATCAGCGCGTACCAGCCGGCGTGGCCCAGCCATGGCAACGTCGCATCGCGATCGACCGCCCCGACCATCGCGATCAGGATCGTCGGGAAGAGGACGAGGAAGCCCCAGAAGATGGCGGCGTGGATCAGCCCGGGGACAAGGCGTTGGAGAAGCTTGCGTTGGCCGAGGACGATCACCGCCTCGTTGCGGCTCCGTCGCCGGAAATCGTCGAAGCGCTCGGCGGGCTTGCCGAGCCGGACGAGGTCGGTGAGGAGCTTGGCGCGGCGGCCGAACAGAAAGCCGCTCACCGCGAGCGCCGCGGCGAGGGCGATCGCTCCGATCACGACGTCTATGGCCCGCCGGCCTTCCTGAGCTCTGCGGTCACCGCGGGCACGATCTCGGTCAGGTCGCCGATCACGGCGTAGTCGGCGCTGGCCATGATCGGCGCCTCGGCGTCGGAGTTGATCGCGAGGATCGTCTTTGCTCCCTTGCAGCCGGCGATGTGCTGGGTGGCGCCGCTGATGCCGCAGGCGATGTAGAGGTCGGGCGAGACCTTGGTACCGGTCTGGCCGACCTGGTCGGTGTGCGGGCGCCAACCGGCGCTGGTCACGACCCTGGAGCAGCCGACGGCAGCGCCGAGGAGCTCCGCCAGCTCCTCGAGAATCCCGAATCCCTCGGCCGAGCCGACGCCCCGGCCCCCGCTGACGACGACCTTGGCCTCGGCAAGCGATACGCCGCTGGTCTCCGTGCTCATGTGCTCCGCCACCTGCACCAGCAGGTCGGCATCGTCGAGGGTCGGTGTGAACACCTCGATCGCAGGTGCGTCGGCCCCGTCCACGGCCAGCGCCGCGACCGCATGCGGCGCGACCGAGAGCAGCGGCGGATCGCCGTGGAGTCGCGCCTCCTCGAGCAGGCTCCCGCCCCAGCGCATTCGGGTCACCTCCAGGGTCCCCGCGTCGGCGACCTGGATGCAGTTGGCCGCGAACGGCTGGTCCATCCGGGCCGCGACATGAGCCAGAACCTCGTTGCCGCGGTTCGTTCCCGCCGCGACGACCGCGCTCGGCTCGAGCCGATCCACCAGCTCGATCACGCTCGTGGCCCACGCCCCCGGCGCGTACTCGGTGAGTCGCTCGTCCTCGGCGATATGAGCAGTCCCAACCCCGTGGGCAGCGAGCGAGGCCGCGGCCTCACGGCCGCCCGGTCCGACCAGCAGCGCGCTCACCGGCTCGCCGGTGGCCAGCTCGCGCGCGAGCGCGAGCGCCTGCAGCGACAGCTCGTCGACCTCGCCGCCGTCGTGCTCGGCCAGCACGAGCACCACTAGGCCACCCCCAGCTCGCGCATCATGTCGACGACCGCCGGCGCCGCCTGGGGACCGTTACCGAGGATCTCCGCCTGCTTTCCCTGCCCCGGCGGGACCCGGAGGCGGACCATCTCCAGGCGTGCTTCGGCTCGCTCGGGCGTGCTCGTCTCGACCGGCTTCTGCCTGGCGCGAAGCTTCGCCGGCACCGACGGGTAGCGCGGCAGGTTGATTCCCTCGAGGACGCTCACCACCGCAGGCAGCGGAACGCGATACACGTCGCGGCCTCCTGGCACCTCCTGCTCGCAGCGAGCGTGGCCGTCCTCGATCGAGAGCCCCTTGAGGCCGGTGACGATCGGGAGCCCGAGGACGTGCGCGACCCTGATCGCGACCTGGTAGTTGCCCGAGTCCGCCGACTCGTTCCCGAAGATGATCAGGTCGTGCTCCCCACCCTTGGCGCGCTCGGCCTCGATCGCGTCGAGGATCGCCCCCGTCGTCGCCTGCGGGTCCCATTCCTCGCCGTCGGTGACGAGCAGGATGCCGCGATCGCCCCCGATCGCGAGCGAGTCGCGGATCTGCTCCTCGGCGTCGGCGGGCCCGAGCGTCAGCACGACAACATCGCCGCCGTGCTGTTCGACCAAGCGCACGGCCTGCTCGACGCCGCACTCCTCGTGGGGGCTGATCGTGAACCCAAGGTGACGCGTTTCGAGGGCCCGCTCGTCGTCGGTCAGGACCATCCGACCGCCGGTCAGCGGCACCCGCTTGACGCAGACGAGGATCCTCATCGGCGGTGGGCCACTACGAGCGGACTCGCTCGTTCTCGGGATCGAACAGCGGCGTCGAGTCGGCGCGCTCCACGGTCACCGGGTAGCGCTCGCCCATGTACTCGACGGCCAGCGCTTCCCCGATATTGGCGTGCTCGGGAGGCAGGTAGGAAAGCAGGATGTGCTTCCCGATCGACGGACCCGCCCCGGCGCTGGTAACGAACGAGCGGCGCCCGTCGCGGTCGGTGAGGGGAGCGCCGTTCCGGGTCAGGATGGGTTCGCCGCCCAGCATGTAGCGCTTCTGCCCGTTGCTCGAGCTGTGGTCGTCGACCGTGAGCGTGCAGAGCACTGCTGCCGGCTCCTCCTCGCGGTGGCGCACGTGCGCCTCCTTGCCGACGAAGTCCGGCTCCTTGACCTTGCCCCATGCCATCCCCGCCTCGACGACGTTGTACTCGCCATCGAGCTCGAAGCCGTGGGCCCGGTAGCACTTCTCGAGCCGTCCGGTGGTGGCGTAGACGCCGATGCCGGCGGGGACGATCCCGTGCGGGCGCCCGGCCTCCCGGACGACGTCCCAGAGTCTGGCGCCCTGCTCGATCGGGACGTAGAGCTCCCAGCCCAGATCGCCGACGTATGAGATGCGCGACGCCAGCGTGCGCAGGGAGTCGACCTCGATCGTCCGAAAGGTGGCGAACGGGAATCCCTCGTGCGAGACGTCGTCGCTGGTGATGCTCGCGACCACGTCGCGGGCCCGCGGCCCCCAGAGCCCGAGCGTGCACCAGCTCGAGGTGAGGTCGAAGATCTGCGCCGTGCCGTCTTCCGCCAGGTGGTCGGAGAACCACTTGAGGTCCGCCATCCCGGAGGCGCCGCCGGTGACGACTCTGAAGTGGTCGTCGCCAAGGCGCATGATCGTCAGGTCGGCGCGGAAGCCGCCGCTGGGGGTGAGGATCGGGGTGTAGACGACCCGCCCATGCTTGACGTCCGTCTGGCGCACGGCGACCCGCTGCACGCTCTCGAGCGCGCCGGGGCCGACGACGTCGAAGATGCAGAAGGCGGTGAGGTCGATCATCGCGACCCGGTCACGCATGGCAAGGTGCTCGGCGTTGATGATCGGCGACCACCAGCGCGCGTCCCATTCCGCCTCGCGCTGTGAGACCCGGTCGGCGTATTCGTCGAGCAGCGGCTTGTTCGACTCGTACCAGTGCGGTCGCTCCCAGCCGGCGGCCTCGAAGAACACGGCGTCGAGCTCGCGCTCGCGCGCGTAGAACGGCGGCAGCCGGACCCGTCGGTCCGACTCCCACTGCTCGGAGGGGTGGACGATGCCGTAGGTCTTGTTGAAGCCCTCGGCGGCGCGCGCCTTCACGTGCTCGATACTCTTCTGGCACTCGTGGAAGCGGGCGATGTCGGCGCCGTGCACGTCGATCTCGGATTCGCCGTGGACCATCCACTCGGCGACGGCGCGCCCGACGCCGGGGCCCTCTTTGACCCACACCGCGGCCGCGGACCAGAGCCCCTTGACCTCCGGCGTCTCGCCGAGGATCGGCATGCCGTCGGGCGTCAGCGAGAGCAGGCCGTTGATCGCGTACTTGATCCCCACCGACTCGTCTCCAACGATCTCCGGCATCAGCTCCAGGGCCTGCTCCATCTGAGCCGTGAAGTCGTCCTGCGTGAACGGGAACTCGGTCGGCGACAGCGCGGCCTCCTCGACCGAGGGGATCTCGTCGGGATCGTGGAGGATCGGACGGTGCGCGTAGGAGCCCACCTCGAGCCCGCTGCCGTCCTGGCGTTCGTACATGTTGGTGTCCATGTCGCGGACGATCGGGAACTCGATCGCGCTCTCCGCGTCGGCGAAGCGCGGGACGGGGCCGATGTCGATCATCTGGTGAACCGCGGGCGTCAGCGGGATCGAGGCCCCGGCCATCCGCGCCACCCGCGGGCTCCAGACGCCGCAGCAGATCACCACCGCCTCGGTCTCGATCTCGCCCCTGCTCGTGCGGATCCGCCTGACCCGCCCGCGCTCGCCGTCTAGGCCGAGCACCTCGTTGTTCGCCGATACGGTGAGGGCGCCCATCTCCTGTGCCTGCTCGCGCATCAGCGTCCCCGCGCGCAGTGAATCGACCACGCCCACGCCCTCCGAGTAGAAGCCACCGACGATCACGCTCTCGTCGATGTAGGGCACGAGTTCCTTGATCTTTGCCGTGGTCACGAGCGAGACGCCCTCGACCCCCCACGATGCGGCGGAGGCCATCCGCCGCGCCAGCTCCTGCATGCGCTCCTCGGTTCGGGCGACCTCGATCCCGCCGCACACCGTGAGCACGCCGAGCTGCGCGTACTGGTCGACGCTGTCGCGCGTCAGGGCAGTCATCTCACGCGAGTGGTCCACCGGGTAGATGAAGTTCGAGGCGTGCCCGGTCGAGCCGCCTGGGTTCGGCAGCGGCCCCTTGTCGAGCAGCACGAGGTCGCGCCACCCGAGCCGGCCGAGGTGGTACGCGATGCTGTTGCCGACGATGCCGGCGCCGATCACGACCACGCGGGCCGTCGCAGGGAGAGGGCTGGCTTGGTGAACCTCGTCCGCCAAGAGATCACGTGGTGTGAATGAGCACCGTCCGCAGCTCGGTGAGCGTGTCCATCGGATAGCGGCCGCCGACGCGGCCGATGCCGCTCTCCGAGCGACGCGCCGCCGCCCCAGGGGAGATGGACCTCCCAGTAGTTGGTCGTCTCGTTGATGTTCACGAGCCCCATCGGGATCGCGTTGGCGAAGCGGAGGCCGGCGGCGAGGTCGCCGGTGAAGATCGCCGCCATCAGCCCGAACGTCTGTGAGTTGGTTTGCGCGATCGCATCGTCGAGCGAGCTCACCGAGACGATCGGGGCGATCGGGCCGAAGGTCTCCTCGGTGACCGCGATCGAGTCCGGCGGCACCCGGTCGAGCACCGTTGCGGGCCAGTAGAGCCGGGTCGGAAAGCCCTCGGCGCGCGCCCCGCCGGCGACCACCTCGGCGCCGCGCTCGACCGCGTCGGCGACGTGCGCGTCCATCTTCGCGGCTCCGGGCTCGTTGTTGAGCGGTCCCAGCGTCGTCGCCTCCTCGAGCGGGTCGCCCAGCCTCACGTCCCGCTCGACCTGCTCGGCCAGCTTGGCGACGAACTCCTCGCGCACAGCCTCGTGGACGAGCAGGCGCTCGGACGCCGAGCAGCTTTGCCCGGCGCCCAAGAAGCAGCCGACCTGGGCCGCCTCGGCGGCCGCGTCGAGGTCGGCGTCCTCCATGACCACGAGCGGGCCGTTGCCGCCCATCTCGAGCAGCTGCACCTTGCCGGCCGCCTGGCGCGCAACGATCATCCCGGTCTGGGTCGAGCCGGTGAAGGCGACGGCCTGGGTGTCGGGGTTGACCGCGAGCTCGTCGCCGACCTCGGGGCCGGGGCCGAGGACGAAGTTGAACACCCCGGGCGGCAGGTCGGCCTCGGCGACGCACTCGGCGAGCACTCCGGAGCAGACGGCGGTCGACGGAGCCGGGGTCCAGACCACCGGGCAGCCGCAGGCGAGCGCAGGGGCCAGTACCTCGGCGGGCATCGTGTACGGCCAGTTCCAGGGCGTGATCAGCCCCAGCACCCCGACCGGGCGCCGCAGCAGCAGCACCAGCCGGCCCGGCGCCGCGGTCTCGGGGATCCTGCCCTCGACCCGCTTCGCGTCCTCGGCCGCCATGCGCCAGAACTCGATCAGCTCGCCGACCTCGACCTCGGACTCGGCCTTCAGCGGCTTGCCCTGGTCGAGGGTGCAGATCCGCGCGAGCTCCTCGCGGCGGCGCTCGCAGGCGTCCGCGACCCGGTGCAGGAGTGCCGCGCGCTCGAAGCCGGTTCGCCCGGCCCAGGCAGCGAAGGCGGCGTTCGCCGCATCGATCGCGCGCCGCGCGTCCTCGCGACCCCCCTCGGCCACCGGCCCGAGCGATTCCCCGGTGGCCGGGCTGATCGCCTCGACCGTGGCGCCGTCGGCGGCGTCGCACCACTCGCCGTCGATGAACATCCGGGTCGTCATCGTCTTGGCCGACCCGGCATCAGGCCGTGGCGGCCTCGGCGAGCTTGCCGGCGTCCTCCTTGACCATGTCCGAGCACTTCTCGCCGATCATCGTCGTCGTGATCACCGGGTTGGGGGCGACCAGGAACGGCATCGCCGCCCCGTCGCAAACCCGCAGCGCACGCACGCCCTTGACCCTCAGGCGCGGGTCGAGCGGGGTCTCGGGGTCGTCCGCCGCCCCCATCCGGACCGTGCACGAGGGGTGGTAGACGGTGTTGTGGGTCTTGTGGATGTAGTCGAGCAGGTCGTCGTCGCTCTGGGCGTCCGGCCCGGGCGCGAGCTCGTCGCCCCTCCAGCCGTCCATCGCCTTCTGCGAGACGATCTCGCGTGCGAGCTTCACCCCGTGCAGCATCACGCGCTCGTCGTGCGGGTCGGTGAAATAGCGCGGGTCGACCTTCGGCTTGTCGCGGAAGTCCCGCGAGCGCAGGCGCACCGTCCCCCGCGAGCGTGCGTGGGTGACGTTCGGCGTCAGGCAGAAGGCGTTCTCGGTCGTCGGGTAGCCGTGGCGGACCAGGTTCATGTCGAACGGCACCGAGCCGTAGTGGAACATCAGGTCGGGCCGGTCGAGGCCCTCCTGGGTCATCGTGAAGATGCCGATCTCCCACCACTGGGTCGAGGTCGTCACCATCGACTGCTTCGCATCCCACATCACCAGGCCCTCGGGATGGTCGTCGAGGTGCTCGCCGACCCCGGGGAGTCGACCAGGACCTCGATCCCGAACTCGCGCAGCTGCTCGGCCGGGCCGATGCCCGAGAGCATCAGCAGCTTCGGGTCGTCGATCGCCCCGCAGCTCAGGATCACCTCGCGGCGCGCGCCGACCTGGATCGAGTGGATCAGGTCGGGGCTCAGGTACTCGGCGCCGGTGCAGCGCTTCTCCTCGTCGAACAGCAGGCGCTTGGCGCGGCAGCCCGTTCGCACCTCGAGGTTCTTGCGCTCGTCGATGATCGGGTGCAGGTAGGACTTCGACGACGAGGAGCGCACGTTGTTCTCGTCGGACGCGATCTGGAACCAGTTCGCGCCGTGGGTGACGGTCTTGCCGGAGTTGAACTGAACGGTCGGGATCCCGGCCTGCACGCAGGCCTCGAGCAGCGCCGCGCCGCAGGGGTCGTTCGGGGGCACGTCGCGCAGCTTCACCGGCCCCTCGCGGCCGTGGTGGTCGCCCTCGCCGCTGTTGTTCTCGAGCCGCTTCAGCAGCGGGAAGCATTCCTCGGCGCTCCAGCCCTCGCAGCCCATCGAGACCCACTCGTCGAGGTCCTCGGCCGGGGTCCAGAAGGCGATGCACGAGTTGTGCGACGAGCAGCCGCCGAGCACCTTGGCGCGCGCGTGGCGCATGAACGAGTTGCCTCGCTCCTGGGGCTCGATCGGGTAGTCCCAGTCATAGCCGGACTCGAGCAGCGCCATCCAGGCCTCGAGGTCGAGGATCGCCTGGTCGCCGACGTCGGACGGCCCGGCCTCCAGCAGGCAGACGCTCGTCTCGGGGTCCTCGGACAGGCGCGCCGCAACGACGCAGCCCGCGGTGCCGCCGCCGACGACGACGTAGTCAAACTGCTCCATGTTGTCTCCTCTCTTGGGCGCCGGCGCGGCTATTCGGGGCCGGACGCGGCCGGCGCGGCGGCGCCCGTCGCTTCAGCTTCGGCCCCCTCGATCGCATGCGACGCCAGGACGCCCGTCTTGTGGCGCTGCACGAACCAGTAGTACGCGAGCCCGCCAAAGAAGACGACCCCGATGAACAGGAACGCTCCGTACTGGAGGTACCAGTGGAAGGGCTCGGTTGCGTTGTAGATGTCCTTGCGTGGCCAGGCCAGGTTGAGTGCCATGAAGGCGCCCCAGGACACGGCGATGATGTTGATCGGCAGCCCCCATTTCCCAAGCGTGAAGAAGCCCTGCTCCTTGGCGTCCTTCGGTGGCCACTCGCCGCGCAGCCGCTTGCGCAGCATCGGTACCGTCACCAGCATGTAGGCGATGTAGATCATGATGATCCCGATGCTCGTGATCACCAGGAAGATCTGCGGCTGGTTGATGTTCACGACCAGGATCAGGATCGCCAGCAAGCCGGTGATCACGGCCGGGACGATCGGCGTCTTCGTCTTCGGGTGAACCTTGGCCAGACGCTCGCCGAGCGGCAGGTTGTTGTCGCGCGCCATCGCGAAGATCATCCGGATCGTCGCCGTCTGCACCGCGAGGCAGCAGACGGTGATCGCGATCACGACGCAGATCAGGAAGATCTTCCCGACCGTGTCGCCGAGCACGTCGAGGATGACGAACTGGAGGCCGCCGACGCCGATCTCGGGGTTGTTGATGTTCGTGACCGAGAGGATCGCGAACAGGATGATGCAGCCGCCGAGGATGAACGAGGCGATCACCGCCCGCATGATCGCGATCGGGGCGGTCTTGCGCGGCTCCCTGGTCTCCTCGCCGAGCGAGCTCGCGGTGTCGAAGCCATACATGACGTAGGCCGAGGCCAGCGAGGCGGCGAGGAAGGCGCCGAGATAGCCCCAATCGTGACCCTCGCCGAGGCCCTGGGTCTCGAAGAGGACGTCGGGGCCGCGGGTGATGTTCGCCGCGAGCACGATGATCAGCAGGACCGCGGCGATCAGCTCGATGAACACGCCGGTGCTGTTGATCCGGGACATCAGCTTGACGCCGAGAGCGTTGATGATCGTCGTGAAGATGATCAGGACCGAGCCCAGGATCACGGCGTTGGCGGCGAAGTCGTTCTCGCCGGTGCCGTCGCCGTAGAACTGGAACGCGCTATCGATCTGCGGCAGGGTGATCTGGTAGGCGAGCGCCACAGCGGCGATCGTCACGATCGAAGCGGTGAGCATCATCCAGCCGCCGAGCCAGGCGACCGTCGCGCTCGCAAGCTTCTTGCCCCAGTTGTAGATCGACCCGGCGACCGGGTAGTTGGCGGCGAGCTCGGCGAAGCAGAGCGCCACCATCACCTGGCCGAGGAAGACCATCGGCCACGTCCACCAGTAGGCGGGGCCGCCGAAGGCGAAGCCGAAGTAGAAGAGCTGGAAGGTGCCGGTGAGGATCGAGATGTAGCTCACCCCGGCGGCGAAGCTCGCGAACCTGCCGATGCTGCGGTCGAGCTCCTGCTTGTAGCCGAACTCGGCCATCTCGTCCGACTGGGCTTGGGGTTGAGCAGCTTCTTCCGTCGCCACGCACGACCTCCCTCTTAGGTTTTTCCAGCTCGTCTCGGAGCTGGGCGCTCAGACCTTGCGCGGCGCGACACTATCTCAGCGGCGCGGGCGCTGTCAAGAGTGATATATCTGGCTCCCGCGCCTGCACCATGCCCGACAGCGACACCGCCGCGACCGAGATCGCCGAGTTCCTCCGGCATCACCCACCGTTCGACAGCCTCGACGAGGACACGCTGGCCGCGGTCGCGGACGCCGCCGAGGTCGAATCCCATCCCGCGGCGGCGACGATCCTCGACAGCGCCGGGGCCACATCCGAGTCCGCCTACGTGGTCCGGCGCGGATCGGTTGAGCTGCTGACCAAGGGACGCCTCCTGGACCTGCTCGGCGAGGGCGAGATGTTCGGCTTCGCCTCGATGCTCGAGGAGCGACCGCTGGGGTTCGTCGCCCGAGCCGCCGAGGAGACGCTCGTCTACCGGATCGGGGCCGAGGCGATCCGGCCCGTGCTCGAGCGCCCCGCCGCGGTGCGCTTCGTCGTCGGCTCGCTCGCCAAGAGCGTCCGCCTGCTCTCCGGTGACGAGCGCGAGCCGCCGCCGGCCGCCGGCCGGCCGGTTCGCGAGCTGATTCGCGCGCCGGCGTTGGTCTGCGCGCCCGATACGTCGGTGCAGGAGGCGGCCCGGCAGATGGTCGATGCCGGCGCCTCCTGCGTCGTGGTCGACCTCGGCGACCGGCTCGGGATCGTCACCGACCGCGACATCCGCACGCGCGTCGCCGCCGCCGGCGCGGGGCCCGAGACGCCGCTCTCGGCCGTGATGACCGCGCCCGCCCGGACCGTGGCCGCGGACCGCTCGGAGACCGAAGCGCTGTTCGAGATGCTCGACCACGGCGTCCGGCACCTGCCCGTGCTCGGCGCCGACCGGCGTCTCGTCGGCATGCTCGACGACGTCGACCTGCTCGCGAGCGAGCGCCGTGCGCCCTTTCATCTGCGCACCCGGATCGCCGCCAGCCTCGACGCGGCAGGCGTGGCCGAGGCCGCCGCCGAGCTTCCCGAGATGGTGGTCGCGCTCCATGACTCCGACGTGCCGGCGGCGGCCATCAGCCGCACGATCGCGAGCATCCACGACACGATCACCCGGCGGCTGATCGAGATCGAGGAGGAGGAGCGCGGGCCGCCGCCGGTGCCCTACACCTGGCTGGCGATGGGCAGCTTCGGGCGCCGCGAGCCGTTCCCGAGCTCCGACGTCGACTGCGCGCTGGCCTGGGAGGGCGACGACGACCCGCAGCTACGCGAGACGATGACCGCCTTCGCCGGGCGGATCCTGGGCGGTCTGGTGGCGTGCGGGCTGCCCCTCGACCGCCAGGGCGCTCTGGCCTCGAGCCCGCTGTTCGCCCGCTCGATCGGCGAGTGGGAGCGCGCCGCCCGATCGTGGGTCGAGGACCCCGATCGCGACCGCGGCCTGATGCTGCTCTCGGTGGTCGTCGAGAGCGATCCGGTCTGGGGCACGACGGCAGCGGCCGAGCGGCTCGCGGCAACGTTCGCCCGGACCCCGAACCGCGAGCACGTCCTCAGCCGCCTCGCCGCCGGCGCGCTGGCCGAAAAGCCGCCCACGGGCTTCCTTCGCGACTTCGTGCTCGAGGACAGCGGCGAGCGCAAGGGGGTGCTCGACATCAAGCACGGCGGCCTGCTGCCGATCGAGGCACTCGCCCGCTGGGCCGGGCTGGTGGCCGGAGTGAGCGCCGCGTCGACGTGGGAGCGCCTGCGAGCCTCAGAGGACGCGGGGACGCTGGCGGCGGCGGACGCCGCCGTGTTGCGCGACGCGTTCGAGCTCGTCTGCGCCCTGCGGATGGAGCACCAGGTCGAGCGCCTGCGCGCCGGACTGCCGCCCGACAACCTGATCGAGCCCAAGCGCCTCGCGCCGCTCACCAGGACGTCGCTGAAGGAGGCGTTTCGCGCGGTGGCGAAGGTGCAGCGCGGAATTGGGGCCAAGCTCGGCTTGTCCTCGCGCTGAGCGGAGCACGTGGGGCCCCGCCGTTACTGTTGGGACATGCGCGTCGTGGCGTCAGCCCGCGCGGTCGAGCTCGTCCGGGAGCGGGGCGGTCGCCTCTACGTCTGGCGCACGCGCCGCACTCGGGGCTGCGAGGGAATGGCGTTCCTGCGCGCGTCCGAGCGCCCGCCAGACGGGGTCGAGTTCGACCGCGTGCCGTTCGAGCCCTTCGAGCTCCACCTCGGCCGCATGGGCGAGCCGCCCGCCGAGCTCCAGCTCGACGCACGGGGCGACCGGGTCGAGGCCTATCCCGAGGGCGCCGCCTACCTGATCTGACCGCTCAGTCCTGGCCCCCCGCCGTCCCCGCGAGCTCCTGCTTCGGGGTCTCCTTCTTCGGGTCGATGAACGGCTTCTCGACGATCACTGCCGAGGTCGTCCCCTCGGGTCGCTCGACATCGAGCTCGGTGCCGAGCTCGGAGTGCTCGGTCGGCACCATCGCGTAGCCGATGTTCTTCTCCAGCCGTGGCGAGAAGCACGCCGAGGTCACCTCGCCGATCCGCCCGCCGTCCTTGCTGACCGCGAACACGTCGATCATCGTCCCGTCGTTGTAGGAGCCGAGCTGCTCGCCGCCGATCTCGACCCCGACCAGCGCGCGCTTGGCACCCTCGGCCTTGATCTTCGCCAGCGCCTCCTTGCCGATGAAGTCGGAGCCCTGCTCGAGGTCGACCATCCAGTCATATCCCATGCCGACCTCGTAGGGGTTCGTGTCGTACCACATGTCCGCGCCGAGGGCGAGGATGCCGCCCTCGATCCGGCGGATGTGGCAGGGCCCGATCACGGCCAGGTCGTGCGGCTTGCCCGCCTCGAGCACGGCGTCCCAGAGCTTGGGACCGTTCCGACTCGCCTCGTAGAGGTAGATCTCGTAGCCGAGCTCGCCGGTGTAGCCGGTGCGCGAGACCTGGACCTTCATTCCGTCGAGCTCGAACGGCCGCATGTAGTAGTAGGGAATCTCGAGGATGCTCTCGCCGAACAGGTCGACCATCACGTCCTTGGACTTCGGGCCCTGGACCTGCACCGGGCCGACGTCGATCTCCTTGACCTCGACGTCGTAGTCGGAGTTGTGGGCAACGCCGCGCGCCCAGAGCTCGACGTCGCTGTCGGCGAGCGAGAGCCAGAAGCGGTTCTCCTCCACCCGCAGCAGCACCGGGTCGTTGATGATCCCGCCGTCCGGCAGGCAGAGGAAGACGTATTTGCACTGCTCGACCGCGCACTTGTTGAGGTCGCGGGCGACGAGCAGGTTGGTGAACTCGAATGCGTCGGGCCCGCTGATCTCGATCTGCCGCTCCACCCCGACGTCCCACAGCGTGACCCCGTTCAGCAGGTGCCAGTACTCGGCGACGGGGTCACCGTAGTGCCGCGGATGGTAGGTGTGGTTGTAGACGCTGTACATCTGCACGCCGTGGCGGCGCGACGCGTAGAAGTAGGGCGACTTGCGAAGCCGGGTGTACTGCAGGACCTCCGGGTGCTCGTTCACCTGTGACAAGGGCGGTTCCTCCTCTTAGTTCTGTTGGGTCAGGCGCTCGACGAGCTCGCGGCGCCAGCTCTCGGTGCGCTCGAGCTCGTTGAAGGTATAGACGTGCAGGCCGCCGATCCTGGCGGCCGGGTGGGCGATCGTTGGGGCCAGTTGCTCCAGCAGCTTGGTCGGACTGTAGACCCGCGGCCGCAGGAGGCGCGCGAACCAGCCACGGTGGGCGACCAGGAAGCGCGCCGACTCGCCGAGCCCGATCTTGAGCGAGATCCGCAGCAGCCTGCGGTTGTCGACCACGCCCGGGATCCCGATCCAGATCGGCAGCAGCGTGCCCCGGTCGCGCACCCGGCGGACCCAGGTGGCGATCACGTCGACCTCGAAGCAGATCTGGCTGACGATGTAGGTCGCCATCGGCTCCTTCGCGGACATCGCCTCGATCGTCGTCTCGTCGCTGATCAGGTGATGGCTCTCGGGGTAGCCGGAAATCCCGATCTCGGCGAAGTCCGCGCGCAGCTCGGCCATCGCCTGCAGCAGCTCGACCGCGCCGGCGAACTCCCCCGCCGGCTCGCGCGGGTCGCCGGCGATCACGAACACCTCGCGGATGTCGGCCGCCCGCAGCCGACCGACGATCTCCTCGAGCTGGGCTCGATCGTGGACCAGTCGCGCCGCCAGGTGCGGGACGGCCTCGTAGCCGCGCCGCCGCAGCCGCTCGGCCAGCTCGAGCGTCGGCTCGAGGCCGCGGCTCGGCGAGGAGGTGATCGTCAGCTTGACCTCGGCGGGGACGTGACGCGCGACCGCATCCTCGACCCCGTCCAGCGGCAGGACTTCGTAGCGGGGGCGCTCGAGCCAGGCGCGCAGCGAGTCGCCGGCGGCGGTCGGGCGCTCGGGCGATCGCACCTCCGCCATCGTCATCGAGCCGCCGCCGGCTCGGCGTCGCGCAGGCGGGTCATCTTCGGGTCGAAGAGCGGCTCCTCGGCGACCGTGGCCGCCTCGCGCCGCCCCTCGCTGTGGACGGTCACCGGCGTGCCGACCTCCAGTGGTCGACCGGGAGATAGCCATAGGCGATGCTCTGCTCCACGGTCGCCCCCAGCCCGGGGGCATGGGAGGTCGAGCCGCCGGTCTCCCATAGCGGGCCCTGCTCGACCAGGACCACCTCCTCCCAGCCCCGCTGCGCCAGGTGGTAAGCGACGCTCGCGCCTGCGATCCCGCCGCCGATGATCACCGCCCGCGCCGAACCCGGAAGCGAGCCGGTCCGAAGTGGCGCGTCCTGGACCATGGCTCTGATATATCAAAGCTGCCCGTGAGCGGTCAACCCGTATCGACGCCGCCCTCCGGGCGGCCCTCACCCGGCTCGCGCAGCAGCCGGCTGATCGCCGATCGCGCCTACTTCGAGCTCCGCGACAGGATCGTCACCCTGCGCCTGCCGCCGGGAACGGCGCTGATCGAGGACAAGCTCATGCGCGAGCTCGAGATCGGGCGCACGCCGCTGCGCGAGGCGGTCAAGCGCCTGGCGCTCGAGAGCCTGGTGGAGATCCGGCCGCGGCGCGGGACCTATGTCACCGATGTCAACGTCGCCGACATCGTCCACATCACCGAGGTCCGGGCCGAGCTCGAGGGCCAGGCGGCGAGTTTGGCGGCGATGCGCATGGACGATGACGCGCGGGCCCGGGCCGCGGCACTGCTCGCCGAGCTCGACGCGCTGACCAGCCACGATGGCGAGGCTCTGATGCAGATCGACGAGCGCGTGCATCGGCTGACCTGGGAGGCGAGCGGCAACCCCTACCTCGTCGACACGCTCGAGGGCTACTTCGCGCTCTCGCTCCGCGTCTGGCACCTGGTGCTCGACCGCGTGCCCGGCCTCGAGGCGGCGGTCCACCACCAGCGCGACCTGCTCGAGGCGCTGCTCGCGCGCGACGGCGCGCGCGCTCACGAGCTCATGCGCGACCACGTGCTCGCCTTCCAGCGCGAGATCGTCGTCGCCTTCAATCGCTGACCGGCGCCGGCGGCGAAACGAGCATCGCGAGCGCCTGCTCGAGCTCGATCCGCCGGTACGTCTCGACCGGCCGGCCGTCCTCGACCAGGTGCTTGCGGTCGAGCTTGACCCGCGCCCGTGCCAAGACGTCGTCGACGTAGCCTTCGCTGACCGGGTTGCTGGCGATGCGGACGTCGGCGTCGCGGACCCGCCCGGACGGCGAATAGGCCAGGCAGGTGGTGATCCGGCGCCGGGCGCTCGCCACCGTCTCGCGCTCCAAGTCCGGCTCGGCCGGCTCGCAGTCCTCGACGACCAGGCGCGTGATCGCGCGGTCGTTGACCGCCCGCAGGACGGCTTCCGGCTCCTCGGGCACGACGACCTCCTTGTGCGCCGGCCAGACGTCGAGCCTGCGGTGGTCGCCGAGCGGGCGGCCGAGGTGAAAGAGGAAGTAGTCGGCGTAGATGAAGAAATCGGGGCCCCCCGCGCGCTGGAAGTCGTAGAAGGCGGTGATCGTCGCAGTGATCAGGGCGCTCGCCCCGACGGCTCCGCACGGCGAGCGAATGACGACGCCGAGCCGGTCCTGCTCGCCGAACCCCGCGAACAGGCCGGCGACCGGAACCTCGCGCCCGCCGACCCTGAGCTCGAACTCGGAGCTGCGCAGCTCCTGCGCCGAATGCACCTGACCGGGTATATCAGCGCGGTCCCGCGGCCTCCCGCCAGCGACGCTCGAACGGCAGCCGCCAGCGGTGGGGGGCGACCACGTCGTGTACCGCCTCGGGGCCCCAGGAGCCCTGAGGGTAGGGGAGCACCTCGGGCGGATCCTCGAGCAACGGCGTCGAGACCTCCCACAGCCGCTCGATCCCCTCGGCGGTCGTGAACAGGGTTGCGTCGCCGCTCATCGCGTCCGCGATCAGGCGCTCGTAGGCCTCGAGCACGGCGGCCTCGTGGCCGGCCTCGGCGATCGAGAACTGCATGCTGAGCTTGTCCAGCGCCATCCCGGGCCCTGGCCGCTTGCCGTAGAAGGAGAGCGACAGCCGCGAGGAGTCGTCGAGGTCGAAGGTGAGGTGGTCGGGGCCGTAGTCGCCGGCGCCTGAGCCTCCCGGGAACATGCTCTTCGGCGGCTCGCGGAAGGCGATCGAGATGATCCGGGCGCCCTCGGCCATGCGCTTGCCAGTCCGCAAGAAGAAGGGCACCCCGGACCAGCGCCAGTTGTCGACCTCGCAGCGCAGCGCGATCAGGGTCTCGGTCTGCGAGTCCTCGGCGACCCCGTCGTGCGAGCGGTAGCCCTCGTACTGCCCCCGGACCACCTGGGCCGGATCGATCGGCAGCAGCGAGCCGAACACCTTGTTCTTCTCGGCACTGATCGCCGCCGGCGAGAGCTCGGTCGGCGGTTCCATCGCGATGAACGCGAGCACCTGGAGCAGATGACTGACGACCATGTCGCGAAAGGCACCGGTGCCCTCGTAAAAGCGGGCGCGCTCGCCGACGCCGAGCGTCTCGGGGACGTCGATCTGCACGTGGTCGATGTGGTTGCGGTTCCAGATCGGCTCGAAGAGGCCGTTGGCGAATCGCATCACGAGGATGTTCTGCGCCGCCTCCTTGCCGAGGAAGTGGTCGATGCGAAAGATCTGCTCCTCATCGAAAACGTCGTGGACCGTGGCGTTCAGCGCCCGGGCGCTCGCCAGGTCGGTGCCGAACGGCTTCTCGAGCACCACCCGCGAGCCTTCGGCCAGACCCGCATCCCGAATCAGCCCGACCACCTCGGCGGCCGCGGCGGGGGGACGCTCAGGTAGTGAAGCCGGCCAGGCTCGCCCCCGAGCCTGGCCTCCGCACCCGCGACCGCGGCGGCCAGGCCGGCGGCGCCGGCATCCCGATCGACGTAGGTGAGCCGTCCGGCGAACGCCTCGAGCTCGGCGGGGTCGACCCCGTCGCGTGAGAATTCTCTGCACGCCGCGCGCGAGAGCTCGCGAAACCGGTCGTCGTCGAGCGGCTCGAGCGAGGTGCCGACGAGCTCGAACTCGGGCATCAGCCCGGCGCTCGAGAGGCGCAGGATGCCGGGCAACAGCTTACGGTGAGCGAGGTCGCCGGCAGCGCCGAAGAGAACAATCACGTGCTGCCGCGGAGAGCTCACGTCAAAGCAGCTCGGTTGCCCGCAGCTCGATCGCCGCGGCCAGCTCCTGGTCGGCGTTGATCACGCGCATCACGGCGTTGATCAGCGCCAGATGGGTGAAGGCCTGCGGGAAGTTGCCGAGATGGCGGCTGTTGCGCGGGTCGATCTCCTCGGCGAAGAGCCCGAGTGGGCTCGCGTATGCGAGCAACCGCTCGCAGAGGGCGCGGGCGCGGGCGAGCTCGCCGATCTCGACCAGCGCCGAGACGAGCCAGAACGAGCAGATCAGGAAGCTTCCCTCCTCGCCGCTGAGCCCGTCGTCGGTCGCCTCGACGCGGTAGCGGAGCACGAGCCCGTCCTCGGTCAGCTCGTCGGCGATCGCGAGCACCGTGTTGCGGACCCGCGGGTCGTCGGGCGGCAGGAAGCCGAGCAGCGGCAGCTGCAGCAGCGAGGCGTCGAGCGCCTCGGTGTCGTAGTGCTGCACGAACACCCCGCGCTCGTCGACTCCGTGGGCGCAGATGTCGGCGTGGATCTCGTCCGCCACCGCGCTCCAGCGACGGCGCAGCTCGTCGTCTTCGCGGAGCACCGCTAGACGCGCCCCGCGGTCACATGCGAGCCAGCAGAAGAGCTTCGACGACGTGAAGTGCTTGGGCTCGCCGCGGACCTCCCAGATGCCGCTGTCGGGCTCGCGCCAGTGCGCGATCGCCTGGTCGACCAGCGCCACGATCTTCGGCCAGACGTCGGCCCTGAGCTGGTCGCGGGACTTGGTGTGGATAGCGACGGCATCGAGGATCGCGCCCCAGACGTCGTGCTGGCGCTGGTCATAGGCACCGTTGCCGATCCGCACCGGTCGGGCGCCCTCGTAGCCGTTCAGGTGGTCGAGGATTCGCTCGTCGAGGCGGCGCTCGCCGTCGATCCCGTACATGATCTGCAGCTCCCCGTCCCCGCCGGCGACGTCGGTGACGAAGAGGAAGAAGTCGTTCGCCTCCCACTCGAAGCCGAGCGTGTTGAAGGCCCAGAGCGCGAAGGTCGAGTCGCGCATCCACGAGTAGCGGTAGTCCCAGTTGCGCTCGCCTCCGGGGGTCTCCGGGAGCGACGTCGTGGCCGCGGCGGCAAGCGCGCCGGTCCGCTGGTGGGTGAGGCCCTTGAGCGTGAGCGCCGAGCGCTGCAGGTGCGTGCGCCAGGGATGGTCGGGAAACTCGCCGTGGTCGAGCCACCGCTGCCAGTGGTGCGCGGTCCAGACCTGGCGCGCGTAGGCGTCGGCGTAGTCGCGCGGCGGTTCGTGCTGCCAGGACACGGCGCAGAAGGCGAGCTCACCCTCCTTCATCAGATGGCGCGCGGTGGCGTGCGAGCCCTCGATCCCGAGCCGCAGGTCGCTCGTCAGGCGCAGATCGACGTCGGCGTCGTCGCTCGCCGCGACCACCTCGTGATAGCCGTTCCCGGCGTACTCCCAGTTCGCCGGCACGCGGCCGTAGTCGAACATCGGGTTGCAGTCGATGACCACCTGCACCTCGCCGTTGACACAGCGCATCGTGCGCAGCAGCATGTGCTCGGCCGCGTAGTCGGTCGGGGTCCGCCGGTGCGCGTCCAGGCGCTCGTCCTCGTGGTACCACGGGCCGATCAACAGGGCGTCGCGGACGATCAGCCAACCACCGCCGTCGACCACCCAGCTGGTCTCGACCACCATCGTCCCCGGCAGGTAGCGGCGTGCCGCGGGCACCTTCGCGTCGGCCGGGCCGAGCCGGAAGCCGCCGGCGTCGCGATCGAGGATCGCGCCGAAGACGCTAGGCGAGTCCATACGGGGAAGGCACAGCCACTCCACGTTCCCGCTTGGTGCGACCAGCGCCGTGGTGTTGCAATCCGAAAGGAAGGCGTAGTCGGCGATCGGCGGGAAGGGGCTGAGACCGGGCGGCAGCGCGTGCCCCGAAACGAGCGCGGGCTCTCGCGTGTTGGTCTCCTCCATCGTGTGCCGAAGTTTGTTGGTGTCGTTGGTGTTCATGAAGCCAACCTACGGGCGGCGGCGCGGGCTCGAATCAGGGGACCCCCTAAGGATGCACCCAGTCGCGAGCGCGCGTAACTTGGCCTCGAACTCGGCAAGCAGGGAGCCAGCTGCCCTACGCGCCGGCGCTCCGATCGGCGCGCTCGACGACCCTCGCGACCTCAACCCGTGAGCCGACGCCGAGCTTGTGGCTCGCGCTTGGTCAGCGATGCCACTCCCCCCGGGGTCGTTCGCGCGGGTCTGGCGGTGGATCCGGTGTCCTTTGCCTTCGCAGCTCTCCGCAGCGGCCGGGCCGGGGCGGAGGTGGTTTCGGGGCGAATCTTCGGCGACCAGCAGCCCGATCCGGAGTAGGAGCGCAGGAGGGCGGTGTGAAAGCGCACGAGGTGATAGACCTCGACTGGACCCCAGTGAGCGGGCTGCTGGAAAACCGACCGACCGCCGAGCGGGATGCGGCCACAGGCTCGGCGTATGCGATTCCGGATGACCACGTGATCGTCCTCTTCGGCGCCTCCGGGGACCTTGCCCGGCGCAAGCTCCTGCCGGGCTTGTACGGGCTCGCCGAGGCGGGGCTTGCGCCGGAGCGCTTTCGGATCATCGGTGCCGCTCGCAGCGAGCTTTCCGAGCAGGACTTTCGCCGGCTGGCAAGGGATTCGATCAGCGAGTTCGGCCACCGGCCCGATGGCGACTCGTGGGAGCGCTTTGCCGCCTCGCTCTCCTTCGCCGCGATCCGCGAGGGCTTTGCAGCGCTGGGGCAGGCGGTGGCACGTTCCAAGGCCGAGCTCGGTGGCGACCCTTCGCTCCTTCACTACCTCTCGGTGCCGCCGACCGCGGCGGCCGGGATCGTGACCGAGCTTGGCCGGCTCGGCCTCAGTGAGCGGGCCCGGATCATCCTCGAGAAGCCGTTCGGCACCGATCTGACCTCATCCCGGCGGCTCGATGAAGCGGTGCTCGCGGTGTTCGACGAGTCGCAGGTCTTCCGTATCGATCACTACCTGGGCCGTGAGGCGGTCCAGAACCTGCTCGCATTGCGGTTTGCGAACGGAATGTTCGAGCCGGTCTGGAATCGCGACCACATCGACCACGTGCAGATCGACGTCCCCGAGACGCTTCCGATCGGCACCCGGGCCGGGTTCTACGAGCACACGGGCGCGTTCCGCGACATGGTCGTGACTCACCTCTTCCAGGTGCTGGGCTTCGTCGCCATGGAGCCTCCGACCTCGCTCGAGCCAAAGGCGCTGATGGCCGAGCGGGTCAAGGTCTTCGACTCGATGCCCGCGTTGCGACCCGACGACGTCGTCCGTGGTCAGTACCTCGGTTACCGCGACGAGGACGGTGTGGCGCCGGACTCCGAAACCGAGACGTTCGTCGCGCTCCGGGCCTTCGTCGACAACTGGCGCTGGAGCGGTGTTCCCTTCTATCTGCGAACGGGCAAGCACCTGGCCGAGAGTCACCATCTGCTGACGATTGCCTACGCCCAGCCTCCGCGCCGCATGTTCCCATACGACTGTCGTCACCAGGCCGAGGCGTTCGGGTTCGATCACCTGACTTTCGAGCTCGGTGACCCCGGCAGCATCTCGGCCAGCTTCCTGGCCAAGGTCCCGGGGCCGACGATGAACCTGGGCGAGGCGCACATGAACTTCAGCTACGCCACCGCCTTCGGGGGGGCCGAGCAGGCACTGGAGCCCTACCAGCGCCTGATCCACGACGTGATGGTCGGCGATCGCACCCTGTTTACGACCTCGGATGCGATCGAGCGCACCTGGGAGATCTCGGAGCCGGTGCTCGCGGACCCGTCACTCGTACAGGTCTACGAGCCGGGCTCCTGGGGGCCGGCGGCGGCCGGCGAGCTCATCGCTCCGCGCCGCTGGCACGTGCCGATCGATCACAACTAGACGCGGACCGGGGTTGATGACCGGCTCAGGGAGCGCTCATCCGCTGGGCGCAGCGACGCGCTCGACCAGCTCCGGGGTCACATCGCCGGGGGTCGGGACAGTGGCCGCGGCGAGCGCCAGCGCGTCGCCGTCAGGCGGGTAGTGCGGGTTCGGGACTGCGATCACCGGCATCCCGGCCGCCGCCGCGGCGCGCAGGCCGTTGCTCGAGTCCTCGACCGCAACGCAGCGCTCGGGCCTCGCGCCCAGGAGCCGAGCGGCCTCCAGGTAGACGTCGGGCGCCGGCTTGCCGCGCGCCACCTCCTCCGAGGAGACCGTGGCCCGGAAGGCACCATCGAGGCCGGCGAGGTCGAGGAAGCGATCGATGATCTCGCGATTCGAGGATGAAGCGAGGCCCAGAGGCCAGCGCTCGGACAGTGCCCGGACGGCGTCCTGTGCGCCGGGGAGCAGCGGCAGGTCGCGGGCGTAGCTCTCGTGCATGCGGCGCACCACCTCGCGGTTGATCTCGTCGCGCTCCATCGGCACGCCAAGCTCGTCGCGCAGGTACTGCGACCACTCGAGCGAGCTCATCCCCATCATCACGTGCGGCGCCTCCTCGCGCCAGCGCCCGCCGGCCTCGCGCACGAGAGCCTCCTTGGCCTCGTTCCAGCGCTGCTCGGAGTCGAGCAGCACCCCGTCGAGATCGAAGATCACAGCGTCGGGCATTGGCTGGTTCTAGCACCGGTGAGCATTGGCAACCCCGAGTCAGGGATGTCAGGCGGTCTGCGCGGCGATCGCGTGCGTGCACGAGGCGAACTCATAGCCGCCCGGCATGTCGCGACGCAGCGCGGCGAAGGCGATGCCGCCGACGATCAGGGGCAGCCAGAACAGGATCACCCGGTAGCCGAGGACCGCAGCGGCGGTGCCCGCGGCCGGTGTGCCGTAGACGATCAGGGTCCCGATCAGGCCGCCATCGATGCCGCCGATTCCGCCCGGGATCGGCAGCAGTCCACCGAGCTGGCCGATCAGATAGCCGATCAGGATGATGGTCAGCGGGGGGGAGAGGCCGAAGGCGTGGAAGGTCGCCCAGAGCACCGCGTTGTCGAAGGCCCAGTAGCCGAACGACCCCGCCAGCACGCGGCGGTTTCCCGAGCGCAGGATCAGCAGTGCCTCGGCGGTGCCGTCGATCAACGCCCGCCGCGCCGCGCTGGCCGCGCGGCGCGGGCGCGAGGCCTGCGGGCCGGGGGCGCGGCCCGGGCCGAGGCGGGGAATCGCGACCACCGCGCCGAGCGCCAGCGTCGCCACGGCCGCCGGGAAGGCGGTCAGCCAAAGCGACAGCTCCGGCCCGACCAGGCCGAGCGCCATCACCGTCCCAAGCACCGCGACGGCGACGAAGTTGACTCCGCTCTTGATCAGAAAGAAGGCGACCGAGCGACGCCCGATCCGCTCGCCGTCCATGCCGCCGCGGTGCAGCACCCAGGCGCCGAGCGCCAGCCCGCCGGCACCGCTGGCCGGAATCAGCGAACCCATTGCCAGCTCCGAGCCGCCGATCTGCCAGCACCGCCGCCAGCTCAGCCCGGTGCAGAAGATCGGCCCGAACATGACTATGTAAGAGGCGAAGGAGAGGCCCTCGAAGAGGGCCGCCAGCGCCAGCCATCCGGGGCTCGCGCCCGCGAGGCTGTCTCGAACCTGACCGAGCCCGGGTGCGAGCAGCACGACCGCAACCAGAACGGCGAGCGCGGCGATCGCCTGCAGCGCCCGACGGCGCAGGGTGCCGGGCTGAAACTCGCCGGGCAGGTCCGCAGCCGACGGATAGGAAGCCTCGATCTTCAGTGGCGGCAAGCGGTTAGCCAGGGCACGCCCAGAGTCTCGCAAAGACGGACCGACGCGCCGGGGACCCGGATCAGAACCCCACGCTCAGAACCAGACCTAGAATCGTCAGCGGTGATCATCAGGATGCCCGACCGCGGGTGCCAATGAAGCCCGCTGGACGGGGTGCCGCGAACGGCGAGCCGGATCTCGCTGAGGGGGTTGCGTTTGAGAGCGGCGCCGGTCGCTGGGTGCTTGCGATCGCGGTCCTCGGCTCGGGCATGGCGTTTCTCGACGGGACGGTGGTCAATGTGGCCCTGCCCGAGATCGGCCGCGACCTCGACGCCTCGACCAGCTCGCTGCAGTGGATCCTCAACGGCTACCTGCTGACGCTCGCCTCGCTGATCCTGCTCGGCGGATCGCTTGGCGACCGCTACGGGCGCCGCCGCATCTTCGCCCTTGGAACCGTCCTGTTCACCGCGGCCTCGCTGTTGTGTGCAATCGCCCCGAACGCCGAGATGCTCGTGGTCGCGCGGCTGCTCCAGGGAGTCGGCGGAGCGCTCCTGACCCCCGGCAGCCTGGCGATGATCGAGTCCAGCTTTCGGCCGGGTGACCGCGCCCGCGCGATCGGCGCGTGGTCTGGGTTGGGCGGGGTGGCGGCGGCGATCGGACCGCTCTTGGGCGGCTACCTGGTCGACGCGGTGTCGTGGCGAGCGATCTTCCTGATCAACCTGCCGATCGGCATCTTCGTCGTCGCGATGGCGACTCGCCACGTCCCCGAGACGCGTGATCCAACCGCCGGCGGACGCCTCGACTACCCCGGCGTGGTGTTGGCGGCGCTCGGCCTCGCCGGGACCACCTATGCGCTGATCGAGGGCCCGGGACAGGGCGGCTCGCCGGTGATCGTGCTCACCGGCGCCGGGGGTCTCGCGGCCCTGATCGCCTTCCTGGTCGTCGAGCGGCGCAGCCCGAACCCGATGATGCCGCTGAGCATCTTCTCCTCGCGCCAGTTCAGCGCCGCCAACCTGGTCACCTTCGCCGTCTATGCCGCCCTCGGCGGCTTCTTCTTCCTCTTCGTCGCCTTCCTGCAGATCGCGCTCGGCTACTCGGCGATCGCCGCGGGCGCGGCGTCGCTGCCGGTGACGATGCTGATGCTGTTGTTCTCGGCTCGTTCGGGCGCCCTCGCCCAGCGGATCGGTCCGAGGATCCCGCTCACGGCTGGCCCGCTCGTGATCGCCGCCGGGCTACTGCTGCTGACGCGGATCGACCCCGGCGACAGCTACGTCTCGAGCGTGCTGCCAGGGGTGATCGTCTTCGGCCTCGGGCTGACGCTGGTCGTGGCACCGGTCACGGCTACCGTGCTCGCAGCCGCCGACTCCCGCCACTCGGGCATCGCCTCGGGGATCAATAACGCCGTCTCGCGCGTAGCGGGCCTGCTCGCGGTGGCGGTCCTGCCGCTGATCGCCGGCCTCACCGGCGACGCCTTCTACGACCCGGCGGCGATGGCGGACGGCTTCCAGGTCGCGATGGTGACCTGCGCCGCGCTTGCCACGGCAGGGGGCGTGCTCGCGTGGCTGACGATCAGCAACGACGTGCTCGAGGTCGAGCCGAAGCTCCGCGGTGAGCCGCCGGTGGCGGTCTCGACCGACTTCTCCTGCGCTGTGTCGGGGCCGCCGCTTCGGCCAGCGAGCGAGCCGGCCCGGGTCTCGTAGTGGGGTGCTCGTATCTTTTGAGTGGATCCGATGACCACCCCGGCCGCCAGCGCGCCGCCCCCGGTCGCCGAGCGCGACCACATCCTCGGCGCAGATGACCCCGAACTGACGCTGATCGAGTATGGGGACTTCGGCTGCCCGTTCTGCTTCGCCGCCAGCCGGCCACTGAAGTCGCTTCTGGACCGCTATGAGACCGTACGCCTGGTCTGGCGCCATCTTCCCGACTGGGAGCTTCATCCTGGAGCGGACCTCGCCGCGGAGCTCTCGGAGCTCGCCTCGGCGAATGGGAGGTTTTGGGAGGCGCATTCCCTGCTGCTGGCCGGCCGCGAGCGGTTTTCGGCGGAGGACCTGCGATCGGTGGCGCAGCAACTCGAGCTCAACCTCGACGAGGTCGAGCCGGCGCTTCGCGAGCACAGGTTTCGAGAGCATGTCCTCGCCGACGTCGCCGGTGCCCAACGGGCCGGGGCTCACGGCACGCCGACCTTCTTCGTCGACGGTGAGCGGCTGGAGGGCCATTGGCGCCAGCTCGCTCAGATCGTTCCCGCGGCGCTCGAGCAGGCGGGCTCCACTCGGACGGGGCTCTCGACCTCGGGCGCAAGCGAGTAGTTGCGGTGACCGGCGAAGACCAGCGAATCGGGGCCGAAGCACCTGAGACGCCCGACCGTGACGGAGCCTTCCCCCGTCTCGACGACGATCAGCGGGCGCGATTTCGCGAGCTCGGTCGCCTGCGCACGGTCGAGCCCGGCGAGGTTCTGTTTGCCGCGGGCGACGACAGCAGCGACTTCTTCATCATCGAGTCGGGAGCGATCGCGATCGTTCAGGGCTACGGCAAGGAGAACCGGGTCGTTGCGATCCAGGGCCAGCACCGCTTCCTCGGCGAGCTCGGCCTGCTGATCGGCCAGCGGCTCTATCTCACCGGCGTCGTCCGTGACCGGGGCCAGGTGATCGAGGTTCCGCTGGATGTGCTGCGCGAGATCGTCGCCGAGGACAAGTCCCTCAGCGATGTGATTCTGGGCGCATTCATGGCCCGGCGTTCGATCCTGATCGGCGTCGGCACGGGGATCAAGCTGATCGGCTCGCGGTTTTCGCCCGAGTCCCGGCGCCTGCGCGAGCTCCTGGCCCGCAACCGCTTGCCCCATCAGTGGATCGACCTCGAGGAGGACGACGAGGCGGAGGCCCTGCTCAGCGGCCTTGCCGTTGAGCCAAACGAGACGCCGGTCGTGATCGCGAGCGGCGGTGAGATCCTGCGCAACCCGAGCAATGCCGAGCTCGGAAGCGCGATTGGACTCGGCTCTGCGGGCAGGCCGCCGGCCCTGTGCGACGTCGTCGTCGTGGGTGCGGGGCCCGCCGGGCTCGCGGCCGCGCTCTATGCCGCCTCGGAAGGATTGGACGTGCTGGGGGTCGAGGCGATCGCCTCCGGTGGCCAAGCCGGGACATCGGCCCGAATCGAAAACTACCTCGGCTTCCCGGCCGGCGTTTCGGGCAGCGAGCTGGCCCAGAGGGCCGGCGTCCAGGCGCAGAAGTTCGGCGCGCGCCTGGCGGTGCCGGCGGCGGCGGTGGGACTGAGGAGTGAGCACGGCAGACACGAGATCGAGCTCTCAGATGGCGAGACGGCGACCGGCCGCAGCGTCATCGTCGCCACCGGGGCCCAGTATCGCCGCCTCGATGTTGCCCGGCTGGAGGAACTCGAAGGTGTCGGCGTCTACTACGCCGCCACCCAGGCCGAGGCGCAACTTTGCGCCGGCGACCCGGTCGTGATCGTCGGCGGCGGGAACTCGGCCGGCCAGGCGGCCATGTTCCTCTCCGGCGGCGCCGCGCACTGCCGGCTGCTGATTCGCGGCGGGGATCTTGGCAAGTCGATGTCGCGCTACCTGGTCGATCAGATCGAACGCAACGACTCGATCGAGGTCGTAGGCAGCGCAGGTCGTCGAGCTCGGCGGCGACCGCGAGCTGGAGTCGGTGACGATCGCCGATACCGATTCGGGCGAGCGCACCCGGGTGCGGGCCCGAGCGCTGTTCGTCTTCATCGGCGCCTCGCCGCACACCGAGTGGCTCGACGGCCAGCTGGCGACCGACGACGCCGGGTTCCTGCTCACCGGCGGCGACGTTCAGCGCCCGGACCTGGCGGAGTTCAACGGCGACCAGCCGTACTTCCTGGAAACGAGTCGCCCGGGGATCTTCGCCGTCGGCGACGTTCATTCGGGCTCGATCAAGCGGGTGGCCTCGGCCGTCGGCGAAGGCTCGATGGCCGTTCGCCTGATCCACCAACGACTGGCCGACCTCTAGAACCGGATTGCAAGCTCCCCGTGGTTACACCCCGTTCACATCTCTGTTTACATCTACACCCGTGAGCTCGGAGCCTGGAGGAGTTGCCTCGTCCCACAATGATGCAGCAGTCAGCGTGGCGGCCCCTCCGGCGGCCCAGCCACCCGAGTGGATCGAGGACTCGCCGCTCCTGGCCCAGGCATATTCAATGGCCGAGTCGGCCCACCGCTCACAGCACCGGCCCTCGGATGGCCGCCCCTTCCTCGATCACGTCACCGAGGTCGGGACCCTCCTGCACGAGGCCGGGTTCGAGGAGGAGCTCGTCGCCGCCGGGCTCCTGCACGACGCCGTTGAGCGCGGGACCCTGAGCGAGGAACGCTTGCGAGACGAGATGGGAGAGAGCATCTCCGCGCTCGTCATGACGCTCACCGAGGACCCGACGATCGAGTCGTTCAGCGAGCGCAAGTTGGCGCTCCGCGACCAGGTCGCGGCGGCCGGCGGCCGCGCGCTGACGATCTTCGCCGCCGACAAGCTCTCCGACATCCTCGGCTTGCGCCGCGGCATCCAGACCTTCGGCGACTCGGTGGAGGACCGCATCGGCACCACCGTCAGCAGCATGGCCGGCCACTATCGCGAGTCGGTGGAGTTGATCGAGTCACGTGGACCGGAGTCGGCCTTCTCGCAGGCGCTGCACGCCGCGCTCGACCGCCTGGCCGGCGACACCTCGCCCGCCGCGCTCTGAGGCCAAGTACCGAGCCCTGCTCACCCGCCGAGCGGTGAGGGCGGGATCCGCGTCTGGCCTCGGACCTGCGGGATCTCCATGCCGATCTCGTCGATGAAGCAGAACGACCACTCCTCGCCGGGCTCGAGCGAGCGGATCAGCGGATGCCCGTCCTCCTGCGCGTGCTTCGAGGCATGGCGGTTCGGCGAGCTGTCACAACAGCCCACCTGGCCGCATTCGAGGCAGATCCGCAAGTGAACCCACGGGTCGCCCGTCTTCAGGCACTCCTCGCAGCCCGCGACCGACTCGGGCAGCTCGGTCACCAAGACGTGGTCGAGATGCGTGCAGGTCGCCATCAGAGGCTCGCGACCGGGTTGTAGTCGGGGGTTGCGCCATTCGTCGCCTGAGCTTCCATCTGCGTCCCTTCGATAGTGCCTGGCGCGGCGATCGCGTTCCGCGACGTCTCGCCTCGCCCGCGCAGCATCGCAAAGCTGTCAAGGGACAGTCGCGGGTTACGGGACCGCCCCGGCCTTGGCCTCCTCGCCGGCGTCGGCCTTGGGCAGCTCGACGCCGGCCACCTCGTAGGCCTCCGGCTGGTCGAGCGTCTCGCGCTCCAGCAGCGCGCCGGCGAGGGCGTCGAGGCGGCCGCGCTCGCGCTTTAAGAGCTCGACCACGTCGTCCTCAGCGCCGTCGACGATTCGCCTGACCTCCTCGTCGACGAGCTGCTGGGTCGGGGGCGAGGCCGGCATCGCGCCCGGCAGCAGCACGCCGTCCTGGCGGCCGTCGGTGACGGCGACCGCGCCGATCGCGTCGCTCATCCCCCAGCGGCCGACCATCCCGCGTGCGATCTGCGTCAGGTTCTGGATGTCGGACTCCGCGCCGGTGGTGATATCGCCGAAGACGACCTGCTCCGCCGCGCGTCCGCCGAGCGCGACCTTGATCTTCGCGACGAGCTCGTCGCGCGCGTAGTTGAAGCGGTCGCTCTCCGGGGTCGAGAGCGTCACGCCGAGCGCCTGGCCGCGCGGGATGATCGAGATCTTGCGCACCGGATCGGCGCCCGGGGTGAGCATGCCCACGAGCGCGTGGCCCGATTCGTGGTACGCGGTACGTTCGCGGTCGGCGTCGGTCATCAGCACCTGGCGCTCTGCGCCGAGGATGATCTTCTCGATCGCGTCGGTGAGGTCCCGCTGCTCGACCGCGGCGTGGTCGCGTCGCGCGGCAAACAGCGCCGCCTCGTTCACGATCAGCGCCAGGTCGGCGCCCGTGGCGCCGGGCGTGGAGGCCGCGATCCGGCCGAGGTCTACGTCGGGAGCCAGCGGAACCGAGCGGGTGTGGATCTTCAGGATCTCGACCCGGCCCGTGCGGTCGGGCGGCTGGACGGCGATCCGCCGGTCGAAGCGCCCCGGGCGAAGCAGTGCCTGGTCGAGGACCTCGGGGCGGTTCGTCGCTCCGAGGACGATTACGTTGGTCCCCGGCTCGAAGCCGTCCATCTCGGTCAGGATCTGGTTCAGCGTCTGCTCGCGCTCGTCGTGGCCACCGCTGATCCCGCCGACGTTTCCCGAGCGCGAGCGGCCGATCGCGTCGAGCTCGTCGATGAACACGATCGCCGGCGCGGCCTCCTTCGCCTGCTTGAACAGATCGCGCACGCGCGACGCGCCGACGCCGACGATCGCCTCGACGAACTCCGAGGCCGAGATCGAGAAGAAGGCGGCGCCCGCCTCGCCCGCGACCGCGCGGGCCAGCAGCGTCTTGCCGGTCCCGGGCGGGCCGTAGAGCAGGACGCCGCGCGGGACTCGGGCGCCGAGCTTGGTGTAGCGCTGCGGGTTCTTGAGGAAGTCCACCACCTCGACGAGCTCGTTCTCGGCCTCCTCGATCCCGGCCACGTCGTCGAAAGAGACTCGCGTTTGCTCGCCGGGCGTGTGGCGACGGGCGGTGGAGCGGCCGAAGCCACCGAGCACCCCGCCCCGGCCGCCCCCCATCTGGCGGCGCAACAGCCAAACGAAGAATCCCACCAGCAGGATCGTCGGCAGGAAGCCGAGCAGCAGGGTGCCCAACAGCGAGCGGCCCGTGTCCGGCGCCTCGGCGTTGATGACCACGTTCTGCTCGGCGAGCAGCCGCGTGAGCTGAGCCGGATCGATGAACGCGGGGACCTCGGTCTCAAAGCTCGTCACAGTGACCGGCTCGGCGTCGCCCGGCGGGTCGTACGTCGCCTCGCTCTTCAGCTCACCCTCGATCGAGCCCTCCTGCGAGCTGATCTCGTCCACGTTGCCGGCCTCGACCTGGTCGACGAAGAACGGCTGGTAGGGCACCCGCTCGCGCTCCTCGGGGCTGCCGGTGACGAACGCGATCACGAGGTTGACCAGCAGCAACCCGAGCAGGATCGCGATGAACTGCCGGCTGCGCGGGATCATCGGCGGCTTCTCGGAGGGCGGGGCTCCGCGCCCGTCGGGCGCCGGGTCTACGCGCCAGCCCGACGAATCCGCGTCTCGACGTGGCGAGCTGTCAGCCGACGAGTCAGGAGTCAGGCCGGTCACTGTACTCCTACCGCGGCTCCAGCTAACTTCAGTGATCCACGCGATGAGCACGCCCGCCACCGCAGAGGGACCGTTCTCGAGGCGGACGGCCTGGGTTCGCAACGCGCCGACGCCGCTGCGCGAGTTCCTGCGCACCGAAACCGGAGGGGCGGCGGTGCTGCTGGCGGCAACGCTCGCAGCCCTGGCCTGGGTCAACCTCGACCCCTCCTCCTACGACGGCGTCTGGGAGACGACGCTGTCGATCAACCTCGGCGACGCCGGGGTGGAGCTCGATCTCCGCCACTGGGTCAACAGCGGGCTGATGACGTTCTTCTTCTTCGTCGTCGGCCTCGAGGCCCGTCGCGAGTTCGATCTCGGCGAGCTGCGGGAGCGGCGTCGCTTCGCCGTGCCGCTGATCGCCGCGGTCGGCGGGATGGCGATGGCCGTCGCGATCTACCTCGCCTTCAACGCCGGCGACACCTCCGCCGGCGGCTGGGGCATCGCGATGTCGACCGACACCGCCTTCGCCCTCGGGCTGCTGGCACTGTTCGGGCGCCGCGCTCCAGATCGCCTGCGTGCCTTCATCCTCACGGTGGTCGTCGTCGACGACATCCTCGCCCTGCTCGTGATCGCCACCGTCTACACCGAGAGCGTCGCGGTCTCGGCCCTGCTCGCTGCGGCCGGGCTGTTCGTGGTGGTCCTCGTCGTGCGTGCCCTGAACCTGCGGCCCGGCGTCCTCTATCTCATCCTCGGCGTCGCGGTCTGGGTCGCGTTGCTCGAGTCCGGGGTCGAGCCGGTGATCCTGGGTCTCGCTATGGGCCTTCTCACCTACGCCTACCCGGCTCCGAAGTCGGGGCTCGACCAAGCGGTCGAGAGCTTCCGCCGCTTCCGCGAGCAACCCACGCCCGAGCTCGAGCGCTCGGCCCGGCAGGGGCTCAGGTCGGCGATCTCGCCCAACGAGCGCCTCGAGCAGATGTTTCATCCGTGGACGAGCTACGTGATCGTGCCGCTGTTCGCGCTCGCCAATGCCGGAATCGCCATCGACTCAGCGTTTCTGGAGCGAGCCGCGGGCTCGCCGATCACCCTCGGGATCCTGTTCGGCTACGTGATCGGCAAGCCCGTCGGAATCGTCGGTATGTCTTGGCTGGTCACCCGGCTCAGTCACGGCCGGTTGCGCCCGCCAGTCGGATGGGCGGCCGTCGCAGGCGGCGGAACGCTCGCCGGGATTGGCTTCACCGTGGCCCTGCTGGTCGCGAGCCTCGCGTTCGCGGGCCCCGAGCTCGAGGAGGCAAAGCTCGGCATTCTCGCCGCCGCCGCGGGTGCATCGCTGGTCACCTGGCTCACCTTCCGCGCCACCGACATGCTCCCCGAGATGCGACGCGATCGTGTCCTCCTGGGCACCTCCGAGCTGCTCACCGACCTGGCCAACGAGGTCGATCCGGAACGCGATCACATCCGGGGGCCCCGCGAGGCAGCGGTGACCGTGGTCGAGTACGGCGACTTCGAGTGTCCGTATTGCGGGCGGGCCGAGCCGGTCGTCCGCGAGCTGCTTGGCGACTTCGCCGACATCCGCTACGTCTGGCGCCACCTGCCGCTGATCGACGTCCACCCCCACACGCAGCTGGCGTCCGAGGCGTCCGAGGCCGCCTCCGATCAGGGCGCGTTCTGGGAGATGCACGACAAGCTCCTCCAGCATCAGGACGCACTCGAAGGCGCCGACCTGGTCAGATACGCCGAGGAGCTGGGCCTCGATCAGGACCGCTTCTCCGAGTACCTGAAGGAGCGCCGGGGAGCGAACCGGATCGCCGACGACGTCGACGGCGCCGATCTCAGCGGCGTCACCGGGACGCCCACCTTCTTCATCAACGGCCGTCGCCACTACGGGGCCTATGACATCGCCACCCTCTCCGATGCGGTTCGCGCAGCCGGAGCTCGGGCACGTGTGGCGGCGACCTGAGGCCTCACGGCTGAGTCCGATCGATCGGCGATCACGCCGGACGCTATGGTCGTTGTGTGGACGACGCCGATCTGCGCGCCCGAATCGAGGAGATGGTCGCCGAAGAACAGGCGCTGCTCGAGGCCGGCGAGGGGCAGGGGCCCGACGATCAGCGCCACGCCCGCCTCGCCGAGCTGAAGACCGAGCTCGATCGGTGCTGGGACCTGCTCCGCCAGCGCAAAGCGCGGGAGGAATTCGGCCTCGATCCCGACGACGCCTCGGTGCGCGACCCGGACACCGTCGAAGGCTACGAGCAGTAGGCCCACCGGCCAACCAGGGCGGAGGCCCCCCGCGTGGGTCAGTATTCGGTGCCCGCGACCTCCGGCGGGCGCCGAGCCGCCGGACGCTCGGCTTCGCGAGTCTGAACCAGCGCCGCGGCGAACGCGGCGGCCGCCATCACCAGCGCGGCTTCCCGCGGCGAGGCGAGGTCTGCGATCGCGCCGTCGATCGAGGCGGAGAAGGGCCTCGTGCCGAGGAACGCGACGCCCCAGAGGGCCAGCACCCGCCCCCGAAGCGGGTCGGGGACGCGTTCTTGAAGCTGGGTGGTGACCGAGGTGATCGCGACGATGAAGCCGGCGCCGGCGAGCACGAGGGTCGCGACCGCGTAGGCGGGAACCTCACTGAAGGCAAAGGCGCCGATCGCCGCCGCCAGCGTCGCCAGGCCCGCGGTCGCGGCTCGCTCGCGGCCGACCAGCTCCCGGATGCGCTTGACGAAGAAGGCGGCGATCACGGCGCCGGCGCCGAAGCCGCTGACCATCAGCCCCACCAGACCCTCGCCGCCGCCGACCTCATCGGCCATCGGCGGGGTCAGGGTGTTGATCGGATCGGTCGCAAAGCCGATCGCGACCATCGTCGCCAGCAGGATGATCGCGCGGCGGTCGGCGCGGACCCAGCGAAGGCCGGCTCGGATCGAGCGGTCACGCGCGGGCGCCTCGCGCTCGAAACGGGGCCTGATCGTCGCCATCACCGCGATCAAGACCGCGAAGCTCGCGGCGTTGACCGCGAACGCGAGCGAGGCGTCGGCCTCGAGCAGGATCACGCCGGCGACAGCGGGACCGATGGCCCGGGCGAGGTTGAAGGTGACGCCGTTGAGCGCAATCGCCTGGTCGAGATCGCGTTCTTCGACCAGCGCCGGGATCAGGGCCTGCATCGAGGGGATCGAGAACGCCACCCCGATCCCGATCACGACCGACCCGAGGTAAATCGGCCAGGGGCCGGGGAGGTCCCCCGCGCCGACGATCAGGCTCGGCACCGCCACCGCCAGGGCGCCCACGAGGGCCACGGACTGGCCCGCGATCAGCATCCGCCGGCGGTCGTAGCGGTCGGTGAGCGCGCCCGCCCAGGGCTGCAACAGCAGTGAGCCGGCCCATAGGCACGCGCTCACCGCTCCCACCGCCGCCGCCGAGTCGGTGAGCTCGAAGACGACCACGGCGGCGGCGACGTTGTAGGTCCACGTGCCGCAGTTGGAGACCAGATTGCCGATCAGGAACGGGCCGTAGACGCGGTCGCGGACCAGCGCCACGCCGCTCAGGTCTCCAGCCGCGTCTCTTCGAGATCGAGGTCGCGCTCGACGCGTCGCATGACGTCGGCCGAGATCAGGCCCTCGTTTCGCATCTGCACGATCACCGCTCGCTGGGCTTCGATTACCTCGTGCATCAGGCGCTGGTAGGCGAGCGACCGGTCGACGATTCCGTCCTCGTCTTCGAGCTCGCCGCGCAGGGTGGAGAAGCGACGGCGGCGGAACGAGTACATGCTGCGCATCCGCTCGACGGTGTCCTCGCGCGTCCACTCCTCCTCGACGAGACCGTCGAGCGCCTCGAGCGCCGCATCGGCGGCCGCGATTCGGGCCGCGTGCTCCTCGGCCTCCTCCTCGGTGCCGTCGTCGACCACCCCCAGCCGCCGGATCAGTGCCGGCAGCGTCAGGCCCTGGACGACGACCGTGAACAGGACCACGCAGTAGGCGAGGAAGATCACCAGCTCGCGATCCGGGAATGGCGCGCCGGCGTCGGTCTCCAGCGGCAGGGCGAGCGCCGCCGCGAGCGAGACCGCGCCGCGCATCCCGGCCCAGGCGAAGGCCACTCGCGGCGCGGCGCCCATCCGGCGCTCGACCTGACTCGCGCGGCGGTCGATCGCCCGGATCACGTATGGCACCGTGAACCCCCACGCGAAGCGGGTGCCGACGACGACGGCGATCGTCGCCAGCGCGTAGCCGGCGAGCGTGCCGACCTCAATGTCCGAGACCGCGTCGAGGATCGTCGGGAGCTGAAGCCCGATGAGCACGAACAGGAGCGCGTTGAGGAGGAAGACGATCAGCTCCCACACGGCGAATCCCTGGATCCGCATCTGCGCCGTTGAGATCTGGGGCGCCATCCAGCCGAGATAGATCCCGGTCGTCACCGCCGCGAGGACGCCCGAGACGCCAAGCTCCTCGGCCGGCAGGTAGGCGGCAAAGCCGCTGAAGATGGAGATCGTGATCTCGACGGGAATGTCGTCGAGCCGCCGCCTGACCTCGGTGATCGCGGCCCCGACCACGAGCCCGATCGCCACGCCGCCGGCGACCGCGACCACGAAATCGATGGTGGCGTCGAAGAGCGAGAAGCTGCCGCCGATCGCGGCGGCGACCGCGACCCGGTAGACGATCAGCGCCGAGGAGTCGTTGACCAGGCTCTCGCCCTCGATCAGGTTCACGAGCCGGCGCGGGGCGCCGAGCTGGCGGGCGATCGCGGTCGCGGCCACCGGGTCGGTCGGCGAGACGATCGCGCCGAGCGCGAACGCCACCGCCCACGGCAGGCCGATCAGCTCGTGGCCGAGCACCGCGACGGCGCAGGTGGTCGCCAAGACGAGCCCGATCGAGGTCAGCGACAGCGCCCGCGAGTCCGCTCGCAGCGCCCGCAGGTCGGCGAAGAAAGCCGCCACGTACAGCAGCGGCGGCAGGAAGATCACCAGCACGAGGTCGGGGTCGAGCTCGACGTGGGGGACCCCGGGCAGATAGCCGAGCGGGATCGCGCCGAGCACGAACACGATCGGGTAGGGAATGCCGAGCAGGCGCGCGATCACGCCCAGCGCCGGGATCGCGACGCAGAGGCCAAGGATCAGCAGCTGGGTTTCGTGCATGGCCCTGCCATCTTGCCGCTAGCGCCGGGCAAGGGCGGCTAACGTCCGCGGCGATGACGACGACACCACCGCCCAACTCGACCGAGGACCGGATCGTCGCCGCGATTCGCGCCATCCCCGAGGGCTTCGTGGCGACCTACGGCGACGTGTCGCCCGGCGCGCCCCGGCTCGCCGGCCGTGTCCTCAACACCCTGCACGCGCCCGACCTGCCCTGGTGGCGCGTCGTGCGCGCCGACGGCTCCCTCGCGCTCGGCGACGACCAGCGGATGCGCCTCGAGGCCGAGGGCGTGCCGTTTCGACCCGGCGCCTCGGCCCGCGTCGACCTGGATCTCGCTCGGATCCCAGACCTGACGTAGCGGCGCCGAGCTACGGTGCGAGGCAGAGCGCGCGTACCTCGAACGTGCGGTCTGCGTCGAAGTCCGAGAAACCTCGCGCGACCCACCCGGTGCCCGCGTCGTTCGGGCGCGAGTCGACGACGAAGAACTCGTCATCCTCTCCCGTGCCGCCGACGTCGGTCCAGCCGGCGCCGCCGCCGAGCAGCTGCTCTCCCGTGGCGCAGTTCACGCTGATGGACTGACCGACGCCGTTGCCGTTCTGGGAGACTTGGCCACCGCCCGGGACGACGACCGTGTTCGTTCGAACCGTGACCGCCCCGAGGTCGGAGCTGTTGACGGCGTCGTTGCCTATGTCCCTGCTCTTCACCGCGCCGTCCTTGATCTGCTTCGACTTGACCTCATTCTTGCCGACCGAGCTGACGGCTTAGGCGCCGCCGCCGAGAGCCACGAACAGCGCCACTGCGGCGAGCACGTGGGCGAGGCTCGGTCGCCGTTGAAAGACCTTCATATACCTCTCCAATAGTCGGTGACGCGCGCGAGCCTACATCCGTCGCTTGCCCTCGTAGCTCGGTGAATGGGCAATGGCGACTCGGCATCTGGCTTAGTCGAGGTTCGCGTCCCCGGGCGCTGCCAGCTGGTAGCCGCCGTCATCGGCGGCTCGCAGGACGCCGGCCAGATGCTCGTCGTCCCCGCGCTCGGGCAGGCTCACCGCGAAGGTCACCGTGGGCCCGTCCTCGGAGACGGTCCGAATCTCTCCCAGTGACTCGAGCACCGTCTTCATCGCCCGGTTGTTCCTCAGCATGGTCGCCTCGAAGCGCTCGATTCCAAGCTCCCGCGCGCGTTCTCCGAGCAGCCGGCAGACAGCCTTGCCAAGGCCGAGGCCCTGCCAGTCGTCGATCACGAGCACCGCGGCCTCGGCGGCCGACGGCGAATCCTCCAAGCGGACAAACCGTCCAACCGCAACCGCCTCCCCGTCCTCCTCGTCGATCGCGAGCAGCGCCTCGTGATCCTGGTGATCGACGCCGAGCAGGTACGCGACCTGCGTGCGGGAGAGGTGAGGAAGCGGGGTCATGAAGCGCTTGTACATGGACTCGGGACTGGCTCGCCCGAGGCCGCTGAGAAAACGCTGGCGGTCGTTTGGATCGAGTGGCCCGATCAGCACGACGCGACCGCCGCGCAAGACGATGCGCATCGTTGTCGCCGCTCCGAGTTCCACTGACTCAGCCTACCCGCGTCCCTGGAATTGCTGGTTCACCGAGGCTTGGTGGCGCGCTCGAGAACCCGCCCCACCAGTGGCATGTGCGGTGAGTGCCACACGTGTCGTTCCTCGAACGGCCACGCGTAGATCGGACTACCGTCACGAACCAGCTCACACAGGCGCGGTTCGCCGAGCTCGTCGGCCGACCACTCATACACGCGCTGCATCCGTGGGAGGATCACGGCGTAGTCGAGCAGCCGACCGAGACCGTTCTCATCGGCGACGTACATCTCGACCTCATCATCGAGCGGATAGCGGTTTGGCAGCACGCGGCCAAGTGAGAGGAAGGCGCCGGTCATCCCGAGCCGCGGATCGCCGAGTAGCCGTCCGAGCGGGGCAAATCGCCCCACCGCCAGCCGTGGTGCCGCGACCAGCGTGTGCGCGTAAAGAACGCGTCCGAGAGCCACGTTCATGAAGAAGCGCTCCGGCGGGCTCTCCGCTTGGGCGAGATCCCGGTGCTCCAGGTAGGCGCCGACGATGCTCGCGTTGTGGGCGCGGTACCAGTTGTGCGCCATCGGTTTCGCGATGAACTGCAGCCACAGTCGCACCGCGTGCGAGGACGGCTCTTCGTCCAGGCCGCCGACGAGGGCGACGGACTCGCATCCGTCCCGAAGCAGGCGCTCGTTGACCGCGCGCCACCACGGGCTGCCGGGTGGCGCGGCGTCGAGCGGATTGAGCACGCCGCGGCGTTCCTGCCAGCGCATGAAGGAAAGCGCTGCCCGCCGGAACGGCAGGTGACGGGGGGCGCGGCCCGTTGGCCCATGGTAGGTCCATGTGATCAACTCGAGACGGCCCCTCGGATCGTCCCGCACGGCGGCGACCCGAGCCCGAGCCAAAGCGAGGGCGCTTCCCTTCTCGGTCATACCGGCGAGTAGTGATACAGGGCGTCGCTACGCGGAAACAGATGAGAGAACTCGTCTCACGGTGTCCGCGAGGGCCTCGGTCAGTTGCCGACGTAGGCCGCGAGGTGCTCGGCGGTGAGGGTGGAGCGGGCGGCGACGAGGTCGGCAGGTGTGCCCTCGAAGACGATCCGGCCGCCGTCGTGGCCGGCGCCGGGGCCGAGGTCGATGATCCAGTCGGCGTGGGCCATGACCCCCTGGTGGTGCTCGATGACGATCACCGACTTGCCGGAGTCGACGAGGCGGTCGAGCAGGCCGAGCAGCTGCTCGACGTCGGCCAGATGGAGGCCGGTGGTGGGTTCGTCGAGGACGTAGACGCCGCCCTTCCCGGCCATGTGGGTGGCCAGCTTGAGCCGCTGCCGCTCGCCGCCGGAAAGCGTGGTGAGCGGCTGGCCGAGGCTGAGGTAGCCGAGACCGACGTCGGCGAGCCGGTCGAGGACCTTGTGGGCCGCCGGGATCTTCGCCTCGCCCTCGGCGAAGAACTCCTCGGCCGCGGTCACCGACATCGCGAGCACCTCGCTGATGTCCCTGCCGCCGAACCCATACTCGAGCACCTCGGCCTGGAACCGCTTCCCCTCGCACTCCTCGCAGGTGGTCGCCATGCTCTCCATGAAGCCCAGGTCGGTGTAGATGACGCCGGCGCCGTTGCAGTTGGGGCAGGCGCCCTCGGAGTTGGCGCTGAAGAGCGCAGGCTTCACGCCGTTGGCCTTTGCGAACGCCTTGCGGATCGGGTCGAGCAGCTTGGTGTACGTCGCCGGGTTGCTGCGTCGCGAGCCCCGGATCGCGGTCTGGTCGACCGTCACGACCGCGTCCCGCCCGGACACCGAGCCCTGGATCAACGAGCTCTTGCCCGAGCCGGCGACCCCGGTCACCACGACGAGCATGCCGAGCGGCACGTCGACGTCGACGTCCTGCAGGTTGTGGGTGTCGGCGCCGCGGATCTCCAGCGCACCGGTGGGCGTCCGCACCGCCTCCTTGAGCGCGGCGCGGTCGTCGAGATGGCGGCCGGTGATGGTGTCTGTGGCCCGTAGGCCCTCGACAGTGCCCTCGAAGCAGATCGTGCCGCCCGCCGTCCCGGCGCCGGGGCCGAGGTCGACGACGTGGTCGGCAATCGCGATCGTCTCGGGCTCGTGCTCGACGACGAGCACCGTGTTGCCCTTGTCGCGCAACTGCAGCAATAGGTCGTTCATCCGCTGGACGTCGTGCGGGTGCATGCCGATGGTCGGCTCGTCGAACACGTAGGTCACGTCGGTGAGCGACGACCCGAGGTGGCGGATCATCTTGGTTCGCTGTGCCTCGCCGCCCGAGAGCGTCCCGGACGACCGCTCGAGCGAGAGGTAGCCCAGTCCGATCTCAACGAACGAGTCGAGCGTGTGCTGCAGCGCCGCAAGCAGCGGCGCCACGGACGACTCGTCCAGGCGCCGCACCCACTCGGCGAGCTCGTCGATCTGCATCGCGCACGCGTCGGCGATGCTGATCTTCTCGATCTTCGAGGACCGCGCGGCCTCGCTGAGCCGGGTGCCGCCGCAGTCGGGGCAGGTCGTGAACGTCACCGCGCGCTCCACGAAGGCGCGGATGTGCGGCTGCATGGCGTCGGGGTCCTTGGAGAGGAACGACTTCTGGATCTGCGGGATCAGACCCTGATACGTCAGGTTGATCCCTTCGACGTTGATCTTGGTCGGCTCCTTGTGGAGCAGGTCGTGCCGCTCCCTCTTGTTGTACTCGCGGATCGGCTTGTCCGGGTCGAAGAAGCCGCAGCCGCGGAAGATGCGGCCGTACCAGCCGTCCATGCTGTAGCCGGGGATCGTGATCGCAGCTTCGTTGATCGACTTGCTGTCGTCGTACAGCGCGGAGAGGTCGAAGTCGGTGACCGAGCCCCGGCCATCGCAACGCTCACACATGCCGCCGGTGCGGCTGTAGGTCGCCTTCTTGGTCTGGGTCTTGTCGCCGCGCTGGATCGTGATTCCGCCGCTCGCGGTAACGGAGGCGACGTTGAAGGCGAATGCGCTGGGCGGGCCGATGTGCGGTTTCCCGAGCCGGCTGAAGAGGATCCGCAGCATCGCGTTGGCGTCGGTGGCGGTGCCGACCGTGGAGCGGGCGTCGGCGCCCATCCGCTCCTGGTCGACGATGATCGCTGTCGTCAGGCCGTCGAGCACATCGACCTCGGGCCGCGCCAGCGTCGGCATGAAGCCCTGCACGAAGGCGCTGTAGGTCTCGTTGATCAGCCGCCGCGACTCCGCGGCGATCGTCCCGAACACAAGCGAGCTCTTGCCGGAGCCCGAGATGCCGGTGAACACCGTCAGCCGGCGCTTTGGGAGCTCGACGCTGACGTCCTTGAGGTTGTTCACGCGCGCGCCCTGCACGTGGATCAGATCGTGGCTGTCGGCGACGGGCAGCGCGGGCGACCGCCTGTCCTTCCTCCTGACCTTGCTCATCGTGTCTCCATATGTTCAGACATCCAGCGGCCGTCGCGCATCAGCTCGCGGCCAGGCAGCTCGTTCACCTCGCGCCAGGCCTGGATACGGCTCGGGGAGATGCGGAACCAGCGGTAAGGCGTGGCCAGCGCACGCGGGTCGAAGCCGGTGCGCGCTGCGAACCGGTCACCCCGCTGCTGCGGCAGCGCGTCGATCTCGAGGACCTCGACCTCGCCATCGATCATGGACACGTCGCGGGTGCGGCCGAGCCCCAGCCGAACTGCCCGGGTGGCGGCGAGGTTCCTGCCGGTCGGGCTGTCCGTCGGCGTCGCCACCAGCAGCGCCTCGCCGTCCCAGTCGAAGGACAACGGCACCAGATGCGGCGCACCGTCCGCCGAGGCACTGGCCACCCAGACATCGATGTCGTGGGTGAGCCGATGCTCGGTGTCGCGACGACGCTGACCGCGGGAGCGGGGGTCGGCACTCATCGGTCTGGTGGAAGAGCCGGTCATGGTCACTCCTGAAGTCGTGGGTCAATCCCAGATATATAGTTTGTAGCACAAATTATTGAACACACGGATTAAATGTGCAAGGATCACACGATGTCGCCGAGCTCTCCAGCCGACACAGAGGCCGCCGAGTTCGCCGGCCAGCTGTTCTTCCGCCTCTGGCGCGCTTCGCACACGCGGACCGCCGCGGCGCTCGAATCGATCGGCCTCACGCCCGCGCTCTTCGCGGTGCTCAACTTCCTTCGGGCGCGAGACGGGGCGATTCAGCAGGAGATCGGTGCGGCGATGGGGATCGATCCGAGCACGATGGTCGCCCTGATCGACGAGCTCGAGCGCGCCGGCCTGGCCAAGCGGCGACCGCATCCAAAGGACCGCCGCGCCCGCGAGGTCGTGATCACGCCGAAGGGGCGCCGAACCATGGAGCGGGGGCGGGCCTTGGCTCGGGAGGTCGAGGACGACGTCCTCCAGGGGCTGGCGTCCGCAGAGCGCCACCAGCTGCTGAAGCTGCTTCGACAGGCGCTCTCATCGGCGCCGCCGCAACCGCTGTGGAGCTCCGACGAGGGGCGCAGGTAAGCCGTTCGGGATGACGGCTCCTAGCATCAGCCAGGAGCGCGATCCACGCCCTGTGCCGTTTAGACTCGCCGCGTCGTGGGAGGCGGAGATTCGCTGCTTGACACCGGGGGCGGCTTCGAGCACGACGACTCCGAGTTCGACCGGGCGATCGGGTTCGTCGACGCGACCTACGCGCTGGCCCTCACCCTCCTGGTGACGACGCTGGACATCGACGACCTGCCGAGCGCCTGGTCGAGCCCCGGATCGCTCTTCGACGCCGTCGGGGCCCGGTTCATCGCCTTCGCGATCGCGTTCGCGGTGATCGCGAACTACTGGGTCGTGCACCACCGGAGGATCGCCTCGTTCGCCGCGATCGACTACGCCACCATCACCGCCAACCTGTTCCTGATCGGCGCCATCGTCCTGCTGCCGTTCAGCACCCAGTCGGTCGGCGATCCGAGCGTCGACGAGCTCGCGCTGCCCGGCGCGGTCATGGCCGTCAACGTCGCCGCCGTCTCGATCCTGCACGCGACCGTCTTCCGCATGGGGGTCCGTCGAGCGTGCTCACGTGGCCGCGGCCGCCCGACGAGGTCAGGGGCTATCTCGTCCTCAGCCTGCTCCCAGCGACGGTCTTTCTCGCCTCGATCCCGATCGCCTACGCCGCCTCGCCGCAGGCTGCGCGGTTGAGCTGGGTCGCGCTGATTCCGGTGAACCTGATCGCGGGCAAGCTCGTCCGGGAGTCGGTCGCGCGCTCGCAGAGCTCCGAGGAGTGAGTTCCGAGCACGAGGCGCCGCGCGGTCGCCGGGCGATCGCCGCGGTCGCGATCGGCGCGGTCGCGATCGACTCGGCGCTTCTCGGGCTCGTCGCCCCGCTGTTGCCCGAGATCCAGGCGCGCACAGGCGCCGGCGCCGAGGCGGTCGGGATCGCGCTCGCCGCCTACGCCGTGCCGATCGCGTTCCTGTCGCTGCCACTCGGGCGGGCGGCCGACTCGCTCGGCCGGCGCAAGCTGCTCGCCGGCGGGCTGGCGCTCGTGGCCGCGGGTTCCGCGCTGATCGCCGCCACCGAATCGCTCGAGCTGCTCATCGCCGCCCGAGTGGTTCAGGGGACGGGCTCCGCCGCGAGCTGGATTTCTGCGCTTGCGCTGGTCTCGGATACCGCGCCTGAGGGCAAGCGGGGACAGGCGCTCGGCGCGGCGCTGGCGGCCACCGGGATCGGCTCGATCGTCGGCCCAGCGCTGGGGGGCGTGACCGCCGATCTGCTCTCCTTCGAGGCCCCCTTCCTGATCGCATGCGTCGCCGCGATCGTCCTTCTCGCCGTCGCCCTGATCGTGCTCCCTCCCGAGCGGCCGCGTCCGCGTTCGACGACCCCCGCGATGGCGACGATCGTCCGCGCTTGCCGAACGGGGCCCGGCTTGTGGGCGGCGGCGATGATCTTGATCACGTCGTTCGTTCTCGGGCTGATCGAGGTCGTCGCGCCGCTCGATCTCGACGAGCGGCTCGGCCTTTCGGCCTCGGTGATCGGCCTGCTGTTCGCGGCCTCGATCGCGGTGGACGCGGTCTTCGCGCCCTTCGGCGGCCGCTGGGGAGACCGCCGCGGGCGGGCGTGGCCGGCCGTCACAGGGCTGGCCGCGACCGCGCTCTCGGCGGTCGTGCTCGCGGTCGCGCCCGGCGTTGTCGGGACGGTGATCGGTCTCGCGATCTACGGCGCCGGCTTCAGCCTCGCGATCTCGGCCGCGGTCCCGTGGCTCGATGAGGCTTTCGAAACGAGCGAGCGCGGGCTCGCATACGGCGTCCAGAACCTGCTCTACGCCGGCGGCTATGCGGTCGGCCCGCTGCTCGGCGGCGCGCTGTTCGGCCTCAGCGGCGCCGACCTCGCCTACGCGGTGAGCGCGATCGTCGTCGCGACCGGAGCGGTCGGGCTGTGGTTCGCGTGGCCGACGGAGGTCAGGACGGCCAGGTGATGCCCGCGATCGTCAGCCGATCGCGACCATGCGCTCGATCGGAACGCGGGCCCGCTCGGCGATCGTCGCCACCGAGACCGGGATGCGTTACCCCCTCCATCCCTCGCGGACTGGCCTCCGGGTCAACGCCTGGGTCACACGGCTCGCCTCACGTCTTGTCCATCAGAAAACCGCGCGTTTGCGGGGCTTTCTCGGATGCCGGAAAAGAGACTCGAAACCCCGGGCTTCGGATCATGATTCCGATTCGGGAGTGTCGGCTGGTTCCGGTTATGGCTTGGGTGAGCCGTTTTCGGCCTCCGCGTCCCCGTTTTGACGGCTTTTCAGGGTGGTTCCTTGCCGCCCCCTTGCCACCCTGCGAGTCTCATTTCGGCCTCGGCGCGGCGGAACTTCAGCGATTCCGAGCGCGGGTGGGGGTCCTGGCGAGTCTCTGCCGCATTTGGCTCGCGGTTCGCCGGGTACTTGCCGTGCGTCCTTCTGTGCGTATGCAGGGCCCAAAGCATCTTGTCGCCCATCGGAGCCAAGACCGAGCACTTGAGACGAGGTGGGAGAGTTGGCCGTTTTCGCTCACCCAAAGTGGTCGCCATCTGAGGTAGTCCGAGGCCGTCGATGAGCACCTCCCTCGGCGCCGCCCAGATCGTCGCTCCCGGCGTGCAAACCGCTTGTCTGGGATGCCGGAGGAGGGACTCGAACCCCCCGGTGCTCCCAGTTACGCACGCAGTCCGGAGTTCGGTGCACGGTTGGGTGCGCGGAAGCGGAGGAAGCGGACGCGGCGGAAGCAGTAGGCGTAAGCCGGTTTGACTGCTGCTCGCACGCGAGAGCGAGAGCGGCTCTATCGGCCACAAGCAGCGGGAAGTAAAGGTCGGCTTGAGGTTGCACGCCATTCTTCTCAAGCACTCGCGGCGGACCAGTTGTGAGCCCACCAAACAGTTGGATAGGGTCTCGGCGTGCTCGACAGGGACGTCGGCGTGCTGCTCGCGTCCCTGAGGGCGCCCGCGGCCGTCCTCCGCAATCCCGACCTACGGCGTTTGGAGGTCTCATGGGCTGCGATGTCGTTTGCCACCTGGGCGTTCGCGATCGCACTCGCGGTCTATGCGTTCGAGATCGGTGGTGCGACCGCTGTCGGAGTCGTCGCGCTGGTGCGCCTCCTGCCCGGCGCGCTCGCGGCGCCATTCGCCGGACTGTTCGGCGACTCCTACTCGCGTCGCGTGGTGCTGGTGGCAAGCGCCGCCTCGGCGGCGGTCGTGCTCGGCACGGCGACCGTGGCGGCAGCTGCCGGCGCCGCCCCGGCGTTGGTCTACTGCACCGCGGGTGCCTTCGCCATGGTGACCGCGGCGTACGTTCCGGCGGAATCGGCGCTCCTCCCGCTGCACTCGCGCACGCCACAGGAGCTCTCGGCGGCGAACGTCGTTCTCAGCGCGATGGACAACGGGGGCTTCCTCGCCGCCGCGATCGGCTCCGGACTCCTGCTGGCTTTGGGAGGACCGGAGTTGGTCTTCGGGTTTTCCGCACTCCTCGCGGCCGCTGCCACCGTGGCACTGGTCCGCCTCACCCCCGACGCCCGTCCCGACTACGTCGAGCGACCGCATCCGGCGCGGGTACTTCGCCAGACACTGTCGGGTGCGTCGGCGATCGCCGCCGACGCCGGCCTGCGCTTGCTGACCACCGCGCTCACCGTCCTCGTCTTTTTCGAGGGCCTCATCGACGTGCTGGTCGTGGTCCTCGCCCTCGAGCTGCTTGGACTCGGGGAAAGCAGCGTCGGCTACCTGAACGCGGCGTGGGGAGTCGGAGCCCTGGTGGCCGGGGTCGGGCTCGCCGTGATGCTCGACCGTGGCAAGCTCGCGCTCGGCATCGGCGCAGGAAGCCTGATCACCGGCGCCGCGACGGTGCTGATCGCGGCCTGGCCGACGCCGACGGCCGCCTACATCGCCCTGGCGACGATCGGGGTCGGCTACACGCTGGTCGAGGTGGCGGGCAAGACGTTCCTGCAGCGACTCGGCTCGGACGAGACGCTCGCGCGCCTGTTCGGATTCCTCGAGACCTCAAGGCTTCTGGCAATGTCGCTTGGGTCGATTGTGGCGCCGGTGTTGATCGCGCTGTTCGGCATCCGCGGCGCGCTGGTCGCCGCCGGTGTCTTGCTGCCGCTCGTCGCCGCCCTGCGGTGGGCACGGCTGCGCGCCTTCGAGACCGGCACTCCGGTGGACCAACATCGCTACGAGCTCTTGCGTGGGAACACGATCTTCCAGCCGCTGCCGGTGGCGACGCTGGAGCGTCTCTGTCAGGACCTGGAACCTTTCGAGGTCGAGCACGGCGCCGAGATCATCACCGAGGGCTCGGGCGGTGACCGCTTCTATTTGATCGACTCGGGCGAGGTGGCGGTGTTCAGGGGTGGGTCTTTGCACCAGCTCGAATCCGACGGCGAGTCGTTTGGCGAGATCGCCCTGATCCGCGACACCCCGCGGACCGCAACGGTGCGCGCCACCCGTCCGACAACGCTGCTTACGCTCGAGCGTGAGCAGTTCATCAACGCTGTCACCGGATATCCCCGCAGCCGGCAGATCGCCGAGGATGTGATCGATGCCAGGCTCGCCGGCGGACCGATGGGTTGAACCGGGGTAGTGAGCTTCAACACGCACAGGGGGGTCGATGCGCAGGCTCGTAGTAACGGAGAACATCACGCTCGACGGGATGATCGACAAGACGGAGGGTGGTTCGACCCGCTGAACGAAGACGTCGACCAGTCCGACATCACGGCGGCGAACACCGAACACCGAGAGGCCGCTGACGCGCTGTTGGTCGGCCGCAACACGTTTGAGAGCTTCCGCGAGTTCTGGCCGAAGCAGACCGACGACCCGACCGGGGACGGCTTGCCACCAGTGCTTCGAGGAAGAGCGGTAGCCGCTCCTCGTCCAAGCGACAACCTCAGAGATTCGAGCGCCGTGAGGGGCTGAAGGGGGTTAGAGGGCGATCAGAGCCGACAGGAACAGTGCAAACGCCGCCCAGGTCACCGCCAGTTGGATCCAGTTGATCGTGAAATAGCGCTGTCGTCCTGATTCCCAGTCTGCGGGTAAGGCCTCGGGATCCCAGGCCAAGATCAGGTTGTAGGTCGGGGTCTTCCACGCGTTGGAGACGATCAGCACGCCGCCGATCACGATGATTAAGCCGATCGCGGTGAGCACGAACGAGGTGGAGCCGGGATCGTCCGAGAGGAGCACGAGCGCGACGACAGGCCCGATGGTCATCCCGAGCGACCAGCCATAGTTGTATAGTCGGCCCCAGGACTTCCCCGCGAACCGAAGGAACGCTCCCATGAAGTTTCGGAAGTCCCGGCCGTCCATCGCGGCGAGCATCGGACGCATGATCGTGCTCAGCATCCCCAAGAGACCCGATGCGAGCCCCGAGAGGAAAACAGTGGCTGCGAGTGTCCATTCCTCGGCCGTCATGTGAGCCATCCTTTCACGGGACGTAGCCGAGGGCAGACGTTTCTCATCCTAGTCCCGGGCCGCCAATAGCCGCGAGCTTCAGCGCGCCGGCGGACTCGGCGCCTAGGTCGAGGCCGCGCAAGCAAGAGCCCCGCGCTGGCAACGCGCCGAACGCGGGGCCCATGAGCAGCTTCTGGAACCAGGCGTGGTGGACGTGCGTGTACTCGTCGTAGCGCCAGAGCATCACGCCGAGCATCGCCGGGAGCATGATCGCGTGCTGGATCGCCAGCCCGGCGGCCGTGTCAATCGCGCCCGACCAGGTCAGCGTGGCCGCGAGAATCGTCGAGATGATCATCGAGGCGGCCATCTCGCCGTTCTGAGCCGTGGTGTGACCGCGGTAGGCCATCCAGGCCACCATCGGGGCGGTCATCCACAGCCCCATCAGGCTGATCTGATCGGGCGATCTCGCGGGAGCCCGCCAAGCAGCGAACCCCCGCGACCATCAGCTCAGGCTGCGGCTCGCTCGTCGTCTTCTCCGAAGACGATGATCCCGTGGACGATGTAGATGCAAAGCGCGAAGATCACCAGCGACCACCATGGGTTGGCGCCGCCGATCGAGAACAGTGCCCCGATCGCGCCGATGCTGCCGCCGATGATGCCGAGCACGCGGCCATAGGCGTTGCCGGACATGAGTGAGAAGCCGGCGGTGAGCTGCACGATTCCGAGAATGATCAGCACCCAGCCGAGGGTGTTCAGGTTGGTGAGGACGAACCTGGTGTCGTTGGCGAAGTAGTTCGCGTTATCCAAGGCGCCGATGCCGTAGATCACGTTGAGGAATCCGACGATGAGCAGCATGATTGCTGCGAAAACGACTCGACCTGCGCCTCTCATTTGAGGCTCCTTTCTTCATTCGGCCGCTCGAGTGCGACCGATGTCGGTTCGGACGATCTGGGTCCCGACGTTGCCGTGGCTGCCTGGAAGCCCGGGGGCGAACAGGTCATTGAGAAGTACCCGCGGGTCCCAGGACCCGCGCCTTCTCCGCCGCGAACTCGTCCTCGGTGAGCGCACCCGAGTCGCGAAGCCCGGCCAACCGCTCGATCTCGCCGACGCGGGGGTCGCCGCCGGCCGCGACGGAGGGCGCGCCGGCGGTCGCGACGCGCGGCTCGCTCGCCTCGCGGATCACCTGGCGGCGCAGCATCTCGGTCCCGAGCGCCGCGAAGGCGATCAAAAGCAGCGAGGGGACGATCCGGTGGGTGGCGATCACCGGGTCCCACCAGAACACCAACAGCAGCAGCGCCGCGAGCCCGCCGTAGGCGTAGGCCGGCTGGCGCAGGTAGGGGGTGAGCCAGCGACGGATCGAGGTCGCCCAGCGGGTCGGGCCCGCGAGCCAGGCGGCCGCCACGATCACGATCCCGTAGAGGACGATCGACTGGCCCGTCTCGAGGATCAGCGAGCTGCCGATGTGATAGACGGAGCTGACCGCCGCATCGGAGGAGGCGACCTCGCTCAGCGAGCCGACGACGAGGTTGCCGGCCGCACCGCGGGCAAAGAGGACGACGACGCCGACGAAGATGAAGGAGATCCCGACCGCGCGCAGGGTCTGGCGCCGGCGATCGCCGGCGATCGCGATCGCGACCGCGTAGAGCAGCAGGACGAGCGCGGTGAGCACGTAGCCGATCTTCTGCAGCAGGTTGAGGCCCTTCTGGGCGGCGTCGAGCTCGATCGGACTTCATGATCTCGATCGAGCTCGCCTCGGGCGGCAGCTTGGAGGCAACGTCGGGCAGCCCGAGCTGCGCGGTCACCGACTCCAGTACCGAGGTGAGGTCGAGCGTCACCACCCCGCCGGTGGTCGCCACGAACTCGCCCTCGTCGTCGATCAGCGCGATCAGCTTGCTCTGCGCCGCTGCGCTCGCGTCGACGAAGAGCTGTTGGACCTTTGGCTCGGAGAGCGCCTTGGCGACGACCTCGTCGGCGCCGCTGCGAAGCGCTCCCGAGATCGGGGCGGCGAGCGGCGCGAGCTGCGGGGGAAGCCGATCGGCGAGCTCTGCCTCGACGTCGACGTTGTCGAAGATCGCGGTGACGATGAAGGTGTTGAGAGAGGCCTGGATGTCGGCGTCTTGGATCAGCTGCTCGCTGGTCGTGGTCCAGGTCTCGGTCTCGAGCAGCTGGCGCTTGGCCCACAGCGCGAAGACCGAGACGATGCCGATGATCGTCGCGAGCACGATCAGGATCAGCGGCAGGGCGCGGCGGCCGGTCTTCTTCGTCTTCGCGTCGGCCGGGCTCACCGGGCGGCCCTTGGCGGGATCGGGTCAAACATCGTGCCCAGTGTCTTCCGGCACGCCGGCCACCGCAACGGTGCCTGCCTGCCCCCGGTGGTGGTACCCGCATGCGGCCTTCCTTCGTGATTGCCATGCCGTGAGCGAGCGGGTCAGCCGAGGCTGCCGGCCGCGTAGACGACATCGGTCTGCGATCCGGTCCTGTCAGCCGCGTCGACCGGGATTGGTCGCAACGGCCAATAGACCCCGGCCCAGGGGGACGACCGCCACGACGGTGCCCAGGAGCCTTCGCAGCGCGTGCTTCAGGCCGACCCGCCACCCATTCGGCGACTCGAGTCGAAGTCCGATCAAGCGCATCCCCGGGGTTTGACCCGCGAGCGCCCAGAAGCAGACGAGGTACAGCGCTCCGGCGGCCAGCCACAGCCCGGTGCAGGCCAGGAGGACCCCGGTGCTCACCTCTCCGACATCGGTGAAGGTCGTAACGAGGAAGGCGATGAGCCCGGAAAGGGCGAGGAAGCCGACGTTGATTATCGAAGCGTCCAGCACGAACGCGAGCGTGCGACTGATCAATCCGGCGTGAGCGCTCGCCTTGCTGCGAGGGGCGCGCCTGAGCACTCGCCGGATAACGGACTCGGCGAGGTCGTCGGCTCGACGCGCAAGGCGCCGAGCCCCGACACCGAGATCTTGGAGCAGGCCCGTCCCCTGGGACGCGATCGCGGCCCGCAGCTCGGGGGCCTCGCCGATGTGCTCGAAGAGCTGCTGGATCTCATCACTGGCCAGCAGCTGCTCCCAAATGCGGTCGACCATCTCGCTGTCGAGAGTTTCGCGGAGCCCGCTCGACGTTCGGGCTCGAGACTGCCCTCTCGACGGCCTCCTCGATCAGCGGACCGGCGAAAATCCGGTCCAGCGCCCGCTCGACCGCTTCGCTCTCGACGGCACGCACGATCGTCTCCTCGGCCACCACCTCGACCGCACAATCGATCCTGGTCGCACGAGCAAGCGGCTCCGCGGTTCGCGCGCCTGAGCGCAGTGCAAGGCTCGGCAGCGAACGCCTCCCTGACCGGTCACCGCCGAGGCTGGGCTCGGCATTCCTAGGCGCAATCAGGCCGACCCACGGTCGCCAACCCATGGTCCGCGGATTCCCAGGATGTCATGGCTCAGCCCCGTCGAACCCGACCGCGAGAGCCGGAGCATTCGCGATCAGGGGTCCTGACTGGACCCGACGGGCCCCGGTCGGGTGGCGGCTCCGGTCGGGCCCATCAACGCGCCGATCACCCAGAACAGCGGCAGGAAGATCCCCAGGATGAACAGCACCCAATGACCCTTCCGCACCGTCGCGAGTCCGAGCGTGACGAGCAGGATGAAGTACAGAACGCCCAGGCCTATCCACAACCACATGAGAACTCCCTTCTTGGAGGCAGAGCCCATTCGAGCCCGATTGGACGATGACGCGACCGTCGCGTAGCACCCGACTCAATCTCGCGGCCACGAAGGTCTCCGGGCAAGGCGGCTCGCACGACACCTCATACGGATGCGCGCACACCCTTAGGTCTCGGGCCGGGCATATCCTTGTCGCGTGCCGATTCGGGTCATCGTCGCCGACGACAGCTACATCGTCCGCGAGGGCATCGAGGAGATCCTCGCCGGGTGCGACGGGGTCGTGGTCGAAGCTTTGTGCGCGGACAAGGATTCGCTGCTCTCCGAGATCGACGCGCGGGAGCCCGACGTGGTCCTAACCGACGTCCGGATGCCGCCGACCTCGACCGACGAGGGGATCGAGGTCGCCGCGAGGCTGCGCGAGACGCACCCGCGGATCGGAGTTGTGATCCTCAGCCAGTACTCGGATCCCAGCTACGCGCTGCGCCTGTTCGATTCCGGCTCAGAAGGCAGGGCATACCTGCTGAAGGACCGGGTCCACAACCGCGCCGATCTCCTCGACGCGATCGAGGCCACGGCGACGGGCAGGTCGGTAGTCGACCCGAAGGTCGTCGAGATCCTGATTCACGCACAGACACGGGCCGAGCATTCGCCGATCTCCGAGCTCACCCCGCGTGAGCTCGAAGTGCTGGCCGCGATCGCCGAGGGAAAGAGCAACGCGGCGATAGCTGAGGACCTGGTGCTGACCAAGCGCGCGGTCGAGAAGCACATCAACGCGATCTTCCTCAAGGTCGGGTTGACCCACGCCGCGGATTCGGCGGAAGTCAGCAAGCGGGTGAAGGCCGCGCTGCTGTTCCTGACGGAGAGCCCGAACCCCGCAGCGGGCTGACCGAGACCGGGGACGGAGACAGACACCCCGGGCGGATTCGTGCCTACACCCTTGCCGTCGCCGCGAGTGCACTAGATCCTTTCGGAAATGAACGGCGTTCGGGCAACGGGCAGCGGCTCGGTCAGGGTGCTGACGGTCGACGACCACGGACCGTTCCTCGAGGTGGCCCACGAAATGATCCACGGCATGGCGGAGTTCGAGGCCGTCGGAGAGGTCATCTCGGGTGCAGACGCGATGGTGGCCGCCGACACCGTCGACCCTGACCTCGTCCTGATCGACGTCCACATGCCGGGGATGAGCGGGATCGAGGCGAGCCGAAGGCTGAGCGTCCGCCACCCCGAGATCGTCGTCGTCCTGATCTCCACCGCCGACCCGACCGAGTTGCCGGCCGCGGCACGCACTTGTGGCGCGGCTGAGGTGCTGAGAAAGCAGGATCTCGGACCCGGGACCATTCGCCGCATATGGGCCGAGCACGGCAGACGTTCGGCCTCCTGAACCTGTCCTTTGTGCGACCCTGGTTCGAGCTGTCATGGAGGACGCGACAGCAGAGACCGAGGAGAACCGCGCAGTTCGCGTGCGTGGTGGCCTGCGACTGAAGCTGGTAGGGCTGGCGCTCGCCGGCGCCGCACTCTCTTCGGCATCCGCTGCGATCGCCCTCTCCAATCAAAGCGCCACCGACCGGGTCACCATCGCGGTCTGTTCGGTGATGCTGACCGCGGTCCCGGTCGGGGTCGGCATCTACGCGTGGGGGCGAGAGCCGAATAATCGCTTTGGTGCCCTGCTCGTTGCGACGGGCTTCCTCTGGGGCCTGACGTCGTTGTCGGCATCCGACAACGACGTCATCTACAGCCTCGGGAGGGTGTCGCTCTGGGTCGCCGAGGTGGCGCTGCTCTACACGATGCTCGCCTACCCGACGGGTCGGCTGGGAAGACGGGCGGACCGGGCTGTGGTTCTGGCCGCCTGCCTACTGGTGATCACGCTCTACCTTCCCACGGCTCTCATCAGCGAGCAGTTCGTCCTGCCGTTCCCGCTGACGACGTGCACCGCCGGTTGCCCGACCAATGCGTTCATGCTCACCGGCTCGGAGCCCGCGTTCCTCGGCGAGGTCGAAGACCTGCGCGACGTCCTGGCGATTCTCCTGTTCACCGCGGCCCTCTCGATCCTGGCGCTTCGAATCGGGCGCGCGACGCCGCTGATGAGACCGGTGCTCGTTCCCGTGTTGGCGACGGCGATAGTCCGGCTGGGCGCGGTGGCCGTCTACCAGCTCGCGGCGAGCAATTATCCGGACGCGGCCTTCACCGAGGTTGTCGGCTGGATGGCGGGGTTCGGGATCCCGGCGATGTCGATCGCCTTCCTGGGCGGGCTGGTCTACTGGCGCCTGGTGGAGGCGAGGACGCTCGAGCAGGTCACGGCCGGCCTCCGTCCCGACCTCGGCCCGGAGGGCCTGGAATCGCTGCTCTCCGATTCAGGGCTCGGTGGGTCGGTCCGGGTCCTCTACCGGATTCCGGCCTCCGCGGGGGGGTCGGATCGGTGGGCGGATGGCGCCGGGCCCATCGCGCAACTGCCCGGACCGGGCTCGTCACGGGTGATCGCCGAGTACCAGTCCGGTGAGAACAAGGTCGCGGTCGTCCACGAGGAGATGCTCCACGGACAGACAAGGTTCCTCGAGGCGATCGCCTCCTGCGCGATTGCCTCACCCGAGTACGAGCGACTCTCCACCGCACTGGACTCGTCCCTGGAGCAGGTGGCGGCCTCGCGCGCCAGGATCTCCGCGGCTGCCGACGGTGAGCGCCGGCGAATAGAGCGCGACCTGCACGACGGCGCGCAGCAGCAGCTGGTCACGCTTCGAATCAAACTCGAGCTGATTGCCGAGACGATCGAGTCGGACCCGAGGGGGCGGCCGAGCAGCTCCGTGGCGCAGGAACTCGGTTGACGGACGTCCTCGAGGAAATCCGCACCTGGCGCGCGGCATCTACCCGCCACTCCTCGTCGATGCCGGGCTCGGCGAGGCGCTGGTCGCGGCGGGGCGGCGGTCCGCGGTGCCCGCCACGGTTGATTGCGACGGCGTCGGCCGCTATTCGCCCGAAACCGAGAGCGCCATCTACTTCTGCTGTCTGGAGGCGCTCCAGAATGCCGACAAGCACGCCGATGGCGCCAGGTCGATCGCGATCCACGTGCGAGAGTCAGGTGGGCAGCTTCGCTTCGAGGTGCGCGATGACGGCGTCGGCTTCACGCCGACGGCCACCGTCAATGGCGGCGGGTAACCAATATGCGCGATCGCGTTGCCGCCCTCGGGGGAGCGCTGAAGGTGACCTCAGCCCCGGGCAACGGTACTCGGGTCCACGGCACCGTCCCGCTCATGCCATCGACTGACCCCTGAGCGCGACGC
>CAWJUU010000009.1:0-107500 GCA_963846165.1 uncultured Solirubrobacterales bacterium
GATGGCGCAAGGGATCGAGACCGAGGCGACACTGGCCAGTCAGGAGGCCGGGCGTTTGGGGATTGGGCTCGGAGATCCCAACTACCTGGCCGCTGGGCTCGTCCCTGCCGCTGCGATTGCCGCGGGACTCCTCGCCGTGATGCGCAACGCACTGGCACGAGCCGCGCTGGGCGCTGCGATGCTCGTAATCGCGGTTGGCCTCGTCGCAACGGGCTCGCGTGGCGGCTTGGTTGCCGGGTTCGTCACGGTCGTCATCGCGATCGCCCTCGCGCGGGGGCAGCGCCTGAGAATCGGTACCCTCGTCGTCGTCCTGGTTGCCGTCGCCGGCGCCTGGTTCGTCACCAGCTCGCCGGATGCACTCGAGCGCCTGAAGGAGTTTGAGAGTGGCACGGGGCGAGTGGACCTTTGGGACGTGGCGTTGAGGATGAGCGAGGACAACCTCGCCGTCGGGGTCGGGATTAACAACTTCCGCGCCGAATCCGCTCAGTACGTGCTCGAGCCAGGTCGGCTCGAGAACGTCGAGCTGATCGTGGACACTCCCCGCGTGGTCCACAACGTCTACTTGCAGCAGCTCGCGGAGACCGGGGTCATCGGGCTGGGATTCCTGCTCGTCTTCATGGGGAGCATCCTCGCTGCTACATGGAAGGCGGGCAAGCGGTTCGAGGAATTGGGCGAGCTCGCGCTTGCGGCTCTGGCCCGCGCGATCCTCGTTGCTCAGATCGGTGCTCTCACCGCTTCGCTGTTCCTTTCAAATGGCTACGACAAACGGCTCTGGATCCTGTTCGCGCTGGGCCCGGTATTGATGACGATCGCGGTGGCGAGGAGCGCCGATGGAACCTGAGTTGAGCATCGACGAGCAGGTGGAGCGCTCGGACGCGAGCGAGGCGACCGCGGTTCCGATTGCCGGGTTCGCGCGAGCGATCCGAGCGCACCGCGGACTGTTCATCGCGATCGTCGCGGCGGCGCTTTTCGGGAGCGCGGTGTGGCTCGCGGTCCGCTCGCCGGTCTACGAGGCGACGGCCGAGCTCCTGGTCACACCGGTACCCGATACGGACCAATCGCTGGTCACCCTTCCCCTGATTCGCACAGCAGGCGCGGACCCCGCGCGTGCGGTTAACACCGCGGCCGCGCTCGTAACCTCGCAAGACGTGGTCCGTCGAGCCTCGGAGCGGCTGGACGGTGAGCTCAGCCCGCGTGCGGTGGATGCAGCGACGGAGATCGTGCCGAGCGAGACCGAGAACCTCGTCGCGGTCGAGGCACACGCGGCCGATCCGGACCAGGCTGCGCGGATCGCCAACGCGTATGGGGACGCGGTGATCGAGGTTCGGCGCGAAAGCCTGAAGCCGCTTGTGGCTGCCGCGATCGACCGAGCAACCTCGGAACTCGATCGCTTGTCCGATCCCGCCAGCCTGCGAGCACAGCAGCTCCAGGCGCGGATCGCGGATCTAAACACGATCCGCAATGGCGCCGACCCGACGATCTCGATCTCCACGGAAGCCAGCCCACCGCCGTCGCCGTCGGGCGCCGAGGCGCGCCTCGTTCTGTTGCTGGCTCTGGTTGCCGGCGTCGCGATCGCGGCCACCACCGTGGTGGTGATCGAGCTGCTGGTTCCCGGGCCGATCGAGGACGAGGAGCAGCTACGCGTCATCTACCCGCTTCCGGTGTTGGCTCGAGTCCCGCGACTGGCCTCGAATGCGCCTTGGTCGAGGCAGTCTCCGCCGCCACCGGGCTACCGAGAGGCCTTTCGGACGCTACGTGGCCAGCTCGAGCTTCGGACCCGAGGCTCGCGGACAAGGCGACCGGAGCGCCCCGGCGCAGTGGGCATCGTGAGCGCCACGACCGGGGACGGGAAAACAACGGTTGCGATCGGTCTCGGGGACGCCCTGGCGGCCGCCGAATCGACGGCCTTGATAGTTGAGATGGACGTACGCGCGCCCGAGTTGGCCACGCGCCTCGGGATCGAGCCCAGCCATGATCTCAGCACCGTCCTCGGTCACGGCTCGGACCTGTCCGCGGCGGTCACCGCCGTGCCTGATGAGCCTGGGCTTACCGCGGTTGTGGCGCCCGCGATCGACAATGCCCGGGTAATCGAGCGAATCAGTTCTGGTGGCCCCGGGGTGGTGGCGGCGGCGAGGCGGTATGCCGACTGTGCGATCGTTGATACCGCGGCGCTTGGGGAGGTCAGCGATTCCCTTTCGCTGCTCGATGAGGTGGATGAGTTCGTGATCGTCGTGCGATTTGGCCACACAAGCAGAGCGGCGCTGGCGGGCCTGCGCTCAACCCTGACTCGCGCCGGCCTGACCCCGGCCGGCTTCGTGTTGATAGGAGCCGAACGCGTCGCCCCGGCAAACTGGCGCCATGTCGCGCGGTCACGGCGTCGGGCGCGGGGCCCGCGACAGGCCACTCGGCGCCCTTGAGCCTCAGGCGGAGCGGCTTGCGCTTCGGGTGCTTGGTGGAGTTGCGCCTCGAGTGCCGGTGGCTCGGTCCGGCTCGCTGTCGCGCTTGGCGGTCCGGTCGCGCGGTTCCTGCCCGGACCCGTCACGGGTGTAGTAATACTGCTCGCCGCTGCGCGCCACTCCCACGATTACGACTCCGGCGGGGGTTACGCCGACTCCGGCCAGAAGCTCTCCAAGCTCCTTGGTCTGACGCAACAGGCTCCTGCCGAGCCGGACGACTATCACGACCTCATCTGTGTCAACGGCGAGCGGCAGCGCATCCACGACCTCGGTCATCGGCGGTGAGTCGACGATCACGTAGTCGGCCAGCTGCTTGGCATCGTCGACCAGCCTTCGCATTACCGGCAACGAAACGAGCTCGGCGGCGACAGGTCCGGTCACGTCGGCAAGCAGCAGTTTCATGTGTCCAAGCTCCTGACCACTGGTCGTAAGCGCTTCCGCGAGCGGCGTCTCCTCAAACAGAACACTCACCAGTCCCTGCTCGGCTTCGACTCCGAGGGCCTTACCGATGGAGGGCCGCCGGACATCGGCCTCGATCAGGATCACGCTGTTGGCGGCCGCGGCAAGCGATGTTGCGAGGTTGATCGCCGTGGTCGTCTTTCCGCCGCTCGCCGAGGGCCCGGTGATCATGATCGAGCGCGGCTGATCGGTGCTCGCGCCCGAGGTGAGCCGGGCACGCAGAGTCCGGTACGCCTCGACCCCCCCAGCTGTGAGTTGCTCGCGCCGCAGCGGTTGCAGCGATCGCGTCGGCTCGCTGGGGATCCGGGCAAGCACGGGCAGGCGGAACAGTTGCCCGAGCTGTTCCTCGCGACGGAGGCGGGGGTCGAGTAGTCGCAGCGCGAATGCCAGCGCCACGCCCAGAACGAGACCGGCCAGCACACCGCCGAGGATCGTCAGCGCGGGCTTGGGCGAGACCTGCGAATCGGGGATGATTGCGGGGGTTTCGAGCGACATCGTCGGATCGGGACTAGCCAGGAGCGTCTCGAGCTGTGCGATCTGGGTGGCGAGCTCCTGAGCCGTAAGTTCGTCGACCGGCAACGAGCGAAGCTGCGATCGCAACCTCGGCAACACGTCTTCGATCCGTTCGTGAAGCTCGTTCGTTCGTTGCTCGACCGCGGTACGGGCGAACGCGTTGGCGATATCCCTTGCCTCCACCGCGGACCCGGACCTGGCGCTGACCGCGACGATGTTGCTTTGTGCCACTGGAGTCGCCTCTACGTCTGCGAGCAGGTCGCGGGCGTCCCGATCGAGTCCGAGTTCCTCTGCGACCTGCTCTGCAACCGCGGTCGTCGTGATCAGCTGGGCAGCGGTGTCAACCTCCCGAGCCGGGTCGTTGGTCTCGCGCAGCAGACCGAGGCTGACGAGCGTTTCACTCGAGGTTGGCACCGGGGTGATCAGGAGATCGGCGCGGGCCTCGTAGACGGGGTCCGACCTGAGAAGCAGAAGCAGCGCGATCCCGGTGCAGACGACCAGACACAGAGCGATGATCCCCCTGCGTTCGCGCAGGGTGTCGACGTACCGCCTCAGCCCCTGCTGCTCAGGGGAGGGCTGCAGCCAACTCGGGCCTGTGGCGCTTCGATCAGTCAAAGAGTCCTCGGGGCCGACATTCTTACAGCCGCGTCCCGCGTATTAGCCACCCCGATTCGCGGAGATACCGATTATCCGTCTAGGATGGTGAGACCGTCGCGACGGTGCCCTGCGGGGCGAGCCGGGCATGAAAGACACCCTCGTACTCTGCTACCACGCCGTCAGCGGCGAGTGGCCTGCGGATATCGCGGTCACGCCGGATGCGTTCGAGGACCAGCTCACGCATTTGCTCAGCGCGGGATATACGGGCGCGACGTTCACCGAAGCGATCACTGCGCCGCCCGCGTCGCGGACCGTCGCGGTGACCTTCGATGACGGGTTCCGGTCCGTCCTCGAGCTCGCTTTCCCGATCCTCGACCGCCTCGGGCTTGCGGCTACGCTCTTCGTCCCCACGGCGAAAATTGGCGCCGGCGCCCCGATGTCGTGGCCGGGGATCGACCGCTGGCTCGAGACCCCCTATAGGGATGAGCTGATGGGTCTGTCATGGGACGAGATCGGGACGCTCGCCGGCGCAGGATGGGAGATTGGCTCGCATACGCGCACCCATCCTCACCTGCCCGAACTCGACGACCGAATCCTCGCCCAGGAGCTTGTCGGGTCGCGTGAGGAGATCGAGCAACGGCTGCAACGACCGTGTCCGTCGATCGCGTACCCATATGGCCATGTGGACGACCGAGTCAGCGGAGCCGCGGCACGGGCCGGTTACCGAGTAGGCGCGGCGCTGCCGGTTCGCCTCCCGCGGAGAGGTCAGGCGATGACCTGGCCCCGGATCATGGTCTCTCGCTCGGAATCGGGTGACGCATTCCGTCGGCACGTGTCGGTGCCGTTTCGCCGCCTACGGGCATCGCCGGCCTGGGCTCCGATCAGCAAGGCGGTTCAGGCCGTTCGGGCCGCCCAGAGACGCCTGAAGTCCTAGGCGGCGGCTCCCGGTCGTCGCGGATCCCACACCGTCGCCGGCGAGGCGAGGGCGAGTGTCTCCTCAGGCGTCTCGACGGGAATGGCCGGCGGCAAGGTCAATCGTCCGCGCATCGGTGGCGATATCGAGCGGCGGCTCCTCCGGCCGATCGGAGCGGGATCGGCTCTGAACCGCTCTTTCCCAGAGGCTGACCAGCTGATCGGGGACGAGCAGCCAGAGCGTGCCCAGATAGGAAAGAGCAGCGACTGGCACGGCGAGCGCGAGCGTGACGTAGGGATCCTCAAGCGCCGCGCTCAGCAGCGCCACGAGTGCGGCCATGATGGTGCCTGCGAGCAACGAGTAGCGGATCGCCCCCCAGATCGGGCGCCAGCCGGTCTCCAGTAGTCGCGCTGCGAGGCCCAGTTGAATGATGCAGAACACGGTCGAAAGCACGGCCTGGCATCCCGCCACCGCGACAATGCCCTGATCCGCGAAGAGCGTGATGCTGACGATTGCCAGAACCGCGTGGGGGATGGCGAGCTTGACGAGGACGTCGGCCCGGGCGACCGCCTTGTAGGCGATCCCGCCCGGGATCGCTACCGTGACGAAGAACGCCGAGACGGTGAGGACCTGCATCACCGCGATCGAGTCGACCCACTGCCCTCCGAACGCGATTAGGACCAACGGCTCAGCCAAGATACAGAGGCCGATGGCCACGGGCAGGCTCAGCATGACCATGTAGCGCAGCGAGGTCAGGTAGGCATCCGCCAGCACGCGGCGCTCTATGCCGGCGAACGCGGGAAACAGGACCAAGCCCGCCACGACTGAAAGGTTGATGATGATCAGCTCCGGCAGACGCCAGCCGAGCGTGTACAGGCCCAGTTCAGCCTTGCCCAGCACCCGGCCGATGATCAGGTAGTCGACGTTGGTGACGATCGCGGAGAGGATGTCCAGCGCCGTCAAGGCGCCGCCAAAGCGGAGCAGTCCGCCCAGGTGCTCGCGGCGCAGCTTGCGAGACGGTCGCCACGGGATCAGCGCCCAGAGGCTGATCGTGAGTGCTGCCGACCCCGCGAGATACCCGCCGACGAGGCTGTAGGCTCCCGCGCCTCCCAACGCGAGACCGATTCCGACCGCGCCCCGCACGAGGACGTCTGCAGCCTCCGCCAAGGTCCGGGTCCGGAAGTCGAGCTGCTTCTGCGCAAGGGCGAAATGCGTGACTCCAAGCGCGCGCAAGAGAAAGTTGAGTCCGAGGACCGGAAGCATCACCGTGAGTGCCGGCTCGTCGAAGAAGGCGGCCGCGATCGGCCCCATCGCCGCAGTGAGGATCGTCAACGACGCTCCCAGAATGACGCCGAAGGTCCACGCGGTGTCCGCCTTCGCGTGCACCTCGTCGTCCTTGACGACGATCAGCGCCTGGCTCACGCCGAGGTCCGAGACCGTGTCCAGGATGGTGGTCACCAGGAGCGCGATCGCGACGAGGCCGAATTCTGAGGGTGTCAGAAGCCGGGCCAGGATCGCGATCGAGACGAGCACGAGCAATCGGCCGCCGACATAAGACCCATAAGCCCAGAACATTCCCCGCAGCGTGCGGGTCCCCACCCCAGGATCCTTGCTCTCCACGCAGACAGTCTGACGTGCCGTGTGGTCAGGTTCGAAGCCGTGCGGCCCATCCGCGAAGGGCCATAGGGTGGGGCCGGTGAGAGTCGCGTACTTCGTTTCACGCTTCCCGCACGTCTCGGAGACCTTCATCGTCCGTGAGCTCGATGCAGTGCGAGAGGCCGGCGGGGTGGAGCTCGAGCTGTTTTCGCTTTTCCCCGCGGTCGAAACGAGCGTTCACCCCGCGGCCCAGCCTTGGTCGGCGCGACTTCACCGGGGCGACCTGCGGGCCGGACTCGTCGCGACGGCGGGTTGGTTGGTGCGGCGGCCGGTTCGCCTCGGGGCGAGCGTGGCGGTGGTTTGTGCCAGTTACTGGCGCAGGCCCACGCTGGCGCTCCGGGCCCTGACCACGATCGTGATTGCGTGCCACCACGCCCGGCGGCTCAGTGCGGTCCCCGTGGACCACGTCCATGCGCATTACGCGACCTACCCAGCGCTAGCCGCCTGGTTGTGCCACCGGCTGCTCGGGCTTCCATACAGCTTCACCGCCCACGCTCATGACCTGTACATCGATCAATCGATGCTCACCCGTAGGGTGGCCGACGCGCGCTTCGTCGTCACGATCTCCGAGTTCAACCGACGCTTTCTGCGCGACTACGCAGGAGGACCGGCGGGCACGCCGGTCTACGTCGTTCATTGTGGGATCGATCCACGCTTCTACAGCTTCCGCCCGCGTGCTGCGCCGCTGACTCGATCACTCCACGCGCTTTGTGTCGCGAGCCTGCAGGAGTACAAGGGCCATCGGGTGCTGTTCGCTGCCCTCGTCGCGCGGCCCGAGCTCTCCCGTCTGCATGTTGATCTGGTCGGGACGGGCAATCTGCGCGACTCGCTCGAGCGCCTCGCGGCGCGGCTCGGCATCGCCGACAGGATCCACTTCGAGGGCAGTCGCAGCGAGCAGGAGGTCCGCGATCGCCTGGATCACGCCGACCTCTTCGTTCTTGCGAGCATCGTCGCCGACAACGGTCAGATGGAGGGCCTTCCCGTTTCTCTCATGGAGGCGCTTGCTTGTGGGATACCGGTGGTCGCTACGCGGCTTTCCGGGATCCCCGAGTTGGTGGTCGACGGCGAGACCGGGCTGTTGGCCGACCCGGGCGATGTCGACGGTCTCGCCGACGCGCTCGTTCGAACGGTGGCGGACGGCGACGCGGCGCTGCGCCGGGCGGCGCTGGGGCGCGCCCGCGTAGTCGAGGGCTTCGATATCCGGGAGACCGGGGCGCGGATGGCGGCGTTGTTCAGGTCTGCCCGCTCGCCCGAGGCCGGCCCGGGCAATCCGTAGCGCTTTCGACCGCCTGTCGTTCGGCAATCGCTGCGAGCATGCGATCCGCTACCGACTCCCACGTGAAGCGCCGCTCGTAGCGCCGGAAGCCTGCCTCCCCCAGACGTCGGCCGAGCGCCGGGTCCGCCGCCAGCAATCGCAGCCGGTCCAGGAGGGCATCCTCGTCGCCCGGTTCGATCAGGAATCCGGTCGTGCCAGCCTCGATCAGTTCGGGGATGGCGCCGGTCGCGGTGCCGATGCACGGCAGTCGATGCGCCATTGCCTCGATGATCGCTACGCCAAAGGGTTCGTAGACCGATGGCATCACGAATGCCGTCGCCCGCTCGAAGAGGTTCGAAAGCCGGCGCTCGCCGTCGGGCTGGTCTCTGTGGATGCGCCCGTGCACCGTCACACCGGGCCGTTCGAGCTCCAGACCCGTCGGGCCGACAATCCAGAGCTCCGCGTCCGGACACTCGGCCACGAGGCGCTCGAACGCGGCAACCACGGTCGGTCCTCCCTTGCGCTCGAACTGCTTGCCGACGAAGAGCAGCCTTGGCGGTGTCGGCTCCCGCTCCGGGGCTCGTGTGGGGACGGCAACGTTGGCGCCGGCTCCCACCGTCACGACTTTCTGGGGAGCTTGCCCGAAATCGTCGAGGAACGACTCGCGCAGGCGCTCGCTCATGCAGAAGATCAGGTCGATGGAGTCGTACAGCGACCGCTCATATGCGACCGCCCTGATGACGAGCGGCGACTCAGGATCGAGCTTCAGGTCCGGACGTCGCAGAAAGCCGGCGAGGTTTCCATCATGGTAGGAACATCGGAGTACGAGCGGACCGGGTCCGGCGGGGTGGAAGTAGCCCGTCATCTGGAGGAGGACGTCCGCATCCGAGGCGGCGGCCGCGACGCGCCGGGTGCCGATCCAGCTCATTGCGCGGCGGGCCAGCGGACTTAGCGGCGACGCCCCGGCGTTGTAGCGCTGCTTCCAACGCTCGAGGTCGGGCGAGAAACTGGCGGCCTTCTCCGCCAGCGCCAGCAGTCCAGGCCTGGCATCGACGGCCGCTACGCGCGCGCCCTTCCCTTCGAGCGCCGTGATCAGGGCAACGCTGATGCCGGAGAACGTCTCGGGCGCGCGCGGCGGGCCTGGGGTCACTGCGACGATTCGGGGGGCGTCGATCATCCGAGCCTAGACTTTGGCGCGCCATGCGGATTGCCGTCATCGAGAGCGCTCCCAGGGGCGGCCTCCTGCACTACGCGGCACAACTCTCCGAGGGCCTCGCGGAGCGGGGAAATGCCGTCGATTTGATCACGGCTGGGGGCCATGAGCTACGTGAGCCGCCGGGGGCGGTGCGCATTCGTGACGTGCTGCCCGCTGCGGTCCGCGAGCCCACCGAGGCGCCCACCGGCATCCGGTATCTGATCCGACGTGCCGGGATCGTGATCCGTGTCGTGGCGGCCTCTTCGCGCACGTTCTGGGAACTCGCCCGGGGACGCTATGACGTGGCGATCCTGGTCGACGACCTGAGCGTCGCCCCGGCGGCCGCGGGTGCGCTCGCGCTGACCTTCATCCCGGGAGGCCCGAGGATGGTGGCGATCTGCCATGAGCCGCGCCCCCGCAGCCGGCGTGGCGGAGGGCTGTATGAGCAATCGCGGCCGCTTCTGGCGATCCTGCGACGCCTCTATCCGAGGCTCGACGTGGTTTTCGTGCATGGTGAGACAAGTCGAGATCAGTTCGTCGAGTTCTGGCCACCGGCTCGCGTGGCGGTGATACCCCACGGTGACGAGCGACTCCTGGCCTCCGATGCGCCCCCGCCGGCGGCCGAGGAGCGAGTCCTATTCTTCGGCGAGTGGCGACGTGCCAAGGGACTCGATCAGTTGATGAGGGCGTTCGACCAGCTCGTCGAACGGCGCCCGCGGGCCACTCTGACGATCGCCGGCGTACCGACTCCGGATGTCGAGCCCGATCGGGTCAGGTCGTGGGCAGCGCGCCACGGTGCGCGGGTGACGCTGGTCGACCGTTATGTGCCGATCGGGGACGTGGCCGAGGTGTTCGCATCCGCAAGGGTGGTAGCCGCACCCTACATCGCGGGGTCTCAGAGCGGCGTCGTCCACCTGGCAATGACCATGGCGCGCGCGGTCGTCGCCTCCGATGTCGGCGAGCTGCCGACCACGGTGCTCGACGGCGTTACCGGGCGGATCGTCCCGAGCGGCGATGTCGCGGCGCTGCGAGATGCGCTCGCCGAGGTACTTGCAGATGCGGAGCTCGCCCGTAGGTGGGGCGCCGCCGGCCGGGCTCGTGTGCTGGCGGAATATGGCTGGGAGCGCGTAGCCGAGCAGGTCGAGGCGAGCCTGTTGAGCCCAACCCCCGTCAGCCGCTTCTAGGGATCCGGGCCCTGGTCAAGCGCGATCGCGTACACGGGCATCAGGCGCGCGAGCCATGCGTCCACGGTGAACTGCGCCTCGAAGCGGCTTCGCGCGGCGGCGCCGAGTTGCCTGCGCAGGTCCGCATCCGCGAGGAGCGGGTGAAGGGCTGTGGCGAGACCTGCCACTGTCGGCGGAGGCGGGATCAGCACGCCAGTCTCGCCGTCAACGACGATCTCCGGGATGCCGCCGACATCGGTCGCGACGACGGGCACCCGGGCCGCCATCGCCTCGAGCAGCGCGGTGGGGAACGCGTCGAAGCTCGAGGGATGGATCAGGACGTCGACCGCGTCGAGCACGGTGAGCACGTCGTCGCGATGGCCGGTCAGAATCGCCCGATCATCCAGCGGTGCGAGGGCGTGCTCGATCTCTGCCCGATCGGCACCTTCGCCCAGGACCAGTAGGCGCAGCTGGGGGAACCTCTGTGTGAGGCCGGCGATCGCACTCGCCGCGACGTCGTGCCCCTTGCCGCGGCGAAGGACGCTGACCATGGCGACCACGATCTCTTCCGGTTCGATACCCAGTTCGTCGCGGACCCGGGGACCGTCACCCGGTGCGCTCGCATCGAATGATCCCGTTGTGCACGGTCACGACCCGCTCGGGGCGGTCGCGACGCGCGTCGAGATAGCTGCCGCGAGCAGCCTCGGAGACGGCGATGACTCGTCGGGCGCAATGCCTCCGAGCTGTCGCCATGAGGCGAAGCTTGACCAGGTCACGGACGTCACGAGGCCGTTCGATCAGATGAACGGTGGAGACCGTCGGGATCCCCAATCGACGGGCAGCGAGACCGCCCAGGAAGTCCGAGTACCCGAGATGAGTGTGCAGGAGATCTGGCTCGATCTCGGCGAGGTGAGCACTGACGGCTCGATGATCGCGTGGCTTGAGCAGGCTTGCGGTCGGTACTGCGAGAGGCGCGATCCCCGCCCTCCTCAGCCGTGCGGCGGCCCCGGTTCCAGAGTGAAGGTAGGCGACCGAGACCTCAATCTCGGCCCGTCGGACGCCGACAGCGAAGTCGGCGAGCAACGTCTCGGCGCCGCCCCAGGTCAGCGAATCGATCAGGACATGCAGCCGCCGGAGTCGATTCGGAACCCACACCGGCGGCATGCTACGCGGGGTTCAGGCGAACTCTCGGTATCGAGATGGTCGGCGGAGGGTCAGCCGCGGTCGCCGAGCCGGATCCATTCGGCCACCGACGGAACGCCCTTCTCGGTCAGGACGAACAGCATGTAGTACCCCGGCGGTGCCACGCCGGCGTTGGGAGGGGAGGCGACCTTGAGGGTGGTACGGGAATCCTCGCGCAGCTTCAGGTGGACGAGCCGCTGGTTCATGTCGTTGGCATGGGTGGTCGCCGAGGGAGCGATGAGAACGGCTTCCGTTGCAGCCGGCCTGCGCCTGACCTCGATCTTCACCTGCTTGCCGAAGCCGACCGTGTCCGGCGCTTTCCGGATCTTGGGTCGTCGGCCTTTGAACAGGTAAGGAGGCGAGTAGATCTCCCCGGTGTCGGTCAGACTCGGGCTCCCATCCGGCTCGAACGGATGCGCGTTGTCACCTCCCGAGAAGACCCGGCCGTCAGGCAGCAGGAGCGCCGTAGAGTGGTAGCCCCTGGTCTCGAGCTGAGCCGGGCCGAGCTTCCACTTGCGGTTGTCGGGGTCGTACAGCTCGACCTGCCTGCGGGCGCCGTCCGAGTCGATCGCGTAATTGCCGTCCTCGGGCGTGAATCCCGTCCCGCCGCCGACCGTGACCATCGAATCATCGGGGAGCAGGACCGTGTTGTGGTACGAGCGTGCGATCCGCAGGGGCTTTTGAAGCTTCCACCCCTTTCCCGGACGTTTGGCGTTGATGGCTTCGGTTGTTTCGGTGGGCGGCTGGGTTCCGTCTGGCTGCTTGCCGGTGTACGCATAGCCCCCGATCTGGGTCACGTTCCAGGAGCCGCTCGGCGCCCCGGGCTGCAGAACTGCCGTTCCACCGATTCGGTAGCCGTTGGCGAGCGGGATGTTCTGCCAGGCAAAGGTGTCGCCCGGGCCGCTGGTCAACAGGGCCGAGTCCGTGTCGGCGGGACCAGCCAAGAGGACCTTGCGGTTGGGCAGCACGAAAAGATGCGGATACGGTTCAGTCTGGCGGCTTGCCTGCTCGTACATCGCGATCGAGCCGATATCCCCTGTCCCCGGTCCTGCGGAGAAGACCTCGAAGTCGGTCGTCTGTACACCGCCCGGCGCCTGCGATCGATGGCCGCCGAGGAAAACCGTCCGTTCGTCGGGAAGCAATACCTGCGTGGGATACCACCGACCGTCATTCATCTGCGGTTGCTCGGTCCACTGTTGCGCCCAGGGGTCGAAGGTGAATACCCGGTTGAGCCCCCCCCAGTCGGTGTAGCCGTCGACGTCGGGCTGGTAGGGGAAGAGCAGGTTGCCCCCCGCCACCAGGACCTCGCCGCTGGCAAGCAAGGATTGTCCGGAGCAGTAGATAGGTGCGATCACCTGCGACTGCGGGCCGCTACCGTCAGGGTCAATTATCGGCGGTGGTACTTCCGTGAAGGCGTTGGGGCCGTAGCCCTTCGCCGGGTCCCAGATCGTCGCGTCCCCGGAGTTGAGGTCATCGGGCGGAAAGCCCCAGAACAGCAGCTTGCCGGTGGGCATCAGCACTGAGTGAATGGCGAAATGGGGAAGAGCAAACGGTGCTTGGGTCCAGCGACCTATCTTCTTCGCTGGTGCTCTCGCCGCGGAATCGCGAGCCAGCTCGTTCGCCTCGCGGCGCTCCCGCCTGATCTCCTGGCGCCTTTCTTCCGCGCTCAGCGTGCGCCAACGGTGCATGCTGCGCCGTTCGTCTCGGCGTTGCTCCGCGTGCTCGGCAGCATGCGCGGGACCGAGGACCTCGGCTTCGAAGGAATGGAGTGCAGCCTCGGAGAGCGGCAGCTCTCGGCCTCCCGCGTCGCCGTGCCCGTGCGCCAGTGCTTGCGGACCGACGATGATCACGAGCAGGCTCGTGATCAAGCTGCGCCGCAGCGAGAGGAATCTCCGTGCCATGGCTCTCGATGCTAGGACATGCGAATGAAAAGTGGGCTTAGAAAGAGCCGGCTTCGAGGCGCATGAGGTTTCGTCCCATCCCATGTGCTTGCGTCCAGCCGCCTGTACGCGTGATCAACACCCGCCCTGCGAGACGCACGGCGCGGCCATCTTGAGCCGATTGGCCCAGTCGACGCCCTGCGTGAGATCGAAGCGATACTGAGCCTTTCCCGTGGCGGGATTCCTCCAGGCCGGCAGGCCGGCGTCCTTCGCGATCTGCACCCAGGGATCGGCCTGGCCGAAGCTGGTGAAGCTTGAGCCCGACTCGATCTTGATGAAGCCACCGCCCGTATCGCCGACGAACATGCCGTAGCGCGCCATTGCCCTCATGATCGTCTGCTTCCATGCAGGCGCGCCGCTGGCGACGATCTCGGACGCGCTCATGTCGAGAAAGAAGTGGGCACCCATAGGTGGTGCGCCCGCGTTGGAGAGGCCCAGCTCCGAGCAGCTGCGTCCCGCGCCGGCGCCCGCGGGCGCGACGGACTTGCCGTTCGTGCACTTGACGGCCATGAATAGGGCGTGGTTGATCTCTCCGGCGGCAAGTTCGGCGGGCCGGATGATGCCGGCTACTCCGCCGAAGTATGCGGCGGTGCCGTTTGAGTCGAGACCGTCGCCGTCAGTTCGGGTTCGACCGCCCCACGAGATCGTGATCGTCCCCCCAGCGGAGGGCTTGTCTCGCACCTGCCAGAAGTCGTACTCCCAACCCGAGGCCTGATCGATCACGGCCATGTGGCCGTCATCTCCGCCGGCCGCTCGCGCCGCGCTCGGGATTCGCACCTCCATCCCCTCGATCTCACACGTACCCCAGTTCTCGGCACAGTGGACCGTGTAGACCGGGTCCGTCGGTTGCGAGTAGTAGAGCGGGTGCTCCCAGTCTTCCGGCGTGTCGGCTGTGCCGACGCTGAACCTCGGTGAGTAGCCGCCCGCACCGGGTGCGTTCCAGTAGCCGAGCCAGCGATTGACGGCGGCAGCTGAATCGGGTGCTATCGCCGGGCTTGAAGGGAGCGCCCTGTTGAAGGGGCTGGCGTCCGAGTAGGGACGCCAGCAGGCGCCTGGGGTGGTAAACGCGGTGAAGGTCCCGAACTCACACGAGGTCGCGGTCGGCGGCGTGGGTTTCACGGTTACCGAAAGGCGTCCCTTGCTTGCACGAGCGGGGCTGCGCAGCTGGAGCCTGGAGTTGGCGACGAGGGTTTGGCGGACGCTTGCCCGCGAGACACGTCTGCGAACGCGGTGCCCTCGCCGGTCGCGGAACTCAACGTAGGCGCGGCGGATTGACGTCGGCTCCACGCCTCGCGGTTCGAAGACCATCGCGTGTGCCAGCTTGTCGACCGGCTGGAAGTGCTTGGTACGTGCGCTCGCCGTGGTCGCCACGAGCAGGGTCCCCGCGACCGCCATCGCGGCCACGATAAGCGCCTGTGCGGTTCGATTCGGGGTCCGTGCCATCTGTCCAGCTCCCTGCTGGCCCAGCGGCCCCGGCCCGTGACCTTCGGTGACTCGGCTAGCTCCGTATGGAGCCCCGTGGCTTTGCGAGCCCGCCTTGCGACGGGGGTGCCTTTGTCGGGGACGTGCCTGCTAGGCGCGTCATTCTGTTCACCGGTTAATCGGGTGCGGCGGCTCCGAGCTTGCCGATTCCTGGCGTGCCTGGACGCACGTTGGAGGCAACCCGACGGGTGTATTTCTGCGCCGCTCAGCAAGAGGTGCCGGCCCGCAACGGACGATCGGACTCGGCGCTCATCCCGACAGACGCCAGAAAATCGCGTCGGCTTGAACCAGGTCGCCCCGCCGCAAGGTGTGGGTGAGGGGGTTCAACATCAACCGTGTGAGCCCGTTCTCCAAACGGGCTGTGAGCTCACCCGCGGTCGCTTCTCCATCGTAGAACGGAGCAGCCAAGGAGAGTTCCAGCTGTACGCCGGCGCAGGTCGCGAGGATCTCGCCTGCTCCGTCGAGCAGAGCCCTTTCCGAGCTCTGGTGTCGATCTTGAGGAAGGCGCGCCGTCCCACGGACCTACGTTGCCAGCTGATCGAGCGCGGCAATCGGAACTTGCTCTGAATATGCGACCGCTGCGTCAGGATCGCGGTCGGCGAACTGCTTCGACAGCTCCCAGGGTCGAGCTCAAACGCATGTTTTCCGAGATGTGGATCTCCGTCTCCCGTTCGTCTGGCCGACCGCCGTTTGCGCCACCTCCCACCGCCGATCTGACGCCGCACGGTTCTGGAGAACAGGAAGGAGCCGAGCCCAGTAGACGCTTGCCCCGACGGGCCAGGGAGCGCGTGCGGGGTTCGAATCGAATGTCACCGTAACCCACCGGTCGCCACGCCGGGCTACCAGCAGGGCCTGGCTCTCGCCACGGTCCGAGAGAGCCGCGGGCGACGACGCCTGTGGGGTCAGTTCAACGCCGGCTCAGCGTCGACCAGGCGCGCGAAGACCGCCCAACGTTGTGCCGCGCTGTATAGCGGGTGGCAGGCGGTCAGCACGAGGCGTTCGTAACCGACGTCGTCGACGATGTCTACCTGGTAGGGGTCGACGATCTCGTGCTTCTCGACCTCGTAGGTGAACGTCCCGTAGGGCATCTCGAGCACGATCTCGTCGCCGTCGGCGATCGAGTCGATGTCGTGGAACGGTGCCAGGTAGGTGGTTCGATGGCCGGCGATCCCGATCGTCTTGCCCTGGCCCGGGAAGGCGGTGTCGGGATAGTGGCCCGGCCCCTTCTGCAGCGTTGCCGTGTCCGTGCCCTGGACGACGACCGTATCGAGGCCGATCGACTCGATCTGGATCCGTCCGATTCCCTCGCCGGTCCGTGCCTCACCTTCGAACACATCGGCGAGCGCTGCGAAGTCGGGGTCAGCGCCGCCATCTCCGTTGGACTTGCCATCCCCAGCGTAGACGTCGCGCACCTCGCTGCTGGCGAGAAAGCGGTCCTCGAGCTCCTGCAGCGAGTCCGCCGCCTTGCCCTGCTGAATCGAGCCGTAGATCGTCGACACCGGCTCCTTCCACGCCAGAGTCATGGCGACGTCGACCAGGATCACGACCCCGGCAGTGATCAGAGCGATCGAAAGTATGTGCAGGGCCCGGCGCACCCACGGACATGATTGCCGATGCGCTAGATGGCGTGCGAGACTTCCGCGTCCGATGTCCGACGACAGGCCACGGATCGCGAGCTACCTGGCCGATCCTGCGCAGGTCGGACGCGTGCTGCTGCTCTACTCCGGCGGGCTCGACACGTCGGTGATGCTGCACTGGATCCAGGACCGCTATGACGCCGAAATCGTCACCCTGACGGTGGACCTGGGCCAGCCCGGGGAGGACTGGGACGTCGTCGTCGACAAGGCGCGCGACCTCGGCGCGGTCGACGCGATCCGTGCCGACGCTCGCGAGCAATTCGCGGAAGAGTACGTGCTCCCGGCGATCAGGGCGAACGCTCTCTACGGCGGTGGCTACCCCCTGTTCACGGCCCTCGCGAGGCCGCTGATCGCCGAGCTGGCAGTCGAGCACGCGCGGGCGACCGGCTGCGACACGATCGCGCACGGGTGCACCGGCAAGGGCAACGACCAGGTGCGCATCGACGGCACGATCGCGACCCTCGACCCCAACCTGCGCGTGCTCGCCCCGGTGCGCGAGTGGAGGATGGGTCGCGAGGAGGAGATCGCCTACGCCCGCGAGCATTCGATCCCGGTGAAGGGCGGCACCGAGTCTGCGCCGTACTCGATCGACGACAACCTCTGGGGCCGTTCGTCGGAGGGGCGGGGGATCGAGGACCTCGCCGAGCCGACCCCCGACGACGTCTTCAACCTCGTCACCCGGCCCGAGGACGCCCCTGAGGAGCCTGAGCTCGTCCGGGTGGGCTTCGAAGCCGGCAGGCCGATCTCGCTCGACGGCGAGGCGCTCGCGCTGGTCGAGCTGGTCGAGCGCGCGGCGGAGCTCGGGGCTCGCCATGGCGCTGGGATCGTCGATCACGTCGAGGACCGGATCATCGGGCTCAAGGTTCGCGACGTCTACGAGGTCCCGGCCGCGGCGATCCTGTTACCCGCGCATGCGGAGCTCGAGAAGCTGGTCTCGACGATCCATCAGAACAACTTCAAGCGCGCGCTCGAGGATAAGTGGGCATACCTCTGTTACGCCGGGCTCTGGCTCGAGCCGCTGCGCTACGACCTCGACGCCTATATGGAATCGGCCAACGCGCACGTCACCGGGGAGGTGACGGTGAAGCTGTTCAAGGGCCAGGCGACCGTGGTGGCCCGCAGCTCGCCTTACGCGCTGTATGACCGGGCCCTGGCCGGCTTCGGGGAGTCGGGGGGCGAGTTCAGCCAGGATGCCAGCCCCGGCTTCATCGAGCTGTTCACGCTTCAGAGTCGGATGGCGCACCGGATTCGAAACCGCGATCAGGGGTAGGCTGGAGCCAGTGTCCTCGGTCTATGAGCTGATCGGTCGCCTCGTCGTTCGCCTCGCCTGGGCGCGCTTCGGCGGCCAGATCAAGATTGCCGGCGGCGTCCTCGCGGTCCTCGTGCTCGCCGGCGGCTATCTACTCGCCCGGCGCGAGCCGCCCGAGGGCTGACCGCCATCTAGTCCCGGGTCGGCGCTCAGCCCGCGCACGCCCAGGCCGCGGCGCCCGAGTCGGCCCAGATCTGGGCGGCGATGTCCGATTGCTCGGCGGGCGAGGCGTCCTCGGGATCGCCTTCGCCACCGTAGAGGTCCCAGGTCGAGGGGAGGATCTGGTAGGCGCCGCCGGCGCCCGACGACGGGTTGACCGCGTCCCAGCTGCCGCCCGACTCGCACATCACGATCGATCCCGGGATCGCCCAGTCGCCGAACCAGTCCGCAACCTGGCTCTGTGCCTGTTGGGCGGAGATTCGCTCCAGGCGCTGAACCTCGGCGGTCCAGTCTCCGACCTGCGACTGCAGGCTTTCGAGCGCCGCAGCACGGCGGGCGCGGGCGTCGGCGAGCGCGGCGGCCTCGGCCTCAGCCTGCGCCCGCACCGCGGCGATCTCGTCGCGCGCCGCGGCAACGCGCGCGTTGAAGGCCTCGACCCGTCGTTCTGCGTCCTCGACCGCCGCGAGCTCGATCGCGACCTGGTCGCGGAGGCCGCGCACCCGCCCGACGAGCGAGGCATCGGCCTCCTCGACTCGGCGCAGGTACTCGGCTCGGGTCGCCAGATCCTCGAACCCGTCGGCCTCGAGCAGCAGTGTGGTCGCGTCGGGCATCCCGCCGCGATAGATCTCCACCAGGCGGTTTGCGAGCACACGGAGCGAGCGCTGGAGCCTTGCGCGCGCGGCGGCGAGCTCGTCCTCGGCGACCGCGACGGCGGCCTCCAGCCTGCGCTCGCGCTCCTGGCCGCGAGCGAGCACCGCCGAGAGCTGGGCCTCGCGCTGGGCGGCGGCGATCGCACGTCCCTGGACCGCAGAGAGCTGGGCGGAGGCGGCTTCGATCTCGGCGCCGAGCGCCTCGGCCTGCTCGCGGGCGCCGGCGATCCTCGAGTTCAGCTCGTCGATCGACTGGGCGCCGGATTGAGCGACCGGGAGAGCGAGGGCGCCGCAGAGCGCGAGCGCACAGACCACGCGCCCACCGAGCGCGGTTGGCGCTCTGCGTCGGGCGGGTGAAGGCGTATCTCGGTTCTCGCTGCCCATCTGACCATGCCTACGGGGTTAGCTGACGGGCTCGCGCCATGGGCCGGCGCTACGCGTTCTATAGGACGCGACTCGCCCCGGGCGGCGAAGAGCATGCCGCCTCTGGGTCCCCCGATTCCCCGGGTATCACCGCGTTATGCGGTGATTTGCAGGGAACTCGGCGAAAGCGGGAGACTAGCGGATCGTTAGGGACGGGTGAGCACCGTGCGTGGAGGGTGCTCGGGTGCAATGGAACTTGCATCGTCCTGCAACGAACCTTGCTCGAGCTCGGGCTCCCAGTCGACCCGGCGAAGCGAGAGCAGCGCGAGCACCAGCACGACCACCACGCCCGCGCCGGCGACCGCGAACCCGGCCCGCGGGGTGAAGATCGCGGCGATCGCGCCCCCGAGCAGGAACCCGACACCGGGCATCGCGCTCGCGAGCGCCTCGAGCAGCGCCAGCACCCGCGCCTGGTAGGTGGCCCGGGTGAGCTCCTGCACGGCGGTCACGAGCGCGATCCACTGAACCCCGTTCCCGAGCCCCCCGATCAGCGATGCCGCGCAGGCGACCAGCAGGGTAGGGGCGGCGGCGGTGCCGAGATAGGCGACGCCGATCGCCAGCGTCGAGGTCAGCAGCAGGGCGCGCAGCGCGACCCGGCGAAGTCCGGCGAAGGTGAGGCTGCCCGCGACCATCCCGGCGCCCCAGCTCGCCAGCAGGGCGCCGTAGCCTGCGTCCCCCGCATCGAGGGTCTGCTTTGCGAACACCACCTCGATCGGGATCACCAGCGAGAAGAAGACGAAGGCGGCCGCCTGGGCGCCGAGCAGGCGGCGAAGCGCCGGCCGGTCGCGGACGTAGGCCAATCCACGGCGCAAGCGCGCCGACCAGCCGCCCGCACCCTCCTCGGCCTCGGGGGTGGCGAGGCTGCGCGTGAGACCGAGGAGGACCGCGACGGCGAGGAAGGAGACCGCGTCTCCGGCGAGCGCGGCCTCCAGCCCTACTCCGGCCACCAACAGTCCGGCGATCGCGGGCCCGGCGGCGGCGCCGACTGTGAAGGCGACGTTGAGCAGTGCGTTTCCCTCCCGCAGCTGCCCCGCCGGGGCGAGCACAGCGGCTGCGGAAGCTCGGGTCAGCGCCCGGGCCGCGGACGCGACCGAGCCGTCGAAGGTGGCAAGGGCGAGCACGGCGAGGAGCGAGAACTCGCTCGAGATCAGCGCCAAGACTGCGAACGCCGCGGCCTCGGCGGCGTAGAGGCCGGGCAGCGTTATCCGGGCCGGCAGCTGCTCGAGCCGGGCGACGATCGGCGGGCCGAACAGAGCGGGGGCGAAGTGCATGCCGCAGAACAGGGCCGCGACCGCCATCGGGTCGCCGGTCTGGTCGAAGACGAGCACGGCGAGCGCGATCTCGCCGAGCCAGTTGCCCAGCTCGTTGACCAGGTAGGCGAGCGAGAGGCTCGGAAAGCCTCGGAGACGCATGGGGCGGAGCGCAGCGGCCATCGGGTCAAGTTTCACAGGGCGCGGTCAATCCCTTGCAATTTGACCCCCCAAGTTGCAACTTTGGACAGGTTTTGTATGCTTTAGAAGCTTTTCGCAGGTTTGCCGGGTTGTCGGCACGTCAGGAGGTAACGGCCATGGGCTACCGCAAGAGCTAGCGCCAAAGCAGAATTTCGAAGCTCCAACGTCGCGTGCGGATCCATACAAGGGGTCGCAGGCGGCTTGTTGCTGCTCTGACTTGGGACCGTTCAGGAGGCGAGCGGGGCTCGCTCGGGAACCCCCGGCGTGGCCTGGACGTAATCGTGGATCCGCTTGTCGAGCGCAAGCTCGGCCTCGAAGTCTGCGTCCTCGCCGTGGCGGTAGGCGAGGTCCTTGCCGTCGAGCACTTCGACGAACGCCTCGACGAAGCGCGCGTCGAGCTGGGTGCCGGAGACTCGGCGAAGCTCGATCACCGCCTCGTAGGAGCTGACCGGCTCGCGATAGGTGTCTCGAGCCGTCATCACGTCGTAGGTGTCGGCGACCGCGATCACACGGGCCAGCTCGGGGATCTCCTCGCCGGCTAGCCCACGGGGATAGCCCTTGCCGTCGATCCGCTCGTGGTGGGCGAGGATGATCTCGCCGATCGGCTGGTAGCCGTCGATCTGGGAGACGATCCGCGCGCCCTCGTAGGGATGCTTCTTGATCTCCTCCCACTCGGCCTCGGTGAGCTTGCGCCGGCCCGACTTGAGGATGTTGTCGGGGAGCACGAACTTGCCGATGTCGTGGAGCAGGGCGGCGGAGTGGACGAGCTCCTGGTCGGGGTCCGAGAGCCCGGCCTGGACGGCGATCTCGCGGGAGTAGCGGGCCACGGCCGCGCTGTGGCGCGCCGTCATCCGGTCGCGCAGGTCGAGCGTCCGCAGGAGCGCCGAGAGCAGCGCGACCTGGAACCCGGCGAGCTGGCGGGCCCGCAGCTCGAGCTCGTCGGCGCGCTCCTGCGAGATCAGCAGCGCCCCGACCAGGTACTGGAACACGAGCACGAGCACGCCGAGCAGAGCGACGGCCTCGGTGCCGACCTGAACGTAGGCGAAGGCGACGCCGATCGCGAGCATCGCCGATGCGAGCTCGGAGGGGAGCAGGGGAAGCAGCGCACGACGGATCTTGGTCGCGAAGCTGGAGCGCTCGACGTAACAGGAATACCCGGCGATGAGCGCGAAGTCGATCGCGAGGGCGACGACGAAGACGACGAAGATGAGCAGGTAGAAGATCGGGCCCCCGGTCTCGACCGGCCCCTGTTCCGCGATCGAGGTGAAGGCGATGCCGGCGATCAGCGGGAACCAGGCGTAGGTGACCAGGTTGATCAGCAGGTGGTGGGGGGGATAGCGATGCTTGACCCAGCCGGCGAGGATGGTGATCACGCCCATGACCGCGGCCGGGCCACCGCCAAGGAAGACGGCACCGATGACGATCGTCAGGAAGCTTGCCGAGACGGCGACGCGCAGGACGCGTGTCTCGATCGCAATCAGGTCACTGATCACCGAGAGCGTGGTCAGGGTGGCGAGCAGGCCGAGATCCCAGTTCGAGAGCTCGTCGGTGAGAATCACCAACGCGACCGCCGCGGCGAGCGCGGCGAACTCCGCGTAGATCACGGTTTTCGTTGGACGATCGAACATGGCGGGCGGGTCGAGCCTCTTTCAGCCTGTGACCGAGTTCGCGTTTCGCCCGTAGCGAGGAACCGCCTGGTTGACTGCCGGCTGGCGCATCGAGGCGAGGAACTCCTCCAGGTCGCCGGCCGCGTAACGCCGCTGACCACCGGGCGTCCTGTAGACGGGGACCAGGCCCTGGTCCGACCACTTGCGCAGCGACGCCGCGCTGACCCCGAGCAGGTCGGCGGCCTCGCTCACGTTTAGGAACCTCTGGGTTGCTTCCATCCTTCTTCCCTGTTGGTAGATCCGCCTCAAAGCGGCGGAAAGTTGCACCGAGTTGCCCATTGATAGGCGCGGCCGCCCCGGCCCGCAAGGCCGCCGACACCGGCGCGCAGGAGATGCGCAAGTTCGGCCCCCCGAACCTGCTCGACGCTGCACAACCTGCACAAAGTGGCGCAGAAGTTGCAACCTGGTTTCAGGTAGATGGCGTTGACGAAGGCCGTGCGCGTTCCGCTCGGGCGCGGCCCGTTCCGTTCGGGCCGAGTCGGGGTGCGAGGCCTGGCCGGGTGTCAGTGAGGGAGGGAGTCGTGCCTAGCGCGGGCGCCTTCGGTTGGCCTCCGCCGAAGCTGGCGCTTTCCTCTCGCTATCCGAGAATAAGGCGCCAATCGAGCCTTCCGCCAGCGCGTCAACTCGCCCTTCGATCGTGCGTCGAGCTCGAAAGGAGAGTTGTTGCTCTATTGCAATGTCAACCTCGGACTCGACGCCGAGGGCCGGTTGAGTCCCGTTTGCGACCTGCGCTCGCACCGTGCCTCCCCTCACTGCCAACGACCCCCCCCTCCGCACCCGGCGGCGGCCCGAGCGGGACGCGCCACGCCCGCGTCCCGGGCGCGAGCGGAACGTCGCCGAGCTAGGAGAGCCCGGTGAGCAGCGAGTCCGTGGCCTCGGCGGGGTCCTCGCCCAGCGAGGGGATCCCATCGCGGCCTGCGACGAGACGAGCGGCGCGGTACCCGTAGAGGCGCGCGAGGCCATCCTCGGCTCGCAGTGAGCGCAGCGCGCCCGCGAGGACGTCGAGCTGCGCTTCGGATCCGCAGATCACAACGGCCTTCGGGTCGAGCGCGCGCAAGGCGCTGCGGAAGCGGCCTTCCGCGAGCCCCGCGGAGAGCAGAAGCACACGCAGGCCGGCGCGGCGCAGGAACAGCTCCAGCGCCTGGACGTGGACGGATTCGACGCCCAGCGGCGAGCCCGAGTCGAGCAGCAGCACGCCCTCGGGACGCGTCGCGCCTGCTGCAAGCCGGCGGGCGCCGTGGAGCCAGCCGGTCGCCCAGCGACAGGCATGCTCCAGCTCGGCCTCGCCGTGGGGGCGCCGTTCGGCCATTTCAAGGGCCGGCAGCAGCACCTCGGCGACGCTGCGTTCGACCGAGCGAATGGCGAGGCTCTGCTCGAGTTCGCGGTCGCAGGCGAGCTCGTCGAAGCTGTCGAAGCAGGCGAGCAGCCGCGCGGGCGAGGCGGGGCCGCGACCGCGCTGACGGGCGACCTCGACCGCGCTCGAGATGTTCTGCGTCTCGCGCAGCGCCTCGCGCAGCGCCTCGACCTCGTCGAGCTCGTAGATCCGGTGGTTGCCGGGCGTGCGGCGCGGATGCGGGTAGTCGAGCCGCCGCTCCCAGCTACGCAGGGTGCTGGCGCTCACGCCGAGCATCTCGGCCGCCGCATTGATCCTGATGCCGCTCATCGCAAGCTCATTCGAGACCTAACCCGCGCAAGATCGAAGCAGGTTCGATCGCTTAGTTCAAGTTCTTCGAAGGCTCGCGCTAGGAATCTTGCACGGGCGAGGGCGAGCTGCTCGGTCCGGTCGCCACCGGCTCACCGGACGCTTGAGCGGCGTAGGTCGCCTCGGTCGCGCTCTCCAGCAGCCGCTCGATGGTGTCGCCGTCGGCCGGGCAGCCGACGACTCCGGCGGCGATTCCGATCTGCGGCCCCTCCGCAGCCTGCGAGCCTTCGATCAGGCCGGCCACCCGCTCGGCCATGGTCACCAGACCGGACGCCTCCTGATGCGGTGCGAGGACCGCGAACTCGTCTTGCTCGAGCCGGAACGCCTGATCGGTGGCCCGGATCTGACGGATGATCATGTTCGCAACGGCGGTGACCATGCGGTCCGCGGCGGCCCGGCCGTAGGCCTCGTTGACTCGGGCCAAGCCATCGATGTCGATCAGCGCGAGCGCGAAACCGTGCTCGTATCGCTTCTGGTTGGCGAGCAGGATTCGCATCCACTCCTCCAGCTGTGAAGGCCCCGGAAGCCCAGTCAGCGGATCCGCGGCAGCCACTCCGCCTCGCTCCTCGACCAATGACCTCGTCAGCGCGCCGTGGATCGTGCCGAAGACCTCGGCCAGCCGCTCGACCGCCCGGGTGAAATCACCCGGATTTCGCTCGGGGATCTCGTGCCGGATCGCCTCCACGAGCAGGGTCTGCAAGACAGCCAGGTCGCGTGGAATCTGCTCCGAGGCGTCCGGACCCTCGCGGAGCTTGCCGAGCATCGCCGCCCGGCGACGCTCCTCCGGCTCGAGCTCGCGCTCGGCGGCCGTCGACGGTTCCGCCAAGGCGGCGATGATGTCCGCGATCAGCGGCGGGGCCTCGGCCGCGATCAGCTGCACGGGCAGATCCCCGACCTCGGGCAGAGGGGTACGCTCGATCAGTCGCAGGAGCCACTCTTTGGCTAATTGCTCCCGGTCGGGTTTCGAGCGCGCGATCTGGCCTCCGTGCGAGCCTTCCACGCGTTGCCCAAAGTACCCGATCCGGTGGTCGCATCGATCTCACCAACCGGTGCGCTCGGCGGCGCGAGTCGGCGGATCGCTCATCTACACTCGGCTGCTTGAGCGCTGACGACATCACGCCCCCCGCCGGCGGTCCCGCGGCGGACGTTGCCGGCAGCGGCGAACCCCAAGGGGGCGACGCCCTGATCGGGGCAACCCTCGAGGGCCTGCGCCGTGCCGCGGAGGAGGTCGAGCACGTCGCCGCGGTCGCCGAGACCCTGCAGCGCAGCCTCCTGCCCGAGCGACTGCCCGAGATGCCGGGACTCGGGATCTCGGCCCGCTACGTCGCCGGCAGCGCCGACGCGCAGGTCGGCGGCGACTGGTACGACGTGATCGCGCTTCGCGACGGCCACGCGGGGATCGCGATCGGCGACGTGGTCGGCCACGGGCTCGATGCAGCCGCCCGGATGGCGCGGCTCCAGAACGCGCTCCGCGCCTACGCGCTCGACGGGCTGCGGCCGTCGCTCGTGCTCGAGCGCATGAACGCATTTGCCCGCGAGGTCGCGGGCGGGCCGATGGCGACCCTGCTCTACGGGGTCGTCGATCCCGACGAGGGCCGTCTGCGGCTGGCGAGCGCCGGCCACCCCCCGGTGCTCGTGATCGGGCCCGCCGGCGAGGCCTACTTCGCCGAGGGACCCGCCGGCAGCCCGCTCGGCGTCGTTCCGTTCCCGTCGTATGAGGAGTCGACGATCCCGCTGGTACCCGGGGCGACTGTGCTGCTTTACACGGACGGCCTCGTCGAGCGCCCCGAGGCCGCCCTCGACGAGGGACTCGAATGGTTGCGCGGCTTTGCCGCCGGCGTCCCGGCTCATCCCGACGAGCTCTGCGGGGCCTTGCTTCAGGCGCGCTTCCGCGACGCGCCCCCGCGTGACGACGTCGCCCTGCTGGCCGTCCGGCTCGAGCCGGTGCCGACCGAGCGGATCGAGATCACCCTTCGGGCCGAGCCCGAGTCGCTGGCGCAGATGCGCCGAGCGCTCGGTCGCTGGCTGCGCGCCACCGACGCCACCGACGCCGACACCTACGAGACGCTCGTTGCCGCCGGCGAGGCCTGTGCGAACGCGATCGCTCACGCATATCCGCCGGGGGAGGCCTCGTACGTGGTCGAGGCGCGGCGCCAGGAGGGCGGGATCGAGATTCGGGTCCGCGACTTCGGCAGCTGGAGGCCGCCGCGCGCGGGCTCGCAGGGCCGCGGCCTCGGCCTGATCGAGGAGCTGATGGACGAGGTCAAGATCGATCGCGGGCCGGCGGGCACCGTCGTCAGGATGCGGCGGGCGATCGGAAACGAGGGCATCCCGGGGGTGGCCGCATGAGGGACCGGATCGCCGGCTTCGAGTTCACCGAGCACGACGACGTACTGGTCGCGGTGATCGAGGGTGAGATCGACAGCTCGAATGCGGCCGAGCTCCGTCTCGCTCTCTCCGAGCGCCTGCCCAGCGCCTCGAGCGCGCTGGTGCTCGACCTCGCGCAGGTCACCTACCTCGACAGCTCCGGCATTCACCTGCTCTTCGACCTCGGCCGCCGGCTCGCCGCGCGGCGTCAGGCAATCCGGCTCGTGGTCCCGGACGCGGCGCCGATGCGCCGGGTGCTCGAGATGTGCGCGGTCGACGCCGTCGCACCGATGGATCGCGAGCTGGAGAGCTCGCTGCGCGCGCTCTCCGAATCCCACATTTGAGCTGCTCGACCGGAACCGGCGGCAAGCGACTCAGGTGATTCGGGTCGTCGCCGACCAGGAGGCCCGGAAGCCCTCCATCGCCCGCTCGAGGCGGCGATCGACGTCTCCCCCGGCGAGCAGGATCTCGCCGACGCGGGTCGCGAACGCCTGCAGTAGGAGCAGCTCGCTTCGGCCGACCGGCCTGCTGATCCGAGCGGAGAGTGCGATCAAGCCGACCAGCCGCCCACCGCCCAGGATCGGGGTCGCGATCAGCGCCCCTCCGCCCGGGCTCGCGCTGCCGGGGTCGCGAATCAGCTGCGAGCGCCGCTCGAGCGCCGCTCGGCCGAGCGGCCCGTCGCCGAGCGCGACGACACCGGGAAACCCACCTTCGGCGTCGCGTCGCGAGCCGGCTACGAGGCGGATCGAGAGCCCGTCCTCGTCGGATAGGTAGACGCCGCCGCCGTCGACGTCGTAAAGCGTGACGAGGCCCTCGAGCATCGCCGCGAGCGCGACGCGCCTGTCGGGCGCTCCGCCCTCGCGCGGCGGCGGAGCGGGCTCGACCGCGACGGCCGGTTGATCGCCGGCTATCTCCTGGCGCTGGAGCGCCAGTGCCACTGCCTGCGATCGGGTCGAGGCACCGAGCTTGGCCATCGCGTTGCGCACGTGGGTGCGGACTGTCTCGGGGGAGAGCACGAGCTTCGCGGCGATTTGGGCGCCGCTCAGCCCCTCCGCGAGCAGGCCGAGGATCTCGCGTTCGCGCCGGGTCAGCGGCGCATGCGAGAGGCCGGCCGACGACGCAGCCGGCCCTGGGTCGGCGTCAGGTGTGGTCTCCGAGTCGTGGGGCATCTGTCGCAAATTCGAGTACCCGGTGGGCACTGCCGATCAGGTCGTTAGTCGAATCTACCAGTCCCCAATTTGAGGTAATGCAACTCCCCGTTCCTGGTAATTCCGGGATACATCCGTTGACTGGGCGTCGGTCTGGCCGTAAAACCATTCTCGACACAACGGGCGGCACGACGCCGCCCGAGGCGGAGGGATGGGAACCGCACCGGCATGAGCCCGGCGGAAGAGTTGGGGGGATCGAGGGTAATGGGTAATTTGTTCTTCAGTCTGTGCAAGCTGCGCCTGAGCGGGACCGCGCCCGCGATTGGCCTGATCGTACTCGCGCTGGCGCCCGGGCAGACCGCCGGCTGATGACCTCGGCCGAGCTCAGCGTGGCCGTACCGAGTTCGCGGCGCCGTGGCCTGCGCGCGCTCGAAGCGCAGCGGATGATCGATCTCGTTGCCCTCCGGCTCGCCCCGTCGCTTGCCGCGGGGCTGATCGCCTACTCGCACATGGGGCTTGGCCAGGGGCTGATCGTGTTCTGCGCTGTGGTCATCTGCACCCAGGTGATCGAACGATCCCGGCTGCCGTTGCACCTGATGCCGGCGAGCCGGATCATCCTCGGCCTCGCCGCTCCGGTCGTCGGAACCGGCGTTGCGTGGCTGATCTCCGTCGCAGAGGGCGTTTTCTACCCGATCGGCGATCTGGTGCCGGTGGTTCTCGGCGCGTGGCTCGTGATGGCCCTCGGCGCCTGGATCAAGGCCCGGCAGGCCGAGGGGCTCAAGGCGCGGGTCGCGGTGATCGGCTCGCGAGAGTTCGCTGCCGACTTCGCCGCAGAGCTCGAGGCCGCCGGCGTCTGCACCTACGACGTCATCGGATGGATCGGTGGCCAGGGTCCCGCCGAGTACCGTCGCCTGCGCTGGCTCGGAACGCTCGACGAGATTCGCCTCGCCGTGGTCGCCGACCGCATTGACCTGCTCGTCTGCGCTCCGGTCGCGAGCGAGATCGAGGGCCGGTTCGAGGACGTTACGGCCGCTGTCGCCGGCGAGTGCATCGACTTTCCCGTTCGCCTGATCGCCGCGAACCAGCTCTACGAGGAAGTGCTCGGACACGTCCCGCAGGGGACGATTGACGCCGCTTGGTACCGCTACATCATGCATCCTCGCTTCCGCGCCGCGGCTCCACTTTCGAAGCGAGTCTTCGACCTCGTCCTCGGCTCGCTGATCGCAATCGTCTTCCTCCCGCTGCTCGCCGCCGCCGCGATCGCGATCAAGCTTTCCGATGGCGGCCCGGTGCTCTATCGCCAGCGGCGCGTCGGCGAGTTCGGAGGCGAGTTCGAGATCCTCAAACTGCGGACGATGCGTGTCGACGCGGAGAAGGACGGCCCCCGGTGGGCCGAGGCCGACGACGATCGCGTTACCTCCGTCGGCAGGCTGCTGCGCCGCTCGCACCTCGATGAGATTCCACAACTGTGGAACGTGATGCGGGACGAGATGACGCTCGTCGGGCCGCGTCCCGAGCGCCCCGAGATGGTCGCCGAGCTCGAGCGGCGCTTCCCGCATTACACCCGCCGCCACCTCGTCAAGCCCGGGCTCGCAGGCTGGGCCGCGCTGCGCTGCGGCTACGGAGGCTCGGAAATCGGCACGGCGTGGAAGCTTTGTCACGACCTTTTCTACATCAAACGGCGCTCGGTCCTCGCCGATGCCCTGATCCTCGCCGAGACCGGGGTCGAGGTGTTCCGCAACGCCCACCGCGCGTTGCGCGCGCCGGACGAGCGGTTCCTGATCGGCGAGGAGCCGAATGCCTGAGACCACCACTCCGGTCACAGCCGCACCGGCTGGGCGGTTCGCCGCCAGCGCGCAGCCGTTGCTCGTCGTCGACGACGACTGCGTTTGCGTCGAAGCCAGCCTCGGAGCCTGTCGCTTGCTCGGCTGCTCGCGCGGTGAGGTCGTCGGCCGGCCCGTGGTCGACCTGCTCGAGGCCGACTCGCGGGAGCGCTTCGAGCACATCTGGCGTGCGTTTCGCGAGGGCGGTGGCCAGGCCGAGCCGTTCGCGCTCGATGTGCCGGCGACGGTCGTCCGGGTCGGGATCACCGTCACCGCCGGCGTCCTCCCGCACCGTCATCTGATCCGCTTCGACCCGCCCGCTGGAGCCCTTCCCGCTGTGTCCGAGCCGCTGGCGTCGCCGGTCGCGGCCGACAACGGCGCCGGCCCGCAGGTCTCGCCGGCGGACCCGGGAGGGCGTCGCCCGACGCCCCGTGAGCGCGAGGTGCTTGGCCTGCTCGCCGGTGGGGCGACCGATGGTCAGGTCGCGACGATGCTCGAGCTCTCGCCGGCGACGGTCCAGACACACGTCCGCAACGCGAAGGCCAAGCTCGGCGCAAGGACCAGGGCCCAGGCCGTCGCCCTGGCGATCCAGCGCGGCTTGATAGACGCCCCCTGAGGACCGCGGCTAGCCGGATGCTTCGGCCGTCCCGCCAGCGGGATCGAGGCCGAGCTCGCGCGCGAAGCCACGGACGCGGTCGCTGAGCGGGTTGAGCTCGAGCGCGATCCTGATCTCGCTGCGGGCGGCGGCGGGATCGGACTTCCGCTGGAGCTCGGCGAGCAGGAAGTGAGCGGCCCACTCTTCGGGGCGCTTCGCCGCAGCCTCGCGGATCGCCTCGAGGGCGCGCGCGTCGTCGCCCGCAGCGCGTGCGATCGCACCCTCGGCGAGCAGCGGCGCGTCGCTGAGCGCGTTCAGGGTTCGGGCGCGGTCGAGGTCCGCGTAAGCGCGCTCCGGGTCGTCTCGCCAACCAGAGTATGCGTCGTTGACGTAGCGCTCGGACAGGAAAGGCGGCACGGCGCTGATCGCGAGCACCGCGAGCGCTGCGATCAGCCATGATCTCCAGCGGCCAGGTCGACGGGGCGCGAGCGAGAGGATCGCCGGAGCGCAGGCGGAGCCGAGCAGGGCCATGATCGGAGCGGTGATCGCAGGATAGGGCCAGAACCAGTCGACCGAGCTGTGCACGAGCCAGTACGTGCCGCTGGCGAGCGCGATCGCAGCCAGCCCGGCGCCGGCCGGACCGTGTCGGCGGGCGCGCATCACGCCGAGTGTGGCCCCGCCGACCGCACAGAGCAGGAGTATGAGTCCGGGCAGGCCGAGCTCGGCGAGGACCTCGAGCTCGACGGAGTGCGCGTCGCGGGCCTCCTGATAGGCCACCTCGCGTTTGAGGAGGTACGTGTACTGGTACCCCCCTGCACCGTCGCCTAAGAGCGGGTCCTCGGCGAAGTCGTCGAGGGCAACGCGCCAGAGGTCGTAGCGGTCCGAGCCGGCGTTGAAGGAAAACCGGCTCGACTGGTCCGAGAGGTCAGGGTTACCCCCTGCGCGAAACTCCTCCGCCCGGTCGCCGATCCAGTCGACCGGATTGCCGACCGCGACGACGAAGCCGACCGCGCCGACCGCCACCGCACCGGCCATCACCAGGGCGATCGCACGGTTGGCTCGCGTCCCGGTCGAACGGAGGCCTGGAATCCGGGTCTCGAACCGCGCGGCAAGCGCGCCCAGCGCGAGGCTGACGGTCGCCGTGACTGCGGCCGCGATTCCGGCGGCGTGCATCTCGGGCGTCGCGCTCCGTATGCCCTCATCCGCGGCTGCGTAGAGGTCAACCGTCGCCGGCACGACCCCGATCGCGGGCAAGGCGGCCAGTACGAGCCAGCTCAGTGCCCGCAGGCGCGACGGCGAGAGCAGCAAGTAGACGAGCAGCGCGAGCAGCAGCGCCGGGAGCGAGCCGCGGCTCTGACAGAGCGCAAAGAAGCCGATCGAGAGCGTTGCCGTCGCCAGCGCGGCCCCCCTTGCCCGCCAATCGAGGTCACGGTCGGCGGCCAGCCCGAGCGCCGGAAAGAGGGTGATCATGAAGAAGGCGGCGGTCGCGTTGCGGTATCCGAGCGGGTAGTCGAGGGTGCCGTCGATCTCGAGCACACTCAGTGGGTCGTCGCCGGTCGTCAGGGCGACGATCGTCGCCACGCCGGCGAATCCGCCGGCCGAGGCGAGCGGAACGAGAGAAAGCTGTATCCGCGGGCCAAGCAGGTTGCAGAGCCAGACGCCGAGCCCGAACGCAAGCGCGTAGATCGCGATCCGCTGTCCGTCCTCCACGGCGATGTCGGGAGCCGGGCTCCACACGGCCGAGAGCAGCCGACCAGATCGCGAGCGCCGTCAGCGCGACCAATGCCAGCGCTGCGGGGCGTGAAAGCCGCCAATCGGCTCGCCACGGCGCGAACCCCGCCAGCAGCCCGCCCCCGAGGCAGAGGACGATCGCACCCGGCAACAGGACGACGCCGAAGTACGCCCCGTCCTGCCACGCCCACCAGCCCCAGACAACCGAGAGCAGCGCAAGCAACACCAGTCCCGCCGGCTCGAGCGATGAGCGGGGCTGCGGCGTGTCGGGGTCCGGGCTGGTCACCGGCGGAAGATATTCGACCGCCCGGGCGGCGCCTTGCACGGGGCGGAGTCCGGGCACACGGGGAGAAGCGGATCGCTCAGCCAGGCCAACCCGAACAGAGGACCGACCGACGATGAACCCACCGGGCGAGGGCGGCGAGGCGGACGAGCTACGAGCCGCGGCCGAACGGGCCCGCGAGGAGCTGCTGCGCCGGCTCTCGCGCGAGACCGAGCGACTCGACCGCGAGCTCGCCGAGCTCTCGTCGCGGCTGACAGAAAGCGCGGTCAAGGTCGCCGAGGAGAGGGTCGAGCGCGAGGTCGAGCGACTCCGGCTCGCCTCCTGGGAGGGAGTTGGTGAGCGCGTGGAGGAGCGCATCGCGCAGGCTACGGGAAGCCTGGGCGGGGAGATCGAGGCCACGCGGGCGGAGTTGCGTGAACGGATTCGGTCGGCGGTCGAGGGCGCGATCGCCGAGCTCGCAGGCCGGGCGGCGGCAGGCCGCAAGGATCTCTCGTCGGAATTCGAGACGCGGATCGCCGAGGCTGAGGTCGGCCTGTACGAGCGGCTTGGCGCGGGGGCCGCGGGTACGCGTGGTGAGCTCGAGGAGGAGATCACCCGCAGGCTCGAGGAGGAGCGCCGCAAGAACAAGCGCCGCCGCAAGACGGCGACGGCAAAGATGCGCGGCCAGCTCCGCGATGAGATCGCCCGGCGGACGAAGAAGCTTCGCGCTGAGCTCACCCAGACGTTGGAGGCTCAAGTCGCCGAGGAGACGGGCGCACGGGTCGCAGCCCTTCGCGAGGAGCTCGGTTCCGAGGTCAGGGATGCGGTTTCGACCAGGCTCGCGACCGTTGCGCGCGAGCTTTCCGAGCGGATGGAGACGGCCTCGAGCAAGCGCGCAGGCGAGCTCGACTCCGAGCTGCGCGCCGCCGTCTCGACGGCGACGAGCGCTCTCGGTGAGCGCGTGGCCGCGGGTGGGGAGGAGCTGCGACGCGAGATCGAAAAGCGCTTCGAGCAGCACGCGACCGAGGTCGAGGAGCGACTCTACGAACGGCTCGCCGTCCGCGGGAGCGACGCCGTCCGCGAGTCGCTCGCGGGCGAGCTGGAGCGTGCCGAGGAGACAATCAAGGCGAGAGGCGAGACCGTGGTCGGCGAGATCTCCGAGCGCGCCTCGGCGGAAGTCGCGCGCGCGGCGGTGCGCTCGAGCGCCGAGGCACGAACCGCCGCCGAGCAGCAGATCGACGCCTATGCGGAGAAGGCGCTGTCGCGTAAGACGCGACGCCAGGAGCTGCGCCTGGCGCGTGAGGAGCGCGAGAGCCGGATCAAGGCCGCCGAAGATCGGATCACGAGCCACGCGACCGGGATCCTGCGACGGACCCGTGAGGAGGTCGAGGCCCTGCGCTCGGAGGACCTCCCGCGACTGCGCGACGAGGTCGCCTCGATCGGCGGCGCGGCTCGCGACGAGCTCGACCAGACGCTTGCGGCGGCCCGGGACCGGCTCGAGACGCACACCGAGGAGGCGCAGGCGCGCGCCGCGCGCGCGGCGACGGACCTCGAGCGGCGGCTCGCCCAGGCAGTCCGCTCAGAGGAACGCGAGGTCGGGGCCCGCCTGCGTGCCGAGGTCGGCACGATGCTGATCGAGTCGCGCGCCGAGCTCGTCTCGCTGCGCGACGAGCTCGCCCGCATCGGTGGCGACATCCGGGCGGCCGCCGGTGTCGCCGAGGACCGGGTCGCACAGACCGGGAGGATCGCCGAGGCGACGGTGAGCACCCGCGCGCAGAGCGCCGCTGCCGAGGCGATCCGCGACCTGACCTCGACCGCGAATGACCTCTCGCGCCGGATCGAGCAGCAGGCGGGCACGATCGAGGCCCGCGAACGGCTCGAGGACGTGCTCGCGCGGCTGCGCGCCGCCGACCAGCGGCTGCGCGAATCCGACGAGCGCACCCGGCGCGCACTCGGCCACCTGCGCGCAGTCCCGAACGAGCCCGACGACGGCGAGCAGGTGTCCGGCTAGCGACCGAGCCTGTGGGCGTGCTCGGGCCGCCGGCGCGGAGAGGACGGGAGCTGCGGGCTTGGGCGCCCACGCGCGGCCTCGTAGTGGGACTGAAGGCGGATGTCGAGGTCGGGTGAGAGGACCATCGTCGGCGAGACGGTCGGAGCGCGGCGCACGGTCTCATGCTCATACAGCACCCAGACGTGGCCCGTACCGGCGATCGCGTCGGCGAACGGGATCAGCGTGTGGCGTCCGCCGAATCGACCGCTGCGGACCAGCAGCCACCGCGGCTCGCCGTTCTGGGGATCGAGCCAGACGTCCTCGAGCGTGCCGATGCTCGCCCCGCGGATGTCTTCGACCCTGCGGCCGATCCAACCGAACGCCTCCTGAAAAGCAGGTCGCTCGATGTTGCGCAACTCCTCGATCAGCACGACTGATCAACGAAGCTGATCGCGCTCCGCTCGCGCCGCCCCTACAAGCCAGCCAGTCGCCGCAGCTGCCCGGGTCTCAGAAGGGTGATCAGGGTCGCACCGTCGATCGCCGCGAGCCCGCCCTTCTTGAGCTCGATCCGCGCCCCGGTGGCGAGCTGGACGGCGCGCGAGATGTCGGGCTCGTGCCCGACGAGCATCACCTCGCCCCGCCCGGCGGCGAGCGCCGCCGGCTCGAAGTCGCCGCCGCGCAGCTCCTCAGCGATCTCGACCTCGAGGCCGAGCGGCTCACAGGCAAGCTGCGCGCTCTGCGTCGCGCGCACTTTCGGGCTCGTCAGGCAGCTGTCGATCTCGACCCCGAGCGCCGCCAGCGCCGCTCCGGCGGCGCGCGATTGCCGCTCCCCGGTGGCGGTCAACCGCCTCGATTCGTCGTCGGCGGCGAAATCCTCGGCATCCCCATGGCGCAGTAACCAGATCACGGAGCCCGATCCTCGCAGGGAGCGGAAACCGACGCCTCTGCCGCCGCGTCGCTTGGCATGATCGAACCGTGAGCACCAGCGCGGTTCATCTTCACGTCCACAGCGAGTACTCGCTTCTCGACGGCGCCTGCAAGATCGTCAATAAGGACCGCGCGGGCGTCGATCACGGCCTCGCCGCGCGCGCCGCCGAGCTCGGCATGCCGGCCCTCGGCCTCACCGACCACGGCGTCATGAACGGCGCCGTCGAGCACTACAACGCCTGCCACAAGCATGGGATCAAGCCGATCCTCGGCCTCGAGGCCTATCTGGTCGACGACCGCCGCGCCGAGGGGCGCACGGAGCGCAACCACCTGACCCTGATCGCCGCCGCCGACGCCGGCTTTCGCAACCTCGTCAAGCTGACCTCGGCGGGTTACCTCGAGGGCTTCTCCCGCGGCAAGGCGAACGTCGACATGGAGTTGCTCGACCGCTACTCCGAGGGCGTGATTGCGCTCACCGGATGCCTCCAGTCGCGGTTCTGCCGCCGCCTGGTCGAGGAGCGACCCGGCGACGCCCGCTCGCATATCGACGAACTGGCCGGCGTCTTCGGCCTCGACAACGTCTACTTCGAGGTCCAGGAGAACGGGATCGCAGAGCAGGAGAAGGCGAACCAGGGGATCGCGGCGACCGCACGCGAGCTCGGCCGCCCGCTGGTCGCCACCGCCGACGTCCACTACCTGCGCCGCGAGGACTACAACAACCACGCCGCCCTGCTCTGTGTGCAGACGAAGTCCACGCTCGAGCAGCCGAAGCTGACCTTCGACACGAACGAGTTCTTCCTCAAGAGCCCAGCGGAGATGCGCGAGTCGTTCGCCCGCTGGCCGGGCTCGGTCGAGACCACACTCGAGATCGCCGATCGTTGCGAGGTCGAGATCGAGCTCCGCAAGCTGCTGCTGCCGCGCTTCCCGACCCCGGAGGGTGTGGAGCCACGCGAGATGCTGCACCGGCTCGCGGGCGAGGGGCTGCGCCGCCGCTACGGCGACCCGCCGCCGGCCGAGGCGGTCGAGCGCCTCGAGCTCGAGCTCGGGGTTATCGACGAGATGGGCTTCGAGTCCTACTTCCTGATCGTCTGGGACTTCGTCCGCTTCGCGAAGGAGAACGGGATCGCGGTCGGCCCCGGCCGCGGGTCGGCCGCGGGCTCGATCGTCGCCTACTCGCTCAACATCACCGATCTCGACCCGCTCGCCAACGACCTCCTGTTCGAGCGCTTCCTCAACCCGGCGCGCAAGTCGATGCCCGACATCGACATCGACTTCTCCGTCCGCGGCCGCGAGCGCGTGATCCGCTACGTGCAGGACAAGTACGGACGCGAGTCCGTCGCCCAGATCATCACCTTTGGCACGATGGCCCCGCGCGCGGCGACGCGCGACGCGGCCCGGGTGCTCGGCTACGACTACGCCACCGGGGACCGGATCGCGAAGCTGATCCCGGAGCCGATCATGGGCCGCAGCCCGAGCTTCGAGGACTGCATGCGCACGGGCCAGGACCTGCGCGCGGCCTATGACTCCGACGCCGACGCGAAGCGGATCGTCGACGTCGCCCAGGGGCTCGAGGGCATCGTCCGCAACAACTCGATCCACGCGGCCGCGGTGGTGATCGCCGATCGCCCGCTCGACGAGATCGTCCCCTTGCAGCTCGCCGAGGATCGCGCTGCCGGGGGCGAGAGAAACGGCAACGGCAAGCCCGAGCGCTCCTACAAGATCGTCACCCAGTACTCGATGGGGCCGATCGAGGAGATTGGCCTGCTGAAGATGGACTTCCTCGGGCTTCGCAACCTCGACGTGATCGAGGACGCGGTCCAGATCATCCGCCGCTCCCGCGGTGACGAGCCCGACGTCGAGGCGCTGCCAATGGATGACGCAAGGACGTACGAGATGCTGGCCGGTGGCGACTCGGTCGGCGTCTTTCAGCTCGAGTCCGAGGGCATGCGCGACGCGCTCAAGAAGGTCCGCCCGACCGAGTTCGACGACATCGTCGCGCTCGTCTCGCTCTACCGGCCGGGGGCGATGCGCTACATCGACGACTATGCCCGCGGCAAGCGCGACCCGGGCTCGGTCACCTATGCGGACGAGCGCCTGCGGGCGATCACCGAGGCGACCTACGGCTGCTGCATCTACCAGGAGCAGCTGATGGAGATCGCCAAGCAGATGGCCGGCTTCACCCCCGCCGAGGCCGACGACCTGCGCAAGGCGGTGGGCAAGAAGAAGCGCGACCTGATGGCGACGATGGAGGACCAGTTCCTCGAAGGGCTCGCCGGGTCGGGCACCGACCGGCGGGTGGCCAAGGACCTCTGGTCGCTGATGACCGCGGCCGCCGACTACAGCTTCAACAAGTCGCACGCCGCCTGCTATGCGCTAATCGCCTACCGGACCGCCTACTTGAAGGCCAACTACCCGGCCGAGTACATGGCGGCCGTGATCAGCTCGGTGATGTCGACTAAGGACAAGGTGCCGTTCTTCGTCAACCGCTGCGCCGAGATGGGGATCGAGGTGATGCCGCCGGACGTCAACTCATCAGACCACGACTTCGTCGTCAGCGGCAGCTCGATCCGCTTCGGGCTCGACGCGGTCAAGAACGTGGGCCACTCGGTGGTCGAGACGATCATCTCCGCGCGCCACTCGGGCGGAGAGTTCGGGTCGATCTGGGACTTCTGCGAACGGGTGGATGCGCGGGTTGTCAACAAGCGGGCGATCGAGTGCCTGATCAAGTGCGGGGCGCTGGACTGCACCGGTGCCACCCGCCGCGGGATGCTCGAGGTGCTCGCGCAGGCGCAGGCGGCCGGCCAGACCGCGCAGGATGACTCGAGGCGCGGCCAGGGGTCGATCTTCGACCTCGACGGCGGGTCAACCGCCGCCGACGGCGCGGGCGCGCCGGCGCCACCGCGCCACCGGCCGGTGCCCGGTGAGGAGTTCGATCAGCGCGAGCTCCTGCGGCTCGAGAAGGAGACGCTCGGGACCTTCGTCTCGGCGCATCCACTGGCCGAGGTCCGCGACGCGCTCCGCGCCCGGGTAGAGCGCCCGCTGGCGACCGTCGCCGAGCTCGCCGATGGTGCCTGGGTGAGCGTCGGTGGGATCGTCACCGAGGCGAAGAAGGTGCGCACCCGTCGCGGCGGCTACGTCATGTTCGCTGCCCTCGACGACCTCGAGGGACGACTGGAGCTGTTCGTGCGAGACGCCGCATCCGAGGCCGCCGAGACGATCGAGGTCGACCGCGTGGTCCTTGTTCGCGGCCGGGTCGACAAGCAGGAGGGCGGCAAGCTGAGCCTGGTCGTGCAGGAGGCCGAGCGCTTCGAACCCGGCGCCGACGAGCTCGCCGCCGCGAGGGCCAAGGTAAAGGCGCAGCAGGGCCCCTTGGTGCTGCGGATCGACGCCGCCGCCTTCGCGGCGGGGCTGGTCGAGGAGCTCAAGTCCCTGTTCGAGAGATTCCCGGGCTCGAACGAGGTTCTGCTCGAGATGCGCACCCGCGAGGGCGTCAGGCGGCTGCGATTCGGAAGCGAGTACCGCGTAGCACCTTCTTCGGCCCTGAGGGCGGAAATCGATCAACTGCTCGGACCCGCCGCACTCGCTGCCTGACTACTTAGACTTTACGCGTGGCCACTGTCCAGCGAGCTGGGACGACCTCCGGTGAGTGCCGGCGCTGCCGCACCTTCTGCGACAAGCTGATCGAGCCGCGCGGCTGCATCGAGATCGGCTGCCGATACCTCTACAGCTACGAGGACCAGCTCACCGGCGGGCGCTACATCGGCTGTCTGCGCAAGGTCTTCCGCGCCGAGATCGACCTCGACATGTTCCAGCTCGCCGAGGCCAACGGCGGTTTCGGCGGGATCAAGATGACCGGCGAGGCGCTGCCCCAATGCCAGTTCACGGTCGAGCCCTGCTACGAGGGCGACGGCCGCGCCTACGACTGCGTCAACCCACGCTTCTTCGACTGCACCGACCAGGGCCCAGAGGGCATCCGCGCGTTCGACCTTCGCGACGCCCTGATCTAGAAGAGCTAGACCGGCTGGGCGCGGAACCGGTAGCCGACTCCGCGCACGGTCTCCAAGCGCGCCTGGCCGAGCTTCCTTCGTAGGTAGCCGACGTAGACATCGACGACGTTGGACCCGGGGTCATACGCATAGCCCCAGACCTGGGCGAGGAGCTGCTCGCGGCTGAGGACCTGGTCGGGGTGCTGGAGGAAGGTCCGCAGGAGCTCGAACTCGCGGGCCGAGAGCTCGATCGTGTCGCCGCCGACGCTCGCCCACCGGGTACGCAGGTCGAGCGTCACGTCGCCGATCTTGAGCTGGGTCTGCTCATCGGCCCCGGGATCGGCTCGCAGCCTGACGCGGACTCGCGCCACGAGCTCCTCGAAGTGAAAGGGTTTCGCGAGGTAGTCGTCGGCGCCCGTCTCCAGCCCTTCGACGCGGTCATGAGGATCCCCGCGCGCGGTGAGCACGATCACCGGCAGCCGCTGCCCTGCAGCGCGCAGGTCCCGCAGGACCTCGAGCCCGGCCTTGCCGGGCAGGCCGAGGTCGAGGATCAGCAGATCGAAGTCGTCGTCGTGTGCGAGCGCGCTGGCGGTGGGTCCGTCGCTCGCAACGGTGGTCACGAACCCGCTCGCCCGCAGACCCTTCTCGAGGAAGGAGGCGAGGCGGACCTCGTCCTCGGCGATCAGGATCCGGCTCACGGTTCCGGCGCCGCCGGGATCACGACCGTGAAGGTTGAGCCCTCGCCCGGGGCCGAGTCGAGCTCGGCCCAGCCGCCATGGGCCTCGGCGATCGCCCGCACGATCGAGAGCCCGAGCCCGGCTCCGTCGGCGCGGCTGCGGTCGGTGGGCGTCGCGCGCACGTAGCGGGCGAAGATCCGCTCACGGTCGCTCGGGTCGACGCCGGGCCCTGCGTCTCGGACCCAGAGTCGTGCGTGATCGTCGGCAAGCGAGCTGCCGAGCCAGATCGGCTCCTCGCTCCGCGTGTGGCGAACCGCGTTGTCGGCCAGGTTCATCACGGCCTGCGTGAGGCGATGCTGGTCGGCGACCACAATGCCGACGCCGGTGCCCTCGAGGTGCCAGTCGCGGTCTCCGAGGCTGCCCGCCTTCGCGAACAGATCGTGTGTGAACAGGTCGAGGTCGAGCGGCCCGAGGCGCAGGAAGTCGGGGCGGGGGGCCTTGGTCAGCAGCAGGAGGTCGTCGACGTAGCGGTTCATCCGCTCGAGCTCGTCCTGGATCACGGCGATCGCCTCCTCGCGCTCACGGGGCGAAGCGCCGAGGGTCTCGACGTGTCCACGGATCACCGTGATCGGGGTTCGCAGCTCGTGGCCGACGTCGGTGAGGAAGTCCTTTTGGTCGGCGAAAGCGGTCTCGAGTCGGTCGAGCATGCTGTTGAAGGTACGCCCGAGCTCGGCGATCTCGTCTCCGCCGCGAACCGGGATGCGACCCGAGAGGTCGGTCTCGCTGATCGTCCTCGCGGTGCGCGAGAGCGCCTGCAGCGGCGCGATCGCCCGCCCGGCGGCGAGCCAGATGAACAGCGACGCGAGCAGCAGGATCACGACCGAGACGCCGATCGCTATCCGCACCGCGCTCTCGACCTGGTCGCGCTCGGCGGCGGTCAGCGCTGCGACGACGAGCACCCCGTTTTCGTCGCCGGCCGAGACCGGGACGGCGATGTAGCGGGTCTGGCCCAAGTCGGTGTCGAGCTCGCCGCTGAACGGCGCCTGGCCGGCCCCGACGCTGTCGAACCCACGCTCGAGGTCGACGGCGTCAGATTCGGCGTTGAACTTGAAGCGCTCGCCGTCGACGAACGTCACCAGGGCGCCGTCCGGGGGCGGCGCGGTGCGGCGCAGATAGCTCTCGAAGAGCTGGTCGAGACCCGTGAACGGCCTCCCGCTACCTGGCAGTCCCTCCTCGGAGAGGTCGCGCAGCGTGTCCACCTGGGGAACGAGCTCGCGCTCGACCTGTTCCCCGATGCGCGACATCAGAACCTGGCGCAGCACGAGCACGGACGCTGCGGTCGAGATCACGAGCAACGCGAGGAAGAAGATGAGGACCCTGGTCCGTACGCCTGCGAACAGCGAGATTCGCTCTTCGGCAGTGGCAGCGGCCTCTGCACCCTCCGTCGTGCGCGACCGAGAGTTGATCAACACCAGGCAAATGTAGCCTGGATCGGCTGCCTAACGTGGCAGCGGGTGTGCAGCGACCCGTCAGTACACCTTGACCGTCAAACGAGACACCGCGTCAAGGTACTGGTCGTCCCCCGGCTGGTCACCGCCCGGCTGGTCACCAGTCGGCCCCGGGATCGTCGAGCCGGGCGTCCCGCTCGGGGGAGCAACGGTGCTCTGCAGCGCCCCGGCGGTCGCCCCGGCGCCGGGCGTTGTCCCTACGGACCCCGGGACCCGCACCCGGACCCCGCCGCCGTCGGTGCCACGGCCGGTGTCGCGATCGGACCCGGGCTGGACGGTCTGGGTGACCTCGGGACCGCGCCGGCGCGTCAACGCCGGAGACGGTGCTGTCGTCATCGGGTCTGAGGAAGTTCGCGTAGACGACCGCGATCAGCACGCCGACGACCACCACGTGCGCGGCAACCACGATCGGGCGACCCGGCAGACCAAAGGGCATCTATGACAAGTTTTTCCAAGTCTGATGAGACAGCTATGAGACGGCCATGAGAATAGTGATAAGGCCGAAGCAGGAAACCCGCAACTTGCGGCTAACTCCATGAGAGCGATTCTCATCCGTGGCTCACGCTGCTCTCACCTGGCCTACTTAGCATCGTCGGCGTCCACCTTCTCCGTTTACAAAGGAGACCTGTTCCGTGCCAAACACCAATCTGCTCAAGACGAAGCTCGCCGGCGTCCTGATCGTCGCGCTCTGCGCGTCGCTGGTGGCGCCTGTGCTCGCCGGCGCGCAGCAGGTCGCCCCGACGACGGCCGAGTACGAGAATGAGCTGACCCAGATCACCCAGGGCGCGAACGAACCGCCCGCTGACAGCGGCTCGGGCCTCGGGGCCAACGTCGGGCCTCTGCCGTTCACCGGCTTCGACGTAATCGCCATGGCGGCGGTCGCGCTCGCGGTGACCGGCCTCGGTCTCGGACTCCAGCGCGCGGTCTCGCGCGAGCCGTCCGACAAGCTGACCTAGCGAAGGACCGCTAGCCGCTAGCGAAGGACCGCTAGCCGCGCCCAGCGACGGACCGCTGGCTTCGACCTCGCCGCCCGGCTCTCTTGCGGGCGGCGAGGCCGCGCTTGCGAAGCCTCCGGGCGAGCTCGACGTCGGCAAGACCGGGGGCGCCGTCGGTGCCACCGGTCTCGATCAGCGTCGGCAGCTCCTCAAAGCGCGGCTCGGAGAGGAACACCGCGAGGCCCCGCTCGCCGATCTCGCCGGCGCCGAGGTTGGCGTGGCGGTCACGGTTGCCGCCGAGCGGGATCTGCGAGTCGTTGAGGTGCAGGCAGCGCAGCCGCCCGAGCCCGACCTTGGCGTCGAATTCGGCGATCACCTCGTCGAGGGCCTCGGCGGTGCGGATCTCATAACCCGAGGCGAGCAGGTGGCACGAGTCGAGGCAGATCCCCACCCTCGGATCGCCGTCGAGCAGCTCCACGAGCCCGCCGAGCTCGTCGAAGTCGCGGCCGAGCGGTCCCTGCGTCCCGGCGGTGTTCTCGAGCAGCACCGGGCAGGCATCGGAGTCGTCGAGCGCGCGCCGGATCGCTTTTGCGGCGCGCTTCATCGAGGGCCGCTGCGGCTCTCCCTTGCGGGCGCCGGCGTGGAGCACGACCCCGGCGGCGCCGATCCCGCCGCCCACGCGCAACGCATGCGTGAGCGAGGCGATCGACTTGGCGCGAATCGCACGCTCCCGGCTGGCGCAGTTGATCAGATAGACGGCGTGAATCACGGCCGACTGGACAGGTGAGCGATCGAGCGCCTCCCGGAATGCCGCGAAGTCCGCGTCGGCGTAACGGGTCGGGCGCCACATCCGAGGGCTCTGGTTGAAGACCTGGATCGCCTCCGAGCCCGACTCGACGCCTCGCTCGACGGCCTTGTCGAGCCCGCCGGCTGTGGAAACATGCGCGCCGATCAGCATGAATCGCGCATCCTAGAGCGGTCTGCGGCCCCTTACGACCCGGTGTACGTCGCCGGCAGCTCGGTCACACGGCACGCATGCTGTGGAAACATGCGCGCCGATCGGCAACTGATGAACCAGTCCTCAAGAGTCCGCTTTGCTCCCTCGCCGACCGGTGCCCTGCACATCGGCGGAGCGAGGACGGCGCTCTACAACTGGCTCCACGCACGGGGCACGGGCGGTGCGCTCGTGCTCAGGATCGAGGACACCGACCGCGAGCGCTCGACTCCCGAGAACGTCGAGCAGATCCTCGATGCGCTGCGCTGGCTCGAGCTCGACTGGGACGAGGGCCCGCTGAGCCAGGCCGAACGCGGCGAGCGCCACCGGCAGCGGATCGCCGAGTTGGTCGATGCCGGGAAGGCCTACCCGGATCCGGCGACCTCGGAGGAGGTTCGCGCATACAGGGAGGCCCACGGTGGCGCCGGCTACCGGGGCGAGCCGAGGCCGGGGAAGGGCGCGGCGATCCGGTTGCGAGTCGCCGACGAGGGCGAGACCGTGGTCGACGACCTGATCCGGGGCGAGGTCCGGTTCGAGAACCGGCTCACCGACGACCTGGTGATCGCGCGCGGTGACGGCAGCCCGCTCTACAACTTCGCCGTCGCCGTCGACGACGCCGAGATGCAGATCACCGACGTGATCCGAGGTGACGACCACCTCTCCAACACCCCGAAGCAGCTGCTCGTGCTCGAGGCGCTGGGCGCTCCGGCGCCCCGCTATGCGCACCTGCCGCTGCTCCACGGGCCCGACGGCAAGAAGCTCTCCAAGCGTCACGGCGCCGCCTCGGTCCAGGAGCTCCGCGAGGCCGGTTACCTGCCGGCCGCGGTTCGCAATTACCTCGCCCTGCTCGGTTGGGGAACCGAGGACGACACCACGATCCTCTCGACCCCGGAGCTCGTCGAGCGGTTCGAGATCGGGCGCGTGGGTCGCTCGTCGGCGATCTTCGACGAGCGCAAGCTCCGCTGGCTCAACGGCCGCTTCATGCGCGAGCTCGGCCTCGACGCGTACACGGACGCCGCTGCCGACCGGCTCGAGCGCGAGGGCCACACCGAGGCGGCAGCCGACCGCGAGCGCCTGCGCGGCGCCTGCGCGATCGCCCAGGAGAAGGCCCAGACGCTGGCCGAGGTCTGGCCCCTGATCGCGTTTCTGTTCGAGCCGCCGGCAGACGACGAGAGTGCGTGGGGCAAGGTGATGGGGGAGGGCGCCGCCGAGGCCCTCGAGGCGTCGCTCGAGGTGCTTCGCTCCGCCGAGCCGTTCGATGCCGAAACGCTCGAGGCGGGCCTCGAGGAGGTCGTCGCGCGGCTCGGGGTCAAGGCCCGCGAGGTCTACCAGCCGCTTCGCGTGGCGATCACCGGCACCACCGTCTCACCGGGGATCTTCGACTCGCTCGCGGCCCTCGGGCGCGAGGAGGCCGTTTCCCGCACGGAGCAGGCGCTGCAGGGCCTACGCGAAACACCCCCCAAGAGCTAAGTAACCGCGCTCTCCTGCCGATCTATGAGGTAAGCCGCGTTTGGACGCGGTCCCAGGCATGACGGTCCCAGGCATGAGAGCGAAACGATGAGCGAGGGCAGCACGCGAACCACGGGTGAGCGCCGAGGCGGCGCCGGCGGCCGCCGCTTGGCTGCCGCCTTCGACAAGGTCTCCCAACTTCCCTCGCTGACCGAGGCGAGGCGCCGGCTGCTCGGTCTTTGCGAGCGGCAGTCCGCCTCGCCGGGTGACCTCGCAGAGGCGGTCGAGGCCGATGCGGCCCTGGCGATCGCGGTGATGCGGACGGCCAACAACGGCAACGGGCCCCCGGGACGTGTGGGCGGCGTGCGCGAGGCGGTCGAGGCGCTGCGCGTCGACGGAGTCCGGGCGCTCGTCGCCGGCCTCGACACGTACGACGTCCTCGAGCACCCCGGCTCGCGGTCGGACCGCCACGAGCGCTTTCGGCGCCATGCGGTATCGGTCCGCAGCGCAACCGAGCGGATCGGCGAGATTGCGCGGCTGCCCCAGCGTGACGAGCTCGCCCTTGCCGCCTTGCTCCACGACATCGGCAAGCTCGTGCTCGCCGAGCTCTACGGCGACGAGCAGATCAGCAACAACGACGGCGAGAGCCCCGCCGAGCGCGTTCGGCGCGAGCGCCGTGAGCTCGGCATCGACCACGCGCTCGTCGGCGCCGTACTGATCCGCCGCTGGGGTCTCCATGGCGCGGCCGCCGCCGCCGTCGAACGCCACCATGCCGCGGACGCCGATGGCCATGCCGCCGCGATCCGGCTCGGCGACCTGATCGTCCATCACGCAGCGGGCGACCCGGTCACCGCCGACGCGTTGCGCGACGCGGCCCTGGCGCTCGAGATCGACGAAGCAACGCTGAGCTCGCTGATGTTCGAGTTTCCACATACAGGCGAGCGCCGGCGCCGGGCGACCGAGCCGTGCCCGCTCTCGATGCGCGAGATCGACGCCCTGCGCGGACTCGCAGAAGGCAAGGTCTACAAGCAGATCGCCCAGGAGCTCTCGCTCTCGGTGAGCACCGTCCGCACCCACCTCCACAACGTCTACCGCAAGATCGGCGCCGTCGACCGAGCTCAGGCCGTGCTCATCGCCAGAGACCGCGGCTGGCTCTGATCAACCACCGCCACTGTTCCGCTCTATCGCTAGTCGATCAGCGCTGAGCGGAGGCCGATCGCGACCGCGTGGGTGCGGCCGCGGGCCTCGAGCCGGGCAAGCACCGCCTTGGTATGCGTGCGCACCGTCTCCGTGCTCAGACCAAGGCGCTTGGCGACGGCGGCGGTCGACAGCCCGTCCGCGTAGAGCTGGAGGATCTCGCGCTGGCGCTTGGTCAGCCCGGCCGCGCCGTTGACCTTCTTCGCCGCAGGGTCGACGAAGCGCTCGGCTTCGGCCGCGGCGTCCACCGCTTGCTCGAGCGACTCGGAGGGGGAGCTCTTGGCAACGAACGCCGTCGCTCCGGCGTCGAACGCCTGCGTCGCTGCCTGGCGCTCCGGCCGGGCGCCGTGGGCAACGATCCCGAGGCCCGGTCGCGCCCTGCGCAGCGCCCGGATCGCTCGGATCCCGGTGAGGCCGTTGGCGGCCACGTCGGCACCCGCGGCAAGCTCGACGATCGCGACGTCGAAGTCACCGACCAAGGTCATCATCTCGAGCGCCCCGTCGCCATCCTCGGCCTCCTCGACGTCGTAGCGATCCGAGAGCAGCCCGCGAACCCCCAGCCGGATGGTTGGGTGCTCATCGATTACAAGGCAGCGTCGTTCCTCGTTCACTCCATTGCCCCGACTAGCGGAAGCCGATAGCCCCGTTAGGCGCTTCGCCGTCTCTCTCGAAACAACTACGGCCCGAATCGGGCCGCTCGCGCCATCCTAGCCGGGTCCGGCGCGAGCGTTCGTCCCGGCATCGGTAGGAGCGAGGTTTTTCGGATCGCATCCGCTACAAACCGTCGCGATGATCTCGGTGACGTCGAAGTCACGCTACGCCGTCGTCGCGATGGCGGAGCTCGCACGCTCCGGGGAGGGCCCGGTGCCGATCGCGCAGATCGCCGAGCGCCGCCAGATGCCGGTCCAGTTCCTCGAGCAGCTCTTCTCGACCCTGCGCCGCGACGGACTACTGATCAGCCAGCGGGGAGTGAAGGGCGGCTACCGGCTTGCCCGCCCACCGGAGGAGATCACGGTGCTCGAGGTCGTCCAGGCGCTCGACGGCAAGGTCGGCCAGGAGGCCGACGAGGCCGGCGGCATCTGGCGCGACGGCATCCAGGCGCTGCGCGGCGTCTTCACCTCGACCACGATCGCCGACATCGCCAGCCGCGAGGCCACCGAGGCCGGCGCCGGCATGTACCACATCTGAGGCCGCAATATGGAACCGGCGCACGCTTCCGTTTCGTCGCATACCCTTGCGGCGGGGATAGGGGTAGACCACCTCTTCGAAGCGTGCAATGTTCACCTACGCACGGAGTCTCGGGCGGTCTCTCGTCCCTGAGAGTTCGAAGCGGGTCCGTCCAGCTCGGCGGCCCGCTTCGTCTCTCGTTCTTGACCTGACGATGGCACAGCGGGACCGCGCCCGAGGAGCCGCAAGGGCGCCCGGCCCGCGGCGTGCGCGAGCGTCCCGCCCGGTAGACACTCGCCGTACTTGCTTTTACTTACTCCGAATAAGGGCAATTGCAGGCAAAATCGCGTAGATCGCGGGCACAGACGTTGATCGACGCATGGCGCGGTCGCGGGGCCGCGTTATTACGGAAATGGATCGAAGGGGAATGCCTACCGAGGAACGGGGGCGGTCGTGGGGTTTCAGCGTCGTCGAGTAAGCGTCGAGCTTCTCCCGGAGGGAGGTCGCGATCGGCTGAGTGCCAGCGAGCCGGGCTCGCCGGGTCAATTTCGCAGGCGAGCGCTGTTCGGAGGAGCGGGTGTCCTGGCCGGTGGCGTCTTGATCGGCGGGTTGCCGCGACTGGCCACCTCTGCGCCATCTGCTGAACAGGACGCCGAGGTGCTCAACTTCGTGCTCGAGCTCGAGCGACTCCAGGAAGCGTTCTACGCGGAGGCGGCGAGCTCGCTGAGCCTGAGCGGAGAGCTGGGTCAGTTCGCGCGAGTCGTCGGCGGTCACGAGCGCGCCCACCGCGAGTTCATCGAGGAGGCGCTCGGCGGTGCCGCCCGTCCTGCTCCGGAGTTCGACTTCGGAGATGCTTTGAGCGACTCGGAGAGCTTCCTGGCTGCCGCGGTCGCTCTGGAGGACACCGGCGTCGCGACCTACAACGGACAGGCAACGAATCTGACTCCGAAGGGTCTCGCTCCAGCGGCCCGGATCGCATCGGTTGAGGCGCGCCACGCCTCCTGGGCGAGGGGCCTCGCCGGGCAGTCGCCCGCGCCCCGCGGCTCGGACCGCGCGATCGGAGCCGAACGCGCGCAAGACGAGCTCTCGCAATTCGGGTTGGTGGCCCAGTGATTCGCGCCGACCGACTCCCGGCGGCGCCGGGTGGCATCCCGCTGGAGAAGCTCGATCGCGACGGTGCCGTGACCGAAGCCGCAGAGCGACTCACGCTCAGCGACCGTGCCGAGTTTCTGCGCGCCGGCGCTGTCTCGGTCCTGATCGGTGGCCTGGCCTGGCCTCGATCAGCGCGGGCCGCCAAACAACAGGCCGACGGGGAGATCCTCAACTACGCGCTCTCGCTCGAGTATCTGCAGGCCGCGTTCTACACCGAGGCGGAGCGCTTGAACTCGCTCAGGGGCAGGTTCAAGGAGCAGGCCCGGGTGGTCGGGTCTCACGAGCGCGCCCACGTCCAGGCGCTGCAGGGGCTGCTCGGCGAGGCAGCAATCAAGCAGCCCCGGTTCGACTTTCAGGGTGTGACAGAGGATCAGTCGGAGTTCCGGGAGACGGCGGTCGCGTTCGAGGACCTCGCCACGGCCGCGTACAAGGCGGAGGCTCCGAAGATCCAGAACCCCGAGTATCTCGCGGCCGCGATCGGCATTCATTCCGTTGAAGCGCGTCACGCTGCGTGGATCCGGCGACTGGCCGGTGCGCTGCCGGCGCCCGATGCCTTCGACGAGCCGAGGTCGAGAGAACAGGTGACCCGATTGGTGGCATCGACGAAGTTCGTGGTCGAGGACCCGGTAACCGAATCGAGCGGTGAGCCTAAGTTCACCGGTTGACCAGAGTGCGATCGCAGCGCCGACAACTCCTCCGGGGGCTCGGCACGATCGCGGCCCTGATCGTCGCGGCCGGCGTGGTGGCGGCGCTCGTCGCTACCTCCCAGGGGTCGCGATCAGAGGGTCGCGCCTCTCTGCCCGCCCCGCAGGACCCCGCGTTCCTGATCCGCCATCCGCCCAAGCTTCAGGGCCTCGCTCACCTGTCGGCGTGGGCATCCGTTCGGCACGCGGCAGTCGCTCGGCGAGCGCCGAGTCGGAGCGCGGAGCCGGTGGCGTCAGTGCCTGCAATGACGCGCGAGGGGACCAGGAACATCGTTCAGGTGCTCGGCCGCGAACGGCGATCGGGCGTGCTCTGGCTCGACGTGCGCCTGCCCGCCGGCGCCGCGGAGCTGCGGGGCTGGCTCGCTCGCTCCGCGCTCAGCGGCTATGGCTTCGTCCGCACCCGGCTCGTCGTTGACCGCCGCCGGCTGCAGGCAACTCTGCTGCGCGACGGCCGGCCCGTCTTCCGCACCGCCGTCGGCGTCGGCCAGCCGGGCTCACCGACACCGCAGGGGGAGTTCTACGTCCGCAGCCGGCTGACCCGGTACGCGAGCCCGCAATACGGTCCGATCGCCTTCGGCACCAGCGCCCGCTCCGATCACCTGACCGACTGGCCGGCGGGAGGCTTCATCGGGATCCATGGCACCGACCGTCCCGATCTGCTCCCGGGACGGGTCTCACACGGTTGCATCCGGATGCCGAACCTGGCGATCCGCCGGCTGGGCCGGTTGATGCCGATCGGGACACCGGTGACGATTCGATGATTCGCCGAACAACAGCGGTGATCGCGGTTCCGCTCCTGGTCCTGCTGGCGCTGTTGGCGGGCGGGGCGCCGGTGGTCGGTGCCCAAGAGTCCGACGACAATCCGGCCGCCGACCAGCCCACCGAGCTGCAGCAGGAGTATCCGCTGCACGACCCGGCGCCCGGCCGCTCCGATCCAGCTTCGCCGACCGCTCGTCCGGACGATTCCCCTCGCTCGATTTCGTCCGAGAGCGGCGATGGACGGTCACCGGCCTTCTGGCTGATGATCGCGCTCGCGGCGGGACTGGGCGTTGCATTGCTCGTCCGAGTAGTCCCGTTCGTCGTTCGACGACTGAGCCCCCGCGCGGTGCCGTGGAACCGCGCCCTGACCGGGCCGAGGCGGGCCTTCTTCAGCATCCTGAGCTTGCCCGCCCGTCTCCATCGGCGGCTTCAACGACTCCGATCCGTGCGATCGAGGCGCACCGCACCCGCAGCAAAACAAGCCGAGCGACATCGGCCTCGCCGCCTCGTTTCGCCGCTGACCAGCAGGCTGGCCTGGCCACTGTTCCGCTACTGCGAACACCGTGACGCCTTCATCCTGCGCTTGATCGGCGATCGCTTCGGTCCGGTGCTCAGGCCTCGAGACTGGATTCAATACACCCCCCACGAGATTAGACTCGCCAACCCCGCCCGATCGAGAGCGATGGGGCTGGCGGAGCGAGAGCATGGCTTGCTGTTCGCCACCGATGAGCAGGGGAAGCGCTGGACGCTGGTCGGAAACGCTGAGACGGTCCGAGCCATGGCCGAGTTGGCGCCTGGCGAAGAGCTGGAGACGGTGGACGTCGCCCCCGCGAAGTTCCCCATGAAGCGCGAAGGCTGGCCCGACGAGTGGGCCGATCTGGGCTCGGACGGCGCACCTGACTGAGGGCGTAAACGCTGCGGTGTGTCGTCGACATCGCGCGCCGCGAGGCCATCGAGGCCGGCGCCGGCGTGTGCATCTGACGGCTGCGGTTGCCGCATTGACCACCCAGAGGGTGGCCAGCACGACAATCGCGGAGGCTGGCCGTTTAGCGCCGGCGGCACTCCTGGCCCGCGGCGAAGGCGGCGTCGACTGCCTGCTCCGGGATCTCCTCGCCCGCCTCGATCGCCCCGACCGAGGCCTCGACGGTGGCGTTCGGCAGGTCCTCGCGCAGGCGTTCGATCACGCAGCCGGGGTCGACGCGGGTGCGCTGCTGTTCGAGCACCGCCCGCATCTCGTCCTCGAACCGTCGGCGCAGCTCGGACGGCTGCGCGGCGGTGGGGGTGGTGGTCTCGGTCGCTGCCGAGGTCGACCCCGCCTCCTCGTCGCCGCCGCAGGCGTAAACCGAGGACGAGATCGCCGCCGTGGTCGTCAGGGCGAGGACTGCGAGCCGGGCGCGGGTCAAGGTCGCGCAACCCTACCGACGGACCTTCCGGTTACCTTGGGCCTCCGATGAGCACCCGGCAGGCCCCCGACAGCGTCGCGCTTCAGGCGTCGGCCGTGATCGGCGAGACGCCGCTGGTCGCGCTCGGGCGGCTGGGGGAGGGGCTGGGCGCCGAGGTGGTGGCGAAGCTCGAGTACCTGAACCCGGGCGGGTCGGTCAAGGACCGGATCGGCGTCGCGATGATCGAGGCCGCCGTCGCCGGCGGGGCACTCGAGCCCGGCGGCCTGATCGTCGAGCCGACCAGTGGCAACACCGGGATCGCGCTGGCGATGGTCTGCGCCGCGCGCGGTTACGAGCTGGTGCTGACGCTGCCCGAGGGGATGAGTCGCGAGCGGACCAAGCTGCTGCGCTCCTACGGGGCCGAGGTCCACGAAACCCCGTCGCTCGGGGGGATGGGAGAGGCGATCGGGCTCGCCGAGCAGATCGTTGCCGAGCGCGGAGCATTCATGCCGCAGCAGTTCTCCAACCCCGCCAACCCCGAGATCCACCGGCGGACGACGGCGGAGGAGATCTGGCGAGACACGGGCGGCGAGGTCGACGTTCTGGTGGCCGGGGTCGGCACCGGTGGCACGATCACCGGCGTCGGCCAGGTGCTCAAGGAGCGCCGCCCCGCGGTCCACGTGGTCGGGGTCGAGCCGGCCGCCTCGCCGGTGCTCTCGGGTGGCATGCCCGGCCCGCACAAGATCCAGGGGATCGGCCCCGGCTTCGTCCCCGAGATCCTCGACCGCTCGGTGATCGACGAGGTGATCACGGTCGGCGACGAGGTCGCGCTCGAGGTCGCCCGCGACTCGGCCCGGCGCGAGGGACTGCTGGTCGGGATCTCCGCAGGCGCGGCGTTTCATGCCGCACTGGAGGTCGCCGCCCGCCCCGAGATGGCCGGCAAGCGGATCGTCACGATCGCCCCCGACGGCGGCGAGCGCTACATGTCGCTGCCATTCTTCACCCCGGACTGATGCTCGGCCTCGGAACATTGCGGCGAGTCGCCCACGAGATCTCCTCCGACGTCGCCTCGGCGCGCGACCGCGATCCGGCCGCGCGCGGTGTCGGCACGGTCGAGATCCTCTCGAGCTGGGCCGGGGTGCAGGCGCTGCTCGCCCACCGGGTCTCGCACGCTCTCTACGACTCCGGCGTGCCGCTCGCGCCGCGGACGATCTCCTTCACCAGCCGCGCGGTGACCGGGATCGAGATCCACCCCGCGGCGACGATCGGCGCCGACTTCTTCATCGACCACGGCTCCGGGGTGGTGATCGGCGAGACCGCCGAGATCGGCGATCGGGTGACGCTTTATCAGGGCGTCACCCTCGGCGGCACCGGCTTCGCGCGGGGCAAGCGCCATCCGACCGTCGAGGACGACGTCACGATCGGCTCCGGCGCGAAGCTGCTGGGACCGGTAACGGTCGGCCACGGGGCCAAGGTGGGTGCGAACACGGTCGTGATCGAAGACGTGCCGCCGAACTCGACGGTGGTCGGCAACCCGGGCCACCCGGTGCGGGTCGAGGGCAAGCGCCCCGAGGGCCCGGACGCCGACTGGATCCACCTCCCGGATCCGATCGCCGATGCGATCAAGTCGCTCTCCGAGCGCCTCGCCCTGCTCGAGCAGCGGCTCGCCGAGCTCGACGGCCGCGCCTCCGAGGGCGAAGTCAAGGAGCTGCGCCGTAAGCAGGGCCCGTCCTCCGCCGGCGGTTGACCGCGATACGCTGCGGGCGATGGGCGAGCGCACGAGCCACGCGCCCGGGACCTTCTCCTGGACCGATCTCGGAACCGGCGACGGCGACCGCGCCAAGGCCTTTTACGGTGAACTGTTCGGCTGGGATTTCGAGGACATGCCGGTGCCCGATGCGCCGCCGTACTCGCTCGCGCGCATCGACGGCAAGGCGGTCTGCGCGGTCTATGAGCGGACCACCGAGCAGGGCCCGCCCGCCTGGCTCTCATACGTGACCGTCGAGAGCGCCGACGACAGCGCGGCGCGCGCCGAGGATCTCGGGGCGACCGTGATCCAGGAGCCAATGGACGTCATGCAGGCGGGCCGGATGGCGGTGCTCGGTGACCCGACCGGGGCCGTGTTCGCGATCTGGCAGCCCGGTGAGAGCATCGGGGCCGAGCTCGTCAACGAGCCTGGCGCGATGTCGCTCAACCAGCTCAACACAGGCGATCCCGAGGCCGCGCAGCGCTTCTATTCCGAGCTCTTCGGCTGGCGGTTCGACGTGCTCGCCGAGGCGGGCGCGGCCGACTCCGATGACGGCGGTGAGCAGGAGTACTGGGGCGTGTTCAACGGTGAGCGCCTGAACGGCGGGATGATGCCGCTGTCGCAGGCGGGACCCGGAGCGCCGCCGGCGTGGCTTTGCTACTTCACCAGCACCGACCTCGACGCCACGGTCGAGCGGGTCGGCGAGCTCGATGGCCAGGTGCTGTTGGCGCCGCTGGCGATCCAGTCCGGCCGGATCGCGGTCGCGCTGGACCCACAGGGCGCGATCTTCGCGCTCTTCGAGGGCGAAGTCGATCCCTAGCAGCTCGCCGAGCCCGCCGCGCACCGGACTATCCTCGGATCGGTGAGCACCGAGACCACCCACGGGGCGCCGATCCAGCCTGGCGCGAGCGCCGAGGAGCGTCTGCTCGCCGAGCTCAACCCCGCTCAGCGCGAGGCGGTCACGCACCCCGAGGGCCCGCTGCTGGTGCTCGCCGGGGCGGGCTCGGGGAAGACCCGGGCGCTGACCCATAGGATCGCCTGGCTGCTGGCGACCAGGCGCGCGCGGCCGAGCGAGGTGCTCGCGATCACCTTCACGAACAAGGCCGCGAACGAGATGCGCGAGCGGGTCGCGAGCCTGGTCGGTGGCGTCTCGCGGGTGATGTGGGTGATGACCTTCCACTCGGCCTGTGCGCGGATCCTGCGCGCCGACGCCACCCGGCTCGGCTACAAGCGCGCGTTCACGATCTACGACGAGGCCGACTCGCTGCGGATGGTCAAGCGCTGCATGTCAGAGCTCGAGCTCGACCCGAAACGGTTCGCGCCGCGGGCGCTCAAGGCGGCTATCTCGGGCGCCAAGAACCAGCTCATCGATGCTGCCGATTACGCCTCCACGGTCGGCTCGCCGTTCGAGGAGGCAACCGCCGACGCCTACGACCTCTACGAGCGGCGCATGGTCGAGGCCAGCGCGATGGACTTCGACGACCTGCTCGTCCGCACCGTCAACCTGCTCGAGCTGTTCTCCGACGTGCGCGAGAAGTACCGCCGCACCTTCCGCTGGGTGCTGGTCGACGAGTACCAGGACACCAACCGCGCCCAATACCGGCTCCTGCAGCTGCTGACCGAGGAGCACCGCAACTTGACCGTGGTCGGCGACGAGGACCAGAGCGTGTACGGATTCCGCCACGCCGACATTCGCAACATCCTCGACTTCGACCGCGACTTCCCCGATGCGGCGGTGGTCAAGCTCGAGCAGAACTACCGCTCGACCCAGACCGTGCTCGATGCCGCCAACGCGATCGTTTCGAACAACACCGAGCGTCGCGAGAAGCGCCTCTGGACCGACGCCGGGGCCGGCGACCCGATCGTCGTCGGCGAGTTCGACGATGAGCACGCCGAGGCTCGCTACGTCGCCTCGGAGGTGAATCGGCTCGTGGAGGAGGGGGCGCCGCGCGACGAGATCGCGGTCTTCTACCGCGTCAACGCACAGAGCCGGGTGCTCGAGGACACGCTGGTGCGGTTCGAGATCCCATACCAGGTGATCGGAGGAACGAAGTTCTACGAGCGCGCGGAGATCAAGGACGCGGTCGCCTACCTGCAGCTGCTCGCCAACCCCGCGGACGCGATCTCGTTCACCCGAATCGTCAACTCGCCGCGGCGGGGGATCGGCCAGCAGACCCAGGCACGGATGCTCTCGCACGTGAACACCGTCGGCGCCGACATCTCGGAGGTGTTCTCCAACCCCCAGGCGATCCCCGGACTGGGCTCGGCAGCGCTGAAGGCAGTCTCGCGCTTCGCCGAGACGATGGGCTCGCTCAGCGAGAAGGCCGAGCGCACGCGGTCGGTCGCCGAGCTGCTCGAGGCGGTGCTGCGCGAGTCCGGCTACATTGAGGCGCTCGAGGCCGAGCGCACGATCGAGGCCGAGGGCCGGGTCGAGAACCTCGAGGAGCTGGTCGGGGTCGCGGGGGAGTTCGACGTCAATCGCGAGCTCGAGGGAGAGTCAGACACGACCCCGCTGGAGGAGTTCCTGGCGCAGATCTCGCTCGTCTCCGAGCAGGACAACCTGCGCGACTCCGAGAGCCTGGCAACCCTGATGACCCTCCACAACGCGAAGGGCCTCGAGTACGAGGCCGTGTTTATGATCGGCTGCGAGGAGGGTGTCTTCCCGCACTCGCGCTCGGTCGAGGAGGGCAACCTCGAGGAGGAGCGGCGGCTCTGCTACGTCGGCGTCACCCGCGCCCGTCGGAGCCTCTGGATGACGTTTGCCCGCCGCCGCTCGCTGCACGGGGGCTCGAGCTGGAACATCCCTTCGCGTTTTCTCGCCGAGCTGCCCGAGGGCCTGCTCGAGCGTCACGTCGCGACCACCGCCACCGGCTGGTCGCTGGGGGGCGGAGACGCGCGCCGGCAGGCCACCGGGTTCGGCGAGCGACCCGCCACAGGCGGCTTCGCGGCACCGCGGGCCAAGCAGCCCGCGCCGCCCCCGGTCCCCTACGCGGTCGGCGACGACGTCCTGCACGCGACCTTCGGCGAGGGCGTCGTGACCGCGGTCGAGGCTGGCGCGGTGGTCGTCGTGCGCTTCGCCGGCGACGGGGGCGAGCGCAAGCTGATGGCCGACTACGCGCCGCTGAAGAAGGTTGCGTGAGCGCTCAGATAATCGATGGCAAGGCGGTCGCGGCGCAGGTGCGTGAGCGGGTCGCCGCGGGGGTGAGGGAATTCATCGCCGCTCGCGGAGGCGATGTCCCGGGGCTGGCCACGGTGCTGGTCGGCGACGACCCGGCCTCGCAGATCTACGTCGGCAACAAGCGCAAGCAGACCGAGGAGGTCGGGATGCGCTCGATCCACGAGCAGCTCGGCGCCCAGACGCCGCAGGACGAGCTGCTCGAGCTGATCGCATCGCTGAACGAGGACGAGACCGTCGACGGGATCCTGGTCCAGCTCCCGCTTCCCGAGCAAATCGACCAGGACGAGGTGATCGCCGCGATCGATCCGTTCAAGGACGTCGATGGCCTGACCGCGGTCAGTGCCGGGCTGCTGGCGCAGGGCAGGCCCGGACTGGTGCCGTGCACTCCGCAGGGGGTGATCGAGCTCCTGCGCCACGCCGGTACCGAGATCGAGGGCGTCGAGGCCGTGATCGTTGGCCGTTCGATCCTCGTCGGGCGCCCACTGGCCTCGTTGCTGCTCGGCGAGAACGCGACCGTGACCATCTGCCACTCGCGCACGCGCGACCTCGCCGCGGTCTGCTCGCGTGCCGACATCCTCGTCGCCGCGGTCGGCTCGGCGCGGCTGGTCGGCGCCGAGATGGTCAAGCCCGGCGCGACCGTGATCGACGTCGGCACCAATCGCACCGACGAGGGCTTGATCGGCGACGTCGACTTCGCCTCCGTACGCGATATTGCAGACGCGATCACGCCTGTGCCAGGCGGCGTCGGCCCGATGACGATCGCGATGCTGCTCGCAAATACGCTAAAGGCTGCGTCGGAACGTCCGAAGTAGGTGTAAGGCTGCGAAACGACAGCCGGTTCACCACTTAGGAGAGTCAGATGGATGCAGACAGGCTCAGGACGGGAGAGCTGATCGCCGGGATCTCCGGGGTCATCCTCCTGGTCGTCATGTTCCTGCCTTGGTTCGGCCTCGACTTCGGGGTCCCGGAGGAGATTGAGGATCTGGGCCTCGGCATTCCCGCCGTCGACGAGAGCGTCAACATCAGTGCCTGGGAAGCATTCGATTTCATCGATCTCGTGCTCCTCGTCACCGCTGTGGTCGCGATCGGCACGGCAGTGATGACGGCGACCGCCTCCACGGTTGCGCTTCCGGTTGCGGCAAGCGCGATCACGGCGGGGCTCGGGATCATCTCGACCCTGCTGGTCCTCTACCGGATCCTCGACACTCCCGGCGGGACCGACCGCAAGTTCGGCGTCTTCGTCGGCTTGATCGCCGCTGCCGGGGTCGCCTACGGAGGGTGGCGCTTGATGCAGGAGGAGGGCACCACCTTCGGCGGTGAAGCTGCTGGGGTCGGCGATCAGTTCGGAGGGGGAGGCGATGCGCCGCCACCCCCGGCGGCCCCGGGCGACCCTCCGTCCTCGGTCCCGCCCCCGTCCTCGAGTCCGCCCCCGCAGTAGGGCACGCGCTGGACGTGACCCCGGGCCGTTTCGGCCCGGGGAGGCGAGGTGAACGCGACGGCCGTCCCACGGGCGGCCGTCCGCATCTCTAGGCGGACGCCTCGGCGAGCCCGCGAGCGACGCGCAAGGCCATGGCGATGATCGTGATCATCGGGTTGACGCCGATCGAGCTCGGCATCAGGCTGCCGTCGGCGATGTAGAGGCCCTCGGCGCCGTAAACGGCTCCGTCGATGCCGGCGACGCCGCGACGGGGGTCGGCGTCGATGCGTGCGGTGCCCATCGGGTGGAAGGCCTCGAGCCGCAGGGATCTCCGGGGTGGTGCCGAGACCTCGAGGTCGGCGATCCGGCGACGCCCGATCGTCGCTACCCCGGCGATCTGGGGATAGACCTCGATGGCGCCGGCGGCATAAAAGAGCTCTGCCGCCCGCGCGATCCCGAACACGAGCCGGTCGGCGTCGTCGCGCCGAAGCTTGTAGGTGATCTTGAGCGAGCCGTCGCGTGCGAGCGATACCCGGCCCGAGGACCGGTCGGACAGGTGCACGCCCGCGGAGGCGACATTGCCGAACCGCAGCAGCCGCTCCTGATGCTCGAGCCCGGTGCCGGGAAGCCACTGGCCGCCGAAGGCGAGCGGCGTGAACGTTGCCTCCAGCAGGATGCCCTGTTCTGACCACTCGTCGACCGCGTAGCTCTGCATCACGCCGTCCCAGCCGCGCACCTCTTCCTCGAAGCGGGCGCCGACCCAGCAGGCCGGATGAATGCGAAGGTTTCGCCCCAGCTCGCCGCTTGGCGAGCGAAAGCCCGAGCGGATCAAGAGCTCGGGGGTGCCGAAGGCGCCGCCGGCCAGCACGACCGCGCGCCGCGCGCGAACGGTGAACGGCCGCGCGGCCCGGCTTCGCCTACCGTGAGCGACCCCGGCCAGGCAGTTGACGCCGACGGCACGGTCGCGCTCGAAGACGATCTCCCGAGCCTCGACCCCGGCTCGCACGCGCGCTCCGGCGGCGACCGCCCGCGGCAGGTAGGAGACGTGCATCGCCCGCTTGGCGTCGAGCCGGCAGCCGTTCGGGCACGAGCTGCATTGCGAGCAGTTGCCGGCGTTGCGACGCAGCGGCGCATGGCTGACGCCAAGCGCCTCGGCGCCCTCGCGCAGGAGTTGACCGTTGCGGCCCATGCGCTCGGGATCCACCGCCTTGACGTCGAGCATCTCCTCGGCCTGAGCGAAATCGGGGTCGAGCTCGCGCGCCCATTCGATCCCATGCTCGGTCGCCCAGCGCTCGAGCACCGGCGCGGGCGTGCGAAAGCAGGTGCCCGAGTTGATCACGGTCGTCCCGCCGACCGCGCGCCCGACCGGCGTCGGTACCGCGGGGCGCCCGCCGGCGACGGTCATCCCCCCGTCGCGATACAGCAATCTCAGCGCCGCGATCGGCTCGGTCGGATAGCTGTCGCGGTCGAGGTAGGGCCCAGCTTCGAGCACGACGACTTCGAGCCCCGCCTCGGCGAGGACCGTTGCCGCGACCGCGCCGCCGGCGCCCGAGCCGACGATGACGACGTCGCATTCCTCCTCGTGCGCGCTCGGCTCGAGGTCGCCCAGCGGCGCAGCGCCGGGGGCGGGCGCGGAGCTGGCGACGGCGGGACCGCTGAGCGCGCACCGCGCCTCGTAGCCGACCGCCGCTTGGACGCGCGGGTCGTTGCCGTAGCCGAGCCCGCTGAGGATCTTGAGGAAGAGTGCGAGGTCGCGCCGCAGCTGCGAGCCGGACTCCTCGATCGAGCGCAGGAAATCCTGGCGCGCCTCGACGCTCGCGCGCGAGAAGCGCCACGGGAACGGCAGCCATTCGAACACACACAGGGCGAGCCGAATCTGGGCCACGGCGCGCCGTGGCAGGACGGCGATCAGTGGATCGAGATGGGCGATCGGGTCCACGGACCCGGGCGCGGGCTCAGCGCCGGCAGCGGGGGGAAGCGGGCCGAGGCCGGGCGCCTGGGCTTCGGCGAATGCGCGAAGGGTCCGCGTCTCGGCGGCACCGAGCCCCGGCGCGCGCCTTCAGAACGCCGCCGCGGGGTCGCCGACCCGTCCGGCGAGCGAGTAGAGCAGCAGCGCGACGCCGACGAGGAAGCCGTCGACGAGGAAGTTGAGGAGGTAGGCGAAGACGTCTGAGTCGAAGAGGTAGAAGCCGAGAGCAGCGAGCGACGACGCAGCCTTGCCGGCGGCAAGCACCAGCAGCAGCGGCCGGTAGCGGACTACGTCGGTCGAGGCGAGCAGGCAGATGCCCGCGATCACGGTCATGTAGGCGAAGCCGAGCGCGAGCCAGAGCTGCTCTGCGGTCTCCGGCGCGGGCTCAAAGCCGCCCAGTGGCAGCCAGTCGCCGAAATCGTCCAGCGCGCTGAGCGTGCCGTCGGGCGCGACGATGAACAGCAGGCCGACGACCGCGAAGCTGCCCGCGAGCAGCCGCAGGCTGAAGACCACGAAGCGTTCGGCGGCTTCCCCCGTCATCGGCGCGGCATCCTAGACGGCGGCCCCCCTTGGTGAGTCGGTGCCGAGCCGGTGACTCGACGCCTCCTAGAATCCGGCCCGTGATCGATCGCGAGCAGGTGCTCCACGTCGCCCGGCTGGCACGGCTCGAGCTCTCCGAGGATGAGATCGAGCGGATGGCCGGCGAGCTCTCTGGGATCCTCGAGCACGTCGGCCGGATCGCCGCCCTCGACCTCGACGGCGTCGAGCCGACGTCGCACGTGGTCGAGCTCGAGAACGTGCTCCGTGCCGATCAGCCGGAGGCGAGCCTTCCCCGCGAACGCGCCCTCGAGCCGGCCCCCGATACCGCTGACGGCGCATTCCGCGTCCCATCGCCTCAGGCCCAGTGACACAGGAGCTGCTCGAGCTCACGGTCGCCGGGGCGATGCGGCGGATTGAGGCGGGCGAGCTGTCTGCCGACGAGTACTTCAACGCGTACGCCGACGCTGCCGCCGGCGATCAGCTCAACGCCTACCTCTGGCGCGCTGAGCCCGAACAGACACTGCCCGCCGCCTCCTCGGCTTCGCCTGCGGGGGCGGCGGGGCCCGAGGAGGAGCGGTCCCTTCGAGGTGTCCCAGTGGCGGTCAAGGACCTCTTCTGCACCGAGGGAATCGAGACCACCGCCGGGTCGCGGATCCTCGAGGGCTACCGGCCGCCCTACACGGCGACCGCGGTCGCCAAGCTGGCCGAGGCGGGCGCCCGCGTGCTCGGCAAGACGAACATGGACGAGTTCGCGATGGGGTCGTCGAACGAGAACTCGGGCTATGGCCCGGTGCTCAACCCCTGGGATCGCGGCCGCGTCCCTGGAGGCTCGTCGGGCGGCTCCGCCGCGGCGGTGGCGGCCCGGCTCGCCCCGTGTGCGATCGGCACCGACACCGGTGGCTCGATTCGCCAGCCGGCGTCGCTGTCGGGGATCGTCGGGCTGAAGCCCACCTACGGGGCGATCTCGCGCTACGGGATGGTCGCCTTCGCCTCCTCGCTCGACCAGTGCGGTCCGCTGACTCGCGACGTCACCGACGCGGCGTTGCTGTTGCGCGCGATGGAGGGTCGCGACCGGCGCGACTCGACCTCGGTCGGGATCGCCGCCGGGGTCGAGCTGCCCTCTCGCGAGGACCTCTCCGGGCTGCGAATCGGGGTCGCCCGTGACTTCTCGCATCACGCCGAGGGGGTCGAGCCCGGCGTCGCGCACACCTTCGAGCGCGCCCTGGGAACGATCGGGGAGCTCGGTGGCGCGATCGAGGAGGTTGAGCTGCCGAACGCCGAGCACGGGATCTCCGCCTACTACGTGATCGCGCCCGCGGAGGCGTCGGCGAACCTCGCCCGTTACGACGGCGTTCGCTACGGGATCCGCGTCGATGGCGACGCCGACCTGGTGGCGATGTACGAGCGCACTCGAGCGGCCGGCTTCGGCGCCGAGGTCAAGCGCCGGATCATGCTCGGAACGTACGCGCTCTCATCCGGCTACTACGAGGCGTACTACGGCCAGGCGCAGCGGGTGCGGACGAAGATCGTCGAGGATTTCGACGCCGCCTTCGAGCGTTGCGACCTGGTTGTCACTCCGACCTCGCCGACGGTCGCGTTCGAGCTCGGGGCGAAGACGGCGGACCCGTTGACGATGTACCTCTCGGACTACTTCACGGTCCCGATGTCGCTCGCCGGGATCCCGGCGATCTCGATCCCGGCCGGTCTCGCAGAGCCTGCGGGGGGCGGACCGAAGCTCCCGGTCGGCCTCCAGCTCGCGGCCCCGGCGTTCGCGGAGTCACGGCTGCTCGACGCCGCCCATGCGCTCGAGCTTGCCCTCGGGTGCAGCGGGAGCCCGGCGTGATGTCGGAGGTTGAGACGCGCGACGCCGCGGCCGGAGCGCTCGACGCGCTGCCGCGCTGGGTGCACGAGCAGATCGGCGAGATCGCCGTGATCGTCGAGGACTCGCACCCCGACGGCCTGATGGGCATTTACGACCCGGTGGGCGGACTGCAACGGATCGTGATCTTCCGCGACGCGAACCCGAACGCCGAGGAGGTCCGCAAGACCGTCTGGCACGAGGTCGGCCATTACCTCGGGATGAACGAGGACGACTTGTTCGGGCTGGGGTACGGATGAGCTGGGAGCCGGTGATCGGGCTCGAGATCCACGTTCAGCTGCGCACGCGGACGAAGATGTTCTGCGGCTGCGAGCTTTCGTTCGGCGACGAACCCAACACCCATACCTGCCCGATCTGCCTTGCGCACCCCGGCACGCTGCCGGTGACGAACGAGCAGGCGATCCGCTACGCGCTTGCGATCGCGCTTGCGCTCGGCTGTGAGATCGCCCCGCGCTCGATCTTCCACCGCAAGAACTACTTCTATCCCGACAGCCCCAAGGGGTACCAGATCAGCCAGTACGACTTCCCGCTGGCGACCGGCGGCAGACTCGGCGAGGTGCGCATCCACCGCGTCCACCTCGAGGAGGACGCGGCAAAGCTGATCCACGTCTCGGAGTCAGGGCGCATCCACGGCTCGGGTGAATCGCTGGTCGACTTCAACCGCGGCGGCACGCCTCTGGTCGAGATCGTCACCGAGCCCGACCTGCGCACCCCCGCTGCGGCGCGCGAGTGGGCGCAGCTGCTGCGGGCGACGGTCAAGCAGATCGGCGCCTCCGACGTGAACATGGAGGAGGGCAGCCTGCGGGTCGACGCCAACGTCTCGCTGCGCCCGGCCGGGTCAGACGGGCTCGGGACCAAGGCCGAGCTCAAGAACATGAACAGCTTCCGTTTCCTCGAGCGCGGGATCACCGCCGAGATCGAGCGCCAGACGGCGCTGCTCGACGCGGGTGAGGAGCTCGAGCAGGAGACCCTGCACTTCGACCCCCGCAGCGGCTCGCTGACCTCGCTGCGCTCGAAGGAGTACGCGCACGACTACCGCTACTTCCCCGAGCCCGACCTGGTCCCACTGGCTCCGACCGAGGCGATGATCGCCGAGGCGCGCGACTCGCTGCCCGAGTTGCCCGCCGAGCGCCGCGAGCGCTACCTGACCGAGCTCGGCCTCGACGAAAAGCCCGCGACCCAGCTCGCCTTCGACGCCGAGCTCGGCGCCTACTTCGAAGCCGCCCTGGACGCAGCAGATGGCGTGGAGGCGACGGTGATCGCGAACTGGGTCACCGGCGAGCTCGTTGCCCGGCTGCGCGAGGCCGGCGCCGACGATGCCGATCCCGCCGCGTCGAGGGTCGAGCCGCGGGCGCTGGCGTCGCTCGCCGCGCTCGTCGAGCGCAAGCGGGTCTCGACCGGCGCGGCACGCCAGGTGCTCGCGACGCTGGTCGCCGAGGGCGGCGACCCGGCTGAGATCGTCGAGCGCGAGGGGCTCGGTCAGATCGATGACGCGGGTGAGCTCGCCGAGATCGTCGCGCGAGCGATCGCCGCCGATCCCGAGGCAGCGGCGAGGGTTCGCGAGGGCAACATGAAGGCGATCGGGCCGCTGGTCGGGTTCGTGATGAAGGAGACCAAGGGTCGCGCCGACGGCGGCGAGGTCACGCGGCTGATCCGCGAGCAGCTCGGGGGAGGCTGAGGCTCGGGTGGGGGAGGGACGGGTCACCGGCCTCGGCGGGTTCTACATCCGCGCCCGCGACCCCGAGGCGCTCAAGGCGTGGTACGAGGAGGCCCTCGGCGTCCCGCGCGAGGACGGGACGATCGTCTTTCGCCCGGCCGACGGCAAGCTCGTCCTGCTCGCGGTGTTCGAGCGCGAGTCCGATTACTTCCCGACCGCCCAGCAAGCGATGGTCAACCTGCGCGTCGACGACCTCGAGGCGGCGCTCGAGCGGGTGCGCGCAGCCGGCGCAGAGGTCGACGCCGAGCGCGACGACGGCGAGCTCGGGCGCTTCGGCTGGTTCGCTGACCCGGAGGGCAACCGGGTCGAGCTCTGGGAGCCGGCGGGGGCGCTGTGAGGGCGGGGTGCGGGTCGCGGTTGAGCAGTGAGGGGAGCTGGAACGCGGCCGGATTCCGAGTCGTTGACGCCTCAGGTAGTCCATGGACGCCCCGGTGCGTCAACCAACACCCGAAAACCGCCTCGGGCGCTCGCCATTCCGCCCCAACCCGGATCAGAGCCTCCCCCTCGCTGACTGCTGACCCTGGCTGCGCGCCCCGCCGACGCCCGAGCGGAACGCCACCCGGCTCCGTCCCGACCCCGAACCTCGCAACGTCTGCCACTTTGTAACAACTTGTTACAAGGTCTGCGACAATGGGCATATGGCCTGGAATGTCGTCATCGCCGGTGGGGGCTTCGGGGGCGCGTCGGCGGCGCGCGAGCTCGAGCGCCTGCTGCCCAAGCAGTCGGGGCGGCTGGTGCTCGTCAACGACGTCAACTTCCTCCTTTACACGCCGTTTCTGCCGGAGGCCGCTTCCGGGACGCTCGAGCCTCGGCATGTGGTCACCCCGCTGCGCGACATCCTCGATCGGACCGACCTTCGCCTCGGCGCCGTCTGCGGACACGACCCGGGCACGCGCACGGTGACCCTGAAGACGCGTGAAGGGGAGCTCGAGGAGCTGCGCTACGACCAGTTGCTGGTCGCGGTCGGCTCGGTCTCGCGCTCGCTGCCGGTCCCGGGTCTCGAGCAGCACGCGATCGGCTTCAAGAGCCTCGCCGACGCGATCTGGCTCCGCAACCATGTGATCGAGACGCTCGAGCACGCCAACGCGAGCGAGGACCCGGCGCGCCGCGAGCAGCTGCTCACCTATGTCTTCGTCGGCGGCGGCTACTCGGGCCTCGAGGCGCTGGCCGAGCTCCAGGACCTGGCCGCCGAGGCGATTGCGCGCTACCCGCGCGCGCGGCTGCACGGGATGCGCTGGATCCTTGTCGAGGCCGCCGATCGGGTGCTGCCCGAGGTGCCGGCCGACCTGGCCGCCTACGCGGTCCGCGAGCTGCGTAGCCGCGGGATCGACGTCCGCCTCGGCACGCGGCTGGAGGAGGTCACCGCCGACGCCGCGCTGCTCTCGACCGGCGAGCGGGTGCCGTGCCGGACGCTGGTCTGGACCGCGGGTGTCAAGCCGCACCCGTCGCTGGGGGCACTGTCGCTGCCACCGGACGACAGCGGGCGGATCCGGGTCGATGAGCGGATGAGAGTCGAGGGAATGGACGGCGTCTGGGCGATCGGCGACTGCGCGGCGGTGCCGCTCGCCGACGGCGGCGGCCGCCCCTGCCCGCCGACCGCGGCGATGGCGGTTCGCCAGGGGCCGGCGGTCGCCCACAACATCGCCGCCGAGCTCGGCGTCGCCACCCGGCCACGCCGCTTCGGCTACCGCGGCTCCGAGGCGTTCGTCAACCTCGGCCGCTACAAGGCCGTCGGCAAGATCGGCCGGCTCAAGCTCCGCGGCTTCGTCGCCTGGTGGATGGCGCGCACGTACCACATGAGCCAGATCCCCGGCCTGAGCCGCAAGGTCCGCGCGATCGTCGACTGGACCGTCAGCCTGCCGTTTCGCCGCGACGTCGCCGAGGTCGGCTCGATCGGCCACCCACACCCGCTGCGGGAAGAGACCTATGCCCGCGGCGGCACCCACCGCCCGGTCGACTGACCGCGAGAATGGCGCGATGGCCGGCGCCGCCTACCTTCTGATCGCGACCATGTTCGGGATCTCGACCGGGCTCGTCGCCCGTGCCAAGGGAAGCTCGTTCCTGCTCTGGTTCCTGATCGGCGGTGCGCTGCCGGTGATCGGGCTCGTCGCCGCCTTCCTCTACCGCTCCGAGCGCGACGAGCCCGAGCGGCGCTGCCCGCGCTGCGGGGCCGTGCAAAAGGTCTACGTCCAGGTCTGCAGCCGCTGCGGCGAGGACCTCTACCTGCCCGACCCGTCCGAGGTTCGCCGGCCCCGGAGCGAATGAAGTCGCAGCGGGTCAGCCCCAGTCGCCACTGTCCGGGCAGCTCGCGGTGCCTACGGGCTCACAGGTAACTCGACCTGGCGAGGAGCGTGAGCGCGACTGTCAGCCGGCCAGACAGGGGCGCCACTGTTCCCGCGCCGGGACCGCTCAGCGCAGCCAGGTGCGCACGATCGCGTTCGCGAATCCCATCCCGTAGCGGACCACCGCCGGCTTCTTCGAGTGGCCCGAGAGCCGGCTGACCACGCTCACCGGCACCTCCTTGGCCGGAATCCCGCGCTTGATCGCCTCGATCATCAGCTCCGAGGTGTGGAACTGCTCCTGGCGTAGGACGAGCTGGGGGAGGACGTCGGCGCGAACCGCGCGGTAGCCGTTCGAGCAATCCGTGACCTTGGTCCTGGTGATCAAAGAGACCAGCCGGTTGAAGAAGACGATCCCGGCCTCGCGCGCAGGGTGATTGCTGTCGGCCTCGCCGAGCACCCGCGACCCGTGGGCCATCGCCACCTCGCCGTCGACGATCGGCTTGACCAGTCGCTCCATTTCCTCCGGCAGGTGCTGGCCGTCGGCGTCGAGGGTGACGACGATCCGCGCCCCCGAGTCGGAGAGCAACCGGTAGCCGGTCCGCAGCGCCGCGCCGCCGCCCCGGTTGACCACGTGGCGGGCGACGACCGCCCCGTGGGCGCGGGCGACCTCGTCGGTGCCGTCGCGCGAGCCGTCGTCGACCACCAGCACCGCTGTCTCGACCCCGCAAACCTGCGGCGGGATCCGGTCGAGCACCGTGCCCACGTTGCCGGCTTCGTCGTAGGCGGGGACGAGGACCCCGATCCGGTCACGAAAGTGTTCCGGGTCGCCGGCCGCCCGGAACTCCTCCCAGGCGAGGCCCTCGAGGGCGCCGGAGAGCTGGCGGCTCACCCGCGAGCTCTGCGTGAGCGCTCGAACGACGAGCAGGAACAGGATCAGGATCGCGAACACGGCGACGCCGACGATCCGGGTCCCGTTCTCGCGCTCGAACGAGAACGCCGAGAGCAGCGCGTCGGGGATCTCGGTCCCGGCGACGACCGCCAACCCAAGCGCGACCAGCAGCAGGATGAGCACGTCGGCGTTGCGCAGCGAGCGCCGGCGCCAGATCGCGAACCCCGCGACGAGTGCGGCCAGCACCAGGCCGGCGGCGCGGAGTGCGGTCAACTCGGGTGGAAAGAGATCTGCGAGCGGCGTCATCGGGGCCGCTGAGAATAGGGCCAGGCCCTCTCTCGGCCGCCGGCCCTAGAAGCTCGGGAAACCGAAGTTGTCGAAGAACCAGAGCGAGCTGCTGAGCCAGATCAACACGAGTGAGGTGAACACCGTGCCGCCGACCACGGGGAGCACGAGCCCGGGCAGGCCGTCGACCCGCAGCCAGAGCATCTTCGCCGTGAAGGCGCCGTAGAAGAAGCAGCCGGCGAGCGAGTGGACGAGTACCCGCGTGTCGGTGTCCTGGAAGCCGAGCGCCCAGAGGCAGTGATAGACGACCGGTAGCGAGACGAGGAAGGCGAGCGTTCCCGAGACCCGATGAGTCGTCGGCAGCCACGACGGGCTCGTGGAGAAGGGCAAGCGGCCATACATCCAGAGTGCCGTGAACACCTGCAGGCATGCGAGCAGCACGACCGCGGTCGCCAGCCACGCCTTCATGTTCAGGGTCGCGCTGAAGAAGAGCCCGTCACCGAGGATCGACTCGCCGGTCGGGTCGTGGGCGTTGCCGTAGACGCCGAGGGCCACCGCGACCGCGGCGCCGACGAGGGCGGGGACGACGAGCTTGGCCGGTGACACAGGCTGCGCGGTGGCTGCCTCCACGGGGTCGATCCTATGCCAACCTCGCTACCCTCGCGCGCTATGCGGATCCTGATCCTGGGCGGTGACGGGTACCTGGGCTGGCCGACCGCGATGCGCTTCTCTGCCCGCGGGCACGACGTCGCGGTCGTCGACAACTTCTCCCGCCGCCGCTGGCACACCGAGCACTCGACCGACTCACTGACCCCGATCGCCTCGCTGGCCGATCGGATCGAGGCGTGGCGCGAGGGCTCGGGCAACGAGATCCACCCTTACGTCGGCTCGATCGAGGACTTCTCCTTCCTCGACTCTGTGATCGCCGAGACCCTGCCGGAGGCGATAGTGCACTACGGCGAGCAGGCCTCAGCCCCGTACTCGATGAAGTCGCGCGAGGCCGCGGTCGAGACCCAGTACACGAACGTGATCGGGACGCTCAACCTGCTGTTCGCGATCCGCGACCGGGTGCCTGACTGCCACCTGGTCAAGCTCGGGACGATGGGCGAGTACGGGACCCCCGACATCGACATCGAGGAGGGGTTCATCGAGATCGCGCACAAGGGCCGCAAGGACACGCTGCCGTTCCCGAAGCTGCCCGGCTCGCTCTACCACCTCTCCAAGGTCCACGACTCGCACAACATCCACTTCGCCTGCCGCATCTGGGGACTGCGTTCGACCGACCTCAACCAGGGTGTCGTCTACGGCGTCGAGACCGAGGAGTCGAGCGCCGACGAGCGCCTGGTCACCCGCTTCGACTACGACGAGTACTTCGGCACGGTGCTCAACCGCTTCTGCGTCCAGGCGGTGATCGGCCACCCGCTGACCGTCTACGGCGAGGGCGGTCAGACCCGAGGCTTCCTCAACATCCGCGACACCCTCCAGTGCGTCGAGCTGGCCGTGGCCAATCCCGCCGACCTGGGCGAGTACCGCGTCTTCAACCAGTTCACCGAGCAGTTCTCCGTCGCCGAGCTCGCCGATCTGGTCCGGCGAGCCGCGGCGGAGGTCGGTCACCGGGTCGAGGTCAAGCACTACCCGAACCCGCGGATCGAGGCCGAGGAGCACTACTACAACGCCACCAACACCAAGCTCCACGAGCTCGGGCTCGAGCCGCACCACCTCGGCGAGGAGCTGGTCCGCACGCTGCTCGGGATCATCGAGCGCCATCGCGATCGCGTGATCGAGCGCGCGATCCTGCCGCGCACGCGTTGGAAGCCCGGGGAGCTGGTCGGCGAGGTGCCGTCGAAGGCCGGGTCATGAGCGGCTTGGCCGCGGCGGCACCGACCTCGCGCCGCGCAGCTCAGCGCGCCGAGCGCCGCTCGGCGATCCTCGAGGCGACGGTGACGATCCTCGCCGGCGACGGGCTCGCGGCGGTCACCCACCGGGCGGTCGCGCGAGAGGCAGGCGTTCCGCTCGCGGCGACCACCTACTACTTCAGCTCCAAGGACGAGCTGCTCGGCGAGGCGCTCGACCTGTTGGCCGAGGATCAGATCTCGCGGCTCGGCGAGCGCGCGCTCGAGCTCGGCGACCGGCTTGGCTCGCCCGACCAGGCCGCGGAGGCGATCGCCGAGGTCCTGCTGCCCGACGCCGACGCGGCCCGGGGCCTACTGGCCAAGTTCGAGGTCTACCTCGAGGCCGCCCGCCGGCCCGGGCTCCGCGAGACCGCAACCCGCTGGCAGGCAGCCTTCGAGGGGCTTGCCGAAGCGGCGCTGCAGCGTGCCGGTGCGCCCGAGCCCGACCGGCGCGCAGCAATCCTCGTCGCCGGCGTCGACGGGATCCTCGTCCACGAGCTCTCGGGCGGGATCGACGACGGGGCCGTCGAGCGTCTGCGCCCCCGCCTCGAGCGGCTGTTCGAGCTCGTGCTCACGGACTGACCCAACCCCGCTTGCGAGCGGGAAAAATGCGTCCGGGCAGGGGTCTGGCCGCTGCTACCATCGCTCGCCCATGCGCGCGGCGGATGCACTCTGTGAGGCACTGAAGGCCGAGGGGGTCGAGCACGTCTTCGGCATCCCCGGCGGCGCCAACCTGCCGACCTATGACGCCCTCTATGACGCCGACCTGATCCACATCCAGGCGCGTCACGAACAGTGTGCGGGACACGCCGCCGAGGGCTACGCGAAGGCCTCGGGCCGCGTCGGGGTGGCGTTCGCGACCTCGGGGCCGGGAGCGACCAACCTGGTCACATCGATCGCCGACGCGATGATGGACTCGGTCCCGACCGTGTTCATCACCGGCCAGGTGCGCACCGACCTGATCGGCACCGACGGCTTCCAGGAGGCCGACGTGACCGGGATCACGATGCCCGTGGTCAAGCACTCGCTCCTGGTCACCGACCCGCGCCAGATCCCCGAGTACATCCACCAGGCGTTCCACATCGCCTCGACCGGGCGACCGGGCCCGGTGCTGGTCGACGTGCCGCAGGACCTCTCGCGGGCCGAGATCGACTACACGCCGGCGGAGGGCAAGGTCGACCTGCCCGGCTACAAGCCGCCGACCGAGGGCAACATCAAGCAGATCCGGATCGCCGCCAAGGCGCTCGCCAACGCTCGCCGGCCGGTGATCTACGGCGGCGGCGGGATCATCAACGCGAACGCGTCGAAGGAGTTCCGCGAGTTCTGCGCCTCCGACAGGCTGCCGGTGACGCTGACCGTGATGGGGCTGGGGGCCTTTCCGGCGCCGCACGAGCAGTGGCTCGGGATGCTCGGCATGCACGGCACCCGGACCGCCAACTACGCGATGGACGAGGCCGATCTGATCGTCTGCGTCGGCGCCCGCTTCGACGATCGGATCACGGGCAAGCTGTCGGAGTTCGCACCGCGGGCGAAGTTCGTCCACATCGACATCGACCCGGCCGAGATCTCCAAGAACGTGCCCGCGCACATCCCGATCGTCGGCGATGCCAGGGACGTGCTCTCCAAGCTCGACCGCGAGTACCGGGCGCTGGGGCCCGACTCGGCCCGGCTCGACGAGTGGTGGAAGCGGATCCGGGAATGGCAGACGACCCACCCGCTGCGCTACGAGGACTCGCGAGACTCCGAGATCAAGCCGCAGTTCATGGTCGAGGCGATGTACGAGGCCACCGAGGGCGGCGCGATCATCACCTCCGACGTCGGCCAGCACCAGATGTGGGCGGCGCAGTACTACCACTTCGCGAAGCCGCGCCAGTGGCTCAACTCGGGCGGCCTCGGGACAATGGGATTCGGCCTTCCGGCGGCGATCGGAGCAAAGGTCGCGCGCCCTGACGAGACCGTGGTCTGCCTCGCGGGAGACGGCAGCCTGGTGATGGTCTGCCAGGAGTTCGCAACCGCTGCGCACCACAACATCCCGGTCAAGGTCTTCCTGATGAACAACGGCCACTTCGGCATGGTCCGCCAGTGGCAGGAGCTGTTCTGGGACGAGCGCTACAAGGCGGTCGAGATGGGCGCGAGCCCGAACTGGCCACAGCTCGCCGAGGCCTTCGGCTGGACCGGGATGCAATGCACCGACAAGGGCGAGCTCAAGGACGTGATGCACACGGCGCTCGAGGCCGACGGGCCGGTGCTCGTGGACGTGCACGTGACCAAGGACGAGAATTGCTACCCGATGATCCCGGCCGGCGCCGCCGCCCGGGACATGGTTGGGTGAGCAGGGGAGCAGGTAGCAGGTAAAGATGGGAGAGCCGGGAACTCAAGACGTGGTCCGCTTGGAGGACCTCGAGGCCTCGCGCCAGCTCACCGGCCGCAAGCATGTCCTCTCGCTGCTGGTCGAGAACAAGCCCGGCGTCCTCGCCCGGATCGCGGGCCTCTTCAGCCGCCGCGGGTTCAACATCGACACGCTCGCGGTCGGCCCGACGGAGGACCCGGACACCTCGCGGATCACGCTGACGCTCGACGGCGCCGTGCACCCGATCGACCAGGTGACCAAGCAGCTTCACAAGCTCGTCAACGTGATCAAGATCCGCGACATGGAGCCGGACTCGACGACGACCCGTGAGATGGCGCTGTTCCGGGTCAATGCCTCGGTCGAGAGCCGGGCCGAGATCATGCAGTTCGCAGAGATCTACGAGGCCAAGGTCGTCGACGTCTCGCGCCGCTCGCTGACGATCGAGGTCACCGGATCGCAGGACAAGATCGACTCCTTCGAGACCATCATCCGGCCCCACGGCCTGATCGAGATGGCCCGCACCGGCGAGGTCGCGATCGCAAAATCGCGCCCCGACCAGTAGGCGCCGATGATCGACACCGCCGGGGTTCTCGAATCGCTCGAGGACGCGCTGCGGCGGTCGAGCGCCGGCGCTCGGCGCCTGGTCACGGTCACTGCGGAGATCGAGGTCGGCGACCCCTCGGCCGCGGTGTTCGCTTCGCGGCTCGCCGGCGATCGCTGGTTTGCCTGGGAGCAGCCGGATCGCGACGGGTTCGCGCTCGCCGGCCTCGGATCGGCCCACGAAGCCGTCTCGCGCGGCCGCGGCCGGTTCGCCGACCTGGTTGCCGAGTGCACCGCGATCACCCGCGACCGACTCGCGCTCGAGCCCGAGGGCTTGCCCGCCGGAGCCGGGCCGGTATGGACGGGGGGCTTTGCCTTCGACCCCGACGGCGCACACGCGTCGCACTGGTCCTCGTTCCCGCCCGCGCTGCTCGTCCTTCCCGAGCTCTCGCTGCTGCGGACCGGCGCGCAGGCGTGGCTGACGCTGAGCGCGGTGGCCGGGCCTCGCAAGGATCCCGATCAGGTCTGCGCGCACCTCGGCCGCCGCCTCGCCTCGCTGGGCGAGGCGCCGTTTCCGATGCTCGACCCGCACCCCCGGGGCGAGAGCGCGATCACCAGCGTCACCCCGCCGGGGCGCTATGAGCAGGCGGTCGGGGCGGCGACGCGCCGGATCGCCGCCGGGGCGCTGGAGAAGGTCGTGCTCGCGCGCGAGGTTGCGGTCGAGGCGCCCGCCGCTCACGATCCCGCGGCGACCTTCGGCGCCCTGCGGGAGGCGTTTCCGTCGTGCTTCTGCTTCTGCGCCGGCTCCGCCGAGGGCGCCTTTCTCGGAGCCAGTCCCGAGCTCCTGGTCCGCCGTCGGGGCGCGAGCGTGGCCACGGTCGCGCTCGCCGGTTCGACCCGCCGCAGCGCCGACCCGGCGGTCGACGATCACCTCGGCGAGCAGCTCCTGCGCAGCGCCAAGGATCGCTCCGAGCATGCGATCGTCGCCCGCCGGATCAAGCGTGCACTCGGACAGCGGTCGGTCTGGGTCGAGGCCGACGCCGACCCGGCGGTGGTCAAGGTCGCGAACATCCAGCATCTCGCGACCTCGGTTCACGCCCAGCTCGCCGAGCCGCTCTCGGCGATCGAGCTCGCCGGGCTGCTGCACCCGACCCCGGCCGTGGGCGGCGAGCCCGGCGATGCCGCGCTGGCGGTGATCGCCGAGCTCGAGGACATCGACCGCGGCTGGTACGCGGGGCCGGTCGGGTGGATGGACGGCGCCGAGGACGGCGAGCTCTGCGTCGCGCTGCGCTCGGCGCTGCTGCGCGACCGCACCGCGCACCTGTTCGCCGGCGCCGGGATCGTCGCCGACTCCGATCCCGCCGCCGAGCTCGCCGAGACCGAGCTCAAGCTCGAGGCGCTGTTGCCGCTGCTGGCCGGTTAGGCAGTCCCGGTCCGGGGTTGCCGTTTCGCGCGCCAGGCTCTAGGGTCCGGCGAACCAGGGAGCCCGCCGCTGCGGGCCCGACGAGAGGGAGATCAATGATCGGGCGGCTGAAGGACCATCTGCGACACCATGCGATCGCCTACGTGGCGCTGTTCATCGTCCTCGGCGGCACCGCGGTAGCGTTGCCGGGCAAGGGATCGGTGACCTCGAACGACATCGCGAAAAAGGCGGTGAAGACGAAGGCGATCGCCAAGAAGGCGGTGAAGACGAAGAACCTCGGCAACGGGGCGGTGACGACCGCGAAGATCGCCGGCGACGCCGTCACCGGTGCGAAGGCCGACGAGGCGAGCTTCAAGGGCCTGATCGAGGGTGACGGGCGCCAGGAGACGGTCAGCTACACCGAGCCCGCCGTCGGCTTTCTGCCCACTTCCCGGATCCTGGCCGAGGTGCCCGGCATGGGCGTGATCGAGTTCATCGCTTGCTTCCCGGAGGACTCAGCCGGCGCGGCGGACATCCGCACTCGGGCGCTCGCGTTCGACGATGCGCAGCCGTATTTCGCCGCCGGAACGGTGACGGGCGGGGGCAATCCGTCCGGCGCCAGCCCTGGCACCACCACGGACCAGTTCGCTGGGATCCTCACGGCGGGCGGCGGCAACCCGCTGATCGCCGAATCCGCCCCAGGAGCCCTCGGCGTGAGCGGATGGTGGGACTGGCACATGTCGCGCGGTACCGGCAACGCGACGGTCGGCGCCCACGTGAGCGTGAGCGGGTTCAACAGCTCCAGCTCGATAACTCCGACCGGCGAGTGCACGGTCACCGCGACCGTGGAGTACCAGGACTAGGACGTGCGCGCCAAACGGCGAGGCGCCGCTGCGGGCCAAGCCGCGGGGCGCGGATCTTGAGCGCGGCGCTGTCCGCTTCCGCCGCCGGCTGATCTACCCTCGGCGCGTGGGTCCCAGAACGCGGATCGCGTTCGCGGCGACCATGGTGGTCGTCCTCGCGCCGCCGGCCGTGGCGCAGGCCGCGGTCCGCTACGCCGAGCCTGGCGGCAACGGCCCGGCCGCGAGCTGCCCCGAGGCCGATCCGTGCGAGATCCAGGCGGCGGTCGAGAACGGGATGGGAACGCCCGGGGACGAGGTGATCCTGCGGCCGGGCACCTACGACCTCGGCGGCGGCACGCTTGACGTCGACTTCGACACCGTGCTCCACGGCGCTGCCGGGTCGCCGCCGCCACGGATCGTCTCCTCGGGGGCGGTCGTTTACGTGCTCGAGGCGAGCGTGGTCCGCGACGTGACGATCGAGTCGACGAGCCCGGGCTCGCTGGCGCTTACCGCATTCGGCTCGGCCACGGTCGAGCGCGTGACCGCGATCGCCACCGACGGCGGCTCGCGAGCATGCATCCTCACCTCCTGGGAGATCCTCCGCGACAGCGTCTGCTGGTCTCAGGAGGCGGTCGCGCTCGAGGCCGACCTGACTTCAGGCCCGATTCGAAACGTGACCGCGGTCGGCGGGACCTTCGGCATTCTCGCCAACGCCGAGGCCCCCGAGACGGTGGCGATCGACGCCGTCAACGTGATCGCCCGTGGAGAGACGGCCGACGTCCGCACCCAGGGAGCCGGTACCGCGACCGTCTCGCTCGGCTCCTCGAACTACGCCACCGAGAGCCAGGGCGCCGGCGCGATCACCGACCCCGGCACGGCCTTCAACCAGACCAGCCCGCCGCTGTTCGCCAACGCCCTGGTCGGTGACTTCCACCAGCTGCCGGGCTCGCCGACGGTCAACAGCGGCAACGTGATCGCGGGCCAGCTCGGGACGGCCGACGTCGACGGCGAAGGCAGGATCCAGGGAGCTTCGATCGACATCGGCGCCGACGAGCTCGACGAGATCGCCCCGGAGACGACGATCACGAAGGCGCCGAAGAACCGGGTGAAGACGAAGAAGCGGCGCAAGCGGGCGACGATCATGTTCGAGGCCGACGATCCCGCCGCCTCGTTCGCATGCAGCCTCGACCGCAAGCCGTTCGCGCCCTGCACGTCGCCGTTCACGAAGAGGGTGAAGAAGGGCAGGCACCGCTTCGAGGTCGCCGCCACCGACGCGGCCGGCAACGCCGATCAGACCCCCGACGATGCTCGCTGGAAGCTGAAGCGAAAGCGCGAGCGCTGATCGAGCGCCGGCCTCAGCCGAGAGCGCTCGCAACCGCCTCCGCCGCAGCCGCGCCGAGCCGCTCATGCAGCGCCACGTTCGTGGTCCGGTCGACCGGAATCTCGATCAACCCCGTGTCGCCGGTGACATCGCCGAGCTTGGCGAGGTCGCTGACCCGCTCGTAGCCGAGCCCGTAGAGCGCGGCGACCCGCTCGAGCTCGAGCCCGAGTGGCGTCCCGAGCAGCGCCTCGAACTCCTCCCGCTCGATCTGGCCGGCCTGGGGCAGGAACTCGAAGATCCCGCCGCCGTCGTTGTTGAGGACGACGATCCGGACCGCAGCCTCTACATGCCGCAGCGCCGCGAGCGCGTTCATATCGTGAAAGAGCCCGAGGTCGCCGGTGACGATCCATGCCGGCCGGCCGCTCGCCGCCGCGGCGCCGATCCCCGAGGAGACGAGGCCGTCGATCCCGTTCGCCCCGCGGTTGCAGAGGAAGCGCACGTCCGCCGGGCCCGAGCCGACGAACGCCTCCTGGTCGCGGATCGGCATGCTCGAGGCGGTGTAGACGAGCTCGCCGTCGGAGTAGAGGCGCCCGAGCGCGGCGTGAGCACCGGGCTCGGTCGGCTCGCCGAGCGCCTCGAGCTCAGCGGCGATCGCCGCCTCGGCGGCGTTTGCCGCGGCGAGCCACAGCTCGAGCCAGGAGCGCTTGGGAGCGCTCGCGAGCCGGCCGGCAAGCTCGGCCGCCAGGGCGCCCGGTTGAGCACGGACGATCGCGCCCGCGAGCCGCGTCGGCTCGTTCCAGCCTCCGGCCGGGTCGATCATGAGCTGTGCGGTCTGCTCGAGCGCCGCAAGCCACTGCCGCAGTGGCTTGCAGGTGGGCATCTCACCGACCCGCAGGACCAGCTCCGGCTCGAGCGCCTCGGGGCGGGCGCGCGCGCAGTACTCGTAGGAGGGGACGATCGTCGAGCGGTCGTGGGCGCCGAAGCGAAGCTGCGAGGTCGCGTCGGCGAGGATCGGATAGCCGGCGGCGGCCGAGAGGGAGACGATCGCCGCGGTCTGCACGGCGGGCATCCGGCCGGCGATGATCAGCCCGCGGGGCGCCGCCTCGATCCGCTCCGCGAGGGTGGCGACGAGCTCGGGCTCGGGTTGCTGCGGAGGTTTGGGGACGGTGGTCAGCGGGCGGTCGCCGTCGCGGCCCTCGAGCGCCAGCGGCGAGGTCGCGGTGACGTCCTCGGGCCGCGGCTCAGGCCCGAGCGGGTCGCGCCAGGCGACGTTCAGGTGCACCGGGCCGGGGCGCGGATCGCCCGCCGCGGTCGCGAACGCCCGGCAGGCGACCGAGCGGAAGTGCAGGAGCCCGGAATCGTCGGCCTCGTGGGTGCCGAGCTCGCAGAACCAGCGCACCGACGAGCCGTAGAGCTTGAGCTGGTCGATCGTCTGCCCGGCGCCGATCCCGCGCAGCTCCGGGGGCCGGTCGGCGGTGAGCACGATCAGCGGCACCGCCGCCTCGTCGGCCTCGCAGACGGCCGGATGGAGGTTGGCCGCGGCGGTGCCCGACGTGCAGAGCACCGCGACCGGTCTGCCCGTCGCCTGGGCTGCGCCGAGGGCGAAGAAGCCGCCCGAGCGCTCGTCGACGATCGCGCGGGCTTCGATTGCCGGCTCGCGCCAGAGCGCCAGCGCCAGCGGGGTCGAGCGAGACCCGGGGCAGATCACCGCGTCGCGCACACCGCAGCGCGCCAGCTCCTCGACCATCGCCGAGGCGAGCGCCGTGTTGCGATTGGTCGGGTCCATGCCGAGAACGCTAACCGCGGCAGCTCAGAGCCGGTGCTTGGCCAGCGTGTCCTCGTCGATCTCGACCCCGAGGCCCGGGGCGTCGGGCGGGCTCAGGAGGTCGTCGTCGAGCGTGCATTCGCGCGTCGCGATCGTCTCCGAGAAGAGGAGCTGGGTGGCGAGGCCGTGCGCGAGGCCGGTGGCGGGCCCGGTGAACGGCAGCGCCTGCGCCGCGTGGGCCGCGGCGGCGATCCCCAGCGGGCCGTCGAGAGCGCTGGAGAGGTAGATCGGCAGGTGGCCGGCGATCCCGTTGGCCTCGCCGATCCCGCCGACCTTGGCGAGCTTGACGGTCGCCAGGTCGCAGGCGCCGGCCGCTCGCTGGGCGTCCTTGCCGCGCTCGACGCTTTCGTCGGCCGCCACCGGGATCGTGGTCGCGGTGGTCACCTCGGCAAGCTCACGCAGCCCGGCGACCGGCTGCTCGACCAGCTCGATCCCGAGCGGCTCGACCATCCGCAGCACGCCGAGCGCCTCGGCGACGCTCCAGGCGCCGTTGGCGTCGAGCCGGATCCGCGCCTCGGGCCCGAGCATCTCGCGCACCGCGCGCACCTGGGCGACGTCGTCGCCCGCCCCGAGCTTGAGCTTGAAGGTGGAGAACCCAAGCCCCGCCCAGCGCTCGGCGTCGGCCGCCACCTGGTCGGGGGCTGCGGCGATCAGGGTCGCGTTGCAGCGCACCGGCTCGGCTTGCTGCGCGCCGAGCAGCTCCCAGACCGGCTTGCCGGAGGCCTTGCCGGCGAGATCGAAGACCGCCATCTCGAGCGCCGCCTTTGCTGGACCGGGCAGGCGGCGGCCGGCGGCGACGTGGATGAACGCGTCGACCGCGGCGCGCATGGGCTCGGGGCCGGCGAAGTCGGAGAGGTCCGCACGCCGAAAGCGCCGCGAGGCGCGCAGCAGCCCGCGCTGGATCGTGCGCAGATCGGCGCCGCCGCGAAGCGCGAGCGGCACCGCCTCGCCGAGGCCCTCGAGCTCGGAGTCGGTCCGCAGCCGGACGAGCAGCATCTCGCGGCGCTCGAGGGTCCCTCGAGCGGTTATGTAGGGCTCCGCGAACGGCAGCGCATAGGGGACGAGCTCGACCTCGGTGACCTTCATCGGCCTAGCTCGCGATCAGCAGGCCGACGGAGAGCAGGACGCTGAACGCGGCCAGCAACGCGCCGCTCTGCGCCAGGGCCGCGTTCAGCGTCGGGCCGTCGGTGGCGCCGAAGACCGCACGCACCGGCTTGTTCGCGAGCGGGGCGGCCAGCAACGCGAGCAGCGCCCAGCCGGGCCCGCCGGCGGCCGCGAGACCAATCGGCAGGACGGCGAAGGCGCCGCCGACGAGCACCGCGTACAGCCGCCGGGTTCGCTCCCGTCCGAGCCGCACCGCGAGCGTGCGCTTGCCGGCGCGGCGGTCGGTGTCGATGTCGCGGACGTTGTTGACGACGAGGATCACGGTCGAGAGGAAGCCGATCGGGATCGAGAGCGCGAACGGGAGCCAGTCGAGCTCCTCGAGCTGGACGAAGTAGGACCCGTTGACCGCGACGAGGCCGAAGAAGAGGAAGACGAACAGCTCGCCCATGCCGGCGTAGCCGTAGGGCCGGGGGCCGCCCGTGTAGAGGACGCCGGCGGCGATCGAGGCCACGCCGACGGCGAGGATCACCGGCCCGGCGACGGTCGCGAGGTAGACGCCGGCGACCGCGGCGCCGGCGAACGCGAGCCAGGTCGCATACAGCACCCGCCGCGGCGCGACCAGGCCGGACGAGGTCACGCGCACCGGGCCGAGCCGGTCGGCGGTGTCGGCGCCGCGCTTGGCGTCGGAGTAGTCGTTGGCGAGGTTGGTGCCGATCTGGATCAAGATCGAGCCGACCAGCGCGGCGACGAAGGCGCCCCATCGGAATACCGGATCGCAGAAGACGAGCACGTAGCCGGGATCGCCGGCGATCCCATCCGCGACTGACCCGCAGGCATCGTTCGACGCCCACCAGGCCGCCGCGCTCCCCACGAGCACCGGCGCGATCGCGGCGGGCAGCGTGCGCGGGCGCGCCGCCATCAACCAGATGCGCGGGTTCAAGGCCGCTTCGGGAACTTCGAGAAATCCGGGCGCCGCCGCTCCTTGTAGGAGTCGCGCCCCTCCTGGCCCTCCTCGGTCATGTAGAAGAGCAGGGTCGCGTCGTGGGAGAGCTGCTGCAGGCCGGTGAGCCCGTCCTCGGCGGCGTTGAAGCTCGACTTCAGCAGCCGCAATGACAGGGGGGAGAGCGATGCGATCTCGCGCGCCCAGGCGACGTACTCGCGCTCCAGCTCTGCCACCGGCACGACCGCGTTCACGAGTCCCATCTCGAGCGCCTCGCCGGCGTCGTAGAGCCGGCACAGGAACCAGATCTCCTTCGCTTTGCGCACCCCCACCGCCCGGGCCAGCAATCCGGCGCCGAACCCGCCGTCGAAGCTGCCGACCCGCGGCCCCGTCTGGCCGAACTGCGCGTTCTCGCCCGCGATCGAGAGGTCGCAGACCAGATGCAGGATCTGCCCGCCGCCGACGGCGTAGCCGGCGACGGCGGCGATCACCGGCTTCGGCAGGCGGCGGATCTGGACGTGGAGGTCTCCGGCGTCGAGCCGGCCGACGCCCTGCTCGGCGACCTCGTCGTCGCCCATGTAGCCGTCGTCGCCGCGGATCCGCTGGTCGCCGCCGGAGCAGAACGCCTCCTCACCGGCCCCGGTGAGCACGACCGCGGCGACCTCGATGTCGTCGCGTGCGCGCCGGAAGGCGTCTCGAAGCTCGGCCAGCGTCTGGGGACGGAACGCGTTGTGGACCTCCGGCCGGTCGATCGTGATCCGGGCGATCGATTCGGCGCGCTCGTAGAGGATGTCCTCGTAGGAGGCGGCCTCGCGCCACTCGATCGGCGCGTGGAGCTCGTCGCTGGTGGGTGCGTCCTTGTGCGGGGTCGGCACTGGGCCGCAACAATACGAGGCCGCCATGCATCTGGACAACTGGCTCTCCCAGCGCGCCGCGACCTGCCCCGACCGCATCGCCCTGATCGCCGACGGCAACTCGCTCTCCTACGCCGAGCTCGAGCGCGAGGCGACCGCTGCGGCTCGGAGACTGGCGGCGCGCGGGGTGCGGCGCGGGGCGACGGTCTCGCTGATGCTCGAGCCGGGAATCGACCACGTCGTCCTTCTGCACGCGCTGATGAAGCTGGGCGCGGTCTCCTACCCGGTCAACACCCGCCTCGCGGCGGCTGAGATCGAGGCCGAGCTGGAGCGCGCCGACTCGGTCCTCGTGGTCAGCGGCAGCCCCGACCTCGGGATGACCGAGGCCGACCTGCCGCTGCTCGGCGAGCACGACCTCGATGCGCTTGTATGCCGCATCCTCACCAGCGGCACCTCGGGCCGCCCGCGCCCGGTTGGCCTCACCTACGGCAATCACCTCTGGAGCGCCGTCGGCTCCGCCTTCAACCTCGGCGTCGAGCCCACCGACCGCTGGCTCTGCTGCCTGCCGCTCTACCACGTCGGCGGCCTCTCGATCGTCATGCGCTCGGTCATCTACGGGACCACGGCGGTGGTCCACGAGGGCTTCGACGTCGACCGGGTCGCCTCGTCGCTCGAGGGCGACGGGGTCACATTGATCTCGGTCGTCGCAACCCAGCTCGTCCGTCTGCTCGAGGCGGGCGTCGACCTGCTGCCGCTGCGCGCGGTCCTCGTCGGCGGCGGGCCGGTGGGCGAGGAGGTGCTCGCCGAGGCGATCGGCCGGGGTGCGACCGTGATTCAGACCTATGGCCTCACCGAGGCCGCCTCGCAGGTGACGACACTCTCGCCCGGCGAGGCGCGCAGCAGGCTGGGCTCGGTCGGAAGGCCGCTGCTGACCACCCACCTGCGGATCCAGGAAGGCGAGATCCTCGTCCAGGGGCCGACGGTGGCGCCCGGCACCGCGGACGAGGACGGCTGGCTGCACACCGGCGACCTCGGCCGGATCGACGACGAGGGCTTCCTCTACGTCGAGGACCGCCTCGGCGACGTGATCGTCACCGGGGGTGAGAACGTGCTCCCGGCCGAGATCGAGGCGGTGCTGCTGCGCCATCCCGGCGTTCTCGACGCCGCTGCGGTCGGTCGCGCCGACGCCGAGTGGCAGGAGGCGGTGACCGCCGTCGTCGTCTTGCGCAACGGAGCCGAGGTCAGCGCCGACGAGCTGCGCACGCACTGCGCTTCCGAGCTGGCGGGCTACAAGGTGCCGAAGCGGGTCGAGTTCGTCACCGAGCTTCCCCGCACCGAATCGGGCAAGCTGCAGCGCGAGGCCCTGCGGTAGTGATCGAAGGAGGAGTTGATGCAGAAGTCAGACGTAGCGCGCTGGCTCGCCGACTACGTCGACGCGTGGAAGAGCTATGACCGCGCCGCGATCGGGGGGCTGTTCGCCGACTCGGCCAGCTACCGCTATCACCCGTTCGACGAGCCGATCACCGGCCTCGAGGCGATCGTCGAGTCGTGGTTCGACGAGCCCGACGACCCGGGAAGCTACGACGCCGCCTACGAGCCGATCGCGGTCGACGGCGATCTCGCCGTCACCACCGGCTCGAGCACCTACACGAACCCGGACGGCTCGATCCGCGCGGTCTATGACAACTGCTTCGTGATCCGCTTCGACGGCGACGGGCGCTGCGCGGAGTTCACCGAGTGGTTCGTCAAGCGGCCGGAGGGCACGGACGCGTAGAGTCCCGCCGCCATGACTGACGACAAGGTCTACTACGACGCCGACGCCGACCCCGAGGCGCTGAAGCGGAAGACGATCGGGATTCTCGGCTACGGGTCGCAGGGCCACGCGCACGCGCTCAACCTGAAGCAGTCCGGCTACGAGGTGGTCGTCGGACTGCGACCCGACTCGTCGAGCCGCGCCGCGGCCGCGGAGGCCGGGCTCGAGGTGCTCGACACCGCGGACGCCGCCAGCCGCGGGGACATCGTCATGGTCCTGCTGCCCGACGAGAAGCAGGGCGAGGCCTGGAGCTCGGACATCGCTGACGGGATCGCCGCCGGCAACCTGCTCATGTTCGGCCACGGGTTCTCGATCCACTACGGCGAGATCGAGCCGCCGCCGGGCGTCGACGTCGGCATGGTCGCGCCCAAGGGCCCGGGCCACCTGGTTCGCCGTCAGTACGAGGAGGGCAAGGGCGTGCCCTGCCTGATGGCGATCCACCAGAACCCGAGCGGCGATGCCCGCGAGCTCGTGCTCGCCTACGCGAGCGGGATCGGCGGTGGCCGCGCCGGGATCATCGAGACCACGTTCAAAGACGAGTGCGAGACCGACCTCTTCGGCGAGCAGTCCGTGCTCTGCGGCGGGGCGACCGAGCTCGTCCGCGCCGGCTTCGAGACGCTGGTCGAGGCGGGCTATGACCCGCGCCTGGCCTACTTCGAGACCCTGCACGAGCTCAAGCTGATCGTCGACCTGATGTACGAGAAGGGTGTGCAGGGAATGCGCTACTCGATCTCGAACACGGCCGAGTACGGCGACATGACCCGCGGTCCGAAGGTGATCGGCCCCGAGGTGCGCGAGGCGATGAAGCAGGTCCTCGCCGACATCCAATCGGGCGAGTTCGCGAAGGAGTGGATCGCCGAGAACCGCGCCGGGGCCGAGAACTTCAACCGCATGCGCGACGAGGCGTCCGGGCACCAAATCGAGTCGGTCGGCAAGGACCTGCGCTCGATGATGCCCTGGATCGATCAGGAGTTTTAGGGCTCAGAGCTCGTTCACCCGGCTGCCGCCTGGACGCGGAGTAGTGTGCTTGCCATGGAAGCCTCTCCCACACCTCCGCCGCCGCCCGAGCCGCCCACGACCGCCGCGCCGCCCGGCGCCGGGCCGCCCGGCGACTACCCGGTCCACGTCGACGCTCAGCGCCAGGACGAGTACCACCGCTTCCTGCCGCTGGTCAAGTGGCTGCTCGCGTTCCCCCACTACATCGTTCTCATCTTCCTCTTGATCGGCGTGTTCTTCGCCAAGATCGTCGCCTTCTTCGCGGTCCTGTTCACGCGCCAGTACCCGCGCGGGATCTTCGACTACGTCACCGGGGTCTTCCGCTGGGCGTGGCGTGTGACCGCGTACGTGTACCTGCTCCGCGACGAGTACCCGCCGTTCTCACTCGAGCCCGATCCCTCGTACCCGGCGGAGTTCGAGATCGCTTACCCGGAGGACGGGATCGACCGCTGGCGCCCGCTGGTCCAGTGGCTGCTGGCGCTGCCCTACCTGTTCGTCGCCGCGCTGCTGTCCTACGTCGCCTTCGCCGTCGCCTTCGTCGGGGTCTTCGTGATCATGTTCACCAGGGAGCTGCCCGAGGGCATGTTCAAGCTGATCCTGAACCCCTTCAGGTGGCAGCTTCGCGGCTCGGTCTACGCCTACTTCATGGTCGACCGCTACCCGCCGTTCGAGTGGGAGTAGCGAGCTCGGCTACTCGCCGAGCACCTTGATCACGAGCCGCTTCGGCCGCCGGCCGTCGAACTCGAGATAGAAGATCGCCTGCCAGGGGCCGAGGTCGAGCTTGCCCTCCGTCACCGGCACGATCACCTGGTGATGAACGAGCAGGTTCTTCAGGTGGGCGTCGCCGTTGTCCTCGCCGCCGCGGTGATGTCTGTAGTCCCCGGGATCGGGTGAGAGCCCGCGCGCGACGTCGTTCGCGGGCTCGCTCCAGCTTGGGGGCGCGAGCTTGTCGAGCCACTCGAGCACGTCGGCCTGGATCCCGGGCTCGTCGTCGTTGACCCAGACGCCGGCGGTGATGTGCATCGCCGAGACCAGGACCATGCCCTCGCGAATCCCCGATTCTGAGACCGCCGCCTGGACCTCGCCGGTGATGCGGACGAACTCGCGCCGCTCGCGGGTCTCGAAGGTCAGGTAGGAGGTGTGGGCGGTCACGGAAGCGGCCTCAACGGCGGCCGGGCTCGGCTTCGTCCTGACGGACTCCGCCTCACTGGCCCAAGCTCGGCCTGGCGCTCTGCTCGCCCTCGGGCAGCAGCCCGTCGCGGCCGACGTAACCGCCCTCGGCGCCGACGATCACGTAGACGGCGTCGGAGTCGCCGGTGTTCTTGAACTTGCGGGCCGTGGCGGCGTTCACCCGTGCGAGGCCGCCGGGCCCGAGCGCGTGCGTGCTGCCGTCGCCGAACTCGATCTCGATCTCGCCTGCGTGCACGAAGTAGAGCTCCTGCTGGCGCTCGTGCATGTGAAAGCCGGTCTCGATCCCGGCCGGGAGCACGACCGCGTTGACGCCGAACTCGGTCACGTCGAGCTCGGGGCGGATCTTGAGGAAGCCCGGTCCTGAGCCGAGGTCTTCGAGGTGGGCGACGGAATAGCCGTCGCCGGATGTGATGCCTTCAGTCATGGGCGCACCGTATCCTGAACCGCCCGATGGTCGACGCGCCCAACGTCTTTCAGAAGCACTACATGCTCACCGCCGGGCCGACGCCGCTGCCCCCGGCGGTCTCCCAGGTGATGGCCGAGCCGATCCTCTATCACCGTGCGCCGGCGTTCGTCGAGGTCTACGCGCGCGTGCTGGAGCGCCTGCCGCGCGTCTTTAAGAGCACCAACGAGACGCTCTGCTTCACCGCCTCGGGCACCGGGGCGATGGAGTCCGCGGTCGCCAACCTGACCGCCCCCGATGAGCCCGCGGTCGTCGCTTCGTGCGGCAAGTTCGGCGGGCGCTGGGCCGAGCTCTGCGACGCGCATGGAGCGACGACCACGCACGTCGAGTTCGAGTGGGGCGAGAAGGTCGATCCGGCGCGCCTCGACATCACGCTCGATGGGATCGAGGGCGCGCGAGTCGTATTCCTGACCCAGTCGGAGACGTCGACCGGAGTCGTCAACGACATCCGGGCGCTGAACGAGGTCGCGCGCGCGCACGAGGCGATGCTCTGCGTGGACGCGATCTCGGGACTCGGCGCTGTCGATCTGCCCCAGGACGAGTGGGGCGTGGACGTCGTCGTCTCGGGATCGCAGAAGTCACTCATGTGTCCGCCCGGCCTTGCCTTCGCCTCGGTCTCCGAGCGGGCGATGGCGCTCGCGGCGCAGCGGCCCGGCGGTGGCTACTACTTCGACTGGGCGCGAGCCGCTGAGGGCCAGCGGTCCAAGCCGCCCAACTCGGCGTTCACGCCCGCCGTGACCCTGTTCATGGGCCTCGACGTGGCGCTCGAGATGATCCTCGACGAGGGGCTCGAGACCGTCTTCGCCCGTCACGCGGTGCTCGCCCGCGCCGCACGGGCGGGGGTCGAGGCGATCGGCCTCGAGCGGTTCGGTCCCGACGACCCCGATGCCAACGTGATCACCGCAGCCCGACTCCCCGATCAGATCGACGGCGCGAGCGTGCCGAAGCTGATGCGTGATCGCTACGGCGTCACGGTCGCCGGCGGCCAGGGCGAGCTCAAGGGCAAGATCGTCCGCATCGCTCATTGCGGCTATTACGGCGGCTTCGACATCGTCATCGCCCTGACCGCGCTCGAGATGGCGCTTCGCGACCTCGGCGCGGAGGCCGAGCCCGGCGCCGGAGCGGCGGCGGCCCAGCGCGTGTTCGCCGAGGCCGGCTCCGTGCCCCAACCCGTCGCCGGCTAGCGATGGCTCAAGAGCCAACGCTCACCGACCCGATCGCCCGGGTCCTGGTCACGGAGAAGATCGCCGAGGCCGGCGTCGACCTGCTGCGCGCCGAGTTCGACGTCGAGCTCGGCCTCGACTGGGACGACGCCACGGTCGACGAGCGGATCGGCGACTTCGATGCGATCCTGATCCGCTCAGGCACCAAGCTCACCTCAGAGCGGATCGAGCGTGCGGGACGGCTGCAGGTGATCGGCCGCGCCGGCACCGGGGTCGACAACGTCGATATCGAGGCGGCGACTAAGCGCGGGATCATCGTCGCCAACGCGCCCGAGTCGAACTCGATCGCAGCTGCCGAGCACACGCTGGCGCTCGCCCTGGCGCTGTGCCGCAACGTGCCCCAGGCCCACGGCTCACTCGTCGCCGGCGAATGGGCCCGGTCGAGGTACGGCGGAAACGAGCTCTACGGCAAGACCCTCGGCGTGATCGGGTTCGGGCGCATCGGCCAGCTCGTCGCCAAGCGCGCCCTCGGCTTCGACATGGAGGTGGTGGCGTTCGACAAGTTCGTCTCGGCCGAGCGCTTCCGCGAGCTCGGCGTCGATGGCGTCGACACGAGCGACGAGCTCTACGCCCGCGCCGATGTGATCACGATCCACCTCCCGAAGACCCCGGAAACGGTCGGGTGGATCAACGGCGAGGCGATCGCCCGGATGCGCACCGGCGTACGGATCGTCAACTGCGCCAGGGGCGAGCTCGTCGACCTCGACGCGCTGCTCGCCGGGCTCGAGTCGGGCCGGGTCGGTGGCGCCGCGCTCGATGTCTTCCCGGAGGAGCCGTTCACCGCCCACCCGCTGTTCGAGCGCGACGACGTCGTCGTCACCCCGCATCTCGGCGCCTCGACCGCCGAGGCCCAGGATCGGGCCGGAATCGTGACGGCCGAGCAGGTGCGCGCCGCGCTCACGGGTGGGGTGGTCACCAACGCGGTCAACATCGCCGCCGTGCGGCCAGAGGCGATGGAGGCACTGGCGCCTTTCGTGCCGCTGTGCGAGCGGCTGGGCCGACTCGCCCAGGGCCTCGGCAACCGGGCGATCGACCGCGTGCAGGTCGAGTTCCACGGCCGGATCGCCGACCATGACACGCGGCTGCTCGGGATCGCCGTGCTCGTCGGCATCCTCTCGGGCCACACCGAGGAGCCGGTCAACCTGGTCAACGCGCCGGCGATGGCCGAGGAGCGCGGAATCGAGCTCACCGAGCTCTCCGAGGTGGCCACCGACGACTTCACCGAGCTGGTCAAGGTCAGGGTCGGCGAGGTCGAGGTCGCTGGGACGGGGGTCGGGCCGCGCAACTTGCCCTACCTGGTCGGCGTCTGGGGGCACAGCTTCTACATGCCCTTCGCCGACCACCTGACGATCTTCCGCTACGACGATCGCCCGGGGATGATCGGCCGCGTCGGCACCAGCTTCGGCGAGCACGGGGTCAACATCGTCTCGGCCGCGGTCGGCGCCGAGGCGAGCGGCGACGAGGCCGTGATGGCGCTGACCACCGACGCCCCGGTCCCCGACAGCGTGATCGGCGAGATCACCTCCGGCGAGGGCTTCTTCGTCGGCCGCGCCGTCGACCTCTAGATGGGCGCGCTTCGGAGCCCGAGCAGCCGCGCGCGATCGCCGTCGAGGTCGGCGTAGGTCAGCGCGGCGATCTGCTCGGCGGTGAGCTCGAGCGGACGCATGCCGTCGCCGCGCCGGATCACTGCAATGCCGTAGTCGGTGTCCAGCGTCGCGACCCGGAGGTCCGGGCGGGTGGCGCGCAGATGGACGACCGTGCGCGCACCCGAGCCGCCGGATCGATCCCGACCTTGCGCGCCGCGCGGAGGTGAAGGAAGAGGACCCCGGTGTCGATTCCGATCTCGAGGTAGCGCGGACGCCGCAGCCGGCGCAGCTCCGCCGAGACGATCGCGACGCGCGGTGGGTGGGCGCGTCCGAGTGCCGACCTGAGCGGGTTCAAGGCTGGATAGTCTCCCCGACCGTGAAGGCGGTCGTGATCACCCGCCACGGCGGATGCGATGTGCTCGCGGTCCAGGAGCGACCCGATCCGCCGGTCGGCCCGGGCGAGGTCCGGATCGCGGTCAAGGCCGCGGGGATCAACTTCGCCGACATGATGGCCCGCGCCGGCATCTATCCCGACGCCCCGAGCCCGCCCTGCGTAATCGGTTACGAGGTCGCCGGCGAGGTCGAGGACGTGGGGGAGGGCGTCGATGAATACCGGCTCGGCGACCGGGTGATCGCCGGGACCCGGTTCGGCGGCTACGCCGAGCTGGTCACGGTCGCCACCGACCAGGTGCTTCCGCTGCCCGAGAAGCTCAGCTTCGAACAGGGTGCAGCGTTCGTCGTCACCTACACAACCGCCTACGCGGCGCTGATCATCATGGGCGGCCTGCGGGCGGGCGACCGCGTCCTGATCCATGCGGCGGCGGGCGGGGTCGGAATCGCCGCGACCCAGGTCGCAAGGAAGGTGGGCGCGGAGATTTTCGGCACCGCATCGGCCGCCAAGCACGTCGCGATTCGCGCGCAGGGGGTCGAGCATCCGATCGACTACCGGAGCCAGGACTTCGCCGCCGAGGTGCTGCGGATCACCGGCGGCACCGGCCTCGACGTGATCATCGACGCGCTCGGCCCCACCAGCTTTCGCAAGGACTACGCGACCCTGCGCCCAGGCGGGCGCTTGATCATGTACGGGCTCGCGGAGGTCCAGACCGGCGAAAAGCGCGACATCCCGACGCTGCTCAAGAGCCTGGCGAAGATGCCGCTGGCAACGATGCCGTGGTGGAAGAGCCTCCAGATGATGAGCGAGAACAAGGGCATCTTCGGCCTCAACATGCTCCACTGGTGGGATGCCGAGGGGCTCGACCGCGTGCTCGAGCCCCTCGCCGAGGGGCTCGCTGCGGGCGAGTACGAGCCGGTGGTCGCAGAGAGCTTCAGCTTCGAGCACGCCGCCGACGCCCACCGCTACCTCGGCGAGGGCCGAAACATCGGCAAGGTGGTGCTGACGCCGCAATGAGCGGGACCGTGATCGCCAGCGTGAGCAGCGAGTTTCAGCGCGAGATCGTTGACTCCGGCCGGCTCGCGTCGTTCGTGTTCTTCATCGCTCTGCTGGGCACCTTCGGGTTCATCCGCACGAGCACCTGGATGATCCGCAAGCAGGTGAGCTGGTGGCCGGGCAACGTCTCGGTCGGCGGCACCCACGTCCATCACCTGGTCTGGGGGATCTGCGCGATGATGATCTTCGGCTACGTCGGTGTCGTCCACCAGCCGGACTCGCCGTGGTGGGAGATCGTCACCGTGTTCTTCGCGATCGGCATGGGGCTGGCCCTCGACGAGTTCGCCCTCTGGGTTGAGCTCAGGGACGTCTATTGGGAGAAGGAGGGGCGCAAGTCGATCGACGCGATGATCATCGCCGGCTGCCTCGCGGGCGTGCTGCTGGTGGGCCTGAGCGCCTGGGCGACGCTCGCCGACAGCGTCGAGAACGCCGTCTTCGCCTTCATCGGCTTCTTCGGCCTCGTCGGCATCGTGGTCGCGCTCGTCGACGCGGCGAAGGAGAAGTTCGTGATGGCGCTGGTCGGGCTCCTGTTCTGGCCCGCCGCGGTCGTCACCGCGCTCCGACTCGCCAAGCCTGGCTCGCTCTGGGCGCGGTTGCTCTACCGCGAGGGCAGGCTCGGGTCGCGACGACTGGAGCTCGCGCGAGCCCGCTACGAGGCGGGAGCCGGCTCCGGCTCCGGCGAGCCGCCGTCCACATCGTCCACGGAGGGCGACTCGGCGACGGCGGGCCAGATCTCGTCGTAGATCGCCCCGAGCGAGGCGGCGATTGGGATCGCGAGCAGCGCCCCGAGGATGCCGGCGAGCTGGGCGCCCGCGAGCACGACGACGATCGCGACCACCGGGTGGATGCGCACAGCGCTGCGATAGAAGATCGGCTGGATCACCCGGTCCTGCACCTGTTGATAGATCAGGAACAGCGCCGCCCACGCGATCAGCGCGGTGGGGAAGTCGTGCAGCGCCGCCACCACGGCCACGAACAGCCCCCCGATCGTGAACCCGACCAGCGGCACGAGGTCGAAGATGGCGACCAGAACGGCGAGCGGCACCGCCAGCTCGACGCCGAGCAGCTCGAGCGAGAGCCAGGTGAAGACCCCGGCCATCGCGGCGAGCAGGAGGTTGACTGAGACGTAGGAGCGCACGATCTGTGCGATCCGCTCGCCGGCGCGGCGGACGCGGTCGCGGTGGTCGTCGCGCAGCCGCGAGATCCCGCGCTCGAACTGGCGCCCGCCGTCGAGGAGCAGGAAGTAGGAGATCGTCAGCACGACGATCGCCTCGACCAGGTTGCCGAGGACGCCGACGGTGATGTCCTTGGCCGCGCCGGCGGCATCGCCGAGCTTAGACGGCAGCTGTGACGCCTCCTGGCTGAGCAGCTTGGTGAGGTCGTACTTCTCGTTCAGCTCGGCGAACGCGCCGCTCTTCTCGGCCCAGTCCTCGAAGTCCTTGACGTAGGTGGGCAGCTGCGTGCCGAGCTGCTCGACCTCCCGCACGATCGGCGGGATTACCTCGAGGACGAGGAAGCCGAAGAAGACGAAGAAGACGAAGTAGGCGACCAGGACCGCGAGCCAGCGCGGCAGCGAACGTCCCCGGATGCGGGCCCGCAGGACCAGGTCGACGAGCGGGCTCAGCGCCAGAGCGAGGAAGACCCCCGCGAGCAGCCAGCGGACCGTCGTTCGGACCTCGACGATCACGTGCTCGAGCAGCAGCGCAACGCCGATCGAGACGAGGACGATCGCCGCGACCTTGAACACTGCCCGGGCCTCTATGCGTGAGGCAATCATTCGAAGCTCCGGGGACCGTTTCGCCGTGCGCGTGCGCTACCCTGCGCCTACCGCATGACCCACCGGCTCCACAGCCTGGCGCTTCTCCTTCTCCTCCCCCTCCGGGGGGAATAGCGCTGGGCGGCGCGAGAGCCGCGAGATACAGGTCATTCGAGTGAGGCGGAGTCCGAAGGACGAAGCCGAGCCCCGCCGCTGTTGAGGCGGCAGATTCGAGAGGGAAGGAGAGGGCGATGAGCCCAGACAGTTCCGTACACGCACCGGAGGTAGCCGACACCGACCGCGTTCGGATCTTCGACACGACGCTTCGCGACGGCGAGCAGTCGCCGGGGATCTCGCTCAACACGAGCGAGAAGGTCGAGATCGCCCACCAGCTCGCGCGGCTCGGCGTGGACGTGATCGAGGCCGGATTCCCGATCACCTCTCCGGGCGATGCGGAGGCCGTCGAGGGGATCGCCCGCAAGGTCGAGGGACCGGTGATCTGCGGCCTCTCGCGCACCCACAAGGCCGACATCGACGCGGCCTGGGGTGCGATCAAGGACGCCGAGCGACCGCGGATCCACACCTTCATCTCGACCTCCGACATCCACATCACTCACCAGCTCCAGACCACCCGCGACGACGTCAAGGGCCAGGCGAAGGCGGCGGTCGCGCTGGCGAGGTCCTACTGCGAGGACGTCGAGTTCTCGCCCATGGATGCCACCCGCGCCGACGTGGAGTTCACCGCTGAGGTCTGCGCGATTGCCGTCGCCGAGGGTGCGACCACGGTCAACATCCCCGACACCGTCGGCTACACGACGCCCGAGGAGTACGCGCGCTACTTCGCCCGCCTCTACGAGCTCGCCCCCGAGCTGCGCGGGGTCGAGCTCTCCGTCCACTGCCACGACGACCTCGGGCTCGCGGTCGCCAACTCCTACGCCGGGCTGCTCGCCGGCGCTCGCCAGGTCGAATGCGCGGTCAACGGGATCGGCGAGCGGGCGGGCAACTGCTCGCTCGAGGAGATCGTGATGCTGCTTCGGACCCGCCGCGACGAGCACGGCCTCGATACGACGCTCGACACCCGCGAGCTCGCCCGCACCAGCCGCATGGTGACCCGCTTCACCGGCTACGCGGTGCAGCCGAACAAGGCGATCGTCGGTCGCAACGCGTTCGCGCACGAGGCGGGCATCCACCAGGACGGCGTGCTCAAGGAGCGCACCACCTACGAGATCATGGACGCTCGCGATGTCGGCCTCGAGTCAAACTCGATCGTGCTCGGCAAGCATTCCGGCCGCCACGCCCTGCGCGACGCGCTCGAGCAGCTCGGCTTCAAGGTCGAGGGCAATGCGCTCAACCAGGCGTTTCGGCGCTTCAAGGAGATCGCTGACAAGAAGAAGCAGGTGACGGCGCTTGACCTCGAGGCGATCGTCTCCGACCGGCTCCGCGAGGGTTCGGCCGGCTACGAGCTCGCCTGGTTCGACGTTGAGGCATCCTCGCGCCGGGAGCCGAGGGCGACGGTTGCGGTGACGATGCCCGACCGCGCGGAAGCGGTCGGCGAGTCCGGCGGCGATGGGCCCGTGGACGCGATCTTCGGCGCGATCCGGGTAGCGACCGGCGTCGAGTCCGAGCTGCGCCAGTACACGGTCTCGGCGGTGACCGAGGGTGAGGACGCGCTCGGCGAGGTCACGGCGATGGTCCGCGCCCACGGCCGGCTCGCGAGCGGCCAGGGCGTTGCCACCGACATCCTTGAGGCCTCCGCCCGCGCCTATATCCGCGCGCTCTCGAACGCGCTCGAGGGGGCGGCGGTGCGCGAGGCCGAGGGCGTCGCCGCCGCCGCCGCGAGCGAGCCGGCGACGCCGGGGCCGTAGGCGCGGCGATCAGCGCCGTCTTCGGCCTGGCTCGGGCGCAGCTCGTCGCGATAGATTCCCGCCTGGCGCGCTCGACGGACGCAAAGCACTGATCACCGGCGCCTCGTCCGGAATCGGCGAGGCGACCGCCGAGGCGCTCGTCGCCGAAGGCGCCGCCGTCGCCCTCGGAGCGCGGCGCAAGGAACGCCTCGACGAGCTCGCCGGCCGGATCGACGACGGCAGCGGCACGGCGGTGGCGATCGAAGCCGACATCGGCGACGAGGAGCAGGCCAAGTCGCTGGTCGAGAAGGCGCACGCCGAGCTCGGTGGCCTCGACACCTTGGTCAACAACGCCGGCGTGATGTTGCTCGGGCCGCTGCAGGGCGCCGACCCGGCCGAGTGGCGGACGATGATCGAGGTCAACCTGCTCGGGCTTCTCTATTGCACCCACTACGCCCTGCCGCTGATCCGTGACGGCGGGGGAGGGGACGTCGTCAACGTCTCTTCGGTTGCCGGACGCACCGCCTCCTCGGTCGGGCGTCTAAATGACAAATGGGTGTGTCGGCTACTCGGATCCGAGGCCGGGAGCGGTACGAACAACATCGAGCGCAAGGGTGACGACGGCGAGCCAGCGGTTCGTGATCAGCGAGACGATCATGGTTGATGCGCTGAGTGCGATGTCGATTGACATGCGAGAGACGCGCGAGCGACTCGACGAGATCGGCGACGACTCGCAAACTGCATCGCGAGACGCTGTTCGCGCTCCTCGATCGGCTCGAGGAACTGCGCCCCTGAGCGCGTGACCGCGGTTCCGCGGAACCGCTCTCCATAGACAAGCGTCCGTGATAACGTACAACGCGTGAGCGCGGTGGTGACACGCGACGGCGTCGCCGTGGGGGCCCGGGTCAGGGCCCTGCGCGAGGCGATGGACCTCTCGCTGCGCGATCTCGCCGAGCGCAGCGGCGTCTCGGCGCCGATGCTCTCCCAGGTCGAGCGCGGCGAGACCAGCCCGACGCTGGTCACCGCCGAGCGGATCGCGGCCGGCCTCGATCTCACCCTGTCGCAGCTCCTGCGCCTCGACGAACGCGCGCACGTGGTCGTGATCCGTGCCGGCGAGCGCCGCCGCCGGGCTCGCCGGGGGCATCGCACCGAGGAGCTCACCCCGCCGCTGCCCGGCCAGCGCGCCGACGTCTCCGTGCACGTGCTCGAGCCCGGCGCCGCCACCGGGCGGGCCGGCGACCCGCCACTGCACGAGCCGGGCGCCCGCGAAACCGCGGTCGTGCTCTCGGGCAAGGTGACGCTGATGATCGACGACGAGCGCCACGACCTGGCGACGGGTGACAGCGTCACCTTCGACGCCGACCTCCCCCACCAGTTCGAGAACCAGGGCGACGAGCGGGCCGAGTTCCTGGCCGTCGTCGCCGCCGGCCTGCGGAGGAGCTAGACGACCTGATGGCGCAGACGATGTTCGACAAGATCTGGGCGGCCCACGAGGTCGCCGACGGGCTGATCTACGTCGACCTCCATCTCGTCCACGAGGTCACCTCGGCGCAGGCGTTCGACGGGTTGCGGCTCGAGGGCCGCGGGGTGCGCCGGCCCGAGCGCACGATCGCGACCGCCGACCACAACGTGCCCACGGACGGCACCGCGGCCGCCCGGCTGATCGCCGACGAGCTCTCGCGGGTCCAGGTCGAGACCCTGGAGCGCAACTGCGCGGAGTTCGGGATCCCGATCTACTCGCTCGGCTCCGACCGCCAGGGAATCGTCCACGTGATCGGCCCCGAGCTCGGCCTGAGCCAGCCGGGAGCCACGATCGTCTGCGGCGACAGCCACACCTCGACCCATGGCGCCTTCGGCGCGCTTGCGTTCGGGATCGGCACCTCGGAGGTCGAGCACGTGCTCGCGACCCAGTGCCTGGTCCAGAAGCGCCCGCAGACGATGCGGATCTCCTACTCGGGCGAGCTCGGGGCGGGGGTGACCGCGAAGGACATGATCCTGGCGACGATCGGCAGGCTCGGCACCGGCGGCATGGTCGGCCACGCGGTCGAGTACGCAGGGGAGACGATCGGCGGGCTCTCGATGGAGAACCGGATGACGATCTGCAACATGACGATCGAAGGCGGTGGCCGGGCGGGGATGATCGTGCCCGATGAGACCACCTTCGGCTGGGTCGACGGCCGCCCCGCCGCGCCCGCCGATTTCGACGCCGCGGTCGAAGCCTGGCGCCGGCTTCCGACCGACGACGGCGCCGCCTTCGACACAGAGGTTGCGATCGACGCATCGTCGCTCTCGCCGATGGTCACCTGGGGGACCAACCCCGGCCAGGTCGTCGAGGTGACGGAAGCCGTTCCGGAGCCGTCGAGCGAGACCGAGGAGCGGGCGCTGCGCTACATGGACCTCGAGCCCGGAAGAGCGATCGAGGAGATCGAGCTCGACCGTGTGTTCATCGGCTCGTGCACGAACTCGCGCATCGGCGACCTGCGCGAGGCGGCCTCGATTGTCGGCGGGCGCCGAGTCGCCGCAACGGTCAGCGCGATGGTCGTCCCCGGCTCGGCGCAGGTCAAGGCGCAGGCCGAGGCCGAGGGTCTCGACGAGGTCTTCCGCGCCGCCGGCTTCGACTGGCGCAGCGCCGGCTGCTCGATGTGCCTGGGCATGAACCCCGACATCCTCGCCGAGGGTGAGCGCTGCGCCTCGACCTCGAACCGCAACTTCGAGGGCCGCCAGGGCAAGGGCGGTCGCACTCACCTGGTGAGCCCTCAGATGGCCGCCGCGGCCGCGATCGAGGGCCGCTTCGTCGACATCCGGGAGTGGGCTCGGTGAATCCGGTTGAGATCATCGAGGGTGGGGTTTCGTTCCTCGACCGCGCCGATGTCGACACCGACCAGATCATCCCGAAGCAGTTCCTGAAGCGGGTCGAGCGCACCGGGTTCGGCGAGTTCCTCTTCTACGACTGGATCCGCGACGGCGAGATCGAGCTCGAGCCGAACCCGATCCTGGTTGCGGGCCCGAACTTCGGCTGCGGGTCCTCGCGCGAGCACGCGCCCTGGGCGCTTCAGGACTTCGGCTTCGAGGCGATCATCGCGCCCTCTTTCGCCGACATCTTCTACGGCAACTGCACCAAGATCGGCCTGCTGCCGGTGATCCTGCCCGCCGAGCACTGTCGCGGCGTCGCCGAGACCGGCGCCGCCCGGGTCGACCTCGACGACCAGACGGTCGTCTACGGCGACGGCGGCGTCGTCCGCTTCGACATCGACGAGGAGGTAAAGCACCGCCTCTATCACGGACTCGACGACATCGGGATCACGCTTCAGCGGGAGGACCTGATCTCGTCCTACGAGCAGGCCGCCGGCCCCGGGCACGGCTCGCCGACGACGCAGCTGTGAGCGCGGGGCCCGACAGGCGCGCCGGCGGCGATGCGGTGGACTGGGATGCCGCCACCTACGACCGGGTAGCGGATCCGCAGGAGGAGTGGGGACTCGAGGTCCTCGGCCGGCTCGAGCTGCTCGGCGACGAGTCGGCGCTCGACGCCGGGTGTGGCTCTGGACGGGTGACCCGCCACCTCGCCGAGCGCCTGCCCGAGGGCAGGGTCGTCGGCGTCGATGCCTCCCCGTCGATGATCGAGCATGCGCGCGAGGCCCTCGCCCCGTTCGGCGACCGGGTCGAGCTCTTTGCCACCGACCTGCTCGAGCTGACGCTCGACCGGCCGGTGGACGTCGTCTACTCGAACGCGGTCTTTCACTGGGTCCTCGACCACGAGCGCCTCTTCGAGCGCCTGTTCGCGGCGCTGGTGCCCGGCGGGGTGATCGAGGCCCAGTGCGGGGGGCTGGGAAACGTGGCCGAGTGGAAGCGAGAGATCGAGGCGTGCGAGGGCGACGAGCGGTTCTCGCCCTACCTGCGCGGGATGCGCGACATCCACTACTTCGCCTCGGTCGACGACACCCGGGCTCGCTTGGAGCGCTGCGGGTTCGAGGTCGGGCAGATCTGGCTCGAGGACAAGGTGGTACAGCCGCGAGAGCCTCGCGCCTTCGTCCGCTCCGTCGGCCTCACCCACCACCTCGAGCGCCTGCCGGAGGCCCTGCACGAGGAGTTCGTCGACGCCGTGCTGGGCTCGATGCCGCGACCGCTGACGCTCGAGTACGTGCGGCTCAACATCTCTGCTCGGAGGCCCGAATAGTGCCTCGGATCGTGCTCCTGCCCGGAGACGGGATCGGCCCCGAGATCGTCGCCGCGGCGCGCCGGGTGCTCGACGCGGTCGGCGAGTTCGAGTACGAGGAGCAACTGGTCGGGGGCGCCTCGATCGACGTCCACGGCACGGCGCTTGCCGACGAGGTCCTCGACGCCTGCCGCGAGGCCGACGCGGTCCTGCTCGGCGCCGTCGGCGGCCCGAAGTGGGACACCACCGATCCCGGCGCGCCGCGCCCCGAACAGGGGTTGCTCGGACTTCGCAAGGGCCTCGGCCTGTACGCGAATCTACGGCCGGTGCGCCCGAGCCCCTCGCTGCTGCGCGCGAGCCCGCTGCGCGAGGAGCGGATCGCGGGCACCGACCTGCTCGTCGTCCGCGAGCTCACCGGCGGGATCTACTTCGGCGATTCGGGCCGCGACGCCGATCGCGCCCACGACACCTGCGAGTACACGGTCGGCGGAGATCGAGAGGATCGCGCGGGTCGGGTTCGAGGCCGCGGGCCGGCGACGCGGACGGGTGACCTCGGTCGACAAGGCCAACGTGCTCGAGACCTCGCGGCTCTGGCGCGAGACCGTCGTCCGGATCGCGGCCGAGCACGACCGGGTCGAGCTCGACCACATGCTGGTCGACAACGCCGCGATGCAGCTCGTCTCCGACCCGTCGCGCTTCGACGTGATCCTGACCGAGAACATGTTCGGCGACATCCTCAGCGACGAGTCCGCGATGCTCACCGGCTCGCTCGGGATGCTGCCTTCCGCCAGCCTCGGCGCAGACGGCCCAGGACTGTTCGAACCCGTTCACGGCTCGGCGCCCGACATCGCGGGCAAGGGGATCGCGAACCCGCTCGCGACCTTCCTCTCCGCAGCGCTCATGCTTCGCCATGGATTCGAGATGGCGACCGAGGCGGAGGCGATCGAGGACGCGGTCGAGGCAGCGCTCGCGCGCGGCATGCGGACGCCCGACCTGGCCTGGGTCGAGGCCGAGCTCCCGCCGATGTCCGACCTGCCGGCGGAGGTCGAGGTCGGAACCGAGGAGATGACAGCGGCAGTGCTTGCGGAACTGTCCGCCTGATCGGCATAATCGGCGCATGGAGAAGTCTGAGTGGATCTGGATGAACGGCGAGTTCGTCGCCTGGGAGGACGCCCAGGTGCACGTGCTCAGCCACGGGCTGCACTACGGCACCGGTGTCTTCGAGGGGATTCGGTGCTACGAGACCGATCGCGGCCCGGCCGTCTTTCGCCACCGCGAGCACCTCGAGCGGCTCCGCGACTCGGCCGAGCTCTACTTCCTGCCACTCACGCATACCCCCGAGGAGCTGCGCGAAGCGACCCACGAGCTGATCCGCCGCAACGGGCTTTCGAGCTGCTATATCCGCCCGCTCGCCTTCCGGGGCTACGGCGAGATGGGCCTCTACGCCCAAACGGCGCCGGTCGAGGTGATGATCGCGGTCTGGCCCTGGGGCGCGTACCTGGGCGAGGAGGGCAAGCGCCACGGCATCCGCGCCCGGGTCTCGTCGTGGCGGCGGATCTCGCCGGCGGGGCTGATCCCGCACGCGAAGGCGTCGGGCCAGTACCTGAACTCGATCCTGGCCAAGACCGAGGCCGCCCAATCAGGGGCCGACGAGGCGATCCTGCTCGACGAGAGCGGTCTCGTCTGCGAGGGCTCGGGGGAGAACATCTTCGTCGTCCGCGAGGGCGAGCTGGTCACCCCCGGTCACACTTCCTCGATCCTCGACGGGCTCAGCCGCAAGTCGGTGATCCAGATCGCCTCCGACCTCGGCTACACGGTGGTCGAGCGCGATCTCGCTCGGGCCGAGCTCTACCTGGCCGAGGAGGCGTTCCTCTGCGGCACCGCCGCAGAGCTCGTTCCGATACGCGAAATCGACGGTCACGAGCTCGGCGAGCCCGGCGAGGTCACGCGGGTGATCCAGGCCAAGTTCGAGGATGCCCTGCACGGTCGCGCCCCCGAGTACGCCGAATGGCTGGACGTGGTGGAACCCGGGAGGCGGAGCGAAGCGGAGCCGACCCGCGCCGCCGTTGAGGCGCCTTCAGCCGGTAAGGTCACCTCCTAGATGCACCAGTTCGAGGGAATCGAGCGAATTAGCACCGCCGCGACCGCCTAGCGGCTCGTGGCCGCGCGGGTCCGCGCACCCACCTTCCTCGTCCCCTCGAATCGGAAAGGCATCAAGTGACCCAGGTAAAGCTCTATGACACGACCCTCCGCGACGGCATGCAGGGTCAGGGCATGTCGCTCTCGGCGGCCGAGAAGGTGCGGGTCGTTCGCGCCCTCGACCGGCTCGGCGTCGGCTTCATCGAGGCCGGCTTCCCGAGCTCGAACCCGAAGGAGGCCGAGCTCTTCGAGCTGCTCGCCGACGTCGAGCTCTCAACCGCGGATGTCTGCGCCTTCGGGATGACGAGGCGCCGCGGTCTCGCCGCCGAGGACGACCCGGCGCTGCGCGACCTCGTCGGTTGTGCGGCCCCGGTGGTCACGTTCGTGGGCAAGACCTGGACGCTCCACCTCGACAAGGTGACCAAGGTCTCGCGAGAGGAGAACCTGGCGATGATCGTCGACTCGGTCAACTACGCCCGCGCCGAGGGCAAGCGCGTGATCTACGACGCCGAGCACTTCTTCGACGCCTGGCGCGACGACTCCGGCTACGCCCTCGAATGCCTTCGCGCCGCGACCGCGGCGGGGGCCGAGAACGTGACCCTCTGCGACACCAACGGCTCGAGCCTACCGGCGGAGGTCGCCGGCGCCACGGCCGCGGTCGTCGCCGAGCTGGGCGAAAGGGTCGAGGTCGGCATCCATGCCCACAACGACGCCGAGTGCGGGGTCGCCAACTCCCTCGCGGGGGTCGAGGCCGGCGCGCGGCTCGTTCAGGGGACGACCAACGGCTACGGCGAGCGCTGCGGCAATGCGAACCTGGTCTCGATCCTGCCCGCGCTCCAATTCAAGCTGGGCTTCGAGTGCGTGCCCGCAGATCGCATGCCCCTGCTGACCGAGACGGCGCACTTCGTCGACGAGCTCACCAACACGACGCCGGACCCCGACCAACCCTACGTCGGCCGCAACGCCTTTGCCCATAAGGGAGGGATGCACGTCGCCGGCGTGCAGGCGGATGCGCGAACGTTCGAGCACATGGACCCGAAGCTGGTCGGCAACAGGCGCGACGTGCTGATCTCCGAGCTCTCCGGCAGGGGATCGGTGCTCTCGCGCGCCGAGGGCGCGGGAATCGATCTCGACGCCGACGCCGCCAAGCGCGCGCTCGAACGGATCAAGGAGCGCGAGCATCGCGGCTATCAGTACGAGGCCGCCGACGCCTCCTTCGACCTGCTGCTTCGCCGCGAGGCAGGTGAGTACCAGTCGCTGTTCCGGCTCGAGAGCTTTCGCGTGATCACCGAGAAGCGCGCCGACGGCCGGGTTGAGACCGAGGCGACGATCAAGATCTGGGTCGAGGGGCGCCGCTACGTCCGCACCGCGGAGGGCAACGGCCCGGTGAACGCGCTCGACCGGGCGCTCCGTGACGCGATCGGCGAACTGCACCCGCACCTCGCCGATATTGAGCTGGTCGACTACAAGGTTCGGATCCTCGACTCGCACCACGGCACCGGCGCCGTGACGCGGGTGCTCCTCGACGCCTCCGACAGCCACGAGTCGTGGGGCTCGATCGGGGTCTCGGAGAACATCATCGAGGCTTCCTGGGAGGCGCTCGTGGACTCGCTCGAGTACGCGTTCCAGGACAAGCGGGCACCGGTGACGGAACAGGGTCGACCGAGCCCGATCAGATCCCGCTCGCTCGCCCGGAGCTGGGCGAGCGCGAGGAGCAGCTGGTGCTCGAGGTGCTGCGTTCGGGCCGGCTCTCGCTCGGGCCGATGCAGGAGCGCTTCGAGGCCGCGTTCGCCCTCTACCTGGGCATCCCCGACGCGGTCGCCGTCTCCTCGGGAACGGCGGCGCTCCACCTCGGCGTCCGCGCGCTCGGCTGGGCCCCGGAGAGTGAGGTCGTGACGACGCCGTTCAGCTTCGTCGCCTCGGCCAACAGCCTGCTCTATGAGGGAGTGACGCCGGTCTTCTGCGATGTCGACCCGGTGACGCTGAACCTCGACCCGGCCGCGGCATGGGAGGTGATCGGAGAGCGCACGGCGGGGCTGCTCCCCGTCGACATCCTCGGCTATCCGGCGGCGATCCCCGCGCTCGAGAAGATCGCGGCCGACGGCAGCCTGAGCCTGCTCGAGGACGCGTGCGAGGCACTGGGCGCGTGCGATGCCGAGGGGAAGGCCGTCGGCTCCAGAGGTCACCTCGCCGCCTTCGCCTTCTACGCCAACAAGCAGTTGACGACCGGGGAGGGCGGCATGCTCGCGGTCTCGGACCCCGAGATCGCAGCGACGCTGCGCAGCGAGCGCAACCAGGGCCGTGCTCCCGACATGGACTGGGTCGATCACGACCGCCTCGGTTTCAACTACCGGCTCTCAGAGGTCCAGGCGGCGCTCGGGATCGCCCAGCTCGAGCGCCTCGACGAGCTGCTCGCCGCCCGCGCCCGGGCGGCGGACCTCTACGGCGAGCGCCTTGCGGCACTCGATGGCGGGGCGCTCGCCGGCGAGGGCGACCCGGACGGCCTCGTGTTGCCGTGCGCCGATCGCGACGCCGAGCGTCGGAGCTGGTTCGTCTACGCGGTCCGGCTCCCGGTCTCGGCCGATCGCGACGCGGTCGTCGCAGACCTCGCCCAGCGTGGGGTGCAGGCAAAGGCGTATATGCCCTCGATCCACCTGATGGACCACTACCGCGAGCGTTTCGGCTTTCGCGAAGGTCAATTCCCGGTCGCCGAGGACGCCTCCGGCCGCCTGCTCGCCTTGCCCTTCTTCCCCTCGATCAGCGAGTCGCAGATCGATCGCGTCACCGAGGCGCTCGGCGAGGCCCTGCGCGGGAACTGGACCTGAGTCTGCCGCGGGTCCTTAACTGGACGAACGACCGAGCCCAGTCCTACGATGTTCCTGTGCTCGCCGTGCTCGGGTTGATCCTGCTCGCGCTCCTGGCCCTGCCCTCGCCCGTGGCTGCGAACAGCACCACCTGCTCGTTTGCAGCGGCGACGGTGACCGTCGACGTCACAGCCTCTGACGACTTCGCCCCGTCGATCCTGCGCACCGGCGCAGGCGACATCCTGGTCGCCGACAGCGACGGATCCGTCGACTGCGGCGCCGCCACGGTCAACAACACCGACACGATCGTGATCAACAAGGCGAACACGATCGCCAACCTCGACATCACCTACATCAATATCCGCACCCCGTTTACCGGTGGGCTCACGAACGAGCCGGGCAACTCCGACGAGATCGAGTTCGTGGCCAACTTTCCGGCCGGGGGCAACCTCTCGATCGACTCCCGCGTCTCGACCAGCGACACCGGGGTGCCAGTCGACATCGCCCTCGGCGGCAACGAGATCAACCTGAACGCGAACGAGGCCGACGGGATCGACGCGGACCTGATTGTGAACGGTGCGGTCCTGCTCACAGTCGTCCCGGCGACCTTCGACGACCGGGTGATCGGATCCGGAGGCGTGGGCACGCCTGCGACCCCGTTCACCAACGGGATGGAGGTCTGCGGCGGCCTCCTCGGCGGCAATGACACCTTCGTCGGCGGTTCCGCCAACGACCACCTCTGCGGCCTCGACGGCAACGATTTCATCGACGGCGCCGGCGGCGACGACCGGCTTCAGGGCGACCTCTCCGTGGTGCCGGCCGCGGTCGGCGACGACGTTTTGATCGGCGGCGCGGGCAACGACAACGTCGACGGCGACGCCGGGGACGATCAGATCGACAACGGACCGGGCAAGGACAGCGCCCGCGGCGGCGACGGCAACGACTCGATCCGCGCCGGCGCCGGCAGGGACTACGGCAGCGGCGCCGCCGGAAACGACGTGATCGTCGGCGACGGTGGCCGGGACCTGCTCTTCGGGGGCGACGGCGAGGACCGCCTCTCGGGCAAGAAGGGGAGGGACAGGATCAAGGGCGAGGCAGGCAACGACCGCCACAGCGGCGGGCCCGGGCGCGACAACTGCCTCGGTGGGCCCGGGGCCGACCTGTTCTTCAGCTGCGAGCTCCAGTCGCCCTGAGCTCCGCGCTCAGAGCCGGCCGCTGTCGAGCATCCACTGCGACCGTCCGCTGGACTCCCTCCTGCCACGGGGTGAACTCGACCCCGAGCTCATCCCGTGCCTTGCTGCTGTCCGCGCGCGCCTCCCAGAGCAGGAAGGTGACCGCGCCCCGGCCGACCAGCGGCGGGCGGCGGATCACGCGCGAGACCGCTTCGCCGGCTGCCGCGATTCCCTTCGCCACCCATTCGGGCATCGATGGCGGCACCCGGCCGCGACCGCCGGCCTCGACGACGGCCGCGATCAGCTCGCGCATCGGCGCGTAGCCGTCGGCGAGGATGTAGCGCTCGCCGGCCTGGCCGCGGTCGAAGGCGGCCAGGTGCCCGGCGGCGACGTCGTCGATGTAGGCGAGCGTCATCCCGCCCGGCGGCACGGCCGGCAAACGGCCCCGCAGCGGCGTCGCGAAACGCCGGCGTCGAGCCCCTGCGTTCGCCCACGGCCCCGGTCCGAAGACTCCCGCCGGGTTGCAGATCACCACCTCGATCCCCGTTTGCCGCCTCGGCCAGAACCAGCTCCTCGGCGCGTTGCTTGGAGCGCTCGTAGATCGGTTGCCCTTCGGGTAGTCGGCGACCAGCGCCTCGCTGACCGTGCCGCCGCGGTCGGCATGGAAGACGTCGAAGGTCGAGGTGTGGACCGCCCGCCGTGCGCCGGCCTCTCGCGCTGCGGCGACCACGTTGCGCGCGCCCTCGGCATTGACCCGATCGAACGTGCCCGGGTCGGCCAGCCACTGCTCGAAGATCCCCATGCAGTTGAAGGCGCCGTCGACGCCGGAGGCGGCGGCGCGGATCGAGGCCGGGTCGGTGACGTCGCCGCGGGCAAGCTCGACCGCCGCGGGCAGCGACGCGCGGGCGCGTTCGGGATCGCGGACCAGCGCGACCACCCCGTCGCCGCGCTCGACCAGCCTCCTGGTGACCGCGTTGCCGACCTTGCCGGTTGCGCCGGTGACCAGGAACCGCATCCGGGCTGACCCTATAGTCAGCTCGCCATGCCCCGCTTCGACGAGTCACCCGATCCGCTGTTCGCGCGCCTGAACGCGTCGATCGGCTTCGACCGGCGCCTCTGGCCGCAGGACGTCGAGGGCTCGCGGGCGCACGTCGGCGCATTGCACGGCGCGGGCGTCCTCGATGACGAGCGAGCGCGACGCGCTGCTCGCAGGGTCTCGACGCCGTCGCCGCCGAGCTCGAGCGCGGCGAGTTCGCGTTCCTCGATTCCGACGAGGACATCCACATGGCGATCGAGCGCCGGCTGACCGAGATCGCCGGGCCGGTCGGCGGCAAGCTCCACACCGGCCGCTCGCGCAACGACCAGGTGGCGACCGATCTGGCGCTGTTCGTGCGGGCGCGGGCGGATCGCGCACTGGAGCTGATCGCGGCGCTGATGGGACGCTTGGTCGAGCTCGCGGAGTCGCACGCCGATTGGCCGATGCCGGGGTACACGCATCTCCAACGCGCCCAGCCGGTCTACCTCGGCCATCACCTGCTCGCCTACTTTTGGATGCTTGCCCGCGACGCCCGGCGCTTCACCGCCGCTCGCGCCGCGACGGATGAGATGCCGCTCGGTTCCGGCGCGCTCGCCGGCCTCAACTGGGAACTCGACCGCAACGCGACCGCTGATCAGCTCGGGTTTGCGATCCCGGCGGCGAACTCGATCGACGCGGTCTCGAATCGCGACTTCGCGCTCGACTACCTCTACGCCGCCTCGGTCTGCTCGACTCACCTGTCGCGGCTCGGTAGCGAGATCGTGCTCTGGTCGAGCGAGGAGTTCGGGTTTTGTGAGCCCGCCGACGACTTCTCCTCGGGCTCGAGCATCATGCCGCAGAAGAAGAACCCGGACGCGGCGGAGCTTCTGCGCGCGAAGGCGCCACGCGTCACCGGCTCGCTGACGACGCTGGCGGGCGTGCTCCACGCCCTGCCGCTGGCCTACTCCAAGGACCTCCAGGAGGACAAGGAGGCGCTCTTCGACGCGGTCGACACGATCGAGCTCTGCCTCGAGGCGGCCGAGCGGCTGCTCGCCGGCCTGCGCTTCGACCGCGACCGGCTCGCCGACGCGGCGGGCGACGAGATGGTCGCTGCGACCGACGTCGCCGACCTGCTGGTCCGCAAGGGGATGCCGTTTCGCGAGGCGCACGGGGTTGTCGGCGGGCTCGTTCGCGAGGCGCTCGAGCGTGGCATCGCCCTCTCCGAGATCGAGCCCGAGGCATTGCGCCGGCACTCCGAGCTGCTCGACGAGGAGTACTACGCGATCCTCAGCGATGGGGCCTGGCTCGAGTCGAAGCTCTCGGCCGGTGGTACGGGCTCGGCACGGGTTGCCGAGCAGCTCGAGGCCGCGCGGGGCGCGCTCAGGTCGCTGCGGGAGGGCGTCGGGTGAGCGTCGCACTGGACGAGGAGTTCTTCGAGCGCTCGGTCCACGAGGTCGCGCGCGACCTGATCGGCTGCGAGCTCTACCACGAGGGCTCCGGCGGGGTGATCGTCGAGACCGAGAGCTACGAGCGCGAAGACCCTGCCTGTCACGCCTACGTCGGTCTCACTCCGCGCACGGCGACCCTGTTCGGGCCGCCCGGGCGCGCCTACGTCTACCTCTCCTACGGCATCCACAGCCTGCTCAACGCCGTCTGCCGAACCCGAGGGCAGCGCTGCCGCGGTGCTGATCCGGGCGCTCGAGCCGACCAGCGGGATCGCCGAGATGGCCCGCAGGCGCGGTCGGGCCGATGTCCGCGAGCTCTGCTCCGGGCCCGGCAAGCTCACCGAGGCGCTCGGGATCGGGCTCGAGCTCAACGGGGCCTCGCTCGCCGCGCCCCGTTCGAGCTGCGCCGGCGAGCAGCAGGATGGGACGGGGTCGAGGTCGTGACCGGGCCGCGGATCGGGATCAGCCGCGCGACCGAGCTTCCGTGGCGCTTCTGCGCCGCGGGCAGCCGCTTCGTCTCGCGCCCGCTGCCGGCCGCCGCTTGAAGCCGCTCAGCCCGCGGCGACGCCGCCGCCGGTCGGCGCCGCCGGTGCCCCGGTCGAGCCCCCACCGGCGTCGCCGGTCGCGGGCGCGGCAGGCTCGGTCGAGCCGCCGCCGCCGCCGCTCTCGTCCACGGGCGCGCCGGAGTCAGTCGAGTCATAGGTGGGCGCGGTCCCTTCCGAAACCGGCGGCGGGCACCGTCCCGTCCGGCTTCTCGCCGGCCTTGCGCGAGGCGACGATGTCCTCGTAGGCGTTAACGACGTCGGCGAAGATCAGCGCCGGGAAGGTGCCGCCGTCCACGGGCGCGCCGGCGAACTCGGTCTCCATCGGGATCACCGAGTCGGCGTGACCGACCCAGACGCAGGCCGTGATCTCCTCGGTTGCGCCGCAGAACCACGCGTCGCCGTTGTCGTCGGTGGTCCCGGTCTTGCCCCAGGTCGGTTCGCCGGTGGCGGCGTTGCGGCCTGTTCCGGAGCTGACCACGGTCGAGAGCACGCCCTTGGCAGTCTCGGCGACGGCCGGGTCGATCACCTGCTTGGCGACCACCTCGTTCTCACCGCTGGCGCCTGTGGTGTCGGGCGACCAGGTCGCCGTCGGGACCCGGGTCGGCTCGTCCTCGACCTTGTTGATCGCCACCGGCCCGCCCGAGCCCGCAGCCATCGTGCCCGAGAGCCGCTGGCCGTCGGCCGCGAGCGTGTTGTAGGCGTGCGCCATCTCCAGCGGCGTGACGCCCGTCTCCAGGCCGCCGAGGATCATCGCCGGGTTGTAGGGCTCGAACGGCCCGCCGTCGATCGAGTACTCGCGTCTCGGTCGAGAGGTCGGTCTCGATGCCCATCTTGTTCGCCATCGCGGCGACGTTCTGCGGCCCGACCTGGAGCCCGAGCTCGGCGTAGACGGAGTTGTCGGAGTAGGTCGTCGCGGTCGCGATCGAGGCGGAGCCGAGGTAGGAGTCCTCGTAGTTGTTGATGTCGAAGATGTCGGTGACGGTCTTCGTCTTGCCCTTCTCCTTGAAGCGGGCCTGGAACGGGATGTCCTTGGGCGCCGAGGTGAACACCTCGCTGGTCGAGCGGCCGGCCGCGAGCGCCGCGAGCAGCGTGAACGGCTTCCACGAGGAGCCCGGCTGGCGGTGGCCGTTGGTCGCGAGGTTGAAGGGCGCGGACTCGAAATCCGGCCCCCCGACCATCGCGCGGACGGCGCCGGTGTGGTTGTCGAGAACGACGATCGAGGTCGTCGGCTCGATCCCCGAGAGGCGGTTGAAGGCGATCGCCTCGACCTGGTTCTGGAACTCGAGGTCGAGGGTCGAAATGATGTGGAGCCCGCCGCCGAAGGCCTCGCCCGCTCCGTAGCGGTCGACGAGCTGCTGGCGCAGCCAGGAGGTGAAGTAGGGGGCCTCGGAGTTCTCCTGCCGGGAGCGCGATCTGCTTCTCGGTCGGGATCGGCATCTCGACGTACTCGGCGTACTCCTCCTCGGTGATGTAGCCCTGCTCCATCATGTTCTCGAGCACGAGGTCGCGGCGCGCGCTTCGAGTCGATCGGGTTGGCGCGAGGCGAGTAGGCGCTCGGCGACGAGATCATCCCCGCGAGCAGCGCCGCCTCCCACGGCAGCAGCTGCGAGGCGCAGCTCGGCGCGTCCTCGCCCTGGCCGCAGCCGGGGTGCGCGTAGCCGAAGTAGGTGCGGGCGGCGGCCTCGATCCCGGTCGCGCCCTCGCCGAAGTAGATCTCGTTCAGGTACTCGGTCAGGATCTTGTCCTTCGACCACTGGCGCTCGAGGTGGTAGGCGATCGCCGCCTCGCGGAACTTCTGCAGGATCGTGCGGCTCTCCTGGGCGGCGAGCGCGTTCTTGACGAACTGCTGGGTGATCGTCGAGGCGCCCTGCTGGGCCGATCCCGAGAGGACGTCCTGGTACAGCGCCCGCGCCATGCCCTGGAAATCGACCCCGCGGTGGTCGTAAAAGCGCTGATCCTCGATCGCGACCACCGCCTCCTTGATCACCGGGTCGATCTCGCTCGGAGGCGAGCAGGATCCGGCCCTGGTTGTTGGTCAGCGTCGCCAGCTTGACCCCGTTGACGTCGTAGACGATCGAGTTCTCGGCGCGCTCGTACTGCTCGCGGCTCTCGAGCGAGGGAAGGTCCTGGGCGACCGCCATCATGATCCCGAAGACCCACGAGACCAGGGCGAGCATCGAGAGGCCCAGGATCACCAGCGCCATGCGCAGCTTTCGCATCCGCGGCTTGGTCCGCGGGCGCGGCGTCCTTGGGCGGCCCGGGCGGCTTCGGCAGCCGCAGTCTGCGGCGGCGCTTACCGTCGCCGCCTGCGTTTGCGGGTTGGTCGGATCCGGAGTCCATCACTGAGGCAAGGCCTGCGGGCGACGTTCGTTT
>CAWJUU010000009.1:112500-548148 GCA_963846165.1 uncultured Solirubrobacterales bacterium
TCGCGTCCGCTATGACCGATGGGGTGACGAGGAAGGGAAAGGGAACCCAGGCGATGGTCGTCCTGGGGCAAGCGCGTAGCCAGTCGTGATTGGTAAACCCGTCACGGCGTTATGACGCGAGGCGCGATGCCAGCTGGCTTGACCGCCGGCCAGTCCCCGCACCCATGCCTCCAAGAAAAACCTCTAGGCAGGACGCTCGTGCCCGTACCGAGAACCAACACAGGTGGACAAGTAGAGAATACTAAGGTGAGCGAGCTAACCCTCGTTAAGGAACTCGGCAAAATCGTCCCGTAACTTCGGGAGAAGGGACGCCCCGGTAGGGTGAAGCCACTTGCTGGCGGAGCCCGAGGGGGCCGCAGTGACTTGGTCCAACCGACTGTTTACCAAAAACACAGGCCTCTGCTAAGTCGAAAGACGACGTATAGGGGCTGACGCCTGCCCGGTGCCGGAAGGTTACGCGGAGTTGTTAGCTCTTCGGAGCGAAGCAGCGAAGCTAAGCCCCGGTAAACGGCGGCCGTAACTATAACGGTCAACTTTGTAACGAGGCCGTTACAAAAGCTGGCTATATGCTGGAAACTCTGAGTATCCGACCGGTACTCGCCTTACCCTGTGGGTATGGGCAGTGAAAATCCGATCGGTGCAGACAATCAGCAGGAAAGGCTGTTGAGTGAGGAGCGGCGATTCTGGTTCCTTGCCGGACTCGTCGAAGGAGAAGGGAGCGTCACGCTCTCGATCAAGGCGCATCCGACGAAGCGCTACGGCTACTACGCGCAGCCGGAGTTCTTCATCTATCAGCACAAGCTGCGCCGACAACTCCTCGAGATGGCTCAGGAGTACTTCGGGGCCGGCCGGATCAAGCCCAAACCGGGCAATCCGGATGTGCTCGTGTACTCCGTCATGTCACGTCGCGTGCTGGCCGCACGCGTCGTCCCGTTCCTCGAGGCGTGCCGGGAGTTCTCGGCACGTGGCGACGACTACGCGAAGTTCATCGCGATTGTCTCGCTCCTCGAAGCGGGGTTTCCATCGGACGCCGGACGGTCTTGCCGCGATCGTCGAGATCGGTTACTCGATGAACATGAACGGCAAGCAGCGCCGGATCCCTCTGAAAGACATCCTCAACAGAATCCTCAGAGGCCATACGCCAGACACTCCGTGAGCAGGGGTGAAGATATGGTCCGACCTCCGTGGCGACGCGGAGAGCCAGGCGGAAAGCAAACGACCTGGCCGCTCAGCGAGTGCTGAGAGGTAACAGAAGTGCCTAAGGTAGCGAAATTCCTTGTCGGGTAAGGAACACTTGCCCCGCCGTCCCGCGAGGGGCGGCAAGGAACACCGGCTCATATCGGGGAAGCCTGCCCGTCGCGCAAGCGGCGAACGGTAATCCCGAGGGAAGTCCTAGTGACCCCGTAACGACTGATCCGAAAGGAGAGGCTCGTCGCCACCGCTGGCGGCGTGCAATACGCCGGCCCTCGTCACAAACGGGAGCCTACGGCGATGGCGATCTTGACAAGGGATCGCCGTGATATCGCCTACGGGCCCTGACGAGGTGAAGGGATAGTCTGCGCCCGCGGAAACGTGGGATTGACGTGAAGTTCCGACCTGCACGAATGGCGTAACGAGTTGGACGCTGTCTCAACGAGGGGCTCGGTGAAATTAGAGTCTCGGTGAAGATACCGAGTACCCGCACCAAGACGGAAAGACCCCGTGAACCTTTACTGCAACTTGATATTGGAGTCCGGTGTATCTCGCTCAGGATAGGTGGGAGGCTTCGAACCGATGGTTTCGGCTGTCGGGGAGCCACCCTTGAGATACCACCCTTGATGTTCTGGGCTTCTAACACAGCGCCGTGATCCGGGCTGTGAACAGTGTCAGGTGGGCAGTTTGACTGGGGCGGTCGCCTCCTAAAGCGTAACGGAGGCGCCCAAAGGTTCCCTCAGCACGGTTGGAAATCGTGCGCAGAGTGTAAAGGCATTAAGGGAGCTTGACTGCGACACCGACGGGTGGAGCAGGAACGAAAGTTGGGCTTAGTGATCCGGCGGTTGCAAGTGGAAGCGCCGTCGCTCAACGGATAAAAGGTACTCCGGGGATAACAGGCTTATCGCTTCCAAGAGTCCATATCGACGAAGCGGTTTGGCACCTCGATGTCGGCTCGTCGCATCCTGGGGCTGGAGTAGGTCCCAAGGGTTGGGCTGTTCGCCCATTAAAGCGGCACGCGAGCTGGGTTCAGAACGTCGTGAGACAGTTCGGTCCCTATCTGGTGTGGGCGTTGGAGAGTTGAGAGGAGTCATCCTTAGTACGAGAGGACCGGGATGAACGCACCTCTGGTGTATCTGTTGTCCTGCCAAGGGCATCGCAGATTAGCTACGTGCGGATCGGATAACCGCTGAAAGCATCTAAGCGGGAAGCCGACCTCGAGATGAGCTCTCCCATCCCCTTGAGGGAGTAAGACCCCTGGTAGACCACCAGGTTGATAGGCCGGCTGTGTACGCGCAGCGATGCGCTCAGCAGACCGGTACTAATGGGTCGAGGTCTTGACGTTGTTTTAGTACCCATGACCTCTTGGCCGAGGTGCAGTTTTCAAGCCCTGTCGGGGTCCGGCGGCTCCACCGAGCCGCGCGGCCTCGCGATATTTCGGTGGCCATAGCGAGGGGGAAACACCTCTTCCCATTCCGAACAGAGCAGTTAAGCCCCTCAGCGCCGATGGTACTTGGCCGGCAACGGCCTGGGAGAGTAGGTCGCCGCCGTTTCTTCTCAGAGAGCCGCCCCCCGGGCGGCTCTCTGTCGTTGTGGCGGGGGCACCCTCCGAGCTGCGCCTAGGCGACGGCGGCGCGGTCGCCCGAGCCGCAGCCCCCGCGGCGAGCCTTCGCGAACGCCTCCCATCCGGTCCGAAGACCGGGCCGTTCGCGACAGGGCCCGTCCGCGAGGCTGCCCGCATCCGCGGGAAGGGACTCGAGGCCGTACTCGCCGAGGGTGGCGAAGTCGATCGCCAGGTCGACCGCGCCGAGGAGGCGCTGGCCGATCCGCGTGCTCTTCGCGTCTGGTGATCTCACGCGTGCCAGGCTAGGAACGGCCCCGGACAGAACATACGTTCTGCACGCGATCTTGCAGAACGACCCCGCAGCGACGCCTGCGCTGCCCTCGTCACAGCCTGCGCGCTGCCCTCATCCACGCCTGCCGAAGCTGTGCGGAGGCGGCGCCACGGCGGCGATCTCGCGTGCCCGCCCGCCGCCCGCGGCGGCGACCTGCGCCGGCGGAAGCGCGTCGGCGTGGTCGGGATCGCGGCCGGTCTCGCGGTGGGCGGGAGGCTCGATCTGGCGCACCTCGCCGCCGGCGCCGTGGGCGGGCACCGAGAGCCGCTCGACCGAGTCGGCGACCACGTTGATCACGTTCTCGCGCCGCTCGAGGCGGCCGCTGACGAGCGCGAACGACGCCGTCCGGACCGCCAGGCGGCAGCGCTCGTAGACGGGTGGGGGCACGATCACGTTGGCGACCCCGAGCTCGTCCTCGAGCAGCATGAACACGACCCCCTTCGCCGTCGCCGGGCGCTGGCGGGCAACGACCAGGCCGGCGATCCGGATCGCGGTTCGGTCGCCAACCAGGCGCAGGTCGTCACTGCGGACGAGACCGTCGTCGAGCTCCGGGCGCAGGACCTCGACCGGGTGCTCGCCGAGGGTGACGCCGGTCGAGGCGTAATCGGCGACGATCCGCTCCCAGGAATCGAGCGGGCGTAGGTCGGGAGGGGCAGGCAGCGGCAGCGGCAGCGCGAGCTGGGCGTGATCGCGCCCCCGAACCCGCTCGCCGCCGCGCGCGATCCCCAGCCGCCAGAGCTCGTCGCGCCGCGGAGCGGAGCCGTTCGCCGGCCGGGACCCGCGCGCCGCATCTCCGGCGATGCCGAGTGACTCGCACGCTCCCGCCCAGGCGAGCCGCTCGAGCCCGTCGCGGCCCATCCCCGAACGCGAGGCGAGGTCGGCGAGATCGCGATAATTCCCCGACCGCTCGCGCTCCTCTACCAGGGCACCAGCCTCGTCTTCGACGATGCCCTTGACGTAGCCGAGGCCGATGCGTACGGCGGGTTCAGCTAGCAGCTCGCAGCTAGCAGCAGCGGGGTCTGGAACCGCTGCTTGCTGCTTGCTGCTTGCTGCCGGCTCAACCGTGCACTCCACCTTGCTGCGGTTCACGTCCACACTCCGCACCTCGATCCCGCGCCGCTGTGCCTCGTGGGTGAGCGAGTCGGGGGGATAGAAGCCCATCGGCTGCTCGTTGAACAGCGCGCACAAGAGCTCGGGCCCGTAGTGGACCCGCAGCCAGGTGGACTGGTAGGCGAGCAGGCCGAAGGCGGCGGCATGCGACTTCGGAAAGCCGAAGCCCGAGAAGCCGCGCACCTGCTCGAAGATGCGCTCGGCGAGCCCGCGTTCGACTCCGCGGCCGACCGCGCCGGTGACGAAGCGCTCGCCGTAGGCGTTCAGCGCCGCCTCCGAGCGCTTGCGGCTCATCGCCCGCCGCAGCCCCTCGGCCTCGCCGGCGGTAAAGCCGGCGAGCGCCATCGCCACCTGGATCACCTGGTCCTGAAAGACGATCGCCCCGAGCGTGTCGGAGAGGATCGGCTCGAGGCTCGGATGCTCGTACGGCACCTGGTAGCCGGGATCCTCGCGCAGCAGCCGTCGGCGCTCGAGGTAGGGGTGCACGGCGCCGCCCTGGATCGGCCCCGGCCGCACCAGCGCCACCTGGACGATCACGTCGTCGATCGTCTCGGGCAGGCTGCGAGGCAGCATCTGCATCTGCGCCCGGCTCTCGATCTGGAACACGCCCGTGGTCTCGGCGGCGCGGATCGCCTCGAACGTCTGCGGATCGTCGAGCGGGATCCGCGAGAGGTCGATCCGCTCGCCACGTGCCTCGGCGATCGACTCGACGCAGCGCTCGACCGCCGAGAGCATCCCGAGCCCGAGCAGGTCGATCTTCAGAAAGCCGGCGTCGGCGCAGGAGTCCTTGTCCCACTGGACGATCTGGCGTCCCTCCATCGCCGCCGGCTGGACCGGGCAGAGATCCGTCAGCGGCCGGGTCGAGAGCACCATCCCGCCGGGGTGCTGGGAGATGTGACGCGGCAGGCCCCAGGCCTCGCGCGCCAGCCGCGCCAGGCAGCGCCAGCGCTCAGACGCGGCGCGCCCGGCGCCGATCGCCTCGGCGATGTCGCGCTCGATCTCGTCGCCGCGTGAATACACGTCGGCGACCCCGGCGACGCGCTCGATCTCACCGGCCGGCAGGCCGAGCGCCTTGCCGAGGTCGCGAACGGCGCCCCGGGAGCGATAGGAGGCGAAGGCCGAGACGAGCGCCGCCCGCTCGCGCCCATAGCGCTCGTGGACGCGGGGGATCAGCCGCTCGCGGATGTCGCGCGGGAAGTCGAGGTCGATGTCGGGCATCTCGGTGATCTCGTCGTTGAGGAAGCGCCCGAGGAAGAGCCCGCCCCGGACCGGGTCCACGTGCGAGAGGCCGGTGAGGTAGCAGACGACCGAGCTCACGCTCGAGCCCCGCCCTCGCCCCGGCGGCAGCAACCGCCGCGCGGAGTCGGGATCGCGGACCTCGGCGGCAACCTCCCTGGCCAGCTCGAGCAGGTCGAAGTGGAGCAGGAAGAAGCCCGAGAGCCCGAGCCCGCGAATCACCCGCAGCTCCTCGTCGAGTCGCCGCTCGGCCTCGGGGCGCTCGCGCATGCCCTCGTAGCGAAGCTCGAGCCGTCCGCGGCAGATCTCGGCCAGGGTGCGGTCGGCCTCGGGGTCCTCGGAGCCCGGGTAGCGATAGCCGAGCTCGCGGCACAGGTCGAAGCGAAGCCGCTCGGCGAGCCGCGCGGTCTCGGCCACGGCCTCCGGGTGGTCGGCGAAGCGCGCCGCCATCTCGGCCGGCGAGACGAGCACCGAGCTCGCGTTGCCGCGCCGCTCGGGCTCGCACTCCTCGAGCGTCGCATGCATGCGTACGGCGACGAGCGCATCCTGAAGCGCCGCCCGGCGGCGGTCGTGGGCGTGGACGTTGCCGGTCGCGACCGTGGCCACACCGAGCCGCTCGGCGAGCTCGGCGAGCCGGCGGTTGCGAGCACGGTCACGGCGCCACAACGGTCGCTGGAGCTCGACCCGGAAGCGCTCGCGGCCGAAGGCGGCGAGTAGGCGGCCGGCGAGTGTCTGCGCGCGCTGCGGCTCGCCCCGCTCCCAGCTCCCGGCGACGGCACCGTCGCGAGCGCAGCCCGAGAGGCAGACCAACCCTTCGTTGCGCGCGAGCAGCGACTCGAGCGACAGCACGGGGGGGAGTGGATCGCGATCAGGCCTCGGCCTGGTACCCGCGTGCGCCTCCGTCAACAATCCACACAAGTTCCCCCAGCCCGCCGCGCTCTCCACCAGGAGGGTCACGTGAAAGCCCGGCAGCTCGCCATCGGTGATCGTCAATTCGGCGCCGAGGATGGGGCGGATGCCGAGCGGGTCGCAGGCCTGGGCGAACTCCATCGCTCCGCAGACGTTGTCGTGGTCGGTGAGCGCGAAGGCGGGATAGCCGTATTCGGCGGCGGTGGCGGCGATCTCCTCGGGCAGTGAGGCGCCGTCGCCGAACGAGTAGGCGGAATGCGCGTGGAGCTCGACGTAGCTCATCGTCTCTCAGGCTCGCTGCTCGAACCAGCGCCCGGCCTCCGGGGGCTCGGCCGGCTCGCGGAAGACGACGAGGTCGCAACCGTTGGTCAGCACGAGTTCGAAATAGCGCCTTTGCAGGGGTTTCGGCGTCCACCAGCGGTCTTCGACCAGCCAGTCCTCACGCACCGCTTCGACCGCGATTCCAGCGACGGCTCGCGGCGCGCCGTTCTCGCCGGCGACCACCTCGACCGGGCGCGGCCAATAGACCTGCGACCTGGGCCTAGCCATCGACCTTCCCCTCAGGGAACGGTGTCAGCAGCATTCGCCGCTCGGGCACGCGTGAGCGTGGGTCTACTTCGAGCACCTGCAGGACGGCATCGCGTCCGGCCGCGGCGCGCGCCTGGCGCACGGCCTCGGCGAGCCGGCCGCGGCGCTCGTCGGCGGGGGACGGTACGAGCGGCGCCTGATCGCCCGCCTCGGGCCCGAGCTCGAGTGCTCGCAGGCCGAGCCCCGAAGCCGGCCCCGGCAACTCGCCGAGCCGTGGCTCGAGCGCCAGCCGCAGCCGCTCGGCGCTCGCGGTGGCGCTTCGCAGCGTGACCTCTGAGCGCCACCCCCCGCCGGCGGCGAGTCGCGCTTCGAGCCGCAAGCGGCGGATCGTCCTCGCGGCCCGCTCCGGGTGGGCGAGCAGCCGCTCGACCAGGAGCGCCAGCGCCCGCTCGAGCTGCTGGCCCGACGCTGCCTCGGGCAGCCCCAGTCGCTCGACCAGCTCCTCGCGCACCCGGCGGAGGCGAAGCGGTTCGTCGGCGCCGCGCGCCAGCCGCAGCGCCCGCAGGCCCGGATCGCCGAAGCGGTCGGCGACCGCCTCGGCGGGCAGCACCGCGAGCTCGCCGAGTGTCCGCACCCCGAGGCGCTCCAAGGTGTCGGGCACGCTCGCACCATCCCATTCGTCGCCGAGTCGCTCGCGCAGGGCAGCGACGGGCAGCCCCGCGATCAGTCGCCTCGCCGCGGCCTCCGAGACGATCAGCGCCGGCCGGCGGGCGCGCATCCGCATCGCCGCTGCGTGGGCGCAGAGCCGGTTCGGCCCGGCGCCGAACCGCGCCGGCGGCCCGAGCTCCGAGCGCGCCCGGGCAAGCACCGCTCCGGGTCCTCCGCAGACGCCGCGCAGCGGCTCGACCGCGAAGAAGGCCTCGCCGGGACGCGCCGGCTCGACCGCGGCACCGATCGCCTCGAGCCTGCGCAGCGAGTCCTCCCAGGCGGCCTCGGCCCGAACCGGGTCGGCCGCCACCAGCGCCAGGGCGGGACAGCGCGAGAGAGCCTCGGCGAGCCGCATCCCTGCCCGGACCCCGAACGCCTCCGCCGCCCCGGAGGCCTCGCCGACGACCTGCGGGCCACCTGGCTCGGGGGCCAGCGCGACCGGCCGCCCGATCAGCTCACGCCGATCCCCCAGGGCGGTGGTGAGCGAGAGGCGGGGGATGAGCGCGCATGTCAGCAACTGGAATCGAACACATGTTCGTATAGAGCACGACGGATGTCAAGCTGGATTGGAGCCCTCGTCAGAATTGGCTCAAGAGAATGCGCAGGCAGACACCGATCCTCGTCCTCGCCGCTGCTGTGGTCGCGCTGTCCGCCTGCGGGGGGAGCGAGGAGCCCGAGCCAGCCCCGGATCCCTCTGAGGCGCAGGCAACCGAGATCCCAGGCGACGCCGACCCCGACGATGTCCGCGTCATCGACCAGTGGGCGACGGCACTGAGAGAGGGTGACGTCAGCGGCGCGGCGCAATTCTTCGCCATCCCGAGCGTGGCCGAGAACGGTCCCATCGTGGTCAGGATCCGCAATCTCGGCGACGCGCGCCTGTTCAACGCTTCGCTGCCCTGCGGGGCGGAGCTGGTCCGGGCCACCGCGGAGGGCGATTTCACGATCGCCACCTTCAGGCTCACCGAGCGCCCCGGGGCAGGCACGTGCGGCTCCGGAACCGGCGCCACGGCGCAGACCGCGTTCGTGATCGAGAGCTCGAAGATCGCCGAGTGGCGCCGCGTCGGCGTCGGCGGCGAGCAGGCGCCAAGCCGCTCGATATAGCATGGGCATGTCGGGGGCCGACGCCGGCCTCCGCAACGTGTCTTGGTTTCCGAGAGAGGAGTTTTCATGAGAAGGATCAGGCTGGCTTTGCTCGCCCTTGCGGTGGCTGGCTTGTCGATCTTCGCCGTCGCCTGTGGTGACGATGACGAGTCGACGACGAGCGACGGAGGTGGCGGCGAGACCTCGCTCGACATGACGATCGGCGTCTCGCTGCCACTGAGCGGCGACCTCGCGGACTTCGGCCCGCCCGGCGAGAAGGCCGCGGACCTGGCGTTCTCAGAGATCAACGCCGCGATCGAGGAGGTCGGCGCCGACCACACGATCGAGGCCGCCAAGGAGGACAACTGCGGGGCGGCCGATCCGCAGTGCGCCGTGCAGGCGCAGCGCAAGCTGGCGACTTCCGACGGCGCGAGCTGCATCTCGGGCCCGTGGGGCTCTGCCGACGTGGTCCCGAGCGGCGAGTCGGTTTCAATTCCCGAGGAAGTCCCGCTGATCTCACCGTCGGCGACCGGGGACGAGATCACGGGACTCGACGACGACGGCTTCGTCAGCCGGACGTCACCGCCTGACTCGTTCCAGGGCCCGACGCTGTCCACGTACCTGGTCGAAGAGGCGCTCAAGGGTGCCGAGGGCAAGACGATCAACATCGGCGCTCGCAACGACACCTACGGGACCGGCCTGGCGCAGACGTTCAGAGACGCCTGGGAAGAGGCCGGGGGTGAGATCGGCGAGGAGGTCATCTACGACATCGACCTGCCGAACTACGACACCGAGGCCGACCAGATCGTTTCCGGCAATCCGGACGGGATCGTGATCATCGACTTCCCGGAGACCTACAACAAGGTCGGCCCCGCGCTCGTGCGGACCGGGAACTACGACACGGCCACCACGTTTGTCACCGACGGCCTGATCACCGACCTGGCCGACGCCGGTGAGGAGGCGGTCAACGGACTGCGCGGCACCGCGCCGGGCGCGCCCGATGACGAGACCCAGGCCCAGGCGTTCGACGCCGCATACAAGGCGGCTGAGCCGAAGGACGTCGACCGGTTGACGTTCGACGCGCAGACCTTCGACTCCGTCGTCCTCTGCTACCTGGCGGCGGTCGCCGCCGGGTCGACCGAGGGCGCCGACATCGCGCCCGAGATCGGGCCGGTGAGCGGTCCGCCCGGTGATCAGTACACCTGGGAGGAGCTGCCCGCCGCGATCGAGGCGCTGCAGAACGGCGACGACATCGACTACGAGGGCGCTGCCGGCGCACTCGACATCGACGAGAACGGTGATGCGACCGCCGGCGTCTATGACCTCTACGAGTTCAAGGGCACCGCGCCCGAGCCCGTGGACGAGGTCGAGGTGGCGGCCCCGGGCACCTGACCCGGTAGCCACCGGCGCGCGAGCGCCGCAGCCGTACGGGCGGCCGGGGCCTTCGGGCTCCGGCCGCTTCGCGTAGCCGGCGGCGCGGCTACTCGGGCCCCGCGTCGGCCGCGTCGATGCGCGCGGTGCCGCCGAGGTAGAGCTCGGCGACCTTGGGGTCGTCGAGCAGCTCCTGGCCAGGCCCTTCGAACCGGTCCTTGCCGAGGTCGAGGACGTAGCCGCGGTCGGACATCGCCAGCGCCCGGCGGGCGTTTTGCTCGACCATCATCACCGTCACCCCGGCCTGGTTGACCTCCCGCGTCTTCTCGAAGATCGCGTCGACGAAGGCGGGCGCCAGGCCGGCGGAGGGCTCGTCGAGCAGGAGCAGGTGTGGGTCCGGCATCAGCGCCTTCGCCATCGCCACCATCTGGCGCTCGCCGCCGCTCATCGTCCCCGCGGCCTGCGTTGGCCGCTCGCCGAGCCGCGGGAAGAGCTCGTACATGAGCTCCTTCTGGTCGGCAGTCCGCGAGCGGTCGAGCGAGCCCATCTCGAGGTTCTCCTCGACGGTGAGGGTGGGGAAGACGTTGTCGAGCTGGGGGACATAGCTGAGCCCGAGCCGGGTGATGTCGTGCGGCCGGCGGCCAGAGATCTCGTCGCCGCGGAACTCGATTCGCCCCTCGCGCGGATGCAGGAGGCCGAAGATCGTCTTGATCAGGGTCGACTTGCCCGCCCCGTTGGGCCCCACGATGGTCACGATCTCGCCCTCGCGAACGTTGATCGAGACGCCGTTGAGGATGTCTGCCTCGGGGATGTAGCCGGCGATCACGCCTTCGGTGCTCAGTACCACCTCGCCGCCGGTCTCCGAGTTCATGACGAGGCCCCCTTGCCGTTCCCGCCGCCGCCGAGGTAGGCGTCGATCACGGCCCGGTCGGAGCGGACCTGGTGCGGCTCGCCGTCGGCGATCACCGCGCCCTCCGCCATCACGATCACCCGGTCGGAGTGGTTCATGACCACCTCCATGTCGTGCTCGATGAACAGGAAGGTGACCCCCTGCTCGGCGCGCAGGCGCTGCATGTGGTCGAGCAGCCGCCGCCCCAGGGTGGGGTTGATGCCCGCCATCGGCTCGTCCAGGAGCAGGAACCGCGGCTGCGCCATCAGCGCCCGCGCCAGCTCGAGCAGCTTGCGCTGCCCGCCGGAGAGCGTTCCGGCGTACTCGTCCGCGAGCCGGGCGAGGTTGAAGACGTCGAGCAGCTCCATCGCCTGCTCGTGGGCCTCGCGCTCGCGCTCGCGCCAGCCGAACGGGCGAAAGACCACGTTCGCCAGGCGCTCGCCCGGCTGGTCGGGTGCGGCGAGCATCATGTTGTCGATCACCGGCATCGCCGCCAGCGCCTTGGTGATCTGAAACGTCCGCACCATCCCGAGGCGGGCGATCATGTACGGAGGCCGGCCCTGGACCTCGCGCCCGTCGAACACAGCCCGGCCCCTGTCGGGCCGGTAGAAGCCGGTGATCAGGTTGAAAAAGGTGGTCTTGCCGGCGCCGTTCGGCCCGATCAGCGCGGTGATCGAGCCCTCGTTGACGTCCATCGTCGCGCCGCGGACGGCCTGGATGCCGCCGAAGCGCTTGTGGATCTCGGTGGCCTCGAAGAGCCTGCGGCCGTTGGCGGGCGCAGGGGTGGCGGCGGTCGGCGTCACCGGAGCGTCAGTCACCGAGGACCATCTCCTCCCGCTTGCCGAACGCGCCCTGCGGCCGGAACGCCATCAGCCCGATCAAAACGAGCCCGAGGATGATGAACCGAAGCGCGGCGATCTTCGTCTCCGACAACGGCAGCTCGAGGAAGCGCAGCCCCTCGAGCACGGTCCACATGATGATCGCGCCGATCGCCACGCCCCAGTAGTTGGCCAGGCCGCCGAGCAGGAGGACGACGTAGCCGATGAAGGTGACGAGGGGCTGGAACTCGTCGGGGACGACGAACTTGAGGTTGAGCGCGAGCAGGAAACCCGCCAGCGCCCCGGTCGTCGCCGCGAGCGCCAGCGACTGGAGCTTGTAGGAGAACGCGTTCTTGCCCAGCGCCCTGGCCGCGTCCTCGTCCTCGCGCACGGCTCGCAGGACGCGCCCCCACGGCGTGCGCTGGATGCGCGTGAAGACAAACATCAGCAGGATCGCCAGCCCCCAGGTGACCAGAAACAGCGGGAACTGGGCGGGAACGTCGGTCCATCCGAGGTCGACGATGAACTCCTCGATCGACTCCGAGATCGAGTCCCAGCTGTCGTCGAAGCCGAAGATCCCCTGGGCACCGTTGGTGAGGTCGCGGGCGTTGAGCGCGACCAGGCGGATCGCCTCCGCCGCAGCGATGGTGACGATCGCGAAGTAGTCGGCCCGCAGCCGCAGCGACGGCAGCCCGATGAGCAGGCCGAAGCCGACCGCGACGGCGATCGCGACCGGCAGGCTGAGCCAGAAGTTCCAGCCCTCCTCGGCGGTCAGGATCGCCATCGTATAGGCGCCGATCGCCATGAACCCGACCTGGCCGAAGTTCTGGATCCCGGTGAAGCCGACGTTCATCTGCAGGCCGGTCGAAAAGACGACGTAGATCCCGGCGATCACCCCGACCGATGTCCAGAACTCGAGATCGGTGAACGCCTCGAACGAGACCGCGAGCTGGAACACCTGTAGCGGGTCGCTCATACTGCCCTCGCCTGGCCGAGGATGCCCTGCGGGCGGATGATCAGGACGATGATCAATATCAGGAAGCCGACCGCGAGCTTCAGCCCGGGGGCGACGATGAACGTGGACCACTCGATCACAACCCCGAGCACGATGCCCGCAGCGAGCGCCCCGAACGCGTTCCCGATCCCGCCCAGGACGACGGCGGCGAAGATCGGCAGCAGCAGCTCGAAGCCGAGCTCGGGCTGGAGCTGGGTGAGGGCACCGGCGAACACCCCGGCGAGGCCGGCGAGGCCGGCGGCGAACAGCCAGGTGTAGAGGATGATCCGAGCGGTGTCGATGCCTGAGGTCTCGGCGAGGTCGAGGTCGTCGGAGAGGGCTCGCATCCGCTTGCCGAGCAGGGTCATCCGTAGCATCAGCCCGGTTGCGAGCAGGGTGATGGAGCCGACGATGATCACGATCAGCTGCGTGCGCCCGATCCGAAGGTCGAGGAAGTTGACCGTGTCGGTGTTGTTGACGTCGAGCTGGCGCAGCTCGGTTCCCCAGATGAACTGGATCCCGTAGCGGATCACGAACGCGAGGCCGATCGTCATCAGCAGCAGCTGCAGCATCCCGGCGCCGCGAGAGCGCATCGGCGCCCACATGACCTTCTCGAGCGCGATCCCGAGCAGCGCCGTGGTGGCGATCGCGAACGCGATCCCGAGCACGAGCGGCAGCTCCCAGGTTACGTTCACCAGGTAGGCCATGTAGGCGCCGAAGGTGAGGAAGTCGCCGTGGGCGAAGTTGACCAGCTTGAGGATCCCGTAGACGAGCGTCAGCCCGACCGCACCGAGCGCGTAGATCGCCCCCAGCGAGAGGCCGTTGATGCCCCGCTGCGTAACGTCGTGGACACCGTGGTAGAGGACCAGGATCGCGACGACGTTCGCGAGCACGACAGCGGCGATCGTGGCGGGCCGATCCTCGAGCGGAACCATCGCCGCGACCGTCGCGGCGAGGATCCCGAGCAGGATCAGCCACTCGCCGGCGGAGTCGGGCATGCGGTCGGCGAGCACCAGCACGAGGTCGAGCAGGAAGATGCCGGCCACCGCCTTGACCGCGAACGGCGCCTGGTTGAAGCGGCTGACCGCATTCGTGAGCCGCTCGCTCAGCGTGCGGTCATCTCCGGCGGTCAGGCTTCCAGCCTCCATACCGCCCGTGATCCTATCCCGGCGGGCGTCCCCCGAAACCGCTGCTCAAGTCACGGTCCCAAGGCTCGACCACGCGTCGAGCTTGCGTTGCACCGCCGCGATCACCGCATCGGTGAACTCAATCGTGCCCGCGTGGCCGCCGAGATCCGGCGTCCGCGTGCCCGCGGCGACCGTCTCGAGCGCCGCCTCGTAGATTGCGCGCGAGGCCGTCTCGGCGTTCCGATCGAGCGCCGGATCGGTCTCATCGGCGCTCGCGCTTGCATCGCCGGCGTAGTGGAGCAGCGCCGCACAGGCGAGGATCATCGCCATCGGGTTGGCGAGGTCCTTGCCCTCGAGCGCCGGCGCCGTGCCGTGCGGCGCCTCGGCCATGACGACGCTCGGGCTCATCTGCGGATCGAGCGCCAGCAGCACCGACTCGGCGCCCGCGATCGAGCCGAACAGCGGTAGGACGAGATCGGAGAGCAGGTCGCCATCACGGTTCAGGCACGGGATCACCAGTGCCTCGGAGGCGGCGCCGCTGACCAGGCCGGCGAGCGTCGCGTCGATCAGCACCGGCTCGTAACGAACCTGCGGATGGCGCTCGGCGGCGGCGTCCATCTCCTCCTTCAGCATGCCCTCGTAGATCGGGCTCACGGTCCACTTCGGCCCGCCGTAGACCCTGCCCCCGATCCGGTGTGCCTCGCGAAACGCATACTCGGCCACCGCCCGGCAATCCGAGCGGCGGATCGTCTCGGTGCGATGGGCGAGCTCGTCGTCGCCGTCCGGCTCGCGCCACTGCTCGGCCCCGTAGGCGTCCCCGACGGCCATCCGGCAGACCGAGATCGGGTGGTGGACGCCGGCGACCGGGGTCACGCCCGGGATCCGTCGCCCCGTGCGCATGATCACCTTGCCGTCGATCGCCTCGCGCAGGAGGCGGTTCGGGCTGCCGACGTCGTCGGCGCCCTCGGGGGTGATCGTCGCCGCCTTGATCCCGAGCCCGGACTCGCGCATCGCCTCGGCTGCCTCACCGCAGACGCCGTTGGCGGTCGCGCGGCGGTTCTCGAGCGAGAGGTCGTAGCGGGTGACCTCGATCTCGATCCCGAGCACGGCCGGGTCGAGTATCCGCAGCGCCGCCTCGAGCAGCTCCTGGCCCGTCTGGTCACCTTCGAGCGCGACTATCCTCAGCGGCGGCATGCCCGCGGAATCTATGTGCTCGTGGTGTGGAACGGGGGTCGACGCGGACGATGGCTTCCGTGCCTACGAGCCGGCCGGTGCGAGGCGGGCGACCTTCTGCCGCCTCGAGCACGTCGTCCCGTGGACGATCCAGGGCGCTCACTGGGAGGCCGGTGAGCTCACCGAGCCGCCCGACATCGACGCGGGGGCGCTGCGCTGCTCGCACTGTGATGTTGAGCTCGGCGAGGTCCATGTCCTCCTCGTCCGCCACCGTGGCGACCACCGTGTAGCCGACGACTTCTGCTCGGTCGAGCACCTCGCCGAGTGGGCCAAGGCCGGGGGGCGGTGGCAGTAGATGCTGCGGCTGATCCTCAACGTCCTCTGGCTCGTCCTCGGAGGCTTCGTGCTGGCGCTCGGCTGGCTGCTCGCCGCGCTGGTCATGTTCATCCTCATCATCACGATCCCCTTCGGCGTGCAGGCGGTAAAGATCGCCGGCTTCACCCTGTGGCCGTTCGGGCGCACCCTGGTCAAGCGCCCCGAGGCGGGTATCCCGTCGGCGATCGGCAATGTGATCTGGTTCGTGCTCGCCGGCTGGTGGCTGGCGATCGGACACCTGGTGTCGGCGGTCCTGCTCGCGATCACGATCATCGGCCTGCCGCTGGCGGCCGCCCACATCAAGCTGATCCCGATCTCGCTGCTCCCGTTCGGCCGCGAGGTCGTGCCGATCGACGAGGCGCGGGACGCCGAGGGCGTAGCGGTGGACGTGCGGCGCTAGCGGGGCTTGCCATCCCACCGGGGCCGGGGTAGGGTCCGATCGTCAACGACGAAGGGAGCACCAATGGCTGACGCCGGGCTGTTCATCGGGTGGGGACAGGTGGTCCGCGGGCGCGAGAAGCGCGCGCTCGAGGTCTTCAACGAGAGCATCGAGTACTGGGGCGGGCTTCAGGGCGACGGCAAAATCGAGAGCTTCGAGGTCGTCCTGCTGACCCCGCACGGCGGCGATCTCGCCGGCTTTGCCTTGATCCGCGGCAGCGCCGAGCAGATGAACGCGCTGCGCATCGACGAGGAGTTCGCGCGCCGGATCACCCGGGCCGACTTGATCATCGAGAGCCAGGGCGTGGTCGACGCTGTGCTCGGCGAAGGGCTCGGAGACTCGATCGGCATCTACCAGGACGAGATCGGCGCGCTCGACTAAGCCGCGCCGCACCGGCGCCCACGGCCGAGAGGCAGGTTTACCCCCGTTCGGGATCAGCCTGCTCCTCGATCGCCGTTCTGCCCGATGTTCTTGGGCGGAGGCTTGACCGTGTCGTCGCCGGCGTCGGCGGCGAACTCCTCGATCAGGGCGGCGGTCTCGGCGGGCTTCTCGACGTTTGGGGAGTGGCCGGCGCCCTTGACGGTCGCCACTCGCGCCCCGGGCAGGGCGGCGTAGGCGGCCTGCGACTCCTCGGGCTCGCAGATCTGGTCCTCGGCGCCGAAGATGCTCAGCAGCGGCACCGGGATGCCGCGCAGGCGGTCGTCGAGCGGCGCCTCCTGCTCGTAATCCTCGTCGCCGTCGAAGGCGTCCTTGAACGAGGTGTAGGTCATCGCGCCGAAGTCGTTGACCACCTGGTCGGGGTTCGGGAACCCGTCGGCGAGGTCGTAGCCGGGTGCGAAGGCCTCACCGTAGCCGTCCTCGATCGCGAAGTCCGGCGTCAGCCGCCACATCGCCTCCCCGATCACTGGCGTGTAGCCGAGCTTGGCCACGAACGCCACCGAGCACGAGTCCTCGCTCGGGCCCGCGTCGATGTTGACCAGCCGGTCGACGAGCTGGCTCGAGCTCTCGGCGAGCGCGGTCGCCACGTCGAAGCCCATCGAGTGCCCGACGACAACCGCGCCCTCGACGCCGAGCTGGTCGAGCGCCCCGGCGACGAGCGCAGCCTGGTCGGTGATCGAGTATCCGCCCGACGGCTTCTGCGAGCCTCCGTGGCCGAGCAGGTCGATCCGGATCACCCGGTGGTTGCGGGCGAGGATCGGTGCGATCTCGTCCCACCAGTGCAGTGAGCAGGCGTAGCAATGCAAGAGCACGATCGGACTCTGGGAGCCGACGCCCTCGTCGAGCACCTGCACGTTGCCGCCCGGGAGCTGGAGGATCTCACCGCCATCGATCGTCAGCTCCGCCTCCTTGGTCTCGTTGTCGACGATGATCGTGTTGACGACGAGCAGCACGGCGAGCGCGACCACGACGCCGATCAGGATCTTCCAGCCGCGCCTCACGCGTCGGCGACGTCCTCACGCGGCGCCAGCCCGAGCGCGTCGGCCTGCGCGGCCATCGCCTCGATCACGAAGGCGACGTGCTCGTCGAAGTCGACCCCGAGCTCCTCGGCCCCCTGGAAAACCTCGTCGCGGTTCACCCCCGCGGCAAACGACGGTTGCTTGAGCTTCTTCTTCACCGACTTGGGGGCCATGCCCTCGATCCCGGTCGGTCGCACCAGCGCGCAGGCGGCGATGAACCCGGAGAGCTCATCGACCGCGAACAGCGCCTTCGCCATCTGCGACTCGCGCGGAATCTCGAGGAAGGTCGCATGTCCGGCCACCGCGTCGATCAGCTCCGGTGGCCAGTCAAGCTCGGCGAACAGGCGCAGCGCCGTGCGCGGATGGCCGTTCTCGGCGTCGTCGAGGTCGGGGTGGCGCTCGTAGTCGAGGTCGTGGACGAGGCCGGTGACCGCCCAGCGCTCCTCGTCGCCGTCGTAGCGGCGGGCATAGGCGCGCATCGCCGCCTCGACCCCGAGCAGGTGCTTGCGCAGGGAGTCCGATTCGATCCATTCGCAGACGAGGTCCCACGCTTGTTCACGCGTCGGCTGGGTCACAGGGGCATTGTTACCCTCCGCGCCGATGGAGAAGTTCGTCATCCAAGGGGGGCCGCCGCTCTCGGGCGAGATCGTCGCGGCGGGGAACAAGAACGCCGCCCTGCCGATCCTCGCCGCGTGCCTGCTCACCGACGAGCAGCTCGTGCTCTCGAACGTGCCCCGCATCCGCGATACCGAGACCCAGATCGCGGTCCTCGAGGGCCTCGGGGTCCGGGCGGAGTGGTCGGCCGAGAACGAGCTCCAGCTGCAGGCCGACGGGGTCACCGACACCGGGCCCGACGAGAGCCTCTCGGCACGGATCCGTGCGTCGTTCCTGCTCGCCGGGCCGCTGCTTGCGCGCTTCGGCGAGGCGCGGATGCCACCACCCGGAGGCGACTTCATCGGCCGCCGCCGCCTCGATCCCCACCTCGACGCCTTCCTCGGCATGGGCGCGACCGTCGAGGGCGACCGGGAGGTCCTGATCTCCAGTCCCCCCGACGGGCTCAAGCCGTGCGGGATCTTCATGGACGAGCCCTCGGTGATGGCGACCGAGAACGCGCTCATGGCGGCGGCGCTGACCGAGGGGCCGACGACGATCTCGAACGCGGCATGCGAGCCTCACGTCCAGGACCTCGCCCGGCTGCTGGTCAAGATGGGAGCCCAGATCGACGGCATCGGCTCCAACGTGATCACCGTCCACGGGCGTGACAAGCTCGGCGGGGCGGAGCACCGCGTCTGCCCCGACCACATCGAGGTCGCCAGCTTCATGGCGCTCGCTGCTGCGACCAAGGGCGAGCTTCGGGTCCGCGACGCCGAGCCCGACGACCTGATCACGATCCGCCGGAACTTCCGCCGCCTCGGGTTGCAGTCGATGATCGAGGGCAACGACGTACTCGTGGCCCCCGATCAGGCGCTCGAGGTGCGCGACGACCTCGGTGACGCGATCCCGAAGATCGACGACGGGCCCTGGCCGGCGTTCCCGGCCGACCTGACCTCGATCGCGCTTGCGCTCGCAACCCAGGCGCGGGGTACCATTCTGATCTTCGAGAAGATGTTCGAGAACCGCCTCTTTTTCGTCGACAAGCTGGTCGCCATGGGCGCTCGGATCACGCTATGCGATCCCCACAGGGCGATCGTCAGCGGTCCGAGCCGTCTTCACGGCGAGCGCGTCGAGAGCCCCGACATCCGCGCCGGCATGGCGATGCTCATCGCCGCGCTCTGCGCCGTGGGCACGTCCGAGATCGGCAACGTGGTTCAGATCGACCGCGGCTACGAGAAGATCGATGAGCGGCTGCGAAACCTCGGAGCGCGAATCGAGCGAGTTGCGGTCGAACCCGTTCCGGCGTAGACAGGTCTTCAGAACCGCCGAGCGAAGGGGAAACCCGTGACCCATCCGATCCCCCCCGGGACCCGAGACATCCTGCCCGACGAGATGCGCGAGTTGCGCCGGCTCTCGTTCGCCCTGATCGAGACCTTCGAGCGCTTCGGGTACGGCGAGGTGGCGACGCCCACGATCGAGTACGAGGAGGTGCTCGCGCGCGGCGAGGCAGAGCGCGGCGCCCCGGTCGCCTACCGGTTCTTTGACGAGTCGGGCGAGCTGCTGGCGCTGCGATCCGACATGACGATCCCGATCGCGCGCCTGGTCGCCAACCGCTACACCGCGGTCGAGCCGCCGTACCGGCTCTGTTACCTGGCCCGCACGTATCGCGCCGTGCGCCCGCAGCGCGGCCAGATGCGCGAGTTCACGCAGGCGGGGGTCGAGCTCGTCGGCGAGCCGGCGCCCGGCGGCACCGCCGAGGTGGTCGAGGTGCTCGCCGCCGCGCTCGACTCGGCCGGGCTGACCCGAGCCGTGATCGGGCTCGGCGACGCCGATCTCTACCGCCAGCTGCTCGACGAGCTCGGCGTCGCCGAAACGCCGCGTGACACGCTGCTCGACTGCCTTGCCCGCCATGACCACGTCGGCCTCGAGGCCGAGCTTGCCCGGCTCGAGCTGGCTGCCGAGCGGCGCGAGACGCTGATCCGGCTGCCACTGTTGCGCGGCGGGCCCGAGGTGCTCGACGAGGCGCGACGGCTCGGGGGCGAAGCGACGGCGCGCGCCACGGCCCGGCTCGCGAAGACCTTCGAGGCGCTGCGCGAGCACGGTGTCGCCGACCGGGTCAGCCTCGACCTTGGGCTGCTGCGCGATCTCGGCTACTACACGGGCGCGATCCTGGAGGTCTACGACCCGGCGCTCGGCCATGTGCTCGGCGGCGGGGGACGCTACGACGAGCTCATGGGCCGCTTCGGCCGGCCGCTCCCGGCCGCCGGCTTCGCGTTGCACCTCGAGCGCCTCCACGTCGCCCAGGCCGAGGAGGGAGTCTCGTGAGGCGGAGCCCCTCCGAGGCGAAGCCGAGCTGCGCCGCTGTTGAGGGGCCTGATCTGAGGCGAAGCCGAGCTGCGCCGCTGTTGAGGCGCCTGATCTGGGGCGAAGCCGAGGCGCCCCGCCGTTGAGGGGCCTGCTGTGAGGGGCGGCGTCGCGCACCCGACCCGCGCCGGCGGCGAGGGCCCGCTGAAGCTCGCGGTGCCGCGCGGCGTGCTGTTCGAGGGCACTCTCGATCTGCTCGACCGGATCGGGATCGACACCGCGGAGCCCCGGGGCGAGTCGCGTTCGCTCGTCTTCGACGCCGGCGAGCTCAGCCTGGTGACGATGCGGCCATCGGACGTGCCCACCTACGTCGAGGCGGGCGCCGCCGAGCTCGGGATCACGGGCAAGGACGTGCTCGCCGAGCAGCACGACCGGGCCGTCTACGAGCTCCTCGACCTCGGCTACGGCGCCTGTCGGATGGTGCTCGCCGGCCGCCGCGGCGACCAGGCCCTGGGCGAATCCGAGCGCCGGTTGGGCGCGATGCGGATCGCGACCAAGTACCCGCGCACCGCCGAGCGCTTCTTCGAGCAGACCGGTCGCCAGGCCGAGGTGATCGAGGTCAAGGGCTCGGTCGAGCTCGCGCCCCTGGTCGGTCTCGCCGACGGGATCGTCGATCTCGTCGACAGCGGCCGCACGCTCGCCGACAACGACCTCGAGGTCCGCGAGGAGATCGCCCGCTGCACGGCGCGGCTGGTGGCCAACCGGGTTGCGCACAAGCTCCGCGCCGGCGAGATCGACGCGCTCGCAGAGCGCCTGCGCGAGGCGGCGGGGCGATGAGGATCGAGCGCTTCGAGTGGGACGGCGGCGACGCTCGGGCGCTCGCGGCCAGGCTGCGGGCGCTCGCGCCGGCGCTCGAGGACGTCAGCGGGGAGGTCGCGCCGATCCTCGAGCGGGTTCGCGACGGGGGCGACGGCGCGGTGCGCGAGCTCGCCGAGCGCTTCGGCGACGTGGTCGGAGAGCGGCTCCGCGTCGACCCGGAGGCGATCGCGGCGGCGCCGGGGCTGCTTGAGCCGGACGTGCGCGAGGGCTTGCGGGTTGCCGCCGCCAACATCGAGGCTGTGGCGCGAGCGGAGCTGGAGACGATCGAGCGCCCGACGACCGTTGCGCTCGCCCAGGGACAGCGGGTTGAGATCCACACCGCGCCGGTGGTCGCCGCGGGCGTCTACGCGCCCGGTGGGCGCGCCGCGTATCCGTCCTCGGCCCTGATGTGCTGCATCCCGGCCCGGGTCGCCGGGGTCGCACGGGTCGCGGTCGCGACCCCGCCGGGTGGCGGGGGACGGCCCAACGCAGCGGTGCTCGCGGCGTGCGCGATCGCGGGCGTCGACGAGGTCTACGCCATCGGGGGCGCGCAGGCGATCGCCGCGCTCGCCTTCGGGACCGAGAGCATCGAGGCCGTCGACGTGATCGCCGGACCGGGCAACCGCTACGTCACCGAGGCCAAGCGCCAGCTCAGCGGCCGCGTCGGGATCGAGGGCCTCGCCGGCCCGAGCGAGCTCCTGGTGGTCGCCGGAGGCACCGCCGACCCGGAGCTGATCGCGCTCGACGTATGCGCCCAGGCGGAGCACGGGCCCGACAGCACGCTTGCGGTGGTCTCGCACGACCCCGCGCTGCTCGACCGGGTCGAAGAGCTGGTCTCGGCGCTTGCCGGCGAGCGTCCCAGCGTCACGATGGCGCCCCTCGCGCTCGTCACCGTGCCCGGCCTCGAGCTGGCGCTCTCGCTGTCCGATGCGTTCGCCCCCGAGCACCTCGAGCTGGCATTCACGGGGGCCGACGAGTCGGCGGCCCGCGGCCGGGTGGCGGGCTGCGTCTTCGTCGGCTCGGGCGGCGCCACAGCCTTCGGCGACTACGCCGCGGGCTCGAACCACGTGCTGCCGACCGGCGGCGTGGCCCGCTTCGGTGGCCCGCTCGGCCCGGGCGCCTTCATGCGGCGGACCTCGGTCGTCAGCGTCGGTGGTGCGGCCGCGGAAGAATTGGCTCCGCACGTGGCCGCGCTTGCGAACGCCGAGGGCTTTCCCGTTCACGGCGAGTCGGCGGGCGCGAGAGGCAACCGATGACCGAGACAACCAGATCGGCGAAGATCGAACGGGAGACGCGCGAGACGCGCGTCGTCTGCGAGCTCTCACTTGACGGGGGTGAGGTCGCGGCCTCCACCGGGGTTGGCTTCCTCGACCACATGCTCGAGCTCTTGGGCCGTCACGGCCATCTGGGCCTTCGAATCGAGGCGTCGGGCGACCTCGAGACCGGCTCCCACCACACGGTCGAGGACGTCGGCATCGCACTCGGACAGGCGCTCGACGCCGCACTCGGGGATCGCGCTCAGATCCGCCGCTACGGCCACGCGGTGGTTCCGATGGACGAGACCCTGGGCGAATGCGCGATCGACGTCTCGGGGCGTCCCTTCTGTCGCTTTGACGCCGAGCTGCCGCCGGTCTCGATCGGCGGCTTCGACTCCGAGCTGGCGGAGGAGTTCTTCCGCGCCGTCGCTTCGAACGCGAAGCTGACCCTCCACCTCGACGCTCGCCACGGGTCCAACGCCCATCACCTGATCGAGGCCTGTTTCAAGGCATTCGCCCGGGCCCTGCGCACGGCGGTCTCGATCGATCCCGAGGAGACCGGGGTGCCCTCGACAAAAGGGACCCTGACATGACTGCAGACCGCGTCGCCCCCGGACGAATCCGAACAGAGCTCGGATCACCGGTCGCTAACGCTCCCTCGGAGGAGGCGTCGCGCATTTGTGTCCTCGACTACGGGATGGGCAACCTGCGGTCGGTCGAGAAGGCGCTCGAGCGAGTCGGCGCACGGGCCGAGATCACCTCCGACCCGGCCCTAGCCGCGACCGCCGACGGTCTCATCCTTCCGGGAGTCGGGGCGTTCGCGAAGGCGATGGAGCTGATCGGCCAGCTCGGGCTCGACCGGCTCGTCTCCGAGCGGCTCGACGCCGGCACGCCGGTGCTAGGCATCTGCCTTGGCTTCCAGCTGATCTTCGAATCCTCGTCCGAGCTCGGAGGCGCCGAGGGCCTCGGTCTGGTCGAGGGCGGTGTGACCGAGCTCGACGCTCCCGGGCTCAAGGTCCCGCACATCGGCTGGGAACCGGTTCGCTGGCGCTTCGAATCCGAGCTCACCGAGGGGATCGCGGACGCCACCCCGTTCTACTTCGTCCACAGCTTCACCCCACGACCGGCCGTCGAGGCCGACGTTCTCGGCGTCGCCGACCACGGTGAGACGTTCGCCTGCGCGATCGCGCGCCCACCGCTTTACGGGGTCCAGTTCCACCCCGAGAAGTCGAGTGCCGCCGGACTGCGGCTGCTGCGCAACTTCGCCGGCATCTGCGCCCGGGTTCCCGCTTGATCCTCTATCCCGCGATCGACATCCGCGGCGGGCACGCCGTGCGCCTGGTGCAGGGCGATTACGACCGCGAGACGACATTCGATGACGACCCGCTCGACGCCGCCGTGCGCTGGGTCGCCGACGGCGCGGAGGCGCTGCACGTGGTCGACCTCGACGGAGCGCGGGAGGGCGCCCCGATGAACATCGAGCACGTGGCGCGGATCTGCGACGCGGTCACGGTGCCGGTGCAGGTCGGCGGCGGCCTGCGCCGGGCCGAGGACGTGAGCGCCGTCCTCGCCACGGGCGCAGCGCACGCGGTGCTCGGCACCGCGGCGCTCGCCGACCCGGCGCTGATCGAGGCGCTCGCCGCCGAGCACGGCGAACGGATCGTCGTCGCCGCCGACGCCCGCGGCGGGCGGGTCGCGGTGGAGGGGTGGGAGCGCGAGACGGCGGTTACCTCCGCGGCTCTGATCGCCGATCTCGGCGGCCGGGGCGTGCGGCGCTTCGTCTATACATCGGTCGAGGTCGACGGAACGCTCGAGGGGCCAGGCCTCGACGGTCTGCGCGAGGTTGCCGCAGCCGCCGAGAGCGCCGGGGCCGCACTGCTCTATTCGGGCGGGGTCGGAACAACCGATGACCTACGAGCCCTCGCGACGGAGCGGCTCGGCGCGCTTCAGGGGGTGATCGTCGGCCGGGCGCTCTACGAGGGCCGGTTCACGGTCGGCGAGGGCCGTGCCGCGCTCTCGGAGGCCGACCGAGCGTCATAGCGGGGTGGACCGGCAGAAGTCGCGGATTGCCCGGTTGACCCGGGCGGGCTGCTCCATGTTGCTCACGTGCCCCGCCTCCGGGATCACGATCAAACGGGACCCGGGAATCAGGTCGCGCATCACTTCGGCGATGCTCAGCGGGGAGCGCGCATCGGCCTGACCCCAAATGAGTACGGTCGGCACCGTGATTGCCGGCAGCAGGTCGCGCAGATCGCACTCCGCGATGATCACGGCGGTTCGGCGCAGCGTGGCCGGCCGGGTGTCGGCCATGATCGCCTCGAGCTCGTCGATGACCGCCGCCGGCGCCGAGGCGCTGAACAACCCGGGCAGCGCCTGGGCGAAATCTGTACCCGGGGCGCTTGCCTGCTCGAGCGCAATGGCGCGCCGCTGCTCGCACTCGGCCTCTGACAGCGAGCCCTTCCAGCCCGCGTAGGTGTCGATTAGGATCAGCGAGCCGACCAACTTGGGATGGCGCCGGTAGAGCTCTTGGGCGATCACGCCTCCCCACGAGAGGCCGCCGACGTGGGCGCGACCCAGACCGAGGGACTCGATCAGGCTCGCCAGGCAGTCGGCGTAGTCGGCGAGCCCGAACCCTGCGGGCGGATCGGAGGAGCCGCCGGAGCCGGGCTCGTCCCAGGCGATCACGGTGAGCTCGTCGGCCAGCGCGTCGAGTTGGCGGCTCCAGACTCTCCCGTCCGACGCGGCGCCGTGCAGGAGCACGAGCGGCGGCCCGTCGCCTGCTCGCCGATAGGCGATCTCGAGCTCACCGATCCGCACGCTCTCCATCGGTCCCCTCTCGTCGCGGGCACCCGCACACCGATCCTAGCCCTCGGCGAAGGGCGCTAGCCTGACGACGATGTTCTGGCTTCGGATCCTCGCGATCGCCCAGGTGGCGCTACTGATCCGCCGTCATCTGACCCTGCTCGAGCCGGATGAGCGTCTGCGGTTGGCGAAGCTGGTCGGACAGTCCAAGGGCAGGCCGCGGACCAACCTGTCGGCGAACGAGCGCGAGGAGATGTTGCGGCTGGTGCAGAAGCTCGAGCCGGGCGCCTTCGCGCACGGCGCCTGGGGGGCGGCCCGCGGCCGCCTGCGGGGGAAGCCCTAGCGGGTCGGCCGTGGCGCTCAAGCGCGTCATCCCGTGCCTCGACGTCGATGCCTCCAGAGTGGTCAAGGGCACGAACTTCGTCGGCCTGCGCGACGCGGGTGACCCGGTCGAGCTCGCCGAGCGCTACGACGCCGAGGGCGCCGACGAGCTCGTCTTCCTCGACATCACGGCCTCGCACGAGAAGCGCGAGACGATCGTCGAGCTCGCCCGCCGGACCGCCGACAACGTCTTCGTCCCATTCACGATCGGCGGCGGGATTCGCTCGGTCGAGGACGCCCAGGGGGTGCTCGACGCCGGCGCCGACAAGATCTCGGTCAACTCGCCGGCGCTGGCGCGGCCCGAGCTGCTCTCCGAGCTCGCCGAGGTGTTCGGGTCGCAATGCGTCGTGATCGCGATCGACGCCAAGCGCAAGACGCCCCCGGCGAGCACATCACCGCCGTGCGATGCACCGCCGGGACACTTCGGCGACGGCCCGGAGTTCGACGTGTACGTCAACGGCGGCCGGACCAAGGTCGAGGGCCGTGAGGCGGTGGCCTGGGCGCGCGAGGCGGTGGAGCGCGGCGCGGGCGAGGTGCTCCTGACCAGCATGGACCGCGACGGGACCACGGACGGCTACGACCTCGAGCTCACCAGGGCGGTGGCCGACGCCGTCGGCGTGCCGGTGATCGCCTCGGGTGGGGTGGGGGAGCTTCGACACCTGGTGGACGGGATCAAGGAGGGTGGGGCGGACGCGGTGCTCGCCGCTTCGATCTTTCACTACGGGACCTACTCGGTGGCTGAGGCCAAACGGGCAATGAGGGTGGCGGGGATCGCGGTCCGGGAGGCCGGCGAACCTCGTTGAGCCGGCAATTGGCGCCTTTGTTCCGAATAGGCAACGTAGGCGCCATCGCGCTACGGGCTAAGCACCGCCGCCCGAGCCGCCCCCGTCACTGCCCTGTTGTTGTTGTTTCGCCGCGCGCTGGCGTCTCTGGCGCTCGCGCTTCTGCTGGCGCTCGCGTTGGCGGCGGTGGGCCTCGCGCCGGCGCTCGGCCGCGGTCTCGTGCTCGAAGGCGCGGATCCCTGAGGCCCCCGTGAGGTAGAGCCGCGCCCCGTCGGAGATCACCGGGTTGTACTCGCCGAGGTCGTTCTCAAACACCTGCTTGCCGGTCGCGACGTTGAACCCGTAGGTGCCGATGTTGGGCCCGATCACACCCACGTAGACGACCTCGCCGAGAACGCTGGCGGCGCCGAGCACGATCCCGCCGACGTCCTTCTCCCAGCGGACCTCCCCGGTCTCGGCGTCGAGCGCGTAGAAGTTCTGATCCTTGGAGCCGACGTACACGGTCGGCCCGCTGCGCTTGGTGTCGGCAACCGCCGGGCCCGGATAGACCCAGTCCCCGGTCGAGTGGCTCCAGAGCAGCTCGCCGCTGGCGGCATCGAAGCTGTAGACGCGGCCGTCGATGCTGCCGAGGTAGACCCGCCCGAAGGCAACCGCCGGGGTCGAGTACACGGGTCCGCCACGCCCGAAGCTCAGGCCCTGGGTGCTGGACTGCCAGACGAACTCGCCGTTGGAGGCGCGGATCGCGAACACCTGGCCCGCGTAGTTGGCGCCGTAGAGGACTCCGTCGTCGAGCGCCAGACCGCCCTTGACGTTGCCGTCGGTGGACGCCTGCCAGCGCACCTTGCCGTCATCCTGGTCGAGCGCAAACACCTCCCCCGACTCGCTGCCGACGATCACGCTCTTTCCGAACACGAGCGGCGAGGTCTCGCTGCGGCCCGGCAGCGGCCGCTCCCAGAGCACCTTGCCGTCGCGCGCCCTCATCGCGACAGCCGCTCCGGGCTCGAGGGTGACCGCGAACACGCGGCCTTCGGCAGAGGCGGGCGAGGAGGCGGCGAGGTCGCCGATCTCGTTGCGCCACTCGACCTTGCCCTTCTCGGCGTCGAGCGCGTACATGAGCGCGTCCTTGTCCTGGAAGTAGAGCGTGCCGTCGGCAACCACAGGTGAGAACTCGAGCAGCTTGCCTGCGTTGAAGCTCCAGATCGAGGCGTCATAGGGCGGGCGGACGCGCTTCGTCGGCAGGTAGCGGGTGCGCTGGTCGTCGTAGCCGTAGACCGGCCAGTTGACGGTCTTGACGATCTCCTTCGGAGGCGCCTCGGACTCGAGCTCGCAGGGCGGTGGGCAATCGACGTCGGAGTCGCGCTTGATGAATAGGTACGCGGCGACCGCGCCACCGGCGACGACCGCCACCGCGCCCGCGGCGACCAGCACGCGCGTGCGCACGCTCCAAGCGCGCCATATCCCCAGCAGGCGAGTCATCCGCGAAGCCCGTCATGGTACGGAACCCCCCTTCAGGAACCCCTAAATCACTCCTCTAATGGCGGCGCAGCGCGACATCGACACAGCCGGTCTCGCGGCCAGGGTGCAGGCCCTTCCCGGAGTCGCCGCCGTGCGTGAGGCCGCCGACGGGGCCGGGCTCGACGCCTACTTGGTCGGCGGCTCGGTCCGGGATGCGCTGCTCGGCCACCAGCGGGCCGACCTCGACGTGGTCACCGACGGCGACCACCTCGCGCTCGCACGGGCGCTCGGCGATCAGATCCGTGTCCACGACCGCTTCGGGACCGCGACCGTGATCACCCCGACCGGTCCGGTCGACGTGGCGCGGGCACGGGCAGAGACCTACCCCGGCCCAGGGGCGCTGCCCGAGATCCGCAACGCCGGGATCGCCGAGGACCTTGCCCGCCGCGACTTCACCGTCAACGCGCTCGCGCTAGCGCTCCACGAACCCGGCATCCCGATCGACCCGCACGGCGGGATCGCCGACCTCGGCGTCGGCCTGCTCCGCGTACTTCACCCCGGCTCGTTCGTCGACGATCCGACCCGCGCGCTGCGCGCCGCCCGCTATGCCGCCCGGCTCGGACTCGAGGTCGAGCCCGTGACGCTCGAGTCGCTGCGCGCCGCCGACCTGCGCACGGTTTCGGCCGACCGGGTCGACGCGGAGCTGCGCAGGCTCGCCGCCGAGCAGGTTCCCCGGACCGGCTTCGAGCGGCTCGCCGAATGGGGCCTGATGCCGCTCCGTGACGGCGCCGGCGAGCTGATCGACGCGGTGGTCGCGCTGCTTGACGCCGAGCCGTGGTCCCGTGTCGCACCCCGGGCCGACTCGGTGCTCGCGGCGGCGCGCGGCGACCTCGGCCCGGCGCGCGAGCTCGCCGCGGCCACCCCGGCGACGCCGGCCAGTGCGGTCGAAGCGGCGCGCGGGCGCACAGGCGTCGAGCTGGCCCTCGGGCGGGCACTGGGAGCGAACTGGCTCGACCCCTATGTGCGTGAATGGCGCCACGTCCGCCCGCAGATCACCGGCGGCGACCTGATCGCGGCCGGTGTCGAAGAGGGCCCGCCGATCGGGCGCGGGCTCAGCGCAGCGCTGCGCGCCAAGCTCGACGGGGAGGCGCCGACTCGCGACGACGAGCTGCGGATCGCGCTCGAGGCCGCGCGGTCCTAGCCTTGTGGCAATGGACTGGCGGGAGGACGACGGCGTTCGCTGGCTCGAGGCTTCGCTACCCGGGGCCAAGGCCGCCTTTTCGACCCGTGTCGGGGGCGTCAGCCGGGGGTCGTTCGCCGCGCTCAACGTCGGCCTGCTCGGCGGCGACGCGCTCGCTGACGTGCGCGAGAACCGGCTGCGGCTCGCCCGGGCACTCGACCGCACCCCCGCAGGGTTTCTGATCGGCTACCAGGTCCACGGCGCCGCGGTGCTGAGCCGCGACACCGCGCCGGTGCCGAACCCCTACCCCGACCCGGGCCCGCCGCCGCCATCGGCCGACGGCGAGGCGACCACCGAGCCGGCGTTGACGCCGCTGGTACAGGTGGCCGACTGCCTGCCGGTCGCCGTCGCCGGCGACCGGGGCGTGGCGATGCTCCACTGCGGCTGGCGCGGCCTCGCTGCGGGGATCGTCGAGCGCGGGGTGGGGGAGGTGGGTGCGGCCGCGGCGGCGGTCGGCCCCGGGATCGGCCCCTGCTGCTACGAGGTGGGGGCGGAGGTTCTCGCGGCCTTCGCTCCGCTCGGCGAGGGGATCGCCGCCGGCCGCATGCTCGACCTGCCGGAGGTGGTGCGACGGCTGCTCGAGCGCGTCGGTGTCGCCGAGGTCGAGGTCTCGGGCCTGTGCACGAGGTGCGAGAGCGACCTCTTCTTCTCGCACCGGCGCGATGGCGAGCGCTCCGGGCGCCAGGCCGGGCTGGTGTGGATGGACAATGGTGGCTGAGTCGTTGCGGGGCATCGACCCCGAGCGGGTGCGGGCGAACCTCGAGCGGGTGCGCGAGCGCTGCGGGCTGGAGGTGGAGATCCTTGCGGCGACCAAGTACGTCGAGGTGGCCGAGATGGGCGCCCTGGCCGAGGCCGGGGTCGAACTCGTCGGCGAGAACCGGCTCCAGGACCTGGAGGCCAAGCGCGAGCGCTTCGGCGAGGCGTTCACGTGGGACTTCATCGGCAACCTTCAGAGCCGGAAGGTGAAGCGGATCCTGCCCGCCGTCCGCCTGATCCACTCGGTCGCCCGCGATTCGGCGCTCGAGCAGCTCGGCCGTCACGGCACGCCCGAGACCGAGGTGCTGATCGAGGTCGACCTGGCGGCGGAGCAGAGCAAGGCAGGCGTGGAGGAGGCCGAGCTCGCCGGCTTCATCGCCCGCTGCCCGGTGAGGGTCACCGGGCTGATGACGATGCCGCCGTTCACCGACGACCCGGAGTCCTCGCGCCCCTACTTCGCCCGCCTCGCCGAGCTCGCCGCCGCGCACGGCCTCGAGCGCCTCTCGATGGGCACCAGCCAGGATTGGGAGGTCGCGGTCGACGAGGGGGCGACGATCATCCGCCTCGGCGTGTCGCTTTACCGCTGAACTGCGCGGTTTTGCCTCTCAGCAGGGCATAATCCGGGTAGAGGAATAGCGGCGGAAGCCGCGAACACCGCAGCCGATGGCAATTCGAGACACATGGCACCGCGCGCTCGTCTATTTCGGCCTCGCCGAGGACCCCGACTACGCCGAGCACGACGTCTACGAGCCAGACACCGCCCCGCACGGCCAGGCGTACGAGGCCTCGGCGCCGCGCGGCTCGGCGACGGTCAGCCGGATCTCCGAGCGCCGTCGCTCCCGTGACGAGATCGACGACATCTTCGCCGAGGACGACCCGGGCCCGAGTCGCTCGCGCGTCCTGCGCCCGGTGGGCAACGGCGGCGCCGACGTCTCGGTCCATCTTGTCACCCCGCAGAGCTTCAACGACGCACAGGAGGTCGCCGACCGGTTCAAGCGCTCGGTTCCGGTGATCCTCAACCTGCAGACGACTGACGGCGAGCTGGCAAAGCGGCTGATCGACTTCGCCTCCGGCCTCACCTACGCGCTCGACGGCGGGATGCAGAAGATCGCCGAGAAGACATTCCTGCTCACCCCGCGCAACGTCGAGGTCTCGGCCGAGGAGAAGGCGCGCCTGGTCGAGAAGGGCTTCTTCAACCAATCGTAACTCCGCCGGGATCCTCGGCTTCGCCTCCGGTCTCGGCGGGTTGCGACGCGTTACGGGGAGGCAGGCCGTAAGCGCGTGAACGGGACTTCGTCCCTAGCCCAAACGGTGGTCATTAGGCTCCCGGTGATGAAGGTCGGCTTCGCAGGCGCGGGGAACATAGCAGCGGCGATCGCGCGCGGATGGGCGCGATCGGACGGTCCCGAGGCGATGCTGTTCTGTGACGCCGGCTCGGGACGGGCGGCGAAGCTGGCCGCCGAGACCGGCGGCGAGGCCGTCGATTCGCTCGCCGAGCTCGCCCGCAGCTCCGACGTCGTCGTGCTCGGGATGAAGCCCGCGGCGCTCGAGATCGCGGCCGAGCAGCTCGACGGTGAGGCGAGGGCGATCGCCTCGGTGCTCGGGGCGACTTCCGTTGCCCGCCTGCGCGAGCTCTTCCCGGGTGTCCCGGTGGTGAGGACGATGCCGACCGTCGCGGTCGAGATCGGGCGCGGGGTGATCTGCCACGCGCCGATCGAGCTCTCCGACGGCGCCACCGCCTCCGAGGTCCTGAGGCTGTTCAACGAGCTCGGCCAGGTGGTCGAGGTCCCCGACGAGCTCATGGACGAGGCGACGGCGGTCATGGCGTGCACGCCGGCATACCTCGCGGTCATCGTTCAGACGGTCGCCGAGGAGGGCACGGCGCAGGGGCTCGACGCCGATCAGGCCTACGAGCTCGTGGTCGAGAGCATGGCCGGGACGATCGAGCTGCTGCGCGAGTACGACCCGATCGAGGTCCGGACCACGGTCGCCTCGCCGGGCGGCGGCACCGAGGCGGGGCTGGAGGCGCTCGCCGAGGCCGGGGCCGCCGACGCCTTCAGGGCCGCCGTCCGCGCCTCGCTCGATCGGATGCGAGGATGACCTTGGTCGTCGCCCTGACGCGCGGCAACGTCGCCGACTACGTCGCGGCGGTGCTGTTCGTCTACACGATCCTGATCATCGCCAACGTGATCCTCTCGTGGGTGCAGCAGTTCCGGCCGCTGCCCTACAACCTGCCGCTGCGCGCGGTGATCGGGTTCATCGAGGAGAGCACGAACCCGTACCTGAACATCTTCCGCAGCTTCGTTCCCCGGATCGGCCCGCTCGACATCAGCCCGATCATCGCGATCCTGGCGCTCTCGATCCTCGGCGGGATCGTCGTCAACCTGATCCGCGGGTGAACTCCGGCGGCGGTCGCGCCTGGCTTCGCATGCTCGCCGTGTGCGGGCTCGTCGTCGTCTTCGACCAGGCGGCGAAGGGGGCGATAGTCGAGACGATGATGCCCGGCGAGCGCACCGACCTGATCCTCGGGATCGACCTTGCCCGGGTGACGAACAGCGGCATTGCCTTCGGGCTGCTCGAGGGCGGCAGCGACACCCTGGTCCTGGCGATCACGGCGGTGGCGCTCGTTCTCGTGCTCGGGTGGTTTGCCTTCGACCCCGGCCGGCCCGGCCTTTGGCTGGGCGTAGGACTGCTCACGGGGGGCGCGCTCGGCAACCTCGCCGACCGGATTCGCGACGACGCGGTCACCGACTTCTTCGACCCGCCGCTGTGGCCCGCGTTCAACCTCGCTGACGTCGCAATCACCGCTGGGGTGGTCGTGATCGCGATTGCGTCGCTCTATGAGCCCCCCGAGCCGGAGGCGGCCGGGCCGTGAGCGTCACGCCGCGGCTCGTCCACGTCGAGGAGCGATTCGCGGTCGTTGACAAGCCGGCCGGGCTCGTCGTCCACCCGGCGCCCGGCCACCACGGCGCGACGCTCGTCGATGCGCTCGGGGACCTGCTCGCCGGCGGGCCGCTCGAACGGCCGGGGATCGTCCACCGGCTCGACCGCGACACCTCGGGGCTGATGATCGTCGCCCGTGACGATCAAGCCCACCGCCGGCTCTCGGCGATGATCAAGCGCCGAGAGGTCGGCCGCGAGTACCTGGCGCTCGTCGAGGGGCGCCCGCGCTCGCGCTCGGGGACGATCGACGCCCCGCTCGGACGCGACCACCGGGCGCCCGAGCGCCGCGCAGTGCGCGGCCGGGGCTCACGCGCCGCGCGGACGCACTTCATGGTGCTCGAGACATTGCCCGAGGACACCCTGGTCGAGGCGCGACTGGAGACGGGCCGCACGCACCAGGTCCGCGCCCACTTCGCTGCGATCGACCACCCGGTGGTCGGCGATCCCCGCTACGGCCACGCCGGGCGCCACGGCCTCGGGCGCCAGTTCCTGCACAGCGCGCGGTTGACCTTCACCCACCCGTTCACGGGCGAGGAGCTGGTCTTCGAGTCTCCGCTGCCCGACGACCTTGCGGCGGCGCTGGAGCGGGCGCGGGGGTAGGCGGGGCGGAGGGTGGTGGCGTTCCGCTCGGGCGAGGGCGGGGTGCGTTGCGTGGTCAGTTGCAGTAGGGGAGGTGTTTTAGGTGCTGCGGGCGGTTTCGGCGAGCGCCCGGGCGTAAGTGGCGAGTTGTTCGTCCATCAGGCGAAGAAAGCGCCAATCGCCGGTTTCGGCCGAGATTGGCGACTTGTGCCCGGATAGCGGACACAACTCGCCACTTGCCCCGAGGCCGGCCGCCAACGCGCGCGCCCAGCCCAACTCCCTCCCTCATTGCAACGAACCACGCTCGCGCCGCGCCCGCGCCCGCGCCCGAGCGGAACGCCACTGTGCCCGCGCCACCCCTCTACACTCCACCGCGTCCAGAAACCGACCCCCTGGGATGACGAACGGGGCCCTGCCCGGCCGAGCGCCAAACGCCGGGTCCCCGCGCAGCGACCAGGGAGACAACCGCAGAGCCAAGGGAGCATCAAATGTCCGAGCCCGGACTCAAGGACCTGCTGCAGGCGGGCGTCCACTTCGGCCACCAGACACGCCGGTGGAACCCTCGCATGCGCCGTTACATACACGGCGAGCGCGACGGGATCCACATCATCGACCTGCTGCAGACGGAGCACCTGCTCGCCGAGGCACGGCGGTTCGCAGCCGAGATCGCCGGCAAGGGCGGCACCGTGCTCTTCGTCGGCACCAAGAAACAGGCGCGCGACTCGATCAAGTCGTGGGCCGAGCGCTGCGGGATGCCCTACGTCAACCTGCGCTGGCTCGGCGGCCTGCTGACCAACTACCACACGATCTCGGCCCGGATCGATCGCCTCCACGAGCTCAACCAGCTCAAGGACGACGGCCAGCTCGAGCTGCTGCCGACGAAGGAACGGATGTCGATGGAGGCTGAGCTCTTAAAGCTCGAATACAACCTCGGCGGGGTTCGCGACATGAAGCGGCTGCCCCAGGCAGCGCTGATCGTAGACCTGAAGACCGAGGCGATCGCGGTCCGCGAGTGCGAGCGGCTGCAGATCCCGATCCTCGGCCTGGTGGACTCGAACGTCGACCCGGTCCCGGTCACGTTCCCGATCCCGGGCAACGACGACTCGATGCGCTCCTGCGAGATGGTGATCTCGACGATCGGCGAAGGCATCGAGCAGGCGGCGACCGCCTACCGCGAGGCGGAGGCCAAGCGCCGGGCCGAGGAGGAGGAACGGCGGCGCGCAGAGGCAGAGGAGAAGGCGCGCAAGGAGGCAGAGGAGAAGGCGCGCAAGGAGGCAGAGGAGGCCGCCGCCGCCGCGGCACAGGCGGCCCCGCAAACGCCGGCGGCCGAGCCGGAGGCCGCACCGCAGCCGCCGGAGGCCGCGGAGCCGAAGGAGGGTGGCTGATGGCCGTCACCGCCGCCGACGTCAAGGAGCTCCGTGACCGCACCGGGGCCGCGATGATGGACTGCAAGGCGGCGCTCGCAGAGGCCGGCGGGGACCTCGACGAGGCGGTCAGAATCCTCCGCGTCAAGGGCCAGGCGTCGGCCGAGAAGCGCTCCGGACGGGCGACTAGCGAGGGCGTCGTCAGCTCCTACATCCACGCCGACGGCAAGCTCGGCGTCCTGGTCGAGGTTCAATGCGAGACCGACTTCGTCGCCCGGACCGACGAGTTCCGGGAGTTCGCGCGCGAGGTTGCGATCCACATCGCGGCGACCGCACCGCGCTATGTCTCGGCGGACGAGATCCCCGAGCACGAACTCGAGGCCGAGCGCAAGCTCTTCGAGGCCAAGGCAAGGGAGGACGGCAAGCCCGACGACGTCATCTCGAAGATCGTCGAAGGCCAGCTCTCGAAGTGGGCGAAGGAGGTCGCGCTGCTCGACCAAGAGCACGTGCGCTCGGATCACCACGAGGGCAAGACGATCGAGCAACTGCGCGCCGAGACCGCCGCCAACATGGGTGAGAACGTCCGGATCGCGCGCTTCGCGCGGTTCGCGGTCGGCGAGGAGTAGACCGCAACGCCGCGCCTGCGCGCGGGTTCTTGGAGTGATGAGCCGACCCGCCGCGCGCGCACTGGCGCTCCTGGGAATCACCGGCCTGGCGGCGCTCGCCGCCGGCCTCTCCGGCCCCGGAGCAAGCGCCGAAGGCGACCCCGTCGGCTCGGAGCCGGAGGAGCTCGTGATCGGCGCGGTCACCCAGCGACCGCTGGAATCGGGCGAGGGCCGGCTGATGCGCGCCGGCGGGATCAGCTCGGTTCGCTTCTGGCTTCCCTGGTCGCAGGTCGAGTCCGAGCGCGACGAGTTCGACTGGTCCGAGCCCGATGCGGCGGTCCGCGGCCTGGTCGAGGAGGGCCTGACGCCGCTGCCGTTCCTCTATGGCACCCCGGAATGGGCGGCCGAGCGCGACGGGTCGCCTTGCAGTCGCGATGACTGCATCACGTACCCGCCCGTCTCGACCTCGACCCGGTATGCGTTCGCGCGCTTCGCCGCCGCCGCCGCCGGCCGTTACGGGCCCGACGGGCGCTTCTGGGAGATCCACCCGGAGCTCGCCTACCGACCGGTGCGGGTGTGGCAGATCTGGAATGAGGCGAACCTGCAGAGTTTCCACCGGCCGGTGGTCAACCCGTCCGCCTACGCGGCCGTGGTCCGCGTGGTCGCGAACGAGATTCGCGCCACGGATCCCGAGGCGGAGATCCTGCTCGCCGGGCTATTCGGCTCGCGGTCGAACGGGAAGCGGTGGAGCACCAGGAGCTTCCTGCGCGCGTTCTATGAGGTGCCTGAGATCGCCGCGAGCTTCGACGGCATCGCCGTGCACCCCTACTCCCCTCATCCCCGCGGCGTCTTCGAGCAGATCAGAGCCGCCCGCGGCGTTGCCGTCGCCAACGACGACGAGGTTGACCTCTGGGTGACCGAGGTCGGTTGGGCATCGAGCGGGAAGCGACGAGAGGGCCTCGTGACGACGCGGACCGGCCAGGCGCGGCGCCTCGAGCGGGCGTTCACGCGCTTTCGCCGCAACGCCGAGCTTTGGAGCCTGCGCGGAGCCTTCTGGTACGCGTGGCGCGACACCGAGCGCGGCGACGCCGTCTGCGGCTGGTGCCCGGCGGCGGGGCTCGTCGACCGAGAGGGACGCACGAAGCCGGCCTACGACCGCCTGCGCGGGCTCGCCGGCGACGACTAGCCTGCGGGCCACCGGCCCCCGGGCCGGTAGGGTTTCGCCGGCGTGGCCGAGCCCGTGTTCAAGCGCATCCTGCTGAAGATCTCCGGCGAGGCCCTGATGGGATCGCTGGAGTACGGCACCGATCCCGAGCGGGTGCGGACGATCGCCGAGCAGGTGCACGAGGTCAGCGGGCGCGGCGTCGAAACCGCGATGGTCGTCGGCGCCGGCAACATCTATCGCGGGCTCGAGGGCGCCGCGCAGGGAATGGACCGGGCGACCGCCGACTACATGGGCATGCTCGCGACGGTGCTCAACGCGCTCACGCTTCAGGACGCGCTCGAGCGACGCGGCACCTACACCCGGGTGATGTCGGCGATCGCGGTCACCGAGGTCGCAGAGCCCTATATCCGCAGACGGGCCATGCGCCACCTCGAGAAGGGTCGCGTGGTGATCTTCGCCGCCGGCACCGGGAACCCGTTCTTCACCACCGACACCGCGGCTGCGCTACGCGCGCTCGAGATCCATGCGGAGGCGATCCTGATGGCAAAGCACGGGGTCGAGGGGGTATTTGACGCCGATCCCTCGCAGGTGCCTGACGCCAAGTTCCTGCCCGAGATCACCCACCTGGAGGCGATCGAACGCGGCCTGCGGGTGATGGATTCCACGGCGCTTTCGCTGTGCATGGACAACGGGCTGCCGATCCACGTCTTCAACATGGCCGACGAGCGCAACATAGATAGGATCGTCAGCGGCGAGCGGGTGGGGACGATCGTGTCATCTGCGACGCCTACGGGATGAGCGAGCTCACTGACGAATTCCTGGCCGACGCGAAGGAGCGGATGCACAAGTCGGTCGAGTCGTGCCGCCACGAGCTCGCCACCGTGCGCACCGGCCGCGCCTCGCCGCACCTGCTCGACCGGCTCGAGATCGACTACTACGGCGCCCTGACGCCGATCAAGCAGCTCGCGCAGGTCTCCGCCACCGACGCACGGCTGTTGACCGTGACCCCGTTCGACAAGAACTCGATCGGCCTGATCGAGAAGGCGATCATGGAGTCCGACCTCGGCCTGACCCCGAACAACGACGGCAATGTGATTCGCCTCCAGATCCCCGAGCTCAATGAGGAGCGCCGCCGCGAGCTGGTCAAGGTCGTCCACGGCGTCGCCGAGGAGGGCAAGGTCGCAGTCCGCAACATCCGCCGCGACGTCATGCACGACCTCCGCGAGCTGAAGAAGGAGGGTGAGGTCGGCGAGGACGACGAGCGCCGCGCCGAGGCCGAGCTGCAGAAGCGCACCGACTCGGCGACGGCCGAGATCGACGGCCTGCTGAAGGCCAAGGAAGACGAAATTCTCGAAGTGTGAGCTCGGCGGGCGGCTCGGGGCCGCGCTACGTCGCGATCATCACGGACGGGAATGGTCGCTGGGCGACTGAGCGCGGTCTGCCGGCGATCGACGGTCACAGCGCCGGCGCGGACGTGGTCAAGGCGCGGCTTCGGGACGCGGCCGAGTTCGGGATCGCGGAGCTGACCGTGTTCTCGTTCTCGACCGAGAACTGGCAGCGCCCGCGGGCGGAGGTCGACGGCCTGATGGCGATGTTCGCCGAGCGAATCGACCGCGAGACGCCGGAGCTCGACGCCGAGGGGGTGAGGATGCGGTTCATCGGCCGCCGCGAGGCGATCGGCTCCGAGCTGATCGAGCGGATCGAGTGGGCCGAGCGGACCACGGCCGACAACGAACGGATCACGCTCTTCGTCGCCTTCGACTACGGGGGCAGGGCGGAGATCGTCGATGCGGCGCGAAGCTTCGAGGGGGAGTCCGAGGACGACTTCCGCCGCCACCTCTACGCGCCCGACATGCACGACCCAGATCTCCTCATCCGCACCAGCGGCGAGCAGCGGATCTCCAACTTCCTGCTCTGGCAGTGCGCCTATGCAGAGCTCGTCTTTCGCGACGAGCTCTGGCCCGAGTTCGGCCGCGGTGCGTTCGAGGACGCACTCGCCGAGTACGTCAGCCGCCAGCGGCGGTTCGGGGGCCGTTGATGGAGGGATCGGCGCCGTTTGACTCCGAGCTCGACGTCGAGCGCCCGCGCCGCCGCCGGCCAAAGCCGCCGCCGCCATTGGCCGCCGACCGCCCGCCGCGGCGAAGGGATGGCAAGGGACCGAGGCGAAGCTGGACCGAGACGCTCTCCCGGATCGCCTGGGCGCTGCCATGGATCGCGATCGTGGTCACGATCACGGTCGTCGGCGGCGAGCTCTTCGCCGCGGCGATGATCGGCTTCGCCTGCGTCGGCATGGCGGAGTTGTTTCGAATGGCGCGCGATGCGCGCCCGTTCACCCTTGTCGCCTTCCTCGCCGCCGCGGGGCTGGTCGCCGCCGCGTTCTACGGCACCCAGTTCCAGATGATGATCGCGCTGGTGGCGTCGGTCCCGGTGATCTTCGGCGCCGCGCTCATGCGCCCCGACCGCAGCGGGATCACGGTCTCGATCGCGATCACGATCCTCGCCATCGTCTGGATCGGGATCCCGTTCGCGCACGCCGTCCTGCTGCGCGAGCTCCCCGACCACGGCGCCGCCCTGCTCGTCGACGTCCTCGTCGCCACCTTCGTCGCCGATACCGCTGCATACGCCGGCGGGCGGCTCTTCGGCCGCCACCGCCTCGCCCCGGCGCTGTCGCCGAACAAGACGCTCGAGGGGCTCGCGTTCGGGTTCGTCGGCGGCACACTGGGCTTCTGGTTCGCGGGGCTCTACCAGGACTGGCTCCCCGGGATCGACGCCCTGCTGATGGGGATGGCCGTCGCAGCTCTGGCGCCGGTCGGCGACCTGTTCGAGTCGATGGTCAAGCGCGACCTCGAGATCAAGGATTCGGGGACGATCTTCGGCCCCCACGGCGGCCTCCTCGACCGCCTCGACGCGGTCATCTTCACCGTGGTCGTCGGCTACTACCTGGCGATTGCGCTCGTGTACTGAGGCCGCGGGGCTACCTGACCCAGACCTGGTCCAGGAGCACGCCGATCTGCGGGGATTGCTGGACGTTCTCGACTCGCTCCGATCCGAAGACGGCGATCTTGCGGTTCAGGACAGGGACCGAGGGAGCCGCGTCGGTGATCCGCCGGTCGACGCTCTCCCATGACGCGTTCGCGGCGATCGAGCCCGCGCCCTGCTGGGCGAGCGCCCGATCCACCTCGGCGTCGATGCCGCGGTCGCAGAAGCGCGAGAGGTTCTCCGGCGCCGTCAGCGGGCAGGTGTAGTGGGGCTGAAGGAAGTTGGAGGGTGCGAGGTAGTCCGCGTACCAGCCGTTGTAGCCGATCTGGGCCCGCGTACTCGGGTCGAGAATGGCCGTGTAGTACGGACCCTCCGGCAGGATCCGCAGCGAGCTCCGATAGCCGAGCTGGCCCAGCACCGAGGCGAAGTAGCGCGCGATCGGCTCTCGCTCCGGCCAGGCCCAGACCTCAACCCGCGACCCCTGGGTCCCCGAGGCCTCGACCAGGCGCTGCGCCTTCGCCACGTCGGGAGCGGCCCAGGTCCCCGCCGGGCTCGGATCGAGCGTGTAGGGGCAGTAGGGGCGGTAACCGGGGAAGCCCGGCGGGACAATCTGGCAGGTCAGCTGGGCGACCTGGTTGCCGCCGGCGAGGCCGACTACATAGCGGCGGTCGACGGCGTAGTTGAGCGCCCGCCGCACCCGGGCGTCGTCGAACGGCGGCAGGCTCGTGTTGAGGAACATGTAGTCGGTCTCCGGAACCGGAGCCGAGTGGACCTGGCCGGCGTGGCGGATCGCGAGCTCGCGCACGCCCGCGGACGACAGTGGGCCTCCGAACGGGCCCGACACGGTCACCAGGTCGGCCTCACCGCGCTCGACGGCCGTGACCTGCGCGTCGATGTCGCCACCGATTTTGATCGCGATCTCGTCGGGGAACCCGTCCGGTCGGGCGTCCTGCGACCAAACCTCGAAGTAGGGGTTGCGGACCACGCGCGCGCCTCGCTGTGGATCGAAGCTCGCGATCCGGTACGGCCCGGTGCCCGGCAGCGGCCGGCGGCGGGCGAAGCGCGGCGGGCTGTCCGCCGGCACGACGCTCGCGGTCGGGAGCGTGAGCTTGTGCAGGAACTCCGGGTCCGGCGCGGTCAGATGGACGGTGATCGTGCCCGCCTCGGAGTCGGTCTCGATCCCCCTCGAGAGGTCGCAGCTGCGGGGCTCGGCGACGCAACCGCGGGCGCCGGGGATGCCGTCGAAGTACGGGGGCAAGACTTCGTTGACACTCAGCAGGCGCTCGAGCGAGCTGCGGAAGTCCTCGGGGCGGACCGGGTCGCCGTTCGAAAAGCGGATGTCCGGCCGCAGCTCGAACACGTACGTCTTCCCGTCCGGACTCGGCTCCGGCACGTCGGTGGCGAGGTTGCCGACGAGCGTCGCGGCCGCCGCGGTGCCGACCCGTCGGTAGGCGATCAGGCCGTCATACGCGAGCGAGAACAGCTCCCACGCATCGACGTAGTCGTAGGCAATCGGGTCGGCGCAGGGGCACGTGACCGCCGATGGGGGCGACCATCTGAGCCGGAGCGTGCCTCCGCGGTGACTCTCCCGCGAGGGGAGAACGGTGGTCCACACGGCTCCGTTCGCGATCGTCAGCGCGCTCGGACTGCTCCCGACCTCGATCGTCTCGCTCAGTTCGGCGGTCTCGGGGTCGATCCGGGCAACCGTCCCGTCGCCGCCGTTGGCGACCCAGACCGCATCCTCTCCGGCCGCGACGGCGGCGGGCTCCGTGCCGACGCGCACGGTCTCCGTCACCGCTTCGGTCTCGGGGTCGATCCGCGAAACGGTGCCGTCCTGGCGGTTCGCCACCCAGAGCGCTCCCCCGCCGAACGCCAGCCCCGCGGGGCCGTTGCCGACGTTGATCGCGTCAAGCACGCGGCCCGTATCGGGATCGATCTGGACCACGGTCCCGGCCGCTTCGCTCGCGACCCAGATCGACCCGGCGCCCGCCACGATCGCGGTCGGGTTCGCGCCGACGGGGATTCGCTGCGTGACCCGACCTCGTGTGAGGTCGAACCGGGCCACCATCCCGTCCACGGACGCGGCCGCCCACATGGACCCGAACGCGACCGCGACGCCACTCGGCGCGTTGCCGACCTCGATCTCGCGCAGGGCGCGATTGGTCTCGAGGTCGATCTGGATCACGCGCCTGTCCTCGGCGTTCGCGACCCAGACCGAGCCGGCGCCGAGCGCGAGCCCGGCCGGCTCGCCACCGACGTCGAGCGCAGCGACCTGGCGCGTCTCGGGGTCGATCCGCGACACGGTTCCGTCGAGCGCGTTCGCGACCCAGACCGAGTCCGGATCGGCAACCGCGGCGATCGGGCCGCGTCCGACCGGTAGCTGGGCGGAGACCTTCCCGTCGTCGGGATCGATCAGGCCGACGGAGTTCTCCGCGATCGCCTCGCTCTCGTCGCCTCCTGTGAAGAGGAAGATCGCAAGCACAGCGATCCCGGCGGCCAGCGCGATCGCCGCGAGCTCGCGCAGCGGCCGGCCGGCCGGCCGTTCCCTGGCCGAGGCCGGCTCCGGCGCAGGCCGGCCCGACGGCGGCTCGGCCGGGCCCGGCAGTGATGCCGCCTTGCCCGCGATCGCGGGTGGCGCGATCGCCGGGTCCTGGCCCAGGATCGCCTCGTGCAGCTCGCGCAGCTCCGGCCCGGGTTCCGTGCCGATCTCCTCGACCAGGGTTCGCCGCGCGGCCCGGTAGGCGTCGAGCGCCTCGGCCTGGCGGCCGCAGCGATAGAGGGCGAGCATCTGCAGGTACCGCATGCGCTCGCGCAGCGGGTGCTCGGCGACGAGTGGATCGAGCTCGGCGACGACCTCCGCGTGGTGGCCGAGCGCCAGGTCCGCCGCGATCCGCTCCTCGACCGCCTCGATCCGAAGCTCGTCGAGCCGCGCCGCCTCGGTCTGCGCGAACGGCTCGTTCACGAGGTCGGCGAGGGCGGGGCCTCGCCACAGCGACAGGGCCTCACGCAGGAGCTCGGCCGCGCGCTGCGGATCGTCGCCGGCAAGCGCGCGACGACCGTCGGCGAGCAGGCGCTCGAATCGATCGAGGTCGAGGCCTCCCTGCTCGACTCGAAGCTCGTATCCGCCCGGGGTGGTCAGCAAAACCGAAGGCGCGTCACCGCGGTGATCCTCGAGCGCCTTGCGCAGCCGCGAGACCCGCACGCGGACGCTCTGGACCGCGCCCGCGGGAGGCTGCGCGCCCCAGAGCTCGTCGATCAGGCGGTCGAGCGAGACCGTCTCGTTTGCGCGCAGCAGGAACACGGCCAGCACCGCTCGCTGCTTGGCTCCACCAAGCGGTATCGGCTCCCCCTGTCTGACCACCTCGAGCGGCCCAAGGATGCGGAATTCCATGCCCGACGTTCTTTCGCACCCGACCCTAGCACCGCAAACCCCGCTCCCTGAGCGGGTTCAGCGCTGCTGTTAGGCGCTGTTATCGGCCTGCAAGCAGACGGTTATCGGGACCCCGCAGGATCGGCTCGTCAACCGTCCAAAGGAGGAACCATGAGCACAGCACTGCCCCAACCCACCACCGTTCCGCGGCGTCCCCTGCAGCGCCGCAGCCGGCTCATCGTCGGCGGCCTGGCGGCCTCCGCCGCAATCGCCACCGGCGCCGTGCTCGTCGCGGGCGACACCGATGAGAGCACCGCCGTGCCGGCGCCGAAGCCGCCGGCGGCGGTCGGCACGCCGACCCAGGTCGATCTCCATCCGAATATCGACCAGCGCGACGCGGCCGAGCGGTATCACCACGGGCGCTAGGCCGACAGCGCCTCGCGCACGAACGCGAGGTCGGCACGGAGCCCAGCGAGCGGACCGGGCGTCTCGATCACGATCGGGGCGCCCGCCGCGCTACTCGCAGACCCGACCGGCCGCCCGAGGGCTTGTGATCCCGAAGCATCAGTTCCGGTGGCCGAAGTCGGCGGTGTAGGTCGCCGCCGCGGCGTGACGGTTGCCGGGCTTGCCCGGGCGAACCCCGACATCGACGTCCCTCATGCTCCCCGTCAGGATCATCGCCCGGTGCCCGGGAGACGCCATCCAGGCGGCGACTATCGCCGCCGGGCTGCCATGCCCAGACTGGCCCCAGGCGATGTTCTCACCGACGCTCCAGCTGCAGTTGCATGGCAGGTAGCCCGCCGAGGTGACCCTGCCGACGAGATCGGGCTCGCCGGGGCAGGTGTGGGAAAAACAGCCGATCGAAAGCATCCGGCCGGTGTGCTTCTTGGCCGCCTTCTTGAGCGCCTTCTGGGCATCGAGCTCGCTCAGTCCATGCTCGCGCCGCCGTTCGTTGATCAGGCAGCGAACGGCCTTGGCGGCGAGCCGCGGCTTGAGTCGGTCACCGCGGACCTTCGCGTTCTCACAGTGTCCCGCCGACGCCGCCCGTGCCGTCGCTCCCCCGGACCGAGGGAGGTTGACCGCTTGGCAGTAGACGCTGTCGTCGGCCGGTGCGCTGACATCGATGATGACGCCTGCCACCCCGGTCACGATGTAGGGCATGGCGAGGAGCCGGACCCGTCGCACACCATTCTGGACATCGGTGCCGAGGCAGATGCACCCTGGGAAGCGCACAGTCCGGCCACCAGAAGTGCCGCGACGGCAACCGCACCGCCGAGCCTCGAAACGTTCCCTGTGGACATCCTTGTCCCTCCGCTCGAACAAACGAAGCCGGCCCCACGCCGGCCCTCAGAGGATGAGGCCGAGCGCCCACACCGTCAATAGGTAATCCGTCCAGGGCGCCGGGCCGGCGTCGTCAAGTCCGCGCGGCAGCAGCAGCAATCGGCCGCGGGCCGTCAGCGGCCGGCGAGCGCGGCGCGGACGTAGTCGAGGTCGGCGCGCATCGCCTCGGCGTCGCCCGGCGTCTCGCAGACCACCGGAGCCTCGGTCGCGCTGATCATCGCCCGCAGAGCATCGGGGTCGATCTCGCCGTGGCCGAGGTTCGCGTGGCGGTCGGCGCCGCTGCCGGCGGCGTCGCGGGAGTCGTTTGCGTGCAGGAGCTCGATCCCGCCGGTGATCGCGCGCGCCCGCTCGACCACGTCTGAGAGCTCCTCGCCGGCCGCGTGAGCGTGACAGGTGTCGAAGCAGAACCCGACGCCAACCGGGCCCTCGTAACCGGAGACGGCCTCCCAGAGCAGCGCCAGCGCGTCGAAGCGCCTGCCGACCGCGTTCTCGCCCCCTGCGGTGTTCTCGATCAGCACCGGGACCTCCGTCTCGAGCAGCTCCAGCGTCCGCGGCCAGCGCCCGACCCCGGCCTCGATCCCGTCCTCCGCGTGGCCGGCGTGGACGATCACGGCCGCCGCGCCGACCTCGGCGGCGGCGTCGCATGTCTGCTGGAGCACCTTGCGCGAGCCGTAGCGGATGTTGTTCTTCGGCGAGCAGACGTTGATCAGATACGGGGCGTGGACGTAGACCGGGAGCTCGCTCGCCCGCAGCTCCGCGGCGTCAGCGCGCTCGGGTGGCTTGCGAAACGACTGCGGATCAGAGAGAAAGAGCTGCACGCATCCCGCGCCGAGCGCCGACGCCGCCTCCAGCGGCCGCTCGCTCGAGACGTGTGCGCCGATCGGGACGTCGGTTGCTGCCATGGCCCGAGCATGACCCATATGGGGCCCCTGAGCGTCACCGCTACCCTGCGTCGGTGGCCAAACGGGTCCTCATTCTCGGCTCGACCGGGTCGATCGGCGAGCAGGCGCTCGACGTCGTCTCGCGCTCCGACGCGCTCGAGCTCGCCGGCCTCTCGGCGGCGACCCACTGGGACCGACTCTGCGCGCAGGCTCGCGAGAGCGGCGTCGCCGCGGTCGCCCTCACCGATCCCGCCGCTGCCGAGCGCGCCCGCTCGGAGCTCGACGGGGTGCGGGTGCTCGGGGGTGACGAGGGTGTGCGCGAGCTGATCGCAGCCAGTCACGCCGATCTGGTCCTGAACGCGATCGTCGGCACGGCCGGCCTCGGGCCGACGATCGTCGCGCTCAGCGAGGGGATCGACCTGGCGCTGGCGAACAAGGAGAGCCTCGTCGTTGGCGGCGAGCTGGTCACGGCGCTCGCCGAGGCCACGCAGGCGCGGATACTCCCGGTCGATTCCGAGCACTCGGCGATCTTCCAGCTCCTGCGCGGTGAGGGGCCGGGCGCGGTCGAGCGCCTGATCCTGACCGCCTCCGGCGGGCCCTTTCGCGGGCGTACCGACCTTTCCGGGGTTACCCCCGAACAGGCGCTCACGCACCCGACCTGGGAGATGGGCGGGCGGATCACGGTCGATTCGGCGACCCTGGTCAACAAGGGCCTCGAGCTGATCGAGGCGCACCACCTGTTCGGGCTGCCCTACGAACGGATCGACGTCGTCGTCCATCCGCAGTCGATCGTCCACTCGCTGATCGAGCTCAACGACGGCGCCCAGCTCGCGCACCTCGGGCTGCCCGACATGCGGGTGCCGATCTCCTACGCTCTGCACTTCCCCGAGCGAGCCGACGTGACCGTGCCGAGGCTCGACCTCGGCGCCGTCGGCCGGCTCGAGTTCGAGCCGCCCGACCTCGAGACCTTCCCCTGCCTACGTCTGGCGCGCGAGGCCGGCGAGGCGGGGGGGACGGCGCCATGCACGCTCAACGCGGCCGACGAGGTCGCGGTCGCGGCCTTCCTTGCCGGCGAGATCGCCTTCACCGCGATCGCGGAGGTGATCGGGGGGACGCTCGAAGCCGTCGAGGCACACCCGGTCGGCCATTTCGAGGACCTGTTCGAGTGCGACGCGCAGGCCCGTGAAGTCGCCGGCGGGCTCGTCGAAGCAGCTAGGGCAAGGGCATGAGCTGGCTGCTCGCCTTCGCCGGCTTCTCGTTCCTGATCATCGCCCACGAGGCAGGGCACATGGTGGCCGCGAAGGCGGTCGGGATGCGGGTCGAGCGCTTCTTCCTCTTCTTCCCGCCGAAGCTGTGGAGCATCAAGCGCGGCGAAACCGAGTACGGGATCGGCGCGATCCCACTGGGCGGCTTCGTGAAGATCACCGGCATGAACCCCGACGAGGAGCTGCCGCCCGACGTCGCACCGCGCGGCTACTACCACCAACCGGTCTGGAAGCGGATCGTGGTCATCGGTGCGGGACCGGCGGTCAACCTCGTGATCGCGTTCGTGATCCTCTTCTTCCTCGCCTTCAACGTCGCCGAGCCGACGAAAACGGTCGAGAGCGTGGAGCCCGGCACGCCGGCCGCCGCGGTGCTGGAACCCGGCGACCGCCTGGTGGCCGTCGATGGAGTCAGCGGAGACCTCCCCGAGCTTCGCGACCAGATCGCGACCCACACCTGCGCCGGCGAGCAGACCCAGGGCTGCCGAGCCGAGACGCCCGCCGAGGTGACCGTGGTCCGCGACGGGCGCGAGGTCACCGTCGTCGCCCGTCCCGAGTACGACGCCGAGGCCGACCGGCCGCTGCTCGGCTTCGCCTACGGCACCCAACCGCTCGACCCGGGCATCGCCGGCGCCGCCGAGTGGTCGGTGGACCGGATGTGGGACGTGACCTCGCAGACGGTCTCGATCGTCGCCCGGATCTTCGATGCCGAGCAGCGCGAGCAGATCTCGGGCGTCGTCGGCAGCTATGAGGTCACCCGCCAGTCGATCGAGTTCGACACCCGCCAGGCGTTGTTCGTGATCGCGCTGATCAGCCTCTCGCTCGCGGTCATCAACCTGTTCCCGTTCCTGCCGCTCGACGGTGGCCACATCTTCTGGAGCCTGGTCGAGAAGGTGCGCGGCAAGCCGGTCCCGTTCCGGGTCATGGAGCGCGCCTCGGTGGTCGGTTTCGCACTCGTGCTGGTGCTGTTCGCGATCGGGCTCACGAATGACATCGAGAGACTCTCCGGGGAGGGTTTCAACGTACGATAGGCGCGTCGCACAACCCACCCGGAGGAGGAGAGGTTGATGGAGGTCACGACGGCCGATCGGTACGCGAGCGGGGGGCCCGGCGGAGAGCTTCACGCACAGAACCTGGCGCTGGCCTTCCATCAGACCGTAGACCGGCTCGGTGACGCCCCCGCGATCATCTCCGGCGAGGGCGACGATGCGGTCAGCATCACCTGGAGCGAGCTGCGCGACCGGGTCGCGCGGATCGCCGGCGGGCTCGCGAGCCTCGGCGTCGGCAAGGGCGACACCGTTGCGCTGATGCTCAACAACCGGCCCGAGTTCATCGCCATCGACATGGCGGCGGTCTCGCTGGGCGCGGTGCCGTTCTCGATCTACCAGACCTCTTCGCCCGAGCAGATCCAGTACGTCTGCTCCGACGCCGGCGCCAAGGTCGCGATCGTCGAGTCGGCGTTCCTCGACGTGTTCAACAAGGCGCGCGCCGAGCTGCCCGCGATCGAGACCCTGGTCGTGATCGACGGCGAGGGGGGAGACCACACGCTCGCCTCGCTGGAGCAGATCGATCCCGATTTCGATCCGGCGGAGGCGATCGCCGCGGTCGAGCCCGACGACCTGCTGACGCTGATCTACACCTCGGGCACCACCGGGCCGCCAAAGGGCGTCCAGCTCACGCACCGCAACCTGATGAGCCTGGTCGGCGGCGTCGACGGGATGATCGACCTCCCGGAGCGCGGGGGCAAGGTGATCTCCTGGCTCCCCGCCGCGCACATCGCGGAGCGCGGGGCCAACTACTACCTGCCGGTCACCCGTGGCCTCTCGGTGACCATCTGCCCGGATCCGCGCAAGATCGTCGACTTCCTGCCGCAGGTGCGGCCGACCTGGTTCTTCGCCGTGCCGCGGATCTGGGAGAAGCTCAAGGCCGGGCTGGAGGCGAAGCTGGCGGCAATCCCTGGCGAGCAGGGCGAGCAGGCGCGCCAGGGGCTCGAGGCCGCGCTGCAGAAGCTGCGCTTGGAACAGGCCGGAGAGCCGGTCCCCGAGCAGCTCGCGGCCGGGGTCGCGGCGGCCGACGAGGCGCTGTTCTCGGGCATGCGCAAGGCACTCGGACTCGACGAGGCGGTCGCGGTCAGCGTCGGCGCCGCCCCGACGCCGCTCGAGGTGCTCGAGTTCTTCCACGCGATCGGGATCGAGATCGGGGAGCTCTGGGGGATGTCGGAGACCTGCGGGGTGGCGACCTTCAATCCACCCGCGCGGGTCAAGCTGGGCACGGTCGGACCGCCGATCCCGGGGATCGAGGTCAAGCTCGCCGACGACGGCGAGGTGATGGTCCGCGGCGCCTCGAACATGCTCGGCTATCGCAACATGCCCGAGAAGACCGCAGAGACGATCGACGCCGAGGGCTGGTTGGTGACAGGCGACATCGGCGAGCTCGACGCCGACGGCTACCTGAAGATCGTCGATCGCAAGAAGGAGCTGATCATCAACGCCGCCGGCAAGAACATGTCCCCGGCGAACATCGAGTCGCACCTGAAGGCGGCCAGCCCGCTGATCGGCCAGGCGGTGGCGATCGGGGACGCCCGCCCCTACAACGTGGCGCTGATCGTGCTCGACCCCGACTTCGCCCCGGCGTGGGCGAAGCAGAACGGGCTCGAGGGCAAGTCGGCCGACGAGCTCGCGGGCGAGGAGTCGCTGCTCGCCGCGATCCAGGCCGGCGTCGACGAGGCGAACGCGAAGATGGCGCGAGTCGAGCAGATCAAGAAGTTCAAGGTCTTGCCGATCGATTGGGCGCCCGGTGGCGACGAGCTGACTCCGACGATGAAACTCAAGCGCAAGCCGATCGACCAGAAGTACGCGAACGAGATCGAAGCACTCTACGCGCGCTGAGCGGCGCGCGAAGCTCCTCCCAGCGCATCGACGCGATCGAGGAGCAGGTTCACCGCCGCATGCGGGGCAAAGCTGCTCCTCGTCGCCGCGGGAGGCTCAGTCGACGACCTTGAACTTCGCCTTCGCCGGGGAGTTGTCCGTGTTCCCGGCGGCATCCGTCGCGCGGACGAGGAACTTGTGCTTGCCGTCGTCGAGGTCCTTGAGCTTCTTCGGCGACTCGCAGGGCTTGAACTTCTTGCGGTCGAACTTGCACTCGAAGGTCGAGTTCGGCTCGTTGGACCTGAACGTGACCTTGGTCGTGTCCTTGTCGATCGTGCCGCTCGGGCCCTTCTTGATCTTCGTCTGCGGCGCCTTGGTGTCGCATTCGATCTCGGTCGGCGGGCTCGCGTTGTTGCGCGGCGAGAGAGGACCGACGGCGAAGTCCGTTGCGCTGTCGTCGCTGTCATCGGAATCCTCGAGGAAGGTCGGGCAGCCGGGGGCGATCGAGCGCTGCAGCGTGACGCCGACGCCCAGGGCCGACGCCGGGGTGCCCACCGGGGATGGCGCTCCGCCGGTGAAACTGGAGAAGGCCCCGAACGCGACGCAGTCGATCCCGCTCAGCGGCAGGGTGTCGATGAAGCAGGCAGCGCCGTTCTGGGGGACGAGCAGATCGGGAGTGACGAAGTCGGCAGCCGGAGGCATGCCGCCGTCGTCGCGGACGACGAGGACGGTGCGCTGGCTGTCGCCGAGCGCAACGTTGCCGGGAAACTCGAACGTGCTCAGCAGCGTGCCGTCGTCCTGGTACATGGTGACGAAATGGCCGCCGATGAGGTTCTGGCCGCTCGAGTACATCTGCAGCTCGAGATAATCGGCCCGGCCGGCGCCGTCGTTCTGCCCGAGCTCGCTGATCTTCATCAGGTGATAGCTCGCGCTCGCCACGGGCGGGAAGAGGAGCAGCCCGAGCACCGCCCCTGCCCAGGCGAGCCGACGGCGCATCGGCTTAGTCGACCACCTTGAACTTCGCCTTCGCCGGCGTCGGGTCGGTGTTGCCGGCCTCATCTGTCGCCCGGACCTTGAACTTGTGCTTGCCGTCGTCGAGGCGCTTGTACTTCTCCGGCGAGTCGCAGTTCTCAAAGCCGCCCTTGTCGAACTTGCACTCGAAGCTCGAGCGCGGCTCGCTCGACGTGAACTTGAACTTCGCCTTCGGCTTCTCGATCTTGCGCTTCGGGGCCTTGGTGATCTCGGTCTGCGGCGGGTTGTTGTCTCCTCCGCCGCCGCCTCCACCGCACGCCTGCTCGGTCGGGGCTACGGAGTTCGGGCGCGGGGATGGGCTCGCGAGGGAGAAGTCAGTCGCGCTGTCGCCGGTGTCGTCGGAGGCCTCGAGCAGGGTCGCGCAGCCCGGGGCGATCGAGCGGGTCAGCGACTGGGCGACTCCGATCACGGGCGCGGCGGTGCCGACCGGGAGCATCGGGGTGTTGGTGAAGCTGCCCCAGGCGACGCAGTCGACCGGCGAGGGGAAGACCGTGCTCTCGAAGCAGGCGGCGCCGCCGGCACCGTTGATGTCCCCGCCGAGCGAGCTGTCGGTCAGGTCCTCACCGGCGACGGCGTCGTCGCCGACCAGGATCGTGCGCTGGTTCTGCCCGTTCTGCGGGTCGGCCGTGAACGTGGAGGTTCCAGCCACGGCGCCAGTCGAGTTGTAGATATCGATCCGCTGGCCGTCGACGACGTTCTGGCCCGACGAGTACATCTGCAGCTCGATGAACGCCGAGTTGTCCCCGACCACGGTCTCGTCCTTGACCTCGCTGATCACCATGAAGTGGTGATTGGCGCCAGCGGATCCCGGCAGGGCAAGCAGGGCGGCTACCGCCAGCGCCCCTGCGATCACCCTGCGCATGGCTTGAGCCTAACCCGCGGGCCCTGGATTGTCCACCGGCCCGGCGGTCGCGCTACGGGACGACCTTGAACTTGTCCTTCGCCGGAGAGGCATCGACGTTGCCGGCCGCATCGACGGCTCGGACCTTGAACTTGTGCTTGCCCTCATCGAGGTGCTTGATCGTCCGCGGCGACTGGCACGGCTTGAACGGCTTCTTGTCGACCTTGCACTCGAAGGTCGAGCCGGCCTCATCGGAGACGAACTTGAACTTGACCTTGCTCTTGTCGGTCTGCTTCGGCGCGTCCTTCGTGATCGTGGTCTGCGGCGCGAGGCAATCGTCCTGCCGCGCGACATCGCTCGGGCAACCATCCTGCGTCTCGTCGCCGAAGCCATCTCGGTCGGCGTCGGCCTCTAGCGTCACGGCGACGTTCACACGGCGGTTGCTCGCTGGGTTGTACGGGCCGGTCAGGGTCGTTCCGATCGGCGGGTCTCCCGACGCCTGAAGCGCCCGGTCGGTCACGGCGGCTGTCACGAATAGACAGGCGGAGGAGCCCGTGCCCGATACGACGCTGAGACCGAGGAGATCGCCCGCATCCACCGCGACCCTCGTCGCGAACGTGCGGAGCCCGTTGGGCGCGAGCTGCTCGACCGCGCTCTCGCCGACAACGAAGAACTCGTCGGGGACAATCGTCTCGCGATAGACCTTCATCCGCATCGTGTGATTTCCGGATCCCGCCTGGTGGCTCCACGACGTGATCACGCCGGCGCTCGGCATCGCATACGCCGGGGGCCCGGCGACGGTGTCCTGGACGAAGGTGTAGCCGGAGCCGAGGCAGCCCCCGCCGGTGTTGCCGGTCTGGCCGACCACGCTTGCGGCCGATGCTGGTGACGCGACAGACGCGACCGCCAGGATGGTCAACCCAACCAAGACCCCTGCCTGCCTGCGTGCGCGCACCATGCCGCCCTCCCGAGTCGTCGTCATGCCCGAATCTATTCGGAGGCGGTCCGCGGGTCAATGGCAACCCCGCTGTCACAATGTCCACGAGATGGCCTCCAAGCGCCAGATATTCGTCGGGGGGGTGCCGATCGGCGGCGGGGCCCCGGTCGTCGTGCAGACGATGACCAAGACCGAGACCGCGAACCTCGAGGCGACGATGGCGCAGATCCTCAGGGTCGCCGACGCGGGCGCCGACCTGGTCCGCGTCGCGGTGCCGCGCGACGAGGACGCGGTCGCGCTGAAGACGATCGTCGAGCGCTCGCCGATCCCGGTAATCGCCGACATCCACTTCAACTACACCCTGGCGCTGAAGGCAATCGATGCCGGCGCTCATTGCATCCGGCTCAACCCCGGCAACATCGGCGGCCGCGAGAAGGTCGCCGAGGTCGCGGTGCGAGCGACCGAGGCCGGGGTGCCGATGCGGATCGGGGTCAACTCCGGGTCGCTGCCGAAGCACCTGCACGAGCTCGAGCGCTCGAACCCGGTCGAGGCGCTGGTCACCGCCGCCGCCGAGTTCGTCGCGATGATGGAGTCGCTCGACTTCGAGGACTTCAAGGTCTCGATCAAGTCGACCAACGTTCCGAACACGATCGCCGCCAACCGCCTGCTCTCCGAGCGCGTCCCGTATCCGATCCACCTCGGGATCACCGAGGCGGGGACGAAGTGGTCGGGGTCGCTGAAGTCGGCGGTCGGCCTCGGCACCCTGCTCGCCGACGGGGTCGGGGACACGATCCGGATCTCGCTCTCGACCTTCCATGCCGAGGAGGAGGTCAAGGTCGCCTGGGAGATCCTCAAGGCCCTGCATTTGCGCGAGCGCGGCCCCGTGCTGATCGCCTGCCCGACCTGCGGGCGGCTGCAGTTCGACATGGACTCGGTCGTCGCCGAGATCGAGACCCGGCTCGAGGCCTACACCGAGCCGATCGAGGTCGCCGTGCTCGGTTGCGCCGTGAACGGAATCGGCGAGGCGTCGCACGCCGACTTCGGGATCACCGGCGCCAAGAACGAGGGCCTGATCTTCGCCGGAGGCAAGCCGCTGCGAAAGGTGCCCCAGGACGAGCTCGTCGACGCCCTGTTCGTCGAAATCGACAAGTCGCTCGACCGCGGCGCGGTCGATGTCGACGCGGCCGAGGCCGCCGAGGGCGCCGAGTGGCTGGCGAAGATCGAGGAGGAGAACGCGGACGAGCTGACCCCGGAGCGGATCGCCGCGATGGAGGCGGAAAAGGCCCGCGAGGAGGGCAACGACATCACCGCCGAACCATTCCTGAAGCCGGTCAAGCGGCGCACCGTCGAGCTCGACGAGGACGCGTCGCCGACCGCCGGCCGCCGCTTCACCCGCGCCTAGTCGGTGCGGGGCGTTGATCACCTCGACCTGGTCGTCACCGACCTCGAGCGCAGCCTGGCCTTCTACACCGAACTGCTCGAACCGCTCGGCTACGTCCGCACGAGCGAGATCGTCGGCGAGCGCGGTGAGCGGGTGGTCTACATCAGCGGTGAGTGGGACATGGGCTCGGTGAGCCTGCGCGAGCGCCAGTCGGACGCCCATGGCGTTCCCTACGACCGGTACGCGGTCGGCATCCACCACCTGGCCTTCGCCGCCGAGAGTCGCGAGGCGGTCGACGACCGCGCAGGCTGGCTGCGCGGCCGCGACGCCCAGATCGAGAGCGGGCCCGACGAGTACCCGTACGAGCCCGGCTACTACGCGGTCTTCTTCTACGACCCGGACGGAATCAAGCTCGAGATCCTGCACCGCCCCTGAGCGGCAATGGGGGGTGCAAGCATCCACGGCTCGACCAGCCCACGCCGGTAGTCTGGCCGCCCGATGGCCCGCATGTCGACCTACTTCCTGCCGACCCTGCGCGAGGACCCCGCCGACGCGGAGTCGGCCTCGCACCGGCTCATGGTCCGGGCGGGGTTGGTGCGCCAGCTCGGCGCCGGGCTGTTCACCTGGCTGCCCGCCGGATACCGGGTGATCAAGCGGGTCGAGGCGATCGTCCGCTCAGAGATCGACGCGATCGGCGGCCAGGAGATGCTGATCCCGGTGCTGCAGCCGGCCGAGCCGTGGCGAATCACGGGGCGCTACGAGATCGACGAGCTGTTCAAGCTCAAGGACCGCAAGGAGTCCGACCACGTGCTTGCGATGACGCACGAGGAGGCGCTCACCTTCCACGTCGCTCGCGAGATCCGCTCCTATCGCGAGCTGCCCAAGATCCTCTACCACGTGCAGGTCAAGGAGCGCGATGAGCCGCGCCCGCGGGCCGGGGTGCTGCGCACGCGCGAGTTCACGATGAAGGACTCGTACTCATTCGACCGTGATCAGGCGGGCCTCGACGCGAGCTACGAGCTCCACCGGCGCGCCTATGCGCGCATCTTCGACCGCTCCGGGCTGCGCTGGTACGAGGTCGAGTCCGACGTCGGGATGATGGGCGGGACCGGGGCCCACGAGTTCATGGCGCCGTGCGAGGCGGGCGAGAACGAGGTCGCGCTGGCGCCGGGCTATGCGGCCAACGTCGAGGTCGCCTCGGCGGGCGCGCAGGCCGTCGAGCTGCCGCCGGGACTCGACGAGCCGCGCGAGGTGCCGACGCCCGGCCTGACCACGGTCGAGGGAGTCTCGGAGGCGCTCGGGGTGCCGGCCGGCGCGGCGCTCAAGGCGATGCCGGTGATCGTCGAGGGCCGTGGGATGGTGCTCGCGCTGGTGCGCGGCGACCACCGGCTGAACGAGATCAAGCTCCGCAACGCTCTCGGCGCCGACTTTCGCCAGGCGACGGCCGAGGAGATCGAGGCCGAGCTCGGGCCTCCGGGCTTCATCGGCCCCGTCGGCGCGTCGATCCCGGTGGTCAAAGACGCGGCGATCGAGGGCGGCGGGTACTTCGCCGGCGCGAATCGCCCCGACGCCCACCTGATCGGAGTCGAGCCGGGCCGCGACTTCGGCTTCGATGAGCTCGACATCCGCTCGGTCGAGGCCGGCGACCTCTCGCCGAGCGGGGACCCGATCGCGATCGAACGTGCGATCGAGGTCGGAAATATCTTCAAGCTCGGCACGCGCTACTCCGAGCCGCTCGGCGCCACCTACCTCGACCCCGACGGCCAGGAGCGCCCGATCGTCATGGGCAGCTACGGGATCGGCCCGGCGCGGATCGTCGCCGCCTCGATCGAGCAGGGCGCCGATGACAAAGGCATCGTCTGGCCGGCGTCGCTCGCTCCGTGGGCGGTCCACCTGGTCGCGCTCGGAAAGGCCGGGGAGGAGACGCTGGCGGCCGCCGACCGGCTCTACGAGGAGCTCGCAGCCGCCGGGCTCGAGGCGCTCTATGACGACCGCGAGGCCGGCGCCGGCGAGAAGCTCACCGATGCGGAGTTGATCGGCTGCCCACTGCGGGTCGTTGTCGGCAAGCGGACGCTCGCCGAGGGCCAGGTCGAGGCCCAGGAGCGCCGCAGCGGCTCCGAGCACAGGCTCGCGGTCGCCGACGCCGCCAGGCGGGCCGGCGAGATCGTCGACGCGCTCGGCTGAGGCGAGCTGCGTGGGCTCGAAGCGCCGCCTGTTCGGGATCGACCGCTCGGGCCCACGGCCGCAACAGACCCGCCGCGGAGCGCCGCTTCACCCGTGGACGATCCCGAACCTCGTCGGATACGCTCGGCTCGCCGCGATTCCGGTCTTCCTGGTGCTCGCCTTCGACACCGACGATGGGCGTGCGGTCGCTCCAGCCCTGCTCTACCTCGGGATCACGCTGGGTGACTACGTCGATGGCTTCCTCGCCCGCGCCACCGGGCAGTACTCGCGCATGGGCGCGCTCCTGGACCCGGTCGTCGACCGGCTCACGGTGCTCGCCGGCGCCGCCGTCTGCTGGCACTTCGAGCTGCTCCCGCGGTGGGCGCTCGCGGCCTTGGCCGCGCGCGAGCTGGTCACCCTGGTGCTCGCGCAGATGGCGCTGCGGCGTGGGATCGAGATCGAGGTCAACTGGATCGGTCGGATCGGGGTCTTCCTCGTCTTCGGCGGGATCTTCTGGAGCATGGTCGTCGACTGGTGGATCATCGAGGCCGGCTTCGTGGTCGGCGTCGTGATCTCCGTGATGGCGACTTTCGTCTACGTGCGCGCCGCGCTCGGCCGCCATCCGGACGCCGAACCGGCGCAAGCTTGATCGCAAACGCTCAAGCTCAACTTGAAGTTTGCGGATCGGCCGTATAATCGGGGCCGAGCCGGCGCACGGGCCGGAGAGCGGCGACCCGGGGGTCAGATGAGCACCGAGTACGAACACACCTTTCCCGACATCGGCTCGATGAGCGATGAGGAGCTCCGCAAGGTCATCGATGAGCTCACGGACGAAGAGCGCGAGGTCTCCTACCGTCGCCGCGTGCTGCACGGCAAGATCGACATCCTGCGCGCCGAGCTGGTCAACCGGCTCAAGGCCCACCGCGAGCAGGGCGACGCGACGATCAGCGGCGCCGACGTCCAGCAGCTCACGGACATCCTCGCGGGCAAGGTCCCAGCGACGCCGGAGGAAGAGGGCTCGTAGAGATGGCGCTCCATTGCCCGGAGTGCGGCTTCGTCAATCCCGAGGGCGCCAACTACTGCCAGAAGTGCGGCGCGTATCTGGGTCGGCCCGAGGGTGGCGACGAGCCGACGACGATGACCTACAAGGTCGATGAGACCGGCGAGTACACGCCCGTCGACATCGACGAGGAGGTCGGCAAGGCGGGAGCGGCGCTGGTGATCCGCTCCGGCGGCGGCCGCGCGGGCGAGAGCTTCACCGTCGATGAGGACCGGATGAGCATCGGCCGCACGCCCGACGCCGCCGTCTTTCTCGACGACGTCACCGTCTCGCGCAACCACGCGCTGCTCGTGCACCGCCAGGACGGCTACTACATCGACGACCTCGGCTCGCTCAACGGCACCTACGTGAACCGGCGCCGGATCGAGTCACACCGGCTCGACGACGGCGACGAGATCCAAATCGGCAAGTACAAGCTCAGCTACCTGGAGAAGTGACCTGGCGATGGCCGTGATAGCCGGAAAGACCTCCGCCGACCCCAGGGGCGCGGAGGAGGCGACCGCCTCCCGGCCCGAGCGCGGCGACTCACGCCCCCGCCGCGCGCTGACGATCGGCGCCGTGGCGAAGATCCTCGGGCAGGAGTTCGACGACATCTCGATCTCGAAGATCCGCTACCTCGAGGACCAGAAGCTGCTTGCGCCTCGCCGCACGGCCGGCGGCTACCGCCTCTACAGCCAGGCCGACGTCGAGCGCCTGCGGGCGATCCTGCGAATGCAGCGCGACGAGTTCCTGCCCCTACGCGTGATCCGCCAGGAGCTGGCCACCGGCGACTTCACCGGGCGCAGGCCGAGCGGCGAGAGCCAGAAGCGGCGTGCCGCCTCGGTCGGGGAGCCGGTGACCCGGTTCAGCCGCGAGGAGCTGCTCGAGCAGGCCGGGGTAAACGACACCTTCCTGCGCGAGCTGCAGGAGTTCGGCATCGTCGCCTCTCGCCGTGAGGGGCGCGACACCTACGACGAGACCGACCTCGAGATCGTCCGAGCGGCGGCAGAGCTGTCGCGGTTCGGCGTCGCCGGGCGCAACCTGCGCGTCTTTCGCACCTCCGCCGACCGCGAAGCGGCGCTGCTCGAACAGCTGCTCGGCGCCCAGTTGCGCTCCCGCAGCCAGGCGCGTCGCAAGGAGGCGATCGAGAACCTCGAGAGCCTGGCTGCCGTCTGCGGGCACCTCAAGCACCTGCTGCTGGTTCGCGACCTGCGGCGGCTGAAGTCAGCCGCCGACTAGATGGGTGATCCCACGCCTTCACGCACGCGGATGACGCGCGGATACCCTCGCGCTTCGCGCTCGCACCGTTCGCTTCGCTCACTGAGGATCGCGCCCGATCGTCCTCGCGCGTGCCTTCTGGCTTCGTCCGCCGGCCACGCCCAGCTCGGTCCCGCGCGCCCCCGCGCACGCGAGGCCGTGAAATCAACCATCTAGCTCGCACCGGATGCCGCGCGTCTCGCGAAGCCGGGTGATCGCCGCCGACCGGGGACGGATCTGGCAGCTGGTCTCCGACCCGCACAGCCTGCCGCGCTGGTGGCCGCGGACCGTCCGGGTCGAGGACGTGCGTGGGGAGAGCGCCAAGCGCGCCCACTGGACTGCCGTGCTCGAGACCGAGCGCGGGTCCGGGGTCCGAGCCGACTACCGCTGCGTCGGCTCGACCAGCGGCGAGCGCTACGCCTGGGAGCAGCAGGTGGAGGGCACGCCCTTCGACCGCATCCTGCGTGCCTCCAAGCTCGAGATCGGGCTCGCGGCCGAGAACGGGGGCACTCGGGTGACGCTGACCAGCGAGGAGACCCTGCGCGGGCTCTCGCGGCTCGGCTCGACGATGATGCGGGGCGCATCGCGACGCCGCCTCGACGAAGCCCTCGACGGGATCGAACGCGCCCTGGTCGGTGAATCGCCCTGACCGCTGAGCAGCGTCCAGACGCGGTGGTGCCGAGCAAGTGGTGGGGGTGGGGCGATCCGGCCAAGCAGCCGACGCTCGCCGAGCCCGCGCTCGCGATGCTGCGATCCGAGCTCGGCGAGCCCGCGCCCGCTGAGCGGGTCGAGCTCGACGAGGTGGCGATGCCCGAGCCCCGGGAGCTGCCCGATGCGATCGCCGAAACCGTCGGCCCGGCGGGCGTCCTGGTCGCGCACGAGCATCGCGTCCGGCGCGCCGCCGGCAAGAGCTACCCGGATCTCGTCCGCCTTCGCGGCGGCCGCCTGGCCGCGGCCCCGGATGCCGTCGTTTTGCCGGGCGACGGCGAGCAGGTCGCTGCCCTGCTCGAGATCTGCGGCGCCGAGGGGATCGCGGTGGTCCCGTTTGGGGGTGGAACCAGCGTCGTCGGGGGAGTGGACCCATTCGCCGGCCCGCACGAGCGGGTGATCTCGCTCGATCTGCGGCGGATGCGCGATCTCGACGTCGACCGGGTCTCGCTCACGGCGAGCCTCGGGCCCGGGCTGCGTGGTCCCGAGGCCGAGGATGCGCTGCGGGCGCAGGGCCTGACCATCGGTCACTTCCCGCAGTCGTTCGAATACGCGACCATCGGCGGCTTCGCCGCGACCCGGTCGGCGGGCCAGGCGTCAAGCGGCTACGGGCGCTTCGACGAGATCGTCACCGCGCTCGCGATCGTCACCCCGACCGGCGAGCTGCGCACGCTGGCGACGCCTCACACCGCCGCGGGCCCCTCGCTGCGCGAGCTCGCGCTTGGCTCGGAGGGGGTGCTCGGGGCGATCACCGAGGTCACCGTCCGAGTTCGCGAGGCTCCGCCCGTGCGCCGATACGAGGCCTGGATCGCGTCCGACTTCGCCTCCGGGCGCGAGCTGATCCGCGCCCTCGCGCAGGCCGACGCGCTCCCTGACGTCATCCGCCTCTCCGATGAGGCTGAGACCCGCGTCTCGATGGGGCTGGCCGGGACCGAGGGGGTAAGGCGAGCACTCCTCGAGGCCTATCTGCGGCTTCGGCGCCGGCGCGGCGGCTGCCTCGTGATCTGTGGCTGGGAGGGCGATCGCGAAACGGTCGACCGCCGCCGGGCGCTCGGCGCCCCGCAGCTTCGGCGCGGGGGTGCGGCCCCGCTCGGCGAGGCTCCGGGGCGGGCATGGGAACGCGGCCGCTTCGACGGTCCCTACCTGCGGGACGAGCTGATGGACCTCGGCTACATGATCGAGACGCTCGAGACCTCGCACACCTGGTCGCGGCTCGACGACCTCTACCGTGGCGTCGGCGGGGCGCTGGACGCGGCGCTTCGCGCCCAGGGCACCCCCGGGATCGTCATGTGCCACCTCTCGCACGCCTACCGCGATGGCGCCTCGCTCTACTTCACCTTCGCCGCCCGGCGCCGGCCGGGCTCCGAGCTCGAGCAGTGGCGCGCGGTCAAGACGGCTGCCTGCGAGGCGATCGTCGCTGCCGGCGCCACGATCACCCATCACCACGCCGTCGGTCGCGACCACGCGCCCTACATGGGCGCCGAGGTCGGCGAGACTGGCCTCGAGGCGTTGCGCGCGCTCAAGGACCGCCTCGACCCCGCCGGGATCATGAACCCCGGCAAGCTGCTGCCGGATTGAGCGACGCCGTTCGTCGGCCTGCGGAGCCGCGCTAGCTGCCGCCCGAGCGCGTGACCGCGCCGCGGAGGACGCTCTCGCCGGTGAACGGGATCACCGGGTTCGACTGCTGTGCGGCCTCGAGCACCTCGCGCCGCAGGTCGCGCCGCGAGGCGAGCGAGATGTCGACGAACTTCGTTCGCGCGGCGACAGCGGCGACAGCGGAGGGAATCGCGTAGCGCTCGTTGAGCCGCCCGTTGGGGGGCACGGCCACGACCGAGACCGGATAGCCGACCTCGGCGGAAACGAGCAGCCAGAGCACGTAGCCGTTGTCGCCCGCGGCCGGCTCGAGGCCCTCCACCCCCAGGTCCGCATACGGCTGGCCGGAGCTCGTCAGCCCGATCACCACCTGGCCGCGGGCGTCGCCGCCGCTGGTGGGCTTGAGCTCGATCACGGCGAGCTCCTCGTCAGTGCCCTGAGCGGCGGTGGTAGTCGCGGCGGGATCGGTCGCCGAAGCGGTCGATTCGTCGTCGCCGCCATCGAAGACGCCGGCGATCGCGAGCACGACTACGAGCAACAGCAAAGCGCCACCGCCGAGCGCAACGAGCAGGCGCGTGCGCGGCTGTGAAGCGCGGGCGCCGGCTGCCCCATCCCCGGACGCGGCCGGCGGAGCCGCTTTCCGTGTCCGCCGAGCGCCGCTGCGGCGACGCAAGCGCCCGCCCTCCCGCGGCTCACCGGGCAATCGCGGCAGCTCGGCGCCCGGGAACAGCTCGCGCAGCCGCGCGGAGAGCTCCGCAGCGAGCGCTCGGTCCTCGGAATCCTCCCGCAGGTGGCGTGAGGCGTCGGCGCGGCCGATCGGGTCGGCCTGGCCGAGCAGGTAGTCGGTGAGCCCGACGTTTCGGTCGGGATCGGCGCCGCCGAGCTCGGTCAGCGCGGCGCGGGCGCGGTTACGGACCTCGGCCTCGTCGACGCCGAGCAGCTGGGCGAGGTCGGGGTAGCGCTGGCCGCGCTCGAGCAGAAGCTGCAGGGTCGCCTGCTGGTCGGGAGTGATCGGCATGGGCAGGGAAGCGTACGGGTTGCGCAGGGCCGGCCACGCAGGTTGCGATGCGCAGCAACCGGCGCCAATGGAGCGATCTGGGGCTATGTTGAGGACGTGCTTGGCACGCTCGCCGATCGCGCATGGAGGCGCCCGTGGGCCGTACTCGGCGGGTCTCTGGCACTCCTCGCGGGATCGATGGTGATCGCGACCGGCGCCCCCGACGAGCTCGGGATCGGCTCGATGCGGCTCACCGATCCGCCTCGGCGGCCGGGCCCGGCCGATGTCGCGCTGGTCGTGACTCTCGAGGCGCGGCGCGGCAAACCGGCCGGCTCGCGCGTGATCGCCGTCAGCCGCGACGTCGTCGCCGCCCAGATGACGGCCGACCCGGCGATCGACTCGGTGCAGACGATCGAGCGCGAGGACGGGTCGAGCGCGCTCGTCGCCCGCTTCGCCGACGCGGACGAAGCCGAGCGCCAGCAGGCGGCGATCCGGCTCACCGACGCGATCGATCCGGGTCCGCTCGAAGCCTCCGCCGGCGGTGAGGTCGCGCGCCTGCTCGAAGCGCGGCGAGAGCTCGAGCAAGACCTCTGGCGCCCGATGCTGGTCGTGGCGCCGCTCGCCCTCCTGCTTCTCGGGGCCGCGGCGGGGTGGCGGCGTGCCGCCGCACCGATCCTCTGCATCGCGATCGCGATCGCGGGCTCGCTGGCGCTGCTGCGCGTGCTCGGGCTGGTCGCCGACGTCTCGCTGCTCGGCTTCGCCCCCGCGGCGGCGATCGGGCTCGTGCTTGGGATCGAGCTGCCGCTGCTCTTGATCGGTCGGTACGAGGCCGAGGTCTCGGCGGCCGAGCCCGACACGGGATCGCCGGACGCGCTGGGCGCCGACGCGCGGTCGATCTTGCTGATCGGCGCTGTCGCGACCCTGCCCGCGTTCGCCGCGCTCGCGACTCCGCTCGAGCAAGCGCTCTCGCTCGCCGTCGGCTGTGCCCTTGCCGCGCTGCTCGCGGCTGCGTCGACGATCGTCGTCACTCCGGCAGTGCTGGCGCTCGCCGACCGCCGCACGCGCCCCGACTCCGCCGCTCCCGGGCCCTTGATGCGGCTGACGGCCGCGCTCGGCGACTCCGGGGTGCTCTCGGTCGCGATCCTCCTCCTCGCTGCCGCCGCCCTCTGCGTGCTCGCACTGCCGGCGCTCGACGGGATCACGAGGCCGCTCGGCGTGCTCTCAGCCGCGCCTGGGGACTCACTCTTCGGGGAGCTCGTGCTGCCGGCCGCGATCGCCGCCGTCGCACTGGCGCTGGTCGGCCTCGTGCACTCGCCGCTGGCGCTGATCCTCGGCGCGGTCGCGCTGCTTCCCGCGGCGGCGGCGGCCGGTGCCTGTGTGTTCGTGCTCCAGCAGGGCCACCTCGCCACCCTGCTCGATTGGGATGCGCAGGCCGCTCTCGACACCGGTTCGATCGCGGTGACTCTGTGGGCCGTGGGCTCGATCTGCGCCGCTCGCGCCGCGGCCGCCGCACTCGGCCCGGACGCCGACCCCCGGACCGGGGGCACCGGGTGGACGCTGCGCGCTGCGGCGTTCGCGACGGTCGTCGGAGCGCTGGCGGCAGGCGCGCTGGCGAGCACTGAGCTCCACCCGGCCCGCGAGCTCGGCGTCGCGATCGCGTTCGGCCTGCTCGCGGACCTGATCCTGCTCCGCGTGCCGATGGTCGCCTTCGCCAGGCGCTGGGTAGGCTGATCGCCCGATGGCGGCCGAGCCGAGCCCACCTCCGAACTTCAGCGAGCTGATCGGGATCGAGTACCTCGATGACGGGCCCGAGCACGCTCGGGCCCGGATCGCAGTCTCCGCGAGAATCTGTCAGCCGTTCGGGATCGTCCACGGCGGCGCGATCGCGGCGCTCGCGGAGTCGGTGTGCTCACGCTCGACCTACCTGGCGGTCGCCGACGACGGCCTGCTTGCGATGGGGCAGTCCAACCACGCCACCTTCCTGCGCCCGATCTCGAGCGGCCACGTCAACGCCGAGGCGAGCCCCCGCCACCGCGGCCGCACGACCTGGGTCTGGGACTGCGAGCTGACCGACGACGAGGGCCGCGTCTGCGCGCTGGTGCGGATGACGATCGCCGTCCGCCCGCCACCCGGGTCTTAGGCACGCTTGGGCTGGCGCGCGCGAATGGCGGAAAAGACGGACTACAAGACGTTTTCCGCCACTCGCTGCCCGGGACCCCGGTATCAGCGATCGGTCTCAGCCGTTGAAGCGGTTCGTGATCGGCAGGCGCCGGTCGCGGCCGAAGGCCTTCGACGTGATCCGGATCCCCGGTGGGGCCTGGCGGCGCTTGTACTCGGCGCGGTCGACGAGACCGATCACCTCGTCGACGATGTCGGCCGGAAGGCCCTCGGCGACGAGGTCCTCGCGCGAGCGATCGCGCTCGACGTAGCCCTCGAGCACGCGGTCGAGGAGGTCGTAGGGCGGCAGCGAGTCCTCGTCGCGCTGTCCGGCGCGGAGCTCGGCCGAGGGAGCGCGTTCGAGCACCGAGGCGGGCACCGGCGGCGTCTCGGCGCACGCGTTGCGGTGCTCGACCAGGCGGTAGACGAGCTGCTTGGGGACATCCTTGATCACCGCCAGGGCGCCCGCCATGTCGCCGTAGAGCGTCGCGTAGCCGACCGACATCTCGCTCTTGTTGCCGGTCGTGAGCACGAGCGAGCCGCGGTCGTTCGAGAGCGCCATCAGCAGGTTGCCGCGGATTCGTGCCTGCACGTTCTCGGCCGCCAGCCCCTCGCCGCTCCAGTTCTCGGCCAGGGTCTCGTCGTAGGCCGCCATCGCGGCGGCGATCGGGAGCTCGATCAGCTCGGCGCCGAGGTTGGTCGCGATCGCGCGCGCGTCCGCCTGCGTCGCGTCGCTGGAGTGGGGGGAGGGCATGACGACGCAGGTGAGTCGCTCGGAACCGAGCGCGTCGGCGGCGAGCAGGGCCACGAGCGCCGAGTCGATCCCGCCAGAGAGCCCGACGAGGACGCGCTCGAAGCCGTTCTTGCGCACGTAGTCCCGCAGACCGAGCTCGAGTGCGGCGTAGACCTCATCGAGGTCGCCGAGTGGTTCCTCGATCCGCTGCGGGTGATCGTCGCCGAGCTCGAAGACCAGCAGGTCCTCGGCGAACTGGCGGGCCCGAGCGATCACCTCGCCGCCCGCGTCGACGACGAAGCTGTGGCCGTCGAAGACGAGCTCGTCCTGTCCGCCGACCAGGTTGCAGAACGCGATCGGGGTGCCGAACTCGCGCGCACGCTCGCCGAGCATCCGCTCGCGGTCGGCGCCCTTGCCGCGCAGGTAGGGCGATCCCGACGGGTTGACGATCAGCGCCGCGCCGGCCTCGGCCTCGAGCGGCGCCCGGCGGGCCGGGCTCCCAGAGGTCCTCGCAGATCGTCAGCCCGACTGCAACAGCGCCGACCTCGCAGACCAGCGGCTCGGTGCCGGGCTCGAAATAGCGCACCTCGTCGAAGACGCCGTAGTTGGGGAGCCGGTTCTTGCGGTAGACCGCCTGCGATCGAGGCGTCACTCAGCAGAGCGAGCGAGTTGTGCACCGGGCGCCGCGCCGGCGCATCGGGCCGTGGGTCGCCGGACGCGGGCACCGGCTCGGCGAACCCCACCAGCACCGCGATCCCGGCGGTTGCGGCGGCGATCGTCTCCAGCGCGGCAACGTTCGCCTCGCCGAAGTGCCGCTTCAGGTAGAGGTCCTCGGCCGGGTAACCGGGCAGGCAGAGCTCCGGGAAGACGGCCAGATCGGCGCCGGCATCGCGGGCGCGACCGATCCACTCGATGATCCGCGCGGCGTTGCCGTCGATGTCGCCGACGGTCGGGTCGATCTGGGCGAGCGCAACGCTGAGGACCCTGCGGGGTTCATGCATGGGCTGGAAAGTATGCTCAGGAAGGGAACCCAGGATCTTGTCGACGAGAAGAATCAGGCAGGGAGGCGCGTCCGCGGTGGCCGTCACGGTCGCGGCGCTCAGCCTCGCGTCGTCGGCGAGCGCGCAGCAACCGGCCGAGCCGGTGACCGCCGAAGAGGCGAGCACCGTGCTCGAGCAGGCCGAGCAGACGCTCGCGCCGCAGACAGCCCCCGAGGCGCCCGCACAGCAGTCGCCCGAGGCGACAGTCGTGCTCAACGAGCTCGCGGCGGCGGCGCCCGCGCTGGAGGGCGGCGAGCGGCGGCGGGCGCGTGGCCTGCTCGCGCGGCCGACTGACGGCGCCGCCGACCAGTACGGCGACGGCTATCCCGCCGGCGCGCCGGTCGGGGAGGCCTCGAGCACCCACTTCTGCGTCTTCTGGGTCGACGCCGCCGGCTTTGCGGACGCCCCCAGCCTCTCCGACGCGAACGGGATCGCCGACGGCGACGGGATCCCCGACTACGTCGAGGCGATCCTCTCGATCGCCGAGTTCTCCTACTCAACCGAGGTCACCCCGGGTGCCCTCGGCTGGCTGCCGCCGAAGCCCGACACATCGGGATGCGGCACCGATCCCGCGCCCGCGCCGACATCTATCTCAAGGAGCTGGGCGCGCTCGGCTTCTTCGGCTACGAGTCCCCGGACCCGGGCCAGGGCAACGCGCGCAGCCAGTACGGCTACATGGTCATCGACGACGACTACGCGCCGACCGAGTACCCGGGCTTCGCCGACCCCCTCGACGCGGCCAAGGTGACCTTCGCGCACGAGTTCAACCACCTCCTGCAGCAGAACTACGACAGCTTCCAGGACGTCTGGATGTTCGAGTCGACCGCGACTTGGTCCGAGGATCACGTCTACCCCGAGATCAACGACTGGGTCGGATACATCCAGGCCTTCGCTCAGAGCCCCGGAACGCCGATCACCGACCGCAAGGCAGCGAAGGGGCTGAAGATCTATGGCTCTACCGTCTGGAACCACTGGCTCGCCACGGGGGGCGGAGGCTTCGGCGTCGAGGCAATCCGGCGCGCCTGGGAGGTCTCCGACGTCGTCAACCCGGCCGATCTGGCGACCTCGGCCTACGACAAGGCGATTCGCGACCGGGGTGGAAAGGGGTTCTCGCGCGAGTTCGTTCGCTTCCTTGTCCGGACGACCGAGTGGCGCAGCGGGTACGGCGGCTTCCCCGACGCGCCGAGCTACCCGGAGATGAAGCGCAAGGGCCAGCTCGGCAAGGGCCAGGAGCGGCAGATCACGCTCGACCACACCGCGGCGCGGCTGTTCAACGTCAACGCCGGCGGCGACCGGATCAAGCTCACGGTTAGGGCAGAGGACGGCGTCCGCGCCGGGCTCGCGCTCGTCGGGCGCGACGGCGACGTGCTCACCGGATCGGTGACCAAGCGCAGCACCTTCCTCGACCAGGGCGGCAGGACCTCGGTGAAGCTGAGCTCGCCGGGCAGGTTCGAGCGGATCACGGCCGTGGTCGTCAACGCGGACGGCCGCGTCAAGGGCTTTGCCGCCGGCGACTGGGTCTACAAGACGGACAACCGCGAGTTCAGCGCCAGCCTCTCGGGCTGAGCTCGATTCAAGCCGTCTAGCCCGCGAAGCGCTCGCGCAGGGCGGTCGTGCGCACACACGACTCGACCAGCGCCTTTCGGTCGAGCTCACCGCTGCGCAGTGCCCGAACCAACGCGTCGCGCGCGGCCTCGGCGTTGGAGAGTGCGAAGAGGAGCAGATCGGCGCCGGCACTCGCAGCGCCGACCGCGGCTTCGCCCTCGTCGATTCCGGCACCGGTCAGCGCTCCGGCGCCGAGGTCGTCGGTGATCACGGCGCCGCTGAAGCCGAGCCGGCGGCGCAGGAGTCCCTCGATCACCCGCGGGGACAGCGACGCCGGCCGCTCGAGCGTCGAATGCGGGGTAGGTGGCGTTGGCGACCATCACGAGGCCGAAGCCCGCCTCGATCGCTGCCGCGGGCGGCTCCAGCCCCGGCGCCAGCTCAGCTCGCGACGCGTCGATCGTGCTCGGAGCGAGATCGGTGTTGACGGTCGCGAGCCCGAGCCCGGGGAAGTGCTTCGCGGTCGCCGCGACGCCCGCCGACTGGAGCCCCTCGCCGAAGGCCGATGCCGAGCGCCGCCACCTCGCCGGGGTCGGTGGCGAATGCGCGCGAGGCGATGAACGCGCCCACGATCCCGGGCACGTCGAGCACCGGCGCCAGATCGACGTTGATCCCGAGCCGCCCCAGGGCGCGTCCGGTGCGCCTGGCCCTGGGTCGTCGCGGCAGCGGTCCCGCGAGCTGCGATCTCGGCCGGCGAGCGGTTGGGCGGAAGGTCGGTCAGCCGCTTCACCTCGCCGCCCTCCTGGTCGATCATCACCAGTGGCGCCGGGGACCCGCTCTCGATCGCCACCCGACCCAGCGTCTCGACCTGCTCGCCGAGGGCGTCGGGAGGTGTTCCCGGCGGCGGAAAGAGGACGACACCTCCGATCTCGCCCCGGCGCACCGCCCGCCGCAGGCCTGCGGTCGCGGTCGCCTCCATGCGCACAACGAGCATCTGCCCGGCGAGCCGTCGCGGGTCGGCGGCGACCGCGGCGGGGCAGTGCGGCGGGGCGGGGGAGGAGGCGGTCGACGCCGGATCCTCGCCGTCATCCGATCGTGAACCGAGCAGCGCCCCGGTGAGTGCCGCGAGGCCGGCGACGCCGGCGAGCGCCAGCCTCCGGCGGCGCACCGCGGGGCTCATCGTGCCTGTGCGCGGGGCCTACCGACGTTGGAGACGATCAGTGCGACGACGGTGACCAGGTAGATCTGGCCGAAGAGCGTCTCCGTGACTGCGAGCGAGCGCCCGGAATCGGTGGCGGCGGTGAGGTCGCCGTAGCCGGTCGTGGTCAGGGTCTCGAAGCTGAAGTAGAGGAAGTCCGACTGGGTCGGGTTCGCGAGTTGGGCGAAGAAGGGCTCGCTCTCGAGCGACGAGACGACCCCGAACACGAGCCCGAACGTGGCCCCAAGCAACAGGTACACGCAGAGCACCCCGAACATCGTCCGCACGGTGATCGCACCCGACGCCCGAGCCTGACGGACGATGCCGGCGATGATTGCCGCGGGCGCAAGCAGGACGAGCATCAGGCTGACCAACCGCCCACCGTCGGCGCCCAGCTCGCCCGGTCCGATCACGATCCCGGTGGCGGTGATCACGGCGACGACCGTGATTGCGGTCGCCGCGCGGACCAGGAACCGGTGTGCACCCGAGACTCGCAGGGCGGCCAGCAGCGTCAGGCCCTGGAGCGCGATCGTCACCACCCGCGCCCACTCGGCCTCGGGCGCCCCGAGCTGGAACCCGAGCGAGATCAGGATCAGGACCAGCAGCCAGCCGTACGCATACCCGTCGGCGTGCGTATGCCGGCGCCAGGCCGGGGCTCCTTCGCGGAGGGTCGAAGCCTCGATGGAAGGTTCTATACGCGGCCCGCCGGACGGCTATCTCAATGGCCGCCCGCCACCGGCAGCCCGCGCATCACCCGCGCCAGGCTCCAGAGCGAGACCATCGTCCAGACGACCTCAAGCAGCAGAAATCCCCACTGGCGCTCGTCCCAGGCGAGGTAGGCGAGGATCAGCGCCCCGATCAGGTTGAGCACCAGGTACCGCCGCGAGTTGACCCGCAGCCAGCCGAACTGGGCGGCGGCGAAGCCGGCGAGGATGAGCAGCGCTCCGACGACCTGGATCACCTGGTCCATGGGCGCACGGTAGCCTTCGCGCCGCGATGGCGAGCGACGAGTACAGGGTCGAGGTCGACCTCGACGATGAGGCGCACGGGCATCCGTTCACCGAGCGGCTGGGTTCGCTCGACCTCGACGACGAGGTCGAGCAGCGGCTCGGCGAGCGCGTGATCGTCACCCGCGACGGCTCGCACCTGTTCGTCTACACGGGGACCCGCGACGCCGCCGCCGAAGCTGAGCGCGTGGTCCGCGAGACGCTGACCGAGGACGGGCTCAGCGCCGAGGTCAGAACGACCCGCTGGAACCCGGCCGAGAGCGCCTGGGTCGACGCCGGCGCACCGGTCGGAGAGCCCGAGGCAGATCGGACCGACTACGCGGAGAAGGTCGCCGAGGAGGGCGTCCCGACCCCGCTCTTCGTCTACATCGAGGGCCACGAGCCCCACTTCCTGCGCGACCTCGGCGTCTAGGCGATCCCGGGCGGTTCAGGCGCGCAGCCGCGGCAGGTCCCCGGCGCCCGGCGCGACGACCTCGAACTGGCTCATCAGGCCATGGTCCTCGTGGTCGAGCATGTGGCAGTGGATCACGTACTTGCCGGTGAAGTCGCTGAAGTGCCCGGCGACGACGACGCGGTCGCCCGGGTCGAGGAAGAAGGTCTCCTTCAGGCACTCCTCCCATGGCTGAGGCTGCTTGCCGTTGCGCGAGAGCATGTACCAGTCGGTGTGGTGCATGTGGAGCAGGTGGGCGACCTTGGTCGCGTTGTGGAGCTCCCAGGTCTCGGTCGTGCCGAGCTTCGGGGCGCGCATCGGAGCGCGCCGGGTTGAAGGTCTTGCCGTTGACGAGCCACAGCGGCCGCAGGCCCGTGCTGATCGTGAACTTCCATTTGCGCTGGGGTGAGGGGGGCGCGGAGGCGACCCAGGCGGGCAGCGGTCGCAGGCTCGCGGGCACGCTCGTGTCGTCGGGCTCCGCCCCGCCGACGCGGAACTCCATCAGCGGGCCCACGTAGGCCTTCGAGCCGAGCGTTGCGCTCGCCGTCGGTGCGCTTCGCGCTCCGCAGCTCGACCCGCTTCCCGCTCGAGCCACTGAAGTCGATCAGCAGCTCGACCCGTTCGCCGGGGCCGACGAGCACCCGCTTGCGGCTCACCGGCGCCGGCATCAGGCCGCTCTCGGTTGCGATCTGGACCAGCTGAGCGCCGTTGGAGAGCACCAGGTTGTAGGAGCGGAAGTTCGAGGCGTTGAGGACTCGAACGCGATGGCGGGCCGCGGCGACGTCGTGGTGGGGGAGGAAGGCCCCGTTGACCAGCACCTGGCGGCCGGTGACCCCGTCGTTGGGCGCATGGGCGAACTCGCCGAACGGATCGGTGAGCTGGTTGCGCTTGTCGAAAGCGCGGTCGGTGATCATCAACGGGATGTCGCGCTCGGCGCGCGGCAGCGGCAGCGCGGCTATCGACGTCGTCGTCGATGATCCACATTCCCGCAAGTCCGCGCCAGACGTTCGGCGCCGTGCGCTCGAGGCGGTGGTCGTGGTACCACTGGAACGAGGCTCGCTCGGGCGCCCCGTCCTCGATCAGGTCGTAGACGTAGGTGCGCCGCCCGCCGGGAGCGATCAGCAGGTCGTTGCCCGACTCACCGCGCGAGAGCCGGTCGGAGATGTCGCAGTAGAGCGAGCGCGGCTGGCCCTTGGTCAGACCGCCCGGCTGTCCGTCGTGCTCGGAGCGGTTGTGGCCCCCGTGCAGGTGGACGGTGAGCTCACCCGCCTTCCGCGGCAGCCGGTGGACGAAGGTGACCTCGGTTGCCTCCCCGCCGGGCGACGGATCGTCGGCCCGGGGAAGCTGCCGCCGTAGGTCCACATCTTCGTCTTGCGGCCGGGGAGGACGGCGACCTTGGCCTCGCGCATCTCGATCTCGAGCTGGGCGCCGGTGAGCACCTCGGGAATCGGCAGTTTCGCCCTGAACGGCCGCAGCTTCGCCGCCGCCGCGGAGACCGACGGCAGGCCGAGGCCACCGGTCCGCAGCCGGACCGGGAGCACGAGCGCCAGCGCGCCGCCGAGGCCGCCCGCCAGCAGGGCGCGCCGCCCGAAGCGGGCGCCCTGCTGTGCGTGCGGCTGCGTCCTCGGGCTCGTCCTAGCCCTCGGTGACGGTGATCTCGCCCTGCATGATCGGATGCACGGCGCAGATGAACGTCAGCGTCTTGCCCTCTGGGGCGGTGACCTCACGCTTGAAGGACTGACCCTTGCGCTCGGCAACCCAGGAGTCACCCTTGCGCTTGCGGTCGCCCTTGCGGTCCCAGCCGTCCTTGCCGACCAGGACCGGGTTCTCGCCGATCTCGCCGGTCCCGACGTCGACCTCGTGCCACCTGATGATCTCGCCGCAGATCCCCTTGAACTCCTTCTCACACTTCTTGATCTGGTCCCTGGTCACCGGCAGGACCTTGTCGCGGACGAGGGAGAACGTGTGCGGGCCGATGGCCGCGGGGTTGGTCTTGTTCTTGATCTTCAGCGCATCCCCCTGCGCGACCGTCGCCGGTCCGTCGAAGAACAGGTCCTTGCCGTTGCGCTCCATCGTGATCACCGTTGCGCCCGCCTTCGATGCGGTGCTGGCCGAAGCGGCGCCCCCCACGCCGATGATCATCACCGCCCCGGCGGCGAGTAGAGCGCATGCTGCGCCCAGTGTTAGCTTCTTCAATGCCAGTCCTTTCCTCGCGACCGTTCGTGGTCACATCTCTGAGTGGATACGCCCCGAGACCCCTACCGGGACTGTTTGAACGAGTGAAGGGTACCTTCGCAGACGACTTCGCGGCGGCTACGTCACGCCTCATCGTCACCGCCGACGATTACGGGTACGCGCCCGGCTACGACCAGGGAATCCTCGCCGCGGCGCGCGCCGGCGCCGTCGATGCGGTCGGCGCGATGGCGCACCGGGGATGCGAGCCGGGGCCGCTGCTCGCCACGGGGGTGGAGGTGGGGCTTCACCTCGAGGCGGGAACGGATCTCGCCGAACAGGTTGAGGCCTTCGAGCGTACCTTCGGACGCTCACCCGCATACCTCGACGGCCACCACCACTGCCATGCCCGCGACGAGCTCGCCGTCCAGGTGATCCGCTTCGCGTGCCGAGCCGGGATCCCGGTGCGGTCGGTGAGCTCCGAGCACCGGCGAGCGTTACGCGAGGCCGGCGTCGCGACGCCAGACCGGTTGCTGGGCCGACTGCGAGAGGACGAACCGCCGCTCCCGGGCCAGATTGCCGTCTGGCTCGCCGGCGGGGTCGCGCCTGCCGGCCTCACTGAGTGGATGCTCCATCCCGGCCACCCGGACCCGAGCACGGGTTCGCGCTATGACCGCGGCCGCGCCGAGGACCTCGCCCTGCTGCTCGAGCTCGGCGACCGCGGGGCCTGGCGCGAGCATGGAATCGAGCGCGGCGGACCGTCCGCGGCGACAGTCGAGCCGCTCGGGCCCCGCTGAGGCCGGGGCGATCCGGTCAGCGCTCGCCGGTTGTCGCGGCGCGCTCGCCGTTGGCGGACGCGCGAGCGCCGACCGGCCGCTCGGCCGCCGGCGCCGCCTCCCCGAGCTCCTTCAGCGACGCCTCGAGGTCGGCGGCCAGGGCCTCGAGGTCGCCCATCGCGTCATAGTCGGCGGTGATCCCGAAGTTGATCTGGCCGTTGTAGCTCATGATCCCGAAGCAGACGGCCTGGCGCTTGGCCAGCGGGACCATCGGGAACACCGCGAACAGCTCGCGCCCCATCAAATAGAGCGGGAACTGGGGTCCGGGAATGTTGGTGACGACGAGGTTGAAGAAGCGCTGGCGCGACTGCAGCCGCGCCGCCTGGCCCGCGATCGTGGGTGGCGCGAAGTCGGCTAGCTCGGTCATCAGAGTCGCCCCGACGGCCTGCTTGGACTCCTTCAGGTCGCCCATCGCCTCGCTCACCCTGTTGAGGCGCTTGAGCGGGTTGTCGCACCAGATCGGCAGCGGCGCCATGTACGAGGAGACATGGTTGCCGAGCGCGCCCTGTTCGTCGGCCGTGCGCACGCTGATCGGGACCAGGGCGCGGAGCTCGAGCCCGTGGGTCGTGTGGCCGTGACTGCGCAGATAGCGTGAGAGGGCCCCGGCGACCGCGGTCAGGACGACGTCGTTGACCGTCGAGCCGGTCACGTTCTTGATCCGCTTCAGCTCGGCGAGCGGGACCTGGACGGTGGCAAAGCGCCGGTAGGGGCCGATCTCGACGTTGAAGGGCGAGCGCGGGGCGCCGAGGCCGGTCCGGGCGAATGTGCCCGCGGCCTCGAGCCCGTCGATCGCCGCCCTCGCCGCGTGTCGCGGCGCCCGGAACACCGCTCGTACGCCGCGAACGATCTCGGCCGGGCTCGTCGCGCGTTCGACCAGCGCCTCGCCGAGCAGCTGGGCGCTGCTGGGCTCGGGGCGCGGGGCCCACGGCTCGGTGGCCGGCAGCGGCTCCGGGTCCGCGACGGTGTCGAAGAGGACGGTGGTGATGTCCATCCCCGCGACGCCATCGACGAGCGCGTGGTGGGCCTTGCTGATGATCGCGAAGCGGTCGCCGTCGACGCCGTCGACCAGCCACATCTCCCAGAGCGGCTTCGTGCGGTCGAGGCGTTGCGAGAAGATCCGCGCCGCCAGGGTTCGGAGCTGCTCCTCGCTGCCCGGCGCCGGCAGCGCCGTGTGGCGGATGTGGTACTCGAGGTTGAGCTGCGGATCGTCGACCCATTTCGGGCGCCCCTGGCCGAAGGGGACGAAACGCAGCTTCTGGCGAAACCGCGGCACCAGGTGCAGGCGCGACTCGATGTGGTCGCGGAAGTCCACGTAATCGGGCGTCGGCCCCTCGAGCAGCGTGGTCGAGGCGACGTGCATGTGCGCCGGCCCCCGTTCGAGGTGCAGGAACGAGGAGTCGAGGCCGGTGAGTCGGTCTGAGCTCATTGCGCTGATCTTCTCAGACCGTGAGTTCCGTGACCGGCGTCACACACAGAACGTGTGTTCGCCCTAGCGTGGCCGCAGCACAAATGGGACCAAACCAAGCAATCTGCCGAGTCGCTCTTGAAGACAAACGTGGGGCGGGGGACCCAGGGGCCGCATCCGCGGCCGCCGGACCGTAGACCGGGCCGGCTTGGGGCGAATCGGACGGTGATCCGTCCGTAGCGCGCGCCAGGGGGGCGCAGCGCGAGCCCGACAGCTAACCCCGCAGGCAGCGAGAGGGCGAATTCCCAATGCAACGTTTCCGCTCGCGGCGGAGGCGCGTCGCAGCCATGCTGCTGCCCACCTGGGCGGCCAAGCAGGCGCTCGGGTTTCCCGACGTCGGCACGGTCTTGACCTCGAAGTAACGGGGTATGTAGGGTGAGTCGATGCGCGAACGCGACCGACACGAAGAGGAGATGCGCGCCGTCCGCGAGGCCGGTGGCGGTGAGGCCGAGGGCTTCGAGGAGGCCGAGGCGGAGTTGATCGAGCACGCATCGCACGGCGACAGTGGCCCCGATCCGAGCAACCTCGCCGGGGAGCCCGAGGAGCTCACCGACTCCGAGTACGGCGAGGCGGACCACGAGCAGTCCAGCGAGCGCCACGACGACGATCGTTAGGGCCGTTAGGGTTGTCGGGGTGGGCGCGGACGCCAAGAACCTCGAGGCGATCTCGAAGGCGATCGACCGGCACAACGCGAGTTGTCAGTGGCCGGCGTCGGAGGTGCGTATGAACCCGTTCGAGGTCGAGCGGCTCGGCTGGGACGAGATCCGCGGGCTCCCGGTCGTCGCCGACCCGGCGCTCGGCACCGGACGCTTCCGGATCGTCTGCTCGCGCGAGGACGAGGGCGCCGGGATCGAGGAGACCGAGGCGATCGGCACCCCGATCGAGGTCGGCGTTGGCGGCGACGAGCCGCCCCACCGGCCGCCGGTCTAGCTCATAGATTCAGCCCGAGCTCGTTGGTGAGCTTCTGGGCCCAGATGTTGAGCTCGGTGAAGCCGCCGCTGAGGATCAGGATCCCCATCGCGATCAGGATCCCGCCGCCGGTCGCGACGATCGCCCGGTAATGGCGCTTGACGACCGCGAATGCGGTCGTCGCGCGCGAGAAGGCAAGCGCGGTGACCAGGAACGGGATCGCGAGGCCGAGCGAGTAGACCGCGAGCAGGAAAGCGCCGTGAGCGAGCTCGCCCTCGATTCCGGCGAGGGTGAGCACGCCGCCGAGCGCCGGTCCCACGCACGGCGTCCACGCGATCGAGAACGCCGCGCCGGCGACGATCGGCCCGCCCTTGCCGGCGCGCGTCAGAAGCGCCTCGACGTGCCACTCCCGGTTCAGCCGGTCGACGTAGGTCGCGACGATGAACAGGACACCCATCACGATCAGGAGGACCGCGCCGATGTCGGTGAGCAGGTCCTGGTTGTCGCGCAGCGTCTGGCCGAGCGCCGTCGCGGTCAGGCCGAGTGCGATGAACACTGCCGAAAAGGAGGCGATGAAGAGCAGGCTCGGGCCGAGTACCCGGCGCCAGTCCGCGTCCTCGATCTCGGTGACGCTGACGCCGGTGACCACGGACAGGTAGCCCGGGACCAGCGGCAGCACGCAGGGGGAGAGGAAGGAGACCAGCCCGGCAACGAAGGCGACGGGCACATCGGCGCCGGAGACGGGGTCGTTCATTCGCCGGTCGGCGGCTAGTTGAGCGCCGCGGCGAGGCGCCGTCGGTGCTCGCGCGCAAGCGGATCGTCGGCGCCGAGCTCGGTGAAGATGCCGACCATGGCGCGCCGGATGAGGTCGCGAAGCTCGGCGTCCTGCTCGCCGGCCAGCGCCTCCTGGAGCGCCTCGAGCGAGGTCTCATAACCACCCTCGTCCCAGGCGGCGAAGGCGCGCTCGAGCGGCCCGTCGGCCGCTGCTCCGGCGCCGTTGCCGTTGCCCGTCGCGAGTCGCGCCCGGGCCGCGAGTCCCTCGGCGAGGAAGTCGCCGTGGAGTGGGTCGAGCAGCTCGAGCGCCTCGGCAGTGTCGCCGCGAGCGAGCAGGATGCGCCCGAGCCGCACGGCCGCCTCGGCGTGACGCGGGTCGAGCGCGAGCGCCTCGCGAAGCGAGGCCTCGTCGCCGGCCCGCGCGAGCTCGTCGGCGGGGGAGGGGACGAGCCCGTCGAGAAACTCCTCGATCCGGGCGGGCGGAATCGCGCCCGTGAACTCGGCCACCACCTGGCCGTCACGAAAGGCCTTGACCGCGGGAATGCCCTGGACGCCGAAGCTCGCGGCGAGGGACTGGTTTGCGTCGACATCCACCTTCGCCAGCTCGACCGCGCCGCCACGCTTGGCGATCGCGGCCTCGATCGCCGGGCCGAGCTGGCGGCAAGGGCCGCACCAATCGGCCCAGAAGTCGACCACCACCGGCAGCTCGCGTGAGCGCTCGACCACCTCGGCCATGAACTCGGCTTCACCGACGTCGCGGGTCATCATGCCAACGAGGTTAGCGAGCAGGCAGAATCCGTCCTCGATGGACCTTCCAGAGACGATGCGCGGCAAGCTCCTGATCGCCTCGCCGGCGCTCGTCGACCCCAACTTCGCCCGCTCCGTGGTCCTGATCACCGAGCACAGCGACGAGGGCGCAATGGGCGTCGTCCTCAACCGCCCGTCGGACACCGACGTCGCCGAGGTGGCGCCGGAGCTGGGCGCGATCATCGACTCCGAGCCGGTCTTCATCGGCGGGCCCGTGCAACCGCAGGCGCTCGTAGTCCTGGCCGAGTTCGACCAGCCCGATGCGGCGGCCTGGATCGTCGCCGCCGACGTCGGCTTCGTCGCCGCCGAGACCGAGTCCGAAGACCTGGCGCGCGCGATCCGTCGCGGGCGCGTCTACGCCGGCTACTCGGGCTGGGGCGCGGGCCAGCTCGAGGCCGAGCTCGCCGAGGATGCCTGGATCATCGAGCCGCCGCTTCCGGCGGAGCTGTTCCCCGACGACCCCGAGCTGCTCTGGCAGGAGGTGCTCGCGCGCAAGGGCGGCCAGTTCGCGCTCATCGCCCGGATGCCCGACGACCCATCGCTGAACTGACGCGGCCGGGCGAACAGAGGAGCGATTCCGTCCTCGTGGCGGCTGCGCGGGGCCGTCTCGCCGGCGCTCCGGCGCGGCGCGTTCGTCGCGCTTCCCGTCGGTGCCCTGGTGCTGTCGCAACTCGTGATCCGCGACGAGATCGCCGGCGGGCTCGCGACCGCGGCCCTGATCGCCGGCTTCGTCGCCTTCGACGCGCCGGCGCGAATCCGGGCTCGCTGGCACCTGCTCAACGCGCCGGTCCTCGGGCTTGCCGCATGCCTCGGCGTGGTCTCGAGCCAGACCACGGCCACCGCCGTGATCGCGATGGCGCTCGTCGCCGGCCTCGCCGGCTACTGCGTCGCCGTTTCGCTGCGTCTCGCGGTCGCGGGGCTGAGCTGCGTGCTGGGCCTGTTGATCGCCCAGGGGCTCTACCTCGAACCGGGCGACGCGCTCGAGGCGCTGGCGCTGGGCACCGGCGGCGGCCTGATCCATGCGGCTTGGGCGCTGGTCGCCTGGGGGCTCGGCGACCGCGGCTTCGAGCAGCCGGGACTCAGACAGCGGGCGCGGAGCGCGCGAACGGACCTGCTGGCGAACGTGAGCCTGCGCGCGAAGCCGCTTCGGCATGCGCTGCGCTTCGGAGTGGCGCTCGCGGTCGGGGTGGCGATCTACCGCCTGGTTGACATCGGCGCGCACGGCTACTGGGTGCCGCTGACGATCCTTTTCGTGCTCCGACCGGACCAGGACGGGACCCTGGAGCGGATCGCGATGCGCGCCGCCGGCACGCTTGTCGGCCTGGTCCTGGCGACCGCGCTGGCCGCGTGGCTCGGCGACGCGGTGATCCCGACGGCGATCGTGCTCACCACCGCGGCGGCGTTCCTCTATGCGCTGCTGGCGATCGAGTACGCGCTGTTCACGATCGCGATCACGATCTACGTCGTCCTGCTCACTGACACGCTCGGCACGCCGCCGATCGAGGCAGCCGACGAGCGCGCGCTCGGCACCGTAATCGGGATCGCGGTCGCGGCGCTCGCCTTCTGGGTCTGGGGCGACATCGAGCGCTCACCACCAGACTGACATTGCCGCTAAGGGTGCACAAGTGCAGCCTCGACGGTCGCTCCCGGTCATAAACTGGGCGCAGATGACCCGCGAAGAGGCCGAGCAGCGCTGCACCGAGCTCGCAGCCGAGAGCCCGGAGCGCGACACGCACCGCTGGATCCCGCGCGAGGAGCCCGACGGGAGCTGGTCGGTGGTCAAGATCGCGCTGCCGCCGGTGGGCGACCTGACGGCCGAGACTCGCGCCGCCGAGCGCCCCGACACGCCTCCGGACCCGCGCCCCGACGTCCCGCCGCACGCCGCGGGCTTCTAGGGGGACCCGAGGGGACCGCCGGCGGCTGCTCAGGCCCGCTCGCGGTTTCTACGCGCGCTAACCACGATTATGGAAACCTGGTGCCTGAGCTCTCGTCGAACGCCCTCAGGAGCCGTTTGGGCGCCTTCAGGCGCCACGCCTCGATCAGCAGCTCGCGGAGCTCCTCGTGGTCGACCCTCTCGAGCCGGATCAGGACCAGCGGCCAGTCCTCGTAGTGCGAGGTGATGAAGAACGTCTCGGGATCGCCCTGGATCAGGGCCTCGCGCTCCATGAAGTCGATCCAGACGACCGCGGTGCCGTCCTCGCGCTCGCGCACGAACATCTTCCCGCGCACCTTGAGCGCCGGCGTCCCGTAGGACATTCCCTCCTCGACCTCGGGCAATTCGGAGCCCAGCCTGCGGACCGTGTCCCAATCGGGCATCGGACCAGGTTAACCGCGGTTATCGGGTGTTTGGGCCCGCGCGCCGGCGGGTAAGTTTGCGGGAACGCCCTGGACGCGTTGCGTCCCGGCGCGATCGAGGGCCCGGGTTACCCCCCACCCGGGTCCTCGCTGTGCAAAGGGGCCACCCGGCTATCTTGCGGCTCGGTCATCGATGAGTGCAGACCGGCGAAAACGTACCCGCGCGACCGACCCGACCCCGCCGACGGGGCCACAGGAGGCGCTCGCTGACGAGCACGAGCTGCTGCTCACCTATGCGCGCACCCGTGACGAAGCGGCGCGCGAGGAGCTGGTCCATCGCTTTCTCCCCTTCGCCCGCAGTCTCGCGATGCGCTACAGCGGCGGGGTAGAGCCGAGCGAGGACCTGGTCCAGGTCGCCAGCCTCGGACTCGTCGCCGCGCTCGAGCGTTTCGATCCCGAGCGTGGCGTCCCGTTCGCCGGCTTCGCCGGGCCGACGATCCTCGGCGAGCTGCGGCGCCATTTTCGCGACCGGGTGTGGACGCTGCGCGTGCCTCGCGGACTGCAGGAGCGCATCCGCGCGGTCGAGGTCACGATCACCAAGCTGAGCCACGAGCTCGAGCGCTCCCCGACGGTCGCCGAGATCGCCGAGACGCTTGATGTCGACGAGGCCGACGTGCTCGAGGCCTTCGAGGCCACGGTCGCCCGGCGGACGGTCTCGCTCGACCAGCCTACGGCGGGCTCCGAGCCAGGTGAGGAGACGCCGATGACCGAGCGGATCGGCAGCGAGGATGCGGGCTTTGACCTGGTCGAGGACCGCGCCGCGATCGAGGCGAGCTCGAACGTGCTCGATGAGACCGAGCGCGAGGTCCTGCGTTTGCGCTTCTCCGAGGATCTGACCCAGTCGAAGATCGCCGAGCAGGTGGGCTACTCCCAGATGCACGTATCGCGAATCCTGCGCCGCGCGCTGAGCAAGCTCCGAGCCGCGGCGGCGGCCGGCGAACCGCCAGAGTGAGCGCCTGGCTCAGAACGGGCTCTCGGGCGCTCGGCGACTCGGGCGCTAACCGGACTGGCCGATTCGCAGCAGCAGCAGCTCGCCGTCGTCGGCCTGCTCGACCTTGACCTCGTCGGCCAGGCCCTCGAGCGAGGCGTCGAGCGCCGGGATCCGCAGCCCGTCGAGCAGCCGCTGGCCGCCCCCCGCTCCCAGCGGACCGACCCTGACCTCGAACGCGCCTCCGTGTTCGCTGACGGCGATTCGCGCCGTGCCGTCGGGGAATCCATCCGGCCCGTGCGCCGAGATCGCATCGCTGAGCAGCACCGCATCGGAGAGCTGGTCGACGGAGAAGTCGGCGCGGGCCGCGAACATCGAGATCACCCGTGAGAGCACCGGCCCCAGCAGGTCTCCGGCCGGGAGGTTGATTCGGGTTTCGTCGACCTGGACCGGTGTCTCAACCGCGGCCTCGCCTGCTCCATTCGGGCGCAGCGGCACGGTCATCGTCACCTCGGTGCCCTGCCCGAGGCCACCCCTGATCGAGAAGCTGTCGGTGAGTGCGGCGATCAGGGACAGGCCGAGCCGCAGGCTCTTCTGCTCGACATCGGCCAGCGGCCGGATCCCGTCGCCGAAATCCCGCACGGTGACGACGACACAGGTGTCGTTGGGCCACGCCTCGATCTCCAGCGGACCGGGCTCCTGCTCGCCGTGGTAGGCGTGAACGACCACGTTCATGCACGCTTCCGTGACCACGGTCTTCAGGTCGGCGATCCCGGCGGGCTCCATCTCCAACGCCTCGGCCAAGCCGGCTAGGGCGTGACGCACGAGCGGCACGTTTTCGGCCCTTGCCGGCAGCGAGAACTCGACTCTGGCCTCGTCCGCCATCGGCGCTCTGATACCCCCCGCTCTGCGCGACTAATCCCGTTTCCAGGCGCGCCCGAACAATCGCGAGAGGCGGCCGCTGCTCGTGTTCGCTCTGAAACTGCCCACCCCGCGCTCCGGCGGCGCCAACTCTCTGACGGCGTCGGGCCCGATCGCCAGCGTCACGCCACGCTCTGCCGTCCGGCGTACCTCCGGTGCATCGACGAAGCGCAACTCGCCGCTGGTCGTCTCGAGCACGATCCCGTCCAGGATGTGCTCGCGGTAGTTGTCGACCACCTGGTGGACGCGGCCGACCTCGGTGCCGTCCTCCGCATACACCGGGGTCCCGCGCGGCACCGCCGCGTAATGAATCGCCTCGCCGTCGTCGATCACACCGAAAGCATAGATTGCGCCGGTGGCCGGCTACTCGGGAACCCCATTGCCACGTAAGCTTGGGATCAAGGAGGGTCACGCGGTCGCCTTTCCGGGTGCGCCCGACGGATTCGAGGGCGTGCTCGGCGAGCTGCCGGCCCGGGTTGTCATAAAACGCCGCGTGGTCGCCCCGGTCGACGTGCTTGTCGGCTTTCTTCGACCGCCGGGCTGAGCTCGAGCGGCGCTTCGAGAGCCTCGCCGCGGCCGTCTACCCCGACGGCGGGTTCTGGGTCGCCTGGCCCAAGCGCGTGTCGGGCGTGCCGACCGACATGACCGAGGACGTGGCCCGCGAGATCGGCCTCGCCAACGGCCTCGTCGACAACAAGGTTTGCGCGATCGACGAGACCTGGTCAGGGCTGCGGCTGGTGCACCGGGTCGAGAACCGCGGCCGCTAGCCGGCGAGCAACGCCGCGACGTCGGCGCGCTCGCAGAAGGCCGCGATCTCCCGCGAAAGCCGTCCTCCCTGCCAGGCAAGCGGCGAGGCGGCCGGCTCCTCGCTGACCAGCGTCGCCCGCGGGAGCCGCTCGGCCCACGCCTCGGCGACGGCGTAGGGATGGCCCGGGTCGGCCGCATCGTGGCTGGCGACCACGAGCGCCGGCAGGTCGCAGAACTCCAGCTCCGCGAGATCCGAGAACGGCTGCGAGCGCGGCACCTCTCGCAGCGCCTGCGCGACCGCCTCAGGATGCCGGTGGAGTCCGAGCCGCTCGCGGGCGATCCGCAGCAGCACCTCGCGCCACTGCGGGTCGAGGCCGCGGTCGTAGGCCTCGATGAAACCCTCGACCCCATCGCGCTCGAGCCCGTCGGCGAGCCGGTCCCAATAGGCGAGCGACTCCTCGCCGCCAGGCGTGCCCATGAACACGGGCCCGATCAGAACCAGTCCGGCGATTCTCTGCGGGGCGTCGAGCGCGTACGCGGCCAGGGTGTGCGCGCCCATCGAATGGCCGGCGAGCACGCACCTGCGGTCGCCGACCACCTCGTCGAGCAAGGCGCCGAGGTCGTCGGCGAGCTCGGGATAGGAGTAACCGCCCTTCGGCGGCGCCGGATCGGAGTCGCCGTGACCGCGCGCGTCATAGGCGATCGAGCGCAGGCCGCGGCGCGGCAGCACCCGCGACCCGTGCACGACGTAACGGCGCGACGCCGTCAACCCGTGCAGGAGCACGACCGGCGCCCCCTCACCCACCGCGTCGCCGGCGAGCGCGTGACCCTCGCGCGAAACAGCGAACGGGGACGGCTCCGGAGCCGTGACGCTCATCTCGAGATCAGGGGCGGCAGCTCGGCGATCGAGTCCACGGTGGCCGTCGGCGCGACCCCGGAGGCGGCGACGAAGTCCGCGCGGTACTTGCCGGTCCGCACCAGGACACCGCCGAGCCCGGCGCCCAGCGCCCCGCCGACATCGGTCTCGACGTCGTCGCCGATCATCGCCGCGCGACTCGCCTCGGCTCCGAGGTCGTCGAGGACGAGCTCGAAGAAGGATGGCGACGGCTTGCCGACCACGAGCGCCTCGCGCCCGGACGCATACTCGATCGCGGCGACGAACGGGCCCGCGTCGAGCGAGACCCCGTCCGCGGTGAGCCAGAAACGGTTCTTCTGCAGCGCGACGAGCTCGGCGCCGTCCATCACCATCCGGAAGGCGCGGTTGAGGATCGCGAAGCCGAACGCCTCCCCAAGATCCCCCATGATCACGGCGTCGGGATCCTCCTCGGTCTCGCGCAGGCCCGCAAAATCGGCCTTCACCGCCTCGTTCATGACCAGCGCCACGCTCTGATGACCCGCCTGCTCGCAGTGGTGTCGCGCGAGCGCGGCGGGCGTCACCAGCTCTGCCTCGTCGACTGCGAAGCCGAGGCGCCCGAGCTTGTCGAGGGTCTGCGCTCGCGAGCGCGCCGTCGTGTTGGTGACGAAGCGCAGATCGAGCCCCGCCTCGCGCAGCGCCACCACCGCCTCGCGCGCCCCCGGGATCGGCTCGTCCTCGACGTAGAGCACGCCGTCGAGGTCGATCAGCAGGGCGTCAAGGCCGGTGAGCGCGGCGTTCACGCCACCGCTCCACGCGCCAGCGAGAGCGCGCCGGCGAGGTGCTCGACGTCCTTGTAGCGCAGGCCGAGCAGGGCGACGTGGCGGTAGCGAACGATGCCGTCGGGGTCGATGATGAAGATCGAGCGCCGGACCAGCCCGCCCGGCCCGACGACTCCGTAGGCGCGGGCGGTCGCGTGATCGGGGTCGGCGAGCAACGGGACCGTGAGGTCGTGCTCGGCGGTGAACCGGTCATGGGAGTCGACCGACTGCGGCGAGATCCCGAGCACATCGGCATCGAGGTCGTCGAGGTGGTCCGCGGCGTCGCGGTAGGAGCAGAACTGGCGTGTGCACACCGGCGTGAAGTCCCCCGGGTAGAAGGCGAGGATGACCCAGCGGCCGCGGTGAGACGAGAGTCGGTAGGTGGCGCCGCCGCTGCCGGTGAGCGCGAACTCGGGCGCCTCGTCGCCGATCTCGATCCTGGACATGGCGCCGAGCGTAGCGCCCGGTTGGACCTAGCCGGCCTCGACCGTGATGCTGTCGATTGTCACCGGCTGTGTCGGCTGCTCGGTCACGGGATCGCCGAGCTCGGCGATCGCCTCGACCACCTCGATGCCCTTGGTGACCTCGCCGAGCACGGCGTAATCGGGCGGCAGGCCCGCATCGGCGGGCGCGGTGACGACGAAGAACTGGCTGCCCGATGTTCCGGGCGGCTCGATCTCGGTCTTCGCCATCGCGACCAGGCCACGGGTGTAGGAGGTGTCCTGCGCCGGCGCCTCGGTGACGGAGTAGCCGGGCCCGCCGGTGCCGGTGCCGGTCGGATCGCCGCCCTGGATCACGAACCCGGGCGCGATCCGGTGAAAGAACGTGCCGTCGTAGAGGCCCTCGCCGGCCAGGAACGCGAACGAGTTCGTGGTCTTCGGCGAGTCCTTGGTGTCGAGGTCGATCTCGAAGGCCCCGCAACTCGTGGTCACGGTCGCGGTTGCGGGCTCACCACGCTCGAGCACCGACCCGGCTCGATCGAAGTTGGTGTCCTTCGGCGCCGGCACCTCAACCGATCGGCACTCGCCCGCAGCCGCGGTCGAGGTGGTCGTCGGCTCCTCGTCGTCGCCGCCGCAGGCGGCGAGCACCGTGGCGGCGAGGGCGACCGCCAGCGCGAGCAGCAGGGGCGGGCGGGCGGTGCGCATGCGGCGGGAGGCTAGGCCATCTGGTAGATGATGGGCCGATCGAAGCCGAGCGCGACACGGTCCCCGCGCAGATCCGGATCGTCGGCCGGGCGCTCAACGGAGCGATCGCCCACGCGCCGTGGCTATGGCCGTTGCTGCGCGCACCGATGCGGCGGTTCTTCGACCGTGGCGCGGCGGGCTGGGACGAGCAAACCCGAGCCGGGACGCCCGAGCACCTGATCGCGCTTGCCGACGCGGTGACCAGGATCGAGCCCGCGCCCGAGCGGGTCCTCGACCTTGGCACCGGAACCGGTGTCGCAGCCCTCTTCCTCGCACGCGAGTTCCCCTTCGCCCGGATTCGCGGGGTCGACTTCTCCGAGGAGATGATCGGCGCGGCGAAGGCAAAGATCGGCCTCGATCCCGAGGGCAGGGTCGCGTTCAAGGTCGCCGACGCCGCGAGCCTGCCCTACGGCGAGGAGTCGTTTGACCTCGTCACGCTGCTCAACATGCCCCCCTTCTTCGCCGAGATCGCTCGCGTGCTGCGACCGGGCGGCCACGTGATCGTCGTCGCCAGCCGCGGTCAGGCAACCCCCTTCTACACGCCCGAGCCGGTGCTCGAGCGTGGCTTTCGCCGCCACGGGATCGAGCCGCTCGAGACCGGGTCGGCGGGTGACGGCAGCTGGTTCCTCGCTCGCAAGCCGGCGAGCGCCTAGGCTGACGCGCCGTGCCCGGATCAGCTCGCCATCTGCTGCTCGTCAACCCCTCGGCCGGGGCCGGCCGCGCGCGTGAGCTGCTGCCGGACGTCGAGCGCGCGCTCGCCAAGCACGGGATCGAGCACCGCTCGCTGTTCACCGAGGGAGTCGAGCACGGCTGTCGCGAGGCGGTTGCGGCGGCGGAGGGCGGGGAGATCCCGGTGGTGATGAGCGGCGACGGGTTGATCGGCCAGGTCGGGGGCGCCCTCGCCGGGACCAGCGCGGCGATGGGCGTGATCCCCGGCGGCCGCGGGAACGACTTCGCCCGCGCCGTCGGGATCTCGACGGAGATCGAGCAGGCGGTCGCGGTACTCGCGACCGGAGTCGTGCGCGAGATCGACGTCGGCGAGGTCAACGGCAAGCGCTTCCTCTGCATCGCGAGCTGCGGCTTCGACTCCGATGCGAACCGAATCGCCAACGAGGCGAAATGGGTCCGCGGCAGGCTGGTCTACGCCTACGCGGCGCTCCGCGCACTCGCTTCCTGGAAGCCCGCGACGTTCACGCTCGATATCGACGGTGACCGCAAGCGGATCACCGGCTACACGGTCGCCGCCGCGAACAGCAAGGCCTATGGCGGCGGCATGCTCGCCGCCCCGCAGGCGGAGCTCGACGATGGCCTGCTCGACGTGGGCGCGACCGGCAACGTCGGCAAACTGCGCTTCCTCCGCGGGCTCTCGAAGATCTTCGAGGGCGAGCATCTCGAGACCCTCGAGGTCCAGATGTGGCGCGCGGCGGAGGTCCGGATCGAAGCCGACCGCCCGTTCGCCGTCTACGCCGACGGCGACCATCTCACCGACCTGCCGGCGACCGTCCGCGTGCTGCCGCGGGCGCTTCGCGTCCTCGTGCCCGGATGACCGCGCCCGGCCCCAGCGGTGCGGGCTTTCGGGCCAAGCTCGCGCTCGCACGCGCGAGCGGCCGCCTCAGCCGACGCAGCGGGCGCGGCGGCGGCACCACCCTTCCCGGGAGGCTGCTGCTGCGGCTCGCGCCCGACGCGGTCTCGCGGCTCGGCGGCGCGCTCACGGGCGGCTCGACGATCATCAGCGCGACCAACGGCAAGACGACGACCGCCGGGATGATCGCCTCGGTTCTGGCCGCGGCCGGCCGCCGACCGGTTCACAACCGCGCCGGATCGAACATGAGCTGGGGCGTGGCCACCGCGTTGCTCGAGCAGACCGGGAGCGAGGGCCTGTTCGAGGTCGATGAAGCCTGGCTGCCGAAGATGGCAGCCGAGCTCGACCCGAGCCTGATTGTGCTCGGCAACCTCTTCCGCGACCAGCTCGACCGCTATGGCGAGCTCGAGCGACTGGCCGACGAGTGGGCTTCGATGGTTGCCGAGCGCGCCGGGCGAACCGGGTTCGTGCTCAACGCCGACGACCCACTGGTTGCCGATCTCGGCCGTGACAGCGAGCTGCACCGCCGCCCGGGCGTCACCTACTTCGGGATCGAGGATCCGTCGCAAGCGTTGCCTGAGCTCCAGCATGCCCATGACGCAAAGCACTGCCGGCGCTGCGGCGCCCCGTACCGTTACGCGCGGGCGTTCGTGGGCCATCTCGGCCACTACGCCTGCCCGAACTGCGCTGCGGATCGGCCCGAGCCCGAGATCGCGGCGACCGCGATCGAGTTGCGCGGGATGAGCGGCTCGCGAGCGACCGTGCGCACTCCCGGCGGTGAGGTCACCCTCGAGCTCCCGCTCCCCGGCCTCTACAACGTCTACAACGCGCTTGCGGCGCTCTCTGCGGCGCTGCGGCTCGACGTCGAGCTCGAGCAGGTGGTCGCCGGCCTCGAGACCGTCGAGGCCGTGTTCGGGCGCGTGGAGACGATCGAGGTCGACGGCGTTGCGGTCTCGATCCTGCTGATCAAGAACCCCGCGGGGGCGAACGAGGTCCTGCGCACGCTGCGACTCGAGACCGGTGAGGACGGCCTCGATCTCTGGATCGCGCTCAACGACGGGATCGCCGACGGGCGCGACGTCTCGTGGGTTTGGGACGCCGATTTCGAGCTGCTCGCGGGCCTCGTGCGCAAGGTCGTCTGCTCGGGTACGCGAGCGCCGGAGATGGCAATGCGTCTCAAGTACGGCGGTCTGGCGCCGGAGACAATCGAGGTCGTCCCCGAGATCGAGGGCTCGCTCGACCGCGCCGTCGCCGCGGCCAATGGCCGCCTGTTCGCGCTCCCGACCTACACCGCGCTGCTCGAGCTGCGCACGCTGCTGGCGGCGCGCGGACTCGCCGAGGACTACTGGCGGTGAGCACCGCGATCGGAGACGAGGTCGCCTGGCATGACGTCGAGTGCGGCGCCTATGCCGCCGATCTCGCGCTCTGGGCCGGACTCGCACGCGAAGCCGCGGGACCGGTGCTCGAGCTCGGGGCGGGCACCGGCAGGGTCGCGCTCGGCCTCGCCGCGGACGGCCTCGAGGTGACGGCGATCGACACCTCCGCGGCCCTGATCGCCGAGCTGCGGCGCCGGGCCGGCGCGGCGCAGCTCGAGGTCGATGCCCTGGTCGCCGACGCTCGCGCGCTCGAGCTCGAGCGCCGCTTCGCCGCGATCCTGGCTCCGATGCAGCTCGTCCACCTGCTCGGCGGACCCGGCGGGCGGGCGCGAGCGCTGCGGACCAGCGCCGCTCACCTGGCCCCCGGCGGCGTCGTCGCCTTCGCCGTGCTCGCCGAGGGTGGCGCCGCGGCGGCGGCCGAGTCCGGCGGCCCGCCGCTCCCCGATGTCCGCGAGCTCGACGGCTGGGTCTACTCGAGCCTTCCGGTGGAGGTGCGGCCGGCCGGTGACGGGATCGAGGTCCGGCGCCTGCGCCAGCTCGTCTCCCCGGAGGGACGGCTGACCGAGGAGCTCGACGTGATCAGCCTCGACGCCCTCGACGCCGACCGGCTCGAGGCCGAGGCCGCCGCCGCCGGCCTGCGCCCACGAGAGCGCCTGGTGATCGCGCCGACCTCCGACCATGTCGGCTCGGTCGTCTGCGTGCTGGAGGCGAGCTGATGGAGCTTCGGTTGCTCGCGCTCTACCCCGAGCAGATGAACATCTACGCCGACCGCGGCAACATCCTCTTCCTCCAGCGCCGTTGCGAGTGGCGCGGGATCGGCTTCGAGCACGCCGTCGCCGGGCCGGGCGACGGTTTCGACCCCGAAGCCCACGACCTGATCTACATCGGCGGCGGCCAGGACCGCGACCAGCGCCTGGTCGCCGAGGACATGCTGCGCACGAAGCGCGACGCGCTCGCCGCCGCGGTCGACGACGACGCGGTCGTGCTCGCCGTCTGCGGTGGCTACCAGCTCCTCGGCCACAGCTACCAGCTCGGCGAGGAGCGAATCGAGGGCCTCGCCCTGGTCGACCTCGAGACCGTGCGCGAGCAGGGCCCTCGGTTGATCGGGAACGTCGCGATCGAGGCCGACCTCGGCGCCGGCCCCGAGGTGATCGCCGGGTTCGAGAACCACGGCGGTCGTACCCACCTCGGTGACGCCGAGCCGCTCGGGCGGGTGCTCAAGGGGCACGGCAACAACGACCGCGACGGACTCGAGGGGGTGCGCCGGCGCAACCTGATCGGCACCTACCTGCACGGCCCGCTGCTGCCCAAGAACGCCGGCCTCGCCGACCGCCTGATCGCGCTCGCGCTCACCCGCCGCAGCGGCGGCGAGCCCCCCGAGCTCACCCCGCTCGACGATACGCTCGAGCGGGCCGCCCACGAGGGCGCCCTCGAGGCCGCGATGAGGGGCTAGGGCGATGTCGCAGGAAAACGTCGAGATCGTGCGCCGGGCCTTCGCCTTCAAGGTGCAGGGACTCGGCGATCCCGCCGAGGCGCTGGCGGATTTCGACCCCGACGTCGTCCTGACCTCGGTCGAGGCCGGTCCTTCGCAGGGGCGGGACGCGATTCGAGACAACCTCGAGCGCTGGAAGAGCGCCTGGGCGGAGTCCGAGGCGATGGCCGAGGAGTTCATCGACGCCGGGGACCGGGTGGTCGTCAGGGCCTACTTCCTCGCACGCGGGCGGGGCAGCGGGATCGAGGTCGATGCTCGCTTCTACGAGGTCTACACGCTTCGCGACGGCAAGATCGTCCGAGTCGATGAGTTCACCGACCGGGCCAAGGCCCTCGAAGCCGCCGGGCTGCTGGAGTGACTCGGCGTCAGAGGTAGCACCCCTCGCCCGAGGGAGTTTTCGAAATATGCTGGCCCCGATCGCATCAACCGATCAGCGGGCTCAAATGTCGGCGACGCTGCATATCGAACATCCGATCAGTGACCTCCAGACTTGGCTGGGTGCCTTCACGCGATTCGAGGAGGCGCGCAAGAAGGCCGGGGTACGCGCACAGCGCGTCCGCCGGCCAGTCGATGACGACAAGTACATCTACGTCACGCTGGACTTCGACAGCGTCGAAGAAGCGACAGCCTTCAAGCACTTTCTCGAGACGACCGTCTGGGCCTCCTCGGAGGCCTCCCCGCGCTCGACGGTACCCCGACGGCCAGGGTCCTCACTGAGGTGAGCACGTAGGCGCGCGCGACAGCGGGTCGCCCGCTTCCCCTGCAAAGTGGAGGCCTCGGCCGTCGCACCGCTCGAGCCCGACTGAGAGGGCTAGGGCTCCGCGAGGGTCCAGTCGAACTTGCCGTAGCGGACTCGCTTTGGACCGCCCTCTCGTACCCAGGCGCCGTCGTCGGCGTCGAGGTGTCGGGCCGCGAACTCGAGTGCCGCGCCGCGGTCGCCGAAATCCGGGCTGTAGAGGCGCATCAGGTACGGGAGCGTGATCCGCTCGGCGTCACGGTCGATCGCTGTCTCGGCCCGCATGTATGCGCTCGTCGTTGCTTCGAGCTCCGCGTCGAGGCCGGCGGCGCTGTAGCGGCGGATCGGCGGGCATGAGACCGCGCCGCAGTTGAGCGCGAAGTGAACCCGCGGGTCGAGCCGCGACGGCATCGCCTGCCGGCGCGGATCGTCGTTGCGCAGGACGCGCCGCGCCGCGTACGGCGGGCGCGCGTTGCGCCGCAGGATGCCGTGCTCGATCACGTCGAGCGAGTACTCGCGCTCGCCCACCCGGCAGGAGACCGACCGGAACATACGCCTGTGTCGGAGCACCGACCCGGTGCGAGGGTTGCGTTTGAGCTCCTCGAGCAGGAGCGCGTTGTAGGCGCTGATCCAGAACGCGATCCGGGCGTCGTCGCCGCCGAGCGCCAACGGATCCACCCGGGCGAGCGCGCCGAGATCGCTCAACTTCCCGAGGAGCCGAAGCCCGCGACGCCGCGCTCGGTGGCCGAGAGCTCGGCAACCTCGACCGGGTCGGCCTCGATGAAGGGCGTCAGCAGGAGCTGGGCGATCCGGTCGCCTGGCTCGACCTCGAACGGCGCGTCGGGGTCGGTGTTGAGCAGAAGGACGCGCAGCTCGCCGCGGTAGCCGGAGTCGATCAGGCCGGGGGCGTTGACGAGCGTGATCCCATGGCGGGCCGAGAGCCCCGAGCGCGGCAGGACGAGGCCCGCGTGTCCGGGCGGGATCTCGGCCGCGAGGCCGGTGCCGACGCTGGCGCGGCCGCCGGCGGCGGCAATCGTGACCGCCTCGGCAGCGTGCAGATCGAGGCCGGCGTCGTCGGGGTTGGCGCGGGTGGGCAGCTGAGCGCCCTCGCCGAACAACTTGAAGCGCAGCTCCAACTAGTGGACCTTGCCGGCCGCGTCCGCGCCGTTGACCGAGAACTCCTCGAAGCGGTGTGTCAAAGCTGCCGGGATCCGCGCCCGCACGAGCACGCCCTCTGCGGTATCGGAGCGGTCGAGGTCGCCGGCGAGCTCGTGCAGCTCCGAGAGGCTGCCGCCCCGTTCGTAGGGCACCAGCAGCTCGACGTCGCGCAGCGTCGTCTCGAACGTGTCCGCGATTCGGTCGCGGAGCTCGTCGAGCCCCTCCCCGGTCTCGGCGGAGACGCCGATCGCATCGGGCACGCCGACGAGCAGGTCGTGGCGATCGTCGGCACCGAGCAGATCGAGCTTGTTGAAGGCGAGCAGGCGCGGGCGCTCGCCGGCCCCGATCTCCTCGAGCACCGAGTCGACGGCCGCGATCGCCTTGGCACGAGCCGGCGCCGGTTCGGAGGCGTCGACCACGTGCACGATCAGGTCGGCGATCCGGGTCTCCTCGAGCGTCGCCTTGAACGCCTCGACCAGTTGGTGAGGGAGCTTGCGGATGAAGCCGACCGTGTCCGTGATCAGATAAGGGCGGCCATGGTGCTCGTAGGCGCGGGTGGTCGGGTCGAGCGTCTCGAACAGCCTCTCCCCCACGCCCACCCCGGCACCGGTAAGTGCGTTCAGCAGCGTCGACTTGCCGGCGTTGGTGTAGCCGGCGAGCGCCACCGCCGGTGTGTGCGAGGACTCGCGTCGCGAGCGCATCAAGCTGCGGTTGCGCTCGACCCGGGTCAGGCGACGGCGAAGCGCCGAGATCCGGTCGCGGGCGAGGCGCCGATCGGTCTCGATCTGCGACTCACCGGGCCCCCTGGTGCCGATGCCGCCGTCGATCCGTCCGGCGCCGAGGCGTTCGAGGTGCGTCCAGAGACCGCGCATGCGGGCGAGGTTGTACTCGAGCTGGGCGAGTTCGACCTGGAGCTTGCCCTCGGCCGAGTGCGCGTGGTCGGCGAAGATGTCGAGGATGATCGCGGTCCGGTCGATCACCGGGACGTCAAGCGCTTTCTCGAGGTTGCGCTCCTGGCGCGGGACGAGCTCGTCGTCGCAGGCGACGAGGTTGGCGCCGTTGCGCTTGATCTCCGCCTTCAGCTGGTCAAGCTTGCCACGGCCGAGGTAGCGGTCGGGGTCGGGCTCGGAGCGAACCTGCACCAGCTCGCCCGCGGTCGCGACACCCGCGGTGCGCAGCAGCTCCTTCAGCTCCGCCAGCGGGTCGCCGTCGCCCACGGCCTGCGGGCTGACGCCGATCGCGAGCGCACGCTGGCGCGCGCGTGCGTTGCGCACGCCGGCCTCGGCGCCGTTGCCGGCGGGGTTGGTCGCTCTCGCGTTGCGGGCGTCTGGCACTCGACCAAGTTTAGGCCGGTCCACGGGCAACTCGACGGCGGGATAGTCTGCCCGTCGAGATGAGGGTCTTCCTCACCGGCGGCACCGGCTTCATCGGAGGTCACGTGGCCCGCAAGCTCCGCGAACGAGGCGACGACGTGCGCGCGCTCGTCCGTGATCTGGGCAAGGGCCGCGCGCTCGAGGAACTCGGCTGCGAGCTGGTCGTCGGCGACCTCTCCGACGGCGCCGCGATCACCGCCGGCCTCGAGGGCTGTGATGGGCTGATCCATGGCGCGGCCGTTTACGAGGTCGGAATCCCCGCCAGCGAGCATCGGCGCATGTACGAGGCCAACGTGCTCGGCACCGAGCGGGTGCTGGGCGCAGCGCTGGAAGCGAAGACCCCGAAGGTCGTCTACGTCTCGACGGTCGGAGCCTTCGGCAACACCCACGGCCAGGTCGTCGATGAGACCTACGAGCACCCGGGCAAGGAGTTCACCTCCTACTACGAGCAGACGAAGTACGAGGCGCACCAGATCGCCAAGCGGCTGATCGCCGATGAGGGCCTGCCCTGCGTGATCATCCAGCCCGGCGGCGTCTACGGCCCCGACGACCACTCGGCGCTCGGCAAGCAGGTCAACGACTTCCTCGGCGGCAGGATGCCGCTGCTCGTCTTCCCCGACCTGGGGATGAACATGGTCCACGTCGAGGACGTCGCCGACGGCATCCTGCTCGGCCTCGACCGCGGCACGGCCGGGGAGTCCTATGTGATCGGGGGTCAGATCACGACCATGCGCGAGCTGATCGGCACGGTCGGCCGGGTCGCCGACCGCAAGCCCCCAAGCCGCGCGATGCCGACCGCGATGCTGAAGGCACTGGCGCCGATCGGCCCAATGGTCGGCAAGCTGATGGGCCAGCCGCCGAACCTGCGCGAGCTGATCTCCTCGGCCGACGGGGTCACCTTCTGGGCCAAGCACGACAAGGCGATGGCCGAGCTCGGCTACTCGCCCCGCGGGCTCGAGACCGGACTTCGAGACATGCTCGAGGCCGAGGGCAAGCTGCCGGCCCCCTAACTCGTCCGCTCACGTGCGGTCGAGACTGCGATTTTCCCCGTCTGGCGGGGCAGATTGCACTCTCGACACCGGGCGCGCACCCAGCTGTGGCAGGGTTCGTCCTAGACGCCCGCGGGCTTGAGGCGCGGCTGTGGCACCAGCGCCGCGGCGGCGATCACGGCGGCGAATGCGAGGCCCCTTGCGAGGCCCTCGAGGACGTCGGAGCCGATCGGATCGCCGAAGACCACCACTCCGCCGAGGATCGCGGCGCAGTTGGAGGCGACCGAGGCCGTGGCGATCACCGGGATTGCCTCTCCGAGCTGCATCCCGCGCGCGAGCGCGAAGAAGGCGCCGAGCCCCCCGATCACGGCGACCGCCGTCCAGGGGCTGAGCAGGCCGGTCAGGCCGGCGTCCATGCCCTCGGTGAGGGCCTTGATCGCGACGTTGGAGACACCGATCAGCAGGCCGGATGAGAGGCCGAGGATGACGCCGTGGCAGATCGAGCCGCGGCGAAGCGCGCCGGAGGCAAAGAGCGCGCAGCCGGCGCCGATCATCACCGTCTCGAAGGCGACGATGGTGGCGATCGAGTAGCCCTCGCTCTCCTGTGCGTGCGGCACTGTGAGCGCCAGGAACGCGAGCCCGGCGGCCGCGAGCCCGAGGCCGGCCCACTCGCGGCCGGTGAGCGTATGGCCGAAGTAGCGGGTGGCCGGATAGGCGATCAACACCAGCCCGCCGGCGATCACGGCCTGAACGAGCGAGAGCGGCGCAACCGCCATCGCGGCGACATGCAGCACCCAGGCGCCGCTGGCGACCGCGAAGCCGATCGTCCACCAGCGCGATTGAAACAGCGCCTTGGCACTCCGCCACGGGCTGCTGAGCCGGATCTCTGGCGATTCGCAGGCTCCGCGGTGCTTGCAGAGCATGCCCAGGTTCGCCATCGCGGCGCAGGCGAGCGCGAGCGCTATCCCCAAGGTGGTCACTGGTTATCGAATCGGTAAGTGTTAGGAAGGCCTTGAATCTCCCCCCCAACGGTTCCCGCGGGAGAAGCCCTTCCTCTGGATTAGGACTTACTAACAGATTTGCCGGGCAAAGGTTGCAGTCCTTCCCCGGCTCGTGACGATCGCTACGTCAGCCGATCTGCGCCTCGGCCTCGATCTCGACCACCCAGCGCTCGTCCAAAAGCCCTGCAACCACGACCATCGTCGCCGCCGGAGCGGCGTCGCCGAAGAACTCGCGGTGCACGGCTCCGACGGCGTCGGCGACGCCCGCATCCGTGACGAACATTCGCGTCCGCACGATGTCCCTGGGCGCCGCGCCGAGCTCGTCGAGCGCCGCGACGATGATCTCGCAGCAGCGCCGCGCCTGGACGTCTGGATCGGGGTCGCAGGAGCCGTCCGGCCAGATCGGCGCCGTCCCGGCGACGAGCACCCGGTCGCCGACCCTGATCGCGCGGCTGAAGCCGTAGCGCTCCTCGAACGGCGAGTGAGATCGCGCGCGGCGACGCCCGTCGACCATCGCTCAGGCGAGGTGCTCGCGCATCCGCTCGACCGCCTCGGCGATGCGCTCGTCGGGCGTCGTCAGCGAGATCCGGAAGAAGCCCTCGCCGCTGGGCCCGTACATCGAGCCCGGCGAGACGACCACCGCCGCCTCCTCGAGCACCAGCTCGGCGAACGAGGTCGAGGTGTGGCCCTCGGGGACCGGCGCCCAGACGTAGATCGTCCCCTTCGGCGGCGTCGACCTCGACGCCGATCTCGCGCAGCGCCGCGACGACGAGGTCGCGGCGGCGCTGCGTAGATCGTCGTTCATCTCGCTCGACCGCGCCGCGCGGGCCGTCGAGCGCCGCGGCGCCGGCGAGCTGCACCGCCTCGAACAGGCCCGAGTCGACGTTCGTCTTCAGCCGCCAGTAGGTCTGCGATCGCCGTCGGCGTTGCCGAGGATCGCCGCGCAGCGCCAGCCGGTCATGTTGAAGCCCTTCGAGAGCGAGAAGACCTCGACCCCGACCTCCTTCGCGCCCGGGCGTGGCGAGGAAGCTCGGCGCGACGTAGCCGTCGTAGGTCGTCTCCGAGTAGGCGTTGTCGTGGACGACGAGGATCTCGTGCTCGCGGGCGAAGCTCGACCACGCGCTCGAAGAAGCCCGTCGGGGACGACCGCGCCGGTCGGGTTGTTCGGGTAGTTGAGGAACATCAGCCGCGCGCGCTCGAGCGTCGTCGGCTGGCGATCGCGTCGAGGTCGGGCGCGAAGCCGAGCTCGGGCCGCAGCGGCAGCAGCACCGCCTCGGCGCCGGCGAGGATCGGCCCGCCGGTGTAGACCGGGTAGCCGGGGTCGGAGGCGAGCGCGACGTCGCCGGGGTCGAGGAAGGCGAAGCAGAGGTTGTAGATGCACTCCTTGGCGCCGATCGCCGGGATCACCTCGGTCTCGGGGTCGATCTCGACCCCGAAGCGGCTCTCGTAGAAGCGCGCGAACGCCTCGCGGAACTCGGCCCGGCCGCGGTTCGACGGGTACTGGTGCGTCGCCCGGGTCGGCGACCGCCTCCTGCATCGCCTCGACGATGTGCGGGTAGGTCGGCGTGTCGGGGTCGCCGATCCCGAGGCTGATCACGTCGATGCCGGCCGCGCGCTTGTCGGCGACCTTGCGCTCGAGCTCGGCGAACATGTAGGGCGGGATCGCCTCGAGCCGCTTGGAGGGGTCGGTCAATGCCATCGCGGCGGCTGCGGGCGCTGCGGCTGGAGCGCTCAGCCTACCGCGTCAGCAGCTCGGCGAGCGACCGCACCAGCTCCGGCGAGAGCTCGCCGGCGTAGACCGGCTCGGCCCAGCCGGTCAGGCGTCACGTCGAGCTCGTCGCTGATCTCGACCTCGAGCTCGCCGCCGTCGAGCTCGACCGTGATCGGGCTCTGCGGCGCCGCCGAGGAACGCGGCGACCGCGGCGCCGCTGGCGCCGGTGCCCGAGGAGAGCGTCTCCCCCACCCCGCGCTCGAAGATCCGCGCGCGGACGGTCGACCGCCTCGACGCTGGTGAACGAGACGTTGGTGCGGTTGCGGGAACAGCTCGTGCTCGACTCGATCGCCGGGCCGATCGCTGCCAGGTCGAGCTCCTCGACCTCGTCGCCGACCTCGATCACGCACTGCGGGTTGCCGATCGCGACGTGCTGGAACGCCCACTCGCGCCCGCGCGAGCGTCGAGCGTGCCGGTGCCGTCCGCCGGGCCGCCGGGGTAGTCCGGCGAGGTCGGTCGAGGCGCGCCCGATCGCCATCGAGACCGTCGTGCGGCGCCGGTGATCGTCGGCGTCACCTGGCCCGGCCTTGGTCAGGATCGTGAAGGTGTCGGCCTCGGTCCAGCCGCGCGGCGCGCAGGTAGAGCACCGCCTCGCGGGCGCCGTTGCCCGAGAGCTCGGCCTCGGAGCCGTCGGGGTTGAAGATCCGCAGCTCGGCGACGATCGGCGGTCGTCGTCGATCCGCGAGAGCAGCAGGATCCCGTCGGAGCCGACCCCGAAGTGCGGCTCGCAGATCCGCCGGATCCGCTCCGCGCGTCAGCTCCCACGGGCAGCGCCGTCGGCCTCGACGATCACGTAGTCGTTGCCCAGCGCCTGCCACTTCTCGAACCGCATCGCGGCGCAGCCTAGCCGTCGAGCGAGCGGCGACGATCTCGGCCGCGACTTCGGCGTCGGCGCGGCCGCGTGCGGTCGATCACGCTCGACCCCGCGCATCCTCCGCATCCAGGTGAGCTGGCGGCGGGCGTAGCGCGCGCTGGGCGCGCTTCATCGCCTCGAGGTCGCCGGCGAGCAGCTCCTCGAAGCCGATCGCCGCGCGGGCGGTGCGCGAGGCGCCCGCCGCGTCGGCCGCGCGCGACCTCCTCCTCGGCGCCCGCGGCGACCATCGCCTCGACCCGGGCGTCGATCCGCCGGTCGAGCTCGCGCGCTCGACGTCGAGCCCGACGAGCAGCGTCGGGTGCCGCAGCTCTCGCGGTCCAGAGCCCGTCGCTGGAGGCATGCGGGGCGATGCCGAGCCGCGTGAGCTCGGTCAGCCTCGCGATCCGCTTGCGGTCGTTCGGGTGGACGCCCGAGGCGAGCTCGGGCGCGAGCTCCGCGTGCAGGGCCTCCGGCCCGCGCTCGGCGATCTCGCGCTCGACCTGCGCGCGGACCTCGGCCGGCACCGGCGGGCGCAGCTCGAGCTCGGCGAGCGCCGCGCGCAGGTAGAGGCCGGTGCCGCCGACGACGATCGGCCGGCGGCCCTCGGCGAGCAGCCCGTCGATCTCGGCGATGGGCCAGGTCGGCGAAGCGGCCGGCCGAGAACTCCTCGTCGACGGCACGAATCCGAGCAGGCGGTGCTCGAGCCGCGCCCGCTCGCTCCGCGCGTCGCCGCGCCGCTGAGGATCTCGAGCCCCTCGGTAGACCTGGATCGCGTCGCAGGAGACCGCGACCGGGTCCTCGCCCCGCTCGCGCAGCAGCTCGGCGAGCTCGATCGCGACACCCGGTCTTGCCGACCGCGGTCGGGCCGAAGATCGCGAGGACTCCGCACGCCGGCGCTCAGGCGACGCGGCTGAGCAGCCGCTCGTGCCCGGTCAGCGTCGTCGAGGTCGCCGCGGTGATCTCGACCTCGACCAGCTCGCCGGGCTGCGCCGGTGCCCTCGAAGTTGACCGCCTTGTTGTGGCGCGTGCGGCCGCGCAGGCGGCTCGGGTCGGTGCGGCTCGGCCCCTCGACCAGCACCTCCATCGTCCGGCCGACGAAGCGCTGCGCGCGCTCGCGGGCGCGGCGCTGGACCAGCTCGACCAGGCGCTCCATGCGCTCCCGCTTGACCGCGTGCGGGACCTGGTCGTCCAGCGTCGCCGCCTCGGTGCCGCGCCGGGGCGAGAAGATGAACGTGAAGGCGCCGTCGTAGCCGACCTCGTCGACGACCTCGAGCGTCTGCGGCGAAGTCGTCCTCGGTCTCGCCGGGGAAGCCGACGATGATGTCGGTGGTCAGCGCGCAGTCCGGGCACGTGCTCGCGGATCAGCGCGACCCGGTCGAGGTAGCGCTCGGCGGTCGTAGGTGCGGCGCATCGCCTTCAGGATCCGGCTCGAGCCCGACTGCAGCGGCAGGTGGATGTGCTCGCAGAGCGCCGGCAGCTCGGCGTGGGCGCGGATCACGTCCTCGCGCATGTCCTTGGGGTGCGGGCTCGTGTAGCGGATCCGCTCGATCCCCTCGACGGCGTCGACGCGCGCCAGCAGCTCGGCGAACGTGATCCGCGCCTCGCTGCGGCAGGTCGCGGCCGTAGCTGTTGACGTTCTGGCCCAGCAGGGTCACCTCGCGGACGCCGTCGGCGGCGAGCCGCTCGACCTCGGCGATCAGCTCGGCCGGGTCGCGGCTCACCTCGCGCCCGCGGGTCGAGGGCACGATGCAGTAGGAGCAGACGCAGTTGCAGCCCTGCGAGATCTGCAGCCAGGCCTGGAACTCGCGCTCGCGCTTCATCGGCAGGTGCCCGGAGAAGTCCTCGAACTCGAAGTAGCCCTGGGCGCTCGAGCGAGTCGGAGGTCGAGGAACTCGGCCAGCCGGTGGATCTGCCCCGGGCCGAAGGCGACGTCGACGAACGGGAAGCGCTCGAAGACCTCGTCCTTGACCGACTGCGCCCAGCAGCCGCCGACGCCGACGACCCGCTCGGGGTCCTCGGACTTGAGCCGCTTCGCCTCGCCCAGGTGGGCGATGAAGCGGTTGTCGGCCGACTCGCGGATCGAGCAGGTGTTGAAGAGGATCAGGTCGGCGTCGGCGCGCTCGGGCGCCTCCTCGTAGCCGAGCGACTCGAGCATCCCCCGCATCCGCTCGGAGTCGTGCTCGTTCATCTGGCACCCGAAGGTGGTGACGTGGTAGCGCTTCTGCTCCACGAGCGCAATCTTAGGAGGACGAATGGAGTACCGGACCCTCAAGTACGAGCTCGACGACCACGTCGCCGTGCTCACCTACGACCGTCCCGAGAGCGAAACGCGGTCTCGCGCGAGATGAACACCGAGCTGCACCACGCGTGGCGGCGGTTTCGCGACGACCCCGATGCCTTCGTGCTCGTGATCACCGGCGCCGGCGACGCGTTCTGCGCCGGCTGGGACCTCCAGGACGCCGCCGACTGGCCCCGGCCCGACTGGGACGAGTACCGCACCCACATCCACAACTCCGCCGGCGTCTGCGGCTACACGCGTCGCGCCGACGTGTTCAAGCCGGTGATCGCGGCCGTCAACGGCTGGGCGGTCGCGGCCGGGCTCGAGAACGCGCTGCTCGCCGACATCCGGATCGTCGCCCGCAACGCGGTCTTCGGCGCTCTCGAGCGGCGCTGGAACATCGTCGCCGGCGACGGGATGACCGTCCGGCTGCCGCTCGTCGTCGGCTGGGCGAAGGCGATCGAGCTGATCATCACCGGGCGCGCGGTCGACGCCGAGGAGGCGCTGCGGATCGGGCTCGCGAACGAGGTCGTGGCCGAGGGCAAGGCGCTCGAGCGGGCGCTGGAGCTGGCGCACGAGATCGCGGCGCTGCCGCAGGGAGCGATCCGCACCGACAAGGAGACGATGATCCGCAACGTCGGGCGCACCTACGAGGAGCGCTGCGCCAGGAGGCCGAGGCCGCACCTGTCGATGTTCTGGCGCGACGACTCGCACGCGATCGGGGCCAGCGCCTTCAAGCAGGGACGCGTGCCCGAGTGGCCCCACCACGGGCTCTGAGATCTTAGGCGCGCTAGGCGAGACGGTCCCAGGAGTGCCCTCCATAGCGTGGTACCTGGCGCTCGGTCGCTGGCGCCGGCCCTTGCCGGCGTTGGTGCTCAGGTACTCGACCAGCGCGGCGAGCTCCTCGGGGGTGAGCTGGTCGGCCGAACGTCCTGTGGCATCACGTCGGGCGGAAAGCCCTTGGCGATCCTGCGCGTTCGGGTCGACGATCGAGGTCTCGATGAACTCCGGCGACTCGGGTCCCTTGAGCGCGGCGTCGAGATCGGGGCCGGTGGTCGCGGTGGAGCCGGCCGCGGCGAAGGTGTGGCAGGCCGCGCAGCCTGCGTCGGTGAAGATCTGGGCCCCGTCGAGCGCCGGCGTCGTGGTCGTCGTCTCCTCGGCGGTCGTCGTCTCTTCGGTCGTGGTCGTCGTCTCGCCGGACAGATCCGCACCTTCCTCGCCGGCCTCGGCCTCGTTGCCGGCCTCGAGGTTCTCCTCCCGCGTCGGCGGCGAGCTCGGCCTCGCGGTGCTCCTGCTCGTCTTCGGCGTTCAGCCACGCGAACGAGGCCGTGGCGACGACGAGCGCCGCGACTGCGACGGCGATCGCGGCCAGCAGGCCCTTCGAGGCGGGGAACTTCTCTTCGCGCAGGCCGAGCGCCGAGAGCACCAATGCGACGACCACCAAGGCGATTCCGAGCACGTAGAAGAGGGTCTCGTTCATGCGGCCGTGATCCTATCGGCGGCGGATGCGCAGTCGCCCGCTCGCTGGGCGCCGATCGCGAGGCGCGCCGTCAGGTGGCGAACGAGGTCGCCCGGCTCTCCCGGATCACGGTGATCTTGATCCGCCCGGGGTACTCCATCTCCTTCTCGACCGCGGCCGCGATCTCGTGCGAGATCAGCGCCGCGCGCTCGTCGTCGACCTCGCCCGGGTCGACCACGACCCGGATCTCGCGGCCTGCGCGCATCGCGAATACCCGCTCGACGCCCTGCTGGCGCATGGCGATCTCCTCGAGGTCGCGCAGCCGTCCGACGTACTGCTCCAGCGCGTCGCCGCGAGCGCCGGGGCGGGCGCCGGAGACCGCGTCGGCAGCCTGCACGATCACCGCCTCGACCGTTCGCGGCTCGACCTCGTTGTGGTGGGCCTCGATCCCGTGCGCGACCGCCTCGGACTCGCCCCTGCGGCGGGCGATCTTGCCGCCGACGAGCGCGTGCGGGCCCTCGACCTCGTGCGTGACCGCCTTGCCGATGTCGTGCAGCAGCGAGGCTCGCCGCGCGGTCTCCACCGAGGCGCCGAGCTCCTCCGCCATCAGCGCCGCCAGGTGTGAGCACTCGACCAGGTGGTCGAGCACGTTCTGGCCGAAGCTGGTGCGGAAGCGAAGCTGGCCGAGCAGGCGGGCGAGCTCGGGGTCGAGGCCGCTGACGCGCGCCTCGAGCGCCGCCTTCTCGCCCTCCTCGATGATCCGGGCGTCGGTCTCCTCGCGGACGTGCTCGTACGTCTCCTCGATCAGCGCCGGGTGGATGCGCCCGTCGGCGATCAGGCGCTCGAGCGTGATCCGGGCGACCTCGCGGCGAACCCCGTCGAAGCTCGAGAGGACGACCGCCGAGGGCGTCTCGTCGATGATCACGTCAACCCCGGTGAGCTTCTCGAGTGCTCGGATGTTGCGCCCGTCGCGGCCGATGATCCGGCCCTTCATCTCGTCGTTGGGCAGCTCGACGAGCCGGGTCGTGGATTCGCTCGAGTGCTTGGCGGCAAGCCTCGCCATAGCGACGGAGAGGATGTTGCGGGCGCGGCGCTCGGCCTCCGCCCTGGTCTCCTCCTCCACCTGCTGCAGGCGCAGCCCCGCCTGGTGTTGTGCCTCGTCCTCGACCTCGGCGAGCAGCATCTGCTTGGCCTGGGCGGCGCTCAGGCTCGAGAGGCGTTCGAGCTCGCGGCGCTGGACCCGCTTCGCCTGCTTGAGCTCCTCGGTCGCGACCGCGAGGTTCCGCTCGCGGTCCTCGAGCGCCTGGGTTCGACGCTCGACGTCGGCCTGCTGCACCGCGAGGGACTCGACGTCGCGCAGGGCGCGCTCCTCCATTCGCGCGATCTCCTCGCGCCGAGCCTGGAGCTCGTCCGCCGGGGCCTGGGGCGCCGCCGGGGCCTGGGTGACAGCCGGTGTCGCGACCGGGCCGGCACCGTCGGTCGCGACTGGGCGCTCGGCCGGTTCGGTGGCGCGGTCGCGCCGCCACGGTAGCCAGAGCGCGCGTTGACCCATCGCTTCCTCTCCCCGGCTCGGTGGACCCGAGCCGGCGTCGCGTGTCCGTATCCGGCGATCCGTCGGGACCGCCGCGACCACGCCGCCGAAGCGCGTCTGGCTGCTGTCTTGGCGCGCCGGGGAAGGCGCGCGCGCTTTCGCTTCCGGCGTCCCTACGCCGGCGGAGCCAACCTCTCCCCTGTGGTGCTCACGGTAAGAATTCTCGGTTTCAGCTTGCCAATCGCTACTTCAGGCGGCATCTGCCGCAAGGTGATCGTAGCCCGGCAAGGTGCCGATCGCAAGCGTTCCGTGACTTGCAGCGTCGCTCTCAGGCGGCGCGGCGCTCGAAGCCGCGCACGGCCTCGTAGGCGAGGTCGGAGTCATAGCCGCGGCGGGCGAGGTAGGCGAGGGCACTGGCGCGCGAGGGCTCGTCGGTCGCCGGCCGGGCGCGGCGTTCGAGCAGCCCGATCGCCCGCTCGAGCTGCTCGGCGTCGCCCTCGCCCGCGAGCGCGGCATCGATCAGTCCCGGCGCCAGCCCGCGTCTGACCAGCGCCGCGCGGATGCGGTCCGGTCCCCAGCCCCGCAGCTCGCGCTTGTCGGCCGCGAAGCGCTGCGCGAAGCGCTCGTCGTCGAGCGCCCCGGCGGCGATCAGCCGGTCGACCGCGTCCTCGATCTCTGTGAGCGGATAGCCCCGCTCGGCGAGCCAGGCGCCGAGCTCGGCTGCGGTCCGCTCTTTGTGCGCGAGCGCCTCGACCGCCCGCGCAAACGCATCCTCGCGCTCCGGGCCGGGCTCCGGCGACTCGTCCATGTCGCGCCCCGGCCGCCCCTCAGGCCGCCTTGCGCTCCGGCTCCTTCGCGTCCTCTGCCGCCGGTGGCGCCTCGGCGGAGGCCTCGGTGGGCCCCGCGTCGGGGACGGCGCGCGGCGGCGTCGGAGCGCGATCGACGCCGAGGCTGGCGAACAGCTTCGTCTCGATCTCGGCCGCGAGCTCGGGGTTCTCGGCCAGGTACTGCTTGGTGTTGTTGCGGCCCTGGCCGAGGCGCAACTCGCCATAGGAGAAGAACGATCCCGACTTCTGGATCAGGTCCTCCTCGAGCGCGAGGTCGAGCAGACCGCCCTCGTGCGAGATCCCGGCGCCGTACTCGATGTCGAACTCGGCCTGACGGAACGGCGCCGCGACCTTGTTCTTGACCACCTTCACCCGGACCCGGTTGCCGACCGCTTCGGTGCCCTCCTTCAGGGTCTCGATCCGGCGCATGTCGAGCCGCTGCGAGCAGTAGAACTTCAGCGCCCGGCCGCCCGGCTGGGTCTCGGGGCTTCCAAACATCACCCCGATCTTCTCCCGGATCTGGTTCGTGAACAGGCAGACGGTCTTCGCCCGGTTGAGGTTGCCGGCGAGCTTGCGCAGCGCCTGTGACATCAGCCGCGCCTGGAGGCCGACCGTCTGCTCTCCCATCTGCCCCTCGAGCTCGACCCGCGGGGTCAGCGCGGCGACCGAATCGACCGCGACCACGTCGACGGCGCCCGAGCGCACCAGCACGTCGACGATCTCGAGCGCCTGCTCGCCGTAGTCGGGCTGGGAGACCAGCAACTCGTCGGTGTCGACGCCGATCCGCTTCGCGTAAATCGGGTCGAGCGCGTGCTCGGCGTCGACGAACGCGCACACGCCTCCGCGGGCCTGGGCCTCGGCGATGATGTGGTAGACGAGCGTCGTCTTGCCCGAGGACTCAGGGCCAAATATCTCGACGATCCGCCCGCGCGGGACACCGCCGATCCCGAGCGCGAGGTCGAGCGCCAGCGCGCCGGTCGGGATCGCCTCGACCGCGACCGCGGTCTTGTCGCCGAGCTTCATCACCGAGCCAGCGCCGAAGTCCTTCTCGATCTGCTTCACCGCCGCGTCGAGCGCCGCGGTCTTTGCCTGGGCCTCCTTGTCGGCCGCCTTCAGGTCCGCCTTCTTTGCCTCTGCCATCGCTTTGATCACCTCTTCTGTCCCTAGGGGGACCGCAAGTCAACGCCACCGAGGCGCACGTACTCGGCACCCTGGGGCTTCAGGTTCGAACGGTAGAGCGCCACCCGGACGGCTCCGAAGGGCTCACAGAGCGCCGTCGGAAGCGCCGCGGGTGGCTCGGAGACGCGCCGCGGGCGGCCCCGTCCGCGGCGCTCGCCGCGTCCCGGGGGCAAGCGCTCGGAGCGCACCCTGGCGACGGTCAGGTGCGGCCAGAAGCGCCGCTTCTCGGGCTCGTAGAAGCGTTCCGCCGCGAGCGCATCCGAGAGCTCGGCCTGGAGCGCGACCGCGGCCTCGCTGGGTGTGCCGACCGCGTATAGCCGCGGCCTGCCCTTCGGCACCGGTACGGGCTCGGCGTCGAAGCGCAACTCGACCGGCCTTGCCGGCGACGACGCGACGAGGTGCTCGATCCGCGGAATCGCCCGCTCGGGGTGGTAGGAGAGAAAGCACAGCGTCACGTGGAGGGCCTCCGGCCGCATCGGCCGCAGCGCCGGGTCGGCGAGCGCCCGCGCCTGCCAGGCGGCGAGCCCGTCTCGGACCGCGTCGGGGAGGTCGAGCGCGACGAACAACCGCGCCCGGGGGGATTTGAGGCGTTCCTTGGCGATCGCCGACCACGCTACGCGCCGATCCGGCGCAAAACGCGCGCGGTTCGTGCCGACTTCGTGTCCGCGTCGTCGAGCCGCCTGCGGTCGTGCCTAGAGCGGGAAGTCCTCGCCGCGCAGCAGGCGCCGGATCAGGTGCAGCGCCAGCGTGCACGCGCGGTCCTTGATCTCGACCCGGTCGCCGGGGATCACCGGGTCGCGGGCGATCAACGGCCCATCGGGCACCTTGACGCAGATGCAGACGTATCCGACCGGCTTCGCCTCGGTCCCCCCGTCGGGCCCGGCGATGCCGGTGATCCCGACCCCGAGGTCGGCGCCGAAGCGCGCGATCGCACCGTCTGCCATCGCCTCGGCGACCTGCGGCGACACCGCTCCGTGCTCCTCGATCAGCTCCGCCGGCACGCCGAGCAGTTCGACCTTCGACGCGTTCGAGTACGAGACCACGCCGCCGGCGAGGTACGCGGACGCGCCGGGAGGCTCGGCGAGGCGGGCCGCAAGCAGCCCCGCCGTGCACGACTCGGCGAGCGCGATCGTGCGTCGCTCGCGGAGCAGCGCTGCGACCTGCTCGTCGATCGTCGAGCCGTCGGCGCTGAAGGCGAAGCGATCGTGACGGTCGATGATCCCGGCGACGAGCGCCTCGCGGGCGGCGTCGGCGCCGGGCCGGTGGCGGATCTCGACCTCGAGCTCGCCCCGGCGCAGGCAGGTGGTGATCTCGAGCGACGAGAGATCGGTCTCGGACTCGATCTCGCGCAACGACTGTGCGATCTCGGACTCGGGGATGCCGAACAGCCGGACCGTCTGCGTCCGGTACGGCTCGGCACGAGCGAGCACCGACTGCGCGCCCTCGGTCGCGATCGCCGCCGACCACATCGAGTGCAGCTCGCGCGGCGGCCCTGGAAGCACGATCACGGTCGGGCCGTCGTCGACGGCGACCACCAACCCGGGAGCCGTTCCGGCCGGGTCGATCGTCTCGGCGCCTTTAGGGACCATCGCCTGCTTTCGGTTCGCGACCCGAAGCGCCTCGGGATCGAAGCGCAGCGTGCGCGCAAAGCCGGCGAGGATCGCGGCGATCTTGTCCTCCATGCTCTCGTCGAGCTCCATCTCGACCCCGGCGAACCGCGCGACGATCTCGGCCGTCAGGTCGTCTGCGGTGGGCCCAAGCCCGCCGCTGGTGACGATCAGGTCACAGCCCTCCGCCGCCATGAACGTCAGCCCCGCCTCGAGGTCGTCGGGCCGGTCGCCGACGACGAGGATCTGCGCGACCTCCACGCCGAGGCCGGCAAGCTGCTCCGAGATCCACGGCCCGTTGCGATCGGTGATCCGCGCGGTGATCACCTCGGTGCCGGTGACGAGGATGCCGGCTCGCACGCTCATATCACGGACAATCCTTCCCCGGCGCTGGGCCCGGCGTGACCCGCTGCGGGGCGACGATCTCGTAGGAAGCCGGCCCGTCGGCCTTCGGCAGCAGGCGCCTGCGGCCGTCCAGCTCGAGCCTGAGCTGATCGCCGGCGAAGCCCTTCGGGAATCGGAGCTCGAAGCGCCGTCGCTCATAGGAGTCTTCGGTGCCCGCGGCCAGCACCTGACCGTCGATCAGCGCCCCTCCCCCGCCACCGAGGAGGCAGATCTCAACCGGCTCGCGGATCGAGAGTCCGAGTGTGACCGTTCCCACCGCGGCCGCCCCATGGCCGTCGCGCTCGCCGCCGTCGGTCGATCCGCCCGCTCGAGGAGTCGAGCGGCCCTCGTCGTCGTCGCCCGTGAGCCCGATCAGCAGCAGGACACCGACCGCCGCGACGACCGTGAGCACGATTACGACCGCCAGACGCGGGCTCGATCCCTGCTCGCCGGGACGCCGCCGCCGCTCGAGTACCTGGTCGCCGAGCGGATATGCGGTCTCGCTGTCGCCGCGCTCCACCTGCCGGCGGTACGCGTCGGTGACCGCTTCGCCGTCGAGCCCGAGGAGCTCCGCGTAGGTGCGCAGGAAGCCCTTGGCATAGGCCGGGCTCGGCAGCGCGTCCCATTCTTCGCCCTCGAGCGCCCGCAGGTACTTGGTCCGGATCTTGGTCCGCTCCTCGACCGTGCGCATGTCGAGGCCGGCGCGCCCGCGCGCCTCCTTGAGCAGCTTGCCGATCTGCATCTCGCCGGTTCGGTCGGAGCTCATCGCCGCCTATTCTCGCGGGCGGCACCGACGAAGCCCCCGAGCGCTAGGGCACGGGCTCTTCCAGCCGCTGCTAGTCCAGCGCCCGGCGGAGCGCGCGCAGCGAACGGAGCCGCGGCTGAGCGTCGGTCTCGATCGGCCTCGTGCCGGAGCCCGCGGCCCGGAACGTGACCCCGTCGAGGATCGTCGTGCCCGTGAGCGGGATCACCGCCCCGGCCGGGACCGCGACGCCCTGCAGCGTCGCGCCCTCGTCGGGGACGATCAGCTGCGCGCCCGCGTCGCCCGAGAGCTCGGCGTTCTCGGGCCGGTACCCGCGCGGCAGGATGAATGCGACGGAGTCCTCGAGCAGGTCCGGACCGCCGCAGCCGCCATCGCCTCCGGGGCCGTTGGACTGCTCGATCACACCGACCAGATGGACCTCGCCGAACGGGTCCTTGTAGAAGCCCGCCGGGTTGAGCCCGGTGACCAGCGCCGAGGCGGGCCGCAGCTCGCTCCAGACGCAGTCACCCTGGCCACCGTTCCCGTAGGCCGGCTGACCCGCTGCGCCGACGCGGTGGAAGGACTCGACCGGGAAGCGGACGTGGTGCCAGCCGGTCGCGGCCGCGGTGCCGCCCAGCGCTGCGACCAGTGCGATCACGGCGATGACCATCGTCGCCGGCTGCCGCGGTGTGCGTGAGCTGTTCATGCGTGCCTCCCCTTCGATCCTCAACCCTCTTCAGGACCATCGGGACAGAGGCCCGATCGCGCGCGCCCGTGCGCGCGCGGTGGACATCTGTGCTGGACGGATGGCGTAAAGCCGATTAGCTCTCGACCGGCTCGAGCTCGGTGTCGGTGCCGGCTCCCTGCTCTGCATCGTCGACAATCCCACTCGCGAACCGATCGAGCAGGCGCGGCAGCTCGGACTGCGATACGAGCACCTGGCGCGGCTTGGAGCCCTCGTACCCGGAGATGATCCCGCGGCGCTCGAGCATGTCGATCAGCCGTCCGGCCCGGGTGTAGCCGACCCTCAGGCGCCGCTGGATCATCGACACCGACGCCGTCTCGGACTCGACCACGATCCGCGCCGCGTCGGCGAGCAGGTCGTCCTGATCGGGTGAGAACTCCCCCTCGGCCCCCTCCTCGATCTCGGGTTCCTTGGCCTCGAGCAGCTCCTCGTCGAACTCGGGCTCGCCCTGCTTGGCCCAGTGGCCGCAGATGCGGGCGATCTCGTCCTCGGTCACGAACGCACCCTGGATCCGATTCATCTTCGAGGTGCCCACCGGGCGGAAGAGCATGTCCCCCTGGCCGAGCAGCGTCTCCGCCCCGCCCTGGTCGAGGATCACCCGCGAGTCGACCTGTGAGGCGACCGCGAACGCGATCCGGGACGGGATGTTGACCTTGATCGTGCCGGTGATCACGTCGGTGGACGGCCGCTGCGTCGCGAGCACGAGGTGGATCCCGATCGCGCGCGCCTTCTGTGCGAGGCGGATGATCGAGTCCTCGACCTCGGCCGGCGCGACCATCATCAGGTCGGCAAGCTCGTCGATCACGCAGAGGACGTGCGGCAGGGGCGCCTGGCCGGCCTTGCGGCGGGCGCGGTTGAGCTCGACCAGGTTGCGGGCCCGCGCCTCGCTCATGACCGCGTAGCGGCTCTCCATCTCGCCGATCAGGTTGGCGAGCACGTTCGCCGCCAGGCGCGGGTTGGTGACCACGGGGGTGAGCAGGTGCGGAAGCCGCTCGTAGTGGTTGAGCTCGACCCGCTTGGGGTCGACGAGCACGAGCCTGACCTCGTTCGGGGACGCGTGCATGAGGATCGAGGTCAGGATCGCGTTGATGCAGCCCGACTTGCCCGAGCCGGTGGTCCCGGCAACCAGCACGTGCGGCATCTGGGCCAGGTCGGCGCTGACCGCCTGGCCCGAGACATCCTTGCCGAGCCAGGCGAACAGCGGCGAGGCGGCCCTCGTCCGCCCCCCGTAGATGTCGCCGAGGCGGACCAGGCGCCGGCGGCTGTTCGGAACCTCGACCCCGACCGCCTTCTTTCCCGGGATCGGCGCCAGGATGCGGATGTCGGTCGAGGCGAGCGCGTAGGCGAGATCGTCCTTGAGCTGGGCGACCTTCGAGACCTTGGTCCCCGGCGCGAGCTGAAGCTCGTAACGACTCACATGGGGGCCGCTGACGGTGCCGAGCAGGCGCGCCTCGACGCCGAAGTGGCGCAGCGACTCGAGCAGCGCCTTCGCCGTCGCCTCACGGTCGCGCGTGTCGGGCCCGGGGTCGGCCTTGCCGCGCTCGAGCGCCTTCGTGGGCGGCGGGCGGTAGTGCGATCTCGTCGGACGCGGTGACGCCGTGGCGTTGGCGCCTTTCGCCCATCGGCGTCGTGCCGAGATCCGCAGCGGCCTCGGGCCGGCTCCTCTGCCTGCTGCACGCTCTCCGCCGCCGGCTCATCGACGTCCTCGGCCTCACCACCCTCCCAGTCCGCCTGCTCGCGCACGTCGCGACCGTTTCCGCCTCGTCGTCGAGCTCGGAGGTGATCGGCTCGGTCGCAAACGGCTCGGTCTCGGCTGCGCGCGTGATCGCGATCTCGTCGCCGGGCCCCTCGCCCCACGGATCGGCGGCCCCCGGCGAGCGCTGGGCGCGCACGGTGCGGGCGACCTCGCGGGTCCCGGTTCCGGCGCGGCGGACCGCGCTGCCGGTCGCGCCGATGAAGCCGGCCACCGTCGTCCCGGTGAGCAGCAGCGCGCCGGAGAGCAGCATCAGGACGGCGAGGATGTGGGCGCCGAGGCGCTGGAAGAGGTTGGTCGAGGCCCAGTAGAGCGCTTCGCCGACCGCCCCACCGTGCTCGGTCATGAACCGCTGCTCGAAGAAGTCGTGACGGACGGGCCGCTCGGGCCCGAGCCCGGCGGTCTCCGCCGCGAACGCGAGCAGCAGCCCCGCGATCACGAGGATGCCGCCGGCGTTGAGCGCGCTCGGCGCGCGGAGCAGCGGGCGGGAGATCAGCGCTCCGCCCCAGGCGACGAGCGCGATCGGGACCACGTAGGCGACCCGGCCGGCGGCGTTTTCGAGCCCGGTGGCGAGCCAGCCGCCGACCCTGCCGCCGTCCCAACCCATGTAGAGGACGAAGGCGAGATAGACGCCGAAGGCGACGAGCGCGAGACCGATGACGTCGTAGTGGCGCTGCTCGAGGCCCTCGACGAGGTCCCGCGGGTCGGGACGCCTGCGGCTGGCCGGCTTGCGGTGCGAGCTCGGCCGCGAGCGCGCCGCGGGCCGGCGCCTCGAACGCGACTGGGGCTTTGACCAGGGGAAGATCATGCTCACAGCGGGGCGAGCGGACGCCCGCTCCGTGCCTGGGACTTCGACGGCCGCGCGCGGTCCCCTGCGCGGGCGTAAATCCCCAGTAAATATCCGGCTTTCGAGCGCCAGGCCGCTCTACTCTCTGAGTGGTGATGAACGAGAGCCAGCAGACCCCCTCCGGCCGCGTGCTCGTGGTCGAGGACGACGAGGCGATCACCGACGTGCTCCGGCGCACGCTGCGCCAGGAGGGCCACGAGGTGCGCTCGCTGTGGCGACGGGGTCGAGGCGCTGCGCGCGGCCGACGAGTTCGTCCCCGATCTCGTCATCCTCGACCTCGGCCTCCCGGGGCTCGACGGGATCGAGGTCGCCCGTCGCCTGCGCGCCGAGTCCGACGTGCCGATCCTGATCCTGACCGCCCGCGCCGACCTCGACGATCGCGTCGAGGGCCTCGACTCCGGCGCCGACGACTACCTGGTGAAGCCGTTCGAGCGCCAGGAGCTCCTCGCGCGGATCCGGGCTCTGATGCGCCGGCGCCCGCCCCGCGGCAGCGCCGCCCTCGTGGTCGCGGACCTGCTGCTCAACCCCGACACCCGCGAGGTCGCCCGCGGCGACCGTCAGATCGAGCTCACCAACCGAGAGTTCGAGCTGCTCGAGTACCTGATGCGCAACGAGCGCCTGGTGGTCTCACGCGAGCGCCTGCTCGAGGAGGTCTGGGGATACGACCCGATGGCGATGACGAACACGATCGACGTCTTCATCTCCAACCTGCGGCGCAAGCTCGAGCAGGACGGCGAGCCCCGCCTCCTGCACACCAAGCGCGGTGCGGGCTACGTCCTTCGCGCGCCACGTTGACCTCCCCGTTTCGCCACTGGCCCGTGCGCTGGCGGATCGCAGGGATCTCGGCCGGGCTGACGCTGCTGATCCTGCTCTGCTTCGCGCTGATCGTCGGCCGGCTCGCGACCGACCGGCTGCGCAACGACTTCCACGACGAGCTTCAGGGAACGCGCGAATCAGCTGGCGATCGAGAGCGCGGCTCGGCGACCCGGCGCAACTTCTTCGAGCGCGCCGTGATGGCCGGCGACGGCGAGGTACGGATCGTCGACGACGCCGGCAGGCCGTACCCCGAGTACGCCGACGCCCGGACTCGGGCCCGCCTGCGCTCCTCGAGATCACGGATGTGGGTCGCGTACGAGGTCGCGTCGCAACAGATCTTCACCAACCAGTTCGGCGAGACGTACTACGTCCAGTACGCCGAGACCCGCGCCTCGCTCGACAAGACGATCGACCGCCTCTGGCTGCTGCTCGCCGGCGGCGTGGTCGGCGGCACGCTGCTCGCCGCGCTCGCCGGGCTTGCGGTCGCGGGACGGGCGATGCGGCCGATCGCCTCGCTGACGGCGGCGGCTCGCGAGATCGCAACCACCCGCGACCCCTCGCTGCGCCTGCCGATGCCCGAAACCGAGGACGAGGTCGCCGAGCTGGCGCAAGACGCTCGACCAGATGCTGCGCGAGCTCGACGCGGCGCGAACCGAGCGCGAGCAGATGATCCAGGCCCAGCGCGACTTCGTCGCCGACGCCTCGCACGAGCTGCGCACGCCGCTGACCAGCATCCTCGCCAACCTCGAGCTGCTCGAAGCGCGGCTCGACCAGCGCGGCTCCGGATGCGGAGGAGGCGGAGATCGTCGCCGGGGCGCTGGGCTCTTCGCGCCGCATGCGCCGCCTGGTCTCCGATCTGCTGCTGCTCGCGCGCGCCGACGCGGGACGCGCCGGACCGCGGCGCGGCTGTGATCTGGCGCAGATCGCGGAGTCCGCGATCGCCGAGGTTCGCCCGGTCGCCGACGGCCGTGAGCTCGTCCTCGACAGCGACGGCCCGGTGCCGGTCGACGGCAATCCCGACGACCTGCACCGGCTGGCGCTCAACCTGCTCGAGAACGCGGTTCGGCACACGCCGCCGGGTACCGTCGTCTCGGCTTCGGTGCGGAAGGCTGACTCCACGGCCGTGCTCGAGGTCTGCGACGACGGCCCCGGGATCCCCGACGAGCATCGGCGATCAGATCTTCTCGCGCTTCGTGCGCGGCGGCGGTCCCGCGGACCTCGCGAGTGACGCCGGCACCGGGCTCGGACTCGCGATCGTCAAGGCCGTCGCCAGCTCACACGGCGGGCGGGTCGAGGTCGGACGCTCGCCGAGCGGCGGCGCGCGCTTTACCGTTCGGCTGCCGCTGGGTGAGCGAACGCTCACGTCTGAGCCGGCGAAGGCACGATGAGGTTCGGTCGCGCGGATGCGCGCCGCGCCGCCAAGCTTTAGCGACCGTTTACATTCCTGGATAGTCTTGGCGATCGGACGAGACACCGCCCGCCGAGGTCACCACCGACGCCGGCCTCGACGGGCAGCAGGTTGGCCAGCCTCTGAGTCTGAGCCAATCAGGCCCGCCGGGTTCCCCCCTCCCTGAAGCCCGGCGGGCCATTTTCTTGCCCGAGCGCCGCGCCCGTGCGGCAGCCGGTACCGCGGAACCTCCCCGTTTCAGGTAGATCGAGGCGGGTGGCGTTCCGCTCGGGCCCTCGCCGGGCGCGAGGCGGGGTTCGTTTGCAGTGAGGGAGGGTGTGGGTGCGAGCGCAGGTCACAAACCCCGACCTCAACCGTCCCTCGGCGTCGAGGCCGAGGTTGTTGTCGTCATAGAGCAACAACCCGCCTGTCAGAGCTCGGCGAGGCATCGAAAGGCCGAGGCTTGCTGACCTCGAGGCCGACCGAAAGCGCCCCGCGCCAAGCCCAACTCCCTCCCCTCACTGCAAGACCGAACCCCGCCTCGCGCCCCGCCCCGGCCCGAGCGGAACGCCACCAGGCCCCGAGCGGAACCCCGCCCCGAGCCGGAACACCACCAACCCGTCAGCTCGCTAGCAGCCGCCGCTCTTGCAGAACCTGCGCTCGACCATCTCGGCCTCGAGCGCGGCGCGGTGCGCGCCGCCGTAGAGCAGGTCGTCGGCGGCGAGCAGTGCCCGGGCGCCGTCGCGGAAGCCCGAGCGCGGGTCGAGCATGAAGTGGGACTCGAGCACCACGCGGTCGACGATCGAACGTCCCTTGGGGTCGTTGCCGAGCAGGCCGCGGAGCTCCCACAGAGCGCCCGACCAGGCCTCGCCCATGCAGTGGATCTCGAACAAGCAGCGGCGCTCGGCCTGCTTCAGGTTGAGCGACTTCGTCGTCTTTCGCCCGCAGCCGCTGTTCGAGTAGGAAACCGCGTCCCAGTCGAAGATGCAGGTGTCGAACTTGGCGTCGCCGCCCGTCGTCAGCGCCGACATCGCCGCGGCGAGGTAGTCGCCGAAACCCTCCCCCATCGACCCACCGCCCGACCGAGCGGCCGAAGCCCGGAGTCGCCTGGTCCTGGAGCGAGTGCCCATATTCGTGGACGATCACGTCGGCGTCCTCGCCGTCATCCACACCGCCGGCGCCCAGGGTCATCGAGCGGCTGACGGTCGAGTAGAAGCGAGTTGTCTTCGGGGATCGCGTTGGCGCGGATCTTCTGCGGCTTCGAGCGCAGCGCCTCGGAGAGCCCGAGGCCGTCCACGTAGGCGCGGGTGCGGTCGACGTGGAAATACGCCATCACCGCCTCAAACGCATTGTCCGCGCGGGTCAGGCTGGTGAAGTCGAGGTACGCGCGGCAAACCCGGTCGGCCTTCTTGCCGAGGCGGGCATCGACGTAGACGCCGGTCAGACATCCCTTCGTGCTCGTTATCCGCGGCAACGAGACCGGAAGGCGCAGGCTGGTGAGCAGCGGCGAGTCTTTGTCCTTGGCGTCGCGAAGGCCGCTGTAGCCGCCTTGGGTGGTGACCGGGGTCGGGTTGAAGAGCATCGCGGCGCCGGTCGCGTTCCAGAGCAGGTCGCGCGGGCGCCGTAGCGGCTCGAGGGTGCGAGCGTCGAGGACCACGAGCAGATCGGCGACCGGGCCGGCAGCGGGAAGCACCACCTCCCATGCGAGCCTGCCGGTGCGTGGTTCGATCCCGAGCCGCGTCACTGCGCGGGCGCGCAGGCGCTCGGCTCCGGCGGCGGCGATCGCGGCGCCTACGGCGCGGGCACGCGGGCACGGCGCGAGCCGGGTCCTGCGGCGTGACGCCGGGCGCGGTGCTGTCGCTGACCAACACCGGTGAGCCGTGGGCCGGATCGGCGACGACCGCCTCGGAGTCGAGGACGGGCAGCCCGCCGACACGCTGGCGAAAGCGAAGGATCTCACCGCCGCCGGGCACGGCGACCGTCGGCGTCGCCTCGAGCTGGGGCACCGCGGCGTCGGCGCCCGCAAGCGTGGCAGCAACGCGACTCGAGGGCGCGGACCCATGCGCCGGCCCCGCCGCGGCCAGCGAGACGATCGTGGCACAGACGACGCCCGCGAGACGGCGCGGGGTCGCCGGTCGACCCCTGCTCAAACCTCGACCACCACCGGAAGGATCATAGGGCGTCGGCGCAGCCGGTCATAGACGAACGAGGCGATGTCGTCGTGGAGGTCCTGCTGGATCAGAACCGGCTCGGTCACCCCCTCCTCGGCCGCTGCCGCGAGTGAGGACTCGACCACGTCGCGCAACTCGTCGAGCAGCCCGTCGGCCTCGGTGTCCTCCAGGAACGGCACGCCGCGGAAGATGATCTCGGGCGGCGCGACCGAGCTGCCGTCCTCGGCATCGACCGTCGCTACGACGATGAAGATCCCGTCGGCCGAGAGCATGCGCCGGTCGCGCAGCGCGACGTCGTCGGGGTCGCCGATGTCGACTCCATCGACGAAGATCATCCCCGCGCCGACGCTCTCGCCGAACTCGGCGCCGCCCGCATCGATCTCGAGCGGCAGCCCGTTGCGGCCCTTGTGGATGCGCGCGGGATCGACGCCCACCGCCTCGGCGAGCTCGGCGTGGAGATGGATGCGCTTGTGATCGCCGTGGAAGGGGAACACGTGCTCTGGCCGGGTCAGGTTGAGCATCAGCTTCAGCTCCTCGCGCGAACCGTGCCCCGAGACGTGGATCGGGGCATCGGCGGCGGTCACGACCCGCGCGCCGATCTCGAAGATCCGGTCGACCGTCTCGTTCACCGAGCGCTCGTTGCCCGGGATCGGGGTCGCCGAGAACACCACCGTGTCGCCGGAATGCAGCTCGACGTCTCGGTGGTCGTTGAACGCCATCCGCCGCAGCGCCGAGAGCGGCTCGCCCTGGCTGCCGGTCGAGATCGCGACAACCTTGTGGTCGGGGAAGTCCTCGATCTCCTTTGGCGAGATCAGCAGTCCCTCGGGCGCCTTGGCGATCCCCAGGTTCGAGGCGATATTGAAGTTCTTGCGCATCGAGCGCCCGACGAGGGCGACTCGGCGGTCGAGCTCTGCGGCGGCGTCGACCACCTGCTGCACGCGATGGACGTTGGAGGCGAAGCAGGTGACGATGATCCGCCCCTCACAGCGCGAGAAGACATCGAGCAGCGCCGGCCCGACAGTCGACTCCGAGGCGCCGACACCGGGTCGGTCGGCGTTGGTCGAGTCGCCACAGAGGCAGAGGACACCCTCGGAGCCGAGTTCCGCCAGCCGGGCGATGTCGGCGGGACGGCCATCAACGGGCGTCTGGTCGAAGCGGTAGTCGCCGGTGACCAGGACCGCGCCCAGATCCGTGTGTACGGCCACAGCGCGCGCGTCGGGGATCGAATGCGACATGTGGATCATCTCGATTCCGAATGGGCCCGCCTCGACGCGCTCGCCGGCGTCGAGCACCTCGAGCGGTGCCTCACGAAGCTTGTGCTCCTCGAGCTTCGAGCGCACGATGCCGATCGTCAGCGGGCCGCCGTAGATCACCGGGGGCATGCCGATCTCGCGCAGCACGTACGGCAGCGCGCCGACGTGGTCCTCGTGCCCGTGCGTTAGCACGATCGCCTCGATGTCATCGACGCGCTCGCGCAGGTAGGTGAAGTCAGGCAGCACCAGGTCGATGCCGAGCATCTCCGCGGTCGGGAACATGAGCCCGACGTCGACAACGACGATCCGGCCGCCCAGTTCGACCACGGTCATGTTCTTGCCGATCTCTCCCAGCCCGCCGAGCGGGAGGATGCGCACGGACTCGCTCAAATTGCTACTACGCCCCTGCCCCGCCTGCCACGAGCATGCCGTGGCGTTCGAGCGCCGCCCTCACCTGCGCCGTCTCCGCTTCGGATGCCCGGAGCATCGGCAACCGCAGATTCGCCTCGATCACCCCGAGAAGCTCGAGCGCGGTCTTGACCGGAATCGGGTTCGCGGTCACCGTCATCGCCTCGTAGATCGGTTTCAGCTCGGCGTTGATCTCACCGGCGCGCTCATGATCGCCAAGCGCCGCTGCCTCGTACAGTTCGCGCATCTGCGGCCCGACGATGTGCGAGGCAACGAGGATGCCGCCGGCGCCGCCGAACTCGAGCGTGCGCGCGAACACGTCGTCGTTGCCGGCCAGGACCTCGAGCCCCTCGACCGGCCCCAGGTCGTCGTTGTTGGCCTGCTTGACCGCGACGATGTTCGGGTTCGCGGCGGCGAGCTCGGCGAGCAGGTCGGGGGCGACGTTGATCACCGTCCGCGAGGGGATGTTGTAGAGCACGATCGGGGTCTGCGCCGCTGCCTGCGAGACCGCCGCATAGTGCGCCTTCAGCCCGGCCCTGTTGGGCTTGTTGTAGTAGGGCGTGACCACGAGCACGGCATGCGCGCCTGCGTTGCACGCCTTCGCCGTCAGCTCAACGGTGTGCCGGGTGTCGTTGGAGCCGGTGCCGGCGATCACGGTCGCCGTGTCGCCAACCTCGTCGAGGACCGCGTCGAGCAGCGCCAGCTTCTCGGCGTCCGACAGCGTCGGGGCCTCGCCTGTCGTCCCGGCGACCACGAGCCCGTGGGAGCCGTTGTCGACCAAGTGGCGAGCCAGTCGCCGCGCCGCATCGAGGTCGAGCGCGGCGTCGGTCGCGAACGGGGTCGCCATCGCGGTGATCACTCCGCGGATATCGCGCATGCGGGGAGCGTAGCGCCCGACCCGGGCACGGGCCGCTCGCGCTCAGGCGGCGAACACCGGCGGTCTGCGATCGGCCCAGGGCCGGGCCTGCTCGAGCTGGGCGGCGATCCGGATCAGGATGTCCTCGCGCCCGTAGGCCGCGACGAGCTGGATCCCGATCGGCAGGCCGTCGTCGTTCCAGTGCAGCGGCAGCGAGATCGCCGGCTGGCCGGTTGCGTTGAAGACCGCGGTGAACGCGCCCGCGGGTATCGCGCGCCGGAACGCGTCCAGCGGGTCCTCGCCCGAGTCGTCGTAGGTGCCCAGCGGCACCGGCGGCTCGGCCATCGTCGGCGTCAGCAGCAGGTCGAAGCCACTCTCGTGCCAGCCCGCGATCGCCCGGGTGACCAGTTGATGGATCGCGACGTCACGCAGGTAGCGACCGCTGGAGCGCTCGCGCCCGATCTCCGCCAGTGCCCAGGTCAGCGGCTCGACCTCGTGCGCCTCGACCTCGCGCCCGAGCTGGTCGGCGAACTGGTCCAGGGTCGCCGCCTGGCCCGCGGCCCAGCGGGTCATGAACGTGTCCTCGAGATCGAGGGTCTCGAGGAGCTCGGGCGCCACCGGCGAGGAGTTCTCGACCCGGTGCCCCAGGGACTCGAGCAGCTCGCGCGCTGCGCGGGCCGCGGCGATGCAATCTGGATGCGACTCCAATCCAGGGACCGGAGGCTGGTCGAGGAACCCGATCCGCAGCTCACCCGGCTCCTTGGTGAGCTCGTCCATGTAGGGACGCTCGGGGACCGGCGCCACATATGGATCGCCGGGGCCCGGGCCCTCGACCGCGTCGAGGATCGCCGCGGTGTCGCGAACCGAGCGCGTCAACGCCAGCTCGACCGTGAGCCCGGACATCATGTCGCCGATCATCGGGCCCTCCGAGACCCGCTGGCGGGTCGGCTTGAGCCCGACGAGCCCGCAGATGCTGGCCGGGATCCGGATCGAGCCGCCACCGTCGTTGGCGTGCGCGATCGGGAGCATTCCGGAGGCGACCGCGGCAGCCGAACCGCCGCTCGACCCACCGCTGGTACGGGTCGTGTCCCACGGGTTTCGGGTCGGGCCGTGCGCCCGCGGCTCGCAGGTCGGCAGGATCCCGAGCTCCGGCGTGTTCGTCTTCCCGATCGTGACCAGGCCCGCGTCGCGAAACCGTGCGCCGAGGTAGGTGTCCGCGAGAGCCCGGAAGCCCGCCTCCTTGAGCAGGCTCATGCCGAGGTGAAGCGGTTGGCCGGCGAGCGCGGCGCCGAGGTCCTTGAACACGAACGGCACGCCGCGGAACGGTCCGTCCGGAAGCTCGCCGGCGGCCGCCTCGCGGGCCTCGTCGAAGAGCTCGTGGATGACCGCGTTGATCTGCGGGTTGACGGCCTCGATCCGAGCGATCGCCGCCTCGGTCAGCTCGAGCGGCGACGCCTCGCCGCGTCGGACCAGCTCCGCCTGCGCGGTCGCGTCCATGCTCGCGAGCTCCCCCACGCGCGGGAACCCTACAGCAGCGTCTCGAGCCCGACCGTGAGCGGTTCGGAGAGCTCGCCGACGCGCCGCACCGCGAGCAGCACGCCCGGCATGAACGAGCCGCGGTCGATCGAGTCATGGCGGATCGAGAGCGTCTGGCCCTCGCCGCCGAGCAGCACCTCCTGGTGCGCGACGAGCCCCGGCAGGCGCACCGAGTGGATCGGCTCGTGGACCCTGCCGCCCGCTTCGCGGACCAGCTCGGCGGTTCGCTTCGCGGTTCCCGACGGCGCGTCGAGCTTGCGGTGGTGATGAAGCTCGACGATCTCGACCTCGGGCATGTGGCGGGCGGCCTCGGCAGCGAAGCGCATCATCAGTACCGCGCCGATCGCGAAATTGGGGGCAACGAACGCATTCGCCGCGCTTCCTTCGGCGCGGGCCGCCTCGGCGGCCCGGCGCAGCTCGTCGAGATCGAAGCCGGTCGTGCCGATGACCACGTGGACGCCGTCGTCGAGGCAGGTCCGGGCGTTGGTGAGCGCGGCCTCTGGGGTCGAGAAGTCGACGACCACATCGGCACCCTCGAGCTGGCCATCGAGCTGCTGGTCGAGCGCCGGATCGGCCCTCCCGACGAGCTCCATGTCCTCGGCCCCGCCGACGGCCTCGCAGGCCGCCTCGCCCATCCGCCCCGCCGCCCCGCTGACGACGACCCTGATCACGCCACGAGCGTTTCCGACACGGTGCCGGCAGCGCTGCGGAAGCGCTCCTCGTCGGGGCCGACGCAAGCGGCGGCGAGCCCGGCCGGGTCATAGAGCTCGGCCGCGAGCTCGGCCACCTCGGCGACCTCGACCGCGTCGACGCGGGCGAGCAGCTCGTCGAGCGAGTACAGCGGCACGTCGAACAGAGTGCTGCGCGCGATCCGCCCCATCCGCGCTCCGGTGGACTCGAGGCCGAGGACCATGCGGCCCTTGACGTGCTCCTTGGCGCGGTCGAGCTCCTCGGCGGAGACGCCCTCGTCTCGGAGCCGGACCAGCTCGCGGCCGATGATCTCGCACGCCTCGCCGACGTTGTCGGCGCGCGTGCCGACATACATCGCGACGAAGCCGCGATCGACGAACTCGTGGGTGTAGGAGCCGACCGAGTAGGCGAGCCCTCGCTTCTCGCGAACCTCGCGGAAGAGCCGCGAGGAGACGGAGCCGCCGAAGATCGTGTCGAGCACGCCGAGCGCGTAGCGACGCTCGTCGGCGCGTGCGATGCCGGGCCCGCCGAAGCAGATGTGGAACTGCTCGGTGTCCTTCGGATAGAACCGCAGGGTCGAGGCCTCGACCACGTTCGCCGCGGGCGCAGGCGAGTTGCCGTTGCTCGCCGCCGCCGAGAGCAGGTTGCCGGCGAGCTCGACGATCCGCTCGTGCTCGATGTGGCCGGCCGCGGCGACAACGATGTTGGCGGCCGTGTAGCGAGCGCGGTGGTAGTCGGCGATCTCGGGCACCGGGATCGAGCCGATCACCTCGGCTCGTCCGAGCACGCGCCGCCCGAGCGGGTGGTCGCCGTAGATCGCCTCGGCGAGCACGTCGTGGACGCGGTCCTGAGGCTCGTCCTCGTACATCGCGATCTCCTCGAGCACGACCTCACGCTCGGAGTCGATCTCGTCGGGAGGCAGTGCGGGCGCGAGCAGCATCTCCGCCATCAGGTCGAACGCGTCGGCGGTGTGCTCGTCGAGGAGGCGGGCGTTCAGGTGTGTGGACTCCTTGCTCGTGGCGGCGTTCGAGGCGGCGCCCATGCCATCGAAGAGCTCGGAGATCTCGATCGCCGTATGGCGGTCGGTGCCCTTGAACAGCAGGTGCTCGAGGAAGTGCGAGACGCCGGCCTGGGGCGGCGTCTCGTCACGCGATCCTGTACGCACCCACATCCCGAGGGCGACCGAGCGCACCGAGGGCACCGTCTCGGTGATCACCCTGAGACCGGAGTCGAGCTCGGTGAGCTCGACTCCGTCGGGCAGGTCGGACGGCGGGCTCAACTAGCCCCGGTCGCGATCGAGGCGCTCGCGCTCGCGCCCGCCGCGACCTCCTCCCCGTCCGCCGCGATCGCCACCGTTGCGGCCGTCACGGCCTCCGCGGCCACCGCGGTCGCCGCCGCCGCGCCCGCCTCGTCCGCCGCCCATCGTCGGGTCGCCCGTGCCCAGCTTCTGCAGCTCGTCGGGACTCTTACCGGCGATCGCCGGATCGTCGGAGAGTCGCAGCCCGATCCGACCGCGCTCCTTGTCGACCTCCGCGACCGTGACGTCGATCTCGTCGCCGGAGGAGAGCACGTCCTCGACCGCGCCCACCCGCTCGCCGGGCTTGACGTTCGAGATGTGCAGCAGGCCGTCGGTGCCCTTGGTCAGCTCGACGAAGGCGCCGAAGGTGGTCGTCTTGACGACCTTGCCCTTGAACTGATCGCCTACCTCGGCCTCGCGGGTCATCGACTCGATCCGCTCGATGCACGCCTGGACCAGGGCCCCGCTCGGCGCGTAGACGCGCACGGTGCCGTCGTCGTCGATGTCGATCTCGGCCTCGAACTCCTCCTGCATGCCGCGGATCGTCTCGCCGCCCTTGCCGATCACGGCGCCGATCTTCTCCGGGTCGATCTTGATCGTCCGGATCGCCGGTGCGTACTCGGAGAGCTCCTCGCGCGGGCCGTCGATCGTCTCGTTCATCTTCTCCAGGATGAAGAGGCGGCCCTTGCGTGCCTGCTCGAGGGCGTCGGTGAGGATCTCGAAGGTGACTCCGGTGATCTTGATGTCCATCTGCAGGGCGGTGATCCCGTCCTCGGAGCCGGCGACCTTGAAGTCCATGTCGCCGAGGTGGTCCTCGACGCCGGCGATATCGGTGAGCACGACGTAGTCGTCGCCCTCCTTGACCAGGCCCATGGCCACCCCGGCGACCGCGGTCGAGACCGGGACGCCGGCCGCCTGCAGCGCCATCGACGACGCGCAGACCGAGCCCATCGAAGAGGAGCCGTTCGACTCGAGCGTGTCGGAGACGACGCGGATCACGTAGGGGAAGTCGTCCTCGTCGGGGATCGTCGCCGCCAGCGCCCGCTCGGCGAGCGCGCCGTGGCCGATGTCGCGGCGCTTCGGGCCTCGCATGAAGCCGGCCTCCCCGACCGAGAACGGCGGGAAGTTGTAGTGGTGCCAGAAGCGCTTCGTCTCCTGGAGCCCGAGGTTGTCGACCTTCATGTCCATCCGCGTGGTACCGAGCGCGACGCTCGACAGGATCTGCGTCTCGCCGCGCGTGAACAGCGCCGAGCCGTGCACGCGGGGGGCAAGGTCGATCTCGGTCTCGATCGGCCGGATCTCGTCCTGGGCACGGCCATCGGGCCGCTTCTTGTCAATCGCGATCCGTCGACGGATGATGTCCTTCTCGAGCTTCGCGAACGCCCGGGTCACCTCGGGGGCCTTCTCCGGGTCAACCTCGACCTCGCCCTCTCCGGCGGCGAGCTCGGCGAGCGCCTCGGCCTCGACCGCGTCGATGGCGTCCTGGCGAGCGAGCTTCTCGGGGACCTGGGTTGCCTCGTCGAGCTTCTCGCCGAACGACGTCTTGATCGTCTCGAGCAGGGACTCGTCGATCTCGGGCTCGGTGACCTCAACCTTCTCCTTGCCCGCCTTGCCGCGCAGCTCCTCCATCGTCGCGACCAGCGTCTTGATCTCGCTGTGGGCGATGTCGAGCGCGTCGAGCACCTCCGCCTCGGTGACGCCGTCGGCGCCGCACTCGACCATCAGGATGGCCTCGTCGGAACCGGAGACGATCAGGTCCATCTCGAGCTCGGGGAGTGACTCCTCCTCCGGGTTGACGACGAAGTCGCCGTCGAGCTTGCCTACCCGCACCGCGCCGACGTACTTGGCGACGGGGATCGGGGAAATCGCGAGCGCCGCTGAGGCGCCATTCATGGCCAGGATGTCGTACGGGTGGACGTGATCCACCGACATCGGCTGGCAGACGAGCTGAGTCTCAAAATGCCAGCCCTTGGGGAACAGCGGGCGGACCGGGCGGTCGATCATGCGCGCTGTCAGCGTCGCCTTCTCCCCCGCTCTCGCCTCGCGGCGGAAGAAGGAGCCCGGGACCTTGCCCGCGGCGTAGTGCTTCTCCTCGACGTCGACGGTCAGCGGGAGGAAGTCGACATCGCGCAGGTTGCCCATCGTCGCAGTGCAGAGGACCATCGTGTCGCCGGCGCGCACGACGACCGCACCGCTCGCCTGACGGGCGAGCTTGCCGGTCTCGAACGAGATCTCCTGGCCGCCGATCTCTGCCGAAACGCGGCTCACGTCAAACATGCTCATGTATTTACTTGTCCTTTCAACCGCCCGGATGGCGGCCTTTTTTCACAGAACTCTCGTTCTCTAACGCGCTCGATCTTACAGAGAGGCCGCTGAAACGCTAGCCGCCGGCCACTGCGGCGAGTCGCTCGGCGACGCGGTCGGAGATCCGCTCGCCGCCGGCGAAGGCGGTCGGGGTGGCGATCACCCCGGCGCGGATCCCGGACTCGAAGTCGGTGCGCACGCGGTCGGCCACGTCGCCGGAGCGTCGGTCGGCGTCGAAGCGCTCGAGGTCGAGGTCGAGCAGCCGCGCCCGCTCCCACAGGTGCGGGTCGTCGAGGTGGCCGTGGTCGGCGTAGATCGAGTCCCACATGCCCCAGAAAGCCTCGGTGTGCTGGCGACCGGCGGCCTCGGCGGCGGCGTGAAGAGGCAAGGCTCTCGGTCGCTTTGCGGCGACCGGGAAGTGACGCACGCAGAGGCGAAGCGGCAGCTCACGCACCGACGGCCATGCCGCGGCGCATTGCGGGCAGGCGAGGTCGAGGTAGAGGATCGCCTCGGACCCGGCACCGCGGACGTGGTCGGCGGGGCCGATCGGCGGCACCGGGGCGCTCGTCAGCTCAGTCAGAGATTTGCTCCAAGGCGTCAAAGATCAGGTTCGCACCGGGGATCTCGAGCGGCGTCGGCGACTCGTGGACCCAGCGCACGATCCCCTCCTCGTCGATCAGGACGAGCGAGCGGTTCGGGGTTCCCCAGTCCTCGAGATAGGCCCCGTACGCCGTCGACACGTCCCCCTTCGGGTGGAAGTCCGAGAGCAGGGTCATCTCGAGCCCGAGTTGCTTGCGAAAGGCGTTGTGCGCCCAGCTTCCGTCGGTCGAGATCCCGACGAGCTCGGTGCCGGTGTCGCGAATCTGACCCAGCACCTCCTGGTAGATCGAGAGCTGGTCCGAGCAGACCGGGCTGAAGTCGTTCGGGTAGAACGCGATCACGAGCTTGCGGCCTCGGAAGTCGGCGAGGGCGACGTCTTTGCCGCGGTGGTTCGGAAGCGTGAACTCGGGCGCCCGTGTGCCCGGTTCGATCACGCCAGGCGGCGCTAGCGGCGGAGGCCGAGGTCGGCGACGAGCGCCCGGTAGCGCTCGACGTCGGACCGCTCGAGGTAGCGCAGCAGGCGGCGGCGCTTGCCGACCAGCATCAGCAGTCCACGGCGCGAGTGGTGGTCCTTGCTGTGCGCGCGCAGGTGCTCGGTGAGCTCATTGATCCGCTGCGTCAGCAACGCCACCTGGACCTCGGCCGAACCCGTATCGGACTCCGAGCGGCCGTACTTGCCGACCAGCTCCTGCTTCTGTTCCTTCGTCAAGCTCACGCGAAGCGGACAGGTTAGCGAGTGGTTGGCGCTCGGGCGCGAGACGAAGCGTGGCCCGTTCCGCTCAGGCCACCGTCGGGCGCGAAGCGGGGTTCGTCTGTCAGTGAGGGAGAGTGTGGCGCGAGCGCAGGTCGCACCTCAACCGTCCCTCGACGTCGAGTCCGGGGTTGACATCGCAATAGAGCAACAACTCTCCTTTCGAGCTCGACCCACGATCGAATGGCGAGTTGCGCGCCGATTCGGGCTCGATTGGCGACTTATTGCCGGATAGCGGCAAGAAAGCGCCATTGCGGATCGAGCTGGCCGAAAGCGCCCCGCACCACGCCCGACTCCCCCCCTCACTGACCCCGGTCAGGCTTCGCACCCCGACCAGGCCCGAGCGGAACGCCAGGGGCGACCGCGGCGTGGGATCACGCGACCTAGGGTGGTCTGAACGTCGCGCACAGCTCGCGCGCCTGATCGACGTCGCGATGCATCTGTGCGACCAGCTCCTCGACACCGGGGAACCGCTTCTCGCCGCGCAGCCGGGCGATGAACGCGATCCGCAGGTCCTTGCCGTAGAGCTCGACGTCGCGATCGATCATATGGGCTTCGATCAGCACCCCTCGGCCGGTCTCGAAGGTCGGCCGCACGCCAACGTTGACGGCGGCCGGCATCCCATTCGCAAAGGCCGCGTAGACGCCATGACCCGGGCAGACGAGCTCGTCGTCGGGAATCAGGTTCGCGGTCGGGAACCCGAGCGTGCGCCCGCGCTTGTCACCCGAGACGACCTCGCCCTCGAGCAGGAACGGGGCGCCGAGGCAGCGCATCGCGCCCTCGACGTCGCCGGCGGCGACCTGGGCGCGGATCCTGGTCGAGGAGACCGTCTCGCCGTCGACCTCGACCAGCGGCAGGACCCTGGTCTCGAACTCCGAGCGACTCCGGAGCAGCTCTGGATCGCCCTTCGCCTTGCGACCGAAGCGGAAGTTCTCGCCGACGGCGACCTGATGGGCGCCGAGAGTGTCGATCAGGATCCGGCCGACGAAGTCCTCGGGCTCGAGCTCCGAGAAGCCGTGGTCGAATCGGATCACGACCAGCTCAATCACCCCGAGCCCCTCGATCACGTCGCGCTTGATCTCGAACGGCATGATCAGCTTCGGCACCGCCTCGGGGTGGATCACGCTCAGCGGGTGGGGCTCGAACGTGAGCACCGTGTCGGCGCCATCGATCACCTGGCGATGGCCCACGTGGACGCCGTCGAAAGTCCCGATCGCCACCTTGCGGGTTCGCTGCCCGGCCTCCGGCAAGGAGGTGACCTTGATGCTCATCGCGGCAGGACTCTAGAAACTCTCGAGGCGTGCGATCGCCTCGGCGAGCGTGATCGGCCGCTCCTCGTCGGCATCCTCGACCGCGAACGGGCCGATCCGGGTACGGCGCAGCGCCTCGCAGTAGGCGTCACCGAGGTCGGCGATCAGGCTGCGGACGTAGGTCCCCGATGAGCACTCGATCTCGAACTCCGCGTGGTCGCCCTCGCGGTCGAGCTGCTCGAAGCGATGCACGGTCACGACGCGCTCGGGCATCTCGACCTCCTCCCCGCGCCGGGCTCGCCGGTACGCCCGTTCGCCGCCGACCTTGATCGCCGAGAACGCGGGCGGGCGCTGATGGATCTCGCCGGTGGGCAGCTCGAGCTCGGGCCCGGGAACGACGCCGGTCTCGGTGATCTCGCCGTCGGGATCGCCGGTGGTCGAGAGCGCGCCGAAGCGAGCGCGCACGCGGTAGCTCTTCGGCAGCGCCATGAAGCGGCGCTGCTCGCGGGTCGCGGGTCGGCCGAGGAGCACGATCAGGAGGCCGGTCGCGAACGGGTCGAGCGTCCCCGCATGGCCGGCCTTGGCGTCGTAGCTGCGGCGCAGCCGCGCGACCACGTCGTGCGAGGTGATGCCGGCCGGCTTGTCGACCAGCAGGACCGCGCCGCTATCGGCGAAGTTGGGCCGCGGTCTGGTCACGCAGGAACTCGACCAGCTCGCCGTAGGGCATGTCGGTCCCGAAGCCGGCCGCCCGCCGGTGCCCGCCGCCGCCGTGAATGCGCGCGATCGCCGATACGTCGACGGTGCCGTCGGTGGACCGCAAGCTCACCTTGCGCGCCGAGCGCCCGCCGTCGGTCTTGTCGCGAACCACGGCCGCAACCGCGGTGCCCTCGAGGGCGCGAACGAAGTCGATGATCCCCTCGGTGAGCACCTCCTCGGCGCCGGTCGCCTCGTAGTCCTCGATGCTGATGTAGGTGATCGCCACCCGGCCCTCGTCGAACCGCTCGATCTTCTCCAGCGCACGGGCGATCAGGCGCAGCTTCTCGATCGGGACCCGTTCGTAGAGGCGCTGGTAGGTGTCGTTGACGTTCACCCCTGCCTCGATCAGGTCCGCGGCCATCCGGTGCGCCGCCGGACGCGTGTTCTCGTACATGAACTTGCCGGTGTCGGTGACCAGGCCCACGTAGAGCGCCGAGGCGATCTCCGGCGTGATCTCGGCGCCGAGCCGCTTCGCCACCTCGAACACAATCTCGGCCGTGCAGGACGCCTCGGTGTCGACCACGTTGACGGTCCCGAAGCGGGTGTTGTCGTGGTGATGGTCGATGTTGAGGACATGCGCGCCGTCGCGCTGGAGGAACTCGACCGGCATCCGGTCGATGTTGCCGCAGTCGAGGAAGACGAGCACTCGGTCGACGACGTCGGCGGGAGGCTCGTGGAAGACCTCCTCGAGCGGCAGGAACCGATACTCGACCGGCAACGGGAACTCCTTCGCGGCGAGGAACATGACCGAGTCCTTGCCGAGCTGGCCGAGCACGTGGTGGAGGGCCAGCAACGACCCGAGCGCGTCTCCGTCGGGAGACTCGTGGGCGGTGAGCAGGAAGCGCTGCCCCGAGCGCAGCTCGTCGACGGCCCGCTCGAGGTCCGATGCCATGGTCGTCTGGGCCGTCATCCGGAATCGAGCAGCTTCCCGAGGCGCACCCCACGCTCGGGGCCCTCGTCGTAGTGGAAGGTCAGTCTAGGCGTGTACTTCATCCGCGCCCCGCGCGCGATCGCGGCCTGGAGGATCCCGTGCGAGGAGCGCAGCCCCGCGAGCGTTTCCTCGCGCTCGCTCTCGTCGCCGAGCACGCTGACGTATACGCGTGCCGAGCGCAGGTCCGGGCTTGTCTTTACGGAGGTAACGGTCACGAATCCGATCCTCGGGTCCTCGAGCTCGGTGGCGATCGCCGAGCCGATCACCTCACGCATGACCTCGTCGATCCGCCGCATCCGATCGCCGGGCATACTCGGGCCAACATAACAGGGGGGATAACGCGCGAGGCCGGTGCCGCTCAGCCGCGAATGTCGGCGAGCGTGAGCAGGTCGCGCTCGAACGAGCACCCGTCCGCACAGCGAGCCTCGACGAAGCGCTCGAGCTCGCCGGCCCGTTCGCGCACCTCCACACCGCCCACCAGCGCCACCAGCAGCGTCGCCCGGCGCCGGTCGTCGTGAGCGTCGGTCTCTGCCACCGCGGCGACGAACCGCTGTCGGATCTGCGCCTTAAGCGAGCTGACCACCTTGCGCTTCTCCTTCAGGTTCTGGGCCTGGCGGAGGTCGAGTCGGATCTCGGTGAGTGAGACGTAGGTGGTATCCACGCAACCAGCGTAGGTCCTGCCACGCCCGAGTAGCGCGAGAAGCAAGCAGATCAAGGACGCAGGCCGGGCGGCGAAGCGATCGTAGGTTGACCCTACGTGAGCGAGACGCCCGGCCGAGGACGCCGAGATGCGCCGCTTATCGCGCTACTCGAGAGTCTTCTCGATCTTCTTGGTCTCGAAGACCTCAAGCACGTCGTCGACCTTGACGTCCTGGAACCCCTCGAGCACGATCCCGCACTCGAGCCCCGCCTCGACCTCGGCGACGTCGTCCTTGAACCGGCGCAGGGATCCGATCCGGCCGGTCCAGACGACCGTGCCGTCCCGGATCAGGCGAACCTCGGCTCCGCGGATGACCGTGCCGTCGGTGACCGAGCAGCCGGCGATCGTCCCCACCCGTGAGGCCTTGAACAGCTCGAGGACCTCGGCCTGACCGAGGGTCTCCTCGACCTCCTCGGGCTCGAGCATGCCCTCCATCGCCGCGCGCAGCTCCTCGGTGACCTTGTAGATCACCGAGTAGGTGCGGATCTCGACCCCCTCCTGCTCGGCGGCGCGGCGTGCGTCGGCCAGCGGGCGGACGTTGAAGCCGATGATCACCGCGTCGGAGGCGGCGGCGAGCATCACGTCGGACTCGTTGATCCCGCCGGCGCCGGCGCGGATCACGTTGACCGCGATCTCGCCCTGCGGCAGCTTCGCGATCTCGTCCTGAAGCGCCTCGAGCGAGCCCGAGACGTCGCCCTTGAGGACGATGTTGAGCTCGTTGATCTCGCCCTCCTTGGCCTTCGAGAAGACCTCGTCGAGGCTGAGCTTGCGCGACTGGCGCCTGGCGAGCTGCTCGGACTTGAGCCGGTGGGCGCGCTCCTGGGCAAGCTGGCGGGCGCGGCGGTCGTTTTCGACCACCTCGACGTGCTCGCCGGCCTCGCAGACGCCCTCGAAGCCGAGCACCTCGACCGGGTCGCCGGGCTGGGCGTCCTGGAGGCGCGCGCCGGTGTGGTCCTGCATCGCGCGCACCTTGCCCCACTGCGGGCCGGCGACCACGGAATCGCCGACGTTCAGCGTCCCGCGCTGGACGAGGATCGTCGCCACCGGCCCGCGCCCGGGATCGAGGTGGGACTCGATCACCGTGCCGGAGGCAGGCGCATCGGGGTTCGCCTTCAGCTCCTCGACCTCGGAGACCAGCAGGATCATCTCGAGCAAGCTGTCGAGGTTCTCCTTCGTCTTCGCCGAGACGTTGACGAACACCGTGTCGCCCCCCCAGTCCTCGGGGTTGAGCCCCTGGCTGGCGAGCTCTCCCTTGACCTTGTCGGGGTTCGCGCTCTCGAGGTCGATCTTGTTGATCGCGACGAGGATCGGCACGTCGGCCGCCCTGGCGTGATCGATCGCCTCGATCGTCTGCGGCATGACGCCGTCGTCGGCGGCAACGACGACCACGACGATGTCGGTGACATCGGCGCCCCGAGCACGCATCGCGGTGAACGCCGCGTGGCCCGGGGTGTCGATGAAGCTGATCGTCTTGTCGTTCTGGTGCACCTGGTAGGCGCCGATGTGCTGGGTGATCCCGCCGGCTTCGCCGGCGACGACCTCGGTCTCGCGGATCGCGTCCAGCAGCGACGTCTTGCCGTGGTCGACGTGGCCCATGATCGTGACCACTGGGGGTCGGTCGGAGAGATCGTCGGGGGAGTCGTCGTAGACGGGAACGTCGACCGCCTCCTCGGCGGCGCTGACCAGCTCCACCTTGCGGTCGAGCGCATCGGCGAGCACCTCGATCGTCTCGTCGGAGAGGGTCTGGGTCAGGGTCGCCATCTCGCCAAGCGTCATCAGTTGCTTGATCACGTCGGCGCTGCCGACGCCGAAGATCTCGGCGACCTCGCGGACGGTGGCGCCCGATGGGACCTTGAGCGCCGGCTGTTCGGTTTCGACCACCGGCCCCAGCGGCGGCTCTTCGAGCAGCGGGCGGCGCCGGCGACCGCCTCGGCGACGCGGTGGGCGACGGGGCGGCGCCTGGGGCGCCTGGTCGCGCCGCGACGCCTGCGAATCGATCACCACGCGGCGCCGCTTTCGCCCCGACCCGGGCTTTGCGCCGGTGGACTCCCCGTCCGCACTCTGACGCACGGGACGCGCCGGTTTCTCGGCCTTGGCGGGGGGCTTCTCGCCATCGGCCTTGGCAGCGGCGGGCTTCGGTTTCGCGGCGGGCCTGGCCTCGGCCTTCGGCTTGGCCTTGGGTTTTGCCTTCGGCTTCTCGGCAGCGTCCGCGCCACCGCCGTTGGCCGCCTTCAGCGCCTCGAGGGCGACGTCCTCCTCGACGCTCGACGCGGCCACCTTGGCCTCGACGCCCGCAGCGTTCAGAGCCGCGAGCACCTCCTTGCTCGTCAGTCCCTGGGCCTTGGCGATCTCATGGACGCGCTTGCGTGCCAACTAGTGCTGCGCCTCCGCCGGCTCCTCGGCTCCGTCGGTCCCCTCGCCCTCGGCGACCTCCTCGGGCTCCGGAACCTCATCGGCCTCGGCCTCCTCGACCGCCTCCTCGGCTTCCTCGAGGACCTCCTCGGGCGTTTCGCGGGCAGGCTCGGTCTCGACCACCTCGTCAGCCTCCGCCGCAACCTCCTCGTCGGCCTGGTCCTGTTCCGAAGCTCCCTCGTCCGCCTCGGCCTCCTCCGCGGCCTCTCCCTCGCCCTCGGACGCCTCTTCGTCGGCCACCTGCTCGTCCTCCTCCGCTTCCTCGTCGGGCTCCGAGAACTCGGCCTGGGCGCGCTCGACGAGCGCGGCGACCGCGGCCGCATCGGCACCCGGATCGGCGAGCACTGCGACCTCGTCGTCGTCGAGCGTGGCCAGCACAGTGACCTGGTTGGTGGGGAAGCGGGCCAGCGCCTGGTGCTGAGGCAGGCCGCAGTAGCGCGAGCCGTCGAGGGCGGCGTTCGGGCAGCGGCGGCCGGCCGAGAGCACGGCTGCGCAGCGGCCGTCTCCCTCCTCGCTCTCTGACTCGAACTCGATCTCGTCGGACTCCGAGAACTCGGTCTGCGACTTGATGTCCACCTTCCAGCCGGTGAGCTTCGCGGCCAGGCGGGCGTTCTGGCCCTCGCGCCCGATCGCCAGCGAGAGCTGATCGTCGGGCACGATCACCGTCGCCTCCTTGGTCTCGTCATCGACGAGCACCTCGCGGACTCGAGCGGGCGAGAGCGCCTTGGCGACGAACCGGGCGGGCTCCTCGTTGTAGGGGATGATGTCGATCTTCTCGCCGCGCAGCTCCGATACCACCATCCGCACGCGCGAGCCCCGCGGTCCGACGCAGGCGCCGACCGGATCGACCCCGTCGGCGTGGGAGATCACGGCAATCTTCGAGCGGTAGCCGGGCTCGCGGGCAACGCCCACGATCTCGACCAGGTCATCGGCGATCTCGGGCACCTCGAGCTCGAACAGCTCCTTGATCAACTCCGGGCTGCGCCGCGAGACGACGATGCTCGGGCCCTTGCCCTCGGCCGAGACGTCGGTGATCACGGCCTTGACGCGCATCCCGTGGTCGTAGCGCTCGTTCCAGACCTGCTCGGAGCGCGGCAAGAGCGCCTCGACCCGCTCGCGAAGCTGGACGAGGGTGTAGCGGTTGTCGGACTGCTGGATGATCCCGGTGACCAGTTCGCCGACGCGATCCTGGTACTCGTCGTACATCATCTGCCGCTCGGCTTCGCGGATCCGCTGCAGGATCACCTGCTTGGCGGTCTGCGCCGCGATCCGGCCGAAGTCGTCCGGGGTCACGTCGCGCGACTGGATCTGGTCCTCGTACGGCCGCAGCATCTCGGGGTCGAGCTCGGGCTCCTCGGGCTCGCGCAGCTCGCCCGTCTCGGGGTCGATCGTCTGCTCCTGCTCCTCGATCGCCCGCTCGAGCAGCTTCTCCTCGAGCTCCGGTGGCAGGATCAGCTCGAAGACGCGGAAGTCCGCCGTGTTGCGGTCGAGGTCCACGCGGGCGTACTTGGCCGCGCCGGGGCTCTTTTTGTAGGCGGAGAGAAGCGCGTCCTCAAGCGCAGCCATCAGCGTCTCGGCGTCGATCCCCTTCTCCTGCTCGAGACCATGCAGGGCCTCGACGATCTCGCGACTCAAGCGGTCATACCTCCAAACTCGGGAATCAGGTTCGAGCGGCGGATGTCCGCCAGCGGGATGCGAACGGTGGTGCCGTCGGCATCGAGCGAGACGCTCTCATCGTCGGCCTCGGTGAGCGTCCCGGTGAAGTTGCGACGACCCTCGAGCGCCTCGGTGGTCCGCACTCTGACCCGCCGGCCGAGATAACGGCGGTAGTGGGCGGGCTTGGTCAGCGGCCGGTCGGCGCCGGGAGAGGAGACCTCGAGCGACCACGACTCGAGCAGGTCTCGGAGCTGGTTGGTGACCGTCTCGCAGAGTGCCAGGTCGACACCCTCGGGATGGTCGATGTAGAGCCGCAGGCGCTCCGCCGCGGGGCGTTCGAGCGCGATCAGCTCGAGCTGTGGATCGAGGTCCTCGATCCGGCCCTCGATCGTGCTCTGAAGCTCTGGGAGTTCGCTCACGTGGTTCCTCGATAGTGGTTCTGCAGTCCCCTTCTTCGTCCCAGAAACTGCGAAAAAAAAGGTGGGCCCGGGCCCACCACTCACAAGGGTTCGGGTACGTAGAAGTCGTTTGAGTATAGCCGCCGCCAGGCGGGGTCCATCACCGCTCTCGGCGCCCGCGGGCGCGGCGCAGGAGCTCGAGCGGGGAGCTCAACAGGCGCCCAAGCCGGTAGCGGCGTCCGCCCAGTACCGCGTCGAGGTGGGCTTGCAGCGCATCGCGCTGCTCTCGGAGGCGTCCGGCCTCGAGACGAAGGTTTCGGCTGTCGGTCTCGGCGAGGGCGACCCTCTCATCGGTCTCCCACTGGACCCGCACCATGCCGGCAAGAGGCTCAAGCAGACTCCGGTTTGCTGGCGGGCCGGGCTCGAGCCGCTCAAACAGCGCAACGAGCTCGGCGGCATGGCGGACCGCGTCGTGGTGAGTGAGCGCAAGATGGCGGTTGATCTGTCCCATGTCCTCCTCGAAGTGCTCGAGGTCCGCTCTCAGCCGCTCGGCGTCGACAACCGTGTCCGTGGCGGTGCCGGCGAAGCCCCGCGCTTCCAGCACCGGGTACGTCTCGCCGGTGACCCAGCCATCACCACCACGATTCCCGAAGACATAGGCGGCGCGTCCGCACGCCATCGTTTCGAGCACGCACCGGCCGATGCCGACGACGACATCGGCCGCCGGGATCTCGATCTCGGGGGAGGTACTGGCTCTGCCTCCTGTGCCTATGTGGTCGAGCTCGAGGCCAAGATCCTCACACGCCTCGGCGACGATGCGATGGTTGCGGTAAAGGCGATCGCCGAAGTGGTTGCCGAGCATCAGCACCCGCCGCAACCGGCCGCGCGCGCCACGATCAGTGAACCGAGCGGTGTCGACCGGCTGTCGAAGTCGCGCCACCTCGGTGTCGACCGCGAGTGATTCGCACTGCAGCTTCACACGCTCGTTCAGTGCGACTATCGCGTGACAGGTCCCCGACAACAGTGGCGGACGCTGCGGCTGGAAGATCGGGGAGTGGGCGACGTAGACGCGCACCGACTCCGGGTAGCGCAGCGCCATCGCGTAGGCGCTCTCGGCATGCTGGCTGATCACCACCTGCGGTCGTGCAGGCAGTCGGCGCTCCTCGACCACGGTGCTAAAGCCGCGCCTGCGAGCGACCTCCACCTGTTCCCCCCCGGCACCGGCATAAATGCCCACTTCGTGCCCGAGGCGCTGCAGCTCATTCGCCACGGTCAGCAGGTACGTCTCCGTGCCGCCGAACACCGGGAGGGGTTGGTTGACAAGCAGGATGTCGATGGCCTGATTCTCCCTGACGAGCTCAGCTGGACTGGTTGCGGCGCGCGATCCGCCTTGCTCCCGCCACGCCTCGTCGCAACGGCGCCGTTACTTGCCACGAGGTCGATTCCAAGACCCGCTCCAAGGCCCGGTTCTGGTCGCCTACGATCGCGCCGAGCTCGGCGACCTCCTGCCGCGATCGCTGCAGCTCCTCGCGGGTCGTCTCCAGGTCCTCGATCGCCCCGGCAAGCACCCGGCACATGGTCGCATCCAGCCCCGCGGATGATGGAGCCGATCCCGCGGTCAGGTCGGGGCGCGGCATCCGCTTCACCACAGCCTCGACAGCGTCGACGAGCCGTCGGTCGCAGCCGTTCTGCCGCACGAGATCGAGCAGCTCCCGCCATGGGTCCCGGAGCTCGGGCGAGAGGGACTCGACTGCGGCGACAGCGTTCGGGTTGAGGTCAGGCGGGAAGCTTGTGAACGCCTCGCGCTTCCCATGGGCCTCCAGCGCCACCATCGTCCGCAGGCACTTCTCGCACCGGCCGCAGTTGAGCGCGGCGGTTGGGCCCTGCCAGCAAACGCGAAGCGCGCTTCTCGCAGTCGGATCGTCCGCGATCCTTGCGAGCTTCTGGGTGCGCGTGAAATGCGCCCGTGTGTGCAGGATCTCAACCGCCTCGGTGGACCAGAGGTGGTCGAGCAGCGGGTGCGACCCATTGGGCCGCAAGGCGGCATACGGGACGCTGCTCGCGACCCGCACCCTCGAGACGGTCCCGGCGAGCAGTAGCGCCACGCCGGCCATCGCCGAGCCAACGTAGGGGAGCCACGGGCCGGTGTCGTCGGCGAGATGCTTGAGGTTCGTGTCGACGGTGATCAGCTCCTTGCCCAGGGAGCGCGCCATGCCGTCGATGTGCGCGCGCACCGCATCGAGGTCCGGGTCCTCGATGAAAAGGTCGAATCCCGCGACGAAGACCAGATGGGTGACCGACGGACTTGCGAGCGCGGCTTCGAGCGAATCGACGCCGCCGCTGAAGAACAGTGCCTCGCCCGGCCCTGGGGAGGCGGCCTGCGGGTTCGCGACCGGGCAAACGACCTCGATCAGCTCCGGCTTGCCGCGGGCGTAGTCCCATTTCCAACCCCACGACCGCAGGATCGCCTGGACGTCGGGAAGGCGCTCGAGCAGCCGCCGATCGAGTGGACGGTCGATGAGCAAGCGGTCCGCGCCCGTCATCGCCGGGAGCAGGCTCATTGCCGCCGCGGCCTCGGGCGAGTCGACAAGCGGCACCGAGGCCTCGAACCAGATTTCGTGCCGCCGCCCGGCCAACTCGAGCGTGAACTCGTACCTCCGCCCAGACGCGGCGATCAAGCTGACGCGCGCGTCGCCCCTTGAGCCCGGCTCAGCCACTTCAATCGGCGGTGTCGAGCATCAGCGTCACCGGACCATCATTTACCAGCTCGACGGCCATGCGCACGCCGAAGGTCCCTCGAGCAGCGCCGAGTCGCTCGCAGACGCGCTCCCAGAGCGGCTCGGCCACCTCCGGCCGAGCCGCCCCGACGTAGCTCGGCCGGTTGCCTCGGGCCGTGTGACCGTAGAGGGTGAACTGGCTCACGCACAGCACCTGGCGCTCGCCGAGCGGCTCGTTCATGCGCCCGTCGGCGTCGTCGAAGATCCGTAGCGCGCGGATCGTGTCGGCGAGCCGGTCGGCGTCGGTATCGCCGTCGCCTTCCCCGACCCCGAGCAGGACCAGGAGCCCAGGTCCGATCTCCGTGACCTGCTCCCCGTCCACCCGTACGGCGGCCCGGGTCACCCGCTGGACCAGCGCCCTCATCTCGGATCTAGGGAACTCGCCTGAGCCTGTCGCGGTAGAGACGGTAGTCGCGGCGCTCGGGCCGCAGGTTCGAAGCCAGCGCAAGGTGATGGCGGGCGCGTTCGCGGTCGCCGGTCAGGCTCAGCGCACGCCCGAGGCAGAAGTGCGCGTAGTCGTTGACGGGGTGGCTCTCGACCACCGCTTCGAACTCGGTCGCCGCCTCGGCGAACTGGCGGTTGCGAAAGTAGGCACGACCGAGCGCCTCGCGTACGGAGGTCTTCTCGGGCGCGCGGCGGGCGACCTCGGCGAGTGGAGCCGTGGCTTCGTCGTAGCTGCCGTCCTCGAGCAGCTCGACCCCGCGCCGGTAGAGGGTGTAGGTGTCGTCATTGCCCATGCAACTGAGTGTAGGCGCCGGGGCAAGCGCTACTCGAGCTAGCAGCTAGCCGCGGGCAGCTCAGTTGGCGCTAGCTGCTTGCTGCTTGCCGGCCGCGCGCAGCGCCTCTACGCGATCGAGGATCGCGTCGGCGATCGCGTCCTTGGAGGAGAGTGGCACGTGGTGCTCGCCCGAGTGCTCGACGATCGTCACCTCGTTGCTTGGCGAGTCGAAACCGATCTCGGCTCGCGAGACGTCGTTGAGGACGATCGCATCGACCGCCTTCTGTTCGAGCTTGCGTCGCGCCCGTTCGGTCGAACCGCCGGTCTCGGCGGCAAAACCGACGACGGTCTGGTCGGAACGCCGGTTCGCGGCGAGCCCGGCGAGGATGTCCTCGGTGGGCTCGAGCCGCAGCTCTAGCCCGGCGTCGCCCACGCGCGAGAGCTTCTGCTCGGCGGGTGAGCCGGCGCGAAAGTCCGCCGGAGCGGCGGCCATCACGAGCACGTGCGCCGAAGGGAACTCGGCGGCGACCGCGTCCGCGAGCTCCGCCGTCGTCTCGACCTCGATCGTTCGCACCCCGGGGGGCGGCGGCAGCGAGACGTTCGCCGCGACCAGCGTCACCCCCGCCCCCCGCCTGGCGGCGGCGGCGGCGACCGCGAGGCCCATCCGACCGCTCGAACGGTTGCCGATGAAGCGCACCGGGTCGATCGGCTCGCGCGTGCCGCCGGCGGTTACGAGCACCCGCAGCCCGTCCCAGCCGCGGTCGGCCGAGGGCAGCAGCGCCTCGATCTCGGCCAGCAGACGCCCGGGCTCCGCAAGCCGGCCGACCCCGTGCTCCCCGCGCGAGGCGAGGGCGCCGGAGTCTGGTTCGATCACGTGGACACCGCGCTCTCGCAGCGTCGCCAGATTCGCCTGGGTTGCCGCATCGGCGTACATGCGGTCGTTCATCGCCGGGGCGACCGCGCGAGGCGCGGTGCAGGCAAGGAACGAGGTGCTCAACATCGAGTCGCAGATCCCCGTGGCCAGCTTCGCGATCGTGTTCGCCGAAGCGGGCGCGACGATCATCACGTCGGCGTTGCCCACCAGCTCGAGGTGGCTGATCGGGTCGTGGGCCGGCGGCTCGTCGCCCGGGAACGCCCCGCGCATCGGGTCGCGCTCGAACTCATCGACGAGGACCGGCGCGCCGACAATGCCCTCGAAAGAGGCTGCGCCGATGAAGTGCTGGGCGGCCGGCGTCATCACGACGCGAACCCCGTGCCCGGCCTTGGTCGCCAGGCGCGCGAGCTCGAGCGCCTTATAAGCGGCGATCCCGCCACTGACGCCGAGGAGGATCCGGGCCATGTCCAGAGGTTACGCGCGCGGCGCGGCGCGATCGGGCGGCAGCTTGCGGGCGGCTTGTCGAGCGGAGGGTTAGCCGCGGTCGCGGTAGTGGTACTCGATCTTGCCCTGGGCGAGCTCCTCGAGCGCGATCGTGAGGTAGTTGCCGGTCCCGGTCTCGACCATCGGCGGTGTGTACTCCTCGTAGGAGCCCTCACCGAGGGCGCGGTAATAGCTGTTCAGCTGCCGTGCCCGCTTCGCCGCCACCAGCACTGCGGCGTAATGGGAGTCGGTCCTGGCGAGCAGCTCGTCTACACGTGGCTTGATCATCGGCGAGAAGTGTAGGGCAAGGGGTCGGGCGGTCTCACCGGCCGAGCTCCGCCCGCACGATTGCCTCGAGCTCGGCGGCGGCTCGGTCGAGGTCGTCGTTGACGACCACGTGTTGAAACTCCTGCTGGGCGTCGAGCTCGATCTCGGCCGTGCGCAGGCGCTCGTCGATCGCGGGGGCATCGTCGGTTCCACGACCCTCGAGCCGCTCGCGTAGCGCACCCGGATCCGGTGGGGCGATGAACACCAGCACCGCCTCCGGCATCGCCGCCCGAACCTGGCGGGCCCCCTGGACCTCGATCTCGAGCAGCACGGACTCGCCCTCGGCGAGGCGGCGCTCGACCTCCGAGCGCAGCGTCCCGTAGCGGTTGCCGCTGTAGGCCGCATGCTCGAGAAACTCGTTGGCGTCGGCACGGCGGGCGAACTCCTCGGGCGTGAGGAAGTAGTAGTCGCGACCGTCCACCTCGCCCGCCCGCGGCGCCCGAGTGGTCGCCGAGATCGAGAGCGCGAGCTCTGGAAGCCGCTCGCGCAGGGCGCGGATCAGGGTGCCCTTGCCGACCCCGGAGGGGCCGGTGATGACGAAGACCTTGGCCACGGCAGGCAGCCTATGGCCGCGAGCGGACCGTCAGGACCTGGATTTGGGATCGGCCGTCTAGCGGCGCAGGAACTGGACCAGCTCGGCGCGCTGGCGCTCGGAGAGGCCACCGATCGTCTTCGAGGGCGAGATCCGGCACTGGCTGAGGATCTTGTTCGCCTTCACGCGGCCGTACTTGGGGACCGCGAGGATCATGTCGAAAGCCTTCGCCGAGAGCACGTAGTCGGGCGGGTCGAGCAGCAGTTTCTCGATCTGGGCCTTGCCCGCCTTGAGGTCGCGCTTGAGCTTCGCGCGGGCCGACCGGATCTCGTTTGCGCGCCGGAGGGCTCGCATCCGCTGCTCGTGGGTCCTCTCGGGAACAGCGGCGGAGATCTCGACGGAAGAGGGGGCCATCGGCGGCGGCGAGTATATCCGCGCTGCGGTCGCGCGCAAGGGGGTTCCCTGCGTTTTCGGTGAAATTCGGTTCGACCTCAGGTTGAGGTGGACGGAACGGCAACCGGCGGAAGGGCGGCCAAACCCCGAGCCGGGAGCTCCGCCGCAAGCTCCGCGCGGACCCGCTCGGCCGCCATCGGGTCGCGGAAAGTCGCCGTCCCGACCGCGACCGCGGTCGCGCCGAGGGCCAGGAACGCGAGTGCATCGGCCCCGCTCTCGATCCCGCCCATCCCGATCACCGGAATCGACACCTCGGCCGCGACCCGGCGGACCTGGTCGAGCGCCAGCGCCCGAATCGCGGGCCCCGAGAGCCCACCGCTGCCCGCCCCGAGCCACGGCTCGAGCGTCTGCGGGTCGAGCCCGGTTGCCCGCAGCGTGTTGATCAGCGAGACGGCGTCGGCTCCCGCGTCCTCGGCGGCTCGCGCGACCGCGGCCGGATCGGCACAGTTGGGCGTCAGCTTGACGATCAGCGGCTTCGGGGTCAGCGGCCGCAACGCCTCGAGCAGGGCCAGCGTTTCGCGCGGCTGCTCACCGACGATGAGCCCGGACTTGACGTTGGGACAGGAGACGTTGAGCTCGATCGCCGCAACCTCGTCGCGGGAGCCGACTCGCTCGACCAGGGTCGCGAAACCGTCGCGACTCGGCGCCATCACCGAGACGCAGAGGGGCACCGGAAGCGTCGCGAGCTGCGGCAGGTCCTCGATCAGGAAGCCCTCGAGCCCCTTGTTGGGGAGTCCGATCGAGTTCACCATCCCCGCCGGGGTCTCGTACAACCTCGGCGGCGGGTTGCCGGCGCGCGGCTCCGGAGTGATCGTCTTCGAGACGAAGGCGCTGAACGGAAATCGCGCGTCGAGCTCGGCGCCGAACGCCCGCCGGGCTGCGATCGCGTCGAAGGTGCCGCTGCCGTTGATGATCGGGTGCTCGAGGCGAATCCCGCAGAGCTCGACCGAGAGGTCCATGTGCGATTCGCGCTCGTCCACTAGTGCCCCGATCCGGCCACGAGCGCGGTCTCGACCGCGTCGGCGCGGACTACGGGCCCATCCACGCAGAGCCTCATGTACCCACCCGCGGCGAGCGGCACCGCGCAGCCGAAGCAGGACCCGAAGCCGCATGCCATCGGCGTCTCCATCGCCAGCTCCGCCGGCACCTCGCGATCTTCGCAGATCGCCCGCACCGCCTCGAGCATCGCCGGCGGCCCGCACGCGTAGACCGCCGCCGTGCCCGCGTCGTCGCCCTCGAGCACGACCGAGAGCAGGTCGGTGACATAGCCCTGATGGCCGGCGTGACCGTCCTCGCTCGCGGTCCGCACCTGCTCGCACTCGAACAGCTCCATGCCGCCTGAGTGCTCGTGGTCGCGGAACCCGAGCAGGACGCGCTGCGGGATGCCGCGGCCGGCAAGCTCGCGGCGCAGGATCGCCAGCGGCGCGATTCCGATCCCGCCGCCGACCAGCACCGCGCCGGCGGAGCCGGGCGCGAGCTCTGCCGGGTCCGCGAACGGACGCCCGAGCGGGCCGGTCAGGTGCAGCGCGTCGCCGTCTCCGAGCGCCGCCAGCCGCTCGGTCCCGGGGCCGACCGCCTCGAGCAGGAAGTCGAGGCGGACCGCGTCCTCACCGGGCTCCGCGGCGGCGACCGAGAACGCCCGCGGCAGGTACGGTCGCCCGCCCGAGCCGCCCCAGCCGTCGGTGGCGAGCATGTAGAACTGGCCCGCGCGCGGCTGCGGCCCGCGACGATCGAGCGCCGAGACAATCCGGTAGCCACCGGTTGGCTCGTTGGCGACAACCTCACACGACCGGCGCCCGAACGGGGCGGTCGCCCGCCCGTTCTCACCGATCACCCGTCGGCCCTCGCCTCTACCTGCTGCCTGCTACCTGCTCTTGCGTGCAGCTCCTGCAGCGAGAGCGGCTCGGCGCCTGGCCCGCGGACGGCGAAGATCGCCCGCGCTGCCGCCGAGGCGCCGGTCATCGTCGTGATGCACGGGATCCCCTGGCGGACCGCCGCACTGCGGATCTCGTATCCGTCGGAGCGCGCGCCGCTGCCGGTCGGGGTGTTGATCACCATGTCGACCTCGCGGTTGCGGATGAAGTCGACCACGTGCGGCGAGCCTTCGCCGATCTTGTTGATCGCCTGAACCGGGATTCCCATCCGCGAGATCGCCTGGGCCGTGCCGTGGGTGGCGATGATCCGGAACCCGAGGTCGTGAAAGCGGGCCGCGAGCTGGGTCGCGGCGGCCTTGTCGTTGTCGGTGACGGTGATGAACACGGTGCCCTCGGTCGGAAGCGAGACGCCGGCCGCTGCCTGCGCCTTGCCGAACGCGGTCGGGAAGTCGCTTGCGATCCCCATCACCTCACCGGTCGACTTCATCTCAGGTCCGAGCACCGAGTCGGCGCCGGTGAAGCGGGCGAACGGCAGCACCGCCTCCTTGACCGAGACGTGGCCGTTGTGCATCGTCGGCAGCTCGCTCTCGGCGAGCGGCTCGCCGAGCATCAGCCGGCAGGCGATCTTCGCCAGCGGCGCGCCGATCGCCTTGGAGACGAACGGCACCGTGCGCGAGGCGCGCGGGTTGGCCTCGATCACGTACAGCCGCCCGCCGGCGACCGCGTACTGGATGTTGATCAGCCCGATCACGCCGAGCTCGAGCGCGATCCGTCGCGTGGTCGAGCGGATCTCCTCGAGCATCTCCTCGCCGAGGCTCATCGGCGGGATCACGCAGGCCGAATCGCCCGAGTGAACGCCCGCCTCCTCGACGTGCTGCATGATCGCTGCGACCTCGCAGCGCTCCCCGTCGCAGAGCGCGTCGACGTCGACCTCGATCGCGTCCTCGAGGAAGCGGTCGAGGAGCAGCGGGTGCTCCTGATCCGCCTTGACGTGGCGGGTGAGGTAGGCGTCGAGCCCCTCGGTCGAGTAGCAGATCTCCATCGCTCGCCCGCCGAGCACGTAGGACGGCCGCACGAGCAGCGGGAAGCCGACGTCCTCGGCGATCATCGCCGCCTCGTCGGCCGAGTGCGCGGTGCCGTACGGCGGGTGGGCGATCTCGAGCCGGCGCAGCAGAGCGCCGAAGCGGCCGCGGTCCTCGGCCAGGTCGATCGCGTCCACGGGCGTGCCGAGCAGGGTCACGCCCGCCTCCTGGAGCGGCTTGGCGAGCCGCAGCGGCGTCTGGCCGCCGAACTGGACGATCACGCCCTCGGGCTTTTCGACCTCGATCACCGCGAGCACGTCGGTGGCCGTCAGCGGCTCGAAGTAGAGCCGATCGGAGGTGTCGTAGTCGGTCGAGACCGTCTCCGGGTTGCAGTTGATCATCACCGCGTCGCGACCGGACTCGCGCACCGTCATCGCAGCGTGAACGCAGCAGTAGTCGAACTCGATCCCCTGTCCGATCCGGTTCGGCCCCGAGCCGAGGATGACGACCGAAGCGCGCTCCCCACGCCTCACCTCCCCGACCAGCCGGGCCTTGCGCTCGTGGGCGGAGTAGTAGTACGGCGTCCGGGCCTCGAACTCGGCGGCGCACGTGTCCACCGAACGGAAGGTGCGGTCGAGGCCGTCGGTGCCGTCGCCCTCGGTCGCGAGCGCGTGCAGCTCGCGCAGGAACCAGGGGTCGATCGAGGTCCGGCGCTCGATCTCGTCGATTCCGGCGCCGCGCCGGAATGCCTCGAGCACATGGTCGAAGCGGTCCGCGCGCGGCGACTCGAGTCGCTCCAGCAACTCTTCGGTCTCGGCGGGCAGCTCGGGCTCGGCGTCGAGCTCGCGCGAGCGCATCGCCTTCGCGAATGACTCGCGGAAGGTGCGCCCGATCGCCATCGCCTCGCCGACGGACTTCATGTGCGTGGTCAGCTCGCCCTCGGCGCCCGGGAACTTCTCGAACGCGAACCGCGGCACCTTGGTGACCACGTAGTCGATCGTCGGCTCGAAGGAGGCGGGGGTGACGCCGGTGATGTCGTTGTCGATCTCCTCGAGCGCGTAGCCGACCGCCAGCTTTGCCGCGATCTTCGCGATCGGGAAGCCGGTCGCCTTCGAGGCCAGCGCCGAGGAGCGCGAGACTCGCGGGTTCATCTCGATGACCACGATCTCGCCGTCCGCGGGGTTGACTCCGAACTGGATGTTGGAGCCCCCGGTCTCGACCCCGACCGCGCGGATCACGCGCAGCGCCTGGTCGCGAAGCTCCTGATAGAGGCGGTCGGTGAGCGTCTGCGCGGGAGCGATCGTGACGCTGTCGCCCGTGTGGACCCCCATCGGATCGACGTTCTCGATCGAGCAGATGACGACCACGTTGTCGTTTCGGTCCCGCATCACCTCAAGCTCGAACTCGCCCCAGCCGAGCACCGACTCCTCGACCAGCACCTGGTTGATCGGACTCGCGGCGAGACCCTCGGAGACCACCTGGGCGAGCTCGGTCGCGGTCCTCCCGACTCCCCCGCCCTCGCCGCCGAGCGTGAACCCGGGCCGGACGATCGCCGGCAACTCGATCTCGCCGCTCGCAAGGCCGCGCTCAGCATCGCCAACTGACTCGACGATCAGCGACCAGGGGACCCGCAGCCCGGCGCCCTCCATCGTCTCACGGAACGCCTCGCGGTCCTCGGCTCGATGGATCGCCTCGTAGTCGGCGCCGATCAGCTCGACGTCGAAGCGCTCCAGGGTGCCGTCGTCATGAAGCGCCTTGGCAAGGTTGAGCGCGGTCTGGCCGCCGAGCGTCGGCAGCAGCGCGTCGGGACGCTCGCGCTCGATTATCCGTGCGACCGAGAGCGGCAGCAGCGGCTCGACGTAGGTGCGGTCGGCGAACTCGGGGTCGGTCATGATCGTCGCCGGGTTCGAGTTCACGAGCACGACCTCGTAGCCGTCCTCGAGCAGCACCTTGCACGCCTGGACGCCGGAGTAGTCGAACTCGGCCGCCTGCCCGATCACGATCGGCCCCGAGCCGATCAGCAGGATCTTGTCGATGTCGTCGCGCCTAGGCATACACCTGCGGCGGGTGCGCCGCCTGACTTGCCTCTGCCAGACACTGCGCGTCTCGGCCTAAGCACGTGCCAGCTCCAGGAAGCGATCGAAGAGGTAGCGGGCGTCGTGGGGGCCCGGGCCGGCCTCGGGGTGGTACTGGACGGTGCAGCCTGGGACCTCGCGCAGGGCAAGGCCCTCGACGGTGCGGTCATAGAGGTTCAGGTGGGTGAGCTCGGCCGCGCCGAAGTCGGTCTGCCAGCGCACCGGCTCGTCGGCCTCGATCCGCTCGCCGCCGTCGGGCGGCCGGACGGCGAAGCCGTGGTTCTGGGCGGTGATGTCGATCTTCCCGGTCTCGAGGTCCTTGACCGGGTGGTTGGCGCCGCGGTGGCCGAACGGCAGCTTGAAGGTCTCGAGGCCGACCGCGCGGCAGAGCAGCTGGTGGCCGAGGCAGATGCCGACGACCGGCTTTTTCCCGACCACCCCGCGAACGTTCTCGACCACGTAGTCGAGCGCCGCCGGATCGCCGGGGCCGTTGGCGAGGAAGACCAGGTCGGGCTCGCGCGCCAGCACCTCGTCGGCGCTCGCGGTGCAGGGCAGCAGCGTCAGCCGGGCGCCGCGGTCGCGGAACTGGCGGATGATCGAGAGCTTGATCCCGGTGTCGATCGCCGACGATGTGGGGGCCGTCGCCGCCGAGTCTCGATCGGCTCGCGCGGGCGTCACGGTGCGGGCGAGGTCGGCGCCGGTCATCGAGGGCTCGGCGGCGATCCGCTCGCGCGCCTCGGATTCCGCGACCTCGGCCGAGAAGATCCCGCCCCGCATCGCGCCGCGGTCGCGGATGTGGCGGACCAGCGCCCGCGTGTCGACGCCGGTGATCGCGGGCACGCCGCAGGCATCGAGCCAGTCGAGCCAACCGCCCTCGGCGCCGGCGGCGTCCTCGCCGTTCTTGGCCTCGCGCATGACCACTGCGCGAGCGTGGACGCGGTCGGACTCCATCGCCTCCGCGCCGACGCCGTAGTTGCCGACCAGCGGATAGGTGAAGGTGATGATCTGGCCCGCGTAGCTGGGGTCGGTGACCGCCTCCTGATAGCCGGTGATCGAGGTGTTGAAGACGACCTCGCCGGTGACACCAGGCGCCTCAACAGCGGCGCGGCACGGCTTCGCCTCGCTCCGCCTCACAGCGGCACCGCTGCCGCAGAGCTCGCCCTCGAAGCGGGTGCCGTCCTCGAGGAAGATGAATCCCGTTCCCTCACTTCACAAGCGCCTGCACTCGCTTGAACTCGGCTGCGTCGGAGCCGCCGAGGAGCTCGAACAGGGCCGTCTCGACGCTGGTCAGCGTGGCGCCGGCGCGCTCCATCCGGCTGCAGGCCGAGCTCGCGGTTGGCCTCGGTGCGCGAGCCGACCGCGTCGGTGGCGACATGCACCTCGACCCCGCCGGCGAGCAGGTCGAGCACGGTCTGGTTGACGCAGACGTGGGTCTCGATCCCGCAGACGAGCGCCTGATCGCGGCCCTCGAGGCCGAAGCCGTCGGCCTCGACCGCCGAGAAGCGGACCTTCTCGACTCGCTCGGCGTCGTCGGGCAGGCGATCGGCGACCTCGGCAACCGTCGCCCCGAGGCCCTTCGGGTACTGCTCGGTGACGACGATCGGGATCCCGAGCTCGCGTCGCCCCCTCGACCAGGGTCGCCGGAGGCGGCGGCGATCTCGTCGAAGTCGGCCAGCGCCTTGCGGAACGCCTCCTGCACGTCGATCACCACCAGCGCCGCGCGCTCGCGCTCGAGCTTGCTCACGCGGCGACCCCCATGGCGAAGCTGCGCTGGCGGTAGGCGACCCGGCCGGCGACGACCGTCATCAGCACCCGTCCGCGCAGTCGCATGCCGGCGAAGCAGGAGTTGTCGGACCGGCTCTCCCAGCCCTCCGCGCCCGCGTCCCATTCGGCCTCCGTGTCGACGAGCACCAGGTTGGCCTCGCTGTCGGGCGCGATGCGCGGCGGCTCGAAGCCGAACGGCGCGCGCGCCGTCGCTGAGCCGCTCGACGACCGTGCCGAGCTCGAGCACGCCGGGCAGGACGAGCTCGGTGTAGAGCGCCGAGAACGCCGTCTCGAGTCCGGTCACGCCCATCGCCGCCTGCTCGAACGGAACCTCCTTCTCGTCGGAGGAGTGCGGCGCATGGTCGGTGCGCGATGCAGTCGATCGCCCCCGAGCGGAGCGCCCTCGATCAGCGCCTGGCGATCGTTCTCGGAGCGCAGCGGCGGGTTCATCTTGTAGCGCGCGTCGAGGCTGCGGACCCGCTCGTCGGTGAGCGTCAGGTGGTGTGGGGTCGCCTCGCAGCGTGATCCGCACCCCGGCGGCCTTCGCCGCCTCGACCGCGACGACCGACTCGACCGCGGAGAGGTGCTGGACGTGGATCCGGGCGTCCTCGAAGGCGGCGATCGCCGCGTCGCGGGCGATCATCGTCGACTCCGAGATCGAGGGGACGCCGCCGATCCCGAGCGCCGCCGAGACCGCGCCCTCGTGCATCGAGCCGCCGGCCGAGAGCTCGGGATCCTCCTCGTGCAGCGCGATCGGCAGATCGACGAGGCGCTGGTACTGAAGCGCGCGCCGCAGTACCCGCGCGCTGCGGATCGCCATGCCGTCGTCGGAGAACCCGGCCGCGCCCGCCTCGGCGAGCTCGGCCATCTCGGCCAGGTCCTCGCCCCTCATCCCGGCGGTGACGCGCAGGCCAGGAAGCCGGTCGGAACCGTCGCCTGCTCACGCGCGCGCTCGCGCAGTGCCGTGATGTCGGCGGCCGTGTCGACCGGCGGCTCGGTGTTCGCCATCGCGAGAATGCCGCAGAAGCCGCCCGCGGCGGCCGCGCGCGAGCCGGTCTCGAGGTCCTCCTCGTCCTCGCGTCCCGGCGTTCGCAGGTGAACGTGCGGGTCGAAGAACGCCGGAAACAGGCTCATGCCCTCGGCCTCGATCACCTCGGCGTCGCCGCCGGGGTCGTCCGCCGCGCCGATGCGTCGGCGATTCGGCCTTCGCGGACGGTGACGTCGCAGACCTCGTCGATGCCGGTGCGCGGATCGAGCACGCGAGCGCCGCGGACGATCAGGTCGCGCTCGGGCGCGCCATCGCTTCCGCGCCAGTCGAGCGACGAGATCTGGCGCTCGGCCCGTGGCTCCATCAGGCCGGCTCCCCGATCGGCGTCGGCGCGGGGAGATCGGCGTCACCCTCGCGGTCGCCCGTCCGGCGGGGCTCACCGCCGGCCATCAGCTCGTAGAGGATCGCCATCCGCACCACGAGGCCGCTCTCGACCTGCGCCGTCATCAGCGAGGCCGGGCCGTCGATCACCTCCGGTGAGAGCTCGACCCCCCTGTTGACGGGGCCGGGATGCATGAGCAGCTGGCGCGGCCCGAGCCGGCGCGAGTCGATCTGATACTTGGCCGTGTACTCGCGCAGCGAGGGCACGAAGGACTCGTTCATGCGCTCGTGCTGCATCCGCAGCGCGTAGACGACGTCGGCCTCGCCGAGCCGGTCGAGCTCGTATGCGACCTCGACCCCGAGCGCGCCGGCGATCTCGCGCGGGATCAGGGTCGGCGGCCCGCAGACGGTGACCTTCGCCCCCATCAGCTGAAAGCAGAGCGCGCACGAACGGGCGACGCGACTGTGAAGGACATCGCCGACGATCCAGATCCGCTTGCCATCGAGCGAGCCGAGGCGCTCGATCAGCGTGTAGGCGTCGAGCAGCGCCTGGCTTGGGTGCTCGTGCTTGCCGTCGCCGGCGTTGATCACCGCCGCGGACGTCCACCCGGTGACCAGCTGGGCGGCTCCCGCGTAGGGGTGGCGGATCACGATCGCCTCGGGCTCGTATGCCGAGAGGGTCGCGATCGTGTCCTTCAGCGACTCGCCCTTGTCGACCGAGGAGCCCGCCGCCTTGACCGAGACGACGTCGGCGGAGAGCCGCTTCGCGGCGAGCTCGAACGAGGAGCTGGTCCGGGTGCTCGACTCGTAGAAGAGGCTGACGACCGTGCGCCCACGCAGCGTCGGCACCTTCTTGATGTCGCGTCGCCCGACCTCGGCAAAGCTTCGAGCTCGGTCGATGATCCGGTCGACGTCGACCCGCTCGAGGTCCTCGATCGCAAGCAGGTGCCTCATGCTTCCTCCTCCAGGTTGGTCGCGCCCGCGGCCTGGCGGGCACGCTCGATCGTCACCTCATCGACCTCGTCGATCTCCTCGAGGCGCACGAACACCCGCTCATCGCGGGCGGTTGGCAGGTTCTTGCCGACGTAGTCGGGGCGGATCGGCAGCTCACGATGGCCGCGGTCGGCGAGCACGGCGAGCTGCACCCGCTCGGGCCGCCCGTAGTCGAACAGGGCGTCGATCGCCGCCCGCACCGTGCGGCCGGTGAACAGCACGTCGTCGACCAACACCACCGTGCGGCCGTCGAGGTCGAAGTCGAGATGCGATGCGTGGACGACGGGCTGCGCGCCCGGCTCGCGGTTCGGCAGGTCGTCGCGGTAGAAGGAGATGTCGAGGTCGCCCAGCGGCACCTCCGAGCCCGTCAGCTCGCCGACGAGCGCATGCAGGCGGCGAGCGAGGATCGCGCCTCGGGTGTGGATCCCGACCAGCGCGATCCGCCTCCGGAACCGGGGTTCTTCTCGACGATCTCGTGAGCGATCCGCACGAGGGTGCGGCGCAGATCATCGCGGTCGAGTACCACCCTGTCGGGCGGGTTGGCTTTCACTCACGCCCCTTCCTGGCCTCGCTGGACCGGGTTAAAGGAACCGACGCGGCCAGCGTAGCAGCAGCCCCGGCGAGCGCCAAGCGCTCAATCGTGCGTTTTCGCCGAGCTTGCGGTAATCATCCTGCCCATGAACGCAGAGGTCGCCGAGGTGATCGACATCCACAGCGCCGCCGGGCGGCGGTTCGAAGCGGGCGGGGTTCGGAGCTTCGTCCGCGAGCAGGGCTCGGGCCCGAACGTCGTCCTCGTGCACGGCGTTCCGTCGAGCTCGTTCCTCTACCGCAAGCTGATGGCGCCGCTCGCTGATCAGGGACTGCGCGCGGTCGCCTTCGACTTCCCCGGCCTCGGCCTCGCCGAGCGACCACGCGAGTTCGACTACTCGTGGTCGGGGCTCGCACGTTGGATGGGCGAGGCGGTGGACGCGCTCGAGCTCGACCGCTGCCACCTCGTCGTCCACGACATCGGCGGGCCGATCGGCTGCGAGTGGGCGATTCGCAATCCCGAACGGGTGCTCTCGCTGACGGCGCTCAACACGATGCTCGAACCGGCGAACTTCCGGCGGCCATGGTCGATGCACCCGTTCTCGATTCGCGGCATCGGCGAGCTCTGGCTCCGGCTCGACCCCCCGCCCCGCCTTCGCCGCGCTCTTTCGCCACCAGGGCCTCGCCGACCCGCGCGCGATGTCCACTGCCGAGGTATACGCCTACTACGCACTGCTTCACCGCCTCGACGGCGGTCGCGCCTTCCTGCGGATCATGCGGGGCTTCGAGCTGACCGAGGAAAAGCAGCGGTTCCTCTCAGACGGCCTCACCGACCGGCCATATCCGACTCGGATCATCTGGGGCGAGCGCGACCCCGCGCTCGGGATCGACCAGCTTCTGATCGCGCAGCGGGTGCTCGGCGTCGACGACCCCGTCCTGCTGCCCGCCAAGCACTTCCTCCAGGAGGACCAGGCCCCGGCGCTCGCCTATGCGATCGCCGACCACGTCGCGCCCCTGGGCTAGCCCTGGCGCTCGACGCGCTCGATCGCTTCGCGGGTTGACTCGTCGAGCTGCGGTGCTTCGAGGTCGACGCCGGGTGGCAGCTCGACGTGCAGCTCGCCGGCAAGGTCGAACCGGGCAGTCGCGCCGCGCAGGCGCGAATCGAGCACGTGGCCGCCCCGGGCACGATCGGCGGAGATGAAATGCAGGTGGTACCCCCCGACCTCGATCCCCTCGGCGTAGTCGGGAAACCGGAAACCGACCATCGTTCCCTCCACCTCGCTGAGCTCGAACACGTGCTGGTCGGCGACCACCTCGGCCAGCGGTCGATAGGGCGGCAGCTGGCGCGGCACCGAGCGCGCCCGGACAAGCTCGAACTGGCCATCGATCCGCAGGGCGCAGGTCGCGTCGGGGTCGGCGGCGACGGTGTCGAGCTCGGCGAGCAGCTGCTCGTGGGACAACGGGCCCTCGATCCAGCGCTCGACGGAGGACTCGAACCAAGTCAGCGCGGCGAAGGGGCTCCGCTCGGTCGGCTCGATCTCTTCGATCAATCCGTCGACGTCGGCGCGATAGAAGCGACCGTCGAGCGCGAGCATCTCGCCGTCGAGCGCGTTCAGCGTCCCGAGGCCCAGGTCCCCGTGCCCGGCGAGCTCGGCGAAGCTGATGTCGCCGTCGTATGCGCCCTCGAGCAGGGCCGAGATCGTCGAGGCCTGAAAGAGCACGTGCGATTCGTGCTCGGGGTGCAGGTCGCGGTGGCGAAGCGACTGTACGTGCAGGTGGGTGGCGAGGCGCTCGTCGAGCATCACGCTTCGGCGGCGGGTTCGCCGGCGAGAGACGGCTCGGCACCCTGCCGGGCGCCGTTGGAGACCATCCGCGGCTGACCCCGCTCGGGGAAGGGGATCTCGACGAGGTCGAAATCGCGGGGCGCGATCGCTTCCGGGAAGGCCTCATGGGCCTCGCCGAGCACCCCGCGGATGTCGTAGCGCGACGAGATGTGGACCAGCGCGAGCATGCCCACGCTCGCCCCGGCGGCGAGCTCGGCGGCTTGGCGGGCGGTCGAGTGCCCGGTCTGCTGCGCGCGCTCGATCTCCTCGTCGGCGAAGCTCGCGTCATGGACGAGCAGCTGCGCCTCGTGTGCGGCAACGCGGGTCATCTCGCAGGGGGCGGTGTCGCCGGTGACCACGAGCTTTCGCCCGGCCCGCGGCTCGCCGACGACAGCCGCGGGGTCGACGGGCCCAGAGTCGCCCTCGACGGGCTCCCCCTCCTGCAGGCGCTTGAAGTCGGGCCCAGGTAAGACGCCGAGGCGCTGCGCGACCTCGGGGTCGAAGCGGCCCGGGCGCTCGTCCTCGATCAGCGCGTATCCGTGGGCGATCATTCGGTGCGCGACGCCGAACGGGCGCACCTCGTAGCCGTCGTGGCGCACCGCCTCCCCGGGCTCGAGCTCGACCAGCTCGACCTCGTAGGCGAGCCGACCGAAGATCCGCCGGAGCGCCTTGAACAGCTCGATGAGGCCGGGAGGCCCGATCACCTTGAGCTCGCGTTCGCGGCCGTGGAGGTCGTAGGTCTTCAGCAGGCCGGGGACCCCGAGGTAGTGGTCGGCGTGGTAATGGGTGAGGTAGATCTCGTCGACCTGCACGAGCCCGGTCGAGCGCTGCATCTGGCGCTGCGAGCCCTCGCCGCAGTCGAACAGCAGCCGGTCGCCGCCCACCCTCGCGAGCAGACACGCGGTCGCACGCCGCGCGGTCGGCACCGAGCCCCCGGTGCCGAGGAAGACGAGGTCCATGTCCACGCGGGCAGCGTAGTCATGCCCGCGAGCGATCGCTGGGCGCGTTCCGCTCGGGCCGGGTCGGGGTGCAGGCCTGGCCGGGTGTCAGTGAGGGAGGGAGTTGGCCTGGCGCGGGCGCTTTCGGTCGGCCTCGGCCGTGGGTGGCGCTCTCTTCTCGCTATCCGAGAATAAGGCGCCAATCGAGCCCTCGGCGAGCGCGTCAACTCGCCCTTCGATCGCGGGTCGAGGTCGAAAGGAGAGTTGTTGCTCTATTGCAATGTCAACCTCGGACTCGATGCCGAGAAACGGTTGGGTCCGGGGTTTGCGACCTGCGCTTGCACCCGACCTCCCCTCACTGCCAACGAACCCCGCCCCGAGCCCGGCGAGGGTCCGAGCGGAACGCGCCCCGGCCCCGTCCCGGCCCGAGCGGGACGCGCCATCGCCACCTACACTCACCAGCCGAGCGCCCGTAGCTCAGTGGATAGAGCGCCCGCCTCCGGAGCGGGAGGCCGCAGGTTCGAATCCTGCCGGGCGCGTGCTCACGCCGAAGGGAGCACGAACCAGAGCCCGGAGGACCTTCGCCGGTCGATTTCCCACCGGGTGACGAACTCGTCCAGGTGGGGCCTGACCAGCGCGGTCCAGAACTCGGGGTCTTCGGTCGGGGGATCGCTGAACACGTCGACGCGCAGTGCCGAGGGATCGACAGCCACCTCCGCGACCAATGTGCGATGCGAGGGTCCGTGATCGCCGATCCACAGGGCAGCCATCTCGCGTACGAGGGTTCGAACCTGCCGTTGAGCGTGTGGGCCGAGCGACCCGAGCCCCTCGTCGAGCCGTTTGACCTGCTCGCGGAATCCCACTGCCTGCAGGTCCATCTCGCACCTGGCGACGATCGGGGCACGCCTCTCGCGCGCGCTCTCTGTTTCTCTGCTGCTCACAGCCAGACCAATGGATTACACGACCTACGGACGGAACGGTGGTCCGATCCGCCTGTTTTCGGCCGAGCTAGGTCCGATACGAAAGCAGGACCAGGGTCACGAGGGCGAATACGACCGCGGCGATCAGGGCCCAGCCCACCGTAAGCAGACCGGCCGCCACGTAGGCCACCAGAGCGGCGACGGCGAACCCGCGGACGAGGCTCGCTCTGTCCCATGACCGCAACATGGCGTGAGCCTGAACACTCGCCGGGGACCGTGTTTCGAAATTCTGTTATCGCGACCGCCGTTTCGCGCTATTTGCATCAAATCATTGCGACCGGTGGTGCCCAGGCTACCGAGCTAGCCAACGTAGGCCACGTGCCACCACTCGCTCGGGATCGTCCCGGCCCAGCCGTAAGCACCGCCGATCTGATCGACGATCTCGCGCATCACCGGCTCGGCGAGGTCGACCGCGGCACCGTACTCGTGCGACGAGCTGCCCGGCGGGTTGGCGGGGGCGCCCTCGCCGCCAAGGAAGAGGTCGTAAAGGTACGCCTGCTGCTCGTAGGTGCGGTAGCCCGAGAGCGGCCCGTCCGGGTACAGGTCGACGCCGAACTCGCTCAGCGACGCCTGGCGCATGGCCTCGAACGATGCGGCGGCACCCGGGTCGAGTGGCACGCTGCCCGCCGGCGACCAGAGATAGGCCAGGCCGGTGCTCGGATCGACCGCCGGAGCCGGAGCGCCGTCGGCCGTCGCGCCGGCGGCCGGGACCTGGATCGTCTGGCCGGCGATCAGCATCGCGTCGTCGGCGATCCCATTATGCGCGGCGACGGTCGCTGCACTGAGCCCGTTCGCCGTCGCAATCGACCACAGGCTCTCGCCGGGCGCGACGACATGGTTGATGCCCGACTGCACCGGCGCGGCCACCAGGCTCACCTCGGCGCCGGCGAGCGCGGCTGCGCCCTCGTCGACGGTCGGTACCTGGATCGTCTCGCCCGCGACCACCGTTGCCTCCTCGGAGAGCCCGTTGAACACGGCGACGGTCCGCGTGGTGAAGTTGTTGGCTGCGGCGATCGACCACAGCGTCTCGCCGGGCTGGACCACGTGCGGCGTCGCCGCGGCGGCCGGCGGCGGCGCGACTCCGAGCGCGGCGAGGATCGCCAAAGTCGCCGCCAGCGCGACGACCAACCCTTCGCCCTCGCCCCACTGGCGCCCGCAACGCATCGGATAACGGCCTCCTTCCGGCCGTCCCCGTGGGCCGGCCCTCGCGTTCCCCCCTGCGCCCGGTTACGGCGCCGCGTGCCGAGCCCCTGCGTGCTCGACAGCCGTTATCCGAAATGAAGGCAAGGATTCACGGGCGCGCCCCTACCTCGTGCCGCGGTCCATCTCGCGCTGGATCTCGTCCTCGGTGATCGCGGACCGGGGCGGGGCCGTAGGCGCGCCAGCCGCTGCCGGCGAGCGCGAAGCCGAACCCGACCATCACCCACACGGGCCAGAAGTAGCCGCTGTCGCTGAGCGCCCAGATCACGATGCAGACGGCGATCACGAACGCCGCCGTGCCTAGCAGCGAGAGGAAGGCTCGCTTCGCCTTCAGCCGCTCGATCGCCGCCTTGCGGGCCTCGTCCTGCCCGTCCGCGGGATCGGTCTCGCCGGTCATGCCACCAGTCTATGTCGCTCGCGAGGTGCTCGGTGGCCGCGCCCGCGGGTGCTCGCGATACCACTCGATCGCGCGCCCGAGGCCCTCCTCCAGCTCCACCGAGGGCTGCCAGCCACAGACCTCGCGAAGCTTGGTCGGGTCCGCGTACTGGCGGTCTATCTCGCCGTCGGGGTTACCGGTGCCTTGCACGTCGGGCTCGACCCCGGTGCCCGAAAGGCGCGCGATCAGCTCGACCACGTCGCCGACCCGGTATGGGCGCCCGCTGCCTGCGTTGAAGGCCTCGCCGCGGACCTCGTCACGATCGAGGCCGGCGGCGATCGTGATGTAGGCGTCGGCGGCATCCTCGACGAAGAGGAAATCTCGTTCGGGCGAGCCATCCGAGCGCAGCACCGGCGCGCGGCCGTCGATTGCAGCGCAGACCGCCTCCGGGATCAGGCGCGAGAAGTTGAGGTCACCGCCGCCGTAGATGTTGGCGAACCGCGTCACGGCAACCGGGAGACCGAAGCTGGGCCAGTAGCTGCGCGCGATGATGTCCGCGGCCGCCTTCGAAGCCTCATACGGCGACGTCGGCTGGAGGCTGAAGTCCTCGCGATACGGAAGCTCGTCGTGCGTGCCGTAGGCCTTGTCGGATGACGCGACCACTACCCGTTCGGCCCCCGCGGCATGACAGGCGTCGAGCAACGTCCAGGTGCCGCGAACGTTGGTATCGAACGCGCGCACCGGCGAGCTCTGGACCGTGCCGACGATGGCGTGGGCGGCCAGGTGGTAGACGTCGGTCACCCGGTACTCGCGCAGGATCCGCCGCATCAGCTCGCCGTCGCAGAGGTCGCCGACCACATCCGCGACATCGCTCTCGATCCCGAGCATCGAGAGGGTCGAAAGCGGGCGCTCGGGGCGTCCCTTGTCGAGCGAGACGACCTCGTCGCCGCGCTCGAGCAGTGCCCGCGCGAGCCAGGCGGCCACAAAGCCGCGGGCGCCGGTGACCAGCGCGACGCTCACCCTTCGCCGACCTCCTCGCGACCCCAGACGCGCCACGGCGCCGAGCCGGACTCCCAGAGGTCGTTAAGGGTCACCGCGTCCTTGTAGGTGTCCATGCAGTCCCAGAAGCCATGGTGACGAAAGGCGGCGATCCCGCCTGCCGCAGCCGCGCGCTCGAGCGGCTCGCGCTCGAGCACGCTGTCGTCGGCGAGGTGCTCGAGAAACGAGGGCTCGCAGACGAAGAAGCCGCCGTTGACCCAGTGATCGAGCCGCGGCTTCTCCTCGAAGCGACTGATCCGCTCGTCGTCGCCGATCACCGCCACGCCCCACTGGCTACGAGGCCGAACGACGGTCATCGTCGCGTCGAGGCCCTGGCGGGCATGAAAGCCGGCCAGGGCCGCGAGGTCGATGTCGGCCACCCCGTCGGCGTAGGTGAGGCAGAAGGTCCCGGCGCGCAGGCGGTCGGCCGCCCGCACGACGCGTCCGCCGGTGTTCGTATCGAGCCCGGTGTCCAGGCACTCGACCTCGATCGGCTCGGGCCAGATCTCCTGAGCGACGAATCGCTCGATCTGCTCGCCGAGGTAGCCGGTGAGCAGGAGGAATCGTCGGTGTCCCTGCGCGGCGTAGATCCGGATCACGTGCCAGACGATCGGCTTGCCGCCGATCTCGACCAGCGCTTTGGGGATCGCGTGCGTCTTCTCTTGCAGCCTGGTCCCGCGGCCGCCGCAGAGGATCGCGACCGGGACCTCCGCGGGAGCGTTAGCCACCGGCGACGGCGGGCAGGATCGTTACCTCGTCGCCGTCTGAAAGCTGCGTCTCGAGACCGTCCTGGAAGCGGATGTCCTCGCCGGACACGTAGACGTTGACGAAGCGGCGCAGCGTGCCGTCCTCCGTGATCCGCTCCCGCAGGTCCGAGTGGGCCTCGAAGACCGCGTCCAAAGCCTCGCCGACGGTTCCCCCGTCGACCTCGACCTCGCCCTCACCATCGGTGACCGCGCGAAGCTGCGCCGGGATCTTGACCGTAACCGCCATCGACCGGAAATCTAACCGGAGGCGACTCGCCACGCGCCCTCGATCGGCCCGCCGCCGCTAGGCTGCCTGCGCTCGCCGGGCGCCGGCGCAGCGTCAGGGAACTTCTCATTTCTCAGGAGGCCAGATGAAATCTCGAATCAGGATGCCGTCCCCGGCGATGGTGGTCGCGCTAATCGCCCTGCTCGCCGGCACGGCAGGAGTCGGGTACGCCGCGTCCAAGATCAGCGGCTCGACGATCAAGGCGGGCACGATCGCCGGCAAGAAGCTGAAGAAGGGCACGATCAAGAGCAAGCAGATCAAGGACGCGGGCGTGAAGTCCAAGGACCTCGCGCCCGGGGTGATCGCGCCGCCAGCGGCGCGATCGTTCCACGACAGCGCCGACATCACAGTCGGGGAGAATCCCGTCTTCGTCACCGTGGGCACTGTTTCGGGTCTGAGCGCCGGCGACTATCTGCTCACCGGCAAGGCGGAGGTCGAGCCCGACCCACTCGGCGGCTCTGACACCGCTCAGGTGATCTGCCGGATCTCGGTCAACGGTTCGGAGGTCGACCGCTCGCGACTCCAGGTCGGCGAGAACACCGCCCCCGAACCCGTGGTTCTGCGCGGGACGATCCCGGTGCTCGCCACCGCCACGGTGCCCGAGAACGGCGTCGCGACGCTCGAGTGCGCCTGGGGCGGCGCGGCGATCACCGTCGACGCGTCGCAGCGCTCGCTGGTCGCGGTCAACGTCGACCTGCCCTAGGCCGTCGCCGGCGGGCGCCCATCGGGGGGCCCGCCGGTCGCCGGGCAAATCAGTGTCAGCTCCCGGCCGTCGTCAGCTCGCGCTCGGCCTCGGCCTCGAACGCCTCGAGCGAGGGATCGATCTCGTCCATGCAGAATCCCTCGCGGACCGCGTCGAGCGTCTTCAGGCCTTCGCCTGTGATGATCACGACGACGCGCTCGGCGCGCTCGATCGCCCCGGCCTCGGCGAGCTTGGCGAGCACCGCGGTGGTCACGCCACCGGCGGTCTCGGTGAAGATGCCCGTGGTCTCGGCGAGCAGGCGGATACCGGCGCGGATCTCGTCGTCGCTGACCGACTCGACCGAGCCGCCGGTGCGGCGGGCGAGGTCGAGCGCGTAGGGCCCGTCGGCGGGATTGCCGATCGCGAGGCTCTTGGCGATCGTATCCGGGCGCTGGGGCTTGCACACTTCCCAGCCCTCGCGGTAGGCCTCGGCAACCGGGCTGCAGCCGCGGGCCTGGGCGCCGTTGAACGCGGGCAGCTCGCCGGTGACGAGGCCGAGCTCGCGCCACTCCTCGAGGCCCTTGCCGATCTTGGTGAACAGCGACCCCGAGGCGATCGGGCAGACGATGCGGTCGGGAAGCGACCACCCGAGCTGCTCGGCGGTCTCATAGGCGAGCGTCTTCGAGCCCTCGGAGTAATACGGGCGCAGGTTGACGTTCACGAATGCCCACGGCCGAGTCTCGCAGAGCTCGGTGCAGAGCCGGTTGACGTCGTCGTAGTTTCCGCGCACGCCGACCAGCCGCGTCCCGTAGACGCCGGTCGCGAGCAGCTTCTGCTCCTCGAGGTCGGAGGGGACGAAGACGTATGACTCGAGCCCCGCGGCGGCTGCATGGGCCGCCACCGCGTTTGCGAGGTTGCCGGTCGAGGCACAGGCGACGGTGGTGAAGCCGAGCTCGCGCGCCTTTGCCAGGGCGACCGCGACGACGCGGTCCTTGAACGAGTGGGTCGGGTTCGCGGCGTCGTTCTTGATCCAGACCTCCCCCAGTCCGAGCCGTTCGGCGAGCCGGTCGGCACGGACCAGCGGCGTCAGGCCCGGCTGCAGCGGGTCGCGCGGGCGCTCGGCGAAGGGCAGGAAATCGGCGTAGCGCCAAATCCCCTGCGGGCCGGCCTGGATCTTTCGCCTCGCCTCGGCGGGGTCGAGGCCCGAATGGTCGTAGGCGACCTCGAGCGGCCCGAAGCACTCCTCGCACACGTAGCGGGCTTCGAGCGGGTAGCTGTGCCCGCATTCCTTGCAACTGAGTGACTTCGGTGCCATCTGAAGCTCCTTCCGGTTTTCGCTGGACCTACGAAAAAGACCTCTGCTTGTTGCGAGCAGAGGTCCGAACCGGACTTCCACTCACATCTCCCAGGCTCTTCGCCTGCTGGAATTGGCACCTTTCTCGGGTCGTACGACCTTTGATGGTTGCCGGGGCTTCGTAGGGCCAGTCCCTCCACCCCTCTGGATGCAGCGGTTATGTGGCGGGCAATATACCGACCCGAACGGCGCCTCGCAACATCTCCCTCCCCGGCTCGGCGACGAGCGCAGGCGCCCCAGGCGTCGCGTACCCTTGTGGAGAGCGCCGATGTCCGAGCCAGACAGCGAGACGAGCCCCGATGCCGAGCCTTCCCAAGCCCAGGCTGCGCCGCCACCGCGGCGCCGAGCTCGTCGCGCCGCCTGAGCCGCGCGAGCGCACACCTCAAGTAGAGACCGTCCAGGGCTCCGGGCTGCGGTGGGTCAACATCGAGCGCCCGACGCCGCTCGAGTGCGCCTGGCTCGAGGAGCAGTTCGACTTCCACGCGCTCGACTTCGAGGACGTGCTCTCCCGCAACCAGCGGCCGAAGATCGACGAGTATCCCGACTACCTTTTCATCGTCCTGCACTTCCCGATCTTCGACCGCCAGGTCAAACGGCTGAACGCCGGCGAGCTCGACATCTTCGTCGGCGCGGACTTCCTGGTCACGATCCCGAACACGCCCCTGCAGCCGGTCGAGTACCTGTTCGAGCGCTGCCGGCAGAAGGAGGAGCTGCGCGAGCAGCTCTTCTCGCGCGGCTCGGGCTACCTGCTCTACCGGGTCGTCGACGACGCCTTCGACTACTGCTTCCCGATGCTGCGCAAGATCGGCAACAAGCTCGATGCGCTCGAAACCGAGATCTTCGAGGAGAGCCGCTCCGAGGACATCGTCCGCGACATCTCCAACGCGAAGCAGGAGATCATCAACTTCCGCAAGGTGATCCGCCCCCAGCGCCCGGTGCTACGCGAGCTCGAGAAGCTCGAGCAACCGTTTCTGGCGCCCCCCGAGGGAGGCGAGCTCGAGATCTACTTCGACGACATCTCCGACGCCCACGAGCGAATCTGGGACATGCTCGAGAACTACAAGGAGGTCGTCGTCGCGCTCGAGGAGACGAACGAGTCCTACATCTCCCACCGCCTCAACGACATCCTCCGGGTGCTGACGGCGATCAGCGTCATCGTCCTGCCGCTGACCCTGATCGCGAGCCTGTGGGGCATGAATGTCGGCGTCCCCGGCGAGGGCGACAAAGAGGACTTCTACATCGTCGTCGGCGGGATGGTCGTGCTGTTGGTGGCGATGCTCGCCTACTTCCGCAAGCGCGGCTGGCTCTAGCCATAGGATCAATCGTGTGGCCAACCAACGGATCTGGGCGCCGTGGCGCCTCGAGTACGTGAAGGACGCGTCCAAGGAGGACGAGCAGGAGTGCATCTTCTGCGTCAAGCCGGCCGCGGACGATGACGAGGCGAACCTGATCGTCCATCGGGGCGCGCGCTGTTTCGTGATCCTGAACTTGTTCCCGTACACGAACGGCCACCTGATGGTGGCCCCCTACGAGCACGTCGCCACGCTGCCGGAGCTGGATCAGGAGACCGTCGGCGAGTTGATGGCGCTGGCGCAGCGCGCGATGGGTGTGCTCGAGAACGCCTATGAACCGCACGGCTACAACGTCGGCTTCAACCAGGGCCGGGTGGCGGGTGCTGGGGTCGAACACCACATTCACATGCACGTCGTCCCGCGCTGGGGCGGCGACACCAACTTCATGCCGGTGCTCGCCGACACGCGGGTGATGCCGCAGTCGCTCGAGCAGAGCTACGAGACGCTGAAGGGCGCCTTTGACTGAGGTCAAGCCCGAGATCTTCAAGGCCTACGACATCCGCGGCCTCTACGGCTCCGAGATGGACGGCGAGGTCAGCCACCTCGTCGGTCGCGCGTTCACGAGAGTGCTCGCGGACCTGCGGGGAAAGCCCGCCGGCGAGCTGCGGATCGGGCTCGGCCGCGACATGCGCCTGCAGGCGCCCGAGATGGCGGGGCGGCTCCGCGACGGGATCATCTCCGAGGGCGCGACCGTCATCGATGCCGGCATGGTCGGTACCGAGATGCTCTATTTCCTCGTCGGCTCGCGCGAGCTCGACGGTGGCGCGATGGTCACCGCCTCGCACAACCCGAAGGCCTACACCGGCGTGAAGCTGGTGCGCGAGGGGGCGCTGGCGCTCTCCGGCGACGCCGGCATCGGCGAGGTCCGCGACCTCGTGATCGGCGGCATGCCCGAGCCTCCCGGCGGTGGCGCGGTCGAGGCGACCGACGTCTACGACGACTACCAGCGCCACGTGCTCTCGTTCATCGACCCGGCGCAGGTCAAACCGCTGAAGGTGATCGTCGACGGCGGCAATGGGATGGCGGGGCCGATGGTCGGACCGCTGCTCGAACGCCTCGGGCTCGACCTGATCGAGACCTACTGGGTCCCCGACGGCGACTTTCCCGATCACGAGCCCAACCCCCTGCTGCCCGAGAACCGCCAGTTCGTGATCGACCGGGTGCTCGCCGAGGGAGCCAACCTCGGGATCGCATGGGACGGCGACGCCGACCGTTGCTTCTTCATCGACGACGCCGGCGAGTTTATCGATGGCGACTTCCTCACCGCACTGCTCGCCGGGCAGATCCTCGACAAGGAGAGCGGCGGTGTGATCCTCTACGACGTCCGCGCCAGCCGTGCGGTGCCTGACACGGTCCGTGAGCGCGGGGGCACCTCATACCGCAACCGCGTCGGCCATGCCTTTTTCAAGATCGCGATGCGCGAGCGCGGCGGGGCCTTCGGCGGCGAGGTCTCGGGCCACTACTACTTCCGCGACTTCTGGTGCGCCGACTCGGGCACGATCCCGGCGCTGCTGGTGCTCGAGCTGCTCTCGGTCTCCGGGCGGTCGATGTCGGCCCTGGTCGGTGAGCTTCGCGATCGCTACTTCATCTCCGGCGAGATCAACTCGGAGGTCGCCGACCAGGATCAGAAGATGAGGGAGATCGCCGAGCGCCACTCCGATGCCGAGATCGACTGGCTCGACGGGGTCTCGGTCGACTACCCAGACTGGCACTTCAACGTCCGCCCGTCGAACACCGAGCCCCTGCTGCGGCTCAACCTCGAATCGCTCGTCTCCAGAGAGGACATGGAGGCGAAGCGCGACGAGGTCCTCGCGTTGATCAGGTCGTGACTTGACCGCCGAGCAGGCCCTTGCGCGGGCCGAGGAGGCCGGCATCCACCGGCTGCAGATCCCGACGCCGTTCGCGGTCGGGCGAGTCAACTGCTACCTGCTCGACGACGACCCGCTGACGCTCGTCGACACCGGGCCCAACTCGGGCAAGTCGCTGGACGAGCTCCAGCGCCAGCTCGCCGACGCCGGCCACGCGATCGAGGACATCGAGCTGGTCGTGATCAGCCACCAGCACATCGACCACCTCGGCCTGGTCGAGATCATCGCCTCGCGCTCGGGCGCCGACGTCGCCGCGATCGACGTCGTCGTGCCGTTCGTCGAGAGCTACGGCACCGACACCGAGCGCGACGACGCGTTCGCGGGCGGGCTGATGCTCCGCTACGGCATCCCCGAGGACCTGGTCGCCGCCCTGCGCAGCGTCTCGGCGAGCTTTCGCGGCTGGGGCGCGGCCGCAAAGGTGACGCGGCCGCTGCACGACGGCGAGGCACTCGAGCTACGCGACCGCCGGCTCGAGGTCCAGCTCCGCCCCGGGCACAGCCCCTCGGACACGGTCTTCTGGGATGCCGAACGGCGGATCCTGCTCTGCGCCGACCACCTGATCGGCCACATCTCCTCCAACCCGCTGCTCTCGCGACCGCTCGACGGCTCCGACAGGCGTCCCAAGGCGCTCGTCACCTATCTGCGCTCGCTGGCGCAGACCCGCGAGCTCGACGCCGAGGTGCTGCTCCCCGGCCACGGCGATCCGATCACCGATCACGTGGCGCTGATCGACGAGCGCTTCGCGCTTCACCGGCGCCGGCTGGAGAAGCTCCGCAGCTTGATCACCGAGCGCCCGCGAACTGCGTATGAGCTGGCCCAGGAGATGTGGGGCAACGTCGCGGTCGCCCAGGCGTTCCTGACCCTCTCGGAGGTCGTCGGGCACGTCGACCTGCTGATCGATGCCGGGATCGTGCGCGAGGTCGCCGTCGGGGACGTGGTCCGGTTCGAAGCGACCGGGGACGATGGCGAGGTCGCCATCCCACCGCAGGGCGCGGCTACGATCCAGCGGTGAGCACCGCGACGGTCGCCGACCCGCCGCGCACGCAGCCCTCCGCCAATGGCGGGGGCACCGTCGCGCGCAGCCGCAAGAAGCGGATGCTGATCATTGTCAACCCGTACGCGACCACGGTTTCCGACCGGCTCAAGAACCTGGTCATCTATGCGCTCCAGGGCCGCTTCGAGGTCGAGGCGGTGCTCACCCAGTCACAAAACCACGCGACCGAGATCGGCCGCGAAGCGCGCGACGGCGGCTACGACCTCGTCGTCGCCTTCGGCGGCGACGGGACCTTGAACGAGATTGCCAACGGCCTCGCGGGCACCGACGTGCCGGTGACGATCTTGCCGGGCGGCTCGACCAACGTCGTCGCCCGCACGCTCGGAATCCCGAACGACGTCGTCGACGCGACCGAGCACCTGCTCGGACTGGCCGACCGCTTCGTGCCCCGTAGGGTCGACCTCGGAATCGCGAACGGGCGTCGCTTCGTCTTCTCATGCGGGGCGGGGCTCGACGCGAGCGCGGCGATGAGGGTCGACCAGCGCCCCAAGCTCAAGGCCCGCGCCGGCCCCTACTTCTACAGCTGGGTCGCGGTGACCTCGTTTTACCGCCAGTACCTGCGCAACCCCGTGCGGATGCGGCTCGAGGTCGGCTCCGAGGGCTCCGAGGGCGTCACCGTCCTCGCCCAGAACTCGGATCCGTTCACGTACTTCGGCCGCCAACCGGTCCGCGTCTGCGAGGGAATCGAGATCGACGACGGGACGCTCTCGGTCGCGATCCTGCGCCGTGCCAAGCAGCGCGACATGGGCCCGATCGTCTCCCGCGTGCTCGCCGAGCGCCTGCGCGCCTCGCGCCACCGCCAGATCGACCACTTCGACGACGTCACCTCGTGCCGGGTCGAGTCGCTGTCGACTGACCCGGCGGGCAAGGACCGCCCGTTCCCGGTCCAGGTCGATGGCGACTACATCGGCGAGCACACCGAGCTCGAGCTCGCGATCGAGCCGGGAGCGCTAACCGTAGTTGCCTGAGGACTGCACCTTCTGCGCGATCGTCGCCGGCGATGTCGACGCCGAGGTCGTGTTCGAGGACGAGGTCTCGCTCGCGTTCCTCGACTTCCGGCCCCTGTTCCCGGGCCACTCGCTGCTCATCCCGCGCGCCCATCACGAGACCCTCGCCGACCTGCCGCCGGAGCTAATCGAGCCCTACTTCGCCGCCGCCCAGTTGCTCAGCCGCGCGATTCCCGAGGCGATGGGCGCCCAGGGGTCGTTCGTGGCGATCAACAACGTCGTCAGCCAAAGCGTCCCCCACCTGCACACCCATATCGCCCCCCGGGTTCGCAAGGACGGCCTCAGGGGCTTCTTCTGGCCGCGCCGTAAGTATGAGAGCGACGAGCACCTGGCCGAGACCGGCGCCACCGTCCGCGCCGCCGTCGAGCGCCTACGCTGATCAGTACCAGCGAAACTCGATCTCGATCTCGGCGAACTCCGCATAGCGACGACGGTTGAAGACGTGCGGAAACGTGTCCACGACCAGCCGCGAGGCGGGCGCCCAGAGCGCGACCCAGCCGAGCACCAGCACTCCCTGCGAGATCCCCTCGACGAGCACGTCCTCGCTCAACCGGTCGAGCGCCGAGGAGACGACGATGCACGCGAACAGCGCGCCGATCCCGATCCGCGCCGCGATCCGCTCTCTGCGCGGCAGCGGGTCGGCGACGCGAAGCGGGCCCGAGGCCGCTCGGATGTCGTTGTGGATTGCCGCCCGCAGCGCCGTCTCGTCGGCGTCGTCACGCTCGCTCTGCGGTGCGTAGACGACGAGCACGCGCGGCTGGCGCTCGCGCAACCCCTCCCACTCGTCGAGCAGGTGGCCGCGCACCGCTGCCGTCAGCGCGCGGTCGGCGACCGGAGCCGCGTCGAGCGGGTAGAAGAGATCATCGAGCGCGTCGAGCCGGATCGCGAACTCTGGCACAGCCGTTGGCGGTTCGGCCATCTCAAAGCGAGGCTAGGTTCGCGGTCGGACGCTAGATGGTTGATTCCGAATCCGCGCGTGCGCGGGGATTTGGGATCGGCCAGCTAGATCTCGTTCGCGGAGCGGTAGCCGATGTTGTGGGCGACGAGGCCGAGACCGTCGATGGCCCGGAAGGTCGCCGGCTCGAGCCGGCCGTGGACGAGGTGGCCGCCGACGTCGCGGGCGGCGCCGATCAGGCCATGGACGAGCGGCCAGCGCGGCGCTGCGCCCGGGTGGCGCTCGTTGAGCCAGCGCGAGCCGGCGCCGTAGCGGGCGATCGTGCGCAGGAAGGCGGCCAGGCTGTCGCGGTGGCGGTGCTCGACCAGAGCCTCGGGCCGATAGCCGAGCGACCAGCCCGAGCGCTGCAGCCGCCAGCAGAAGTCGACGTCACCGCCCGAGCGGATCCCCTCGGCGAAGCCGCCGACATCATCGAACGCGGCCCGCCGGACGAGCAGGTTCCCGGTCGCCGCCGCAGCGCCCGCCTTGCTGTGCATGCCCTCGGACTGATGAAGGAAGTTGCGATTCCTGGCGTAGCGGGCGAGCAGCGAGTCCTGGTCGGCGAGGCCCACGATGCCGCCGCCGATAGCGCCGCACCGTTCGCCCGGAGCCGGCTCGAAGTATTGATCGAGCAGCCCGGGAGCCGGAATGCAGTCGGCGTCGATGAACACGATCCAGTCGCTCTCGGTGTGCTCGGCGCCGACGTTTCGCGCGTGATAGGAGGAGCGCTCACGGGCGGCCCGGACCACGCGGGCGGTCCCGTCCAGCACCGGGCCCGCGATCCCCTCGGCGGTGTTGTCGGCGACGATCACCTCGTCCCCGTCGCGCAGCTCGAGCCGGCCAAGCGCATGCCGGGCTCGGACCGCGTATCCCTCGTCACCGGAGAACGGGACGACGACGCTGACCGCCGGGCGCCTCAATCCGTCGGCGTGACGCGGTAGGCGTCGAAGACGGAATCGAGGCTGCGCAGCCGGCTGACGCACTGCTTGAGCTGCTGGGAGTCGCCGACCTCGACCACGAAGCGATTGCGGACCATCGGGTGCTTGGTCGAGCAGTTGGCCTCGAGGATGTTGACGCCCGCCTCGGCGAAGGTCCGCGAGAGGTCCTCGAGCAGCCGGGTGCGATCCCAGGCATCGACCTGGAGCTCGACCCGGTAGGAGGTCTCGTTATCACCGGCCCATGAGACGTCGGTGAACCGCTCCGGCGACTTCATCAACGCCTCCACGTTGCGGCAGTCCTCGCGGTGGATCGTGATCCCGCGCCCGAGCGAGACGTAGCCGACGATCTCGTCTCCGGGCACAGGACGGCAGCACTTGGCGAGCCGGACGACGACGTCATCGATCCCCGCCACCTTGATCCCGTAGTTGGAGGCGTCCTGGGTCCGGCGCTGGCGCTCGTCGCGACCCTCGAGCACGCTGGCGAGCCGGGCCTCGGTCTCGTCGCCCGCCACCGCCTCTCCCTGCTTGAGGCGCTGCATCACCTTGTTGACGACCGTCTTCGCCGAGATCTTTCCCTGTCCGAGGGCGATGTAGAAGTCATCCGCCTTGCGGAAGCCCATTTCGCGCAGCACGTCGGCGAGCAGCGGCGAGCCGGCGATCCGCTGCGGCGGGAGGCCGCCCTTGCGCAGCGCGGTGTGCAGCTCCTCGCGCCCGCGATGCTCGGCGTCCTCGCGGCGCTCGCGCTTGAGGAAGGCGCGGATCTTGTTGCGGGCGCGGCTCGTGCGCACCAGCGCTAGCCAGTCGCGAGACGGCCCGCGCTCCTGCTTCGAGGTCAGGATCTCGACGATGTCGCCGCTGCGCAGCTGGTAGTGCAGCGGGACGATCTTGCCGTTGATCTTCGCGCCCACGCAGCGGTGGCCGACGTCGGTGTGGACCGAGTAGGCGAAGTCGACCGGGGTCGAGCCCGCGGAGAGGTTCTTGACCTCGCCGCGGGGGGTGAAGACGAAGACCTCGTCCTCGAACAGGTCGACCTTGAGCGCCTTGACGAAGTCGGTCGGGTCGGCCTCGCCCTCGGCCTCGAGCAGCTGGCGCAACCAGGTCATCTTCTCGCGGTCGGGGTCCCCCTTGCCGCGCTTGCCCTCCTTGTAGATCACATGCGCCGCGATCCCGTACTCGGCCGTCTCGTGCATGTCGGGCGTCCGGATCTGGATCTCGAGCGGCCGGCCCTCGGGGCCGATCACGGTCGTGTGCAACGCCTGGTAGAGGTTCAGCTTCGGCGTCGCGATCAGGTCCTTGAAGCGGCCGGGAAGGGGCTTCCAGATCGAGTGGATGATCCCGATCGCGCCGTAGCAGTCCTTGACCGAGTCGACGATCACCCGCATCGCGGTCAGGTCGTAGATCTCGTTGAACTCCCTGCCCTTCTTCGTCATCTTCGCGTAGATCGAGTAGAAGTGCTTGGCGCGACCCGAGATCTGTGCCTCGATCCCGACCTTGGCCAGCTCGCCGACGAGGAACTCGCCCGCCCCCGAGACGTAGTCCTCGCGCTCGGCGCGCTGCTGGGCGACGAGCTTCTTGATCTCCTCGTACTTGCGCGGGTGCAGGCGCTGAAAGGAAAGGTCCTCGAGCTCCCACTTGATCGCGTGGATCCCGAGCCGGTGCGCGAGCGGGGCGTAGATCTCGAGCGTCTCGCGCGCCTTCTCGATCTGCTTCTGCTTCGGCAGCGCGTCGAGCGTGCGCATGTTGTGGAGGCGGTCGGCGAGCTTGATCAGGATGACCCGGACGTCGGTGGCCATCGCCACCATCATCTTGCGGTAGTTCTCCGCCTGGTGCTCGTCGCGGCTCTGGAAGGTGATCCCGGTCAGCTTCGTGACCCCGTCGACGAGCCCGGCGATCGGCTCGCCGAACTGCTCCCGGACCTCCTCGAGGCTGGCGCTCGTGTCCTCGACAGTGTCGTGGAGCAGCGCCGCACAGAGCGTCTCCGTGTCGAGCCTGAGGCCGGCGCAGATCTTCGCCACCTCGACCGGATGGGTGATGAAGTTCTCGCCCGACTTGCGCTGCTGGTCGGCATGGCGCTCACACGCAAACGCGAACGAGCGCTCGATCGCGGCGCGGTCGAGGCCTGCGTCGCCGTTCGTCGAGTGCTCACCGATGACCGCGAACAGGTCGCCGAGCAGCGCCCGCTCGTCGGCGGTCAGGTGCTTGGTGACCTCGTTGATCGGCGCTGCGGGCCCCTGCGCCGCCTCGGCGCCGACCTGGATGTGCCCGCGACGGTCGACGGGAGCCGGGGAGCCCTCGCGGTGCTCTACGTCTGTCTTCGCCTGCTCAGGAATCGTCTGCCCTCCTCGGCCCGTTCGCGGTAGGCGACGAAGGCCGCGGATCGCTCTAGATCGGTGCCCTCCGAGGATACGACCCTGAGCGAGCGAGACGCGCCTAAATCCTCCCAGCGCACGAGTCCGAGCTCGCCCAGGACGCGTGCCGAGCGCGCCGCGACCTCGGGCGAGAGCGGGTGCGAGCGAGCGGCGCCGCAGAGGGCGTCGCGCGCCGCGGCGAGACCGACCCCGCCGCCCGCGTCGGCAAGCGGGCCGAGCCCGCGGTACAGGGAGGCGAGCGAGGCCCGGGAGGGCCACTCGTCGGCGTGGACGCGAAGCGCGAACTCGCGCTCGGGGTCGCCGCCGACCAAGTGCACGAAGCCGTGGCCCAAGCGGCAGAGCCAGTCGAGGTACGCGAACGGGGCCGGATCGACGACTACGACATGCTCGAAGCGTCCCGCCAGCGTCGGATCGCGTGACAGCGCACCCCAGTCGGCGAGCACCACGCCGGCGCCGGCGCTTGTCACCCGAGCCTCAGCTGCGGCCGCGAGTGCCTCGGGGAGCCGCGCCGAGACGACCCCAAGCTCGCCGCCGCCGAAGCGGGCCGGCCGCGCCGCGCGTTCGACCAGGGCCCGGCGGCGAACCGCATCGGCACAGAGTGCGAGCACGGTCTCGCCGCTGGAGGCCAGGGCAGCGATCGACGCCACCCCCGAGGTCCCGCTGCGATCGATTTGCTCGCGGCCCGCGGAGCCCGCGGGTGTCGGCGGCGGCCAGGCGGCGAGCTCGACGCCGAGCTCGGCGTCGTGTCGGCGCCAGAACTCCTCAGCACCAAGCCCTGCCGCCTCCTCAGCTGCGCGTCCGGGGGCGGCAGGGTCCGCCGAGGGGTGCGGGTACAGATGTCCGAGCACGACCCGCGGTTCGACCGCCCCGTTCCACTCGTTGAGCTCCAGCCTCACCGAGACGTCGACGGGCTCGCCGTTCGCCGCCGCGTCGAGCCCGCCGTTGACGCCGAAGGCGACCCCGAGCGCGCGACGCGAGCCGCTGCGAAGGCTGAAACGCGCGTGGCGGTCCCCCGCCCCCATCGGCCGCACGTCGTTGAGGCTCGCGCCCGCGACGAGCAGCCGCACCCCGGGATTTCCCGATCCGAACGGGGCCAGACGGGTGAGCTGCTCGGCGACCTCGTGGCCGAGGCTCTCCCCGCCGACGACCGCGTCGACGACCTCGGCCCGCATCAGGGCCGAATCGGGCAGCGTGGCCGCGACGCGCTCGGCGAAGGCGGCGCGGAACGCGTCCACCCGGCTTGCCTCGATCTCGAGCCCTGCCGCGGCGCGGTGTCCGCCATAGCGGATCAGGTGCTCGTCGCAGGCGCGCAGCGCCGCGAGCAGGTCGAAGCCGGGGATGCTGCGACCCGAGCCGCGGCCGCCTCCCTCGCCGTCGAGGCCGATCAGGACCACCGGGCGGTTGTGACGCTCGACCAGTCGCGAAGCGACGATCCCGACCACGCCCGGGTGCCAGCCCTCGCCGGCGAGCACCAGCCCGGCGGCGTCGGCGAGCTCGTCCGAAAGCTCGCCCCGGGCGCGCTCGGCGCTCGCCAGCACCTCGCGCTCGACCTCGCGTCGCTCGTGGTTGGCACGCTCGAGCTCGGTCGCGATCTCGGCCGCGCGGGCAGCGTCGGAGGTCAGCATCAGCTCGACGCCGGCATCGGCGCGGTAGAGCCTGCCGGCGGCGTTGATCCGCGGCGCCAGCCGGAAGGCAATGTCGCCCTCGTCGAGGCGCTCGGGGACGACCGAGGCCGACGCCAGCAGCGCCCGCAGCCCGACCCGGCGCGCGCGCCGGGCCTCGGCGAGGCCGCGGCGGACGAGCGAGCGGTTCTCGCCCCGCAGCGGGACCAGGTCGGCCACGGTCGCCATCGCCACGAGGTCGAGGTCCGCCTCAACCGCCGCGGACCCCCGGAGCGCGGCTGCGAGCTTGTAGGCGACGCCGGTCGCGCACAGCTCGTCGAAGGGGTAGCCGGGCAGCGCCGGGTGTAGGACCGGGCACGGGGGAGCTCCTCGCCGGGCTGGTGGTGGTCGGTGACCACGACCTCGATCCCGGCGGCGAGCGCGGCCTCGACCGCGGCTACCGAGCCGATTCCGCAGTCGACCGTGACCAGCAGCGATGTCCCGCGCGCAATGAGCTTCGGGACGGTCGCCTCGCCGAACCCGTAGCCGTCCTCGAGCCGTCCCGGGATCAGCCAGTCGCAGTCGGCCCCGAGATCGCGCAGCGCACGAACAAGGATCGCCGTCGAGCAGACGCCGTCGACGTCGTAGTCGCCGTGCACGGTGATCCGCCCGCCGGCCGCGACCGCGGCGCGAATCCCGTTGGTCACCTCGCCCATCGCCTCGAACAGGAAGGGGTCGTGGTCGTCGGCGGCCTCGAGGAACTCCCGGGCGGCGTCCACTGTGTGATGGCCGCGTCGAACGAGCGTCACCGCCACCGGCTCGGCGAGCTCGAGCTCCCGCATCAGTTCCCTGACCTCCCTGTAGTCGAAGGGCTCGAGCGTGAACGCTTGGACGGCCTGTTCCTTCACACGCCCAAGCTAGGGCGGCGGAAGGACGGAATCGCCCCCCTGCGACGTGCGGAAGACGCGGACGAGGGTGGTGGCGTTCCGCTCAGGCCGAGTTGGGGCGCGGAGCGTGGTCTGTTGCAGTGAGGGAGGCCGGGCTCGGGCGTCGGCGGCGAGCGCCCGGGCGCAAGTGGCGAGTTGTTCGTCCATAGGGCGAAGAAAGCGCCAACGGCCGGGTTTTCGGCCGATATTGGCGACTTGTGCCCGGATAGCGGGCACAACTCGCCACCTGCCCCGAAGCCAACCGCCAGCGCCCGCGCCAAGCCCAACTCGCTCCCTCATTGCAACGAACCCCGCTCGCGCCCCGCCCCCGCCCGAGCGGAATGCCACCGGGCGGCGCCCGGTACCCGCGCGCTCAGGCCGGCTCGGCGGCCTCGGCCTCCTGGCGGGTGCCGAGCACGTAGATCGCCCATAGGCCGAGCAGGGTCCCGGGAATCGCATAGAGAACGGTTTCGATCCCGGTCTCCCCGATTCCGGCGCCGGTGGCGATCTGGGCGATCGCGCCGGTGATCATCGCCCCGGCGGTGGCGCCGAGCAGCGCGCCGACGATCCCCGCCCAGAAGCGGTCGGGAATGAAGACCGTGAAGTGCCAGATCGCGATCCCGGTCGTGAACCAGACGAGCGCGGCCATCAGGTCCCGCCCCGCGACGCGTTGGTGTGCTCCATCAGCGGTTCCTTCCGTGCTTGCGGCGCTTGGCGCGCGATTGCTTGCGTCGCGACGCGGGCTGCTTCGGCTTCGTGCGCTCGGCGCCGGTTTCGGGGTGCCCGGCGACCCCGGCGTCGGCTTCCTCGGGCGTCGGTTCGACCGGAGCGGCGCGCTCGACCGGAGGCTCGGAAACCGCGACAGGGGCCTCCTCGAGCTCGGGCTCCGGCGGCTCCGGCGCGCGCGCCGGGGGTGCTACGCCGTCCCCGTCCGCCTCCGCCGGCACGTGGCGCTCCGCCGCGTCGATCTTCGCGACCACGTTCTGCTCGGGGAAGGTCGGCACGTATCCCATCGCTTCCGCGATCCGGGCTCGGCGAGAGCGGTAGGTGGGCTCGCGCTCCTTCCATTCGGTGAGCACCGGCGAGGCGATGAAGATCGACGAATACGTACCCGAGGCGACCCCGACCATCATCGCGAAGGCGAATGCCCGCAGGGTCTCGCCGCCGAAGACGAGCAGGCAGCCGATCAGGAACACGGTCGAGAGTCCGGTGATCAGCGATCGCGTCAGAACCTCGCTCATCGAGCGGTTGACGATCTGCGAGAACGCCGCCCGCGGCATCCGCGGCACGTTCTCGCGGATGCGGTCGAAGACGATGATCGTGTCGTACATCGAGTACCCGAGGATGGTCAGGAAGGCAGCCACTGTGGCACTCGAGACCTCAGCGCCGACGAGCGCGTAGACGCCGCCGGTGATCAGGATGTCGTGGACGAGGGCGATCAGCACCGGGACCGCGTACTTGGCCTCGAATCGCAGCGCGACGTAGCCGGCGATCACCAGCAGGCTGAAGAGGATCGCGATGATCGCCGAGCGTGCGATCTGCTCCCCGAACGTCGGCCCGATCGAGGTCGAGTTGAAGCCCTGCTGGCCGCCCTCGAGCCCGAACGTCTCATCGAGTAGCGGCTGCACCTCCGGGGTCTGGCTCGGCGGGATGTCCGCCTGGATCTGGATCACGTTGGCGCCGAACTCCGGGTTGTCGACGGCCTGGATCTTCGCCGTGTCGGCGCCGTCGATCCCGGCGTCCTGGAGCGCCGTGCGGACCTCGTCGATCGTTGCCTCCTCAGCGAGCGCGGCCTCGATCCGGGTCCCCGACTCGAAGTCGATCCCCAGGTTGAGCCCCTTGGTCGCGAACGCGATCGCGCCGATCGCCAGGATCACGCCGGAGATCGAGAAGAAGTAGCGCGAGGCCCCGGTGAAGTCGAAGTTCCACCGGCGTCCCTCGCCGCCGGCGCCGAGGAAGCTCGGCGAGCGCAGGATCCGCGCTCGGCCCAGCAGCCCGAGGACCGCCTGGGTGAACAGCACCGCGGTGAACAGCGAGACGATCGTCCCGATCCCCAGCGTGAACGCGAATCCCTTCACCCCGGCGCTCGCGAGCACGAAGAGGATGAAGGCCGTGATCAGCGTGATCACGTTCGCGTCGATGATCGTCGCGATCCCCTTCTTGTAGCCCTCCGAGATCGCCGAGAGCATCGAGCGCCCGGCTCTGATCTCCTCCTTTATTCGCTCGAAGATGACGATGTTCGAGTCGGCGGCGACGCCGATCGTCAGGACCAGGCCGGCGATCCCGGGCAGCGTCAGGGTGATCGGGATCAGCTTGATCATCGCGAGGAAGAAGAGCGCGTAGACGATCAGCCCGAGTCCTGCGACGACGCCGAGGAAGCGGTAGTAGGCGACCAGGAAGATGAGCACGATCGCGAGCCCGATCAGCCCCGCCTTCAGCCCCTGGTCGAGCGCCTGCTCGCCGAGCGTCGCCGAGACCGTGCTCTGGCTGATCAGCGCGAGCTTGATCGGCAGGGCGCCGATCCTCAGCACCTCGGCGAGGTCGTTGACCTGCTGGGTGGTGAAGGTGCCGGAGATCTGGGCGCCGGTGCGACCGTCGATGCCGTCCGGGTTCTCCTTGAAGTTGATGATCGGCCGCGACTGGACCTGGCCGTCGAGGACGATCGCGAAGCTGTCGGAGAAGTCGGCGGCGGTGTTCGCGTCGACGGCGGAGGCCTGCTGGCCGGTCTCGGCGAAGAAGTTCTCCTGGCCGCGCAGGGAGATCTCGCGGGTGACGTCCTGGAACGCCTGCTGGCCCTCGTCGGTGAAGTCGAAGGTGACGATCGGCTGGTTGGTGGTCGGGTCGGCGCCCGGCTTCGGGTTCTCGATCTGGTCGCCCGAGAGTGCCGGCGCGTCGTTGAGGACGAAGAAGCGCGCGCTCCCGGTATCGGCCTCGTTGACGTCGGAGGTCGCGGGATCGTCCTGGGAGGCTCCTCGACCACGATCGTCCCCTGCGGAACCTCGACGATCTTCGTGTTCGGCGGCCGCTCGCCGCCGAAGGGCAGGAACAGGTCCTGAAGCCTGTCGGAGGGATCGCCGAGCGGCTCGAGCGTGTCGGCCTCGAACATGTAGTACGTGACGCCGCTCGAGCTCGGGCCGCCTGCCGTGCAGCCCTGCTTCTCGCACTGCTCGTCGGAGAGCGGCTTGCGCTTCGAGGCCGCCTCGACCGCGTCGACGAGCCGGTTGTACGGACGCTCCGCGGGATCGGCGATGTCGGGGTTCGGCGGGATCACGTTCTTCTCCCAGTCGTAGAAGAAGAGCTGCGCCGTGGTCCCGATGCGCTCGATCGCGCGCTCGGAGTCCGAGACGTCGGGCAAGCCGACCTCGATCTGGGTCTGGCCGACGCGGGTGATCTCGGGCTCGGCGACGCCGAGGCTGTCGACGCGGTCGCGGATGATCTCGATCGCGCGGTCGACGTCCTCGCCGGTCACCTCGGGGACCTGCGGCGTGGCGCGGCCCTGGTAGACGAGCTCGGTGCCGCCGCGAAGGTCGAGGCCCTGCACCGTGCGCTTGTCGCTGATCACGTACGCCGAGCCCGCGATCAGGCCCAGCACGAGCACGAGGATGATCAGGTTGCGGCGTCGGTTCGCCATCGCCGTTCTCGGCCCGCTACTCGGGCGTCAGCACGAGCAGCAGGCCCCCGTCGTCGTCGTACGCGGGGAAGAGATCGGCGACCGCCTCGGCCGGCAGATCACCCTCGGCGTGAACGGCGACGCGCTTGCCGAGCGAGCGCACCCCCCATTCGAGCGTCGTCTCGATCGGATCGGTGGTCCCGTCCTTGTCTGAGTCGGCTGTATCGCCGCCGTCGCCGCCGTCGATCCACTCGAGGCCGAGCACCTCCCGGACGGGACGCCCGATCACCTGCTCGTCCTTCAGACCGGTTAGCTCGAAGCCGTTGCGGCCGACGTCGAGCAGCCGCCCGTCCTGGTCGCAGATGAAGAAGGCGGCGTCCGGCGCCGGGTAGTAGTCGTCGAGCAGCTCGAACAGGAACGGAGCGCTGCATTTCGAGCACGCCTTCGGGCGGACCAGGATCCCGCCGGAACGCTCCCCACTGAGCTCCCTGTTGCCGCAGTTCGGGCAAATGAAGAAGGGCACGGCTGAAGGCTAGCAAAGCGTCAGCGCGTGACGCCGGCCGCCGGGCGACGCGATCAGAACAGCGTCGCGGCGCCCTCGGGCACCGGGAGGCCGAGGTGCTCGAAGCCGCGCTCGGTGATCACCCGGCCGCGGGGGGTGCGTTTGAGCAGGCCCTGCTGGAGCAGGTAGGGCTCGTAGACGTCCTCGATCGTCTCCTGCTCCTCGTCGACGGAGGCCGCGAGGGTCGAGAGCCCGACCGGGCCGCCCGAGAACTTGACCGCGATCGTCTCCAGGATCGTGCGGTCGTGGCGGTCGAGGCCGGCCCCGTCGACCTCGAGCAGCCCAAGAGCCTCGGAGGCGACCGCCTCGGTGACGACGCCCGCGCCCCGGACCTCGGCGAAGTCGCGGACCCGCTTCAGCAGCCGGTTGGCGACCCGCGGGGTGCCGCGCGAGCGCTCGGCGATCACCCGCTCGCCGCCGGGCTCGATCTCGACCTCGAGGATCCCGGCCGAGCGGTGGACGATCCGGGCCAGGTGCTCGGGCTCGTAGTGCTCGAGCCGCATGCTGACTCCGAAGCGGTCGCGAAGCGGGGTCGTCAGCAGGCCGGCCCGGGTAGTCGCGCCGACGAGCGTGAACTGCGGCAGGTCGAGGGTGACGGTGCGTGCGCCGGCGCCCTGGCCGAGGACGATCGGGAGCTGACGATCCTCCATCGCCGGGTAGAGCGTCTCCTCGATTGCGCGGTTGAGGCGGTGGATCTCGTCGACGAAGAACACCGAGCCCGGCTCGAGCGCGGTCAGGAACGACGCGATGTCAGCCTTGCGCTCGAGCGCCGGGCCGGCGGTCTGGACGACGGGCGCGCCGAGCTCGGCGGCGATGATGTGGGCAAGCGAGGTCTTGCCGAGCCCAGGGGGCCCGGCGAGCAGGACGTGGTCGAGCGACTCCTCGCGGCGCCTGGCGGCCTCGATGAAGACCTCGAGCTGCGACGTGACCTGCTCCTGGTTGACGAAGTCGGCGAGTCGCCGCGGGCGCAGCGAGCGGTCGAGCTCCTCGTCGGCGCCGCCGATGCGGACCTCGGCCATCGGCTCGGAGATCGGCGCGTCGAGGCCGCCCGGTCCGCCGAATGCGGGATCGCGGGAGACGCTCACGCCGCCTCCTTCGTGCCGGCGCTGCGCAGCGCGGAGCCGATCATGTCCTCGGGAGTCTCTCCCTCGGCCCCTTCGAGCAGCTTGTCGGCCTCGCCGAGCGTGTATCCGAGGTGCATGAGCCCGTCGCGCGCGAGCGAGCGCGGGTCGTCGTCGGGGCCCTCGCTCAGCGACGGCACGCCCTCCTCGAGCTCACCCGCGACCTTCTCGCGCAGCTCGACGATCACTCGCTCAGAGGTTCGCTTGCCGATCCCGGGGACCGCCTGGAAGCGCTTCGCGTCGCCGGCGGCGATCGCTCGCAGCAGCTCGCGCGGCGTGCCGCCGGAGAGGATCGCGATCGCGACCTTGGGGCCGACGCCGGAGACGGAGGTCAGGTGCAAGAACAGGTCCCGCTCCTCCTCGCTCGCGAAGCCGTAGAGGGCGAGCGAGTCGTCGCGCGAGACCAGGTGCGAGTGCAGGATCGTCTCCTTGCCGCTCGCCGGGACCGCCTTCAGGGTCTCGGCCGAGACCGTAAGCCGGTAGCCGACCCCGCCGGACTCGATCACTACGTGGTCCGGGCGGCGGACGAGGACCTGGCCGCGAACCGAAGCGATCATACGACGCCGACCTCGGACCGCGCCGCGGCCTCGAAGGCCTGCCCCGGGCGCGCGTGGCCGGCGTGACAGATCGCGACCGCGAGCGCGTCGGCAGTGTGGTCGGACTCCGGAGGCTGGGTGAGCCCGAGCAGCGCGCCGACCATCTGCTGGACCTGGCGCTTGGCGGCTGCGCCACTGCCGCAGACCGCCATCTTCACCGCTTGCGGCGTGTAGTCGAAGCACGGCGTCGCGTGCTGGGCCGCGGCGAGCATCGCGACACCCCGCGCCTGGCCGACGGCGATCGCCGAGCGCACGTTCTTGCCGAAATAGAGGTCCTCGAGCGCGACCGCGGCCGGCTCGTGCCAGGCGATCAGCTTCTCGAGCTCGGCGTGGATGCGGGCGAGCCGGGTTTCGAGCGGCTTGTCCGCGGGCGCCTCGATCACACCGCCGTCAACGGCGCTCATCTGCCCGCCGGCGATTCGCACGACGCCGAAACCCGTGTTCGCCACGCCCGGGTCTATGCCCATGACGAGGATCATCAGGGCTTGATTCTGCGTCGCCGCCCGGACGCCTCCCCCGAATGGCGCGTTTGCTGCCCATAGGGCAACTAAAGCGACAGCCGGCTCTCAGGCCGCGGCCTGCTCCAGGAGCGCCTCGGGGATGTCGAAGTTCGCGTGCACGGCCTCGACGTCGTCGTGGTCGTCGAGCGCCTCGATCAGGCGGATCAGCGCGCGCGCCTCGGACTCGGCCGAGACCTCGACCACCGAGGACGGCTCCATCGCCAGCTCGGCCGACTCGACCTCGACCCCGGACTCCTCGAGCGCCGCGCGGACCGCCGCCAGGCTCGCCGGCTCGCAGGTCACCTTGAGCACGTCGCCGTCGAGCGCCACGTCCTCGGCCCCGGCGTCGATCGCCGCGATCAGGTCCTCCTCGCCGTAGCGCCCGGCATCGACGAGGACGACACCCTTCTTGGCGAACTGCCAGGCGACCGACCCGGGCTCGCCGAGGCTGCCGCCGGCCTTGTCGAAGATGTTTCGCACATCCGCACCGGTGCGGTTTCGATTGTCGGTAAGCGTCTCGACCAGGATCGCGGCGCCTCCGGGCCCGTAGCCCTCATAGACGACGCGCTCGATCTGCTCGCCAGAGTCGCCCTCGCCGGTGCCGCGGTCGATCGCCCGCTGGATGTTGTCCTTGGGCATCGAGTAGCCGCGCGCCTTCTCGATCGCCGCCGCGAGCGTGAAGTTGGCCTCGGGGTCTCCCCCACCCTCACGCGCCGCGACCGTGATCGCGCGCGCAAGCTTCGTGAACAAGGCGCCCCGCTTCGCATCGGTGGCGGCCTTCTTGTGCTTGATCGAAGCCCACTTCGAGTGCCCGGACATGGGTTGATCTTAGGACTGATAGGTTCGCTCGGAATCCTGCGATTGGGGAGATCGGCATGGTGTTGCGCTCCACGTGAGGTGGGCTTTATTGGTGATTGGTGCGTTGGGCGCGCTGGCGGTTCCGCCGGCGGCGCTCGGCGCCACGACGATCGGGCAAACGGATAGCACCGGTATGGCCTCGTGCAACCCGAACGGCACCTGGGTGCAGGATTCGACCACGGCGACGGGCCCGTCCTACACGGTCCCCGCCGGCGGCGGTGTGATCACCTCGTGGCAGCATGACGCCGCGCTGACAGGCAGCACGATGCGGCTAAAGGCGTTCCGCAAGACGGCTGCCGATGAGTATCTGACCGTCGGCCATAGCGCGCTTGCACAGCTCACGATCGTCGGGTTGAACACGTTCCCAACCCGTTTCAGCGTCCAGGGCGGCGACCTACTCGGGATTCGCACGGAAGACGGCGACACTCGGTGCAGGGAAGGCGGGGTCATTGGCGACCTGGCGCGAAGCGCTTCGGGTTTGGACCCGCCGGTCGGCAGCTCCATCGCGTTGACCACCAATGACACCTCGAGACTCAATATCGCCGCGAGCCTCGAACCGGACTGCGACGCCGACGGCTTCGGTGATGAGACCCAGGACCCTTTGGTCGATTGCGTCGCGCCCGAGACCACGATCACCAAGGGCGCTCCGAACAAGACCGACAGGAGCAGAATCAAGTTCAAATTCAGCGCCAACGAGCCGGACTCGACCTTCGAGTGCAGGGTCGATCAGAAGCCGTTCAAACCCTGCGGCTCGCCGAAGACGGTCAAGCACCTCGAAGAGGGCAAGCACAAGTTCAAGGTCCGTGCGATCGACGCCGTCGGCAATGTCGATCCCTCCGCGGCGAAGGACAAGTTCAAGGTCGTGGATTGACGCCGCCCGCGATCGCGGGATACTGCGCGGGCGATGTCGGACGCGAACCTCGAGATCGTGCGCAAGGGCTATGCGGCGTTCAATCGTGGCGATTGGGATGCCGGCTTCGCCGATGCAGCCCCCGACTTCGAGTGGGAGACCGATATGAGGCTTCCGAACGCTGGGATCTACCGAGGGAGGGTGGAGATCCAGCGGTTCTTCGAGGACCAGGCGGCGCCGTTTGAGAGATCGGTCATCGAGCCCGAGCGATTCGTCGTCAAGGGTGACTACGTCGTCGCGTTCGTAAAGCTCCGACGCAGGCCGGAGGGCAGCAGCGCCGATGTCGAGGCAGACATCGCGCACCTCTGGACCTTCCGAGATGGTCGACCGGTTCGCGGCCAGGCGTTTGCGAGCCCCGACCAGGCTCTCGAGGCCGCCGGGCTGTTGGAGTAGGCGCCGCGGTGCTAGTCGGCCCCGCCAATCCAAGGGGGTCAGGAAAGGCGAGGCCGATTCCTTCGAAGCTACTCCTGAGGTCGAGTTCGTGCGCCGGTCCAGCGGCCCCCGCCGCGAGCGGAAGCGGCCATCACGAGCCCGTCAGCGGAGGCGTCTACACGATCCCGCTACGCCGGATCAGACCACTAGACCCCGCTAGGCGGGCCCTAGGTTCACGCAGCGGCGACGCGAGGTGAAGTACCTAACGTCCCCTGAAAAGTGATCGAGCGTAATCGTGACCTGCCTGCGACACTGGAACCTCGACCCGTTCTTGACGCTGTTGACGTAGATCTTTCCCTGCGCCTTGTGGTGCGTTAGCAGGCGAACATTGCTTGCCCCGTAGCTGGTGCATTGACTTGTCGCCTGGCAATCCTTCTTCGCGGCGAACCTGGCCGCGTTCTGAGCCGTGCGCCGATCGAGGTTGTTTGCCAGGGCGATGCCTGCAAACAGAACCGTGCACAAGGCCACAGCACCGACGACGAACGCAATGCGCCCACGAATTCTCCCTGAACGGTGAAACATGGAATCCCTTCCTCTTCTCCCCTTGGCCGGTCGGCGAGGTGCCAACGGCGCAAGCCGTATCACAGTGGAGGATCAAATGACCCGCATGCGGTACCAAACCGGTACCAGCCCGAGCAGCAATCGCCCTGACTCAATACAAACGCCGGCCGCGACCGGACCCCCGGTCCGGCCGCGGCACTAGCGTCGGCATCCCATCGATGGCGCCGTCTTTAAAGCCCCCTCGCCCTGGCTACAAAGGCTTCAGAGCGACGCGCCTCTCTACAACAGGCGCACAAGGGCGAAGTTGCGCTGGCCCTCAGACGGCGAACTTGCCGTCTTCCTGGAGCAGCTCGCCGTCGATCTCGATCCGGCCTCCCTGGCGCAGGTCGCAAACCATGTCGGTGTGCACGGCGCTGTCGTTGGTGCCGCCGGACTCGGGATAGCTGGCGCCAACCGCGAGGTGCACGGTGCCACCGATCTTCTCGTCGAGCAGAACGTCGCGGGTGCCGCGGTCGATCCCGTAGTTGGTGCCGATCCCGAGCTCCCCGAGGCGCCGTGCCCCGGCGTCGGTGTCGAGCATGCTGATCAGGAACTCCTCGCCGCGCTCGGCGCTGGCGTCAACGACCTTCCCGGCCTCGAAGCGCAGCCACACGCCGGCGACCTCCCGGCCTCCGATCATCGCCGGAAGGTGGAACGAGACCTCGCCGTCGACCGAGTCCTCGACCGGGCCGGTGAAGAACTCGCCGTCGGGCATGTTGTGCTCGCCGTCGCAGGCGATGAAGTGGCGCCCGGCGACCCCGAGGCGAAGGTCGGTGCCCGGGGCGCTGATGTGGACCTCCTCGTGGCCGTCGACCCAATCGGCCAGCCGGTGGCACTCCTCCGAGGCACGCTTCCAGGCGCCCAGCGGGTCGCCGTCGTCGGCGAGGCAGGCTCGGAAGTAGAAGTCCTCGAACTCGCGCAGGCTCATCTCCGCGTCGGAGGCATAGGCGTTGGTTGGATACAGCGTGTAGACCCAGCGGTGCTCGCCGGCGGCGGCGCGCTCCATCGTCCGCTGCATCAGGTGCCGGGTCGCGGCCTGGCGCTTGGTCTGGCGCTCGGGGGCGACGCCCGAGAGCTGCCGCGTGTTCGTGTCGGCGCCGATCGCGACCCGGCAGTCTGCCTCCTCTGCGGCCCACTCCGACAGTGGTGAGACCCACTCGAGCTGAGCGTCGGTCGCCTCGCGATAGTAGGTCGCCGATTGACCCTCGACCGAGAGCGCGACGATCGGGTTGCCGCCGGCGCGCAGGACCTCGTCGTAGACCGCGGCAACGAGTGGCTCGGCGGCGGTCGGGCCCTCGATCACGCATGTTTCGCCCGCGGCCACCTTGGTTGAGTAGCCGACCAGGATCCGGGCGAGGTTGGCAACGCGGGGATCGATCATCTCTGGCTCATCGACCGGATTCGGGCGGGATTTCAGCGGCGGTTCGATCCTTGCGCGCCGCCGTGGCCATCGCCATCAGCAGCGCATGCAAGCGCGGATCGTCGGTGAGCTCTGGGTGAAACGAGCAGGCGAGCACGCGACCGTCGCGGATCGCGACCGGGTGATCGTCGACGCTGGCCAGTACCTCGACCCCGGGACCGTGGTCCTCGATCCAGGGAGCCCTGATGAATACCGCGCGCAGCGGCTCCGGGCCGAGCCCCTCGACCTCGAGGTCGGCCTCGAAGCTTGCGATCTGGCGACCGAAGGCGTTGCGGCGTGCGCGCGCGTCGATCAGGCCGAGGTGGTCGCGATCGCAGACGATCATCCCCGCGCATGTGCCGAGGATCGGACGGCCCGAGGCGGCGTGGGCGCGGATCGCATCTGCGAGGCCGTCGCGCTCGATCGCCTTCGTGATCGTCGTCGACTCCCCGCCGGGGATCACGAGCGCGTCGAGGCTCTCGAGCTGGCCGGGGTTGCGAACCTCGATCGCCTCGGCGCCGAGCTCGCGCAGCATCTCGGAGTGGGCCGCGAAGTCGCCCTGGCTCGCCAGCACCCCGACTCGAAGGCGCTCACGCTCGACCTCCGGCGGCACCACCGCCCCGCTCACGCTCACACCCCGCGATGTTGCAACAGCTCTCCCTGGGCGGCCAGCTCTGCGATGTCGTCGCCGCGCATCGCCTCGCCGAGCCCGGTCGAGGCGGCGGCGACCCGCTCGGGATCGGCAAAGTGCGTGGTCGCCTCGACGATCGCGCGCGCCATGCGCTCGGGATCGGCCGACTTGAAGATCCCCGAGCCGACGAAGTTGCCTTCGGCGCCGAGCTGCATCGTCAGCGCCGCGTCGGCCGGTGTCGCGATTCCCCCGGCGCAGAACAGCGGCACCGGCAGCCAGCCCGTGCGCGCCACCTCCTCGACGACGTCGATCGGCGCCCGGTGGTCCTTGGCGGCAGCGGCGAGCTGCTCGGGCCCCAGCGTTCCCAGCACCTTGATCTGCCCGACGATCTCGCGCAGGTGGCGGACGGCCTCGACGATGTTCCCGGTTCCCGCCTCGCCCTTGGAGCGGATCATTGCCGCCCCCTCGCCGATCCGCCGCAGGGCCTCGCCGAGGTCGGTGGCTCCGCAGACGAACGGGACCTCGAAGGCGTGCTTGTCGATGTGGTTGGCCTCGTCGGCCGGCGTCAGCACCTCGGACTCGTCGACGTAGTCGACCTCGAGCGCCTGCAGCACCTGGGCCTCGGCGAAGTGGCCGATCCGCGCCTTCGCCATCACCGGGATCGAGACCGCCTCCTTGATCGCCTCGATCATCGATGGGTCGCTCATCCGCGCAACGCCACCGTCGCGGCGGATGTCGGCGGGGACGCGCTCGAGCGCCATCACCGCGACCGCGCCCGCCTCCTCTGCGACGCGCGCCTCGTCGGCGGTGACCACGTCCATGATCACCCCACCCTTAAGCATCTCGGCGAGGCCGCGCTTGACCCGGAATGTTCCTCGTTCGGCCATCGGCGACCCAATATAGAGGGCGCCGGTAGCCGGGGCTACTTCAGCTTGAAGGCGCGGATGCGGTCCTTGTAGGCGCCCTTGTCCCGTGCGTACACACCGTGCGCGAGCGCTTGGACGATCGCCAGCAGGGAGGTGTTCGAGCGCGTGAACGAGGGGCCGTTCGAGGAGTAATAGAGCGTCAGGTCGGAGTGCTCACCGATGTCGGAGAGGGTCGCGTCGGTGATCGCCATCGTCGAGGCGCCACGGTGCTTGGCGAGCTTCATCGCGCGGACGACGATCGGGTGCGCGCGACCGGCCGAGAAGGCGATCACGAGCGCGTCCTCGTCGACGCGCGAGAGGCGGGTGATCGAGTCCTGGCGCGGGCTGGCGACGACCTCGGCGCGGATGTCGAGCAGCGCCAGCAGGTGGCGCAGGTAGCTGGCGAAGAAGGCGAGCTGGTCGATGCCGACGATCATCACCCGGCTCGAGCCGGCGAGCGCGGTCACGCACGCCTCGACCTGCTCGCGGGTCAGGTTGCGAACCGTCTCCTCGACGTTGGCGTGGTCGGCGGCCAGTGAGGCCTCGAACTCGGAGTGGTCGAAGTCGAACAGCGGCGAGGCGGCGTCCTCGCCCGGCTGGCGGCTGCGGTACTCCTCGATCGCCGCCTGCTGGAGCTCGGGGTATCCCTCGAAGCCGAGCGCCTGCGAGAAGCGGACGACGGTGGAGGAGGAGGTGTTGGCGCGGCGGGCCAGCTCCTCGGCGGTCTGGAAGGCGGCCTCGTCGAGGTGGTCGACGATGTAGCGAGCGACGTCCTTCTGCGAGCGCGAGAACTCGTCGAAGCGCTCGGTGATGTAGGTCGAGAGCGCCTTGCCCGTCGGTGCGCGGCCCGAGGCGCCGTTGGAGCGTGTGGACGTGCGGGCGGCAGGGCGAGACTTGGTAGCGGTCTTGCTCACGGCCGGTTGATTCGCCTTGATCGCGGGTTTCCCTTCCGCTTGCGCCGCTGCTGCAACCCCGGTCGTCAATGTGCTTGGATCGCGTGATGGACCTCGGCGACGCCCTGCGGCTGACGAACCGCAACATGATCGGCTTCGATCTGGCGCTCGGCTCGGCGGCCCTGCTCGCCCCCGACGCCACCCTGCGCGTGCTCGGCCACGACGAGCCCTCACCCGACGCGCGCCACCTGTTCCGCCGCTGTGGCCCGATCTGGCTCACCTTCGCCGCCGCCCATGCGGTGGCGGAACGACGCGGCGATCCCGAGGACTGGTGGGCGCTGGCGTGGCTGCGCGGCACCGAGCTCGCCACCGACATCGTCTGGTCGCGCTCGGCGTCGTTCTCGCGCCCCGGCGCGCGCGCGGGGCTGTGGCTCGCCGGCGCGGCGAACCTGGCGATGACGGTCGGCTTCGCGAGGCTCGCGCGCGAGCGCGCCGCGGCGCCGCGGTCACGGCTCGCGCGGCTGCTCTGCCGCTAGCTCACACCGAGCGTCGGCTGGCTCTCGAATATCAGGAGCGAGTCGACGCTCGGCGCGCGGAGCGAGGCGCGCGGAGCGCTACTGGTAGAGCAGGAAGTCGGGCTCGGGTTCGAGCGCGAGCACGCTCGCCGGCGCCATCAGCGGGTTGTCGAGGCGGTAGAAGAGCGAGAAGCCGTCGAGAAGCTTCGGCGCCGAGAGGTTCACATAACCAGCCTCCTTCGGCGCGGGGGCGCCGATCCCGTCGAAGTTGAGGATCGTCTGCACGCCGTCGCGCTGACGGATTCGGCTTCGCCCCCGGATCGAGCCCTGGCGGAACTGGTGCACGACGAGCAGCTTCGGCGGCAGGCCGTGCTCACGCACCGTCGCGGCAAGGTTCTTCTGCACCCGCTTGAGCTGCAACGCGCTGACCTTGCCCTGGGTCCGGCCGGGGATCCCGCGCGGGCCGACGTTCCACTCGGGGTCAAGCGCGACGTCGACATCGGGCTCGTCGATCCACTCACGCAGCTCGCGGATCTCGTCGAGGAAGGTCGAGCGCCCAGGTTGGATGTCGAGCATCAGGCGCGCACCGGCTGCCCGCGCCTGCTCGAGGTAGATCGCGATGATCTCGTCGTCCTGGCGGCTGCGGTAGAGGCCGTCCGGCCCGCCGCCGGCGGTGGCGAAGACCGAGACCAGGTCGAAGGCGCCGGCGACGGGACGATCGCCGAGCTTCGCGTAGGGGGCGGACTGACTGGCGAGCTTGCGCGCCGCACCCCTCGGCGACTTGATCCCGAGGATCGTCTGACCCATCTGCGGCGCGCCGTAGAGGGCCAGGACCCGGTTCTCGGGCAGCAGCGGGGTCTCCGGCGCGACGCCGCCGGTGCGCGGGCTCGGCGCGCCGTGGCGCTCGAGAAAGCGGTCGGTGGCGCGCTCGAGCCCGGCATTCGTCGGCAGCGCTGCCGCCGCGCCCGCCGGGAGTCCACACGCGATCACAGCCGCCGCTGCGATCGCGCGCGCGATCGGTGTGCGCCACCGTCCCACCACCACCGCAACACGCTAGCGACGGCAACGTAGCGCTCCTGCAAGCGGCCGTTCCCATACTCGCCGCGTGTTCGGGGTCACCGAGCCGGACCGGGTCGATCGGCTGCGTTCGGCGCTGCTGGCGCTGATCGACACATTCCCGTTCTTCCTTCTGCCGGAGCCCGCGATGCGCGACTTCGGCCGCCTCAGCCCTGGTGGTCGCCTGCGGCGCCGGCTCGAGACGGCCGACGCGCTGCTCTACGCCGAGATCGAGCGTCGGCGCGGCGAGCCCGACCTCGACCAGCGCATCGACGTCCTCTCGCTGCTCCTGCGAGCCCGAGACGAGGACGGCCAGGCGATGACCGACCCCGAGCTTCGTGACGAGCTGATCACGATGCTCGCCGCGGGCCATGAGACGACGGCCACCGGGCTCGCGTTGCCTTCGACCTGCTGCTGCGTCACCCACGGGTTGCCGACCGCTTACGCGAGGAGCTCGCCTCCGGCGACGACGCCTATCTCGACGCGGTGGTCACCGAGACGCTCCGGCTGCGCCCGGTGATCGATGCCGCCGAGCGGATGCTGAAGGCGCCGCGCACCGTCGCCGGCTGGGACCTGCCGGCCCGGGTTCGCGTCTATCCGGCGATCGTCGTTGTCCACCGCCGAAGGACCTCTACCCGGGGGCGAGCGAGTTTCGCCCCGAGCGCTTCCTCGACGAGGGTGCCGAGTCCTATGCCTGGCTGCCGTTCGGCGGCGGGATCAGGCGCTGCATCGGTGCCGCGCTCGCGCAGGCGGAGATGGCCGAGGTGGTCAGGGTCGTGAGCTCGCGCGTGAGGCTGCGGGCACTCCGCCCCCAGCTCGACCCGGTTGTGATGCGCGGGATCACGCTGATCCCGCGCTACGGCGCACCCGTGTGCGTCGTCGGCCCCGCCTGACGGTCGCGCCGGCCGTCAGTGCTTTGGCGGGGGCGCCGCCCAGCACCTGCAACTACGCGGCCACCATGACGGCGCCGATCTGCCCGCGACGTCCGAGTTGGCTCATCCCTCTCCTGATCGGTGTGAACAGGCATCAGCGGCCCAGTTCGCCGCGCTCAGAATCTACAGACCGGGCGACCCGGATCTAGAGCGAGCCGACACCTGGCATCGACCACCGCAGCGTCGAACTGCGTGCCCGACGAGCGCATCAGCTCCAACGACGCGACCTCGGGAGTCATCGGGACCGGCCGGTACGGGCGGGGCGAGGTCATTGCGTCGTATGCGTCACACACGGCGATGATCCGGGCGCCGAGCGGGATTTCTTCGCCCGCGAGACCATCCGGGTAACCGGTGCCGTCGATGCGTTCGTGGCTCGAGCGAACGAACTCGATGATCCTGCCGCGCAGTCCGGCTGCTGTGAGGATGCGCTCGCCAACGATGGTGTGAAGGCGCACCAGACTCCATTCGTCCTGATCGAGGGGGCCGGGCTTGGTGAGGATCGATTCGGGCAGGGCAAGCTTGCCGACGTCGTGAAGGAACGCGGCCTGGGCGAGCGCTTCTCGCTCGTCGTCGGGAAGCCCGACCACGGCCGCGATGCTTTCGCATGGGCCGACAACCAGGTTCACGTGCTTGCCAAGGTCGGGGTAACGCTCAGCAAGCAGATTCCGCAGGACCAAGATCACTTGACCGCTGGCATCCGCAGGCGCGATGGAGTAGGGCATAGCCGACCTCTTTCCTCGCCCTCTCTCGTGGTGCGCCGCTCAAGAGGAGAGAAAAGACGGAGAGCCCTCGGGCGGCTGTACTCAGCCTACACCCGTTTACGACACCCGCCCAACCGGCGAACCGAAAACGCGTACTTCAGGGTCGTCGACTGACGCCGGAATGAACTGACGCCGGGCGGATCTGCATGCACTACATTCGCGTAGGTGGCCGAGCCGTTCCAAGCACCGTTTGGATCGCGAGACGAACGCATCGCGCATAACGAAGCCTGGTCGCGAAGCCTCAACGAGCGCCGCGCCGAATGGACGAGGGGCCGCGATGAGATCACCGGCTTTCGGTGTGAGTGCTGGCAGGAAGACTGCCCGGAGCGCATCCTGCTCTCGGCCGAGGATTGGGAGATGGTGCGTGCTGAGCCCAACCGATTTGCGGTCGCCCCCGATCACGTAGCCGAGAACTTCGAAGCGGTGGTCAAGCAGTACCCGCGCTTCTGGTTGGTGGAGAAGTTTGGGATGGCCGGGAAAATCGCCGAGGAGCTGGCGAGCTCGGCGAATTGAGCGCGTGGACCGGCCGCGCTCGGGCCGCGCCCCGGATGTTCCCGTCAGCCTGCGGACGGACTTCTCGCCGAGGCGGCCTCCTCGTGCGCTGCCTGGAGCGCATCGATGTCGGTTTCGAGGGCGGCGCGCGACTGCGCTCGACTGAGCTGCCGCGCGTTGGCGGACTTGGTCGACTTCACGCAGGCGACCTGGACGAAGTTGACCGCCTGGACCGCCGAGTCGAAGTTGTCGATCAGGGCGAGGAACTGGTCGGTGCGCTCACCGAAGCCGGACGACGCGATCACCCCGAGACCATCGACGTAATCGGTGCCGCCGCCGGTCGCGGTGTAGCCCCCCGGGCAGAAGACGACTCCGCCGCCGACCTGGCCCGGCGGGACGACGATCTCCTGGAAGAACTGCCTGACCTGGATCTTGTGCTTGTGAGGGAAGCTCACCGCCACCTGGGTCAGTCCCATCGCGAACACCCCGACGATCGCCAAGACGAGGATGCTGGTCCGTCTACTCATGCGAACTCCAATCTCCATGCGCGGATACGCCCCGCGCGCACCGTACACCGTGCTCGGCGCGCATGTCAATCCTGCTCTTCGTCGCCCACGGTGCGGTTGCCCCTGTCATCACCCTTGGCATGGGCCGGGGTGGATTCGAACCACCGTCTAACGGATTATGAGTCCGCTGCTCTAACCAACTGAGCTACCGGCCCTGGCCGCATGCTAGAGCGGTTTTCGCCTCCTCTGAGCTCCGCTCAAATCGCCGAATTGCTAACGGATTGCTAACGGGCGGTTTCACTCGAGCAGTTCCGCGACCTTCGCGGCGGTCTCCTCCTCGAGCGCCGGAACGCTGGCGGCGTAGACGTCCATCGTGAACGCCGTGCTCGCGTGGCCGAGCCGCTCTGAGACCGTCTTCGCGTTGGCGCCGCTCTGCAGCATCAGGGTCGCGGCGGTATGTCTGAGGTCGTGAAGGCGGATTCGGGGGGCCTCGAGTCCCCGCTGGTGGCGGTCGAACATCTGCGAGAACGAGTCCGGCTTCACCGGCTCGCCGAGCGGGTCGGTGAACATGAGCGCGTCCGGCGCCGGGCGCCCGAGCCCGAGCGCGATCCGCTCCTCGAGCTGGCGGCGGCGATGGGCTTCGAGGATCGCCATGCTGCGCTCGTCGAGCGCCAGGTTGCGCCGACCGCGCCTGGTCTTAGGTTCGGTGAAGGCGAGCTCGGTCCCGCGTTGGGTGAGCGAGCGCACCACGGCCAGCCGGCTGGTCTCGCGGCCCAGGTCGCGCCAGCACAAACCGAGGACCTCGCCCCGGCGCAGACCGGCGGTGCCCAGCAGCCACCAGGCCCCATAGAGCCGGTCTGCGTCGACCACGGCGAGAAAGGCGCGCAGCTGCTCCGCGCTCCACACCGACAGCTCCTTGCGCGCCACCCTCGGCGGCGTTGCCGCGGCGGCGACGTTGCGCGCAACCAGGTCGTTTCGCATCGCATCGCGCAGGGCACGGTGGGCGACCACATGCACGTGCCGAACGGAGCTCGGCGAGAGCCCTCCCTCGAGCAGCTCGGCATAGAGGGCGTCAAGGTGGGCGCCACTGAGCCGCTGAAGCGGAATCGACCCGAGCCGCGGAACGAGCTTGGTCTCGACGTCGAGCCGGTAGCGGGTCAGCGTCGAGGGCCGCACGCTGGCGCCGATCGACGGCAACCACGTCTGGGTCAGGTAATCCGCGAGGGTGATCTTGGCCGGCTCGACGTAGCTGCCGGACTCCAGCCGACCGAGGATCTGCGCGAGCTTGCGCTCGGCGTCCTTTCGGCGGCGGAAGCCGCTGTGCCACTTCTGCTTGCGCCTGCCCTGCGCATCGCGGCCGAGGTCGACGACGACGCTGTAGCCGGCGCCGCGCTTGACAATCGACCCCCTCATCGCGGCCCGCCCCCTCCTACCGTTCTTGCGTACACCCCGCACCCGTCGCCGGTTGTTACACGTTCGGCACGCCACCACGAGGTTGTCGGGTGAGTTGTTTTGGCGGTCACGATCGACGTGGTCGACCTCGAGCGTCGATCCCCACTCGACCGGTTCGCCGCAGTAGTGGCAGGGCTGAGGATCGGGGCCGAGCTCGTCATAGACGACTGCCTGGTGCTCGCGTGTCCAACCGGCTATTGCCAGCGGGTGCTCGCCGAGCTTGACCCGAACGTACCCGTCGCGACCGACGGTGCGGGTCCCGATTGGTGCCGCTGGTCGGGCCATCACTCCTCCCTGCGCAACTGGCGCATGATCTGGTCGAACTCGTCGCGGTTGGCCGATTCGGTCGACTTCGCTCGCTCGAGCGCATCCAGGTCGAGTTCACGTTCTACGGCTTGCCGGACTTCGGCTGCGAGCCGATCCGGCGGCAGTGCTTCGGCCTGGACCGTGCCGTCGCCGGCACGCCAGATTCCGCGCTTGTCGGTCTTCTTGGCCGGGGCGGTCGGCAGGTCGTAGCGCTCGACTTGCTCGGGGGTGACTGCCGCGCGCTCGAATCGAACCGTGTCTGTGCCCACGAACGCGCCCACGTCTTCTAGGGCCGCCTGGTGGAGCGCCAGCCCGGACGGGTCCAGGTCGCCGACGTGAAGGACCACGGTTGGCACGTCGCGAGCGCCGATCCGCTGCGACGCCTCGTACTTGACGGTCAGCGAATCGAATCTGCCCGACGAATAGACGGTGACGCCGTACTCGCCGACCGCGCGGGCGAGCTGCGGTGCCATCCCCGCTGCTTCGCACCAGAGCTCGACCCAGTTCGGCTGACCCTCGAGTCGAATGCCCTGCCCCTCGGCGGCGAGCTCCTCAGCGCGTTGAATGATCTCCTCGCGCGAGGCGAACTCCAAGGGTGCGAGCACCGTGGCGTCGAAGTCGATAATCCCGGCGCGCCGTGCTTTGGCTAAGAGCTCTTGCAGGCGGGCGTAGGCGTTCTCGTCCTTCGCGTAGCCGTGGGCGCCGACCAGGCGATAGAAAATCTGGCGCGCGGTGAGTGGAAGTTCGGCCTCGTATGTGTCGAGCACGCCGTCGACCTGCTCGAGTAGCTCGCGCGTCTTGGCGCGCGAGCCGCGCGGGCGGGACATCAGCTCGCCCCCTCGATCCCGCGCTCGCGTGCCTTGCGAAGCCAGTTGCGCACCGTCGACGTGCCGACGAGCTCCTCACGCGCCACGGTCGCGGTGCCCTGCAGCCCTCGCCGCTCGGCGGCGCGGTGTCGCGTTAGGACGTCGGCGAGGAACTCGTCCGAGAGCACCCGGCGCTCGCGGGGGCGAGCGGTAAGCGCGGGATCGCCGATCGCCGACGCCAGCGTCGTCCGCGCGGCGCGCTCGTAGCGTGTCCAGTTCTCCTTGAAGTCGGCGATCGCGGCGGCGCTCACCGCGGCGAGGTTGTCGGGGTCGGCGTCGTTTGGATCATCGAACGGCTGCACGAGGCCCGACTCCATCAGCACCAGCTCGCGGCGACCGTCGTCGTCGACGATCCGGTAGCGGAAGTCGAAGCGCAACGGTGAGCCGTTGGGTTCGAGCTGGACGCGGTGGTAGAGCTCGCGTCCCGTCGCCCGCTGTCCGGGGAAGCTGACGCTGATCTTCATGGGCAGTCTCCTGTTGTCATCAGATCGTCAACGGCAATAGTAATACCTGAAGACGCGGCTTGCTTATAAGTGTCTTTTCTCTATATTGCCGAGTAGATGACAACCGCGGAAAAGACACTGAGGGTCGCGAAGGCCCGCCAGCTCGCCGGATCAGGGACCGGGCGGATGCTTCGCCAGGCGTCGGCGAGGGCGCGAAGCAGAAGGTCGAGCCGTTTGAGGTCTACGGCCCCAAGGCGCTGGCCGGGATCGGCGAGCTCCCCGACACGATCGCCGACCGCTCGATCCCGATCCGCTTGCGCCGGCGCTCACGATCCGAGCCGGTGGAGCGAGGTCGTTACCGGATGATCATCGCCGCGGCCGAGCCGATCCGCGAGCTGCTCGAGTGCTGGGCCGAGGGTGCAGTCGACAAACTTCGCGACCGGGATCCCGTTCTTCCCGACGAGCTCGACGACCGAGCGCAGGACGGCGCCGAGCCGTTGCTGGCGATCGCCGACGCCGGCGGCGGCGAGTGGCCGGTGCGCGCTCGAGCGGCCCTGATCCAGCTTCACACCGCCAAGCCCGACGACGCCGACTCGTGGGGCGTTCAACTGCTGGCCGGAATCCAAAGCGCGTTCGGGCGCGAGGAGCGGATCTCGACCGCCGGTCTGCTCGTGCGCTTAAAAGCCGACGCCGAGGCGCCGTGGGCGGGCTGGAACGAAGGCGCCGGACTGACGCCGCGAGGACTGGCGCAACTGCTTCGCCGCTACGAGATCAAGAGCGGGGTGATTCGAGTCGGCGAGAAGACGGCTCGCGGGTAGCTGCGCGAGCACTTCGAGGACGCTTGGACGCGCTACGTCCCCTCGGATGAGCCCCTCAAACGTAACATGCGTAACAACGGCTCTAACAAGCCAGAAACGGACCCTCTCAAAGTGAAACAAGAGGGGTCCGTGTTACACATTGAAAACCCCGAGAAACCGCTTGAACAAGCCAATGTTACGCATGTTACGTCTGAGGATGCGGATCAGGGGCGCGACGGCCAATCACCGACCCTCGAGGACGCCGTCCTTGACCCCGATAACGCCGAGCGGATCCGCAACACCGTCGGTGGCAAATGGGTCGATCCAAGCGAGCCGATCCCTAAAGACGCGACGGTGTGGGATTACCAGAGAAAGGCCGAGCAGCTGGGGATTCCGGCCCATCACGACGACGAGCGACGGCCATGAACCGGTCGCACCGTGGTCGCACTTCAAGACTTCGCCGGCAACCGGCGAAGGAAACGGCGCCGCTGGTGGAACCGGCGGGCAGCCTAGCCGGACGGCTCGCTCCCGCCGGCGGCGCCGTGACTTCCCCCCAAACCCGACCACGAGTAAGGAGTAGATGACGAATGCCAACAGCGACTAAGGCAAAGCCAAAAAGCGAGCTCACCGAGCTAGGACGGTTCGAGGCCAAGTGGGCTAAGGCGGCCGAGGAGGCGAAGGCCCTCGGCCGTGAGCACCACACCAAGGTCACCCGGGCGCAGGAGCTCGGCGACCAGCGCCAACGGCTCACCCACCGCCAACCCGGCCTAGTCGACCACCACCAACAGCCGCTCGCCAGCATCAAGGACAACCCGGTCGTGCAGCTCGACCGGGAGACCGAGGCGCTCGGCGACCTGGCCGACCTCGGGGCGCAGGTCGAGCACGCACGCCAGCTCGAGCGTGTAGCCAAACAGGACGTACAGGCCTACGTCGCCGAGCACTACACGGCGATCCTCGAAGCATTGGAAGCCGAAGGCGACCGGCACGCCGAAGCGCTCAACGCGGCGATCGCCACCGTGGCCGAGGAGCTCGAGCGCTACATCGGCCATTGCCAACGGCTTGCGGGATTGGCCACGATGGTCCGCGCCGATACGCGCGTGAGCGGACTCGACCAAGCATCCGCGGTCGCCCGGCAGATGCGCGACTGGAACCTGCCGACCCCGCAGCTACACCGATGACTGAGCGCGAAGGCACCCCGGAGGACTTCGCCGCCATGTTGGCCCAACGGTCAGAACCGGTCGACGCCGCGAAGCCTGATCGTGCTCTATATCGCTCGTCCGAGCGAGATAGAGCGGATCAAACCACCGAGCCGACCGAGCCCGGACAACGTTTGCGCGAGCAGCTCGGCCTGGACCCGACAACGGCCAAGGCCAAGCGTGAGCGCGCGTTGATCGAGCGACTGCACCCACCGAACGAGGAGGACCCCGATGACTGACGATCTTGATGCCGACCGCGAGGAGCTAGCCCGCGTAGTGCTCGGCAATCCGGCGCTGGCGCCACTGCTCACCGGGGATACGGCAAAGGAGTTAGCGGCCTCTGCCGCCGAGGTTGGCCGGGTGTTGCGCGAGCACCACGCGAGTCAGGTACGCACGCCAGCGGTCGACTTCAACGGCGGTGTGCGGCAACCACCACCCGGACCCGGGATAACGCACGAGCAATGGCTAAGCGAGCTACTGATGCGCACCCGACCGGGCGATGGGACTGGCTGGGGATGAGCGCTCGAGATCGCTGGGTACTGTGGTTCTACGACGTCGCCGATGCACTAGACAAACAGGCTGATGAGACTAAGGCGATGGCTAACGGCGTACGGACATTAGGCCGAGGATTGGCTGTTACCGAGGGCGATGACTTGGAGGAAGGCTTGGCTGCCGCTCGGCGCGCTGTGAAGCTTTTGGGTTCTCAATGAGTAGCACCCGCCCCGGGGAGTGGCACGTATCCCCCCTTTGGTGCTCAAAAACCGCCGAGGTGGGACTTGGCGCGCGCCGGAATAGGTAATGAAGGCGCCACCAGACACCGCAAACGACCAGGACCTCTTCGAGTCGCACCATCTCGCCGTGCTGATCGCGATCCGTAAGGGCGCCTCCGTCGCTGACGCGGCGCGCTCGCTGCACATCGGGTCGAGAACCGTCCAGCGATGGTTGGCCAAAGGCCGCAATCAGCCGCAGTCCCGGTACGCGAGCTTCGCGGCTACCGTCGATCAGATCCGCGCCGCGAGGCGCATGCCCACGCCTGCCGCCGCGGGCGAGATGGGTGAGTACGAGCTCTTCGTGCGGGTCAGCGAGGCTTGCCGGGCCGGTAGCGTTCAGGCACTGCGGTTGTATTGGCGCATGCTCCGAGCGCGCCCTGACCGAGAGCCGCCGCGAAAGCCAACGGAAGAGTTGTGACGGCGCCGCTGGCGCAGACGCGACCGGACGAGCTACTCCGACAGCCCGGCGGCTTCGATGGCGGAGTTCCGGTCGAGGTACTCGCGCATTCGAAGGATCCTGCCCTCGCGCATCTCGAAGACGTGAAAGAACCGCTGGCGTATCTCGACGCCGCTGGTGCGACCACGACCGCCGGTGCTGACCGCAGCGACGACGATCTCGCCCCCGTCGATGATCTCCTCGACCTGCTCGCTATAGCTGCTCCACGCCTCGAGCCAGCGCTCGGTCCATTCGATCAGCGCCTCGTGACCACGAATCGCGTCGGGCTCCTCGACCGGCCAGTACTCGCAGTTCGGGTCGAAGTACCCGAGCACCCACGAGTGGACCCCGCCGCCCTCGGTGATCCGATCAAACGAGGCGCACTGCGCTCGCACGATCTCGACGTTCTCCTGCGACATCGCCTACTCCGACAGCCCGGCGGCTTCGAGCGCGTCGGCTCTTTCGCGGAACGCCTGACGCCGGGTGATCTTTCCATCGGCGGTCCAGCAGGTGGCCCAGAAGCGAAGCTGTGTCTCCACGCCGCTTTCCTTGCCGCGTGCGGTGAGACGGAACCCGACGATAAAGCGGCCATCACTCGCGTCGGTGACCTCCTCGGCCTCCAAATGGAGGCTCTCCCACGGTTCCTGGACCTGGTTGAGCCACTCTCGTACCCCTGCTCGGCCCCGAAATGTCCGGGGACCCTCCGTCCAAAAGAAAGCGTCCTCCCATTCGACATCCGGACTGAGAGTGGCGACGAACGCGTCCGCGTCCCGGCGGTTTGCGGCATCGACTACCCGCCGAACGATCTCCACGTTCTCCTGCGACATCGCCCGCGCAGTATCTCGCTCTGGCCGTGACCTAGCCGAGTAGGAGCTATCGAACGGCCAGAACGCCGTCTACTGGCCTACTGCCGCAGCCCGGCGGGCACCCGCGTTCGCTCCCGGCAAGGAGCGGCCGATCGTAATGGGCTCCTACGGGGTCGGGAACGTCCTGGTCTCCGAGCGGGCGGCGCGGCACACATCCCCGTCGTTGCGCACCTCGCGCTTCACCTCGGCATACAGGCGATCGCCCCGGCGAAGCGTGCCTTTGGGGGGCACCACCCCATAGTCGCCAGACCCGTTGCTTTCGGCAGTGGCGAACTTGCGATCCGCCCCGGGCCGCTGCTTGAACAGGACCACCCGTCGCCCACGCTCGCACTTCCTGACCTTTGACTGCACTCCGCCCCCGCCCCCGTGGAAAAGTGCTGTGCCGTCGTGGGGGCGGTCCCAGTTAAACGACAGCTTCGTGTTGTACTTGACGACCTCCGGGGCCGCCGTCGCCGTCTGCGCCCCGAGCGCCATCACGCCAGCCGCAGCCACGCCGATCACAATCGCGAATCGCTTACGCATGTCGTCCTTCCCTTCTGTGGGCTAGCGACACGCTCGACGCGAACCCCCTCTGGTGGTACCGGCCACCCTACACCCGCACCGGGGGATCGCGGAGCATTTTTGCGCAGCGCAGAGCACGGGTGACCGGGCGCGCCCGTTCCAAGAAAACCGGTCCCGGGTGGCAGCGATGCGCTGGCGAACCTCAGGCCCGCGTGCGCTCGGTGCAACCGAGGCAAACGCAGCTAGCCCCACTCTCGGCCGGCCTGTCCGCCCGCTTGCGCGGTTACTTCTTCTCGACTAGGGCGCCGCCGTGTTCTGCAGGCTCGCGAACGGGATCGCGGTGAGCTTCGCGTTGGTGACGAACAACGGGTTGCCCGCCGGGTTGTTGCAACTGAACACCGCCGTCCCCGCGGCGCCGAACGTGTGCACGACCGTGTTCACGAGCGTGTTGTTGGCTGTCGAGTCGATATGCGACGACGACGTGTCGGTATCCGCACCGGCGGCCGTGGTGCAGGAGATCAGTGTCGCACCCGCCTTGCTGAGCACGCCCTTGGCGATGAATAGGTAGCTGCCGGCCGGGACGTCGAGGCTGAGGACGGTGGTTATCGGCGAGGGAGCGTCGATCTGCGTCACGTCGTCCCTGAACGTCGATCGACCGGTGCCGGCGACCCCGGCGGAGTCCGCCGCGGGGACAGTGCCGAGCTTGCTCTCGTCGATCTGCTTGCCGCCGAGCGTGTCGTCGGCGACACGGTTTGCCTTGATCGTCTTCTTGGCGATCTTCTTGTTCGTCACGGCCTGCTTGGCGATGTCGCTGGTCTGAATCTTCGACGCAGCAATCGCAGCGCCGCCGCCGATGGCGATGATCAAGGCAATGCTCGCGAGCACGAGGGAGGGCGAGGGCGGCTTGGTGAACAGAGACATGGTTGTAACCTTCCTGGTGGGTGTCGGTCGGGGCGATCCTATGCTTGGGGCAGCCGCGCCGCAAGTGGCGAATTCGGGCGGTCTCGCGAAGTAGGCCGGACCGCGGCGTCAGCGAAATCTCGCGATGAATGGCGCGCGCCGGTCAGCTGCGGGAGTGAGCCAGGCGGCGGCCCCTAAGAAACCGGTTAGTGGAACCTGAATGGCTCCGACTTGCCGGCGCTGCAGACGACCGTGTCGCCGTTGCCCTTGGTGATCGTCTTCCCCCTTACCTTGACGAAGAACCCGCCCGCGACGTGCCCGACCTCGAGCCACTCGATCTTGTACTTGCCACGGTTGTTGGTCCGCAGATCTTTGCCGCGAGGCTCTATTTGGCTGTCATACAGAACAACCTTGCGCCTCTTCTGACAGCCCTCCCTCGCCTTCACCTGGCCCGAGACCAAGCCGCCTCCGTGCGGGTCGCTCGGCTCGTTGGCCTTGTACTTGATCGTCGCCGAGGTTCTGACCTTGATCGTTTCCTTCGCCACGGCGCCGACCGCGCCAAGGCCGACGGCCACGACGCTCGCCGCGATGAGAACGAATGACTTCTTCATGAGTCCCCCTTCTGGGTCTTCTAATTCGTGGCATACCACCGAACGCGCGGGAGTCAAGCCAACCGGTCGGGCATCGCGCGGGCAGCTGCCAGAGATCGGGTACCCGACTAGTTGTTCGGCGCCTGCTCGGCCGCCGCCGTCGCGGTCGGGTCGTCGGCCAGGCCCTTCAGCGTGTAGCGGTTGTTCGGCTCGATCCGCCAGACGCCGATCTTCGCGGTGTTCGGGATCGGCGCGGTCAAGTCCACGTCGCCGCTGTCGAGGCCGGTAAAGCTCGCGTGTCGCTCGACCACCACCACCGGCTCACCCTCGTCGGTCTCGCCCCATTCCCACGGCTTGACCTCGGCGAGCGGCGGGAATAGCTCGGTCACGCGGTCGAGATCGATCGGCCCGCGAGACACCGCGGGTGTCTCCCAGGTGTCTAGGTTCTTGCGGACCCCTGCGTGATCATGCGTGGCGCTGCGTGCCTGATCTAGGCGTGCCAGGCACGAGCCTGAGAATCGGGGCGACTGGATTTGAACCAGCGACCTTTCGGCCCCCAGCCGAGCACCTTCAGCCGCCGTGAGACCCCGGTGTGGCCGGGGAAGGTGGCCAGAAGTACGGATGGGGTATATAGGCGGTTCGGCTCGGGAAGGTGCAGCAGGATCGCGGTGATCGAGCCTCTGCTGGGGGTCGATCTCAGCTCGGACGGCGGTGGACACGGGGTGATTGTGCCGCACCGGGGCCACCCCGTCATTGCAAACGGATTGCTAACGGGCGCAGCCGGACTGCTCGGAAACGAGCCGACTAAACCCGCCAGCGGTGCGCCCGGAATCGCTTGCTTTGCAGCGGTTCCCGGAAAGGAGCCGATTCGGGCAGACGAGCGCAATCGCATTATGAGTCCGCTGCTCTGACCAACTGAGCTACCGGCCCGAGGCGATTATCGCTCGACGCTCGGAGGTGGAGGAATAGGGCTTGAGCATGCGGGCGCAGGCGCCGATAGATGGAGGGCGATGTCCACCCCGACGCTCGATCCCGCGGCGCCCGCGACCAGTGCGCAGGAGACGCTGCACACGCCGCTCACGGCGGTGCAGGAGCTGTCGCTGGTGCGCCGGCTCGAGGACGTTCAGGCGATCGTGCGGACGGCCGCCCGGCGGCTCGTCAGGGCCGACGGTGCGACCTTCGTCCTCCGAGACAACGACAAGTGCTTCTACCCCGACGAGGACGCGATCTCCCCGTTGTGGAAGGGCGAGCAGTTTCCGCTCGAGGCGTGCATCAGCGGCTGGGCGATGCTCAACCGCAGCACGGTGGCGATCGAGAACATCTACGCCGACGACCGGATCCCGCACGATGCCTACCGGCCGACTTTCGTCAAGAGCCTGGTCATGGTCCCGATCCGGACCATGGACCCGCTGGGCTCGATCGGCATGTACTGGGCACACAACCACCGCGCCAGCGAGGCCGAGGTGATGGTGGCGCGGGCGCTCGCCGACAGCACCGCGGTGGCGCTCGAGCACGTCCAGGTGCTGGGTGAGCTGGAGCGGACGGTCGAGCTCTCGCAGACCGACGTGCTCACCGGGCTGCCGAATCGGCGCGCCTGGGACGCCGTGCTCGAGGGTGCCCTGCGGCCGCCCGCGGGCGCGGTGACCGTCGCACTGATCGACCTCGACCACTTCAAGAGCTTCAACGACACCCACGGTCATCAGGCGGGCGACGAGTTCCTGCGCCGCACCGCCGACGCCTGGCGGGCAAGCCTGCGCGCCGAGGACGTCGTCGCCCGCTTCGGCGGCGAGGAGTTCGCGGCGCTGATCCCGGCCGGCGATCGCGACCGCGCCCTCAGGGTCGCCGAGCGCCTGCGGCGCGCGGTGCCCGACGGCGAGACGGCGTCGATCGGTGTTGCGCGCTGGGACGGGCGCGAGAGCGCGACCAGCCTGATCGAGCGCGCCGACGTGGCGCTCTATCAGGCGAAGAGCTCGGGCCGCGACCGGGTCGTGCATTCCGACTAGCTACGCGGCGCCGGTGACGGCCGCACGGCCGCGGATGCTGTCGCTCGCCTTCTCGGCGACCATGATCGTGGCCGCGTTGGTGTTGCCGCCGGGTATGACCGGGAACACGGAGGCGTCGACGACGCGCAGCCCCTCGAGCCCGTGGACGCGGAGTTGGGAGTCGACCACGGCGCCTGCCGGGTTGTCGCTCATCCGGCAGGTGCCCGAGGGGTGGTAGAGCAGGAACAGCCGCCGGCGCAGGTCGGCCTCGAGATCGTCGCGCTCAACGGCATCGCGGCCGGGCTTGAGCTCGCGGGCAACGACCTCTTTCAGCGGCGAGCTGGCGGCGATCTCGCGGGCGAGCTGCATCCCGGCGACGAGCGAATCGACGTCGGCTGGGCTCTCCAGCGAGTTGGTGAGGATGCATGCCTTCGCCGCCGGGTCGGCTGAGCGCAGCCAGACCGAGCCACGCGCCTCGGGGCTGACGAGCACCGGGCCGATCACCATCGCGTGACCATCGAACTCCTCGTTGCCGTGGTCCTCGAAATAGGCGGCGCCGATGTGGAACTGGATGTCGGCGGCGGGCAGGCCGGGGCGGGTGCGGACGAAGGCGACGACCTCGGCGACGCTGGAGGTCAGTGGGCCGGTCTTGCGCAACAGCCACTCGAGCAGGTAACGGGGCTTGTCCGCGCCGTAGAGCGTCCGCTCGTCGGCGACCTCCCAGAGCATCGAGACGGCCGGGTGATCCTGGAGATTCTGGCCGACGCCGGGCAGGTCGTGCGCGACCGCGATCCCTCTCTCTCGCAGGTGGTCCGGCGGTCCGATGCCCGAGAGCATCAGGATCTGGGGCGAGCCGATCGCGCCCGCGGCGAGGATCACCTCGCCGCCTGTGCGCGCAACCCTCTCCCCTCCCCTGCGACCTCGGTAACGGACGCCGATCGCCCGTTCGCCCTCGAGCTCGACCGCGGCGACGGTCACGCCCGTGATGACTTCGAGGTTGGGCCGCGAGAGCGCCGGGCGGAGGAAGCCGTCGGCCGCGCTCCAGCGCTTGCCGCCGCGCTGGGTGACCTGGAACATCGACACTCCGTCCTGCTCGGGCCCGTTGTAGTCGTCGATGCGCGGGATGCCGGCCGCGGCGCTCGCCTCGAGAATCCGTTTGCCGAGCGGCCTCGGCGAGCGCTGGTCCTCGACCCGTAGTTCGCCGCCGGCGCCGTGGAACTCCGACGCGCCGCGCGCGTTGTCCTCGGAGCGCAGGAAGTACGGCAGCACCTCCTCCCAGCCCCAGCCCGCCGCACCCTGCTTCTCCCAGAGGTCGTAGTCGAGCGGGCGGCCGCGGACGTAGAGCATCGCGTTCATCGAGCTCGAGCCGCCGAGGCTCTTGCCGCGCGGGATGTAGAGCGAGCGGCCATCCACGTGCGGTTCGGGCTCGGTCGCGTAGTCCCAGTCGAGCTTGGTTCCGAACTGGTTCGGGAATGCGGCCGGGATCTTGATGTTGGGGTGGCGGTCCTTGCCCCCGGCCTCGAGCAGCAGGACGCTGGTCGCCGGGTCCTCGCTGAGGCGGTTGGCGAGCACGCAGCCCGCCGATCCCGCCCCGACGATCACGTAGTCGGCGGTCGCCATGCGAGCATCCTATGCCCGGCGTCGCTCCGCTCAGGTGCGCCGCGGCCTCCGCCGCATTCAGAGATGCTCAGCAGCTGTCGGCGACTCGGTCGACGGCGGCGTCGAGCTCGGCGACGCTGAAGGCGCCCTCGATGCGCGAATCGACCCTGCCGTCGCAGTCGATCACGAACAGCCACGGCTCGGTCGGCAGGTCGTAGGCGCGCACCTGCTCGCGCAGGCCCTTGTTGGCGAGGTTGTCGTTGTAGATCTCCATGTGGATGTAGGCGGCGTCGTCGGGCCGGTCGCGCTTGACCTGCTCGGTCACGTCGACGACCGGGCCACAGACGCGGCTCTGGCAGAGCGCCGGGGTGGCGAACAGGAGCACCACCGGCTGCTTGCCGAGCGCGTCGGCGAGATCGGTGTCGTGAAGCGAGCTTGGCGGCACCCGGGTGTCGATCTCCTGCACGTTGGCGACCTCGTCGGCGGTCGGTGTATGCACGTCGGGGGCCGGCTCGCCGGCGGCGGGCACCGGATCCTTCGAGAGCACCTCGATGCTCGGAATCCGCACCGCGGCGGTCTCGCCGTCGTAGTTGACCAAGGCCATCAGGCGCCACTCACCGGGCTGGTCGAACATCAGCTCGGTGACATAGACGGCAGTCGCGGCATCGGGGTCGCTGGCCGTGGTCTCGGCCGTGAACGCGGCCTCCGTCTCGAGGCTCTCGACCCTGGCGGGGAACGGTCCCTCCGCCTCGCCGTCGGGACCCGGCGCGGCGTAGATCGCGACCTCGGCGTCGGTGATCTGCGAGCGGTCGACGTCAAAGACGCCGAAGCCAAAGCGGTTGCGTCCCTCGACGAAGACCTGGCTGGCGGGCGAGACGACGACCTCGTTGCCCGGAGCGGCGTCGGCGATCAGCTCCTCGAGGGTGCCCCCGTCCGCGGGCGGGAACGACGCGGCGTCGGGCGCGGGGGTGGGGTCCTCTGCCGAGGTCTCGCCGTCGCTGCCGCCGCACCCGGCGGCGGCGAACAGAAGCGTGCTCGCGGCCAGCGCGAGAGTGGGAGTGGCACGGATTCGGCTCAGACGCACCGGCGGCAGGCTAGCGAGAGCGGCTAATGGCGGAGTAAGCGGCGGAGGGATAGGGTCAGCGACTCGAAGCGACCAAGGAGGAGCAGTGGCGGAACGGGCGGCGCTGGTAACCGGCGGATCGAGCGGGATCGGCCTCGCGATCGCGAGGGCGCTCGGGGAGGATGGCTATGGCGTGACGATTTCGGCCCGGCGTCCGGAGAAGCTCGAGAGCGCCGCCAAGGGGCTTGCCGACGAGGGGATCGAGGTCCACTTCGTCCCCGCGCAGATGACCGAGGAGGAGGAGATCGTCGGCCTGTTCGCATCGCACCGCGAGCGCTTCGGGCGCCTCGACGTGCTCGCCAACAACGCGGGCGTCGGCATCGGCGAGGTGATGGAGTCGCTGACGGCGAAGAAGGTCGACATCCAGATCGGCGCCAATCTGCGGGGGCTGATCCTGGCGACGCGCGAGGGGCTGCCGATGCTGCGCGAGGCAGGGGCCGAGCATGGAAAGGCCTTGATCGCCAACACGGCCTCGATCTCGGGCAAGAGCGGCCAGGGCTGGCTCTCGGTCTACTCGGCGACCAAGGCGGGGGTGATCGGCTTCAGCCAGGCGACGCAGAAGGAGTGCGACGGCCAGGGGATCCAGGTGACCGCGCTGTGCCCGGGCTTCGTCGATACGCCGATGACCGAGTTCGTGCGCGAGCACGTCGCCCAGGAGAAGATGATCCGGCCGGAGGACATCGCCGAGTCGGTGCGCTTCCTGCTGCGGACCTCGCCGGAGTGCCTGGTGCCGGAGATCGTCTTCACGCGACCCGGCGAAGCGTTCTAGCTCGGGGGCGGCGCGGAGAGCTGCTGCTCGGTAGCGGCGAGCAGATCGCTGCGGGGCTGGCGGCGGCGCACCCGGATCTTCGCCGCATCGGGTTCGGGCGGCTCGAGCGAATCGAGCGTTGAGTTGCTCCCGCCATTCGGGAGCGAGTCGACGCTCGGTGAGCGGGCGGGCGGCGGGCAGCCGGCCATCTGCGCGCGTTCCGCGCGGATCTGGGCGGCGAGCTCGGCGATCGAGGTGTGCTCGATTGCGGGGTCGAGGTCGAGGCTCGATTCGAGCAGGGTGCGCAGGGTGCGAACCTCGCGGCGGGTGGCGCGGCGCGGCCGGCGGGCGCCGGTGTACTCGTCCCAGGCGCGGGCGAAGCTCGCGACGTTGGTGCGGCCGCCGTTTCGGTGCGCGGCGAGCATCGGGCAGATGCCGCCGGAGGCCGGGTCGACGTAGGCGCCGACGACGATCCGGTTGGCGTCGATGCCGCGCAGCATCGCCTCCTTGGTGCGGGTCGGGAGGCACTCGACGGCGGCGCGCAGGCGCCGCGCTGGATCGCGGGTGGTGCGTTCCATCGCTTCAATGGTGGGCGACGTGGAGCGGGCGGTCAAACGGGGAAACGGATCTTGCAGGGTGCTGGTGGCGGCATTCGGAGACGCGGGGCACGCCTTCCCGGCGATCGGGCTGGCGCGAGCGCTGGCGGAGCGGGGCAACGAGGTTGTCGTCGAGACGTGGGAGCACTGGCGCGAGGCGGTCGAGGGCGCGGGGCTCGCGTTCACGGCCGCGGAGGAGTACAAGACGTTCCCCCCTCCCCCGCCGGGCTCCGACGAAGGGGCGTCGGTGGCGGACGCGGCGCTGGCGCTGGTGCCGTACCTCGAGCAGGAGCGCTTCGACGTGGTGGTGAGCGACATCCTCACGGTGGCGCCGGCGCTAGCCGCCGAGCGGGCCGGGCTGCGACGGGCGACGCTGATCCCGCATGTCTATCCGGTGCACGAGCCGGGGATGCCGTTCTTCGCCGTCGGCGCGCTGCCGCCGCGGACGGGGGTCGGTCGGGCGCTGTGGCGCGGGGCGCTGCCGGTGCTCGTCGGCGGGTTGAAGCAGGGGCGCGAGGAGATGAACCGCTCGCGCGAGGCAGTTGGGCTGGCGCCGATCGGACGCTTTCACGGCGGGATCTCGGAGCGGCTGGCGCTGGTGGCGACGTTCCCGCAGCTCGAATACCCGCGCCGGTGGCCGGCGCATGTGCACGTGACGGGGCCGATCGAATTCGAGCTCCCGCATCCCCATGTGGAGCTGCCCGAGGGAGAAGGCCCGCTGGTGGTGGTGGCGCCGTCGACGGCGCAGGATCCCGAGTGCCGGCTGCTGCGGGTAGCGCTCGAGGCGCTGGCGGATGAGCCGCTGCGGGTGCTGGCGACGACGAACCGGCGCCTGCCCTCCGAGCCGCTGCCCGCGGCGCCGGCGAACGCCGTTGTGGTCGACTGGCTCAGCTATTCGCAGGTGATGGCGGCGGCCGACCTGGTGATCACGCACGGCGGGCACGGCACGGTGGCGCGGGCGCTGGGCTCGTGCACGCCGGTGCTCTGCTGCCCCGCGGTCGGCGACATGGCCGAAAACGGCGCGCGGGTGGCGTGGGCCGGTGCCGGGCTGATGTTGCCGTGGCGGCTGCTGGGCACCTCGCCGCTGCGTCTGGCGATGCGCCGGCTACTCGGCGAGGAGTCGTTTAAGGCACGTGCGGGCGAGATCGCGAGGTGGGCGGCTTCGAATGACGGGGCGTCGCGCAGCGCACAGTTGGTCGAGGAGCAAGGGCGCGCTTAGGTCTCACAGGGCTTCTACAATCGCCGAGGCGTGCGGCCGAAGAACGGCAGCACTGCGATCTCCCGTGATGTAACGGCAGCATGCTTGACTGTTAATCAAGTCGTACTGGTTCGAATCCAGTCGGGAGAGTCTTCCTCGCGGATTTGTGTCGAAGGTCTAGATCTGCGAGAAGCCCACCTCCACCTCGGCGTGGCAATTTGCGCAGAGCAGCACGCACTTGGCCGCTTCGGCTCGAAGCTCCTTCATCGAGCGGGTAACCCCGCGGAGTGATAGGGCGAACGACTTCTTCGACGGGTCCAGGTGGTGAAACTGCAGCGCCGCCTGATGATCGTTGTACCCGCAGAGTTTGCAGGCACCGCCGGCCTCCTCGATCAGCTTTGCCTTCGCCCGGCGACGCCACGCGGCAACGCGCTCGATTCGACATGCACGGCACCGCGTGCGACCGCTGTTCTCGATCACGAATACCGTCCACCCGTGCGTACGGCAATCCCGGAAGAGCGTCCGACGACCCTGCTGAATCGCTCGTTCGACCTCGCCCGACGAACCCTGTGAGGGCGGGGCAGCCCGTACCGCTCGATCCAGTACCGGACCGTGGGGATGCTGACGTCGAAACATTCGGCGATCGCGTCCAGGGTCTCGCCGGCCGCAGCTAGGGTTGCGAGCTCGTCGCGCGGCAAGCCGCCCTTGGGCGCGTGCTTCTCGCGACCGTTCGCCACGAGGCCATGCTTCTTGAGCCAGTAGGCGATGGTCGACGGGTGGCGCCCGACGATCGCTCCGATCTGTCCGAGCGAGAGACCGTCGGCGAGCCACTGCTTCAAGCGATCTCGATCCATGCCGACATTCTGCGTCGATCGCCGGACGGAAAGCGAACGTGTGTTCGTCTACCAATTCCGCCACCCCGGGGCCCGGCGCCAGCGGGGTCAGGAATGCGCGCGGGCGATCCGGTCGGTGAGCTCGGCACGGCGGCGCTGGAGCTCGACCGGGGGCTCACCGCCGTTCGACTCGGCCACCGCGATCCGGTCCTCGACCAGCGCCCGCTCGAGCTCGAGGAAGCTGAGCTCCATCGCCTCGGCCGTCGCCGGCTCGCGCTCGGCCTGCATCGCGACCTGGGTCACGTACTCCCACAGCGCCTCGTCGTCGCGCGAGAGGCCCTTCAGCGGCTCCTCCAGATGCTCGCCAAGCCACGCCCGGGCGCGCGCCGCTGTCGGCGAGGAGAAGTGCTCGTCGGTGAGCTTGTCGAGCACCTCGCGCCCATCGGCGGGCGAGGCGATGCACATCGCCAGCAGCGCCAGCTCGCGGCGCTCGCGAGCGCTCAACGGCCGCGGCGCCGGCGGTCGCGGCGCGCCTCGCCCGGCCTCCGGCCCGGGGTCGCCCGCCGGCACCGACGCCCCCGGCGCCGCGCGCCGACCCCCGCCCCGCCCCGCTGCCGCGATCCGCCGCGACACCAGCCCCGGATCGGCATCGAGCTTGTCGGCCACCTCGCGCATCAGCTCCTCGCGCGTGATCGAGTCTCCCATCGCCGCGATCACCTCGACCACCTCGTCGAGCGCCCGGTCGCGGCCGCCAGGCGTCGACAGATCGGCGTCGTCGAGCAGCGTCCTGACGTGGAACACCGGCAGCGCATCCGCCGCCTCGATCGCTTCCCGAAATGCCGTCGCCGACACGCCGTCGCCGCCGGCGAGCAGATCCGCCGGGTCCTTGCCCGCCGGCATCCGCGCCACCCGCAGCCGCAGTCGCTTCCCGCTCGCCACGCCCTCGGCGCGCAGCATCGCCTCGCGCCCCGCCCGGTCGGCATCGAGCGCCAGCACCGCCTCCTCCGCGTAAGCCGAGAGCAGCTTCACCTGCTCGGGCGTGATCGCCGTGCCCATGACCGCGACCGCGTCGCGGATCCCCGCCTGGTGGCATCCGATCACGTCGGTGTAGCCCTCAACCACCAGCGCCCGCCCCGCCTTCGCGATCGCCGGCCGCGCCAGCTCGATCCCGTACAGCGTGCGTCGCTTGCTGTAAAGCTCGCTCTCGGGCGAGTTGACGTACTTCGGCCGCTGATCGGGTCGCAGGGCCCGCGCCCCGAAGCCCTGGATCCGCCCGCGCGCGTCGCGGATCGGGAACATGATCCGCGAGCGAAAGCGGTCGTAGTGGCCCCGCCCCTTCTGGCTGCGCAGCACCAGCCCAGCCGCCTCGATCTCCTCAACCGAGTAACCGGCCTGCTGCCCGCGCACGAGCACGCTGTCCCAGGTCCCGGGCGCGCAACCGACCCCGAACTCGCGCAGCGCCTCCTCGGAGAGCCCCCGCCCCGACAGGTACTCGCGCGCCTTCGACGCCTGCGGGGAGTCCCAGAGGAAGCTGGCGTAGAAACCGGCCGTGCGCTCCAGGAGCTCGCCCAGACGCGTCCGCTTGCGCCGCTGCTCCTCCGCGCGCGGATCCTCCTGCTCGCGCTCGATCTCGACCCCGTAGCGATCGGCAAGCGCCTCGACCGCATCGGCGAACGTGAGACCCTCCTTCTCCTCGACGAACCGGATCACGTCACCACCGACTCCGCAACCAAAGCAGTGGTAGAGCTTCTCCTCGGCGTTAACCGAGAACGACGGCGAGCGCTCGTCATGAAACGGGCACAACCCCGAGAACCGCGTCCCCGCCCGTTTGAGGTCGGTGTAGGCCGAGACAACCTCGACCATGTCGACCGCCTCCTTGACGCGCTCGACGCTCTCGGCGGTGAACCGGCTCACGCTTCGAGCATACGCTCGGATTTGGCGCTGCCGCTGCGGAGGACGAGATACGTGAGCCAGATCGCGATCGCGAAGATCGGCACCCCCATCGCCGCCTTGGCGACCCCGAGCGCCACCAGCGCCCCCGCCAGGTAGAGCGGGAGCTGGACCGCGAGCCGGGTGAGGAACACCCCGACCCAGATCCAACTCGCCCGCGTGTAGAGCCGCACCTTGCCCGGGTCCTTGCGCCACTCCCGGCCGTGGCCCTCGATCGACTCCAGGATCACCCCGATCAGCGGCCAGCGAATCACGATCGAGACCAGATACGCCGCAGCGTACGCCGCGTTCAGCAGCAACCCCGGGAGGAAGAAGTCCTCCGCCCGTCCCGTGCGATCGGCGACGAAGGCGGCGAGCGCAACCCCCGCGAACCCCGCGAGCGCAAACTGAAGCGTCTCGCGCCGGACAAGCCGGATCACGGTCATCAGCGCCGCGACGACGACCGCGATCCAGGCCGCCAGCGAGAGCTCCTGGCCGCTGATCGTGTACGCGGCGACAAATGCGATCGCCGGGAGGCCGGAATCCGCGATCCCGTGACGCCCGCCGAGCGCGTCGAGCAGGTCGACCGGGTCCCGCCCCGGGCGCTCGAGCTCCCCCGCGGTGCTCAGAGCCGTGACTCCTCGGGCAGGGCGAACCGCCTGAAGCTCGCGATCGCAAACCGATCTGTCATCCCGGCGACGTAGTCGGTCACCCGTTGCAGATCGTCATCGCCGCCGGCCGCGTCGGGCACCAGGTCGGGATCGTCGAGGTAGTGGTCGAACAGCCCACTCAGCGTCCGCCGCACCCGGTCGTGCTCGCTGCGGGCCTCGGGCCCCAGGTATACGCGCTCGAACATGAACTTGCGCAGCCGCAGCATCGCGCCGCCGATCTCGTCGGACTGCTTGATCTCGCCCGCCTGGCCCGAGGTGGCGACGATGTCGCGCACGAGTGCGTCGATCCGCGCCGAGCCTGTCGGCCCGAGCAGCTCGATCTCCGCCGATGGCAGGTCGTCCACGTCGAGGATGCCCGCACGCACCGCGTCGTCGATGTCGTGGTTGATGTAGGCGACCCGGTCGACCAGCCGCACGATCCGTCCCTCGAGCGTCGCCGGGTGCTGGGAGCCGGTGTGGTTGAGGATCCCGTCGCGAACCGCCTCGGTGAGGTTGAGGCCCTCCCCGTCGCGCTCGAGCACGTCAACCACCCTCAGCGAGTGGCGGTTGTGCTTGAAACCCGGCGCGCCGCGCTCGCGCAGTGCCTCGTCGAGCGCCTCCTCGCCGATGTGCCCGAAGGGCGGGTGGCCGAGGTCGTGGCCGAGGCCGACCGCCTCGGTCAGGTCCTCGTTCAGCCCCAGCGCCCGCGCCACCGTGCGCGCGATGCAGCAGGTCTCGAGCGTGTGCGTGAGCCGAGTCCGGTAATGGTCGCCCTCGGGGGCGATGAACACCTGCGTCTTGTGCTTCAGCCGCCGGAACGCCTTCGCGTGCACGATCCGGTCGCGATCGCGCTGAAACGGCGTCCGCACCGCGCTGTCGGCCTCGGGCTCGCGCCGAAGCGCGGGGTACGAGGGCATCGCCCGCTCCCACTGGAACTCGGATTCCCATGCGCGCACCCGCTCCTCGAGCGATTGAGTCCGGGCTCGATTGCTCTGAACTTCGGGCACCTCGAGTTCAAGCATAGGCGCCGTCAGACTCGCCCCCCGACGATCGAAGACGACCGAGACGGGTTCTCAGGCGGCGGCGCGAAGCTGGACGTGGGCGTGGTGCTCGAGCGTCTCGGTGATCGCGCGCTCGGCCTGGCGCAGCGCGCGGTCGCCCGCCGCAGGCACCTGTGCCAGTGGCCTGCCGAGCGCCTCGACCAGGAAGCCGTGGGCCTCGCCCGAAAGCGGGAAGGCCCCACGCTCGCATGCCGCGCAGACGACCCCTCCCGCGTCGCCGGAGAAGCCCGACAGGGCGTCGCTCTCACCACAGCGCGCGCACGAGGCGAGCTCCGGCGCGAAACCCGCCGCGAGCGCAAGCTTGAGCCGGAAGGCGAGCGCGGTCGCGAGCCCGGCCGCGCCGTCGCCGCTGCCGTCGCCGGCGATCGACTCCGAGCCGTCGAGGATCGCCAGGTAGCGGCAGAGCAGGTTGTAGGCGGCGGGGTTCGCCTCCTGGGAGTCGAGCAGGCGCAGCACCGCGTCGCAGGCACGCGCGGCGGCCCCGAGCGCCGCGCCGTCGGCGCGCAGGTTCGGATGCGCGGCGACGGTGTGCGCCGCGGTCACCGTCGCGAGGTCGCCGCGGCCCTCGTGGAGGACGAGGTCGAGGCGGAAGAACGGCTCCAGCCGGCCACCGAAGCGGGTGCGCGGCCTCCTCACCCCCTTGGCGATCGCGCCCATCCGCCCCCGGCTGGCGCTGTAGAGGTGCAGCACGCGGTCGGCCTCGCCGTAGCGAATGCTGCGCAGGACGATCGCCTCGGTCTTGAACTTGCCCGGCACGGGCCAGAAGCGTGCCGCCAGCGGCGGACGGCTCGACGGTTATTCGACCGCGTAGTCCGAGGCGCCGAGGAAGTGCAGCGAGACGTAGGGCTCGTCGCCGACCACCCAGCTGTCGTGGTCGGGCGGCACCGCGAAGATGTCGCCGGGCTCCATCACCGCTTCGTAGCCCGGGCCCGAGACGGCGGCACGGCCCGAGATCACGATCCCGAGATGCTCGACCTGGCAGCGGTCCTCGGGCGAGGCTCCGACGTGCTCGCTCCACTTCCAGCCGGGCTCGTAGGTCGCCCGGCCGAGCGTCATCTGCCCGACCTCGACCAGCTCGAAGCGGCCGAGCGGGAACTCGCGCACCTCGTCGGGCTCCTCGAAGCGCCGCAGTAGGAACTCGTCGATCGCCACGCGCCAAGCCTATGACGCGACGACCGCGTCGCGAATCGCCGCCGCGGTGACGGTCGCCGCCAGCGTCCCGGTGGAGATCGAGACGAAGCGGTCCTGCGTCGCGGGCGCCTCGACGGTCGAAAGGCAGAAGACGACGTCGCCGTCGACGCTCGAGAACACCGGATCGACGGAGCGGGCGACCCCGCCGCTCGCCATCCGGGCGATGCGCGTGCACGCCGGCCGGTCAAGTGAGGCGTCGGTGATCACGCAGACCAGGGTCGTGTTGCGCTCCTCGATCCGGCTCCAGTCGGGCACCTGCTCCATCGCCGTGATCGTCTCCGCGCTGGAGACGATCCCGCCGTCCTCGCCGCGAGCTCCCGCGAGGATGCGGCCGTCCGCACCGATCACGTCGCCGAACGCATTGACGACCGCGATCGCGGCCACCGTGTCGCCGCGGCCGGTCCGCGCCGCCGCATAGCCGACGCCGGCGGGCGTCGCTCGCTCGCGCCCGAGGATCTTGCCGACCGCTGCCCCGGTTCCGGCCCCCACGCGACCCCGCTCGGGGACGCCCGGCCGTGCAGCCTCGCAGGCCGCATAGCCCTCGTCGGGGCCGGGTCGCGCGCCCGGGTCGCCCTCGACGAGGTCGTAGATCACGGCCGCGGGCACGATTGGCACCAGCCCGCCGGGCGTCTCGTATCCGCGCCCGTGCTGCTCGAGCCAGCGCACCGCCCCGTCGGCCGCGGCGAGTCCGAACGCGCTGCCACCGGTCAGCATCACGGCGCTGGTCTCGGCGCTGCCGGCGAGCGGGCCGATCACGTCGGTCTCGCGCGTCCCCGGCCCGCCGCCGCGGACGTCCACCCCGGCGCGTGACCCGGGCGGCGCGATCACGACCGTGCAGCCGGTAACGCCCTCGGCATCGGTCCAGTGGCCGATCGCGACGCCCTCCGGCGGCGCCGGCGGCTCGCTCACGACCGCACCGCGCGCTTGCGACGGCTACGTCGCGGTCGCGCCCTCAACCGCTTCTGGCAGCCGGGGCAGAAGTAGGTCGAGCGTCCCGAGACCACGACCCGCCTGATCTGCTCGCCGCAGCGCAGACACGGCTCGCCCTCGCGGGTGTGGACGAGGAACTCGTCCTGCATCGAGCCGCGCTCACCGCGCAGATCGCGGTAGTCGTCGATCGACGAACCGCGCTTGTCGAGCGCCAGCTCCAGCGACTCGACGATCGCGTCCCGCAGCGCCTCGCAGTGCTCCGGCCGCATCGACCCGGCCGGCGAGAGCGGGTGCAGCTCCGCGCGAAAGAGCGCCTCGTCGGCATAGATGTTGCCGATCCCCGCAATCCCGGCCTGGTTGAGCAGAAACGACTTCAGCGGCGCGCGGCGGCCGGAGGCAAGCGCGCAGAGCGCCTCCGGGGTGAGCTCGTCGGAGAGCGGCTCGACCCCGAGCCGGGCGGCGAAGTAGTCCTCGATCTCGTCGGGGCCTAGGACGACCCCGTGACCGAACCGCCGCGCATCGGTGAACCAGAGCTCGGAGCCGTCCTCGAACGAGATCCTCGCCCGCAGGTGGCGCGCCTCGGGATGCGATTCATAGAGCCGAGGCCCGCCCAACCGCTCCGTCTCCATCAGGTCGGCGACCTGGCTCGACCCGGGCGGGCGAAGCAGCAGGTTGCCGGTCATCCGCAGGTGCATGACGAGCGCCGCGCCGTCGTCGAGGCGGACGATCAGGTACTTGCCGCGCCGGTCGATGCCGGTGACCGAACGCCCGCCGAGCGCCTCCTCGACCCCGCTCGGCGCCCCCGGCCGCGTCCAGCGCTCGTCCAGCACCTCCGCCCGCTCGATCCTGCGACCAACCAGCTCGGGCTCAAGCTGGCGGCGCACCGTCTCGACCTCGGGCAGCTCGGGCATGCGCCCGATTCTGCCGCACACCGCGCGGGGCTACTACGTCGCCCGCGGGTGCGCCTTGAAGTAGACCTCTTTGATCTTCTCGCGCGAGAGATGGGTGTAGAGCTGGGTGGTGGCGACGTCGGCGTGGCCGAGCATCTCCTGGACCGAGCGCAGGTCACAGCCCCCGGAGAGCAGATGGGTGGCGAAGGTGTGGCGGAGCGTGTGCGGGCTCATCCTGCCCTCGAGCCCGGCCGCCTTGGCATGTCGCTGGATGATCTTGTAGAGGCCCTGACGGGTGAGGGCGCCGCCCCGGAAGTTGACGAACAGCTTGCGCTCGACGCGCTGGCCGACGAGCTCGGCACGGCCGGAGCGCAGGTAGCGCTCGATCGCCCGCTGAGCCTCGCTGCCGAGCGGGACGATCCGCTCCTTGGAGCCCTTGCCCTGCGGTCGAACGAAGCCGCGGCGCATGTCGACGTCGCCGATCTCGAGCCCGATCGCCTCCGACGCGCGCAGGCCGCACCCGTACATCACCTCGAGCAGCGCCCGGTCGCGAAGCTCGATCGGCTCGGCGCCGGCGGCGCTGTCGAGCAGATTGGTGACATCGCCGTGGCTGAGCACCTGCGGGAGCTTGCGCGACTTCTGCGGCGGGCTCAGGGTGGCGGTCGGATCGTCGTCGATCAGCTCCTCGCGGCGTAGGTGACGAAAGAACGAGCGCAGGCACGCGGTCTTGCGGCTGATCGTCGCCGGCGAGCACGGCGGGCGACCGCCATTGCCGTCCGCGTCGGTTGCGACCCCGGTCGCGAGGTCGGCGAGGAAGTCAGCGACGTCCGCGCGCTGAACCTTGGTCGCATCGCGGCCGCGCGCGGCGAGGAAGACTCCGAACTGGAGCAGGTCGGTGCGGTAGGCGTCCAGGGTGTTGCGGGCGAGCCCACGCTCGAACTCGAGGTAGGCGAGGAAGTCGAGCACCAGCGCCTCGAAGTGGGCGTCGGTCTTGCGCTGCGCGGATCTCTCGACGGCGATCGCCATGCGCCGGGGTTTCTCCCGCGCGCTCGCCGCCCCTGCCGGTGCAAGCGCATTACCGAAGCAAATCGCGCAGGAGCAGCATCCCGATCAAAGACTTGGAGTCGCTGCACTCCTCGATCGCCGTGTCGAGATCGGCGAGTGGCCAGGCGACGATCTCGATCCGCTCCTCGGGATCGGGGTCGTGGCCAACGTCGGCGAGACCGGTCGCAAGGAAGATCGTCACCGCCTCCTCGGCGAAACCGGGCGTGGTGTAGAAGCGCTTCAGCTCCAGCCATTCGCTCGCCGACTTGCCTATCTCCTCGATCAGCTCGCGCCGGGCGCACTCGAGCGGGCTCTCGCCCTCGACGTCGAGCTTGCCGGCGGGGACCTCGAGCAGCCGCTCCTCCCCAACCGCCTCGCGCGGCTGGCGGACGAGCCAGATGTGGAGGTCGTCGTGGGCGACGATCGCGACGGCGCCCGGGTGGGAGACGATCTGGCGCTCGGCGGTGGAGCCGTCCGCGTAGCGGAACTCGTCCATACGCACGCTCGCGATCGGCCCCTCGTAAACGGTCTTCGACGAAATCCGCTCCATCGGATCGTCCCTACCCGCTTACGGCACCGGCGAGCGCGCGGCCGGCGGCGAGAGGCGCGGCGAAGAACAGGGGGTCTTCGGCGATCGAGCGGCCCATCGTCTCCGAGGGTAATCCGCTCTGCGCGTAGCCGTCGAGGTCGATCGCCTCGACCGCGAGATCGTGGCGCCCGCTGCAGATCCGGATCAGGTCCTCGAGCGCCGCCTTGGCCGAGCCGCCCTCGGGCGCCTCGGCGTCCAGCAGCGGCCAGCCCTCGAGCTCGGCTTCGGGCACCGGCACCCGGACGGGGGCCAGGAGCAGCTCGAGCACCGACGCCGAGTGGTGGCTGAGGCCGCGGTGGCGGGGGCGCTGGTCGGAGCTCGAGAGCCGGGGGCAGACGAGGGTCGGAAGGCCGAGCGCAAGCGCGGCGTGAGCGGCGTCGAGCGCCGCGATTCCGCCGTGACCGAAGCGCGTCTCCGAGCCGAGGATCCCGGGCCCTGGCCCGGCGATCACCGCATCCCAACCGAACCGCCGCGCGGCCGCGTCGAGCGCGCCTACGGTGCTGATCGCCTCGTGCTCGCCCCCGTAGGCCGGGCCGGCGGTGATCTGTCCGCAGACGAGGCCGCTGTCGCGGAGCTCGGCGAGGTCGCGCGAGAGCCCGCCGGGCAGGGCGCCACCCGGCCCCTGGACGAAGCCGACCCGAAGTCCGGGCGTCGCCTGGCCCGCGGCCCACGCGGCGGGCGCGAGGTGGCCGTGGAGGGGGATGACCAGCACCGGCGGCTTCGACCCGCTCGCCTCGTCGTCCTCGGCGACCTCGACCGGCTCCACGGTGTGCTGGAGCGAGGTGTAGTTGAGCTTGATCACGTGAGCGCCCCCAGTGCTGCTCTCGGCGTCGAGGCCGCGGGTGAGGTTGACGTGAACGACATCGAATCCACCGGAGCCGAGGCCCAGGTCGAGGGCCTCGGTGTTGACGATCACCTGATCGCCGGCCTCGACCGGGCCGATCAGTGATTCGTCGGCCCAGGCGCGGTGCTCGACGCCGTCCACCTCAATCACGAGCGGCTCGGTTCGCATCACCACTGCGCGGCGAAGCTTGAGCACTTACCGCTCCTCCGCTGCGAGCCCGGCGATCGACTCGCAGAGCTCGAGCATCTCGACGATCCGTGCGCTTGCCACGCTCTCTGCGGGCGTGTGGTTTGCCTCGGTCCCGTTGGCGAGCAGAACGCATTCAAAGCCCCGGGCGACGAGGGCATTGGCGTCGCTGCCGCCCCCGGTGGCCACCTCGCGTGGCTCGTGACCGCAGCGCTCGAGCGCCGTGCGCGCAATTCGCACCGGCGTCGCGCTCGAGGCCTGCCGGTAGGCGCGAAAGACCTCGGTGACGTCGAGGTCGGCGTCGCAGCGGTGCTCGCTGGCCGCCCAGGTGCAGGCGTCGAGCATCCCCGACATCGCCGCGGCGCACCGGCCGTCGTCGAGCGAGCGCGCCTCGCCCTCAACCCGGCAATGACCGGCGACGACGTTCGACGCCGTCCCGCCCGCGATCACGCCGACGTTCGCCGTGGTCTGCTCGTCGAGTCGGCCGAGCGGCATCGAGGCCACCGCGGCGGCCGCCGCCTCGATCGCCGAGTGCCCTTCCTCGGGCCGGATCCCGGCGTGCGCCTCGAGGCCCTGGAACTCGGCCACGAGGCGCTGGTAGGTCGGCGCGGCGGTGATCACCTCTCCGATCGGGGTTGCGTGGTCGAGCGCGTAGCCGCATCGCGACCGCAGCGCGCCCAGGTCAAGCTCCTTGGCGCCGCGCAGACCGTCCTCCTCGGCGACCGTGAACACCAGCTCGAGCCCGATCGGCGGCGGTGAGCCGGCGTGGCGCGTGGCGAGCTCGACCAGCACCGTCACCGCGGCCTTGTCGTCGGCGCCGAGGATTGTCTCACCGCGGCTGCGGTAGACGCCATCGACGAGCTCGACCTCGATCGCCCCTCGCTCGGGCACCGTGTCGAGATGGGCGAAGAACGAAATCCACCCCTCCCCCGCTCCCGGCACGCGCGCGATCAGGTTGCCCGCCCCGGCCCGGGCCGGTCCGGCGGCGTCGTCCTCGACCACGTCAACGCCGAGCTCGCGCAGCTCGCCGAGCACCGCGTCGGCCACCGCCCGCTCGGAGCCGGTCGGGCTCGGGATCTCGCAGAGGCCGCACAAAGCGGTCGAGCAGCCGCTGGTCAGCGCTCATTTCCCGCCTCCTCGAGTGCCCGCGCGGCCGCGTCGTGGCCGATGAAGTTGAGCAGGCGAAGCAGGCGCCCGCCGCGAACCTCCGCCAACCAGGCCCCCGGCTGGTCGAGGTCGACGCCGCTCTGCCGCCCCCGGCCGAAGATCGTGCCCTCGAGCAGCAGGCGCCCGTCGCCCAGCTCGCGCGAGGCGTGGACCTCGATCCGCCAATCGGCGAACTGCTCGTCGATCTCACGCGCCCAGGCCTCGGCGCCCTCGTAGCCGCGGAACGTCTGCTGAACGAGCGCCGAGTAGATCTCGATCTCGGGGTCGATCAGCTGCGGGTCGACGGTGTGCTCGCCGCTGTTCCAGCGCGCGAACGCATCCCGCACAACCTGCTCGTCGGCATCGCTCACGATCGCCGACAGGCTATGCGCTGGGCTCGACCTCAGCGCGGGTCGGCCGCGACAACGTGGGTGAGGCCGTCGACCCCCGAGCCGTCGCCGGCAAGCAGCTCCTCGACCCGCTCGGAGACGGTCGCGCGAACCAGCCCCGCCTCCTCGGCCGGGAGGCCGTTGACGGCCTCGGCGATCGGCGCGGCGAGCTTTATCGTCTTCTCCCAGTGCTCTGCGGCGTCGATGTAGCCCCACTCGACGGTGACCTGCTCGATGCTCGGCTCGCCGAAGCCGGCCCCGGTGACCAGCTCACGAATCCGATCCGGGTCCGCCATCCCGAAGATCCCAGGCGCGCCTGGCTCGGGGGGCGATAGGTGGCCGCGCTCGACCAGGACCATCCCCGGGATCGCGGCCCACATGTTCTTCTCCGGCGCTGCCCAGACGGCGAACGAGAGCCGGCCCGTGTCGCGCAGGACGCGGCGGGTCTCGGCAAGCGCCGCGGCCGGATCGGCCATCAGCATGTAGCCGAAGCGCGCAACGACGCCGTCGACGCTGGAGTCGTCGAGATCCATCCGCTCGGCGTCGAGGACACGGAAATCGAAGTTCTCGAGCCCGAGCTCCTCACCACGCCGGCGCGACGCCTCGACCATCCCAGGCGCGAAGTCGGTCGAAATCACCCGTCCCTCGGCGCCGACGCGCTCGCCGGCCAGAAAGCCCGTCTCGCCGGTCCCGGCGGCGAGCTCGAGCACCGTGTCCCCGGGGTTGGGGGCGAGTCTGGAGACCAGCCGCTCGCTTACAGCCTGCGTCCGCTCCCAGAGAAAGGTGCGCTGCTCGTCCCAGTTGGCGGCGAACCGATCCCAGGCGTCGAGCGAGTCCTTCCGGTACTGGTCGAGGTCCACACGACCAGCTTAGCCGGGCGGCGCGGTTCAGCCCTCGCGGCGAACGTGCACGTCGGCCGCCTCGGCCGCTTCCTCGACCTCCGCCTCCTCGGTCGCCGGGCCGTCCCCGCGCCCCGCGGCGCGGGTCGCGGCCGCGGCCACGAATTCGCGGAAGAGCGGCTCGGGACGGGTCGGGCGCGAGTTGAACTCGGGGTGGAACTGGGAGGCGACGAAGAACGGGTGCTCCGGCAGCTCGATGATCTCGACCAGGCGCTCGTCGGGTGAGGTGCCGCCACAGACGAGACCCTCGTCCTCGAGCCGGCGGCGGAGCTGGTTGTTGACCTCGTAACGATGGCGGTGGCGCTTGTAGATCACGGCCTCGCCGAAGGTCTCCCGGGCGCGGGTGCCGTCGTGGAGCTTCACCGGGTCGGCGCCGAGGCGCATCGTGCCGCCCATGTCGGAGACCTCCTTTTGCTCGGGCAGCAGGTCGACGACCGGGAACGGGGTCTCGGGGTCGAACTCGGTCGAGTTGGCTCCCTCCATGCCGGCGACGTTGCGGGCGAACTCGGCGACCGCAATCTGCATCCCGAGACAGATGCCCAGGTAGGGGATGCCGTTTTCGCGGGCCACGCGGGCGGCGTCGATCTTGCCCTCGATCCCACGTTCGCCGAAGCCGCCGGGGATCAGGATCCCGTCGGCCCAGGTTGCGATCTCGTCGGGATCGAAGTCTTCGGAGTCGACCAGCTCGACCTCGACGTTGGTTCCCCGGGCATAGCCGCCGTGATGCAGCGCCTCGACCACCGACTTGTAGGCGTCGACGAGCTTGACGTACTTGCCGACCAGCGCGATACGGGTCGTCCCCTCGCATGCATCGGCTCGGCGCACGAGCTCCTCCCACTCGCCGAGCTCGGGGGCGGGCGCCTCGACGCCGAAGTGGTCGAGCACCAGGTCGTCGGCGCCCTCGGCCCGCATCACCAGCGGCACCTTGTAGATGTTGTCGACGTCGCGCGCCGAGAGCACCGCGTCCTCGGGGACGCTGGCGAAGAGCGCGATCTTCTTGCGGATCTCGCGGTCGAGCCCCTTCTCGGAGCGACAGATCAGCGCGTGCGGCTGGATCCCGATCCGGCGCAGCTCGTTGACCGAGTGCTGGGTCGGCTTCGTCTTCATCTCGCCCGCGTGGCCGATGTACGGCACCAGCGTCAGGTGCAAGAACATGCATCGCTTGGCGCCGAGCTCGGCGTAGAGCTGGCGAATCGCCTCGAGGAACGGCAGCGACTCGATGTCGCCGACGGTGCCGCCGATCTCGGTGATCACGAAGTCCACCGCCTGCGACTCGGCGACGATCAGGATCCGCTGCTTGATCTCGTCGGTGATGTGGGGAATCACCTGCACCGTCGCGCCGAGGTAGTCGCCGCGGCGCTCGCGGCGGATGACCGAGTTGTAGACCGCACCGGCGGTCACGTTCGAGGCCCGCGAGGTGTTCTCGTCGGTGAAGCGCTCGTAGTGACCGAGGTCGAGATCGGTCTCGGCGCCGTCCTCGGTGACGAACACCTCGCCGTGCTGGAAGGGGCTCATCGTCCCCGGATCGACGTTGATGTAGGGGTCGAATTTCTGCAGCTGGACGCGGAATCCCCGGCTCACGAGCAGACGCCCGATCGAGGCCGCCGCGATGCCCTTGCCGAGAGAGGAGACGACGCCGCCGGTGACGAAGATGAAGCGCGTCTCGCCCGGCTTCATCGCTTCACGTCACCCCGACTCACTCTGCCGAGCGAGTCTAGCCAGCGCAGTGGCGGAACGTGATCGATCGCCTGTGAGATCGAGCGGTACTCGCCGTAGATCGTCAGCCCGGCGACGATCGCAAGCGCGATCCAGCGGCCCGTATCGTCGAGCGTGACCAGGATCGAGATCCCGGCGAGCGCCCCGATCAGGTTCGAGCCCGTGTCGCCTAGCATCGCTCTCTCCGAGAGCGTGAACAGGGCGACGACCAGGGCCGGGCCGATGAAGATCCCGAGCAGCTCGAGCGGCTCGGCGGTCCACACTCCGAGGCAGAGCCCGGCGAGCAGCGCGGCGAACGCCTTCTCGACCCGCCCCGGCCTCAGGTCGAGCAGGTTGAAAAGGTTGGTCGCCAGCAGTAGCAGGGCCAGGTCGGCGAGGTAGTCGATCCCCTCGCGACCGCGCCCCGATACCGCGTAGGCGGCGAGCGCCAGCGCGCCGACCGCCTTGATCGCACCGGTCGAAAAGCCCCCCTGGCGCACGGTGCGAACGTGGCCACGCCAGCCGCGTGGGGAGTCTGCCGCCGCACCCCGACCGAGGGCGTCGTCGAGCAGGCCGAGCAGCGCCACCCCGAGCACGTAGACGATCCACCGGCGCAGCTCCGGATCAAGCAGGTCGAGGTCGGCACGATCGTCGAGCACCGCTAGCGGTGCGAGCGCGATCAGCGAGCACGCCACCAGCGGCGCGCCCGCGGGAAAGGCTACCGTCGCCCCGCGGTAGTTGGTCCGCGCCAACCCGACCCGCAGCATGTCGGCGAGCCACGGTCGCAGCAACAGGGCCGCGAGCCCGGCCGAGAGCAGCAGCCCGGTGAGCACCGGCGGTCCCCCGGCCCTCTAGCGCCCGCCGCCGGACTCGCAGGCGTTGCCCTGTACGAGGTCCGGGAGCACGGTGTCGGCGGTGTCCTTGACCCCGAAGCTGCCGGATGCGCCGCAGAGCGCGAATACGAGCGCCACCCTGCCCGAGTTCAGGTCGACGCTGTCGACGCTGGTCAGTCCGTGCGAGTCGAAGAACTCGATCGACGAAGGGTCGGCGCCGCTGACCTCGGCGCCCACCGGTGCAGCGCCGGCGTCGAGCAGGCCCGCGACGACGCCGTTCTCGAGCAGGTCGGTGGACGCTTCCTGGTCCGGGTCGAGCTCGGCCGGCCGCTGGCGAACGAGGACGACGCTGTCGATCCCGCCCGGCTGGCCGCTGTAGCGGCTCAGCATCGTCCCCCGCAGGGCATCGAAATCCGCGCCGCCGCGCACCAGTGCGCTCCCCGCCCGCTCGGCGAACAGGGTGAGCTCCTCCTCCGCGCCACGCGAAACCGCTCGAGCCTGGCGGCCCCCGAGGGTCGACGCGAGTGCATCGAGGTCCGGCGGCTCGCGCACGACGGCAACCTCGCCGACCGTCGCTCCGGCGGGGCCCAGCGCTCTCTCGACCTCAGCCGCGACCGCTCCCTCGAGCCCGCCGAGGCCGATGATCGCGACCCGGTCCCCGCGCAGCGCATCACCGACCACCGCGGGATAGACCGCCTCACCGAACGCCCGCTCGGCCTCGAGGTCGACCTCGAGCTCGTCGACCTGCTGGCGCGCCTCGCCGAGGTCTGCCTCGAGGCTCTGCTCGAGGTCCTCGGCCGTCCCGGAGACGATGTCGGAGCCGAACCCCACCCCGATCAGGATCCCCACGGCCAGAGCGAGGAAGACGGCCGCGAGCGAGGCCGCGTGGTAACGCCCGGAGTACCCCACTAGAACAAGGGCGTTCGCGTCCGGCCCAGAATCAGGCCTCCTTTTTCGAGCCTCCCGCTCACAGGTCCAGGGCGACCTTGATCTTCAGCCAGACGAGGTCGAAGAACTCCTGCAGAGCAGGCGAGCTGAGCACGACGATCACGATCAGGACCAGGGAGATGGCGAGGAACGCCCACATCTGCCGGCCGCGAACGCCGGGGTTGTAGAGGCGGCTCACGCCCTTGGCGTCGATCAGCGTCTCGCCGATTCGCAGCCGGGTCAGAAACGTCGATGACATTCCGGCCCGGTTCTTGTCGAGGAACTCGGTCAGGTTGAAGTGGGCGCCGACCGAGACGATCAGCTCGGCGCCCTTCTCGTGCGCGAGCAGCATCGCGACGTCCTGGCTCGTGCCGACCGCGGGCACGATCACGGGCTCAAGGCCCAGCCCTCGCAGCCGGTCGAGGCCCGGCGCGCGGCCGTCGGGATAGGCGTGGACGACCGCCTCGGCGCCACAGGTGAGCACCGCGTCGGTGGCGGAGTCCATGTCGCCGAGGACCATGTCGGGCGTAAAGCCCTCCTCGAGGATCGCGTCGGCGCCGCCGTCGACGCCGACCAGGACCGGGTGCGTGTCCTCGATGTATGCGCGCAGGGTGCGCAGATCGCGCCGGTAGGTCGTCCCACGGACGACGATCAGCGCGTGGCGGTCGCGGAACTTGGTGCGCACCGTCGGGAAGTCGATCTTGCCGACCAGCAGCTCGCCCTCCGAGCGCACGTGCTCGATCGTGTTCAGCGCGAATGCGGAAAGCGCCTCGTTGATCCGCTCTCGCTGGCGCTCGATCTGCTCGGTGGCGGTCGCGAGGTCGATCACCCGCCCGGTCGCGAGCAGGCCACCGTTCGAGCGCACCTCGCCGCCCTGGATCACGATCTCGTCTCCGTCCCGTAGCTCCGCGAACAGCGGCGCCGCGGGTGCGTCGACGAGGCAGACGCCGGCGCGGGCGAGAATCAGCGGGCCGGGGTTGGGATAGCGATCGGTCGACGACGGCGCAACGTTGACGACCGCCTCGACGCCACTCGCGGCCAGGTCCTCGGCCGCGATCCGGTCGAGATCGGCATGGTCGATGACCGCGACATCGCCCGGCCGCAGCCGCTTGACCAGCGCCTTGGTCTTGCGGCCGAGCCGCGCCCGTCCCGTGATCGGCGGCACCTCGGAGGGCCGCAGCTGGATCTCGGGCCCGCGCAACAGCGCGCGCGCCCGGCTACGCAGAGCCATCGCCGCCGATTATGCGGAAAAGCCTCCGGCGGCGCGGGCGCTCACACCCTCTAGGCCGCTTTGAGCAGCTCCTCGGCGTGCCGGCTGGCGGCCGAGTCGCCGCGCTCGCCGCCGAGCATCCGGACGATCTCGGCAACCAGATCGTCGCCGGCGACCCGCTCGACCGTCGCCCGTGCCTCACCGCGGCCGGCGTCCTTGACGATCCGGAAATGGGTCGCAGCGAGCGAGGCGACCTGCGGCAGATGCGTGATGCAGATCACCTGGCGACCCGCACCGAGGCGGCGAAGCCGCTCGCCGACCGCCGTGGCGGTGTTGCCGCCCACCCCGGCGTCGATCTCGTCGAAGACGAGCGTTCGCTCGGCGTCGCCGCTCGCGAGGCCGGTGAGCGCGAGCATGATTCGCGAGAGCTCACCACCCGACGCCGCATCCTTGAGCGGCGAGCTGGGCATCCCGGGGTTGGTCGCGATCAGCAGCTCGACCGTCTCCGCCCCCGAGGCGCCGAAGCCGTCGGGGTGGGGCTCGAGCGAGACCTCGAGCCGCGCGCCTTCCATCGCCAGCTCGGAGAGCTCGCCGACGACGCGCTCGGAGAGCTGGGACGCCGCCCTGCGGCGACCGGCGCTGAGCTTCTTCGCCAGCTTCTCGCGCTCGGCCTCGGCCTCCGCGATCCGCGCCCCTAGCGCCCCGGCGATCTCCTCGGCGTTCTCGAGCCGCTCGATCTCCGTCCGGCAGCGCTCGGCGTGGGTGAGCACGGCCTCGATCGAGCCGCCGTGCTTGCGCTCGAGCCGGTCGAGCGTTTCGAGGCGCTCCTCGACCAGCTCGAGCCGGCCCGGGTCGGCGTCGAGCCGTTCGAGGTACGCGCGCAGATCGCCCGCCACGTCGTCAAGCTCGACCGCGACCGCCCGCAGGCGCTCGGCGAGCCCGTCGAGATCGGCGTCGACGCCGTCCACGACCCCAAGCCCGCCCTCGGCCTCGCCGAGCGCGGCGCGCGCACCGCCGCCGTCCTCGGCCTCGCCGCTGAGTACCGCCAGGGCACGGGCCGCCGCCGCGCGCAGGCCCTCGGTGTGTCTGAGGCGCTCGCGCTCGGCGGCCAGCTCGGCCTGCTCGGCCGCGTCGGGCGCCGCCGCTTCGATCTCGGCGAGCTCGAAGCGCAGCAGGTCGAGGTCGCGCTCGCGCGCGCCCTCTCGCTCGCGGAGCTCGGCGAGCTGGCGGCCGAGCGCCGTCACCTCGCCGTGCGCGGCGCGGTATCGCCGACGGACCTCGAGCAGGTCCGGGCCGGCGAAGCCGTCGAGGATCTCGAGCTGCGCCGAGGCGAGGGTGAGCCGCCGGTGCTCGTGCTGGCCGTAGAAGGCGAGCAGCTTCGCACCGAGCGCCTGCAGGTCGGCCGCCGAGGCCGAGCGCCCGCCGACGAAGGCGCTGGTGCGCCCCGAGGCGCCGATCCGGCGCCCGAGCACGACCTCGGTCGATCCCTCCGGCAGGCGCTCGCCGATCTCGGCCAGCGCCGGGTCCTCGCGCAGGCCTTCGGGGAGCTCGAAGACGCCCTCGACCCAGGCCTCCTCGGCGCCGGGGCGGACGATCTGCGGTTTCGCCTTGCCGCCCAGCAGGAGGTCGAGCGAGTGGGCGAGCACCGTCTTGCCCGCCCCGGTCTCGCCGGTGATCGCGTTCAGGCCGTTGCCGAGGCACAGCTCGGCCCGCTCGATCAGCAGCAGGTTCTCGATCCGCAGCTCCAGAAGCACCCGCCCGTTCTACCGAGCATGCCCGACGGATTCGCGGCTGCGCCCCGGGCGGCACGGGTGACGGCTCAGGTGGTCCATGGGCTACCTGAGGCGTCAACGCGCCACTTGCCGGCGCCCGGGCTCGCCTCCACCCTGGCTAGCCCCCCGCCAGGCGGCCGAACTTCTCGCGGATGCGCCAGTAGAAGTTCGTCCCCGGGAGCTGCGCCAGGCGCGCCGCGCCGTCGCGGAAGCGGACCTCCATCGCCGAGCCGCTCGCCAGCTCGCCGACGTACTCGCCATCGACGACCACGTCGACGGGATCGCGGCCGGCCGCGTTGGTGACCTCGAGCACGTCGTCGGGGGCGACCACCAGAGCACGGGCCGTGAGCGTGTGCGGGGCGATGAAGCTGACCGCGTAGCCCTCGACGCCCCAGGCGAGGATCGGTCCCTGGTTGGCGAGGTTGTAGCCCGTCGAGCCGGCCGGGGTTGCGGCGACGAGGCCGTCGCAGCGCACGTGGCCGACCTCCTTGCCGCCGAGCCGGTAGGCGAGCTCGGCGACGCGACTGTGCGGGCGCCGCATCAGCGCGACGTCGTTGAGCGCCAGCGGCCCCCCGCCGAGGTCCGTGTCGAGACCGGGCATCGAGATCACCTCATAGCCGCCGGCGAGGGCGAGGTCGAGACCATCGGCGAGCCGGTCGCGCTCGACCGCCGCGAGGAAGCCGATCGTGCCGAAGTTGAATCCGAAGACGGGCACGCCGCGGGCGCCGTACTGGCGCAGCGCCTTGAGGATCGTGCCGTCGCCACCGAGCACGAGGCAGAGGTCGAGCTCGCCGGCCTCGTCCACGGCGCCGAGCTTCGCGGCGACCTCGCCGTGCTTTTCCTGCTCCTCGTCGTCGGCGACCAGCGTCCAGCCGGCGCGGTCGGCGGCTGTGATCGCCTCGAGGAGAGCGTCGCGCGTCTGCTCGGGCTGCGTGTGGGAGAGGATCACCGCCGTGCTCATGGTTCGACCTCCGCGATCGCGGCGTCGATGTCCGCGACCGGCGCGCCAGCCGACAGCCGGATGAAGGTCTCGCGGTTTCCCTTCGGGCCGGGCAGGCCCGAGGAGGCGAAGCCGCGCGCGGCCAGGCCCGCATCCGCGGCGGCACGCGCGACGCCGCGAAGCGCATCGCGCCGGTCTGCTGCCTCGCGGACGACACCGCCCTTGCCGACCCGCTCGCGCCCGAGCTCGAACTGGGGCTTGACCAGGGCCAGCAACTCGCCACCCGGGGCCGTGCATCGGGCCACCGCCGGCAGCACCTTGGCCAGTGAGATGAACGAGACGTCGATCGTCGCGAGCTCTGGCGCGAACGCCAGCTCAGCGGGATCGAGCTCGCGGGCATTGCGACGCTCGACGACCGTCACGCGTGGATCGTTTCGCAGCCCCCAGTCGAGCTGGCCGTGGGCGACATCGAGCGCGATCACCCGCGCCGCGCCGCGCTTCAGCAAGCAATCGGTGAAGCCCCCGGTCGAGGCGCCGACGTCGAGGCAGTCGCGCCCGGCGACGTCGATCGCGAACTCGTCGAGGGCGTTGGAGAGCTTGACCCCGCCCCGCGAGACGAACGGAGGCGGGCCGTCCACGAGCAGCTCGGCGTCGTCGGCGACCAGCTGACCGGGCTTCTGCGCCAGCGGCCCGTCGCGCCCGATCCGCACCCTGCCGGCCCGGACCGAGGCCGCAGCACTCGTGCGCGAGCCGGCGAGCCCGCGCTCGGCGAGCAAGGTGTCGATCCGCCGCCTGCTCATGGCGGGAAGGTAGCGGCCGTGTCCGGCTAGCGGCTGGACATCCGGTCGGCGGCTGCGAGCGTCTCGGCGTGGGTTCGGTAGTTGCGACCCCAGACGGCGAGGCCATCGCGGTAGCGGATCATCCAGCCGACCTCGGTGTCCAGCGCGACACCGCTCCTCGACCGAGAGCGAAGTCGCCCGAGCGCGAGCACGACGTCGCCGAGGTCTCGAACCTCCTCCACGCTCACCTCGAACTCCTCGAAGGCGGCGTCGAGGTTGGCCCACCACTGCCTGATCCCAGCGTGACCAAGGTAGGCCTCGTTGCCCTCGACAGGCCGCCAGGCGGGCGCCGGCCTCGACCTGGGCCGTGAACGGATACCACTCGCACTCGGGGTGCGAGGCCTCAAGCATCGGCTCGATGTCGCGCGGTCGCGCCGGTTGTAGGCCTCGATTCCGCGCCTGAAGGCTTCGACGTTCGCCTCGGACATCACCTACTCCCCGAGCCAGGTGATGCCGAACTTCTCCGAGGCCGCGGCGTATGCCTCGGGCCCGAGCCTGCCTTCGAGATCGGCCGCCGCGAGATCACGAAAGAAACCCTCGAATCCCGCGGGAGTGAGGACGACGAGCAGGTGTCCCCCCGTCGCCGCAGGGGCAAGCGGATTCCGCTTGTTCAAGCCAACTAGCCACCGACGCGTATCCGCCTCCTCAGTTCCCGAAGACCCGCCTCAGAGATTCAGCCCCGACAAACGGCCACTTTGCATGGGAGGAGGAGCGAGCTTTCACCCGCGCGGTAGCTCACGCTGCGCGGGACGCGACCGTACGCGCTGACTCGCGGCTACGGGTGGGTGCCCCAGTCGACCTTGTTGGCGAAGCGCGGTCGATCGATTACGGCGTGCTTGTCCGATCCGTCAGCGTTCATTGCCACGAGCGCGCCAGTCCCGCTAGGCAGAAAGTGCGTGTACATGATCTGCGTGCCGCTCGGCGACCAACACGGGTTGTTGGCGCCGTCAAAGCGCCCGCCCTCGTGAAAGCGTGGGCGATCGGTCAGCCTCGTGCGGCCGCTGCCGTCGGCGCGGATGACGTAGATGTCGGCCTTGCTTCCCGGGGTCCCCGAGTCGCCGGAGTCAAAGGCGATGCTCTGCCCATCCGGCGACCAGTCGGGGTTGGAGGCGTTCAGGCGCCAACGGGTGAGGCGCTCGAGGCCGGTGCCGTCGATGTTTACCCGGTGGATGGCCGAGCGGCGGCGGCTCTTGAACCGGGTGAACACGATCGAGCTTCCGTCGGGCGAGAACTGCGGCTCGAAGTCGAATTTGGCGCCCGCTGGGATCGTCGTCACCCGCTCCGCCTCCTCCTCGGTGACGCCGTCGGGGTCCGAGGCGGGAATGATCCAGATCCCCTGCAGGGCGCGTCCGTGGCCCCAGGCGGACCTGATCGCAAGCGTGCTTCCGTCCGGCGACCAGCTTGGGGCGGCGTGGACTCCCGGGCCGCGGGTGAGCTTCGCGAGGGCGCTTCCGTCCGCGTTCATCACATAGATCTGAGTAGCCAGCCTGCCGCCAACGATGACCGCTCGGGTGAAGGCGATTCGCTGCCCGTCCGGGGACCAGTCGGGGAGCACCGAGAAGTGGTTGGGGTCCGAGGTCAGCTTCTGGACGTCGGACCCGTCGGACGCTGCGGTGAAGATCTCGCCACTGTCCGTCTTCGCACGAAACGCGTCGAAGGCGATCCGTCCGTCCGTGCCGGGGAAGGTCGCCGACGCTGGCCCTGCCGCGAGACCGATGGCCACCACGCTGGCCACGAGAAGAAGCACGTACCGCTGGACCGCCGCGATGAGAATGAAGGGCTTGACCATGACTCCCCCTTGTGGAGATTCGATTTCGAGTATTGCCTTACTCAGACGGTCTAGGACACCGCGGTATACGCCGGGTCTACTCGGGGGATGCCCAGTTCCGAACACCTGGTTTTCTGGGGAGAAGGCCGGCCAGGATGCAGTAGCGCTTTGGACGAAAAGCAGCGGCCCCGAGTTGGGAGCTCGTGCCGCCCGGATTGCGGCCTGACGAGGACTCCCGCCCGGGGGGCTCGCTGCGTGCGCCACCTCTGTCTATTTGGCGCATTTCACTATCAAAGGTGAAGTACCGGGCGGGCCCGATCGAGCGAAACCGCTTGTTCAAGCCCCAAACGAAACGCCCCGCACTTGGCGGGGCGTCTCGGGGTACAGGGAGGAGAGAACTATCGGGGACCGCATGGGTAAGCGGGATTTGGCTTGATAGAGCGGTTTTACTACCGCTCAAGACCGCTCTAAACCGCTCGAACCGGGTGCTGACTGGCGCACCACTGGCGCACCAGGGGTCGCCATGAGCGCCCGCGAGCGTCGCAAGGGCGCCGAGGGGGAGCGCGAGCTGGTCGAGCTGCTGCGCGCACACGGCTGGATGGCAGCGCGGCGCAACTTCGGCTCGGGCTCGGCGGGCGGCGGGGACGTCGCCGGTGGGCCGGGCGGCGTTCACTTCGAGATCAAGCGCACAGAGCGGCTCAACGTCCACGCGGCCATGCGCCAGGCCGAGGCCGACGCGCAACCCACCGACCTGCCGGTGGTCGCGCACCGGCGCAGCCGGGGCCCTTGGCTTGCGACGCTGCCGCTGGAAGAACTGCTCGCGCTGCTACGGGGGGCCGAAAGATGAGCGAGACCGGCTCTAGGACGGGAGCAAACCGTCGAGTGGGGTCGCGAGGAGTCGGAAGTCGTGGCGGTCGACGGAACGTCGGCAACCATCAGGTCGCTGGCGCAGGCCGCACACAACACTCGCCGAGTGAAGGACTCGACCAGCACCTGGGTTTATAATTCCTTGCAGTACCCGGCGTCGTTGACCAGCTCCTCGCGACGCAGCCACTCGGCGGAGCGCAAACCTCTGGCCCAGGAGGTGGCCGAGTGGCTATACAAACCGAAGAGCGCAAGCTCGTTGCCGCGTGGGTTCCGCGCAGCCTTGCGCGTGAGCTCAAGTCACGCGCCTCGAGCGAAGAGCGGTCGGTAAGCGCCGAGATCCGGAGCGCGCTTCGCGCTCATCTCGCAGACCTTGGACAGACTTCGCCCGGGGCCCCGAGCGCCGACACCCGGGTCGAGGAGCCGGCCGGGCGCGGGTGAGTGCGTCGCCCGCGCCCGAGTCCGGCACACCCGATCGAAAGGACAGTCAATGAGTGCGACCGCAACCAAGCCCAAGCCGAAGAGCACCGCGCTTCAGGAGCTCGAAGCGCTCGAGGCCGAACACCGCACCGCCCTCGACCAGGCGAACGTGGCCGGCCGACAGTTCGCCGAGAAGCTGAAGGCGGCACAAGACCTTCAACGCCAGCGCCAGCACCTGATCCATCGCGAGCCCGGCTTGGTCGACCACGACCATTTCCCGCTCGACCACATCAGCGACAACCCGGTCGCCAAGGTCGATGAGCAGATCGCCGAGCTCGGTGACCTCGAGGATCTACGCCGCAAGGCCGACCACACCCGCGCGATCGCCGACCGTCACCGCCAGGACGTCGACGCTCACGTCGCGGGCAACTATGCGGCGATCCTTGAGGACTTGAGGCCCGAGGCCGAGGCCGTCGCGATCGACGTCCGCGACGCGATCGAGGCCACTCGTGTATCGGCCGAGCGCTACATCGAGTTCGTCAACCGGGTTGTCGGGCTCGACTCCGCAACACCCGGGATCAACAAGCGCGTCCCAGGCCACGACGCGATCGGCGAGCTCAAGCGAGTGCTGCGCAACTGGGATCTCCCGGTGCCGCTCCCCGAGCTACACCGTGACTGAGCGCGAAGTCACCCCGCAGAACTTCGCCGACCTGTTGGGCCAACGGGCAGAACCGGTCGACGCCGCGAAGCCTGATCGGGATCCCGAGAATCCCAAGCCAACAGATCAAACCACCGAGCCGACCGAGCCCGGGCAACGTCTGCGCGAGCAGATCGGCTTGGACCCGACAACGGCCAAGGCCCAGCGCGACCGCGCGCTGATCGAGCGACTGCATCCACCAAGCGAGAAGGACCCCGATGACTGACGACCGCGATGCCGACCGCGATGAGATCGCCCGGCTGGTACTCGGCGACCCCAAGCTGGCGCCACTCGTCAGCGGTGACACCGCGAAGGAGATGGCGGCCCATGCCGCTGAAGTCGGCCGGCTCTTACGCGAGGTCCGCGCCAGTCAAAGACGCCCGCCACCGGCCGACTTCGATGGCGGCGTAAGGCAACCACTACCCGGCCCAGGGCCAACGCACGAGCAATGGTTGAGTGAGCTACTGATGCGCACCCGACCGGGCGACGGGACCGGTTGGGGATGAGTGCTCGAGATCGCTGGGTACTGTGGTTCTACGACATCGCCGATGCACTAGACAAACAGGCTGATGAGACTAAGGCGATGGCTAACGGCGTACGGACATTAGGCCGAGGATTGGCTGTTACTGAGGGCGATGACCTGGAGGAAGGCTTGGCTGCCGCTCGGCGCGCTGCCAAGCTTTTGGGTTCTCGATGAGTAGCACCCGCCCCGGGGAGTGGCACGTATCCCCGCTCGCCACCTCTCAGACCGCCGAGGAGGGACTTGGCGCGCCCGGGCATCCCAAAACGCTGGGGTTTGAGGGTTATGGGTAGGTCGATCCCGGCCCATTCCGTGCCCCATGAGACGTGGGCTCGCGCGGAGCTCCGGCGCTCAGGGTGGGCTGAGGAGGCGATCCAGGGGATCCTTTCAGAGTTCGCCGAGGACGTCCGCGAGTTCGGCCCGGACCAGCGCGAGCTCTCCCTCCTCACAGCCCAGGGCATCTATCGACAGCGTCACCGCGAGGGGCGCCATGTCTAAGGCGAAGTCACCGCAGCCACCGGCCGCGCTCGGCAAGGCCGGTCGGGCACTGTGGCGCTCGATCCTCGGCGACCTAGAAGACGGCTGGGAGCTCGACGCTCGCGAGCTTCACATCCTCGAGCGCGCGTGCCGCAGCCAGGACGATCTGGCGTTGCTCGAGAGGACCGTCGACAAGGATGGCGCCGTGGTCGAAGGCAGCCGCGGCCAGACGGTTGTCCACCCGGCGCTGGTCGAGGCCCGCCAGCTTCGGCTCGTACAGCTTCGGCTCGTACAGCTTCGGCTGCTGTCTGTGATCGAGATGGCCGATCCATATATCGCGCGCCAGTCGGCCACACCGGCCCAAGCTCGCGCCCGCCATGCCGCTGAGGTGCGTTGGGACCTTGATCGCAAGAAGCGGGGACGTCGAGCTGGGTAGGCGCGCCGACGATCCACGATGAGTAGGCGTCTGATGAGTGATCCCGAGGCAAGGCAGATGAGTGAGGCCCTAACGCGGTGTGACTCGCGCAAGCTGCTCGGCGACGAGACCCGCCCCAGGGCTAAGGCTCCGAGACCGACCCCGCGTCTCGCACAATGTGGTTTGGAAGGATCTCCTCCACCCGGCGCTTAGCCGCCTCCGCGCTCTCGGATTCCACGATGACGATGCGAGCCTCGCCTGTCTCGCCGGGTGCCATGCCATAGGCGTATCGGGGCTCCAACGTGGTCTCGATGCCCTCCGCCTCCAGTGCGGCCATTGCCTGGTCGATGCCCTCGCCGCTGACCAGAACCGGGAACTTCGGCATGGGGAAAGGTTATCGGCGCGCCTGCGGGCGCTCTGTAAGAGCTGTCACTCTCGCAAGACCGCGATTGAGGACGGAGGCTTTGGAAGCTGATGCCGACACTCACCCCCGACGAACGAGATGCCGTCATGGACTGGATCGTTCGGGATCTACTCCCGCACACGGCGCTTGACCTGTTCAAGGAACCGGAGACCCGGCGCAGGCTGAGCGACTACGCGGAGATCGCAGACGAGCTCGACTTCGATGGGCCAGCCCGCGACGCGTACCCGGTCGAGAGATCCCTGCCGACGCTCATCCGGGTGCTCACCGAGTGGCGCGACATGGCACAAGACTGGCTTCAGTCCCACGCCGACTACGAGGAGAGAATGGGAGCGAGCGAGGCCAAGCGGGCCGAGAACCGCGACGACTATCGGCTCGACCTTTGGGCCGACTGCGAGTCGATCCTCGACCGGCTGGCGGAGGACGCTCGTCGGGAATGAACCGACGGCTCGTGATCGGGTCGTGATTGGGTCGTTGTGCACGGCCACCGGCTGCGTATAGCGTCGGCCTCCCTGACCAAGAGGAGACCGGATGACGCTCACCCCGACGACGCACGAGCTGGCTCGACGCACGGCGCTCGAGGCAGCGGCAACGGACCTTCGCAATGCGGCCAAGATGATCGACCGGCTCGCCGAGCAGACCTGGCCGGTGCGACCGCAGCGCGTTGAGGACGCCCAGAACACGGTCGAGCTCGTGCGCGAGTCACTCGCGGCCGTGGACGAGCTGGGGTGGCCGGACAACGCGTCCTGATCGTGACGTAGACTCATGTTCGAGGTCTTTGAGCGGTCCTCATCGTGAGCGGCGGGCGTCCCTTCGGGGGCGCCCTTCGCATCAGGAGGGCGATTCCGTCTACACGCTGATTTACGCTTTCACCATCACGACGATCTACCGCTCAAAGCCCAGTGGCCACCGAGCCCGCTGACCAGGTCATCGACTGCTCGACCCCGGAAGGTCAGCATGAGTTCGTCCGCTGGCTCTACCGGACTCACCGAGTCCATCGGGCCGCTGGTACTCCCTCGCCAGTCTCCTTCGGTCGGGATAGGCCAGACTCGCTGCGTGCGCCACCGGTCCCGACCGTTCGCCCGGTCCCGCGAGCGCGGTCGTCTCACGCGACGCCTACGCGGCGGCGAGGGTCTCGACGGTCTCGGTCGCCGCCATCGTCGTCTGACGATGACCCTCCACCACCTAGCTCACATCTAGCAGCGTTCGCCCCTAGAAGGGGGCGGCGGTGAGCGTCCAGCTCCCGCTCGGCGAGTTGCCGCTCGACCCGCGGCAGGTTGCCGAGCTGCCGATCCTAGAGCGCGCGAAGCTCTATGCAGACTTGGACTTGGCTCCCGAGCAGCGCGAGGCTGCGGAGGAGGCAGTTCGCCTGATCGTCGCCCGACGCTACGGGAGGCGCGGCCGTGGCTGATCAGTGCCAGCGATGCGGGACGACGGAGCGCGCGGTCGAGCACTCGACGCAGCTAGGTGTGACGCTTTGCGGCGACTGCTTCGTCGCACAGCGCGCCAGCAAGATCCTCGACGAACTGCCTGAGGACGGCCGTCCCATCGAGGACCGGACAAGGGAGGCGCTGCGGATCGCGATCGCCAACGACAAGGCCGATCGCTACTGGGCCAACCACGATCCGGCCGACGCGACTAAGGCGCGCGAGCCTGAGCGCGCCGGCGGGATGAGCTTCTTCGACCTATCGGAGCTGCGCCGGCGGCTCCAGGGGCACCGTGCCGAGTACCTAATCGACGAGCTATGGCCCGAGGACGCCTACGGCGTGCTGGGCGCCGAGGACAAGGCCGGCAAGACGTGGTCGATCTGCGACCTGGCCGTCTCGGTCGCGAGTGACACCCCGTGGATCGGGCGCTTTGACTGCAAGCAGGGCGGCGTGCTGCTGCTGTTCGGCGAGGGCGGCGAACGCAACCTCTTGCGCCGGCTCGATGCGATCGCCCGCGGCCGGGGGTTGGCCCTCGATGAGTTCTCCGAGCAGGTCCGAGTCTCCCTGGCCGTGCCGCGGCTCGACAACAGGGCCCACCTGGCGGCGATCGGAAAGGAGCTCGAGCGCTCCTCGCCCAAGGTGGTTCTGCTCGACCCGCTCTACCTCGCCGCCGGCGGCGGCAGAGGCAAAGACCTCTATGCGATGGGCGAGTCGCTGCAGGCGATCCAGGTGATCTGCCAACAGGCTCGCGCCGCACTGGTGGTCTGCACGCACTGGAACAAGGGTGGCGAGGGCACCGGGCCCGGGCGGTTTACCGGGGTCGGACCCGGCGCCTGGGGGCGGGTGCTGGGCTCCGCCGCCGTCGAGCAGCGCCACACCGATCCCGATGGGCGCTCGACCGTGACGCTGCTCTGGGAGTTCGCGGGAGGCGAAATCCCCGAGACCCGATTTCGGATGCGGCGGCAGGTCTGGGTCGATGACCCGAGCGACCTGAACTCCCCGATGCATTACGAGGCCGAGATCACCGAGGAGGGGCTCGAGGCGGTGCCCACCGATCTGTCCGCCTCGCAGGATCGGGTGCTGGCGGCGCTCGCCGGCGGGAGGAAGACCGTGCAGACGATCGGCGACGTACTCGCCAAAGATGGGCGCGGGAAGCCGCTCAAGGCGCGCACGATCCAGAACGCGCTGCAGGCCCTGGCCGAGAAGCGGCTCGTTGACGGCGCAGCCGAGTCGGGGAAGGCTGGCGAATGGTGGGCTCAGTGAGGCTGCTGACCCCGCATGAAATCCATGCGGGGTTCATGCGGGGTACCCCCGGGAACAGGTACCCCGCCGACCCCGCCGCCCCCTGTATAGGGGGGCGGGGTCAGCGGCGGGGTTCCCGACCCCGCATGCGCGCCTCGGTTTCGCGTGCGCGGTCTATGCGCACCCCCTACCTGCTGGTCGTTTCAGGACGTGCAACCGGGCCAGATCGGACGGCCTCGCCGTGACCGGGATCCCGATCACCCCCGAGGCGCTCGCCGCCGCCCTCCTGGCCCATGCGAACGCGCCGGCGAGGGTCGCGCTGACCCGGGCCGAGGCCGCGACCTCGGTGGGCGTCAGCGTCGATTTCTTCGAGCAGCACATCCAGCCCGACCTGCGGGTGATCCGCGAAGGCCGCAAGGTGCTGATTCCGGTCGCCGAGCTCGAGCGCTGGGTAACCGAGCGGGCGAACCGGACGCTGCCATGAGTGGGTTCTTGTCCCTACTCCGACAGCCCGGCGGCTTCGAGGGCGTCAGCCTCGCGCCGCTAGCGGCAGTTCACGTTCACGCACTGGCGCCGATCCCCGTTCCCGCCCGCCCGGTTTCCGCCGCCGTCGATCACACCCTTGACGGCGTCGATGCCGAGGTCCGCGTTGCGCCTCGCCCGGTTCTTCGTCAGCTTCGTCGAGCGGCTCTCGACGTCGAAGCCGTCCTCTTTCGCCCCGCTGGCGACGTTGCGCTTCAGGAGGTTGTTGCCCCCCGCGTTGACCAGGAACGCATCGCCCGCGCTCCCTCTGACCTCGTTTCGGCGGACGATGTTGTCGACCCCGCCGATCGACTCGTCGGGAAAGTCGAGTCCGAGGCTGATGCCCCTCGAGCGAGCGTCGATGACTACGTTTCGGGCGACCAGGTTGTGGCTTCCCTCCTCGATCGCGATGCCGTGCCCGTCTCGGAAGAGCCGGTTGTGCGCGACCACGTTTCGGCGGCCGCTAACGCCGACGCCACCGTCGTTTCGATCGAAGCGGTTGCCCCGCACCCGGTTGCGGTCCCCCTCCATCAGGAGTCCGGGGCTGGAGTGCGAGAACCGGTTTCCCTTGATCAGGTTGTCGTGGGAAAGTTCGACGTGGATGCCCGGCCCGGGGTTGTTCCGGAACGAGTTGTCCACGATCCGGAGGTCACGCGAGCCGAACACGAACATCCCGTCCCCCTCGGGAGGGATGTTGTTGCTTCCCGCGCTGTCGCGGACGCGGCTGTGGGACGAGTCGAAGACAAAGAAGCCGAAGACGGTGTTCCTTGACGAGGAAATCCCGAGTACGCGGTTGTGGCGTGCCTTCCCCACGAACACGCCGAGCCCGAACTCGCGCACCGAGCCGTCCCTCACGGTGACCCCGTCGTGGCCGTCGTTGAGCACGCCGACATCGCAAGCCTCGTTCTCAGGACATGACCCGAACTCCTGGCCGTCACCACTGATCGTGTGGCCGTTGAGATCGAGCGTTACGTCGTCGGCGCCGATCACGATGCCGTTGTTCGGGCAGTCGATCAGGTCGCTGTCGAGGGTCGTGTCGACGGTGATCGTGTCGCCGCAGCTGACGTGGTCAGCGCTCGCCTCACCGCCCGTTAGAGCCAGGACCACAGCGACGGTCGCGGCCAGGAGTACCGTGGCCGATAGCCACGCTCGCCGACGGAGGTGGGTCCTGGAGGTCATGGCTCCTTGGGCGAACCTACGTCCGGCCGCGATCAAAGTCAAGAGCGGCGGGCGTCCTCGACGTCTACTGCGACATCGCCCGCGCAGTATCGCGCGGCGACCGCCCTCAGTCCACGACCTTGAACTTGTCCTTGGCCGGGGAGGGATCGACGTTGCCGGCGGCGTCGATGGCGCGGACCTTGAACTTGTACTCGCCTGTGCCGAGGTTCTTGAGCTTGCGCGGCGACTCACAGGCCTTGAATTTGGCCGGTCGCGTGTGGTGCTTGCCAACGGACGGCTTCACCTTCAGCTTGCACTGGAAGGTCGAGTCGAGCTCCGAGGAGACGAACTTGAGCTTGACCTTGCTCTTGTCGGTCTTCTTCGGCGCGTCCTTGGTGATCGTGGTCTCGGGCGCGATGCAATCGGCTTGCGTGAATACGTCGCCCGGACACCCGTCCTGGGACTCGTCACCGAAGCCGTCTCCGTCGGCGTCGGGCTCGACATCGACGTTGAATGTGTGCTCCTCGTCCGGATTCGTAAAGACGGGAGGGTCGGTGTCCGTCCCGTTCGCCGGCGTCGGGTTGTACTCGAACGAGTTTGCACCCAGGAGATCGGCTCGCCAAACGATGGTCGCGTTCTGGTCAGCCTCGAGCCCGACCTGATCGCCGGCCCGGATCGGAATTCGCGCCGGGAAGGTGTAGGTCCCCGAGCCTTCGGCAACCTGCTCGAGTTCCCCTGTCGTCAGCGCCGTGAACTGGTCGTCATCGACCCGTCGCACGGTGCGAATGCGAATCTGCTGCGCGTCGGTTTGCTCTCCCAAGCGGACGCGCCAGCCGACGATGACTCCATCGAAGGGGGCGACGAGCTCGCCCTCGGGAAGAACATCGTCGATCGCGAGGCAGCCACGGTCGGTCAATGCGCTCGAGCACGAGGTGTTGCCGCCGGGCTCGGTCGCCAGGTTGCTTCCCAGGGTTACCGCACCGGCTGCCGCAGAAGGAACCAGGAGCGCCAGCGTTCCTGCCACAACTGCGCCTGCGCTTGTCTTCTTGCCGAGCACGTGAACCTCCCTGTTCGTTTCGCCTGGGAGCGAACCTACACCCGGCGGACTGAATCGTCAACCGCAGAGGCGGGCGCCCCGGGTCGGGATGCGCCTCAGCCGTCCGGCTTGGTTACCCCTCGACCGCTGCAAGCCCGGGGCGCTGAACCGCGCCCCCCCGAGGGCAGCCCAGCAATAAGGCGGAGCGGGCCATCTGTCCTTCGTCCATCTCTCCTAGACGACCCGCTCCGACCACGCTTAGCAGCGACATCCAGTTCGCAACCGTGGGGTTTGCCTGCAATGGGGTTCGTCGCTGCCGAGTTCGTAATACCCCGGGCGGCGGCGCGGAACAAGGGGTGCCAGCACCCTAATCGCAGCTACACCCATCACCGGCGACCGGGGTCCACCGGTCATCCTGTTGCTAGGTACCGACCCCTTGACCAGCGACCGCCCGGCGGAGTATGGTCGAGTCGTAATCAAATGGGGCCGGCGTGCACGAACACCCGGCCCCTGGCGCTCGGTCAAGTTCGCACAAGCCCGAGCGCGAGGGAACGGTATCGCCCCGCACGGCCCTTCGACTACGAGGAGGACTGATGGCGACCGGAATCACCAAGCGACACTCCCGCACCTGCCGCTCACGCGAGGGCGGGCGCTGTAGCTGCAACGCGGGCTGGGAGGCGTGGGTGTTCTCCAAGCGCGAGAACAAGAAGATCCGCAAGACCTTCACCCATGAGGCCGAGGCGAAGTCCTGGCGCTCGGATGCGCTGGCGGCGGCGAACCGCGGCGTGTTGCAACCCGCTCGCCGCGATGGCCGCTCGCTGCTGCAGGCGCTCGAGGAGCACGTCGCCGGGATGCGATCCGGCACTGTGCGGCCGAAGGGACGGGCCGCGTACAAGCCGAACACGGTGCGCTCCTACGAGCAAGCCGTGAAGGCCCACATCGCCGGCTCAGCGATCGGCGCCGCGAGGGTCGGTGAGGTCCGCCGCCAGGACGTGCAGGCGTTCGCGGACGAGCTGCTGGCATCCGGGCTCGAGCCCGCGACGGTGAGCAACATCCTCAACCCGATCCAGGCCTTCTACCGCCGCGCCGTCGACCGCGACGAGGTCGCCTACAACCCGGCCGAGCGAATCGACCTCCCCACCGGGCAGGCGACCCGGCCGAAGCGGATCGCCTCCGCGGTTGAGGCCCGAGCTCTGCTCGACGGGCTCGTCGAGCGCGACCGGCCGCTGTGGGCCACCGCGTTCTATGCCGGGCTGCGGCGTGGAGAGCTGCAGGCGCTCAGATGGGGGGACGTCGACCTCGGCGCCAGCCTGATCAGCGTCGAGCGCTCCTGGGACCAATACGAGGGGCCGATCGAGCCCAAGTCGCGCTCCAGTCGCCGGACGGTGCCGCTGCTCGCGATCCTGCGCGATTACCTGGACGAGCACAAGCTCGCGGCCCCGAGCAACTCAGACGCGCTCGTGTTCGGCCGCGCCGAGTCGAGTCCGTTCGCGCCGATGGCGGTGGGCAAGCGGGCGAAGAAGGCCTGGGAGGCGGCGGGGCTCGAGCCGACCACGCTGCACGAGTGCCGCCACACCTTCGCCTCGCTGCTGATCGACTCCGGGGCCAATCCGAAGGCGGTGCAGGAGTTCATGGGCCACTCGAAGATCCAGACGACCTTCGACGTCTACGGGCACCTGTTCCCCGGCAGCCATGACGAGGTCCGCGCCCGGATGGACGCCTACCTAGCGGCCGGTGACGTGCACGGCGACGTGCTGACTGGCGCACCAACTGGCGCACCAGGGCAAATCCAGCCCGATCCTCTCCCCTCCGAGCCGAAGGAAACCGCATGAACAAGCCCCAAACGAAACGCCCCGCACTTGGCGGGGCGTCTCGGGGTACAGGGAGGAGAGATATGTGTGTTTTTGCGTGTCTGTGTGAGGTAGGCCGGCGTGATTAGGCGCTGCGCGCCGTGCTGAACCGCGTTGAAGCGGTCAGCGCGACGATTGCGGCGCCGATGCCGACCAGAAAGACCGTTGCGTACCACTCGCCCGTGGCGAGGCCGATCGCAACGCCGGCGAGCGTCGCCAGCGCGGCGAGCGTGTAGTCGAAACCGGCGTGTGCCGCGAGCGGCAGGGTGCGCCTGGGGCCATCGACCTGGAGCGCCAGCGCGAGCATCACGATGCCGAGCAGGACCGTGACCGCCGTCGCTGCGGGCCTGAAGCCGAGCAGGAACGGAGCGACCATGATCGCCGGCGCGGCGAACATCTCGACCACGCTGTGGACGGAGAGGGGTATCGCTCTCGAACTCATCAGCACCCAGGATACGAACGTATGTGCGATTCGAGTGTGACTCAGGTCACACTGCAGTCTCGGCGAGTTACCGGGCGACCGCGTCGCGCGCGCGCAGCGCCGCGGTCACCCGCTCGGCGACCGCTGGGCCCGTGAGCCCGACCTCCTCGCGCAGCAGCGCCGGCTTGCCGTGGGTGACGTAGCGGTCGGGGAGGCCGATTCGCATCACCCGCGCGCGCTCGGCGACCGCGTCGGCGAACGCGTCCTCGACCTGCTCGAGCACTGCCGAGCCGAAGCCGCCCGCGAGGACGTTCTCCTCGACCGTGACGACCAGCTCGTGCTCGGCCGCCAGCCGTTCGATTAGCGCCTCGTCGAGCGGCTTGGCAAAGCGCGCGTCGGCGACCGTCACGCTGAGGTCGTGCTCGGCGAGGATCGCGGCGGCGTCGAGCGCCACCCGGACGCCGTAGCCGTAGCCGACCAGCGCCACCCTCTCTCCCTCCCTCAGCACCTCGCCGGTGCCGATCGGGATCTCGCGGGCGCGGTCGGGGAGCGGCACCCCCTCGGCGGTGCCCCGCGGGTAGCGGAAGGCGATCGGCCCGTCGTCGTGGGTGAGCGCGGTGCGCAGCATGTGGCAGAGCATCGCCTCGTCGCGCGGCGCCATCACGACCACGTTCGGCAGCGCCCGGAGGTAGGAGACGTCGAAGGCGCCGTGATGGGTCGGGCCGTCGTCGCCGACGAGCCCGGCGCGGTCCATGGCGAAGACCACGTTGAGCTTCTGCAGGCAGACGTCGTGGACGAGCTGGTCATAGGCGCGCTGGAGGAAGGTCGAGTAGATCGCGCACACGGGCTTCGCCCCTTGGGTCGCGAGCCCGGCGGCGAACAGGACCGCGTCCTGCTCGGCGATGCCGACGTCGTAGTACTGCTCCGGGCACTCCTTCTCGAGTGCGGTCAGCCCGGTACCGCCGGCCATCGCCGCGGTGATCCCGATCACCCGCTTGTCGCGCTTTGCCTCGACCACGAGCGCGTCGCCGAAGACCGAGGTGTATGCGGGCGGGGGCTTGGCGAACTCCTCGGGGCGCTTGCCCTCGGCCATCTCACCGCGGGTCAGAGGCGGCTTCGCCGCGGGCTTTGGCGCCGGCTTGCCCTCGACGATCGAGCCCGGCTTGGCCGCGTGCCACTTCTCCATCCCCTCGAGCCCACCCTCCTCGGCGGGCTCGAAGCCCTTGCCCTTGACGGTCTGGATGTGGACGACGACCGGCCGGTCGGCCTCCAGCGCCGGCTCGAGCGCCTGCCGCAGCGCGGCGACGTCGTGGCCGTCGATCGGGCCGACGTAGGCGAGGTCGAGTTCCTCGAACAGCAGCCCCGGGGCCGCGTAGGCCTTGATCGCCGACTTGAGCTCCGGGCCGAGGCGCTCGATCTGGCGCCCGAGTCCCAGCGGCAGCTTCGTCAGCCGGTCCTCGACGTCCTCGCGCGCGTGGTGAAGGCGTGGGTGCAACCGGAAGCGCTGGAAGTAGCGCGAGAGCGCGCCGACGTTGGGAGAGATCGACATCCCGTTGTCGTTGAGCACGATCACGATCGGGGTCTGCAGCCCGCCGGCGTTGTGGAGCGCCTCGAACGCGACCCCGCCGGTGAGCGCGCCGTCGCCGATTACCGCGACCACCCTGCCGTCCTCGCCGATCCCGTGGCGCATCGCCTCCTTCAGTCCGACCGCGTAGCCGATCGAGGTCGAGGCGTGGCCGGCGCCCATGATGTCGTGCTCGGACTCGAACACCGAGCAAAACGGCGCCAGGCCGTCGTACTGGCGGATCGTCTCCAGCCGCTCGCGCCGCCCGGTGAGCACCTTGTGGGGATAGGCCTGGTGGCCGACGTCCCAGAGGATCTTGTCGCGCGGGGAGTCGAGCAGGCTATGCAGGACCGTGGTCAGCTCGCAGGTGCCGAGGTTGGCGCCGAAGTGCCCGCCGATCTCGCCGATCACCTCGATGATCAGCTCGCGGATCTCCTGCGAGATCTGGGCGAGCTCCTCGTCGGAACGGCCGCTGAGGTCGTCGGGCGAGTCGATCGAGTCGAGCAGGCGCTCTGGCGCGCCCTGGGGCTGTTCCGGGTCGGTGCTCACCGCGAGGCGAGAGATTGTCGCAGCCCGTTAGCTTGAGGCTCCGTGCTGGGGCTGCTCTACGACATCCACGGAAACCTGCCGGCGCTCGAGGCGGTGCTCGCCGACGCCGATCGCGCCGGGGTCGAGCGCTTCGTGCTCGGCGGCGACTACGCACTGTTCGGCGCCTGGCCCGCGGACACCATCAAGCGGCTTCGCGAGTTGGACGCGAGCTGGATCCGCGGCAACGTCGACCGCTGGGCCGACGACCCCGGCGAGGACGAGCTCGCGGCCCAGGTCCGGGGCGCGATCGCGCGTTGCCGCGAGCTGCTCGATCGCGATTCGGTCGCCGAGCTCGGCGCCCTGCCGGAGCGGCTCGTCCTCGGCGACACGCTTTACTGCCACGCCTCCCCGATCTCGGATGTGCGCGGCTTCGCGCCAACTCCCTCCGCCGACGACGCTGAGCTGCTCGCCGGTGTCGAGGAGTCGCGGGTGGTCCTCGGCCATACGCACCTGCAGTTCTCCCGCACGACCGACTCGGGGATCGAGCTCGTCAACCCGGGCAGCGTCGGCATCCCCTGTGACGGCGATCACCGCGCCGCCTGGGCGCTGGTGCTCGCCGACCGAACCGTTCGGATGCGCCGCGTGGCCTACGACTTCCAGGCCAGCGCCGACGCGGTCCGCGACGTCCTCGGCGACTCCGGCGAGACCGCGGCGCGGCGGATCGAGCAGGCTCGTTTCGACGTCTGAGCGGGCGCACGGTCAGCGCCTGCGGGTGTGGATGAAGTCGGTGACCAGCTCGAGATCGGCGGTCTGGCCGTCGGCCTCGGCGAGCGCTGCGCGCGCCTTGGTGTGCGACTCGGCGGCCAGCTCGCGGGCGCGGTCGAGCCCGTAGACGCTCACGTAGGTGAGCTTGCCATGGCGTTCGTCGGACCCCTGCGGCTTACCGAGCTGCTCGTCAGAGCCGGTGACGTCGAGGATGTCGTCGACGATCTGGAACAGGACCCCGAGCTCGGCGGCGAAGCGGCGGTAGGGGTCGAGCTCGGGTTCCGGGAGGCCGGCGAGGATCAGCGGCACGGCGACACTGGCGGCGATCAGGCGGCCGGTCTTCAGCGAATGAAGCTCGCGAAGCTCGTCCGCATCGAGCTCACCGGCGGCCGTCACGTCCCGGTACTGACCGCCGACCATCCCCCCCACCCCGGTCGCCCAGGCGAGCTCGGCCAGCGCCGCGAGCACGCGATCGGGCTCGCCGGCCTGTCGCTCGCTGAACAGTCGGATCGCCTCCGCGAACAGGCCATCGCCGGCGAGGATCGCAACGTCCTCGCCGTGGACGACGTGCGAGGTCGGACGCCCGCGCCGCAGCTCGTCGTCGTCCATCGCGGGCAGGTCATCGTGGATCAACGAGTAGGTGTGGATGAGCTCGATCGCCGCGGCGGCCGGCAGCACCTCGGACGGGTCGGTGCCGGCCGAGCGCGCCGCAGCGAGGCAGAGCACGGGCCGAATCCGCTTCCCGCCCGCGAGCAGCGAGTAGCGCATCGCCTCGTCGAGACCCGCGGTTGCGGCACGCTCGGAGAAGCGAAGTTCCTCCAGGTATTGCTCGACCAGCTCGCGCAGGTCGTCCGGGTACGCGGCCAACCGTCAATCCCCGTCGGCGTCGGCCTCGCGCAGCGCGCGATCGATCTCGTTTCCGGCCTCGCTGACCAGCTCGGCCGCCTCACGCGCAAGCTCGGCCGCCTGCTCGTCGCCGACCTCGGGATCGCGCAGCCGCTCGGCCAGCTCGCGCAAGCGCGCGGCCGCGGCCCGCACCTCGGCGACCGGATCAGCGCCCGGGGTCACGACGGTGCCTCCTCGAGCTCGCGTGCCGCCGAGCCGAGGATCCCGTTGACGAACCCGGGCGCATCCGCGCCGCAGAACTCCTTCGCCAGGTTGACCGCTTCGTCGATCGCGACCTCGACCGGGACGTCATCCAGGTAGCGCATCTCGTAGAGCGCTACACGCATGACGCACCGCTCCAACGGCGCTATCCGCTCCAGGTCCCAGCCACGCGAGAGCCGGCCGATCTCCTCGTCGAGCGTGGCCAGCTCGGCATCCGACCCCTCCGCCAGCTGGCGCGTGAACGGCTTCGCCCCATCGAGCAACTCGGTGAGCGAGCGCCCGGTCACCTCGCGCTGGTAGAGCGCGAAGACCGCGTCGCGGCGTTGGTCGGAGCGGCGCATTATTCGTCCAGCCTACGCGGTGGCCGCACGGCGACGCCCGCGCGGTGTCAGCACCCTCGACCTTGTCATCCGGCTTGCCGAGGTCGCGAATCTCGGGAATCTCAGGGCTGCCGGGAATCGTCGGGACTCCGGGCACGCCCTGCGCGCGGACGTGCGCCCCGAGGACGATCGCAGATCGGCGAGACCATCCTCACCGGCGCCACAGTTCGCCTGCTCCGACTCGGCAAACGACTTGCCGTCACGCGCGCGAGACGTACTCGCCGCTGCGGGTGTCGACGCGGACGCGGTCGCCCTCGTTGACGAACAGCGGCACCTGGACGATGACGCCGGACTCGAGCGTGGCGGGCTTGGTGCCGCCGCCCGAGGCGGTGTCGCCCTTGAGACCGGGGTCGGTTTGCTTGACGGTCATGTCGACCGCGCTCGGCGACCTGCACACCAGCGGGGCGTTCGTCGACCAGCAACAGCTCGACCGTGTCGTTGGGCATCACCCAGCGCATCTCGTCGGCGATCCCGTCGCGTGGGATCTCGACCTGCTCGTAGGAGTCGGTGTCCATGAGCACGGCGGCGTCGCCGGAGTCGTAGAGGTACTGCATCTTCTTCGTCTCCGTGCGCACCGGCCGGAACTTCTCCCCGGCGCGGAACGTCTTGTCGATCACCGAGCCGTCCTCGACCCGGCGCAGCTTCGAGCGCACGAAGGCGCCGCCCTTGCCCGGCTTGACGTGCTGGAACTCGATGATCCGGTAGATCGTCCCCTCGACCTCGATGTGGGTCCCGTTCTTGAACTGGTTCGTGGAAATAGACATATACTGTCCCCATGCCCCTCGCGCTCGACGGCTACATCCGCGTCAGCCGGGTCGGGGCCCGCGCGGGTGAAGGCTACATCTCGCCCGACGTCCAGCGCGAGGCGATCGCCGGCTATGCGGCCGAGCTCGGCGGCGAGATCGTCGCCTGGCACGACGACCAGGACTACTCGGGCGGGGAGATCGAGCGTCCGGGCTTTAGAGCATCCTCGAGCGCCTAGAGGCGCGCGAGTCCGACGGCGTCGTGGTGATGAAGATCGACCGCTTCGCGCGCTCGGTCGCCGACGGCGCCGCGATCGTGCGCCGGATCGTCGATGCCGAGCAGGTCTTCGCCGCCTGCCAGGAACGGATCGACCCCCGCACGCCCGAGGGCCAGTACATGCTCAACAGCTTCCTCAACAACGCCGAGCTGTTCCTGAACCAGGCGAAGGCGAGTTGGTGGGTGGCGAAGGCGCGAGCGGTGGCGCGCGGCGCCCACATCGGCCCGACCCCGATCGGCTATGCGCGCATCGCCAAGGGCGAGCCGCGCGGCGGATGCCTTGTCCCGGACCCGGTCTATGGGCCGGCGATCACGGGTCTGTTCAGTCGAGCCGCGAAGGCGCAAAGCGACGCGGAGCTCGCGCGCTGGATTAGCGACAAAGCGCCGCGCAAGACGGGCCAACCGTGGCAGTCCTCGGAGATCCGCCGCTGGCTTTCTAACCGCGTCTATCTCGGCGAGGTCCATTACGGAGAGCTCGCCAACGAAGCGGCGCACGATCCGCTGACCGACCCTGAGACCTTCGCCGCGCGCGCAGAGAGAGCCGGGAGCGCCCCGACGTGCCAACGGGCGCGGATTCCTGCTGGCGGGGCTCGTGCGGTGTGCGTGTTGCCGCTACAGCATGGGCGGCTTTAACTACGGCGGCGCGCGCGCCGCCACCCCCGTCTATCGCTGCTCTCGCGCCCGGGCACGAGGCTGTGCGGAGGCCTCGGTGATCGTCGCCAAGCGACTCGACGATCACGTCGCCGGCCTCGCGCGCGAACATCTGGCCGGGCTCGAGCTCGAAGCGGTCGACGCCGGCCTTGATCTGGCCGAGCTTGACCGGGCGGCAAGCGAAGCCGAGGCCGAGCTCGCCGAGTTCGCCGCTGACGTCACGGCGCGGCGACGGCTTGGATCTGAGCCGTGGCAGGCGGCGCTCGCCGCGCGCGCCGATGACCGCGACGCCAAGCGCGCGGCGCGAGACGAGGCCTACTCGACCAACCGGCTGGTCGCCGTTGCGCGGGATGTGGACGAGCTCGGCCACGACGACCTAGGCGACCTCTTGGGCGGGATGATCCGCCACGTCTTCGTCCGCCGCCGCCCGCGCGGCGCCGACGTCGCCGACCGGGTCCTGGTGATCTGGTCTGACGACACCCGCCGAATCGACGTCCCCGGCCCCCACCGCTCGGCCGTCTTTGAGCCCGTGCGGTGGTGAGGCAACCCGCCAACGATGATCATCATCGCGATCGTTTAGGCCCGCGACCAAGGTCGTGATCCCCTTGGCGATCGCGGTCGCGCTCGGCTCGCGCTGATTCGAGTTTCACGGCGTCGCCTCGAATCCGCGTACGGGAACGCGAAGCAGGGTGCGGTTAGGTACGCCCCGCCGCCAGCTGGGCGTCCTGGGCCTTGAGCCACACCCGCCACGCGAGGAGAACTCGATCAGGGTGGGGCTTGACGTGCTGGTACTGAGTCGCGGGTCGCAGGCCGTTAACCTCGCGCTTGGTCTTGGTCCACGCGACGCTGACTTCCTTTCGGCAACGCTTGCCGACGGCCACTCCGCACTCGGGGCATTCATACTCCAGCGCGGCGGTTGTCTCATCGAATCGGTCCATCGTGCTCCTTCTCCGGCACCTCGGCCGGGTTGTTGTCCTCGAGGTCTCACGCCAGAACCGCCGATTTGCGCTTGGCGCGCGCCGGACGGCGGCCTGCGCGGGTCCCGAACGCCTCTAGGGCGCGTCCGGCGCGCGCGCCGCTGTAGACGGCCACGCCAAGCCGGGGCTGTCGCGGGTCAGCGATGTTGCAGGTACCGACGAGCTCGACCAACCCGGCGCCATCCGGGAAGCTGCAGGCGCGGTGGGTTCCCGCGGACCCCTCGCGGTGAGCGTCGAAGGCCTCGAGCGAGGTGAAGTGCCCGGAACAGGCCCGACAGTGGTAGCGGCAATGCACGCTCACGGCCCGACCTCTTGAACCGGTACCGAATCGCTAGTGCGATCTGGCTCAAGTGTCCCGGACCCGGTGTCGCGCTCGAGCTCGAGGTTGACGCGGCGGTAGAACTTCAAGACGCGCGAGAGCCACGACTGGGTGTGGCCGAAGCGAGCGCCAGCAGCGGCTCGATCGGCGCTGGCGGCACTACCAGACCAGTCTCGACGCTGTGCGGGGGTGAGCGGATAGCGGGCTCCAAAAAAACGTGGCGGCATCCAACCGCTCGGGGCCGGGCGGCGCGTGATCTCTCCGAGAAAGGCGGACAATCACGTGTTTACCCAGTACCAACAGGAGGGAGCGCGAACATGAACGACGAACGGCCGAGCTCGGACGCCGAGGGCTTTCCGGCACCCGACGAAGGGATCCTGGTGACCCACTTCCTGATCGTGCGAAACGTCGCCCGGTCGAGGGCGTTCTACTCCGACGTATTGGGAGGTGAGGTCGTCCTGGAGGAGAACCCCTGCACCGTCAAGCTCGCCAACAGCTGGATCATCATGAACTTCGGCGGAGGGCCGACGCCCGATAAGCCGGACATCTCGGTCGTTCCCTACGAGCCCTCGAACGAGGTCTCGAGCTTCCTCAACCTCAGGGTCGCCGACATCGCGGCCTGCTACCGCGACTGGAAGGCCAAGGGAGCGGAGTTCGTCACCGAGCCGATCGACCGCGTCTCCGAGGTGCGCTGCTACATGCGCGACCCCGACGGCTATCTGATCGAGGTCGGTCAGGCAACCGGAATCCTCGAGGGAAAGTTCGCGAAGAAGCGGCCCGAGGACCTGCCCGGCTAGGGGCTCCGCCACATCACGCGACGAACTTCTACTCCGCCAGCGGGTTCGGCACCGCGCGGGCGAGGACGCGGCTCCCGTCGGGCTTGATCACGATGCAGCCGACGTGGCCGGGCGTCACCTTCAACAACGCCGGCGACGACGTGCATGCGGTCGACTCGATGGCGCCGCTGATCGCCGGCGCCCAGCGCGCCCATGCCCAACGCCGAGTCGGCGCAGAGTACGAACTGCCCCAGGGGTTGATCGACCTGGCGTCGGTGTGCGAGCTGCTCGCCGCCGACTTGCCGGCGCCGACTGCGCGCCGCTAGCCTCAGCCGTTGCGCCGACTGCCTAGCGAGAGTCTCTGACCAAGGTCAATCGCTGCCTGGCCGAGGGGCGGGCGCGATTGCGGCGGCTGGGCGCGATCTCATGATCAGGTGAAGCGCCGATCGCGCATCACCTGTGGCGATCGGAACGATCAGATCGGGATCCGTCCGTTCGCCTCGCGCAGCACCGCCAGGCTCGCGTCCCAGGCGCGTCGCTCTCGAGCGCTGAGCTCGAGCATCAACGGCGTCCCCGCCCCGTCCGCGCCGACCGGGGCGGGCAGGCTCGCGCAAACGCCGTCCCCGACGCGGACGCTGACCGGCTCGAGCCTGCGCGCGTCTCGCACCACATGCTGAATCAGTTGTGCGGTCGCGAGGCCGATCGCGTGCGTCGTCGAGCCCTTCAGCGATCGAACCTCGTATGCCGCGTGGCGCACATGCTGCTCGATCTCGTCCAGCCGCTCGGCCGCGAGCGGCCGCCCGGACAGCCGGCCGAAGTCGGCCAGCGAGAACGCCCCTACCCGGGCGCTCTCAAACGGGAAGACCGCCGAATCGCCGTGCTCCCCGATCACCCAGGCATGAATGTTCCCGGGATGTACCCCGAGCTCGACTGCCAGCAGCTCGCGAAGCCGCCACGAGTCGAGTGAGGTGCCGGTGCCGAAGACGTCCACGGGGCGGGACTCCCAACGTCGCGTCAGGTACTCGGTGAGCACATCGAGCGGGCTCGAGACCACGATCACCACCCTCGGCAGCGCCTGCTCCAAGGCGTCTGCGACCTCGGTTGCCACGGCCAGGTTGTGGTCGAGCGTGTCCAGTCGCGTCTGGCCGGGCTGCGTGTGTTCGCCCGCGGTCAGCACCGCGATGTCGGCCGCCCGGATCGAGTCCATCAACCCGGCCTCGACCGCGCACTCGGGCAGTAGCGGGGCGGCATGCTGGAAGTCGAGCGCCTCGCCTCGAGCCCGCTCGTCATCGCGGTCGTAGAGGGTGAGCCGCGACGCGAGCCCGAGCTGCAGCAGCGGTCCCGCGCAGGCGACGCCGACAGCGCCACTTCCCAGGATGGCGACCGAGGTCACCCGCCGACTCTAACCAGGACGTGACCAGCGGGTCGGCGGCTCGCTCACGGCCGGGCCTCCTCTCCGACCTCGACCTCTAGCGACGGGATCGGAACCCCGTGCCGAAGTGGGACTTTGAGGAAAGCTAAAGCGTCGCTCGCCACAGAGCAATTCCAGTCGCAGTCCCGTTTTCTTAAGACACCGGCGACTCGAGTCGGGAATATCGTCGATCTGCGCTGCTCGCCGGACCGCGATCATCGCCTCGGCAAGGGTGTCTGCCTGTTCGCTCGCCATCAGACCGCGAGGCGAGTCTCGATCGCGTCAGCGACGGCTCCGAGCAGCGATCCGGACTGCGGAGCTCATACATCGCATCCTCAGCCCGCCGACAGGCGACCATTGCCGCTCGCAGAACTTCGGTCAGGTCGGGCTCAGCCGGGCGAGCCTCGTCCCCGGAAACAACCTTCAACATGCGTCGGTCCTCCTCTGATGAGGGGCCGCGTGGGGCGTTACCGTTTCCCTCGCATCGGGCCTGGTTTCGACTCAGCCCGGTGCCAGGGGCCGGGTGTTTTGGCACGCCGGCCCCAATTGATTTGTCGGGCCGACCCTACACAGCCGCAATGGCGGTGACAACGAGGCGATCGTGAACCAACAGTTCGTCGTTACCCAGGGGGTAACACCGCGCCCCAACCGATGTTGTCGTTTACCTGGTTGAACTTTGAGACTGCTGGTTGCTCCACTGCGGAATTTTCCGCAACGGTCTCTTCAGTCTGCGCTTCGCCAGTGGCATTTTCTGATGCCACTGCGGAATTTTCCGCATGTCCTTGGTCCTGACGAACAGTGCCCTCATCGACACCCAGCACATCTGCTGCTGCGCGACCGCTCAGCGGAGCAATGGGCGCTTCAAGCGCGGCAAGGTTCCTAGCAATAAGTCTGGCTCTAGCCCTAACGCTTGGCGGATCGCCATTGGCCAAGCTGGTCTCGTCCTCGACCACGCGCCTGAGCCAGGGTTGCCGATGTCATCGCCTGCTGCGCCGACGGGCGCTAGTTCGTGACCGCCGCATCGCCGAGTGCGTTTCGACCGAAGCTTCGATCTAGACGAGTGCCGTGATGTTGCGTTCTGCCGGGATGTCATCTCTTAGGACGTCCGAGGCCAAGGTTTCGCTTTGCATGGAAACCGCAACATCGGGCCGCCGCATGGGACGAGCCTCTATTCGAGCCTGATCGATTCGACGATCTGCTGGACTTCCTGTCCGAGGTCGCGGCTGAAGCCCTTGGTTGTCTCGGCTTCGATGAAGAGGCGCGTACCGTGCACATCGACGATCCATACCCTGATCGTGTCGCCCACTGTGCGTCTTCGGCCACAACGCACCGCCGTAGACGTCTCGCCAGGCGAGACAGCGATGGCACACGATCGCCGACCCACCACCACCCGTGTCCGGTCGAGCGCGAGCCTTAGACCCACCCCCGGACCCCCTTCGCGCCCGATCTACCACCCCGCCCTCCACTCCACATGCGGGCGCGATCCCACGGCCGTATGGCTGCGGCGGGATTCTCAGCCCGGATTAGCTGCGGCGCGATTCTCAGCCCGGATTAGCTGGGCGCTCGTCTAGAGCCCGAGAGCGCCGGAGGCTAATCGAGCGCGGGGCCTCGCCCCTGCCGGTGGATTGCGGAGTCACGCTGCGTCAATCAGCCTCCCTGCACCTGCTTGCGAAGCCGCTTGACCTGGCGCTGTAGCCGCTCGACGGTCGCCGTCAGCGATGCGGTCGAGAGGCTGAGGCTGCTTGCACGGTGCCGAGCTGGCCGTTCGACTTGACGACCACCGGCTGGGGCGCTCCGCTGAGGGTCGTGCCGCTGATCCCGGCGATGAACGTGGCCGTCTGGTTGCTGCCGCCGATCCGAATGGTCCCCGCCTCTCCGGCCTTACCGACATTGCCGATGTCGATGTTCTTCGAGCCGGTGGTCAGGTTCTTACCGGCGTTTCGGCCGATGGCGACGTTGGCCGACCCGGTGGAATTGAGCAGGGCGTCGATACCGGCGGCGACGTTGTTGGAGCCGGTCGTGTTTGCAAACAGCGCGCCCGAACCGGTGGCGACGTTGTTGTTGCCGGTCGTGTTGGAGTCCAGCGCATTGGGGCCGGTGGCGACGTTGTCGTCGCCGGTGGTGTTGAACGACAGCGCGTCGCGGCCGGTGGCGACGTTGGCGTCACCGGTGGTGTTGTCGAGAACAGGGCGACGGTAGTGGGCGCCGGTGGCGACGTTGTCGGTGCCGGTCGTGTTGAGGCGCAGCGCAGACGCGCCGCTGGCGACGTTGTTGTTGCCGGTCGTGTTGGAGCTGAGCGCCCGAGTGCGACGTGGGGGCCGAAGCCGGTCGCGACGTTGCTGGAGCCGGTGGTGAGCTCGTCCATCACCGAGCGGCCCAGGCCGACGTTTTGGAAGCCGGTGAAGCTCCCGTTGAAGAGAAAGTTCGTGTCGCCGGCGGCGGCGTTGTTGTCAGTGTCGAAGTAGACGCTGCCGACATCGGCGCGGCTGGTCGAGGCACCGAGACAGGCGCTGATCGCGAGCGCGACGGCGGTCGCGAACGCGAGCATCCGAGTCCGCCCTCGGGCGGTCGGCTGGTAGAGAGTGGAACTGGGCTTGGTGGTCATCGTGACCTCCCGATTGATCGGCTGGGCGGAGGCCAAGCGGCGCGTGGTGGCGAGTGGGTTTGCCGTCGAGGCGTCCGCGCCTGTGGACTTGCCGACCCTATACCGGATCGTGGGCGGCTCCGAACCGCCGAGACCACGCCGAGCGTTCCTGGCGCTCACCGGGACGCAGACCGCCGGGATCGGGCGCCACCCGAGCATCTGGCCACGTAGTGTCTCTCTACTCAGCTAGGCCACGGACATAGCGAGATACTGCCCGGGCGATGTCGCAGGAGAACGTGGAGATCGTGCGCCGGGCCCTCTATTGGGACCGCGCGAGGGCCCTCGAAGCCGCGGTGCTCCCGGAGTAGGGAGATGCCGTCCACGGGCTCCCGCGTCTCGGAGGTGACGAGGAGACTTGGCACCGGATCGCCCGCCGGGGTGCAGGGAGGAGTCACCTCGACGGCTTGGTCTTCCTCCTCCTCCACGATGGTCTCGAGCGTGTGCTCCATCTCGATCGGTGTGATGCTTCCGCTCTCGTCCGCGAACGGGTGATCCAGGAACCACACCAGCAGCAGCCCGGATGTCACCATCGCCGCGACTGATGCGACGATCACGGCTTGGACGAGGAAGCTCCCGCGCCGGCTCGCGCTCAGGATCACCCAGCCGATCGTCAGCACGGCCCCCAACAGCAAGACGAGCCACAGCGGGAGCGGCACGACGCGGATGGCCTCGGCGAGCCGGCTGCGGCGACCCTCGATCCGCCTGTCCTGTTCCTGGAGTAGCTGCCTGAACGCGGCCCGCTGGATGAACGACTGGGCGTCCAGGCGCAGCACCTCCTTCCTGAACCGGGTACCCCAGTCGTTTACGACGGGGCTCCCCTCCTGGGTCTCCTGCATCGCGGGCCAGCCGTGGTGGATCACTGCGCGGCCGTAGCACACGAGCAAGCCCTCGAGGCGCTCGTGCGCGTCCGGGTCGAATGCCTCCGCCGTGCGGGACAGTTCGAGGATGACTTCTGCCTCGGCCTCCGCGCCCGACTTCGCGTCGTTGTAGCTCGTGTACGCCTGGATGACCACGAACGCGAGCAGGACGGCGAACGCGGTGCCGAGGAACTCGAACGCCCGGTCGTGCACCGCCATCTCCTCCGCGAAGCGCTCGTTCAAGGGGCTGCGCCGCGCCGCCCACAGCAGGGCGACGGACGCCGCTGGGACGGCGATCACGATCGCGGTCTGCCCGACCAGGCTCATTCACTGCCTCCAGCCGACGCTCGAGCGCCGGCGAGCCCAGTTGACGTGGGCAAGCGCGGAAGGAGCGGACAATGTGACAGGCATCCGGCCTCTCTCGATCAGTCGCTCCCAGGACATCGGCGGAGCCTATTCATAGTCGGGCGCGGTGCGATGGTCGTTGGTCGCCTCGGACCGAACGTGGCGAGGTTGGCGGCCAACCTCTTGACGAGCGGCGGCAAGGTTGTCCCAGTCCAGACTCAATCTGGCTGGCGTTTCCCCTCATTTAGGCGCCTCCCTGCGTGGCAGGAAGCCCTCGAAGCCGCCGGGCTGTCGGAGTAGCTCGTCCGGTCGCGTCTACGCCAGCGGCGCCGTCACAACTATTCCGTCGGCTTTCGCGGCGGCTTTCCGTCAGGGCGCGACTGCAGCATCTGCCAGTAGAGGCGCAGCGCTTGCACGCTGCCCGCTCGGCAAGCCTCCGAGACCCTGACGAAGAGCTCGTGCTCGTCCATGCAGTTCGCGGCCGCGAACGTCGGTGTCGGTGCGCGTCTCGCAGCGCGAAGCCGATCGACCGTCGCCGCAAAGGTCGCGTACCGGGACTGCGGCTGATTGCGGCCTTTGGCCAACCATCGTTCGACGGTTCTCGACGCGATGTGCAGCGAGCGCGCCGCGTCAGCGACGGAGGCGCCCTTACGGATCGCCGCCAGCACCGCGAGATGGTGCGACTCAAAGAGGTCCTGGTCGATTGCGGTGTCCGGTGTCGGCGTCATCTACCTATCCGGCGCGCGCCAAGTCCCTCCTCGGCGATCCTTCGAAGTCAACTCAGCTTTCGTCACGAGGTATCGCTTCGTCCCGAGTCTTCCTTCGAGCTCTCCGCCGTGTAAGGGCTCGCTCCATCCGCCAGCGGCCGGCGCGCAGGGGTTGTCGCCGAGCGCCTACATGGCGACCCCCGCCTGATGTGCTTCGACCCACGCTTGAGAACTGGTTGGTGGAGATCACGGCGGAGAGGGTAGCTATCGGTCACGCACAGACGGCCTCATCAGGGCTCACGCACTTGCGGCATTGGGAGGCTTGAGGCCTGCCGCCTTCTTCGCCCGGCCCGGCGAGGCGTAGCCGGTCGCGGAGGCGATCTTCCCGTCGCTGATCGCAATCACGGCGCCCCATGCGAAGTCCACGTCGATGCCGGTGAGGCGGAAGCGGCCGGTGAAGCGCTGGACCGTGAGCACGCGTTCGTCATCGACGTCGATCACCTCGAGCAGCTCCCAGTCGAGGTTCTCGAAGGCGTCGCCGATGTCGTCCCACCACTGTTGAACCCCCTCGTGCCCGACATAGGGACCGGTGATCGGAAACTCGGCCCAGTTGCGGATCTCGATCGCAGGGTCGCAGAGGTCGAGTCCGAGCTCTGCACGCTCGAACCCGCGGAACCAGCGCCGTACCAGCTCCAAATTCTCGGCCGACACGCCCCGAGTATGAACCGGGCGGCTCGGGGATCGGCTCCCCCCGACATACACTCGCCGCGAACGACGATGGCCGAGCGCAAGGACCTCGAATTCACGTACTCGCTGATCGACCGGATCTTCCGGCTCAGCCTCGGCGAGCTCGCCGATTTCAGCGGCGCCAAGTACGACGGCGACTTCTCGCTCAGCCTCGAGCAGGCACAGCGGCGCAAGCACGAGTACGTCGCCGAGCAGATCGGGATCGGGCCCGGTCGCCGGGTCCTCGATCTGGGCTGCGGATGGGGGCCGCTGCTCGCCTTCATCCGCGAGCGCGGCGCCAAGGGAGTCGGGGTGACGCTCTCATCGGCGCAGGCGGATGCCTGCCGGCGCCACGGCCTCGACGTCCACCTGCGCGACGGGCGCACCCTCGATCGCGACACCTTCGGCCCCTTCGATGCCGTCGCGAGCCTGGGCGCGTTCGAGCATTTCTGCTCGCCCGACGACTTCGCCGCCGGGCGCCAGGAGGACGTCTACCGTGACCTCTTCGGCCATCTCGCCGACCTGTTGCCGGCGGGTGGGCGGCTCTACCTGCAGACGATGGTCTTCGGGCGCAACATGGTGCCTGACGACCGGATGGACGAGGTCACCGTCCAGGCGCCGCGCGATTCCGACGAGTGGTACCTGGCGCTGATGATGCATCAGTTTCCCGGCTCATTCCTGCCGTTCGGTCACGAGCAGGTGGTCCGCAGCGCGGAGCCCCACCTGCACCTCGTCTCGGCGGTCAGCGGCCGGCTCGACTACATCGAGACGATTCGCCAGTGGCGCAAGCGCTTCGCCGAGCCGAGCCTGCGCAAGACCCTGCTCAAGGCTCGGCTCGTACCGCGCTGGCTCACCAGCTCCGAGTTCAGGCTCGCGTTCACCTCCGGCGTGAGCGCGAACAGCGTCTGCTTCGAGCGCGAGTTGCTCGACCACTACCGACTCGTGCTCGAGAAGCCGGCCTAGCAGATGCCCAGGGATTGATCCGGCACCGCGCAATCGGTCGTCAACCAGCTCTGAGGTTGCCGCGGCGCAGCGCGGCGCGTAGGTCGGCGGCAAGGAGCCCTGGCTCGATGTGCAGGTCGCGCCAGGTGACCCGGATCGTGGTCCACCCGGCGACGAAAGCTGCCCGGTCGCGGGCGCGGTCGCGGTGAAACGCGTCGGCCGTGTCGTGCGTCGCGCGCCCGTCGAGTTCGACGATCAGCCGCTGCTCACGCCACAGGCAGTCGGCCTCGATGAAGCGATCGCCGAGATGAAGGGCGACGTTGCGCTCGGGCTCGGGCAGGCCCTCGTGGGCGATGAACGGGAAGAAGTCCTCCTCGAGCTCGCTGCGACTGACGTCGGATGTGCGTTCCGCCAAGGCCGTGCGCAGGGTCGCCAGCCCACGGCGACCCGGATACCGCTCAACCAGGTCGGGCAGTGAAAGCGGATCGGTGAGCTGGCGCCTCTCGGCCTGGCCGAGCGCCTGCTCGAGGGCCCGGCGCGGGGTTGTTGCCGCGAGGTCGAGAAGCGTACGCGGAACGGTGGTGACGGGGATGCCGTCGAGAGTGGCGGTTTCGTCGCGCGGTAGCCGTGATCGGTGTACTACGAGACCGCTCCTTGGGCGAATCCCGCGCGGGCTCGTGACGTTGATGGGTTGACCTGTCAGTGAGAGGAGGCCCCAGTGGGTGGCGGCCGATCGGTGGCTGAGCACGGCGTCGGGGCCGGCGGCCAGGACCGCGGCCATCCAGCGCCCCTCGTGCGAGAGAACGGGGTGCCCGACCGCGTAGACCCCGCGATGCACCACGTGTAACCGGCGATGCGCGACGCGATGCTCGATCGCCCGCGAACCGACGCCGGCCCCAAGCAACTGGCGTCGCGACACCACCCCGTGTTGGCAACCCGCCAAGCGGGCGATGAGGGTGTCCCCGGCTCGAGGTTGCGATCTTCCCCCTATTGCGGGGTCGATCGCAGTCTCGGCCGAGATCTCGCGCCGCATGGCGCCATCGTCGTGGGACGGGGCGCGCGTGGGGTGCGCGCGGTGTGGCGGGTGGCGCGCGACGTTGTCGCGGGTGGCGCGCGCGATGCTGTGGCGGGATTGGGGGCCGGGGCGGGTTAGGCTTCCCGGCCATGGCGGAGACTCCCGAGCTGCTGCGCGATCTGCTGGCCTGTGTCGCGCCTTCGGGATATGAGGCGCCGGCGAGCGCGGTCTGGCGCGAGGCGGCCGCGTTCGCGGAGCTCGAGACCGACGGAATCGGGTCGTCCGTGGCGACGATCGGCAACGCGGGCGCTGCGCCGACGCTTGCAGTCGTCGGCCACATCGACGAGATCGGACTGGTGGTCACGCACGTGGACGAGAAGGGGTTCGTCTACTTCGCGCCGATCGGCGGCTGGGACGCGCAGGTCCTGGTCGGGCAGCGGGTCCGGGTCGAGGCTCGGGAGGCAAGCGTGCCCGGCGTCATCGGGCGCAAGGCCGTGCACCTGCTGAAGCAGGAGCAGAAGAAGCAGGCGGTCGAGCTCAGCGGGCTGCACATCGACATCGGCGCCGCCGACCAGAAGCGCGCCCTGGAACTGATCCGGATCGGCGACCCAGTCGTGATCGCGGCCGACCCGCTCCGGGTCGACGCCGGCCGCCTGGTCTCGCGCTCGCTGGACAACCGCCTCGGCGCCTACGTCGCGCTCGAGTCGCTTCGGCGCTGCCACGAGCGCGGCGCCCTCACCAGCCGGATGGCGGCGATCGCCTCGGTGCAGGAGGAGATCGGCCTCTTCGGCGCGGGCACCAGCGCCTTCGCGGTCGAGCCCGACCTGGCGCTGGCGATCGACGTCACGCACGCCACCGACACGCCGGGCATGGAGGAGAAGGAGCACGGCAGCCACCCGCTCGGCTCCGGGCCGGTGATCGCCCGCGGCTCGACGCTCTCGCCGAAGGTCTTCGAGCTGCTCTGCGAGACCGCCGAGCGCGCCGGGATCGACTACAACGTAGAGGCCTCGGGGCGGCGCACCGGTACAGACGCCGACGCGATCCAGATCTCGAAGGCGGGCATCCCGGCTGGCCTGATCAGCATCCCGCTGCGCTACATGCACTCCCCGGTCGAGATGGTCGACCTCGGCGACGTCGAAGCGACGGTGGAGCTGGTCGCCGCGTTCGCGGAATCGCTCGAGCCCGGCGTCGATCTGAGTCGCTGACCGCCGGCCGCAGAAGCGGGGCGAGGCCGCCGGCCTAGGTTCTCAGAGCTTGTCGGCGTGCAGCGTGTACTCGCCGACGATCTTGCCCTGGTCGAGGACGTGGCCCTCGATCGCAGCGCGAACGTCGTCGAGCCTGAAGTCGCCCTCGAGGCCGAGGCTGGGGACGTCGAGCGCGTAGACGGTGAAGTGGTAGGTGTGAAGCCGCTCGTCGTTCCAGGGCGGGAACGGCCCGTCATATCCACCGTAGGTGCCGCCCATCTCGGGATCGCCGGCGAACGAGTCGGTGTAGCTGCTCGAGCCGGTGACCCCATGCTCGGTCTCACCCGTCGGCTTGCCGCCCGGGACGATCCCCTGCGAGCCGGCGCCCTCGGGGAGCTCGGTGACGTCAGGCGAGATGTCGATCAGGAGCCAGTGGGTGAAGTCCTGGCGCGGCGCGTCCTCGGCGATCGTTCGCCCCTCCTGGTTGGCGTCTGCGAAGTCGGCCGGCACGTCGGGGTCATAGACGGTGAGCACGAACGACTGCGTGCCCTCGGGCGCGCCCGACCAGCGCAGATGCGGACTTCGGTTTCCACCCTCGGCCGCCGCCTTGCCCTCCCTGTCGGGTACCCCGAATGCGTGCTCGTCGGGAACCCGCTCACCGTGGTTGAAGCTGTCGGACTCGACCGTCAATGCCATGCGCTCTCCTCGTTCGCCGGACGCGGGAAGTCTAGGAGACCACCCGCAGCTGCTTCGGCAGCGAGCTGAGATTGCGGTGCCCGCCGGCCGTGATCGTGACCAGGTCCTCGATCCGAACCCCGTAGCGGCCCGGAAGGTAGACGCCCGGCTCGACCGAGACCACGTCGCCGGCGACGAGCACGTCCTCGGAGTGAATCCCGAGTCGCGGCGCCTCGTGGACCTCGAGCCCGACCCCGTGGCCGAGGCCATGGCCGAAATGGTCGGCGTGCCCCGCATCGCGGATGATCGCTCGCGCGACCTCGTCGGCCTGCTTGCCCCCAACCCCCTCTCGAACCGCTTCGAGGCCGGCCTCCTGCGCAGTGCGGACGAGCTCGTAGAGATCGCGCGCCTGATCGTCGAGCTGGCCGGTGGCGAAGGTCCGGGTGCAATCCGAGCAGTAGCCGTCCAGCAACGCTCCCATGTCCCAGACCACGAGCTCGCCCGGGCCGATCTCGCGCTCGGTCGGCTCGGCGTGCGGGAGCGCGCCGTTCTCGGCCGCCGCGACGATCGCCTGAAACGAAGGCTCAGCTCCGAGCTCGCGGATTCGCGCCTCGGCGGCGCGTGCGACCTCGCGCTCGGTGCGACCGACGAGTCCCAGCGAGAGCACCGACTCATACGCACTGTCGGTGAGCCGTGCGGCCTCGGCGATCGCCTCGAGCTCGGCCGGGCCCTTGCTGCGGCGCAGCCGCTCGACCAGGCCGCCGGCAGCGACCAGCTCCGTCTCGGACCCGGCCTCCACCAGCGCCTGCTCGAGCTTTCGCAGCGTCGCGACGCTGGTCGCCGCGTCGTCGAACCCGACCCGGCCCGCGAGCCGCGAGGCGAGCTCATCCATCAGCTTGCCGGCGGCGGTGACCCGTTCGAAGGCTTCACCGACCTCGCGCTCGGCGCGTTCGGTATAGCGGAAGTCCGTAAGGAAGACTCTGGTCTGCGGGCCGACGATCGCGATCCCGCTGGTGCCGGTGAAACCGGTGAGCCAGCGCGAGTTCGCGATCGCGTCGCGACCCGAGTCGCCGGGACGAACCAGGTCGCCGACGATCAGCTGGTCGAGCCCCTCCTCCTCGACGAAACCCGCGAGCCGCTCGGCGCGCTCGGCGCTCACGCTCCGAGGCGCTCCTTGACCAGCTCGAGTGCTTCGCGATACCCATCGGCGCCCTTGCCCGAGACGGTGGCGACGACGAGGCCCACGAGGACCGACTCACTCCGCCAATCCTCGCGCGCCGCGACGTCGGAGAGGTGGACCTCGACCGCGGGCACGGCGGCGATCTCGAGCGCGTCGCGGATCGCCCAGCTGTAGTGGGTCCAGGCGCCCGGGTTGAGGATCGCCGCGTCGGCAGCGTCGGGGAGCCGGTGCAGGCGCTCGACGTATTCCCCCTCGTGGTTGGTCTGAAAGAAGGCGAGCTCGAGGTCGAGCTCACGCCCGAACCTCTTCACCTGCCTCTCGAGCTCGACCAGGGTCAGCTCGCCGTAGTGCTCGGACGGGCGCCTGCCGAGCATGTCGAGGTTGACGCCGTGGAGCACCTCGACGCGGTTGTGGTGGGTCGGGCTCATCCCGAGGCGAGCTCCTCCACGGCGCCCCGCACCCTACCCGGCTCGACGAGCGCCCCCGTGACCACCTCGCCCGGGCGCTCGCAGAACACGAACCCGACTCCGGCGGCGGTCCGCTTCTTGTCGCGCTCCACCGCCGCGAGCACGGCCGCGGGATCGAGAGCGGGATCGAGCGTCGTCGGCAGGCCGTGACGCGCGAGCAGTGTCGCCACCTCATCGCGCAGCTCAGCCGCGCCGGAGAGCCGCAGGGCGGCGAGCAGCCCGAGCCCGACCGCCTCGCCGTGGCGGTAGCGCGCATAGCCCGACGCCTGCTCGATCGCGTGGCCGACGGTGTGGCCGAGGTTGAGCACCTCGCGGCCGCCCGAGTCGCGCTCATCGGCGGCGACCACGGCGAGCTTCGTGCGCACGCAGTCGAAGATCACTTGATCGAGCGTCTCCAAATCGAGCGACTCGATCCGGCGCACGCTCTCCCACAGCCCACCCCCGGCGATCAGCCCGGTCTTGACCACCTCGACGAACCCGGCCGCGAGCTCCTGAGCCGGGAGCGTCTTCAGGGTCGCCGGATCGGCGAGCACGGCGGCGGGCAGGTGGTAGGCGCCGACGTAGTTCTTCGCCTCGGGCAGATCGACCCCGGTCTTGCCGCCATAGGCGGAGTCCACCTGGGCGACGAGCGTAGTCGGGAGCTGGACGACCGGCACGCCGCGTTGATAGGTGGCGGCACAGAACCCGGCGAGGTCGCCGACGACCCCGCCTCCGAGCGCGACGATGTGGTCGCCGCGGTCCATGCCGGCGCGCGCCAGCTCGCGCATGACCCGCTCGCTCTCGGCGAGCGTCTTGGACGCCTCACCGGGCGCGACCTCGACCCGGCCCGCCCACGGCTCGAGCGCCTCGGAGTGAAGGGCGCCAACGGTCGCGTCGGTGACGCAGAACGGCCGCCCGGCGAGCTCGGTGACGCCCCCGTGGCGCCCGATCCGACCGAGCGCGCCCGCGCCGAGCAGGCCGCGGCCGACGAGCACCGGGTACTCGCCCGAGGCGCTCGCCGCCCACGCCATCCGCGTTCCGGCGGGCAGCTCGGAGAGCGCGAGCAGCGACGGCATCGCCCGCGAGACCAGCTCCGGGTCGCCGGCCGGTAGCACCGTGTCGGCAAGCGATGAGTAGATCGGCCCGCGCTCTTCGAGCAGGGCCTCGAAGCGCTCGCGGTCACGCGCCAGCGGGCGCTGGTCCTCGACCCGCTGCCACGCCTCGTCGGCCTCGACCCACAGCCAGACGACGACGTGGCGGTGCAGCGCCGCGCGGACGCGCCCCGAGAGCACGCTGCCTCCGCCGAGCGCGATCGCCCCGCCGTCGACCCGCTCGAGCAGCTCGGTCACCAGCGCCTCCTCGCGCCGCCGGAACTCCTGCTCGCCGTCGGAGTCGAAGAACTCCGCGATCGAGCTGCCCAGCTCGGCCTCGAGCAGCGCGTCGCTGTCGGCCACGTCGAGGCCGGCATCGCGAGCGACCGCCGCCGCCGTCGACTTGCCCGCCCCCATGAAGCCGATGAAGACGAGCGCCGGGCGCTTCTCGCTCAGCGGCGCCAATCGATCCGCTCCCGGTACGCCTGCACGGCGGCGAGAACGTCGTCGATGTGGTCGCCGCCGAACTTCTCCCGGTAACAGCGGGCGAGCACCAGCGCAACCATCGCCTCGGCGACCACCCCGGCCGCGGGGACCACGGTCGAGTCGGTGCGCTCCCGCATCGCCTCGGCCGGCTCCTTGGTCTCGGTGTCGACCGAGCGCAGCGGCTTGGTCAGGGTCGAGATCGGCTTCAGGGCGCCGCCGACGACGAGCGGCTCGCCGTTCGACATCCCGCCCTCGACGCCGCCGGCGCGGTTGCTGGCGCGGAAGTAGCCGCGCTCGGCCGACCAGAAGATCTCGTCGTGGGACTCCGAGCCGGGAAGGCCCGCGACCTCCCACGCCTCGCCGACGGAGACGCCCTTGACCGCCTGGATCGAGACCACGGCGCCGGCGAGGCGACCGTCGAGCCGCTCGTCCCAGGCGACGTGCGAGCCGAGGCCCGGAACGAGCCCGAAGGCGCGGACCTCGAACACCCCGCCGAGGCTCTCGTTCGCCTTCCGCAGCCGGTCGATCTCGGCGACCATGCGCTCGGCCGCCTCGGGGTCGAGGCAGCGCACCGGCGAGTCGTCGACGGTGGCGAAATCCTGCGGGCCGAGCTCGCCGGGCTCCGCCGCCTCGACCGAGGCGATCCGGATCACGTGGCTGTGCACGCTGACGCCGAGGGCGGCGAGGAACTCCTTCGCGATCGCCCCCGCGGCGACCCGGGCGGCGGTCTCGCGCGCACTCGCGCGCTCGAGCACGTTGCGCACGTCGCTGAAGCCGTACTTCTGCGAGCCGACGAGGTCCGCGTGCCCGGGTCGCGGCAGGTGCGACTCGGGAACCTCGGCCTCGACCGGCCATGGGTTCATGCGCTCCTCCCAGTTGGAGTAGTCGCGGTTCGCGACCAGCACCGCGATCGGGCTGCCCAGCGTGCGCCCGTGGCGAATCCCTGAGCGCACCTCGACCGCGTCGCGCTCGATCTTCATCCGGCCGCCGCGGCCGTGGCCGAGCTGGCGCCGAGCCATCTCGCGATCGATCCGTTCGCGGTCGAGCTCGAGTCCCGCGGGCAGGCCCTCGACGATCGCGACGAGCCCGGGCCCGTGCGACTCGCCCGCGGTCGTGAAGCGGAAACCAGCCACCGTCCACCTAAGTTAGAGAGGCCACGCGCGCCGGGTGGACGAGGCGCGAGGAGCGGGAGACGGCGTTCAGCCGGCCGGAGCCGGGCGCAGCTTCTCGGAGACCTTCGGCTTCTTCGAGCCGTCGAGGCCGTTCGGCTTCGGCACCCGGACGACCCGGATCTTGCGAACCGTGAGCCGGTAGCGGGTCCGGTCGGGACCATAGTCGAGGTAGCGGGTCTCGCCTTCCTTGAGCGTCAGGAACTGGCACGGGGCCGGCGACTTGGGCGCGCAGGAGCCATCGCCATCGGTCGCGGTGACGTCGGCGGAGACGAGGAAGACGGCGGTGTCGCCGGTCTCGCTGATGCCGAGGAAGGAGACCAGCGGCTTGCGGTCGTTCGGCAGCAGGTCGAGGCCACGGACCCCGTCGACCTTCTTCAGGTCGCCAACCGGGCCGGTGGTCACGTCGACGCGCGAGGTGTAGAAGCGAATCTTCGGCTCCTCGGTGACCACCTCGGGCTGGGGCTCGGGGCCGCTGGCGCCGTCATCGAGGATCGGCGCGGTGTCGGTGCCGGTGCTCGTCGAAGTCGAGCTCGTAGAGCTGGAGCTGCTGGAGGCGGTCGAGGTGTCGGTGGGCAAGGTCGCCGTGGTATCCGTGCTCGCGATGTCCCCGGCGAGCTCGTTCGCCGCCGGCGGGGCGAACCTCTGCGTGAACGGGTTCTTCTCCTTCAGCGCCGCGAGCCGCTTGCGGTAGTTGCGGATGCCGACCTGCTCGGCAAGCACCGCAGACTGCACCGCGGCAGCGTCCTCGACGGCGACCGGCGCTGCCGGCGGCGGCGGAACTGCTTCCGAGCCCGTGCCCTTGAGCACCATCGGGATCGCGACCAGGGCCACTGCGAGTGCGATCGCCGGGAGCAGCAGCCGCCGGTCGCGAAGGTCGCGATAGAGGTCGGAGAGGAACTGGGGAGCCTTGACGTTCTTCACGGCACCATCTCTCCGGATGTCGTCGCCGACGCCGGCGCCGGAGCGGCCGGGGCGCCGGTGGCCGGGGCGGGCGCCGTCGCGGTTGCGCCGGCGGTCAGACCCTGGTCGGCGGGAGCGACGTAGGTGGTCACGTGCAGGTTTGCCTCGAGGTGCGGGAAGCCTCGGATCTGGTCGTCGGAGAGGACGAAGCCGTCGACGGTCAGCAGCCTGCCGTCGACCCCGACTCCCTTCGAGTCGGTGCGAACCATGCCGTCGAGCTCGGCGATGAAGTCGGCGATCTCGAAGAAGTCGCCGCGGAAGTCGAGGTCGTACGGCAGCACCGGCAACCCGGCTGGACCCACCGTGGCCCCGATCGGGAGGATCGCCGCAGCCGCCTCGGTGGCTGGGGCTGTGACCGGGGTCGTGGGAGCGGCGGTCGCATCCGCCTCGCCGGGTGGCGGGTCAACGGTGGTCTCGGCCGGCGCCGGCGGGGCCGCCTCCTCGCTCCCCTCGGTAAGCGCGATGCCGCGGAACTCGATCTGGGCACGCTTGGCGAGCGCCTGCGTCTGCTGGATCAGGCTCGCCGAGTCGTCGTCGCCGGGGACCGCCTTGCCGAGAACCACCAGCCGGTGGTAGTCGGCCTCATAGCCCTCCTTGGCATCCTCGGCGAACGCGGCGAGCTGCTCCTGATCGCCGACGGAGGCCTCGAGCGCCGCGATCTCGTCATCGAGCTGCGAGACCTGCTCGCGCTTCGGCGAGACGACGAGGAACCAAAACGCGGCCATCAACCCGACGGCGAGCAGCGCGAGCACGATCATCCGGTCGCTCGACTTCACCGCGCCACCCCCGGGACCAGGTTCGCGGCGTCTTGCGCCTCACCAACCTGCTCGGCGGTCGAGTTGGTCTCGGTCGTCGCGGGCTCCGTGGTGGTCGAGCCGGGCGCGGGGGGCGTCGTCCCCGGAACCGATGCGGCCTCGGGCGCGGGCGCTACCGGCACCGCGTCGAACGCCGCGATGATCTCGAACTTGGCGATGAAATCGCGGGTGCGGCAGTCGGCGCCGGCGTCCGAGGCCGCATTGGCGCTGCCGGATGCGGAGGTGTCCTCGGTGGGCTCCGGGCGCAGGGAGCTCGCGACCCCGACCCGGGTGACTCCATCGATGTCGCGCAGCGCCGCGATGAAGCCCGCAACCGCGTCCTGGCTCGCCCCACATCCGATCAGCTCAAGCGCCGGGCCTGCGATCAGGTCACGACCCTGGATCACGGTCGAGCCCTCGATCTGGACGTTCGGGTCGACGGTGCCGGTCGCGTCGGTGAGCCAGACGTCGTCGGGGATCACGAACGCGAGCTCGCGCAGCACCCGCTCCCAGTCGAAGCGGCTCTGGGCGAGGCTGGTCACGGTCGCGTCGCGGGCCTGTGAGAGCGCCGCGAACTCGGCGTAGGGGGCAAGCGCCTCGGCGCGCGCGGTCGCCTCCGCCTCACGCGCCTCGAGCACGGTCACCTCGCTCTCGCGATCGGAGATCTGGTTGCTGGTCAGGGTCATGAAGGTGACCAGCACGAGCGCGACCGCGAGCGCGCCAATGACCACGTAGGGCAGGGCCCCGGTGCGCAGCGGGGCACGGTCGCCGCGGCGGTCCTCGGGTGGGATCAGGTTGACGGGGCGCACGGGGCTAGCCGTCCAAGGCGAGGCCGTAGGAGAGGGTCAGGCGGGCCGCTGCTGCCTCGTCGAGCTGGGCGAGCGCCGGCGGGCGGCCGATCGCGAACGGGTGGCCGAGCTGGCGCTGGAGGCGCTCGACGAGTCCCGGGATCGTCGTGCCGGGGCCGCAGGCGACGATCGAGTCCACCATCACGGCCCCGTCCTGGGCGCCGTAGTACTCGAGCGACAGCCGCAGCTCGTCGGCGAGCTTGCCGGCGCCCTCGTCGAGCACCTCGCGCGTCGATCGCACGGTCTCGACATCGCCGTCGATCTCGTCCACCGGCGCCTCCATGCCGACGTGGACCAGCCACTGGCGCGCATGCGCGAGCGTCAGCTGGCGGCGTTCGGCGAGCTTCTGGGCGATGCCCTCGATCCCGAGCGGCGAGACGCGCGTGAAGAGACAGGAGGAGCCCTGCGCCACCGCGAGGTTGACGACGTCACCGAGGTTGCAGTAGAGCTGTGCCGGTTGCGGTGCCTCGGCGGCGGTTGCGGCATCCTCGCCCTCGCCGGCGCCCTGCTGGGCGACCCGGTCCTCGTAGGAGAGCGCGGGTGCGGCGACGTAGCCGGCCGCGCCGACGCCGGCGTGGGCGCCGTTCTGGAGCGCCCTGATCATGCCGAAGGCCGAGAGGTCGATCCCGACCGGCCGCAGGCCGGCCTGGCCGAGCGCGTCGAGCAGGGCCGAGACCATGTCGCGACGCGCGGCGACGACGACGACCTCGGCGCGGCGCTCGCCGCTCTCCGTGGCGCTGTGGCGGATCAGCTCCCAGTCGAGCACCGCCTGGTCGAGCGGCATCGGGATGTGCTCCTGGGCCTGGAAGCGGATCGCGTGCTCGAGCTCCTCGGCCTTCTCGATCGGCGGCAGGTACAGCGTGCGCACGACGACGCGCTGATTGGCGACTCCGAGGCGCACGGTCTTGGACAGCTTGTGGTTGGCGAACAGCTCCTTCAAGGTCGCGGCGAGCGCCTCGGCGTCGGCGACCTCGCCCTCGCGGAAGACACCGGGAGCGAGCGGCGCGATCCCGTGGCGGGTCACGCGGACGCTGCCGTTCGAGCTCACCTCGCTCGCGGCGATGCTCCCGGCCTCGATATCGAGTCCGACGATGCTCTTTTGCTTGCTGTTCGAGAACAATTTCCCGTGGAGATATGCGCCGGCGGCGCTCATGCTCAAGATCGGCCATTGCAAGCCTTTCCTTGAGCTTTGGCGTGCGTGGCTACTCGCCTGGGAAGAACTCGTCCACGTACCAATCGACGATCTCGTCGCCGAACCAGAGGCCGATCACGCCGCCGAGAGCGAGAAAGGGACCGAAGGGGATCGCCTGCTTGCGGGCCTCGGAGCCGTGCCGCGCGATCATCGCGACGCCGACAAGGGCGCCGATCGCGAACCCGATCAGCACGGCGGGAGCGACCGCGCGGCCGAGGTAGATGCCCATCATCGCGACAAGCTTCGCGTCGCCCATGCCCATCCCGCGCGGGTAGGCGAGCGCGATCAGGAACATGACGCCGCCGGCGATCGCGCCGGCGGCCAGGTTCTCGGGCAACGAATCGGAGTCGGTCGCGGCGACGATCACGATCCCGACGCCGGCGCCGAAGAGCACGACCGCGTTCGGGATCAAGCGCAGGTCGAGGTCGGTGAGCGTGATCACCACCAGCAGCGCGCAGAGGACGAGCCCGAGCGCGAGCCGGCCGCCATCCTCGGATCCCAGGATCAGGTAGGTGGCGGCCCAGAGCGCCCCGAGGCCGGCCTCGGTGAGCGGGTAGCGCGCCGAGATCGGCTCGCCGCAGCCGCGGCAGCGCCCGCGCAGCCAAATCCAAGAGAGGATCGGGACGTTGTCGCGAGCCTTGATCTCAGCGCCGCACTCGGGACAGCGCGAGCGGCCGCCGACGAACGATTCCCCCCGCGGCAGGCGATGTGCGATCACGGTCGCGAAGCTGCCGATCACGGCGCCGAGGACGAACAGGGCGGCGGCGATCGCTGCCATGTGTGGCTCGTTCGACGCCTCCCCCGTCAAGCCTGCCGCTCAGCGGCTCAGGCCTAGATGGTTGATTCCGAATCCCCGTGTGCGCGGGGATTCGGGATCGGCCATCTAGGGGAAGTCCAGGGTCTGGCGCTGCACGTGCCACGCCGACTCGACGGGGTCGAGGAAGTGCGGCGGCGAGATGTAGCGCAGGCGATCGTCGTAGTTGTAGTTCTTGGCGTAGCCCGAGACCAGGGTCGAGCCGCTGAACGTGCCGACCGCGCCGCGGAACTTCTGTCCGATCGCTCCGTTGACCCTGAGCGTGGTCAGGGCGCTGCCGCAGTTGTAGTGGTCGACGATGAACGAGTGCTGGATTGCCAGCATCGCGGCGTTGATCGTCAGCGGGCTGACCGCGCCGCTGCCGCTGCCGCTGCCGCAGTTCGAGCGGCTGGTCTGAGTGGGATACGGCCGCCACACGCGGACGAAGTTGTTGGCGATCAGCCCGAGCATGCCGTTGCCGGTTGGGTTGGCGCAGGTGCCGCCCGCCCGGCAGACGTTGCCGTCGATGATGATGTCGTTCTCGGCCGCGATCGTGAGCTGGCCCGAGTAGGTGCCCTGGAGGCGGACGTTGCCACATCCCGACGTGTTCGGATAAGTCGCGGTGTAGGGCGAGTAGCTCGCCGAGCAGGCCCCGTTGGCGACGTAGATGACGCCGTTGGACGGCATCGCCAACGTCGTCCCGGCGCCGCTCATGTTGGTGCGCACGGTGATCGTGTTGTTGGAGTTCAGCGTGATCCCGCGCTGGCCGGTGAAGTAGTAGCCGCCGTTCTGGGCGATGTTGGCCAGCAGCCCGTTGGTAGCGGGCGGCGTGAGCACGGGGGCGTTGGTGACGAAGGTCCCGATGAAGTTCGGGCTGCCCGAGCAGCTCCCGAACACGTGCCAGCCCTGCGGCGGCGAGCTGACCTCGATCACGTCGGACAGCGTGCGCCCGAAGTCCGGTGAGCCGCAGGTGACGAGCGCGTCGTTGGTGTGCAGCGGCCCGTTGATCACGTCCCAGTTCGGGAACACGATCACGTCGCAGAACTGGCCCCCCGAGCCCGGGATCGGGGCGTTCCAGCGGCCCTGCTGGATCGTCTTCGTGCACTGCTGGTAGGCGCCGGCGATCGTCGCCGCGTTGCCGTACGTCACCGGGTCCGAGGTCTCGAGCTGGGTGAAGTAGAGGTAGTCGAGGAAGCTGGCTCGCTTGAACTGGGCGACGATCGACTGCTCGGAGTCGCCGCTGTAGCCGGTCGCCCGGATCCGGAACGTGCCGGTGGCGTCGCCGGTCGTCTCGATCATCGTCCCGACAGGGTTCGAGGTGCTGCAAATGGACTGGCCCGTGCGGGGGATCAGCTCGATCGCGTAGGTGGCGTCGCTGGTCCCGGGCACTGGGCGGCGGTTAGTGGTCGAGCCCTGTTGGTTGACCGCGCTCGGCGCGGGCACCGAGGTGCAGCGGGTCCAGTAATTGGTGTCCTTGTTGAGGTGATAGGCGTAGTCGGCGAGCCCCGCCCGCGCCGCCTCGTATGCCTGCTTATGGTCGAGGTCGTTGCGGGTCAGGTTGATGTCGCCGTTGACCGCTCCCGCCGCGACCACCGTCGTCAGGCTGATGAAGCTCGCCGCGATCGCCACCGGGGCCATCGTGAACCCTCCCTCGCCGCGTACCCGCCTCAGGCGCCTGCTCAGTCGTTCGCTCAGACGCATGGCCCGTTCACCTTGGTCGGGTCCTCGCTCGCGGGGGAGAAGCGGACCAGGATCGAGTCGGCGACGCTGACGGCCGCCAGGTCGTCGGGCACCGGGGTGCTCCTCGGCGCGACGGAGAAGGCGACCGTGACCTGGACGGTCAGCGGCGCCCGCTCGGCAGTCAGCGGGACGTCGAGGGGCTCCGGGTCAACGGCACCGCCGTCGTAGGCGTAGTACTGGAACGTGGGCACGAGCACCGGTGGGTCGCCGAGCGCCGCCGGTCCAACATCGGTGAGCAACTGGCGGGTCGACGACGGGGTGGGCGAGAACGTCCAGTTCGGCGCCTCTCCACCGGTCGACGGATACACCGATTCGCTCAGGGTGCTGCCCGTCAGCGTGACCACGCGCCGGTCCGGGGTCGGGCCGACCGCGGATCCGGTCTGATGCAGAAAGATGATCTCGTTTTCGTCGCTGCCGGCGAGGATCGGCCCCGCCTCGGGCCCGATGCAGGTCGAGTGCAGTTCGTCGACCAGCCGCTGGAGCACGGGCCGCGCCCGCTGGTCGGCATCGACCCGGGCCGCGGTACGGGCGCTGCTGCGGATCGCGACCTCGGTCAACGCGAAGATGCCGAGGATGACGATCATCCCGAGCGCGACCGAGACCATCATCTCCACCATCGTGATCCCGCGCTCGCTGGCGATCGACCGCTCGCGGCTCATGGGCACGTCCCGAGGCTGCCGCCGCCGACGTAGAGGTCGAGCGTCGTGCCGTCATCGAAGTCGGCGGCGTCGGCGAAGTTCTGGAGGTCGATATCGAGCGCGTTCGCCCTGCGCACCCCGTTGTCGGCGCAGACGTCGTAGGTGCTCGTCGGCAGCCCCGGATTCGGGAGCTCGCCGTTCGAGTCAGTGGCGAAGATGCGCTTGATCGGGTTACCGCCGGTGTCGTCGCAGTTGTCGTCGCTGATCGTCACCCGGGCCCTGTTGATCGGCGAGCCCGGAACCACCGGGCTGCTCCCGCTCCACACCTTCAGATTCAGGGCGGGGAGCTGGATCGTCGCGGTCGCGTTGCCGCCCGAGGGGATCACAACGCTCGCCGTCGCCGGGACGCCGGGGGAATTGGGGTCGTCGGCAGGGTTGGGGTTGTTGCCGGTGCAGCTTCCGGCATAGACGGTGTCGGGCGATGCGAACGGAAACAGCGGGCTGGCGGTGACCGTCGCCGCCTGCGTGCCGAGCGTCCCGAACGCCTTCGCGCCGGTCATCCCGGTGTTGAAGACCATGAGCTGGTCAACGGCCGAGGCGACCAGGCTTCCCCGCACCCGGGTGGTGAAGCTGACGTCGAGCGAACCCGGGTGGTCGTACTGGAGCACGACCGTGTTCGTGCTCAGGCCGACGACGCTGGTCGCGATCGGCTGCGGCGCGATCCCGTCGCGATCGACGAGACCCGCGCCCGAGGCGGTCAGCGTGTAGTTGCCCTCCGGCAGGTTGCCGAAGATCGCGCAGCCGTTGCTGCCCGTGACGCCGCTGAACGACCCGGCACCGGTGCCCGAGAGCCCTACCCCCTCGAGGCCCGCGTTCTGCCCGTTCTGGACCGCGACCGCGAGCGCGCCGTGGTCGGCGCTGATCGATCCGTTGGGGGGCGCGACGATGCTCTGCAAGAGGACAGGCTCTCGCCCGCCGATGCTGGGCCAGGTGACGCTCGAGGAGATCCGGATGTAGTCGGCCGAGGCGGTGCCGGTGGCGCAGTTTGCCGTCCCGGTCGAGTCGGTGACGTACACGCCCGCCGAGGTCACCGTGTAGGGGGTGCCGTCCTCATGCACGGTTCTCGTCTGGTTCAGGTTCGAGAGCTCGGAGATCTTCAGCGAGCGCATCCGCGCCTGGTCCTGCTGAGCGACGCCGAAGGCGCGCGCATGGTGGCGCTCGTCGGCGACCGATCGGTCACTCGCCTGAAGCGCGGCGAGCGCGCCACCCCCGATCGCGACCATGACCATCGCGCTGACGATGACCTCGATCACGGCAAAGCCGTCCTCGCCGCGGGTGCGCGGCGGGCCGAGCGCGGCGCTCCATTTTGCGGTCGAACGCACTTGGTCTCCTATCGGTACTTCGAGGCCATTGGATGAGCTGCGAGCTCCCTGACTCGCAGGCACGACTCCTGGGGTCCCGGTAAGCACAAAGGGGCGGGCCCGGAAAGCCCGCCCCTCTGAGCAATCCACCTGACCCTCAGGTCAGGCGACGATGCCTGTGCGTGCTAGCCCCAGAGCCCGCTGGTCGGGCAGCCGTCCGTCCCATCGACGTCGCAGGCAAGCGTCGTGATGCCGGTGTCGGCGCGAGCGACCCGGAACAACTGCGTAGCCGCGGACTCCGACTCCACCTGGACCGTGTAGGTGTCGGCCGTCGCTGCGACCGGCAGGGTCAGACGCGCACCGACGTTGTTGAGCGTCGGCTCGATCGCCTGCAGACGGGCGACGGTCGCGTTCAAATAGGAGCCGTTGTTGTCCGTCGCATACGTCTCCATCGCGGTTTCGGCGGTTCGCACGGCCGCCTTCGCGTCCGCGTCACGCGCCTTGTCGCGCTGGTTGAAGAACGACGGAATTGCGATTGCGGCCAAAAGGCCGAGGATCAGCATCACGACCAGGAGCTCGACGAGCGTGAAGCCCGACTCACTCTGGGCCCTGACGCGGAGCTTGTTGAGCATTAGGAACCTCCTAGGTACCCACTGTTGCTTGCGCCAGAGCCCCGTTGTTGTGCCAATCGGAGGTCTGTTGACCCCGGTGGTAACCCGGCTCGCTCCCTCTATTGGAGCCCCGTGGTTTTGCGCCTTCGCCTCACGACGAATTTGCCTTTATCACCGAGGCACTGGCCTTCTGGCCTCAGTATCGGTGCCATGCCGCGAGACCTTTAGGAGCGCATAGGGGGTACAAACGTCCAATCGAGGGTCAGCCCCTATTCAGGCAGGACATTGCACCCCCGGAACGCTCGCTGACCGCATCCACCGTGCGTCTAGCTTCGAGCCTGGGCGTGAGCGGCGACTACGCTGCGTTTCGTGGCCGCCCGCCGCCTGATCATCGTCATGCTCACCCTGCTCGTGATCTCCAGCATCGCCGCCGCGCTGGTCCCGGTCGAGGAAGCCCAGCGCGACTCCGAGCGAAGCTCGACCACGACCTCGAAACGCCAGCAGGCCGACTCCGGCGAGCTGGTCAGCAAACAGATCAACGCCGGCGCGGCCAGGCCGCCGACGATCTCGGCCCATGTCGGCGACCAGCTCGTGCTCACGGTGACCTCGCGCAAGCCGGACCAGGCCGCGATCCCCGCGCTGGGAGAGCTCGCCGACGTCGGGCCCGACGCCGCGGCGCGCTTCGACCTTCTGCTCTCCGAGCCGGGCGGCTACGCGGTGCGCCTGGTCGATGCCGAGCGCACGGTCGGCCGGCTCGATGTCGAGCCACGTCGCGCCGAGACCAAGGCCAAGCAACGCAAGGGCTCCAAGACCTCCAAGGATTCGAATGCCTAGTCGGGATTGGTAGGCGACGAGAGCTCGAGCGACTCGCCGGGCTCGAGTACGGCCGGCTCGATCGCCGGGGCGAGCTCGGCGAGCTGTGCCGCGAAGCGGCGCGGCGGCGTATGCAGGATCTCGTTCGCGCGCCGGCTGAGGCCGATCCGCAGGAGCGTGCCCCAATGGATCGGGATCGCAAAGCGAGGCCGCAGGATCGCCGCCGCCTCGGCCGCCTTGCGCGGGTCCAGATGTCCGCGCCCCACCTTCGGGCCCCAGCCGCCGACCGGCAGCAGGGCGGCGTCGATGCCGCCGGCGAGATCGGACATCTCGCCGAAGAGGTCGGTGTCGCCGGCGAAGTAGACGCGCCGTCCGGCGCGCAGGTCGAACCCCATCGCGTCAATCCCGCGGCCGACCGGATAGCGACGCCCGTCGTGAGTGGCGTGGGTTGCCGCCACCTCCACCCCAGCGATCTCGATCCGCTCGTCGCGCCCGAGCTCGAGCGCCTCGCGGAAGCCGCGCCGCCTGAGGACCTTTGCGCCGCCCCTCGGGACGACGATCGGCACCCCGCCTCCGAGTCGCCGCAGTGAGGCGAAGTCGAGGTGGTCGTGGTGCAGATGCGAGATCAGCACTGCGTCGATCTGCTCGCTGACCACGGGGTCGGGCTTGTCGGCGTGGCGGCGAATGTGCAGGAGCCGCGCTCCGAGCACGGGGTCGGTGAGCAGCCGCGCCCCGCCGAGCTCGATCAGCGCCGTCGCGTGGCCAACGTAGGTGATCCGGTCGACGGTCATCCGGGCGCCGAGTCCGTGGCGCCGGCGTAGCGTCGCTTATGAAGCGCGAACCCGACCAGCCCGGCGGGGAGCTGGAGCCAGTAGGCGAACAGGCGGTAGGCGAGCGTCGCCAGCACGGCCTTGCCGGGGCCGACCCCGGCGAGGGCGAGGGTGGCGGTGAGCCCGGCCTCGACGAAGCCCAGGCCGCCGGGAGTGACCGGCACCTGGGCGAGGACCTGCGCGGTGCAGAAGGCGAGCAGCACCAACGCCGGTCGCGGCGTCGCCCCGACCGCCGCCAGTGCGGCGAGCAGGGTCGCGTAGTCGAACGCCCAGCGACCGACGGTGGCCGCCAGCGCTTCCTTCCACTGTGGCCCCAGGGTGGTCAGCAGCTTGTCGCGCTCCCGGCGCAGTCGTTCGGGCAAGGTCCGTAGCGGAGTCGACCGGCGCCGAATCCGGTTGCGAACCGACTGCACCCCGCGCCCGACGAGCTCCAGCGGTCGATCGAAGGCGAGCAGGGCAATCCCGGCGCCGAGCAGCAGCGCGAAGACCGCGACCCCGATCAGCGTCGCCTCGAGCAGGTCGCGGTTCACCGCGCCGCCGAAGAACGCGGGCAGCGCCAGCACCGGCAGCGCGAGCACGACCGCGAACGTGAGCAGGTTGACCGCGGTGATCCCGGCGACCGTGCGTCCGCGCTCGAGCCCCGACTGGACCAGCATCTTGTACTGCAGGGCCGCTCCGACCGCACCGCCGGCGGGAGCGATCTTCCCGAGCGCGTTTCCGGCGAGCTGGGACTCGATCACGTCCGGCCAGCGCGCCCGGTGAAGGGCCATCCGCTGCACCGCCCAAAGGCACGCCAGCCCTCCCGCCTGGAGCACGAGCATCGCCGGGAACCAGAACCAGTCGATCCGCTCGAGATCTCGCCACGAGCCGAGCACGTCGAGCAGGCTCGGCGCGACGAGGTAGAGCGAGACGCCGGTGATCGCGAGCCAGACGATCGTCCGCCGCAGGCTCGGCGCGGTCGGCTCGGGCATCGCCTCGCCGCGCTCGAGCTCGCGCTCGACGTCCATGCGCTCCTCGATCTCGCGCTCGATCCGGTCGCCGAGCCTGCCACGATGTTCAGAGGCCTCCAAGGCGCCCAACAATAGGCCGCGCCCGCAATGGCACGGCGGCGCGGGTCGTCGCTAGGTCGTCCGGGCCCGGCCGCTGCTCGCGTAGGCGCCGATGTCGACGACGAAGGCGAAGATGACGATGAACCATTCGAAGCCGGTCACGTCGTTGCGCCCGGAGACCCACATCACCGCGTAGGCGAGCGTCGTCCACGGCAGGATGAAGAAGCCGAGCAGCGGTACCCACCAGCTCTCGAACGCGTCCCCGAGCACGTCGCTGAACAGCCAGAGGGCAAACAGCGCCAGCCGCGGCGAGATCAGCGCGAGAAGCGCGGCGAAGCAGCCCACGCGCGAACCCTATCGAGAGCCCGCCCTAGCGGATGTTGTCGTAGAGGCTGAAGATCGGCAGGTACATCGAGATCACGATGAAGCCGACGATGCCGCCGACGAACATGATCATCACCGGCTCGATCAGCGACGTCAGGGCTTTGACCTTGGCGTCGACCTCGGCGTCGTAGAAATCGGCGATCTTCTCGAGCATGGTCTCGAGCTGGCCGGAGTCCTCACCGACGGAGATCATGTGCGAGACCATCGCCGGGAAGACGGGGTGCTCGGCGAGCGGGCGCGAGATCGTGCCACCGCGCTTAACCGAGCTGTAGACGTCGTCCATCGCCTCCTTGATCACGGCGTTGCCGGCGGTGTCGCCGGAGATCTGGATCGCCTGCAGGATCGGGACGCCCGAGGACACGGTGCCCGAGAACGTCCGCGACCAGCGGGCCAGCGCGACCTTCTGCACGATGTCGCCGATGTGGCACGGGAAGCGGAGCTTGACCCGGTCCCACTGAAGCCGCCCGCGATCGGTCTTCTTCCAGCGCAGGAAGAGATAGGTGGCGATCCCGATCGCCGGGAGCAGGATGAACCACTTGCCGGTGATGAAGTCCGAGACGCCGACCGTGATCTGAGTCATGAACGGCAGGTTCGGATCCGACCCGCTCTCCTCCGCGATCTCCTCGAAGATGCCGACGAAGACCGGGACGATGAAGGCGACGACGACGACCATGACCACGATCGCAAGGCCGAAGACGACCGCCGGGTACATGAGCGCGGACTTGACCTGACGGCGCAGCGCATCGAGCTTCTCGAGCTGAAACGCGACCCGGTCGAGCGCCTCCTCGAGCCGGCCGGAGCCCTCGCCGGCGTAGACCATCGAGCGGTAGAGGGGGTCGAAGACACCGGGCTGGGACTCCATCGCGCTGGCGACCGAGCTCCCCGCCTCGACGTCCTGGCGAACGCTGACGATCGCGTTCTTGAGCATCTCGTCCTCGGTCTGCTCCTCGAGCGTGTAAAGCGACCGCAGCATCGGCATCCCCGAGGTGATCAGGGTCGCGAACTGGCGCGAGAAGACCGCGAGGTTGCGCAGGTTGACGCTCTTGAAGCGCTGGAAGACCGATTCGAGCTTCAGCGACTCGCGCTTCTCGGAGACGTCGAGGACGATCAGGCCGCGCTGGCGCAGCTGCTCGGTGACCTGGGCCTTAGACCCCGCCTCGAGCTCGCCTCGTGAGGGCACGCCGGCGAGGTCGACCGCACGGAAGTCGAAGGTGCCCATCGGCGCGCGACCCCCTTACGCTCCGACCGCCACCGGCTGCTGCGAGGCACTCATCGTCTGGGTCCCGCCGAGCAGGCGACCGAGCTCCTCGGGGATCGAGGCACGCTGTTCGGCCAGCTTGCGGGTGATCGTGCCGGTCCGCACCAGCTGTGCCAGGTGCCCGTCCATCGTCTGCATCCCGGTTGCCCCCGAGGTCTGAAGCGCGGAGTAGATCTGGTGGGTCTTGCCCTCGCGGATCAGGTTGCGGATCGCCGGGGTCGGCATCAGCACCTCGCAGGCGCAGACGCGCGCCGACCCGTCGGCGGTAGGCAGCAGCTGCTGGGTGACGATTCCCTGGAGCGCGATCGAGAGCTGCATCCGCACCTGGTGCTGCTGGTGCGGAGGGAAGACGTCGATGATCCGGTCGACCGTCTGCGCGGTCGACTGGGTGTGCAGGGTGGCGAAGACGAGGTGGCCGGTCTCGGCCGCGGTCAGCGCGGTCGAGATCGTCTCGAGGTCGCGCATCTCGCCAACCAGGATCACGTCGGGGTCCTCGCGCAGGGCCGACTTCAGCGCCCCCGCGAAGTTGATCGCGTCGGAGCCCACCTCGCGCTGGTTGACGATGCACTTCTTGTGCCGGTGCAGGAACTCGATCGGGTCCTCGATCGTGAGGATGTGCTCCTCGCGGTCCTCGTTGATCATGTCCACCATCGACGCCAGGGTCGTCGACTTGCCCGAGCCGGTGGGACCCGTGACGAGCACGAATCCGCGCGGCTTGCGGGTGAACTCGGCCATCACCGTCGGCAGCCCGAGCGTCTCGAGGCTCAGGATTTCGGTCGGGATGTGTCGGAAGGCGGCGCTGATCGAGCCGCGCTGGAAGAAGACGTTGACGCGGAAGCGGGCGACGCCGGGGATCGAGTAGGCGAAGTCGAGCTGGAGATCGTTCTCGAACCGCTTGCGCTGGGAGTCGTTGAGCAGCGAGTAGACGATCTCGCGCGTGTCCTGGGGCGTCAGCGCATTGTGGCCGTCGAGGGGCGCCACCCGGCCGCGGACGCGCACGGCGGGCGGGAAGCCCGGCGACAGGTGGACGTCCGAGGCCTTCTCCTCGACCATGCGGCTGAGGACCGATGCGAAATCGACGCTCACGCCTGATTCTTCGTCAGGCACGGCGCGAAGCTTGAGCGCCCGCAGCCGCAGGACGGTTCACCGCGCGGCGAAGCGGGCCGATAGAGGGACAACGAGCCTTCCTGCAAGCGGTGATTCGCAGGATTCTCGACAGGGCGCCCGAACGAGCTCCCGACGGCTCTGGCACGCGACCCCGCGACTTCATGGACTCGAAAAGCTCCTTCCGGCTCAACCCACCCACGTCGATCACGCAGCGCGAGCTGCTCGGGCTGATCCTCGGCTGCGCCGCGGCCGGCAGCGCCAGCTTCTCGCACGCCCTCTACGCGGCCCAAGCCGCAACCGGGGAGCCCGATGCTCGGGGAATCACCCGTGAGCTGCTCTCGGACCTCGCGATCCGCGACTGGATCCTGCTCGAGCGCGAGCTGCCCGGCGGCGGTGGGACACCGATTCCCCGCCTGCGCTACGAGCTCGAGCTGGCCGACGACCGCAACTGGGACGAGCACTCGGGCGAGCTCAAGACCCGCTACGTGCTGACCGAGAAGGGGCGCTCGCACTGCGCCCCGATGCTTGCCGACCTCAGGACGCGACCCGGGCGACTTCTGCGATCGACGTAACCCCGGCGCGGACCTTGGCGATCCCGTCCTCGCGCAGGGTGATCATGCCGTCCTCGCGCGCCGCCGCCGTGATCTCGGCCTCGGAGACGTTGTCGACCGTGAGCTCCGTGAGTCGCTCGGTCATCTGCATCACCGAGAAGAGTCCGATTCGGCCGCGGTAGCCGGTGCGGTTGCAGCGCCCGCAGCCGATCGGCTCGTAGGCCTCGAGGTCGGCTCCGACTCGGAAGCCCGCCTCCTTGAGCGCCGTCTTCGAGATCACCGCCCGCTGCTTGCAGTGGGTGCAGAGCTTGCGGGCCAGGCGCTGGGCGACGACGCAGTCGAGCGCCGAGGCGGTGAGGAAGCTCTCGATCCCCATCTTCGCCAGCCGGGTGATCGTGCCCGGCGCGTCGTTGGTGTGCAGGGTCGAGAGCACCATGTGCCCCGTGAGCGCGGACTCGATCGCGATTCGCGCCGTCTCGGCGTCGCGGATCTCGCCCACCATGATGATGTCGGGGTCCGCACGCAGGATCGACCGCAACCCGGCGGCGAACGTGAGCCCGGCCTTGCGGTTGACGCCGATCTGGTTGATGCCCTCGATCCGGTACTCGACCGGGTCCTCGATCGTGATGATCTTGCGCTCGATCGCGTTCAGCTCGGCCAGCGCCGCGTAGAGTGTCGTCGACTTGCCCGAGCCGGTCGGCCCGGTGACCAGGACCGCGCCGTGGGCCTGGGTGATCGCGCCGCTGAAGCTCGTGCGCCCGTCGCCGTCCATGCCGAGCTCGTCGAGCGAGCGCAGCGCCTGCTCCTTGTCGAGGATGCGGATCGTCGCTCCCTCGCCGCGCTGGGTCGGCAGCGTGGTGATACGGAGATCGACCTTGCGATCCTCGACGTTGACGCTCACACGGCCGTCCTGCGGCACCCGCTTCTCGGCGATGTCGAGCTCGCTCATGATCTTGATTCGCGAGACGACGCCCGAGATCATTCGCTTCGGCACCCGCGCGGCCTCGTAGAGGACGCCGTCGACGCGGAAGCGGACCCGCATCTCGTCCTCTCCGGGCTCGAAGTGGATATCGGACGCGCCCTCGGTCGCGGCCTGGCCGAGGACTGAGTAGACGAGCTTGATCACCGGCGCGTCGTCGGCGGACTCGTGCAGCTCGGTGATCTCGCCGAGCTCGGCCTCCTCCTCCTCGTCGATCGCCTCGGTGACCGCGCTCTCGAGCGTGTTCAGGCGCCGGATCAGCGCCTCGACGTCGTCGGCGGCGGCGACCGCGACCCTGCAGTTGAGCCCGGTGATCATCTGGATGTCGTCGATCGCGAGCACATTCGCGGGGTCGACGATCGCGACCAGCACCGTGGCCGAGTCGACGTAGCCGACCGGGACCGCCTGGTAGCGGCGCGCGGCGCTGACCGAGAGCAGGTTCGCGGCGCCCATGTCGACGTGGTAGGCGTTCAGATCGACGTGATCGAGCCCGTAGCGCTCGGCGATCGCGCGCGAGAGCTGGTCGGGGTCGATCAGCTTGTGGCCGACGAGCAGCTCGTCGGCCGACCGGCCGGCGACCCGGGCCTCCTGGATCACATCGTCGACGCGCTCGCGGGCCGCATAGCCGAGCTCGACGATGACGTCGGTCAGGAACATCGCCGAGTTGCCGCGGCCCAGCGGCGGGGTGAGGCCGGGGGTCCCGGGCTCTTGGGTGCCGTCCTCGAGCACGCGCGCGGTTACCTCGCTGGATCCGGCGGGAACCGGGCGGAGGTATCCGGGGCGCTTGTCCGTTGCCATCTGTTCTCTCTAGCTCTTGCGAGCCGCGCTTCGCATCGTTTCCAGCGGAACCTTTAGGCCCGTCCAGATCCGCAACGACGCGGCTCCCTGGTGGACGAGGACGTCGAGGCCGTCCACGACGCGCGCGCCGTGGCTGCGCGCAATCGCCACGAGCGCTGTCGGGCTCGACCCGTAGACCAGATCCACCACGACGTGTCTTGCATTGATCGCATCGGCACGCAGGGGCAGGGGCTTTAGGTCGCTTGATGCCTGGGCGGGCACGCCCGGAGGCCGATTGGCCGCCTCGAGGCCGACCGTCGTCGCGTTGACGAGCAGGTCGAAGGAGCCCGGTTCGGCGACGCGGGCGACGCCGAGCTCCGCGGCGAGCGCCGCCGCCTTTGCACCGGTGCGGTTCCAAAGCGCGACCTCGGCCCCCGCATCGCGCAGCGCCCACGCACACGCACGCGCAGACCCGCCGGCCCCGAGGACCAGGGCGCGAGCCCCAGCCGGCGGCTCGGGCAGCGCCGCGATCAGCCCGGTCGCGTCGGTGTTCTCGGCCTCGATCCGGCCCGCGATGAAGCTGAGCGTGTTCGCGGCGCCGATCTCGCGGGCGGCATCCGTGGCGCGGTCGGCGACCGCGAGCGCGGCGAGCTTGTGCGGCACGGTGACGTTGACGCCTGCGAAGCCGTCCGCGGGGAGCGAGCGGACGAGCGCTTCAAAGCCCTCGGGTGCGACCTCGATCGCCTCATAGCTCCACTCGGGCGCCAGCCCCAGCTCGGCGAGCGCGGCGTTCTGCATCGCAGGCGAACGCGAATGGCTGACGGGCTGTCCGAGCACGGCGAGGCGCGGCATGGGACGATGCTAGGGCGCGGCGGTTCGGAGCGCCGGCGCTCGCGGTCGGCGCGCACCGAGTGTCGTGTTAACCACCGTATGGGTGGTCAATGCGACAAAGGACCGCGCCTTCGGGTCACGTCGTCCCAACTCATCGCCATTAAGGGCACCACCCTCCCTACTTGACCCGACCCACGCCTCGTATCAAGTCCCCGCCCGAGCGGAACGCCACCCGGCTAGCACTCGGTCGGTGAGTCGCCCTGCTCTTGCAACGCGGCTTGATAGGCGGCCTCGGCCTCGGCGAATTCCTCCTCGGTGGCGACGAAGACGTGCTCGTTGCAGCTCCCCGGCTTGATCACGAAGTAGTAGGCGTCGCTCTTTGCCGGATTCGCGGCCGCCTCGATCGAGGCGAGCCCGGGGTTGCCGATCGGGGTCGGCGGCAGGCCCGGGTTGACCCGGGTGTTGTAGGCGTGCGGGTCGGCGAGCTCGCTCTCGGTGAGCTGCTCGTCGTAGTTCTGCAGGTAGTAGCGGATCGTTGCGTCGATGCCGAGCGTGTCGCCCGCGGAGAGGCGGTTGTAGATCACCGCCGCGGCCAGCTCGCGTTCCTCGGGCACCGCGATCTCGCGCTCGATCATCGAGGCGATCTTGAGCACGTCGTAGACGTTCAGGTTCTTCGACTCCGCATAGGAGAGGTCGACCTCCTTGATGTTCGCCTTGAAGGCATCGAGCTGGCGCGAGATCAGGTCCTTGGCGGTCGCCTTCTTGGGCAGCTCATAGAGGGCCGGAAACAGGAAGCCCTCCAGGTTCGGCGGCGCCTCCGCCCCGTACTTCGCCGGGTCGAAGCCCTTGAAGCTCTTGCTCGCCTGCTCGTAGTCGCCCTTCAGCCCCGCCTCCTTGGCGAGGTCGGCGATCTGGTGGCGATCGAGGCCCTCGGGAATCGTGAGCTCGCTCGTCTTCGCCGCCTTGACCGACTCCGCCGGCTCGTCCGATCCGGTGATCTGGTCGATCAGCGCGAGCGCGCCGACGACGACGATTGCGCAAAAGGCGACCAGGACCAAGAGGCCGAGGACTCGCCGCACGAGCAGGCCCTCGCGCGACGGCGGGCCGCCTCGGCGACGGGGCGGGCGCACGGGGGGCGCTTCGGCTGCCGGAGGCTCGGCGGCGGCGGGCTGGACGGCCGTGCGCTCGGAGTTCGGCGGCGGCTCGGGTGCGGGCGCCTCGGCTGCGGGCGGCTCCTCTGCGGGCGTCGCGTCGCCGGCCGGCGGTGCCGCCTGGGTCTCGCCGACCTTCTCACCGAGCGACTCCTGGGTCCCCCGGCGCCGCGCCTCCCGCTCAGCGCGGCGCCGCTCGCGCTCGATCGCTTCGGGATCCTCGGCGAACGGGTCGTGCCAATCTCCGCCGGTCACTTCGCCGCCTCGCGGGCGTGAAGGTAGCTCTCGAGCAGGTGCGCGGCGGCGAGCGCGTCGGCCGGGGCGCTCGCCCCGCCGCGCGCGGTATCGGTCGCCATCCGGGTGGTCAGGCGCTCGTCGTAGGTCTCAACCGGGACCTCGATCGCCGCTGCCACCTCGGCGGCGAACGAACGCGCGGCAACGGCCTGCGCGCGCTCGGCGCCGTCGAGCGAGACCGGCAGGCCGACGACGATCAGCTCCGCGCCCTCCTCGCGCGCGACGCGCGCGACCTCGCCGGCGTCGGGCGGCGCGATCACCCCGAGCGGCCGGACGACCGTCTCGCTCGGATCGCAGATCGCGGTGCCCGCGCGGGCGTCGCCGTGGTCGATTGCGAGGACCCGCATCCGCGAACCCTAGATGGTTGAGCCCACGACGGGGCGTACGCGGGGGCGCGCGGGGCCGAGCCGGGCGTGGACGGCGAGCGAAGCCCGTACCGGTCGGTACGGGCGAGTCTCGACGGGCGCGATCCTCAGTGAGCGAAGCGAACGGTGCGAGCGCGAAGCGCGAGGGAATCCGCGCGTCATCCGCGTGCGCGACGGCGTGGGCTCACCCATCTCTATTGCGAAAGGGCCCTCACGATCGCGTTGCGGGCGGCCTCGAGCGCCTCACCGAGCCGCTCGGGATCCCGCCCTCCTGCCTGGGCGACATCGTCGCGACCGCCCCCGCCACCGCCGACGACGCCGGCAGCCTCGCGGATCACGTCGGCGGCCGAGAGGCCGCGCTCGACCGCGCTGCGGGTGAAGCTCGCCACCAGGGCGACCTTGCCGTCGTCGGTGCCGCCGAGGACGACCGCGGCGTCGCCGGCGCGCTGCTTGATCCGGTCGGCGAGGTCGAGCAGCTCGTGCTGGTCGGCCCCATGACCCTCGCTGACGATCACCCGCACGCCCGAGATCTCCTCGCCCTCGTCGCCGAGACGGTCGGCTTCGGCGCCGGCCTCCTCGCGCCGAAGCTCGGAGATCCGGTGCTCGAGCTCGGCGAGCCGCTCGGCCGCCCGGCGTGCGGCGGCGAGGGCGTCGCGGCGCGATCCGAGCAGCGCCCCGGCCTCGTCGAGATCGGCGCTTCGGCGGCGGTAGTAGTCGATCGCGGCCGGTCCGGTGAGCGCCTCGATCCGGCGCACGTTGGCCGCGCTCGAGCCCTCCGAGACCAGCGCGAAGATCCCGACCTCGGCCGTGTTGGCGACATGAGTGCCGCCGCAGAGCTCGCGCGAGACATCGTCGACCTCGATCACGCGCACCCAGTCGCCGTACTTCTCGCCGAACAGCGCCATCGCCCCCATCGCCTCCGCCTCGGCGCGTGCCATCTGCATCGCCCGCACCGCCCTGCTTGCCTTGACCCAGTCGTTGACACGGTCCTCGATCTCACTCAGCTCCTCGGGGGCGAGCGGGGCGCCGTGGGTGAAGTCGAAGCGCAGCTTGTCGGGGCGCACCGCCGAGCCGGCCTGGCGGACGTGCGTGCCCAGCCGCTGGCGCAGGGCCGCATGCAGCAGGTGAGTCGCGGTGTGGTTGCGCATCGTCGCGTGACGGGCGTCGTGGTCAACCGACGCGCTCACGCGCTGCCCCGCCGCCGGCTCCTCGCTGCCAGCTGCTTGCTGCTTGCTGCTCACTGCCAGCCGAACCGCCTGGTCCTCGCCCACCCGATACACATCCTCCACCCGCGCCTCTCCCCCGTCCCAGGCGACGAGGCCGGAGTCGGCGACCTGGCCACCGCCCTCGGCATAGAACGGGCTCTCCTCGAGCTTGACCAGCAGCGCCCCGTCGTCGCCGAGCGGCCGCGCGGCGGCGACGCTCGTTTGCGCGGCGAGCTCCTCATAGCCGACGAAGCGCGTCGGCGGGCTCTCGGTCACGAACGAGATCACCGTCTCGTGGCGATCGGCGGCCGGCGGCCCGGAGTCGGCCCGAGCGCGCTCGCGCTGCCGTTCCATCAGCGCCTCGAAGCCCTCGTCGTCGACCGAAAGACCCTCGTCGGCGAGCAGCTCCTTGGTCAGGTCATAGGGGAAGCCGTAGGTGTCGTGGAGCTGGAAGGCGTCCTCGGCGTCGATCCACGACGTGTTCTGCTCCTTGGCCTCGGCGATCAGCTGTGCGAGCAGCGCGGTGCCACGGTCGAGCGTGCGCCCGAAGCTCTCCTCCTCGTCGCCGACCCAGCGCAGGATCGAGCCGTACTCGGCGGCGAGGTGCGGGTAGGCGTCGCTCATGAGCTCGATCGCCCGCTCGGCGAAGCGCCCGAAGTAGGGCGGCTCGAGCCCCAGCACCCGCCCCTGCTGGATCGCTCGCCGCATGATCCGGCGCAGGACGTAGCCGCGATCCTCGTTCGAGGGCACGACTCCGTCCGCGATCAGGTTGACCGCTCCTCGCGAGTGATCCGCGAGGATCCGCATCGCCCGGGTAGCCTTCTGATCGGAGTCGTACTTGACCCCAGAGAGCTCCTCCGCCAGCTCGACCAGCGGCGCCAGCGCGTCGATGTCGAACACCGAGTCGACGCCCTGCTGGATCACCGCCATCCGCTCGAGCCCGAGGCCGGTGTCGATGTTGCGCTGCGGCAGGTCGGTGAGCGAGCCGTCCTCGTGCAGCTCGTAGGTCATGAAGACGTGGTTCCAGTACTCGAGGTAGCGGTCGGTGTCGTCGCCGGGCCGCAGGTCGTCGGAGCCGAACTCGGGCCCGCGGTCGATGTACATCTCGGAGCAAGGGCCGCAGGGACCGGTGACGCCCCCCTGCCAGAAGTTCTCCGAGCGCGGCAGGCGCATGATCCGCTCCTCGGGAACCCCGATCTCGCGCCAGATCTCGATCGACTCGGTGTCGGGGCCGAGCCCGAGCTGCTCGTCGCCCGCGAACACCGTTACCCAGATCCGCTCCGGGTCGAAGCCGAAGCCCTCGAGCGAGAGCTCCCATCCGTAAGCCATCGACTCGGCCTTGAAGTAGTCGCCGACGCTGAAGCTACCGAGCATCTCGAAGAACGTTAGGTGGCGCTTGGTCGTCCCGACGACCTCGATGTCTACGGTGCGAAACGAGCGCTGCGACGAGGCGAGACGGCCCTTCGGCGGCTCCTCACGGCCCTCGAAGTACGGCTTCAGGGGCTGCATCCCCGCCACTGTGAGCAGGGTCGAGGTGTCGTCGGGCGCCGGAACCAGCGAGGCCGAGGGCACGCGCAGGTGCCCCCGCTGTTCGAAGAACGAGAGGAAGGTCTCGCGGATCTCGTCCGACTTCATCGCTCGCCAGTCTAGGTAGCCCGCGGGCGGTCAGGCGATCGTCGCGCGGCCGACGACGACGTCGCCCGACATCAGGCACGCGGTCTGGCCCGGGGCGACCCCGAAAGCCGGCTCGGCGAGGTCGAGCTCGAGCTCGGCGTGCTCGCCCGCGGGAACCTCGGGGGCCTCACAGGCGAGCGGCCTGGCGTGATAGCGAAGGCGAACCCGGTCGACGCGGCCGCCGCCCCGGTGCAGCGTTGCCTCGCGCACACGAACCGTGGTCGTCGCAAGCTCGTCGCGGGAGCCGACCACGACCGTGTTCGACTCGGCGTCGGTCGAGAGCACGTAGAGCGGCTCGTGCGAGCCGATCCCGAGGCCGCGGCGCTGGCCGACGGTGAACTCGTGCTGGCCATGGTGGCGACCGACGGCGTGGCCCGAGCTGTCGACGATCTCGCCCGGGCGCTCACCGAGCCCACCGTGGCGAGCGAGAAAGCCGCGCTTGCCCTCGCCGGCGAGAAAGCACAGGTCCTGGCTCTCGGCCTTCGAGGCGACCGCCAGCCCGGCGCGCGCGGCGAGCTCGCGCACCTCGGGCTTGGTCAGCCCGGCGAGCGGGAATCGCAGCCGCGCGAGTGAGGCCGGCCGCAGGCCGGAGAGCATGTAGGTCTGGTCCTTGGCGGCATCGCTCGCCGCGGTCAGCAGCGGGCCCTCGCCGTCGTCGACCAGGCGGGCGTAGTGGCCGGTGGCGAGCGCCGAGCAGCCGAGGCGCTCGGCGAGCGCGAGCATCGCGTCGATTCGCAACTCGCCATTGCAGACGACGCACGGGTTCGGCGTCCGCCCGGCCCGGTAGCCGGCGACGAAACCGTTCACGACGCGGGCGCGGAAGGCGTCCTCGAGGTCGAGCGTGAAATGCGGGATCCCGAGCGAGTGCGCAACGCCGCGGGCACCGAGAACGGCGAGCGGCGAGCAACAGCTCTTGGCCGCATCGGTGCGACGGTCCGACCACAGCTTCAGGGTCACGGCGACGACCTCCGCCCCGCGCTCGCGCTCGAGCAGCCCGGCGACCGCGGAGTCGACCCCGCCGCTGAGCGCGACCAGCACCCGCTCACCGGCAGCCGGCGGCCCCGCGAGACGCGCCGGCGAGCTGGCCGCGGCGGCAAGGGCGCGGTGAAGCGCATCGGCCGCAAGCTCGGCGCCGTGGCGACCCTGCGGCCCGAGCCCCCCAAGCTCGCCCGCCACCTCGTCGGGACCGATCAGCGCCGCCTCGAGCACTGGCGCGCCCGCGGCGAGCTCGGCGGCCGCCGCGGCGGCTGCGCGCGCAGCCGCACAGCCCTCGGCGTCGAAGCTGACGCGGGCGACCGCGCCGGGCCCGAGCACGACCGAGATCCGCACCAGGTCGCCACACGGCGCCCCGCCGGCGGCCCCGTGGAAGCCACCGTCAAGCGGCCCGGCACGCCGCCTGGCGTCGCTCAGATACTGCTCGAATGCCTCGGTGTCCATGGGCTCAGTCTGCGCGGAACTCCGCGCACCCAGAGCGTAGCCCGAGAGCCGGTGCTACTCGGGGTAGTAGGGGATGTTCTCGCGCCCGGCGTAGAGCGCGTCCTCGACCGCCTGGTCGACGCTCTGGCGGCCGCGGAAGCCGTAGCTGACGGTCGCGACCGGCGTCGGGCCCTTGGTCAGGCGACGCGGCCGGATGACCACGAGCGCGGGCGTGCGCTCGACGTTGACGCCCTGGGTGATCCGCGAGTAGTCGGCGATCCCGGCCGCAGGGGTGACGAAGACCGCGGTGTCGGGCCGCGAGCGCAGCGCCTCGACCGTTCCCCTGACCGTCCGGTCGTCGACCCCGTTCTCGCGCACGATCAGCAGGGTCACCACCTTGCCGTCGGCGTAGGCCTTGACGAGGTCGGCGGGCAGCCCGGGGCCGGCGACGAACTCGCCTTCGGCCGCCGCCGCGATCGCGGGATCGACCGGTTCGGAAGCGGGGTCCGTCGTCTCGGGCGCTGCCGCGGCGCCGGACGCGTCCGTGCTCGGCGTTGTCGAAGCCGTCCCCTCGGCGCCGGCAGCCGACTCATCCGCCGCCTCCGGCGCTGGCGCGGGCTCGGCGGCCGTCGGGGCGGGATCGGCGGGCGCGGGCTCGGCCGCCGAGTTTTGGTTGATCACCCGGGTCAGCAGCAGGAAGCCGACGATGATCGCCAAGACGCCGATCAGCACGGCCTGCACGAGCGGGTTCTCGTTCAGCGCCTTTCTCACCGGCCGGCTCCGTGCGGCTGCCGCGAGGCAGAAAAAGGGGCCCCAGCTCGCCGGTACCGCTCTGCCTGTGAACCTGAATGAACAGGTGGGTGTCTGCCGGCGCTACCGCCAGGGCGCTACCGAACGGTGACTCCCAAGGCAATTGTGTTGGCTCACAATGTGAGCGGCTAACGAACAAGCTCGAGCCCTTCGCGAGGTTACCAATCAGTCCGACGGCCACGCGGCCATCAGGCCTCTTGTCGGCCGGGCACTCGCAACGCTTGAGCCGCTCGTGGCGCCGCTGGTCAATCTCGTGCGCGGCGCAGACCCGGAAAGAACGTCCACGCGACCGCGAGCAGTCCGGCGGACATGGCGACGATCGGCCACCCGAGCACCGCCCCCTCGGGACTCTCGTCCCCGGAGTCGAGGCCGACGACGATCACGAACACCACCAGCGGTCTATGCGTCGGCGCGCTTGCCGCCGCGCAGCGCCAGCCCGAGCTCGCGCAGCTGGGCCTCGTCGACCGGCGCCGGGGCGCCGGTCAGCGGGTCGGCGCCCGAGGCCGCCTTCGGGAAGGCGATCACGTCGCGGATCGAGTCGGCGTGCAGCAGGCGCTGGACCAGGCGGTCGAGCCCGTAGGCGATCCCACCGTGCGGCGGGGCGCCGTAGCGCAGCGCCTCGAGCAGGAAGCCGAACCGGTCTCGCGCCTCCTCGGGAGTGATGCCGATCGTTTCGAGCGCCCGCAGCTGGAGCTCGGGATCGGAGATCCGGATCGAGCCGCCACCGAGCTCCTGGCCGTTCCAGACCACGTCGTAGGCAAGCGCCCGGGCGTCGCCCGCGCGCTCGGGGTCGAGCTCGCCGGCCGGTGCGGTGAAGGGATGATGCAACGGGTCCCAGCGTCCCTCTGCCTCGTTGAAGCCGAACATCGGCCACTCCGTGACCCAGCAGAAATCCTCCGCAGCCGGGTCGATGAGCTCGAAGCGCTCGGCGAGGTCGATTCGCAGCTGGGCGAGGACGGCGTTCGCCGTCGCCGGCGCGTCGGCGACGAGCGAGCAGCAGGTCGCCCTCCTCGGCCTCGAGGCGGTCGTTGAGCGCCGAGAGCTCCTCGGCCGTGAGGAACTTCGCCGTCGGCGAACGCCATCCCTCGCCCTCGCGAAACGCCCACACCAGGCCCTTCGCGCCGAGCTCCTGAGCGCGTTCGATCAACCCGTCGAGCACCGAGCGCGGGAGGTCGCGCGCCCCGGCGTTCAGGCCCTTGACCACGCCGCCGGACTCGATCGCGCCGCGGAGGACCTTGAACTCGGTCGCTGCGAGCAAGTCGGAGAGCTCGACCAGCTCCAGTCCGAAGCGCAGGTCGGGCCGGTCGGTGCCGTAGCGCGCCAGCGCCTCGTCGTAGGGGATCCGCCGCAGCGGCAGCTCCAGCGCTGGTCCGCCGACGGCCTCGAAGACGGCCGCGAGCATGCGCTCGTTGAGATCGAGCACGTCCTCGACCCCGACGAACGACATCTCGATGTCCAATTGGGTGAAGTCGGGCTGACGGTCGGCGCGCTGGTCCTCGTCGCGAAAGCAGCGGACGATCTGGAAGTAGCGCTCGAAGCCGGCGACCATGAGCAGCTGCTTGAACAGCTGCGGCGACTGCGGCAGCGCGTAGAAGGAGCCCGGCTCACGGCGCGAGGGGACGAGGAAGTCGCGGGCGCCCTCGGGGGTCGAGCGCGAGAGCATCGGCGTCTCGACCTCGAGGAAGCCCTCGCCGATCAGGAAGTCGCGGATCGCCGCGCTGACCTCGTGGCGCTTGCGGATCGCCTCGGCCATCCGCTCCCGGCGCAGGTCGAGATAGCGGTAGCGCAGCCGCATCTCCTCCCCGACCTCGCCCGAGAAGCCCTCGATCTCGAACGGCGGCGTGGCGGCGTCCGAGAGCAGCGTCGCCTCGCGCACACGGACCTCGAACTCGCCCGTCGGCAGCTCGGGGTTGACGGTCTCCGGATCGCGCCGAACGACGGCGCCGAAGACGCTGATCACGTCCTCGGCCCGGAGCCCGTGGGAGAGCTCGAACGCCGTCGCCGGACTCGTCCGGATGAAAGACGAGCTGGACCAGCCCGGTGCGGTCGCGCAGGTCGACGAACACGAGCCCGCCGTGGTCGCGGCGGCGATGGACCCAGCCGGCGAGACGGACGTCGGAGTCGACCCGGTCGGCAAGCACCTGTCCGCACCAGGCATCGCGGTACTCGTTCACGCGCAGCGCGGGAAGCTCCGGCTCGCTCAACTCAGCGCCCCTCGCCGCTGCCGATCAGCGCCTCGATCACGCTCGCGAGATCGAGCTCGCGCTGCTCGCCGGTCGCCATGTCGCGGAGGTGGGCGGCGCCGTCGGCGTCGAGCATGACCGCGGCTCGGGCGCCGACCCGATCGGCCTGCTTCATCTGGCCCTTGATCGAGCGCCCGGCGAGGTCGAGCTCCGCGTGCAGGCCCGCGTGGCGCAGCTCGCGAACAAGCGTGAAGGCACGCTCGCGCTCCCCCTCGGCAGCCGCGACGAAGACATCGGCCCGTGCCGCAGGGGGCGGCTCCTCGAGCGCCAGCAGGATGCGCTCGATCCCGGCAGCCCAACCGCAGCCCGGGGTCGCGGGCCCGCCGAGTTGCTCGATCAGGCCGTCGTAGCGGCCGCCACCGCCGAGCGCCGACTGGGCGCCGAGCGCGTCGGACTCGAACTCGAACACGGTCCGGGTGTAGTAGTCGAGCCCGCGGACGAGCGTCGGGTCGAGCTGGTAGCTGATCCCAGCACGATCGAGTAGGGCGCGGACGATGTCGAAGTGCTCGGCGTCGGATTGATCGAGCCGCTCGAGCATCGTCGGCGCCTCCTCCATCACCGCTCGGGTGCCCGGGTCATCGGAATCGAACGCGCGCATCGGGTTGAGCTCGATCCGCTCGCGCACGTTCGGACGCAGCTCGGACTCGCGCGAATGCAGGTAGCCCTTGAGCTCCTCGCGGTAGGCCGCGCGCGAGTCGGGGCTGCCGAGGCTGCCGAGCCGCAGGCGGACACTGGGGACGCCGAGCCCACGGAGCAGCTCGTCGAGCATGATGATCAGCTCGGCGTCGACGAGCGGCGAGTCCGAGCCGATCGCCTCGGCGCCGAGCTGGTTGAACTGGCGGAAGCGGCCGGCCTGCGGGCGCTCGTGGCGAAAGTAGGACCCCAGTACCAAAGCCGAACCGGCTGAGGAAGCGTGTGCATCCCGTGCTCGAGGTAGGCGCGCGCGATCGGTGCGGTGCCCTCGGGGCGCAGGGTGAGGCTGCGCCCACCCTGGTCGGTGAAGGTGAACATCTCCTTGCGCACGATGTCGGTGGCCTGGCCGACCCCGCGGGCAAAGAGCTCGGTGTCCTCGAAAGCCGGGGTCTCGATCCGCTCGTACCCGGCGTGGGCGCAGAGCTCGGCGGCGGCGAGGTAGACGCCGGACCGCTGCGCCGACTCGGCGGGAAGAACGTCGAAGGTGCCCCGGGGAGCCTGGAACTTGCTGGCCACTTGGCAGGCGAGCCTAGTGCCTAGTGCCTAGTGGGCGAACTCGGCGAGGAACGGATTGGTGGCGCGCTCGGCGCCGATCGTCGTGATCCCCATGTGACCGGGGTAGACGACGGTCTCCTCGGAGAAGCTCTCGGCGAGGTTGCGCAAGGTCGCCATCAGCGTCGGACCGTCGCCACCGGGAAGGTCGACGCGTCCGACCGAGCCCTGGAAGAGGACGTCGCCCGAGAACAGCGCCGCCTCATCGGGGATCGAGTAGGTGACGATGGCCCGGGCTGTGGCCGGGCGTGTGCAGGACATCGATGTCGAGCCCCGCGAGCTCGAGCCGCTCACCGCCCGCGAGCGTCTCGTCGGCGTCGTAGCTCTCGAACGGCCCGAAGCCCGGGGGTACCCAGGCCATCACGTCGGCGAGCACGGGCACCTCGAGCTCGGGGCAGTAGACCGGCGCCCCGGTCGCCGCCGCCACCGGGGCGACCGCGCCGATGTGGTCGAAATGCGTGTGGGTGAGCAGGATGGCGTCGATTCCGAGCCCGAGCTCGCCGACCGCACCGAGGATGCGGTCGGCCTCGTCGCCGGGGTCGACGATCAGCCCGTGGTCGGAGCCCTCGCGGCGAAAGACGAAGCAGTTCTCGGCCACCGGGCCGACGGTGAAGCAGCGGACGTCCATCAGCGCTTGGCCTGCTTGGCCTTGCGCAGCTGGGAGAGACGGCGGCGATAGAAGAAGCGGTCGACGTAGTAGCCGAGCGGCACGTACATCGCCAGCATCGCGACCGAGAGCACGAGCGCCGCTGCGAACGCGTAGCCGAACGCGACCACCATCAGGACCAGGAAGATGACGGCGCCGATTGCCCCACGCCGGAAGGCGGTGCCCCAGCTCGGTGGCGACTCGCGGCGACCCTCGGTGCGGCGCTTGGCCTGTGCCTTCGCCTCCTCGCGGGTGCGCGGGCGGCCGCGGCGGCCGCGGTTGTCGATCTTGCCGGTCTGCGTGCCGCGATGCTTGCGGCGGCGCTTGCGCTTCGTCTGAGCCATCGAGGACGCTCAGGCTACTCAACGGCTGCCGTGTCCGATGCGCTGCTCGATCACGTGCCGGGCGGGGTCGAAGCCCCGCAGCGGGACGTCGGTCGGGAAGTTCGCGCAGGGCCGCCGCCGGGACCAGTCCGACGACCTCGCCGGCCACCGGCCTGGCGCCGTGGGCGGCGGCGAGCCCGCGGACCTGCTCGATCACGACCCCGAGCGGGACCGCGACCGGGTCGTGGACGTTGGTCGAGACCTGTGCCGTGCCACCGAGGTCGACGCCGACGGCGCGCACACCGCCGAGCCCGCCACCGGACTCGCGCAACTTCGCCGCGACCGCGCGCGCGATGTCGACGTCGCCCGGTATCGAGCTCGACGTTGAAGGCCGCCAGCGGCGGGCGCGCGGTGACGAGCGTTGCGCCGGCGGTCGGATGCGGCTCGGCGGGACCGAAGTCGGCGCTGAGCTCGCCCGAGCGCATGCGCTCGGCAAGCTCGGAAAGGCCACCCTTGCGAAAGAAGGCGCGCTCGGCGCGCCTCGGGTCGGAGGCGAGCGCCCCGTAGAGGAACACCGGCACACCGAGGCTCGGCGATCGCGATCGCCGTCTCCAGGGCCAGCTCGGAGGCGAGGCCGCGACCCTCGGCCCCGAGCTAGACGACCGGGCAGACGTCGAGCGCCCCGACGCACGGATGCTCGCCCGAGTGCGCGGTCATGTCGATGCCCTCGATGCAGGCGCGGGCGCCGGCGACCAACGAGCCCAGCAGTGCCTCGCCGGGAGCCGAGAGCGTGAGCACGGTGCGGTTGTGGACCGCGTCGGTGTGGCGGTCGAGCAGCCCGGCCGAGCGCGTGAAGGCCTCGGTGATCGCCTCGATCGCCTCGGCGCCCCGGCCCCTCGGAGAAGTTCGGGACGGCGAGCACCGTCCGCTCTCGCCCTCCGGCCCTCAGCCGCCGACGAGCAGCTCGCCCCCGCGGACGAGCGGCTCGCCGTCGACGCTGACGTCGGGTTCGAGCACGACGCAGTCGAGATGGACCGGGACCTGGACCGTGCCGCCGATCGCCGCCGAGGCGCCGAAGGCGACGTGGCAGGTGCCGAGGATCTTCTCGTCCTCGAGCAGCTTGCCGGTCAGCTGCGCCTTCTCGTTCGTGCCGATCCCGAGCTCGGCGACGTTCGTCCCGTCGGGGCCATGGGCCGTGAGCAGCTCCATCAGCCGCTCACCGATCGCCCCCGACGCCGCGGTCAGGTGGCCGGCCTCGACCGTGAGCTCGACCGGCTCGCTCACCCGGCCGATCGCCGCAATCGTCCCGTCGACGACCAGGGTGCCGTGCGCCGTACCCTCGATCGGGGCGATGAACCCCTCGCCGCAGGGCAGGTTGCCGAACGCCCCGGGCGCGGTCAGGTCGCCGGCGTCGGGGATCGCCCTCGCGGTCGCCGAGCCCGAGCCGCAGGTCGGACCCGCTCGCAGACGTGATCCGGGCCTCGGAGCCTTGCGTGAGCAGCTCGGCGATCGCGCCACCCTTGCGGCGCAGGCCCTCCATGTCGGCGCTCATCACCCGCGCCAGCATCTCCTCGGTGGCGCCCGGGAGGGTCGCGATCCGAGCCCCGGCTTCGGTCGCGGCCCTGCGGGCCGCGGTGTGCGAGAGCGACTGCACGGTCGGCGCGAGCACGACATCGGCGGCCGCCATCGCCGCCGCGACCGACGCCGGTGGCTCGGCGGCGTGCGAGGCGCGCTCGGCGATCAGGCACATCACCCCGTCGGCCCCCACCCGCCCGGCCTCGCCGCGCAGCCGCTCACCGAGCCCGATCGTCGCCGGGTTGCAGACGACGACGACATCCTCGCCCTCGCGGACGCCGAGGCATTCGCGCACGACCGCGCTCACGGCCCGCTCGAGGTCGCTCATCCGTTGGACACTACCCGCGCGTGCGCGACCCCACCCGCGGCACTGGGCCGGCGTTAGGCTCGCGCCGATGCAGAGCGTCGCCGAGGGCGTGTGGCGGATCGCGAAGGGATTTCCGCTGAGCGTGAATGCGTTTCTGGTCGCCGACGGTGACGGGGTCGCGGTCTTCGACGCGGGGATGCGATCGATGGGCCGTGCGATCCGCGAGGCCGCCGAGACGCTCGGCGGCCCGACCCGGACGATCCTCGGCAACGCCCACGCCGACCACCGCGGCGGCGCCAAGGAGATCGGCGCCCCGGCCCAGTGCCACGCCGACGAACGGGCCGATGTCGAGGGCGATGGCGGCGCCCACTACTTCGACTACTCGAAGCTCGCCTTCCCGACCAACCTGCTCACCCCGCGGATGATGGGCTCCTGGGACTGCGGTCCGCTCGAAGTCTCAGCGACGTTGGCCGAGGGCGATGCCGTGGGCGAGTTCTCGGTCGTCCACCTGCCCGGCCACGGACCCGGCTGCATCGGCCTCTGGCGCGAGCGCGACCGCTCGCGATCAGCAACGACTGCTTCGCGCTCTTCGACCCGGCGCTCCCCCGCCCGGGCCGGCCCCGGGTCCCCCATCCCGCGTTCAACTGGTCGACCGAGCGGGCGCGGGAGTCGATCGGCAAGCTCGCTGCGCTCGAGCCCGCCACCTGCTGGCCCGGACACTGGGGGCCCGCTCAGTGGAGACGTCCGCGCGCAGCTCGAGGCGATCTAGCCGCGCAAGCTCCGCATCGTCAGCAGGGTCGACTCCAGGCTCTGCTCCTCGAACTCGAGATGCGCGACCAACGTCCCCGCGAGCGTCTCGAGCGCCGTGACCACCCGCGCCCGGGCGCCGTTGCCCTCGGCTTCCTGAAGCGCCTCGGCCGCGCCCTCGACCTCGTCGAGCAGCTTCGCCACCTCCCGATGCTCGGCCTTGAGCCGGTCGACGACGGAGTCGATCTCAGGGTTCGCCCGCCGGGCGGCCGGAAACAGCGCCAGGTCCTCGAGCCGGTGGTGACTCTCGACGAAGCGGCAGTAGTGGAGGCAGTTGACCTTGAGCTGCCAGAGCGGCCCGTCGGTCTGTAGCGAGTCGAGCTGCTCGCGGACGGCGGGGGCGTCGAGGCCGTCGGCGACCCGCTCGGCAAGCCCGGTGACGAGCTCGAGGTCGCGGCGGACCATCGAGTGGACCCAGAGCAGCTCCTCGAACAGCGGGTTGTCGGGATCTGCGGGCCCGCGCGGGTCGGTGGAGGAAGCGTCCATCGATCTGATTCTGCCGTCAAGCGGTCGGGTAGCGTCAGCTTCGCCCTGGTCCTGGGGCTAAACGAGCTGCTCGGCTACGCCTGGGGCCAGCGCGAGATCGCTTAGCTCCGCCCGAAGTTCCAGTGGTCGATCGGTGCAGATCGCGTCTGGCGCCGCGACGGCGATCGCACGCCGCGCGAGCTCGACATCGTTGATCGTTCCCGTGTTGACGCTCAGGCCCGCGCCGCGCAGCACATCGGCCAGCTGCGCCGAGAGCAGGAAGTGCTCGATCGAGACGCCCGCGATTCCGCGACTCACTGCCCACCAGGCGATCCGCTCGGGCGAGTTGTCGGTCCAAATGACCAGGCGGGAGCGGTATCCGCGCGTCGCAGCGGCAGCGCAAGCGCTGGAGTGAAAGCTGATCACCTCGAGCCGCACCCGCTCGCTGGTGCAGCGGTCGCAGATCCGCACGGCCGTCCGGGCGGCGAGCGCCGGGTCGGCGTGCGCCTTGACCTCGAGCTGCACCGGCAGCTCGACCGGGATCAGGTCCAAGAGTTCGGCGAGCAGCAGAGGATGTTCGTCGGTGATCGTGCCGTCGCGGTCGCGAAGGCGGGCGGCTCGGATCTCGCTTGCGGTGTGCTCGTGCGCCCAGCCGGAGAGCGTGGTGCCGAGTGAGAGCAGCGGATCGTGCACGACGACGAGCTCGTCGTCGGCGGTCAGACAGACGTCGGTCTCGAACGCCTCCGCCCCACCGGCAAGCGCCGTGGCCAGAGCCCGCCGGGAGGAGTCTGGGCCGTAGGCTCGCCCGAGGCGATGGGCGATCAGGAGCGGCGCCGCCACGCCCGCATCGCACCACGGCCTGTGTGACCGCGTGTTACCGGCCGGTCACCGGGAGGTGATCAACCCGTAAACGTCCCCGGCGCGGAGATGCGGGCGATCACCCGTGGATGACCGTCGATGACGGGCTCATCGAGGATCTCCGTGGTCTCGAAGCCCGCCTGGACGGCGAGGTTGGCCAGGCCACGGCCTGTGAAGCCCCAATAGACGTAGTCGTCGTGCGTGTAGACCTCGCCCGGCGCATGCACCTCGATCGCCGCCGCTCCGCCCGGCGACGCGACGCCGTAGGTCTCGAGCAGCAGCTCACCCGAGGGCGCGAGTCGTTCGCGGAGGATGCGAAGCAGGCCGAGCGGGTTCTCGACCCGGTGCAGGATCCCGAAGCAGAGCACGAGATCGAACTGCTCCTCGACGAGGTCGAGATCGAAGGCGTCAAGGCGCAGGTACTCGACCTCGGAGTCGAGCAACTCGGCGATCGCTCTCAGGCCCTCACCTCCGTCGAGCTCGACGCCCCACCTGGCTCGAACCCAGTCGCGGTACTGCTCGTTGTCAACGGCGACGACCCGGCTCGCGCCGCGCGACTCGGCGAGGAAAGCGTAGAAGCCGTCGAACGTGCCCACGTCGAGGACGCTCGCGCCGCTCAGATCGGTGGGCAGGAACGGCGCCCGGTAACGGTGGTCGCGCGCGACCCCGGGGGTGTACACGGAGCCGCCGAGCGAGAATGTGTGAAACCAAAGCGGCACCCGCTCGAGCACGGCCCTCGCCTCGCGCTCGTCAACCTCGATCGGCAGCAGGTCGGCAACGGCACGCTCAGCGTCGGTGACCTGCGGCAGCTGGCTCGGCCCCGGTTGCACTCGTAGCGGGTCTTCGCGCTGACGTAGCTGCGGTCGCTGCGGTGTCGTCGCTCGTTCCAGTGCTCCGCTCCTCGCGTCCCCGATGGGTCGACGGGTTGTTGGGCCCCCACTGGTCGTGCTTGAGGATACGCCCCGGCGACCGGCCCGTCCCGCCGCCCTGTGCCGACCTATGCTCGACCGATGGGTTCAGGGCTGTCGCGGCGCGAGCTGCTCCAGCGGGGCGCCGGCGCTGGTGCGGCGCTGCTGCTTGCCCCCTCCGCTCTCGGCTGCTCTCGCGATGAGGCGGACGACAACCCGCGAATCGTGATCGTCGGCGCCGGGCTCGCCGGGCTCAGCTGCGCCTATCGGCTCCGGGGGCGCGGTGTCGCCTCGTCGATCTATGAGGCCAACCCGGAGCGGATCGGCGGGCGCTGCTGGACCGCGCACGAGGTCGAGCACGGTCAGACCGCCGAGCACGGGGGCGAGTTCATCGACTCGCGCCACCGGCGTCTGCGCACGCTGGCGCGTGAGTTCGGGCTAGAGCTCGAGGATCTCTACGCCGTATCCAACCCCGGGAGGCCCCGCCTATGGCTGAACGGGGCACTGCGCTATCGCTCGCAGATGCGGACCGAGCGCCGGGTCTTCCAGCGCCGGATCGAGCGCGCCGCGAGGCGGGTGGGCAGCTACGGCTACGCTCACGCCACCGCCGCCGCGCGCGAGTTCGACCGGCTCTCGGTCAAGGACTGGCTCGATCGAAACATCCCCGGCGGCGGTAGCCAGAGCCTCTGGGGCCAGTACGTGTGGGCCCAGATGGCGAGCGAGTTCGGCCTCGACGCCGATCGGCTCAGCGCGCTCAACCTCTTCTATGAGTACGTCGAGAACACACCCGGCGCCGACGAGCGCTACCACGTGCGCGGGGGCAACGACCAGGTGGTGGACGGGCTCGCCGCCGGGCTCCCCGACGGGACGGTCCACCTCGACACGCCGCTCGAGGCGCTGTTTCGGCGCGGCGACGGCAGCTACGGGATGCGCTTCGGGGGCGTCGCGAAGGAGGTAACCGCCGACCGGGTCGTGCTCGCGATCCCGTTCACCACCCTGCGCCGGGTCGACCTCGATCGGGCCGGCCTGAGCACGAAGAGGCGCGCCTGCATCGATGAGCTCGGTATGGGCACCAACGCGAAGGTGCTGATGCAGTTCGAGCGCCGCCCGCAGGACTACGGGCGGTGGAACGGATACATGTACAGCGACGACCCGTTCCTGCTCACCTGGGAGAGCACGCTCGGCGAGCCGGGACGGTCGAGCATCCTGACCACCTACTTCGGCGGCCGCTCGGGGGCTGCCGGGCTGGTCGCCTCCGGAGCCCATGCGCCGACCGTGGCGCGCGAGGTGAAGCGCAACCTGTCGAGCCTCAACGAGCGCGGCAGGACCGGGCTCGACGGGCTCGCGCGCGGCTTCGCAGGGCGCGCCTGGACCGATCGCTGGGTCTCCGACCCCTGGGCCCGCGGCTCCTATGCGGCGTTCCTGCCCGGCCAATACACGCGCTACTACGGCTACGTCGGCAAGCCCGAGGGCGCGATCCACTTCGCCGGCGAGCACACCGCGACCGCCAACCAGGGATACCTGGAGGGCGCGGTCGAGTCCGGCGAGCGGGCCGCCAACGAGATCCTGAGCGCGATCGGCTCCTAGCCCCTCCCCTCCGCCGGCGAGCGTCCCGCGTTCCCAGCTCTGGCAGGCACTCCGGGACGTTCGGTGTCGTGTCCTTAGCCCGTCCGGCTGTGGGCGCGCGCCGCGCGTTCAACCGCGACGCGCTCGAACTCGCGCACGCCCCTCGGCACGTCTAGCTCGAGCGGGTCCTCGTCGAACGCGGGCTCAGCCCCGCAGAGCACCTCGACGATCGCGAGGTTGCAGAACGGCAGGTGCTCGAGGCTGTAGCCGCCCTCGAGCGCGACCACGAGGCGGCCACCGCATGCCCGCATCGCGAAGTCCATCGCGCGCACGGTGAGCGCGCGAAAGCCCTCGGTAGTAACGCTCATCCGCCCCAGGGGGTCGGAAGCCGCTGGGTCCTGGCCGGCGGAGACCAAGAGCAGGTCGGGCTCGAACGCCGCCAGGGCCGGCTCGACCGCCCGGTCCCATGCAGCCAGATAGCCCTCGTCGCCGGTCCCGGCGGGAAGCGGCACGTTGACGGTGGCGCCCTCCCCCGCACCCGAGCCCGTCTGCTCGAGAGCTCCGTAGCCGATCGGATAGAGGTCGTCCTGGTGCAGCGAGACGAACTGCACCGAGGGATCCTCGTAGAAGACGTCCTGGGTCCCGTTGCCGTGGTGGACGTCCCAGTCGAGGATCGAGACCCGATCGATCCCGTCGCCGCGCTGGGCGTGGCGCGCCGCGATCGCGACGTTGTTGAACAGGCAGAAGCCCATCGCGGTGTCGGCATTCGAGTGATGTCCGGGCGGGCGCACGAGCGCAAAGCCGTTCTCGGCGTCGCCGTCGAGCACGGCGTCGACGACCGCGAGCACGCCGCCCGGAGCGAGCAACACCGCCTCCTCGCTTTCGGGCCCGACGCGCGCCTCGGGCCCGACCCATGCGTACTCATGCCGCGCACACGCCGCCGCGATCGCCTCGATCAGCTCGGGTGTATGGACGAGCTCGAGCTCTTCGCGCGTCGCCGCCCGCGGCTCGAGGCGCCGCAGCGAGGCGGCAACGCCCGCCCGCTCGAGCACCGTGTCGGTTCGCGAGACGCGCTCAGCCCGCTCGACGTGCGGCACCTCGAGCCACCCCGCCACCCGCTCGTTGAGGATCATCGAGCCGTTGTCGTGCGCGAGACAGCGCTCGTCGTACAGGTACGCAGTAGCCATGAAACCGATCCTCCCACCGCCGCTACGATTTCGTCCCCTGCCGGAGTAGCTCAGCTGGTTAGAGCAGCGGAATCATAATCCGAAGGCCGTGGGTTCGAGTCCCTCCTCCGGCATCCTGAAACCCCTGCAAAGCGGGGGTTTCTTCGTCGCCACTCTCCCCCTCGAAACCGTCGCGTGCACCCGGCGCGCACCCAGATGCACCCTGAGTTCGGTCTTCGAGCAGCCTCGAAAGCCGGTCCGCGGCGTCGTGCTGGGGCACGTGATGGATGTAGATCATCGTCGTCTGGATGTCGGCGTGGCCCATGAACGCCTTTACGTCGGTGAGCGGGAATGCCTGCACCGCGATCGAGCCGAATGTGTGGCGAAGATCGTGGAAACGGATATGCGGCAGGCCAGCGCGTTCGACCGCTTGGTAGAAGCGCCGGCGAAGGGCTGAGTCCTCGATGTGGTCGCCGATGTCATTGACGAAGATCCGATCGTTGTCGTCCGTCCAACGTTCGCGCCTGCTGAGCTGGTCGAGTGCTCGTGCTGCCTGGTCGACGAGCGGCACGGAACGGACCTTGCCCGACTTCGTCGGTCCATCAGCGTCGACCGTGTAGGAGCGGCGGACGAAGACCACGCGCCGGGTCCAGTCGATGTCACCCCACCGCAGGCCGCGCAGCTCGCCAAGCCGGAGGCCTGTGAACGCCGCGACGGTGAAGATCACGGCGTCCTGCGGCGTCACCGCGTTTGCGGTCAGGAGCTCGACATCGCGCGGCTCGAGCGCCGCGAAGTCGCCCGAGCGGCGCTGCGGCTGACGCTCGGCGCGAGCGACCGGGTTGACCGGCAAGTCCTAAACGCGCTGCGCACGCTTGAAGATCGTGTGGAGCTGCTGCAGCCGCTTGTTGATCGTCCGCGGGCTCAACCGATCCTCGGCGACCATTTGCTCGCGGAACGCCTCGATCTCGGCCGTAGTGATCTCAGACAGCGCTGTGTCCTCGCCGAACGCCGGGATCAGCCGCCTCTCCATCTCGCGCCGATAGTCGCGGATCGTCGACGGCCTCCGCTTGCGATCGAACTCGACGTAGCGCATCCACTCGCGACAGGCCTGGCCGAAAGTGACGTCGCCGCCTGGCTGCGGCTCGACCGCCACGTCTGGGTCTCGGCCGGCAAGGATCTCGGCGAGCCGGAGCTCCGCCTGCGAGCGCGTGAGGTGTCCCGCGGGCGGGCGGCTCCGCTTCTGCCAGGCGGGCCCGAGACGCCGCTGAAGGCGCTTCCCGTCAGCGGCGCGTATCGACGCGTAAAAGACGGGGCCGGCGGCGCGCTCGATCACGCGCACAAAGCCTGTCGGTCCCGGCGCCTTGCTCATCGCCTACGACCCGGTGGGTACGGACGGGACTCGTCCAGCCTCCCGGCGAGCCCGCTCGGCATCGTCGGGCGACCACTTCTGCCGATCGATCCACAGCTCGACATCGCCCTCATCGAAGCGACGGTAGCGCCCGCAGCGCACGGAAGGCAAATCACCCTCGCGCGCCGCCCGATAGACCCAGGACCGCGGCACCCCGAGCCGCCCGGCGACCTCAGACGCCGTCATCAAGCGATTGGTCATGTCTCCTCACTTTCGTCGCGTTTCGCTCCCTACTCATAGGTCGCGCGAGACGCCCCAGAGTCCAAAAAAAACGAATCGCGATCGAGCACGACGTACTCCGAAATCTCGCCACGCACCGCCTCTGCGACCCCGCCGGCCCGCCTGAAGCCCCGCTCCCCCACGCACTACCTAACCCCTCCCCCGCCATCTCCGCCCCCCAGAGCCCCGAAATCGCCCCTTCGCAGCCCCCCAGAACTCTCCCTGGCCCCCATCAGTCTGCCTCCTTCCAACCCTCCACCCGACCGTCTCCCAACCGCTCCCCTTCCCCGCCGCCGCCGACCACCACCATCGAACATCAATGTGAGAGGGGGGTGGTCGGCGGCGGCGAGGGCGTTAACCGCCAGCACTCAAACCGATTGAGCGCGGACAGTCCGTTCGCAACTTCGTCCATACCTGCGTCCGTGCAGCGCTTTCGGTCCTCGCGCGAAGGAGGAGCGGCTCGGCGGAGCCGCACGGGCGCTCCTCGTTGTCCGAAGCGCACATCTCTGGCCGGACATTGTCCGCTCATCAGGGCTTCGGCTCGACCCCGCTGTCGTCGTCGCCCTCGCTGAGTTAGACCGCGGTCTCGCGGTGTGGCAGCTTCCAGCCTGGTCGCGGGTAGTGGCACGTGTAGCCGTTGGGGTAGTGCTGGAGGTAGTCCTGGTGCTCGGCCTCGGCCTCCCAGAACGGGCCGGCTTCGCTGATCTCGGTCACGACCTTGCCGGGCCACAGGCCTGAGGCGTCGACGTCGGCGATCGTGTCCTCGGCGACCTCGCGCTGCTCGTCGCTCGTATAGAAGATCTCGGAGCGGTAGGCAGAGCCGATGTCGTTGCCCTGCCGGTCCTTGGTCGTCGGGTCATGGATCTGGAAGAGGAACTCGAGGATGTCTCGGTAGGAGATGCGCTCCGGGTCGAAGACGATCTCGACCGCCTCGGCGTGACCCGGATGGTTCGCGTAGGTCGGGTTGTCGTTCTCCCCGCCGGTGTATCCGACCCGGGTGGAGATCACTCCGTCGCGCTGGCGCAGCAAGTCCTGGACGCCCCAGAAGCAGCCTCCTGCGAGGATCGCGGTCTCGGTGTTGTCGCTCATCAGATGGTCCTCTCTTGCCGAAGACTAGTCTCGGAAGGCTCGTAGGCACCTACGGCGCCGGACCATCCTCGCGGGCGATCTCCGCGCGGGACCGCGCGTCGTCTGCTTCGATCGAGCGCGCCTCGGCCAGCACCTGTTCCAGTTCCCCCGGCGGGATCATGACCGCGCCCGAGGAGTCGGCGAACACGTGCTGGCCGGGGATCACGCCGACGCCACTCAGGACCACGGGTACGTTGGCCTGAAACGGCGTTATCTCGCCTCCACCCCATCGAGTCGCCTCGCCGGCGCAGTAGGCGGCGAAGTCATACCCCGCCAGTTCGTCGAAGTCCCGCAGGCGCCCGTCGGTGATGACTCCTGCCAGGCCGTGGGGCTGAAGGCGCGAGAGCTTGGTTCCACCGCCCATCGAGACATCGGTGTAACCGTTGGAGGCGAGTACCAGCACCTTGCCCTCCGGGTCGTCGCCAACCGCTTCGTAGAAGAGGTTGCCGAGGTTGTAGCGCTCGGGATCGAGCGCAGCCGAGCAGCTCGGAAAGTAAGAGATGGTCACCGCGGGGCCGAACAGGACCCGCCCGGGCGTCGGCGTGACGAGATCGAGGATGTCGCAACGGTGGCGATGCAGCCGCCCCATCGCGTCGACGAGGTCCGCGCACTTGAGGCCGTGTACGGGCGACGCTTGGTTCGGTCGCCACGTCACGCCACTCGTCATTCAGACCCGCCGAACAGATTCAGGAAGAACAGGAAGATGTTGAAGATGTCGAGGAAGATGCTTGCGGCGATCAGAGGGGCGCTGTCGGAGCCTGCGCGGCGCAGCTGGTTGAAGTCGTAGATCGTCCACGCGCCGAAGATCCCGAGTCCCGCGACGGCCCAGATGATGTTGCCGTTGGGGATCGAGACGAAGATCGCGACGATCCCGAACACGATCAGGGCGAGCGTGGCCCAGAACAACGTGCGAGCCCACGAGAGAGGTCTCTGCGCGTGGCGTACCCGTAGGCACCCAGCGCAGCGACGAAGGCCGCCGTGGCTCCGGCCGCCTGCCACAGAGCGGACGGGTTCGCATTGGCGTAGTCCGCGACCACCGGAGCCACGGCGAGACCGAGCAGGAGACCCATACCGAATAGCAGCCCGATCGCGAGCTGCTCGCGGCCCCGCGACGCCGCGACGTTGAGGCCGATGATGCACGCGACCGCGGGGATGAACAGCAACAGCCCGGTCACGCCGCTGAGATCCCGCCCGAGGTAGGCGCCGAGCGCCGCGAATCCGACCGTGACCGCGACGAAGCCCATGACTGGACCGAGGAGCTCCCGGGCGCGGTCGCGCGCGATCGCCTCACCGCCGACCGTTGGGTCGTACGTTGACTCGATCGTGCTCATCTCACCACCCCCACCAAGGGAACGGGAAGAAGATCACGACAATCACGATCAACCAGCCCACCGCCATCCACAGGGTGGAGCTGAATCCCATGAGGTCGGTGCGCCGGCGAGGTTCCGGCCGGAGGTGGTACCAGCGCCGTCCTGGCGCGGTTTCGGGGGCGTGTCGGACATCAGTTCTCCTTTTCAACGAGTCGTTTGGACCAAGGCTGCTCAGACCGGCCCAGACCGCAGCTCCTTAGGGTCCAGGCGGCGGTAGGTGTTGACAAGGAACGTTCATGGCTCCCTCACCATCGAGGGACGAGCTCTCGGCCGCACTTCCGCGATGAGGATTCCCACGACGAAGACGAGAACGAGAAGCTGATACACGACGCTGGACAGCTCGTAAAACTCGGTCTCAGAGCCCCTGTAGGCGACGTCGATTCCGATCGCCAAGGAGAGCAAACCCGCCGCCACGGCCACCGACCCGATCCAGGCGCCGAATCGGCGGCTGACCGCTACGACGACGCCCAGCAGGACCAGGGTCAGGCCGTACACAGCGTAGAAGACGCTCTGCACCCCCCAACCCGTCCACAGCACCGTTTCCGCGTTGCCAAAGCGAGTCGCCTCGCCGGCGGGCGCTGCGTCGACCCAGGCGTCGACCGCCTGCTTGAGTGCGACTCCGTCCACGGCCTGCACAAGGGCCCCGGTAGCCGCGGTCGCCACAGCTCCCGCACCAGCGAGTGCAGCCAGGTGAGGAGCCTCTGGCGCAGCGCGCGGGCCAGCACGAACAATCCGGCGAGGCCGAGAAGGATGCCCGCGAACTGCACGAGATGGCCAGCGACCCATATTCCGCTGTCGGCGTAGCGAGTGAAGATCGCCTCATGGTCGGCCCCCTCCTTCGATGGGAGGAGCGTCCAAGTCGCTACCGCGTTCAATACCGCTCCCGCGACCATGAGTGCAGCGCTGAGGGCGAACTCTCGTGTGAACCCTGAGGTCATAGGAGCGACCCCAACCCCTCTAGGGCAGCCCAGCCGACCACGATCTCGAGCACGACGCCCGCGAGGAGGACCACAGTCCCGGCGACAGCGACGGCGAAGTCCTCGAGCAGCACCGCGAGCGAAATGAGCACCACTCCAAGTGCGGGCAGGGTGTCAAGGCCCGTGAACGGCACCGCCAGGAAGGCACCGAGCGAGCCTGCGATGACCAGCGCTCCGAAGACGATGTTGCTTATCCGATGGTCGAAGGCCATTCTCAGACGCGGTCGCGAGACTCGCTCCAGTCGCCGCACAATGTTCATCAGCCCCGTGAGAAGTCGTGCTTGCTTGTCGCCCCCCAGGTCCAGTGCCTCCCAGCGCCGCGGCAGCCAGACGCAATCGCGGTTCGCGATCAGCTGGAGCGCCAGCACAATCGCGATCACCTCGAGGACCTGTGTGACGCCACCGGTGGGCAAGGGAAGAGCCGAAGGCCCCAGGAGGAAGAGGAACAGGATCGCGAAGCTTCGCTCCTCGAACAGGTCGATGAGACCTCCGAGCGTCTTGTCGCCATCGCCTCGCAGCCAGCCCTCGAGCTCGTCGCTGAGCCTCATCGCGCCTGTTGTACCGCTCTTCGCGCTGAGCGAGCCGGTCCAGGCTGCTTGGCTCGTCCGGGCCATCCGGCTCACCCGAACGTGAACACGTACGCCTCGGCGCCGCGCTCGAGGAAGGTGATCTCCAGGGTTCGTTCGCGCACCGCGTCGTCCTGGCGAATGAGCTGGTACATGCGGCCCTCTCCGAGCGTGCCGTTTCCGTCCTCGTCGACGTCGACGCCGTGTGACGGGCCAGGCGCCTCGCCGTCGAGGGCGAGGCGGAAGGGAATCGGCTTGCGCGCTCCGGAGGAGAGCACGAGATGCGCGTCGCGCGCGTGGAACCTGAAGGCGATGCTCCCGCCGGCCTCGTCGAGCACGACATTCTCACGCTCGACCGTCCACTTGCCCGCGAGGGCCCAGTCGTTCAAACGCAGGCGCTCGGGCAGTTCGTCGGGTGATTCGAGCTGGCCGGTACGCCCGTAGCCGAGATACGTCTCGGGCGTCCGCAGGTGGTCCCAGTCGGCCTCCGCCTCCACACCGAGCCCTTCGACGGAGACGAGCTCACGCTCGGCGCCCAGCAGACGCTGGATGACGCGCTCCGATTCCTCATAGCGTCCTTCGCCGAAGTGCTGGTCGCGGATGATCCCGTCGGCGTCGATGAAGTAAAGCGCCGGCCAGTAGTGATTGTCGAAGGCGCTCCAGATTTCGTATTCGTTGTCGGCAGCGACCGGGTAATCGATGCCTCGCTCCTTCGTCGCCCGGCGCACGCGGTCGATCTCGTGCTCGAACGAGAACTCCGGCGTGTGGGCTCCGATGACGAGCAACCCGTCGTCTCGGTAGGCCTGCGACCACGCGCGGACGTACGGCTCCTGGCGCAGCCAGTTGATGCAGGTCAGCGTCCAGAAGTTGACGAGGACGACGTGGCCCTGTAGCTCGGCGGGGCCGAGTGGCTCGGAGTTGAGCCACCCGGTCGCCCCGTCGAAGAACGGCATCTGCACACGTTGGCGCAGGCGTTCGAACACGCCGCCTAGCGCAGCGATCGGAACGCCGCTCGCACCTCCGTCGAGAAGAGCTCCGGCTCCTCCCAAGCGGCGAAGTGGCCGCCTCTGTCGACCTCGTTGAAGTACGCGAGGTCGGGGTAGGCCACCTCGACCCAGCTACGCGGGGAAGCCCAGACCTCGTTGGGGAACGTCGTGAAGGCGACCGGCACCGACGCCGGCGGAGGGGGCTCAACGGCGAAGTGAGCCCGTGCTCGTCCGTCCTCCCAGTAGTCGCGGGAGGTGGAGGCCCCGGTGCCCGTCAGCCAGTACAGCGTGACGTTGTCGACGATGTGCTCCTTGGTCAGGTTCCCGGTCGGCCCGCCGTCGACGAAGGCGCCGGCGATCTTGTAGTAGCCGTCCGTGTCGTGGTCGAGCATCCAGGCCGCCAGCCCGACGGGTGAATCCAGCAGGGAGTAGCCGATCGTCTGCGGCCGGGTGGCCATCTCCAGGAAGTAGCCGGAGCCGTCCGTCGTGAACGTGCTGAGCGCATCCTGCGCCGCGCGTTCCTGCTCGGACTCCACCGGCAGCTGCTCGGGGACACCGGGCACGACCACCGCCGTGAGCACGTTGATGTGGACGCCGAGCAGGCCCTCGGGGGCCTGGCGGGCCATCGCATCGGTGACGACGGCTCCCCGATCGCCGCCCTGGGCGACATAGCTGGTGTAGCCGATGCGGCCCATCAGCTCCGCCCAGGCTTGCCCAATGCGAGCCGCGTCCCAGCCGAGCTCGGCCGGCTCACCCGAGAAGCCGTAGCCGGGTATCGACGGCAAAACCAGATGGAAGGCGTCCGCGGCGTCGCCGCCGTGCGCGGTCGGATCGGTGAGCGGTCCGACCGTCTCGAGCAGCTCAATCACCGACCCGGGCCAGCCGTGCGTCATGATCAGCGGCAACGCGTCCTCGTGCTGCGAGCGCACATGGATGAAGTGGAAGTCGACGCCGTCGATCTCGGTCTTGAACTGAGGCAGCGCGTTGAGTTTCGCCTCGCACGCGCGCCAGTCGTACTCGTTCTGCCAGTAGTCGGCCAGGGCCTTCATCGTGGCCAGCTGGACGCCCTGCGACCGATCGTCGACTAGCTCCGTGGTGGGCCAGCGCGTCGCCGCAATGCGTTGACGGAGGTCGTCCAGAGCCGCTTCCGGAACCTCAACTTGGAAGGGCCGGATCTCTGTGGCGCGCGACGGCTTTTCGGTCGTGACTGACATATGGGTCTCCTTTTGGGTTTAGTGACGGCGACTTACTCGCCGCTGAACGGGTTGAGCAAGAGCAGGGCGCTGCGGTTCCGCGGCGCCGAGCGAGGGCGTGTGCGGGCGCTTCACCACAGTCACCTAGCGGAGCTTCCGGAACCCCGTGCGGACCTCCTCCGACAAGAGCGCCGGCTGTTCCCAGGCCGCGAAGTGCCCGCCCTTATCGAGCTGGTTGTAGTGAATGAGGTTGGGATAGGCCTCCTCTGCCCAGTTCCGCGGCACCTGATAGAGCTCGTCAGGAAAGACGCTCACGGCTACCGGCACGGAGACGCCCTTCGGGTCGAAGAAGCCGAGCTTGTTCTCCGCATAGAGACGTCCCGAAGAGACCCCAGTGTTCGTCAACCAGTAGTGCGTGATGTTGTCGAGGATGTCGTCTCGGGTAAGGCCCTCCGACTGTCCGTCGAAGACACGGGCGATCAGCGCCAAACTAGTCGCGTCGTGGTCGAGCATCCAGGCCGCCAGGCCGACGGGTGAATCCGCAATTCCGTACAGCGCCTGTGGGTGGGTCCCCAGCTCGATTGCATAGCCCACGTCTGTCGCGAAGAAGTCCTTCAGCTTCTCGTAGAGACGTGTTTCCTCGTCGTTGAGACCGGGTGGCGCCGGGCCGCCGGACTGGACTGCCGCCGCGACGTCGGCTCGAACAGCACCAGGGAAGTTGGTGTGGATACCGATCAACCCCGGAGGCGCCTGTACACCCATCAGATCAACGATTTGCCCGCCCCAATCGCCGCCCGTGGCGACGTAGCGGTCGTATCCCAGGCGCTTCATCAGATCGATGTAGGCACGTGCGATGTGCTCGGGGCCCCAGCCGGTCTCGGTTGGCTTCCCTGAGAATCCGTAGCCCGGCATCGACGGGATCACCAGATGAAACGCGTCGGCTGCGCTCGCGCCGTGTGCCGTCGGATTGGTCAGTGGATCGATGATCTTCAGCTGCTCGATGATCGAGCCCGGCCATCCGTGCAAGACGATGAGCGGCAACGCATCTTCATGCTCGGAGCGAACGTGAATGAAATGAATGTCCAGCCCATCGATCTCGGTGATGAAGTGCGGCAGGGCGTCGAGTTTCTCTTGGCACTTGCTCCAGTCGTACTCTGTCGCCCAATAGCTCGCGAGCGCCTTCATCGTCGCGAGCCGCGGACCCTGCGAGAGATCGTCGACGGTCTCCTTTTCTGGGAAGCGCGTGGCGGCGACGCGCGCACGCAGGTCATCGAGATCCGACTCGGGGGTCTCGATCGTGAACGGACGGATCGCTGTGGCGTCCGCTGACTTTTCGGTCGTGACTGACATGCGGCTCCTAACGTCGGTGGCTGCGGCGCAGACCGTTTGAGGTCGGTACGCCCATACACCGGCCGAGGGTCGGAGCCGGAAGGATTTCGCTCGCCGAGGTTTGAGGCGAAGCGCACAACCAGCATACACCCGGACGCAGGTGGCCCTCGGAGGGCGCTCCCTAGAGCTAGACTCGGGACTGACTGGACCGTCGATGAGCTATCGCGAGACCGAGCATCTCCGGGTGCTGATCGCCAACGAGCGCAAGGATCGGCTGGCGCTCGTCGCACCGATGGTCGCGAACCTCGGTCATGAGGTGATCGCCCGCGAGATCGACGTTGCGGACGTCGGGGTCGTGACCGCCAGGGAGCGACCCGATGTCGCGCTGGTCGGCCTCGGCAAGAGCTCGGAGCATGCCCTCGCCTTGATCGACAAGATCGTGCAGGAGGCCGCGTGCCCGGTGATCCTCCTCATCCACGCGCCCGATCCCGCCTTCGTCAAGGAGGCATCGAAGCGCGGCATCTTCGCCTACATCACCGACGCCGAGGTCGACGATTGGCAGAGCGCCATCGACATCGTGCTTCGCCGGTTCACCGAGTACCACGACCTCGAGGGCGCGTTCGGCCGCCGCGCGGTCATCGAGCGAGCCAAGGGCATCCTGATGGAGCGTCATTCGGTCGACGACTTTGACGCCTTCGAGATGATGCGCGACCAATCGCGCCGGGGCAATACCAAGCTCGCCGACGTCGCGGCCGCCATCGTCGAAGGCCATCGGCTGCTGCCGAAGCAGCCGGACCTCACCTCCTGACCCGGTAACTCGTCTCTTAGCGTGACGCGGACGATCCGGACCACCCCTCCGTGGGCAGTCGCAGCGTGCACGACGTGGGCGCCCAGGACCCGCCGAGCTGATGTCGCTTCCGCTTTCACGCGTGAGAGCAGCAGCCAAACCTGCTTACGCCCTACTGCTTCCGCCGCTTCCGCTTCCGCCGCTTCCGCGCACCCAACCGTGCACCGAACTCCGGACTTCGTGCGTAACTAGGAGGACCTGGTGGAACCTCACAATCGCTTGAACAAGCCAGATCCCCTCCCTCGTCACCGATCATAATCCGAAGGCCGTGGGTTCGAGTCCCTCCTCCGGCATCAAGTACCTGCAAATCGACCGCTTTCTCTCCGACTGATATTCGGACGCAACGAAAGCGTGTCGGGCCACACCGCAAACAGCCGAAAACAAGAGACGGCTCCGACTCGACCAAGCCGCGCTTAAGCGCGTAGCGAATCAGCTGAGCTCCGACCCACGTCCCGAGCTTCTCGAGGATGCTGGCGCGGTCCCTGAGCGGCGTGCGCGGCGAGCAGGTCTGCTCACCGGCCGCGACCAGAATCCCATTGGGCGGACAACGCCATCGATACCGGTACGTGAACCGCGCGATCGCCGCCGAGCTGCTCGCGGGGAGGTCGAGGCGATCGCCGAGTGACCGGAGCTTCGATCACGAGGCGATCGCGCGCACCAAGGCCCACGTGGACGCCACGACTAGACGGGCATTGCTTGCCGGGTGGGCTCGGGCAGCGCCGACCGAAGGTCGCGGCGGGAGCTGATCTCGAGCTTCGCGTACACCTTTCGCAGGTGCCATTCCACCGTTCGCGGACTGAGGAACAACTGGGACGCGATCTCGGGGTTCGTCAAGCGGTCGCGGGCCAGCCGCGCGATCTGTTCCTCCTGCGGGGTGAGCTCGTCGCGGGTGTCATCGCGCCGGCTGCGGGCCTTCTCGCCGGTCGCTAGGAGTTCGCGACGGGCACGCTCGGCGAACGCGTCGGCGCCGATCGAGGCGAGCGCATCGTGCGCCGCTCGCAGCTGCTCGCGCGCATCCACACGCCGGCCCTGTCGCCGCAGCCATTCTCCGTACAGGAGCCGCCCGCGGGCGAGGTCAGGCCGAAGTTCGGTCCGGCTAAGGTGATCGATGGCCTCTCGATACAGGCGCTCGGCCTCCTTGCCGTCGTTCAGCAGCGCGTGCCCGCGCGCGAGGATCCCGAGCGCCCAATCGCTGTCGGTCCCGCTCGCGTGCTCGGCGAGTCCGGCGGCGGCACGCTCGGCGAGCTCGGCGTTCTGCGTCCGGCTGGCCGCCTCGACCAGCTCGCTCAGCGCCCACCTGGACAACACCATCTCGGGTGTCTCCTCGCTCGCCGCAACCGCGGCCACGACTGCCTCCTCGTAGCGGCCGAGCCCGTTCATCACCATGGCTTTCGCGTAGTGCGCGAGCTGCACGGCCGTCCCGTTATGGCGCGGCGTTGCCTCCCTGATCGTGGCTTCGATCAGGCCAGTCGCCTGCGCGGCGTCGCCGCGATGACCGGCGAGCACGAGCGCCGCGTACGGGTCGACGAGCGCCCCGGTTGCCGTGCTGACAGCCTCGGCCTCCGCGACGAGAAGCGCTGCCCCCGCGTAGTCCCCGCCGATGGAGAGGACCTCGCTCATGATGTTGTCGCCGACCGCGAGGACCTCGAGCGCTCCCGCCTGCCGGGCGACCTCGACCTCGCGCGTGGAGATTGTGCGACAGGCGTCGTAGTCCCAGACGTATACGGCGGCGATGGTCGCCAGCCAGCCCCACCGGAGCATCTCCTCCGCGGAGACGTCGGGGCTGGCGAACGCGGTGACCGCGTCCTGTAAGACCGGTTCCGCGGCGGCGCGCCCTTCCGTGAACACCATCGCGAAGCCGTCGAGCAGCAGATCGCAAGGCCGGGGGACGCCAGCCGGATGGGGCCCGGCTCTCACGGCGCGAGATACGTCGAGCAGACTGCCGGCGGTTGCGAGTTGCCCTGTGAACAGCGCCGCGCTCCACGCGTCGAGATACGTGTCGCGCGAGAGAGACGCGTCAAGCGGCTCGAACTTCCTCGCAGCCTCGAGCAGAAGCGCGGGACCCTCGCTGCCACGATCGTGGGCGAAAGCCAGCTGAGCCTGCAGCAGACCCAGGCGTGCCCGTCCGAGCTCATCCAGCGGCCCGGACTCCGCGGCCTCGATCAGCGCGAGCGCGGCGTCGAACGCGCCGGCTTGCAGGCTGGCCTGTGCTGCGGCGAGCAGGCGTTCGGCGCGGCGGGCCGGATCGACGGTCAGGTCGGCTGCGCGGCCCAGGAACGCCGCCGCCGCGGCGAAGCCGCCGCGGCCCTGCGCGCGGTCGGCGGACCGCTCGAGCTCGTCGGCGACCTCCTCGTCCGGCCCCTGAGCGGCGTGCGCGCGGTGCCAGGCACGGCGATCCGGTTCGAGACCGGCGTCGGTCACCTCCGCCAACGCTGCGTGCGCGCTCCGGCGCTCGCCCTCCGACGCCGACCGATAGACGGCCGACCGCACCAGCGGATGCCGGAAGCGAACCTTCGCCCGGACGTCGAGCAGGCCGTCCTGGGTCGCGGGCGCGATCGTCGCGTTCGGGATCCCGAGCCGCTTGGCGGCGCGCCACATGACCGCAGGATCTCCAGCCGGTTCCGCCGCCGCGACCAGGAGCAGGAGCCGCGTCTGCTCGGGCAGCTCGTCGAGCCGGCGCTCGAAACTCTCCTCGATCCTGCCCGACAGCGGGACCAGATCCGGCATCCCGAACCCCCCGGCCAACTCGGCGGTCGAAAGCCCTCGCGGGAGCTCCAGCAGCGCGAGCGGGTTCCCCCGGGTCTCGGCGACGATCCGGTCGCGAACGCGGTCGTCGAGGCGGCCGGGGATGACGGTCGCAAGCAGGGCGCGCGCATCTTCGTCGTCCAGCCCGTCGAGGAGAAGCTCCGGCAGGCCGCTCAGCTCCGCCGCCGCGCCGGGCTCGCGCACGGCGAACATGAGCGCGACGGGTTCCGCAAGGAGGCGCCGGGCCACGAACCCGAGTACCTGGCGAGAGGCTTCGTCCAGCCACTGGGCGTCCTCGACGATGCAGAGAAACGGCTCTTCGTCGGCGACCCCGGCGAGGAGGGTCAGGGTCCCGAGCGCCACGAGGAAACGGTCGGGTGGATCCCCGGACGCGAGCCCGAGGGCGACACGCAGGGCCCGCTCCTGCGGTGGCGGCAGGCCGTCGAGCCGGCCGAGCATCCGTGCGAGGAGCTGATGGAGTCCCGCAAACGGCAACTCCATCTCCGATTCGACCCCGGCGATCTGAGCGACATTGAAACCAGAAGCCTGTGTGGCGACCTCCTGCAACAACGCCGACTTGCCGATCCCCGCCTCGCCCCTGACGACCAGGACGGAGCTCCGCCCACCGCGCGCGTCCCGCAGAAGCCCCTCGAGCGTCTCGCGCTCGCTCAGCCGGTCGCGAAACCCCCGGTCGTTGGGCATGGGCCAACGATAACCCCACTTGGCTCGCTGAGCGCGCCCCTCGACGCCCCGGCCAGTGTCCTATTGGAACGGGAGACGCTCGAGCATACGGAGGCTTACGAGCTCGCCGGCGGTCCGCGCCGACGTTCGACGCAGAGCAGGAGGCGAAGGCCGGCGCCTCCCTCTAGACCAGTGGACGAACCAGGGGTTTCCACGGGCGCGACCCCGGAGCAGCTAAGCCAAGCTCGTCGGCATGTCCGACCAAAGTCCAACGGGCTCGCAACAACGAAAGGCCTAACCCGTGTCAACGCTCCTCGCCTCTCTCGCCCGAACCCTCTCCCGCCGCTGGAAGCGCGGCCTCGTCGGTCTCCTGGCTGCCATCGTCTTGATCGGCGTCGCCCTCGGCTCGCAGACCGGGAGCGCGGCCGAGGACTTCTCGGTTCCCGGAACCGATTCCCAGAGGGCGCAGGACCTGCTCGAGGACAAATTCCCGGCCGCGTCCGGCGTCACGGCCCAGGCCGTCTTCACGATCACGTCCGGAAGGCTCACCGACCCCGAGCCGCGCCAGGCGATCGAGGCCGCGCTCGACAAGGTCGGCAGCCTCGACCACGTCACGTCGGTCACCGACCCGCTCGTCGCCGATGGCGGATCGCTGTCAGAGGACGGGCGTACCGCGTTCGCGACCGTCCAATACGACATCCAGCCGACAGAACTCGAGAAGGAGCACGGCGAGGCGCTCGAGGAGGCCGCGCGCGGGGCCGAGGACGGCGGCGCCCGCCTCGAGCTGCGTGGCCAGCCGATCGACATTGCCGCCGAGCCGGAGGTGCCGGTCGGCGAGCTCGCCGGCATCGCGATCGCGATCCTGCTGCTCACGGTCCTGTTCCGCTCGCTTACGGCGATGGCCGTGACGCTCTTGGGCGCGCTGACCGGCGTCCTGATCAGCCAGCTCGTCCTCGCTGCCGTCTCCGAGCCGCTTGGCATCCCCGAGTTCGCGACGACGATCGCGATCATGCTCGGCCTCGGCGCCGGCATCGACTATGCGCTGCTCGTCTTCAGCCGGTTCCGCGAGCAGCTCGCCGCAGGCGACTCCCCGCCGGAGGCGGCCGCGCGCGCGAACGCCACTGCCGGCGTATCGGTGGTGGCGGCAGGGCTCATCGTCATGGTGGCGATCGCCGGCCTGCTCGCCGTCGGCATCCCGCTGGTCGGCAAGATGGGCGTCGGCTCGGCGATCGCCGTCGCCTTCGTCGTCGTCTCGTCGATCGCGATCCTGCCGATCTTCGCCGGCGCGGCGGCCCGCTGGCTCCATCCGAAAGACCCCTCGCGCGTCGCCCGGTCCGTGGGGTTCGAGCGGTGGGGCCGGATCCTCGTTCGGCGCCCGTGGGTCCCGGTCGTTGCCGGCGGCCTCTTGCTCGTCGTGCTCGCCCTGCCGCTCACCGACTTGCGCCTGGGCCAGCCGGACGACGGCAACCTGGCGGAGGACAAGACCCAGCGCGTCGCATATGACCAGCTAACCGAGGCGTTCGGCCCGGGCTTCAACGGCCCGCTGCTGCTCGCGGTCGACAGCGAGACCGGCCGGCGGCTCGACAACGCGCAGCTCGAACGCTTCCGGACGGCGCTCGAGGACACCGACGGGGTCGCGTTCGTCGCTCCGGCGAGCCCGAATCGCGCCGGCGACGCGGCGATCATCCAGGCGACGCCGACGACCTCCCCGCAGGACGCCAGCACGTCGGACCTCGTCCGGCACCTGCGCGACGACGTCATCCCCGCCGCCACCGAGAGCTCGGACCTCAACGTCTACGTCGGCGGCCAGACCGCGGGATTCGAGGACTTCTCAGACAAGATCGCGAGCCGGCTGCCGCTCTTCATTGCCATCGTCATCGGCCTCTCGATCCTGCTCTTGATCGCGGTGTTCCGCTCGATCTGGGTGCCGCTCGCGTCCGCGGTGTTCAACCTGCTGTCGATCGGCGCGGCCTACGGCGTCATCGTCGCGGTCTTCCAGTGGGGCTGGGGCGCGTCGCTCCTCGGCGTCGGCGAGGACGTGCCGATCATCTCCTTCGTCCCCCTGATGATGTTCGCAATCCTGTTCGGCCTGAGCATGGACTACAACGTCTTCCTGCTCAGCCGCATCCGCGAGGCGTACTTCGAGGGCGACTCGCCGAAGGAGAGCGTCGTCCGCGGCCTCTCGCGGATCGCGAAGGTCGTCCTCGTCGCGGGCCTGATCATGTCCTCGGTCTTCCTGGCGTTCATTCCCGGCGGCGACGTCGTGATCAAGATGTTCGGCCTCGGCCTCGGCGCCGCGATCCTCATCGACGCGGTCGTCGTGCGCATGGTCATCTCGCCGGCGCTGATGGCGCTGCTCGGCGACCGCGCCTGGTGGATGCCCGCCTGGCTCGACCGCGCGATACCGAACGTGTCGCTCGAGGGCGGCCGGGAGGACCGCGCCGAGCGGGTCACCGACCAAGGGAAGGTTCCCGCGTACGTCCCGCCGCTCCCCTCCCAATCAGACACGAGGTAGCCAGGCAATGGGAGGACTAAAGGACAAGGTCGCGCTCGTCGCCGGTGCCGGCCACCGAAGGCAGGTCTCGCCACCTAGGCGGCTGACCGAGCCCGCACGCCACGAAACATGCAAAGCGAAAGGAGAACCCAGTGACGTCCAACACCACCACAGTCGTGCTCGAATCTGCAGCTCATGAGTTCGCAGCCGCGACCGCCGATCCCCCGTACCTGTTCGACCTCGGGCCCGTCGAGGGCCGAAAGACCGTCGACGAGGTGCAATCCGGGGAGGTCGAAAAGCCCGATGTCGAGATCGAGGACACCACCATCCCCGGTGGCCCGTCGGGTGCGGTGTCGATCCGGATCCTACGTCCCAAGGGTGCCCAAGGCCGGCTGCTGCCGGTGATTCTCTATACGCACGGTGGCGGCTGGGTGGTCGGGAACAGCCACACCCACGACCGCCTGGTTCGCGAGCTCGCCGTCGGGACCGGCGCCGCGGTCGTATTCGCCAATTACAGCCCCTCGCCGGAGGCGCGTTACCCGACCGCGATCGAGGAGATCTACTCGGTGCTCGAGTGGGTCGCAGAGCACGGCGCGGAGCAGGACCTCGATGGCGCGCGGATCGCTGTCGCGGGCGACTCGGTCGGCGGCAACATGACTGCCGCGTTGACGCTGATGGCCAAGCAGCGCTCGGGGCCGGACCTCAGGGCCCAGGTGCTGTTCTACCCGGTGACGGACGCGAGCTTCGACACCGGCTCCTACCACGAGTTCGCCGAGGGATATTTCCTCCGGCGGGACATGATGGAGTGGTTCTGGGACCAGTACACGACGGACGAGGACGAGCGCGCCGAGATCACGGCCTCGCCGCTCCGCGCGACGACGAACGATCTCGCCGGGCTCCCGAAGGCGCTGGTGATCACCGGCGAGGCGGACGTGCTTCGTGACGAGGGCGAGGCATATGCCAGCAAGTTGCGCGAGGCCGGCGTCGACGTCACCGCGACGCGCTACGAGGGCATCATCCACGACTTCGTGATGCTCAACCCGCTGCGTGGCACGAACGCCGCCGGCGCCGCAATCGCTCAGGCGATCGATTACATCAGGCGCGCGCTGGCCTAACCGACCGAGCGGGCGAGGTCCCAATCCGGGGGCCTCGCCCAGGCTGAGTCGGCGCTGCTCCTTCGCGCGAGCAGCAGCAGAGCGGGGCGGCCCGGGGTCAACACCGGGTCAACACAAGGTCCAGAAATAGCCGCGAATCGGCTACACCCAAGAATCGGTAGAAGACGCCTGTTAGCAGGGAGTTCGTCGATCAGCCGCAGAGAGCCGAAGCCCGCGGCGCACAATCATAATCCGCGTGTCGGGGGTTCGAGTCCCTCCTCCGGCATCGGCAGAAATCCCCGCAAATTGGGCCTATTACGCCCGCAGCGGATCATCGACTCAGGCCGAGAGATCGCCACTAGGGCAACGCCTACGGCAACACCGTGCACGCCCTCCGCACGGAGGCACATTGCGCCCGCCGCCCTCCGGCAAGGCGGTCGACCCCTCAAACGAAGGACGCTGCTCAAGGAAGAACGGGCCTCGGGGACCTTCAAGACGGGCGCGCAAGGGACGGGCGGTGCGCGGAGGCTCTCGTAGACGGCGCCGCCGTTAGTCAGCTGCGGTTGCCTCCAGCATTACCAGGAACTGGGCCGGCAGCTGGGCGACGCCCAGCACGCTGGTCGCGTAGCGCGATTCCCCGAAGCGTTCCATGATGACCGCGTTGTTCTTGAACAGTTCGTCGACGTCGGTCGTGTACATGTTGAGCCGCACGACGTTGGCGAGGGTCATGTCGGCGGCGGCCAAGACCGCCTCCAGGTGGTCGAGGGACAGCTCGAGCTGGGCGGCCATGTCGCCCAGATGCTGCGCTGCGCCGTGGGCGTCCATCGCGTCCTGCGCGCTGCAGACAAGCAGCCGACGGTGACCTTGACGAGCTCGGCCTGGTCGAATCCCAAATCGATGGACCAGGACACCGGGTTGATCGGCGTTCGCTCCGTGGTTCCGTCTCCTCACTCGTTTGGCGGCGGGATTGCCGCGCTGTCAGTAGGGATACGGCGGGTGGCCGAAATCCATTGCTCACCGGGACTACTTGTGTCCGGGATCCCAGCGCAGCGCACGTCGACGGGAGCTCGGGAGCTTGCTCACCACGAGGTCGTAGGAGTCCTCGATCATGTCCCTGATCACCGACTCGGGGACGGAGCCGTCGATGGTCACGGTGTTCCAGTGCTGCTTGTTCAGGTGGTAACCGGGGATGACGGCCGGGTAGGTCGCGCGCAGTTGCTCGGCGAGCTGCGGCTCGCACTTGAGGCTGACGCGGAGCGGAGGCTCGGCGAGCTGGGAGAGGGCGAACATCTTGCCGGCGACCTTGAACACCGATGTCTTCGGGCCGAAGGGGAACGTCTCGGCCGATCCCGGGAAGGCCAGGCACAGCTCGCGCAGCTCGGCGGCGTCGATCATCCGCCTCGGCAGGGTGGCACCTCTAGTCGTCCAGGGTCCCCATGCTCAGGTTGACGGTGGTTCCGGTCATCCCGCTCGCCTTGTCTGAAGCCATGAAGGCCGCCATGTTGGCCATCTCCTCGAGCCTCATAGCCCGTCGCGGATGGGTCGTGCGTGCGACCAGCTCCTGGAACTGTTCCCAGGTCCTGCCCGATCCCTTGGCCTTGGCGTCGGAGACTTCCTTCAGCGAGTCCGTCTCCGGCATCCCGTGCGGCCGCAGACCGACCACCCGAATGCCCTGCGGCGCGAGCTCGGCGGAAAGCTCTCGAGTGAGCGCCTCCTTGGCGGCTTGTGCCGGACCGTAGCCCCCGTTCAATGGCGTGCCCGTTCGGGAGGGGAGTGCGGTGACGGTCATGATCACCCCCGACTTGTTCGGAACCATCCGCTGGGCCGCCAGGCGCGCGGTCAGGAAGTACGACGTCGTGTAGGCCGTGATCGGCAAGGAGAACTGCTCGAGGTCCAGCTCGACCAGAGGCACGCCCACGATGTCGGTGTCCGGGATCCCGACCGCGTTGAACGAGATGTCGACCCGGCCCGCCTTGTCGACCACCGACCGCAGATGCTCGTCCACCGCCTGCTCGTCGAGCGCGTCGACCCCAGCCGCCTCGGCGGAACCGCCGGCGGCGACGATCTCCTCGGCGACCGCTTGGACGGGTCCCGGTTTGCGCCCCGTTAGAAAGAGCTCCGCCCCCTCGGACGCAAAGGCGCGTGCGAGGGCGCCGCCGACCGCACCTCCGGCTCCGTAGATCACCGCGACCTTGTCCTTCACCAGTTCCATGCTCGTTCTCCTCACTCGCTGGCGGCGGAATTGCCGCTCTGTCAGTGGAGATGCGCCGAGGGTTCGAAATCCATCGCTAGGGCTGGAGCTCGTCCGGCAGCCCGAAGAGCGGGACCAGCTCGGGACCGAGGAAGGTGGTGATCTCGGCGATTTCCTCGCGTTCGAGCGTCAGCACGGAGATGCTGCGCGGCAGGAAGCTCTGCCGCTCCTCGTCCCAGCGGTAGTTGCCGAACGCCAGCTGCCCGTTCGCCCGAGCCGGCACGAGGCGCCAGCGGTTTTCGCTCGCCAGCACATGGCCCTTCAGGAAGGCGGCCACCGCCTCGCGCCCGCGGTACCAGGTGGGCAGGGGCGGCATCGTGAACGCGCCGTCGGCGGCGAGCATCTCGACGACGGCGTCGACGTCGGCGCGCTCGAAAGCGTCGACGTAGCGGTCGACGACCTCGCGCAGGCCCTGGTCGTCGAGCGAACCGAGCACCGCCTGCTGGCTGCGCTCGGGAAGCCGCTCGTCCACCGCCTTGTGGGCGCGCTGCAGGGCGCTGTCGACACCGGGCGGCGACATCTCCAGCGCCCCGGCCGTCTCGCGCGCCGAGAAGCCGAGCACGTCGCGGAGGATGAGCACGGCGCGCTGGCGCGCCGGCAGGTGCTGGAGCGCCGCGATGAAGGCGAGCTCGACGCTCTCGCGCTGCTCGTAACGCGCCTCCGGACCGGCGAGCCCGTCCTCGAGGCCGAGCCGCTCGTCGGGATAGGGCTCGACCCAGACCGACTCGACCAGGGGTTCGGCCAGGCCGTCGTGGGGGTCTGCGGCGGGCGCGTAGTCGATCGGCAGTACCCGCTTGGGCCGCCGCTCGATCGCTCGCAGGCAGGCGTTGGTCGCGATCGTGTACAGCCACGAGCGCAGCGAGCTTCGCCCCTCGAACTTCGCGAGCCCTCGCCAGGCGTTCAGCAGCGCGTCCTGGAGCGCGTCCTCGGCGTCGGCCACCGAGCCGAGCATCCGGTAGCAGTGGGCGTGCAGGGCGCGGCGGTGGGGCTCAACAAGCCGAGCGAAGGCATCCTCATCGCCGCGCACGGGCGGCCTCGAGCAGCCGGGCGTCGTTCACGACGTTCTCCGTTTCGGCTGCCAGAAGGCGAGCTCGCCGCCAACGGCGGTGCGGACCACGCTTCGCCATCCGGCCGGGCCCTCCCGGGGCTCCAGGAGGACGGAGGCGCCGAGCTCGCGGGCCCGGTCGGTGGCCTCGGCGATCTCGTCGACCTCGACGTACGGCAACCAGAGCGGACCCCGGACAGGGCATTCGACGATGCCGCCCTCGAGCCCGTCGCCGAGCTCGAGGGAGAGGTAGGAGCCGGCCCGGGTCTCGATCCATTCCGGCCGCCAGCCGCAGAGCTCCGCGTAGAGGTCGCGGGCCTGCGGCAGGTCAGCCGTGTGGAGCTCGAGGTGGACGACCGGGTTGGAGCGAAGCGGCGTCATCGTCTGGTCATCACAGTGTGATCAGCTTCCGCCCGCGCTCTCGAACGCCGGGACCGGACCGACGGGGAGGGACTCGGCCGTCGGACGTCGGCCCGGCAGGGCAAGGGCGACGATCGCACCGAGCGCCGAGAACCCCGCGAGGACGGCGACCGCGGGCGCGAACCCGTCGAGGAACGCGTCGGACGACGCGTAGCTGCCGGCGCCGGCGAACACCGCGGCGGCCACCGCGATCCCGAAGACGCCGCCGAGCTCGCGCATCATGCTGTTGGCGCCGGCGGCCTTGCCGATGTCCTCGACGGAGAACGAGCCGACCACCGAGTTCTGCGCCGCGGGGATCGCCATCGAGACCCCGACGCCGGCGAGGATCGACGGAAGCAGGAACTCCGAGTAGGTGAGCCCGGAGTCCGCGATCAGCGCGATCCATCCCATCGCCACCGCCTGCAGCGACAGCCCGGCGACCATGAACGGACGCTCGCCGACGCGGTCCACCAGGTTGCCGACGACCGGGGCCACGGTGATGAAGGTGACGGTCCACGGCATCAGCCGCAGGCCCGCGTCGAGCGGTCCGTAGCCGAGCGCCGTCTGCAGCATCTGCGCGAAGAAGAAGACGGCGCCGAACAGCGAAGCGAGGGTGAAGAAGATCGCCGCGTTGCCCGCCGAGAACGCGCGGGAGCGGAAGAAGCGCATCGGCACCATCGGCTCCGACGCCCGCAGCTCCCAGGCGATGAACGCCGCCACCAGCACCGCGCCGGCCGCGAGCGCTCCGATGATCTCGAGGCTGTCCCAACCGACGGAGTTCCCGCGCACCAGGCCCCAGACCAGCCCGAAGGCGCCCGCGCTGATCAGCGCCAGGCCGGGAATGTCGAGGCCGGTGTCGCCGCCGTAGCTCTCCTCGATCTTCCTGAGCACGAGCGGGATCGCGGCCAGGCCAATCGGCACGTTGAGCCAGAAGATCCACGTCCAGTCGATGCCCTCGGCGATCGCGCCACCGACGAGCGGGCCGAGCGCGACCGCGATCCCGGTGACCGCGCTGAACAGGCCGATCGCCGCTCCTCGCTTCTCGGGCGGGAAGGCAGCGGTCAGCAGCGTCAGCCCCAGCGTCAGCACCAGCGCCGCGCCGGCCCCCTGGGCTGCCCGGGCCGCGACGAGGAAGCCGACGCTGGGCGCGAGCGCGGCCGCCGCCGAGGCCGCGGCGAACAGGCCCAACCCGGCCGCGTAAAAGGCCCGGCGGCCGTAGCGATCGCCGAGCGCGGCGGCTGTGATCAGCAACACCGCGAAGCTCAGGTTGTAGGCGTTGACCGTCCACTCCAAGTCCTCGATCGAGGCGCCCAGATCGAGACGGATCGTGCTCAGTGACGTCGACACCACCAGCGTGTCGAGGGCCGCCATCAGCGAGCCGATCGCGGTCAGGGCGACCACCCAGGCGGTCGTCTTCTTCTTGCGTGTCTGAGTGGTTTCCGAGCTCATCTGGCTTCTGCTTTCCGGTCGTTCGGCGGCGGAACTGCCGCTTTATGAACAGAGATCCAGCGAAGGCCGGAAATCCATCGCTCGGCCGGAAGAAAGGGCCGGGCGACTATCGGCGTCCTCGTCGCAGGCGGGAAACGAGCCAGGCACGCGCCAGCAGTAGCGCGGCGGAGGCCCCGCTGACCAACGGCAGCAGGGCCTCCTCGACCGGCACGCCTCCGACGTGGGCGAACATCAGCCCCCGCTCTTCGTCTGCCCCGCGGCCCGGCCACGCTCGACCTGCACGGCCATCGTCTCGGCCGCCTCCGAGCCGGCCGGCGCGTCGTACTCGTCGTGGCGCCTGAGCCACAGATTGGCCGGGGTCTGTGGGTAGCCCTCCGGCGAGTCCTCCCAGTCCTCCTGGCGCCCGAGCGCGGTGATGTCGAGGTACGCCCAGATACCGCCCAGCGCCTCGTCGCCGCGGCCGTCGACGAAGTACGTGCGGAAGATCCGATCGTTGTCGTCGCGATAGAAGACGTTGGTGCCGTGCCACTCGCCGACGTCAAAGTCGGCGTCGAAGTCGTCGGTCAGCGTGTACCACGGAAGGATCTCCCAGCCCATCCGCGCCTTCCAGCGCTCGATGTCCGGCTGCGGGGCGCGCGAAGTCAGCGCAATCGTGGTGTCGCGGGCGTTCAGATGGGCGGGGTGCGTAATCTGATCGGCAATCCAGGAGCAGCCGGGACAGCCGCCGTCGGGCCACCCGTGGACGCCCGGCTCGAAGAAGAAGCGGTAGACGATCAGCTGCCGGCGCCCCTCGAACAGGTCGAGCAGGCTCGCGGGGCCGTTCGGGCCCTCGAACTCATAGTCGTTCTCGACGGCCATCCTCGGCATGCGGCGGCGCTTGGCGGCCAGCGCGTCGCGGGCGTGGGTCAGCTCCTTCTCCTCGACAAGCACTTCCTCGCGCGCGGCCTTCCACTCCTGCGGCGACACGGTCGGGGGCATATTCATGGTCATCTGGTCCTCGTTTTCTGGTCGTTTTCCGGGGCGGGACATCGCCCCTTCGACAGCAGAGATACGTCGAGGGTCAGAAATCCATCGGTCGGGCGCCGAGGTCGGCGGGTCGGGCGGGCACCCGGGAAGTCGATCAAGTGCCGCGTCGCTGACACGGCCGGGGGCGCGGCTGGGTTCACCCTTCGGATCTACGGTCACCTGATCCCGGGGACGCGGCGCCCGCGCGCGACCTCGGGGCGGGCTACTCATCGAGAACGTCAATCCACCGCCCCTCGTCGGCGACCCGAACGAGATAGGCGCGCGGCCCAAACGAGGCGAGGTCGAGGTCAAGTAGCGCCCGGAGCCTCATCGGGAATATCGCTCTGGAGGGTGAGGACGGTTCCCATGTCCTCGTCGCTCAACGCGTCATCCCCTCGTCCAGGAGCGCGAGGTCGGCGAGTTGCTCGAGATCTTGGTTGACCATGATTGTTCAGGTGACGGCTTCGACGTCTCAGTTGACCTCGCGCGGGCGGCCAGACTGCTAACCCCACTCGGCCTTCCTCCGTTGCTTCCGCTTCGGCCGCCTCCGTGCACCCAGCCGTGCACCGAACTCATCAGTTCGTGCGTAACTCGGAGGCCCTAGCAGCACCTCTAAGCCGCTTGAATAAGCCAGATCCTCCCCACTTTCCCCGATCATAATCCGCGTGTCGGGGGTTCGAGTCCCTCCTCCGGCATCGCACGAAAGCCCCGCTAATGCGGGGTTTCGCTTCGCTAAGACGACCGGCCCAACGCTGAAATCGACCCTTGGGGCAACACCTGAGGCAACACCCTGCGGGCATCCTGCATGGATGGCGCGCGCCCGGTCCCCGCGGGCGGAGCAGCGGACCCGGCTCCTCCTCGTCGCATAGAGCGGGAGCGGACTCGCCTATGCGCAGGGGTCCCCAAAGAAAGGAGCCCCTTGCAAATTCAGGGTGGCGAGCTAGGCTGGCCAGTGGGCGGGCCATCAACACTCAAGGAGGAAACATGGACAGCACCGGCAACGGCTCCAAGCCGACGGTCGTCCTTGTCCACGGTGCATGGGGAGATGCCACCGGCTTCGATGGCGTCATCCGCGTCCTGCACGACCAGGGCTACCGCACAATCGGCTTTGCGAACCCGCTGCGAGGGCTGCAAAGCGACGCGCAGTACCTCGCTGACCTGCTGAAGACGATCGAGGGCCCCGTCGTGCTCGTGGGCCACTCGTACGGCGGAGCGGTCATCACGAATGCCGCAGCCGGCAACGACCAGGTCGTCGGGCTCGTGTACCTCGCCGGCTGGGCGCTCGACGAAGGGGAGAGCATCGGACAGCTCTTGGAGCTAAACGAGGGCAGCCTGGTTCCGACCGGGCTGCAGGAAGTGCCGTTTACGAGCCCCGACGGCTCTGAAGGCGTCGACCTCTATCTCGACCAGGACAAATTCCCCGAGATCTTCGCCGGCGACGTCGACGACGGCACGGCGCGCGTGATGGCGGCCGCCCTGCGCCCGTGGAGCGCCGCGGCACTCGGCGCGGAGTCGGGACCACCCGCGTGGAAGTCGGTCCCGTCGTGGTATCTGCTCGGCACCGAGGACAAGGCGATTCCTCAGGCGACACAGCGGTTCATGGCCGAGCGCTCGGAGTCGACGATCGAGGAGGTGCCGGCCTCGCACGCCTCGATGGTCTCGCAGCCCGAGGCCGCGGCGAAGCTGGTTATCGCCGCGGCGCAAGCCGACGTCGGCGCGGCTGCATAGTCGCGCGCAAAGAAATCCAACGACCGAAGCCCTGACGGAACCCGTCGGGGCTTCGGTCGTGGCGCCCTCGGTAGGCGCCGCCTCCTACGACGGGCGGCACAGGAAGATCGTGCGCTTAGGCCAGCTCCTCTTTGAGGTAGGCGATCTCCTAGTCGGATTCGAACTCATCGGCAAAATCCCAGACCCGGATGTCGCCGGGCTCGATCCGGACGATGACGTCGACGCCTCGGACGGCCTCAGCCTCGGCCGCGGCCTCGTCATCACCGGAGTATCTGGCTGCGATGCGGCGCCCGGTCTCGGTGACGCCTTCGTCGATGAACCGCGCCGAGCCTCGGACCTCGACCCCGCGCAGCGGCGGATCGGACTCGGCGACGATAATCGTCGCTCTGGGATCGCGCCGCAGGTGCCGGGCCTTCGCATTGCTCACCTCGACCCAGACGTTGAACCCGCCTTCGCGCCATTCGTGGTAGACGGGGGAAAGGAGGACGCTCCCGTCGGCACGCAGGGTGGCTAACACCGCCACCAACGGCTCATCGAGGAAGGTGCCGAGATCCTCGGGGGTGAGCCCTGTCCGCATCGGGCAACGATATCGGCGCCGGTTGCTCAACACAACATCCACTTCCGCGTGCGAAGCGAGAGCGCTCAGCCCCGAGCTGAGGGCGATCGGGACGACATACAGTTCCGCTGTCCGAGCTATCCGGGAGGCACGCGAGATGACCGAGCGCACTCGAGCGGACGCCGGTCCACCCATGACGCTGCGTGCGGGGCTGCGTCGCTGGTTCCTGCGGCCGCCACGGCCTCACGGCGAGGTGATCGAGCACCGGACGGTCAGCTTCCTCGAGCTCTTTTACGACCTCGTCTACGTGGTGCTTGTCGGCCAGATCGCGCACACGCTGGCCGAGGATGTTTCATGGTCGGGCGTGCTCGATTTCGCAGTCGTCTTCGGACTGATCTGGATCGGCTGGTTCAACGGCGCCCAGTTCCACGAGCTGCACGGCCGCGAGGACGGTCGCAACCGCTCGTTCATCTTCTTGCAGATGGGGATCCTCACCGTGCTCGCCGTCTTCACCGGGCACGCAGCGAGCACCGACGGGGAGCCGTTCGCGCTCACCTACACGGTGCTGCTCGCGGTCCTCCTCTGGCAGTGGGCCTCGGTGTACCGGACCGACAGTCCCGTGTACCGGCCGGGGGCGCTCCGCTACCTCGCCGGCCTCGTGGTATCAATCGCAGCGCTGCTCGCCAGCTCGGGCATGGAGGACACTGCGCGGCTGGCCGTCTGGGCCGCCGTCGTCGTCGGCTCGATCGCGATCGTTGTCGTGTACCTGCTGCGATTTCCCGACGACTCGCTCGGGATTCGCGCCACCCACTCGATGGTCGAGCGCTTCGGCCTGTTCATCATCATCGTCCTGGGCGAGGTGGTCCTCGGCGTCGTCGACGGGATGCTGGCGGTCGAGGACCTCGACTTCCGCACGGTCGCGACGGGCGTGCTCGGGCTCAGCATCGCCTTCGGCTTCTGGTGGACCTACTTCGACTACGTCGGGCGCCGGCTGCCGCGGCAGGACGGTGGCTCACTCGGGCTGTGGCTCTACAGCCAACTCCCGATCGCGCTCGCGGTGGCGGCGGCGGGCGCCGGCATGGTGAGCCTGATCGAGCACGCCGCCGACGCCCGCACGCCCGAGCCCTCGAGCTGGCTACTCGCCGGCTCGGTCGCGGCCGTGCTGATCGCGCTCGTGCCGACGATCGTCACCCTGGTCGATTACCGGAGACTTGCCGCTCTTTACCGCCCGCTCGCGGTGGCGTTGCTGGTCGGTGCGGCGGCCGCGCTCGCGGTCGGCTGGGCCCGTCCGGCGCCCTGGCTGCTCGCGACGCTGCTTGCCTTGGTCCTGGTCGCGACTTGGTCCTACGCGTTCGCCCGAACCCTGCGGACGACTCGGGCCGCGCCCGAAGCCGACTAGGCAACTGTCCGGTTCATACCCGCCCCACCTCTCAGCGTCGGGGTTCGACTCCCTCCTCCGGCATCAGAGAAAGCCCCGCTAATGCGGGGTTTTTCGATTGAGGGAACCGACCACGGCTCCGCCGATCGGCCTCCGGGGCAACGCCTGGGGCAACAGCTTGCAGCCACGTGCGCCTCAGCGGCATCGCCCGGTGCGTCTCTCGGCGGGGTGATCTGGCGCTCGAGCTGGTCGATCGGCTCGAGCGAGGCGCTGACGTCTGCGCGCCACGGCTCGGGGACATCGAGGCTCGGCCCTCTTCACCGTGCTGCGGGTCGGATCGAGCGCGAGACCAACTAGCGAGCCGAGGTGCACTACTGGAGCACCGACCCGCGGGCGCGGGTCACCGCGGTCGGGACGCTCTCCATCGGCGGTGGCTTGTCGCGGGGATGGCGCTCGAACCAATCCCCGTAGCGGTTGGCCAGCGAAGAGGCGGTGAGGCCGTGGGCGAAGACCGACAGCCCCACGGTGAGGTAGACGGCGAGAACGAGCAGTTGCTCGTGGGGAAGCTGGGACTCCTCGATCACGATCAATGCGAACACGATCGAGGCCAGACCGCGGGGTCCGAACCAGCCCAGGAATCCAACCGTCGGCACACGAGCGTGCGAGCCCAGCATCCCGATCGCGACGGGCACCATTCGCACGAGCGTCAGGCTGAGGACCGCGTAGAGGGCGAGCTCCCAGCTCAGCTCACCCAGCGCCGGTCCGAGCAGGATCGCCCCGAAGAGAATGAAGGTGACCCCGTTGAGCACGCCTCCAACCTCCTCGGTAAGCCGGTTCGTGTCCTCGGGGTCGCGTTTGATCACCGCCCGGAAAACCAGCCCCGCGACGAAGGCCGCGATGAAGCCCGATCCGTGAAGGGCCACGGCGGTGCCGTAGGCGAGGGCCGCGCCGGCCGCCGGGATCACCTGGCGCCAGCTGCCCTCGATCAGATCCCTGCGGCCGGCATAGAGGACGACGGCTCCGATCAGAAGCCCGCCGACGACCCCGCCGACGATCCCGTAGCCGATCTCCTCGAGCAGGAGCTCTGATGCGCTGCGCCCGTGCGAGATGTGCGATTCGACGTCCGCGGCGGCAACGGCAGCGAATAGCAGCGGTACGCAGATCCCGTCGTTGAGACCGCTCTCGATGTTGAGCCCCTGGCGAATTCGACCCGGGACGCGCGGCGAAGTGACGACCGCCTGGCCGAGGGCGGCGTCGGTCGGCGCCAGGACGATTCCGAGGATGACGGCCTCCCAGACCGTCAACACGTCGAAGATCGCGCCCGCCGCGAGCGCTCCGACCGCGATTGTCAGCGGCAGCCCGATGCCGAGCAGACGCAAGGGCACCGAGATCTCGCGTCGCAGCTTTCCGAAGTCGATGCGCGAGGCGTCTGAGAAGAGCACAAACGCGAGTGTCGCCTCGGCCAGCGCGCGCACGGTCGAGCTGGTGCTCGAGATGTCGATTCCGTCGAGCACCTTGGGGCCCACCAGGAGCCCGATGGAGACGAACAGGATCGCGGGCGTAATAGGAGTTCCCGACAGCCGCTTCGAAACGGCGGCGACGGCGATCAGCGCCAGCGCGACGATCGTCAACGCCCAGTCCATCTAGGCCCCCCCGATCATGGTGGACCAGCGCGCTCGCCTGTTGGGGTCCCCACCGGCGGCATCAGCGGACCGTCGCACGCCGGCCCAAGCCGGACAATGGGGCTGCCATGCCGCCGGCTGTGGTGCGGCCACCATCGCCCGGCGGGTACTCGCTCCCTTGCGGTGCCGACCCCGTTGAGCGCAGACTGCTCTCCAGCAGCTTGAGCCTCGAGCAGGCCCGGACTGGAAGCGAAATCGCGAGGAGGAAGCGATGTCAGACGGCAACGGGCAGATCCCACCGATGAATCCCTACGGAGGAGTCGGGGGAGGCGGGATCACGATGCCGCCGTACTACAAGCCGACCGACAGCGTCGGCAGCGGGTCGACCTACTACCCGACGTCGGAGGAACTCGGCAAGGACGAGATGCGGATCACCTTCGTCGGCAGCTGCCCGTTCCCGCCGCGGAGAAACCAGGCGGCCACCTGCATCATGGTCGAGCTCGGCAACGGCAAGCGCTTCTTCTTCGACTTCGGTCCCGGCTGCCTGCGCAACATCCTCGCGATGCAGGTGCCGCTGCAGATGGTCAACGACATCTTCCTCACCCACCTGCACGTCGACCACTACGGCGAGCTGCCCTACCTCTTCGCCTTCGCCCCGTGGGCGGCCCGCTGGAAGCCGCTGCGGGTGCACGGCCCATCGGGCAGAACGCCCGAGGACGGCACCCAGGCCATGGTCGACGGGATGAAGCAGATGGCCCACTGGCACATCGACAGCTTCAACTCCTCACCAATTGGCGACGGCTACGAGGTCGAGGTCAACGAGTTCGACTTTCGCGACGACAACGGCATCTGCTACGACCAGGACGGGGTGACGATCCGTCACTGGCGCCGCTCCCACACCAAGGACGGGGCCTCCGCCTACCGCCTCGACTGGAACGGCCTCTCGTTCGTCTGGACCGGCGACGGGCGCCCGGACGAGCTCACCGCCGAGTTCGCGCAGGGCGTCGACGTCTTCGTCACCGAGGTCCAGCCCGACCTGGCGAAGCTCCAGGAATTGAAGATGGGGCTGCCGCAGATGATCACCAACAACACGGTCGACACCGCCCACACGGTCCATTACGCGGTCGGCTACCTGACCAAGCGGGTCAACCCGAGGCTGGCGATGGTCACCCACACCGCCTTCGACGAGGACCTGCTGCCCGAGATCCTCGCCGGCATCCGGGTGCACTGGGACGGCCTGTTCCAGTTCGGAGCCCCCGACGGCGTCGTCGTCAATGTCACCAAGGAGGCGGTCTGGACCCGCAACGCGGCGCTTTCGGAGGCGGCCAGCCCGGCGCGGCCGAACCCCTCCGAGGCCAAGGAGCTGTTCGATCTCGGTCCCACGCATCTCAGCGTCGATTTCCCCGACCCCCGGCACAACGTCACCGACGTTCAGGAGGAGTTCGTCCGCGAGCAGGAGATCGACCCGGACCTCTATTACCCGGAGGACGTCAAGCGCGAGATCGTGCGGGTCTTCCCGAGGGGGTTCAAGATCGAGATCCCGAAGATGGTCGCTCAGAAGGTCGGCGAGAAGATCAAGAGCCGCTTCGGCCGGGACTAGGCGGCGGCATGGGCTCCGGCCACGAACAGGATCCCCGCGGGGCCAGGCGCACCCCGGTGACCGTGCTCACCGGTTTCCTCGGCGCCGGCAAGACGACCCTGCTCAACCGCATTCTCAACGGGGACCATGGAATGAGGGTCGGCGTACTGGTCAACGACTTCGGCTCGATCAACATCGATGCCGACCTCGTGGTCGATGTCGAGAGCGACGTGATCAGCCTCGCAAACGGCTGCGTCTGCTGCTCGATCCGCGACGACCTCTCCCAGGCCGTGATCGAGGTCATCGAGCGGCCCGAGCGGCCCGAGTACATCCTGCTCGAGGCGAGCGGCGTCGCCGAGCCGACCGGGATCGCCCTCACGTTCGTCGACGACGCCTCGCTGATCGACCGGGTCCGCCTCGACAGCATCATCTGCGTTGTCGACGCCGAGCAGGTCTTCGCGGCTCCCGAGCAGATGGAGCTGAAGATCTGGCAGGTCGCGACGGCGGACATGGTGGTCCTCAACAAGACCGACCTCGTCGGGCCCGAGCAGACCGAGAGGATCAGGGCATGGCTCGACGATCACCTGCACCGCTACAGGCTGCTCGAGGCCCATAGGTGTGACGTCCCGCTCGAGGTCCTGCTCGGCGTCGGGAGATTCCACCCTGACCGCGCGGAGTTCGACCGAGCCGCCCACTCCCCGGGTTGCTCGGGTCCGGGCTGCGACCACGCGGAGCACGCCGGTCATGACCGTCGCTTCGAATCGTGGAGCTTCGAGACCGACCGACCGCTCTCGATCGACGCCTTGCGCAAGGTGGCGGCGAAGCTGCCCGCGAACGTCTACCGGGCCAAGGGCGTCTTCGCCGCGGCGGAGGCGCCCGGGCGTCGCGGGGTGCTGCAGGTGGTGGGCAAGAGGGTGGACGTCGCCCTTGACGGCGAGTGGGGCCAGACAGGCCCCGCGGACGCGGATCGTCGCGATCGGCGCGGCCGGGACGATCGATCCCGGAGGCCTGGAGAAGCACTTCGCCGCCTGCCTGGCGGAAGGCACCGGCGAGAGCATGACGTGACAGATGGACACCGCTAAGCGAGGAGGAACACATGGACGTCGTTGAGATCGAACAGAAGGAAACGGTGAGCCGGAAGGAGGTCGTGACCCGGCTCCGGAGGCTCGCCAGCCAGCTCGCGAAGGGCAACGACGTCAAGTTCGACCAGGGCGGGATGGCGATGACGGTCCACGTCCCCGACGAGGTCCAGCTCAAGGTCGAGCTCGAGGTCGAGACCGATGGGCGGGAGCTCGAGATCGAGCTGAAGTGGTGATGGAGCCGACGTTGATCGGTCAGAAAGTCAGATACCGAAGAGGAGAGGATGACGATGGCAAATAGACGCCAGCGCAGACGACGCGCAGCCGCAATCGGCGGAGCCGCGGTTGCTGCCAAGAAGCACCACGACGCGAAGCAGCAGCAGGGCGCGCCGCCGGAGGCCCAACCTGCCGCGCCCGCACCGCCGCCCGCCCAGCGCCGCCGCCGCACCGGCGCCGCCGGCCGAGGCGGGTGGACATGAGCGCCGAGGCGATCGAGCGACTCAAGGAGCTCGGCCAGCTTCACGAGCAGAACGTGCTCACCGATGAGGAATTCGAGCGCGAGAAGGCGAAGGTGCTGGGCCTCTGAGCGCTCGCACGCGATGACCACCTACCGGGCCTTGGCGCGCAGCCGGGCCCTCGACCAAAGGAGCACCCGATGACCGAACAGTCCGAGACCCCGATCCTCGATTTGCTCGAGCGGATGACCGTGGCTTCGCTGGAGGCATCAAGCCTCGACGAGCGTACGCTGATGCTGGTGCGGATCGGCGCGCTGGTCGCGGTCGACGCCCCTCCCGCCTCATACCTCCTGAACCTCGGCGCAGCCGGCGAAGTCGGTGTCGAGGAGGAGGAGGTTCGCGGGGTCCTCGCCGCCGTCGCCCCGGTGGTGGGCACGGCTCGCGTCGCCGCGGCGGCCGGGAACCTCGCGCGAGCGCTCGGGTTCGCGCTCGAGCTCGAGCTGGAGGCCGAGCGCGAGGCCCGGGATTAACGCGCCTACGGCGGGCCGGCTATGTGCCGGCCCTCCGTAGCGCATTGCTGGCGAGCCGTCCCAGCGTCACCCCGGTGAGCGCATGCTGCCGGAGGTCATTTCGGCTCCGGCGGATGCCCATTCTCCCGTCTGATCTGAGCGCCGGCAGCATCTTCACGTGGTCGGCGCTCCGGGCGAGGCGGGCAGCATCCAGCCGCGCTGCGCCGACCCGCGTGATTTGTTGGCCGGGTAGTCGCCCGGGTGGATGGCATCCGACGGCCCAGAACGCCGGCCCGTCGTCCGGAAAGGGCGCATGCGTCGTGCACCCCTGACGCCTCCCTTGCGGGGGAGCAAGCAAGCTTGGCACGCTCGACCGGCCCGAGAAAAGCACGACGGAGCCTACTGCGACCCTCTGCGACGGCGGCGATAGTCGATACGCTCGCGAGCGACCTGCCAGCGCGATCGCGCGTCGCCGACCACGTTGTCCCACTGGCGGCGGACCTCGTGATCAGGCGGTCGCTCGCCGCGACGAATTCGCTCGAGCTCGTCGCCGACCTCGCGTCCAAGCGCCGCCGACCCGACAACGACGAGCATGAGGCAAAACAGCGTCGAGATGATCGCCAAGACCGCGCCGACAACGCCATAGTCGGTGGTGTAGGAGCTGAACAGGTGGGGCACGTAGACGGTCGCGCCTACCGAGTAGGCGGCGATCAGGATCGACCCGATCACACCGAAGGGCAGGAGGTCCCACCGGTCGATCCGCTTCCCGCTGAGGATCCAACCTCCCCAGACAAAAAAGACCGCGGTCAGAGGGAGCACCAGCAAGGATGCGCCCAGCTCGAGGCTCCCCCGGCCCGCGACAGCGTGGATCCAACCTACGGCCACGAGATACGCGATGAAGCCGCCCGCCCACAACAGACCGTTGCCCGTATTGCGCACGCTGAGCGCATCCAGCTCCCACGTCTGCTCGACCAACCGCTGCACCGCTCGCGTCAGGCTCAGCATCGCGAGCAGGACGAACAGCCCACTCAACAGGTCGACGCTCGTGGTCGTGTCGTCGGTAGGTGAGAGGAGCTGCGCGACCGCATCGGCCCCTCCCCCGGTGAGGTCGTAGCGGTCGATGATCCGGTCTGCGGCGTCCTCCGCCCCGATCTCCGTCAGAACCGCGCCGCTGATGATCACGAGCGGGATCAGCGCGGTCAGCGCGATGGAGGCCAGCGCCAGGGCGCGATCGAACCCCGCAATCCTTTGGAACCGATGGACGACACGAAGTAGGAAGGCAGGCCGCAGCCAGAACGTTAGGGTTCGGATGACCCGCTCGCGGTCTAGACCGCGCCGACCCAGGCTCCTTCGGCCTCGCGGAACTCGCACCTACGCGAGCCTAACGTGACGACGGGAGACGCTCGGCGCCCGCGATAGCCACGTTCAGAACCGGAGGCTGCCCGTATGGAACGGCAGTCACCGACATGAACGACCGGCAGCAGTTCTCGGTCGAGCTGCTGTGCACATCCGCGGCGTCCGGTCGGCGCTTCGGCTTCACCCCGCGACCGACGCGCAAGCGACCGAACGCCGACACGCGTGCGGTCGAGTCCGTGCGCATCGCCGCGCCCGTGGGGGCCACGTGGGCTGCGATCACACACCACGAAAACATGGGCGAGTGGATCGACCACGGCTCAGTCAGCCGGACCGTCGACGGCGCGCCGGAGCGGAATGGTCGCGGATCTGACCGGCTCCTGAAGCTTCCCAACGCGGCGTCACAGAACACGTGCTGGCCTGCGAACCGCCGACCTCATACCGATACCGCGTGACGAAGGGCTCCCCGTTCGTCTGCCACCCGGGCGAGATCCGGCTGCGAGCAAGTGGCGATCAGACCGAGCTCACTTGGAGCATCCACTTCCGGCCGAGGGACCCCGGAACCGGCCGCCTGCTGGCGATTTATGCTCTCCTGGCTGCAACGAATGCGTGCTGCGCTCAGGCCTCAAGCCGCACGTCGAAGCGCTCACCCAGGAGCCAACGCCTCGCTCATTGGATCGATCGCGCGCAGCGAAACCCGACATTGCCGGTGGAGCTGTCGGGTGAATTCCCCTGCCGCGCAGCGACCCTGTACCGGCGGCAGTAGGAGTCGTGACAGAGGTAGGAACCGCCCTTCTGGGCCTTGAGCGTGCCCGATCCGGGGCCGCGGGGATCGTGGACACGATCGCGCTGGCGAAAGGCGGAATCAAACCAGTCGGCCGTCCACTCCCACACATTGCCGGTCATGTTGCGCAGGCCATACCCATTGGGCGGGAAGGCCTCCACCGGACAGGTGCCGAAGTAGCCGTCAGCCTCGGTGTTCTTAGTGGGAAAGGTCCCCTGCCACACGTTCATCCGATGCTCGCGGCCAGGCTCGCGCTCGTCCCCCCAGGGAAAGGTCTTGCCCTGAAGCCCCCCTCGGGCAGCGAACTCCCACTCGGCCTCTGTCGGCAGCCGCTTGCCGCTCCATGTGCAGTAGGCCAGCGCATCGCTCCAGGAAACATGCACCACGGGATGGTCGCCCCGTCCCTCGAGCGACGATTGGGGGCCGTGCGGGTGGCTCCAGTCGGCGCCGTCCACCCTGCGCCACCACGGGGCCTCGACGACACCCTGGGTAGGCGGGAAGTCGTCCGGAAGCAGGCCCGCGAACACGAATGACCACCCGAACCGCTCCGCCTCCGTCGCATACCCGGTCGCCTCCACGAAAGCCGAGAACGCATCGTTGGAGACGGCGTGGCGGTCCACCCAGAAGGGGCCGAGCGAGATCTCGCGCACTGGACCCTCGCCGTCCTCCGGGTAGGCCCACGGATCATCGCTGCCGTACAGGAAGGAGCCGCCGGAGAGCATGATCATTGCGTCTGTGGAGCCAGAATCGCGGCCAGCGGTGATCTCGACGGGCGGAGCGGGGGGTGCGCCCCGGTCCGCGTCGGGCGCGCAGCATGCAGGTCGCGCCTGCTCCATCGCGCGTCTACCGTGGACCGCACGGCGGCCGCGGGCAGAGCTCCTCCCTCAGCTTCTTGATCGCCTTCGTCAGGTCGTCGATCGCCTCGAGCAGTGCCTGCTGGAGCTGCGCGTTCGTCTGCAGCAGTTCGCTCAAGCCCTGGCCCGTCGGCAGCGGGGGGGAGAGCGCGTCCGTCGGCAGGAGGAGGGAGGGCTGCGGGAGGTCGAGCTGGCGCTGCGCCGTCTGGGCCTGAATAGAGGCCAGCGCCGCTAGGTTGTTCGCCTGGCGAGTCTGCGCGTCGGCGAGAGCGGTGTTGGCTATGTTCTGCCGGGCCTGGGTGTTGCTTTGGAACGCACTCGCGCGCTCAGTCGCCTGTTGCGTCCGGTACAGCTCTGCCTGCTCCCGTTGAGCCGCAAGGGTGGCCCGCCTGGTCTGCTGGTTCTGCGAGGCCTCCGCCGGGATGGCCCCGCGCTGCTGCTGGCCCTGCTCGAAGAGGGAGATTAGCTCGGCGGTGCGATCGCCGCTTCGATTGATCAGGATCGTGGAGAGAATCAATGCCCAACCGACGCCGATCGTGAGAATGATCAGCGCCGCCCATCCGAATCGCCGCCACTTGTCCTGGTCGCTTCGCTCGCCTCCGTTGCCATGATCGTCGTCGGGGCCAGAGGGGCCTTCCGCGCGCGGCTCGTAGTCGTCAAGGGGCTCGGCGAAGTGGGACTCCTCGTCGGTTGGTTCAACGAGATCGTCGCCGGTCTCGGTCTCCTCCTCCTCCCCGTCGCTCGGGAACGGCGGCTCCGAATCGCGGTCGTCCACGATGCCATCCTATTCCCCTTGCCGGCAGGCGAGCAAGGCTCTGCCTCGGCCGCGACCTGGAACGCTTCGCTGGGCTCGCACTCGGGCAAGAACTGGTGATCGTGGTGCTTGCCGTGGTGGCGGGGGGCAGGCTGAGCGTGATCTCGTCCCGGGCGCCGGCACCCGGGTTCTCGGCACGTCCCTCTCACGCCGTGGGATTGAGCGCCTACCTCGGTCGCAACCGGCTTACCTCGACCGGGGCACTCTCCATCGGCGGCGCCTTGTCGCGCGGGTGACGCTCGTACCAATCGGCGTAGCGGTCGGCCAGCGGAGCGGCGGTGAGGCCGTGGGCGAAGACCGAGAGCCCCACGGTGAGGTAGACCGCGAGCACGAGCAGGTGCTCGTGAGGTAGCGCGGACTCCTCGATCACGATCACCGCGAACACGATCGAGGCAAGACCGCGGGGCCCGAACCAGCCGAGGAAGCCAAGCGTCGGCACCCGAGCGTGCGAGCCCAGCATCGCGATCGCCACGGGCACTATTCGCACCACCGTCAGGCTGAGGACCGCGTAAAGGGCGAGCTCCCAGCTCAGCTCACCCAGCGCGGGTCCGAGCAGGATCGCCCCGAAGAGGATGAACGTGACCCCGTTGAGCACGCCTCCGACCTCTTCGGTGAGCCGGTTCAGGTCCCTGGGGGCCAACCAGGAGCCCGAAGGAGACGAACACGATCGCGGGCGTGATCGGCGTTCCGGAGAGCCGCCTCGAGACGGCGGCGACGGCGATCAGCGCCAGCGCAACGATCGTCAGCGCCCAGTCCATTCAGATCCTTTCGATCACGGTTGACCTTCGCGCATAGGGCCGCTGCCGAGCGGTCACTTCAGCTCATCCCCGCCCAGGGAGGGTGGGAGCGGTAGTACTCGACGCCGTCGCGCACCGAGCTGAGCTGGCGCTCCGGAGGGATCAGCTCGTCGAGTTCGGCGCTGACGACCATGTCTCGGAGCGGGCCACGGGTCCGCGCCGCCAACACTGCCACCCCGCGCTCCTCGAGGTCGCCGATCAGCGTCCTCAGCATGTCCGCGGCGGTGACGTCGATGCTCGTTATCGCGGAGGCATCGATCAGCACCGCGCGCGGTTCTTCCGCTGCCTCGACCAGGCTCAGAACCTGGTCTCGAAAGTGGGAGGCATTTGCGAAGAACAGCTCCTCGTCCCAGCGCACGATCACGAGCCCGGGCACCGTCTCGGCCTCGGGCGCGCGGTCGACATCGCGGTAGGCGTCCTCGCCCGGGACGCGGCCGAGCGCCGCGACGTTCGGGCGGGTGGCGCGCTGAAGTAGCGCCAGCAGCGTGAACCCGACACCGATCAGGATGCCCTCGAGGATTCCCAGCGCGAGCGTTCCGGCGAAGGTCACCGCGGCCGAGACGAGGTCGACCCGCGCCGCGAGCCAAGGGGCGCCGCCGTCGGGCCGGCGCTGCAGCCGCCAGAGTCGGCGGAACTCGCCGACCTTGATCAAGCTCAGGACCGCGACGATGATGATCGCCGCGAGCACGGCGCTGGGCAGGTTCGACAGCAGCCCGGTCAGCGCCACCAGCACAATCGCGACGGCGATCGCCGTGACCGCTCCCGCGAGCTGTGTGCGCGCACCGGCCGAGTCGGCGAGCGCGCTCTGCGAAAAGCTGCCATCAACGGGAAAGCCCTGGAACAATCCGGCCCCCAAGTTCGCGGCGCCGGTTGCGACGAGCTCCTGGTTGGGGTCGATCTCGTAGGAGTGTCGGGCTGCAAACTCGCGAGAGACGGCGATCGTCTCGATGTAGACCAGCAGCGCGACTGCCGCCGCGCCGCCGAACAGGTCTTTGATCCCGTCGAGCCCCGGCACCTCGAGTCCCGGTAGGCCCACCGGGACATCGCCGACGACGGCAATGCCCTCGGCCTGGAGGTCGAACACCGAGACGGCCGCGATCCCCAGCGCGACCGCGATCAGGCTGCTGGGGAGCATCGGCAGCCACCGCTGCATTCCAAGCAGAAGCAGGATGGTCCCGCCGCCCAATGCCAGCGTCGGCGCGTTAGCCACCCCGAGCGAGGAGCCCGCCTCCCAAACCGTGTCGAAGAAGCTGTCGGCGTCGACGTCGATGCCCAGGAGCTTCGGCAGCTGGCTGGCGATGATGATCAGCGCCGCTCCGGCGGTGAACCCTGTCAGCACCGGGCCGGAGAGGAAGTCGGCGACGAACCCGAGTCGGAGCAGCCCTGCCGCGAGCAAGAGGGCGCCGGCGATCAGGGCCAGCAGGGCCGCCGCGACGACCGCGTCCTGGGCGTCGGAGGGGGACAACGCTCCGGCGAGGCTGGCGGCGACCAGGATCGAGAGCGTCGACCCGGGTCCGATCTGAAGCTGCCGCGAGGTGCCGAACACTGCATAGAGCAGCGCGGGCACGACAGAGGCGTACAGCCCGTAAACCGCCGGAAGACCGGCGAGTTGGGCGTAAGCGAGTGCCGCGGGGACCGTCGCCGCGGCGACCGTGAGCCCCGAGGCCAGGTCGCCGGATAGCCACTCGCGCCGGTAGTCGGCGGCCCAGCGCTTGATTGGAAGCGTGGAGAACAACCTGCGAGAGTCGATGAAGAACTTCGGGCCGCGCCTGATTTAGCGTTGGGCGCCCGCCCGCGGCTCAACGGGAGCGTCGCCGCGAACACCAGGCGTGAATCCGGGCGCCCTCCGTTCGGGAATCAGGTGACAGCAGCTTCATTCGCCGCGGCCAGCGACCGGATCGCCGCGGCGGACGCAGTGGGGTGCGTCCACTGCTCCATGACCTGCGCCAGCGCCATGCCCAGCGCCGCGCCGATCGCCTCCTTGTCCGTCTGCTCGTCGTCCCCATCCCCCTGCTCCACGGGCACCACCGCGCGACCCCGCGCGCGCGCGATCGCCTCCAAGGCTGCACCCTCGATGCCGGGATCGATCACCCCGATGACCACCGCGTTCCCCGGCGCGAGCCGGCCCTTGAGACCGCGCCCGGCCCTGACCTCGACCAGCTTCCCGATCGGGCCGCCGCCCGTATGTGCAACGTTGACCTCATTCGGGGCGTCGCTCGTGGCGAGAACGATCACCTTCGACCTGTCCATTAGGCGGCCTGCCTTCGGGAGGTCCGCCTTCAACGCCTCGAAGTCGCCCACGGCCTCCTCGTCGTCGCTGTACGCGGCGGCCAAGACGCTCAATTCCCGCCTCATGACATTTCTCCTCTCGCTGCGACCTCGGTAGTTACGCGGTTGCCCCGTGTGCTGCAGCCATCTGGTGATGCTCCTGGTGGAGCTGCAGCTCGAGCTCCTCGTGCTCCTCGCCCGTCGTCGTGAGGTGCGGCTTGAGGTCGAAGGTGACCAACTCGATCTCCCCGGTGAAGGGGAAGGGCGCGCGATCCGCGTAGCTGCGGTCCACGACCAAGCCGTTGTCGCGACCGATGTCCATGCCCGCGTAGGCGTTGAAACGGAGCGAAACGGTGCGCTCCATGCGCCCGCTGGCCACCTCTGAGTCGTTTACGAACAGCGTCGCCTGACCACCCGTGCCCGGCTTCGCCTCATCGGCGGCGAACTCCATGCGGACGTTCACCTTCCCCGCGGGCAGCGGCTCCGATGCCTCCTGTGTGTACACGTAGACGCCCATCGTCGAGTAGGTGTGCTTGAGCACCCCGTCGTCGACGAACAGCGCGAACCCGCCGAGGTGGTCGGCCTCCGCGACGATCACGCCCTCAACGCCCTCGTCGGGTACCACGAGGTCGGCGCTGATCGAGTACGAGTGCCCGTAGATCCTTGGGATCATCCCGGTGCCGATGTTCTGCACGTCGGCGCGGTAGTGGTACTTCGTCCGGCCGACCATCGGCGGCAGGATGCCGAAGAAAACGCTGTATCCCCCGAGCAGCGGCAGCACGTTGTAGCGCTCGGCTTCCTCCCAGAAGAGCGCCTTCAGCTCCGCGAGCTTCTCTGGGTTCGCCGCCGCGATGTCCCGGGCCTGCGAGAAGTCGTCCGGCAGGTAGTAGAGCTCCCACTCCTCTGTGTCCGGGTCATAGACGCCGGGTGCGAACTTGCTCAGCGTCTCCTGGGTGATGTCCCACGGGAGCTTGAACGGCTTGCAGCTCGCCCACCAGCCGTCCTTGTACATCCCGTGGTAGCCGAAGCTCTCGAAGTACTGCTGCGTGTGGCGCTCCTCGGCGTCGGCCTCGGTGAACGTATGGGCGAAGCTCGTGCCCTCGATCGGCCTCTGCTCGATCCCGTTCACGCGCACCGGCTCCGGGATCCCCGCGATCTCGAGGATCGTCGGGGCGATGTCGATGCAGTGGGTGAACTGCTCCCGCAACCCGCCCTTGTCCTTGATCCGCCGCGGCCACGAGATCACCATCGGATCCCGGGCCCCGCCGAGGTAGCAGGCGAGCTGCTTGCCCCACTGGAAGGGGGCGTTGCCGGCCCAGCCCCAGCAGGAGGAATAGTGCGGCGAGGTCAGCGGCCCGCCCCATGCGTCGAGGCCGCCGAATTGCTCGATCTTCTCGAGCTGCTCCTCCTCGGTGAGCGTGATCCCGTTGTGGACGATGAGCTCGTTGAATCCGCCGGTCGGCGTGCCCTCCATGCTGGCGCCGTTGTCGCCCCAGATGTAGAACACGAGGGTGTCCTCGAGCTCGCCCATCTCCTCCAACGCGTCGAGCAGCCGGCCGACGTTGTAGTCCGCGTTCTCCTGATAGCCGGCGTAGACCTCCATCTGCCGGGCGTAGAGCTTCTTCTGCTGGTCCGTGAGCGAGTCCCAGGCCGGCATCTCGTCGGGCCGGGCCGTGAGCTCGGTGGCCTCGGGGACGACTCCGAGCTTCTTCTGGCGCTCCAGCGTCTCCTCGCGGTAGCGGTCCCAGCCCTCGTCGAAGCGGCCCGCGTACTTGTCGGCCCAGTGCTTGGGGACGTGATGAGGCGCATGGGCGCACCCGGTCGAGAAGTACATGAAGAACGGCTTCTGCTCGTCCTGCGCCCGCGCCCCGCGCACCCAGCCGATCGCCTTGTCGGCCATCGCGTCCGGGAAGTAGAAGTCCTCGTCCTCGGGCACGCCGATCGTGGTGTTGTTCTCGGTGATCACGGGATCGAACTGGCCCGCCTCGCCGCCGAGGAAGCCCCAGAAGTAGTCGAAGCCCCAGGCGTTCGGCCAGCGGTCGAAGGGGCCCGCGGGGCCCTGCACGTGGTCGGGTGTCAGGTGCCACTTGCCGAAGGCCGAGGTGACATAGCCGTTCATATGGAGGGTCTTCGCGACGGGCGCGCAGCTCTTGGGCAGCTGGGCCATGTAGCCGGGGAACGGGCCGGGGAGCTCCCCGAGCGAGCCGAACCCGACCGAGTGGTGGTTGCGGCCGGTCAGGGTCGCTGCCCGGGTGGGCGAGCAGACCGCGGTGACGTGGAAGCGGTTGTAGCGCAGGCCGACGTCGGCAACCCGCGTCAGATTCGGTGTCTCAACCGGGCCGCCGAAGGTCCCGGGGTTGCCGAAGCCCGCGTCGTCGATCAACACGAGCAGGACGTTGGGCGCGCCCAGAGGGGGACGAACCGGTGCCAGCATGGTCCAGTCGGCCTTCGAGTCCTCCAGAGTGCGACCGATCTTCCCCTTGAACTCCGGGTCGGGCATCGGCAGGACGGTGCGGTCGATCGGGTCCATCCAACTCTCCTTCGGCTCGTGATCGGGCTAAGTTGATTGAATCATGTACGTCGGTGTGTCGACTATCCAGTCAGGATGAAATCCGCGGCGTTCTCAAGAGCCCAAGACTTTTGTCTCCCTAAACCCGTCCCCGATTGCGGCGTCCGGAGTCCCGTGAGCAGGGGTGGTGGGACGGCAGAGATGACGAGCCTCTGTAAATGGGCGGCCCGGGACGCCCGTCTTGCGGGGGGTCAGGCCATTGGAGACGAACGTACGCTCGGGGTGTCGGTCGGGCCGTCCCCGTTTGCACGGAATTCGATCGGCCAGAAACCGCATATCCATTCGGGAATCGCCGCCGACCGCGCCGTGTCTCGTGTGCAGAAGCCTTCGCCAGTACCACTGCCCCGTAAATGGCTTAGCCATACGGCGAACCTCCTGGTTCCCACACCGGCGCCACCGCTTGATACGGGCTTGGGCCGCGCTCCTGCTCGCGAACCAGGCCTCGATCGTGTTGCGCCGGAACCTGCGGTAGCGCCCGATGCGAAGGTGCGGATCCGACCCAGCGAGCCTCCGAGTTGACCCGGGACGAACAGCCGCCTCGTGCCGGCATCGGAGCGGCTGTCGGCCGCGATCCTCGAACGTCGCCTGCGCCATCCCGGCGACCCGGTGCTCCGACGCCCAGGTCGCTGCCGCGGTCGCGAAGCAGACGCAGCGCGGAGCGCGGATCGCCCACGCCGGCGGTCGACACTCCTCGAACCGGATCGACGCGGTGATCGCGCTCGCGATGGTCGTGGACCGGGTCGAGAACCGGCCGCAGCCGACTCGGCTCGTGGGCTGGCTATGAAGCGACCTGCCTCGCCTGCGGGGTGCTGACGGATACGCCCACCGTCCGCGCCGGCCCCGTGGCCGCCAGCTCGCGAAGCTCCGGGCGCGGTGTTCGCGGTCTACGGCCGCTGGTGCCGCGACTGCGGCCGTTCAGACGTGCCGCTGGAGGTCCACCACGTCAACGGCGACCCGACCGACAACCGACTCCGCAACACGATCCGCTCTGCGGCGATTGCCACCACAAGGCCACGTTCCCCGGCATCTGACGAGAGAGACCGCCGCGGCGGTGAGCAAGTGTCGGCGCCGACACTTGCGCGGCGTCTTTGCGCAGCGCAGTGCACGGGTGAGTCGGGGAGCAGGCTCTAAGAAATCGAGCTCAGTTGTGCGGCGCCTGCTTGGCCGCCGCCGCGAGCGGGTCCTCGGCCAGGCCCTTGAGCGTGTAGCGGTTGCACGGCTCGATCCGCCAGATGCCGATCATCGACGTGTTCGGGATCCGCGCGGTCCGGTCGACGTCGCCGCTGTCGAGGCCGTTCGAAGATCGAGAAGCTCCGGCAGCTGGGCGAGCTTCACGAACAAAACGTTCTCACTGACGAGGAGTTGGAGCGCGAGAAGGCGCGGGTGCTGGGCACCTGAGTGCTCGCCTTCTCCCTTAGCGATCTCGTTTCCCGGGTCCGACGGGTGCAGTCACGACCCCGACCAGAAGGAGCACCCGATGTCCGAACAGTCCGAGACCCCGATCCTCGATCTGCTCGCGGGGTCCTCGCCGCCGTCGCCCCGATCGTTAGGGCACGGCTCGCGTCGCCGCGGCGACCGGGAGCATCGCGCAAGCCCTCGGCTTCGCGCTCGAGCTCGAGCGCGAAGCCGAGGGATAGGGACGCCGGTCGCGGGCCCTACGTCCGGACCCGCCGCAGCGCACGGCTGGTGAGCTGTCCCAGCGTCACCCTGCTGAGCGCCCCGGCGATCACGTCGCCGGGGTAGTGCACGCCGGTATGGACGCGAGAGAATGGACGGTTGCCGCCAAAGCGCGCAACGGGATGGCCGCACCCGGCATCACGTCCCCGACTCCGGTCGCGAAGGCAAACGCCGCGGCGCTGTGCCCCGAGGGAAACGAGCGCGAGCGGGGGCATCGGCACCTGTCGTGCAAGCGGCACTCCGGCCGGGTCCGGGCGGCGACGGCGAGCGGCGAGCTTGAGGCCGAGGTTGACGACGGTCGCCGTCACTGCGAGGGCGGTGACACCGCCGCGCGCCGCGCGCCGGCCGCTCGGGCCGCCGAAGAGCTATGGGCCGTGGCGGCCGCGAGCGAGAGCTTCGAGTAGTCGGCGGCGCGGGTCACACCGGAGAGGGCGCGGTCGAGCGGCTCCGGGGTGAGAGTGCGGGCCGGGTTACGACGCGCTAGTCGGTCTCGCGCTGGATCTCGATCCGACCCTCGTCGACCGCGTCCATGAGAGCTTCGTAATCGCGCTCGTTCTGGTCGGCGTAGGCCTCGGCGAACTCAGTGATGGCGTTGTCGAAGCTGGGCTTGCGACCGAGGTAGGCGCTGATCGCGATCCGGTCGCCCGAGCGGGCGTGGGCTCGCGCCAGGGTCGCCCCGCAGACCTGACCGTAGGCGGCCATGCCGCGTGGGCTCATCAAGTCCACCTGCGCCGATCCCTTCCAATCCCACAACTGCCGCACGTAGAAGTCGCGGTCCTCGCCGTCGATCCCGGTGGCAGTCACCCAGCCGAGGAAGACGTCGCTCGCCGCCTGCGTCAGCCGCTGGCCCTCGACCACGCGTTCTCCGTGATGGTCGAAGCGGCTCGGCGCGACGTGCGGCTCGAGCACGGATTCCTGTGCCTCCTTGATTTGGAGGAAGAGTGGATCTTGGTCGTCGCGCCCAAGCATCAGCACGATCCAGGCGCGCGTCCCAACACTGCCCACGCCGACGACCTTCATCGCCGCGTGGACGTAGCGGTAGCGGTCGAAGAGATGGCGGTGATCCTCGCTGAGAGTTGAGCGGTACTGCTCCAGTATCTCCCGCACCCGGCCCTCAACCTCTCCGCGTTCCCCGGGGTCGACGAGCTCGTCGATCGGGACGATCAGCGGCGGGTCGCTGATGATCCGCAGCTCGCCGTCAACCTCATGCGTCAGCTTCTTGAACGCGCGCATGCTGTCCTTCGCGCGTGCCTTGGCCACGTTGCGCTCGAAGGCCTTGACCTGTCTCTTGCTCACATCCGCGGACCAGCGCTCGGCGATCGCCGCGACATCGAGTCGCGTGTACCAGACGTCGAGCTCGCCCGCCGCGGCAAGTCGCCGCATCGCCTGGCGATATTCCTCCACCGCCGCCCCGACGATCCGCCGGCGGGCGGTTGGGCTGAAGCCTCGGTCACGTCCGCCCACGGCGATACTCGCCGCGAGGCGCTTCACGTCCCACTCCCACGGCCCGGGGAGGGTCTCGTCGAAGTCGTTGACGTCGAAGACGAGCTGGCGGTCCGGGGAGCCGAAGGCGCCGAAATTCGAGAGATGCGCGTCGCCGCAAGCCTGGACGGAGAATCCGGATTCGGGGCTCCCGGCGAGGTCCGCAGCCATGATCGCTGCGGCGCCCCGGAAGAAGGTGAACGGGGTGGCGAGCATGCGGCCGTGGCGCAGGGGGATGAGCTCGCTGACCCGGGTGGTCGCCTGCTGCTCGAGCACGGCGACAGGATCGGGGCGGTCCTTCGCCGGCTGCCAATCGGCGTGGCTGGAGCGCGGCACCGCCGATCGGGCGGCCTTGCCCGCGGCGGCGCGCTCGACCGCGGAAGGGAGGTCGCGGACGGCGTCGCGCTTCGTCTGCTTAGGCGTAGCGGTGCGAGCCATGAGAGACGATCTTCGCCTGCACTCGCGGCGAGGACCAGGGTGCCGGCATCCGGATCTGCCGACAGGCGGGCCTCACGGCGGGCGTCGCGCTCAGGGGTCAGTCGATGGCGTGAGCGGGACGGTGCCGCGGACCCCAGTACCGGCGCCCGGGGCTGAGGTCACCTTCAGCGTGCCCCCGAGGGCGGCAACGCGATCGCGCATATTGGTCAGCCCGCCGCCGTTGACGGTGGCCGTCGGTGTGAAGCCGACGCCGTCATCGCGCACCTCGAAGCGAAGCTGCCCACCTGACTCTCGCACGTGGATCGCGATCGACCTGGCGCCATCGGCGTGCTTGTCGGCATTCTGGAGCGCCTCCAGACAGCAGAAGTAGATGGCGCTCTCGGTTTCGGGCGAATAGCGGCCGACGCCGTCGCAATCAACCGTGGCGGGCACCGCGGACCGCCGCCCCGCCGCGACCAGCGCCTCGCCGAGCCCGGCATCGACGAGGAGTGGCGGGTAGATGCCGCGCGCCAGGTGGCGGATTTCCTCGAGGACGTCCGTCAACCGAGTTCCTGCGCCACGGAGCTGCTCGGCCGCCCCCTCGGGGTCCGACTCGATCGTCTCGGCAATCAGCTCGAGTTTGATTCGAAGCGTGACCAGCTGCTGCTGCGCGCCGTCGTGCAGGTCGCGCTCTATTCGCCGGCGCTCGCCGTCGGCAGCCGCGGAGATCCTGGCGCGCGAGGCCGCCACCTGCTCCAGGGACGAGTCCAGTGCGGTGGAGAGTCGCTCGTACTCGTGTGAGGCAATCGCGCAGGAGGCGATCGCCTCGAGGAACCTCGTCTGTCCGTGGAGCATCTCCTCGTGGACGACCGCGACCTTGTTCTCACCGGACTGGTACTCGGCGATCACCCGTGACGAGCCCGGTGCGGGCAGTTGCGCGATGAGCCCGGCGCCATCCGCCCACCGATCCGACCCCCCCGCGGAGGCCGGGATCCGGTAGAGGACCCGGACCGACCCGCCGAGCCCTGAATCGGAGAGCAGCGATTCCAGGCCCTCCGGGCCGAGGTCGGGACGGAGGCCGGCCGTGACCTGCTCGAGCGTCCTCGCCTCCACCAGGCGCCAGTAGACCAGCCCGCCCAGGAAGGCGATCGACATCGCCGGGATCCCGAACCCCGCCATCCAGCCGACGACCTCGGTGAACGCCGCGTCCGGATAATTGCTCGCCGCGAGCTGGTAGACGGCCACCGCGCCCAGCCGGACTATCGCCGTCGCCAACACGGGAACGAGCACCGGTCTCATCAGCGGCGTCGCGCGCCCGATTCGAAGCGCCAGGATCGAGAGGGCCGCGGTGAACAGGAGAACCGCCAGGACATCGCGCAGGTATTCGACCTCGCCGAGGAACGCGGGCTCCGAGCCGGTGAGCATGAACGCATTGGTCGGGCAACCGGCGGTGCACGTCGTCAGCGGGAACGGCAGGACGAACTGCTCGCTGATGAGAGCCGTGGGAAGGTAGAGCGTGATCACCAGTAGGCAGGTGGCCAGAACCACAGCCCGCTCCGCCCGTCTTCGCAGCCGACCCGTCGGGTAGGCGAGCATCGTGTAGAGCAGCGCCACCTCGGCGACCCAGAGCGAAACCCTCCCGAGGCTGTAGATGACGTCGTTGTCGGATGCCGACAACGACGTCAGGCCCCAGAGGAAGCCCGTCGCAACGAGCAGGGCACCAAACCGGTTATTCGGCTCTCGCCCCCACGCGTAGATGCCGACCCCGACCGGGACCGCGGTCAGCATCACCGAACAGACCGCGATGGTGGCCCGGTCGGTGGCGCTTTGGATTGGATAGGGCGATCGCAGCGGATGCCGAAGAGAGTGCGGCGCCCGCGAGCGCCAGCCCTACCAGCTTCAGTCGCAGGCCATCACGGTCGCGAACTGCGCGACTCTCCTCGGTCTCTGCTGTCGCGTCCTCCATGACAGCCGAACCAGGGTCGCACAACAGGGCAGGTTCAGGAGGCCGAGCGTCTGCCGTGCTCGGCCCAGATGCGGCGAATGGTCCTGGGTCCGAGATCCTGCTTTCTCAGCACCTCGGCCGCGCCACAAGTGCGTGCCGCGGCCGGCAACTCGCTCGGGTCGGCGGTGGAGATCAGGACGACGACGATCTCGGGGTGGCGGGCGCTCAGCCTTCGGCTCGCCTCGATCCCGCTCATCCCCGGCATGTGGACGTCGATCAGGACGAGGTCAGGGTCGACGGTGTCGGCGGCCACCATCGCGTCTGCGCCCGAGATGACCTCGCCGACGGCCTCGAACTCCGGCATGCCGTGGATCATTTCGTGGGCCACCTCGAGGAACGGTCCGTGGTCGTCGACCGTCAGCACCCTGACCGCGCCGCTGCCGGTTGCCCGAACGCCGTTCATTTCCGAAAGGATCCAGTGCACCCGCGGCGACGGCAAGGGTGTAGGCACGAATCCGCCCGGGGTGTCTGTCTCCATCCCCGGTCTCGGTCAGCCCGCTTCGGGGTTCGGGCTCTCCGCCAGGAACAGCAGCGCGGCCTTCACCCGCTTGCTGACTTCCTCCGAATCCGCGGCGTGGGTCAACCCGACCTTGAGGAAGATCGCGTTGATGTGCTTCTCGACCGCCCGCTTGGTCAGCACCAGGTCCTCAGCTATCGCCGTGTTGCTCTTTCCCTCGGCGATCGCGGCCAGCACTTCGAGCTCACGCGGGGTGAGCTCGGAGATCGGCGAGCGCTCGGCCCGTGTCTGTGCGTGAATCAGGATCTCGACGACCTTCGGGTCGACTACCGACCTGCCCGCGGCGGTGGCCTCGATCGCGTCGAGGAGATCGGCGCGGTTGTGGACCCGGTCCTTCAGCAGGTATGCCCTGCCTTCTGAGCCGGAATCGAACAGGCGCAGCGCGTAGCTGGGATCCGAGTACTGGCTGAGGATCACAACTCCGATCCGCGGGTGCGTCTCGCGCAGCCTCGCGGCGACCTCGATCCCCTCGTCGGTCGAGGTCGGCGGCATCCGGACGTCGGTTAGGACCACGTCGGGCTCCCGCGCGTCGATCTCGGAGAGCAGCGAATCCTTGTCCGCGCACGAAGCTTCGACCACGACCCCGTCGCACCCGGCGAGGATCTCCTCGATGCCCTCGCGGACGATGTAGCTGTCGTCGGCGACGATGACCCGAATCGGCACGCGACAAGGATATGCCCGGCCCGAGACCTACGGGTGTGCGCGCATCCGTACCAGGTGTCGTGCGAGCCGCCTTGCCCGAGACCTTCGTGTCCGCGAGATTGAGTCCGGCGCTACGCGACGGCCGCGTCACCGCCCAATCGGGGCTCGAATGAGCTCAGCCTCCAAGAAGGGAGTTCTCATGTGGTTGTGGATAGGCCTGGGCGTTCTGTACTTCATCCTGCTCGTCACGCTCGGACTCGCGACGGTGCGGAAGGGTCATTGGGTGCTGTTCATCCTGGGGATCTTCCTGCCGCTGTTCTGGGTGATCGGCGCGTTGATGGGCCCGACCGGAGCCGCCACCCGACCGGGGCCCGTCGGGTCCAGTCAGGCCCCCTGATCGCGAATGCCCCGGCTCTCGCGGTCGGGGTTCGACGGGGCTGAGCCATGACATCCTGGGAATCCGCGGACCATGGGTATGGGCGGCCTGATGGCCTAGGAGTGCCGAGCCCAGCCTCGGCGGTGAGCGGCCAAGCGGACGTTCGCTGCCGAGCCTTGCACTGCGCTCAGGCGCGCGAACCGCGGAGCGGCTTGCTCGTGCGACCAGGATCGACGGTGCGGTCGAGGTGGTTGCCGAGGAGACGATCGTGCGTGCCGTCGAGAGCGAAGCGGTCGAGCGGGCGCTGGACCGGATTTTCGCCGGTCCGCTGATCGAGGAGGCCGTCGAGAGGGCAGTCTCGAGCCCCAACGTCGAGCGGGCGCTCCGCGAGGCTCTCGACAGCGAGATGGTCGACCGCATTTGGGAGCAGCTGCTGGCCAGTGATGAGATCCAGCAGCTCTTCGAGCACATCGGCGAGGCCCCCGAGCTGCGGGCCGCGATCGCGTCCCAGGGGACGGGCCTGCTCCAAGATCTCGGTGTCGGAGCTCGGCGCCTTGCGCGTCGAGCCGACGACCTCGCCGAGTCCGTCATCCGGCGAGTGCTCCGGCGCGCCCCTCGCAACAAGGCGAGCGCTCACGCCGGATTGATCAGTCGCACGCTCGCGTTCGTGCTGGACGCTTCGATAATCAACGTCGGCTTCCTCGCCCTTTCCGGGCTCATCGCCTTCCTCGTTTCGACCTTCACCGATGTCGGAGAGGCGAGCACCGGGGTCCTCCTGGCCTGCACCGGGCTGTGGCTGGCCGCCGGAGCGCTGTATCTCGTCTGCTTCTGGGCGCTCGCGGGTCAAACCCCGGGGATGCGCTTCGTCGGGCTTCGACTCGAGTCGCCGAATGGGCGGCGGATCGGCCTGAAGCGCGCGCTGCGAAGGCTCCTGGGCACCGTCGTGGCGGTCGTCCCCCTTGGCCTGGGCCTATTGGCCGTTGCGACCAATCCCGGTCGCCGCGGCTGGCAGGACCGAATCGCGCAGACCGATGTCGTTTACGCGGCCGGCAGCCTCGGCTGACCCCGCTCGCTTACGGCATGGCAATCACGAAGGAAGGCCCGCATGCGGGTACCACCACCGGGGGCAGGCAGGCACCTTGCGGCGGCCGGCGTGCCGGAAGACACTGGGCACGATGTTTGACCCGATCCCGCCAAGGGTCGCCAGGTGAGCCAGGTCGACGCGAAGACGAAGAAGACCGGCCGCCGGGCGCTGCCGATCATCCATCATCGTCCTCGCGACGATCATCGGCGATCGTCTCGGTGTTCGCGCTCTGGGCCAAGCGCCAGCTGCTCGAGACCGAGACCTGGAGCACGACCAGCGAGCAGCTGATCCAAGACGCCGACATCCAGGCCTCTCTCAACACCTTCATCGTCACCACGATCTTCGACAACGTCGACGTCGAGGCAGAGCTCGCCGATCGGCTTCCCCCGCAGCTCGCGCCGCTTGCCGGCCCGATCTCCGGAGCGCTTCGCAGCGCCGCCGACGACGTCGTCGCCAAGGCGCTCTCCGAACCAAAGGTCCAGCAGCTGTTCGTCGACGCGAGCGCAGCGGCGCAGAGCAAGCTGATCGCGCTGATCGACGACGAGGGCGAGTTCGTGGCGACCACCGGCGGGGTGGTGACGCTCGACCTCACCTCGGTGGTCGAGTCGGTGACCGCCGAGCTCGGGCTGCCCGACGTGGCCTCCAAGCTGCCGCCGGAGGCGAGCTCGATCGAGATCATGAAGTCGAGCGAGCTCGACGCCGCCCAGAAGGGCCTCAACCTGCTGCAGAAGATCGGCTACGTGCTCACCGCGCTCGTCCTGTTGCTCTACGCGGCCGCGATCGCGATCGCCGGCGATCGCCGCCGCCAGACCCTGCGCGCGGTCGGGATCTCGTTCATCTTCGTCGGCATCGTCGTCCTCTTTGCCCGCGGTGCGGCCGGCAACCTCGTCGTCGGCTCGCTGAGCGAGGTCGCCTCCTCCGATGCGGCGGTCGCCTCCGTCTATGACATCGGCAGCTCGCTGATCGCAGAGACGGGCCAGTCGATCGTCCTCTACGGGATCGTGATCGTGCTCGCCGCCTGGCTCGCGGGCCCGACCCGCTGGGCGACCTCGATCCGTCACCGGCTCACCCCCTACCTGCGCCAGCCCGCCTACGCCTACGGCGGGCTCGCGGCGCTGCTGCTGTTGGTGTTCTGGTGGGACCCGGTGATCGCCACCCACCGGATCGTCCCCTCGCTGCTCTTGATCGCCTTCGCGGCGCTCGGGACCGAGATGCTGCGCCGCCAGGTGATCCGGGAGGCGCTCGAGCCGCCCGTCGCGACCGCCGACGGGCCCGCGCTCGCACCGGGCGGCGACACCCGCGTCGGGGAGATCGAGCGCCTGGCCGGGCTCCGAGACTCGGGTGCGCTCACCGAGGAGGAGTTCGCGGCGGAGAAGGCGCGGGTCCTCGGACCTGCGGGTGCTTCTCGATGACCTGTCCGCTTCCAGGCGCCCGGCAACGCCGGGACCCAGATCGTCCGCACCGACATCGGCCGCACTCCAGCGGGCCGACTGAAGAAAGGAGTCTCAAATGAGAGGCGCAGGTCGAGTCGTTTTCGCAGCAACCATGCTGCTCATCGTCGGCTTCCTCAACGTGATCTACGGCATCGGCGCCCTGGATGACGCGAACTACTTCGCCAACGACACCAGGTTCGTCCTCACCAACCTGAACACCCTCGGTTGGGTGCTGATCATCCTCGGAATCGTGCAGCTCACCGCCGGCTTCTCACTCATGTCGGGCAACGCCTATGGCCGCGTTCTCGGCATCATCGCCGGCAGCCTCGGCGCGATCGGGGCACTGTTCTCGATCGGCGGCGCCAACCCCTGGTGGTCGCTGGTGATCTTCGCGCTTTGCATCTACATCGTCCACGGGATCATCGTCTTCGGAGAGGACGAGCGGGCCGCAGCCTGAGCTGATGGTCGCGGGGGTTCGCCTCTTGGCGGGCTCCCGTGACGTCGACAGCACCGGGATTCGAACCCGGGCGCTGCGGCGTCTTGGTACCCCGGTGGCACCTCATCCTGGTCCTACCCAAGTCGCTATGGACGCGAAAGGCCCCCGATGGCATGCAAGCGGTGCTCCGCTCGGCTGGCGTAGCCGCGCGGCGCGATGACCACTGCGCAGGGCGCGCCGTTCAGCAGGTTGGCCCCGACGCTCCCAGGAAAGACGCGCCCAAGCGGACCTCGGTGGGTCGAGCCGACGACGACCGCGATCGCACCCTCCTCCTCGGCCAGTCTGTAGAGACCAGCCGCCGGCGAGGTCTCAGACAGGGCGCGAGTCCGTACCTCCACCGGCGACACCTGATCGCGCGCCACGGCGAACATCTTGTGCGAGTCGTGCGCGAGCGCATGCTCGAGGTCCTCGTGGTTCATCAGGGGATGCGGATACGGCAGGACCATCGCAACGACGGGCTCCGCACTGAGGGTGGAGGCGAGGAGCCCACCGAGTGCAAGCGCATCCCGACCCTCGGCCGTGTCCTCGATCCCGATCAAGATCGTCCGGGCAGTGATGGACTGCGAATCAGTGGCCATCGGCTATGTCTGAGGCGTCGATTTCGACGGTGACAGCGACAGAGTGCCGTCCGCTCGGCGGATTCGGAGGGAGCTCCGACGTCGCAAGAGTTGCGAGATGGGGCGCCAAGTAGCGCCCGGCGATCTTGCTTGGCGGCCACCAGAGCGCATGGTCGGCAACAGTCGAGATCTCGCCACCGCCCTCGGCGAAGTCCGCTCGCAGATATCGAGGCGTGTCGCCGGTGAGCAGCATCCCGCGGAGGACCGGCTGGAAGTGCTCGGGCTCTACTGGGGCGCCGGAACTCATCGCGATCTCCGCGGCGATGACATCCGCGAGTTGAGCGGCGAGCCCACCTTGCTTGATCGGCACGGTCGTCGCATCGCCTGCTGCATACACGCCGTCGAGGCCGGGCACATTGCCTTGAAGATCCACTGGGACAAATCCTTGCGGCCCGGTCGGGAGACCGTCGATCCGGGGCCCCTCGAGGCGCGGTAGTGCGACAACCCGCTCGACGTGCAGCTCGCCCGCCGGCGAGAGACTCAGCTCACCGGGCCGAAAGCCGGTCACTGAAGAGCCGGTGAACAGTCCGATGCCCCGCTGTGCGAGCAGCCGTCTGATCTGCTCGCTCGGTTCGGCTCCGAAAACCTCCAGCGGAGCGGCCTCGGGTGTCACGACCATCAGCTCGACGCCGCGTGCTCCGTCAGCCACGAGATGCGACGACGTCAGAAGAGCGAGCTCGTAGAGCGGCAACGGCCAACCGCAGCCTCGGGGGACGACGAACGCGACACTCTTCACCCAGCCCCCCTCAAGGTCTTCGACGAGCTCAGTCATCTGAGCGTGGCCCTCAGGGCCCCAGAACGTGATTGCCTCCGGGATAGGAGCGACTCGCCGTGCTCCACAAGCGATCACAAGCGCGTCGTAGTGGAGCGAAGCTCCCGAAGCCGTGCGCACCGTCTTCGCCGAGGCATCGACCGTGGCGATCCGGTCGTTGAGGAGTTCCGCTCCCGCATCCGCGGCCAGCTCAGCCAGGTCGAAGCGACGCTCTGCGCCGAGGCCGAACGGCTCAGCGACCGCCAGCGGACGGTAGGCGAAGCTCTTCTCGGGAGCGATTACAGTGATCGCGACGCGCTCCTCCGCCAGCCGCCGGAGCGCCAGCATCGCTTCAAGCGCGGCGACCCCACCACCGACGATCAGCACCCGCAGGGCGCTCATCGGTCGGCTCCGCGACGCCCGGGCTCAGCGGAACGATCGAGCACCACGATCGGAAACTCACGGCCCTTCGTTCTCGCCATCTCGTCGAGGCGGGGGTTGGCGTACGAGATGGTTCGCCAGAGGCGAGATCGCTCGGAGGTCTTCGCGATGCGTGCGACCGCCGGGAATGCGCCGGCGTCAGTCGTGACGCTCACGTCGGGGCTCGCGATGAGGTTGACCTCCGAGGCGTCCACCGCTGGGACTGCGCCGCCACCCCGCCGCCCACGCGTGCTCCGCCCACGCGTGCTGCTCATCCCCTTCGCCTCACTCTCACGAGCCCACGCTACGCGCGCGGGATCCAGCTGGCATCGGGGGCCCATCCGGCACTTGTCCCCGTAGTCGCCACGCAGATCGCGCGTCAAACCCCCCGAATCGGTGCTCACTACCGGTCCCGGGCGGTGCCGGCTGCGGATGGCGCGCGGGGACTGCAGGGCTACGTTGCAGGCGCAGTGTCGCGCAAGGTGACCTCGACTCCGACGACGCCGACCACCGTGCGGTGGCCGGGATGAACGCCTCGGCCACGCTCCGAGTCCTGATCGCCGGCGGCGGCGTCGCCGGCCTCGAAGCCGCCCTCGCGCTTCGCGCGCTCGCCGGCGACCTGGTCGAGGTCGAGCTGCTCTCACCCAGCCACCGCTTCATCTACAAGCCGATGCTCGTCGCCGAGCCGTTCGGAAGCGGCCCGGAGACGGACCTCGACCTTGGCCCGGTCCTCGCCGAGGCCGGCGCCCGTCACAGGCTCGGGGCGCTCGCGCAGGTCGAGACCGATGCCCGAGTCGCGCTGACCGATCAGGGAGAGCGGATCGAGTACGACGCGCTGCTGGTCGCGCTCGGCGCGCAACCGGTCGAGGCGGTCCCGGGAGCCCTGACCTTCGGTGAGGAGTCTCAGCGGGCTCGTTTCGCAGAGCTTCTCACCCGACTGGGCCGCGCGGGAACCAAGCGCCTCGCGTTTGCAGTCCCGCCGTGCACGACGTGGTCGATCGCCGCGTATGAGCTGGCCCTGCTGACGGCGGCCGAACGCGACGCCCGCCGAATCCATGGGCTGGAGATCAGCGTCATCACTGCGGAGGTCCTGCCTTTAGGGCGCTTCGGCGCTGCGGCCTCACGGCTCGTTGAGGCGAAGCTCAAGGAAGCCGGCGTAGCCCTGCGGACAGCGTGCGCCGCGAGGCTCTTCGATCACCGGCAGCTGCATCTGGCGAGCGGCGAGACGCTTGTCTTCGACGAGGTGATCGCGCTTCCACGGCTTGAGGTTCCGCCGCTGCCGGGCCTGCCCCAGCGCGAGCAAGGCTTCCTTGCTACCGACGGCCGGATGCAGGTCGAGGGGCTCGACGACGTCTGGGCCGCGGGTGACTCGACCGCGCTTCCGATCAAACAAGGCGGGCTCGCGGCCCAGCAGGCCGACATCGCAGCAAGCGCGATCGCTGCCCGCGCGGGCGCAAACGTCGAGATCGTCCCGTTTGAGCCGGTGCTCCGAGCCGCGTTGATCACAGGGGACACGCCCGACTTCATGCAGGCACCGGTGGGCGACCCCGACGCCGGTGCCGCCAGTGTCGGGACAGCCGGGTGGACGATGCGCACGAAGCTCGCCGCGCGCCATCTTGGTCCCTACCTGGCGACGGCGATCGGCGGCGGTGCTGCCGCCGAGGCCAATCTGCGCCGCGAGGCGGTCAGCCTTCAGGGCGGCGAGGAGGCTCACGCGCGTGCCGTGCACACCCTCCTGCTCGCCGCCGACGCTGACGCCGCCACTCAGGACTTCGAGGGCGCGCTCGGGTGGCTGGCCGTGGTCGAGCAACTCGATCTCGTGATCCCCACCGAGTACGTGGTACGCAGGGACGAATGGCGGCGCAGGCTCGACCCGACCATCTCCCCCGCGCGAGCGGCCGACAGGCTCGACGCGAGATTCGCGACCGCCGCGGAGGCGATCAGCGATCTGCGCAGACGGATCGGATGGCTGCGAGAGATCGAGGCTCGCACGGGGGCTGAGATGCAGACCCACCTGGCCGATTTTGAGCGCGGGATCGACGACCTGGTCGCGCTATCCCGGAGCACCGGCGCATCAGGTCGGGGCCGTTAGGCTCAACCGACCCGCCCGCGGTCGGCGTACACATTCACGGCGCCGTCCCTTGCGAACCCGCACAAGGTCAGGCCGCGATCCCGGGCGAGGTCGATCGCAAGCGAGGTCGGAGCGCCGACTCCGACCAGGATCGGACATCCGGCGACGCTCGCCTTCTGCACCAGCTCGAAGGCAAGACGACCGCTGACGCAGAGAGCGAGGGTGCCCAGCGGTACGCGGCCGTCGAGCAGCGCGCGGCCGATCACCTTGTCCATGGCGTTATGGCGGCCAACGTCCTCGCGAACGCAGATCGGCTCGCCGGCGGCATCGAAGAGACCGGTCGCGTGCAGGCCGCCGCAGCGCTCGAAACCGGGCTGAGCGAGGCGCTCTGGAAGGTCGGCGAGCAGGCGGCGCGGCATCCCGGGGCCTGCGGGCAGCGCCGGCGCGTGCCCCGCCAGCTCCTCGATCGCACCCTTCCCGCAGACGCCGCATGACGAGGTGGTGTAGAAGCGGCGGGGCTCGAGATGGCGCGCGAGCGGCCCGCTGACCTCGACCGTGTTCGCCGCGAGGTCGTCGCTCAGACCCGTGCGGCGGGGGCCATCGATCAGCCCCTCGCCGTAGAGGAAGCCCAGCGCGAGCTCCTCGTCATGACCCGGTGTGCGCATGGTGACCGCGATCGGCTCGCCATCGACGCGGATCTCCAGGGGCTCCTCCACCGCCACCTGATCGGGCCGGCCGTCACGCTCGACGCGGGTCAATAGGCGCGCGGAGTCACTCATCGCCAGGTTCACGTCATCCTCGCGCCCGAACGTAGATGACCCAGTACACGAGGCCGACCATCACCGAGCCGCCGATGACGTTGCCGATCGTCACGGGGATCAGGTTCGTCGAACGACGCGTTCGCCAGCGTCAAGTCGGGATAGTCGCCGGCGCGACACCGCTGGACGCGCCAGAACGCGGCGGGCGCGGGTCGCGGATCGAGCACGCCCATCGGCAGGAAGTACATGTTCGCGACGCTGTGCTCGAAGCCGGCGGCGACGAACGCGGTGATCGGGAAGAGGATCGCCAGGATCTTGTCGGTGACCGAGCGGGCGCTGTAGGTCAGCCAGACGGCGAGGCAGACGAGCGCGTTGCAGAGCATCCCGAGCGCGATCGCCTGGCCGAAGCCGAGGCTGCGACTTGCGTCTCGCGATCGCCAGCGCGCTCGCGCCGACCGCGCCGTCGCCGAACTCGTACTGCCGCCCAGCGAACACGAGCGCGACGGTGCGCGAGCGCGCCGACCAGGTTGCCGACGTAGACGATCGCCCAGTTGCGCAGCAGCCCGCGCCAGCGTGACCCGCCGGCTCGGCCCAAGCCATCACGATCAGGTTGTTGCCGGTGAACAGCTCGGCGCCGGCGACGACCACCAGGATCAGGCCGAGGCAGAAGACGAGCCCGGCGAGCAGGCGCGTCGACCCCGAACGGCAGCGAGCCGGCGGCGCCGGCGACGACGGTGGTCGCGAACAGCGCCCCGAGCGCGATGAAGGCGCCGGCGAGGACCGCCAGGGCGAACATCGGCAGCGCCGCCATCCCGGCCTTGGCGGCGCCGATGTCGGTCGCCTTCGCTGCGATCTGCGGGGGCAGCAGGGCGTCGAAGCTCGCCGCCGTGGGCGCCGGCGCCGGGGGCGGCTTGGTGCTTGCGGGCTCGATCATCCCGAGCTCCGGACTCGGACCGCGGTCACCTTGTACTCGGGGCAGGAGGTGGTCTCGTCGCCGTGCTGCGGAGGTGAGCAGGTTGGCGAGCGCCTCGGGGAAGTGGAAGGCGATGAAGCCTGCGCCCGGCGAGACGCGCGTCGGTGACGTTGCGCGGTGCGCTCGATCGTCGCCGCGGCGGCTGGTGACCTCGACCCGCTCGCCGTCGCCGACGCCCGAGCTCGCCGGCGTCGTCGGGGTGCAGCTCGAGCAGCTCCTCGGGCACGAGCTCAGATTGGCCGTGCGTCGCGTCATCGTGCCGGCGTTGTAGTGCTCGAGCCGCCGGCCGGTGACCAGCACGAACGGGAACTCGGCGTCGGGCTGCTCGCCCGGCGGCAGCGTACGGGCCGCGCGGCGAGCTGGGCGCGGCCGTTCGGGGTGGCGAAGCGCTCGCGTAAGGCGCCGCTCGCCGGGCTCGCTCGGCGCGAGCGGCAGGGCCAGTGGAGCGGGCCCTCGCGCGTCGAGCCGCTCGTGGGAGATCCCGCGCGAAAGTCGGGCGCCAGCGCGGCGCATCTCGTCCAGCGCGTCCGCGGGCGTCGGGCAGCCAAGGTCGGCGCCCAGCGCCGCGCCGACCGCGTGCGATGATCTCGAAGTCGGTGCGTGCCTCGCCCGGGTGGGTCGAGCGCGGGGCGCACGCGCTGGAAGCGGCGGTCGAAGTTGACGAACGTGCCGTCCTTCTCCAGGAACGACGCGCCGGGCAGCACCACGTCGGCCAGCGCGGCGGTCTCGCGAGAGGAAGATCTCCTGCGCAGATCACCAGCTCGCAGGCGTCGAGCGCCGCCCGGACGTGGCCTGCTGTCGGGGTCGGTCTGGGCGATGTCCTCGCCGAACACGATCAGAGGGCCTTCAGCTCGCCCGCGAGGGCGGCGTCGAACATGTCGGGGATCCGCAGCCCGGCGCTCGCGGCCGATCGCGACCCCCCAGGCCGCGCGCGAAGCGCTGCGCGCCGCCTCGGGTCGGCGACCCGCTGGTAGCCGGGCAGCAGGTCCGGCAGCGCGCCCATGTCCGAGGCGCCCTGGACGTTGTTCTGCCCGCGCAGCGGGTTGACGCCGCCGCCGCCGCGCGGTGCCGACGCTGCCGGTGAGGATCGCGAGGTTCGCCAGCGTCCGTACCCCGTCGGTGCCGTGGGCGTGCTCGGTCACCCCGAGCCCGTAGACGATCGACGGTGCCGTCGCCGTGCCGTAGAGCGCGCGCCGCCTCTCGCAGGGCTCGGCGCGGGCACCCCGGAGACTCCTCGACCCGCTCAGGCGTGTACTCGGCGAGCACGCGCGCAGCTCGGCCAGCCCGTCGGCGCGCTGCGGCCAGGAAGTGCCTCGTCGATGCAGCCCTCCTCGAGCAGCAGGTGGGCGATGCCGTTGAAGACCGCGACGTTCGTGCCTGGCCGCGGCCGCAGGTGGACGTCCGCTAGCCGGCGAGCGCGGTGCGGCGCGGGTCGACCACGACAAGCCGCGCACCGGCGAGGACCCGCTGCATGATCCGCGCACCGATGACCGGGTGCGCCTCGGTGGGGTTGGAGCCGGCGAGCAGGAAGCAGTCGGCGTGGTCGATGTCGTCGGCCGGGTTGGTGCCGCCGGCCAGGCCGAACGGCGGCGGTCAGTCCGGCCGCGGAGGGTGCGTGGCAGATCCGGGAGCAGTTGTCGACGTTGTTCGTGCCGACGACCACGCGCATGAGCTTCTGCACGAGGTAGTTCTCCTCGTTGGTGGCCCGGGCCGAGGAGATGGCAGCGACCGCGTCCGGCCCGTGGCGCGCCGATGATCCGCCGCAGGCCGTCGCCGACGATGGCGAGCGCCTCGTCCCAGGTGGCCGGCTCGAGCCGGCCGTCGCGGCGCACGAGCGGGCGTGGTCAGCCGGTCCGGCGAGCGCACGAAGCCGTACGCGAAGCGGCCCTTGACGCAGGCGTGGCCCGCGGTTGACCGGCGCCGTCGCGGGCCGGGTGACCCGACGACCTCGCCGTCGCGGGTGTGCACGTCGAGCGCGCAGCCGACGCCGCAGTAGCCGCAGGTCGTGCGGACGGCGTCGCTCGACGGCCGCAGGTCGAGTCAGACTGGCTCGGCAGAGCGCTCCCGTCGGGCACGTGTCGACGCAGCCGCCGCAGGCGACGCACGCCGATTCGCTCCAGGCCCCCGGTGCCCGGGGCGACCACGGTGTCGGCGCCGCGTCCGGCAGCGTCAGCGCGAACGTGCCCTGTACGTCGTCGCACATGCGCACGCAGCGCCCGCAGGCGATGCACAGGTCCGCGGTCGAGCTTGACGTATGGATGTGAGTCGATCGCGGCCGAGCTCCGCCGGTCGGCGCGAAGTGGCAGCGTCGACGCCGAGCGGCCGCAGAGCGCGGCCAGCTCGCTGCGTCGGGCGGGTGTAGCGCGCGCGCGCGGCAGCTCCGACACGAGCAGCTCCAGCACGCCGCGGCCATCGTCGCGCGCTGCCGGGTCGTCGGTTCGATCGACGTCGTCCGTCCGTGCGCCGGGCGTCGTGCACGCGGCGACGACGCCCCGGTCCCTCGAGCGCGACCAGGCAGACTCGGCAGCCGCCGGCGGGGGCGAGCGGTCGTCGTGGCAGAGCGTCGGCACCTCGCGCCGGCGGCCCGGGCGGCGTCCAGCAGCCGTGGCGCCCCGGCGCGACCTCGACGGGGCGGCCGTTGACCGTCGACTCTCACGCGTGCCCCAGGTCGAAGACGCGCACGCAGGCTGCGACCGGCGGCGGGACGCCGCGGCCGAACGCGCAGAGGCTGCCGCGTCCATCACCGTCGAGCATCTCCTGCCGTCCGGCGGCGAGCCCGGGCTCGCCGCCCGCCGCTCGGCCAGTCGAGCCCGCGGCGGGTGCCCACCCGGCACGGCGTGCACGCGCCGCAGCTCTCCTCGCGGCGAACTGCCACAGGTGACGCAGCAGGTCGCGCACCACGACGACGCGGTCGTCGACGGCGACCAGGCTGCCGTGTCCGAGGGCGACGCCGCCGCCGCAGGGCGGCGTACAGCAGCGGCGAGTCGAGGTCGTCGGGGCCGAGGAAGCCGCCGAGCGGTCCGCCGACCTGGAGCGAGCGCAGCGCGTGACCGTCGCGAGCCCGCCGCCGAGATCGTCGCAGATGTGACGCAGCGGCGTCCCGAACTCCACCTCATACGCACCGGGCCTCGCGAAGCTCTCGTTGAGGCAGACGACCAGGTCCCGCGGCTGTCCCGGACCCCGAGGCGGGCGTAGGCGGCGCCGCCGTCGGCGACGATCGCGGGCACGGCGCAGAGCGTCTCCACATTGTTGACCACGGTCGGCCGGCCCCAGAACCCGTTCGGTGGGATACGGCGGCCGGGCCGCGACCCCCGCGCAGCCCCATGACCGAGTGCAGCAGCGACGTCTCCTCGCCGGCGACATAGGAGCCGGCGCCCGCGAAGACCTCGACCTCGAAGTCCACTGGACCATGGACGTCGTGGCCCACATCGCCCGCGGCTCGGGCCTCGGCAACGGCGGCGCGCAGCGCTCGCGCGCCCGCGGGTACTCCGACCGGACGTAGACGAAGCTCGTGCGTGGCGCCGCAGGCGAGCGCCGCCAGCGCCAGGCCCTCCAGGACCCGGTGCGGATCGCGCTCCATCAGCAGGCGATCAACGTACGAGCCCGGGGTCGCCCTCGTCGCCGTTGCAGACAGGTAGCGCGGCCCGTCCTCGGGCGCCCCGCGGCCGCGCCCCACTTGCGAGGCCGGGAAGCCGGCGCCGCCGCGGCCGCGCAGGCCTGACGCCTCGACCTCGCGGCTCACGCGGTCGCGGTCGGCTGTCGGCGCCACCTGCCGCCAGGCCTCCCACGCCGCCGGGCCGCCGCCCACGACACCGGCCAGCACGACGGGTCGTCGACCATCGCCCGGGCCGGGATCTCGGGGTCGCGGGGCGGCGCTGCGCCGCCGAGCTGGTCGGCGAGGTCCGGCCCGGCGCGGGCCGCTCGCCGTCGAGTGCCGCGGGGCCGCCGTAGCAGTAGCCGAGGCAGTAGACCGGCTGAAGCGAGACCTCGCCGTCGTCGCGAGACGCCGCCAACGGGGGCGCCGAGCCGCTCCGAGACCGCCCCAGGCGCGCTCCGCCGGAGGCCGCAAAGCATGCGGTGCCCGCGCAGACCTGCACGTGCGGCGCCCGCGCGGCGTCGAAGGCGAGGTCGGCGTAAAAGGAGGCGGCGCCATAGACATGCGCCCGCGGTAGCCGCAGCTCGGCCGCGACGCGATCGACGTCGTCGGGATCGATCCGCCCGCGCGCGCCGGCGACCCCGCGCAGGCGGGCGAGTACCTCGTCGCCGTGACGCGAGTACCGGCGCTCGATCTCGGTCACGATCCTGCCCGGCATCGCGTCCTCCTTCCCCCCGTACAGCGGCTACGGTTCCCCGCGTGACCGGCAGCTACATCGGCCCGCCCTTCAAGGACGCCAAGGTCCACGACGCGATGCGCGTCGGCGTGATCACCTGCCGGCCCGAGACCAACCTCGCCGACGTCGCCCGGATCATGGTCGGCTACGACGTCCACTCGGTGGTCGTCTCCGAGCGTCCGGACCCAGGGCGGAGGCGAGCTCTGGGGAATCGTGACCACGCTCGACCTGGCGCGCAGGCCGGACGAGCTCGATTCGTTGACCGCCGGGGAGATGGCGAGCACCGATCTGGTCACGATCGACTCCAGCGAGTCGCTGCGGCGGGCGGCGGAGGTGATGTCGGAGCACGGCGTCACCCACCTGGTCGCCGTGCACCCGGAGACGGGCCGCCCGGCGGGCATGATCTCCGCCCGCGGGCTGGCCGCCGCGCTCGCCTACGGCGGCTCCTGAGCGAGCGCTGAGAGCTGCTGGCGCCGGCGCGCTCAAGCCGGGGCCGGCCCTCCGAGGACGGTGATGATCGCCGTCACCCGCGCTCACCATGCGTCTACGCCGGCGGCCTCGGTGCGCTTCTGGCCGCGGCAAGCAACAGGCGGCGCTCGGCCGCCGCGATCAGCCGCCGGGTGCGGTCGACCGCGTCGATGTTGACCGAGATCGCGTCGATGCCCGCGCGCACGAGCAGATCCGCGTACTCGGGATAGACGGAGGGTGCCTGTCCGCAGATCGAGGTCTGCAGGCCCGAGCTCGCGCGCCCGGGGGATCAGCTGCCGCAGAGTACTCGGCAACGGCCGGGTCGCGCTCGTCGAAGATCTCCGCCACGACCTCGGAGTCGCGGTCGGCGCCGAGCATCAGCTGGGTGAGGTCGTTGGAGCCGATGGAGATCCCGGCTGCGCCGATCTCCGCGTAGCGCTCGAGGTGGAACAGCACCGACGGCACCTCCGCCATGACCCAGAGCTCGAAGCCCGGGCGCTCGAGCAGGCCGGCGTCGCCGGCCACCGGAACGCGGCCGAGCTCGCGCGGGGTGCGGACGAACGGGAGCATCACGTGAAAGTTGGTGTGGCCCTGGTCCCAGACCCGGTGGATGGCGTCGAGCTCGAGGCGCAGCAGGTCGGGCTCGAGCATGTAGCGCAGCGCGCCGCGATAGCCGATCATCGGGTTCGCCTCATCCGGCTCAAACCGATCGCCACCCTCGAGGCCGCGGAACTCGTTGGTGCGGAAGTCGATCGTGCGATAGGTGATCGGCCTGGGCGCGAAGGCCGCGGCGAAGGTTGGTGAGCGCGTCGCTCATCCGATCGACGAACTCGCCCGAGCGCCCCTCCTCCATCAGCAGGCGCGGGTGCTTGCCGTCGAGCGCCTCGAGCACCATCAGCTCGGCGCGCAGGAGGCCGACGCCCTCGACCTCCAGCGCCGAGGCTCGCTCGACCTGGGACGGCTCCGAGAGGTTGACGAGCAGTTTCGTCGCCGTCACCGGCGCCGCGGCGCGCTCGCCAACCCCCGCCGCGCCGGCGGGCGCGGGCGATCTTGAGCGCGCCCTCGCGAACCGCCCTGTGCGGCGTCGACCGTGACCAGCTCGCCGTCGCGGAGCTTCGTCGTCGCCTCCGCGTGCCGACGACGCAGGGGATGCCGAGCTCGCGTGAGACGATGGCCGCGTGGCAGGTCATCCCGCCCGAGTCGGTGACGATGGCCGCCGAGCGCCGCATCAGCGGCACCCAGTCCGGCGCGGTCATGTGGGTGACCAGGATCTCGCCCTCCGCAAGCTTGTCCGCGTCGGCCAGCTCGCGAACGATGCGAACATGGCCGCTGCCGGCGCCGGGCGCGGCGCCGAGGCCGCGGACGAGCGATCTCGCCGTCGTGGGCGGCGGCCTCCGCCGGCGCGCCGCCCGACGACGTGACCGGTCGCGACTGGAGCATGAAGGCGATCCCTTCTGGGTCGTAGCACCACTCGGTGTCCTGGGCGGAGCCGTAGTGCTCCTCGATCCGGCGGCCGAGCCCGGCTATCTCGCGCACCTCGTCGTCCGAGAGCACCGGGCGCATCGCCTCGTCGTCCTCGAGCTCGCGGGTCACCGTGCCGCCGTCGGCGACCGGCTCGATCACTAGCTCCTTGCGGCGCACCTCGCGGGCGGTGATCGCCAGGTCCTCCTTCTGAACCAGGTAACGGTCCGGCGAGACGCTGCCTGAAACAACCGCCTCGCCGAGCCCGAACGAGCCCTCGATGACGAGCCGGCCCGTGTCGCCGCTCGCCGGGTCGATGGTGAACATCACCCCGGCGCGGGTCGCCAGCACCTGGCGCTGGACGACGACGGCGATGTCCATGTCGGCCTGGCCGAAGCCGCGCTTGGCGCGGTAGAAGACGGTGCGGGCGCCGAACAGCGACGACCAGCAGCGGCGCACGGCGTCGACGACGGCGTCCGCGCCGCGGATGTTGAGGAAGGTCTCGTTCATGCCCGCGAACGAGGCCGCCTCGGTGTCCTCGGCGGTCGCCGAGGAGCGCACGGCGACGGGATCGTCGGCGTCGGCGGCGCTGAGCGCCTCGTAGGCCTCGCGGATCGCGGTCTCGACCTCGGCCGGCACCGGCTCGGACTCGACCATTACCCGCACCTCGGCGGTCGCCGCGGAGAGCGCCTCGGTGTCGTCGACGTCCACCGGGGCGAGTCGCGCCTCGATCCGCGAGCGCAAACCGCCGGCGTCGCAGAACAGCGCGTAGGCCGAGGCGCCGACGACGAAGCCGTCGGGCACGGGGAGGCCGGCAGCGGTCAGTTCGCCGAGGTTGGCGCCCTTGCCGCCGGCGTAAGCGACGTCGGCCCGCCCGAGCGCTGAGAACGGCCGCACGGCCTCGGGGGTGCTCGCGTCGCCCTGGACGCCCGGCTCGATCGCGGTGGTGGATGCCATGGACCGCAACCTATGGCGCCGCCCGCGCTTCGCCATCCGTAGTCGCCACCGAAGCGATCTGTGGCTCGCCCACGATGAGAACCGCGACGCGCCCGGCGAGCATGGCGTTCGAAGGCACAGCGATGAGCGACGACGATCTGAACGCACTCGACGCGACCTTCCTCGAGCTGGAGGAGGCCGATCAGAGCGCGCACATGCACATCGGCGCGGTGATGTTGTTCGACCCCGCGCCCGAGGGGCGGGCACCGACCGTCGACGAGGTCCGAGCCGGGCTCTCGGCGCGGCTCGAGAGACTCCCCAGGTTTCGCCAGCGGCTGTCCGAGCAGCGGACCGGCGGACTCCATTGGCCGAAGTGGCTCGACGACGAGAGCTTTGAGATCGGCCACCACGTCCGGGCGGCGGCGCTGCCGTCACCGGCCGGCGAGCCGGAGCTTCGCGACTGGGCGGGCGAGTACTTCTCCCAGCGCCTCGATCGGGCACGGCCGCTGTGGGAGATCGTCGTCATCGAGCTCGCCGATGGGCGCTGGGCGATGGTCACGAAGACCCACCACTGCATGGTCGACGGCGTCGGCTCGGTCGACATCGGGCACACGATCCTCGACCAGGAGCCGGACCCGGTCCGGGAGCCGGGCGCCAACCCCCGCGCGCGCCTGGCCGCCGCCTCGGCCGCCGCCGGGCGTGCGGCGCCGCCACCACGCTTGATCTCACTGCCGCTCGCGGCGGGATCGCGTTTCGGACAGGTCGTCCGGACCTCGGTGGGCATCGGGCGGACGGCGGCCGGGATCGCAATCGCCGCGATCGGCAACGTCACGCATCCCCATCGCGGACGCGAGACGCTGGCACGGTCACGCGCGCTGGCCGAGGTGCTGATCCGCGACGAGCTGATCTCGGCGCCCGCCACGAGCCTCAACGAGCCGATCGGCGCGGCCCGCAGGCTCGCCGTGATCGACGTGGAGCTCGACGAACTGCGGCGGATCAAGCGCTCGCTCGGCGGAACGGTCAACGACGTCGTCCTGGCGGCTGCGGCCGGCGGGCTGCGCCGGCTCTTCGAGCACCGAGGCGAACGGCCGCCGCCGGCCGGAGTCCGCGCGATGGTGCCGGTGAACATCCGCACGGCCGGGGAGACGCTCGCTCTCGGCAACCGAATCACCTCGCTGTTCGTGCACCTGCCGGTCGCCGAGGCGGATCCCCTGCTCCGGTACGAGCGCCAGCTCGAGGAGGCCGAGACGCTGAAGGCCGGCTCGCAGGCGATGGGCTCGCGCGAGATCATCGACATCGCCGCTCACGCGCCCCCGGTCATCCACACCTTCCTCGCCCGGTCGCTGTTCGCGACGCGCCTCTTCAACGTCACGATCACGAACGTCCCTGGGCCGCAGGTTCCCCTCTACGCCTTCGGTTCGCGGATGCGCGAGGTCTGGCCGCTCGTCCCACTCGCGGCCGATCACGCGCTCGGGATCGCGGTCTTCAGCTACGACGGCCGCGTCTTCTTCTGCCTCAACGCGGCTCGCGACTCGTTGCCGGACCTCGACGTCCTTGCCGACGGGATCGCCGATGCGATCCGCGAGCTCGGCGAGCTCGCGGACGTCTCCCGCCTCGGGCCGCAGCATGCGGGGATGGGCGCCGGGTAAGGACGGGTGGCCAGATGCTGGTCGACGACTTCTCCCCGTCTACGACGTCTCCGACGAGGTCGGGACCGTGGTCGATGCCGAGCCCGACCTGGTCTGGGACGTGCTCTTGGGGACCGACCTGATCGAGCTCGGACGGCGCGTTCCCCTGGTCGGCGTTCTCGGCGCGCTGCGGATCCTTCCGGAGATCGCCTCTCACCTGTTCCACGGGCGGCTGCCGCAAGGGGCTCCGGAGTCGATGCACCTGCGGGAGATCCCCGACGTCGGCGTTGAAGGGGGCGGTTGGATCGTGCTCGGCGAGCGGCCCGGCGAGGAGCTCGCGTTCGGGCTCGTCGGCAAGTTCTGGCGACCGTTGATCCCGTTCGCCGATGTCGCCGCCGAGGACTTCAGGGCCTTCTCCAAGCCCGGCGCCGCCAAGACGGTCTACGCGCTTGCCGTACGGCCTCTGGACGGCGGCCGGACCCTGCTGACCGGGATGATGCGAACGGCGACCCCCGACGAGCACGCCCGCCGCTGGTTTCGCCGCTACTGGACGTTCGGGGTCGGATCGGGCGCCCACGTTCTCGTCAACGCCCTGCTCGACTCGGTCCGCGAGGCGGCCGAGAGCAAGGCACGAGTCAAGGCTGCTCCGGCGGGGGTGTGACGCCCGCGCGACCGCGCCGCCAGCGGTTGCGGCGTTCGAGATACTCGGGCGGGAGGACCAGCGCGAGCTCCTCCACGAGGTGCAGCCAATCGAGCGCGCCGGCGAAGTCACCCTTGTCGGCGTCCGCGTCGGCGGCGGCGAGAGCGAAGTCGAGCTCGTAGCGCTGGTGCTGGCGCTCGTCGGCGAGCTCGGCGCCCTCGGGCGGCTCGAGGTCCGTGAACGCGCCCTCGCCGCGGCCCGAATACGCGCGGTCGCTGAGGTAGGAGCTCAGGTATCGCCCGGCGAGCTTGGTCGGCGGCGACCACAGCGCGGCCGGGCTCAGCGCCTCGTCGTAACCGGAGTACAGCGCCGAGCGGAAATAGCGCGGCAGGGCACCGGTGATCAGGGCGGCGCGCAGCACGGGCCGATATGTCTCGATGGGGACGGTCGCCCCTGCCCGCGCAGCGATTGCCTGGGCCGCGATGCCGGCCTGCTGCGCGGCCAGGCCACCCTGCTTGATCGGGAACCAGGTGACGTCGCCGGCCGCCCACACGTCCGTCAGCCCGTCCACGTTGAGCCGGCCGTCGACGCCGATGAATCCACCCTCCCGCTGGGGGATTCCGGCGATCGGGGCGACGTCGAGCGCGGGCAGGGCCACCACAAGATCAGAGCCGATCTCTCGACCGCCCTCGAGGTGAAGCCGCGAGGACTCGAACCGCAACGGGCGGGACCCGCCCGAGAATCCGATCCCCGCCTCGCTCAGAAGGTTGTCCAGCACCTCGGGGGCTCGCTCGCCGAGCAGCTCGAGCGGCCGGCGCTCGTGGGAGACGACCGAGACCTCGACCCCGCCGACCCCCCGGGCGCCCAGGTGTGCGGCGCTGAGCAGCGCCAACTCGTAGGCGGGCAGGGACCAGCGGGCCTGAGTGGGTACGGCCACCACCAGCCGGCCTCGACCCGCGCGCTCGAGTTCGCCCAAGGCTGCGGAGAACTCCTGGCGAGAGGCGCGACCGGCGAAGGCGAGCGCCCCGTCGACGACCGTCCGCTGGCGAGCGCCGGTGGCAATCAGCAGGGCGTCGAAGGAGACCACCGCGCCCGCCTCGGTCTGAATGGTGTGCCGACCCGGGTCGACGGCGGCCAACGAGTCCACCCGCACGCGGGCCCGATGCTCCGCCGCGAGGCGCTCGAGCGCGATGCTCGGCGCCGGGCCGAGCCCGAACGGCTCCGCCACCTGGTACGGGCGATAGACGAAGTTCGGGTTGGGTGCCACGATCTCGACGTCGACCCGGTCGCCGGCGAGGTCTCGTAGGGCGAGCAGGGCCTCGGCGGCGGCGATCCCGCCGCCGGCAATCACTACTCTCGAGGCGGCCACCCCTACCCCTCCGACCCTCCGCGCCCGCTGAGCAGATCGTCGAGCAGCCGCAGGTACTGCACGAGGTGTCGCGAGCCCAGAAATCGCTCGATCACCCAGGCGCGCGCCGCCGCGCCCATCTCCGCGGCCCGCCCTGGGTCGGCGAGCAGCTCATCGCAGGCCCGACCGAACGCGGCTACATCGAGCGGGTCGTCGAGAAGCACCCCCGTGACCCCGTCGACGATCTGATCCTGGATGCCGCCGGCTCGGCTGGCAATAACGGGCCGTGCCTTCCACATCGCCTCGGCAACGGTCAGCCCGAACCCCTCGGCGAGGCTCTTCTGCACCACGACCTGGGCTCGCCGCTGAACCGCGTTGACGATCGCCGCGTTCTCCCCGACGTCGTCCATCGGCAAGCAGGCCAGATGGACCCGCGCCCGCATCGCCGGCGCCAGGCCGTCGCGCAGCTCGCGCACCTCGGCCAGCACCTCGGCGCCCTCGGGATCGTCGGCCACCGCGGCCACGCTCGGCCCGGCGAGCAGCAGGTGCGCGTCGCGGTGCTCGCAGTGCTCGACGAAGCCCCGCAGGACGCCGAACGGGTCCTTGAGCCGATCCCAGCGCGACACCTGGGCGATCAGGGGGGCGTCGACGGGGATCGGCGCGTCGTGGTGGAGCTCCGCGGCCCTGTCCACCCGCCCCGGCGAGCCGTCGGCCCGCTCGAAGATCGGCGGGACGCCCCCCTTGCCCGCGGCCCCCAGGCCGGTGCGTGCGAGGATCGCCTCGACCACCTCAGGCGAGAGCTCCTCGTTCTTCGGCGAGAAGGCGTCGATCGAGGGGGGGACAACCCAGATCCGCTCCTCGGGCAGTCCGTCCCAGGCGTAGGCTCGGCGCGAGAACACGTACGCGTGCGCGGGCTTCACGTAGCCGCGCAGGAAGGCCCACGTCTCCCGCGCCACGTCGTTCGGGAGGTCGATGCCGACGTGGCAGCGCCAGACGACCGTCGCCCCCGTGTCGAGCAACGGCTCGACCAGCCCGGCCGTCTGCGGGTCATGGCAGAAGACGACGTCCTGCGGGCGGACCGATCGGGCCAGCTCGCGGGCGCCGGCGCGCAGCGTCGTCTCGTAGATCTCGCGCTCGGCGTCGCCCAGCTCGCCGCCGTCGCCGGACGAGCCGTGCAGGCGGTTGTGGATGCGCTTGGTGACCTCGAAGAACTCCGGGGCGCCGTCGATCACGACCCAGCGCGCGTCGACGCCCGCCCCGCGCGCGTAGCCGAGCAGCGACTGCAGCAGCTCCACCACCCCGCCGCCCCGCGCGGTCGAGTTGACGTGCCAGATCACCCGCCCGGCGAACAGGTCGGCCGCCCGAGCGACCGCCACCTCGACCTCCGCGTAGCCGTCCTCGCCGATCAGAGCCCGGAAACGCTCGTGCCGCAACGTCGGGACCGGCGTGTGGATGACCCCGTCGGCGGTCATGTCGCCAGCGGCGCGGCGATCGCAAGGTAGACGACGATCGAAAGCAGGTCCTGGATCACCGTTGCAAGCGGCCCGGAGCCGAACGCCGGGTCGATGCCGAGCCGCTGAAACGCCAGGGGCAGGACCATCGCCACCAAGGTCGCAATCGCGCAAGCGCAGAAGAGCGCCAGCGCGACGGCGACGGCGACGTCCGCGTCGCCCCAGCCGGCCAGCGCGAACGGAAGGAAGGCCAGGCCGACGAGCGCACCGATGATCACACCCGAGATGAGCTCCCGCCGGAACACCTTGCGCATCTCGATGCCCACCGAAAGGCCCCGGATCAGGATCGCCTCGGTCTGGGTCCCCACCGCGTCGGCGAGGTAGACGACCGCCGGGAGAAAGAACGTCAGCAGCAGGACCTCCGTGAGCTGCTCCTCGTACGAACCGACGATAACAGCTGACACCATCGCCCCGATCAGGCCGATCACCAGCCACGGAAGCCGATGCACCAGGCGCTGCCCGACGCGCTCCTCCGCCGCCCGCCTGGCTCCCCGCGTGCCCCTGAGGTAGCCGCCGAGCCGCGCCAGATCGTCGTCGTGCGCTTGGAGCAGGACGGCGAGCATGCGATGGGGCGAGACCAGGCCGGCAAAACGCCCCTCGTTGTCCACCACCGCGACGCTCGTCTCGTGGTGGTCGACCATCTTCCACGCGACCGCGCGCTGGTCGCAGCCCGAGTCCACCACCGGCGGGTCGGCGTCCATGATCGCCCGCAGCTCGGTCTCGCCGGGCGCCGCCAGCAGCCGTTCGATCCCGACCAGGCCGACCAGCTCGCGGCCTTCGAGGACCGCAACGTCGTCGGCCGACGAGAAGTCGCCGCCGACCAACGACCGCAGGACGCTCTGCACCGTCTGCTCCGGGACCGCGATCGGCACGCGGTAGCTCGCGTGGTCGATCGCCACCTCGAGCAGCTTGCCCCGGGCGCCGACCCCGTCGAGGGCCAGAAGCTCCTTCGTCGACGGCTCCCCGCCGGCACCAGTCACGGGACTTGCCTCACGCCACGGACGCTAACCGCGCGCCAGCCGCGGACAATCCGTAGCCGCTACCGGTCGGCACCCGGGAATCCCCGTAGGCAGGGCGGATGCCCACGCCGGGCCGCAGCGGGATCATCGGACGGTGTTCAGTGCGAGGATCCACGGTCGAGGCGGCCAGGGCGTGGTGACCGCGGCCGAGCTCCTCTCGGTGGCGGCGTTCGTCGAGGGGCGCCACGCCCAGGCCTTCCCCACCTTCGGCTCCGAGCGCACCGGGGCGCCGCTGGTCGCCTTCTGCCGCATGGACGACCGCCCGATCCGGGTGCGCGAGCCGATCGCCGAGCCCGACGCTCTGATCGTCCAGGACCCCACGCTGCTGCACCAGGTCGACCTCTTCGCCGGCCTTGACCCCGACGGCTACGTTCTGATCAACAGCGCCCGCGGTCTGGGTGAGCTTGGGCTCGGCGAGCTGGTCGAGCGCTATCGCGCCGAGCGTCTACTCACCGTGCCCGCTACCGACATCGCGCGCGAGCACCTCGGCCGCCCGCTGCCGAACGCGGTGCTGCTCGGCGGCTTCTCCGCGCTCACGGACGTGGTCTCGATCGACTCGGTCTGCGAGGCGATCCGCGAGCGGTTCGCGGGTCGGCTCGGCGACGCGAATGCCGCGGCCGCGCAGGCGGCGTTCGAGTACGTCCGCGGGGAGGCGATCGCCCATGCTTGAGCAGCTCGAGGGCTCCCAGGCGGTGGCGCGTGCGGTGGCGAGGTGTCGGCCGGAGGTGATCTCCGCGTATCCAATCTCGCCGCAGACCCACATCGTGGAGGCGCTCTCCGACATGGTCCGCACCGGTGAGCTCGCGCCCTGCGAGTACATGATGGTCGAGTCCGAGTTCGCCGCGATGTCGGCGTGCATCGGGGCCTCCGCGACCGGCGCGCGCTCCTACACGGCGACCGCGAGCCAGGGGCTGCTGTACATGGCCGAGGCGCTGTACAACGCCTCCGGCCTCGGGCTGCCGATCGTGATGACGCTCGCCAACCGCGCGATCGGGGCGCCGATCAACATCTGGAACGACCACTCCGACTCGATGTCCCAGCGCGACTCGGGCTGGATCCAGCTCTACGCCGAGACCAACCAGGAGGCGGTCGACATGCACCTGCAGGCGTTCCGGCTGGCGGAGCGGCTCTCGCTGCCGGTGATGGTGTGCATGGACGGCTTCATCCTCACTCACGCCTACGAGGAGGTCGAGCTGCCCACGCAGGAGCAGGCCGACGCCTTCGTGCCTCCGTTCGAGCCTCGCCAGGTACTCGATCCCGCCGCGCCCGTGACGATCGGGGCGATGGTCGGCCCGGAGGCGTTCACCGAGGTCAAGTACCTGATGCACGCGAAGCAGGTGCAGGCGCTCGACGCGATCCCCGAGATCGCAACGGACTTCGAGCAGATCTTCGGCCGCGAGTCGGGCGGCCTCGTGCGGAGCTACCGGACCGAGGACGCGGAGACGATCGTCGTGGCCCTGGGCTCGGTGCTGGGGACGATCGAGGACGTCGTCGACGAGCTGCGCGAGCAGGAGGTGAGCATCGGGGCCCTGGCGATCAAGTGCTTTCGCCCGTACCCCCTCGACGAGGTGCGCGCGGCGCTGAGCGACGCGCGGCGGGTCGTCGTGCTGGAGAAGGCGTTCGCAGTCGGCGCCGGCGGGATCGTCGGGCAGAACGTGCGCCTCGCCCTCTCCGGCCTCGAGCCCCGCGTTTACGACGTGGTCGCCGGGCTCGGCGGCCGGCCGATCACCAAGCACTCGCTGCACGCGCTGTTCGCCGACGCACTCGCCGACCGGCTCGAGTCCGGCCGTTTGCACTTCCTCGATCTCAAGCGCGATGTGGTCGAGCGCGAGCTCGCCCGCGCTGCGGGCGGCGGCCGTCCCGGGCCGCACGCCGAGAACATCCTCCGCGACCTCGGGATTGTCGGCGCGGGATCGCACTGAGGCGACTGGATGGCGGAGCAGCAGATCAAGGGCTACCAGGCGGGGACCTTCGTCGTCGGCAACCGCTTGCTCGACCCCGAGCAACGCTCGGTGCAGGCGCGCATGGAGCGCTCGAACACGCTGACCTCGGGTCACCGGGCGTGCCAGGGTTGCGGCGAGGCGCTCGGCGCGCGCTACACCCTCGACGCGGCGATGCGCGCGACGGACGGCAACCTGGTCGCCGCCAACGCGACCGGCTGCCTCGAGGTGTTCTCGACCCCGTACCCGGAGTCGTCGTGGCAGCTGCCGTGGATCCACTCCCTGTTCGGCAACGCCCCGGCGGTCGCCAGCGGGATCGCCGCGGCGCTGCGGGCCAAGGGGCGCGAGGACGTGCGCGTGGTCGGCCAGGCCGGCGACGGCGGCACGGTCGACATCGGCTTCGCCTGCCTCTCGGGGATGTTCGAGCGCAATGACGACGTGCTCTTCGTCTGTTACGACAACGAGGCCTACATGAACACGGGAGTGCAACGCTCGGGCGCCACCCCGCCCGCCGCCCGCACCGCGAACACCAAGCCGGTGGGCCCGGAGCCGGGCAACGTCTTCGGCCAGGGCAAGAACGTGCCGATGATCGCGATGGCGCACGAGATCCCCTACGTGGCCACCGCGACGGTCGCCGAGCCCCGCGACCTCGAGGGCAAGGTGGAGCGGGCCATGAACATTCGCGGTGCCCGCTACATCCACGTCTTCGTCCCCTGCCCGCTCGGCTGGGGTGCGGCCTCGAAGGACACGATCAGGCTCGCGCGGCTGGTCAAGGAGACGGGGCTGTTTCCCGTGTTCGAGGCCGAGCACGGCGACGTGGTCGCGGTCTCGAAGATCCGCAGGCGCGTACCGGTGGTCGAGTACCTGAAGCTCCAGCGCCGCTACGCCCACCTGTTCGGCGAGCACGGGCGGCCGGACGTGATCGAGCGCCTGCAGGCCGGTGCCGACCGCAACATCAGGCGCTTCGGCCTGCTCGGCGGCGCGGACGAGGGCGCCGACCTGCCGGGCGCCGCCACAGACCTCGCCGGCGAGCCCGCGGACGACGAGCTGCGCCCGGTCGACACCGAGGCCGAGAGCAACCTCATGCGCCTGCTCTCGGAGACCCACGGGAGCCCCCGCTGATGGCCGAGGGCAAGCCGTACGCGATCACGCTCGACGTCGGCTCCAGCCTGGCCAACAAGACCGGCAGCTGGCGCACCGAGCGCGCCGTCTACACCGACCGGCTGCCACCCTGCAACCACGCCTGTCCCGCCGGCGAGAACATCCAGCAGTGGCTCTACGACGCCGAGGAGGGCGGCGACGGCTACGAGCGCGCCTGGCGCGAGATCATGAAGGACAACCCGTTCCCGGCCGTGATGGGACGCGTCTGCTACCACCCCTGCGAGAGCTCCTGCAACCGCGGTCAGCTCGATGAGGCGGTGGGCATCAACTCGGTCGAGCGCTTCATCGGCGACGAGGCGATCCAGCGGGGCTGGCGGATCGAGCTCGAGGCCGAGCCCTCCGGCAAGCGGGTGCTCGTCGTCGGCGCCGGCCCATCGGGTCTCGCGGCCGCCTACTTCCTGGCGCGGCTCGGGCATTCGGTGACGATCCGCGAGGCGGGCCCGATGAGCGGCGGGATGATGCGCTTCGGGATCCCCACCTACCGGCTGCCGCGCGAGATCCTCGACGCCGAGGTGAAGCGGATCCTCGACCTCGGTGTCGAGCTCGAGCTCGACAGCAAGGTCACCGACCTGGCGGCTGCGACCGACGAGGGCGGCTTCGACGCGGCCTTCCTCGCGGTCGGGGCCCAGATCGGCAAGCGCGCGTACATCCCAGCCGGAAGCGCGGCCCGCGTGCTCGACGCGGTCTCGATGCTGCACGGCGTCGAGGAGGGCGAGAAGCCGCTGCTCGGCCGCCGGGTCGCCGTCTACGGCGGCGGCGACACGGCCATGGACGCGGCGCGGACCGCGAAGCGGCTCGGTGCCTCCGAAGCCGTGGTCGTCTACAGGCGCACGCGCGAGGCGATGCCCGCGCACGAGGTCGAGGTGCAGGAGGCCGAGGAGGAGGGCATCCTGATGCGCTGGCTGCAGACGATCAAGCGCGCCGACGAGGGCAAGCTCGTGCTCGAGCGGATGGAGCTCGACGGGACCGGGTTCCCCCAGCCCACCGGCGAGCTCGACGAGCTCGAGGCCGACGCCCTGGTGCTCGCGCTGGGCCAGGAGTGCGACCTGTCGCTGGTCGAAGGCGTGCCCGGGATCGAGGTGGACGACGGCGTCGTCAGCGTGGGCCCGAACCTGATGACGGGCCGGCCGGGCGTGTTCGCCGGCGGCGACATGGTCCCGGCCGAGCGCTCGGTCACGGTGGCGATCGGTCACGGCAAGCGTGCCGCACGCGAGATCGATGGTTGGCTCGCCGGCCGGGCATACGAACCGCCGCCAAAGCACGAGCTCGCGACCTTCGACGGCCTCAACACCTGGTATTACGCCGACGCGCCGCGGACGCACCGCCCCCGGCTCGAAGCGGTCCGCCGCCAGAGCACGTTCGACGAGGTGGTCCAAGGCTTCGACGAGTCGAACGCGCTGTACGAGGCGCGCCGCTGCATGTCGTGCGGCAACTGCTTCAGCTGCGACAACTGCTACGGCGTCTGCCCCGACAACGCCGTGCTCAAGCTAGGTGAGCCAGGCGAGCGGTACGCGATCGATTACGACTTCTGCAAGGGCTGTGGCCTCTGCGTGGCCGAGTGCCCAAGCGGCGCGATCGAGATGGTGCCGGAGCTGATCTGATGGAGGAGGTCGCGACGTCCGCCGCGGCCCGCCACGACGGCAAGCCGGGCGCCTCCCCCGCGGTCACCGGGCATCAGCTGGCCAAGCGGTACGGCGACGGGCCGACAGCGGTCGACGCCCTGCGGGGCGTCTCGGTCGAGTTCTCGCCTGGCAGCCTGACCGCGATCATGGGGCCCTCGGGGTCGGGGAAGTCGACGCTGCTCCACATCCTCGCGGGCCTCGAGCAACCCACCTCGGGATGGGTCGAGCTCGCCGGCACGCGCCTCGACGACCTCTCCGACCGCGAGCTGACCCTGCTCCGTCGGCGCGAGGTCGGCTTCGTGTTCCAGCGCTACAACCTGCTCGCGGTCCTGACCGCGGAGGAGAACGTCACCCTCCCGGTAACGATCGGCGGCGGTGAGGTCGACGCCTCGTGGCTGGACACCCTGTTCGAGACCACCGGTCTCCAGGACCGGCGCGACCATCGGCCGCCGGAGATGTCAGGCGGCGAGCAGCAGCGCGTTGCGGTTGCGCGGGCCCTGATCACGCGGCCCGCGGTCGTCTTCGCCGACGAGCCCACTGGCAACCTCGACTCGTCGGCCGGCCAGGAGATCCTCGGGCTGCTTCGGCGCGCCGTCGGCGAGTTCGGCCAGACGATCGTCATGGTCACCCATGACGCGTTCGCCGCCGCCACCGCGGACCGCCTGCTCTTTCTCGTCGACGGACAGGTCGTCGACGACCAGGACGAGCCCACGGTCGAGGGGATCCTCGACCGGCTCAAGGCGTTTCAGTGAGCAAGCTCTCGCTGCGCGGACTCGCGGCGCGCAAGCTCCGCACCGCGCTGACCGCGGTCGCGGTCCTGCTCGGCGTCGCGATGATCGCCGGCACCTACATCGAGACGGACCAGATCCGCCGCGCGTTCGACGACATCACCTCGGACTCGGTGGCAAAGCTCGACGTGGTCGTCAGCCGGGACGAGGAGTTCACCGCGAGCTTCGGATCCGACCTGCCGACGATCAGCGCCGACCTGCTGGGGACAGTGCGGACGGTGGACGGCGTCGAGGCGGCCGAACCCGAGCTGGCGGCGCTCGGGAACATCGTCGTCGACGGCAAGGTGGTCGAGACGTTCGGCGCTCCCGGCCTCGTGATCGCGGACTCCCAGCCCCGCTTCGACCCGGCCGAGACGGTCGCCGGGCGCGATCCGGTGCGGGCGGGCGAGGTCACGATCCTGCAGCAGAACGCCGAGGACCAGGGGGTCCAGATCGGCGACGAGATCGGGGTGGTGACCCGCCACGGGACCCGGCCGGTGACCGTGGTGGGCGTCTTCGCGATTGGAGAGGGCGGCTCGGCCTTCGGCGGCGCGACCGCGATCGTGATGACCCGCTCGGAGGTGGAGAGGTTGTTCGACCTGGAGGGGCGGGCCTCGTCGATCAGCGTCATCGCCGACGAGGGCACCGACCCGACCGCCCTCGCGCGGCACCTCGACGCGGTCCTGCCGGACTCGGCCCGCGCCCAGACGGCGACCGAGAGCGCCGACGAGGACGCGGCGGAGATCAACGATCAGATCGGGTCGTTCCTGACCCCTGCGCTGCTCGCGCTGGCGGGCGCCTCGGTGCTGGTCGGCGCCTTCATCATCTTCAACACGTTCTCGATCACCGTCGCCCAGCGGATGCGCGAGTTCGCGATGCTGCGCGCGCTCGGCGCCACCCGAGCCCAGATCCTCGGAGTCGTCGCGGCCGAGGCGCTGGCCTCGGGGCTCATCGCCTCGGTGCTCGGGATCGCGCTCGGGATCGGCGTCGCGAAGGGGCTCAACGGCCTGTTCGACGCGGTTGGCTTCGGCATCCCGCGGTCGGGTCTGATCCTCGCGCCGAGGACGGTGGCGATCGCGCTGGCGGTCGGGGTGGGAGTGACCCTGATCTCCGCCATGGTTCCCGCCGTCCGGGCAACGAGGGTCTCGCCGGTCGCGGCGATGGCGGGCGTCGCCGAGCGACCCTCGAGGCGGGCCCGGCGAGCGAGCGGGATCGCAGCCGGCCTGTTCGGGCTCGTCGGAGCGGCACTGGCAGCGCAGGGGCTGTTCGGGTCGGGGCCGGCCGCCGGCAAGCTCGGGGCGGTCGCCGGCGGCGCCGTGCTGATGTTCATCGCGATCGCGCTCTCGGCCCGCTACCTCGTTCGCCCGCTGGCGAGCGTGATCGGTTACCCGATCGAGCGCGCCTTCCACACGACCGGCAGGCTCGCGCGCGAGAACGCGGAGCGCAATCCGTCCCGCACGGCCGTCACCTCGGCCGCTCTCATGGTCGGACTCGGGCTGGTCGTATTCGTCGCGGTGTTCGCGGCCGGGCTGAAGTCGAGCATCGCCGGCCAGATCGAGGAGCTCGTGCGGGCCGACGTCTTCGTCTTCGGCCAGGGGTTCCAGCCGCTATCGCCCAAGGCCGGCGACGCGATCGCGGGGGTCGCCGGGGTGGAAGCGACGGTCCCCCAGCTCTTCGATCAGCTCGAGGTCAACGGCGAGAGCTCGAACGCCGCCTACGACATCCTGATCGGCGTCGACCCCGGTCAGCTGACCGAGGTGTACACGTTCGAATGGCTGGAGGGCGACGACGCGCTGGTCGCGGGCCTCGGCCCGGGCGAAGCCCTGATCGAGGAGCAGTTCGCCAAAGCACACGACGTCGGGGTCGGCGACCTCTACGACGTCACTACTCCCAGCGGCGGAACCGGGACGCTCACCGCGGTCGGGATCTACCGCGACCCGACGATCCTCCAGGGCTCGATCGCGAGCGTCGACACGCTCGCCGCGGTCTCCCCGGTTCGGGATCCGATCGGCTTCCTGGTGGCGATCGACGAGGCAGCAGACGCGGCGACCGTGGAGGCCGCGATCGAGGAGGCCCTGAAGCCGTTCCCGACCGCCGAGGTGAACAACAAGGCGGAGTATGAGGAGACACTGTCCGCCCAGCTCGATCAGATCGTCTACCTGCTGTACGCGCTGCTCGCGATGAGCGTCGTCATCTCGCTGTTCGGGATCGCCAACAGCCTCTTCCTCTCGATCCACGAGCGCACCGGCGAGCTGGGCGTGCTGCGCGCAATCGGGACGACCAGGGGTCAGATCCGGCGCATGATCCGCTACGAGAGCGTGATCACGGCCGTCATCGGCGGCGTCCTCGGGATCGCGATCGGGATCCTCTTCGCCTGGCTGCTGATCCGCTCCCTCTCGGAGTTCGACCTGCAGCTCAGCCTGCCGGTCGGCCAGCTGGCCGCCTTCCTGGTGCTCGCGGTGCTGGTCGGCGTGGTCGGCGCGATCGCCCCGGCCCGCCGCGCCTCGCGCGTCGACGTGCTCGAGGCAATCGAGCACGAGTGAGCCGGCTGAGGCTCAGACGCCCAGGGCAGAGCTGAGGGCGAACATGCCCGCCGCCCCGGCGGCGAAGCCGGCGGCCGTCGCCAGCCGCCCGCCGCGCAGCGCCTCGGGCAGCATCTCCACCGCGACCAGCGCGAGCATCGCCCCGGCGGCGAACGCGAACGAGAGCGGCAGGAGCGAGCTGACCTCGTCCACGGCGAGGTAGGCGATCGCCGCGCCGACCGGCTGCGGCGCGCTGGTTCCGACCGCGGCCCAGAACTGCCGTGCGGGGCCGTATCCCGCCGCCTCCATCGGGATCGCCACGCTCGTTCCCTCCGGGATGTTCTGCACCGCGATCGCGACCACGATGAAGGTCGCCAACCCCTCGACGGTCGAGGCGTACGCCGTCCCGAGCGCCAACCCCTCGGGGAGGCTGTGCACGAAAAGGACGGCGAAGACGAGCAGCGACGCACGCTGCGCCCGCAGGGCGTCGGCCTTGCCCTCGGGCACGAGGACTCGCCGAGCCCCGACGAGAAAGAGGACCCCGACGAGCACGCCGGCCGCGACCGTGCCCACGCTCGCGTCGTCGAGCGCCGGCTCCAGTAAGCCGGCTACGGCTGCCACGGCCATCACGCCCCCCGCGAGGCCGAGCAGGGCTGGCCGCAGGCGCTCGGCGCGGGAGCCGAGGAGGAAGACCGGGATGGCGCCCACGCCGGTCGCGAACGCCGTTCCCGTGGCAATCAGGACGAGCTCGAGCACCCCCACTTCCTATCGGGGCCGAGCGGACGGCGCCTCAGTGGTCGCCACGTAGGCGATCGGGGGCTCCGTACCGATGCCCGGGCGCGCGGCGTGGTGGGATCTTGGGACGATGATGTGCACGACCGAGCGGGGCGCGATCGATGGCTAAGGTTGCGGCGTGAGCGACGAGGCCGCAGCGGCGCCCGGTGACGGTGCGATCACGGTGGTCCTCGCCGACGACCACGAGCTCGTCCGTGACGGCATCCGCATGGTGCTCGAGGAAGAGCCCGACATCGAGGTGGTCGCGCAGGCCGGCGACGCGGAGACCGCGGCGCGCTACGTCCTCGGGCACAAGCCCACCATCCTCGTCCTCGACCTGAGCATGCCCGGGCCCCCGAGCCTCGAGCTGATGCCGAAGATCATGGAGTCATCGCCCGGCACGTCGGTGATCGTGCTGACGATGCAGAACGAGCCCGCGTTCGCGCGCACGGCGCTCCAGGCCGGCGCGAAGGGGTTCGTGATCAAGCAATCGGCGGCCCGAGAGCTTGTGACCGCCGTGCGGTCGGTGTCGGACGGACAGACCTACATCAACCCCAACCTCGGCGCCCGCCTCGCGGCGGAGCCGGACACGCCCGACGGGCCCCCGGACGACCTCACCCCGCGCGAGCTCGAGGTCCTCGGGCTCCTGGCCCTCGGATATATGAATCCCGAGATCGCTGATCAGCTGGTGCTCAGCGTCCGGACCGTCGAGACGCACCGAGCCAACATCCAGCGCAAGACCGGGCTTTCGACGCGCGCCGAGCTGATCGCCTACGCGATCGAGAACGACCTCGTCGAGCGTTAGCGCTCGGTGACCTCCGCGTCGTAAGACATCGGCTCGCCGTGCCACTCGTGCGGCCACGAGACCTCTACCTCCAGGGGCGCCGCCGGGGGCTCGAGATCACTGGGCGCGGCGTGGCCGAGCCATCCGGCGAGGTACTTGCCGGCGACCTTCTGCGGCGGCCACCACAGGTAGTCCATCGAGGCGACCCCCTCGCCCTGTCCGCCCGTGAGACCGTGGCGCATGTGCAGTGACTCCGCCCCGGTGATCAGCTGACCTCGAAGGACCGGCTTGAAGGGCTGCGGATCCACCTCGGCGCCGAGGTTCGCGGCGATCTGCTCGGCGGCCGCGTCGGCCTGCTGGGTGGCGAGACCTCCCTGCTTGACCGGGAAGTTGGTCCCATCCCCGGCGGCGTACACGTCCTCGACGCCCTCCACGCGGGCGTGCTCGTCGATCGGGGCGAATCCGTGGTCGTCGCTGGGCAGCCCGGCGATGCGGGGGCCGTCGATCACGGGCAGAGCGATCACCGCGTCGGCGTCCAGGGGAATGTGCTGCGGCGTCAGTTGCAGCGTGCCGGAGGCATCCTCGACGACCGTGCAACCGGTGACGACGTCGATCTCGCGGACGCGGAACAGCTCGCCGACCGCGGCGCTGCCCGTGGTCCCGAACACCGCCAGCGGAGCGCTCTCCGGGGTGACCAGGCGCAGGCGGACGTCAGCGGCGCCGAGCTCCTCGCTGCGCCTGCGAAGCAGCAGCGCGAGCTCGTAGAGCGGCAGCGTCCAGCGTCGTCGCGGGCGGCGCCACCAGGGCGAGCGTCTTGCTCGATCCCGCCTGGGTCTGCCGGATCAGGTCGTCGGCCGGGAGATCGATCCGGTGGCTCCAGAAGGTCTCGACGTCGCGGTACGCGGGGCGCGGCCGGCCGCCCAGGCAGGCGACGAGGACGTCGTATGCGAGCTCGGTGCCGTCCTTCGTGGTGATGGTGTGCGCCTCGGGGGAGACACGGTCGAGGGCGCCGACGACGAGCTCGACCCCGAGCTCGGAGAGGGCCGGACGGAGCTCGCGGCGCTCGGCCGGCTGGTGGGTGAACGGCTCCTCGACGGTGAGCGGCTTGAAGAGAAAGTCCGGCTCCGGTGCGAGCAACGCCAGGTCGGCGCGATCGCCGGCGAGGTCGGCGAGCGCCAGGGCGGCCTCGAGGCCGGCGATCCCGCCCCCGGCGATCAGGACCCGCGGCCGCGCGTCCTTCTCCTCGGGGCTCATCTGGGGGCCTCGCTCGCGTGAGTGCCCGGCTCGCCGCGGACGATCAGGACCGAGCACGGCGCCCGGTGGGCGACGCGCTCGCTGACGCTGCCGAGCGCGCGAACCCCGCTGAGTCCGCGGCTGCCGACGACGAGCAGCGACGCCCCGCACTCGGACGCGAACCGCTCGATTTCCCGCGTCGGGGATCCCCGGCGAACCTCGATCCACGGTTCGGCCCCGGCCACCTCGATCACCCGCATGGCGTCCTCCGCCACGGATCGGCCCCCTTGCGGGTCGCCGACCTGCAGGAGGGCGACGCGCGACCCGTAGCGGTACGCGATCCGGGCGGCGGCCGCGACCGCTTGCCCCGCGTCGTCGGAGCCGTCGGTCGCGATGAGGATGGCGTCGGGGAAGGGTATGGCGGTTTGCGCCCGGGCGACCAGGACCGAGCACGGAGCGCGATGGATCACCGACGTGGCGACCGAGCCCAGTGCGATGCCCATGGCGCGCGAGGAATCGTGCGAGCCGACCGCGACCAGGTCGGACCCGGCGTCGCGGGCCGCATCGAGGAAGCCCGACGCCTCCGCGCCCCTGAGGATGCTGGCGGTCACCCGCGGATAGGCCGCGCGCACACGGCGGAGGGCGCGCTCGGCGCTCTCGCTCAGATCGCGTTCGACCGCGTCCGCGTGGATGCCCGCGTGCAGCGCCAGGCCACGATCGACGACCGCTACGGCCGCGACAGCCGCCTCGGGACCGGCAACGGCCATGGCGTGCGACATGCACTCGAAGCTCTCGGGGGTGCCGTCGATCCCGCAGGTGACTCGTTCAAAGGCCCGGCTCGTCGGCTCCGGGTCCACATGGACCTGCGCCTCGATCGACATCAGGCCGACACCGCCTCCCGGGCGCCCGGCGCCTCCATCGTGTCCGGCATGACCTCGGGGCGCGGCGTCACGATCACGGGGCACACGCACTCGCGCACGACCACGCTCGAGACGCTCCCCACCAGCACGCGGCCGAGCGGGCCGTAGCCGCGCGACCCGAGCACTAGCAGGTCCAGATGCTCGGCTCGCTCGAGCAACAGCTCGGCCGGGGCTCCCTCCAGGACGTGGATGGTGGCGGCAGCCGCATCTGGGACCAAATCCTGGACCGCGTCGCCCGCGAGCCGCCACATCCGGTCGATCTGCTGGCGGGTGATCTCCGGCCTCGCCGCGAGGGCCGCATAACCCTGTGCCGCTAGTGCCAGCTCAGCCGGCATCGCGGGATTAACGACGGCGATCAGGTCGAGCCTGGAGCCGGCGGCGCGGGCGAGCTCCGCGGCCAGGGCAAGGGCGGCACGGGATTCGGCCGAGCCGTCGAACGCCACCCCGACGGTGTTCAGACTCAATCCGGAGGCGCGGAAGCCCTTGGGCGCGATCGCGACCGGGCAGGCGCCACCGGCGAGCAGGCGGTCGGCGACCGTCCCCGGCATCACCCGGCCGATCGGACCGCGATGGGTGGAGCCGAGGACGACCATCGCTGCGCCGCGTTCGCCCACGATCCGGTCGAGCTCGCGGGCCGGGCTCGGCGCCGGGACCGATACCGCTTCGACGCGGTCGACACCGGCCAGGCCATCGCGGGCCTCGCGCTCGAGACGCTCGCCCTCTTCTCGCAGCTCGTTCGTGTACGTGCGCAGGTCGACCTCGAGCGGGGCTGCCGTGATCACCGACACCGCCACCACCGGCGCCCGCGTCAGGCCGGCCAGCTCGCGGGTGAGCGCCAGCGCGTCTCGAGACTCGTCCGAGCCGGAGTAGCCGGTGACCAACGGCCCCGAGGAGGCGCTCACGAGGTCGGGACGAGGATCGGTGCTCACGGGGCCAAACGTATCCGGCCCCACGCCGGGGGTCATCCGCGCCCGCCTCGCAATCCATTACGTAGTCAACCCGGAGGCGGCTCGGGCACCCGCTCGGCCGGCAAGCGCGCGGTGACCCGCGTTCCCTGCCCCGGCGTGGACGTGATCTCGAGCTCGCCCCCGGCCAACTCGACGCGTTCGCGCATCCCCAGCAGGCCGAACCCGTCGTGTTCGTCGGCAACCGCGAATCCGGAGCCGTCGTCCTCGACCGTTACCCACACCGAGCTCTCGTCCTCCTCCAGCCTGATCCGCGCGCTGGTGGCGCCCGCGTGCTTGACCACGTTCGCGAGCGCCTCCTGCACCAGCCGGTACACGGTCGCCTCGAGCTCGGGGGTGTGCCGAGTCGGCAGCCGGCCCTGCTCGAAGGCCAGGTCGGCATCCACGGTCACGTCGAGTCCGCTGCGCGCGCGGACGCGATCGACGAGCACCTCGAGGGCCGCTTCGGTGCCGAGCTGGTCGAGGGCCGCCGGGCGCAGCTCGGTGATCAACTCCAGCAGTCCGTCGATGATCCGCCCCACCTGATCGTTGGAGCGTTCAAGCGCCTCGCGCATCGACTCTGGTCGACCCACCTGCAGGGCGCCCTCCTGCATCACGTTCAGCGCCCCGAGCTCCTGCAGGGTCTCGTCGTGAAGCTCACGGGCCCAGCGCTTTCGCTCGCGCTCCGATGAAGCGATCGACAGCGTGAGACGTTCGTCCTCCATGGCCTGGGCGGCGGCGATCACGGTCGCGGCGCTCGCCCCGAACGCCTCCAGCGTCGCGACCTCCTCGGCGCCGAACGGCACGTCGCTGTCGACCCGGTCGAAGACCGAGAGCACCCCGACGTCGACGCCGCGCGAGCGCAGGGAAACGGCGATCCCGCCCGTTCCGTTCGTGTCGCGGGCCAGGAAACCGGCAGCGGCCTCGGCTGACACGAGCTGACCACGGCCCGATCGCAGCACGCCGATCGAGATCGAGCCCTCGGCCGGGAGCTCGCGCCCGAGCAGCTCGGTCGCCGCCTCGCCGGCGACCGCGGCGACCGTGAGGACCTCGCCGTCGAGTAGCACGAGCATCGCCGTCCGCGCCTCCGCGAGGGCGCGGGCGCGCTTCACGACCAACTCCGTCGCGCGATCGAGATCCGCGCGGCCGATGACCTCGCGGTTGAGCGACGCGGTCGCCTCGAGCCCGCGCGTGGCGCGCTCGAGCCGCTCCTGGGTACGCCGGCTGGAGTCATGCGCGCGGGCGTTGTCGATAGCGACGGCGGCCCAGTCGGCGAGGACGACGAGGGCGTGCTCGTCCGCGTCGTCGAACTCCTCCCGTCCCTTCTTCTCCGTCAGGTAGAGATTGCCGTAGACCTCGTCGCGAATCATCACCGGCACGCCGAGAAAGGTCTCCATCGGCGGGTGCTCCGCGGGGAACCCGTACGAGCGCGGATGGTCCCCGATCCGGGCCAGCCGCAGCGGGCGCGGGTCGCGAATCAGCTCGCCGAGGATCCCGTGCCCGTGTGGCAGCGGCCCGATCCGCCGGCGCAGCTCGTCGTCGATGCCCACCGTGAGAAAGCGGGCCAGACCAGCCTTATCGTCGTCGAGGATCCCCATCGCGGCGTAGCGCGCGCCCGTGAGCCCCCGGGCTTCGTTGAGCACGCGAAGCAGGACGGCATCAGGGTCGCGTTCTGCCACCAGGGCACGCCCAAGCTCGAGCAGCCGCCCGAGCTTGCCTGTGTCGAGTTCGACGGCCTCCATCCTTGCTCGCCTCAGGCGCGAGCGTACTCCCGATCGCTCCGTGGCGACTACCGAGCCCAAACAGGCCTCCGGTGCGGATGCGGAGGGGTCGACCGCCGCCTAGCTTGGACGACGAACGAGGGACGAGGAACGACTCGATGCAACGGGAGATCATCCTTGGCTACGACCCAGAGCACGGCAGGGCCGACGTCATGCGTCTCGGGCGGATCTTCGCCGAGGTCCTCGCGGCGACGCCGAAGGTGGTCACCGCGGTGCCTTGGCCGGACTACATGGTCGACCTGGTCGACATCGAATCCGAGCTGGCGGCGGAGATGCGGGAGCCCTTTGCCCGGATCCAGGAGGAGCTCGAACCGATCCAGGTCGAGACCGTCGCGGTCGCGACCCGCAGCCCGGCAATGGCGCTCCAGCAGATCGCGGATGCGGACAGTGCGCAGATGATCGTCGTCGCCTCCTCTCATCGCGGCCCGGTCGGGCGCACGCTGGCGGGCAGCGTCGGCGAGTCCCTGCTGCACGGATCCTCGGTCGCGGTCGCGGTTGCGCCTCGCGGGTACGGCGACCGGGACCAGGACCGCCTCCAGCGCATCGCGGTCGCGTTCGACGGCTCGTCGGAGTCCTGGGTGGCGCTCGAGACGGCCATCGGGCTCGCCGAGCGTTGTCACGCAGAGGTGACCGCGATCGCGGTCGCGGACTACCCGAAGTACGGGTACGGGGCGGTCTGGGCGACCCTCAACGTGGGCGAGTGCCGCGACGCCGAGCTCGCGGGCAAGCAACGTCTGCTCGAGCTCGCGACCAGCCGCATTCCCGCAGGCATCGAGCGCGAGAGCCGCGTGCTCACGGGCGAGCCCGCCGCCGAGCTCGGCGAGGTCAGCGGCGAGTTCGACCTGATGATCGCCGGGTCGCGCAGTTGGGGGCCGCTCAAGCGGACGCTGCTCGGGAGCACGACCCGCAGGCTGATCCGTGCGTCCGCCTGCCCAGTCCTGGTGTTGCCGCGCGGCGTCGGCGTCGACCCCCTCGGGGTTCGCGCTCGAGCCCGGGCCGAGGTCGTTTGATCAGCCGGGGTACGACGACCGATGACGATGATCACCTGCCCACGCTGCGGCGAAGCCACATTCACCATCACCGGCTGGGTGGATGTCGATCACTGCGCGAGCTGCGGCCGCCTACTGACCGGCGCCGAGCTCGAACCGGCCGGCGTCGAGCCCGAAGCGAGCCGGCCGGCAGGGGCCGCGGCGCCGGCCGGCGATGACTCCCGCAGCTCCGCTTAGCCCAGAGTGGGTGCCAGGTGAGCGAGTACCTGATCGCCTTCGCGGCGATCTTCGCCATCAACCTCCTCCCGGCCTTCGGTCCACCGACCTGGTCGTTGCTCGTCCTGTTCACGCTCAACTTCGACCTGGCGCCGGCACCCATGGTGATCGGTGGGGCGCTCGCCGCCGCGAGCGGACGGCTCCTGCTCGCCCTGGGCGCGCGCCGGCTTCGCGGACGGTTCTCCCAGGAGCGGCTCGACAGCCTCGCGGCAGCCGAGGAGGCCCTGACTCGCGGCCGGGCCCGGACCGTGGTCGGCCTCGGCCTGTTCGCCCTCTCACCCATTCCCTCAGCTCAGCTGTTCGTCGCCGCCGGCCTGTTGAACGTGCGCCTGCTGCCGCTCACCGTCGCGTTCTTCGGGGGACGCCTGGTGTCGTACAGCCTCTACGTCGGAGCAGCCACCGTCGCAAGCGAGAGCCTCGGCGAGATCGTCGGGGACTCGCTGACCTCCCCGCTCGGGGTCGCGCTGCAGGTGGTGATGCTGCTTGGGCTGGTCGCGCTCGTGCGCGTCGACTGGCGCCGGGTCCTCGGCGCCCGGCCGAACCGGGCGCCGGCGGATCTCCGCGCCGACTACTGACCGAGCCCCGTGGTGGCGGCCGATTTGCCCGCCGGTCTCAGTATCTAGCTTCGGTGCATGAACTCCGAAACCACATCCCAAGAGGCCGCAGGACGACTCGACACGCACAAGGTCGGCGAGCACGCAAGCGCCGGACTCATCAGCTGCAGCCCCCACGCGCCGCTCGACGAGATCGCCGCCTTGATGGCCGAGAACCGCGTGCACGCGGTCGTCGTGGTCGACGATCGCGCGGTTGAACCGCCGGTGGTCTCGGATCTCGATCTGATCGCCGCGCTCGCGAGCGGCCACTACGACGAGCTGCGTGCGTCCGACATTGCCGGTACCGAGGGCGTCAGCGTCTTCGACGACGAAGGCCTGGGACGCGCCGCGCAGCTCCTGTCCGAGCATCGCGTGTCTCACCTGGTGGTGCGCAACGAGCGGCGCGAGCCGGTCGGCGTCGTCTCGACGCTCGATCTCGCGGAAGCGATCGCGGCGATCCGTTTCGGCGGTCCCTGATCAGGAGCCCGCGCTCCGCGGGAGCACGATGACGGGACAGGGAGCGAGGGTGACGACCTCGCGCGCAACCCCGCCGAGCAGCGTCCTGCGCACCGGCCCGTACCCGCGCGAGCCGAGCACCAGCAGGTCGAGCTCGACACCCTGCGCCGCGATCTCGTGCGCCGGGTCGCCCGGGAGGAGCACGGAGCTCACGTCGACGCCCGCCGGCACCGTCGCCTTGGCGTCCGCGAGCAGGTGAGCGAAATGGTCGTGCAGAAGCTCGAGGTACCCGGCCCTGGTGTGGCCGATCCGGCCGGGGATCAGCTCCGCTGAAAAATTCGGGACGACGGCGATGATCCGTAGCTCGGCGTCGTACTCACGCGCCAGCTCCACGGCGCTGTCGACCGCAGCCTGAGCCTCGGGCTCGCCGTCATAGGCCACCCCGATCATCGCGATCCCGGGATGCTCGCGACGGCTGTATCCGACCGGGGCGATGGCGACGGCGCAGGGTGCACCCGCGAGGAGCCGGTCCCCAACGCTGCCGGGAAGGACCTGACCGACCACGCCGCGATGGGTTGAGCCCACCACGATCACGTCCGCATCCTCCCGCTCCGCGATCGCCTCCAGCTCGGCAGGCGCCGATCCGTCCCCGGTGCGCCTGGTGAAGTCGTCGCGGTTCAGCTGCTCGCTCGCGTGGGCGAAATCCGCCTCGTAGTACGCGTCGCGCTGTTCCTGCCACTGCGGGATGTTCCCGATCAGCGGCTCGAGCTCCTCGATCGAGGCCACGATCAGCTCGCCGCCCTCCGCCGGCATCATCGCGTCGCCCAGGGCGAGCGCATCCCCCGCTTGGTCGCTCGAGTCGTAGCCGACGACGATCGTCTTCATCGGGAACCCTTCAGTTCGGAGCCGCGGACCACCCACGGCTACTCCGGGGCTCACGCTATGAGTGCCTGGACCGCCGGCCATCAGGGGCAGCCACCGGACCAGATGCGTAGTCGCTACGGGAACGATCAGGCGGTCGGCGCCGACCTGATCGTGGCCGGCACGCGGGGACATTCGAGCCTGGCAGGACTCTTGATCGGCAGCGTGACCCACCGCCTGCTGCACATCGCGAAGGGGTCCCGTTCTCGCGGTTCCGAACCCTGACTGAGCGGTGGACACCACGGAGCTGAATCGGTACCGGCTGCGGGTGACCATCGGCAGCGCAGGGGGACGATTCGTGCGAAGCACGTTCGACGACAAGGTGGTCAAAACGATGGCGCGGAACGCCCTCAAGGCCTCGGTCGGCGATCGGCTCGTCGTTCACGCCCACTATCAGGGTGAGCCCGAGCACGACGGCGAGATCCTCGAGGTGCCGGCGGCGGACGGAGCCCCGCCCTACGTCGTCCGCTGGGACGACGGGCGGGTGACCACCGTCTACCCCGGGCCGGACGCCTACATCGAGCACTTCAAGTCGGCGAAGGCCTCGTAGGAGACCGTCTCACCAGACCCGAGCGTCGATGAGCCGCTCGATCTCGGCCGCCAACTGACCCGCCGCACGCTCCGTATCGAGTTGCGCCCGCCACCGGCGGGGCACCTCGTCGAGCGGATCGGACTCGGCGAGCTGGTGTTCGAGTACCCCCTCGTCGGCGTCGGAGACCCGAGCGATGTCCTCGGAACGGCGGCGCATGCGGGCCGCCAGCGTGGCGTCCGCGGCAGCGCATTGGACGAACAGCACCGGCGCGTCGACTCTCTCGAGCGCCGAGCGGAAGGCGTCGCGCTCGAAGCGCCGGTGAAACGTCGCGTCAACGATCACCCCGGAGTCGCCCGACCGGAGCCGCTCGGATGCCTCGCGACCGAGCTCGCGGTAGGTCTCGACGCTGCGCTCTTGCGAGTACAGCTCCCCCTGCCCGCGTTCCGTGGGGCTGAGTCCGGCCAGCCGCTTGCGGGTCAGGTCCGATGACAAATGCGGCCAGCCGCTGCGCTCGTGGAGCGCCTCGGAGAGGGTCGTCTTGCCGGTCGCGGAGACTCCGCAGACGACGAGGACCAGCGGCCCGCGCGCTCGCCACGCGAATCGGTGACCGAGGTCGATCATGCGCGCAACCTCGTCGAGGACGCCGTCGCGGCTCGGATCGTCGCCCGGGAGCTCGGCGGCGCGCAGACAGGCGACCTTCGCGCGAACCCAGGCGCGGTACGCGGCGAAGAAGAAGACCAGGGAGTCGTCGCCCGGATCGCCGCCCGCACGCCGGTACCGATCGACGAGCAGGCGCCCAAGTGCCTCTTCGCCGAGCGCGGTGAGGTCCATGACCAGGAATGCGAGGTCCGCGGAAACGTCGATTTCCCTGAGCTCGGAGTTGAACTCGATGCAGTCGAATACGTAGATCTCCGCTCCGGCCGGTGCAATCACGTGCTCGGCGCGGAGGTCGCCGTGGCAGTCCCGGACCGCGCCCTTGCGTCCGCGCGCCTCGAGCTCGGCGCTGCGGGCGCGGACGACGGCGCGGGTGAAGCCCTCCATCGCATCCAGTCGGTCCGGCTCGATCAGCCCCCTTCCCTGCTCGCGCAGCGTCGCGACGTTCTCGTCCAGCGTCTTCGTGAGGACGGCGACATCCGCGCGATCAGCGGACGCGACCGCCGCCGTGGCGTGGAAGCGGGCAAGCAACTTCGCGGTCGCGGTGATCTGCTCTGCCGTCAACGTGCCGGCCGCGGCGAGGGCGGCGAGGCTCCGGTCCTCCTCGACCCGGGTCATCTTCACCGCGTACTCGACCGCCAGCGGGTCGCTCTCCGCCGTGAACCGGAAGCCGTCGCCGTCGCGGGCGATCCCGACTACGGCGAGGTAGATCCGGGGCGCGAGGCGGCGGTTCAGCTCAACCTCCGCGCGGCACATCTCATGCCGGCGCTCGAGCGTCCCGTAGTCGAGGAAGGCAAGAACGAGCGGCTTCTTGACCTTGTAGGCGAGCTCTCCGGCCAGAAAGACCCACGAGATGTGCGTCTCGCGCAGCTCCACCTCCGTCGGGGAACGCGGGTACAGCGCCGGGTCCAGCAGCGCGCGGACCAACTCCTCCGACTCAGCCGACGGGCGCCCGACCCCGTTCATCCGTCATGCCCCCGATCCATAGCCGCGAGACCGGCCCAGACCGCCTCGCGAGGAGGCGATCCGGGAGAACCGGCCCGCGCGGTCAGGCGCTCAGCTCCGCCTGGCGCTTGCTGATTTCCTTGGACAGCTCCTTGAGCGCGTCCTGATTGCGCTGGCCGTGGATCGCCCATCGGCCGAGCTCGCGGAGCGCGTCGTCGGCGGCGTTTCCGAACTGCTCGCGCCAGTCCCTGACCTGGTCCTGACCGCGACGGGTCATGTCCTCGCGCGCCTCGCCGATTCGCTCGCGCGCCGAGTCGATACTGGCGCCGACCTCCTCGCCCGCCTTCTCGCGGGCCTTGTCGAGATCCTCGAGCGCGTCGTGCAGGTGGTCGGCCGGAGCCTTCTCGGTCGAACGGGAGCGATCGGGCTTGGTGGCTGTTGATGGTGGCATCGTGCCTCCTTGGGGTTCGGGGGTTGATCAACGCTGTCATCGCGAGCCCGCGCCGTCATCGGTATCGACCACGGAACGGGTGGGTGGCCGCCTACCGATCTGACCCGCAAGTTGGGGGTGGCTTTCGTGGCGCCCGGCGAAGCAGGGCGTCCTCGTCGCCCAGCGATCGTCACGAGAGCGTTGCGACCAACACGGCCTTGATCGTGTGCAGCCGGTTCTCGGCCTGGTCGAACACGATGCTTGCGGGTGAGCGAAAGACGGTGTCGGTGACCTCGAGACCGTTCGTCATTCCGGTCGCCTCCGCGATCTCGGCGCCCACCGCGGTCGAGGTGTCATGAAATGCCGGCAGGCAGTGCATGAACTTGACGCTCGGGTTGCCGGTGGCGTCGAGCATGCGCGCGTCCACCTGGTACGGGCTGAGGAGCTTCGCGCGCTCGGCCCACACCTCCTTCGGCTCGCCCATCGAGACCCAGACGTCGGTGTGCACGAAGTCGACTCCCTCGACCCCTGCGGCGACGTCGGAGGTGATGGTGATCTCGGCACCGGATCCGTCGGCCAGCTCACCCGCCGTGTCGATCACGCCCTCGGGCGGGCGCAACTCGTCCGGCACCACCAGGCGTACGTCGGAGCCCATGATCGCCCCGGTGATCAGCAGCGACCGGCCCATGTTGAACCGGCCGTCACCGACGAACGCGTAACTGATCGCATCGGCGGGCTTACCCGAGTGCTCCTGCATCGTCATGAAGTCGGCCAGCATCTGCGTCGGATGCCACTCGTCCGTGAGCCCGTTGTAGACGGGGACACCTGCGTGCTGCGCGAGCTCCTCGACCTTCGCCTGCGCCGAGCCGCGGTACTCGATCGCGTCGAACATCCGGCCGAGCACCGCCGCGGTGTCAGCGATCGACTCCTTGTGGCCCATCTGCGAGCCGGTCGGGTCGAGGTACGTGACGTGCCCGCCCTGGTCGAATGCCGCCACCTCGAACGCGCACCGGGTTCGTGTGGAGCTCTTCTCGAACACCAGCGCGATCTCTGTGCCCGCGAGCCGGGGGGATTCGTTGCCGGCGTACTTCGCCGCCTTCAGCGCGGCGGAAAGCCGGAGCAGGTGCGCGAGCTCGTCCCTACTGAAGTCGAGCTCCTTGAGGAAGCTGCGGTTTCGAAGGTTGTACAACGGAGCCTCGCTTTCAGTAAGCCGGGTCGCGCTCGATTGGACAGGTCATGCAATGAGAGCCGCCGCGGCCGCGGCCGAGCTCGAAGCCCTCGATCGTGATCACCTCGATCCCCTCCTTGCGCAGGCGGGTGTTCGTGTCGACGTTGCGCTCGTAAGCGACCACGACGCCCGGCTCCAGGCAGACGACGTTGTTGCCGTCGTCCCACTGCTCGCGGGCCGTCTCGAACGGGTCGCCGCCGGTCGGGATCACGCGCAGCGAGTCGATCTCCAGCGCGGACTCGATCGCCTTGATGACCCCGCCGTCGAACGGCTCGGTCACGGGGATCTCAGGGTCGTCGCCGGGGCGGACCGTCCAGACGCGAGCTCCGTCCACCACGTCGGGGAAGAGGGTCACAGCGTCGCGGTCGATCATCGTCAACACCGTGTCGAGGTGCATGTAGGAGCGTGAGCGCGGCAGCATCACGGCGAGCACCAGCGACGCCGCCCCGGCCTTGAACAGCTCGCGGGCGATCATCGCGACAGCCTGCGGGCTCGTCCGCTCCCCCATCCCGATCATCGCGACGCCCTTGCCGAGCGGCATCACGTCACCACCCTCGACCGTGGCCGGGCCCCAGTCAGTCTCGACGCCGCCGTACCAGACCTTGAAGTCCTCGGCGGCGAAGATCGGATGGTGGCGGTAGATGGCCTCCATGAACACCGTCTCCGGACGGCGCGCCGGCTTGGCCATCGGATTCAGCGTGACGCCGCCGAATATCCACGACGACGGGTCGCGCTGGAAGAGGAAGTTCGGCAACGGCGGCACCAGCAGCTCGCCGCTGACGCTGGCGTCGTACTTGAGCCCGGCCCCATCCTCGAGGTCCTCCTTGGTCATGCCGCCGATCAGGTAGTCGGCGACCTCAGCCGCCGACGCGCTCTGTGCCCATTCGCGCCGCGAGCGTGCCAGCCGCAGACCGACGTGCCTTTCGTTCAAGACCTGGTCCGTGATCCAGTCGCGCGCCTCGGGCATGCCGAGGACGTCGGTGAGCAACTCCTCGGCGTAGAGCACCTCGACGTCACGCTCGCGCATCGACTCGACGAACGCGTCGTGCTCGCGCTTGGCCTGCTTGACCCAGATAACGTCGTCGAACAGCAGGTCCTCGGCGTTGGCCGGGGTCAGGCGACTGTGCTCGAGGCCGGGCCGGTGAACGATGACGCGGCGGAGCTTGCCGACCTCCGATGCCGCGTTCAGCGCCATCAGCCCACCGCCGTCCCGAGCGCGAGGAAGGCGCAGACGACGAGGGCCGCAAGCCCGACGAAAGGCAGGGCGAAGCGCAGGTAGTGGTCGTAGCGGACCTTGGCGAGGACCAATCCGCCCATGACCACGGCGGAGGTCGGGGTGATGTAGTTGACCAGGCCCGACGCCGACTGGTAGGCGGTCACGGCGATCGAGCGGTTGACATCGGCAAAGTCGGCGAGCGGCGCCAGGATCGGCATGATCAGCGCCGCGTGTCCTGACGACGACGGGACGAGGAAGGCGATCGGGAGGTTGACCAGGAAGGCCAGCGGCCCGAAGATCGTGCCGTCGACCCCGCTGACCGCGTCCTCGGTCCAATGGATGATCGTGTCGGTGATGGCCGCGTCCTTCATCACCACCGTGACGGCGCGGGCGAGGACGATGATCAGCGCGGCGCCGAGGAAGTCGCCGGCGCCGGCGACGATCGCACTGACCGTCTTCTCCTCGCCCAGCTTGCCGATCAGCCCGATGACCACCGCCGCGAGGATGAAGACGACGGAGGACTCGGCGAAGTAGAAGGTCTCGAAGGTCGGGAACGGCCACTCTGCGCCGAAGATCGTGTCCATCACGTCGTTCCACGGGACGAACCCGTAGATCATGATCGCGAAGGCGGTGAAGAAGACACCGAGAATCACCTTCTGACGGCCGGTGAGCAGCGGCACGTCGGCCACCAGCCCCCGCGCCTCCTCGGCATCGCCGGCCGAGATGCCGACTATCGACTTCGACGGATCGGCGGCGATTCGCCGGCAATAGAGGAGCACATAGCCGATCGCGAGGCCGACGAGGACGACGAACATCAGGACCCGCAGAACGATCCCGTCACCGACATCGATTCCGGCGGCGTCGGAGGCGACGCCGGTGGCGAACGGGTTCACGGTCGATGCGAGCACTCCGGTGCCGGCGCCGAGGAAGATGATCGAAGCGGCGACGATGCGGTCGTAGTTGAGCGCCAGCACCAGGGGAACCAGCAGGGCGAAGAAGCCAAGCGTTTCCTCCCACATGCCATAGGTGGTCCCGCCGAGCGCGAAGATGCTCATCAGCACGATCACCAAGATCGACCCGCTGTGCTTGAAGCGCAGCGCCAGGCGCCCGATCCCCGTCTGGATCGCCTCGGTCTTCATCGTCACGCTGACGAAGGCCCCGACCGCGAGGACGAAGAGAAAGATCATCGCCGAGCCGTAGAGGAAGCCCTCGTTGAACGGATCGACCTGGCCACGGGCGTTCTCGATCCCGTAGAGCCCGTTCGGCACCGACGTCCACAGCTGCTGCAGCTGCTCGGCGACCGACTTGTCGACGCAGCGGGTTCCCTTCTCGACGTCGTCGCAGGAGGGCAGTTCCTCGTACGTGCCCGGCGCCGGTCCGCCCGTCTTCGGGTCGACCTCGTACGTGCCCGACGGGATCACGAACGAGAGTAGCCAGACCGCGAGGAGCACGATCGCGAGGACCGTGAAGGCGGTCGGGAAGCGACGCTGCTTGGGCTCGTCGGACTTGGGCTCTGTCTTTTCGGGCTCTTGGCTCATGGCGCGGTAGCTAATCGGCGGCCGGCTTCCCGAACATCCGCTGCAACTACGACGCGATGTCCGCACGGACTACGGACATCCGATGACGCTCGATCGGCGACGATCCGTCCGTGTTCACCCGGCAATCCCCACTCGCAGTCGTCGCGCTCGGCGGCAACGCGCTGCTGCGCCGCGGCGAACCCGCGACCGCCGCGAACCAGCTCCGGGCCGCCCGCGCGGCGGCAGGCATCCTCGGGCCCGTTTCAGAATCGACTCGGCTGGTGGTCACCCACGGAAACGGCCCCCAGGTCGGCCTTCTCGCGCTCAAGGAGGACGCATACGCCGACGGGACGCCCTATCCGCTCGACGTGTTGGACGCGGAGAGCGGCGGCCAGATCGGGTATGTGATCGAGCTCGAGCTGGACAACGCGATCGACCATCAGGACACCGTCGCCGTGATCACCAGGGTGCTCGTCGACGCCGGCGACCCCGCTTTCGACGACCCGACCAAGTTCATCGGACCCGTGTACGACGGGGCCACCGCGCGCAGGCTGGCCGCTGAGCGGGGCTGGACGGTGAAGCCCGATGGCCCCCAGTGGCGCCGCGTCGTCCCCTCGCCCGACCCTAAGCAGATCGTTCAGCTCGGGGCGATCCGACGACTCATCGACGGCGGCTTCCTGGTCGTCTGTGTCGGCGGCGGCGGCGTCCCGGTGGTCGAGGTCGACGACGAGCATGAGGGCATCGAGGCTGTCATCGACAAGGACCTCGCGTCCGCACTGCTGGCGGTCGGGGTCCAGGCCGACGTGCTCGTGCTGGCCACCGATGTCGATGCGGTCTACTTCGACTGGGGGACCCGCGACCAACGCGCAGTGGCGCGCGCCACCCCGGACTGGCTACGTGCGCAGGAGTTCGCCGGCGGCTCGATGGGACCGAAGGTCGAGGCCGTGTGCCGCTTTGTCGAGGCGACGGGCGGGCGCGCTGCGATTGGGCGGCTCGAGGACCTGGACGGCCTGATCGCCGGCGAGACCGGCACGCGGATCGAGCGCGGTGGACCAGGCGTCGCGTACCGCTAGGGCGCGGACAGCCCCCGAGCGAGACGCTCGCCCCATCCGGTGGCTCGCTCGCGCTCTCCCTCGGCAAGCGGTCCCTCCGAGTCCTCGACGAAGAAGCTCTCCGGGTCGGCTACGAGCTCGAAGCCACGGCGTCGCAGCCGCTTCGCGATTCCCCTCGAGGCGGCCCCGGTGAGGGTCGGCGACCGATCGATCCGGGTGTCGAACGCGGCGGCCGTGCGGCCGTCGCCGTCGACCCGCCGCAGCCAGTCCCGAAGCCCCGGTTCCTCGGCGGCCGCCGCCTCCACCTCGACGCCCTCCTCCTCGGCGGCGTCGACCGCTTGCTTGCGGCTGAGCGCGCTGGTCATGCCGTGCATGTGCGTAGGACCTCCGGCGATCACGAGCTGCGCTCGGGCAACCGCGGCCTCGTCGGCCGCGTGCACCGGAAGCACCTCGGTATCGACCTGCCCGTGCATCCCACTGGCGATCGCCTCGGCGGTGGCCCGGGTGTTGCCGTACACCGACTCGTAGACGATCAGCGCATGCATCGCCGCCACGGTAGCCCTACGGGTGAGTCCTGCCATCGGTAGTCACCCCGGAGTCATTTCGGGGCCCTCCCCGGATTCCCCGCCGGCCGGTGACTCATACGGTCCCGGCCGTGAACTTCGATCCGCTCAGCCGCTTCCTGTGCTCCTCGGCCTTGCCTACATCGGCTTCTACGTCTACGGGATCGTGATGGTCGCGGTGGCTTCTCCCCGAGGATGCAGCTGATGACCAGGGTCGGAGTGAATGGGTTTGGGCGGATCGGCCGGGGCCTGCTCCGCGTCGCACATGAGGTCGGTTCCGAGCTCGAGTTCGTCGCGGTCAACGACGTCGCCGATCCCGCCGCCCTGGTCCATCTGTTCAAGTACGACTCGATCTACGGTCGCTTCCCGGGGGAGGTCGAGGCGGTGGACGGCGGGATGATCGTCGACGGCCGCGAGATCAGGATGCTCGGGGAGACCGACCCGGCGCGGTTGCCGTGGGCCGAGCTCGAGGTGGACATCGTGATCGAGTCCAGCGGACGGTTTCGGACCCGCCAGGACGCCTCCAAGCACCTCGACGCCGGGGCGAAGAAGGTGATCATCTCGGCGCCGGCCAAGGAGCCGGACGTGACGGTGGCGCTCGGGGTCAACTTCGACGACACCTACGACCCCGATTCGCACCACATCATCTCCAACGCCTCCTGCACCACCAACTGCCTGGCGCCCGTCGCCAAGGTGATCCACGAGACCGCGGGAATCGAGCGCGGCTTGATGACCACGATCCACGCGTACACCGCAGATCAGAATCTTCAGGACATGCCGCACAAGGACCTTCGTCGCGCGCGCGCCGCCGCTCTCAACCTGATTCCCACCACAACCGGAGCCGCCAAGGCGGTCGGCGTGGTGCTCCCGGAGCTCGAGGGGAAGCTGAACGGGATCGCGATGCGAGCCCCGGTCGCCACGGGCTCGGCCGTCGACCTCATCTGCGACCTCTCGCGGGTGACCTCAGCAGAAGAGATCAACGCTGCGGTCAAGGCTGCCGCCGAAGGCCCGATGCGCGGCATCCTGGCCTACACCGAGGACCCGATCGTCTCCAGCGACATCGTGAAGGATCCGCACTCGTCGATCTTCGACGCCGACCAGACGATGGTGATGGACGGCCGGATGCTGAAGGTCATCGCCTGGTACGACAACGAGTGGGGCTATTCGAAGCGCTGCGTCGAGCTGGCGGCAAAGGTGCTCCAGCCGGCCGCGGTCGCTTGAACTCGGTCTGCCTCGTCGTCCTCGACGGCTGGGGCGTGGGCCCGGCCGGCCCCGGGAACGCAATCACGCAAGCCAGGACACCGTTCTTCGACTCCCTCATGGAGCGGTTCCCGCACGCGGAACTCGAGGCGGCCGGCGAAGCCGTCGGACTCCCGGAGGGGCAGATGGGCAACTCCGAGGTCGGTCACCTGAACCTCGGTGCAGGCGCGGTCGTCAAGCAGGATCTGGTGCGGATCGACGACGCGGTCCGAGACGGAACCTTCTTCGAGAACCCGGCTCTGGTTGAGGCGTGCCGTGCGGCCCGCTCCGGACCGCGCGGGCGGCTGCATTTGATCGGGCTGGTCTCCGACGGCGGCGTTCACTCCGGATGGCGGCACATCGAAGCCCTGATCGGGCTTGCGCGCCGTGAGGAGGTGCCCGACACCGTCCTCCACGTCTTCACGGACGGCCGCGACACCCTCCCCCGCTCGTCTCCCGCCTTCGTCGGTGAGGTGCAGCGCTGGCTTGGAGCGCACGGACGGATCGGGACGGTCGGCGGCCGCTACTACGGCATGGATCGCGACCGGCGCTGGGACCGACTCGGGCTCGCCTACGACTCGGTCGTCCGCGCGCGTGGGTTGCGAGCACCGTCCGCGCTTGAGGCGATCAGGGTCGCCCACGCAAACGACGAGACCGACGAGTTCATCCGCCCGACGGTCATCGGCAGTTACAACGGGGTCGCCGACGGCGACGCGATCTGCCACTTCAACTTCCGCCCCGACCGGGCTCGCGAGATGACGATGGCTCTCGGCGACCGCGGGTTCTCGGAGATCGAGCGCGGCGTCGCCCCCCGCGTGCACCTGGCAACCATGACCAGCTTTCGGGCCGACTGGAAGTTCCCGGTGGCGTTTCCCCCGCACGAGCCTGAGACCACCCTGGCCGAGGTGATCTCCGAGAACGGCATGCGACAGCTGCACGTCGCCGAAACCGAGAAGTACGCCCACGTGACCTACTTCTTCAACGGCGGGCGAGAGGAACCGTGGGACGGAGAGGAGCGCATGCTGGTCGCCTCCGCCCGCGACGTTCCCACCTACGACCACAAGCCCGAGATGTCGGCCCAGGGGATCGCGCATGCGTTCCGCGAGGAGTGGTCGGCCGGCGACTACCGCTTCGGGATTGTGAACTTCGCCAACGCCGACATGGTGGGGCACACGGGCTCGGTCCGAGCCGCAATCGCCGCGGTCGAGGCGGCCGACGAGCGCCTCTCCGAGATCGTGGCGACCGTGCATGAGACCGGCGGCACATGCATCGTTACCGCGGACCACGGGAACGCGGAGAACATGCTCGAACCCGACCGCTCCCCGAACACCGCCCACACGCTCAACCCCGTTCCGTGCATCGTCACCCGCGATGGGATCGAGCTCCGCGACCGCGGGATCCTGGCCGACGTCGCCCCCACCGTGCTCGAGCTGCTGGGGATCCAGCAACCGGACGCGATGACGGGGCGCTCGCTGATCGTCTAAGTCGATAGCCGCGGCCCTGATTCTCTGGCTCGCTCGATCGGCGAACGCGAACGTCGACGGCGAGGCGATCCCGCAGCACGCCGTGAGGATCAGCCGGATCGCGGCGCGCCGCGTTGGGGCCGCGGTGATTGCCCTTGACCCGTACGACGCGCTACGGAGCGCGCCTACTTCTCCTTGACCTTCTTCACACCGCTCGTCTGCGAGGGGGTCGACCCGGCCTGGTTCGTGGCCGTCAGGGTGCAGGTGTAGTCGCCGGACTGGCCAGGGCCAGGCGTGAACGTCGGGCCGGAGGCGATGCCCACCCCATTCCTTTGCCACTGATAGTCGCCGAAGCTGGCCGGGGCCCTGTACAGGAACGCCCCGAGCAGGTCGGGCGCCCACGTCCCCGTCTGGCAGGTGAGCGCCTTCCCGACCTTGGCTCCGCCGGAGATATTCGGACGCACGGTGTTCACGGGCGCCTTCAGCACCGCGGTGAAGAGCGAGTTGAACTCGCCGTTGCTATCAGGGCCGCTAATCAGGGTCGAGGGGGATCCCGTGCCGTCCAGGTTCCCGACCCGGATTCCCAACTGGGACTGCCAGCTGGCCCAGTAGATCTTGTTCGCCGTGGGGTCGATCGACGGCCCGCTCGGCCCAAAGCTCGCGTTGTTAAACAGGGTCGTGGCGGTGCCCAGGGGGTTCGCGAGGTCCGCAGCCCGGACCTCGCCGGAGGCGAGGTTGGTCCAGTAGATCTTCCCGGACGCAACCGCCACCCCGATGGGGTTGGCCTGGTTGTCGACCACGGTCTCCGGAGTCGTTCCGTCGAGGTTCGCGCGGCGCACCGAGCCCGGCGGGGTCCCGGCAGGCGACTGGTTCGTCCAGTAGATCTTGCCGGCCGCGGGGTCAATCGCCACCCCGCTTGGACCAGCTTCGCCAGAAACCAGGGTCTCGGCGGTGCCCGAGACGTCCGCCAGGTCCGCTCTCCGGATCGTTCCGCAGGTTTGTCCCGGAACCTCGCAGAACTCAGCCCAGTAGATCCTGCCGGCGGCGGGGTCGACCGTCACCCCGCAGGGGTTGTCCTGGCCACCGATCAGGGTCGTGACCGAGCCCGAGCCATCGAGGTTCGCGACCTGGATCTCGCCCCCGCCGAAGTTGGCCCAGTAAATCTTGCCGGCCGCGGGGTTAAGCGCCACCCCGCACGGGGCGCCCCCGTCGCTGAACAGGGTCGAGGGGTCACCCGTTCCGTCGAGGTTTCCGACGCGGATCGATTGTGGGAAGTCCTCCCTGGACCAGTAGATGCTGTCCGCGGCGCTCGCGCTCGCGGGCAGAAGAAGCCCGACCAGCACGGCGAGAAGCCCCGCCCTGCGGAAAAACGTCAAACCCCGATCTTGCGTCGCTTCCATGGCTTTAGTCCACCTTCCGATACCTCGCTTGGCTGACCCTCCAGCAAGGATGTGCGAGGAGGCGGCCAGATCGCATGAGTAAATCCCGCAAAAACTACCCCAAGGACGCAGAAAGTGCGCTCAACCTCGCCTTCCGGCTCGAGGAGGCCGGTTACTAACGAAATGATTGCCATTGGGTCATGCGAGGGGTTTGCGTTGCTCGGCGCCACGCGTCGGTGAGCCTGCTCTCCCGCCAGTTCGAGGATCTGCTCGGGAAGAGGCGCGAGTCGCCCGTCCTCGCTCTTCGGCACCTCCATCGCCAGCGCCGCGATGTGATCGGGAAGCTCGGGGAGCTCGTCGGCGGCCGGGACGTTGCCCTCGTAGGCCACGCCGCTGGGATGGATCGAGGGCGGCGCGATCACGTAGGCACCCTCACCACGAAACTCGCAGCCGGTCATGTGCTCGCCGGTGTCGTCTCGATCGAACCCCGGAACCACAGCTGAGCGCCGCGGACGCCCTCGAGGCTCTTCGGGTGGCGCTCGCTCGGTGGCCCGGCGACCCCGGTGCGGATCACCACCGGCTCGGTCAGCGAGAGCTTCGGGATCACCAGGCCGGGATCGGCTCCCGACTTGGAGTCGATGTCGAAGACCGCGATCCCGGACGCGCCGCAGGCGACCCCGATGTTGGCGCGGGGGTTCGCGTCCCAGGTCCGCTTCACCGACATCGCGTCGGCGCTGGCCTCCTTGTAGCCCTGCTTGTTGGCCGGCGTCTTACGCCGCGCGCGACAGGGGAAGACCCAATACCGGCGCTGGACGAGCTCCAGGGCCGCGACCGGGAGGTCGTTGTGTCCGTTGCCGGCGCTCATCGCATCGCCCTCGGGTAGACGCGGCGCTGGATCAGCCGGATTGCCGCTTCGGCAGCCTCGCGCTGAAAGCCGTCGAGGTCGAGTTCGTCGTAGAGCGCGGCCCGGCCGAGGATCGGCAGCTCCGCGAGCGCGCGGGGATCGAGGCCCTCCGCCTCGAGAAGTGAGAGTTGAGTAGGACGCACAGACCACCTCCGTCGGTTGAGCGGTGGTGGCGCTGTGTTCAGTCGTTCTAAGTCAGAATCACCGGGGTCCTGGCCGCTGCGGACGCCGGACGCTCGGCGGGAGCCGTGGCGGCGCACGGGGCGGTGTTCACGTTCACGCGAGCGTGCCCGATGGAGATGGTCGCGCGCCGCATGCGCTTGTCGGCGAGGGGCGACTTGGGCGTAGCGGCGGCGAGCCCAGCGGGCGGAGCAACGCTCATCGGCCCGGTCCTGGCGACGGTGGCGTCGTCTCATCCGCCGAATCGTCCGCTTGGCCTCCGCCTTCTGCCGCTCGTGCTCTTCGTCGATCAGCCTCAGGACTTCGTGGAGCGGGACCCCCGCCTTGAGCAGGGCGAGAGGCCAGTCGTCGGGCTCGCCGGCGCCGGTCAGGGAGTCAGGGAGGTCCACGGCCGGTCCACGGTCGATGTAACGCTCACGATCCAGACTCTCGCAAACGCCGTAGACAGAATCGCCCCCCAGAAGCGAGATGACCCGCCAGTGGAAGGCGGGCCACTCTCGAACATCGACCTGGAAGTTGTGAGCGCTAACCAGGGACCTAACCGCTGTGGCGATGATAGACGGCGCTGCGGCGGCGCTGCGACGCCGGAAGTCAGGTCCTCGCGTTCCTTCTGGATGCGGCGGATTTCGCCGATTTCAGAGCGTCTTTCGGCAGCTCAGGGGAAGTCACCACCTGCGCGGCCTGCAACCGGGGTCGGCGCTGATTGCGGGGAGTATCGCTTTGCATTGCAAGCGATACTTTCCGGCCGGCTTGACCGCACCGGCGGCACCTGCCCGGCCGTTGGGGTGCCAGTGCGTGAGACGATCGCGGAGAAGCAACTGAATGGAGTTCCCAATGCCCACCTTCATCGCGTTCTCGGGTACCCGGGGCGACCACATCCACGTCGAGGGAGACCTCGCGTCAGCTGTGGAGGCAATGAGCCCGACAGCTCGAATCTCGGGGATGACCCAACTAACCCAGATTGCCGGGGAGGGACACACGGTCGAGCCGACAACGGTCTATGTCAACCCCGATCGGATTGCCTACTTTCGCGAGGCCGAGCAGAGCTCGTATCGCTCGGAAGGGGTCTAGCTCTTCCCAGAACTCGCCTCGCAGCCTGGGGGCGTATGGTTCTTCTCAAGCTGGCCCTGCGGCTAGCACACCGGCCAAGGCTCAATGAGCACCGAAAGCGCCCACGGCGCGGACGAGGCGAGGAACCGAGGCAAACGGTCACTCTGCGGGGCCAGTTGCTTTCGGGGCGTTGGCCTGATCCGCTCCTTCATCGCCCGGCTCGCGTTGCTGCGTCTGCGAGGGCGCAGCTACGGCGTGCGGGCGATGTGCTCGCGCCAGGTCGGCGCGACTTGATCGAGCATCGCATCGAACCCCGCTGGGTCGGCGCCGGGGGTCGAGCTCGCGTACGAGCGGGAGCCGTCGGCTCGGGCGCGGAAGGGACGAACCTCGGTCTGCAGCTCGAACTCGTCGAGCATCTCGAGGCCGCGGTCGTCGAGCGGTTGGAGCGTGATCTCGGCGGCTATGCCTACCGAGGCTAGACGAGCAGCAGGTCCGGCGCCACGCACTTGAGGCGAGCCCGAGCCGGCTATCCGCCTTGCATGGGAAGTGCAACGTCTGCTTTCACGCGAAAGCGGTAACCGGTTGGCCACGCGGCAGACGAGGTCGGGCAGGTGTCGCCCCACGGCTAGACACCCGACAGTGCGCTTGCGAGGGCGAAGCCGACCACGGCAGCGAGGCCGGCGCGTCGCCCCGCCTTCTCCCGTGCCTCGGGGATCATCGAGTCGATCACATCACCAAGAGCCCCCCGGCTGCGAATCCGTTGACCACCGCTTGAAACTCGCCGGAGATCGAGTCTCCGATCGCAAAGCCGATACCGCTGGCCAGAGTGCAGACGAGGGCCACAGCGAGGAACAGCCTGATGATCTTCGTACGCGGCGTCCCGGAGGCGATCATGGCGGCACTTGCGCCAATCCCCTCCGGCAAGTTGGAGACGAAGATCGCAACCACCAGCGCGATGCTGATCCCTTCACCGCTCGCCAGCCCTATGCCGAGTACGAGTTGCTCCGGAACCCCGTCCAGCAACGCGCCGAGGGCGACGCTGTCTCCTGAGTGCACGCCGCTTGTTGGGCCCCTCGTTCGGGACCGAGTCCGCATGATCACCTCGTATGCGGAGTAGAAGGTGAGCGCGCCTATCGCCAGCCCGAGGCCGACCGATTGGGGCTCCCGACACGACTCCCTTCCTCGGCGAGCTCGAAGCTCGCTGCGCTAATCAGGGCTCCCGCGCCGAAAGCGAGGGCCAAGCCGATCAGCGATGGGCGCCAAGGCCGGGCGAAGGCGATGAGGACACCCAGAACGAGCGATGAGGCGCTGAGCGCACCCCAGCCTAAACAACTCGAACCCGGCGGGCAGGGCTAGTTGAGCGGTCCCTGCTCGGCCGCCGCCGCCGCGATCGGATCGTCGGCCAGGCCCGCTTGTCTGGACGCGTCGCTGATCGTCCGCTTTCGCCCTCGTCTTTGGCGATCAGGTCCTCAAGTTCGGCGTACAGCTCGTCCGAGCCGCGGTCCTGCTCGGTCGACCTCAGCGTCCTGATCGCGGTGCAGCGAGCGGTGGGGTTCGTCGCCTCGTCGCGGATAATCTGCAGCGCGACGCAGGAGGCTGAAGATGGGCGAGCATGTACACGCGAATGACCTGAACATCTGGACCGAGCAAGTCGGCGAGGGACCGGACGTCCTGCTGATCGGCGGCGCGGGCGACACCGTCGAGTCCTGGCAGTTCCAGCTCGACGGGCTCGCCGACCGCTACCGCCTCACCGCCTTCGACAACCGCGGGGCGGGCCGCACGGCGATGCCCGACGAGCCGGTCTCGATAGAGGTCATGGCCGACGACGCGGCCCATGTCCTCCGCGCGCTCGATGTCCGCTCGGCCCACGTGGCGGGCTTCTCGGGCGGCAGCATCGTCTCCCAGGAGCTGGCGCTCCGCCACCCCGAGCTCGTGCTCAGCCTCGTGCTGCAGAGCACCTGGCCGGCGATGGACCCCTACTACCGCTCGTGGGTTGGCTTCGTCCAATGGCTGGTCGAGTACGCACCCAGTGAGCGCGCATTCCTCGAGGGGTTCTTCCTCGACATCTACACCGCACGGGCGCACAACGACGGCACCGTTGACCAGTTCATCGAGGAGGTGCTCGCGTTTCCTCACAAGCAGAAGGCAGTGGACCTGCAGCGCTACCTCGACCCCCTCGTCGACCACGACACGACCGACCGCCTGCCCGAGATCACGGTCCCGACGCTCGTGCTTGCCGGCGGCCGCGACCCGGGCGCGCGCCCCGAGCTCGGCCGCCGCGTGGCCGAGCTGATCCCCGGCGCGCAGTTCGACGTGTTGGAGGAGGAGGCCCACCAGCCCTTCCAGGAGGTCCCGGACGAGTGGAATGCCCGCGTCGACGCCTTCTGGCGCGAGGTCGAGGCGCGGGCCTGAAGTAAGCGCGCTCAGAGGACGGTCTGCGGAGCGAGCGATTCCGCGTCCGCCTCTCCTCGGCGCGAGATACTGCGCGGGACGGCTTCTACTTGTCGCGCAAGGCAGGAGCCGGGCACCACGCGGCCCATCACGAGCATCACTCTTGGCGCCCGTCTGGAGCGGAAGCCGCTTCTAGCGCAGGAGCTGCTAAACGATTGCGCCCACCGCGGCCAAGGGGGTTGCGAGCGCAAAGCGCGTTAGCTCGTCAGGCGCCCCTTCGCGCGGCGAGCGAGTGGTCAATTGGCCCGCCGGGGACCCGGCGCTTCCGTCTGCTCCGCGTCATCCGCGTCGTGAACCGCCCAACCGACACGCTCAATCAGCTGAGCGGAGTGGTGTCCACTTCGCATGTCCGCGGATGAAACCCGCTCGTCGAGGGTGATCGCGCCCTCATGCTCAGTACCTGACTCGCTCATCACGATGACTCGCGGCATGACCGTCTTCCTTTCGGTGGATGGACCCCTGGGGACCACCGGCCGGTCAAGCGTCGATGGCGATTTGAGGCTCTCGATCAAGCTACCGGGTCCGGGCCGCCGGCGTCGACCAGTGGGTCTTTAGCCATCCTCTCGAAGGGGAGTGACGGCCGCGGGCTGCTCCCCTGTATTCGAGCCGACTAGGACCGCGAGCAAATCGCCGACCTCGTGCTCCTGGACGAGAGATGGCGCATCCGGACGCCACGCCGCGCGTGAACTTCGAGATCGCAGGCGACTGCCTCGAGGCGAAGGATCGCATCAATCTCATGCCCGGATCCTCAAAAGCGCGGCTCGGGCGAGAAAGCGCGCTCAGCAGGCGTGTGCAACAGGCTCCATGCAGGCTGGTGGGAACTGCGGCGGGCGCCGACGCCTTCAGCCGCCTTCGTGTGCTGGCGCGATCACGAGCGCGCGGAGGACGCAGCTACCGATGCTCCCACTCCACAGTGACGCTCACCCGGAAAGGGAGTCCGACCGAGATCGAGAAACCGGACGCACCGGATTGTGCCGCGACTGATGCCGCGGCCCCGTGGAGGCGGGTCACGAGCCGACCGATGCGTTCCCCGTCGGACTCGCCGACCATCTCGCGATTGATCGCCGCGACCGCCTCGGCCAGCGCCCCCATCGCCTCGCCGGGACCGCCGTACGAGCCGGACTCAACCGCTGAGAGGAGACGTTCGGCGTCCACGCCGCAGAGACTAGTCGTCGGGATCGCCGTCGCGTGGTCGCCGAGCGTAGGTCAGCGGTCCGCGCCCGACCCCTGCGTGCTTGGCCCGTCGGACGCACCGGACGCTGCGTCCGTGGCTCGGACCGGGGCGGGAATCAGAGCGGCCCCAACGATCACGAGGCAGAACGCGAGCATCCGTCCGGTGATCTCCGGCGCCCCCGTCCCGATCGGATCCCGGAAGACAAGGATGCCGCCGATGATCGCGGTGAGGTTGGCCGCAACCGAGGTGAGGGCGATGACCGGGACGCCCGGGCCGATTTGCAAGCCGCGGGCCGAGGCATAGAAGGCAACCACCGAGGCGATCAGCGCCGCCACCGTCCACGGGCTGATCAGCTCGAGCACCCCGCTGGCAACGTCGTCGACCAAGAACTTGATCGCGATGTCAGAGACGCCGAAGAGCGCGCCAGCGGCAGCGCCGAGGAGCAGGCCCTGCGCCGCCGAGGGGACGCGGCGGTGAGTTGAGGCCGCGGCGATCGCAACCCCGACCACGAGGACGCCGCACTCCACCGCGATCAACGCCGCCACGGCGTAGCGCCGCGGCTCGCCCTCATCCGAACCCGAGGTCGCGCCGATCAGCGCAAGTCCCGCCGCCGTGACGATCACCCCGGCCCACTGGCGGCGTCCGAGCCGCAGGCCGAAGAAGCGCTCGGCAAAGACAGCGAGGAACACCAACCCGCCCGACAGGACGGCCTGCACGATCGAGAGTGGCGCCAGGGCGAGCGCACCGACGTGTAGCCCCCAGGCGCCGAGCGCCACCGCCCAGCCAATCGCGAACCACCTCGAGCGAAAGAGGTCGGCCGCGCTTCGCAGCGGGTGCCCGACCTGCACGTCGGGCGCGAGGACCGCGCCGCGGTGCTTGAGCAGAAAGGCGACGCTCGTCGCGACCGCGCAAGCGAGCGCTAGCGCGAGCCCGACGATCACGCCGACGACCTTCCCCTAGCAACGACCATGGCGCAGGCCTGACCTTGAACACCGGTCACGGGTTCAGACCCTCGCACTCCCGCGCCCGAAAGTCTCGCTGCGGAGTCTGCCCCTAGCGACCGGAAGCGAGTGGGTCCTGCTCGGCCAGCGCTTGGTCCAGCCGACTCTGGGCGAACTTCGATTGCCGCTCGAGCTCGCGCAGGCGCCCAGGGCTGGTCAATCGCGGACCGTAGGCCTTCGCCCGGTAGAGCCGGTAACGCTCACGGGCATGTCGCGCCTCCGCCTCGAGCTCGACGAGGTGACGGTTGGGGCCTCTACTACCCGGGGCCTTCATCGCACCCGAATCCATCGCTAGGTCCGCGCTCGGACGCGCGCCGGGGGCAGCCCGGAGGCATGTGGCCGAATCGCCTCTCAGCCCCCCGGGCGCTCCTCCCCGGGGCGCTCCTCGGCCGAAGGATGGCTCTAAGGTGAACATCTCGGTGGCCACGTCCGTGTCTCGGTCGTGGCTGCTCACGAACGAGGCGACGCGCTGGCGCGTGAGCCCCGCGACCGCGGCGACGGCCTCCCGCTTGTAGGCGGCCGGCGCGAGCCTGCCGACGCCGCGGACGGTGTCGCGGGCCTGCGGAGCGATCATGTTCCGGTTGAAGTCGCCGACGGCGTCAGCGAGCACGCAGGTGACGACGTTGCCGCGGATCTCGGTTCGCGCGTCGGTCGGCGGCTTGCCGGCGTATTGCGTCCATAGCGAGACGAACGATTTCGTCAGCTCGGCAGACAATGCTGGATAGCCGGTCATTCTCGACCGCTCGTCTCCGGGTCGCTCGTCTCCGGGTGATCGCCGCCCGGGCTCGTGGACGTGGCGCTCATGGGCTGGTAGGCGGGCGCGGGGCTCGCAGGTTGGCTTGCCAGACGCCGGTGGTGGACGCGGACGACCTCCTCCAAGACGCCGGGGCGATTGGCGAACTTGCGCTCGTAGCAGCGGACCTTCTTGATCGTGGCCGGGTCGGCATCCCTGAGCGCGGTCACGATCTCCTCGACGTTGAGAGCGTCGTAGCCGGGGAGCGGCTCGGATCCGCGCATGTAGCGCAGCTTGTCCAGCACAGGCTCGCGGCTCTGGTGGGACCGCTCGTATGTCTCGATGGCCTCAAGCTCGAGCTGTGAGTGATCCGGGAGCTCATCGATTACCTCTCTGTTGTCGAGGCGGTCATAGCCGGCAAACGGGGGTCGAGCCGCCCCCTTTGCATCACCGGGCTGGGCGCCTGACTCGTCCGTCGCAAATCGATCACCGAGCCTGCTGAGGATCGTCATTCGCTTGGTTCCCTTCCCAGCGATCCCGCCGGAACGGATGAAGCGGCGAGATCGCTGATTAGGCAGAAAGTGTATCATGTTTTTCATGAATAAGATTTCCGGAGATCAACTGCAAACGTCGCCCTCGGAGGCGGCCCGTTGGGACTTTCTGACAAACCACGCCCACGTCCTTACCTGCGTCGCTCATGACCCCGGCATCCGCCTGCGCGACATCGCCGCAGCGGTGGGGATCACCGAGCGCGCCGCCCACCGCATCCTGTCCGAGCTGGTCGAGGAGGGCTACGTGCTGCGCACCCGACACGGCCGACGAAACCGCTACCAGGTGGTGAAGGGGCTTCCCCTGCGTCATCCCCTCGTTCAGGAGCGCGAGGTCGGCGAGTTGCTGGAGGTCCTGATCCGCTCGACCACAGGGGAGCCGGCCGACATGACGCTGCAGGTGTGAGGAGCGTCAGTCATGCGCGACCGACATGTCCCACGCCTCTGCCCTTCCTGCGAAGCACCGATGGCCCGCCAGGATGAGTTGTGCTGGCAATGTGGTGCCGATTGGCCACCCGAAGACCCGCCGCCGCGGACCCCAGCGTAGGTGAGCGGCGACGATGAAGACGTGACCGCGGCGCGGCTGGACCTCGAACGGTGGTTGGACGAGGGCGGGAGCGTCAATGACGGTTCGGCCTCCAGCTGGCCACCGCCGCCGGGAGGGACTAGCGACTCGAAGACTCGGGACGACGGTCGGCGGCGGATGCGTACCGTCGTCGCACCCGGGCGGCGGCCACCGTCGCCCTCGTTCGCGTCGCACGTGCCTTGAGGTCTCGCCGCTTTTGAATGGAGGCGGTGTCCGGCGCGACCGCAACGACCAGCCCGATGCTCTACTGGTAGAGGGTTGGCGAGCTTTATGCAGGCGCACCTCGATGGGTTGATCCCCCTCGCTGCCGCGGAGGGCTGGACCGAATACACAGGTGATCGAGCGGACCAATCGTGCGCTGAGCGCGCGCGGCGTGACGACGGTCGTGGCGCTCGCCGACGGGCGGGGCGTCGTCGCGTCGGGGTCAGCGCCTCGACGCCCGAGCAGAACACGACCTTGAGATCCAAGGCGACGAAGCCCCCGGCGCCGCTCTCCGTCGCGAATGAACTCCGGCCGGTCTCATTTGGTCTTGATTAGGCCCTCAAGCTCCTCTTCGAGCGGCTCGCTGGCGGGCTCGCCGATCTCGCGCAGGGCGCGCACCGCCGCGATCCGGTCGCGCGGGTAGTTCTCCTCGCTTCGGGCGATCTCCTCGAGGATCTGACGTTGTTCACGTTCATCCATTTTCTCAGTCCTTTTTTTCACAGCCTGCCAACCGGCGGTCTTCTGAGCGGGCAGTTCTCCCTCGGCACCCTCCCCTAGGTCGCGAGATACTGCGGGGGCGATGTCGCAGGAGAACGTCGAAGGGGTCCATCGCGTGTATGACGCGTTCAACCGACGCGATCTCGACGCTTTCCTGGCGCTCATGGACCCCGAGGTGGAGTTCACGACGCCCCTCATCCAGATGGGGGGCGATCTCCGCTACCGCGGTCACGACGGCATCCGCCAATGGTGGGGAGACGTGCTCGACATCTTCCCCGACTTCAGCCTTGAGGCCCTGTGGGAGTGCGCGACCTCGGCGACCTCGTGATCGTGGCCGGTCAGTCTCGGGGCCACGGCGCCGACAGCGACGCGCCGTTCGAGCTGACGTATTGGCAGGCGGGCGGGTGGCGTAACGACAAGCTGGTCTGGTGGCAGACCTGCGGGAGTGAATCCGAGGCCCTCGAAGCCGCCGGGCTTCAGGAGTAGGCGATGTCGCAGGAGAACGTGGAGATCGTCCGCGAGGCATGGAGCGGGCTGGACCGTGGAGACCTCGAAGCGGCGTTCAAGGACGCCGCGCCGGACGTCGAGTTCGATCAGACACGCGCGTTGGGTACGGACCGCGGCATCTACACGCTCGACGAGTTCAAGCGTCTCACCCGGTCGTTCATCGACACCTGGCAGTCGGTTCGCTGGGAAGCCGAGGAGCTCATCGACGCCGGGGAACACGTCGTCCTGGCGTTCACGAACCGCCTCACGGGCCGGGACGAAATCACGCTCGAGGCCCATGGAACCTTGGTATGGACATTTCGAGCGAAGGGGATCGTCCGCGTTTGCCTGTACCAAGACCGCGCCGAGGCACGTCAAGCCGCCGGGCTGTCGGAGTAGGCGATGTCGCAGGAGAATGTGGAAACCATCCGCCGCATGTACGAGCGCTGGCTCGAAAACGATGCGGCTCTGTTCGACGCCTTCGACCAAGAGATCGAGCTGCACCCCGATGCCGCAGCCGATTGGGTTGGAGTCGACGACATCTACCGCGGCCACGATGGCGTTCGCCGCTACATGACTCAGGTCTACGAGGCCTTCGAGGACTACCGCCCCGAGGTTGAAGACTTGCTCGACGCGGGCGACAAGGTCGTCACGCTGGCCATCGAACACGGCCGCGGCAGAGCCAGCGGGGCAACGGTCGAGGCCCGCCACACCGCCCACGTGTGGACGATGCGAGCGAACAAGGCGATCCGCCTCGACCTCTACCTGGATCGAGCGAAGGCCCTCGAAGCCGCCGGGCTCGAGGAGTAGGCGATATCGCGGGAGACGTGGAGGTTGCTGCAGCGCGAGATTGTGCTACTCACGCCGCCCACCCGCCCGGCTGCACCTGCGACGTGCCTCGGGGGCGGACGTTCGCAGCGCCCGCGGCCCCATTTCTGTGATCGGCGCGACCCTCTCCGACACGGCGGTCGCACGTAGCGTCAAAAGCGTCCCGGCAGACGGAGAACGGAGGCCGAAGACGGGTAGACGGTGCGTGGGCCGCGCGACCCTCGTGGGCCAACAGTATCGGGGCGGGGATGGGCCGTATGAGGGGCTGGGGACCCAAGCGCGGTAAGGCGGGGCGGGTCGCGCTCTCTCGGCGGCCCGCCCTCGCTGTGCCTGCGCCCGGTTCGCGGCAGGCCGAGCTCGCGGAACGGATTTCGCCAGGGTCATCGGCTTGGGCAGACGACAGCCCATCCTCAGGACAGAATCTCCTGAACCCCCTGGCCGTCGCCTGAAGCGGGCCGTCCCGATTAGATGGCCCGCTCACCTCCGAACAGACGGGCGGCGCGCTAGTTGCGGTCCGCCAAACAGGTCATCCGGGTGTGGTCGCGCCAGTCGGGCCGCAGCCGGTCGAGGATCGCGGCCAGGTGCTCGGGATCGGCGGAGTAGCTGCGCCCGGCCGTCGTCGCTCGTCCGGAACGGATAGACGCCGGCCTGGGTCTCGAGCTGATCGAGCAATGCGGAGCCCTCGTCGGTGATCGGGGGTCCGCTACGCCCGGCAGCGCTTGTTCTGCGACGGCAGCTCGATCCTCTGGTCGTGCTTGATGCGCAGCAGCTCCTCGCGACCCGCCCCACCGGACGTCTTCACGGCGAGGACGAGGCCGAGGCCGGGGGCGTACAACTTGTACTCCGAGACCCTCGGCTCGAGCGGGACGAGGTCCTTGGTCAGCAGAACGCCGGTGAAGTGGCCGAACGGGACCTGCGTCTGCTCGCTGAGGCTGAGCACCTGCGCTCTGTCCTCGGCCTCTCCCGCGTAGTACTCCTGTCGATACTCGAGTCCGGGCACGGGATTGGCGGCCATGATCACGCCCGGCTGGGCGCCGTCGACGCCGGCCTCAAACGAGCCCGAGTGATTCTTGATCTGGCCCTTGCTGCACTCGACGGTGTCCTCGCCGAGGTACCAGACGTTTCCGTCCGAGTCCTGGGCGTACCAGTCGAAGGTGTCCTCGACCACCTTGCCTCGCTCTGTGACCCGATCGTGGACGATGCGGGCGGTGATCCCGTTGGCGATCAGCGTGGTCTTGTTGCTGACGCTGAGCACGACCCGCTGCCTGGTCTGACCGTCGGTCTCGCGATAGACGTAGCGGTCTCCCGGGACCAGCGGGAAGTACGGGTTGTCGATCTGGGTGCTGAACTTCGCTGGGTCAAGCTGGACCGGCTCGCTTCCCTGTGGCAGCGGCGTCGCTGCCATCGCGGGGCTCGCGGCCACCGCCAGCGTCACGCTCAACAGGCCGATAACGATTCCGGTTCGGATTGGGTTGAACATTGCATCCCCTCACTGCCGTGGCGGACCCGCGGCCCGCCGTTTGACTTCTTCCCCGGGGTCTTATGCGAGCGAGATGAGCGTGCGATGACGTCTGCGTGACAAGCAGATGAAACGCCGTGCTTGGGGCGGAGGCAGGAGCGCGTGGATCCGCTACGGGTTCTCGCCGCAACGTAGCCTCGAAGAGTCGGGCAAACCGGCCATGTTGCCGCGCCTCCGAACTTAGGCTGGGTCGAGTGGGAGACGTGATCGACACCATCGCCGAGGGCTTCAAGCAATCGCTGCTTATGGCCTACGAGGTCTGGTGGGCGCTGGTCCTGGGCTTCGCTATTTCGGCCATGGTCGAGGCCTGGATCCCGCGCCAACAGATCGAGGGCGCGTTGGCTGGTTCGGGTCTTGCTCCCTTGGCCAAGGCCACCGGCCTGGGTGCGGCCTCGTCCTCGTGCTCCTATGCGGCGATCGCCATCGCTCGCTCGCTGTTTGCCCGGGCGCTCGAGATCAGCCCGCTGGCGGTGGAGTCTCGACCCCCGGCGCCCGCGCACCCACGGTGCAGCCGCGGCATGCGTCGCTACTTTTACGCGAGCAGCGTGCGACGACACCGTCGACGCCTCATGATGTAGGTCCTGATGGCGTCCGCGTCGACGCATCGCGGGTTGGGCGTCACGGCCGGTCTGGACGCGGGAGTCGCCCGCGAGCTGGCGGCGCAGTGCGAGCAGCTCGGCTATCACTCGCTGTGGTCAAACGACGAGCCGGCCGCTCGCGGACTGGACACGCTTTCGGAGTTCGCCGCAACCACCGCGAGGGTCCAGCTCGGTGTGGGGGTGTTGCCGCTGCACCGATATCAGCCGGCCAAGATCGCGGCTGAGGTCGACCACCTCGGAATCGATCCCGCGAGGCTGTGGCTCGGGATCGGATCCGGTGCGCTCCCTTTGCAGATCGATGCGCTCAAGCGGGCGGTGACAGAGCTTCGCGCGCTTCTGCCCGAGGCGACCCGCATCGTCGTGGCCGCGATGCGGCCTCGACTGTGCCGCCTCGGCGGCGCGGTTGCTGATGGCGTGCTTCTGAACTGGATGCTCCCCGGCCAGGCGGCGCGGGCGCGCGGCTGGGTGGGTGAGGGAGCGGCGGAGCAAGGGCGCTCCGCCCCCGTCGTTGCGTCCTACGTGCGGGTCGCGCTGGGCCCAGGGGCAAACCGGCGCCTTCGTGAGGAGGAGGGCTTCTATCGCGCTATCAACGAGGGCCATCGGAAGCACTTCGCAGCCATGGATGTCGCGGTCGGGAGCGTGGGGATCGAGGCCTCGGAGCGGTCCGACCTCCTCGAGGCACTGGCCCCGTACCACTCTGCACTCGACCTTCCGATCGTGCGGGTGCTCGCCGACGCGGACACAAGCTCGCTTAGCTCCATTGCCGACGCGGCAGCGCCATGACAAGCTTCTTCATCCGCGTCCTCCTAGGATCGTCTGAATCCGAGGATCGACTCAGTCCGTTTCAGGCCGGTTCAGACGAGTAACAGCCACCTGTTGCCGGGTCGGGAAGCCAGGCAGATGAAGTGCTGCTGCACTGCGGGAATTACCGGGTGCGGGAAGTGACGACCGCCCCTGACCATCATCGCTTGCGCGTGTCCGGCTTGGCTCGCTGATTAGGCTCTCGAGCTCCGCTGCCTCGTCGTCGAGCGGCTGATCGTCCTCACGAGCGCGAACACGCAGCGCGCGCTCGAGCGCCACGGCCGCGGTCACCGATCCCGCCTCTGCCTTGCGGGAGAGGATCGCCAGCACTTGTTCGTGGGTGAGGATCTCGATGTCGTCGCTCATCTCTTGAATTCACCAGCCTTTTTTTCGCAGCTTGCCAACCGGCGGTCTTCTGAGCGGGCAGTTCTCCCTCGGCACCCTCCCCTAGGCCGCGAGATACTGCGCGGGCGATGTCGGAGGAGAACGTGGACAGCGTGCTGACGATGTGGGCAGCGTCGATGGAGGGCGATCGGGCCGAGCTCGACCTTTCGCTGCTTGCCGATGACATCGTCTACGAGGACGACATCCTGCCCGACCATGGCGGCGAGACCTACCACGGTCACGACGGAATCCGGCGGGCGTGGGGTCGCGCCATCGACGCGTTTGACGAGGACACGGCAAATGTCGTCGAGTGGACGCGGGACGCGGGGGATCGGGTGGTGTCCTGCCATCACGTCCGCGGCCATGGTGCGGTAAGCGCGATCGAGGTCGACTTCCGCTACGCGTATCTCTGGCGGTTCGAGGGCGGCAAGGTCGTCTACCTGAAGTCGTATCGCGATCCACGGCAGGCCCTCGAAGCCGCCGGGCTGTCGGAGTAGGCGGCGCGACTTTTCCGGGGGCCGTTCCCGGCTCACCCTCGCAAGCGACCGGCGCGCGCGCCGAGGGCCTCGGCGGAGAGTCGCGGTCCTAGTCGTCGAGCGCGTCTCGGATCCGCTGCTCGCGCCTGCTGCCCGCGGGATCCGCGGGCGCCGGCTTCGATTCGGTCACGCCGCCCGACTGCTTGACATAGTCGTACAGGCGGTCGGCCTGCTCGCCGAACAGCCACATGACGTGGAACTTGATGCCGCCGAAGGACAGGGTCTTCTTTCCTTGGTAGAGGTCGGCCTTGTCGAGGGGGGCCCTAAGGACCACGTCCCCGACGTCGAGCAGGCGGCCCCCGGATAGCTTCATCGCGTACAGGTTGCGGTCGGTGGCGACGAGTACGTGCGGCCCCGCGGTCACCTCCGAGCGGTGGAAGATCCCGAGCTCCGAGCTCATGAACGCGGAGGTGCCGACCGCGCTGGCATTCGCAGCCGCGGACTGGCCGGTCTGGGTTTGGACGAGCTCGCGAATCGACTCGCCGTCCTCGAGGTTCGCCTTCGCCCCGGCGCTGAGCTTCTCTACCCGCTTCTTCCTCCCCCCGAGCATCAGGCCTATCTTAGGACGCGGGGGCGCGCCGTGGCGCTCCTAGTCTCGGGTTCGGCGGTGTCGCAGGAGAACGTGGAGATCGTGCGCCGTCTGTGGGCAGACTGGAAACCGAGAATTTGGAGGCCTCGATCCATCTGCTCGACGAAAGGGTGGAACTCTGGAATGCGCCCGAATTCCCGGTCACGGGTCCTTATCGCGGGCACGATGGGGTGCGCCAATGGGCTGCCGAGCAATGGGAGGTCTTCAGCGGCCTTCACCATGAGATAGAGGAGATCATCGAAGCGCCTGACGGCGAGACCCTCGTCAGCGTGCAGCGAACGCAGGGACGCATGAGGCACACCGACATGAAGACCAACGTTCAGTGGGCGACCTTATGGACGATCCGAGATGGCAAGGTCCTTGTGGCTTATAATGTCGTCCGCATCCCATCCGTCCGCTCCATATGAGATAGGCCAGGATTGCCAGCCCGATAGGCCAGAACACGATAAAGCCGATCACCATCAGGGCGATCCATGCCGGCCTTCCGAAGTCGTCTATTCGCGCTACGACGTCAGTCATTGCCTTGCTACCTCAGAGGTTGCCCAGTCCGAAGTCAATGTTTATAACATTTACATGGCAAAGCTCCGGGACGTTCGTCAAGAGGGCGGCGACGAGCCGGCTTCAACACTTTGCGAGGAAGGGAGGTTCGCATCGTCCGCTCATATGGGTTGGGCGGCCCCGCCCAGCCAGTGGCGCGCGCCGACCGGCGCCGCGCAGTCTGTGAGATCAAGCGCATTGCGCGGCCCTTCCGGCACCGTTAACAAACATTTCCCTCCAGCCGCGAGTGCTTCTCCCCATGGCTTTAGATCCGCAAAAAATCTTGAACTGGAAGTTCCCCGACATCGAGCACGCCTATACCGAGAAGGACACCATCCTTTACGCGCTGGGCCTCGGCTGCGGCGCCGACGGCCCGCATGGCGACGACTTCAAGTTCGTCTACGAGAAGGGCCTCGTGGCGCTCCCGACCATGGCGGTGGTGCTCGCCTCGCCCGGCAACTGGCTCGGCAGCAAGGAGTCGACCGTCGACTACACGAAGGTCTTGCACGGCGAGCAGTACCTGACCCTGCACCGGCCGATGCCGCCCGAAGGTAAGGTCGTCGGCCGCGGGCGCATCGTCGACCTGCTCGACAAGGGCAAGGACAAGGGCGCTGTCCTCTACGCCGAGCGCACCATCATCGACCAGGCCAGCGGCGAGCCCGTCGCCACCCTCACCTCTGCCGCCATGCTGCGCGGCGACGGCGGCTTCGGCGGCAAGCCCGGCCCGCAGCCCGAGCCGCACAAGCTCCCGGATGGGCCGCCGATGCGCCACCTCGACATCAAGACGCATCCGAACTCGGCGCTGATCTATCGCCTGTCCGGCGACCGCAATCCGCTGCACGCCGACCCGAAGGCCGCCGCTGCCGGCGGCTTCAAGACGCCGATCCTGCACGGGCTGTGCACCTACGGCGTGGCCGGCCGCGCCATCGTCAAGGCCTGCTGCGACAACGACCCGGCGCGGCTGAAAAGCCTGCAGGTGCGCTTCTCCGCGCCCGTCTTTCCCGGCGAGACCATCCGCACGGAGATGTGGCCCGACGGCAGCCGCGTCTCATTCCGCGCCCGCGCCGTAGAGCGCGATGTGGTGGTGCTCAACAACGGGCTGGCGACGGTGGCGGGCTGAGCGCCGCGCAGCGGCGAAAGGCCAGCTCGCCTGTCGGACGATCGCGATGGCGCGGGGCGCTGCCCTACTTCAGCGGCGCCGGCTCGGGGCGACCCAGCTTCCAGCTCACGCGCACCGTGATCGTGTCGGCGGTGTGGTTGAAAACCGCATTGTCATTCGGCAGTGCACCACCCGCCTGGCCGCCAATAATCGCCGTCCCTAGCCCTAGTTGGCTCTCGAAGTCGTAGTGGCGGTATTCGACGCCCATCGTCCAACCGTGGGCGAGCGCCCAATCGACGCCGCCGCCGACATACCACCCCTGCGCCCGATCATGGGACCACTGCACGATGGTGAAGCCGACCGGCGCCAGCGATTTGTTGGTAGCCAGTTCCGTAAATCTCGCGCTGGCATATCCTCCGGTCACATACGGCAGGAATTTGCCCATCGACCAGCCGAGGCGTCCGCCTACGGTGAGAACGTCGTCGAAGCGGGCCAAGCAGTTGAAGAGGGCAATGGTTTGCCTTGGGACACAAGTCGTCTCCACCGGCGTTGTTCTGGTACGCCGACGAGAAGCCTCCCTCTAAGCCGAGGACGATCTGGCCGAACTGGTGCTGCAACCCGATCTGACCGCCGACGATGGGAGCATCATGACTGGCGCTGAAGCCCGTCCCGGGGACGCCGACGATCTGCAGGGCCGGATTGGCGCCGAGCGGGAAAGACGCATCGGTCTCCGACCAGACCCATCCCGAGTGAAGACCGAAATAGAGCCCACTCCAGTTCGCAGGCCTTTCCTGGACGACCCTGCGGCCTCTGTCATACCCGTCGGCCTGCGCCACGACCGGCGCCGGCGAACGACGCCGCAGCCACCGCAGCGGATGCGACCACAAGCTGAGCTAACTCTACTGAAAACTTTCATGACGGCTCCTCGCGCATTTGTCCCGCTTCCAGCGCGCGCCTACGGCCTGTTGTCGGGGCGATGAAGTCTCTGTCGTTTGATCGCCACGGCCCTATAGGTACGCCTTGTCCATTAACAACCTACAATCGCCCTGCAGCAAAACGGTTCGCCTGTTGCGAATCAGACACATAGCCCGGCGTCTCACAAAGCGGGCCGCAGGCGGCTGTGACGCCTCGGTAAAAGTATTTGATGCCGGCCGCGGCGCCGTTCCAACCTCAAGCTGCCGACTGATTGACCGCCGGCTTGGCGACCGACGCGCGCACCACCGGGATATCGCCGTCGGCGAGCGCAGGCATCACCTTCTTGCGCGCCAGCGCCTTGGCGATATAGGGCGCAAGCTCCTCGGCCTTGGCCGCCTCGCGCTCGGCCGCCTTGGCCTTGAACTCCGGCAGCACGGCGCTGGCAAACAGCTCGAGCGAGGCGCAGATGTCGGCATGGGCGTTGCGGCCGGCCTGCTGCAGCAGGATGATCTGGTCGACGCCGGCGGCTTCGTAGGAGCGCACGTGGGCGGCAAAGTCGGCCGGCGTGCCGATGCCCGGCGAGGCCTGGAAGGCGGTGGCCAGGCCCTCGGTGCCCTCGTAGGTGGCGGCCAGCGCCCCGCTCGCCCGCTGCGCCTGGAACTCCTCCCACAGCCGTGAGCGGCCCGGCACCGTGTCGTTGGTGACGAGCGCGCTGATGGCGTAGCGGAAGAACTCGAAGCCCTCTTGTCCGCGCCGGATGGCCTCGGCCTTGTCGGCATGAAGGGAAAAGGCCGAGACCATGGCGATGTTGGCGTTGACGCTGTGGCCGAGCGGCACGCAGGCGTCGCTCTTGACGATGTCGTAGTAGATCCGGCTCCAGGTGCGCGCCTCCGCCTCGTCGAGGAAGGAGAAGGCGAGCGCCCCCAGCCCGAGGCTCGCCGCGATCTTGATGGTGTCGCGGTTGGTGCAGGCCATCCACATCGGCGGATGCGGCTTCTGCACGGGCTTGGGGACGACGTTGCGGCAGGGGAACTTGAAGGAGCGGCCCTCGAAGCCCGGATAAGGCTCCATCACCATCATGTTGGCGATCTCTCCCGCCGCCTCCAGCGACATGGCCCGCTTCTCCTTCGCTGGGATGGCGAAGCCACCGAGCTCCAGCCGCGTCGCCCCCTCGCCGATGCCGAGCTCGGCGCGGCCATTGGAGACGAGGTCGAGCATGGCGATGGCTTCCGCCGTGCGCGCGGGATGGTTGTAATTGGCGATCACCTGGCGGATGCCGTGGCCGAGCCGGATGCGCTTGGTGCGTGCCGCCGCCGCGGCGAGGAACACCTCGGAGGCCGAGCAGTGCGAATACTCCTCGAGGAAGTGGTGCTCGACGGCCCATGCGTAGTCGAGGCCCAGGCGGTCCGCCAGCTCGACCTGCGTCAGCGCGTCCTGCACCAGCCGGCGCTCGTCGTCGGGACCCCAGGGGCGCGGCAGCTGCAGCTCGTAGAAGATGCCGAATTTCATGCTCGTCGTCCCACGTCCCATTGTTGTGGCGATGGTGCCCCGCCCGCGGCCTCGGGTCCAGACCGGAGTTGGACCGCTCGCTCAATGCGCGGGAGCGGCCCCCGTCATCGAGACGCGCGACGCTGCGGCTTGCTGTTTTCCGGTACGAAATTGATCTCGAGGCGGTGGCCAGTCGCCTTGGCGAGGCGCTCGAGGGTACGTGTCGAAGGCCGGCGGCCGCCTGCTTCGAGACGGGCGATGACAGCTTGGGTGGTGTCCATGCGCTCGGCCAATTCCGCCTGAGTGAGGCCCGAATTCGTTCGGGCCCTGATGAGCGCCGTCACCAACGAGAATTCCTCTCCAAGAGCGTCGTAGGCTTCGGCATAACCCGGACGCTTGCGGGCTTCGGCAAACACCTGTGTGGCCGGGATGACGCCCTTCTTGACGGTTCTGGTGGCTCTGGTCATGCGATCTCCTCGGCGCGTTCGAGCGCCAGCTGGATTTCTCGACGCGGCGTCTTCTGCGTCTTTTTGACGAAGACCCGGACGATCACGATCCGTCGACCGCTCACGGTCACGTAGAGTGCCCGCGCGATCCCATCTTTGCCCTTGAGGCGAAACTCCCATAGCCGTCCTTCGATGTGGCGCGCGAATTTGCCGGGCAGATGCTCGAGCCCGTGGGCCTCGATCAACACGGTGATTCGCTCGAGCCGGGCTTGGAGCTCAGCAGGGAGGTCCAAGTACTCACTTCGCGCGGCCTCGTGAAAGCCGATCGTCCAGGCCATGGGAGCTTATTGCCTTTTGGCAATGATGCCACTGTCTCGCCCGCACGTCAAATTGCCGGTATCCACCACGGTGCGACATCGCTGTCACGCCGCGGTCATCGACGTCTCGCCGACGCCGTCGAGCGCGAAGTCGAGCCGTTCGCCGGGCGCGATGTCGACCGTTGTGACGACGCTGCCGGTGATCACCACCATGCCCGCCGTCATCGGCCGCCCGCGGTCGGCGGCAAGATTGGCAAGCCAGGCCAGCGCCCCCATCGGATCGTCGGTCTTGCCGGCGGCTTCCTCCTTGCCGTTGCGCCTGAGCACGCCGGGGATGCCATTGAGGTCGGAGCCCGCCGGCGGCGGCTTTCCCGCGCCGATGACGATGCCGCCGTTCCAGGCATTGTCGGCGATGAGCGAGAGGGCCCGGCTGGCCTTGTAATCGGCATTGCGGTCCTCGATCAGCTCGAAGGCGGCCATCACCTCGCCGACGGCCGGCCGCACCGTCTCGCGCGTGTAGGGCTGCGCCTGCTTCGGCAAGATCGCGCCCCAGCCGCACGGCCAGCTCGCACTCCACCCGCACGTTGACGAAATCGCCCTTGGCGATCCTCGCCGGCGATTTGTGCACGCGGGAAGCGAAGATCGCGCCGCCGCACGGGTGGTCGATGCCCATCAGCTCCTGCATGACCTTGGTGGTGACGGCGATCTTGCGGCCGGCGATAGGCCCGAGCCTGGGCTCCCACAGCGCGCACAGCGCCTCCTGCGCGGCATAGGCCTCATCGAAGCTCGTGGGCGCGATCCCTTCCGGCAAGTTCTGGTAGCGCGCGCGAATGCGATGCGCCTCGTCGAGGAAGCGGGCGGCGTCGGTGGCGGAGAACATCGGGCTGTCTCTTGGGCTGGTGGCTTTCGCCGGGCTGCTGCTCGGCTATGATCGGAGCAACAATGCCGGCAGACGCGCCGCCAGTCCAGCTTCGGGAGGCCCCCATGTTCGAGACCACCATCGCCGGCAGCCTGCCGAAGCCCGCCTGGCTCGCCGAGCCCAACCAGCTGTGGGCGCCGTGGCGGCTCGCAGGCCCGGAGCTGGAGCAAGCCAAGGCCGACGCCACGCTGCTCGCCCTCAAGAGCCAAGAGGACGCCGGCATCGACATCGTCGGCGACGGCGAGCAGGCGCGCCAGCATTTCGTGCACGGCTTCCTGGAGCGCGTCGAGGGCATCGACTTCGCCCACAAGGTCGAGATGGGCATCCGCGCCGACCGCTACAAAGCCATGGTGCCGCAGGTGGTGGGGCCGTTGCGGCTCAAAGATCGCGTGCACGCCTTCGAGGCCCAGCTCGCCCGCAAGCACACCAAGAAGAAGCTGAAATTCACCCTGCCCGGCCCGATGACCATCGCCGACACGATCGCCGACCGCCACTACGGCGACAAGGTGAAGATGGCATTCGCGTTCGCCGAGCTGCTGAACGAGGAAGCCCGCGCGCTGGAGAAGGACGGCGTCGACGTCATCCAGTTCGACGAGCCGGCCTTCAATGTCTTCATGGGCGAGGTCACGGAGTGGGGCATCGCCGCGCTGGAGCGCGCCGCCAAGGACCTCACCTGCACCACCGCCGTCCACATCTGCTACGGCTACGGCATCAAGGCCAACATCGACTGGAAGGCGACGCTCGGCGGCGAGTGGCGGCAATACGAGGCGATCTTCCCGGCCATCGCCCGAAGCAAGATCAACCAGGTCTCCGTGGAGTGCCGCAACTCCAAGGTGCCGACCGGCCTATTGAGCCTGCTCGACGGCAAGGACATCCTCGTCGGCGCCATCGATGTGGCAAGCGACACGGTGGAGACGCCGGAGGACGTGGCGGCTGTGGTGGCCGAGGTCGTCAAGCACGTGCCGAAGCAGCGCATCCAGCTCTGCACCAACTGCGGCATGGCCCCCATGCGCCGCGACATCGCCTACGCCAAGCTGGCGGCACTCGCCAAAGGTGCGGCGTTGGCGCGGACGCGCTTTGCGTGAGAGAAAGAATATCGGTTGACGAAATCATGACGATTGCTCAACGCTTCGTGCGAGCTTGCTGTTCTGCTTTCGGACTATTGCGGCCACGCGACGCGCATGATTGTGTCGGCGAGTGACCCAGATCTGGGGCGAAGCGCTAAAAGTATGGGAGAGGGCTCGAGGGCTGAGATCCCCATTCGGCACATTGAAGCGAACACGCTCGCAGGCAAGACCGATGAAGCCTCACACGTTAGGATTAGTCACTGCGATCTTGTGTGCATCCATCGCCACAGCTGTGGGCGGCGGAATTGCCGTTGCGGCTGAGCGTTTCCCGGCGGCGACTTGGGAACGCGTCGATCCCGAGGTTGCCGGATGGGCAAAGGAAAGGCTGGCGAGAGCCGAGGCGTGGTCAAAGCGCATCGGCTCGACCTCGGTCATGATCGTGCATCACGGCGCAGTTGTCGCAGAATGGGGCGACACGGCCGCCAAGACGCCGCTCGCTTCGGTGCGCAAGAGCCTGCTGAGTGCGCTGATCGGCATCGCCGTTGAACGTGGCGAGATCGACCTTGCACAGCCCATTGGCGCGCTCGGCATCGATGACAACGAGCCGTCCCTCACCGCCGAGGAAAAAAGCGCGACCGTGCGTGATCTGCTGACTGCGCGGTCGGGCATCTACCATGCTGCACTCTATGAGTCAGCTGGCATGGCAGCGCAGCGCCCTCCTCGCTTCAGTCGCAAGCCGGGAAGCTTCTGGTACTACAACAATTGGGATTTCAACGCACTCGGCACTATTTATGAGCGTGCTGTGCGTTCGTCGATCTTCGATGCCTTCGAGCGCGAGATCGCTCGGCCAATCGGCATGCAGGATTATCGTCCAGCCGACGGTGAATACGTCACCGGTGGAGCGTCGGTCTATCCGGCATACCCGTTCAAAATGAGCGCGCGCGATCTGGCTCGCTTCGCTCTGCTTTACCTGCGCAAGGGCCAGTGGGACGGCCGCCAGATCGTCCCGGCGCGCTGGATCGAGGCGAGCGTACAACCCTACTCGAGCTCGGAATGGGGCCCTGGCTACGGCTATTTGTGGTGGATCGGCTCTATCAACAACGGGGCGGCACCCTCCGTCGATCTGCCGAAGGGCACCTTCTTTGCCCAGGGGTACGGTGGTCAGTATGCATTTGTAATCCCGGCTTTCGATTTGGTCGTTGTTCATCGTGCGCCTCACGCGGACCAAGGCCCGAACCTCAGGCAAATCGGTCGACTTCTCTGGCTTGTGCTCGATGCGGGAAAGTTTCCTGACATCGGACCCGACGCGTCGATCGAGTCGGCCCAATACCCGCGCGCGCTCGGCGACGCGCTCTCTGGGATGCTCGCGGGAAAGACACTCCTTTACGGCGACGCGGCAATGCACGGTCCGTATCGGATCCGGCTCAATACCGATGGCAGCGCCGCCGTTCTGCGAGGCAGCGAGCCAACCGAGCTCGATACAGGTTCCTGGAACATTCGCGAAGATCAGCTCTGCCGCGATTGGAAAAAAATCCAGCCGCGTCAGTTGTGTTTCACCGCCGCCAGTGACGGTTCGCGTGTCCAGCTCTTCGATCGGATGGGCTTGATGGTCATTGACGCGCGCATGGTTGATCAATGATTTGACGAAGAGCATCCCATCTGCGTCGTTTGCTGCGTTGCATGACCTGGCACATCTGCAGACTCGCGCGATTCTTCAGTTTTCTGGGCCCAGCGGACGTGAGGCGATATCCATCTTGTCGAAGGGACGCAGGCTTTTGAAGGCAGCGGCCAGGAAATTGCTGTAGCCGCCCAATGGCTCCCGACGCTATAGAAGCTCCGTCACGCGGGCGTGGCGAAACCGGTAGACGCAACGGACTTGAGGCGACTTGAGTGCTCCTGCGGGAAACCCGGGATGCAGAACTGCCCAAACTCGGGGAAACCTTCGCTGGCAATCCCGAGCCAAGCCCTCGATGGCACGCAAGCCCTCGACGGGAAGGTGTAGAGACTAGACGGGCAGCACCTAACCTCCGGCTCGGCCGGAGCACGGTGAAGGGATAGTCCAGACCACAAACTCGCACCATCCGCGTCGACGCGGGCTGCGAGAGCGGCGAAAGCCGTAGCTGGTAAGAAAATCCGTAGGGCCGCAAGGCCTGTGGGGGTTCGAGTCCCCCGCCCGCACCATCCCCGCCGGTCGTGCGCCGGCATGCTGCACTGCCGCAAGTCTTATCCACAACTTATGGCATCGCGGCGTGCGCTGGATGTGCGCTCGGTGCTATCGTGAGCGCCAAGAAGGGGGGGTGGGGCCAACCATTCCTGAGCGGGAGGCTCAAATGCTGTCCAGGAGGCATTGTCCGCATACCGGGATCGTCAACTTCTTTGCGGCCACCGATCCGTTTCTCGCGATCGGCTCGGTGATCAAGGCCGGGGAGCCGGCCCGCTATCATTGGCGGTACTATATGGGCCAGGAGGCCACGGTCGGCGTCGCGCCGGACATGCGGTCGGCAGAAAATCATCTGCTCACCCGCCATCGCGACTTTCTGCTGGCGCCGGAGCAGGCCGGTGAGGAGCCGATCGCCCGCATCGGTGATCCTGCAGCGTAAGGATTAGGCAATGCGCGCATTGCTGTTGCGGGGTTGGCCGTGTCGTTTGCAGTCAGTTCATCGCTAACGGCAATGCGCGGGCTCGCTGGATGCGCATTGGATACCGTGCAGCGACCTCGAGACCAGAACGCCCCTCGCCCCCGTAGAGCAACCTCCCACTGAAGGGGTCACGGGCGGCCCTGCTGACCAGATGCGCTGCAACGTGACTATCTTTTGGGGCTCGCTATGAATTGCCAACGACACGTCCTTGCGCGCGAAGCTCGGATGAGGAGGTGTCAAAACGGAAACGGTGCTCGGGGATCTCGGTGAAGAGATCGGCATAGCGCCGCGGCACGGGGATGTCGCTCAGCGCGCGTACGCGGCCCGCCGCGTCGCTGCGCACGGCCACCAGAAAGCTGCCCCCGGAGCTGGCGATTTCCTCGAGCGCGCCGTGCATTCGAAGCTCGTCGTCGCCATAGTATTTCGGCGCAAACAGCCGGTCCGCTGTATCCGCCCCGATCACAAACGTAGTCCCCGGAAACAAGCGCGACTTCTCGACGAAGGTGGGCGCTCGCGTGAGCTCGACCGGCGACTTCCAGGCGAATTGTGCGAGCCGATGTCTCACCGTCTCGCCCGCCAGCGGCGGCTTGTCGACGTTGGTGACGGAGATTTCGAACGCCAAGGGCTGCTGCCTGAGCTCTTCGGCCGCCCGCGCCAGCAACACATGTCCAGCGTGCACCGGGTTGAAAGACCCTGGCAACAGCACAAGGGACCGCGGCGCCGATAGCATCAATTGCCCATCGGGCTGGACGGTGACGCGATCGATCCCGCCCGCCACGAGCTGGTCGATGGCATCCGCGGTCGCCACGACCGTCTCCGCGAAATGCTCGTCCGCTTCGAGCAGGCTGCGTGGCGACGGTGCGGCAATCCCGCATGCGCGGGCCAGCCACAGGACGATCGCGCGCGCAACGAGGTCTTCCTCAGCGGCGCGATCGCGTCGGCCCTTGGCCATCACGCCCGTGCAGTGCGCGATGCGGGCAGAGTTGGCGACCGCGATGTGAAACCGGTGCTCGCCTCGACGCGGGCGATCGCTCACCAGCGCCGCCGTTGCGCCGAGGCCAACCGGATCGGTGTCCGTCGGCACCAGCCTGGATGCGCGTGCCCGTACGGTGCGTGCCATCGCGATTGCGGTGTCGGCACTGCATGCCTGTGCCGGTGCAAAGCCGAGAAACGTCGCCAGCGCCAGCGCATCGTAGGGAACCTGCGCCTCGATCAGCAGCCGAGAGCCCCCGGGAACGCGAAGCAATTCGCCGACCGCCCCGCTGCCGCCCCCGGTGATCGCAAGTGCAGCCTTGCGGCCGGACGCGTGCAATGCGGAGATCAATTGATGCCAGGTAGCGTCCGACGGGCCCATGGTGCGCGTGTGGTCCGAAGCTGAAAAGCGCCTGGCGAATGCTGAAAGACAATTCGGACAGAGTCAACACTACCCCGTCATCGCGGTCGCGCATGTCCTTTGTCGAAGGAGTACGACCCCCGTTGCTCACAAAGCCGTGCCCGGCACATCAGACCGCCGTATAGCCGCCGTCGATCAGCAGGTCGGAGCCAGTCACGAAGCTCGAGGCGTCGCTCGCAAGATAGAGGGCGGCGCGGCCGATCTCCTCGGCCTGGCCGAGACGACCGATCGGGTGCTTCGGCACAGCCTGAGCGCGAGCGTCCGCCATGCTGCCGTAACGGAACGAGACGCGCTCGGTCTCGACGGCGCCAGGAGACAGCGTGTTGACGCGGATGTTGTCGCGCGCGTGGTCGACGGCCATCACCTTGGCGAGCTGGATCAGCGCGCCCTTGGTCGCGCAGTAGACGCCGCGGCCCGCCGCACCGACCCGGCCCATCTGCGAGGCGATGTGAATGATGCTACCGCCACCGGCATTGGCCATGTGCGGGATGACGGCACGGCTCATGAGATAGGCACCCGAGAGATTGACGGCGATGGCTCGGTTCCAGTCGGCAGGCTCGAGCTCGACGATGGTGCCGGTCGGCTCGCGCATGGCTGCACCGTTGACCAGGACGCGCGGGCCCCCATGGGCTGCAATTGCGGCCTCGACGGCATCGGCGATGCTCGCCTCGCTCGTCACGTCGCAGCGATGCGCCATCGCCGTGCCGCTGGCGCTCTCGATGCGAGTCGCCGTCTCGCTGGCAGCCGCCTCGTCAATGTCTAGGCAGGCGACTTTGGCTCCCGCGTCGGCAAAGGCCAACGCGATGGCACGCCCGATGCCGAGTGCCGCGCCCACGACGATGGCCGGCTTACCGTCGAGACGGAAAGGATTGTCAGGCATCGGACCTGCTCCAATTGCTTGCGTCCAGGCCAGCCTCTGTCATCAGACAACGATACGCATGACGGCCTCGATCTACAATTGCCACGCTGCGAGCCTCGATCTGCCACCGCAAAAAGACGGGTTGTCGCTCTCGCTTGCTATTCTTGGTAGGTCAGGCACGGCCTAACGGTCCCTCTGGAAACGCTTGCCACCACGGGAGACGACCATGTGGTCGAATACATCGGACTTGGAAGGCGTGCTCCGGGATGCCGGATTGGGCGAGTGGGGGCCGAGACTTGCGCAGTTGGCAAGGCGCTGCGTCATCCTGGTTCCGGGGCCGATCGAGCAGGGACCGAACGCGCCCCTTGGGGCGTGTCGCCTCGGCGGCGAGCCGGACATGCCGCCCGACGTCGATTGGCCCGCAAGGCCGCCGTTGATCGGGGAAGCCGGTTACGCCGGTCGTTACCCGGCCGGGATCATGCTCGGTCGCTGGCATTGGCTCCACCGGCTCTTCAGCACGAGGCGCTGGAGAGATGCGATAGAGGGGTGGGAACGCTCGCAGCGAGCCGAGCAGGACGTCCGCAATCGTGCCTGGCCGCTGAGCTTCATTGCCCAGGTTGATTTTGCCGAGGTTCATGCCGCGCATGCCCTGGATGGCTTCCCTTGTGCAGGGCGTCTCCTGTTCTTTTGCGATCCTTGCAACTGGCCGTGGGGCAAAAGAGAGGATCAAGCGCGCGTGCACATCATCTTCACGGAATTGCCGGTCGACGGCTTGGAGCGGAGACGATCGCCAGGGGAGTTCGATGCGCCCGAAGCGAAATTATCGATGCCGCGGGGCTACGTTTTCAAGCCGCGGTCTTTGCGTCCCACCGCCTGGCTGTTGCCTCCCCCTTGGAGATCGCGCGAGCTCCTCGAGCTTGCGGCTGAGGATCCCGAGGCGTGGGGCTATGAGGGGCGTGTATTCTCTGCCTATGATCGGTTCTGGGCCGATCTCTATGCGCAGCATCCGGGCACCTTTGGCCCGAATGGCGACACGATCCACCAAGTCGGGGGCACCGCCGTCTCGATCCAGGAGCCAGTCGAGGCGGAGTGCGTCAAGTTTGCCGAGCACACGGCCGGCCGGAGAGGGCAGCAAAGCGACCCGCAGATGTACGGACCCTCGAAGGCGCAGCTGGCGCACGCCGGCGAATGGCAGCTCGTGCTGCAGATCGACAGCGACATCGAGGTGGGCATGGAATGCGGTGATATGGGACGGCTTTATCTCTGCGCACGCAAAGAGGAGCTGGCGGCCCGCCGCTTCGACCGGTCGTGGATGATCATGCAGTGCTACTGAGGAGGCGCCGCGTCATCGTGTCTTCCAGACGGCCTCGATGACGTCGAGATCGGTGCAGCCCAAACTTCTCCGGCTGCGGGGACAACGCCGGCAGCGCTTCACCTATGGGCGCCGGCGGCGGGGATAAGTTTTGCGGGTTCATGATGTAAGCATACGGAGCATGACGGGGGCTGCGAGATGTGTTTTTCTGCGCGTGCCTCGGAGATGAGACGGCGGCGATCCTGGAACCGCCCCTCAGCACAGGAGCCGGGGGCCGCAGTCCGGATACCTCGCCTGGTTGGTGGACAGACCATCCAAGCGCCAATGCGGGGTCCGGATGCGGCGATGCCGAGTGTCCGCGGACGGCCAGGGTCGGTGAGCTGACCTAGCAAGCGCCCTGGCAGGTGCGGACGCGGCCGAGCAGGGCGCTCTTGCGTCCAGTCCCCGGGTAAGAGGTCAAGAGGTCATCGGGCGCAGCCCGAGCGCCCTGCTCCTCCTCCCCCCAACCCTCGAGCGGAATGGCCCGCTGCGAGGCTAACGCTGTTGCCTCGACGAAAGGGGTCTGACCCCTCGGCGACCGCACAGCGTTGTAGCTGCAAACGTCGGGGCGAGGGGTCTGACCCCTTCGGATCGAGCCCCGGTATGACATCAGGTCATTTCTTCTCGATGTTCCAGAGCACCACGTTGGTCGCGACCAGAACGCCCGAGATGTTCTTGCGGAAGGCCGAGGGCTGCAAGTATTGGCCGAGGAAGACGTGCGTGGGGTATTCGGCAGCACGCGCGGAGACCGCCTCCGCGATCGCCTTCTGCTTCACGGGATCGGTCTCCTTGGCGAAAGCGTCGCGCAAGCGCTCGATCTCGGCATCGCATGGCCACCCGAACGTCGCCTTGTCGCAGCTGGCGTTGAGGAAGGCGGTGGCGACGGGATCGAGCACATCGACCGAGCCCCAGGAGGTCAGGAAGGCGCTCCAGCCGCCGCTGGCGGGCGGGTCCTTCTTGGCGCGGCGCGCCACCAGCGTCTGCCAGTCCATGGCCTGCAGGTCGACCTTGAAGCCGGCCTTCTCCAACAGCGACTTGGCGACGGGCGCCAAGTTGGAAAGCGAGGGGATGTCGGTCGACTGCATCAGCACCACCGGCGTGCCGTCGTAGCTCGCTTGGCTCAGCAGCTCCTTGGCCTTGGCGATATTGCTCTCGATCTTGTCGTCCCAGCCCTTGGTGGTCTCGAAGGGCGAGCCGCAGGGATAGATCGACTTGCACGTCACGTAATACTTGGGATTGCCGATGGTGGCGTTGAGGAAGTCCTTCTGGTTGAGGGCGTAGGCGACCGCCTGGCGCACCTGAGCATTGTCGAAGGGCTTGTGCAGCACGTTGAAGCGGAACGCGTACTGGCGCCCCATGGGGGCGATGACCAGGAACTGGACGTTGGAGTCTTTCTCGAGCAAGGGCAGCAGATCGTGCGGCGGCGCCTCGATGAAATCGATCTCGCCGTTGAGCAGCGCGTTGACCGAGGTCTGTGCATCCGCGATCCAGATCCATTCGACGCGGTCGACCTTGGCGATCTTGCCGCCGGCGAAGCCCGAGGCCGGCTCGGCGCGCGGCTTGTACTTGGGGTTCTTGAGGTAGACGGCCTTCTCGCCGGGCTTCCACTCGTCCTTCTTGAAGATGAAGGGGCCGGAGCCGATGGTCTCGGTGATCTGCGTGTTGGGGCTGGTCTCCGCGACCCGCTTGGGCATCATGAAGGGGATGTTGGAGGAGGGCTTGCCGAGCGTGCTCAGCACCAGGCCGTAGGGCTCCCTAAGCTTCATGACGAAGGTCTTGGCGTCGCTCGCCTTCAGCTCGGTGACGAAGCTCATGAGCTTCTGGCCCATGCCGTCGCGCGCGCTCCAGCGCTGCAGCGAGACAACGCAGTCCTCGGCCGTCACGGGCTGGCCGTCGTGCCATTCGAGCCCATCGCGCAGGGTGAAGGTCCAGGTGAGCTTGTCGTCGCTGACCGTCCATTTGTCGACCATCTGCGGCTGGACTTGAAGGTTGCGGTCGAGCGCAAACAGGGTGTCGTAGATCATCATGCCGTGATGCGTGCTGATCAGCGCCGTGGTCCAGACCGGATCGACGATCTTGAGATCCGAGTGCAGCGACACCTTGAGCGTCGTCTCGGCGAGGGCCGTTGGCGCCAAGGCCAGGCTTGCCGCCAGGGCGGCGATGCCGAGCGCACTCGCGCGCTTGAAGCGCATGCTCAAGGAACCCATGGGACCCTCCGCCTGTGACGCATGAGCCCGCTAGGCGGCTCAGCGATGCGATTTGACCTCAGAGCCGGATCGCCGTCAAACGCTCTCCATCCGTCACCATGTGCGGTGCACTATGGCATGCGGAGACTCAACCGCCGGCCTCGCGGGCGATGTCGGCGAGATAGAGGCCATAGGCCGACGAGCCGAGCGCGCGGGCCAGCCGGTGCAGCTGGTTGGCATCGATGAACCCCATGCGGTAGGCGACCTCCTCGGGGCACGCCATCTTCATGCCCTGGCGCTTCTCCAACGCGCGCACGAAGTCGGCAGCTTCCAGGAGGCTGTCAGGGGTGCCGGTGTCGAGCCAAGCATAGCCGCGCCCGAGCTTCTCGACGCTGAGCTCGCCCATCTCCAGATAAACGCGATTGAGGTCGGTGATCTCCAGTTCCCCGCGCTGCGACGGCTTCAGGCGTCGGGCGATGTCGACGGCGCGGTAGTCGTAGAAGTAGAGTCCGGTGACGGCCCAGCGCGACTTCGGCGCCTTCGGCTTCTCCTCGATCGAGAGCGCGCGACCCTCGCCGTTGAACTCGACGACGCCGTAGCGCTCCGGGTCGGAGACCATGTAGGCAAACACGGTTGCCCCCTTGGGGCGCTGCACGGCGCTGGCCAGGACGTCGGTAAAGCCGTGGCCAAAGAAGATGTTGTCGCCCAAAACCAGTGCCGAGCTGCCGTTGCCGACGTGCTCGGCGCCGATGATGTAGGCTTGGGCGAGGCCCTCGGGTCTCGGCTGGGGGGCGTAGGTGAGCTTCAGCCCCCACTGGCTACCATCGCCCAACAGCTGCTCGAACTTGGGGACATCGTCGGGGGTGGAGATGATCAGGGTCTCGCGGATGCCGGCCAACATCAGCGTGGTGAGCGCGTAATAGATCATCGGCTTGTCGTAGATGGGCAGCAGCTGCTTGGAGATGACGTGCGTCATCGGGTGCAGCCGGGTGCCCTTGCCGCCGGCGAGAATTATGCCCTTCATCGTCGATCCCCCTCTTGGCCCTGCCGATCTAGTAGGCGCCAATTATGAGCTCGGGCGATGTTGTTGGCGTTAACGTAACCATTGGTCGCCTGTTGCGGTGGAAAGCTCGGCTTCGAGCGGGTTGATCGGCGCACCGTTTCGGCGTCCCATGTACGCCACGATTCGGCCGCAGCCTTGGGGTCCCGGCGCCCTTAGATCAGGCGACCGCCTAACTCTCGTTTCGACCGCTTGCGGGAGAACAACCATGCTCGGCAGGCGAAACAAGCCCGACGGCTTCGAATGGCACAGATACATTCGCACGACCATCAGGCTCAGGCGTGAGCAGCGCCGCGAGCGGGTGCTGGAGGCGCGGCGCGCCGCCGCCCAGCAGGCGAGCGCGGCCGGCGTGGCACTGGCCCAGGGCTCGCGCGCTGCTGGCGCGGCGGCATTGACCGGGGCCCGCGCGGGCTTCGGCGTGCTCGGGTTGGCTGCGCAAGCCGTGGGGAGCTTTGTCGCCGCGGCGGCCGTGCTTGCCGGGCAGAAACTGGCAATCCTGGCGCAGCCGTTGATCGCGGCCTTGGCCCGTCCCAACATTGGCGGACCGATTGCGCTGGCCGGAGCCATTGCGCTGGGGTCGGGAATCGGCCGCTATAGGGGCGCCGGAATGGACGGCGAGACCTTGATCACCCTCGGTATCGGCATCGTCCTCTTCATTGCCGCGCTGCCCCTTTTGTCCAGCCTGACGGGGATCCGCATGCCGAACCTACCCGCACTCGGCATTTCGCCCCGCATCGCGGGCATCGCGGCAGCCATTGTCGTCGCCGCCGCGGGCGTTGCCTGGCTCGCAAGCGGGACAAAGACCAATCTCGCCAGCCTCACCAGCCAGCTGCCCCTGGTCGGCGGCGCAAAGCCGCTGCAGGGGCGCGCCGAGGCGTTGAGCGGCGACCTCCTGCGTGTTGCCGGCACCACCGTGCGGCTCGCCGGCATCGAGGCCCCGGAGCGTCAGCAGACCTGCGGCGCCGGCGGTCGGCGCTACCAATGCGGGGCGGCGGCGCAGGCAGCCCTCGGCCGCCTCGTCAACGGCCGTGCGCTCAGCTGCACGCTGTCCGGCACCGACCCCGCCGGCCGCCCGCTCGCCACTTGCACGCGCGGTGGGACCGTGGACGTCAATGGCGAGTTGGTGCGCCAAGGCCATGCGTTCGCCGCCAGCGGTCTGTTTGGCAGCTACTCCGGCCTCGAGCGCGAGGCGCGCACCGCCAAGGCCGGGATGTGGGCCGGCGGCGAGGCCGAGCGCCCCGCGGAGTTCCGCGCCAAAGTGTGGGAGGAAGCCAAGCGCCGCGCCCCCGACGGCTGTCCGATCAAAGGCCTGGTGACGGGCCGCGAGCGCGTCTACGTCCTGCCCTGGTCCCCCGACTACGAGCGCGGCCGCATCCAGAAGGCGCGCGGCGAGCGCTGGTTCTGCTCCGAGCAGGAGGCCCTGGCGGCGGGTTGGAAGCAGCGCGGGTAGGCCCTTTTCCGAGCGCCAGGCTATTTCACCAGCGAGAAAAGCGCCTCGACCGGCCCGGCTGGCGGCTTGGGTGTCGGGCGCCGGTATACCCGCCTCACCTTTCTCGGCACCCGGCGCACCTGCGGCTCGGGACGCGACTCCTCCGCGGGCGCGGCCGCGCTCGGCACGACCTTTGGCTCTGCGCCGGCCTCCTCAGCCGACTTTGGCGGCGGATTGGCGACGGCCGGCTCGATCATGGCGGCATCCGGGGGCGAGTCTGGTCGAGGCAGCGCTGCGCACGACGATCCGCGGCACCTCGGCGGGATTTGCCGGCAAGGTCTCGACAGCGCCCGTGTTTGCAACAGGGGCTGGCCGCAGTCGTGGTGCGTTGTCCGGCGCCGGGTGCAGCGGCATCCATAGGCTAATGCCGTAGCCCAGGAGGGCACATGCCATGACGATCGGAACAGCAACGTAGGCAGGCACGCGCCAGGGAGCGGTCGCTGTGCCGCTCCGGTGCCCGTGTGGGTCGTCCATCACTTTCGTCACCCGTGCGCAAGGCAAGGACGTGCGCACCCAACCCGAGCTGTGCGCACACCGAAGAGAGAACGGGCCAGGACATATCAAGCTAGACCAATTCACGCCGGGTTTGGTTCCCGGGAATTATCGTCCCCAGCACTTTTCACGGCCTGTGAACCGCGAATGCCACAGCGCAGCGCCTCACTCCTGCCACGGCACGCCGCCGGCATAGGTGCGGTAGCTCACCCCCGCCAGCCAGCCGGCATCGATGGGCAGCAAGATGCCGGTGATGGCCTTGGCCTGGTCGGAGGCCAGGAAGGCGATGGCGTCGGCGATGTCGCTGGGCTCGGGCAGGCGCGCAAGGGCGTGCACGGACATGATCTTCTTCATGTCGCGCTGGCCGGCTTCGACCTTGGCCCGCAGCGGCGGGGTCATGACGTAGGTGGGGCCGACGGAATTGACGCGGATGCCGTGCCGGCCGAGCTCGACGGCCAACAGCTGGGTGAGCCGCTCGATCGCCGCCTTGCCCATGTTGTAGGCCGGGATCGGCAAGGGCATGCGGCTGTTGATGGAGCCCAGCGTGACGATGGCGCCGCGTTTGTGGGCGATCATCTGCCGGGCGAAGGCGCGGCAGGCATGGACGGTGCCATTGTAGTTGACCTGCCACATGCGGTCGTGCGCGGCCATGTCCATGTCCATGATCAACTCGGCGTTAGGGATCAGCCCCGCCGAGGTGACGAGCACGTCGGCTGGGCCCAGGTCCTTCTCGATGCGCGCCGCCGCTGCATCCACAGCCTTGGCATCCGACACGTCGCATTCGTAGAAGCGCCCGGAGAGCGACTTGGCGACGGCCTCGCCGGCGGTCCGGTTCACATCGACAATGGCGATGGCGCAGCCGTCCTTGGCCAGGCGGCGGGCGGTGGCCTCGCCGATGCCGCTCGAGCCTCCGGTGATGACGGCAATGCGTTTAGCGGCCATGGCACTCCTCGCTAAGTTGATGGTCGATGGCGCGCAGAGTCGGCCGACTGCTGGCCCAGATCAAGGGCCCTCGATCGCCCTTGCAAGCTGCTGCCGCCGGCATGACACTGGCTCGCTAATTCGGACTGGGAGGAAGACATGGCCAAATCTGCGCCCGAGCCCAAGCGCCTGATCCGCGAGGAGGATATCGATCCGCGCTACAACTGGGGCCGCGCGCTGCCGGCGCTGGGCACCATGGGCGTCGATTTCGAGGAGCGGGTCGACTATCGCCGCCTGCACCGCTACCGGCTGGCGCGGGTGCGCCAGGCGCTGGAGAAATCCGACCTCGGCGCGCTCTTGGTGATGGACGTCAACAACATCCGCTACCTCACCTCCACCAAAATCGGCGAGTGGGAGCGCGACAAGATCTGCCGCTGGGCGCTGCTGACCAAGGGCAGCGCCGATCCGATCCTGTGGGACTTCGGCTCGGCTGCCGTGCACCACCGGCTCTATGCGCCCTGGCTGAAGCCGGAGAACTGCAAGGCGGGCCTCCTCGGCCTGCGCGGCACCGTCAATCCGGCCTTCGGGCTGATGGAGCGGCATGCCGGCGAGATCGCCGCGCTGCTGCGCGATGCCGGCGTCGCCAAGATGCCGGTCGGCATCGACATCATCGAGCCGCCGATGCTGTTCGAGCTGCAGAAGGCGGGCCTCACCGTCGCCGACGGCCAGCAGACCATGCTGGAGGCCCGCGAGATCAAGTCGATCGACGAGATCGCGCTGCTCAACCGCGCCGCCGCCATGGTCGACGGCGCCTACCACCTGGTGCACGAGCAGCTGAAACCCGGCGTGCGCGAGAACGACATCGTCGCCATGGTCAACGAGTTCCTCTACCGCCACGGCTCCGACGACGTGGAGGCGATCAACGCCATCTCCGGCGAGCGTTGCAACCCCCACCCGCACAACTTCACCGACCGCATGCTGCGCCCCGGCGACCAGGCGTTCTTCGACATTTTGCAGAGCTTCATGGGCTACCGCACCTGCTACTACCGCACCTTCAACGTCGGCCGCGCCACGCCCGTGCAGCACGACGCCTATAAGAAGGCGCGCGAGTGGCTCGACAAGGCGATCGCGCTGATCAAGCCGGGCGTGTCGACCGACAAGGTCTGCTCCGTGTGGCCGCAAGCACCCGAGTTCGGCTTCCCCGACGAGATGTCGGCCTTCGGCCTGCAGTTCGGCCACGGCATCGGCTGCGCCATCCACGAGCGCCCCATCATCTCCCGCGTCGTGTCGTTGGATCACCCCACCGAGATCAAGGAAGGCATGGTGTTCGCGCTGGAGACCTACTGCCCCGCCAAGGACGGCTACTCGGCGGCGCGCATCGAGGAAGAGGTGGTCGTGACGGACAAGGGGTGTCGGATCATCACGCTGTTCCCGGCGGAGGAGCTGCCGATTGCGAATAGGTATTGAGGTAGTGTCAGACCCTCCGGGTCTGACACCGTTGCGCCAAGACAGGTCGGAGGACTGGTATCTGACCCGGAGGGTCAGACACCCCCACGCTCTCAGCCGTGCGCATCAATGAACGAAGAGCGGAGCGACAGCAGGTTGCGGCGCGCCGGCGTGGCGGCGCTGCGGGTCGGGCGCGACACACTGCGCCGTGTCGGCCCGGCGCTGGCGGCGCTATGGCGCGTGGCGCGGCCGGTGCTGGCCCGCGCGCTGGAATTCCTGCTGGCGCTCATCATCGTGCTGGAGGAGTGGGGCTGGCGGCCGCTGGCGGAGCTGCTGGGCCGGCTGGCGCGCTGGCGACCGTGGGCGGCGGTGGAGTCGGTGATCATCCGCCTGCCGCCCTATGCGGCGCTCGTGGTGTTCGTGCTGCCCTCGGCGCTGCTGCTGCCGCTGAAGTTCCTCGCCCTGTTCCTGGTCGCCAAGGGCCAGATCGTCCTGGCCGGCCTGCTGTTCCTCGCCGCCAAGGTGGTGGCGACCGCGCTGGTGGCGCGGCTCTTCATGCTGACGCAGCCCGCCCTCATGCAGATCGGCTGGTTCGCCTGGGCCTACGACACGCTGATGCCGTGGAAGGATGCGCTGGTGGAGCGCGTGCACGCCTCCTGGCCGTGGCGCGCCGGCCGCGTCTTGAAGGAGCGCGTCAAACGCCTGCTCGTCGCCCAGGCCCGGCGCTGGCGCCCGACGCTGGCTGCGCTCAGGCAGGCGATGCGCGCCGCCGGCGAGCGCCTGCGCGTCCGCGCCGGCCAGCTCATGCGCAGGCTGAGGGAGCGCTGGGCGATGCTGAGGTCGAGCCGCTAGCTGGCTGTCAATGCTTGTGCTCGCCGCGCGCGGGCGCGGCTTTGCGGCGCGGCGGGCCGGTGCCGGTGTCGCTGAAGCTCATGACCTCGACGATCTGGTCCCTGATGGGGCCCGCCACCCTGAGCCGCACGGCCCAGTCGCCGTGCATCTCCAGCACCAGGCGCGCCTGGTACTCGCCGGGGACGCCGGTCGGCGTCGCCGTGACCGGCCGCACGTTGTGCGCCATCGGCATCGAGGGCATGTCGGCGCCGATCGTGACCTGAGCCTGCTCCAGCGGCGCCCCCGTGCGCGCATTGGTGAGCTTGAAGGTGCAGTCATAGGCGAATTTTTCCGGCGCCGGCTTGCAGGTGACGGTGGCGCGTGCGCGATCGGCGGCGAGCGCCGGTGCGGCGCCGAGACCGGCGGCAAGGGCGAGGATAGCAAAGATCATCCGCATGGACGGGCTCCTCCCGATCCATCCATAACCCCGAGATAGGCGCGGCGGAAGGCGTCGCCGGCAAACAGCTCCGCCGGCGGCGCTTCGGCAACCTTGCGGCCGCGATCGAGCAGGATCGCCATCGGACACAGAGCGGCGACAACGTCGGGCTTGTGCTCGATCAGGATCAGGCCGGCGACGGGCGTCACGGCGTCGGCAACGAGCTGGACCAGCGCGTCCGTCTCCTCGGGGTTGAGGCCGGCGGTCGGCTCGTCCATCAGCACCAGCCGGGGCGAGCGCGCCACAGCGCGAGCGATCTCCAGACGGCGCTGTTCGTCGAGGGCAAGCTCGCCGGCCAGAAGGTTGCTCTTGGCTGCCAGGCCCACCGCATCGAGCGCGCGCTCGACGATCTCTTTCTCTTCGCGTGGCGAGCCTCGCGAGGTGGCAGGTCGCACGTTGTCCTGCACTGTCATCAGCGGAAACAGCCGCACGGTCTGGAACGTGCGGGCGATGCCGAGCCGGGCGATCTCGTGCACGGGCAATGCCGTGATGTCGCGATCGCCAAACAGCACCTGGCCGCCGTCGGGGCGCACCACGCCGCTGATGGCATTGAAGAGCGTGGTCTTGCCGCAGCCGTTCGGCCCCATGACTCCGAGGCTCGCGCCCGGCGCCAGCGACAGGTCGACGGGGCCCAGCGCGTCAACGCCGCCGAAGCGAACCGTCAAGCCTTCGAGCCGCAACAACATCGAGAAGCCCCTTGCAGAAGCCGGCGAGGCGATGCACGGCACGCTCGTCGAGCAGGCCGCGCGGCCGCACGATCAGCAGCACCGCAACCAGGCCGCCGAACACGATCATCCGGTAGCCCGCAAACAGCCGCGAGGACTCCAGCAGCCCGATGTCGATGAGCACGCCGAGCACCGGCCCGAGCGCCGTGCCTAGTCCGCCGATTAGCCCGTAGGCCAGGCTGTGCACACCCAGCATGATGTTGAAGTTGCCGGGCTCGACGTAGGTCAAGAGGTGCGCGTAGAGCCCGCCGCCGAGGCCCGCGAGCGCACCCGCCGCCGCCGCCGCACCGAGGCGCACGCGCACCACCGCCACGCCCTGCAGCTCGGCGAGCAGCGGGTCCGCTCCGGCCTGGCGCAACGCGCGTCCGTAGCGGGAGCGGTCGAACGCCGCAAAGGATGCCAGGGTAACGGCGAGCAGGACCCAGATGCCGGCCATGTATTGGGCCGGTGTGATCTCGTTCTCGAAGAGGTAGCGGATGTCGCCGAAGCCGTCCGTGCCCTTGGGACCGACGAGCCGGCCTGCGACCTCGACCTGCAAGGTGAAAAGCTCGAAGAGAATGCGCACCATCTCGGCGAATGCCAGCGTCGCCATGGCGAAGTAGAGGCCGGTGAGGCGCAGCGTGGCGCGGCCTACGAGCGCCGCCGTCAACGCGCCAACCAGGGCGCCCAGCAGCAGAGCCGGGGCCAGCGGCCAGCGCAGCATGGCCGTGCCCATGCCGGCGGCATAGGCGCCGAGTGCGAAGAAGGCCTGCTGGCCGAAAGAAACCTCGCCCGCCAGCAGCAGCACATAGGCCGACAGCGCCACGAACGAGATGATGCCGATGTTGGCAAGCACACCGACCAGATAGTCGTCCATGCGTCACACCCGGCGTTGCACGGCCGCGGTCTCGCCAACCTGGCGGCCGCCCATCAGCCCGCCGGGCCAGAACGCCAGCACCGCAAACAGCAGGCCCCAGGCGATCAGATCGCGCACCTGCGGCCCGAACAGCCATTGCGCGTTGGCCTCGATGATGCCGAGCGCCAGGCCGCCGAGGAGCGCGCCGGGCACCGAGCCGAGGCCCCCGAGCATCATGGCGATCAGCCCCTTGGTGGTCGCCCACATGCCGAACATCGGTGTGATCTGGGCCTCGCTGGCGGCGATCAGAAAGCCGGCGAGCCCGCCGATGGCGGAGGCCAGCACGAAGGCCAGCGTGAGGGTGCGCGTCACCGGTACGCCGACCAGCGCCGCCGCCCGCCTTTGGTCGATGACGCTG
>CAWJUU010000010.1:0-49775 GCA_963846165.1 uncultured Solirubrobacterales bacterium
TCGGGTTGGTCGAGGTCGGATTGCCCTTCTGGTGCTCGCGGTAGTGGCGGGTGACCGTGCCGTGCGCAGCCTCGGCCTCGACCGTCTTGCCGTCGGGGGTCATCAGCACGCTGGTCATGAGCCCGAGCGAGCCGAAGCCCTGGGCGACCGTGTCGGACTGCACGTCGCCGTCGTAGTTCTTGCACGCCCAGACGTAGCCGCCCTCCCACTTGAGCGCCGCGGCGACCATGTCGTCGATCAGCCGGTGCTCGTAGCTCAGGTCCTTGGCCTCGAAGTCGGCCCGAAACTCGGCCTCGTAGATCTCGGCGAAGAGGTCCTTGAAGCGCCCGTCATACGTCTTCAGGATCGTGTTCTTGGTCGACATGTAGACCGGGAGCTCGCGCTCGAGGCCGTAGCGGAACGAGGCCCGCGCGAAGTCGCGGATCGAGTCGTCGAGGTTGTACATCGCCATCGCCACGCCACCGCCCTCGGGGAAGTCGAAGACCTCGAGCTCGATCGGCTCCCCGCCGTCGTTCGGGGTAAAGGTGAGCATCAGCTTGCCGTCGCCGGGGACCACGTGTCGGTCGCGCGGTACTGGTCGCCGAAGGCGTGGCGGCCGATCACGATCGGCTTCGTCCAGCCCGGGGACCAGGCGCGGGATGTTCGAGATCACGATCGGCTCGCGGAAGATCACGCCGCCGAGGATGTTGCGGATCGTGCCGTTCGGCGAGCGGTACATCCGTTTCAGCCCGAACTCCTCGACCCGCGCCTCGTCGGGGGTGATCGTCGCGCACTTGACCCCGACCCCGTGCTCCTTGATCGCGTTCGCGGCATCGACCGTGATCTGGTCGTCGGTCGCGTCGCGGCTCTCGATCCCGAGATCGAAGTACTCGAGCTCGACGTCGAGGTAGGGCAGGATCAGCTGCTCCTTGATGAACGCCCAGATGATCCGGGTCATCTCGTCGCCGTCGAGCTCGACGATCGGGTTCTTGACCTTGATCTTCGCCATGCGGCGGGCGATGCTATCGGCGCAGGCGGTCCGGCGGGCGCGCTCTGAACGTTCTGAGACAATGGCGCCGATGGCAACCGTCGAGCGCCCGCGCTCCGGACGCACCCACGAGGTCACCAACCAGGCCGCCGCCGCTCGAGGGCTACAACATCTTCAGCTCCGACCGGGTGCTGGTCGAGGCGCTGCGCCGCGAGGGCGGCGATTGGGTCGCCGACCGGGCGGTCGAGCTCGGCGCGATCTGCGGCCGTCGCGGAGACGATCCGGCTCGGGGTCGAGGCGAACGAGAACCCGCCGAAGCTGCGCACCCACGACCGCTTCGGCAACCGCATCGACGAGGTCGAGTTCCACCCCGCCTGGCACGAGCTGCTCGGGCTCGGGGTCGCGCACGGGCCTGCACGCGCTGCCCTGGCGCGAGCCGCAGCCCGGCGCCCACGTCGCGCGCGGGGCGCTGTTCATGCTCCTCGGCCAGGTCGAGGCCGGCGTCGGCTGCCCGATCTCGATGACCTACTCGGTGATCCCGGCGCTGCGCACCCAGCCCGAGCTGGCGGCCGAGTGGGAGCCGCGCTTCTTGTCGCTCGAGTACGACGGCGAGCTGTCGCCCGGCGACCGAGAAGCCGGGCGCGCTCTGCGGCATGGGGATGACCGAGAAGCAGGGCGGCTCGCGACGTGCGCGCGAACACGACCACGGCGACGCCGCTGAACGGCGGCGGCCCCGGCGCCGAGTACGAGCTCACCGGCCACAAGTGGTTCTTCTCGGCGCCGATGTGCGACGCGTTCCTGGTCCTCGCCCAGGCCGAGGGCGGCATCTCCTGCTTCCTGATGCCGCGCTTCACGCCCGACGGCGAGCGCAACCGGATCCAGCATCCAGCGGCTCAAGGACAAGCTCGGCAACCGCTCGAACGCCTCGAGCGAGGTCGAGTTCCGCGGCGCCTGGGCGCGGCTCGTCGGCGAGGAGGGTCGCGGCGTGCCGACGATCATCGAGATGGTCAACCACACGCGCCTCGACTGCGCGCTCGGCGCCGCGGCCGGGATGCCGTGCCGGCACCGCGCTGGCGATCCACCACGCCGCGCACCGCGTCGGCGTTCGGCAAGCTGCTCGCCGAGCAGCCGCTGATGCAGAACGTGCTCGCCGACCTCGCGGTCGAGTCGGAGGCGGCGCACGATCTCGGCGCTGCGGCTGGCGCGCGCCTACGACGAGGCCGAGCGCCGGGCGATCGGAGCAGGCGACCAGCAGTTCAAGCGGATCGCCAACGCGGTGCTCAAGTACTGGATCTGCAAGCGGGCGCCGATGCACGCGGTCGAGGCGCTCGAGTGCTTCGGCGGCAACGGCTTCGTCGAGGAGTCGGGGATGCCGCGGCTCTACCGCGAGGCGCCGCTGAACTCGATCTGGGAGGGCTCGGGCAACGTCCAGTGCCTCGACGTCCTGCGGGCGATGGTCCACAGCCCCGAGCCGCTGGAGGCGTTCTTCGCCGAGGTCGCCGAGGCCGGCGGCGGCGACGCCGCGGCTCGACGCTGCGGCCGCCGAGCTCGCGCGACGAGCTCGGCGACCTCGAGAGCGATCGAGTCGCGCGCCCGCCGCGTGGTCGAGCGGATGGCGCTGGTCGCTCCAGGGCTCGCTGCTGGTCCGCTTCGGCGACCCGGCGGTCGCCGACGCGTTCTGCGCCTCGCGGCTCGCCGGCGACTGGGGCCAGGCGTTCGGCACCCTGCCGGCCGGCGTCGACTACCAGCGCATCATCGACCGCCACGCGGTCGAGGCCGGCGCCCCACCCACGCCTGAGCGGAACGCTGCCCGCCTAGAGCCAGCGCTCGTCGAGGCGGCGGATCAGCGCCTCGCAGAGACGGATCGCGTCGGCGAGGGTGCCGTAGTCGACGTTCTCGGGCGTGTCGGTGGGCCAGTGGTAGTTGGCCGGCTGCTTGAGATCGGTGACCGAGCACAGGGTCACGGTCGGATAGCCGGCGGCGAGCGGCTCGAGGCCGTCGGTGCCGTTGCGCAGGCGCAGGTTGGGGAACATCTCGATCCCGAGCTCCTCGGCGAGCCCGTCGATCAGCGCCAGCGCGTGCGGCGGGTACTCGTGCATCTTCAGGAAGCCCTCGCCGCGCAGCACGTTCAGGTGTCGGCGAGCCGAGCGTGTCGACGCAGAGGAAGAAGGTGCTCTCGCGCGGGAGCTGGTCGAAATGGCGCTCGCCGAACGCCTTCATCCCCTCGCTGAACGACTCCTCGGCGCCGGTCGAGAGCAGGATCACGCGGGTCGAGGTCGGTCGGCTCGGCGAGCAGGCTGCGGGCGAGGGCGAGCAGCAGCGACGACCGCGGTGCCGTTGTCGTTGGCGCCGGGCACCACCCCGCGCGAGCCGATCTCCGCCATCGACGCGGCGTAGCCGGCGCCGAGCAGGGCGCCGAGCCCGCGCCGGGGTCGGGCGGCCGGTGAGCGCCGAGGCGAGCGCGAGCAGCGGCGACCGCCGACCAGCGGCCACATCAGCGCCGGGCTGGTGTCGATGTGCTCGATCGGGACGCCGAGGCGGTCGGAGACGTCTCCGGGATCGCCGGGTGGAAGACGAGCCCGAGTGGGCGGCGTCGTGGTGGGCGACGAGGACGACCGTGCGCTCGGCGTCGGCCGGCGCCGAGCTCGCAGACGACGTTGTGGGTGAGCGATTGGGGCAGCCGGTTTCGCAGCCGGCGACCGCCGGGCGGATAGCTCGTCGGCGAGCGCGGCGGCGGCCGCCGCGCCCAGCGCCGTGCCGGCGAGGCGGTGGCCGCGCAGGGCGGCGAGCCCGGCGCCGGCGCTCACCGCGGCGGCCGATCCCCAGCGGCCACCAGTAGGTGCCGTGAGCCCGCTCGGCCTCGATCCTCGCCTCGGCTCCGAGCTCCGCCAGCCGGGTGACGAGCCACTCGGCCGCCTCGCGCTCGCCCTCCGAGGCCGACGGTCGCTCGATCGCCGCGAGCTCGTCGAGCCGCGCGCGCAGCCAGTCCTCGTCGGGCCCCGTGTTCGCCTGCGTCTGCGCGACTGCTCGTGCCATCGAGCCGGGAAAACTACCGGCGCCGCTTACGATAGGTCGCATGCCCGCACGCGGCGCAGCTCACGCTCTTGACCATCGCGCGGGATCCGGATCGGGGTCGACTACTCGTGGTTTCTCGTCCTCTTCCTGGTCATCTTCTGGCTCTCGGGCTTCTACCGCGACGTGCTCGGCGTCGAGGACTCGGCGGTCGAGCCCTACCTGCTCGCCGTCGCCAGCGCGCTCGCGTTCTTCGCCTCGATCCTGCTCCACGAGCTCGGCCACGCCGTGGTCGCGATCCGCAACGGGATCGCCGATCACCGACATCACCCTGTGGCTGTTCGGCGGCGTCGCGCGGATGGCCCGCGACACCGAGTCCGCCGGCGACCGAGTTCAAGGTCGCGATCGGCGGCCCCGTGGTCACGCTCGCGATCGCGGTCGTCTGCGCCGGCGTCGGGATCGCCGCCGCCGGCGCCGACGAGTTCTGGGACGCGATGCGGGTCGTCGAGGGCACCGACACCTCGGGCGCGCTGGCGCTGGTCGCCTGGCTGACGAGCATCAACGTGCTGGTCCTGATCTTCAACCTGATCCCGGCGTTCCCGCTCGACGGCGGCCGGATCGCGCGGGCGATCGCCTGGCGGGTGACCGGCGACCGCAGCCGGGCGACGCGATTCGCGGCCACCCTCGGGCAGGGCTTCTCATACCTGTTCATCGCCCTCGGCGTCTGCTGATGCTGCTCCAGGGCGACGTGATCGGCGGCATCTGGCTCGGGCTGATCGGCTTCATCCTCGGCTCCAGTCCGCGCGCGGATACGCGATGCAGTCGGAGTTCTCGACCCGGATCGAGGGGATCAGCGTCGCCGACGTCATGGACGCCGACCCGGTCGCGATCCCCGAGAGCGCCAGCGTCGAGCGCGCGATCGACGAGTACTTCCTGCGCTACCGCTGGCCCTGGTTCCCGGTCGTCGACGCCGCCACCACTTCCTGCGGCCTGCTCGTGCGCGAGGCCGCCGACGCCGTGCCGGAGCCGAGCCGGGCGGAGCAGACGGTCGGCGAGGTGTTCGAGACCGACGCGAGCGGGACGCTGCGGGTGCGCGACAACGCCCCGCTCGAGTCGCTGCTCGGCAACGACGCGCTGCGCCGGCTGGGCGGACTCGCGGCGGTCGACGCCGACGGGCGCCTGCGCGGCGTGATCACCGCCGACCAGGTCGGCCGGGCGCTGCGCAACGCGCTCACCCGCGACGAGCCCCCGCCGCCCGCCGTCTGAGCCAGCGAGCCCCGCCGATCAACCCGGCCGCCAGATAGGATCGCGGCCAGGATGCCCACGCATGACGTACTCGTAATCGGCGCCGGCCTGGCGGGACAGCGGGCGGCGCTTGCCGCCGCCGAGCAGGGCGTCTCGGTCGGGATCGTCAGCAAGGTCCACCCGGTGCGCTCGCACTCCAACGCCGCCCAGGGCGGGATCAACGCGGCGCTCAACCCCGAGCGACTCCTGGGAGTCGCACGCCTTCGACACGGTCAAGGGCTCCGACTACCTCGGCGACCAGGACGCGATCGAGATCATGTGCCGCGAGGCGCCGGAGGAGATCCTCCACCTCGAGCACCTCGGCGTCACCTTCCACCGCAACGAGGAGGGCAAGCTCGGCACCCGCGCCTTCGGCGGCGCCTCCGCCGCCCGCACCTACTACGTCGCCGACATCACCGGCCAGGCGATCATGCACGTGCTCTACGAGCAGCTGATGAAGTACTCCGACGCGGTCGCCCGCTACGAGGAGTGGTTCACGCACCGCGCTGGCGATCGACGAGGACGGCGAGTGCTGCGGCGCCGTCACCCGCAACATCGCGCGACGGCTCGATGGAGCTGTTCGAGGCCAAGAGCGGTGATCCTCGCCACGCGGCGGCAACGGCCAGGTCTGGAAGCCGACCACCAACGCCCTGATCTGCACCGGCGACGGGATCGCGATGGCCTACCGGGTCGGCGCGCAAGCTGATGGACATGGAGATGATCCAGTACCACCCGACGACGCTGGCGGGCAAGGGCTTCCTGATCACCGAGGGCGCGCGCGGCGAGGGCGCCCACCTGCTCAACGCCAACGGCGAGCGCTTCATGGAGAAGTACGCGCCGAACAAGATGGAGCTGGCCTCGCGCGACGTCGTCTCCCGCGCCGAGCAGACCGAGATCAACGAGGGCCGCGGCTTCCCCGACGGCACCGTCGCGCTCGACATCACCGTGGTGCCGAAGAAGCGCATCCACGAGGCGCTGCGCGAGATCGTCCTCGTCGGCCGCGACTTCGCCGGCGTCGACATCACCCGCGAACCGATCCACATCAAGCCCGGCAACCACTACACGATGGGCGGCGTCAAGACCGACGTCGACGGCGCGCACCGACATCCCCGGCCTCTACGCCGCCGGCGAGACCGCCTGCGTCTCGGTCCACGGCGGCAACCGGCTCGGCGCCAACTCGCTGCTCGACACGCTGATCTTCGGCCGCCGCTCCGGCGCTCGACGCCGCCGACCGCGCCAAGCGGATCGACGGCCTCGCGCCCCTCGCGGACGGTGCTCGAGGACGAGCAGGCGCCTGATCGACGGCGATCATCGGCGCGCGAGAAGGGCTCGGGCCGCCGCGTCTCCGAGATCAAGCTCGAGCTGGGCGAGACGATGGACGCGCAACGTCGCCGTCTTCCGCGACGAGGCCGGCATCAAGGAAGCGCTGGAGACGGTCAAGCGGCTCAAGGAGGAGGCCGAGACCGCCTACATCGACGACCGGGGCAGTCGATCTTCAACCAGGACGTGCTCGGCGCGATCGAGCTCGGCTACATGCTCGACAACGCCGAGTGCACCTGCATCGCCGCGCTGGAGCGCAAGGAGAGCCGCGGCGCCCAGTACCGCACCGACTTCCCCGAGCGCAACGACGAGGAGTGGCTCAAGCACATCGACCTGCAGCTGAACGGGACGACGGGCCCGAGATCTCATACTCCGAGGTGACGATCACCCAGTGGGAGACCGCGAAGGAGAGGACTGTACTAGCGCCATGGCCGAGCTACACGCTCAAAGTCCGCCAGGTCGCTCCAGCCCGAGAGCGGCGAGGGGCCCTACTGGGAGGAGTTCGAGGTCGAGCTCGACCCGACCGCTCTCGGTCCTCGACGGCCTGCTGCAGGCCAAGGACCGCGAGGACGGCTCGCTCTCGGTGCGCTGCTCCTGCCGGGCGGCGATCTGCGGCTCCTGCGGGATGAAGATCAACGGCCAGTCCGGCGCTCGGCTGCAAGACCCAGATCGGCGAGGCGCAGGAGTGCCGCGAACCGGCGCGAACGGCGGCGGACGACGCCGATCGTGGTCGAGCCGATGGGCAACATGCCGGTGATCAAGGACCTGGTCACCGACATGGAGTCGACCCACTGGACCAAGATCCGCCGCGTCACCCCCTGGCTGCTCGCCCCACGGCGAGCCGCCCGAGCGCGAGTACGTCGTCGAGCCCGAGTCGATGGTCGACATCACCCAGTCGATGGCCTGCATCCAGTGCGGCGCCTGCGTCTCCTCCTGCCTCTCGATGGAGGCCGACCCCGACTTCATCGGCCCGGCGGCGCTCGCCAAGGCCTACCGCTTCGTCGGCGACCCTCGCGACGCCGAGAGCCGGGAGCGCCTCACGACCTCGCCCAGGACCCGCACGGGATCTACGACTGCACCCACTGCTTCAGCTGCATCGACGCCTGCCCGAAGGGCGTGGCGCCGATGGACCAGATCATGCGCCTGCGCCGCAACGCCGGGCGACGAGGGGATCGACGACCCCAACAGCGGCCACAACCACGAAGAGGCCTTCGTCAAGATCATCGAGAAGAAGGGCACCCTGGACGAGTCGCTGCTGCTGCAGGAGTCCTTCGCGCCCGGGCGTCAAGGGCAAGCTGAAACCGAGCAAACGGCGCGATCAAGGGAATGCTCGGCTCGATCCCGACCGCGATCCGCGGCATCCGACTCGGGCAAGATGCGCTCACTGCCGAAGCTGATCCCGGGCGTCCACCACAAGCTGCCCGACGGCGCCCAGGACGAGGTCAAGGCGATCTACGCCCACGCCGAGGAGCACCACGAGGAATTCAACCTCTACATCAAGGGCGAGGAGGACGTCGAGCCCGAGCCCGACGAGATGGCCGCGGAGCTGGCCGCCGAGGCCGAGGCCGCGAGACGACGCGACCGAGGAGACGACGGAATGAAGGTCGCCTACTGGCCCGGCTGCGTCTCGCGCGGCTTCACCACCGAGCTGCACGGCTCGATGGCGCTCGTCGCCGAGCGGCTCGGGATCGAGCTGGTCGACGCTCGACCGCGCCAACTGCTGCGGCGCCGGCGTGATCGCCGAGCACAACCAGGAGCTGGCCGACACGCTCAACGCCCGCACCTTCGCCCTCGCCCAGCAGACCGGGCTGGCGATGATGAACATCTGCTCGACCTGCCAGGGCGCGCAGTCGGAGTGCCAGCAGCGCCTCGACGCCGACTCCGCCTACCGCGCCCACATCAACGAGGTGCTCGCGCGGCCAGGGGCTCGCCTACGAGAAGGACAAGGACGGCTTCACCAACAAGAACTTCCTCTGGCTGCTGGTCGAGGACTACGGCCTCGACCAGCTCGCAGACGCAGGTGACGCGGCCGCTCGCGGGCCTGCGCGTCGGCCCCTTCTACGGCTGCTACATCGTCCGCCCGAAGGAGCGGCTCGGCTACGACGAGTACCCCGAGCGCGACCTCTACCTGGAGCAGGTGATCGAGGCGCTCGGCGGCGAGGTCGTCGAGTACGACGGCGCCCGCAAGTGCTGCGGCTTCCCGGTGATCACGATGAACCGCGAGACCTCGCTGCGCCAGGCCGGCACCCACGTCGGCGACGCGATCGACGCCGGCGCCGACTGCCTCGTCACCCCCTGCCCGCTCTGCCACCTCAACCTCGACATGCAGCAGCCCGAGGCGGCCAAGGTCGTCAACCGCGACCTCGGCCTCGCGGTCCTGCACCTGCCCCAGCTCGTCGGCCTGGCGCTCGGCGTCGAGCCCAAGGCAGCTCGGGATGAGCAAGCACATCGCCTCGACCGAGTGGGTCGAGGAGCGGCTCGCCGGGGTGCCCGCCTGAGCCTTCGCGCGCGCGTTCGGCGCCGCCTCCGACCCAGCCTGCCGCTGCTCGTCTGCATCGACGTCGAGCCCGACGAGCGCCAGGTGGACGCGGGCGATCCCTCGTGGGAGGGGTTCGAGCGCCTGCTCGGGCTGCTTCCCGAGCTGCGCGAGAGGATCGGCGGGCGGCTCGAGGGCCCGGCGGTGCTCAACTGGTTCGTCCGTGCCGATCCCCAGATCGCGCTCGTGCACGGCGACCCCGGCTGGGCGTTTCAGCGCTATGCGGCGGAGTGGGAGCAGCTGCGCGCGGCGGGCGACGAGATCGGCATCCACGTCCACGCCTGGCGTGCGGATTCCGACGGCTCGTGGATCGCCGACCACGGCGACGCCGCCTGGGTCGACCAGTGCCTGACGACCGCGGTCGAGGCCTACCGCCGGGCCTTCGGCGCCGCCCCGCGGAGCTCGCGCTGCGGCGACCGGTTCCTCAGCAACGAGGTGATCGCACGCCTCGAGCAGAGCGGAATCGCGGCCGACGTGACCGTCGAGCCGCGGATGCGCGCGGCGTCCGCGGTGGTCGACTCCGAGCGCGCAACGGGCGCCCTGCCGGACTACGCGAACGCCCCGGAGCGCACCTATCACCCTTCGGCCGCCGACTTCCTCGTGCCGGACACCAACGAACGCCGGCTGACCGAGATCCCGCTCACTCCCGGAGGCCCCGAGGTCCTCTATCCATGGATGCCCAGGTTCCAGTTCTCCGAGCGCCTGCACGAGCTTGTCCTGGCCGAGGACTGGACCCACCTGGCGTTCGCGGTCCGCAGCGACCTCGCGCTCGACGACGATGCGTGGCTACAGATCTTCGAGAACCTCGAGACGGTGGGCCACGTCGCGGCCGCAATCGCCGACAGGCGGCTGCACCTGTCGACCGCGTCCGAGCTTGCCCGCTCCAGCTAGGCTCCGGCGCCGTGAGCGACGAGACGTCAGCACAGCCGCCGCAGCCGCCGCCCGAGGTCGAGCAGGCGGCGCTGCTCGGCCACCTTGACGACGCGGTCAGCCTCTACGTCAAGTTCACCGGCGTCGATCCCGAGACCGCTCGCCGGGTGGTCGAGGAGCTGGCGGACGGCTGAGCCGCGCTAGTACTGCTTCTGTTTCGACCGATCGCCGCGGCAGGTGAGGCCGTCCTTCGTCTTCTCCTTGACCGCCGCGTAGTAGAGGCCGGCCACGAACGACCCGTCGAGCTCCCAGTTCCCGTCGGCGTCGGTCTTGTCGGTGCCCAATACTTCGCCGCGCTTGTAGGGCCCGTCGAATTCGTAGTGGAGGGACACCTTGCGCTTCTTCTCGCACTTGGGCTCGTTCGAGGACACCTTGCCCGCGAACAGGTCCGGCCCACCCTCGGTGATCTTGACCTTGCTCTTGACGCTGTCGGTGCCGCCAACAACGACCCCGGCGCCCGCGAACAGGGCGACGGTTGCCAGCGTCCCGACCGCCACTGGAATCCGCCACTTCACGACCCACCTCCTTGTTCGACCGACGCGGGGACCCTAGCCCGGGCGGCGTTACGAGTCAATCGGGGCGGGCGCGCGTAGCGGGAGCGTCGACACCCGCTTCCCGCCACATGAACCAGTTCGCGACCCCGAGCACCTCGGCCTCGTCGACCACCTCGAAGCCGAAGCGGCTGTAGAGCGCGACGTTCTCGGGCTTGTCGGTCTCGAGGTAGGCGTTCTCGCCGTTCTCGTCGAGGCGGCGGGTGTACTCGGCCATCACCAGGGTGCCGATCCCCCTGCCCTGAAGCTCGGGCTCGACGCCGAACGGCCCGTAATGGGAGTGGGGCGCGTCGGGGTCGCGGCGCTCCCAGTCGGCGAGCCAGCGGGCTGAGCGGATGGTGATCTGAGGCGGTGTCCGCAGCAGGTCGGGCGCCGCTCGCAGGCTCTCGCGAAGGCCGAAGCGGCAGGCGCCGCCGACGAGGTCGTTGGTCGAGGCGACGATGCGGCCATCGAGCCTGGCGACGAGCGGTCGCTGGTGGCGGGCGAGCTGGTAGAAGCGGCCGAAGAAGCGCGTCAGGTACTTGAGGCACCGATCGGGGTCGGGCCGATCACCGCCCTCGGCATAGCGCTGGTGCTCATCGCGCGAGCGACGACCGCGACCGCATCGGCGACCTCCTCGGGCCGCGTTTCTGAGACCTCGACCCGAGCGATGTCGAAGCCGTGGCGTTCATGACCGCATGCGGCGCTCGATCCAGCTCGCGCCGACCGTGTCGGTGAGCCCATGGGCGATGATCGAGGCGAGGATGACGAAGGACGCGACGTCGAAGACGAGCGTCCCGTTGGCCACCGGCTCGCGCAGGATCAGCAGCGCGAACAGCATCGAGGCCACGCCCTTGGGCCCGAACCAAGCGATGAACGAGCGTTGCGGACGCGGCAGCTCGGTTCCGGCCAGCGAGAGCATCACCGCCGCGGGCCGGGCGACCAGGAGCGCGAAGGGGATGAACGCGGCAAGCGCCAGGGCCGAGGCCTCATGGGCGGTCGAGACGATGATCGCGCCGAAGACGAAGAAGGTGAGCACGGCGAAGATCGAGCTCACGTTCTCGGAGAACTCCGGGAAGCGCTCGGTGATCTCATGCTCGGAGAATCCCAGCGTGATCCCGGCGACGAAGGCGGCGATCAGGCCGTTGCCGAAGGTGACGTCGGCGAGACCGAAGGCGAGCAGCCCGAAGCCGACCGCGTAGATGCCCTCGTAGGTGGAGGTGACGCCGCCGGGGACGACGCGGTGCAAGCCAGCCGCCGATCAGGCCCGCGACGACGCCGACGACGGCCCCGAAGGCGGCCTCGCCGAGCAGCTCGGCGCCCTCGGCGCCGGCGTCGCCGCCGGGGGTCGCGAGGACGAGGAAGAAGAGCACGAACGGAGCGCGAGCCCGTCGTTGAGCCCGGACTCGAGGTTGAGCGTATGGCGGATCGCCGCCGGCACGCGTCGCGCGGTGACCACGGTCGAGGTGACGACCGGGTCGGTCGGCGAGAGGACGGCGCCGAGCAGGAAGGCCTCGGCCCAGGAGAGATCCGGAAAGAGGAGCTTCGCGCCGACGGCGAGCAGGCCGAGCGTGATCGGCATCGCGAACACGAGCGCGCGGGTGGGCGGACCCCAGTGGCGTCCGAGCAGCTCGCGATCGACGATCAGGCCGTCGGAGATCAGGGTCAGGATCAGCGCCAGCTCGATCAGCTCGATCACGCCGGTGTCGCCGACGTCGATCTCGACCACGTCGGCGAGCGAGAGCGCGATCCCGAAAGCGACCGAGAGCACCGAGATCGAGAGCACCGTCCCGCGCGTCAGCCCCGACAGCGCCGCCGTGGACGCCAGCAGCAGGCCGATGATCAGCAGCGCCTCGCCGAAGCCGATCTCCATCGGGCCGGCGATATCGGCGGCGCATGGCATCTTGGCGTGGGCGCTCGGCGAGGCTATGATTCTGTCGTGCGGCTGAAGGGACTCACCGCCACGCTCGGGGTCTTCGCGGCTCTTGCCGCCGCGCCGGCGGCGAGCGCGCAGACGATCGGCGCCGACCTCAACCGACCGGCGAACATGCCGTTCGGCTGTGATGCCTTCCCGGGGACCGACTTCGCGGGCTTCCGGGCCTATTACGCGACCGGGGCGCAAAGCTGCACCTACGTCGGCACCGGCAACCTCGGTGGCCAGGAGACGCCGGCGCGCTCGGTCCGGGCGTGTGACCCAGGTCCGTGTCCGCGCCGCCGCCCCGACCGGACCGGTGCAGGCGACGATCGTGCGCGCCACGCGCTCCGGCGTCGGCTTCGCCTGCTGCTTCTACGCGACCGCAAGCGCCCCGTTCGTCCCGGCGCCGAACGCGGTCACCGCGGTGAACGTGCGGCTGCCGATGCGCAGCGACCTCAACCCCAGCTTCGGCGAGACCGTCGACTACCTGGCGCTGACCGTTCTCGGGCTCGGGTATCCGGTCCCGGCCTTCGACGGGGGCAGCCCGGCGACGTCCAGCGCTCGGCCGCGCTCGCGTTCTTCCCCCACATGCGGCCCGGCGACGAGCGCGTCGACGGCTCCGGGCAGGGGACTTCGTGCCCCTGATCCAGGGCAGCTTCGCCTCGATCTGCGGCGCCAGCGCGCTGCGGCCTAAGCTCGAAGCCCGCTACCGCCGCGGCGCCGCCGGATGCGTCGGGGCGCTCGCGATCGCCGGCGCCGTCGCCCGCGCCGAGGCCGGCAACGCCTTGTTGCAGCTGCTCTGCAACGACCCCCTTGGCTGTCGCGGCGCGATCAGGCTGCGCGGGTCCGGGGGGCAGAGCCGGCTCGCAAAGCGCGGCAAGAAGCCGACCTACGCGAAGGGCAACTTCGCGCTTGCGCCCGGCGCCGAGAACCAGGTCTCGGCGAAGCTGACGGGAGCAGGGAAGCAGCTGCTGCGCGAGCGCCGCTCGGCGAAGGTGAAGGCGAAGATCACCCTCGAGGGCGGCACCGTGAACGGGCTCAGCGCGAAGCTGAAGCTGAAGCGCTGAGAGCCACCCGGCCAAAGCCGGGTGGCTCTCACGAACTGATCCGCGGCTACTGGTTGCTGACCGAGGCGCCGGTGCCGCCGGTCGTGCCGCCGGTGTCCTCGCCGCCCGCGCTGGTGTGGCCATCGTCGGTGGCTCCACCCTCGCTGGTGTTCGCGTTGGTCACCGAGGCACCGGTTCCGGCGGTCGTGGCGCGGGTGTCGTCGCCGCCGGCGCTGGTGTTGCCGCCCGCGTCGGTCTTCCCGCCCTCGCTGCTGTGCGAGTTGGTCACCGAAACGCCGGTCCCGGACGTCGTCCCGGCGGTGTCCGCAGCGCCGCTGGTGTCGTCGCCGGCGTCGGTCGCGCCACCCTCGTCACTGCCGTGACCCCCGCCGGTCCCAGTGTCGTCGTCGTCCCCGTCGCCCCCACCGGGCCCGGAGTTGTCGTCGTCTGTTTTCGTCGCCGCCGTGGCCCTCGCTCTTGGCGACCGTGGCCAGCGGCTGGTCGGCGCCCGAGCCGAGCGCTGCCGAGGACCAGAAGAGCGGTGCCGAGAGCAGAGCGCCGAGCGCCAGCAGCAGGACCGAGAACCGGCGCCGCGGCGACAGCCGCTCGGTGCCGAGATCGTCCTCGACCGCGAGTGCCGCGAAGGCGCGCGCCGGCGCGGGCACTCCGGATACACGTTCTCTCATCGGTATTCCTCCATTTGAAGAGCTTTCGTCGCCGCAGTGGTCCCGCCGGCGACCTACTCACTCCTAGAACACGGCATCCGGGCCCAGATCACGCCTGAACGGCGAGATGCTGGCCGAATGGACGATCAGCGGGCCCGATAGCCGCGGCTCGAGAGCACCAGCCGGCTGCGGCAGGTCGACGATCAGCGGCTCGAGGCGCTCGGTCAGCTCCGCCGCCGACGGGCGAGCCGAGGGCTCGGGCTGAGAGCGTGACGCCTATCAGCTCATCGAGCGCGGGAGGAAGCCGCCCCGGCAGCGGACGGGGCTGGGCGTGAAGCTGGGGGAAGCGCTCGTCGGGGTCCTCGCTGTCACGGGCGCCGCGGGCGCGAGGGAACGGCCGGTGCCCGGTGATGCAGTGGTGGAGCGTCGCCCCGAGCCCCCAGACGTCGGCCGCCGGGCCGATCGTCGCGCGGCCCTCGACCTCGCACTGCTCGGGCGCCATGTAGGCGTCCGTCCCGATCGGGCCACGGGTGCGAGCGGCGCGCTCGAACGAGCGGGCGATGCTGAGGTCGATCAGCCGCGGAGGCACCCCCATGACGATGTTGTCCGGCTTCACGTCGAGGTGCACGACCTCGCGGTTGTGAAGGAATGCCAGCGCGCCGGCGACGTGGAGGGCGAGCGGCAGGAGCTGCTCGAGCCCCAGCGGCCCTCCGCGCCGCAGCAGGCGGCGCAGCGTCGGCCCTTCGAGGTGCTCGATCAGGACGTAGGGCCGGGGCCCGTCGACGTCGGCGCCGAATCCGCGCACGACCACCGGGTGGGCGAGGCGCTCCAAGAGCTCGGCCTCGTGCCGCAGCTCTGCGAGCGGACGATCCTCGCTCGCCTGGTCGGGCCTGACCACCTTGGCGACCGCGAGCGCGTACAGGTCCTCGTCCCAGACCAGGAAGACCTCGTATCGGGTGCCGCCGCCGAGGTCCTTGACCACGGTTCGGCCGGGGGCGAGCTCCGCGCCCTCGCTGAGCTCCCAGCTCGCTCGCTTCGCCACTAGATCAGCGATCCCATCTCGCACCTCACGATAACCCCGCCCGGCAGTGACGATCACGGGGTCGGGCGGCGAGGCTCGAACCAGTCGACGTAGCCGCGACAGGCCTCGCCGGCGCCGAGCAGCCTCGGGTCGCCGGCGCGAACCGCGACCAGCTCACCGAGGTGGGCGACCGAGTGCGCCCCGAGCAGGCGGCCGGCGAGCGGCGGGCGCTCGACCCTGGCGACGACCTCGATCGCGCCCGGAGCGGCGACGTCGATCGTGCCGGCGTCCCAGAACGGCGACGCTCCGCGGTAGTCGAGGTTGCCGGGGAGGCGGGTCTCGAACCCGGGCGCCGTGAGCGTGAGCGAACGGGTCGCGTCGTAGCGGAGTGAGAGCCGCCATGTCCCCGCGGGCAACTCGAGGCTCGCCCGCGCAGCCTCGCCCGACTCGATCGTCGCCCTTCCCCAGCTCGCGGCGATCGGTGTGGTCTCGAACGCGGCGCACCTTCGACGGCCGGCCCTCCGGGCAACCGCCGAGGCGCCCGGGGGCCGCGTCGCGCTCGCCTGGCTCGCGCCCGAGCCGGCGAGCGCCGCTTCTCGAACAGCACGTAGGACCGGGTGGTGTCGACGACGCGATAGCCCGGCGGGGCACCGCTCGCATACGCGGCCCGCGTGGTGAGCACGTATGGAAACCGGGCGAGCGTCTCGGCGGTGACCGAGTCGAAGTCGAACTTCGAGAACACGTCGCGAAGCTCGGTGTTCGGGATCACGTAGTAGGGGTCATAGAAGTTGCGGACCGAGGTGAACGGCTTCGAGCCGCGGAGCTCGTGGAGGATGAAGTTGTCGCGGCCGAGGAAGAGCAGCTTCTCGCCCTCGACGAGCGGCCGGATCTGCGGCGAGCTCGTTGGCGTGGGCCTCGGGGGCTACCGGGGCTTGTCTCAGGATCAGGAAGGACGAGAACGCTGCGGCGACGGCGAATATGAGCCCGAGCGTTGGGAGGGGTCGGAGGCGGGCCTGCGGAGGCGGCTTGACGTCCTTGTCAGCCGGCGTCCTCGCGTCCATGCTGCGGAGCCTCCGCCGACCCGCCTCCGACCCCTCTTCGTCCTTCAAGAGCAGGCCGCCAAGGGTCATGAGGGCGATGAGGGGGGCGGCGATCGCGAGCGCCTTGGCGGAGGTGTAGACGGTGCCGAGGGCGCGGGCGGCGAGGTAGAGGAGGGCGGCGGTGAGCAGGGCGGCGGGGACCGCGGGGCCGTAACGGCTCAGCCAACGCGGCAGTGCGAGGGCGAACGCGATCAGGGCGAGCAGGGCGGCGGCGTAGAAGGCGATCGCGGGCAGGCTGCCGGCCGTGGGCGAGAGCCGGAACTCGCTCGTCGGCCAGATCCCGAGCGCCTCCAGCGGCGAGATCTGGCCGCGGAGGTTGCCGAGGCCGCCCTCGTTGGCGCGGTCGGGATCGAGGGCGCGGAAGTCGGCGAAGTCGAGCAGCCGACCGATCTCGGGTAGGCAGAGGATGATCAGAACCGTCACCGCTGCGAGGGCCGCGAGGGCGGGTCGGGAGCCCGCCGGAGGCGGCTTGACGTCCTTGTCAGCCGGCGTCCTCGCGTCCATGCTGCGGAGCCTCCGCCGGGCCCCCGCACCGCCCTCGCGGCCGACGAAGCCGATGCCGACCCAGACGAGCGCGGTGCCGATCAGCCAGGCGAGGCCGGGGAAGGAATAGACGTAGACCGTGCCGGCGGCCAGCACGCCGAGCGGCACCGCGTCGCGCCAGTCGCGCGCTCGGGCCAGCAGGAGCGCGAACGCGAGCAGGAAGAGCGCGACGATCGGCTCCTTGAACGCCTCCTGCGCGAGGTAGGCGGCCGCAATGTAGGGGAGCGCGACCAACGCCGACGCCCCAACGCGCGCGGAGGTGCGCAACCCGTCGAGGGCGGAGTATGCGACGAGCGCGGTCAGCGCCGGAATCGCGAGCACGAGGCCGGCGAAGACGTCGATCGAGCTCGCGCCGAGCAGCTCGCCGAGGCCGGCGACGAGCGCGTGCGGCCCGAGCGGATAGCCCTGGTCGACGAGCACGGGCTCGGGGCGAAATCCCTCGCGGATCCAGTCGGCGAGCAGCAGGTGCGAGGCCATGTCGTCGTTGACGAGGCCGACCCCGAGGATTCCGACGTTGCCGGCGGCGATGAAGGGGATGGCGGCGAAGAGGGCGGCGAGGGCCGCGGCGACGATCGCTGCGGTGGCGGAGGGGGCTGTGCGCTGCGGAGGCGGCTTGACGTCCTTGTCAGCCAGCGTCCTCGCATCCATGCTGCGGAGCCTCCGCCGAGCACCACCCCCTCCGCCAGTCCCCTCCTCCTCATTGACAGGGTCAAGCCGGCGAGCGCGAGTAGGAGGGTGAGGGTGAGGGCGATCGCGACCGCGGTGCCGTTGCCACCCAGGCCGGCGACGATTGCGGTCAGGGTGAGGAGGGTGGCGAGGCCGATGGGGCCCGCGAGCCAGGTCCACTCCCGCCGCCCGCAGGCGACGAGGACGCACTGCCCCACGGCGAGTGAGGCGGCGACGATCAGCGCCGCCGAGGCGATCGCGGCGATCAAGGTCCCCTACGCGGCGAAGCTGGCGGCGCCGGCCGGCACCCGGACGAGGTCTCGCTCGACCAGCAGCTCGGCGACCTGGACCGCGTTCGTCGCCGCACCCTTGCGCAGGTTGTCGCCGACGACCCAGAGGTTGAGGCAGCGCTTGTGCGAGGGGTCGCGCCGGATGCGGCCGACGAGCACCTCGTCGCGGCCGGCGACGTCGATCGCCAGCGGGTACAGGCCCTCGGCCGGCGAGTCGACGACGATCACTCCCGGCGCCGCGGAGAGCAGCTCGCGACACTCCTCGGGCGAGAGCGGGTCACGAGTCTGCACGTTGATCGACTCGGAGTGCCCGGTCACAACCGGCACTCGCACGCAGGTCGCCGAGATTCGCATCTCCTCGTCCGAGGCGCCGAGGATCTTGCGCGTCTCGCGCATCACCTTGCGCTCTTCGGTCGTGTAGTCGTCGCCGTCCTTGAACGTCTCGACCTGGGGGATGACGTTGAAGGCGACCCGGTGGGGGAAGACCTCGATCCGTGGCCGGTCGCCGGCGAGCACGGCGCGCGATTGCTCGTTGAGCTCCTCGATCGCGCGCCGGCCGGTGCCCGAGACGGACTGGTAGGTGGAGACGACGAGCCGCTCGATCCCGGCGTCGCGGTGGATCGGCCCGATCGCGACCGCCATCGCCATCGTCGTGCAGTTCGGGTTCGCGATCAGCCCGCTGTGCCCCTCGACGGCGTCCGGGTTGACCTCGGAGACGACCAGCGGCACGTCGTCGTGCATTCGCCAGTAGCTGGTGTTATCGACGACCACCGCGCCGGCCTCGACGAAGCGCGGCGCCCACTCGGAGCTGATTGCGCCGCCGGCCGAGGAGAGGACCAGGTCCAGGTCGCCGATCGTCTCGGCGGAGAGCGGCCGGCACTCGATCTCGCCGTCGCCGAACTCGAGCTTTCGCCCCGCGGAACGCTCGGATGCGAACGGCACCACGTCGGCGGCGGGGAAGTCGCGCTCGGCGAGCACCTCGAGGATCGTCGAGCCGACCGCGCCGGTGGCGCCGACGACCCCGACCCGGAAACTCACGGACTCTTGGTTCGCGCTTCGCGCCGAACGACCATTCCCTTGTTCTCGCTCGCGCTCACGATGTCACCCGCGGGCGGTGCTCGCCCGCCGGGTCCTCCTCGCGCACGGCTTCGGCACCGAGCTCGAAGGCGGTGTGCAGCGCTTTCACGGCTTCCGGGACCTGGTCGGCGGAGATCACGCACGAGATCTTGATCGGCGAGGTCGAGATCATCTCGATGTTGATCGCCTTCTCGCCAAGGGTCTGGAAGACCTTCGCGGCGACGCCGGGGTGGCTGCGCATCCCGGCGCCGACGATCGAGACCTTGCCGACGCGGGGATCGGTCTCGATCCCGTCGCCGACCTCGAGCGGGGCGAGCACATCGGTCGCCGACTCGAGGTCGTCGCTGGCGACCGTGAACGAGAGGTCGGCCTTGTGATCATCGGACACCGGCTCGTTCTGGATGATCATGTCGACGTTGACGTTGGCGCCGGCGAGCGCGCCGAAGACGCGGCCCGCGACTCCGGGCTCGTCGCGGAGGCCGGTCAGGGTCACGCGCGCCTCGTAGGCGTGCGTCACGGCTGTCACCATCGGCTGCTCCAAGGTCTCGTCCTCTGCGAGCACGAGGGTACCGGGGGCGTCCTCGAACGAGCTCCGGCAATGCAGGCGGACGCCGTGGTTGCGCCCGTACTCGACCGCGCGGAGCTGGAGCACGCCGGCACCCGACGACGACATCTCGAGCATCTCGTCGAACGAGACCGCCCTCAGCTTGCGCGCCTCGGGCACAAGTCTCGGATCGGCGCTGAACACTCCGGCGACGTCGGTGTAGATCTCGCAGACATCGGCGCCGAGCGCCGCGGCGATCGCGACGGCGGTCGTGTCCGAGCCGCCGCGGCCGAGGGTGGTCACGTCCTTGCTGTCGCCCGAGACTCCCTGGAAGCCGGCGACGAGCACGATCCGATCGGCACCGAGCGCGTCACGGATGCGATCCGCGCGTACGTCGAGGATCCGCGCCTTGGTGTGCGATGAGTCGGTGACGATCCCTGCCTGCGAGCCGGTGAGCGAGATTGCGTCGTGGCCCATGTCGTGGATCGCCATCGCGCACAGGGCGCACGAGATTCGCTCGCCGGTCGAGAGCAGCATGTCCATCTCGCGCGCAAGCGGCCGGGGCGAGATCTCGTAGGCGGCCGCGACCAGGTCGTCGGTCGTCTTGCCACGCGCCGAGAGCACCGCGACCACGTGCTTACCGCCCTCCCGGGCGTCGACGATCCGGCGCGCCGCGCGCCTGATGTCCTCGGGAGCGGCGACCGACGTGCCGCCGAACTTCATCACCACTGTCGCTGCCATCGGAAGCTGAGAATACGATCGTCGCCCAATGGAGGATTCGCCGGGGCCCTCTCGGAGCACGGTGATCCGCCGCCGTGTGGTCGCAATCGCGATCGCGCTCGCCGCGACGGCGGCGATCTGGATCGCCCTCGCACCCGACGATCAGGACCCCGGAACAGGTCCTGGCGGGCCCGACGATGCGGTGCCCGCACCGGTCGCCGAGCTGACTCCCGAGGAACTCGCCGCGAGACCGAGTAGCCGCGCCTCACGCGAACACCGCCGGTGTGACGAAAGTCACTGACCTTTGCCTGTCCGCGCGATATATCTAACGGATAGATGGAGCTCAATCCGACCTCCCACGTGATCCTCGGAATGCTCGGGCTCGGGCCGATGTGCGGCTATGAGATCAAGCAGTTCGTCGATCACTCCACGCGCTTCTTCTGGGCCGCGAGCTACGGCCAGATCTACCCCGAGCTGCGGCGGCTCTCCGAGGCCGGGCTGATCGAGGGCGCCGCGGACCCCGAGAACCCGCGCGGGCGGATCGTCTTCAGCCTCACGAAGCGCGGCCGCGAGGCACTGCGCGAGTGGCTTGCCGCTCCGGCCGAGGTCCAGGAGATGCGCGACGAGAGCCTGCTCAAGGTCTTCTTCTCCGACTTCGCCGGGCCGCAGGCCACGGCGGCGGCGCTGGAGGCGAAGCGCAGCCACCACCTCGCGGTCGCCGAGCGGCTGCGCGCGATCGAGGCCGAGGCGTCCGACCAGCCCGAGAGCTCGACCCACACCGCGCTGCGCTTCGGGATCGCGCTCAACGACTTCGTTGCGGGTTGGTGTGAGCGCGAGGTGCGGGGGACCGGATGATGGACCTGCTCGCAGGGCTCGCCCAGCGGCGTGGACGGCGCGTCGTGCTCCTGGCCGCGATCATCTTCGTCGCCGCGGGTGCGCTCGGGGCCGGCGTCGCCGACCGCCTCGATCCCTACGGCGCCGACGATCCCGACACCGAGTCGGTGATCGCCGACGAGCGCCTCGAGGCCGCCGGCTACCGCGACACCGGGATCGTGATCCTCGTCGAGGCCGACCCAGATCGGCCGCCGGCCGCCAGCGGGTCGAGGCGCTCGCCGACGAGGTCGGGGGCGATCGCGATGTCGCCTCGATCGCCAGCTTCGCGAGCACGGGATCGAAAGCGTTCGTCTCCCGCGACGGCGAGTCGACCTACCTCGCAGTCGCTCTACGGCCGACCGCCGACGACGAGGTCCACGACGCCGCCGAGAGGATCTCCGAATCGCTGGCCGAGAGGCGGGGCGTCACCGTCGGCGGCCCGGCGGTCGCCCAAAAGCAGGTCAACGAACAGGTCGAGGAGGACCTGCGCCGCGCCGAGCTGCTCGCCTTCCCGCTCCTCTTCCTGCTCTCGCTGCTCTTCTTCCGCAGCCTGGTCGCGGCGCTCCTGCCGCTGCTGGTCGGCGCGCTCGCGATCGTCGGCACGTTCGCGATGCTGCGCGCGGCGAGCGAGCTCGGATCGGTCTCGATCTTCGCGCTCAACCTGGTCACGGGGCTCGGTCTCGGGCTGGCGATCGACTACAGCCTCTTCATCGTCTCCCGCTACCGCGAGGAGATCGCGCGCAGCGGGCCCGGGCTGGAAGCGATGCGCAGGACGATGGCGACGGCGGGCCGGACCGTGCTCTTCAGCTCGCTGACGGTCGCCGGCGCCCTTGCCTCGCTGCTCGTCTTCCCGCAGCGCTTTCTCTACTCGATGGGCCTCGGCGGCTCGCTGGTCGCCCTGATCGCGGCGGCAATCGCGCTGGTCGTCCTCCCCGCGGTCCTCGCCCTGCTCGGGTCGAGGGTCAACTCGCTCTCGCCGGCGTTCCTGCGGCAGCGGGCCGAGCGCGACTCGCGCCCGGCCAGCGCCGGCTTCTGGTATCGGCTCTCACAGCTGGTGATGAGGTTCCCCGGCCGGATCGCCGCCGCCAGCGCGGCGTTGCTGATCGCGCTCGGGATTCCGTTCCTGAGCATCGAGTTCACCTCCGTGGACGCCCAGGTCTTGCCCGAGTCGACCAGCGCGCGCCAGGTCGACGACCGGCTGCGGGCCGAGTTCCCGCCCTTCCGCGACCAGCCGATCACGCTCGAGCTCTCGGGCGCTGACCAGCGCGATGCCGAGCGCACGGCGACCGCCGTCGGGCGGGTCCCCGGTGTGGCGGCGGTCAACGCGCCGGCGGCGCTGCGCAACGACACCTATGCGATCGAGGCGGCCTCCTCCTCTCCCCGCTCAGCGATCAGAGCCAGGCATTGGTCGAGCGGATCCGAAGCGAGGTCGAGGGCGTCAACGTGACCGGCTTCACCGCCGGCTTCCTCGACCTCCAGGACAGCCTCGCCGAGCACCTGCCCCTCGTTCTGGCGATCGTCGTCGTCGTCACCTTCATCGTCCTCTTCGTGATGACCGGGTCCGTGGTACTACCGCTGAAGCAGGTGCTGATGAACGCGCTCGGCCTCAGCGCCACGTTCGGGATCCTGGTCTTGATCTTCCAGGACGGCCGCTTCGAGGACCTGCTCGGCTACACGAGCCAGGGCGGGCTCGAGTCGACCCAACCGCTGCTGCTGTTCGCGGTCGTCTTCGGGCTCTCGACCGACTACGGCGTCTTCCTGCTGGCGCGGATCAAGGAGGCCCGCGACGGTGGCTTCGACGACCGCGAGTCGGTCGCGGTCGGGCTCGAACGCACAGGGCGGATCGTGACCGCTGCGGCGCTGCTGTTCTCGGTCGCGATCGGCGCCTTCGTCAGCTCCGAGATCATCTTCATCAAGGAGCTCGGCTTGGGCACGGCGATCGCAGTGCTGATCGACGCGACGATCATCCGCGCCCTGCTCGTGCCGTCGCTGATGCGGCTGCTCGGCCGCTGGAACTGGTGGGCGCCGGCGCCGCTGCGCCGCCTGCACGAGCGGATCGGCCTCCGCGAGGCCTGAGTCAGGCCTCGACCGACTGCCGACCCGAGAACGCGCGGCCGAGGGTGACCTCGTCGGCGTGCTCGAGATCGGCGCCGACGGGCAGTCCGCTCGCCAGCCTCGTGATCGTCACCCGGCCGCGCAGGAGCCCGGCGACGTGGTGGGCGGTCGCCTCGCCGGTGGTGGTCGGGTTGGTCGCGAGCACGACCTCGGTGACCTCCTCGGCGGCGGCGCGCTCGACCAGCTCCGCGATCTTCAGGTCGTCGGGATCGATGCCGTCGATCGGCGAGAGGGCTCCGCCGAGCACGTGGTAGAGGCCGCGGTACTCGTGCGTGCGCTCGATCGGGATCACGTCGGCGGGCTGCTCGACGACGCAGATCAGCGACCGGTCGCGCCTGGTGTCCTGGCAGACCTCGCACCGTGGGCCCTCGGCGAGGTTGAAGCAGACCTCGCAGAGCCCGACCTTCTCGCGGACCTCGCGGATCGCGTCGGAGAGCGCGAGCGCATCGGCGTCCTCGGAGCGCAGGATGTGGAAGGCGAGCCGCTGCGCGGTTCGGTGCCCGATCCCGGGCAGCTTCGCGAGCTCGGTGACGAGGCGGTTGATCGGCTCCGGGTACATGGTCGGTGAAGCTAGCGATCCGGACGGCTGGACGGCTAGTGTGGCGGGCCGTGGCGGAGGCTCCTCTCGAGCGCCTGAGCGAGATCTGCTCCGAGTTGCCGGAGGCCGAACGCGAGCTCGCCGGTCGCCACGCCGGCTTTCGTGTTCGCGGCAAGACCTTTGCCTGGTTCCTCGACGACCATCATGGCGACGGCATCGTCGCGGTCAGCATCAAGGTGGCGCCGGGGCGCAACGAGGAGCTGACCGCAGGCGATCCCGAGCGCTACTTCATGCCCGCATACAGCGGCCCGCGCGGCTGGGTCGCGCTGCGGCTCGACACACCGAGCGTCGATTGGGACGAGGTCGCCGGACTGGTGATCGAGAGTTACATGCTGATCGCGCCCAAGCGCCTCGGCGCCCGGCTGATGCCCTGAGCCCGGCCGGCGCTCAGAGGCCGGGCAGGCCCATCCCGCCGGCGCCGCCGAGGCCGGCGATACCGCCCATCTTGCCGGCTGCCAGCTCTTGCGCCGAGCGGATCGCCTCGTTGACGGCGGCGAGCACCATGTCCTGGAGCAGCTCGGCATCGGTGGGGTCGATCGCCTCGGGATCGATCGCGATCTCGAGCAGGCGGAGGTCGCCGCTCATCTTCACCTTCACCATCCCGCCGCCGGCGCTCGCGTCGACGATCTCGTCCTTGAGCTTGTCCTGCGCCTCGGCCATCTCGGCCTGCATCTGCTGGGCCTGCTTCATCAGCGAGTTCAGATCGAACCCGCCGGCGCCCTGTGGCAGCCGTGTCACCCTTCCGCCTCCTTTGCCTGCGCCTCGCCCTCGGGCTCGGCGACTTCGACGTATTCCTCAGCGTCGAACTCGGTCCGCATCAACTCCACCAGCTCCTCCTCGGAGAGCTTCGCCTCCGCCGGCTCGGCGACCTCGTCGGCGTCGAGCAGGACGTAAACGGGCCGCAAGCGCTCGCCGACGACCGTTCGCACCGCATCGGCGAAGCGGTCGCGCGCCTCGGCCGCTTCCGCCTTGCGCTTGTTGAACGCAGCCGAGGCGGGGAACCCGACTTCGAGCACCGCGTCCTCGACGTTGACGGCCACCGGGCGCGCCGCCTCGAGCAGGGTCGAGAGCAGATCCGATCCCGACTGGCGCACCTGGTCGACGACCGCCGGCCACAGCCGCACCAGCTTCTCCAGATCCAACGGCTCAACGGCCACGGCCTCGGAGACGGCCCCGGAGTCATCCGCCGCCCCCTCCTCCCCTGCCGCCTCGGCTGCGGGCGGCTCGGTCGCTGGCTCGTCAACTGAGACCGGGGGCTCGGTCACGTTCGCGGGCTGATCGGGGGCCGGGGGCGAGACCGCGGCCTCAGGCCCACCGCCGCCAACCGCCGTCTCCAGCCGCTCGAGCCTCTCCGCCAGAGCCTCCCGCGAGGGATCGAGTTGCGGCCGCGCACACCTCAGCAGCGCCAGCTCGACGGTCATCCGCGGTTCGTCGCCCTCGCGAATCGCCGCCAACGCCGCCGACAGGGTGTCCACGGAGCGGCCCAGCGTCAACTCACCGATCGCCCCGGCCTGGGAGCGCAGCCGCTCGGGGTCGGCAGCGGTGACGGTGAAGGCGTCGGGCAGCTCGCCGGCGGTCCGCAAGACGATCAGCTGCCTGAGGTGCGCGAGCAGGTCGCGGGCGAACTGGGTCACGTCGCGACCCGAGCGCGCGAGCCCCTCGCTCACCTCCAGGGCGGCCCGGCCGTCGGCGGCCGCGATCGCATCGGCAGCCCCGAGGATCAGGTCCGCATCGGCTACTCCGAGGACGGCAAGCACGTCGTCGGTCCTGACCTGCTTGCCGCCGTAGGAGACGAGCTGGTCGAGGGTGCCGAGGGCGTCCCGAAAGCTGCCCGCGGCGGCACGGGCGATCGCCGCCACGGCTCCGTCCTCGATCTCGATCTCCTCGCTTGCCGCGACCCTCCGGATCACCTCGGCGATCTGCTCGAGCGAGGGACGTTGGAAGTCGAAGCGCTGGCAGCGGTCGACGATCGTCGGCATCACCTTGTGGGGCTCGGTGGTCGCGAGGATGAAGGCGGTGTTCGGGGGCGGCTCCTCGAGCGTCTTCAGGAACGCGTTCCAGGCTTCGCGGGTGAGCATGTGAGCTTCGTCGAGGATGTAGACCTTCCACTTGCCGGCGGCCGGCGCGTAGCCGACCCGCTCGCGGAGATCGCGGATGTCGTCGACCGAGCGGTTCGAGGCGGCGTCCATCTCGATCACGTCGAGCGAGGTGCCGCGGGCGATCGTCAAGCACGACTCGCACTTGCCGCACGGGGTCACCGTCGGCCCGTCGACGCAGTTCAGCGAGCGGGCGAGGATCTTCGCCAGCGAGGTCTTGCCCGTCCCGCGGGAGCCGACGAAGAGGTAGGCATGGTGAACCCGATCGCGCTCGACGGCATTGCGCAGGGTGCGCACCACGTGCTCCTGGCCGACGACCTCGTCGAACGCCTGGGGGCGGTGGCGGCGGTAGAGAGACGTCTCGCCGGTCACTGCGGCCGAGTCTAGCGACGGCTCCGACGCCCGCCCGACGCAGCCAAGCAGTTCCTCGCAGTCTGCGAGACTGAGATGCGTGAGCGATGCGCACCAGAGCCAGGAGCTGCTCGACCACGGGCACCGGATCGCCCAGCTCGAGCTCAAGGTTGCCGAGCTCTACAAGCGGCTCGACCAGGCCGAGCCCGCTTTCGGCGATGGTTCGGGCTTCTCGGAGCCGGCGACGGTAAATGCGAGCGAGCACCCGCGGGTGATCGAGCTGGTGCAGTCGGGCAACCAGATCGGGGCGATCAAGCTCTACCGCGAGATCACGGGGCTGGGGCTCGCCGAGGCCAAAGAGGCGGTCGATCAGCTGGCGCAGACGTATCGGCCGACCGGGTAGCGGCCGAGGCATGCAGATACGGTAGGAGGACGATCGAGAATGCGACCAAGAAGGACCCGCGCCGCCCTGGCGGCGCTCGGAGTCGGCGCGGTGGCGCTCACGGCCGCCCCGGCACACGCCGGTGAGCAGGCGAAGTCGAAGCTGAAGATCAAGCAGATCGACAGCTCCGGCGCATCGGGCACCGTGACCTCCAAGGACGACGGCTGCGAGCCGGGACGCAAGGTGAAGCTGTTCCTGATCGGCGACTACGTGCCGGTGAGGGTGGGCAAGGACTCGACCAACGGCCAGGGCAAGTGGAAGGTCGCGGCTGACCTCGAGCGCGGCCGCTACTACGCCAAGGCCTCGAAGACCGAAGACTGCAAGGGGGCGGAGTCGAAGGACGAGCGGATCTAGTGCGCGCCCGCGCGGCGGAGCGAAGAATGACCGTGCGGGCCCGTCCTCGAGAGCGGTCTCTGGGCGTGCCCGCCGTGGCTGGCTCGAGTCAGGCTGATCCGCGGCACTTGCCCGGCACCGCTTAAGGCTGCTTCCTTCCGGATCTGACCTGGTTCGCGGACGCGCATCGCGCGGGACCTGACCGTCAACACCGCCCGCGGCGTACTGGCCCCAAAGGCCACGACCTCAGACGAGCGTTCGGCCCCGCTAGAGCGGATTGCGGGTACAGGGCACCGCTAATTCCCCGCCTAGCACGGTCGCAGGGAATCCTACTCTCGCTAAGGGGATCGGTGCCTGCCGCCGATTGGGATGCCGATGGGACCTCGCCCCGACAATGTGTCGGGGAGCAGGCCGCCGAGGGGGCGCGGTCGGCTCCTTCGCACCCTGACGGTCGCCGCGCTGTGCGCCGCGGTGCTCGCCGCGCTCGCAACCGTGGCCGCCGGAAGTGGGCTCGTCCCGAACCCCGCGAACCACCCGAAGCTGCTCGGCAAGCCGATCGAGGCTTCCCGCTATGACGAGGCGCGCCGCTGTCGCGAGCATCCCACCGCCGGCGCGAAGGCGCTCGTGCGCTGGCTCGGCCGCACGATCCGCGGCGAGAGCTGGGGGATCTTCCGCTGCGAGCGGCTCAAGCGCGGTCGGTTCAGCGTCCACTCCGAGGGCCGGGCCGTAGACTGGCGCCTCGATGCAGGGGTGGCAAAGGAGCGCCGTTCGGCGATGCGGCTGATCCGCACCCTGATCGCCGCCGACCGAAATGAGAACCTGAATGCGCTCGCCCGCAGGATGGGCGTCCAGGGCCTGATCTTCGACTGCAAGGCGTGGTGGGCGGGAATGGAGCGCTTGGGCAAGTACAGCTACTGCTACCGCCGCAACGGCGAGCTTCGCGATGGCCTCGATCGCACCCAGGCCCACCGCGACCACGTGCACATCGAGCTCAACTGGCCCGGGGCGCGCAAGCGGACCTCGTTCTGGCGCAGCCCGGTATCGAGGCGGGAGGGGGTTCTGTGAGGCGGGCTCTGCTGATCGCCCTCGGGGTGCTCGGGCTGGCAGGCCCGCTGGCGCTCGCCGGTGGTGGCATGCACAGCACCAAGCTCGGCCCGCAGCTCTGCGAGACGACCGGCGGCGGCAGGTTCGTCGCGATACCCGGTTTCCCGGGCGAGCGGATCGACCGCCGGCTGCTCGACGACATCCGCTGGATGCGCCAGCGCTACTCGATCTTCATCACCGACGGCTACTCGACCGATCGCGTCCATGCGGCGAACGGTGAGCACCCGATCGGGCTCGCGCTCGACATCGTCCCCGACAGGGCCGCGGGCGGGCGCTGGGCCGACATCACCCGGCTGGCCCGCTGGGCCGAGCCGAGACAGGCCCGGCCGCGGGCTCCGTTCCGCTGGGTGGGCTACGACGGCGACGCGGGCCACGGCCGCGGCGACCACCTGCACCTGAGCTGGAACCACTCGGAAACCAAACCCAAGCGTCCGGCGGCGACCGTCTACACGATCCGCTGCCCCGGCGCCGGGCTCGAGCCCGAGCCGCCGGACGGCGGCGCGGACGCGGGTGACGGCGGTGGTTCGGGCGGTGGCGGAGGTTCGGGCGGCGGCGGGAGCGGCGGCTCGGGTGGTGGCGGCGCCGGAGGTGGCGGGGGCGGTTCAGGCACGGGCGGCGGCGGCAACGGCGCCGGCGGTTCAGGCACGGGCGGCGGCGGCGGCAACGGCGCCGGCGGCTCGGGGGGCGGCGGCGGATCAGGCGGCATCGGCGGAACGGGAGGCTCGGTCGGCGGCACAGGCGGCATCGGCGGCAGGCTCCCACACTACGCGCCGGTGATCGAGACCGGAGGCGTCGGCAACCGCGGTTAGACGACGAACCGCACGTCGTAACTCCGGAGCAGGCAAAACGTGCGACTTGACGAGCCGGAATCCGGGTAGTCGGCGCCGCCGGGCCTCACCCAACCGCGCGCTCGACCCGGCGCGCCAGCCGCCGCAGATGCTTGACCAGCTCCGGCGGCTCCGCGACGTCGAAGTCGACGCCGAGCATCGCGATCCGCAGCGCGAGCCAGTCGAGGTCGTCATCGCCGGTGCGGTACTCGCAGGTCCGCTCGTCGATCGGCTCGATCGTGCCCCACTGCGAGGGCAGGTGCTCGCGCGCCGCGGTCGCCGACGTGTGCAGCGTCACCCGGGCCTCGTAGCGCTGCGGCGCCGAGGAGATGCTGCGGGCGACGAACTCCGCCGCGTCCTTGGCCGGCGGGTCGCGCGGGGAGTGCCGGATCCCGGTCGAGGCCGGCTTGCTGAGCCGGTCGACACGGAAGGTGCGCCAGGCCTCGCGCCCTCGATCCCAGGCGAGCAGATACCAGCGGCGGCCGAGGTTGACGAGCGAGTGTGGCTCGACCTCGCGCCGGGTCTCGGCTTTGTCACGGGCGCGGTAGGTGAAGCGGACCCGCTCGTGATCGCGACAGGCGGCGGCGATCACGCTGAGGCTCTGCGGGTCGACCGTCGGGCCGCCGCCGGCGATCGTGATCGTCGCCGCGCCGAGCGCGCGGACGCGCCGGCGCAGGTGCGACGGCAACACCTGCTCGAGCTTGACCAGCGCCCGCAGCGAGGTTTCCTCGATCCCCGCGACCGACGCGCGCGCGGCGGTTCGCAGCCCGACCGCGATCGCGATCGCCTCGTCGTCGTCGAGCAGCAGCGGCGGCATCGCCGTGCCCGAGGCGAGCCGGTATCCCCCCGCCGGACCGGTGAGCGACTCGACCGGATAGCCGAGCTCGCGCAGGCGCTCGATGTCGCGACGGATCGTCCTCCCCGAGACCTCGAGGCGATCGGCCAGCTCCCGACCGGGCCAGTCGCGGCGCGCCTGAAGCAGCGACAGCAGGGAGAGCAGGCGGGTCGATGTCTCGTTCACGACGATCTCATCTTCCTTCAGATTGAGGACAGATCCTGACCTAAATTCTCAATACGGTCGATCGCGCAGATCAACGACCGAGGGAGCGAAGCGATGGAGCCGCGAAAGACGTACCCGGCAGGGGTCCCGTGCTGGATCGACACCTCACAGCCCGACCCCGACGCGGCAATGGAGTTCTACGGCGGCCTCTTCGGCTGGGAGTTCGACCAGCGCACGCCGCCGGGCGCCGAGCAGCGCTACTACGTCGCCAGCCTCGACGGGCTCGCGGTTGCCGGCGTCGGCTCGCAGCCCCCCGAGCTCGAGACGCCGTCGTGGAACACCTACGTGCGGGTCGAGAGCACCGACGACGCGGCCGCGCGAATCGAGGCGGCGGGCGGCAGGCTGCTGATGCGCCCGTTCGACGTCCTCGACGCCGGGCGGATGGTCGCGTTCACCGACCCGACCGGCGCCGTCTGCTTCGCCTGGGAGGCGGGTCAGACCGAGGGCGCCGAGCTCGTCAACGCCCACGGCAGCTGGAACTTCAGCGAGCTCAACACCCGCGACCGCGCCGGCACCCTGCGCTTCTACTGCGAGGTCTTCGGCTGGGAGATGAGCGAGCGCGCCAACGAGGACCCGGGGATGAGCTTCTGGCGCCGGCCCGGCTACGGCGACTTCCTCGAGCAGCTGACGCCCGGTACGCGCGAGCGGATGGGCGAGATGGGAGCGCCCGAGGGATTCGAGGATGCCGTCGCCTGGCTCGTGGAACTCACCGACGACGCCGAGCCGCACTGGAACGTCACCTTCGGCGTCGATGACGCCGACGAGATCGCGAGCCGCGCCGATGAACTCGGCGGCAGCGTCGTGCTCGCCCCCGTCGATGCCCCGTGGGTGCGGATGACGATCCTCTGCGATCCCGCCGGGGTCGTGTTCACTGCGAGCCAGTTCGTCCCACCCGAGCAAGACAACCAGGAGGCATGACCAAGACCATGAACAAGCTCGATTTCGTCGGCATCCCGTCGACCGACAGCGACCGTACGCGTGAGTTCTACGTCGAAACCCTCGGCCTGCGCACGGATCCGAGCGCCGAGTACGAGGTCTGGATCGGCGAGACCTGCTTCGCGATCTGGGAGCCGGCGCGCTTCGGGGCTGAGTTCGCGCCGCAGAAGAACGCCCACCCGGCGATCCACGTCGACGACGTCGCCGCGGCTCGCACCGAGCTCGAGGCGAAGGGGGTCGAGTTCTTCGGCGAGATCCTCGACACCGGGGTCTGCCACATGGCCTTCTTCACCGACCCCGACGGCAACGACCTGATGCTTCACCATCGTTACGCGCCGCGCGACTGAACCAGGGCGCGCCTACACTCGCACCGATGGCATTCCCGCCACCCGCCCGCCACCTGGTGCGCGCCAAGGACCTCGCCGACGCGCGCTACTTCGAGCACCTCGATGTCGACGACCTCGCTCGCGCCGCCGGGCTCTCGCGGGCCCATTTCAGCCGCGAGTTCCGGCGCGCGTTCGGGGAGTCGCCGCACGCCTATCTGCTCACCCGCCGGCTCGAGCGCGCGGCGGCGCTGTTGCGGACGACCGATCACTCGGTCGCCGAGATCTGCTTCTCGGTCGGACTGCAGAGCGTCGGCTCGTTCACGACCAGCTTCGGCCGCAGCTTCGGTGTCTCCCCGACCGTCTACCGCGAGCGCTTCCCCCCGGCGTCGGCGCTGGCGCGGATTCCGAGCTGCGTCGTGCGCGCCTACTCGCGCCCGCAACACAGCACGTTTCGAGAAGACAAGAGCGCCGCGCCCGCGTAGCGTGCTCTCCGTCAACCCGAACGAAAGGAGACACGGATCATGCTCAAGCTCGCAAACGCACAGCTCTGGGTGCACGACCAGGACGAGGCACTCGCCTTCTACACCGACAAGCTCGGGATGGAGGTGCGGGCCGACGTCACCCTCCCCGAGATGGGCGACTTCCGGTGGCTCACGGTCTCTCCTCCCGGCCAGGAGGACGTCGCGATCGTGCTGATGGCGATCCCGGGGCCGCCGGTGTTCGACGAGGAGACGGTCGAGCAGATGCGCGGCCTGATGGCCAAGGGCGCCTCATCGACCATCTTCCTGACCACCGACGACTGCCGCGCCTCCTACGAGGAGCTCAAGGCCCGCGGGGTCGAGTTCACCGAGGCGCCCGAGGAGCGCCCGTACGGGATCGACTCGGGCTTTCGCGACCCGAGCGGCAACGCGATCAGGCTCACCGAGACGCGGGAGCTCCCCACGGGCTGAACGCGAGCGGCTCTACCATCCGATGGCCGGGCGCGTAGCTCAGTGGGAGAGCGCTCGCTTCACACGCGAGAGGTCGCTGGTTCGAAACCAGCCGCGCCCATGAATCTGGCTTGATCAAGCCGTTGCTAACGTGGAAGCGAGCGGTCAAGCGTCGTTCTTAGCTCTCACCGACCATCTGCGCCACCGGAACCCGGACTAAGGCACGGTGATGGCGTGATTCGAGGTGACCGCTCGCGGCCGAGCAAGGTCTGCCCTCGGAGCCAGACTCGACCCAACCTCGACCGCCGCCCAGCGAAGCGTGCGCGAGCCGGCCTTCGATAGCCGCCTGGTCGCCGAGCGCTCGCCCGACCCGGTGCGCCTCCAACCGCGAGCAGTAGCGCGCCAGGCTCAGCCGCCGGCGCCTACCCGGATCGTGATCAACTCCCATGGCCCGTAGGGCACGGAGATCGAATCCCCCTCGCGCGCGAGTTCGGGGCCCGGGTCCTCGAGCCCGTTCGTGCGGATCGCCCGCCCTGGGACGGCGGGGTCGAGACGGAGCCGGGCGACGCCACGCGCACCGTGCGCCTCGTAGATGCGGAGCACGAGGTCGTCGCCATCCTCGGAGCGCTTGATCGTGTCGAGGATCAGATCGTCCGAGTCGAGCTCGGCGAATGACGCGCTCGGCCCAGCGCCCCGGATCCATCTCTGAGGTTGGTCGAACGTGATCGCGCTGCGCGCCACCCCGGCCTCCTGCCAGCCGCCGGCGTGCGGCTGCAACGCGAAGGCGAGCTCGTGCACACCCTGGTCTGCCTCCGGGTCGGGATCGGTGGGGCTGCGCAGCAGGCTCAGGCCGACGACGTTGTCGAGAACGCCGACGCCGTAACACGTGCTCGACAGCAAGGCGACGCCGAAGCCGTGCTCGGAGAGGTCGACGAACCCCAGGGCGGGCGCCTCGAAGTGGCCGAGGTCCGCATCCGTGTTGCGATTCGTGCTCAGTCCGTGTGCCCCGAACGGCGCCCCGTATGTGGCGCTGTCGGTGCGCACCGCGAGCGGGAACGAGACCTTGAGCAGGCGGTGGCGCTCGCGCCAGTCGACCGTGCAGCGAAACTCGACCCGGTTCGCCTCGGCGTCCAGGCGCACCCGTTGCTCCAGGGTGCTCGCAGCGCCGAGGTCGCGGCGGAAGATCACCTCGGCGCGCAGCGGGCCGGCCAGCGAGATCTCCACCTCTTGCGCGCCGGCGACCGGTTCGCGGGACTCCGCAACGTACGGTTCGAGCTCCCAGGCATCGAATGCCGTCGGCCGGTCGTCGAAGAGCTCGAGCACGTTGCCGGGGCCGGCCAGCGCCTCGCGCCCGCCGGAGAGCCTCAGGCTCACCAGAGCTCCGTCGACGCCGAGCTCCGCGGTCAGCGCAGCGTTGGCGAGTCTGATGCTCGAGTCGTCGCGGTCGACGATCACCTCGTCTTCGGGCCCCACCTCGCGGCCGAATCCGAATCCGGGGCTCGTGTGGACGCTCAGACCGGTCGGCGTGTCGACCACCTCGTGACGAGGAAAGCCGTCGACGTTGAGAGGTGCACCCTCACCCGGGTTGTCGGCCGCCAGTGCCGCGGCCGCCTCGTCGCGCAGCCGATCGGCGCCCTCCCGAAGCTCGCGATGCTCGCGTTCGGTCTGCTCGTGGACCTCGCGCAGGGAGGTCCCCGGCAGAATGTCGTGGAACTGGTTGCGCAGCAGGGTCGGCCACAGCGACGCCAGCTCGTCCGCCGGGTAGGCGACCAGCCCACGCCTCCAGGCCAGCGTCGACGCGGCCTCGGCTTCGTGCAGCGCCCGCTCGCACTCGCGATTGCCGCGCTTGGTTCGCGCCTGACTCGTGTAGGTACCCCGGTGGTATTCGAAGTAGAGCTGTCCTCGGATCGTCGCCAGGCGCTCTCGCTCTCGCTCGAGCCGCTCGAAGAAGGAATCACTCGCCGTCAGCTCGAGCAGCGGCAGGCCGCGGAGATCGCCGGCGCGTGCCGCGATCTCCAGCATCTCGGCCGTAGGGCCCCCGCCGCCGTCGCCGTGTCCGAAGAGGATCAGGCTCACCTCGCTGCGATCGTGGTCTCGAAACGCCGCCACGCCCTCGCGCAGCTGTGCGGGAGTGAGTTCGGCGTTGTAGGTCCCGGTAGGCGGCAGGTGGGCAATCACCTCGGACCCGTCGATGCCGGCCCACCGAAAGGAATCGTGCGGGGGACGGGTGAACTGGTTCCAGGAGAGCTTCTGGGTCAGGAACCGCCCGATGCCGCAGTGGCGCAGGATCTGTGGCATCTGGCCGTTGTGACCGAACGTGTCGGGGCTCCAGTAGACGTCGCAGCGCTTGCCGAAGCGGCTCTCGAACCAGCGCTGGCCGTAGAGGAGCTGGCGGATCAGCGACTCGCCCCGTGGCAGGTTGCAGTCGGGTTCGATCCAGGAGCCCCCGACCGGCTCCCAGCGCCCTTCCGCGACCCTGTCGACGACCCTCGCAAAGAGCTCGGGGTTGTCCTCCTCCAGCCACGCGTAGTGCTGCGCCGACGAGGCGGCGAAGCGATGCTCGGGGTAGCGGTCCATCAGCTCGAGCTGGCTGGCGGTCGTGCGCACGATCTTGCGCCGCGTCTCGGCCACCGGCCAGACCCAGGCAGTGTCGATATGCGCATGGCCGATGGCGTGAGCCTGGTGACGCGGCCTTGGCCCTCCGCGCTCGAGCAGGCCGGCGAGGATCTCGGCGCCCCCTTCCCAGGTCGAGCGCTCGGCAGCCTTCCAGACGTTGCAGAATCGATTCAGCTCCGCGAGCAGCGTTCCGCTCCAATCCGGCTCGAGCCCCCGGTCGTGCTCTTCCTCGAGCCGGCGCAGGAGCTCGAAGGCCGACGCCAGGCGCCAGGCGAGCGGATCGAGCGCGCCGATCGCGCAGTGGACCAGTCGTGCGCAGGCCGGTTGATGTCGCGGGGCCTGAACCGACGGCCTCTCGGTCCAGGTCCGGCCGAGCCGGTAGCGGGCCGCGAGCCCGCGATCGACGCCGGGGTCGGGATCGGGCTCGTCGCCGGCCCAGCTGTTGCAGGCCATCTCGACCTCGAGCTCGAGCCGCTCGCCGCCATCGGCCGGGTTGACGACCGGCGCCGAGGCCCGCAGAGCACGCCAGCCCGAGTAGAGGCCCTGGACAACGGCCCCGGCGCGCCACAGCGTCGCCTCGCTGCCGCTGTCCCACAGCAGGTCGACGCGGTCGCCCGACCAGTGCTCGGGGATCGATGCTCCGATCCGGAACCAGTACGTCGCCCAGAGCGGCCCGAACTCCTCCCCGATCTGCACGGGTCGGTGGCTGAGCTCTCGCGAAGCGGCCCACCCACCGCGGCCGGTGCGCTCGCTGACCGTAAGCGAGTCCGGGGCGATCGTCTCGCGGTACGCCAGCGAACGCAGACGGGCGCCGGTCTGAGCGAGGCGCCGCCTGGTCTGCTCGGGATAGCGGGCCACGTCGCCCCCCGTCCTACGTTTGCGACGCGGCAGCGAAGCGGGGAAGGAAGTCGGCGTTGGCGGCGAGCATCTCGTCCATCATCGACTCGGTCTGCTCGAGGTCCAGGTGCGCCTGCGTCATCGGGTCGAGCATGAACGCGCGCAGAAGCTCGAGCCGTGAGCCGCTCAGCGCGGCCTTCACCATCTGCTTCTGCACGGCGACGTAGTGGCGCAGGTGCGCCGCGAATGCCTCCGGCAGCGGGCCGGCCCGCAGCGGCATCACGCCGTGGCCGTTGACCTCGGCGAGCACCTCGACCACAGCGTCGTCGGGCAGGTTCGGGATCGACCCTTCGTTGCGGGCGTTGACCACGTGGACCTCACTGCGGTTGGCGACGATCGCCTCCATGAGCTCGATCACCTCGATCCCCTCCTCCTCGTCGCCGGGGGGCAGGTCGGCGAGGCTGATGGGCCCGGCGTCGGGCGCCGTCCAGGCGGCGGCGAGGTCTGCCAGTCCGTTGACCCGCGCGCGCTCCTTGTCCATGTCGTGGATCGTGATCCCGTAGCGCATCGGCAAGCCCTGGGCCCGCTGTTCGTAAGGCTGCTCGAGGCGTTGCATCTGCGGGAAGAACTCGGTCCAGTGCGGCCACAGATACGGGAGCACCCCGTAGGTCTCGATCGCGAACTTGACCACCGGCTCGGTGGCCACCTCCCGCGCGAGCTCGATCCCGTCGCGCCCGTCTCGGAGCCTCAGCTCGGTGATCGCCGTGCAGTGGTTGAGACCGGCGACGATCGGCGGCATCTCGATCAGATCCGGTTCGACACCCGCCTGCTCGGCGAGCCACGCGGCGCTGGACGGCTGCTGTGTGCCCGAGCACAACGAGGTGACCAGCGTGCCGGGCACGGTGAGCATCGCCAGGGCCTGGGCGGGAGCGGGGTTCGTGTAGTTGAAGATGCGGGCGCCCGGGGCGACCTCAGAGACGTCTCGCGCGACGCTCTCCTGCACGGGCGCGTTGCGCAGGGTGCGGAAGATGCCCCCGGGCCCGATCGAGTCAGCGACGTTCATGAAGATGCCGTAGCGGCCGGGGATCTCGATGTCGTTCGCCCACGCGTCCATGCCGCCGACGGAGATCGCCGCGATCACGAAGTCCGCGCCGGTCAACGCCTCACGCTGATCGAGCGTGCCGGACACCTCGAGTGGACTCGATTCGGCTTCGATCAGCTTCTCCGCCAGCTTCACCATGGTCTCGAGTCGGTCTGCGCTCACGTCCATCAGGGTGAGCCGTGTGTCGCGAAGCTCCTCCGACTCGATGAAATTTCGAAGCAGGGGCGGAACGAAGCTGCTCGAGCCGCCGCCGATCATGGTCACCTTGACGCTCATCGCCGTCTCCTCGCTAACCCATCGAGTCCTCGCCCATCGGCACCAGCGTGGTCTCCAGGACCCGCTGGGACCGGGGGCGCTCGAGCGCGTACACCGCCACCTCGGCAACCTCCTCCGCGCTCATGAAGACCTCCAGGTCGGGGTCGTCGGGCGTCCGGCCCTGACCCATCGCGAAGTCGGTCGCGATCCCGCCGGGGCAGAGGATCGAGCAGCGGATGCCCTGCTTGAAGAGCTCGTGGTCCAGCGACCGCATGAACCCGACCTGGGCGTGCTTGGCCGCCGCGTAGACGGCCTCGCCCTCCGGCGCCCGCTGGCCGGCGATCGAGGCGACCGCCAACAGCTCGGCGCGATCGCTGCGCCGCAGGGCCGGGACTCCCGCGCGGACGGTGCGCATGAGCCCCTTGACGTTGACGTCGACGATCTCGTCGGCGAACTCCGGGTCGCTGTCGACGAAGTCGCCGTAGGCGCCGACGCCGGCGTTGGCGACCACGATGTCGAGGCCGCCGAAACGGTCGACCGCGGCCCCGACCAGGGCCTCGAGCTGACCGAGATCGCGGACGTCGCACTCGGCGGCGAGCGCGTCGGCGATCCCCGCGTCGCCCCCGCTGCGCGATCCCAGCGCGAGCTTTACGCCGCGCGCGTCCAACGCCTTCGCGAGCGCGGCGCCGACGCCGCGACTCGCGCCCGTGATCAGGGCCACGCGGCCCTCGAGCTCATTCATTCTCCGAAACGCCTCCTTCTGCCGATCCAGGTTCATGACAGGCCGCGACGGGCGGCGGTACGTCGAGCGCGGGGTTGCGGGTGAAGAAGCCGACGGGCCGCAGCTGGAACCCGATCGTCGCCACGGGCATCACCGGCCAGTCCTCGGGGCGCGGGACGTGGTGGTGGCCGAACGTGTACCAGACGACCAGATCGGTGTCGGCGATCGGCCGGTCGGCCTCCGTCCACTCCGGCAACCCGGCGCCGCCCGGGTGCTGGTTCGGGTACTCGCCGGCGGCGTAGCGCTCGCCCGGCGCGTACGGGGTCACCCAGAGGTGGTCGCCGATGAACCCGGCCCGCCGCATCACCGGCGAGTCGGGCTGGGCGTAGGGCCGGGCGTTCTCGCCGGGCACGAGCCGGTAGCCGACCGGGGCCCCGAGCCGATGGCGCTTGCGCGGGTTCACGATCTCCCACCACCGGGCCGATGCCGGGTCGACGCGCCGCCTGCCCTCGCGCTCGGTGCGCAGCGGCCGGCGTTCGACCTCGAACGCGTTCCCGTGCGGGTTCTCCGGCCCGGGGGGTGTCGACCCGGTCGAAACCTCGACCACGGAGTTCTCGGTGCCGTCGACGTCGAGGTCGAGGCGCAGGTTGAAGTAGTGCTGGTGCACCATCGCGTTGAGCCCGGGCGCCACCAGCACGCCGTGCGCCGGGGTCTCGCCCGGGGCGACCGCTCCGGTCGATAGCACGCCGGTGAGCTTGACCTCGTAGGCGATCGTCCCGTCCTGGTGCAGGTACCAAAAAAAGCCGTAGTCGTAGTTGCCGATCGCCGAGAACGACGAGATCACCAGCCGGCGCGCGCGCCGCACCTCGCCCTCCCCAGTCCGCCATTCGATGTGGCGCCATAGCACGCCGACGTCCTCCTCGTGCATGCAGATCGCGTTCGGGATCGGCACCGGATCGCCGTTGCCGTTCGAGACGGTCGCGTCGAGGTAGCGGATCTCCCCGAGGCAGTCGCAGCCCAGCGCAAGCGAGGATGCGGCGACCCCGACGCCGTTCTCGCCCGCGTCGAAGGCGTTCTTGAAGTAGTGGGTGGGGCTCGGGTCGCCGTAGGGGACGACCATCTCCGAGAGGGAGGCCCGGTGAAGGATCGAGCGCCGGACGCCGCGGTCGCGGTAGGCCACCTGGTTCAGCACGAGCCCCTCGCGTGGGGTGAACCCGACGTGCAGCTCCCAGTTCTGCCACCGCACCACTCGGCCGTCGACCTCGAAGCTCGGGCCCTCGGGCTGGGTGATCTCGAGCGGCTTGATGTCGTCGCGCAGGCGTCCCGCGTCGGCGATCGCCGCCTCGACGTCGAAGTTGCCGGGCTCCGGGGGGATCGGCACGACCCCGTGGTCATCGATGCGCAGCACCTCGAGGCGCGTCAGGTCGACGAGCGCGATGAGCCCGTCGACAGGGTGCGCCCACTCGCTGTCGCCCGGACGCGGCTGGATGAAGGCCACGCACCGCGCCAGCCGGCCGCGCTCGCTCGGGTCGCCGAAGTTCCCGGGCGGCCAGGCGTCGATCTGGACCGCGTCGAAGTCGGTGACGCCCCGCTTCGCGAGAGCCTCCCGGAATCGCGGGTCGTGCTTGACCAGCTCCTCCGCCTCGGAGAGCTCCTCGACGACGGCCAGCGGCTGAACCCCGTCGAGGCGGCGCCAATCGACGATCCTCGGCTCGTCCAGTGCGATCGTGATCTCGTGCGTGCTCGCGTCGGCACGGTCGAGGACGACGACGTCGACCTCGCGCGGCAGCCGCGGCGGCTCCTCGGCGCGCTCGATCAGCTCGATCCGCTCGATCAGCGCCGGTTTCCCCGGATCGCGGAGCTCGATGGTGATGAACCGGCAACCGCGCTCGAGCCCCCGTGCTGCGGGGATTCCACCACCAGCCGCCGGACCTCGGCGATCTCCTCCGCGGTCAGCGGGTCTAGGGGGTGGGAACAGGACATCGGCGGAAGCGTAAGCGTCTCGGACCTCAGATCTCGCTTCGGTGTCTCCGTGGCGACCGTTCGACGGGACCTGCAGCTGCTCGAGGAGCAGCGCCTCGTCTCTCGGGTGCATGGCGGCACGGTCGCACGCGGGATCCTCAAGTACCGGGCGGCATCGCCCGCGCCGCGTCCTACGAGCTCGTCGGGCCGATCGCCGAGGTCGCGCTCGCGGCGCTCAACCTGGACCTCGTCTTCGTCGGTGTCGACGGGATCTCGATCGAATCCGGCTGCACCACGCACCACGAGATCGAGGCGCACACCAACCGTGCCCTGATCGACCGGGCACGGCGGGCGATCGTGGTCGCGGACGGGTCGAAGCTGGGCAAGGTCGCCTTCGCCAGGATCTGCGAGCTGGGCGAGGTCGACGAGCTGATCACGGACTCGGCTGCGGACGCGGGCTTCCTCGACGCGCTGCGTGGGGCGGGCATTCCCGTAACGCTCGTCTGAGGTGCTCGATCCTGAGCGTTTCGCCTGCGCTAAGCAGATTAGGATCCCACTGAGCCGAACAAACTCTCGACTGCAAGGAGGAGCAGCAGATGAACACGACCAGGCTACGGGGGGCGGTCGCGCCCATCGTCGGGGCCGCCGCGCTGGCGCTCAGCGCCTGCGGAGGTGACGATTCCTCCTCGGACGGCGGCTTCTCGGACGCCGACCCGTCGGAGCTCGAGGGCACCGAGATCAAGGTCCTGATGCCGTACAAGGTCCCGGAGGAGCTGTTGGCGCAGTTCACCGATGAGACCGGGATCGAGGTCCAGTACAACACCGGCGCCTGGGACGGTGTCCAACAGAGGCTCGTGGTTGCCCATCAGGCGGGCACCTACATCGCGGACGTGACCGACTTCGACTGGTCGTTCACGGGCCAGTTCGGCGGCAACGGTTGGTATGAGCCGCTCCAGGACGTGCTCGATCAGGAGTCCCTCGACGACCTCGGAAGTACGAAGGATTCGTTCGTCAGCGAGGGGAACCTGTACGCCGCCTGCTACACGAACGACTTCCGAATCTCGATGTACAACTCGGCGCTGTTCAAGCAGTCGGGTCTCGATGGATTCCCGGCGACCTTCGCCGAACTGGACGAGGCGCTCGACACGCTGAAGGCGGAGGGCGTGGCGGACTCGCCCATGACGATGCCGATGGCGGCCACCGAGGGCAGCGTCACCCCGTGGTACCTGCTCACCCTGGCGATGGGCGGCCAACTGTTCGACGAGAGCGGTGCGCCGGTCTTCAACGAGCCCGACGCGGCCGGCGTCAAGGCCCTGCAATGGCAGATCGACGCGCTCAACAACGGCTGGGTCACACCCGGCGCGGTGAGCATGGACGACGGGCCCTCGCTCGAGCGCTTCTTGAGCGGCGCGGCGGCGGTGAACATCGCCGCGGCACCCGGCAACCTGGCCGAGGCGCAGGACCCTGAGATCTCGAGCATCGTCGGCGACGCCGAAGCTGCGCTGGTCCCGGGCGAGAGCGGGCCGGGCGGCTCCTTCGGTCTCCAGGAGGGCTTCGGCATCCCCACCACGGCCGAGAACAAGGACGGTGCCCGTGAGTTCATCAACTGGATGATGCAGCCCGATATCCAGATCGCGCTGTACACGGGCTCCGGCTTCCTGCCGTGCGGCAAGACGGCCCTCGACCAGCTCGCCGCCGACGGTGACCTACTCGGTGGCGACGTGATCGCCGAGGAGGTCGAGTACATCCAGCCGCTGTTCCCGGGCGGCGCACCGACCTGGTACTCGCAGTTCAGCTCCGAGGCTCAGGGCCTGCTGAACGCGGCGTGGAAGGGCGATATCCCCGCGCAGGAGGCGCTCGACCAGCTCGCCGCCAAGGCCACCGAGCTGGCTCAGTCGGAGGGCTAGGCCGGGACCGGCCGGCCCCAGGTGACCGAGCACCGCAAACCCGGCACCTGGGGCCGCGTCCGCGGCCGGCTCGGCTTCGGGCTCTCGGGCGCGGCCTCCGAGAACGCCTGGCTCGGGCGGTGGCTGGTGCTGCCCGCCCTGGTGTTCACAGGGGTCCTGGTCGTCTATCCGATCATCGTCGGGCTCAGCACCAGCCTGCACGAGGCGACGCCGACCCTCGGCACGCCGAGCCCGTTCGTGGGCCTGGAGAACTACCGCGAGGTGCTCCAGCAGCCGTCGGTCGGCGACTCGGCGGTGCAGACGATCTTCTACGTGCTCACCGCGCTCGTGCTCGAGATCGGGCTCGGCCTGGCGATCGCCGTCCTGCTGCACCGGACCTTCCGCGGGCGTGGCATCGTGCTCGCCATCCTGATCCTGCCCTGGGCGCTGCCGTCGGTGGTCAGCGGGGTGCTGTGGCGGCGCATCTTCGATCCCGACACCGGCCTGCTCAACAGCTTCCTCGTGCAGACGGGGATCCTCGATCAGCCGCACGTGTGGCTCGCCGACCAGGGCTGGGCGACGCTGTTCATCACGCTCGTGCACGTCTGGGGCGTGCTGCCGCTGGTCACACTCGTCTTCATCGCCGGGCTGCAGGCGATCCCGGAGCAGGTCTACAGCGCCTCGGCCGTCGACGGGGCCTCCCCGTGGCGACAGTTCCGCCACATCACCTTCCCGCTCCTGCGGCCGTCGCTGGTGGTCGCCCTCGTGGTCGGGACCGTGAGCGCGATCAACATCTTCGATGAGATCTACGTCCTCAACGGGACCGCGCTCAACACCCGTTCGATCCTGATGGAGGTCTACACCACGACCTTTGCCAACGGCGAGTTCGCCGAGGGGATCGCGCTCGCGTTCATGGTCGCGCTGGCGACCGCGCTCCTGGCGGCGTTCTACGGCCTCGTCCTGCGCCGGAGGACCGTGTGAGGCCGTCGCGACCAGCCCTCACGCTCCGAGCGATCGGGATTGCGCTGCTGGTCGCCTGGTCGCTCGGGCCGGTGATGGTCGGCGTGATGACCAGCCTCGAGACGCAGAAGGAGGCCCAGCAGGTGCCCGCCCGCTGGATTCCCTCCGATCCCAGCACCGAGTACTACACCGCGCTGCTCGGGGGCGAGGAAACCAATTCGCGCTCGAGCGACGCCGCCTCGGACGCGAGCGAGTTCCCGCGGGCCTTCGTCAACACGGTCCTGCTCACCGTGGTCTCGACCGTCGTCGTGCTCCTGATCGCCGTGCTCGCCGGCTACGGGTTCAGCAGGCTTCGGTTCACGGGCAGCCGGCCGCTGTTCTGGCTCGTGCTCGCGACGATGATCATTCCGGTGTTCACGCTGGTCGTCGCGCTCTACCGCCTATTGGCTGAGTTCCAGCTGATCGACACCTTCCTCGGCATGGTCCTCGTGTTCGTGGCCACCACGTCGCCGCTGGCGATCTGGCTGTTCTACAACTACACGCGCGAGCTCCCGCCCGAGCCCGAGGAGTCCGCGCTCATCGACGGGTGCACGCGCTTTCAGGCCTTCCGCAAGGTAGTCCTCCCGCAGATGACATCCGGGATCGCGGCGCTGACCGCGATCGTGATGCTCGCTGTCTGGGGGCAGTTCCTGATCCCCCTGCTGCTCAGCTCGAGCGTCGAGACGAAGCCGGTGACCGTGGTGATCACCGAGTTCATCGGCAAGTACACGACCAACTACCCGCTGCTGACCGCGGCCGGCGTCCTGGCGATGATCCCGCCGGCGATCGTCGCCCTGGTCCTCAACCGCCACATCCGGGGAATGCTGAGCGCCGGTGGCTAGCGGGATCGAAATCGAGAACCTCCGCAAGGAGTTCGCCGGCGACGTGGTCGCCGTCGACGACCTCAGCCTGGAGGTCGCCGAGGGCGAGTTCATGGTCCTCGTCGGGCCGTCCGGATGCGGCAAGAGCACCACGCTGCGCATGGTGGCCGGGCTGGAGGAGGCGACCGCGGGCACGATCCGCATCGGCGGTCGCGACGTCACCCATCTGCCGCCCCGCAAGCGCGACATCGCGATGGTCTTCCAGAGCTACGCCCTCTACGCCCACATGTCGGTGCGCGACAACATCGGCTTCGGCCTCAAGATGGCTGGCGTCCCGAAGCCGCAGATCGCCGACAAGGTCGCTGAGGCCGCCGAGATCCTCGGGATGACGGACCTGCTGGACCGCAAGCCGCGCCAGCTCTCCGGTGGCCAGCGCCAGCGCGTGGCGATGGGCCGGGCGATCGTCCGCGAGCCGACGGCCTTCCTCATGGACGAGCCGCTCTCCAACCTCGACGCGAAGCTGCGGGTCGAGATGCGGGGCGAGATCACCAGCCTCCAGCGGCGGATCGGGACGCCGACGCTCTATGTCACCCACGACCAGACCGAGGCGATCACGATGGGCGATCGGGTCGCGATCCTGCGCGATGGCGCCCTCGAGCAGCTCGGCACCCCGGCGGAGCTCTATGAGCGGCCGGCGAACGTCTTCGTGGCCTCGTTCATCGGCTCGCCGGCGATGAACCTGATCGAGGCCGGGTGCGAGGCGGAGGGCGGAGCTCCGCATCTGGTGATCGGCGACTCGCGGCTCGGCATCCCTGCCGCCGTCGCCTCGCGGTCCGCGCGGCTCCCGGACTACGTCGGCCGCTCGGTCTTGGTCGGCATCCGTCCCGAGGACTTCCGCTCAGTGGTTCCCGCGACGGAGGGCGAGGGGATCGATGTCTCCGTGACCCGCGCGGAGTCGCTCGGATCCGAGCTCTTCGTCTACTTCCAGACGGTCGGCGCGCGAGCGAGCCCGGGGATCCTCGAAGAGGAGCTCGGCGGCGCCGTCGAGACGCCGGCCATCGCTCGCGAGGCGCTGACCGCGCGCCTCGACCGGGGCTCGCAGGTGACGCCGGGAGAGCGGGCCCGGCTGACGGTGGACACCGAGCGCCTCTACTTCTTCGATCCCGACACGGGGGCGGCGCTGCGGTGAGCGCGAGCTCCATGAGATCTCCCTCAGCCTTGATGCCGACCGGCGCTCTGACCTTGATCCCATCAGTGCCGGATCGGTAACAGCGACTATTTCGCGGCCTGGATCGGGTCGCGCTCCGCGCCGACTTGACGATCCTCGCCAAGCTCTCCTGCGCTCTTGCCAGTGCCCGAGCCGCGCCCCTGGCGGCGTAGGGCGCTCCCGCAAAACGACCGGCCCCGCAGTCGGGCTCCTGTGCGCCTCAGAGTGAGTTGCCTTGTCGCGTTGGTCGCGTGTCGGCGTACTATCGCTCTGAGGCCAGGATCGATGGCCGCAGGGCCAGGTTGAACGAGCTTACTCCGTCGAGGCGCCTTGTGCGGGCGACTTTCGCTACTCGTTTCGCCCGACCCTCCTAAGGAGAAGCGCGTGTGGGCGGTCTCCGTCGCGGGCGGTGCGATGATTACTGCATCCTGCGTCTGGACGTCATCGGCGTGATCGTGTCCGACATGGACAAGGCGATCGACTTCTACCAGCGGCTCGAGCTGCAGTTTCCGGAGGATCCGGACCCCGAGGGGCACGGCCACGTCGAGACGACGCTGCCGGGAGGGCTCCGCTTCACGCTCGACACCGAGGAGACGATCCGGTCGTTCGATCCGGACTGGTCGCCGCCCTGGGGCGGACACAGGATGGCGGTCGCCTTCCTCTGCGAATCGCCGGAGGACGTCGACCGCGTCTACGGGGAGCTGGTCGACGCCGGCGCTGAAAGCCGCAAGGAACCTTGGGACGCATTCTGGGGTCAGCGCTACGCGCAGGCGAAGGATCCCGACGGCAACGTCATCGACCTCTTCGCGCCTCTTGAGGGCTGACGCTCCTGCCGCGGTCATCGGTTGCACAAAGGTCTCGCTGAACTGCCGGACGTCGGTGAGTAAACGGTGCGTCTGCGGGGCTGACGAAGGCCCCTCGCCCCCGGAGGCGCTCGGAGGCAGTCAGCTCTTCCGAACTGCCTCCGAACATTCGTGCCACCAGCCGTGCACAGTTCTGGCGCCTTACGGCTAGCTCGAAAGGTGCGCGGAGCAGGGAATTGCTGGCCGCATGTGGTCAGAACTGATATCGGCTGGATCGCCCGATCTAGCTTCACACGCGAGAGGTCGCTGGTTCGAAACCAGCCGCGCCCATGAAAACCGCTTGATCAAGCCGGTTCTGCCGCGTAAGCGAGCGGTCAGGACAGCTTCCGAACTCTCACCGAACATTCGCGCCACCGGCAGCCGGACCCAGGCAGGAGCCGCGGCTGGTTTGAGGCGACTGCTCGCCGAGTACGCGAGCCGGGAGAGTGAGGTCTCCCCGGCGACCCGCAAGCGCCGATTCCACGCGCCTGCGAGACGTCAGCCTGGTCGAGCGGACACGGTCGCGGCAGAAGCATCCGCTACCACGCGAGCGAGGAGCTGCGATCACAGGTCAATCGTGCGACCGCGGACGGATGGGCGAAAGGGAGGGCCGATCGCGGGGTGATCGCTACGACTGCTGCGGCGTGGGCGCGGTCGACGTCGGGTCCTGGTCCGACGCCTCGGCTGTTGAGGCTCCCCCGGCTTTGGTCGAGCGCTCAGCTTCGGGCTCCCCCTCGGGCAGGCTCGTAAGCGCGGCCTTGAGCTCGCGCGCCTCGCGGACACCGCGACCGGCCGTCCTGCCGATCTCGGCGGGGTCCACCGCCGCGGCGACCTTCTCGTCGAACTTGTCGCCAATCGTCGTCGAGAGCTCCCTCGTGCTCTCGCCGGCCGAGCGCAGACCCTTGCCGGCCGAACGGCCGAACTGGGGCAGCCGCTTGTAGCCGAGTACCACGAGCACGATCACCAGCAGGATCAAGATTTCCGGTAGTCCGATCACTCAGCCTCTTTCGCGCAGACGCCAGGGACCCGAGACGGTCGCCGAGTCGAAGAATACGGCCCGCACGCGATCGCCAGTGCTCCAGGTCGACGGGCAGGAAACCGCCTGACGAACCGATCCCCTCAGCGGGCCCGACAGGATTCGGACCTATGACCTTCGTTTCGTAGCTCTTGTGTCGGTCTCACTGACTAACGGCCCGCCCCCCGGATTCGCCCGTGCAGACTGAGACCCAAGGCCCCGGGCTAGTAACCGCTCCCGATTCGCGGTGCTCAGCTGACCTCGTCGAGCCGGCCCGTCTTCACGTCGTAAACGAAACCCCGCACCTCATCCTTCTTGGGGATGAAGGGGCTTTCGCGTATGAGTTGAATCGAGTCGCGGACATCACCTTCAAGGTCAGGAAATGATCGCGGGCGCCACTCCGGCCGCCGCCCGGCCTCCTCCTCGAGCGTCTGCTCGAACTCCGTGTCGCTAAACGTGAGCATGCCGCAGTCGGTGTGATGGATCAGCATGATCTCCTCCGTACCGAGGAGGTGCTGGGAGATCGCCAGGGAGCGGATCTCGTCATCGGTGATCACGCCGCCCGCGTTGCGGATTACGTGCGCGTCTCCGATCGAAAGCCCAAGGATCGGGTACGGATTCAGCCGCGCGTCCATACACGCAACGATCGCGACCTTCTTGGCGGGCGGCAGCGGCAGGTCGCCCTTGTCGAAGCTCGCCGCGAATACCTTGTTGTTCTCGAGGAACTCGTCAATGGCGCTCATCCCGGCCTCCTCTGGGAACGATGCGGATTTCAGGTGCCCGGAACATGCTAGAGCGGCGCGTCCGGGGGCGGCCGCGATGGATGATCGGGGCACTTGAGCGGTCTGAGCACCGCTTAGCCATCGGTGGGCATGCCCGTCAGGGAAGGACGAGCGATGAACCTAAGCGAGAGCCTTGTTCGGCTTTCCGCCGCGACGCTGGAGGCGTTCGCGGTCCCGAGGCGGCTCGGGTAGCGCCCTGGGTCATCCCGACCGTGCGCGGCCCGCGCGCAATCGCGCTCGCCCGGCGGGACAATACGGCTGTCATGGCACCCGAGGTCGGGCACGCGCTGCGCGAGGCTCGCACCCGTCGCGGGATCGAGCTGAGCGAGGTCGAGCGGGTCACCAAGATCCGCTCTAAGTACCTGCGCGCGATGGAGGAGGATCGCTGGGAGCTGCTTCCGGGTGCGGCCTACGCCCGTGGCTTTCTCTCGACCTACGCGCAGTTCCTCGAGCTCGATGAGAAGGACCTGGTTGAGAAGTACAAGCTCCACCACGAGCGAGTCGAGATCGCGCCGTCGATTCCGGAGGAGATGCTGCCCAAACGCGGCGTCGCGGGGACATCCCGGGCAAGGCGGAAGACCGCGGTCCTGGTGGGCCTCGTCGCCGCGGCGGTGCTTGGCCTGGTCGTCGTCCTCGGCCTTCCCGGCGACTCGGAGAACGGCGGCGAGGGGGCCGGCCGAGAGGCGCGCCCGGAGCGCGGCGGCGGTTCGCCCTCCACGACCCCCGCCGCCGAGCTCACCGTCCCGCAGCCCGCGCGGGTCGCATTGCGGTTGCGCTCGATCGGGACCGTCTGGGTGTGCCTGCTCGGCGACCGCGGCCGGGCGCTGGTCGACGGCGAAACGCTCACGGCCGACGAGGTCCGCGGGCCGTTCGAGGCCCGTGCGTTCAAGGTCACGTTCGGCAACGGCTACGTACAGATGGACGCCGACGACAAGCCGGTCGGGATCCCCCGGGTCGCTGAACCCCTGGGCTACCGGATCACCTCGCGGGGCGTCAGCGAGCTGGACGCGTCCTCGCGGCCGACGTGCGTATGACGGCCATCGCGGTGAGGTTGGCCTGAGCCGAGCAGTTGCGCGGCGCCGGACCGCAGCAGCGACTGACCGCCTCAGGCCTTCTGGACGTTCGCTGCGCGTGGTCCCTTGTCGCTGTCCTCGGTGTCGAAGCTGACCTTGTCGCCCTCGTCGAGCGAGCGGAAGCCTCCGCCGGTGATTGCGCTCTGGTGGACGAAGAGATCCTTCGAGCCGTCATCGGGGGTGATGAAGCCGAAGCCCTTGTCCGGGTTGAACCACTTGACCGTTCCGGTTGGCATTTGTGTCCTCCGTGGGGATGTGCTGCGAACCACGCAGGTCGAAACCGAGAACGAGGAAGCGCTGGCACGATTTGTTGGACGCGGTGTCCAGTGAGTTTGCGCGGCGCACGGTAGCAACGAGCTGGTTCGAATTCTCTGGCTGCTCGCGTTTGCGCTGCCGATTGCGCGTCGAGCTGTCGCCGCCGTGGTCGCCTCTCGGGCGGCCCGCCCGGGGAGGCCGGCGTGACGCCGCTAGTCTCGTTGGCAACCGATCAAGGGAGACAGCATCGCCGCAAACGCCGATCTGACGTCAGCGCGACGGAACCCCGGGCCGTACGAAGCGGGAGGCCGCTCGCAGGGGCGTGACCGCTGCAGATGAGTGTCTGACACCCTTGGAGGCCCCTCCCGCACCAACCGCCGCCGAGCGTCAGGTGGCCGATCTGATCCAGATCGAGACGGATCCCGAGACGGCCCGAGCCGTCCTTGACCGCGTGCCACTCTGGTTTCACACATTCTCGCTCGACGGGTCCAGCGAGCTCTACACCCACGGCGTGGCCCGCGATCACCGCTACCGGATCCCCGCCCTGCCCGAGGACTTTGGTGGCATGAGCGTGCTCGACATCGGCACCTTCGACGGCTTCTACGCGTTCCTCGCCGAAGCGCGCGGGGCGGGTCGGGTCGTTGCGGTCGACAACGAGCAGTACAGGGAGTGGGTCAGCTCGCGCTGGGGGGTCGAGCTTGAGGGAGGCGAGGGGTTCGCGGCGATCCGGGAACTACTCCACTCCGAGGTCGACTACCGCCGCCTCGACGCATTCGACCTGGACGAGCTCGGTGAGAGCTTCGACTTCATCCTCTGCTTCGGGATCCTGCACCGGGTGAAGAACCCGCTGGGGCTGCTGAAGATCATTCGGCGGCGCCTCGCTGTCGGCGGACGGGTGCTGCTCGAGACCCACGGGTCGGCGGATCGGTCCCTCGATTCCTCGGCGGCGGTTCACATCCCCGCGGCGGGAGAGGTCTATGCCAATGATGACTTCGTCTACTGGGGCTTCACCCCCGCAGGTTTGGACGCGATGGCCCGCCATGCGGGCTTCGAGGGCTTTGAGCTGATCGACGCACCGCTGATCGACGGCCATCCGCGTGTTCTCGGGACGCTCCGGTCCGGCCCGCTCGACTGATCGCGGACCCACGGGGACGGGCGCCGGTTCGTTCTCGCGAGCAAATATCTGCTTTGCAGAGCCGTAACGGCTGGGTTCGCCGCGTCGGCCTCGCCGACTTCTATGTCTGCT
>CAWJUU010000011.1:0-175101 GCA_963846165.1 uncultured Solirubrobacterales bacterium
CCGCAGGCGTCGCGGCTGTGCAGCCGGGCACCGAATCTCGGCACGCACGGCGCTGGAGGCGGCGAATCAGTCGAGACCCAACCTCTCAAATGCCTGGGCGGATCGCGCTCGAGACCGCGCCGGTTGAAGAACGCGCCAAAGGAGCCCGCGAGTATCGCGACGGCAGATATCGCGTAGGCCTGCAGAAAGACATCGAGAACTCGCGCGGGTGGGGAGATCGGGTTCGGCCAGCTGAGATGAGACGTCAGAAGCTGGGTGCTCGTCCCGAAGAGGGCGTCCCCGAGCGTAGTGATCTCCGTGCCATTCGCATGTCGCTCGTACACAAGGATCAGCACGCTCGCGACAGCGTCGAGGACGACCGTCGCGACGAAGAGAAATAGGAGCCGCGAGCGAAGGTGCTCATGCGTCGGGCTGGCCGCGCGTGCCCGAGGTTGTCGAGATGCCGGCTCGTTCCAGCCGGGCGAGGGCGGGGCGACGATGGAATCGTCCCTATGCCGTTCGTCCCCGCGTTCGCCGCCGTCAGGCGTTTACTCATTGGCGGGCGACACTCCCGGTGCCACGTCGGCGCGAAGCGGAACCGGGTCAACTTACGGCCTGTCGCGATCTCACGGAGGCCCAGAAAAGAGCGGCTGATGGGATTCGAACCCACGACCTTCTGCATGGCAAGCAGACGCTCTAGCCAACTGAGCTACAGCCGCGCGAGCGCCGAGTATAGGGCTAGGAGTGGAGCTCGGAGAGCAGGTCGGCGACGTCGAGCGGAGCGGTGAACATGGCGTAGCCGCTCGGCTGTGCAGGGTCGCGAGGCCACTCCTCCCTGGGCCGATCCCAGTAGAGCTCGACCCCGTTCTGATCAGGGTCGCGCAGGTAGAGCGCCTCGCTGACGCCGTGATCTGAGGCGCCGTCGAGCCGGATCCCAACGTCGGCGACCCGCTTGAGCGCCTCGGCGAGGGCGCGGCGCGTCGGGATAGCGGATCGCCGTGTGAAAGAGGCCGGTGGTGCCGGGCGGCGGTGGCGAGCCCCCGCGCGACTGCCAGGTGTTGAGCCCGATGTGGTGGTGATAACCGCCGGCCGAAATGAACGCGGCGTCCTCCCCCATGCGCGCCTGGAGCTCGAAGCCGAGCACTCCTGAATAGAAGTCGAGCGCGCGGTCGAGGTCGGCCACCTTGAGGTGGACGTGCCCGATCTCGACGCCGGGATCGATGGGGTCCGTGGCCGGGGGCTCCGAGGTCATGGGGGTAGTCAAGCAGGGGCGAACCGCGTCACCGACTCCAGGCCGCGGCCGAGTGGGACGCAGCAACAGTCGGAGCGTCAGCCGGCCGCCCGGTCCAGCGCTTCGTCTACCAGGCGGCCGGCTTTGGTGTCGTGCCGAAGTCAACAGCGATCCGGGTCAGCCCCCAGCGCCGTCAAGCGCCTCGTTGACCAGACGGTCGGCCGCGGCGTTCTGCTCACGGCGCACATGGCGGATCGACCAGCGCCCGAGGTCCCCGAGCGCGGCGCGGACCTCGCCGTGAAGCTCGCGCAGGTTGGCGTCCTTGACCCGGTATTCGCCCTTGACCTGGCGCACGATCAGCTCCGAGTCGCCAATCAGCTCCACCTCGCGGGCGCCGAGCTGCTTCGCGAGCTCGATTCCGAGCAGCAGCGCGCGGTACTCGGCGACGTTGTTGGTCGCCGGCCCGATCAGCCTCGCCTGCTCGTCGATCACGGCGCCGTCGGCCGCCGTGATCACGGCCGCGACCGCGGCCGGCCCGGGATTGCCGCGCGCGCCGCCGTCGACGTTGACGATCACGTGCTCAGTGCTCTCGGCCATTACCAGCGCGCTCAGTCAACGTGCAGGCGTCCCTCGGGGTCCGCGGTCGCGTTCCAGGCCTTCTCGTCGGCCGGCAGCTCGTCGATCTCGGTGCCCTTGCCCGTCTGGGTGACCTCGGCGCCCTCCACTTGCCACCGGTACCAAGAGAGATCCCAGGCGACGGTGATCACGTTGCCGCGCACCGTCGCGCGAGGAGTCCCGAGCGACCGCGAAAGGCCGGCAACCTTGCGCGCCTCGTGGCTGGCGTTGAAGACGTCGAGCGGGGCCATGACCCGCGGCTCCGGCTCGGGGTCCGGCTCGGCAGCCGGCGACTCGGTCCGGCGCCTGATCCGCTCCCGCAGGCCGGCTCCGAGGTTCACCCGGCGACGCTCGGTCGCCGGGCGGCTGACGGTTCCGGCGAGCCCCGCGGGCACCCAGCCCGAGGCCTCTGCCCGCGGCTTGCAGAGGGCGCACACGCCGACGGTTTCGCCGTCACCGTCGATGTAGGCGCTCATTCGTTCGCCGCTCAGGATCGTGCGCTCGCAGATCCCGCAGGCGTCAAAGTCGCTCACCGCCGCAACGTAGCAGTGGCCGACGCCCGTCCTAGGCCTTGACGCCCTGCTCGTCGCTGGCCTTGGCCTCGGCGACGATCTTCTGGGCGATGTGGCCGGGCACCTCCTCGTAGCGCAAGAACTCCATCGTGTAGTCGCCCCGCCCGCCGGTGATCGCGCGCAGGTCGGGCGCGTAGTCGAGCACCTCGGCCATCGGCACCTCGGCCTTGATCTCGGTCGCCGAGCCCTTCGGCTCGACCCCGAGCGGTCGGCCGCGCCGGGAGTTGAGGTCGCCGACGACGTCTCCGACACAGTCCTCCGGCACGGCGATCGCCATCTGCATGATCGGCTCGAGCAGGTATGCGTCGGCGTCGGCGACGGCCTGCTTGAAGGCCAATGAGCCGGCGATCTTGAACGCCATTTCCGACGAGTCCACGCTGTGGTGCTGGCCGTCGAAGAGCCGCACCTTGACATCCTTCATCGGGTAGCCGGCGAGCACGCCGCCGGCCATCGCCTCGACGATCCCCTTCTCGACCGCGGGGATAAAGCCGCCGGGGATCACGCCGCCCTTGATCGCGTTTACGAACTCGAACCCCTCGCCGGACTCGTTGGGCTCGATCTCGATGTGGCAATCGCCGAACTGGCCGCGGCCCCCGGTCTGCTTCTTGTAGCGCCCGTGCGCCTTGGCGGACTTGCGGATCGTCTCGATGTATGGCACCTGCGGGGGGTGCAGCTCGATCTCGGCCCCGAAGCGGCGCCTGATCCGGTCGACGATCACCTCGACGTGGACCTGGGTCAGCCCGGCGATGATCTGCTCCCCCGTCTCGGGGTCTCGGTGGACGTCGAGCGTCGGGTCCTCCTCGGAGAGGCGGCGGATGGCGCTCGCGGCCTTCTCCTCGTCGCCCTTGGACTTCGGCTCATACGCGAACGCCATCACCGGCGCCGGCAGGTCGAGCGCCGGGAAGCGAACCGGGGTCTCCTTGGCCGCGAGCACGTCGCCGGCGCGGGTCTCCTTGAGCTTCGCAACCGCGCCGATGTCCCCGGGGCCGAGCTCGTCTATCGGGCTCATCTCCTTACCCTCGGGCGCGGCGAGCTGACCCATCCGCTCCTTCTCGCGTCGCGAGACGTTGAGCGCGTGCGAATCGGAACGCAGAACGCCCGAGCAGACCCGGAGCATGTTGATCCGACCGGTGTAGGGATCGGCGGTGGTCTTGAACACGTAGGCGAGCAGGTCGCCGGACTCGTCGGGCTCGATCTCGACCGGCTCGCCATCCTCACCGAGCGCGGAGAAAGCGCCCCGCATCGCCGGCGATGGGACGTCGTCGACCAGCGCCTCGAGCAGGCGGTTGGTTCCCAGGTTCTTGGTTGCGATCCCGCAGGTGACCGGAAACAGGTGCCCCTCGGTGACCCCCTTCTTCAGCGCGGCGACGATCTCGTCGTGGGAGATCTCCTCGCCCTCGAGGTAACGCTCCATGAGCTCGTCGGAGTTCTCAGCGACCTCGTCCATGAGCTTCTCGCGGTACTCCTCGGCCTGCTCCTGCAGCTCCTCGGGGATCTCGACCTGCTTCGAGTTCCCGCGCCCGTCGCCGTCGTACTCGAACGCGGTCATGTCGACCAGGTCGATCACTCCGCGGGTTTCGTGCTCGGAGCCGATCGGGATCTCGGTCGCGACGACGTGCTCGCCGAAGGCGGCCTTGAGCGAGTCGAGGGTGCGGAAGAAATCAGCGCGCTCGCGGTCGAGCATGTTCACGAACACGAGCCGGGCGAGGCCCTCCTCGTTGGCCCGGTCCCAGAGCCGCTCGGTATGGACCTCGACCCCCATCACCCCGTTGACGACGAAAACCGCCGCATCCACGACCCGCAGCGCGGCGAGCGTGTCGGCGATGAAGCTCGGTTCGCCCGGCGTGTCGATCATGTTCACCTTGCGGCCGTCGTGCTCGAACGACGTAACCGCGGCGCCGATCGACATCCCGCGCTCCTGCTCGTCCTCCTCGAAATCGCAGACGGTGGAGCCGTCGTCCACCCGGCCGAGGCGGTTGACGACGCCCGACTCGAACAGGATCGCCTCGGCGAGGCTCGTCTTGCCGCTGCCCCGGTGACCTACGAGCGCGACGTTGCGGATGCGGTCGGGGGCCTTGTGCGGCATCGGCCGGACTATATCCAGCGAGACGAGCCGGTTTGCCCGCGCACCCCCGCAGGCGAAGCCGAGGAGGTGGCGCGATTGCCTAGACCACGAAGCGGGAGCGAAGGCCGATCACGGCCTTGGTGTGGAGCTGGGAGACGCGCGACTCGGTCACCCCGAGGACCTCGCCGATCTCACGCAGGGTGAGGTTCTCGTAGTAATAGAGGGCGATCACGAGCCGCTCGCGCTCGGGCAGCGACTCGATCGCATCGGCGAGCCGGTCCTTGACCTCCGACGTCTGCGCCTCCGCCTCGGGATCGACGGCGCCCGGGTCCTGGATCGTGTCCAGGATCGAGATCTGGCTGCCACCCTCGGGATCGGCGAAAGTCCACAGGTCGTCGAGCGCGAGCACCGACGAGTTGGCGATCTCGAGCAGCGCGTTTCGGAACTCGTCCACCGTCATCTCGAGCTTCTCGGCCATCTCCTCGTCGGTCGGCGTGCGGCCGAGCGCGGCCTCGAGTGCTGCATGGGCCTTCTCGACGTCTCGAGCGCGCGCCCGAACCGAGCGCGGCACCCAGTCGAGCGAGCGGAGCTCGTCGATGATCGCGCCCTTGACCCGGGCGACGGCAAAGGTCTCGAACTTGATCTCGCGCTCGGTGTCGAACCGCTCGATCGCACCGATCAGGCCCAGCAGCCCGTAGGAGATCAGGTCGGACTCCTCGACGTGCGAGGGAAGGCCCGAGGCCATGCGCCCGGCGATGAACTTGACCAGGGGCGAATATGCGACGACCAATCGCTCGCGAGCCTTCTCGTCCCCCTCGAGCTTGTATCGACGCCATAGCTCGCGGAGCTCGACTGCCTTGACGTTCGTTTCCATCTTGGACAGCTGTTCCCCTTCTCGGAACGTTACTCGTGCGCGCCTATGCGCGCGGGTGCGACTTTGCGTACTCACGCCGGAGGCGTGACGGCTCGACCCGGGTGTAGATCTGGGTCGTCGAGATGCTCGCGTGGCCGAGAAGCTCCTGGATCGAGCGCAGATCGGCCCCTCCCTCGAGCAGGTGGGTGGCGAACGAGTGTCGTAGCGTGTGTGGCGAGATGCGCCCAGCGACGGCGGCCTCGTGGACCCACTTGCAGAGTCGGCGACGGATGTCGGACGGCGAGAGCCGTCGCCCGCGGCGGGAGACGAACAGCGCCGGCTCGTCGCGGGGCGGCCCGAGCGCATGCCGGGATCTCTCCAAATAGCGGCGCAGCGCGCGCTGCGCGGGCTCGCCGACCGGCAGCACGCGGGTCTTGCGCCCCTTGCCCGTCACCCGCACCGTCTCGGAGTCGAAGTCGATGTCGTCGCGATCGAGTGAGACGATCTCCTCGGCGCGCAGCCCGCACGAGTAGGTGATCTCGAACAGCGCCCGGTCGCGGACCTCGAGCGGGGTGCGCGCCGGGATCCGGTCGAGCAGGGCCGCCACCTCGGCTCGCCCGAGCACCCGGGGCAGCTTCGATTCACGCTTCGGTGCCGGCAGCAGGTCGGCCGGGTTGCTCTCCGCCGCGCCGGTTGCGACCAGGTGGGCGTGAAAGCCACGTGCCGAGGCCAGCTTGCGCGCCACGCTTGCCCTTGCCAGCCGCCGCTCAGACAGCGTCGCCGCGTACGCACGCAGGTCGCGGTAGGCGAGCTCGCCCGGCTCGCGCCGGCGTCCGGTTGCCCACGCCGCGAGCTCGAGCAGGTCGCGCCTGTACGCCCGCAATGTCGCCGGCGAAGCCCCCCGCGTGCGCAGTTCGCTCATGTACGAATCGAGCCCCGCCTCCCAGGCAGGGCTGATCGTGAGCTTGTCCGCAGGCGCCGAGTCCACAGGCATGGGGTGGGATTCGCCGCCGCCCGACCCACGCCTGCTCGCGAGGCCAGTGTTAGCCGATGTAAATAGGCGTTCCGATGTCGACCTGGTCGTAGAGCTCGATCACGTCGGGGACGGCCATCCGCACGCACCCGTGCGAGGCCGCGGTGCCGAGCGAGCCGATGTCGTCGGTGCCGTGGATGCCGGCACCGTCATAGATTCCCATCCAGCGCTCCTTGAGCGGGTTCTCGGGCACGCCACCGGGGACCGTCGTTCCGGCGAGCGAGCCCGCCCAGTCCGAATCGGGCACGTTCCAGACTGGGTCCACCGCCATGTTCTGGATGCTGTACTCGCCGGCGGGTGTGTCGAAGCCCTGGGCGCCGATCGCGACGGTGTAGGTCTTGACCGGCTTCAGGTCCCGAAACAGGGTGAGCTCGAAGGTCGAGCGGTTGACGGTCAGGTAGGTCGGGTAGCGGGCGGCGAGCTCGGCGGTCGTCACCTCGGGCTCGACTCGTTCGACCGGGAGCGAGACCGTGCGCCGGTCCGGGCTCTGGACCGCCGACTCGAGCTTCGCGCGCAGCTCGTCGCTAACCACGGCGACGCCCTCTTGGCCCTGGACCGGGCTGAGCGAGGTCGGGGTCGGCTCGACCGAGGCATCGACCGGCTCGCGGTTGACCTCCGCTTCGACCGTGTCGATGAACTCGGTCAGCGCCTGGCCGGAATAGGTGATCTGGGGCGCGATCGCGACGTCGACCTCACCCCCGGTCGCATAGCGCCAGACGCGGGTCGGCAGGCCGCCTTCCTGGCTTTCGTCGAGCGCGCGGTCGACCATCCCGTCGACGTCGGAGGCGACCTCGAGCTTCTCGGGGCTGATCCGGTACTTGACTCCCTCGAACGTGACCGTGACGTGCTCGCGCAGGGGCTCGACCAGCTCTGCGTCGACCAGCGCCCGGGCTTCGTCGGCGGTCATCCCGCCGACGTCGACGCCGCCGATCGTCACGCCCTCGGCGATCTGGTCCTTGCGCGAGGAGTCCCAGGCGTAGGCGCCCACCGCTCCCATGAGCAGGATGGCGATCAGGATGACCACCGTGATCTGAAGCTTGCGTCCCACCGATCGAAAAGTGTAGGGAGAGGGCCCGTCGGCGCCCCCACTCTGATTTCTACGCTGCAATCGTCAGTTCAGATCGCAACGGGGATTGCAGGACTCAGGCTCGGCGCTCAGATGCCGAGGGGCTCGCGGTCGGCCGCTACGCCATCGCGCTCGGCGCGGCGCTCGCGGCGCACGTTGGGGCTCCAACGCAGGAAGTCCTCGACCTCGCGTTCGTAGCGGTAGCCCTCCTCCGCCCCGCGCCCGCGCATGATCGGCGCGAGGCGCAGGTGCTCACCGAGCTGGATCAGCGTCTCGCGCGATGTGAACCCGTAGTCGAAGCCCGCGGCCTTGTAGAGACGGTTGTCGACCCCACGCCCGAAGCGCAGCAGGTTGGTCATCTCGTCGGGGATCCGCAGGCCGAGGCGGCGCAGCGGGCCGATCAGCAGACCGCTGCCGAATGGCGGCAGCACCGGGAGCGCGCGCTTGCCGAGCAGCGAGATTGCCTCGGAGAGCGCCAGCACCCCATCCGCGGCGACGTTGAAGACACCGGGGATCTCATTCAGCGCCGCGTGCTCGAGCGCGTGCACGACATCGTCCTCGTGGATGAACTGGAGCCGCGGGTCGAAGCCGAGCACCATCGGCACCACCGGCAGCGCGAACATGCGGGTGAAGTTGGTCTCGACGTCGGGCCCGAGCACGTTCGCGCAACGCAACACGGTCACGGTCACGTCGGGGTTCTTCTCCGAGAAGTCGGCGACCGCCTCCTCGGCCTCGACCAGGTCGCGCTCGAGCAGCGAGTCGGGAGCGTGCGGGCGGCGCATCCGCTCGGTGAAGAAGGCCGGGTCGTCCTGCTCCGAGCCGTAATAGAGGGTCGAGCCCTTGAAGATGAACTTGCGCACCGGCGAGTCACTGCCGGTGCACGCCGCGAGGATGTTCATCGTCCCGATGACGTTGTTCTCGTGCGCCTCGCGCGCCGGGGCGGCGAGCGAGTTGACGACCATCCGCGTGTCGATCACCGTGTCGATCTCGGCCGCGCGGACGATCCGCTGGATCAGCGAGTGCTGGTTCGAGACCTTGACGAACTCGGTTCGCTCGAGCTCGCGGCGGGGCTCGCGCGAGTCGACGCCGATGATCGTCTCGATCTGCTCGAAGCCCTCGAGCGCCTGGGCAAGCCGAGCGCCCCAGTAGGTCGACAGGCCGGTGACCAGGACCCTCATCCGAACCAGTCCCTGCCGCCGGCATGCTCGGCTTCGCCTCCGCTGCCGACGGGTCTCAGCCGAACCAAACCGATCTCCTCGTCGCCACCATCTGGTGCAGGTTCTCCTGGATCCGGGCGCGGATCTCCTGCGACACCGTCTGCACGAGCGCCTTGTCGTGGACGGCGTCGGCGCCTCCGAGCTCGACCGTGTCGATCGGTTCGAGGAAGCGGATCTTGAACTTCGCCGGCAGGTAGGCGAGCATCCCGAGCGGCCCGAGCCAGGGGAACGTAGGCGTGATCGGGAAGTAGATCAAGCCCGTGAGCCGGCGCAGGACGTCGACCTGCGCGAACACCGGCATCGCCTCCTCCGCCCCGACCAGGCAGAGCGGGACGATCTTCGCCTCGGCGCGCATCGCCGCCTCGACGAAGCCGCCGCGGCCAAAGCGCCGCAGCCGGTAGCGGTCCTTGTAGAGCTTCTCGGTTCCCTTGCGGCCCTCGGGAAAGACGAGCACGAGCTCGCGCTCGTCGAAGAGCAGCCGGTGGACGTTAGCCGGGTGCGCGGCCACGCCGCCGATCTTCGGGACCAGCATCGAGAAGCCCGGATAGCCCTTGAAGAAGTGCTCGACCGTGAGGTAGAGCGGCCGCGGCGTCGGGTGCTCCTCACGGATCGCCTTCGCGATCATCGCCGCGTCGGGTGGCAACGCGCCGGCGTGGTTGGAGACCAGCAGCGCGCCACCGTCGGCGGGCACGTTCTCGATCCCCTCGACCTCGACCCTGAACCAGTAGCGAAAGAAGAACTCGAACAGCGTCCGGTCCATGAGCCCCTCGATCCGCTCCGAGCGCCCCCAGTCGTTGAGCATCCGCTCGGGCTCAATCGCGGGCAGCAGGTCGCGCATCCGCTCCGCGGGGCGGCGCTCGGGCAGCAGGTCGGCAGCCTGCTCGTCGGCGGGGGAAAGCGAGGTTCGCTCCGGCATCGAGCCGCATAGTATGGCGACCCGGATGCGCTCCAAGGACCAGGTCAGGCGAGCCGTATGGAAGGCCATGGACCGCGAGGGTGTCTCGCGGTTCCCCGGGGCCGAGGGCCGGATCCCGAACTTCGCCGGTGCCAAGCGGGCCGCCGAGCGGCTCGCCGGCCACCGGACGTGGAAGCGCGCCCAGGTGATCAAGGCGAACCCGGACTCTCCGCAGACGCACGCCCGCCGGCGCGCGCTCGAGGAGGGAAAGAGCGTCGTGATGGCGGTACCGCGCCTGCGCGACCTGCACCCCTTCCGCCTCCTCGACCCGCGCAAGCTGAACGCCGAGCAGGTTCGCCAGGCGGCGACGATCAAGGGCGCCCTGCGCCACGGCCGCGTTGTCGCCGAGGAGGAGCTTCCCGAGATCGACCTCGTGCTAACCGGCTCGGTCGCGGTCAACCTCAAGGGCGCGCGGATCGGCAAGGGCGGAGGCTTCTCGGACATCGAGTACGGCCTCCTGATCGAGGCGGGCAAGATCGACGACCACACCGTCGTCGCGACCACCGTGCATCCGATCCAGATCCTGCGCGAAAACCTGACGATCACCGACCACGACCTCCCCGTCGACCTGATCGCGACGCCGCGTGCCGTGATCGAGGTCGAGCGCTCCTACCCGCGCCCGCGCGGGATCCTCTGGGACCACCTCCAACCGCCCCAGATCCACGAGATCCCGATCCTGGAGCGCATGGGGTACGCCTAACCGCTTATTCATGCGGGTTCTCGCTCCCGCGCGCCAGGCTGCACCAGCGGTGCGCCATCTGCGCCGCGGCGGGCGACCTCTTGCGGCGATCTGGGTGGTGAGGTAAGCGTCGAGCAGCCGCGCCCTGAGCGGACGTGCCGTAAGTAGGTCGGCGATGTGGCTTTCCGCGAGGGAAACTGAGCGCGGTGAAGTAGCGAAGCTCGACGGGGACGCCCTCACCCATGGCGCCCCGCGACTCGAATCAAGCGGCAAGGCTCGCGTCTCCCAGCAGGTGGGAGCATTCCTTCCTCCGCTCCCTTGCCGTCTGCGTTGACAGGCGTAGACTGGCGGCCGAACGCTGCCGGAGGAAAGGGAGTTGACCATGGCTGTTAGCAAGGCGCCGGCTGAGATCACGCTGCGGTCGCCGGAGCCCGATGACATGCAGGAGCTGGCGCGAATCTGCTTCGAGGCCTTCGGCGGGATCGAGGATCACCACCGCTTTACGCGCGACTTTCCTTCGGTCGAGTTCGCCGAGCAGATCGTCGGGAACTGGATCGCCCACCCCAATATCTGGGGGGTGCTGGCCGAGCGCGACGGCCACCTCCTCGGCTCGAATTTTCTCGACGAGCGCGACCCGATCCGGGGCCTCGGGCCGATCACCGTCGACCCCGAAGGCCAGAACGCGGGCGTGGGCGGCCGGCTGATGCAGGCCGCGATCGAGCGCAGAGAAGGCGCGCCCGGGATTGGCCTGCTTCAGGATGCCTTCCACATGCGCTCGCTTTGCCTCTACCAATCGCTTGGATTCGACGTGAAGGAGCCTGTCGCGGTGATGACCGGCAAGCCCCGGAGCGGCCCGGTCGGCGGAGTCGACGTGCGGCCGGTGAAGGAGGACGACCTCGACGAGTGCGAGACGCTCTGCAAGAAGGTGCACGGCTTCGAGCGCACGAACGAGTTGCGCGACGCGACGCACGCGTTCGCTCCGGTCGTCGCTGAACGTGACGGCCGTATCGTCGCCTACGCGACGACGGTCAGCTTCTGGCCGATGGGCCACGGGGTCGCCGAGACCGAGGAGGACATGAAGGCGTTGCTGCTCGGCGGTGCGGCGATCGGGGTCGACCCGCTCGCGTTCCTCGTTCCTCTGCGCTCGGGCGTGTTCCCGTGGGGGTTGAGCGAGGGGCTGCGCCTCGTCAAGCCGATGAACATAATGACGATGGGCGAATACCGGGAGCCACAGGGCGGATGGTTCCCCAACGTCCTGTACTGAGCTAACAACAGGAGGGGGCTGTCGATGGGCGCGGCTGGTTTCGAACCAGCGACCTCTCGCGTGTGAAATGTGCCCAGGGTGCTGCCGTGTACTGCGGTCTGCTGCCTTACGCCGAAGAAACCGCCCGATTCGTGGCCTGAGCGGCTGCGATCCCCTGCGTGTTGCTGCGATCCGCTGTTTCCAGTGCGTTTCCAGACCTTCGACGCTCGGCGTCGCTAGTCCGACAGCCCGGCGGCTTCGAGGGCCTGCTCACGGTCGGTGAAGACCCGGAGCCGGGCGAGCCGCCCGCGCTGGACCGTCCAGACGAACGCGAACAGCTGATCCAGTTCCATACGGCTCGCCTTGGCCGTGCCCTTGCTCCGAGCCACGACCACCACCTCGTCGCCGCCGTCGATGAACTCGCTGGCCTCGACGCGGTAGTCGTCGTAGACGTCGAAGAGGTTGCGCAGCGCGTCGCGGACCTCGGGACCGTGGCGCGAACCGGGCTCGACCGCCTCGGCGGGCTGGTCCCAGGAGAAATCCGGCGCGAACAGCTCTTGGGCGACCCTGAAGTCGCCCCGAGCCCAGCCGTCGTGCACCGCACGCACGATCTCGACGTTCTCCTGCGACATCGCCTACTCGCTGAGCCCGGCGGCTTCGAGGGCGTCAGTCCCGTCGGGACAGTGCCGCTACTGACATGTCACGTGCACGCACTGGCGCGAATCTCCGTTCGCGCTGGCCCGGTTGCCGCCGCCGTCGATCACCCCGTACACTGCTTCGATGCCCAGATCGTGGTTGTGCCTGGCGTGATTGCGGGTCAGCTTCGTGGCCGCCCTGCGGACATCGATGCCGTCGTCACCGGCGCCACTAACGCGGTTGCGTTTCAGGAGGCTGTCGGTGGCCTTCTTCGCGATGCGCACCCCGTCTCGACCAGTTTCGCGCACGAGATTTCCGCGCACGACGTTGTGCTGCCTGTGCGGCCCGAAACCGCCCAGAAGAATGCCGTCCCTGCCGGTGCGGCGGAGCTCGTTGCGCGCGATCAGGTTGTAGAAGAGATCAAGGGAGATAAAAGGCGATGAGAGACTAGGTGATAGGTAAGCATGATCGAGTTTAGTCGATGCTGAGGAGAGATGAGGCGAGAGTTTCGGACGATAGGGTAGCGGTAGAAATAGTTGTAGACGAGATAGAGGAATATAGAGAGGAGCTAGGGGTAGAAGAGAGATAGTGTAAGGCAAGATGAGACTGTAGTAGACGACGATAGCGAACAGAAAGAGGTAGGCGTTACTGGACAGAGGAATAGCGCTAGATAAGGAAGATAGATGGGAGAAGAACAAGGAGGAGTAGAGGAAAAGAAGACGGTAGAGGAGGTTGCGAGAGACGATGTAGCGCTGCACGAGGATGACGGAACGATTCCGAAGACTAAGACGACATAGAAGTGGAATACGCACCGAGTCGCAGGCGAAGCGGAAGGCGATTGTCTCGAGCGCTCGGCCAGACAGAGGACATCCGTACCCGAACTCGCGAGACATCGTCCGCCGATGACTGATACGATGTTTCGCGCAGAGGGATCGAGTTGCGGCGGCGTCTATGGCTGCACTTGAACTTGTGCTTGCTCGTCAAGGCGCTTGACTTCTCGGCGAGTGCACGGCTTGAATGGCTCTGTCGGCTTGCCTCGAAGGTGAGCGGCTGTCGGAGGTGACTTGACTTGATTTGTGCTGTCGGTTGTCGGAGCGCTGGTGATCTCGTCTCGGGGATGGTGTCGCAGCTCAACAGGTCGGTGTCGGGTTCGTCGCGTCGTCGCATCGCGTCCGGTCGACGTGGCGGCGACTCAGCCGGTCCCCGGTCATCGATGTGAAGGAGACGGTCCCCGATCGCGGGGTCGGGCCCCGATGTCGCGAGCGCGCCAGTCACCCGCCGCGGTCGGCAGGCGGTTCGCCGCCGGGCGCCGAGGAGGTCGCGCCCGGACGCCCGGGCAGTCCAGCCCCCGCCGGAGAGCGACGCGCGGGCGCGCAGCGCCCCGACCGCGCCCCCCCCGAGGAGAGCACAAGCAAGTTCGCGCGCGCTTGCCCCGTTGTTCAAGCGCGTCCGTCAGCCAAGTCGACTTCCTATCGACGATGGCGGTGCGGGTCGACGCGCCCCGCGTCGTCGGCTATGAGGACGCAAGGGTGGCGCGCGTCCGGGTCCAGAGATGGGACGATCCCCCGGGCGCAGCGCCCCCAGTAAAGCTTTCGAAGAAACGGGGGCGGCGCCGGTTCAAGGGGCGGGTCGCGGCTCAGCAACCCGCCCGTTCTCGAAAGTAGCTCCCAAAGCGTCGGCATGCGCCAGTTCCCTCAGCGGGCCCCGGAGGTGTGTGTTTTTGTGTGGGTGGGGTGGGTGTGTGGTGGGGGGTGGGGGTTAGGGGGGGGGGGAGGGCCTACTCCGACAGCCCGGCGGCGTCGAGTTCTTCGGACATGGTCAGGAACCCTTCCGCGCGCGCGATCCTTCCCTCGCGCATGTGCAGAGCCCACTGAAGTGGCGCTGATGTGGATGGGCGCCGCTGCGCCCCTGTGTGCGCTGCACGCTCACGTAGGGTCTCGTCGTCTGGTGCTTCGCTGAAGTCCTGGGGCTCGAAGCGAAGTTCGCTGATCACCGCGCATTGCTTGCCTACCCACTCGCGGATGCCATCGTGCCCACGGTAAAGCCAAGTGGCGGGTAACTCTGGGGCATTCCGGGGCTGCAACTCGCTTTTCGACGAAGCTGCGGCTAGGCATCGGAATCGTCACGGTAAAGGTGCTCCCATTGGGCACGACCTCCACGTTCTCCTGCGACATCGCCTACTCCTGAAGCCCGGCGGCTTCGAGGGCCTCGTCCCATTTGGCGAAGTACTCCATTCGCACGATCCTTCCATCGCGGAAGGTCGCGACCTGGTGGTACAGCTCCTCGTCGATCTCCACCCCGCTTTCCTTGCCGCGCCCGTGGTGGCGAAGCCGGGTCGCCACGCGGTCGCCGGCGTCGATGAACTCCTGCGGCTCCAGCCACAGCTCCTCCATCGTCTCGTCGATCTCCTCGAAGAAGCGTATGGCCGCGCCCGGGCCCCGGCCGGAGTCCGACCGCTGGCGCGCGGGCAGCACCCATTCGATCTCGGGATCGAAGTCCTCGATGGCGGTGTCGAAGTCACGCCGGTTGTATGCGGCGATGAACTCCCGCGCCTTGTTGACGTTCTCCTGCGACATCGCCCGCCCAGTATCTCGCGATGGCGACCGGACTCAGTCCACGACCTTGAACTTGTCCTTGGCCGGGGAGGTATCGACGTTGCCCGCCGCGTCGATCGCCCGCACCTTGAACTTGTGCTTGCCCTCGTCGAGGCGCCTGACCGTCTTCGGCGATCCGCAGACCTCAAACGGCTCGTTGTCGAGCTTGCACTCGAACTCCGCGCCAGGATCGTCGGAGGCAAACTTGAACTTCACCTTGGCCTTGCGGGTCTTCCTCGGCGCGTCCTTTGTGATCGTGGTCTGGGGCGCGACGCAATCGTCTTGCCTCAGCGGAGTGGTCGAACACCCATCCTGGGTCTCATCGCCGTACCCGTCTGCGTCGACATCGGGCTCGATATCCGCGTTGATCAGCAGTTCTCGGTCCGGACCGGACACGCCACTCGGCGTGGGCGGCGAACCGTCAAAGAGGACCGGGTTCCAAAAGCGATAGATCCCGTCATTTGTGTCGGCGAATGCCCCGATTGCGAACTGGCAGCAGTTGAGTCCGAGGGCGTCCCCGCGCTCGATCGGCAGCCGGACGTCGAAGGTCGAAGTGGCGTTAGCGCTGGGGGTGACCGTGGGCCCGGTACCTGCGCCGGTGCGAGTGGCGGAGTCGCCGGGGCGCGTGATCCGCAGCGCCACCTGCGAGACCTGGGCTGCAACCTTGATTCGCCAGCGGACAACGACACCATCGCTCGGGGCCAACAGACCACCTGCCGCCGCGTTGGCCGCTGGCAAGACGCTCTGAGACACGGTGCACGGGCTCGCGCTGCAGGTGAGGCCGGGACCAGCACTCGCTGTGAGATTGCTGCCGATCGTCACCGCGCCCGGGGCCGAGGAAGGGAGCGAAAGCGCCAGCGTCGCGAACCCCGCCAGTGCGCCCGCTCCTATCTTCTTGCCGAGCACTCGGACCTCCCTGCTCGTTTCGGCTGCGATCGAAGCTACACCCGGCGGACCGAAGCTACACCCGGCGGACTGAAGGGTCAACCGTCCGAATCCGGGCGGGGCGGACCCGAGCGCGTTTCCCAGAACTCGAAGTGAAGCCGTCGAGCTCGCTCGAGAAACTGCCGTGCGTAGCGATCGGACACGGTTCGCGGGACCGGATCAGGGAGGCACGATCGAGGGCCTCGTCGATCTACGGCTAGGCGGCGGAGCCCTCGGTCGCAGGACGATCGACTTCGAACCACACCGCTGGACCGTGCCTGTCCCGGTCAACGCTCCAGCGATCAGCAAGGCCTTCGAGGGTCCACTCGGGAAAGAGCCAATCAATCGAGACGGCCGAGTCCCCCTGAGTCGCCATGGGCAGGCCGGGACCAGACACTTCGATGCGAACCGCCTGGGGAAGCACGGAGATGGCAAAGAAAATCGGGCCGCGCCGCTCGCGTCGGGTGTCTGACGAGCGAGCGATGACCTGCGTGGCGAGCATTCGCACCCGTGGCGCCGAGGCTAGGTCTAGCGACACCAGCATGTCTCTCAACCGCCCAAGCGACTCTCGGAGCCTTCGCGCGTCCGGGTCGAGCGTCAAGAAACGAGCTGTCGGCCCTGCGTGATGCTCCACGTCCGGCTGCTGGACGAACTTCGCAACCATTCGATCCTCCTACGACAGCGGCGGTCCATGCCCTGCTCTTGGGCGATTCGTCGCCTCCGAAAGCCGCCGTCGATTCGTCGAAGGCGACATGACTGAGTGCTTCAGCGGACAGGGGCCGAGACCCCCGCTACGCGGTCGGCGGCGGGAGCCTCTGCCGGTCGGCTACTTCACCCCTCGCCGACTTGAACGGCGCCCCCGAGGTCAGCGCAGCAATAAGACGGAGCGGGCCATCAGTCCTTGACTACCCGCTCCGACCCCGCTTGGCAGCGACATTCAGTTCGCAAACGTGGGGTTGTCTGCAAATGGGTTCGTCGCTGAGGAACCGGCGCATGCCGACGCCCTGGCAGCTAGCTTGGATGACGGGGGCGGGTTGTCGAGCGGGGGCTCGCCCCCTTTGAATCGTCGCCTCACCGAAGGTGACCGTTTCGGACGGCAGGTGGCCGGGTAGATCGCCGGAATGTTCGCGGGACACCCCCGAAAGGAGGACGACGTGTACATCGGCGCTGGCGCTCTGATCATCATTGTCATCCTGCTCATCATCCTGCTCACTTAGCCGACCCCACGGATGCCAGATCCACGAGATCCCATTCTTGAGCGAATTGGGATACGCGTGAGCGAGCCCGGCCGGCGGCGACTTCAGCCCTTTGGTCCACGGCCGGATCCCACCGCGCCCGACGGGCCCGACCCCTACGGCAATCCCGATCCCGAATGGCTGCGGATCGACTGGCGCGAGCATCTGAGAACAACCAACGTTCCGCCCGCCTCCTCCCAGGGAGCGTCAGCGACCGGTGATCCCGGCGCAGCCGGGATTCGTCCGGGGGCCGGGTTAGGCGAAGGGACGACCGTCCACTATGCCGAGATGGGCTCGCCCGGGGAACTCGACCTGGTCTTCGTCCATGGCCTCGGGGGTTGCTGGCAGAACTGGCTCGAGCAGATCCCGTACTTCGCCGAGCGCCACCGCGTGGTCGCCCTCGACCTCCCAGGCTTCGGTTCCTCGCCGGCTCCCGGCTGGGAGATCTCGATCCCGAAGTACGGCCGGCTGTTGAACGACTTCTGCGACGCGATCGGGCTCGGCGATGCGGCCGTCGTCGGCAACTCGATGGGTGGCTTCGTCGCCACCGAGGCGGTCACCGAGCAGCCCGAGCGGTTCGAGAAGCTGGTCCTGGTCTCGGCGGCGGGTGTCTCGAGCGTGCGGCTGAAGCGCGAGCCGACCGAGGCGGCCGCCCGGATGCTCGCCGCCGGCGCTCCTTACGCGTTCAACCTTCAGACGCGCTCGTTCAGGCGCCCGCGAGCACGTGCGATCGCGTTTCGGAACATCTTCCGTCACCCCGACGAGCTGCGGCCCGAGCTGCTCTGGGAGTTCTTCCAGGGCGGGATGCGCGGCGCCGCGTTCGCCGACGCGCTCGGCGCGCTCGCGGGCTACGACCTCCGCGACCACCTCGGCGAGGTCGAGGTGCCGACGCTGATCGTCTGGGGCCGCAACGACAACGTCGTGCCGCCCGCCGACTCGCTCGAGTACGGGCGCCTGCTGCGCAACTCGCGGATCGTGATCTTCGACGACACCGGCCACGTGCCGATGGCCGAGCGCCCCGTGCGCTTCAACCGGGTCCTGGAGACGTTCCTCGCGGAGCCCTGAGGGCGACTAGCCCGTGAGCGCGCCCTCGGATGCCGAGCCGACCGCGCGCGCGTACTTCGCGAGCACGCCGGTCGCATACGCGGGCTCGGGCGGCTCGTACTCCCCGACCCGGCGCTCGATCTCCTCGTCGGTGAGCGCGACCTCGAGCCTGCGCGCGGCCACGTCGATCGTCACCTCGTCGCCGTCGCGCAGGGCGGCGATCGGGCCGCCCTTGGTCGCCTCGGGGGCGACGTGGCCGACCATCAGTCCCCGGGTGGCGCCCGAGAAGCGTCCGTCGGTAAGCAGCGCGACCTGCTCGCCGAGGCCCTCGCCGACGATCGCCGCCGTCACCTGAAGCATCTCCCGCATCCCGGGCCCGCCGGCCGGGCCCTCGTTGCGGATCACGATCACGTCGCCCGGCTCGATCCGCTGCTCCTTGACCGCCCGGAAGCACTCCTCCTCGGACTCGAACACGCGCGCGGGCCCGGTCTGGCCCTGGCGCTCGGTGCCGGCGAGCTTCACCACCGCACCCTCGGGCGCCAGGTTGCCGCGCAGGATCGCGAGCCCGCCCTCGGGCTTGAGCGGGTCCGACAGCGGCCGCACGACCTCCTGGCCCGGCGTCTCCACCACCGCGGCCGCCTCCTCGCCGATCGTCCGGCCGCTGACCGTGAGCGCGTCGCCGTGCAGGATGCCGGCCTCGGCCAGCCGCTGGAGGATCAGCGGCACGCCTCCGGCCGCATACAGGTCGGTGGCCACGAAGCGCCCGCCCGGCTTCAGGTCGGCGAGCAGCGGCGTGCGGCGCGAGATCCGCTCGAAGTCGTCGATCTCGAGCTCGACCCCGGCCTCGCGCGCAACCGCGAGCAGGTGCAGGACGCCGTTGGTCGAGCCCCCGGAGGCACAGACGCAGGCGATCGCGTTCTCCAGCGACTCGCGAGTGATCACCTGGCGCGGCCGCAGGTCCTGGGCGAGCACCCGCATCACCAGCTCGCCGATGCGCTCGGCCACGGTCGCCTTGTCGGTGTCCTCGGCCGGGACCATCGAGGAGCCGCCGGGCGAGATTCCGAGCGCCTCGAACGCGCAGGCCATGGTGTTGGCGGTGAACTGCCCGCCGCAGGCGCCGGCGCCGGGACTGGCGACGTCCTCCAGCGAGCGCAGCTCCTCATCGGAGAGGTCGCCGGCGGCGTGCGCCCCGATCGCCTCGAAGACGTCGAGGATGGTGACGTCGCGATCGCGCCAGCGGCCGGGCGCGATCGACCCGCCGTAGAGCATCAGGCCCGGGATGTCGAGCCGCGCCAGCGCCATCACCGCCCCCGGGATCGTCTTGTCGCACGCTGCCAGACAGACGACGCCGTCGAACTGATAGCCGCGGCACATGAGCTCGATCGAGTCGGCGATCACCTCGCGGCTGACCAGCGAGGCCTTCATTCCCGCCGTGCCCATCGTGATCCCGTCCGAGACCGCGACCGTGTTGAACTCCATCGGCGTGCCGCCGGCGGCGCGTACACCCTGCTTGATCGGCTCCGCGAGAGCGCGGAGGTGAAAGTTGCACGGCATCGCCTCGGTCCAGGTGTTGGCGATCCCGATCGTCGGCCGGCTGAGCGCCTCGTCGTCGAAGCCGATCCCCTTCATGTAGGCGCGCGCGGCGGCACGGTCGGGGCCGTCGAAGACCGCCGCCGAGCGCGGGCGCGGGAGCGCCGTCGCCGTGTCGCCGTCGGTGCTCATCGAGCCCGGGAGTCTACGTACCGGATGCCGCGCTCCATGCGCGCAGCCGCGCGATGTCGCGGCGCACGTGCGCGGGCTCGAGCTGGTGCCCGGGCCGGTTGACGTTCGCGGTCGCGATCAGCTCACGCTCGCGGCCGTGGAGGGCGAGCCAGCGGGCGAGCAGGTCGTCGGCGTCGGGGAGCCGCTCGGCGCCGTCGCGGAAGCGAACGCAGTACTCCGACAGCAGCCGGCCGGTGGCGGTCTCGTATGCGACCAGTGGCCGGTGCGGGTAGACGAGGTAGGCATAGCCGCTGGCAGGGTCGCCCCGACCCGGGACGCTGATGAACCCGAGCTCCTCGTAGGCGCGGAAGTCCGCGGGGCCGAGCGCGGAGCGCAGCAGCTCGCGGGCCCGAAGCTCGGCAGCGGTCACCCTAGCCCCCGGCGGCCGGCGGGTAGAAGACCACACGTTCGGCGTCGCGCGGGACCTCAGCGAAGTCGCGCACCATCGCCGCCTCGCGCCGGCCCGACCGGTCCGCGACCGGGACCGCGGCCCACATGCCGAGATCGAGCTGGCGACGGAACTCCTCGACCAGGCGCTCCTCGTCCTCGGCGACTTCGGGGTCGCCCTCTGCGAGCAGGACGTCCCCGCGCCCGGGCTTCATCCGCACGAGCTTCACTCTCCCAAGGTACCGCCCCGGCGAGCGAGCCCGAAGACGTCGACCGGGCCCGCGCCACGTCCGATCTCGCGCAGGCCGTTGCCGATCGCCTCGGCGGCGATCTCCTTCGCCCAGCGAGCCGCGTCGGGCAACTCCGTTCCGAGGGCCAGGAAGGCGGCCAGGGCCGAGGAGTGGGTGCACCCGGAGCCGTGCGAGGCGCCGTCGGGATAGCGCGGGCCCTCGATCCGCACCGAGCCGGCCGGATCGACGAGCAGGTCCGCCCCGTCGTCGGAGTGCCCGCCGGTGACGACCACCGCTCCCGCGCCCAGCGCGAGCACCGCCTCCCCGAGCGCCTGCTGGGTCGCCGACGCGCCGAGGCCCGACAGCGCCCGGGCCTCGGGCACGTTGGGGGTGACCACGCTCGCCCGTGGCAGGATGCGCTCGATCAGCGCCGCCTTGGCGTTCGGATCGAGCAGCGTCGCCCCGCTCTCGGCGACCATCACCGGGTCGACGACGATCGGCGCCTCATCGACCATGTCGAGCGCGTTGACGACCGCGTCGATCGTGACCTCGTCGGCGAGCATGCCGATCTTGACCGCGTCGACGCCGATGTCGGAGGCGACCGCTTCCACCTGCGCAACGATCATCTCGGGGGCCACCGGCAGCACCATCTGCACCCCGACCGTGTTCTGCGCCGTGAGTGCGGTGATCGCGGTCATCCCGTGGACCCCGCAGCGGGCGAAGGCCTTCAGGTCGGCCTGGATCCCCGCGCCGCCGCCGGAGTCCGATCCCGCGATCGCAAGGCACGCCGGCACCCGAGCTTTGCTGGCCACGCCCGGAGGTTATTCGGACCGATTCTCGGGCCGCTGAAGCCCGGTGCGCGAGTACGCCCCGAGGCCATCGGAGGCGACGTAGCCGAGGAGCTCGAGCCGAGCGACGGCGATCGCGGCCGCGGCCCCGTCCAGACCCGACTCGCGGGCGAGCTCGTCCGGGGTCTCGGCGCCACGTTCGACGGCCTCGAGAGCGCGATCGAGCGGCTCGTCGAGGGCGCACCCGACGCGCGCGACGCGTTCGGTACCGACGCCGGCGAGCAGGTCGAGGATGTCGTGAGCGTCGCGGACCAGATGGGCGCCATCCTTGATCAGGCCATTGGTTCCCTCCGCCGCCCGCACGCCGACCCGACCGGGCACCGCCGCGATCTCGCGACCGAGCTCGCGCGCCCGCTCGGCGGTGATCAGGCTGCCGGACGGATGCGCGGCCTCGACCAGGACGACGACCTTCGAGAGCGCGGCCATGATCCGGTTGCGCGCCGGAAAGCTCTGCTTGCGCGGCTGCACGCCGGGCGCCTGATCGGAGATCGCCGCTCCCGACGCGACGATGCGCCGGTAGAGCGGGCGATGGCGGCTCGGATAGACGACGTCGGGACCGCCCGCGAGCACCGCGATCGTCGGACCCCCGGCCGTGAGCGCCCCGAGATGCGCGGCCGCATCGATCCCGATCGCCATCCCGCTGACAACGGTGACGCCGGCGGATGCGAGGTCGAACGCGAGCCGCTCGGCGACTTCGAGCCCGTAGCGCGTCGCACGCCTCGAGCCGACGATCGTCGCCGCCGCGCCGGCGGCCAACCCGCAGATCGCCTCGCGAGATCCGACTCCGTGCAGCACCGGCCCGCCTCCGGCGTCGAGGGCGGCGAGCTGGAGCGGGCCGGCATGTTCGAGCTCAGCGAGCTGTTCCGGATAGCCCGGCTCGGCGGGCCCAAGCGACCAGCCCGTCACCCGCGCTCCCGGCCACGCAGCGCCAGCGCGCCCTCGAGATGCTCCCGGCTCACGGTCTCGATACCTTCGAGGTCGGCGATCGTGCGCGCGACGCGGAGCACGCGCTCGAAGCCACGTCCGCTGAGGCCGAACGACGCCGGCCGCGTGACCAGCGATTCGACCGTGGCCGCCGAGAACCCCGCGATCGTGCGCGCCTCCGGCACCGTCATCTCCGCGTTCACACGGCCATGACCCAGTCGCGCCCGCTGGCGCTCGCGTGCCGCCATGACCCGCTCGCGGACCTCGGCGGAGGGGCTGCCTGGCGCTCCGGCCAGCGACTCGCGCGATGGTTGGCCGACCCGAACCGTGATGTCGATCCGATCGGCAAGCGCACCGGTGAGCTTCGAGGCGTAGCGACGCACCGACGGCTCCGGGCACTCGCACTCCGCCGAGCCCGGCCCGTGTCCGCATGGGCAGGGGTTCGCGGCGACGATGAGCTGGAAGCGGCAGGGGAGCTCGGTCGAGTGGCGAACCCGGGCGATCCGCACGCACCCGTCCTCGATCGGTTGGCGCAACGCCTCGAGCGTGTCGCGGCGAAACTCGGGCAACTCGTCGAGGAAGAGGACGCCACGATGGGCAAGCGACACCTCGCCCGGGCGCACCGGCGATCCCCCACCGAGCAGCCCGGCCGTCGAGACGGTGTGGTGAGGCGCTCGAAATGGCCGAACGCCCGCGGCGAGCGACTCCAGCGGCCGCCCGCACACGCTTGCGATCCGGATCGCATCGACCGCCTCGACCGGATCGAGTGGCGGAAGCAGCGACGGCAGCCGGCGCGCGGCCATCGACTTGCCCGCCCCCGGCGGGCCGACCATCATCAGGCTGTGGCCGCCGGCGGCGGCCACCTCGAGCGCATGAGCGAGGAACGGCTGTCCCCGCAGGTCCGCGAGGTCCGGCAGTCCGGGCAGGGCGCCGTTGGAGCTCAGCGCAAGGGGCGCCGACCGGGTCGGCTCGGCCTCGCCGCCGACCAGCGAGACCTGGGCGAGGCGCTCGACCGGCACGACCCGCACCTCCGGCACCAGCGCCGCCTCGCGGGCGCTGGCCGCGGCGACCACGAGCGCCGGAGCCTCCAGTCGCGCGGCGGCCTCGGCCATCGCGAGCGTTCCCCGGACCGGCCGCACGGACCCGTCCAGGGCCAGCTCGCCCGCGAGCGCGATGCCGTCGAGCGGGGCGGCGTCGAGCTGGTTCGAGGCCGCAAGCACCGCCGCCGCCAGCGCCAGGTCGAAGCCGGGTCCCGCCTTGCGCAGGTCGGCCGGGGCGAGGTTCGCGGTGATCCGCTTCTGCGGAAACTCGAAGCCGGAGTTGACGATCGCGGCACGGACCCGTTCGCGCGCCTCGCGCAGCGCGGCGTCGGGGAGGCCGACGAGCGCGAACGAGGGCAGCCCGTTGCGCACGTCGGCCTCCACCCGGACCTCACGCGCCGCGACGCCGACCAGGGCATAGGTCGTCACCGTCGCGAGCATCGGCCGACCTAGGTGGACCGGACGCGCGCGAGGCACGCTAAATCGTCACGAACCTGGCTCGAATCCGACTCGCCTGACGCGCATCACGCGTGGCCGCGCCGCCTAGCGTCGACGGCGATGACCGCCGCACGCCAGAGAACCGGTCGCGACGCGGAGGCGGTGGTCGCCGCGCGGCTCGAGCGGGCTGGCTGGCGAACCGTCGACCGCAACGCGCGCACGAGCGAGGTCCGCGGCGAGATCGACCTGATCGCGCTCGACGGAGATGCGCTCGTCTTCGTCGAGGTCAAGGCCCGCCGGGCCGGCTCGGTCGGCGGCCCCGAGACGCCGGCGATGGCGGTCGGGCCGCGCAAGCGCGCGAAGCTGCGCAGCCTCGCCGCTGCCTGGCTGCGCGACCGCGGCTACGACGTCCCCCGCCACCGCGAGCTGCGCTTCGACGTCGTCGGCCTGCGTCTCGACGCAAGTGGCCGCGTCACCGAGTACGAGCACCTGCGCGGCGCGTTCTGAGACGGGTGCTTAGCCCAGGCGCAGCTGCGAGTAGGCGATCGAGGCGAAGGAACGGCGGTGAAGCTCCGAGGGGCCGTGCTCGATGATCGCCGCGCGGTGCTCGGGGGTCGAGTAGCCGACGTTGCCGTCGAAGCCGAAGTTGGGGTAGGCGTGGGCGATCCGGTGCATGTAGCGGTCGCGGGTCACCTTCGCGATCACCGAGGCGGCTGCGATCGCGGCGCTGCGGGCGTCGCCGTCGATCACCGCCCGGTGCTCAACCCGGCACTGGGGCACCCGGAAGCCGTCGGTGAGGCAGACGGCGCCCGGGACCGCCACCCGCTCGAGGCTGCGTGCGAGCGCGGCGAGGTTGGTGACGTGCAGGCCGCGGCTGTCGATCCCGCGCACGCAACGCACCGTCACCGCGACCCGCGCGACCGCGCGGACGACCACCGGGTAGAGCTGCTCGCGCTCTTGGGCGGTGCGCTGCTTGGAGTCGTCGAGCATCCCGAGCGCGCGCCGGTCGCGAAGGCTGAGCCGCTCGTAGTCGATCAGCACCGCCGCGGCGACGAGCGGACCAGCGAGCGAGCCGCGGCCGGCCTCGTCGGCGCCGGCGACGAACCGCGACCCGAGCTCGCGGTCGAACCGGAACAGCTTCGCCGCCTTGCGGCGACGCCGAGCGGCGGTCTTAGAGGAGGCCGATGCGCTTCGGCGGCCAGTAGGTGAAGAAGGCCTCTCCGATGAGCCAGTCGCGGGGGACGGGTCCCCAGTAACGGCTGTCGTCGCTCGCCCCACGGTTGTCGCCCATCATGAAGTAGTGGTCGGGTGGAATGGTGATCTCGGTCGGGAAGTCGCAGCCGCCGAGTCCGCGACATGGGCGAATGTAGTCCTCGGGCGGCGGCTTCTCCCCGTTGACGATCGGGATTCCGTTCTCGATCGACAGCCGGTCACCTGGACCGGCGACAACGCGTTTGATGAAGTTGGTGTCGGCCATCTCCGGCGTCGGCTCGGGGCAGGCCTGGCCGGTGCGCCGTTGCGGCTTCGTGACACCGCACTGGTTGCCGCGCGCGGCGCCGATCGGCGGGTGGAAGACGACGACGTCACCGATCTCGGGATCGCCGCCGAGGCGGAACGAGAATCGGTTCACGAGCACGCGCTGGCCGACGTCGAGGGTCGGCTCCATCGAGGGCGAGGGGATCTGGTACGGCTTGACGATGAAGGCCTGGATCGCGAGCGCGAGGCCGATCGCCAGCGCGACGATGACGACGAGCTCGATGAAGGCGCCACGGCCGGTTGTCGGCTTCGGGATCAGCTGGGTTCCTTGGAATCCTCGGCCTCGTCCTCCGGCTCCTCGGATGACTCGGCTTCGGGTTCCTCCGAGGGCCCATCCTGCGTTTCGCCCTCGGCGCCTTCCTGCTCTGTGCCCTCCGCGCCTTCCGCCGCTGCCTCGTCGGGCTCAGCGGCTGCCTCGTCCTCGGGCGCGACCTCGACCTCGGCCTCCTCCTGGCTGACTCCCTCGGAGTCGATCGCCGCCGGCTCCTCCGCCTCCGCCATCACAAGGTCGTCCTCGATCCCCCAGCGACGCTCTGCGACACGCGCGCGCTTGCCGACCCGGCCGCGCAGGTAGTAGAGCTTGGCGCGACGGACGTCGCCTCGGGCGACCACCTCGAGCCGCTCGATCTTCGGCGAGTGGACCGGGAAGGTCCGCTCGACACCGACCCCGAACGACTGCTTGCGCACCGTGAACGTCTCGCGCGCCCCGGAGCCCTGGCGGGCGATCACGATGCCCTCGAAGACCTGGGTTCGCCTGCGGTTGCCCTCGATCACCTGGAAGTGCACGCGGACGCGATCTCCGGGCTCGAAGCGCGGGACCTTCCGCAGCTGGCGCTGCTCGATGCTCTCGATGATCGTGCTCATCGTCCCCAAGTAAGGCGGGTAGGCGTACAAAAGCGGGCACCCGAACTCAGGGCCCGCGGGCGTCAGATAGTAGACAACTCGCCGCTGAGCGGGGCCTGAGCGCCGATCCCGGCTGACACTAAGCGCGCCCGCGGCTCTGCCCGCGGCGCCACTCGCGAACCCGCTCGTGGTCGCCGGACAGCAGCACATCCGGGACCTCCCAGCCGCGATAGCTGGCCGGTCGCGTGTAGTGCGGGTACTCAGGCGCGCCGGCGAGCGCCTCAGAGAACGATTCCTCGACCGCGCTTTCGGCGTGCCCGAGCGCACCCGGCAGCTTGCGGATCACCGAATCGGCGACCACCATCGCCGCCAGCTCGCCGCCCGAGAGCACGTATGGACCGACCGAGACGGCGTCGTCGGCGAGGTGACCGCGAACCCGCTCGTCAACACCCTCGTAGCGGCCACAGAGCAGCGCCAGATGTGGCTCGGCGGCGAGCTCGGTCGCGAGCGCGTCGTCGAGCGGGCGGCCCGCCGGCGTCAGCAGGACGATGCGGGCGGGCGAGCCGTCGCCGTAGGCCGCCTTCAGGGCCGCGTCGACGACGTCGACACGGAGCACCATGCCGGCGCCGCCGCCGTAGGGCGAGTCGTCGACCTGACCCCCGGTCAGGGGCGTCGTCTCACGGTAGTTGAAGAACCGCAGCTCGGAGCCGAGGGAGACCGCGTTGGCGACGTGGCGCTGGGTCTGAAACCACTCGAACCACTCCGGGAACAAGGTGAAGACGTCAACCCGCATGATCGTGACCAGCCACCAACCGGCGGGTAGGTGTTCTAGTCCTCGACGATTTCGACCATCACGCGGCCACCGTCGGTGGCGGTCGCGGCCGCCTTGGCAATCGTTCGGATCGCGTTAGCGACCCGCCCGTCGCGGCCGATCACCCGACCCAGGTCGTCGTCGGCGACGTGAACCTCGAGCACCGTGCCGTCATCCTCGTCGAGCTCCTCGACTCGAACCGCCCCCGGGTCCTCCACCAGCGCCCGGACCACGAACTCGACCAGCTCCCGCATCCGCTCAGCCGCTGGGCTAGGAGCCCGTGGCGCCGATCCCCTTGGTGCGCAGCAGGGTCGCCACGGTGCGGGTCGGCTGGGCGCCGTGGTCGAGCCAATGCTTGGCCCGCTCCTCGTCGATTACGATCACGGAGGGGTCGGTCTGCGGGTTGTAATGGCCGATCGTCTCGATCGTGCGCCCGTCGCGCGGGGAGCGCTTGTCGGCGACGACAATGCGCCAGTTCGGGTTCTTGCGCGAACCCACCCTTCTGAGCCTGATTCTCACCATTGCGGCGCGAGAGGTTAGCGGGCGGGCAGCATCTCAGCGCATCCCCTTCATCAGCTGCTGCGGGTCGGGCATCTTCCCGCGTGCGAGCTGGGCCATCATCTTGCGCATCTGGCCGAACTGCTTGACGAGCTGGTTCACGGCCTGCACCGTGGTCCCGGAGCCGCGCGCGATCCGCTTGCGCCGCGAGCCGTCGATCATCGCCGGGTTGGCACGCTCGGCAGGGGTCATCGAGAGGATGATCGCCTCGAGCCGGTCGAGCTCGGCGTCGTCCATGTCGACCTGGCGCAGCTGCTGTGCGGCCTTGCCCATCCCGGGCATCATCCCGAGCACGTTCTGGAGCGGGCCCATCTTCCGCACCTGGCGCATCTGGGTGAGGAAGTCCTCGAGCGTGAACTGCTGCTTTCGGATCTTGCGCTCGAGCTCGGCAGCCTGATCGGCATCCGAGACCTCCTCGGCCTTCTCGATCAGCGACATCACGTCGCCCATGCCCAGGATCCGCGACGCCATCCGCTCGGGGTGAAAGCGCTCGAGCTGCTCGACGCGCTCGCCGGTCGACGCGTACATGATCGGCTTCCCGGTCACGGCCTTGACCGAGAGCGCGGCGCCGCCGCGCGCGTCGCCATCGAGCTTGGTCAGCACGACACCGTCGAACTCGACCCGCTCGGCGAAGCTCTCGGCGACGTTGACCGCGTCCTGTCCGGTCATCGCGTCGAGCACCAGCAGCACGTCGTGCGCCTTGGTCCGCTTGCGGATCGCGGCGAGCTCGTCCATCAGCTGCTCGTCGATGTGCAGGCGCCCGGCGGTGTCGATGATCAGCACGTCGAGGCTCGCCGAGCGCGCCTGGCCGAGCGCCCATTCGGCGATCTCGGTCGGGTCGCGCTCGGTCCCCTGCTCGAACACCGTCGCCCCCGAGCGCTTCCCCATCGTCACCAGCTGCTCGACCGCCGCCGGGCGCTGCGTGTCGCAGGCCGCCAGCCCGACCTTCTTGCCGTCGTCGCCGAGGTGCTTGGCGAGCTTCGCGCAGGCGGTCGTCTTGCCCGAGCCCTGGAGCCCGGCCATCAGGATCACGGTGGTGCCCGAGGCAGCGAAGGCGAGGTCGCGGCTGGCGCCACCCATCAGCGAGCCGAGCTCCTCCCCGACGATCTTGACCACCTGCTGACCGGGGTTGAGCGAGTCGAGGACCCCCGCCCCCAGGCAACGCTTCTTGACCTGGGCCGTGAACTGCTTCACGACCTTGAAGTTGACGTCGGCCTCGAGCAGCGCAAGGCGGATCTCGCGCATCGCCTTGTCGACGTCGGCCTCGGTCAGCTTGCCGCGGTTGCGGACATCCGACAGCGTCTCCTGAAGCCGGTCTGAAAGCTGGTCGAACATCAGCGCACAGTCTCCCTGACCCGGGGCGCGACCTCCTCGCCGAGCCGGCGGACGAACCCGACCGGGTCGGCGTCGCCCGGGACGCCGACCAGGAGCGCCTCGAAGCCGAGCTCGGCCGCGCGCAGAAGCTGGTCGCGCCAGCCGCTCGGCTCCCCTTCCAGCGCGATCAGGTTGGCGACCCGCTTTATCTCGGCCGGGTCGCGCCCGGCCCGCTTCGCCCCCTCGTCCACCCTGCGCTGCATCTCGGGCACGTCCTCGGGCGCCACGAAGCTGCCGCCGACGCTCGGCAGCCAACCGTCGCCGAGACGCCCGGTGAGCCGCAGCATCCGCGGGCCGTACGCGCCGACCCAGATCCCGATCGGGTGTGCGGGTGCCGGGCCCGGCTTCGCGCCCACGACCCGGTAGTGCTCGCCCTCGACCGTCGGCGAACGCTCGCCCGACCAGAACGCGCGCAGGATCGCGATCGCCTCCTCGAGCGCGTCCACCGACTGCTTCGGAGTTCGCCGCGGGCCGCCCATTGCCTCGACCGCCTCCCAGAAGCTCCCGGCGCCGATCCCGAGCTCGACCCGCCCGCCGCTGAGCAGGTCGAGCGACGCCGCCGACTTCGCCAGCACGCTCGGCAGCCGCAGCGGCAGGTTGACCACGTCGGTCACCAGGCGGACGCGCTCGGTGCGGGCCGCGACGTAGGAGAGGAGAGTCCAGGTGTCGAGGAAGCGTTGCTGGTAAGGATGGTCCTGAACCGCGACGTAGTCGAGCCCCGCCTCGTCGGCGGCGAGAGCCTGGTGCACGGTCGCTTCCGGCTGCTCGGCGCCGGGGACCAGGAAGATGCCGAGCTCGGTCACCCGCTCAGCGTAGTCAGTCGCCTCCGCTGGGTCTCGGTGACCCGCTCGACGCGGTTCAGACCGTCACTCGTCGAGCAGAGCGTGGGCGAACTCCTCGGCGTCGAACGGCCGCAGGTCCTCGATCCCCTCCCCCACCCCGATCAGCTTCACCGGGATCTCGAGCTCGCCGGCGATCGCGAGCGCGATCCCGCCCTTCGCGGTGCCGTCGAGCTTCGTCAGCACGACGCCGCTGACCTCGACCGCGTCGGCGAACGCCCGCGCCTGGCGGAGGCCGTTCTGGCCCGTGGTCGCGTCGATCACGATCAAGGTCTCGTGCGGAGCGCCGTCGAGGCGCTTCGCGGCGACCCGGCGCAGCTTGGCGAGCTCCTCCATCAGGTTCCCGTGTGTGTGCAGGCGCCCGGCGGTATCGGCGATGACGACGTCGGCGCCGCGAGCCTCGGCCGCCGCGATCGCGTCGAAGACGACCGCGCCGGGGTCGCCGCCGGGGTTGCCCTTGACGATCTCGGTGCCCGCCCGCTCGGCCCAGGTCTCGAGCTGCTCGATCGCGGCCGCGCGGTAGGTGTCGGCGGCGGCGACGATCACCTGGAGCCCGAAGCGCTCCCGCAGCACAGCCGCGAGCTTGCCGATCGTCGTCGTCTTCCCGGTCCCGTTGACGCCGACGACCATGATCACCGCGGGCCTCGCGCTCAGGTCCAGGCGCGCGCTATGGCCGTCCTCGGGCCGCGCGAGCTCGGCGAGCAGCTCGACCAGGCGCCCCTGGATCGCGTCGGGGCCGCTCACGGCTCCGCCCTCGACCTCGGCCTCGAGCCGCCCGACCACGTCCGCGGTCGCCTTCGCCCCGAGGTCGGCGAGGATCAGCGCCTCCTCGAGCCGCTCCCAGGTCTCGGCGTCGAGGCGGTCGAAGAGGCTCGCCGAGAGCTCGGCACGCAGCGCCTGGCGGCTCTTCGACAGGCGGTCGCGCAGGCGCGCGAAGCGGCCGGGGCTCGACTCCGCTTGTCCCTCGTCTGACCCGGCTCGCCCCGGAGACTCAACCGAGAAGCCGGCCGGAACGCTGATGATTCCCTCCCAGTCCATGGCGCGGGAGAGGCTAAGGCTCAGGCCGCCTCGGCGGCCTCCTCGAGCGCGGGCTGCTCCTGCTCGAAGCGGCGCGAGACCACCTTCGTGATCCCGCCGGCGCCCATCGAGACGCCGTAGAGGACGTCGGCGGCGTCCATGGTCCGCTTCTGGTGGGTGACGATGATGAACTGAGCGCGGTCGGAGAAGCGGCGGACGAGCTGCAGGAAGCGATCGATGTTCGCGTCGTCGAGCGCCGCTTCGACCTCGTCGAGGATGTAGAACGGCGACGGCCGGGCGAGGAAGACGGCGAACACGAACGCGAGCGCGACGAGCGCCTTCTCGCCGCCGGAAAGCAGGCTCAGCCGTCGCGTCGCCTTGCCCGCCGGGGTGACCTCGATCTCCACTCCCTGTGAGGCGAACTCGTCCGCGGCCTCCTCCTCGGCCGCGAGCTCGGCCTCGGCGCTCGCGTCGGCGCTCTCGCCGGCCGGCTCCGCCGCCCCGCCGAGCACCGGCTTCGGGCCACGGCTGTCGTCGACGAGCCGCAGGCGCCCGCGACCGCCGGGGAACAGGTGCTCGACCAGCTCCTCGAAGTTGCGCTGCGTCGCTTCGAACGTGTCCTCGAACGCGGCGTGGATCTTGCGGTCGGTGTCACGAATCAGCGATTGAAGCTCTGACAGCGCGCTCTCGAGGTCCGTGCGCTGCGCCTCGAGGCTCTCGACATGCGCGAGCGCCTCGGCGTACTCACGCTCGGCGAGCGGGTTGACCGGCCCGAGCTGCTCGCGACGGCGGCCGAGGCGCTCGAGCTTGGCCTCGATCTCGGTGCGCTCGGCGTCGCCGAGCGGCTCATCCGCCGGCTCGAGCTCGCGACCCAGTGTCGCGGCGATCCGCTCGAGCTCGGCCGCAACCTCCGCCCGCCGGTCGCCGAGGTGGGCGACGCGCACCTCGGCCTCGGTGACGCCCTCCCCCGCACCACGCAGGCGCGTCTGCAGCTCCGCCTCCTCCCGCGAACAGGCGCGCAGGCGGTCGGTGACGTCGTCGCCACCCGCCGCGCCGATCGTCCGCCGCTCGAGCGTCGCGGCACGCTCGCCGGCAGCGTCGCGGGCATCCGCGACCGCTTCGCAGAGTACGTCGAGCGCGGCGGCGATCGCCTGCTCGCGCGCGAGCCGCTGCGCCAGCGAGTCCTGTCGGCGGCTGCCCAGCAGGTCCTCGACCCGGCGCGCCATGCGCGCCGCGCGATCGGCCGCCTCGCGCACCCGGCCGACCTCGCCGGCGCGGTCGCGATCGGCGCCGGCCGCACGGGCGGCTTCGAGGGCGGTGGTCCCAGCTTCGAGGGATTCGGCGATCCGGTCGAGTCCGGCGCTCACTGGATCGCCGCCCGCGCCGGCGCCGATGGCCTCAGCCATCTCGTCGCCGAGCGACCCGAGCACGGCTCGGCGGCGCTCGAGCGAACGCGCAAGCTCAGCGCGGCGACTGGCGAGCGCCTCGGCGCGGGCGCTGAGCCGCTCGTGGGCGGCGCGAATCGCGGTCAGCCGGCCCCAGGCCTCGGTGCGCTCGCGGTCGCGTTCGGCGAGCTGCTGCTCGATCGCCGTGCGGCGCTCGTTGACCTTGGCGAGCTCGGTGTCGATCGCGGCGCGGGCATCGCGGGCCGCGGCCGCAGCGCGCTCGGCCGCGGCGAGCTCGGCCTCGTGGCCATGGAGCGCGGAGGCGAGCAGGCGGGCGCGAAGCTCGCCTCCCTCGCGCTCGAGCCGCGCGTGGATGTCGGCGGCCTGCGCCTGGCGCTTGAGCGGTCGCAGACGACTGCGGGCCTCGCGCTCGACATCGAGCGCGCGGTCGAGGTTGTCCTGGGTGCGCTCGAGCTTGAGCTGGGCGCGGCGCCGGCGCTTGCGGTGCTTGCCCAGGCCCGCGGCCTCCTCGACCAGCAGGCGGCGGTCGCGCGGAGCCGAGAGCACGATCTCCTCGACCCGGCCCTGGCTGATCACCGAGTGCATCTCGCGCCCGAGGTTGGCGTCAGCGAGCACCTCGATCACGTCGGCGAGCCGCGCCCGCGCGCCGTTGATCCGGTACGTCCCCTCCCCGCCACGCTCCAGGCGGCGGGTGATCGAGATCTCGGAGAACTCCGACTCCTCCCCATCCGCGTCGAGCACGACTTCCACCTCGGCGTAGCGGCTCGGCCCCGCACCGTCGCCGCCGGCGTAGATCATGTCCTGCATCGTCTGGCCGCGGACGCTGAGCGGGCTCTGCTCGCCGAGCGCCCAGAGCACGGCGTCGGTGACGTTCGACTTGCCGCAGCCGTTCGGCCCCACGACCACGCTCACGCCGGGTGAGAAAACCAGCTTCGTGCGGTCCGCGAAGGACTTGAAGCCCTTGATCGTGATCGAGCTCAGATGCATGTGAAAGGGAACCCTTGCGGGACGCCCGGACGTGTTTTCGAGGCTCTAGCCGAAGCCCTCCAGCGCTTCCTCTGCGGCCGCCTGCTCGGCGGCCTTCTTCGAGCGCCCGGAGCCGTGACCGACCGCCTCCCCGCTGACGCTCGCAGCCACCTCGAACACGCGGTCGTGCGGAGGGCCGAACTCGCGCGTGACGTCGTACCTTACGCGGACGCCTTCGCGAGCGAGCCGTTCCTGGAGCGCCGACTTGAAGTCGAGCAGGCGCTCCGAAGCGATCTCGATCTCGCTCGCGAACGCGGCCACGGTGGCCTCGGCGGTGATCTCGAACCCGTGGTGCATGTAGATCGCGCCGATCACGGCTTCGCACACCGACGCCAGGGCGCGCTCGCTTGCGAGCAGGGCATCGACGTCGATCCCGCCCTCGAGCCGCTCGGGCGCCGTCTCGCGCAAAAGCGCCGGCACGCCGAGCGCCTCCGCGACCTCCGCGCATGCCCGCCCGCTGACGGCCTGACCGTGCATCTTGGTCAAGCGCCCGATGTCTGCCCGGGGGTAGCGGCGAAACAGGTACTCGGCGACGGCGAGGCCGAGCACACTGTCGCCGAGGAAGGCGAGCCGGCCGTACGAGTCGGCGCGGTGCTCGACCCACGAGGAGTGGGTGAGCGCCTGGCGCCGCAGCGTCAACGGCAGCACGTCGAGCAGCTCGCGCAGGCCGTGCGGGCCGTCGGCGGCCACGCGCCTGCCCCTGCCCCCGCGCCCGAGCCTGCGGATCCCACGGGCCATCGAGTCAGGCGGGCAGCCGCCCGAGCACGAAGTCGACCGCGTCGCCGACGGTTTCGATTCGCGCGGCCTCCTCCTCGCTGACGCTGACCCCGTAGGAGTCCTCGAGCTCCATCACGAGCTCGTAGAGGTCGAGCGAGTCGGCGTCGAGGTCGTCCTTGAACCGGGTCGTGTCGGCGATCTGCGCCGCGTCGACGCCGAGCTCGGTGGCGAGGTGCTCGCGCACCTTGACCATGACTTCGTCTCGACTCAGGCCCATCAGCCCTCCTTCCTATCACGCATCGCGCCCCGTGTCGCGCCAAAGCGCTCGAGCAGCTCACTCGTACGCTCGACCGCGCGCTGCTCGACCGAGCGCGCCGCGAGACGGATCGCGTTGGCGATCCCGTCTGGCCCTGAGCTGCCGTGGCTGACGACCGCGACGCCCCGCAACCCGAGCAGGATCGCCCCGCCGGTCGTGTCGGGATCCATCTGGCGCCGGACGCCGCCGAGCGCCGGACGCAGCATCAGCCCGCCGAGCGCCGAGACCGGGTTCGAGCGTGCGGCGGCGCCGACCGCCCCGGCCGTCGTCTTCGCGGTGCCCTCGATCGTCTTCAGCGCGACGTTGCCGGTGAAGCCGTCGGTGACGATCACGTCGGCGGCATCGCCGAGCAGGTCGCGGCCTTCGACGTTGCCGCGGAAGTCGATCCCCTCGGCCGCCGCGAGCTGGGCGTGGGCGTCGACGACGGCGCTCGAGCCCTTCTTCGGCTCCTCGCCAACGGAGAGCAGCGCGACCCGCGGACGGGCGACCTCGAGCACGGCCTCGCTGAAGGCGGCGCCGAGATAGGCGAACTGGACCAGGTCGCCGGCCCGGAAGTCGGAGTTGGCGCCGACGTCGAGCAGCAGGCTCGGCGGGCCATCGCGACCGGGGACCGAGAGCTGCACGGCGAGCGCCGGGCGCCGGAGCCCGTGCAGGCGGCGGAGTGCGAACAGCGCCGCGGTCATCGTCGCGCCGGTCGGCCCGGCGCTCACGAGCGCCTCGGCACGGCCCTCGGCGACGTCGGCGGCAGCGCGCACGATCGAGGCCTCGGGGGCACCGCGCACCGCGGCGACCGGGTCGTCGTCGTTGGTGATCTCGGCCGCGGCCCCGATCAGCTCGATCCCAGCGGAGCCGTCGAGCGCTGCGAGCGCGTCGGGGTCGCCGAAGACGCGCACGGTGATCCCTTCCACCGCCGCGGCGGTGGCGCCGGCGATGATCGCCGCCGGCCCCCGGTCGGCCCCGCGGCCGTCGAGGGCGACCGTTGTCACGCCGTTACTCGCCCGCGCCGCCCGGGGCCTCGGGCTCGACCAGCTCCGGGGCGATCACCTCGCGCCCGGCGTAGGTGCCGCAGACCGGGCAGACCCGGTGAGGAAGGCGCGGGCTGTGGCAGCGCGGGCACTCGTTCAGGCGAGGCGTCGCCGCCTTGTGCTGCGCGCGACGCTTGTCGCGGCGCTGCGAGGAGGTTCTCTTCTTCGGAACGGCCATCGGTGAGCCGAGGATGGTAGCGGTGCGGAACCTACTCGGACTGAAGCTCTCGGAGCTTCGCCCAGCGCGGGTCGGGCTCGCGGCCGTGGTCGTGAGCGCCCGCCGGCGCGTCGTTGAGCGTCACACCGCAAACCGGGCAGAGCCCGGCGCAATCCGCGCGGCAGAGGATCTGCGCCGGCAGCGCGAGCGCGAGCGCGTCGTGCGCCCAGGCGGCAAGGTCGACGACGCTCTCGCTGACGTACGGGCTCAGCAACTCCTCGTCCTCGGATCCCGGTTGGTCGACCTCGCGCGCGTCGACCTCGACCTCCACCCGCGCGGGCCCCAGGCAGCGCATGCACGATCCCGAGAGCGCGCCGGCGAAGCGCAGGCGCAGGGCATAACCGGTCGCCGTGCGCGAGACGTCGAGCCTGGCACCGACCGGGCCGTCGTCGAAACGGTAGTCGCTGCCGCCGAGATCGAGCGACCCCGGGTCGACGTAGAACTCGAATTGAGTCCCCTGGCCCGAGCCCAGCGAGAGCCGGGAGAGGTCGATCGTGTGATATTCCGGCGCCATGCCTTCCCCGGAACCAAGATAGCGAGCGCCGATGGCGGCGCAGTTCCATTGGGACCCCGAGACCTACCTCGAGATGATCAGGTCGGAGGTCCCGCGCTACGAGGAGCTCCAGGAGGTCGCGATCGACGCGATCCCGTTCGCCCCCGAGCGGGTGCTCGAGCTCGGGATCGGGACCGGCGAGACGACCCGCCATCTGCTCGCTCGGCATCCGGGCGCCCGCGTAACCGGGCTCGACTCGAGCCCCGAGATGGTCTTTCGCGCGCGCGAGCTCGGGGTCGAGGAGGTGCGCCTGGCACGGATGGAGGACCCGCTTCCCGACGGCCCCTGGGACCTGGTGGTCTCGGTGCTCTCGATCCACCACCTCACCGACGACGGCAAGCGCGACCTGTTCCGCCGCGTGCGTGAGCAATCGCGATCGCTCGTCTTCGGCGACGTGGTCGAGGTGCCTCCCGATCGCCAGGTCGCCCCGCTCGAGGAAGGCTTCGACATGCCCTCCCCCACCGTCGACCTCGCCGAATGGTGCGGCGGCGAGGTCGTCTGGGAGGGTGACGATCTCGCCGTGATCCGCGCCGTCTACAACTGAGGAGGCCGGACCTGCCGATGCCAAAGGTGCTCTACGAGAAGCGCGACAGGATCGCCCATGTGACGATCAACCGCCCGGAGGCGCGAAACGCGATCGACCCCGACGTCCACCGGGCGATGATCAAGGCCTGGGCCGACTTCGCCGAGGACGACTCGGTCGATGTCGCGATCCTCACCGGAGCCGGCGACGAGGCGTTCTGCGCCGGTGCCGACCTGAAGACCTACATCCCGCCGATCATGCAGGGCGCCCGCCCCAACGACATCCGCGAGATCGTCGAGCTGGGCCTGAACGGCTTCACCCGGGGCATGCACCGGATCGCGAAGCCGATCGTCGCCGCGGTCAACGGCTGGGCGCTGGCGGGCGGGCTCGAGACCGCGCTTGCCTGCGACATCCGGGTCGCCTCCGAGCGGGCGATGTTCGGCTCCTTCGAGGCGCGGCGCGGCTTCCACCACGGCGACGGCGGTCTCGTGCGGCTCGTCAACGCCTGCGGGGTCTCGGTCGCCTCGCACATGCTGCTTACCGCCGAGCCGGTGGACGCCCGCCAGGCGCTCGAGTGGGGGCTGGTGACGAAGGTCGTCCCGCACGAGAGCCTGCTCGAGGAGGCCGAGACGGTAGCCCGCCAGATCCTGCGCAACTCCCAGCACGCGGTGCGCTCGGCGAAACAGACGATCCTCGACGTGATCGGCCAGCCGCTCGACTTCCAGCTCCGCACCGAGGCCTGGAACGCCTACACCTGCGCCGACCCCGACGAGACCGCAGCACTGCTCGGCCGCTTCTACGAGAAGACCGACGCCGGCCGCGCCGGGAGCCACGAGACCGAGCTTTGAGCGGGTGCCGAACAGCAGCCGACAAAGAGCTCGGGGTAGAGCCGGTGTCTAACGCGTGCGAGTTCTTCTCGGATAGCGAGAACAACTCGCCAGCCGAGCGCCGCCAAGACTGTCATGGCTTCCCGCGCTGCGGCTACGCCCTGCCCTTCTCGCAGCCCGAGGAGCTGTCGCGGCCGGGGCCGCCGGTGCCCTTGTCCTTGCCGCCGCCGCAGTTGAGCTTGTCCTTGCCGCGACCGCCGACCAGCTTGTCCTTGCCGCCGCCGCCCTTGAGCTTGTCCCTGCCGTCCTCACCGAGCAGCTTGTCCTTGCCCGCCTGGCCGGAGACCTTGTCCTTGCCTGCGCCGGCGCAGACGGTGTCGTTGCCGGCGCCGGACTTGATCGAGTCGTTGGCCGGCGATCCGAAGATCACCTCGCCGGCCACGCTGCCGACGAGCGGCACGCCCGGGGTCGCCCACAGGGTCGCGGCCTGTCCCTTGCACGGCAAGAGCTCATAGGCGCCGATGTCGCAGAGGGCGCGCGGGGCGCCGCGCTGGTCGGTCGCCGCGCAGGCGTCTCCGCCCGAGCCGGGCACCGCCGGGTTGCCGGTGTCGATTGCGGGCGAGCCGGACGCGAGCGGGACCGTCGCGGTGAGGCCGCCGTTCGCGCCCAGCGGGCCGAGCAGGGGATCGATCGGCGCCGCGCCGCTGCCGACCTGGTCGCCGGTCCCGGCGACGAACGTACAGCCGGTGGAGTTGCCGATCAGGTCGTAGCCGGCGGAGGTGACCGTGCCGGTGTCGCCACAATCTGGCGCGCCAGCGTTCGTGTTCTGGGCGACGATCGTGTTCGCGAGCCGCAACATGCCCCCGCTCATCTCGGTTCCGATCCCGCCACCGAGGTCGCCGTCGCCGTCGGTGTCGGCGGTGTTGGCGGAGATCGTGACGTTGTTGAACGACAGCGTCGGGTCGTTCTGGGCGTAGAGCCGCCGCCGGTGTCCGAGGCCTTGTTGCCGGCGAGCGTGACGTTGGTGAGGTTGACCACCGACTGATTCTGGATGAAGAAGCCGCCGCCGTCACCGTCTGCGGCGGTGTTGTTGGCGATAGTCGAGTTCTCGATCGTGGTCTGGGTCTGGTTCTGGATGAAGACGCCACCCGCCCGGTCTTCGGTCGACGTGTTGCCGTCGATCGTCGAGTCGCGCATCGTCAGGGTCGCCTGGTTCTGATGAAACAGCCCGGCCCCGTTGGCGGTCGTCGTGTTGCCGGTGATCGCAGTGCGCTCGATCGTCATCGTCGCCTGGTTCTGGTTGTAGACGCCCATCCCGGACCCGGTCCCCGTGTTGCCGCTGACGAGGCTGTCGCGGATCGTCATCACCCCGTCGTTCTCGTTGCGAACACCGCCGCCCGGCCCGTCGTTGCCGCTCACGCTCACACCCGACAGCGTGGTTCGAGCCTCTTCCTCGGCGAGGACGCCAGACGTTCCCAGGCCGGCGCCGTCGGTGATCATCAGAGCCGAGATGTCGACCACCGGGGCGAGGGTGGAAGCGCCTGGGTCGATGTTCAGCACCCGCTCGAGCGTCACGTCCCCGCCCCCATCGATCGTCGTCGCGCCGGCCCCGGCGCCGGTCAGGGCCAGGTCGTCGGTGATGTCGAGGTCGCCGTCGAGCGCGGCGTCCTCACCGGTGCCAATCTGCGAGAGCTGGTAGGTGCCGGCATCGAGCGCGATCGTGTCCGCGCCCACGGCAACGTTGGCGGCCCGGATTGCCTCGCGCAGCGAGCAGTCCCCGGGGGCGCAGGCGTCGGGGACCGGGTCGTCGAAGCGGGTGACCGTGAACGGGGCGGCCTGGGCTGGCGCGGCGACGGCGAGCGCGATTAGCGCGGCGAGCCCGACAGCGCAGCGTCCCTGCCTCATGCGCGCACCCTAACCCGCCGCAATCGCCGGGTCAACCGTGCGAAAAAGGGCTAGCCGACTTCGACCGGCTCGTCGTCGCGGCCGGCGAGACGGTCGCGGCCGCGCTGAACGGCGGAGAGGAACTTCTCAAGGTTGACCTCGAGCGTGGAGAGGATCTCGTCGGCGTAGTCCTCGGCGCCGAGGCGGATCTGGCGCTCGGTCTCGCGCGCGTCCTCGATGATCTCCTCGGCGGCGCGCTCGGCCTGCTTGTAGACCTCCTCGTCGGAGATCAGGCGCTCGGACTGCTCGCGCGCCTCCTTGACCACCCGCTCGGCCTCGCGCTTTGCCTCAGCGAGCATCTCCTGGCGCTCCTTGACGATCCAGCGCGCCTGCTTGATCTCCTCGGGGATCGTCGCCCGCATCTGGTCGAGCAGGTCGTAGATCTCCTCGCGATCAACGCGCACCTGGTCCGTCAACGGCACGGGGCGTGCGTTGTGGATCAGGTCGTCGAGCTTGTCTATGAGGACCAGGACGTCCATATGCGATCGTGGAAGCTTACGCGGCCGGACACGGACTGGCTGCTAGACGCAGGTTTCTGCAACCTGGTGCAAGCTCCTGCCCACGAGGCCGGGCACCGCCCAAGGCTAGCGATCGCGGCGGCGCCCGGGCGCCGGTTGGAGCATCCTCAGTCGCGCTTGGCGCGCTCACGCAGCGCCTCGGCGACCGGCGCCGGGACGAGGTCCGAGACGTCGCCACCGAAGGTCGCCATCTCCTTGACCCCGGTCGAGGAGAGGAAGCTGAAGTCGGGCGAGGCGAAGAGGTAGACGGACTCGATCTCGGGCGCGAGCTTTCGGTTGAGCTGGTTCATCTCGAGCTCATACTCGAAGTCCGAGATCGCCCTGATCCCCTTGACGATCACCCGAGCGTCGCGCTCGCGAGCGAAGTCGACGACCAGGTTGGTGAACACCTCGACCTCAACGTTGGGCAGGTCGGCGAGCGCATCGACGAGGAACTCCCGGCGCTCGTCGGCGGTGAACATCGTCGTCGTCTTGCGCACCCCCTGGCCGACGACGCCGACGATGACGCTGTCGAAGACTCGTGAGGTGCGGCCGATAATGTCGAGGTGGCCGTTGGTGACCGGGTCGTAGCTGCCCGGGCAGATCGCCACCTTGCCGTTGCCGTTGCTCATCGCCTCAGCGCTCCGCGTAGACCCGAATCAGCGCCTCGCCGATCGTGCGCTCGGCGACGAGTGGCAGGTCGAACTCGAGCGGTCGGCGCGCGGAGCTCTCGACCGCGAGGCGACCCCACTTCGCGAGGCGCGGGGGCAGATGTTGCGCGAGCTGCGGCTCAAGGCGGGCGGCGAGTCTATAGGGCGGATCACAGAGGATCAGGCCGAAGCGCTCATCGCTGCGCACGAGGTAGCGGATCGCGTCGGAGCGAACGACCTCGCAGCGGTTGGCGACGCCGAGCTGCTCGGCGTTGCGGCGGGCGAGCGCGGGCTTGGTGTCGACGAGCACCGCCGAGTCGGCACCCCGCGAGATCGCTTCGATCGCCAGCGCTCCGGTGCCGCAGAAGAGGTCGAGCACGCTCAGATCGGAGACGTCTCCGAGGATCGCGAACAGCGTCTCGCGCGCCACGATCCGAGGTCGGCCGAACCTCGCGCGAGCGCCCGGGCGGCGATGCGAGCTTGCGTCCCTTGTGCTGCCCCGCTACCACCCTCATGCCCTGATGACCTCCACGCGCTCGTCGCCGAAGCGCTCTCGAGCGGCGTCGATCAGCGGTCCGAGCTCGGACGCTGAGAGGTCGCCGTGGCGGCGCAGCAGCCCGAGCACCTCGCGCCGTGCCTCGGCCAGCAGCGGAGCGTCGTCGGGAAGCTCGGCGACCCGGTAGCGGGGCAGGCCGTGCTGGCGGGTGCCGAGGATCTCGCCCTCGCCGCGCAGGGTGAGGTCGACCTCGGCGAGCTCGAAGCCGTCGGCGGTGCGGGCGATCGCCTCCATCCGCCGGCGCGCGAGGTCGGACTCCGGGTCGGCGAAGAGGATGCAATGGCTCTCGTGCTCACCACGGCCCACCCGGCCGCGGAGCTGGTGGAGCTGGGAGAGGCCGTAGCGCTCGGCGTTCTCGATCAGCATCACGGTCGCGTTCGCGACGTCGATCCCGACCTCGATCACGGTCGTGGCGACGAGCACGTCCGTGCGCCCGGCGACGAAGGCCTCCATCGCCTCCGACTTCTCGCGCGACGACATCTGCCCGTGCAGAAGCCCGACGCTGAACTCGCGCAGCTCCCCGCAGGCGAGCCGCTCGGCCTCGGCGCTCGCGGCCTTCGCCTGCAGCTTCTCGGAGTCGGAGACGAGCGCGCAGACAACGTAGGCCTGGCGGCCCTCGCGCAGGCGCTCGCGGATGAACTCGTAGGCGCCGGCGCGCTTTTCCTCCCCGACCACCCACGTCCTCACCGGCCGCCGCCCCGCGGGCAGCTCGCGGATCGTGGTCGCATCGAGGTCGCCGTAGGCGGTCAGCGAGAGCGTGCGCGGGATCGGGGTCGCGGTCATGTGCAACACGTGCGGCGCCGCGTCCCCGGGGCCCTTGGCGTCGAGCGCCGCGCGCTGGGCGACGCCGAACCGGTGCTGCTCGTCGACGACGCAGACGGCAAGGCTGCAGAACTCGACGTCGGGCTCGATCAGCGCATGGGTGCCGACGACGAGCCCGAGCTCGCCCGACGCAAGCCGGGCGAGCGCGTCGCGCCTCCGGGTGGCCGTCGTCGCCCCGGTGAGCAGCGCGAACGGCACGGGCTCCGCGGCAAGCAGCCGGTCGAGCGTGGCGGCGTGCTGCTCGGCGAGCGTCTCGGTCGGCGCCATCAACGCCGCCTGGTGGCCGGCTTCGAGCGCGCGCAGCATCGCGAACAGCGCGCAGACGGTCTTGCCCGAGCCCACCTCGCCCATCAGCAGCCGCTGCATCGGCTCGCCCGAGCCGAGGTCGGCGTCGATCTCGCCGAACGCGGCGAGCTGGTCGGTGGTCGGCTCGAACGGCAGCGACGCGAGCCAGCGCGCGGCCAGTCCGCCGGCCGGCCCCGCCGCGATCGCGATCCCGGGCCGCTCGTCGCGCCGCGCGCGACGGCGAGCAGCGAGCGCGACCTGATGCAGCAGCAGCTCCTCGAGCGCCAGCCGCTCGCGGGCGAGCACGGCATGCTCGGCGGCTTCGGGAAAATGGACCGCGCGAAGCGCATCCGCCTCGAGCGGAAGCCGGCGCCGCGCGCGCAACTCCGCGGGCAGCGGCTCGATCGCTAGCATGGCCGCGTCGCGGGCCTGCCAGGCCCACTCGCGCAGCCGGTTCGCGTTCAGGCGTTGCGAGGCGGGATGCACAGGAACCAGGCCGGTGGTGTGGATGCCGGTCGCATCCGTCGCGGTGCCGGCGTCGAGGACCTCGTGTGCGGCGACCTTGAACCCCTGGCGCTCGAGCGTGCCGTTGAGCAGCACCCGCGTCCCGGGCGTCAGGCGTTCGGCGAGGTAGGCCTGGTTGAACCAGGTCGCCTTCATCGGGCCGCTGGCGTCGGCGACCGCAGCCTCGAGGATGCGCAGGTTGCGGCGCCGGGTCGGCCGCACGCGGGCCGAGCGGACCTCGACCAGGACAGTCGCCTGCTCGCCGATTCGCAGGTCGGCGGTCTCGCGGATCGCGGCCCGGTCGCGGTAGCCGTGCGGAACGTGGCGGAGCAGGTCGCCGATCGTCGCGAGCCCGAGCTCGGCCGCGGCGGCGGCGAGCTTCGGCCCGGCGCCGCGCAGCGCTGTCAGCGGGGCGGCGAGCAGGCTCGGGCGCGGCAGGCTGCGGATCGGGGCAGCGCGCAGCTCGTCGCGGGTCAGCGCGGCACCGCTGCCGACCGCCCGCGGCGGCTCGGCGGCGCCGGTCCGTTCCGCGACCGCGACCTCGCTCATCACGAGTAAGGCTAGGCTCCCGGGTAGATGGGACGGATCTCCGACAGGCTCGCCGAGCTCGGCCTCGACCTCCCGCGCCCCTTCGCGCCGCCGCCGGGGGTCGAGTTCCCGTTCGACCTCGTCAAGGTCAGCGCTGGGCACGGGTACATCTCCGGCCACCTGCCGGTCGACGGTTCAGAGGTGCTGATGGCGGGGCGGGTCGGCGACGGGCTCGACGTCGAGCAGGGCTACGAGGCCGCGCGCCTCGTCGGGCTCTCGATCTTTGCCTCGCTCGAGGCAGAGCTCGGCGACCTCGACCGGGTCACGGGCTGGGTCAAGGCGCTCGGGCTGGTCCAGTGCGGCGCGGGCTTCGACAAGCCGCCTGCGGTCATCAACGGCTTCACCGATCTGGTGCTCGAGGTCTGGGGGCCCGAGGCCGGGCGCCACGCGCGCTCGGCGATCGGCGCCGCACAGCTCCCCTTCGACGTCCCGGTGGAGGTCGAGGCCGTCGTCGAGATCACTTAGGCGTCAGCGAAGACCCGCTCGACCAGCGCTCCGGCAGGCCTCCGCTCGACCTCGGGGCCGACGTCGGCCCGGTAGCAGAGCAGGGCGAGGTTCGGCGCGATCACGAAGTCGGCGGCGTTGAGGTCGGGCCGGTTGAGCACCCCGGCCTCGATCCAGGCATCGATTCGGTCGAGCATCCCGGGCACCGCGTCGAGCAACTCGCGCTCGGCCTTCGCCGTGACCATGAACTTGAGCCGGCCGACTGCGCGGCCCGCGAGCAGCCGAACGGTGTCGTTTCGCCACAGCAGCGGGCCGAGCCTGCCCGAGCCGCCCCGGCCGACGAGGCCGTCGCGGCCGTGCAGGGCGCCGGCCATGACAAGGCGCCTGGCTGTCATCTGGAGCTCGTCCTGACCCCAGCGCTCGGCCTCCTCGACGGCGGCTCGGCTCCCGGGATCAGAGGGAAACAACGGCGGCTCGGGGTGCAGCCGATCGAGGAAGCGGGCGATCTCGGGGTTCGTCTGCACGCGCTCGCCGTCGGCGCGCAGGGCGGGGACCGTGCGGCCCTCAAAGCCGAGCACCCGCACCGCCGGGGCATGCATCCCCGTCGGCAGGGTGACGGTCGAGTACGGCAACCGCTTGTGGTCGAGCATCAGCATCGCCGCCCGACACGCGTGCGACCCGAGGATCACGTAGAGCCGGATCGGTTCCCCGCTGCTCGCCACGACGCCAACCTAGATCATCTAGTCGCTCTCGACCTCGATCTCCGACAGGGCCAGGGCGACCAGGGTCGGGAACGGCATCGCGCGGTTGCGCGGGCCGACTGGCCGCACCCAGCGCCGGGTCGGGAACACGAGCCCGCCGGCCTGGACGTGGTCGGCGCACATGTGGGCGGCCCGCGCCCAGCCGCCGACGACCTCCGGGGTGTAGTCGTGGCGGCGCAGGCGCAGCTCGCGGTCGTAGTAGAAGAGCTGGCGCGGTGAGTGCGTGTCGAGGTCATCGGGAAAGCGCGCCTCGAGCCGGCGCCAGGTTTCGGGGCCGCCGCCGCCCGCCGCGCGCCAGGGCTCGATCTCCCGCACCTCGACCCCCTCGCGGGCGAGCAGATTGGGCGCGTTGAGGTAGTTCCACCAGGCGTAGCCGGCGAAGTAGGCGGCGTCAAGCGCGTCCCAGCGCAGGTTGCGCCGCAGCCCGGCGCGGCCGAAGAACAGCTCGCGCGGCCGCTCGCGCGACTCGAGCACCTCGCCGTCGAGCGCCTCGATCCGGACCGCGCCGTGATCGAAGACCCCACGCCGCCCGTCGCGCGGGAACGGGGCCGCCGTGCAAACGGGGTCGCCGACCTTGGCCTCGATCCGGCCGTCGCGGAAGCCGTTGCCAGGCACCCGGGTCCGGATCAGCAGCCCGCCCGAGCGCACCCGGCCGCGGATCGTGCGCGCCTTCGCCCACCGCTCGCGGCCCCCGTGGGCCTCGAGCACCTCGTCGAGCAGCGCGGTCACGCCCCTCTCCCGGCCCTACTGCGCCGCGATCAGCCAGGAGTAGTTCGGCGTGCCGCCTCGGTGGAGCTCGAGCTCGGCGCCGTCGGGAAGCGCCAGGTCGAGCTCGTCGAGCCCGATCGGCGCCTCGGCGCCCTCGATCACGGTCACGATCTCGGCGCCCTCGGCGAGCCGGACGACGGTCTCCAGCAGGGTCGAGCCGGCGCCACCCCAGGCGACGATCTCGTCGCCGGCAAAGCCGACCGAGTCGCCGCGGCGAAACCGGCCCTCGGCATCGTCGCGCGCCGCCGGGGCGACGGCGCCGACCCGAACGGTGGCCAGCGCCGAGTGCAGCCGGCGGCCGTTGGACTCGGCGTCGTCGGCGGGCTCGAACTCGACCAGAGCGGCCAGCGCCGCCTGCTGGGAGGTGGACTTGACCACGATCACGGGCTTGTCGGCAAGCCGCGCCGCCTCCTCGGCCGCCATCACCACGTTGCGCGAGTTCGGCAGCAGGACGACCTCGGGAGCGGGACACGAGTCGATTCCGGCGAGCAGGTCCTTGGTCGGCGGGTTGAGCGTCGGGCCGCCGTCGACGGCGAGCGCGCCGAGCTGCTCGAACAGCGCCCGCAGGCCGTCGCCGCTGGCGACCGCGACGACCCCGGCCCGCCCGCCGCCGAGCCGCGCGCGCTGGTCGGCGACCTGCACGTGCATGTCGGCTATGTCCTCGCGCTCGACTCCGCCGGCCGCCGCGAAAAGCGCCTTGGCGGCGTCCGGGTCGTCGGTGTGGACGTGAACCTTGAGCGTCGCCTCGTCGCCGACCACGAGCACCGAGTCGCCGAGTGCCTCGAGCCTGGGCACGAACGACTCGCCCTCGAGCCCCTCGCCGGTGACGATGAAGTTGGTGCAGAAGCGATAGCGCGAGTCGACGTGGTGGACGTCCTCGATCCGCGCCGCGGCGTAGTGCGGGATCTCGGGGACCTGGACCTGCTCGCCGGCGAGCCCGGAGACCAGGCCTCGGATGATCACCACGAGGCCGAGCGCGCCGGCATCGACGACGCCGGCCTCGGCGAGGACGTCGAGCTGCTCGGGCGTGTGGCGGACGGCCTCCTCGCCGGCAAAGAGCGCGGTCGCGAGCATCTCTGCGAGCAGCGCGTTCTGCTCGACATCGGTCGCGTCGGGGTCGAGCCGGTTGCGAAGCCAATGCGTCCGTCGCTCGGTGACCGCATCGGCCATCACCCGGATCACGGTCAGCATCGTGCCCTCCGCGGGTTCGCGCACCGACGCATATGCGGCGTCGCTGGCGTTGCGCAGCGCCGCCTCGATCAGCTCCGGGTCGATCAGCCGCCCCGGGGGAGTCGCGACCGTTTCGGCCAGCCCGCGGACGATCTGGCTCAGGATCACGCCCGAGTTGCCGCGCGCTCCCATCAGCGCTGCGCGAGCGACGGCGCGGACGATCTCGGGCCGGGCGGGGTCGCCATCGCCCTCGCGCTCGAGCCGGTCGAGCTCATCGAGCACGTAACGCATCGTCAGCGCCATGTTGTCGCCGGTGTCGCCGTCGGCGACCGGGAACACGTTGAGATCGTTGATCTCGTGTCGCCGCGCCTCGAGATGCGTCAGCGCAACGCCGACGATCTGGCGGAAGCGATGGATCGAGGGGTCGGCGGCCACGACGGCGCAGAGCGTAGCCCGAGTGCCGCCCGGCTGGAGTTGTTCAGGCGTGCTTTTTGACCCGGTTGGACTTCAGGCAGCGCGTGCAGACGTAGACGCGCCGCGGACGGCCGCCGTCATCGATCCGGACCTTCTGCAGGTTCGGGTCGAAGCGGCGCCGCGTGGCGACCATCGAGTGGCTGCGGGAGTTCCCGAACGCGGGGCCCTTGCCGCAGCTGAAACAGACCTTGGCCATCGGACGCAGGATGGTAGCGACCGGAGTCGGCTACACGCTCGAGCGCAGCGCCGCCATCCGCAGCACCGCGAGCGCCGCGTTGCGGCCCTGGTCGCGCTTGTCTCCCCCGGCTCGGGCCTCGGCCTGCTCGCGGGTGTCGCAGGTGATGACGCCGAACGCGCACGGCACGCCGGTGCGAAGCTGGACATCCTGGATCCCGCGCGCCGCCTCGCCGCAGACGAAGTCGTAGTGATCGGTCTCGCCGCGGATGACGACGCCGAGACAGGCGACGCCGTCGAAGCGGCCCGACTCCGCGCACCACTTCGCCGCCAGCGGCAGCTCGAAGGCGCCCGGGACCTCGTGGGCGTGCACGGAGGCCGGGCTGACGTCGTGCTCGGCGAACGCCTCGGTGGCGCCGTTGACGAGCCGCTCGGCGAGGTCCTCGTAGAAGGTCGCGACGACGATCGCGAACTCAGGCATCGTGTTCGTCGTCGCGCTCGTGCTCGTCGTGGAGCAGCTCCTCGTCGAACGGAAGGCCCTGGTGGTGGAGGACGTGGCCGAGCTTGTCGCGCTTCGCGTTCAGGTAGTCCTCGTTGTGGGGGTTGGGCACCGACTGGATCGGGACCTGCTCGGCGACCGAGAGCCCGTAGCCCTCGAGGCCGTGGATCTTCTTCGGGTTGTTGGTCAGGATCCGGATGCTGGTCAGCCCGAGGTCGACCAGGATCTGGGCGCCGATCCCGTAGTCGCGCAGGTCGGCGGGCAGGCCCAGCCTCAGGTTGGCGTCGACGGTGTCGAGCCCGTCCTCCTGGAGCCTGTAGGCGCGCAGCTTGTTCAGCAGCCCGATCCCGCGCCCCTCCTGGGAGAGGTAGAGGAGCACGCCGCGGGCCTCGCGCTCGATCATCGCCATCGCCGCCTCGAGCTGCTCGCCGCAGTCGCAGCGCAGGGAGTGGAATACGTCGCCCGTCAGGCACTCGGAGTGAACCCGGACGAGCACGTCCTCGGCGCCGGCGACCTCGCCCTTGACCATCGCCACGTGGTGCTTGTCGTCGAGCAGCGCCCGGTAGCCGACCGCCGTGAACTCGCCGAACGCGGTCGGGAGCTTGGTCGCGACGACTCGCTCGACCAGCCGCTCGGTGCGCCGGCGATAAGCGATCAGGTCGGCGACCGTGATCATCTTCAGGTCGTGGCGCTCGCAGTAGGGGACCAGGTCCGGCACCCTGGCCATCGTCCCGTCGTCGTTCATGATCTCGCAGATCACCCCGGCCGGATTGAGGCCGGCGAGCCGGGCAAGGTCGACCGCCGCCTCGGTCTGCCCGGCGCGCTCGAGCACGCCGCCGTCCTTGGCCTTGAGCGGGAACACGTGGCCCGGCTGGACCAGGTCGGTCGGGTCGCGAGCGGGAATCGATCGCGACCTGGATCGTGTGCGCGCGGTCGGCCGCCGAGATCCCCGTGGTGACCCCGTGGCGGGCCTCGACCGAGACCGTGAACGCGGTCTGCAACGGCGCCTCGTTCTTCGCCGCCATCAGGTTCAGGTCGAGCTCGTCGCAGCGCTCCGAGGTCAGCGAGAGGCAGATCAGCCCACGGCCCTCCTTGGCCATGAAGTTGATCGCCTCGGGCGTCGCGAACTGTGCCGCAAGCGTCAGGTCGCCCTCGTTCTCACGGGTCTCGTCGTCGCAGACGACGACCATGCGGCCGCGCCGGATCTCCTCGAGGGCTTCCTCGACCGTGGCGAACGGCGTTTGTGTGGCGGCCTCGGACATCAACTGCTCCCTTGGTCGGTGAAGGGTAGAAGGCGCTCGACGTAGCGGGCCACGACGTCGAGCTCGACGTTGATCCGGGTCCCCCCGGCGGCGTCGCCGAGCGTCGTGCGATCGAGCGTCTCGGGGATCAGCGAGACCTCGACAGCAGTCGCCGTCGAGCGCCGGCGATCGTCAGGCTGACGCCCGCGAGCGTGATCGAGCCATGCTCGACCGCGTATCGCTCGAGGCCGTCCGGCAGGCGCAGGCGAAGTCGCCTCGCGATCCCGTCGTCCGCCGTCGAGACGACCTCCGCGACACCGTCGACGTGGCCCTGGACGATGTGGCCGCCGAGCGCATCGCCCGCCCTCAGCGCCGGCTCGAGGTTGACCCGGGCCCCGGGCTCGAGCTCGCCGAGCGTGGTCACGGACAGCGTCTGGTTCATGACGTCGGCAGCGAAGTGCCCGTCCGCGGCCTCCGCCGCGGTCAGGCAGGCGCCGCTGACCGAGATCGAGTCCCCGGCGCGCAGCTCGCCGGCGAGCTGCGACCGAACCCGCACCCTGGCGCCGGCGCCGTCGCGATCGACCGCGACCACCTCGCCGATGTCTTTGACCAGTCCGGTGAACATCACCACTCGCGCAGCCGGGCGCGGACCAGCATGTCGTCTCCGGAGCGCTGCCATTCGGTCGCCAGCGGCCGCTGGGCGGCCGCGACCGCCTCGGCGCGATCGCCGACCAGCAGCGGCCGGCCTCCGCCGAACAGCACCGGGGCGATGAACAGGCGCAGCTCGTCGACCTCGCCGGCGGCGGCGAACGACGCCCGCCAGCTCGGCGCCGCCCTCGAGCAGCAGCGAGGTGATCCCGCGCTCGCCGAGCGCCGCCAGCGCCTGCGCGATCCCGCGCTCGCGGTCAGCGGCGACCTCGATCACCTCCGCCCCGGCCTCACCCAGCGCGGCGAGCCGCTCGGCGTCGGCGCCGGGCGCGACGACGACGTACAACGGGGCCTGGTCGAGCGAGCCGACCAGCTTCGAGTCGAGCGGCAGCCTGGCGCCGGCAGTCGAACACCACCCGGGCGGGCTGACGCGGCGCGGCCCGGTCGAGGTCGCGCGCGGTCAGCAGCGGGTCGTCGGCGAGCGCCGTGCCGATCCCGACCGCGACCGCGTCGGACTCGGCCCGCCAGCGGTGCACGAGGGCGCGGCTCTCGGGCCCGGAGATCCACTTCGAGTCGCCGGACGCGGTCGCGGTGAAGCCGTCGAGGCTGAGCGCCGACTTGAGCACGACCAGCGGCCGGCCGGTGCGGGCGTGCTTGCGGAACGGCTGGTTCTGGAGCCGCGCCGCCGCCGCCTCGGCGCCCTCGGCAAAGACGACCTCGACGCCCTCGTCGCGCAGGATCCCGGGCCCGCGGCCGCTCGCCTTCTCGCTCGGGTCGTCGGAGGCGATCACGACGCGGGCGATCCCGGCGGCGAGGATCGCGTCGGTGCAGGGCGGCTGGCGGCCGTGGTGCGCGCAGGGCTCGAGCGAGACGTAGATCGTCGCGCCCGCCGGCTCGTGCGCCGCCGGGCGCGGCAGTCCGCGAGCGCGGCGACCTCGGCGTGCTTGCCGCCGAGCTCGGCGTGATGTCCCTCGCCGATCAGCTCGCCGTCGCGCGACGATGACCGCGCCGACGAGCGGGTTCGGGCTCACCCTGCCGCGGCCGCGATCGGCGAGCTCCAGCGCGCGCCGGAGATGGTCACGATCGGCGTCTGTGGCGACGAACGTCATCGGCGGATCGCTCCCGATTGACTGGTCAGTCAATCTACTGTACTCCCCCGTTGTCCGCACCCGCGTAGATTCGCGCCGTGTCCGACCACGAGCTGATCCTCGTCGCCGGGCTGCTGCTCGCCGCCGCGCTCGCGGCCGCGAAGGTCGCCGACCGCGTCCGCGTGCCCGGCCTGCTGCTCTTCCTCGGGCTCGGGATGCTGGCGGGCTCGGAGGGGATCGGCGGGGTCGAGTTCGACGACGCCGAGCTGACCCGCACGCTGGGGACGATCGGCCTCGTCCTGATCCTGTTCGAGGGCGGGCTCAGCGCCGGCTGGGGGGAGATCCGCCCGGTGCTCGGCACCGCGGTCTCGCTGGCGACCGTCGGCACGATCGTCACCGCGCTGATCGCCGGGCTGGCCGCGATCTGGCTCTTCGACCTCGGCACGCTCGAGGGGCTGATCGTCGGCTCGGCGGTGGCGGCGACCGACAGCGCCGCGATCTTCGCCGTCCTGCGGGGCTCGCGACTCCGCCGCCGGCTCGCCCACGCGCTCGAGGGCGAGTCGGGGATGAACGACCCGGTCGCGCTGCTGCTCGTGGTCGGCTTCATCGACTGGATCGAGCTGCCCGACTACGGCTTCGTCGACATGGCCGGGACCCTGGTCGTGCAAGCTCGCGCTCGGGCTCGCGATCGGGCTCGCTGGTCGGCCACGCCGCGCGCTGGTCGTTTCGCAACCTCGACCTGCCGAGCCCGGGGCTCTACCCGGTCGCCTCGATCGCCACCGCGGCGCTCGCCTACGGGGCCGCCGAGGTCGTTCACGGCTCGGGCTTCCTCGCCGTCTACATCGCCGCGCTGATCCTCGGCACCGGCGCCCTGCCCGCGAAGCAGACGACGATCGCCTTCCACCAGGGGCTGCTGGGTATCGCAGATCTCGCTCTTCTTCCTGCTCGGGCTGCTCGTCTTCCCGAGCGAGCTCGGCGACGTCGCCGTCGAGGGGCTGCGCTGTCGCGGTGCTGATGTTCGTCGCCCGGCCGTTCGCGGCCGTGCGTCGCGACGCATCCTTCGCCGTTCAACATGCGCGAGCGAGTTGATGCTCGGCTGGGCCGGCCTGCGCGGCGCGATCCCGATCTGGCTCGCCACCTTCCCGGTGATCGCCGGGGTCGAGGGCGAGCGAGGTGATCTTCAACTCGATCTTCTTCGTCGTCGTCACCTCGACCCTGGTCCAGGGGGCGACCTTCGAGCCGCTCGCGCGGCGGCTCGGCGTGACCGACCGACGAGCCGGCGCTGCCGCGACCGCTGGTCGAGACCGGGATCATCCGCCCGCTCGGCGGCGAGTCGCTCGTCTGCCGGGTCGCCGAGGGCGACGCCGCCGTCGGGCGGATGGTCAAGGAGCTCGGGCTGCCCCGCGAGGCGCTCGTCAACCTGATCGTCCGCGGCGGGGACGGCGATGCCGCCGCGGGGCTCGACCGATCTCGAGGCGGGCGACGAGCTGCACGTCGTCGTCCGCGGCGAGCCGCACGCCGACGTCGAGGCGCTCACCGGGCGCTGGCGCGAGCGGCCCGCTCGGCGAGCCGCCGGTCCCGGCCCTGCCGCCGCGCGGCGCGCCGCAGGTCTTCTCGGTGCGGCCCTGGACCGCCGCCGACGGCGACCCGGCGCGCCCGAGACGGTCGAGGGGGTCCGGCGTCGCGGCGCGGCTGCGGACCTGCGGCGCGACCGCCCCGGCTCGCTCGTCGCTGCTCGCCGACGGCCGCTACGCGGTCACCTCCGCGGACCTGATCGCAGTCGGCGGCACGCCGCCAGCTCGCCGACTGGTGCGGCGCGGCGGATCGCGCCGCCAGGGACTCGCCGGCGAGGAGCGCGCCTGGTGGCAGGAGGTCGTCGGCGCGATCGCCGCCCCCGCGAGCGTCCACGCGCGGACTGAGCGGTCAGCTCAGACCGCCGCGGCGGCCTCGGCGATCCGGCGGTAGGCGGCGGCCGGATCGTCGCTGCCGAAGATCGCCGAGCCGGCGACGAACAGCGGTCGCGCCGGCGTCGGCCACCGAGCCGGCCGTGTCGGCGTCGATGCCACCGTCGACCTCGATCGCGGTCGTCGCCGAGCAGCTCGCGTCAGGCGCTCGACCTTGCCCGGCGAGGTCGGGATGAAGGCCTGGCCGCCCCAGCCCGGGTTGACCGTCATGCAGAGGACGAGGTCGGCGAGCCGCGCGAGCTCGCCGACGGCGCTCGACCGGCGTGCCGGGGTTGAGCGCGATCCCGGCGAGGCAGCCGGCCTCGCGGATCGCGCCGAGGGTGCGGTGCGCGTGGGCGTCGGCCTCGACGTGGATCGTGATGCAGTCGGCGCCCGCGCTTGGCGAACTCGTCGACCTGGCCGGCCGGGCGCTCGATCATCAGGTGGACGTCGATCACCCCGCCGGCGTCGTGGACCTGGTCGGCGATCGCCGAGGCGACCAGCGGCCCGATCGTGATCGGCGGGACGAAGTGGCCGTCCATGACGTCGACGTGGATCACCCGGGCGCCGGCGTCGATCACCTCGGCGACCTGCGCGCCGAGGCTGCGCGAAGTCGGCCGAGAGGATCGAGGGGGCGACCCTGCGGCCCGCGAATCGCGACCCGGTTTCGAGGCACCGCTCATACCGGCTTCAGCATCGAGTGGCCGCAATGCTGGCAGAGCATGTCCTCGTCGGGGCTCATCCGAACGATCGTCTGGTGCTCGCCGCAGTTCGGGACAGCCGGAGACGAGCTCGTAGCGGCTGCAGGCAGTAGACGCAGCGGTAGCGGCCCGGGAGCTGGGTCGGGCGCAGCCAGGGCTCGCCGCAGCCGGGGCAGTGCGGGCGCCGCAGCGTGCCGCCGGACGACCCCTCGGCCATCAGCCGTCCCGGCCGCCGGTAGCGGGCGATGAAGAAGCCGTGGTGCGGTCGCGCTGGGGCAGCGACTGGAGGAAGCGGCGGTCGCGGCGCGATGCGAGGCCGGGGATGCTCGCGCGCCGAGATCGTCGGGCCCGATCTCCGCGGCGAAGCCCGGCAAGCGCCGCGGCGACCGATCCTCGTTCTCGCGAGCCGAGATCGTGCAGGTCGAGTAGACGAGCGTTCCGCCGGGCCGCGAGCGCCCGGGCCGCGCGGACGAGGAACCGGCGCTGCAGCGCGGCGAGCCGCTCGCATCGCCTCGGGCGTCTTGCGCCAGCGCGCGTCGGGGCGGGACGCGAGCGTCCCGAGGTCGGTGCAGGGAGGGTCCAAGAGGATCCGATCGTAGCCCTCCCCGAGGTCGGCCTCGCCCGCGTCGGCGACCTCGACCCGGCCGCAGCGCGGCGCCGGCGCGCGCGCTCAGCTCGCGAACCTCCTCGGCCCGGCGCGGGTCGCTCTCGATCGAGACCAGCTCACCGCCGACCTCCATCCGCGCCGCGATCGCGGTCGTCTTGATCCCGGGGCCGGCGCAGAGGTCGAGCACGCGCTCGCCCGGTCGGGGGTCGAGCAGCTCGACGACGGCCTGCGGAGGCCGCGCGACTGCGGGATCAGCTCGCCGGCGGCGACACGGGCGCCGACCGGCTCGGCTGCCCGTCGCACCACCAGCGCGGTCACCGGATCCAGCAGCGTCCCGGCACCCGGGCCCGCGACCGTCGACCCCGCCGGCGCGCAGCTCGGCCGCGACCGGCGCCGGCTCGGCGCGCAGCGTGTTGACCCGGAAGGCCGGCTCGGCGGGCTCGTTCATCGCCGCCATCAGCAGTCGTGCCTCGGTCGGCGCCGAGCTCCTCCCACCACATCCGCGCCAGCCACTCGGGATAGGAATGCGCGATCGCCGCGCCCTCCGGGGTCGAATCGTCGAGCGCGGCGAGCAGCGCCTCGCGCTCGCCGGCGGCGCGCCGCAGGACCGCGTTGACGAACCCCGCCGCGGCGCGGATGCGGGCCGGTGCGCTGCGAGCGCGGCGGAGCGCCGCCTTGGCCAGCTCGACCGCCTGGTCGACCGCGGCGTGGTCGGCCGTCGCGTCGGAGTAGAGGACCTCGAACAGGCCCAGGCGCAGCGCCGCGAGCGCCGCCGGGTCGATGCGCTCGCGCGGGCGGCCGCGCAAGCGCGCCGATCACGTGGTCGCTGGTGCCCCGCCGCTGCACCGCCCCGTAGGCGAGTCGGCGGGCCTGCGCGAGCTCGCGGCCCGCGAGCTCGAGCCGGCCGGCGGCCGAGGCGAAGGCGCGGTCGGCCCAGGCCTCGTCCTCGAACGTCCGCCGCACGACCTCGTATGCGGCGCGGCGGGCGGGCGTCGCCCCGGCACTCGTCTCGGGAGTGCTCACGCCGGCCGCGGCAGGCTGTGGCCGCGCAGGTAGGCGTCGGCGTCCATCGCCCGGCCCCCGGCGGGTCGAACCTCGGTGCAGGCGCAGCGCTCCGTCGGCAGCAGCCGAGCACGAGGCCGTCGGACGGCGTCCAGGGCGCCGACGGCGGACGGCGCCGGGCTCGGCGGTGGCGGCGAGGACCCCGAGCCGCTCGCCGCCCTCGAGCTCGAGGTAGGCGCCGATGTGCGGGGTCAACGCCCGCACCGTGCGCTCGAGCTCGATCGCCGGCCGGGCCGGATCGAGGCGCCGCTCGGCGGGCGCGATCTTCTCCGCATAGGTCGCCGTCGAGTCGTCCTGGTCGGTGAGCTCGAGCTCGCCCGCGGCACGAAGGTCGAGCGCGCGCACGATCAGCTCGCCGCCGAGCTCGGCGAGGCGGGCCGAGAGCGAGCCATGGTCATCCTCGGCGGAGATCGCGACCGCCTCCTGGAGCGCGATCGGGCCCGAGTCGAGCTCCGCGGTGACGCGGATGATCGTCACGCCCGTCTCGCCGTCGCCGGCCATGATCGCGCGCTCGATCGGCGCCGCCCCGCGCCAGCGCGGGCAGCAGCGACGGGTGGACGTTGAGCAGCTCGAGCTCCGAGAGCAGCGGCTCGCGCAGGAACTGGCCGAAGGCGCAGACGACGCCGACCTCGGGCGCGGCGGCGCGGATCCGCTCGAGCGCAGGCGGCGCCTCGCTGGCCTCGGTCTGAAGCAGCTCGATCCCGAGCTCGCGAGCTGCCTCGGCGGCGGGTGGCGAGGCGAGCCGGCGGCCGCGGCCGCGGGGCCGGTCCGGGGGCGTGACCACGAGCGCCGGCCGGTGCTCGCCGGCGGCGAGGCGCTCGAGCACCGCGGCCGCGTGATCGGAGGTGCCGAGGTAGACGGTCCTCAACCGGCGTCCGGCTCGGTCTCGGACTCGGCTCGGCTCTCGGCTCGGGGCGAGTAGCTCTCCCCTCGCGCAGCGCCCGCAGGGCGCCCTTGCGCTGCTCGCGCTCGGTGCGGTCGAGGATCAGGACGCCGTCGAGGTGGTCGATCTCGTGCTGGAGCACCCGCGCCTCGAGCCCCGAGGCCTCGACCATCAGCGGCTCGCCGTGGACGTCGCGCCCGCGGACCCGGGCGTGAAGCGCGCGCTCGACGTCGACTCCGATCCCGGGCAGGCTCAGGCAGCCCTCCTCGGCGACGGCGAGCTCGTCGGAGACCCATTCGAGCGCGGGGTTGGCGACCGCGGTCGGAGTCGCGTCGGCACCGGCAGCGAAGACGAGCAACCTCCGCAGCACCCCGAGCTGGGTCGCCGCGAGCCCGACCCCCATCGCATCGCGCATGATCGCGACCATCCGCTCGGCATCGGCGGCGAGCTGGGCGCCGAACTCGGTCACCTCCGAGGCTCGCGAGCGCAGCACGGGATCGCCGAACGTGCGCACCTCGGCGAGCGCCGTCGCTCGCCGCTCGCGCTCCTCCTCCGAAAGCCCCTCGCCCTCCCCCGCGGTCGTCTCAACCTCGGTAGGGGTCTCGACCTCGTGCTCGGCGGTCTCGCTCATCCCTTCCGAGTCTAATCAGGGCTACTGGGCGTCCACGTCGACGGAGATCGACAGCTCGCGCAGCTCGCGAGCCCGCGCCGCCGCATCGACCGCCTCGCGGACGGCGGTGACCGCCGGGGCTCGATCGACCGCCTTGACCAGGAGCTGGCGCCGCTCGCGGCCACGGAGGCGGAACCGCGGCGCCGGTCCGAGCGCGCCGGCGCCGGCCGGGAGGCGTGCATCGAGCGCTTCGCGCAGCCGCTCGGCCGCGGCCTGCACGCGGGCGGGCTCGGCGCCCGTGAGCTCGATCCGGATCAGATGCGAGAAGGGCGGGTAGCCGAGCTCGCGGCGGCGCTCGAGCTCGCCGCCGAGGAAGCCGCTCGCGTCGTGAGCGGCGGCGTGCCGGATCGCGGCGGCGCCCGGGGCGAGCGTCTGGATCAGGACGCGGCCCGGGCGCTCGCCGCGCCCGCTGCGCCCGGCGAGCTGGGCGACGAGCGCGAAGGTCCGCTCCTCGGCGCGGAAATCGGGAAACCGCAGGGTCGCGTCGGCATCGAGGACGACCGCAAGCACGACGTCGGGGAAGTCGTGGCCCTTGGCGACCATCTGGGTTCCGACCAGGACTCCGGACGGGGCGGCCTCGAACTCACTCAGGACCTCGAGGTGGCCCCCGGACCGAGCGGCCGAGTCGGAGTCGAGCCGGAAGACCGCCACGCGAGCCCGCCGCTGCTGCGATCTCGGCCTCGATCCGCTCGGTCCCGGCGCCCGCCCGCGCCAGGGTCACCGAGCCACACTCCGGACACGCCGCCGGCAGCGCCTCGATGTGGCCGCAGTGATGGCAGCGCAGCCGCTCGTCGCGATGGGCGACGAGCGAGACGTCGCACTCTGGGCAGCTCCAGGCCCGCCCGCATGAGCGGCACGACAGGTGCAGCGACCAGCCCCGGCGGTTGATCAGCACGATCCCCTTCTCGTCGCGCTCGGCCAGCGCGCCGAGCCCCGCGCGCGTGCGCGGGTGAAGCGGTCCCTCGCGGCCGTCGCGCCCGCGCATGTCGAGCACCTCGACGGCGGGCAGGGCGCGGCCGTCGACCCGCCTCGGCAGCTCGAGCCGCTCGAGGCAGAGCCAGCTCTCGGGCCGCGGCGTCGCAGTGCCACAGACGAGCGCCGCCCCGGCCTCTGCCGCGCGACGGCGCGCGACCTCGCGCGCGTCGTAGCGCGGGTCGCCCTCCTGCTTGTAGGAGGCGTCGTGCTCCTCGTCGACGACGATCAGCCCGAGCCCGGCGATCGGGGCGAACACGGCCGACCGCGGGCCGACGCAGATCCGCGCCTCGCCGTCACGAAGCCGTCGCCACTCGTCGCGCCGCTCGCCGGCCCCGAGCCGCGAGTGCAGGATCGCCACGCGGTCGCCGAAGCGGGAGTCGAAGCGGCTCAGGGCCTGCGGCGTCATCGCGATCTCGGGAACCAGGACGATCGCGCCGAGGCCACGGTCGAGCGCCGCCTCGGCCGCCGCCAGGTAGACCTCGGTCTTGCCCGATCCCGTGACACCGTGGAGCAGCAGCTCACCGCCGTCGCCGTCCAGCGCGCCGACGATCCGCTCGACGGATGCGCGCTGAGCCGGGTCTAAGGCGACGGGCCGCGCCGGGGCGCCGACGTCGCGGATCGCCGGGCGGCGCCTGACCTCGCGCTCGCTCAGTCGCACCAGTCCCCGGCGCTCGAGCCGGCGAAGCGCGTCGCGGCCGACCCCTTCGGCAGCGAGGGCGGCTGAGGCGATCTCGGCTTCGGACGCGAGCAGGAGCTCGAGCGCGCGACGCTGGCGTGGTCCAAGCCCCGACTCGCGTTCGAGCGCCGTTCGTGCAGCGGCCGTCGCCTCGGCCACGGTCTCGCGCCGGGGCGGCGTCTGGCCGCGCGCGGTCGCGGTCCCAGGCGGCAGCACGAGCTCGAGCCCGCGTGCCGGCGTCGAGCAGTACTCGCGCGCGACCCAGAGCCCGAGCCGGACCAGCTCGGGCGAGGCGCCCGCCTCGAGCGCGGCGATCGGCTCCGCGAGCCGCTCCGGGGGCAGGGCGCTGTCCTCGGCGAGGTCGACGACGACCCCGAGCACTCGCCGGCGCCCGAACGGGACCAGGAGCACGGTCCCAACGCCCACCTCGCCCAGCCGCTCCGGCAGCAGGTAGTCGAACGGGCCGCGCAGTGAGCGCGCCGAAGTCAACGGTTCGACCTTCGCGATCGACATCTCGTCCACAGGGCGGAGGCTAGGGGCGGGCGCGGATACACTTGCGGCGGTGGCGCCCAAGCTGCATCCGGGAGAGCAGGTGCTCTACGAGGGGCACCCGTCGTGGCGGGCGATCCTCGACTTCTACATCAAGGGCATCCTGGCGACCGCGGTGGTCTGCCTGATCGTCGCCCTCGTCGGCGGGCTCGGCGACGGCGGCGCGGACACCGGATTGGTCTCGATCATCGCCCTGGTCGGCGTCGCCGCGACGATCCTGATCGGGTTCGTCAAGCGGGTCGCGACCAGCTACACGATCACCAATCGGCGCCTGCACATCAAGCGCGGGATCGTCTCGCGCACGATCCAGGAGACGAGGCTCGAGCGGGTCCAGAACGTCAACTTCCACCAGACGGTGCTCCAGCGCATGCTCCAGGTCGGCGACGTCGACTTCGACACCGCCGCCGGCGACGACTACAACTTCGTCTTCGGCGGAGTGGCGGAACCGGCCGACGTCGTCCACATGGTCGACAGCGCCACTCATCATGGCGCGCCCGAGGGCCTCGGCGACACCGCCGCCGGCGCGCCAGCCTCCAGCGGCGAGCGCGAAGCCCGGTAGCGGCGACCCGTCAGGCCGGCGCGGCGGAGCTCTGCACCGGGGCGAGCCCGGCGGCCTCGCGCAGGGCCTCGGCGCGGTCGGCGCGCTCCCAGGTGAAGTCGTGGTCGTCGCGGCCGAAGTGGCCGTAGGCGGCGGTCTTCTGAAAGATCGGGCGATGCAGCCGCAGCTCCTCGCGGAAGGAGCCCGGCCGCAGGTCGAAGTGCTCGAGCACCAGGCTGGTGATCTGCGCGCGCGAGATCTTCTCGGTGCCGAAGGTCTCGACCATCACCGAGACCGGGTGCGCGACCCCGATCGCGTAGGCGACCTGGACCTCGCAGCGGTCGGCAAGCCCGGCGGCGACCACGTTCTTGGCCACCCAGCGGGCGGCATAGGCCGCCGAGCGATCGACCTTCGAGGGGTCCTTGCCCGAGAAGGCGCCGCCGCCGTGTCGGGCCATCCCGCCGTAGGTGTCGACGATGATCTTGCGTCCCGTGAGCCCGGCGTCGCCGACCGGGCCGCCGATGACGAAGCGGCCGGTCGGGTTGACGAGGAAGTTCTGCTTCGTGTTCAGCTTGCGCTCGTCATATAGCTCGGCGGGCAGGATCGGGTGCAGCACGTGCTCCCAGAGGTCGGGCCGGATCAGCGTCTCGCAGTCGACGCCGTCGCGGTGCTGGGTCGAGATCAGGATCTTCTCGACCTCGATCGGGAGCCCGTTCTCGTAGCGGACCGTGACCTGGGTCTTGCCGTCGGGGCGCAGATACGGGACCACGTCGGCCTTGCGGACCTCTGCGAGGCGATGGGCGAGCTTGTGCGCGAGCGAGATCGGCAGCGGCATCAGCTCGGGGGTCTCGCGGGTCGCGTAGCCGAACATCATCCCCTGATCGCCGGCGCCGGCGACGTCGAGCTCGTCGTCGTCGGTCGGGTCGGTGCGCGCCTCGAGCGCCGTGTCGACGCCCTGGGCGATGTCGGGCGACTGCTTGTCGATCGCGTTGATGACCGCGCAGGAGTCGGCCGAGAAGCCGAGGTCGGCGTCGTTGTAGCCGATCCGGCCGATCGTCTCGCGAGCGATCTCGGGGATGTCGACCCAGGTCTCGGTCGAGATCTCGCCCGAGACGAGGACGAGGCCGGTGTTGACCAGGGTCTCGCAGGCGACGCGCCCGTAGGGGTCATCGGTGAGCACGGCATCGAGGACCCCGTCGGAGATCTGGTCGGCGACCTTGTCGGGGTGCCCCTCGGTGACCGACTCGGAGGTGAACAGGTACTGGTTGTCCGGCAGCTGCTCTGACATCGGCGAATAAGGTTAGTCGGCGAGCAGTAGGCGGGCATCGGTCTGGAGCAGGTCCTGGTTCGAGCTGACCGCGAACCCGAGTGCCTCGAGGCGGCGGAACTCGCCCGCGAACGTCGCGTAGACCGGGTCCTCGGCGAGCCCGAGCCGCTCGCCGAGCGCGACCAGGGCACCGAGGTCGAGAAAGATGATCAGCGAGACCTCGTCCGAGAGCCCGGAGGTGGCGCGCTCGTAGAGCCCGTCGGAGTCGAGGCCACCGTCGCCGTCGGCGAGGCTGGCGATGCCGGCGGGGTCGGTGGCAATCACGGCAAGCTCGTCGAAGACCGCGTAGGTGAGCTCGACCGTCGGTGAGATCCGCATGCTGCGCGCGTCGACACCGGCGATCTCCCGCTGGCTGAACACGGGCGCCTGCCGGTTGGCCCCGGGATCGACGGCGTCCACGAGCGGCCCCTGGAGCGAGGCGAGCGCTCGACGGGCGCGCTCCTCGTCCACCTCGTCGCCGGCGAACATCAGATACGGAAGCGCCTCGCCCCCGGCGACCGATCGCGGCTCGAGCGCGAACGCGGCCTCGCCGCCAAGCGCCTCGAGCAGCTCGCGCTCGATGTTCACCTCGCCCTGACGGCGCAGGTCGGCGATCAAGTCCTCGAACCCGGCAGCGATCCCGGGCGCCTGAGCACTTGCCTGGGCGAGCAGGCCGCGAACGGTGCTCGCCGGATCACCGATCCCGACGTAACCGAGCGTGTCCGCGGCGAGCTCCGACGGCAGCCCGGGCTCGAACGGCGGGAAGGCGGCGAAGAACCCCGGGTCCGACTTGGTCCGCTCCGGGTCGAGAGCGCTGCGGACGGCAACCTCGAGCCCGCCCGCCCCGTCGGCGCTCAGCGCCAGCCCGACCCCACGGGTCGAACCGGGCGAAATGAACGGCGTTAGCGAGCCGAGCGTCCCCGGCGCGCCCGCAATCAGCTCGGCGACCCCCTCCGCGGACGCATAGGCCTCGAGCAGCCGATGGTCGGGGAGCTCGGCGCGGACCTCCTCGGCGACCGGCTCGGTGGCGAGAGAGTCAGCGCCGCCCGCCGTGTCGATCACGGCCCGCACTCCGTCGCGTGGCCCGATCACGAGAAAGCCCTCCGTCTGGGCGCTCGCGAGACCGCGCTTGTCCGCGGTCAGCTCGACGCCCCGATACCTCTCGATGTCGGATGTGCCCGCCGCGATTCGCTTCGCGAACTCGGTCGCGCCACCGGAATCGGAGGCCTCCAGGAGCACGACCTGCTCGGCGGCCCGCCCCGTTCCCCGGACCACGGCAACCGCCGCCTCGCCGCCGAACCAGGGGCGGACGTCGCGCTCGAAATCGGCGCTGCCCCCACCTGGTCCCGGTATCTGGGCGACGGCACGGTCGGCGATCTGACCGCTGAACACCGGCACTTCGCCGGCAAGCTCGGCCGCGCGTTCGTACTGCTCGGACTCGGGGTCCAGGTTGGCGTGCAGGTAGGCGAGCGCGTCACCCGGGACCAGCTCGGCGGCGTCGTCGGCCGGCGGGCAGGAGTCGCCGCCCGGAAACTTGCAGGGCAGGTTCGGCACCGCGACGCCGAGGAAGAGCACCAGCACCAGCACCGCCCCGATGGCGGCGACGAGCCGGCGACGCGCGTGGATCGAGAGCCCGCGCCAGAAGCCGCCGAACCCCCGCCCGATGGCCCGCGGAACCCTGGCGAGCAGGTGCAGGACGTCGGAGGCGAAGTAGCGGAGACCGCGGAGACGTCGCACGACCGTTCTTATACCTGCGCTTCGCGGCGGGCGCGACGCTTCTGTCTTCGGGGTACGAAGTCGATCACCAGCGGCACGCCCTCGAGCGCGTACTGCTCGCGGACCCGGTTTTCGAGGTGGTACGCCCAGTCGCGGGTGATCAGGCGGCGGTCGTTGACCTGGATCGCGATCCGCGGCGGCCGGCGGCCGACCTGGGCCGCGTAATAGAGCCGCAGCCGCTTCCCCCGCTTCTGCGGCGGCGGCCGGGTGGCGACGACCTCGCCGACGAACCGGTTCAGCTCCGGGGTCGGGATCCGCTCGCCACGCCGGTCGGCGAGCGCGATCGCGCGCTCGAGCAGCTTCGGCACGCCGCGGCCGGTCTTCGCCGAGCAGGCGACCACCGGCGGGCGCTGGCGAATCCGCTTCGCCAGTCGAGCCTTGGCGTCCTCGAGATCCCCCTCGCCGAGATCCCACTTGTTGAGCGCGACGAGCGTCGCGCATCCCGTCTTCATCGCCAGCTCGGCGACTCGCAGGTCCTCGGAGGTGATCCCGGCGGCGGCATCGCAGACCACCAGGGCGACGTCGGCGCGTTCGGCGGCGCGCTCGGAGCGAAGCTGGGCGTAGTAGTCGACGGTGCCGGCGACCTTCGTCCGCCGCCGGATCCCGGCGGTGTCGATCAGCGTCAGCGCCCGGCCGTCGAACTCGAGCGGAGTGTCGATCGCGTCGCGCGTCGTCCCCGCGAGCTCGGAGACGATCACCCGCTCGGCGCCGAGAAACGCGTTCACGAGCGAGGACTTGCCGACGTTCGGGCGCCCGATCACCGCGAGGGCAACCGAGTCCTCACCCTCCTCAGGCAGCTCGACGGCCGCCTCACGGGCGTGCTCTGCGAGCCGGTCGAGCAGGTCGCCGGTGCCGCGGCCGTGGGTCGCCGAGACGCCGATCGGCTCGCCGAGGCCGAGCGCGTAGAAGTCCGCCACCAGCGGCTCCTCGTTCGCCGAGTCGGCCTTGTTCGCGACCACCACCACGGGCAGGTCGGCGCGGCGCAGGATCTCGGCAACCTCCGCGTCGCCCTGGCGCAGCCCGGCGCGAACGTCGACGACGAGCGCGACCGCGTCGGCGTCCGCGATCGCCTCGCGGGCCTGCCCCTGGACCGAGCGCGACAGTGAGTCCTCGGCCTCGAGGTCGACACCTCCGGTGTCGATGAGGTCGAAGCGAATCCCGTTCCACTCGCACTCGAGCGCCTTTCGGTCACGGGTCACTCCGGCCTGCTTGTGGACCACGGCCTCGCGCCCGCCGCGCAGCCGGTTGACCAGGGTCGACTTGCCGACGTTGGGAAAGCCGACGACGGCGATTCGCGGCAGCCGGGGAGCCATCGCCGTCGCTCCTCAGGCGAGCCCGCGCTCGCGCGCGAGCTCGGCCACCCGCTCGACCACTTGATCGACGCCGAGCGCGGTCGTGTCGAGCTCGATCGCGTCCGGCGCGGGCCGCAGTGCACCATGCTCGCGGGCGCGGTCGCGGGCGTCGCGCTCGCCCTGCGCGGCGAGCACCTCGGCCACCGGCTCGCCCGTCTGCGCCGCACGGCGCCGGGCGCGCTCGGCGTCGGCTGCAACGAGGAAGACCTTCAGTGGCGCATCCGGGCTGACGACGGTGCCGATGTCGCGGCCCTCGGCGACGTAGCCGCCTGCGCCGATCAGCTCGCGCTGGCGCTCGACCATCGCCTCGCGAACCCCTGGATGCACCGAGACCCGTGATGCGGCCGCCGAGACCTCGGGAGCCCGGATCGCCTCGGTGACGTCCTCGCCGCCGAGCCGCACCGACGACCCGTCGAGCGTGATCTCGAGCCCTCGGGCGACCTCAGCCACCGCTTCCGGGTCGTCGAGGTCGACGCCGGCGCGCTGCGCCGCGAGTGCGACGCTGCGGTACATCGCACCAGAATCCAGATAGGTGAAACCGAGCGCGGCGGCGAGACCGCGGGCTACCGTTGACTTCCCGGCCCCGGCGGGGCCGTCGATCGCAATCACCATGGCGGCGGTGAGGATAGGCTTCAGGAGATGGAGAGTTGGCAGATCGACGCCCTCGCGGTGGACCGGCACCACCCGCAGGTGCTGTCCTCCGACGACGAGGGCCGGGCGATCGTGCTCGAGCTGCCGGCCGGCGAGCGCCTTGGCGAGCATCAGGTCCACGAGCGCGCCTGGCTGCTGGTGATCTCGGGCTCGATCGAGATCACCGAGCCCGGCGGCGACACCGTTGCCGGCGCCGCCGGCCTGCTCGCCGCCTTCGACCCCAACGAGCGACACCAGGTCGCCGCGACCGAGGACGCGCGGCTGCTGCTGGTGCTCTCGCCGTGGCCGGGCGACGGCCACCCGAGCCAGCGTTCCGGCGGTTCCTGATCTTGGGCATGTTCAAGGACATGTTCAAGCTCACCCGCGAGGCCCAGCAGCTGAAGCGCAACACGCCGACCCCGAGCATGGGTGAGATGGTCGGCCAGATGCGCGAGACGGTTGAGCAGATGAACGCCCAGCAGGCCGACTCGGGTCGGCTGCTGGCCGAGGGCAAGCCGGGCAAGGCGATCATCCGTGAGATGGGCACTCCCGAGCGCGGCGCCACCTGGTTCAACTTGACCCTCGACCTCGAGGTGCACCCGCGGACCGACGCGCCCTACCGGGTCGCGAACGAGTACCTGGCGCCGGCGGCGGTGCCACTGACGCCGGCGTCGAGCTGCCGGTGAAGATCGATCCCACCGACCCGGCGAAGATCGCGATCGACTGGGACAACGCCCAGAGCGGCCCGGCGCTGGGGGAGATCAGGCCGGTCTGAGCAGCCGCGCGACGTCGTCCGCGAATCCGGGGTAGCTGACCTCGGCGGCGTCAAAGCCCGCCACCTCGACCCCCTCGGCCGACGCGATGCCAGCGATCGCGCCGAGCATCGCCAGGCGGTGATCGCCGGCAGCATCGAGCGTGCCCCCGCGCAGGCCACCGGTGCCGGTGACCGCAAAGCCGTCGCCGGTCGCCTCGATCTCGGCTCCGAGCCCGCGCAGGCCGTCGACCACGGTGGCGATCCGATCCGATTCCTTGTGGCGCAGCTCCTCGGCACCTGAGACGACCGTGTCGCCGTCGGCGAAGCAGGCGGCGAGCGCGACGAGCGGCAGCTCGTCGATCGCCAGCGGGACCTCGCCGGCGCCGACGCGGGTGCCCTGGAGTGGGCCCGAGCGGGCAACGATCGTCGCCACCGGCTCGCGCCCGGCGGCCGCGGTCTCGATCACCTCGATCGCAGCACCCATACGGGACAGGATCCCGAGCAGCCCGATCCTGCCCGGGTTGATGCCGACGGACTCGAGCCGTACCTCGCTGCCGCCGACGATCGCCGCGGCGACGAGCGGGAAGGCGGCGGAGGAGAAGTCCGACGGCACCACGATCTCGCCGGGCTCGAGGCGCGCGGCGGGCTCAACCGTGATCCGCTGAGCGGGCAGGTCACCGTGGATCGTCACCGGGGTGCCGGCGTTCTCCGTCGTCACCGAAGCGCCGGCGGCGCGCAACATGCGCTCGGTGTGGTCGCGTGTCGGGCGCTGCTCGATCACCGCGGTCGGGCTCTCGGCGAGCAGGCCGGCGAGCAGCAGACACGACTTCACCTGCGCGCTGGCGACCGGGAGGCGGTACTCGATCCCGTGCAGCTCGGACCCGTGGATCGTGAGGGGCGGGAGGCGGTCCTCACGGGCGCTGATCTCGGCACCCATCGCCCGCAGCGGCTCGGCGATCCGGTCCACGGGGCGCCGTCGGATCGAATCGTCGCCATCGAGCATCCACTCGCCCTGCGGTTGGCCAGCCAACCAGCCGGGAAGGATGCGCAGCAGGGTGCCGGCGTTGCCGACGTCAATCAGGGAGGGCTGTGCGCCGCGCAGGCCGACCCCGCGGATCCGGAGGTCGAGCGCCGTTGACGACTTACTCTCGGTATCCGAGAGTTTCTCGTCAACCCTCCCCTCCCCGCCCCCCTCATTGACCGTCGCTCCGAGCCCCCGCACCGCCTCGAGCGTCGCCCGTGTGTCGGCAGCGTCCAGGTAGCCGCTGATCGTGATCTCCCCCTCCCCCATCGCGGCGACGATCGCCGCCCGGTGGGAGATCGACTTGTCGGGCGGCGGCGCGAGCGTGCCGCGCAGCGGCCCCGCCGGCGCGAAGCGGGTCATCGCTCGCTTCCGGCGACGATCGCGACCGTGTGCCCGAGCTCGCGGACAACGCCCGAGGCGCGTTCGGCCTCCTGGGTGCCGGCGATCCAGACCGAGATCGCTCCGGTGCGCATGTCGGGCGCCGGATAGAGGGCCATGTCCTCGATGTTGACCTGCGCGTGGCCGAGCGCGAGCGCGATCTCGGCGACGGTCCCGGGCCGGTTCTCGACCCCGATCCGCAGCTCGCAGAGGTCGCCGCCGATCAGGTCGGACTCGAGCAGGCGGCGGCGGTCGTCCCCCGCGGAGCGATGCCACTCGGCGACCGCATCGGCGTCGCCGGAGCGGATCAGCTCGGCGGCCTCGCGCAGCCGCTCACCGACCGAGTCGATCTCGGCGGCGACGGCGTCGCGGTTGGTGGCGAAGATGTCGCGCCAGATCGTCGGGTTGGCGCCCGCGACCCGGGTGGTGTCGCGAAAGCTCGTCCCGACCTCGGGCAGGCGCTCGGACTCCTCCGAGAGCGCCGCGGCGGCTTCGCGGACGAGCACGTTGGCGAGCACGTGCGGGAGGTGGCTGACCGTCGCCATGACCCGGTCGTGCGTCTCGGCGTCGATCGCCTGCGGGCGAGCGCCGAGGTCGGCGACCGTGCGCTGAAGGCGGTCGTAGAGCAGGCCGCTCGAGCGTTCGGTCGGAGTCAGATACCAGCGGGCGCCCTCGAGCAGCTCGGCGCGTGCGTTCTCGACCCCGGCCGTCTCGGCGCCGGCGAGCGGATGGCCGCCGATGAAGCGCGAGCCGTCGGCTTGCGCCGGCAGGCCCTCGATCAGGGCGCGCTTGGTCGAGCCGACGTCGGTGACGACGGTGCCAGCGCCGCTGGCGGCGAGCGCCTCGGTGACCAGCTCGCGAAGCGCCCCGACCGGGGCCGCGCAGAAGACGACATCGGCATCCACGACGGCGTCGGCGACCGAGGTGGCGGGAGCGTCGAGGGCACCGAGCTCGACCGCGAGCGCCAGGTTGGCGGCGTTGGGGTCGAACCCGGCGACTTCGGCCTCGAGCCGGCGCCGTGCCGCGAGCCCGATCGAACCGCCGATCAGCCCGACGCCGAGGACGGCGATCTTCACGTCAGACAACCGTCCCTAGACGGTCGAGACTTCCTTGCCCGCAACCTCCGCCACACGCCGGACCTGCTCCGCGTAGTCGGCGAAGACCTCGGTCGCGAGCGCCTGCGGCCCGTCGCAGATCGCGTGCTCGGGATCGTTGTGCACTTCGACCAGGATCCCGTCAGCGCCGGCGGCGGCGGCCGCCATCGACATCGGCCCGACCCAGTCGCGCCGCCCGGGCGCGTGGCTGGGGTCAACGACGACCGGCAGGTGGGTGAGCTCGCGCAGCGCCGGGATCGCGAGCAGGTCGAGGGTGAACCGGTAGGCGGTCTCGAAGGTGCGGATTCCGCGCTCGCACAGCATCACGTTCGGATTGCCCTCCTTGAGCACGTACTCCGACGCCATCAGCAGATCGTCGAGGGTCGAGGAGAGCCCGCGCTTGAGCAGCACCGCCTTGCCCGAGCGGCCGGCCTCGGCGAGCAGGCTGTAGTTCTGCATGTTGCGAGCGCCGATCTGGATCACGTCGGCGACCTCGACCACGTCGGCGACGTCGCGCACGTCCATCAGCTCGGTGACGATCGGGAGTCCCGTCTCCTCCTTGGCCTCCTGGAGCAGCCGCAGGCCCTCGACCCCGAGGCCCTGGAAGCTGTACGGCGAGGTTCGCGGCTTATAGGCGCCACCGCGCAGCATCGCGGCGCCGTTTTCGTTCACGACGCGTGCCGTCTCGAGCAGCTGCTCGCGGCTTTCGACCGTGCACGGGCCGGCGATCAGTCCGAAGTGCTCGCCGCCGATCCGGCGGCCGTCGACCTCGACCACGGTCCGCTCGCCCTTCTTGAACTGCGCCGAGGCGAGCTTGTAGGGCTTCAGGATCGGGACCAGATGGTCGACCCCCGGCGCTCCATCGAGCCCCAGCGATGCGACCCGGTCGCGATCGCCGATCGCGCCGATCACGGTCAGCAGCTCGCCCTGCGAGAGGTGAGCCGAACAGCCCACCTCCTCGATTCGTTCGACGACGTGGGAGATCTGCTCCTCCGTCGCCCCCTCTTTCATCACGATCATCATCTTCTGAGTCTCCGCGGTATTACCGGTGGTCTGGTCGTAGGTCTAGCTCTTACGGCGTCCGGTCGTGGGTTTCCTTCTTGGTCACGGGCCTTTCGGCCGGGCCGGACGCCTAGCTAAATCGCCAGTAATACGAGGACCACGCACGCGACTCGGGCCCCGTGGGGGCGGTCGAGAGAGCCGGCGTGCCAATGCGATCCATCGCCGCGGTTTGTACCAGCTTGCGGCCAAAAGGGCAAGCCGCGCGCCTACCATGCGACCGTGCTTGCCGTCCTCGCCGCCATCGCCCTCTCCACGGCCGGTGCGGGTCAGGCCGCGTTCGAGGGAAGCTCGGAGCCGATCGACGGCCGGATCCAGGAACGCATCGTCGGCAGCTCGTGGCATCGCGGCTGCCCGGTGCACCACCGCAAGCTGCGCCTGCTCGAGCTCAGCCACTGGGGATTCGACGGCGACCTGCACCGCGGGCGGGTGATCGTCCACCGCACGCAGGACCGGGCGATCCTGAGGGTGCTCAAGCGCCTGTTCAACAAGCACTACCCGATCCGCCGCATGGAGCTGATCGACCGCTACGGCGCCGACGACCGCCGCTCGCTTGCCGCGGACAACACGTCCGCCTTCAACTGCCGCTTCGTCGCCGGGACGACGCGCTGGTCGATGCACGCCTACGGCCGCGCGATCGACATCAACCCGGTCGAGAACCCCTACGTCTCGGGCTCACACGTCTCGCCGCCCGCCGGCGAGCCCTACGTCGACCGCTCGCGCAACGCCGAGGGCATGGTTCACGCCGGCGACGAGGTGGTCGAGGCGTTCGCAAAGAGGGCCGGCTGGGAATGGGGCGGCTACTGGTCGGGCGGGGTCAAGGACTACCAGCACTTCTCGAGCAACGGCAGGTAGCCACATGGCGCTCGGGAATCGCGCGGCTCCTGGTGTTGTCGGGGGACGCCCGGATCTCGACCCGGTGCAGGTCTCGCTCGGCGAACGCATGCGCTCAGGCCTGAGCCGATAGCAGCCACGGGATCACAAGCAGTGCCGCGACGATCACGCCGGCACCGGCGCTTCCCCAGACGAGCGCATCAAAGCGGCGCCGGACGATTGCCGCGTGCTAGCTCAGAGCGCGTCCGCGAGCGCGTCGAGGAAGCGCCGGTTCTGCTCCGAGGTGCCGTAGGTGACGCGGATGTGGCCGGGTCCGTCGAGCGGCGTGCCGGCGCGGACGACGATTCCCTGCTCGCCCAGCGCGGCGACGACCTCGGCCTCGTCGCGGTCGCCGAGCGAGATCCAGGAGAAGTTCGCCTGCGAGTCGGGCGTCTCCAGTCCGAGCTCGCGCACGCCCTCCTCGACCCCGACCCGCTCGACGATCGTCCGCTCGACCCGCTGCATGACGTCGTCCTGGTGGCGGACCGCCTCCGCTGCCGCGGCCTGGGCGACCGCGTTGACGCTGAACGGCTGGCGCACGGCGTCGACCGCGGCGCGGAACCCGGGCGCGCAGAGCGCGTAGCCGACCCGCAGCCCGGCCAGCCCGTAGACCTTTGAGAACGTCCGCATGCTGACCAGATTTGGGAAGTCGCGGCGCAGGTCCGCGGTGGCGTCGGGGTCGTCGTCGAGCTGGAACTCCGCGTATGCCTCGTCGACGATCACGGTGACGTGGCCGGGCAGCCGGTCGAGCAGCTCGGCGATCCGCGCCGCCGGGATGTGGGTCGCGGTCGGGTTGTTGGGGTTGCAGACGATCAGCAGCTGGGTCGCCGCCGTGATCTCGGCCAGCATCGCGTCGAGGTCGTGGACGCCCCCGTCGGTGAGCGGGACACGGATCTCACGGGCGCCCGAGAGCGGCGCCAGGTACGGATAGATCGAGAACGACGGCCACGCGTAGACGAGCTCGGCCCCGGGCTCGCAGAGCGCGAGCGCGGCGGCGAGCAGCACCTCGCAGGAGCCGTTCGCGACCGCAACGCCCGCCGGGTCGGTCTCGTGGCGCTCGGCGATCCGGCGCCGCAGCAGGGTGGCGGCCGGGTCCGGGTATCGGTTCGAGGCGCTCGCGGCACGCGCGATCGCCTCGACCACCGCCGGGTGCGGGCCCCAGGGGGACTCGTTGGAGGCGAGCTGGGCGATCTGAGAGTCGACGATCGCCTCGGGCGCCTTGCCGGCGGGGACGCCGGCCTGATAGCCGGGGATCGCGGCGAGCTTCTTGGCAAAGCTCACACTCATTGCGCGCTGTGCAGGTCGGCACGCAGCCTCCGCGTCTCGCCGATGTAGACGTGGGCGGGCTCGTGGTCGGCGGGCGCGTAGTAATGGGCGAGCACGCGGATCACCCGCTCCATCGCCCCGGGCACGTCGATCTCGCGGTTGCACAGCAGCGGCACGCGGTCGAGCCCGAGCTCGCGCGCGGCGACCGCGGGGAACTCGGCGTCGAGGTCGTCGGTGCAGGTGAAGATCACACTGACGAAGCTCTGCGGCTCGAGGCCGTTTCGCTCGATCAGCTCGCTCATCAGCGCCCGGGTCGCGGCGCGGATCGACTCGGCGTCGTTGCGTGCGGCCTGGGCCGCGCCCCGAACTCCCCACAGGCGTTCTCCGCCGGTCATCGGGGGCCATCCTTCCAGAGCCGCCGCAGCTCGGAGTTCCGAAGCCGGCGCGACTGGCCCTCGGCGAGGTCACCAAGGCGAAGCGGTCCGAAGGCGATCCGCCGAAGCTCGACCACGTCGTTGCCGATCGCCTCGGCCATCCGGCGGACCTGGCGGTTGCGTCCCTCGTGGATCGTGATCTCCACCACGCGCGGAGAGACGCGGCGCACGCGCGCCGGCGCCGTCGGGCCGTCGTCGAGCTCGACCCCGCGCCGAAGGCGCAGCAGGTCGGAGTCGGCCGGCGGCCGGCGCAGGCGGGTCCGATAGGTGCGGGGCACCTGATAGCGCGGGTGGGTGAGCCGGTTGGCGAGCTCGCCGTCGTTGGTGACCAGGATCAGGCCGGTCGAGTCGGCGTCGAGCCGCCCGACCGGATACAGCCGCCGCTTCGAGTCGATCAGGTCGGTCACGGCACGCCGCCGGCCGGGCTCGCGCGCGGTCGAGATCACCCCGGCGGGCTTGTTCAGCATCCAGACCTCACGCCCCTCCGGGCTCACCGCGCGCCCGTCGACCTCGACCCCGCTGTCGTGGTCGACATCGCGCGCCGGATCGGTCACCACTTCGCCGGCGACCCGAACGCGGCCGTCGCCGATCAGCTCCTCGGCGCGACGCCGGGAGGCGACGCCCGAGTGGGCGAGGTATTTGGCCAGCCGCATGCGGCGACGCTAGCGGGAAGCCTCGGGTGCCGCTACTTCTTCCGCTTCTTGATCTTGACCCGCAGCGTGGCCGCGTCGCCGCGCGACGGGTCGGCCGCGTTCTCGGTGAAGAAGTCCGCGAAGCGCTTGCCCTTGGCGCGCTTGCGCGCCCGCATCTTCACGGTCAGCTCAAGCGTGTCGAGGAACGCCAGGTCGCGAACAAAGGAGCCGTTCGTGACCTCGCCGGTGACGTTGGTCCCGTCGAGGAAGTACTTGAACGAGAGCCCTCCGGGCAGCCGGCGGGGGCCGGTGAGCTGCATCGGGCCGGGCAGCGGCCCGTCGTTTTCGATCGTCAGGCCGGCGGTCTTCTTGCGGCCGGCCTTCAGCTTCAGCTTCTCGGCGTCGAGGACGAGGTCGGGCAGTCCGAGGTCGAGGTCGATGCCCCCGGCGCCGAACTGGTTCTCGGGGCCGGGCGTGCCGAGGTCGCGCGCCGAGCCCTCGAGCGCCGCCTCAACCTGCGCCGGGGTTGCGGCTGAGCCCTGGCGCACCAGCGCCGCCGCGCCCGCGAGATGCGGTGACGAGGCCGAGGTGCCGTAAAAGCCGTCCTCTCCGGCATCGTTGGCGCAGGTGCCGTTGAAGAGGCCGAAGGTGGCGTTGGAGACCCCGTCGGGGCCGGAGAGGTCGGGCTTGATGCGGCCGTCGATCGTCGGGCCCTGCGAGCTGAAGGGCTCGAGCAGGTCGTTCCCGAAGCAGAAGGCGCCGGCGGCGATCGCCTCGGGCGCCGATGCCGGCTCGGTGACGCTGCCCGCCGGGACCCTGCGCTCGAAGGTGGGGCTGCCGGTGATGTAGGCGTCCATCTGCGGCGTCGCCGTCGTGCCGACGCGCCGCACCTCGACCCCGACGGTCGCCGCGCCGGAGACGCAGGCGCTCTCGATCGGCGGGTCGTTTCCGTTCTGAATTGTGGTCGAGCTGTCGATCAGGGTGGCGCCGTCGAACAGGTACAGATCGAGGTTGAGGCTGGTTACCGGCCACGCGTCCCACCTCAACGCGACGCACGACGTGCCACTCACGTTCGTGAACACGTTGCGCTCGTCCCCCGCGACCCAGTCGTGGATGCTCGCCGACCCCCCGCCGGGGTTGAAGGCCCCGCCCCAATGGCGCTGAGCGCGGTTCCCCGACGAGTTGGCCCAGAAGATTCCGGCGTTCCGAGCCCGTTCGACCGTGTCGTCGGGCGTGCCGGCGACCCCCGATCCGTCGCCGCGCGAGGTGTTGAAGTGGGAGATGGAGTGGTTGACGACGCGCACGCCCTGGGCCTCGAGGTACGACTCGGCGGCGGCGAGATCGGGGGCCCCGTCGATACAGACGAGGTAGAGCTCGGCGCCCGGTGCGACCTCGTGGGCGATCTCGGCGACTCCGGTGCCGTGGTCGGTGCTCGTGGTGAAGCCCGTGTCGCAGTAGTTCTGGGTCACCAGCGTCGCGGGCAGGTCGCCCTGGGCCTGGCGCGTGGTGTAACCGGCGAAACCGCCGTCGATGACCGCGAGCTTCACCCCGGCGCCGCTGATCCCGGCGGCGTGCGCGGCGTCCGCACCGGTGTCGGCGACGCCCTCGCCGCCGATCGCCTCGAGCGCGATCGGCGCCGGCGCGGCGAGGCGGCCGATCGCCGGATCGAGGCCCAGCCCACGCAGCGAGCGGGGCGACACCTCGGCCTCGAGGATTCCCGGTGCGGCGGAAGTGACGATCCCCCCGGCGCCCAGGACCGCGTCGGCGGCCGCGTTCGTGTCGCGCGTCCAGACCTCGATCGTGGCCAGCCCGGCATCGACGTCGAGGCCCTGCGCGCGGGCTGCCGCCAGCCGCTCGCCTCGTGGCGCGACGGCGACCGCGATCACGGCGCCGTCCATGCGATCGGCGTACCCGGGTACTGGCGCCTTCGGGAGCGCCACGCCCGTTGCGGGCACCGCGGCAACCACCGCGGCAATGACTCCAAGCGCGATCACTGGCGCCGCCTCCCTCATCGGTACAGCGTACGCCCCATGCGCCAGTGGTCAGCTCGCCCGCTGCTCGCCAGCCCGCAGCAGCCGCTCACGGAGCTCGGCCTCGACCTCCGGGGTCGGGTCGAAGCCGGCCGGGTCGGGAAGTTGGTCGAGCCCGGCGAGGCCGAAGAGGCGCTCGAAGAGCGGCGTGGTCCGGTGGATCACCGCGCCGAAGCGCGACCGCCCCGACTCCTCGATCAGGCCGCGCTCGGTCAGCGTCTGCACCGCCGACTCCGAGGAGACGCCGCGGATGCGGGCGATCTCGGGGCGCGAGACGGGCTGCAGGTAGGCGACGATCGCCAGGGTCTCCGCCTGCGCCTGGGTCAGCGGCGGAGTCTTCGGCTTGGCGAGCAGACGGCGGGCAGCCTCCTCTGCGTCGGGGTGGGCGGCGAGCGTGTGGCCGCCGGCGACCTCGCGCAGGACCACCCCGCGCCCGGCGAGCGCGGCGCCGAGCAGGTCGAGCGCGCGATCGATCTCGGCCTCGGTCACATCGCAGGCCTCGGCGAGCTCGGCGGTGCTCACCGGCTCGGGCGCGAGGAAGAGCAGCGCCTCGACGATCTGCTCGAGCGCTGTACTCATGCCGCCTCGATCGTTATCGGCCCGAACGTGCCCCTCTGCTTCCAGCTCGCCTCGCCGCGCTTGTGCATCTCGAGCAGAGCGAACAGGGTCACCGCCTGGGTCAGCCGGTCCTCGTCCCCGAACGCCTCGTCGAAGTCGACGCTGCTGCGAGCGACGAGCAGGTCGCGCAGAACCCCGAGGCGCTTCTCGAGCGAGACGGTCGGGCGGATGTGGCTGGTGTCGGGCTGCGGCGGGACGCGCAGGAGGTCGCCGATCGAGGCCGCGAGCAGCTCGGGCTCGTAGGAGGGGCGGGCGGCGTCGAGAGCCACGCGGCGCAGCTCGGGTGGCAGCGGCGCGGCGCGGTAGAGGTAGCGGCGGCCGTCGGAGAAGAGCTCGGCGAGATGGGCGGCGGCGTCGCGGTAGCGGCGGTACTCGAGCATCCTCGCGAGCAGCTCCTCCGCCGCCTCGGCGGGGCCGAGCGCGAGCTCGTCCTCCTCGGGCGCGGGCAGCAGCAGCCGTGACTTGAGCTCGAGCAGCGACGCGATCAGGACCAGGAACTCGGTCGCCGCCTCGAGGTCGAGGTCTCCCTGTTCCTCGACGTGCTCGAGGTAGGCAATCACGATCTCGCCCAGCTCGACCTCGGCGAGGGCGATCTCCTCGCGCAGGACGACCGTCATCAGCAGGTCGAAGGGCCCGGCGAAGACATCGAGGTCCAGGTCGAGCTCGGCGGCTCTCATTGCGGCAAGCCTAAAGAGCGGGCCCGACGCCCATCGCGTCGCGGACCTCGGCCAGCGTGACCGCGGCGATCGCGCGCGCCTTCTCGGCCCCGGACTCGAGCACCGCCTCGAGCGCAGCCTCGTCGGCGCGCAGCTCCGCATAGCGCTCGCGGACCGGGGCGAGGTAGTCGACCAGCGCATCGGCGACCGCGCGCTTGAAGTCGCCGTAGCCGGAGCCCGCGTACTCGGCCTCGATCTCGGGCGGTGCAACGCCGCGGACGGCGGCGAGGATCTCGATCAGGTTCTCGATCCCCGCCTTCCCCTCGCCGCGGGCGACCTCTGAACCCGAGTCGGTGACCGCGCTCATCACCTTCTTGCCCACCGCGTCGGGCTCGTCGAGCACGTACACCGTGCCGGGCTCGGTGCCGCCCGTGGTCGCCATCTTCGAGCCGGGCTCCTGGAGGTCCATGATCCGCGCGCCGACCTCGGGGATCCTGTGCTCGGGCTCGACCAGGATCTCGCCGAAACGCTCGTTGAAGCGACGGGCGATCTCCCGCATCAGCTCGACGTGCTGGCGCTGGTCCTCGCCGACCGGCACCTCGCCGGCCTTGTAGGCGAGCACGTCGGCGGCCTGGAGGACCGGGTAGAAGAAGAGCGCCGCCGAGACCAGCTCGCGCTGCTTGCCCGATTTCTCCTTGAACTGGTGCATGCGGTTGAGGTCGCCGTGCGCGGTGACCGCCGAGAGCAGCCAGCAGAGCTCGGTGTGCTCGCGGACGTCGGACTGGCGAAAGAGGATGCAGCGCTGCGGGTCGAGCCCAGCCGCGAGCAGGATCGCGGTCGTGTCGTAGAGACGCTCGCGCAGGTCCGCCGGCCCGTAGGCGACCGAGATCGCGTGCAGGTCGACGATGCAGTAGATCGCATCGCCGCGCTCCTGCCCCTCGACGTACTGGCGGATCGCGCCGATGTAGTTGCCGAGGTGCTTGCGCCCGGTCGGCTGGATGCCACTGAAGATCCTCAGGGGACGAGAATCTAGATCACCTGGCGCGGCGGATTCTCGGCGAAGACGAAGAACCAGACGAACAGCGCTACCAGCGCGACCACGAGCGAGACGATCAGCATCGGCTCGAGCGGGCCGCCCACGCGCCGGCGCCAGCCCGCCTCCTCCTCGTCCTCGGCCAGTCGCGCGAGCACTCCACTGACCCGCAGGTAAAGGCCGTTGAGCCAGAACAGCACCGGCGAGAAAGCCGCCATCGCGAACGGAATCCCGAAAACTGCGGCGAGGAAGTGGGTGGTGCCCGAGTCGGTCAGCTCGCCCAGCGCCCAGAGGATCGCGACCGGGATCCCGATCCAGAAGGCGAGGCAGGCGCAGCCGAGCACCATGAGGACGAAGGCGCCCGCCAGTCGCTCGCGCGGCCTGGCCCGGGTGCTTCGCAGGGTCACGAGGTCTCCCGTCACTTGATCACCGAGATCTCGGGGTGGGTAGCCAAGAGCGTCTGCGTGAAAACGTAGTTGAAGGCAAAGACGGCGAGCAACGCCGTCACAACCGCTTCGTTGACCGCCCGGCCGACGCCCTCCGGGCCGCCGGAGGCGTTCATCCCCTTGTAACAGCAGACGACCGCGACGATGGCTCCGAAGGCGGTGCACTTGACCAGCGACGCCCACAGATCGGTGACCGAGGCGTTGTTGAACAGGGTGGCCAGAAAGCCCCCGAGCGGCTGCCCGTACATCACCTCGGCGATCAGGCCGCCCGAGATCCCGAACAGGATCGCGTAGACGTCGAGCAATCCGGTGATCAGCATCAGGGCCAGGAACCTGGGCACGACGAGGTTCTTGATCGGGTCGACGCCGAGCACCTGCAGCGCGTCGAGCTCCTCGCGGATCTTGCGCGCCCCGAGGTCGGCGGTTATCGCGGTCCCGGCGACCCCGGCGACGATGATCGCGGTGACAAAGGGGGCGAACTCGCGCACCGAGGCCAAGATGAAGAAGCCGCCGAGGCGGTCCAGGGCGCCGAACAGGCTGAGGAAGTTGGCCGCCTGCAGCCCCGGGGCGCCGAAGCTGACCGCCACCATCGAGACCGCCATCGGAAACCAGCAGAGCTGGAGTGCGAACAGGAACTGGCTGATGAACTCGCCGCCGTACGGGTACGGCGGACGAAGCGTGGCCGCGACCGTCTTCGCAGTCAGGACGATCATGTTCCCGACCTGCTCGAAGAGGGATTTCGCGGGCAGGAATGCCCTATCGGCTACTGCTCTGACCATTGCCAGCGGTCCCTCCGATGCCTCGTGCCGCCGCCAGCGGCGCGGCTAACGGGCATCCTCCCGAGACCCGAACCCGCCACCAGCTCATCAGCGAGCCGAGCGGGCCCAGGCGTGGGCCGACCTCCCACTGCTTGCAGCCGTCCTCGCCGGTCTCGGCGGCCGAGACGACCTCCCAGCGGTGGCTCTGCGGATCGGCCACCATCGCGTCGCGGACCTCGCGGGCGCGCCGTTCGCGGCGGGCGCGCTTCGCGGCCTCGGCGCGCGCGTCGCCGAGCTGTCGCAGGAGCGCGTCGCGGGTGCGCTCGAGCTCGGCGACGGTCGCGATCCGCGGCTCGGGCGGATTCAGGCGGCGAGGCCGAGCGAGGGTCTCGAGATCGCGGCTGTAGCTCGCAAGCTGTGCCTCGAGCCGGCCGATCTGCCGCCGAAGCTCGCGCCGCGCGCCGAGGTCGTCGGCCTCAAGCCAGGAGTCGTCGAGGTCGAGCTCGGCCGCGAGCTGCTCGAGGTCGGGCACCGGCGGCACCTCCTCCTCTCCTGCGTGCTCATCCTCCTCCGCGAGCTCCGCGGGCAGGCCCTCGGCGAGCGCCTCCGGTAGCGCCGAGGCGACGAGGGTGGCGATCGCGACGTCGCGCGGATCGACGCCGGCGTCGTGCGCGGCTTCGATCGCCTCCGCGGCGATCCGCTCGACCTCCGGCGATCCCGCTGCGCCGTCGGCGACGAAGCTTCCTGAGCCGTGGCGGGTGACGATCAGACCCGCTTCCTCGAGTCCCGTGTAGACGCCGCGCACCGTGTTCACGTTCACCCCTGCCCAGTCGGCAAGCGCGCGAACGCTGGGCATCCGCTCACCGCCGGCCAGCCGCCCGGCCGCTATCAACGCCCGCAGGCGCCAGGCGAGCTGGATCCCAACCGGCAACTCGTCGGCGGGATCAGCAGAGAACGGCGTCCATGCGCTGTGAGCCGTCTGTGCCATTAGAGCACACAGTAGCGCTCTCTTGTGTTCTAGTCAAGTAGCACAGTACCCAGGCACGGCAGCGCGGGACCTGCCGCCCACTTGCAGCCGTATCCCCGGCGACGGTCCATCCACACGAGGAGGAGCGAGATGTCTTCGAAGCTGCGATCGGTGCTCGGGTCGGGGGTTGCGCTGGCGGCGTGCGCGCTGCTCGCACCCGCCGCCTCGGGCGATGGCCTGCCACTGCCGCTCGACGGCGCCGAGAACGCCGGCGTGCGGAGCCCTGACGGGTCATGGAGCTACGCGACAGTCGGCTGGAGCTATGACACTGTCCGCACCGGTGGCGACACCGAGGTGCTCCGGATCGCGACCGGGACCGGAGAAATCCAACGCTCGACCGGGCTCAACGGCGTCTACGGCATCCCGCTGGTCGCCTATGACGGCACTGCGAGCGGGCTCTCCGCCGACGGCCGCACCCTGGTCCTGATCAGGCCGCGAACGACGTTTCCGCGTCAGCAGACGACGTTCGCCGAGTTCGACGCCGAGCGCCTCAAGCTGCGCGGCGAGATCACGCTCCCGGGCGACTTCAGCTTCGACGCGCTCTCGCCCGACGGGCGGACGATGTACCTGATCCGCTACACCGACCCGCGCGACCCGACCTCGTATCAGGTCCGCGCCTACGACCTCGCGCGCGACCGGCTGTTGCCCGATCCGATCATCGACCCGAACGAGAGCGGCGAGGAGATGGCGGGCCTGCCGCAGACGCGAGCGGTGAGCCCGGACGGCCGCTGGGCCTACACCCTCTACGACCCGATGGAGGGCAACGAGCACCCGCCGTTCATCCACGCGCTCGACACGCAGCGGGGCACGGCGGTCTGCATCGACCTCGACTCGCTCACCGGCTTCCGCGACGTCTACCGGCTAGGGCTCGAGCCGAGCCCGGACGGGTCGAGCCTGGCGGTGGTCGATCGCGGCGCGGCCGTGGCGAGCGTGAACCTCGACACGTTCGAGGTCGGCGAGCCGCCAGCCGAGCCGACTGCTGCCACGACGAGCAGCGACGATGGAGGCGGGACGCCGTGGGCCGCGATCGCGGCGGGAGTCGCACTGCTGGCTGCCGCCTGCTCGGCGGTGGTGATCCGGCGCCGGCGCGGCGACGACGAGGTCGACGAGGCCGAGCTCGAACGGCTCGTCCGCCTCGACGCCGAGGCCCGCGGCGAGGAGAGCGACAGGGAGTGCGAGCCGGTCCGCTGATCGCGCTCGCGCTTGCCGGGCTTGCGGTGGCCGCCCTCGGGGTCCAGGGCTCCGGGGGCGGCGCCGCGCCGGCCGAGGTGGCGCCCACGGCCCGTCCGCGGCCGGAGCCCCCGCCGCACGGAGCGATGACGAAGCTCGAACGAGCGATTGCTCCGCGCCGCAATGTCATTCGGCGCACCAGCGTGACGATCGGGCACTCCTCCGACGGTCGCCCGATCAACGCAATCGCGGTCAACGGGATACCGAACGACGGCAACGGTCGGAGCGCCGGGCCCATCGTGCTGGCGATCGGTTGCATCCACGGCGACGAGTGCGCCGGCATCGCCGCCGTGCGACGGGCGTACTTCTGCCGCCGACCCGAAGGCGGTGACCTGGTCGTCGTCCGCAACCTGAACCCCGACGGCCTCACCCTCAGAACCCGGCTCAACGCCCGGGGCGTCGACCTTAACCGCAACTTCGCCTCCGGCTGGCGGCCGATCGGCGCACCCGGCGATCCCGAGCATTCCGGCCCGGCGCCCTTCTCGGAGCCCGAGTCTCGGCTGGCTCGTCGGCTGATCCGGCGGCTGCGCCCCGATGTGACGATCTGGTTTCACCAGCAGGCCGAGCGGCTCGTCCGCGCCTGGGGCCCGAGCGTGCCGGCGGCTCGCACCTACGCTCGCCTTGCCGGGGAGCCGTTTCGGCGCCTGCCCTGGCTGGCCGGGACCGCCCCGAACTGGCAGAACCACCGCTTCGGAGGCACGAGCTCGTTCGTGGTCGAGCTGCCGGCGAGCGGCCCTTTGCACGCCGACCGCCACGGCCAGGCCATCCTCGGGCTCGCGGGCACCCTGATGCGGGGGCGGGATGGCTGAAGCCGTGGCCTTGCTTTGGCCGGGACAATTGCCGTTGGCGATGAGCGTAGACCCGCTCTCCGAGCGCCTGACGAGCCTGCCGCGGCCGGGGCCGCTGCGCAGCCGCCGCGAGGGGTCGCTGATCCGAGAGGCGCAGCGCGGGTCCGCCGATGCGCTCGAGGAGCTCTTCCGCCGCCATTGGCGCCGCGTCCACCGCGCCGCCTATCTCGTCGTCGGCGACGCTGCCGCCGCCGAGGACATCGCCCAGGAGTCGTTCCTGGCGGCGATCCGGGCGCTCGACCGCTTCGACCGCCGGCGCCCATTCGGCCCCTGGCTGCACCGGATCACCGTCAACCGCGCGATCGACTTCGCTCGTGCACGGGCGCTGCGGGCCGAGAGTGCCCTCTCGCCGACCGTGGAGGGCGTCGCGCCGCATCCCGACGCGATCTCCGACCAGCTCGTCGGCGCGCTCGCCGCGCTCTCGCCCGAGCACCGGGCGGTGATCGTGCTCCGCTACGTGCTCGAGTACACACCGGGCGAGATCGGCCAGATCCTGAGCCTGCCGCGCGGCACCGTCAACTCGCGCCTGCGCCGCGGCCTCGACCGGCTGCGGCCGGTGATCGAGGAGGAGGGCTCGTGAGCTCCGACCCTGACCTCGGGCGGCGGATACGTGAGATCGAGGTGCCGAGCGAGGCCGAGGCCGAGGACCGGTCCTGGGACGTTGTCCGCGCCGCGTACGCCGAGCGCAGCCCGGCGCCCGCCGCGCACCGAACCCGCCGCCTTGCGCTCGCGGTCAGCGGCGGCTTCGTCGTACTCGCGATCGCGCTCAGCCCCGCCGGTGCCAAGGTCGGCGACCTGGTCTCCGACGTGGTCGGGATCGGCGAGGAGGACGCGAAACCGGCGCTGCGCTCGTTGCCTGCCGCCGGCGAGCTCCTGGTCGAGTCCGAGCAGGGCCCCTGGATCGTTCGCGAGGACGGCTCGAAGCGGTTGCTCGGCGACTACGGGCAGGCGACCTGGTCGCAGCCGCGGGGTCTTTATGTCGCGGTGACCGACGGCAGAGATCTGCTTGCGATCGAGCCCGACGGAACCGCGCACTGGTCGATCCACGCGCCTGGGCCGGTACACGACCCGCGATGGTCGCCGAGCGGCTTTCGGATCGCCTACCGCGCGGGTGACGATCTTTGGGTCGTTAACGGCGACGGCGTGGCCGAGCGGCTCGTTGCGCGCGGCGTCGCCCCCACAGCGGCGGCGTGGAGGACTGCCGTGGACTCGAAGCTCGCAGCGGCCGCTTCCAAGGTCGGCGACCACGTGCTCACCTACCTGACCTCGGACGCGGAGTACGGAGCGTGGACGTCGACACCGGTGAGCGTGTGAACACGACGCCCCGCGACATCGAACTTCTCACCACACCTACGTCCACGGCCGGCGAGGTGGTGGGGCCGGCCATGTCGCCAGATGGGGAGTCTCTCGCCACGATCCAGCCGGCGAAAGGAGGCAGCAAGCTCAGCTCTCCGGCGAATCGCGGATGGCGGAACGCCGCGTCCTCTTCCCCGCCCGTGGCGAGCTCACCGGCCCGACCTGGTCGCCCGACGGCCGTTGGCTGCTCGTGGGCTGGCCCGCGGCGGATCAATGGCTGTTCATCCAGACCGGCCGGCCCGGTCGCGTGGTCGCCTTCGACAACATCTCCGAGCAGTTCGACCCGGGCGGCACCGGCGTAGCGGCCTTCCCGCGGGTCAGCGGTTGGATCCTCCCGCAGCGCTGAGATCGCGGGCGTCGCTCGAGCCGCGGTTCTGTCCGGTGGCGCTTCTACTCTGTACGAACATATGTTCGATGCCGATCCCAACCAACTCTCCGGCTCTCCCGAGCCGTCGAACCCCCAGCTCCAGGCCCTCCCGCTCGAACTGATCGAGCGAGAGATCGAGGCGCTGGCGGCGCAGGTCAACGCCGGCAGCGCCCGCTGGCTCGAGCTGGTCGCCGAGTTCGACCGCCGCGAGGGCTGGGGCGGGACCGGCTGTCGCTCGACCTCCGAATGGGTCGCCTGGCGCTGCGCGCTCACACCGCGCTCGGCGCGCGAGCACGTCCGCGTCGCACGCGCGCTTCCCGAGTTGCCGCTGATCCGCGAGTCCTTCATCCGCGGCGAGCTCAGCTACTCGAAGGTCCGAGCGCTGACTCGCGTCGCCGAGACCCAGAGCGACGCCGATCTGCTCGAGCTCGCCCGCCACGCGACCGCCGCTCAGCTCGAGCGCATGGTGCGCGCCGCGCGCCGGGTGACCGCCGCCGAGGCCGACGAGGCGCAGCGCGCAAGCTACCTCCGCTGGTCCTGGGACGACGAGGACGGCTGCCTCCACATCGACGCCAAGCTGCCACCCGAAGAGGGTGCGCTGTTCCTGCGGGCGCTCGAGTGCGCGCGCGAAGCACTCCATCAGCAGCACCTGGACGGTTCCGCGGAGCCGCTTGCCGCCACTGAGCCGAGCGGTTCCGCGGAACCGCCTCCCCGGCCATCCGTCACCAACGCCGAGTCGTTCGCCGCGATGGCCGAGGCGAGCCTCGCCCGGCCACCCAACGGCCTCCCGGGCGGTCAGCGTTACCAGGTGCTGCTCCACGTCGACGCCGAGACCTTGGCGGCCGATGAGCCGGGCGCGAGCGTGCACGGCCCTGGCGCCTGCGCGCTCGAGAACGGGCCCGGGATCTCACCCGAGACGGCACGCCGGCTCGCCTGCGACGCCTCAGTGGTCGGTGTTGTCTCCGCCGGAGGCAAGCCGCTGAGCGTCGGCCGGCGGACGAGGACAATCCCACCCTCGATCCGCCGGGCGCTGCTCGCGCGCGACGGTCGCTGCCAATTCCCGGGCTGCGAGCGGCATCGGTTCGTCGATGCCCACCACATCACCAACTGGGCCCACGGTGGCGAGACGGCTCTCGACAATCTCGTCCTGCTCTGCAGGCGCCATCACAGGCTCGTGCACGAGGGAGGCTTCTCGGTCGAACCGAACGGTGGCGGCGGCGCGCGCTTTCGACGACCCGGTGGCGGACCGATTCCGGCCGCGCCGAAGCCGCGGCCGGCGACCGCACCGCGGCTCGCTCGCACCGGTTCTCCCCTTGCGGGAACGGGCGAGAAGATGGACTTGGCCGCCTGTGTCGACGCCGTCCTGAGCGCCGGCTCCTCCCCGCCGGGCTCTTAGGGCTCGGGCGGCTCGCGGAGCTGGTGCGCCGGCGTGAAGAAGCTGCGGTAGGCGAGCGACGTTGCGATCAGGGCCGAGAGCGCGACGCTGCCGAGCAGCACCCAGAGCAGGATCAGCTGCAGGCGGACGGCGTCGATCGGGTCGGCGCCGGCGAGCAGCATGCCGACCATCGTCCCGGGGAAGAAGATCAGCCCGGTCGTCTTCGTCTGGTCGATGAGCGCGATCGTGCCCGAGCGCAGGCTGCGGCGCAGGCTCGGCGCTCCGGCGACCGTGGAGGTCGCCCCGAGCGCCAGCGTCGCCTCGATTTCGCGCGCGCGATCGGTCATCTCATCGCCGAGGCGGTTGAGCGCGACCGCCGCGGCCGTCATCGCGTTGCCGATCACCATCCCGCCGACCGGGACCAAGTAGCGCGGCTCGGGCTCGAAGACTCCGAGCGCGACGACCAGCCCCAGCGTGGCGAGGCCGGCGACGCCGAGCGCGGTCAGCAATGGCCAAAAGGCGTTGGGCACACGCTTGGCGCGCCGGCGCGCGGTGAAGGCGCCGAAGAGCACCATCACCGCGATCAGGGCGAAGACCAGCGCCAGGCTGTCCTCGTCGAAGATCGCCTGGATCACGTAGCCGATCGCAATCAGCTGCAGCAACGAGCGGATCACCGCGACTCCGATCTCCTGCTCGAGATCGGCGCGGCGCCAGAAAGAGACCGCGAGCGCGACGGCGACCAGCACCAGGCTCGCGGCGACCTCGCCGACGCTGACGTCGATCCCGGCCGCTCCCATCAGCTCACCCCCGCCCCGAGCAGCTCGCTGGTGGGGCCCTGCTCGAGCGCCCGCCCGGCATCAATGCGGACCAGCCACTCCGACATCCGGCGCGCCTGGTCGAGGTCGTGGGTGACGAAGACGAGCGAGAGCTCGAGCCGCTCGCGGAGCTCGAACAGCGTCTCCTCGACCGCCCCGGTGGCCTCCGCGTCGAGCGCCGAGGTGGGCTCGTCGAGAAGCAGCGTCGCGGGCTCGAGCGCGAGCGCGCGAGCGAGCATCGCACGCTGCTGCTCGCCGACCGAGAGCTTTGCTGCGTCGCGCGCGGCGAAGCTGGCGTCGAGACCGGCGAGGTCGAGCAGCCTCGGCACGTCGGGGTCGCGACCGGCCAGATCGGCGGCGAAGCGGATGTTGTCGTCGACTGTGCCTTCGAGCAGCGCCGGAAGCTGTGGCACGAGGCCGACCTCTCGGCGCAACTCGAGCGGGTCGCACTTGCAGATGTCTGCGCCGCGGTAGCGGACCGTCCCGGAATCGGGATCGGCGAGCCGGTCGCAGAGCCGCAGGACCGTGGACTTGCCCGAGCCCGACGGGCCCGCGAGGCAGGTCGCCCCGGTCGGGATCAGGGCGCTGAGCTCGCGCAGCACGGGCTTGCCCGCCCGGGCCAGGGAGATGCCTTCGAGCTCGAACAGCATGCTGCGATTATCGGCGTATGGCCAGTCGCGAGCAGCTGCCCCGAAACCTCGAGCCGATGCTCGCGACCCCGGCGCCCAAACCTCCCACCGGCGACGAGTGGGCATTCGAGGTCAAGTGGGACGGCGTACGCGCGCTCGCCTACGTCGAGAACGGTCGGCGTCCGGATCTCGGCCCGCCGAGGCGCCGACGCCACCCCGCGCTATCCCGAGCTTGCGGCGCTCGCCGAAGCACTGGCGGGCAGCGAAGCGATCCTCGACGGCGAGATCGTCGCCTTCGACGATGCCGGGCGCCCGAGCTTTCAGCTCCTGCAGCGGCGGATGGGCCTGTCGAAGGAGGAGCGGATTCGCCAGCGGGCGGCGGAGACACCGGTCACCTACGTCGCCTTCGACCTGCTCTGGCTCGACGGACGCTCGACTCTCGCCGAGTCCTACGAGCAGCGGCGCGAGTTGCTCGCCGACCTCGGCCTCGACGGGCCGAATTGGCAGGCCCCGCGCCACCACGTCGGCGAGGGCGAGCAGCTGTGGCGGGTTGTCCGCGAGCGCGACCTCGAGGGCATCGTTGCCAAGCGGCTCGGCAGTCCCTACCGGCCCGGGCAGCGCAGCCGCGAGTGGGTCAAGGTCAGAAACCGCCGCGGCCAGGAGCTCGTGATCGGCGGCTGGATGCCCGGCGAGGGAACCCGTGGCGGGCGGGTCGGCTCGCTGCTCGTCGGACACTGGGACGCGACCCCGGCCGAGGCCGAGCGCCTGGGACGCGAGCAGCGGCTCGTGTACGCCGGCGGCGTTGGCACCGGCTTCACCCAGGCGATGCTCGACGAGCTCACCGCACAGCTCGAGCCACTTCGCCGCGACGAGTCTCCGTTCGTGCTCGGTGAGGACCCGAAGGTCAAGTACGCGCAGCGCGCCCGCGACCGCGGCGCGGGCCCTGTCTGGGTCGAGCCGGCGCTCGTTTGCGAGGTCGAGTTCACCGAATGGACCCGCGAGGGCACCCTGCGCCAGCCGTCGTTCAAGGGTCTGCGAGACGACAAGGACCCACGCGAGGTCGTCCGCGAAAGCTAGCCGCGGGAGCTACCCTGCCCGAGGAGCAGCGATGACGGCGGCGCGCAGCTACAGCGATGCGAACGCGTTCCAGCGCCTGCTGCGCAGCTTCGCCGCCAGCGGCCCCGGCTCGTGGCTGTTCGCCCGGCTGCTGCACCACATCGATCGCCCGGTCTACCGGCTCAGCGGCGGCAGGCACACCTTCGCGTCGATGGTCTCGGGACTGCCGGTGGCGATGATCACCACGACCGGCGCCCGCTCCGGCCTGCCGCGGACGGTCCCGGTCCTCGGGCTTCCGACCCCCGACGGGCTGGCGGTGATCGCCTCAAACTACGGCCAGGAACGCCATCCCGGCTGGTACTACAACCTCCGCGCCGACCCCAGCGGCGAGGTCGACTTCGACGGCGCCCGGCAGCGCTTTCGGGCGGTCGAGGCGGTCGGCCCGCAGCGCGAGCGGATCTGGCAACAGGGCCTGCGCGTCTATCCGGGGTGGTCGCAGTACGAGCGCCGGGCGTCACACCGGCGGATCGTGATCTTCGTGCTCGAACCCGCCTGAGCGGCGCGGCCGGGTCGCAAGATCGCGTTCGGCAGCCCCGGCGGGCAGGATTGCACCGGTAATCTGGGGTACTTAGAGGAACGATGCCGCGCGCTATCTGGTCAGGATCGATCTCGTTCGGGCTTCTCAACGTCCCGGTGAAGCTCTACTCCGCCGTCTCGAAGAAGTCGGTCAGCTTCCGCGAGCTGCGCGAGTCCGACAGCTCGCGCGTCCGCCACAAGCGGGTCGCCGAGGCCGACGGCGAGGAGGTCGCCTACGACGACATCGTCAAGGGCTATGAGATCGCGCCCGAGCAGTACGTCGTGATCACCCGCTCAGAGCTCGAGGAGCTCGACCCGAAGAAGACGCGGGCGATCGAGATCCTCGACTTCGTCGACCTCGACGAGATCGACCCGATCTACTTCGACCACCCCTACTACCTCGGTCCCGACAAGGGCGCCGAGAAGGCCTACGGGCTGCTGGTCAAGGCGATGGCCGACGCAAACAAGGTCGCGATCGCGCGCTTCGTGCTCCGCAACAAGGAGAACCTCGCGGCGCTGCGGCCGATGGACGGGGTGATGACGATGGCGACGATGCGGTTCGCCGACGAGGTCGTCTCGCCGGAGGAGATCTCGGACTCGATCGAGGGCGACGCCGGCAAGCCGGCGAAGAAGGAGCTCGACATGGCCAAGGCCCTGATCGACTCCCTCGCCGACGACTTCGACGCCGACAAGTACCGCGACGAGTATCGCGAGCAGCTGCTGGCGCTGATCGAGCGCAAGGCGAAGGGCGAGAAGGTCGTCGCGCCGACCTCCGAGGCGCCGACCCCGACCAAGGCGCCCGACCTGATGGCGGCGCTCGAGGAGAGCCTCGCGGCGGTCAAGGGCGAGGACGCGAAGCCCGCCAAGCCGGCGGCGAAGCCGCGCGCCAAGACGGCGAAGAGCAAGTCGACCTCGAAGCCCCGATCGCGAAGCAAGGCCAAGGCAAGCAAGTAGAGGTCGATGGGCGCGAGCTCGCGCTCACGAACCTCGACAAGGTCCTCTGGCCCGCACGCCGCGGCGGTCGAGGCGGCAGCAAGAGCGCCTTCACCAAGGGCGAGGCGATCGACTACTACGCCCGGATCGCCGAGACGATCCTCCCCCACCTCCGCGACCGCCCGCTGACCCGGGTTCGCTTCCCCGACGGGGTCGAGGGCCAGCGCTTCTTCGAGAAGCGCGCTCCCTCGCACACCCCCGACTGGGTCCGCACGGCGCCGATCGAGATGGGCACCGCGGGGGTGCTCGACTTCATCGTCTGTGACGACCTTCCGACGCTGATCTGGCTCGCCCAGCTCGCCGGGCTCGAGCTCCACCCGTCGCTGTCGAAGGCGACGAAGCCCGAGCAGCCGACGGTGCTCGCATTCGACCTCGACCCGGGCGACCCGGCGACCGCGGTCGAGTGCGCTCAGCTTGCACTGCGCCTGCGCGAGCTGTTCGCCGGCCTCGGGCTCGAGTGCCTGGCCAAGCACTCGGGGTCGAAGGGGATCCAGGTCTACGTGCCGCTCAACACCAAGGTCACCTACGAGCAGACGAAGCCGTACGCGCGCGCGGTCGCACAGGCGCTCGAGCGGGCCGAGCCCGATCTGGTGGTCTCGAAGCAGGATCGCAAGCTGCGCAAGGGCAAGGTGCTGGTCGACTGGAGCCAGAACGACTATTCGAAGACCACCGTCGCCGTCTACTCGCTGCGCTGCCGCGAGCGACCGTGGGCATCGGTGCCGCTGACCTGGGACGAGATCGGCGAGCTCGCCGACGACGGCGACCCCGAGTCGGTGCGCTTCGAGGCGCCTGCGGCGCTCGAGCGCGTCGCCGAGCACGGCGACCTGTTCGCGCCGGTGCTCGAGCTGAAGCAGAGGCTGCCCAAGACCACCGGTTCGGAATAGGATCGGGCGCCGTGAGCGACACCGAGCAACGACAACGGGCGCGGGCCGTCTGGTCGGCGGGAGACTACGACGCGATCGCGGAGCGGATCTGGTCGGTTGGCACCGATCTGGTCCAGCGGGTTCGGGTCGGCACTGGCGACCGCGTGATCGACGTCGCTTGCGGCACCGGCAACGCAGCGATCCCGGCGGCCGTCGCCGGCGGTGAGGTGACCGGCCTCGACATAACGCCCGAGCTGTTCGAGGACGCGCGCCGCCGGGCGGCCGAGGCGGGGGTCGATGTCGAGTGGGTGGAGGGCGACGCCGAGGAGCTCCCGTTCGAGGACGGCAGCTTCGACGTCGTCCTCTCCACCTTCGGCTGCATGTTCGCGCCGAACCACTCGGCGGCCGCCGCCGAGATCGCGCGCGTCCTGCGGCCGGGTGGCCGCCTGGGGATCGCGGCGTGGCGCCCGGATGGCGCAATCGGCAAGTTCTTCCAGACGGTCGCCAAGCACGCTCCACCGCCGCCGCCGGGGTTCCAGCCGCCGCCGCTCTGGGGGGTTCGCGATCACGTCGCCGAGCTCTTCGCCGGGACCGGCGTCGAGCCGACCTTCGAGGACGGCGCCGCCCACTGGCGCTTCGAGTCGATCGCAGAGACCGTGGACGAGTACGCGACCAAGTTCGGCCCGGTCGTGCTCGTGCGCGCTGCACTTGAGCCGGAGGGACGCTGGCCTGCATTCGAGGCCGACCTCGCGGCCGTCTTCGAGGAGCTGAATCAGGCCGAGGACGGCGGCATGGAGTTCGACGGCGAGTACCTGATCACGCTCGGCGAGAAGCCCGAGGGCTAGGGAGCTACACCGGGACCGCCGCGGCCCGCGGCGCTCGGTCACGGACGCTCTCGATCGCGGCGGCGAGCCGCTGCACGCCCTCGCGCAGCTGGTCGGGCTCGAGGTATCCATAGGAGAGCCGAAGCGAGAGGTCGCGGCTGCGCTCGACCCGCATCGCCCCACCGGGCGCGTAGGCGACCCCGTGGCGCAGGGCCTCGTCGGCGAGCTCGCGCTCGTCGAGCGGTAGGTCGAGCGTCGCCCACAGGTGGCCGCCACCGAGTGGCTCTACCCAATGCGCAATCGAGCCGAGCTCGTCCTCGAGCGCCGCGACGAGCGCCTCATAGCGCTCGCGGTAATGGTTGCGGGCGTGGCGGGTGTGCGCGGGATAGGCGCCGGAGGCGAGGTAGCGGGCGACGACGAGCTGAGTCAGTGTGGGGCTGTGGATGTCGTCGCTGCGCTTCTCGGCCACGATCCGGTCGAGGACCGGGCCGCTCGCGGCGACCCAGCCGGCCCGCAGCCCCCCGCCGACGGTCTTCGAGAGCGAGTCGCAGTAGATCACGTGATCGGGAGCCTCGGCACGCAGCGAGCGCGGCACGCTGCGGCCGTCGAAGCGAAGGTCGGCGTAGATCCCGTCCTCGAGCACGAAGAATCCGTGCCGGCGGGCGAGCGCGAGCAGCCGCTCGCGGCCCTCGGGCACGAGGTCGCGCCCGGTCGGGTTGTGCAGCCGCGGCTGGATCGCCAGGAGGCGGATCTCGTTTCGCGCCAGCAGAGCCTCGAGCGCGCCGACATCGAGCCCGTCCTCGTCCGTCGGCACTCCGAGCACGCGGACCTCGGGGGTCCGCAGGGCGCGCAGCACCGACATGAAGCTCGGGTCCTCGCAGGCGACGACGTCGCCAGGGCGGAGCACGGCCCGAGCCGCGAGGCTGAGGCCCTGGCTGGCGCCGTTGGTGCAGACGATGTCGCGCAGGTCCTCCGGTGCGCCGCGAGCGTGTGACAGCTCGGCGATCTGCTCGCGAAGCTCGGGCAGGCCCTGTACTTCGGAGTACTGGAGCGCCCGTTCGGGCTGCTCGCGAAGTACGGCGTCGGTGAGCTCGCACATCTCGTCCACGGGAAAGAGGCGGGCCGACGGATACCCGACCGAGAGCGGCACAAGCTCCTCGGCGGTCGCCTGACGGTGCATCTCGGCGAGTACCTGGTCGCCGTAGGTCGGCTCGAACTCGGGTAGCGCGTAGCGCTGCCAGGCGATCGAGTCGGCCACCAGACCGAGCTCGGGCGCGCGGCCGGCGGCGCGGACGAAGGTGCCGCGGCCGACGTGCGCGGTGACCAGGCCGAGCTCGCGCAGCCGCCGGTAGGCGCGAACCGCGGTCAGGTGGTTGACGCCGGCGAGCTCCGCGAGCTCGCGGGTGGGAGGCAGCTGCTCCTCCGGCGTCAGCTCACCGCTGCGAATCGCCTCGGAGACCGCATCGACGAGCTGCTGCGTGAGCGAGCGCTCGCCGTCGCGATCGAGGTCGGACAATACCTCTTTGTATGACATTGATTCCTCTCTCAATCCGTTGTATCGTCGTACACACGACGCAAAAAGTGCTGAAGCGCACCAAGAGTATTACCCAGGAGCCACACAATGTCAACCAAAGCCACAAGACCAAGTCGCGCATTCCCACCGCTCGCGTTCGACCCGATCGCGATCCGCGACGCGACGCCGGCCGACCGCAAGGCGCTGAACCGGATAGCCCAGCGCGATTCCGCCCGCCTCCCCGACGGCGCCCTGCTCGTCGCCGAGGTCGGCAGCGAGATTCGGGCCGCGGTCTCGGTCGACGGCTACGGCTCGATCGCCGACCCGTTTTACCCCACCGCCAACCTTCTCGCGCTGCTCGAGACGCGCGCGGACCAGCTTCGCAGCGCCCGCCGCCGCACGGGGCGCGTCGTGGCCCGCTCGGTGGCGCCCGCCCGGGCCCTGCCGCGAGCCCTGCACCAGCGCGCTTAGCGCTCCGGGAGCCGCGGCGGCGAGCTCGAGGTCGAAGTCCGCGCCGAGCTCTCGGTCCGGGAGAACTTCAAGCGGACTACTCGAGCGGCTGGCGGATGACCGGTTTGCGGCTCGCCGCGGCCTCGTCGAGGCGGCGGACAGGGGTCGTGTAGGGCGCCTCGTGGAGGATCTGCGGATCCTGCTCGGCCTCGGCGAGGATCTGCTCGAACGCCTCCGCGAGAGCGTCGAGCGATTCCCGGGTCTCGGTCTCGGTCGGCTCGACCATCAGCGCCTCGTCGACCAGCAGCGGGAAGTAGATCGTCGGCGGGTGGAAGCCGTAGTCGAGCAGGCGCTTGGCGATGTCCAGCGTGCGCACGTCGAGCTCGCGCTTGGCCGGCGCGCCGGAGAGCACGAACTCGTGCATGCAATGCCGGTCGAATGCGATCGGCAGGTGCTTGGCGGCCCTGCCCTCGCGCAGTCGCGCGAGCAGGTAGTTGGCGTTCAGGACCGCCGTTTCGGAGGCCTCGCGCAGCCCGTCTCCGCCGAGGCTCGAGATGTAGGCGTAGGAGCGGACAAAGACGCCGAAGTTGCCCTGGAAGCCGCGCAGGCGGCCGATAGACTTCGGCAGCTCGTAGTCGAGGTCGAAGGCGGGCCCCGAGCCGTTGGAGCTCTCGGAGCGGACGATCCGCGGTGCCGGCAGGAAGGGCGCGATCCGGTCCGAGACCGCGATCGGGCCCGAGCCAGGCCCGCCGCCGCCGTGTGGCTGGCTGAACGTCTTGTGCAGGTTCAGGTGCACGATGTCGAAGCCCATGTCGCCCGGGCGCGTGTAGCCCATGATCGCGTTCAGGTTCGCGCCGTCGTAGTAGACCGTGCCGCCGACCCCGTGGACGATCTCGGCGATCTCGGCGATGTTCTCGTCGAAGAGCCCGAGCGTGTTCGGGTTTGTGAGCATCAGCGAAGCGGTCTCGTCGGAGGCCTTCGCGCGCAGGTCCTCGAGGTCGACCCCGCCGCGCTCGTTGGTCGCCACCTTGACGACCTCGTAGCCCGCCATCGTCACCGTCGCCGGGTTGGTGCCGTGGGCGGTGTCGGGCGTCAGCACCTTGCTTCGCTGCTCGCCGCGGTCGGCGTGGTAGGCGCGGGTGAGCAGCATCCCCGCAAGCTCGCCGTGCGAGCCGGCCGACGGCTGCAGGCTGACGTGCGGCAGACCGCAGATCTCGCTCAGCGCCCGCTCCAAGAGCCACATCAGCTCGAGCGCGCCCTGGGCGCGCTTCGGGTTCTGCGCCGGGTGCAGGCGGGCGTGACCGGGCAGCGCGGCCACCTTCTCGTTCAGGCGCGGGTTGTGCTTCATCGTGCACGAGCCGAGTGGATAGGGCCCCGAATCGAGGTCGAAGTTGCGCCGCGAGAGCCGGTTGTAGTGGCGCACGATCTCGGGCTCGGAGACCTCGGGCAGCGCCGGGCCCTCGCCACGCAGGAGCTTCGCGGGGATCAGCTCGGCGAGGGGTGGCTCCGGAACGCCCGCGGCGGGGAGCGTGGCCGCGCGCCGCCCCTCGACCGAGCGCTCGTAGATCGTCACCGCCGGCTCGCGCTGCTGCGGCGTCGCGGTGCGATGCCGGCGGATCGGGGGTGCGGGGGTGCCGCCCGAGGTCATGGCCGCACCTCCTGCGAGATTGACGCTTTGTAGTCGCTATCCGACTGCAAAGCTCCATTGGCGATTGGGATCGCGTGGGCGAGGGCGTCGGCAAGGCGGTCGATGTCGTCGCGGCTGCGCCGCTCGGTGATCGCGACGAGAAGCCCATCCTCGTACTCGGGGTACTCGCGAGCCAATGGATAGCCCGCGGCGATCCCCTCGTCACTGACCCGATCGACGACCGCGGTTACGGGCGCATCCAGCCTGACCGCAAACTCCCGCGCCACCGGCGCCTCATGCAGCAGCTCCACGCCCTCGACCGCCGCCAGGCGCTCCCGCGCATACGCCGTCCGCCGCACGAGCAGCTCGCCGAGCTCGACGATTCCCTGCCGGCCGAGCCAGGCAAGGTAGATCGTTCCGGCGAGCGCGTTGAGCGCTTGCGAGGTGCAGATGTTGTGGGTCGCCCTCTCGCGGCGAATGTGCTGCTCACGGGTCTGCAGCGCCAAGACGAAGCCACGACGCCCCTCGACGTCGGTGGTCTCTCCGGCGATCCGGCCCGGCATCCGGCGCAGATGCGCTTCCGTGGCGGCGAAGAAGCCGAACGAGGGGCCGCCGAAGTCAAGCCGGTTTCCGAGCGGCTGGCCCTCGCCGACGGCGACGTCCACCCCGCACTCACCGGGCGGGCGCAGGACGCCGAGCGTGATCGCGTCGACCGAGGCCACGCAGAGCGCCCCGGCGTCGTGGGCCGCGGAAGCAACCGCCTCGAGGTCCTCGACCGCGCCGAGGAAGTTCGGGTTCTGGACGAAGATCGCCGCGGTCCGGTCGTCGAGCGCGGCGGAGAGCGCCGCGGCCTCGGTGACCCCGGCCTCGAGCCCCACCTCGACCACCTCGGCGCCGAAGCCGCGCGAGTAGGTCGCGAGCGTCGCGCGTGAGTGCGGATGTAGGCCGCGTGAGACGACCAGGCGCGTGCGTCCCTTGCCGGCGCCAAGCGCCAGGTAGGCCGCCGAGGCCACCGACGAAGGGCCCTCGTACATCGACGCGTTGGCGACCGGCAGGCCGGTGAGCTCGGAGATCGCGGTCTGGAACTCGAACATTGCCTGGAGGCCGCCCTGCGAGACCTCGGGCTGATACGGCGTGTACGGGGTCAGGAACTCCGAGCGCGAGATGATCGCCTCGACCAGCGCCGGCACGTAGTGGTCGTACATGCCCGCGCCCAGGAAGCAGAGCTCGGAGTCGGCGTCGGCGTTGCGCGCGGCGAGCGCCGAGAGCCGGTCGAAGACCTCGGGCTCCGAGAGCCCGTCGGCGAGCTCGAGCGGGCGGTCGAGCCGCAGGTCGGCGGGAATGTCGGCGAACAGCTCCTCGGTGTCCGGGACGCCGATCGCATCCAGCATCGCCTGGCGGTCGGAGTCGGTCGCGGACGTGTAACGGCTCACCGACCTGAGGCTAGCGACCGGCGCGGCGCAGCCTCGCCGGTTCGCCTCTCAGCCGCTCACGAGCAGTTCGCGATACGCGCCAACGTCCAGCAGCGCTTCAGCTTCGGACGGGTCGGCGAGCTTGAGCTTGACCAGCCATCCCTCGCCGTAGGGGTCCTCGTTGATCTGCTCGGGAGAGTCGGCGAGGTCCTCGTTGACCGCGACGACCTCTCCGGAGAGCGGCGCGATCACGTCGGAGACGGCCTTCACCGACTCGACCTCGGCGTAGGGCGCGTCCTTGGCGATCTCCGCGCCGACCTCGGGCGCCTCATAGAAGACGACCTCGCCGAGCGCGTCCTGCGCGTACCAGGTTATCCCGAGGGTCGCCTGTTCGCCGTCGATCCGCGCCCAGTCGTGCTCGGGGTGGTACTTGAGGTCCTCGGGATAGGTCTCGTCAGCCGCCAACTCGCCTCCTCGGTCGTCTAGTCCTTCACGTACAGCGGCCGTGACTCTATGCGCGCCGCCCGTCGCTTGCCGCGCACGTCGATCTCGACCTCCGTCCCGGGCTCGGCGAGCTCGGCGCGGACGTAGGCCATCCCGATCCCCCGCTCCAGCGACGGCGAGAAGGTGCCGCTGGTCACCTCACCGACCGGCTCGCCGCCCGCGATCACGGCGTTGCCCTGGCGCGGGATTCCCCGCTCGGTGAGCGCGAACGGCGCCAGCTTCTCGGCGGTGCCGTGCGAGCGCGCCTCGGCGACGGCATCGGACCCGATGAAGCCGGTCGCCTCCGCACAACACCAGCCGAGCCCGGCCTCGATCGGGTTTCGGTCCTCGGAGAGGTCATTGCCGTAGAGGTGGAAGCAGACCTCGAGCCGCAGCGTGTCGCGGGCGCCGAGGCCCGCCGGGGTCGCGCCCGCGGCCAGCAGCTCGTCCCAGAGCGCCGGCGCGGCGGCGGGCTCGACCAGGACCTCGACCCCGTCTTCGCCGGTGTAACCGGTGCCGCAGACGAGCGCCTCGGAGCTGCCGAGCTCCGCCACGAGCGCGAGCGTCGCGGTGTGCATCCGGGCCGGCAGCTCGCCCTCCACCAAGGGCGCGACGAGCCCGCGCGCCTGCGGGCCCTGGACGGCGAGCATCGCGTAGTCGTCGAGGCGGTCGCGGACCTGGGCCTCGAAGCCCGCGGCGTGGTCGCGAAACCAGGCCAGATCGCGCTCGTGGTTGGCGGCGTTGGTGACCGTCAGGTAGCGCTCGTCGCCGAGCCGGTACGTGAACAGGTCGTCGAGGACCCCGCCGTCCTCGCGGCAGAGCACCGAGTACTGCGCGCCACCGAGCGCGAGCTTCGCGACGTCGTTGGAGAGCAGGCGCTGGAGCAGCTCGAGCGCGCCAGGGCCCTCGGTCTCGATCTCGCCCATGTGGGAGACGTCGAAGACGCCGCAGCGCTCGCGGACCGCCAGGTGCTCCTCGCGCACGCCCGCGTACTGGACGGGCATCTCCCAGCCCGCGAACGGGACCAGCCGCGCGCCGGCGGCGACGTGCGCGTCGTAGAGCGGTGTGCGCCGGAGCGCCGTGGCTGACTCCACGACGGTCAGGCTATACGTCGGTTGGGCCGCTCAGCCGCTGATCTGGCCGTGGAAGAGGCAGACCTTGCCGTCGCCGTAGATCCCGTTGCCGCCGGTGAGGGTCCCGTTCTTCGCCGCGGCGACCAGCTGGCCGCTGAGCGCGGTGCCGTCGGGCGCCGCGAGCGCGAAGTCGGCTTGGCCGTAGAGCGTGTTGTTGCCGGCCGGCGTGGCCGTGACCCGGAAGAGCTCCCGACCGTTCTCGCCGGTGGTCGCGTTGAGGAAGTCGGTCGCCGCATTCCCGCCGTCGAGGGCGAGCATGTCCCCGATCGCGATCGACCCGTCGGCCGAGGTGCGGGCGAAGAACCCGGCGTTGGTGGCGTCCGCGGAGAGGTTGTGGAAGCACTTCGCGTAGATCTCGAGCGGGCCCTTGGCGAACAGCGGCACCTCGGGCGCCGCCTCCTGGGCGGCGGCGATGTTGGCGCCGTCGGTGGCGGCGACGCGGACGACGGAGTCGCCGATCGACTCGTAATCCGCGATCTCGGCGTCGCTGAGCGATCCGTCGGCGACCTCGCCGGCGCTGACGGCATCCGCTGCGATCTCCGAGCCGCCGACCGCGTTGGCCTTGATCTGCTTTGCCTTGACCGCGTTCCGCTTGATGTCGTTCGACTGCACCGAGTTCTTCCCCGGGAGCGCCAGCGCCGCGCCCGACAAGGCGAGCACCAACGCCGTCACGGCGACGATCAGGGCGGGCGTCGGGCGCGGGCTGCGGCCGGACATCGTGCCCTCGAACTTACCCGATCGCGTTGCCGCCGAAGAGGCAGACGTTGCCGTCGCCATAGACGCCGTTGCCGCCCGGGACGGTGCCGTTCTTGGCCGCGACCGCCACCTCGCCTCCGGTGCCGGTGCCGTCAGGCGCCATCGCGTACCAGCTTCCGGCATCGAGCACCGAGCCGTTCGAGCCAGTGCTGGCGCCGAGCAGCGTCCGGTCGATCTCGTCGGTCGCCACGTTGAGGAAGCCGCCGGTGCCCTCGAGCTGGTTCGGCCCACTCTGGAAGATTCCCCCGTCAGCGCTCGTTTCGATGAAGATCGCCCCAAAGACCGTGTCGACGGTCGTGTTGCGGAAGCATTTGCCATAGACCGAGAGTTGACCCCTGGTCGCCAGCGCCACCTTCGGGGCGGCTGCCCGCGCTGTGGCGGTGTCGACTCCGTCGGTCGCGTTGACTCGCTCGAACGAATCGCCGAACAGCTCCACGGTCTGCACGGTCTTCGCCTCCGGCACCGCTTCGAGCTTGTCCTCGAGGATCTGCTTGCCCTTGAGCGCGTCGTCTTCGACGTCGGAGCCCTTGACCGACTTGCCCTTGATGTGCTTCGAGCGCACGGCGTCGTCCTTGATGTCCGTCGCCTTCACCGCGCCGTCCTTGATGTCGCCCGAGTTGACGCTGCTCTTGCCCGGCAGCGCGGCCGCGGCTCCCGACATCGCGGCGACGAGCGCGATCATCGCCACGACCAGCGCCGGCGAAGGCCGCATCCCTCTCAGCTGCTTCATCCCTGTTCCTCCTCGTGATTGACCCACTGCCCCCCCGCGAGCAGGCTAGTTCGACCTTCTAACAGCCGTCCCTGCCGCGAGTTGCGGCGCAGACTCTCAGCTTCCGCGAAGGAAGGGCGGCACGTCGATCTCGTCGTCGGAGACCGTCAGCTCGCGGCGCTCACGGTCGCCGAGCGCGCTCACCTGACGGTCGCGGCCGCGCTCGCGGATCCGGATCGGGCTCCGCGCGAGGGTCTCGAAGCCCTCGAAGCCGGTCGCGATCACGGTCACCCGCACCTCGTCGCCGAGGCTCGGGTCGATCACGGTGCCGAAGATGATGTTGGCGCCCTTGTCGGCGCTCGAGACGACGATGTCGGCGGCCTCGTTGACCTCGAATAGGTTCAGGTCCTCGGAGCCGGTGAAGTTGAGCAGCATCCCGGTCGCGCCGTCGATCGACTCCTCCATCAGCGGCGAGTTGACAGCCATCTTCGCCGCCTCCTGGGCGCGGTTCTCGCCCGACGCGGTGCCGATGCCCATCATCGCAGAGCCCGCGTCGGCCATCACGGTGCGGACGTCGGCGAAGTCGAGGTTGATCTGGCCCGGGGTCGTGATCAGGTCGGTGATCCCCTGGACGCCCTGGCGCAGGATGTCGTCGGCCATCCGAAACGCCTCCTGCACCGAGGTGCGTCGCTCGACGACCTCGAGCAGCTTCTGGTTCGGGACGATGATCAGCGTGTCGACCTTGGCGCGCAGCTTGTCGATCCCATCGAGTGCCTGCTGCATGCGCCGGTTGCCCTCGAACTCGAACGGCTTCGTGACCACGCCGACGGTCAGCGCGCCGATCTCCTCCTTCGCGATCTCGGCGATCACCGGCGCGGCGCCGGTGCCGGTGCCACCGCCCTCACCGGCGGTGACGAAGACCATGTCGGCGCCCTTGAGCGCCTCCTTGATGTCATCGCGCGACTCAGCCGCGGCGCCGGCGCCGACGTCGGGGTTGGCGCCCGCGCCGAGCCCCTTGGTGAGGTTGTGGCCGACCGCGAGCTTGATGTCGGCCTCGCAGGCCTGAAGCGCCTGGACGTCGGTGTTGATGGCGATGAACTCGACGCCCTTGAGCCCGGCATCGACCATGCGGCTGACCGCATTCGTGCCGCCGCCCCCGGCGCCTACGACCTTAATCACAGCGAGATAGGACGACTCGACCATGGCTCCCGTTTCCTGAATGTTGACCCTTTGCGTTTCGTCCGAGGCTGAAGCCAAACTTGAGCGTTTTCCGGACTAGCAGCCTAGACGTCAACGCGACCGTAGGGCATTGTGCCCTCGGTGTCAATCGAGGCGGGATGTCCCGGCATGGAATCGTGCAGCGGCTCGACCCTCGATCCTGGATCGAGGGTTGACATAGATCCTAAAGTCTCAACCTACGCTGGAGGCTGGTGGTTTCGGCCGGCTAAGCAGCTCCGGACACCGCCGGGCGCTCCGGGACGCGAACGTCGACGGCGCTGAGCAGGTCGACCTCGGGATCGGCGAGCACCGCGGCCGCCGCGGCCCACTTCTGCGCCGCCCGCGACGCACTCCCGAAGCGCACCGGGATCTCGCCTCGGAGCACGACCTCGACCCCGAAGTCCTCTGAGTGGCCGATCTTGGAGATCAGCGGCCGCAGCGGCTCGGGCACGGCGCCGAGGACGAGGGCCTGGTCGAGCGCCGCGCCGCCAAGCATCGCGGCGTCGGGGATCGAATCGAGCTCGAGCAGGGGCAGCTCCTGCTTATCGACGGGCACGCCCGCGAGCAGGGTCCCGTCGGCGGCCACCGGGACCTCGCGGCCGCCGGCGCTGGCGATCAGCCTCGGCGGGCGTTCGTTGACCTCGATCCGCAGGCCGTGGGGAAAGTCGGCGTCGGTGCTCACCGAGGCGATCGTCGGGAACTCCTCTGCCGTCTCGGCGACCCGGTCCGCGTCGACGTGAAGCGTGGTCATCTGCTCGCCGACCCGGGTCAGCTCGGCGACGATCTGTTCGCGATCGCCGGTGGCCACGCCGGCGACCTCGACCTCGGTGACCGCGACCAGTGACGAATCCCGAAGCCAGAACAGGTAGCCGGCGAAGAGCCCCGCCGCGAGCACGCCGAGGATCGCCAGCCGGTAGCGCCAGCGCAGCGGCGCGCGACGCCGGGCGGCGGCGCGACGCGGGGCTCGGGCTCGAGGCGAGGGCCGCCGGGCCGCCCGCTTCGGAGCCCGGCGCCGCGCCGGGCGCTTCGCGGTCGGCCGAGCCGCGCGCTTCGGGGCCTTGCGCGCGGCTTGCTTGCCTCGCGGCTTGGCCCGCGAGGTGGTGCGGCGCTTGCCGGCAGGGGTCGCTGCCCGGGATCGGCTCACCCCCCCTAATTCGCCGTCAGCTCTGCCAGCCCTGCGGCCACTCGGCGTCGCCCAGCACCTGCACCTCGGGCTCGAGCTCGACCCCGAACCGCTCCCGCACGCGCCTGCGGCCTTCGGCCATCACCGCGAGCACGTCGGCGGTCGTCGCCTCGCCCGTGTTCTCGACGAAGTTGGCGTGCTTGGGGGTCAGGCGAGCCCCCCCGACCGCGAGCCCGGCGCACCCCGCCGCCTCGAGCAGCTGGCCCGCGGTGCGGCCCTCCGCACGCGGGTCATCGGGGTTCTTGAAGGTCGAGCCGAAGGTCTTGATTCCGGAGGGCTGTGCCTCGTGCCGCCGGCCGCGCATCTCGGCGAGGATCGCCTTCACCGCCGCCGGCTCGGCCTCGGTGAGCGCGAACGCCGCCCGCGAGACGACCTCGCCCGGGCCCAGGCTGGAGCTTCGGTAGGCGAAACCGAGCTCGCCGGGCTGGCGCCGCTCGGCACCGCCGGCGGTGCAGACGTCGACCCACTCAAGCACCTCGGCGAGCTCGCCGCCGTAGGCGTTGGCGTTCATCCGCACGGCACCGCCAACCGTGCCCGGGATGTTGATCCCGAACTCGAGCCCGCCCAGCCCCCAGCCGGCCGCCTTCGCCGACGCCGACGGGAGCCGGGCGCCGCCGGCGCAGACCAGCCGCGTGCCGTCGCGCTCGATCGCCGCCAGCTCGCCCGCCAGCTTCAGCACCAGCCCGCGCACTCCCGCGTCGGCGACCAGCAGGTTCGACCCCGAGCCGACGACCTCGACCGGAATCGCCTCGCGGTCGGCCCAGGCGAGCAGCTCGACCAGCCGCTCCTCGGTCTCGACCCGGGCAAAGAGCTCCGCGTCGCCGCCGGCCCGGACCGTGGTCAGCCGCGCCAGCGGGTAGTCGCGCTCGACGCCCTCGGGACGGCTCATCGACCCTCCACCAATTCGTCCGCGAGCCGGAACACGTCTCCGGCTCCGATCGTGACCAGCAGGTCGCCCTCACCGAGGCGCGGCTCGAGCGCGCGGCGGGCGGTCTCGGCGTCGCGAAGCCACCAGACCGCCCGCCCGCCGGCGTGGTCGGCGGTCGCGCGGGCGACGTCGAGACCGCTCACTCCCGCGAGCTCACCCACAGGTCGCTCACGGGCGGCGTAGACGTCGAGCACGCCGACCTCGTCCGCGGCCGCGAGCGCCGCGCCGAAACGTCCCGCGAGCGCCTTGGTGCGCGAGTAGAGATGCGGCTGGAAGACGGCGATCAGCCGCCGCGGCTCGAGCTCGCGCAGCGCCTCGAGCGTCGCCGCGACCTCGGTCGGGTGGTGGGCGTAGTCGTCGTAGATCTCGGCGCCCGCCCGGGCGCCCTTGCGCTCCTGGCGCCGGCGCATCCCCGGAAAGCGCTCGAGCCTCGCGGCGAGCTCCTCCGCGGTCCCGATCCCCGCCAGCTCGGCCGCGGCGAGCGCAGCCCGGGCGTTGAGCACGTTGTGGCGGCCGGGGACACCGAGGCTCAGCGGCGGGCCGGGGCGCTCGAGGTCGAATCGAACGGTCCGCTCTGGAGCCGCGACCGAGTCGAGCTCCGGGTCGGCACCCAGGACGAGGCGCGAGGCCCGCGCGGCGAAGCGCCCGAACGCGTCCATCAGCTCGCCCCGCGATGACCAGCGTGAGTGGTGGTCGAGCTCGACGTTGGTGATCACCGCGATCTCGGGTTCGAGCTCGAGGAAGCTTCCGTCCGACTCGTCGGCCTCGGCCACCACCCATTCGGATTCGGACTCCCAGGCCGCGTTCACGGGCTCCCCGCCGGCGTCGAAAGCGGGCAGCTCGCCCCCGAGCAGGAACGAGCCACGCTCGCCGATCAGCCAGGCGAGCATCCCCGCCGTCGTCGTCTTTCCGTGGGCGCCCGCGACTGCGATCAGCCGCTTCAGCGAGCAGAGCTCGGCGAGCAGCTCGCCGCGATGGATCACCCGCTGGCCGCGCTCGCGCGCGCGGGCGAGCTCGGGGTTGTCCTCGGCGATCGCGGTCGAGACGACGACCTCGGCGCGCTCGGGGACGGCATCGGGCTCGTGGCCGACGCGGGCCTCGATCCCCGCCGCGAGCACTCGCCGAAGGTAGGAGCTCTCGGCCCGGTCGGAGCCGCTGACGCGGGCCCCGAGCTGAGCACAGACCAGTGCAAGAGCACTCATCCCGGCGCCGCCGATGCCGATGAAGTGAAGCTCGCGCCCGTCGATCATCGAATCGCTTCCAGAAGCTCAGCCGCAACCCGCTCGGCCGCGTCGGGGCGGGCGATCGTTCGTGACGCGGCCGCCATCGCGGCCAGCCGCCCCGGATCCCCGAGCAGCTCGCTCGCGAGCTCGCGCAGATGACCGGGATCAAGCTCGGCGTCGTCGATCACAACCGCCGCGCCCGCTTCCGCCATCCACTCGGCGTTGGCGTGCTGGTGGCGAGCCGCCGCGTGCGGATACGGGACCAGGATCGCCGGGCGGCCCGCCGCGGCGATCTCGAAAATCGAGCCGCCGGCGCGCGCGAGAACGAGGTCGGAGGCCGCGAGCGCGTCGGCGAGCCCCGGCTCATAGGCGACGAGCGTGTAGCGCTCGGTCTCCGGCTCCCGGTCGAGCCGCTCGCGGGCGAGGGCATGATCGCGCTCGCCGCTGATGTGAAGGACGTGAAAGCCGCGCTCGCCAGCCGCGGCACCGGTGAACGCGTCGAGCGCGCAGAGATTGATCGAGCGCGCGCCCTGGCTGCCGCCGAAGACGAGCAGGCATCGGTCGCCGGCCTCGATCCCGAACCGCTCCCGGGCCGCCTCGCGATCGCGGTCGGCGATCGCGGCAGGCACCGGGCGGCCGGTGACCAGGTAGCGATCTCCCCTGCGCCCCTCGATCGGGAAGGCGAGGCAGATCCGGTGCGCCCGGCGGGCGAGCATCCGGTTGGTGAGCCCGAGATGGCGGTCGGCCTCGGTGAGCACCAGCGGCAGCTTCAGCGAGAGCGCGGCGAGGCCCGCCGGCGCGGCGACGTAGCCACCTCCGCCGAGCACGCCGGCGACCTCGCGCCGCCGCAGCACCCGGCGCGCCTCCGGCACCGCTGCTGCGGCGAGCCGCAGCGCCCCGGCAGCGCGCACCGGGTTGCCTCGATCGAGGCCGCGGACGTCGAGGAAGTCGATCTCGTAACCGGCCGCGGGCACGAGCTCGGCCTCGGCGCGCTCGCGGGTGCCGAGGAAGCTGACCTGGGCGCCTTCAGCGCGAAGCGCGTCGGCGACGGCCAGCGCTGGAACGACGTGCCCGGCGGTTCCCCCCGCGGCTATTGCGACTCTTGGCGGCTTGGCCATCGACGAGACGCAGTCTCGCATCGCGGCTCGACGGCCTCGCGGCCGATCCGGCGCTGCCACCGCGAGCGATGTTGAGCAGCAGCCCCACGGCGGCGAGCATCACGAGCATGCTCGCATTGCCGTAGGAGACGAGCGGCAGCGGAACCCCGGTCAGCGGCGCCATCCCGAACACCGCAAGCAGGTTGACTAGCGCCTGCACCAGGACCAGCGAGGTGAGGCCGGCGGCGAGCAGCTTGCCGTAGCGATCGCTGGCGTTCTGGGCGATCTTCAGGCCCGCGAAGGCGAACATCCCGTAGAGGCCGACGAGCGCCGCGATCCCCAGCATCCCGAACTCTTCCCCGATCACCGCGGCGATCATGTCGGTGTGCGCCTCGGGCAGGTAGAAGGCCTTCTGCAGGCTCTCCCCGAGCCCGACGCCGAATAGGCCCCCCGAGCCGAGCGCGATCTTCGCCTGGAGCAACTGAAAGCCGGCGCCGCCCGGATCGCCGCTCGGATCGAGGAAGGTGGCGATCCGCGCCACCCGGTAGGGCTCGATCATCACCGCGAGCAGCATCGCCGCGGCGGCGCCTGCGGCGAGCAGGCCGATGTCGCGCAAGCGCACCCCCGCGGCGACGAGCAGCGCACCGATCGCAAGACAGGTGACGAGCGCGGTGCCGAGATCGCCGACGGCAATTACGAGCACGCCGGCGCCGGCCACGCCGAGCACCGGCGTCAGGCGGCCGACGCCGCCACGAAGGATTGCCGGCCGAGTCGCGAGCAGCTGCGCCGCAAACAGGACGAGCGCGATCTTCATCAGCTCGGAGGGCTGGATCTGGACCGGGCCGGCAGCGATCCAGGCGCGCGAGCCGTTGATCTCGGTGCCGATCCCCGGGACCAGGACGGCGAGGCAGAGCGCGAACGAGATCGCGAGCACCAGTGGTGTCAGGGGGCGCAGGATGCGCACTCCGCCGACCGCGAGCATGCGCATCGCCAGCAGCCCGACGACACCGAAGACGACCGTGCGCTTGAGGTAGTAGGCCCCATCCCCCGACTCCCCCAGCAGCGAGGTCGTCGAGCTGGCGCTGAAGACCATGACGACGCCGAAGGCGAGCAGGCAGAGCGTCGCCGTGAGCAGCAGCGAGTACTCGAGCGACTGCGTCGCCTTTGCGCGCTTGGCGCTCACGCCAGCTCTCCGACGAGCTCGCGGAAGTGGTCTCCTCGTGCCTCGAAGTCGCGGTAGGCGTCGAAGCTCGCGCAGGCGGGCGCGAGCAGCACGACCTCGCCGGGCGAGGCGTCGGCGGCGGCCCTTTGCACGGCCTCGGCCAGGTCTGCACAGCGGCGATGCTCGACCCCGGCGTCCCAAGCGGGCTCGAGGTCGCGCTCGAGCAGCTCGGCGGCCTCGCCGATCAGGTAGCAGGCCAGGCAGCGTTCGCGGACCGGCGCAGCCAGCTCGGCGAAGCCGCCACCCTTGAGCGAGCCACCGAGGATCGCGCGCACACCGCCGTCGAAGGACCGCAGGGCGGCGGTCGCGGCGGCGGTATTGGTCGCCTTCGAGTCGTTGACGAAGCTGACGCCGCCGACCTCGCCGACGCGCTCGAGCCGGTGGGGCAACCCGGGGAAGCTCTGCAGCCCGTCGGCGATCGCCTCACGCCGAATCCCCATCGCGGCGGCCGCGGCGGCGGCGGCGGCGGCGTTCTCGGCGTTGTGCGGGCCGATCAGGGCGAGCCCGGCGGTTTCGAGCAGCGGCTCTCCGGCGAGCTCGAGCAGCGGCCCGACGATCGTCGCCTGACAATCGTCACTGGCGCCCGGTTCGCGGCAGAAGGCGATCCGGCGCCCGCAGCCGCCGAGGTCGATGCCGGCCAGGGCCGACTCGGAGGCGTTGTAGACGCACGCGTCCTCGTTTGCCTGGTTGGCGAACATCCGCAACTTCGCCGCCAGGTAGGCGTCGAGGTCGGGGTGGCGGTCGAGGTGGTCCGGGGCGAGGTTGAGCAGCACGCCGCACTCGGGCGCGAACAGCTCACTGTCCTCGAGCTGGAAGCTCGACGTCTCGCAGATCACCGTCACATCGGCCGCCAGCTCGCCGACCAGCGAGGCGAGCGGCGTACCGACGTTGCCGGCGACCGCGACCGGCTCGCCGGCGGTGCGCCAGACGTGCCCGAGGAGCTCCGTCACCGTCGTCTTGCCGTTCGTCCCGGTCACGGCTACGAAACGGTTCTCGAGCAGGCGCCAGGCGAGCTCGAGCTCGCCGATGACGGGCATGCCGCGCTCGCGGGCCGCGGCGATCGCGGGAGCCCCGGCGGGCACCCCCGGGCTCTTGACCACGCAGCGAGCTCGCTCGAGGGCTTCGGTTCCGTCCACATTCAGGAGAACTTCGACGCCCGCCCCTGCGAGCCCTGCCGCACCACCGGGCGAGGCCGTATCGACGCCGATCACCTGCTCCGAGCGCCCGGCGAGCAGCCGCGCCACGGCCTGGCCTGAGCGCGCCAGGCCGACGACCAGATACGGACCCCGGGGCAGGGGCGGACGATCCTTGAATTCAGGCACGGACTTAGTTTCGCGGCGGCGCCTCCGCCCCCTGCGGCTGCAGCCGCGGTCGCTAAGTTGTCCGCATGGAGAACCGGGTCAAGCAGGCGTCGGGAAAGACCGGGCGGTTCGTGATCGAGATCGCCGCTGCGGCGTTCGTGGGCGCCGGGATCCCGCTGTTCTGGATCTGGATCGGTTCGATGATCCAGGGCTCGCGCGGCGCGCAGGGGGTCGAGTCGGCGACCGCGGTCGTCCTGATCGCGGGGATCCTGATCAGCTACATCATCGTCGTCATCATCGCCAGCGCGATCCAGTCCCGCAACGTGGGCTCGTCCCGCCCGCCGACCCGTTACCCCTGGATGCGCAGCATGCGCGATGAGCCCTACCGCCCCGGGACCACCAAGTTGAGCCCGGTCGAGTCGGTCTTCGTCGGCACCGCGGTGGTCGCGTCGATCGCGATGCTGGTCTGGTTCTTCGCCTTCGCCGGCTCCCCGCTTCCGGGCTAGCTCTGTTCGAGGCCGTCCACAGCGAGCGGATCAGCGCCGAGCCGGCGGACGTCTGGGCGCTGTGGGCCGATCCGGGCCGCTGGCCGCAATGGAACGAGCCGGCCGAGAGGGCCGAGACCGACGCCGGGCTCGCGGTCGGGTCCGAGGTGCGGGTGAAGATGCGCCGCGGCGGCACGGTCAAGTTCGACGTGATCGAGCTCGCGCCCGAGCGCCTGCTGGTCTACGAGGCCCGCTTCCCGGGCGCACGACTCGGCCACGAGCACCGGCTCGCGCCCGGCCGCTCCAGCGTCGAGGTCATCCACCGCACCTACGTCGAGGGCCCGCTCTCGGGCTTCTGGTCGCTGATGATGAGCCGCAAGAGGATGCGCGAGAACGTCGTCCGCTTCGTCGAGCGCGAGCGCGAGCTGACCGAGCCGCGGGCGCGATCGCGCCGGGGCGTGAGAGGGTGAACCCGCGATGAAGGACGCCAAGCCGACGATCAGCCCCGAGGGCCGCGCCGCGGCCGAGGCCGAGCTGCGGCTCCTGGTCGAGAAGCGGCGTCCCGAGATCGTCGCCTCGATCAAGGTCGCGCGCGAGTTCGGCGACCTGAAGGAGAACGCCGAGTACCACGCCGCCCGCGAGGCCCAGGGCATGAACGAGGCGCGGATCCGCGTGCTAGAGCATCACCTGGCGACGGCGATCGTCCGGGAGCCCGAGAGCGGCGACGTGGTCGGCGTCGGCTCGCGGGTCAGCTTCCGCGACGGCGAGAGCGGCGAGCTCAAGCAGATGACAGTGGTCCACCCGCTTGAGGCCTCATTGGCCGACGGCAAGCTCTCGGCCGAGAGCCCGATCGGGAAGGCCCTCGTCGGCGGCCGCAAGGGCGACCGGGTCGAGGTCGAGACTCGCCGCGGTGCGAAGCAACTCGAGATCCTCGAGGTCCGCTAGTCCCGCATCCGCCGGCCTCCCCGGCTCTCTAGGGAATCGAGTTCTGATACAGCGTGTAGCCGATCCCGCTGCAGACCGCGGCCAGGATCCAGAACCGGAGCATGATCTTGGTCTCCGACCAGGCGAGGAGCTCGAAGTGGTGGTGGACGGGCGCCATCAGCAGCACACGGCGGCGGAACATCTTGAAGCTGATCACCTGGACCGCGACGGAGAGCGCCTCGATCACGAAGATGCCGCCGATGATGATCAGCAGGAGCTCGGTCTGCGTCATCACGGCCAGGGCGCCGATCGCGCCGCCCAATCCGAGCGACCCGGTGTCGCCCATGAAGATCGAGGCCGGGAAGGCGTTGAACCAGAGGAAGCCGACCGAGGCGCCGACGAAGCACGCCGAGAGCAGCGCCAGCCCCTCCTGGCCGGTGGTGATCGTGATCGCGGTGTAGGCGAGCAGGACGATCGCGCACGAGCCCGCCGCCAGCCCGTCGAGGCCGTCGGTGAGGTTGACGGCGTTCGAGGCTCCCGCGACGACCAGGTAGACGAAGATCAGGTAGACGACCGGGCCGACGTAGATCTCGGTGTCGAAGATCCGCGACTGGAGCGCCGGCTCGAGCCCGAGCTCGTCGTAGGCGATCCACCAGAGCGCCAGCGCGAGCCCGATCTGGCCGAGCAGCTTCCAGCGGGCCGCGAGCCCGAGCGAGCGGCGCTTGGTGATCTTGATGAAGTCGTCGGCGAAGCCGAGCGCCGCGCAGCCCAGCGCAACTCCGAACACCGCGAAGCTGGCCGTGTCGCGCTCGGAGAGCACCAGGTAGGGGATCGAGATCGCGAGGAAGAGGATCAGCCCGCCCATCGTCGGTGTGCCCGCCTTCTCGTGATGCCCCTCGGGGCCCTCCTCGCGGATCTGCTGGCCGAACTCCTTCACCCGCAGGTACTCGATGAACTTCGGCCCGAGAAAGATCGTGATCAGCATCGCCGCCATCCCGGCGATCAGCACCTCGCCACGGTCGATCGCCGCCGAGGTGACGTCGTTGATGATCTGGGCGACCGGGAGCATTTCGCTAACCCCGGTCGCCGTAACGCGCCAGCAGCTCATCGGTGAACGCCTCGAGGCCGACCGAGCGCGAGCCCTTGACCAGGATCGCGTCCCCCTCGCCGATCAGCTGCGCGGCGACCGGCACGGCCGCTTCGGCGTCGGGCGCCCAATCGTCGGGCGCGTAGTCGCGCGCGAGCTCGCCGACGCCGACGATCAACTCGATCCCGAGGCCGCGGGCGTGAGCGCCGGCCTCGCGGTGATAGCCGGCGGCGCGCGGACCGAGCTCGGCCATGCCGCCGAGCACGGCGATCCGGCGCCCGGCGACGTCGAGCGACGCGAGGTGGTCGAGCGCCGCTCGCATCGAGATCGGGTTTGCGTTGTAGCAGTCGTTGACGAGCACCGAGCCTCCGGCGAGCTCGATCAGCTCGCCCCGCAGCCGCGAGAAGGATATGCCCGGCGCCCGACGTGCCATTTCGGCCACGGGCGCATCAAGCGCGGTGCCGATCGCGACCGCGCAGACGGTGTTGGCGAGATTGTGCTGCTCGGAGAACGGAAGCTCGAATTCCGCCTCGCCGTGCGGGGTGCCGATCACCGCCTCGAGCCCGGACTCGCGACGCCTCTCCGAGACCACGAACACGTCGCCGCCCGGGCCGAAGGTGAGCGTCACCAGCTCGTCGGAGAGGTGCGGTGCAAGCGCCTCGGCGTCGGCGGGGACTACGGCGCGCCCGTTCTCGCGCAGGCCGGCGAGGATCTCGGCCTTGGCCTCGGCGATCGCCTCCTCGGTGCCGAGCAGCTCGAGGTGCACGGGCCCGACGTTGGTGATCGCGGCGACGTCGGGCTCCGCGATCTCGCACAGCTCCGCGATCTGGCCCGTGCCGCGCATCGCCATCTCGAGCACCAGCAGCTCAGTCTCCGGCGGCGCCCCCAGAACCGCCAGCGGCAGGCCGATCTCGGTGTTGAAGTTCTCCGGGCTCGCGTGGGTGCGGAACGGCAGGATCGCACGACAGATGTCCTTCACCGACGTCTTGCCGGTCGACCCCGTGATCCCGACCACCGCGCAGCCGAGCTCGCGCCGCCAGGCGCGGGCGAGCGCTTGAAGTGAGGCGAGCGGGTCCGGGCTGGCGAAGATCCAGCCGGCGCCGGCACCCGTGAGGCTCGGCGCCCGCGCCGGCTCGACCACCACACCCCACGCACCCGCCTCGAGCGCCGAGATCGCGAACTCGCCGCCGTCCGCATGCTCGCCGGGCAGGCCGAAGAACAGGTCGCCGGGAGCGATCGCGCGCGAGTCGATCGCCGCGCGCTCCGGCCGCCCCTCCCCGCCTTCCCGGACGATCTCGGCGCCGGCCTCGGCGGCTATCCGCGCCGCCGAGAGCTCGATCACGGGCCCGCGCTCGCCGTCGCGGCCAGCCGGCGAAGCTCCTCGCGGGCGACGTCGCGATCGTCGAACGGGATCTTTCTGCCGCGCTCGAACTCCTGGCCCTGCTCGTGGCCCTTGCCGGCGATCACGACCGTGTCGTCGGCGGCCGCCGCGGCCAGCGCGAATGCGATCGCCGCTCGGCGGTCGGGCTCGACCGCGATCTCCGCCGTGGCGGCGTCCATCCCCGCCCGGATGTCGGCGACAATCGCCGGCGGGTCCTCCGAGCGCGGGTTGTCGGATGTGACCACCGCGAGGTCGGCGAGGCGGCCGACGATCTCGCCCATCAGCGGGCGCTTGTCAAGGTCACGGTCGCCCCCGGCGCCGAAGACGCAGACCAGCCTCGCCGAGTCCGGGGTCACCTGCCGCGCCGAGACGAGCACGTTCTCGAGCGAGTCGGGGGTGTGCGCGTAGTCGACCAAGACCGTGAACGGCTGTCCCTCGTCGACGGGCTCGAAGCGGCCGGGCACCCTCTCGGCCTCGCTCAGCGCCGCGGCCGCGTGGTCGAGCGGGACGCCGACGGCCCCCACCGAGGCGATCGCGCAGAGCGCGTTCTCGACGTTGAACCGGCCCGGGAGCGGGAGCACGACCTGGGCCTCCGCGTCGGTACCCACGCAGCGGAAGCGCGAACCCGAGGCATCGAAGTCGAGGTCGAGCGCTCGCAGGTCGGCGCGCTCGTCGCCGCTTGCCGAGAAGGTGATCGCGTCGAACTCGGCGACCAGCTTGTCACCGTAGGGGTCGTCGAGGTTGACCACCGCGCGCTCGGCTCGCTCGCCCGCGAACAGCAGGCGCTTGGCGCGGAAGTAGTCGTCCATGTCGGCGTGGAAGTCGAGATGGTCCTGAGTCAGGTTGGTGAACGCGGCGACCGCGAAGCGGATCCCGTCGGCGCGCCGCAACGCCAGCGCGTGCGATGAGACCTCCATCGCGCAGGCGCGGTCGCCGGCGTCGGCCATCCGCCGAAAGGTGGCTTGGAGGTCGATCGCCTCGGGGGTCGTGCGCTCGACCTCCTCGGCGACGCCGCCGACCACCCGCTTGACCGTCCCGAGCAGACCCGTTTGGACGGCGCGGCGCTCGAGGATGTGGCGGATCAAGAACGCGGTGGTCGTCTTGCCGTTCGTGCCGGTGACACCGAACACGCGGACCTCGGCCGTCGGGTCGCCGTAGAACCGCACCGCCGCGTGCGCCATCGCGGCACGGCCGTCCGCCACCACCGCCTGGGTGACGAACGGCTCGAGCTCGAGCGTGCGCTCGACCACGACCGCGGTCGCTCCCGCCTGCACCGCCAGCGGCGCGTACTCGTGCCCGTCGGCGATCGACCCCGGGTAGCAGAAAAACAGCGATCCCTGCTCGACCCGTCGGCTGTCGTAGGCGAGGCTGGTGATCTCGGTCTCGGCGTCGCCGACGATCTCGATCACGTCGGCGCCGGCGAGCAGCTCGCGAAGCTCCATCACAGCGATTCTAGGAAGCCGCGCAGCGTCAGCCGCGCCCGAGCTAGTTCGGCGGGATGCCGAGGGACGGGAGCGCGAACTCGGCGATCTCGGCGAAGGCGGGTGCGGCCACGGTGCCGCCGTAGTAGTCGCCCTTGGGGTTGTCGACGACGACGGTGACCAGGAGCTGCGGGTCCTCGGCCGGGGCGAAGCCGACGAATGAGGCGACGAACTCGGTCTCCGAGTACGTCCCCGTCTCCGGATCCACCTTCTGTGCGGTACCCGTCTTCCCGGCAAGCGTGTAGCCGGGCACGGTGACCGCGGAGGCGGTACCGCCGTCCTCGAGCACGCCCTCGAGCATCTCGCGAAGCTTGGCGGCGTTCGCGCGGCTGATCACGCGCTCGCCCGGGGCCGGATCGACCGCAACGCCGTCCTGCTCGAGGACGAGCTGGGGGGTGCGCAGGATGCCGTCGCCGGCGATCGCGGCGTAGCCGGCCGCCATCTGCATCGGGGTCACCGAGAGCCCCTGGCCGAGCGGCAGATTGCCCATCGTCGAGCCCGAGTATTCGTCGGGAGCCGGGACGATTCCCTGCTCGTCGCCGGGAAACTGGACCCCGGTCGGGCGGCCGAAGCCGAAGCGACGGATCCAGGTGTCGAAGCGGGAGTTGTACTTCGGATCGCCGAACTCGTCGTTGAGCGCCAGGCCGACCAGCACCGCGCCCACGTTCGAGGACTGCTTGATGATCTCGGCGACCGAGGCGCTGATGTATCCGCGCGGATGCGACTCCTCGATCAGGCGGTCGGAGACCTGGAGCGTCGGCGGCAGGTCGAAGGTGGTCTGCGGGGTGACGACGCCGTCCTCGAGCGCGCCCGCGACCGTGAATGCCTTGAAGGTCGAGCCCGGCTCGTAGGTGAACCCGGTCGCCATGTTGCGAAGCTGGTCGGGATCGGCCTCTCCGAGGTTCACGGGGTCGAAGCTCGGCCAGCTCGCCATCGCCAGGATCTGGGACGTGCGCGGGTCCATGACGATCGCCGTCGCGCCGTCGGGCTGGTAGGTCTCGCCGATGCCGGCGAGCACGCGCTCGGTCCCGGCCTGGAGGCTCGCGTCGAGGGTCAGCCGCAGATCGGCGCCGACCCCCGCAGCCTCGATCGTGCTGCGCTCGAGCTCGTCGCCGAGCGCATCGCGGGTGACCGCTCGCTCCCCGTCGGCGCCGTGGAGCACCTCATCCTCGGAGGCTTCGAGCCCGGTCAGGCCCTGGTTGTCGATCCCGACGCTGCCGATCACCTGCGAGGCGAGCTCATCCTGCGGGTAGAGCCGGCGGCTGTCAGGCAGCAGCCCGATCCCCGGGAGGTCGAGCTTGGCGACCTCGTCGGCGGCGTCGAGGCTCACCTTGCGTTCGATGTAGGCAAACCCGGAGGCACGGTCGGCGAGCCTGGCGAGGATCTCGTCCTGGTCGCCGCCGAGCGCCTTGGCGAGCTTGTGGGCGGTGGCCTCGGGGTCCTTGACCTGGTACGGGGTCGCGAACACCGTGCCGGCCTCCTCGGAGAAGGCAAGCGTCTGGCCGGTCCGGTCGAGGATCGTCCCGCGCGATCCCGGGACGACGACGGTCTCCACCTGCTGGCCGGTCGCCTCGGCGCTGTACTTGCCGCCGTTGACGCCCTGGACCCATGCGGCCCGGACCACGACCACGAGCAGCAGGACACAGAACCCAGCGAACAAGAGACCGACGCGGCGGTCGATCAGGGTCACGGCGAGCTCACGCCTCCGCCCGCGGGCGCGGTCGCGGTCGCGGGCGGCGCTGCCGGAGGTGCCTGGGCCGCCGTCTCCGGCGCGACGGTCTCGGGCGCGACCACCTCGGGCGCAACCTCGGCCGGGTCGACCGCGGTCTCGGCGGGCACGGTCTCCGCCGCGATGACCGGAGGCGTCTCCGCCGGTACGTAGTAGGAGGCGCCGAGCTCGCCGGAGCGCAGGCGGCGGGCGGCCTCCGCGGCGTCGCCGGACACCGGGCGCAGATAGCGAACCGCCTCCGGCGCGGGGGTGATCAGGCCGAGCCTGCTCGCCGCGGCCGCGACCTCCTCGCTCGAGAGCCGCTGAACGATCTGCGACCGCAGGATGGAGTTCTGGCGCTTGAGCTCGTCCGCCTGGCGAGCGGCGTTGCTCGAGGAGGCGCTGAAGCTGAGCGCGATCACGTTCAGCGCAACGATCCCGACGAGCAGGCCGCCGAGCAGGCCGATCCACAGCCGCGAGCGGGTCAGGCGAACGACGAGGCCCGAGTCGGCAATCCCGCCGACCGCGCCCGCGGCGGCCGCGACCGGGACGAAGCCGGCGATCGGCGTCTGGCCGCTGCGCCGCCGGGGCCGGGGGGCCGCGCGCCCTGCGGCCGGCTTGCGTGCCGGGGCCGTACGGCCGGATGCGCGGCGCGTCTGGGCTCGCCGTGCCGGGGCGGTGGATTTCGCTGTCGCCGTCGCCGCCATCGTCTACCTCCGCCGAGATTCGGCCTCTGCGCCTGGGCTTCCTGCGCCGGCGAGCTTCCGCGCCGCGCGCAGGCGCGCCGAGCGCGAGCGCGGGTTGCGCTCCATCTCCCCCTCGGTGGGCTGGACCGCGCGCCGCGCGAGCAGCTCCGCCTCGGGCTCGTGACCGCAGACGCAGACCGGGACCTCGGGCGGACAGACGCACCCGCGCGCGAGCTCGGCCAGGAAGCGCTTGACCCGCCGGTCCTCGAGCGAGTGGAAGGCGACCGCGGCGAAGCGACCGCCGTCGGCGAGCATCGACCAGGCGACCGGCAGCGCGCGGTCGAGCGAGTCGAGCTCGCCGTTGACGGCGATCCTGATCGCCTGGAAGGTGCGCTTTGCGGGGTGGCCGCGGCCGAAGCGGTAGGCGGGCGGGACGGCGGCGCGGATCGCCTCGACCAGCTCACAGGTGGTCTGCAACGGCCGGCGGCGAGCGATCTCGGCCGCGATCGAGCGCGCGTGGCGCTCCTCGCCGAGCGTGTAGATCGCCGTCGCGAGCTCGGACGGCGGCCAGTCGTTGACGACCTCGAGCGCCGTCAGCTCCTGCGAGCTGTCCATCCGCATGTCGAGGGGCGCGTCGTAGGAATATGAGAAGCCGCGCTCGGCGGCGTCGAGCTGGTCCGAGGAGATGCCGAGGTCGGCGTAGACGACGTCGGGGCGCAGACCATCGCCGGCGAGCCGCTCGAGCACATCGGCGAAGTCGCCGTGCTCGAAGCGCGCCTGACAGCCGAGCTCCGGCGCGAGCTCGGCAAAGCGCTCGGCGGCCCCGGGATCGCGATCGATGCAGATCAGGGTTCCGGCCGGGCCGATCCGCTCGGCGACCAGGCGTGCGTGCCCGCCACCGCCGAATGTACAGTCAACGGCGAGCTCGCCCGGCTGCGGGTCGCAGAGGGCGACGAGCTCGGCGGCGAGGACTGGCACGTGCTCGGTCGGCATGTAGATCAGTGTGGCCATCGTCGTTTGCAGAGCACCCTCAGACTCAAGCCCGTGGCCCGCCGGCGAGCTCCTCGGCGAGTTCGTCGGCCTGCTCGTCGAGCTCGGCGTAGTGCGCGCTCCAGCGCTCGGGGTTCCAGACCTCGAGGTGGTCGCCGACCCCGACGACCATGCAGGCGCCGTCGAGACCGGCATGGTCGATCAGGTGCCCGGCGACCCGCATGCGCCCGGCCGAGTCGAGCGACTCGTCCTGCGCCGAGGCGTTGAAGCGCCGGTACATCATCCGGCCCTTGCGCCCGAGCCGGTTCAGGTCGGCGAGGAACCGGGTGGTCCAGTCTTCATAACCCTGTGGCGAGAACACCTCGACGCAGGGGTCGAGCCCGGCGACGAGAACGATTCCCTCGGAGAGCTGGCCGCGCCAGCGCGCCGGCACCGTGAGCCGATCCTTGGAATCGAGACTGTGCTCGTACTGACCGCGAAAAGCCATGGCCCTCGGAGGTAGAGAAATCTGGACCGGAGTGGCGAGGTGGGAGGAGCCTCACCACCCCGGTCCCTGGGTCAACTGGATGGGCCACGCTAACCCACTCTGCCCCACTTTGCAACACAACCGTGGTTGAAATTGGAGCCGATCCGTCGGACGGACTTGCTACGACTGAGGCTTCTGGGGGTCTTTTTGGCTTGCTCATGCGGCTTTCGCCCGCCGTGAGCGGGCGTTCGCCCGGCTGGCGAGGACGGCCCGATCTGCAAGCCCCGTTGCATCGCGGACGCCCGATAGGCTGCCCGCCGTGAGCGGTGAGCCACTCCCGGAGGCGGCCGCGGCGGCCAGCGAACCGCCTCCTGGCGCGGAACCCGCGACGCCCGAGGTGCCGGTCACCGCCCCGGTGCCCGCGGACGCCGACGACACCCGCGGCCGGCACCTGCGTCGGCTGATCGCGCACCCGGTGACGCTGATCGGCGGTGGGATCCTGGTCGTCGTGGTGCTTCTCGCCGCCGGGATCGGGATCGGCTGGGGAGTCGGGGCCGCCGGCGCCGGCGTGACCCTGCTGGTCGTCCTGCTGACCGTGTGGCTGCTCGCCTCCTCGAGGGCGCGCGACGACTTCTTTCGCGCCTATACCGAGGGCCGCGGCCTGACCCGAATCGATGGCAAGTCGAGCCTGCCCCCGCTCACGCCGCTGCTCCGCAAGGGCGACAACCGCTATGCCGAGCAGCGCTTCAACGGAGTCCTGCCGGGCGGCATGGACGGGAGCCTCTGCCTCTACACCTACGAGGAGACGAGCACCGACTCCGATGGCAACAGCCAGACGACCTACGTCCACTACACCCTGGCGATGACCCAGCTACCGGCGACCGCGCCCTTCATCCAGGAGCTCTTCTGCCAGCGTCGCTTCGGCTTCCGCTTCCTCGATTCGGCCGAGGACGTGTTCCGCAAGCGCCAGCGGGTCGAGCACGAATCCGAGGCCGTCGACAAGAAGTTCGAGGTCTTCGCCGGCGCCAACGACGACCTCAATCGCGCCCGCCAGATCCTCTCCCCAACCTTCCTCGTCTGGCTCGAGAACCACTCGCCCGAGGCCTACGCGTTCGAGCTCGTCGCCGGATCGCTGGTCTGCAACGTCAAGGGCCACAAGAAGTCGGCGGCCGAGCTCGACATCCTCTGCACCGCCTCCGCTGCCGTCGCCCGCCGGCTCCAAGAGGAGGCCGACGAGGTGATCCGGACACCCGGCTCGCCGCCGCCCGGTGAGTGACCATCGCGCTCTGAGCGCGCTCCGCGACGGCCGGATCGCCGAGCTGGCAAGCATGTATGAGCCCGGCGCAACCCTCGATCTCTCCGTTCCCGCACGCCGTGAGGTGGTCCGCGGCGCCGAGGCGGCGGGCCGCGCCGTGCGCGACGCCTTTCGCGACGGGGTCCCGGCGACCGCTTGGGACGCGCGGGTGTTCGGGGCCGGCGCGGCGATCACCCTCGAACGCCCGCCGTGGCGCCAGCGCCACTATCTGCACCTGAGCGGGGATCGGATCACCGCACACTGGGTCTATGCCGCCGGGCTCGCTGGCGCCGAAGCCGAGCCGGAGCTCCCAGTCGAGGTGCGGGAGCGCGCCGGCGCCGGGGCCGAGGTCGAGGAGCTGGTCGGCGGCGGCAACTCCGGCGCAGCGCTGGCGCGCATCCGGCTCGCCGACGGGACCGTCGTGATCGCGAAGGAGCTCCGCCCCGGCGGGGATTGGCTCGGACGCGCGCTCGGCGGCGGCGTGCGCTCGGCCGAGCTCTGGCGGACCGGCGTGCTCGAGCGACTGCCCGAGGGGCTCGACCCCGCGGTCCTCGACGCCTTCGAGGCGAGCGGATCGTGGTGGCTGTTGATGCGTGATGCCTCGGCGGCGCTGCTCGGCGACGAGCGTCGCTTGAGCCGCGAGCAGAGCAGGCGGATACTCGGGCTCGCGGCCGCCATGCATGAGACCTTCTGGGGCGAGCCGATCCCGTCGCTGGCCTCGGCGCGGGCACGCCTCTCGGCAGCCAGCCTCGAGCTCACGGCCGCTGAAGCCGATGGCCACGACCTGCTGCCGAAGCAGTTTCCCGCCGCCTGGGACGCCTTCGTGAGCGCGGCGAGCGAGCCGGTCGGCCCCGCGGTCGCGGCGCTCGTCGCCGATCCCGCCCCGCTGGTCGAGCGTCTGGGCCATGCCGGGTGGACGCTCACCCACGGCGACCTGCGCGACGACAACCTCGGCCTCGAAGATGAGCGGGTCGTGCTGCTCGACTGGGACATGGCAACGTCGGCAACGCCCGCGGTCGAGTTCGCCTGGTACCTCTGCCACGACGCCTGGCGGATCGACGCCACGCGCGACGAGATCGCCGACGACTTCCGCGCAGCCGCCGGCAACCGGGTCGGCGACGACGACTTCGCCCTCGGCTTGATCGCGGGCCTGGTCATGTACGGGTGGGTATTCGGGCACTCCGCGCTCGTCCACCCCGACCCGGTCGAGCGCGAGTGGGGCGAGGCCGAGCTCGCCTGGTGGGTGCCCCGTGTCCGCGAGGCGCTCGAGCGGACCGGGCTTACTTCTTGACCAGCTTGATCCGCTTGTCCTCGGCGTTCGCGGTACCGCCGGTGGGCGTGTAGATGACGGTGAGCTTGAGCTTCGCCTTGCCCTTCTCGTTCAGCTTCCGCTTCTTCTTGCCCTCGGGCTTGATCTTCAGCGTCACGGTCCCGGCGCTGCTGACCGGCTTCGTGCTCGCGGGCCTCCGTTTCGCGCTGCGCTGGGGTTCGACGCCGTTGCCGCTCAGGGCAAGCTCGCCCGGTCCGGGCACCTCGACCGAAAGCTTCGCCGTCCCCTTGCGCTTGTTGCGCTTCAGCTTCCCGAGCGAGAACTCGTTCGAGGGCACGCCCGCATCGACCGCCAAGCCCCGGGGCGCGCCCGCATCCGCGATCAGTGTCTCGGGCGAGCTCCCGTCGAGGTTCGACCGATTGATCGTTCCTGGGCCAGGCGTTGCCGCCGCAGAATCGGCCCAGTAGAGCTTCTGGTCGAGGACCGCGGTGCCCCCGTGGGCGCTCGACGAGACCACGTCATCGGGGTTGGCGCCGTCGAGATCCGATCTCCGGACTCCGTGCGTGCCGACCGCGTAGAAGAGGCGGTCCTCGGTCGCCGACGGCCACCGCGGCGTGTCCGCAGGCGCGAGCATGGGGTCGACCGCCTCGGGCGGTAGCGGGTCGAGGGTCTGGCGGTAAACCGACCCATCGCTTCCAGGCGCATTGACCGCGGTGTTGGTCCAGAACGCGTACTGCGAGTTGAGCGCCACCCCGAACGGGTTCTCGACGGTCGGGCCGCTGACCATGCTCGGGGAGACGCCGCTGCCGTCGAGGTTCGCGCGCCCGATCGAGCCCGGATTCCCACCGCCGAAGTTGGACCAGTAGACGTACGCGGAGTTGACCGCGGGGGCGCAGGGATTTGCCGTGACCAAGGACACGGGGATCGTGATGAAGCTCTCGTCGACGCCGGTGCCGTCGAGGTTCGCGCGCGCGATCGTGAAGGTTCCGCGATTGACCCAGTAGATGTGCTCGGCGTCGACCGCGACCCCGCAGGGGTCGTCGGTCCCGGTGATGAAGTTCCGATCGACGCCGGAGCCGTCGAGGTTTGCGCGCGCAATCGTCGTCGTCACGCTCCCTGCTCCCCTGCTCACCCTGCCGGAGCCCGGCAGGTTGTCGACCCAGTAGATGTACGCATCGGCGGGTGCGGCAAGGACGCATGCGATCAGCACGGCGAGCACCGAAACGAGGCGGCGGCTGACGATCACGATCGGCCAGCCTATCGCGCTCAGTGCCGCTATCGAGGGGCGGATTCCAGTCGGTATCCGACTGGAACGCGCCAGTCGGAGCGCTCGCGTCGTGCGATCAGAAGGGCAGCTCGCCGTCGACGAGCGAGGCGACGACCCAGTCGCCGCCCGCCGCGCGCAGGTCGTCGACCGAGTACTCGCCGGTGGCGACGCCGAGCACCCTGATCCCGGCTGCGTGGCCGGCCTCGACGTCGAGCGGGGTGTCGCCGGTCGCGATGCAGCCGGCGCGGTCGAGGTTGCCGCCGGCGGCGGCATCGGCTCGATCGAGGGCCGTGCGGGCGACGTCGGCGCGCTCGCCGCCATCGGACCCGTAGCCGCCGAAGGCGAAGAAGTGGTTGAGGTCGGCGCGAGCGAGCTTCGTGTGGGCGGCGGCCTCGGTGTTGCCGGTGATCAGGCCGACCAGCCGGTCCTCGTCTTTGAGCCTCGTGAGCAGCTCGACCACTCCGGGCATCACCCTGTAACCCGGCGAGCTGGAGACCTCCTCGACCAGGTAACGCTCGCGCAACGCCATCAGCTGCTCCATCTCGTCGCCCTGCGGCTCGCGGCCGATCGCACCGCGAAAGCACTGCAGGCCGACGATCGGGTCGGGCACCCCCTTGCCGGTGTAATCGGGCACGTTGACCTCGACCCCCTGAAGCTCGAGGAAGGCCCGGTGCCAGGCCCGGTCGCTGGCGCCCCCGGTCGAGATCAGGGTCCCGTCGATGTCGAACAGGATCGCGGCGACCGAAGTGGTGGCGCGCTCAGCCACCGGTTCGGTGCGCCCTGTAGCGCCGGATCAGCGCGTTGGTCGAGCTGTCGTGGGCGAGCTCGGGCTCGTCGGCCGCCTGGAGCTCCGGGATGATCGCCTTCGCCAGCACCTTGCCGAGCTCGACCCCCCACTGGTCGAACGAGTCGATGCCCCAGATCGTGCCCTGGGTGAAGACGCTGTGCTCGTACAGCGCCACGAGGCTGCCGAGCGTCTCGGGGGTCAGCTTCTGGGCCAGGATCGTGTTCGTCGGCCGGTTGCCCTCGAAGACGCGGTGCGGGACCAGCTCCTCCGGCGTCCCCTCGGCGCGCACGTCTTCGGCGGTCTTGCCGAAGGCGAGCGCCTCGGCCTGGGCGAAGACGTTCGAGACCAGCAGGTCGTGGTGGTCGCCGAGCGGGTTCAGCGGCTCGCAGAAGCCGATCAGGTCGCAGGGGATCAGCTTCGTCCCCTGGTGGATGAGCTGGTAGAAGGAGTGCTGGCCATTGGTTCCGGGCTCACCCCAGTAGACGGCGCCGGTCTCGTAGTCGACCCGCTGCCCGTCGAGGGTGACGTGCTTGCCGTTCGACTCCATCGTCAGCTGCTGGAGGTAGGCGGGAAAGCGCTTCAGGTACTGCTCGTAGGGGAGCACCGCGACCGTCTGGGCGCCGAAGAAGTCGCCGTAGAAGACCGCGAGCAGGCCCATCAGCGCCGGCAGGTTGGCCTCGGTCGGCGCCTCGCGGAAGTGCTCGTCGATGGCGTGGAATCCGGCCAGCAGCTCGGCGAACGCCTCGGGCCCGATCGCGAGCATGGTCGAGAGCCCGATCGCCGAGTCCATCGAGTAGCGGCCACCGACCCAGTCCCAGAAGCCGAACATGTTCTCGGTGTCGATCCCGAACTCGGCGACGCCCTCGGCGTTCGTCGAGACGGCGACGAAGTGCTTGGCGATCGCCGCCTCGCTCGCCCCCGAGCCCGGCGAGCGCCCACTCGCGCGCCGTGCGCGCGTTGGTCATCGTCTCCAGCGTCGTGAACGTCTTCGAGGAGACGATGAACAGGGTCTCGGCCGGGTCGAGGTCGCGGGTCGCCTCGGCGAAGTCGGTGCCGTCGACGTTGGAGACGAAGCGGAAGGTCATCTCGCGGTTGCGAGTAGTGGCGAAGCGCCTCGTAGGCCATCACCGGGCCGAGGTCCGAGCCGCCGATGCCGATGTTGACCACGTTGCGGATCGGCTCGCCGGTGTGGCCGCGCCACTCGCCGCCGCGCACCCGCTCGCAGAACGCCGACATCCGGTCGAGGACCTCGTGGACCTCGCTTGACCACGTCGGTGCCGTCGACGACGAGCGAGCGCTCGCGCGGCATCCGCAGCGCGACGTGGAGCACCGCGCGGTCCTCGGAGACGTTGATGCGCTCGCCGCGGAACATCGCCTCGCGCCGCTCGGCGAGCCCGCATTCCTCGGCCAGCGCGACCAGCAGCCCGATCGTCTCGTCGGTGACCCGGTTCTTGGAGTAGTCGAGCCAAAGGCCGGCGGCCTCGGCGACGAGACGCTCGCCGCGCTCGGGGTCGGAGGCGAAGAGCTCGCGCAGGTGGCGGTCGGCGATCTCGGCGTGGTGGCGCTCCAGCGCCCGCCAGCCGTCGCGCTCGCGTAGCGGCGTCATTGCGGGCATCGAATCAGGTCAGGCGCCGGCCTGCTCGCTCGCCCCGTGCTTGGCGACCCGCTCCTCGAACACGGCCTGGATGTCCTCGAGGCGCTTGCCCTTGGTCTCCGGGACGAGCAGCCTGCAGAAGAAGAAGGTGACCACGCAGATCGCCGCGTAGAAGAGGAAGGCGCCGCCGCGCCCGAGCGCGTCGATCAGGAGCAGGAAGGTGAGCGAGACGATGAAGTTGAACAGCCAGTTGGCCATCGTGCCGACCGCGGCGGCCTTGCTGCGCACCTCGAGCGGGTAGATCTCCGCGTTCAGGAGCCAGAAGATCGGCCCGAGGCTGACCGCGAACGCCGCCACGTAGAGCATCAGGCTGCCGATCGCGACCACCGAGCCGGCGGTGCTCCCGGCACCGGCGATGAACACCAGCGCCAGGCCGGTGAGCGCGATCGCCATCACCGCGCTGCCGATCAGCAGCAGCGGCCGGCGCCCGGCCCGGTCGAGCAGCCGGATCGCGACCAGGGTCATGCCGACGTTGACGATCCCGACCGCGACCGAGGCCAGGATCGCCGCCGCCGAGGAGTCGACGCCGGTGTACTGGACGATCGTCGGCGCGTAGTAGATCACCGTGTTGATCCCCGAGACCTGCTGCAGGATCGCGAGCCCGACTCCGACCACGAGCGCGGCCCGGATCACCGGCTTTCGCAGGTCGGCCCAGGTCCCGGGCTTCTCGCTCACCTCACCCTTGATGTCGACGATCTCCTGCTCGATCGTGTCCGGATCGCCGGCAGCGTATGCGCGCGAGCACGGCCCGGGCCTCGAAGTCGCGCCCGGCCATCACGAGCCAGCGCGGGCTTTGCGGCATCCGCAGCATCCCGAGCGAAGAGGAAGAACGCCGGCACCGCGCCGAGCCCGAGCATCCAGCGCCACTCCTCGCTCGAGTCGAAGGCGAGCCCGACCAGGTAGGCGACCACGATCCCGATCGTGACCGCGAGCTGGAAGAAGGTCACCAGTCGACCGCGGATGTCGGGCGGGGCGACCTCGGAGATGTAGACCGGCGCCGTCGCCGAGGCGAGGCCGATCGCGACGCCGAGGATCACGCGGGCGATCACGAGCACCCCGGTGTCGGGGGCCGCCGCGCAGATCAGCGAGCCGACGACGAAGACGATCGACGAGATGATGATCAGCAGACGGCGCCCGTAGGCGTCCGAGAGCCGGCCGGCGAACGCGGCGCCGAGCACGGCGCCGATCGGGACCGCGCCGACCACCATCCCGGACTCGAAGCTGGTCAGATCGAAGTCCGGGGTGATGAACAGCAGCGCCCCGGCGATGACGCCGGTGTCGTAGCCGAACAGCAGCCCGCCGAGGCCGGCGATCGCCGCGTCATGCCACGTTGCGCCCGACCTGGCGCGGGTCGATCGCGCTCGCCTTCCATGGCCGCGCAGCCATCCGCCGAGCCGACGCCCCTTGCAGGAACTATGTCGAGGCGGCGGCGATCGCGGCGAGCAGCCGGGCGGCGATCGGCGGCACCCGGGCCTCGGGATCGAGCTCGCGGTTCGTAGCGGTCAGCGACACCGCGCGGACGCGATCCGGCGATCAGCGCCCGGACCGACGCGCTCGAGCTGCGGCGGCCGAGATCCCTCCGCCGACGCGTAGCGATTCACCCGGGCCACGTCGAGGTCGAGGACGTCGAGGTCGAGGTGCAGGTAGACGGCGCTCGGCCGCGGCTCGAGCTCGCCCACCGCGTCGAGCAGCGACTCGGGATCGCGCAGCGATTCGGCGGCGACCTGGGCGACTCGGGAGGCGTCGAGCCGTTCGGCCTCGGCGTCGTCGAAGTCGCGCGCGCCGGCCAGCACGACGGCCGTCTCGGCGAGCGCCCGGGCGCCCGGGAGCGAGGCGAGCATCGCCTCCCAGGCCGAGCCGGTGAGCACCGAGAGCCCCATCCCGTCGAGGTAGCCCGACGGGCTCGTCGTCGGCTCGTTGAAGTCGCCGTGGGCGTCGAACCAGACCACCCCGGGGGCCGGGTCGTCGAGCCCGGCGACGACCCCGACCGCGGCGAAGCAGCTGCCCGAGAGGATCACCGGGAGGGCGCCGGCGGCGCGCGCCGCGCGCACCCGCTCGGCGAGCTCGGCGGCGAGCGCGAAGGTCGCGTCGATCTCGTTGTCGAACTTCCGGTCGAGCTCGATCAGCTCGGTCGCGACCCGCGCCCCATTCGCCGCCAGCGCCTGTTCGGCCCCGTGCTCGAGCAGCACCTCGGGGCCGAGGCCGACGCCGTCACGCAGCCGCCCGAGCTCGTAGGGGACCGCGATCAGGCGGATGTCGGCCATCGGCTACGCGGTCGACGGCGTCTGGGCGGCGATCGTGCCCAGGAGCTCGTTCCAGGAGTCGACGAAGGCTTTCTTGCCGTCCTCCTGGAGCTTTCGGGCGAGGGCATCGGTATCGATCCCGGCGTCGTTGAACGCCTTCAGGACCTCCTCCGCGTCGCCGCCGTCGATCGGAAGCGGGTCGCCGGCCCGGCCGTGGTCGGCGAACGCCTCCAGCGTCTTCTCCGGCATCGTGTTGACGGTGAACGGAGCGGCCAGGCCCTCGATGTAGAGGACGTCGGAGGCGTTCGGGTCCTTGGTCCCGGTACTCGCCCAGAGCAGCCGCTGCGCCTTCGCACCCTCGTTTCGCAGCCGCATCGCGCGGTTCGAGTCGAGCACCTCGCGGTAGGCGGCGTAGGTGTGCCGGCCGACCGCGAGCCCGAGCCTGTCGCGCAGCTCGTCGGGAACCGTCTCGGTCACCGCCGCGTCCCAGCGGCTGACGAACAGCGAGGCGACCGAGGCGACGTCGGGATTGAGGCCGGCCTCAACCCGGCGCTCGAGGCCCCGCATGTAGGCATCCGCGGCGCCGACGTAGTCCTCGGTGGAGAAGAGCAGCGTCACGTTCACCGGGATTCCGGCGAAGATCGTTTCCTCGATCGCCTCCCGGCCGGCCTCGGTCCCGGGGATCTTGATGAAGAAGTTCTCCTCCGCGCGCCCGTAGAGCTCGGCCGCCTGCCTGATCGTCGCCGCGGCGTCGTCGGCGAGCAGCGGCGAGACCTCGAGCGAGACCCGCCCGTCGATCGTCGTTTGCTCGTGCACCGGCCTGAACAGCTCGGCGGCGCGGCGCAGGTCGGCGAGCGCGAGCTCGAAGAACAGCTCCTCGCCGTCGAGCCCCTGCTCGGCCAGCTCTGAAACCTGGTCGTCGTAGGCGCTGCCGCCGCCGATCGCCTTGTCGAAGATCGTCGGGTTCGAGGTCAGCCCGGTGACCGAGAGCTCGTCGATGTAGCCCGCCAGGGTCCCGTCGTCGAGCATCGTCCGGGTGATGTTGTCGACCCAGAGGCTTTGACCGAGGTCGTGGAGCTGCTGTGTGGGCTTCATGTCTCTCCTCGTTGCTCGTTGTCCCTCGCTCGGCTGAGCACCTCGCGCGCCGTCTCGACCACCTTCTCCGGGGTGAAGCCGAACTTGCCCAGCACGTCCTTGAGCGGCGCCGAGGAGCCGAACGTGTTCATGCCGATCATCTCACCCGCGGGACCGACGTAGCGATCCCAACCCAGGGTCGCTGCCTCCTCGATCGAGACCCGCGCGGCGACCGCCGCCGGGAGCACGCTCTCGCGGTACTCGGCGGGCTGCTGGTCGAAGAGGTGAAACGACGGCAGGCTGACGACGCGGACGCGCACCCCGTCCGCCGCGAGCTGCTCGTACGCCTTGACCGCAAGCCCGACCTCGCTCCCGGTCGCGATCAGGATCAGCTCGGGGTCTGAGCCCTCGGCGTCGGCGAGCACGTAGCCGCCGCGGCGCAGGCCCTCGGCCGAGGCGTAGCGCGAGCGATCGAGCACCGGCACGTTCTGCCGGGTGAGCACCAGCGCCACGGGCCCGTGGCTGCGGTCGATCGCCACCCGCCAGGCCTCGGCGACCTCGTTCGCGTCGCAGGGGCGGATCACGGTCAGCCCCGGGATCGCGCGCAGCGAGGCCAGCTGCTCGACCGGCTGGTGGGTCGGCCCGTCCTCGCCGAGCCCGATCGAGTCGTGGGTGAAGATGTGGATCACCGGCAGCTCCATCAGCGCCGAGAGCCGGATCGCCGGCCGCGCGTAGTCGGAGAAGACGAGGTACGTGGACCACGACGGGCGCAGCTTCGAGAGCGAGAGCCCGTTGGCGATCGCGGCCGACTCGTGCTCGCGGATCCCGTAGTGGACGTTGCGCCCGGCGCGGGTCGACGGCTGGAGCTCGGTGGCGCCGTCGAAGCTGAGCCGGACCGAGGTCGAATCGGTGAGGTCGGCCGAGCCGCTGACGAGCCAGGGCAGCTGCTCGGCGATCGCGTTCTCGACCTGGTTCGAGGCCTTGCGGGTCGCGATCCCCTTCTCGTCGGCGTCGAAGCTGGGGATGTCGCGATCCCAGCCCTCGGGAAGCTCGCGGCGCTGCATCTCGCCGATCTCGCGCTCGAGCGAGCCATGCTCGCGGCTGTAGCCGACGAGCAGTCGCTCCCACTCCTCTCGCAGCGAGCGTCCGCGGGCGCCGAAGCCGGAGTCGAAATGCTCGCGGACGCCGTCGGGGACAAGGAACTGCGCGTCCTCGGGCCAGCCGTAGGCGCGCTTTGTCTCGCGCACCTCCTCCTCGCCGAGCGGCTCGCCGTGGGCGGCGGCGGTGTCCTGCTTGTGCGGCGAGCCGTAGCCGATGTGGCTGTCGACGATGATCAGGGTCGGGCGGTCGTCGTTCTGACGGAAGCGCGACAGTGCCCGGTCGATCAGCTCGAGGTCGTTGGCGTCGCCGACCCTCATCACGTGCCAGCCGTAGCCCATGAACCGCCCGGCGACGTCGTCCTCGTAGGTGATCTCGGTGCGGCCGTCGATCGTGATGTGGTTGTTGTCGTAGATCCAGCACAGGTTGTCGAGCCGCTGGTGGGCGGCGAACGATGCGGCCTCGTGCGAGACCCCCTCCATCAGGCAGCCGTCGCCGGCGATCGCGTAGACGTCGTAGTCGAAGAGCTCGAAGCCGGGGCGGTTGAAGGTCGCCGCCTGCCACTTGCCCGCCAGCGCCATCCCTACCGAGGTCGCGATCCCCTGTCCGAGCGGACCGGTGGTCGTCTCGACCCCCGAGGTCCAGCGGTACTCGGGATGGCCCGCGGCCTTCGAGTCGAGCTGGCGGAAGGACTTGATGTCGTCGAGGGTCACCGACTGGCGCCCGAGCACTTCGTAGTCGGGATCGACCGCCCGCACCCCGGTCAGGAAGAGCATCGAGTAGAGCAGCATCGAGGCGTGGCCGGCCGAGAGCACGAAGCGGTCGCGATTCGGCCAGATCGGGTCCTCGGGATCGAAGCGGAGGAAGTTCTGCCACAGCGTGTAGGCGAGCGGCGCCAGCGCCATCGGCGTCCCCGGGTGGCCTGAGTTCGCCTTCTGGATCGCGTCGATCGACAGCGTTCGGATCGTGTTGATCGCGAGCCGATCGACGGCCTGTTCAGGTTGCATTGGCCTTACTCTGCCGGAATCGTGAGCGAAACGTTGGAAGCCGAGAAGCGGCTCGCCGCCGAGGCCGCGGCCGAGCTCGTCGCCGAGGGAATGGTGGTCGGCCTCGGCACTGGCTCGACCGTCGCCCACCTGCTGCCGGCGCTGGCCGCGCGCCGCCTCGAGATCCGCTGCGTGGCGACCTCGGTGCACACCGAGCAGCGAGCGCGCGAGCTCGGGATCGCGGTCGAGCCGTTCGACTCGCTCGAGCGGCTTGACATCGCGATCGACGGCGCCGACCAGGTCGCGCCCAACGGCTGGCTGGTCAAGGGCGGCGGGGGCGCCCATACGCGCGAGAAGATCGTCGCCGCGGCCGCCGAGCGATTCGTCGTCATCGGCGACTCGTCGAAGCCGGTCGACGAGATCGCCGCGCCGATCCCGCTCGAGCTGCACCGTTTCGGCCTCGCCGCGACGCTGGTCGAGCTTCGCGACGCGGTCCTGCGCGAGGGCGCAGATCCCTCACCCGACGACGGCGTGATCGCCGACTGGTTCGGTGAGATCGGCGACCCGATCATGCTCGCGGCGCGGCTCTCGGCGACCCCGGGCGTGGTCGACCACGGCCTCTTCCCGCCGGCGCTCGTCGCCGACGTGATCGTCGCCCGCGGCAAGGCCGTCGAGCGGCTCGAGATCACTCCAGGCGCGGGTTGACCGTCGCATGCGGGGCAAAGCTGCTCCTCGACGGTTGGCCCGTCCCTACCCGGCCGCGGCGACGTCAGCTACCAGGACCGCATCCCGCGCCTTCACCCTCGCGGCCGGGATCGAGGCGTCACCCGCCCGCAGCTTCGCCAGCGCCTCGACCTTGTCCTCGCCGGTGACCAGCCAGAGGACCTTGCGCGCCGCCGCCAGCGCCGGGTAGGTAAGCGTCATCCGGCGCCGGCCCTGGTAGGTGCCGGTGATGGCGACGCGCCGGTCGGTCACCTCGAGCACCGGGTCGCCGGGCACCAGCGAGGCGGTGTGGCCGTCGGGGCCGAGGCCGAGGTGGACGAGGTCGAGGGCGTCGGGGAGCGCTTCTTCGTAGGCAGAGGCCGCAGCTTCGAGGTCATGCGCGGTGACCGGCATCGCGCGAATCGAGCGCCGGGCCTCGGGCGGAAGGCTGCGTTCGAGTTGGGTCAAGTTGCGGTCGGGATCGCCGTCCGGCGCGACGCGCTCGTCGACTTGGGACAGGTCGATCCGATCCCAGTCGAGGTCGTGCCCGCCGAGCAGCTCGAACATCCGCCAGGGGGCGCGCCCGCCGCTGACCGCGAGCGAGAACGAGCCGCGATCGGCGATCGATCGCGTCGCCGCCTCGGCGATCAGCTCGGCGCCTCGGTGCGCGACGGCCTCGGCGTCGGCGAGAACCTCCTCGGTCAATCTCTCTTCTCGTCGTGACCGCCGAACTGCTTGCGCATCGCCGAGAGCACCTTGTCGGCGAAGTCGTCGAGGTTGCGCGACGCAAAGCGTGAGTACAGCGCCGAGCTCAGCACCGGCGCCGGGACGCCCTCCTCGATCGCGGCGATCGAGGTCCAGCGTCCCTCGCCGGAGTCGGAGACCCGGCCCTCGAAGTCGTCGAGGGTCGGCGACTCGACCAGCGCGGCGGCGATTAGGTCGAGCAGCCAGGAGCCGACCACGCTGCCGCGCCGCCAAACCTCGGCGACCTCGGGGATGTCGATCTCGAACTCGTAGTACTCGGGATCGGTGAGCGGCGCGGTCTCGGCGTCGGCCTCGCGCTGATGTAGACCGGCGTCGGCGTTCTTGAGGATGTTCAGGCCCTCGGCGTAAGCGGCCATGACGCCGTACTCGATCCCGTTGTGGACCATCTTCACGAAGTGGCCGGCGCCGCTCGGCCCGCAGTGCAGGTAGCCCTGCTCGGCCTGCGAGGGCTTACCGTCGCGACCGGGGGTGCGCTCGGCCGCATCGACGCCGGGGGCGATCGTGGCGAAGATCGGGTCCAGGCGTTCGACGGCCTCGTCGGGGCCGCCGATCATCAGGCAGTAGCCGCGGTCGAGGCCGAAGACTCCGCCGCTGGTGCCGCAGTCGATGTAGTCGATCCCGCGCTCGGCGAACTTCACCGAGCGGCGGATGTCGTCGCGGTAATAGGAGTTGCCGCCGTCGATGATCGCGTCGCCGGCCTCGAGCCGCTCGGCGAGCTCGTTGACGGTGCTCTCGGTGATCTCGCCCGCGGGCACCATCACCCATGCCGCGCGCGGCTTGTCGAGCTTGGCGACGAAGTCGTCGAGCGAGTCGGCCCCGGTCGCGCCCTCGCCGGCGAGCGTCGCGACCGCGTCCGCGCTGACGTCGTAGACGACGCACTCGTGGCCGTCGCGCATCAGCCGGCGGACGAGGTTCGCGCCCATGCGCCCAAGGCCGACCATTCCCAGCTGCATGGCGCGGATACTAAGCGCGAAGTCGCCGAGCGAATAGTCTCCGCCGCGAATTGGCCGACGCCACCGACACCCTGATCATCTTCGGGATCTCCGGTGACCTGGCGCGGAAGATGACCTTCGAGGCGCTCTACCGGCTCGAGCACCGCGGCGATCTCGACTGCCGCATCGTCGGGGTCGCGATCGACGACTGGGACGACGAGACACTGCGCCAGCACGCGCGCGACGCGATCGCCGCCGAGGTCTCCGACCCCGACCCCGCGGTGCTCGACCGGCTCTGCGAGCGGCTCGGCTACGTCGCCGGCGACTACCTCAAGGCCGACACGTATGAACGCGTCGCCGCTGCACTCGGCGACGCCCGCAAGCCCGGTGTTCTACCTCGAGATCCCGCCATCGCTGTTCAGCGAGGTCGTCCGCCGGCTCGGCGCCGCGGGCCTCGTCGACGACGCGCGGGTGATGCTCGAGAAGCCCTTCGGCCACGACCTCGAATCGGCCGAGGCGCTCAACCGCGAGCTGCTCGAGGTGCTCGATCCGTCGCAGATCCTGCGCATCGACCACTTCCTCGGCAAGGAGCCGGTGATGGACATCCTCTACCTGCGGTTCGCGAACGCGATCCTGGAGCCGGTCTGGAACCGCCGCTACGTCGACTCGGTCCAGATCACGATGGCCGAGGACTTCGGCGTCGAGGACCGCGGCGGCTTCTACGACCCGGTCGGCGCGCTGCGCGACGTGGTCCAGAACCACCTGCTCCAGGTGCTGGCGCTGGTCGCGATGGAGCCGCCCTCCGCGGGCACCGCGGACCCCGACTCGATTCGCGACCGCAAGGTCGACCTGTTCAAGGCGATCCCCGACGCCGACCCGGGCCGCTACATCCGCGGTCAGTACGCCGGCTACCGCGAGGTCGAGGGCGTCGCGGCCGACTCCGAGACCGAGACCTTCGTCGCCCTGCGCCTCGAGGTCGACAACTGGCGCTGGGCCGGCGTCCCGTTCTTCATCCGCGCCGGCAAGGAGCTGCCGGTGGAGGCGACCGAGGTGCGGGTCGTCTTCCAGCAGCCACCGCGGCTCGGGATCGGCGGCCGGCTGGTGCCCGAGGCCAACGAGCTCGTGCTGCGGATCAAGCCCGACCCGGGGGCAGAGCTCTTGCTGCTGGTGAAGCAGGCGGGCGAGGACAAGCTCCAGCGGGTGCACCTGGACATGCTCTTCGCTGAGCAGGTCGGCGACCAGCCCGAGCCGTACGAGCGCCTGCTGCGCGATGCGCTGATCGGCGACGCGAGCCGCTTCCCGACCCTCGCGGGGATCGAGGCGACCTGGCGCATCGTCCAGCCGCTGCTCGACGACCCGCCCCCGGTCGAGCCGTATGAGCCCGGCACCTGGGGACCGGAGGCCGCCGGCCACCTGCTCACGGGCCATGGCGGCTGGCGCAAGCCCTGGCTTCCCTGACTAAGGTCAGGCCGATGACGCTCCCGCCCGGCCCCTCGTCGCCGCCGGTCGTCCAGACGATGCAGTGGCTGTTCCGGCCGCTCGAGTTCATGGACTCGATGCGGCGGCGCCACGGCGACTCGTTCTCGGTCAAGTTCCTCGGCTTTGCGACGCCGATGGTGATCGTCTCGGATCCCGGTGCGGTCGAAGCGCTCTACAAGGCTCGCGAGAACGCCCTCCCGCCCGGCCGCACCGTGGCGCTCGAGCCGGTGATGGGCCCGCGATCGGTGCTGCTGCTCGAGGGCCGCGAGCACCTCTCGCGGCGCAAGGCGATGCTGCCGCCGTTCCACGGCGAGCGCATGCGCGCCTATGAGTCGTTGATCACCGAGGTCGTCGGGCGCGAGCTCGATTCCTGGCCGCTGGCCACGCCCTTCCCGATCCACCCGCGGATGCAGGCGGTGACGCTCGAGGTGATCATGCGCGCCGTCTTCGGCGTCACCGACCCCATCCGGCTCGAGCGCTTGCGCGGCCTGCTCGACGGGATGCTCTCGATGATGGCCGCGCCGCGGCTTCAGCTGCGGGTGCTGGTCGCGCGGCGGTTCGGCCGCGAGGGCCCGATGGAGCAGCTGCGGAGCAACCTCGCCGGGGTCGACGAGCTGCTGCTCACCGAGATCGCCGAGCGGCGAGCCGATCCCGCGCTCGACGAGCGCGAGGACATCCTCTCGATGCTCGTCTGCGCCCGGTTCGAGGACGGCGGTCAGATGAGCGACTCCGAGTTGCGCGACCAGCTCGTCACCCTGCTGCTCGCGGGGCACGAGACGACCGCGACCGCGCTTGCGTGGACCTTCGACCTGCTGCTGCGAAACCCGAACGCGCTCACGCGCCTGCGCGAGGAAGTCGCCGAGGGTGGTGATGACTACCTCCGCGCGGTGATCAGCGAATCGCTGCGGCTGCGCCCGGTGATCCCGATCGCCGGCAGGCGGCTGGGATCCGAGCTGCGGGTGGACGGCTACACGCTGCCCCCGGGCACCGACGTGACGCCCGGGATCTGGCTCACCCACACCCGCGCCGACCTCTACCCGGAGCCGCTCGCCTTCAGGCCGGAGCGCTTCCTCGACAACGGGCCGGAGACCTATGCGTGGATCCCGTTCGGCGGCGGCGTCAGGCGCTGCCTCGGAGCCGCCTTCGCCGAGTTCGAGATGCGGATCGTCCTCCGCGAGGTACTCGCTCGCTGCGAGCTCCGCGGGGCCCGTTCGGCGCCCGAGCGGATCGCTCGCCGCAACATCACCTTCTCGCCCGGCGCGGGAACCCCCGTCGTCGTCACCGGCGCTTAGGAACGCGCTTCAGTCGTCGAAGAGCAGCGAGGCGCCGATCGCGCCCCCGAAGTCACCGAGCGCCGCGAGCTCGATCGCGGGCGGCTCGTCGTCGAGGAAGAGGTGCTTGCGCATCCGCTTGCGGATCTTCTCGACGTAGGGCTCGCCGAGCCGCACCCCGAGCCCGCCGCCGATCACGACCGCCTCGACGTCGAGCAGGTTCACCGCCGAGGCGATCCCGGCGCCGAGCGCCTTCACGGCGCGGTCGATCAGCCGCTCGGCCATCGGATCGCCGTGCTTTAGCGCCCGCGCCCAGACCGCGGAGGTGAGCCGGTCGCGCCCGCGCTTCTCCATGATCTTGAACAGCTCGGTCTTCATCCCCTGTTTATCGTCGCGCCGCGCCTTCGCCTCCATCGCGGCACGGCCGGCGTAGGCCTCCATGCACCCGCGCCGGCCGCAGGGGCAGCGCGCGCCGCCGAGCTCGACCACCATGTGACCGATCTCACCGGCCGCACCGCGGCCGACCCAGCGCTTGCCGTCGAGGATCAGGCCGCCGCCGACGCCGGTGCCCCAGAAGACGCCGAGCAGCGAGTCGAACGGCTTCCCGGCGCCGAGCCTGAACTCGGCGTTGGTGGCGACGTCGACGTCGTTGCCGATCCGCACCGGAGCTCCGAGCATGTCCGAAAGTCGCGGGCCGAGCGGAAACGTCCCATCCCAGCCCGGGAGGTTCAGGGCCGACGAGACATCGCCGGTCTTCTCGTTCGCGTCGCCGGGTGAGCCGACGCCGATCCCGCCCAGCGAGTCGGTCTGCACGCCGGCGGCGTCCGCCGCCTCGGCGAGCGCCTCGGCCATCTGCTTGGCGACGTCGAGCGGCCCGCCGCTGGTCGGGGTCGGGCGCCGGGCATCGCCTACCACCTCGCCCTTGACCGTCACGATCGCCGCCTGGATCTTCGTTCCGCCGAGGTCGATCCCACCGCGAGGTGCCGTCTTGCTTCGCCTCACCGCCGGCATGGCGCGAGTCTATCCAGCGTCCGACGTCACTCGGGGATCTCGGGAAACGAACCCGTGCCGGAGACCCGGTGCACGAGCGCCTCCGGCGCGCGGTCGATCAGCTCGGGGAGACGAGCCGCGAACCCGGCGACGCTCTGCGCGCCGAAGTGCTCCCTGAGGGCATCCGCCGACTCCCATTCCTCGACCGCGACGAACTCGGTCTCGTCCTCGACCGACTCGAAGAACCCGTATCTGAGGCAGCCGGGCTCGAGGCGCGACTGCTCCTGCATCCAACGAAAGAGCTCGACCAGCTGCTCCCGCTTGCCGGGCGCGCTGGCGACCCTCCCGATGACGATGATCATCTCCGCTCCTTTGGTCGTCGTTGCCGCTGATCGCCCTCGCTCAGCTGGGCGAGTGCGGCACGTGCCTCCTCGACCTCGACCTCGCGCTCACGCTGCGCTTCCTGGGCGGCGTCGACCCTCTCCTGCGCAGCCTCGAGGTTCCGCTCGGCGCGAGCGTGGCGGCGCTGCGCCTCCTCGCCCCGCTTGCGCGCAGCGCCGAGGTCTCGCTCGGCGCGTTTGAGACGCTGCTCGGCCTTGCGCCGCCGGGCCGGGCTCGGCCCCGACTTCGGCCGGCCGCGCGTCGGTGCCGGCGTCTCGGTCGCTGCGGCGCCGAAACCGACCGGCTGGCGGTCCCGCGTCACCCGCCCGGCCGCCAACTCCCGTCGCAGCTCGGGGTCGCCGGCAACCGCGCGCAGCGTCTCGCGCGCTCGGTCGAGGACGCTCGGGCTCAGCGGGCCGTCGTCCGCGACGGCCGGCTCGATCGCCGCCATCAGCCCCTCAACCGCGTCGTGATGCTCGGAGATCGCCTCTCGCAGCGCGGCCTGGCCACCTCCGCCGAGCGCCTTGCCCTGGGCCGATTCGAGGCGCTCGCCGGCATCGAGCAGCCGCTTCGCAGCCGCCCGATCGGCCCGCACAACCTGGTTGACGGCCCAGGCCGCGCGGCTGGGCTTCTTCAGCTTGCCGACCTCGGCCGCCAGCTCGCGCTCCCCTTCGGCTCGCACCCGCTTCGCGAGCGCGTCGCGCTCGGCGACGAAGTCATCGAACCGAGCGCCATAGAGCCGTCCCAGCTCCTCCTCGCCCGCATCCTTCCGCCGCTTGGCCATTCGAGCCTCCCGGGCCAGGTCAGCCGACTTCGAAGCCCACGAGCCACTCCCGGACCGCGGCGGCGACTGCTTCGAGGTCGGCCTTGAGGCTGTGGTTGCCTGGCACCGTGACCACGGTTCGGTTCGAGCTCCCGCGCGGCATCCCGAACGGGTCTCGGTCTCCCTGGACGACGAGCGTCGGCACTCCCACCTCGTCGAGCTCGGACTGGCGGGTCTTCTCCGGCTTTCCGGGAGGGTGCAGAGGAAACGCCAGGCAGAGAACAGCGATCGCTTCGCTCTCGGCCGCCGTGCGGCAGGCCACCCGGGCCCCGGCGGAACGCCCGCCGACGATCAGCCGCATGCCGTGCAGCTGTTCGGCGCGCAGGTGCTCGACCACCGCGGTCCAGGCCTGATCGAGCCGCTCGGCCGGAGGGGAGGAGCGTCGCCCCGCCACCCGGTAGGGCTGCTCGACGAGCGCGACGCTGAATTGGGCCGATCGCGCGACGTCGGTGACCGCGACCAGGTCGGGAGCGGTCACGCCCCCAGCTGCTCCATGACCGAGCACCAGCGCTCCGATCGGTTCTGCAACGGCATGGAGGTGCGCCCTCGCCGAGCCCTGTGCGGTCTCGATCTCGAGCGTGGTGGAAACGGCCGTCATCTCGCCTCCGGGACGATATCCGGCCGCTCGATCTCCGGTCAGAACTGCCCGAGGAGCGCGTCGGAGTGGGCGAGGATCCCGGCGAGAATCATCAGCAGGACAGAGGGGACGAGGATCAGCGCGACGACGAGCTGGATCTTGGGCGCGGCGCGGGAGGCGTGATCGGAGATCCGGCGACGGGCGTCGGCGCGCAGCGCGGTGGCCTGGAGGTGGAGTTGCTCGGCGAGCGGTGACCCGTATTCCCGCGAGCGTTCGAGCGCGGCGGCGAGGGCGCCGACCTCGGCGCCGGCGACCCGGGTTCGCAGCTCGTCGATCGCCGCCCGGGTCGGGGCGCCGCACTCGATCCCGGCGACCGTGCTCGCCAGCTCGGTGGCCAGCGGTCCGCTGGTGCCGCCCGCGATCTCGCCGAACACGGTCGCCGGGCTGCGGCCCGAGGCGGCCCCGACCGCGACCATGTCGAGCGCATCGGGCAGTGCGGCGACGAAGCGGTCGCGACGCCGGCGAGCGGTCCGCTCGAGCAGCGCATCGGGGCCGAGGAAGCCGGCAGCGACGAGCACGCCGGCGACCGCGATCCCGAGGCGCGCCGGGACCGCCGGCGTTGCGGCGAGCGCGATCAGCGCGCCGACGCCGGCACCGGCGAGCTTCGCCGCGATCACCGCGCGCGGGTCGAGGCGCCGGGCGAGCCCCGCACGAGTGATTCGCTGCGGGAGCCGCAACCGCACCGCCGCCTCGTCGAGCGAGTCCGTACGGCCGCCCAGGAGCCTGGCCAGCGCGGCGCGGGCGCGGGCAACGACCTGCTCCCCCGCCACGCCGACGAGCTCCCAGGCCGCTCCGAAGGCGAGCAACACCGCGCCGGCGGCCAGGATCGGGGTCACGGAACGCTCACCCTGCTGAGCCGGCGGATCGCGACGAAACCGGCGAGCTGGAGGGTGGCGGCCACCGCAAGCAGTGACGCCGAGCCGGAGTGTGAGAGCAGACCGCCGACGAAACCCGGCTCGAGCAGCTCGGCGAGCAGCGCCGCGCCGGCCGGCATCGCGACCACGAGCAGGCCGGTGAAGCGCGCCTGCGCGGTCGCCGAGCGGGCGTCGGCCTCGGTCCGATCGCGGTCCGACGACGCGGCGGCGAAGCGGCGCAGCAGAGTCGCCAGGTCACCGCCGGCGAGCTGCTGGGAGAGCAGCGCCGCGGCGAACGAGTCCACCCGGGTCGAGCCGACGCGTCGGCGCAGGCCCTCGAGCGCGTCGCGCGTTGGCGCACCGAGCGCGAGCTCATTGCGCACGCGCTCCATCTCGATCGCGGGTGGTCCCTCGAGCGACGCGGCCGCGGCGGCAAGTGCTGCTCGCGCCGAGCGTCCGGCAGCAAGCGCGTCCGCGACCGCGACCGCGATCTCAGGGAGCCCGCGCTCGACCGCCCGCCGGTAAGTGGCACGCCGGCGCGCGACGGCCCAGGTGGCTGCGGCCGGTCCGGCGGCGGCCAGCAGTGGCGCGGGCGCCGGGCCGAAGACGATCAGGCCCGCCGCGAGCATCGCAAGCGTGCCCACGATCGCCAGACGCCGGCGCTCGAGCTCGGTCGGGGAGTAGCCCTCGCGGCCGGCGCGTCGAAGTGGCTCAACCGCATCGGCGAACCAGCGGCCGGCGGCGGGGCTGGCGACGAGAGCCTCGCGCAGGGCAACGGCCGCCAGTCCTCCGGCCGCCGCGGCGAGCGCGACCCCGAGCAGCTCCGCCGTCGTCACTCGCGCCGCCAGACCTCGCGCACGCCGACCCCGGTGGCGACTCGCAGCACCTGGCCGACCTCGACTACGCGGCGTGCACCCGTCGGCTCGCGCGCCATGTGGACGACGAGGTCGACCCCGCGCGCGAGCTGCTCGCGGATCGCCTCGTGCGGCAAGCCGACGCCGGCCATCAACGCCAGCGTCTCGACCCGGCGCAGCGCGTCCTCGGGCGAGTTGGCGTGCACGGTCGAGAGGGCGCCGTCGTGTCCAGTGTTGAGCGCGGTCAGCAGGTCGAGTGCCTCGGCCCCGCGGACCTCGCCGATCACGATCCGGTCAGGCCGCATCCGCAGCGCGTTGCGAAGCAGGTCGCGGATCGTGACCTCGCCCCGGCCCTCGACCGAGGCGGGCCGGCTCTCGAGCCGGACCACGTGCGGCTGGCGAAGACGCAGCTCGGCTGCGTCCTCGATCGTGACCACGCGCTCGCCCGGGTCGAGCCAGACCGAGAGCGCGCTGAGCAGCGTCGTCTTGCCCGAGCCGGCGCCGCCGGAAACGAGGATGCTGCGCCGCGCACCGACCGCGTCCGCGAGCAGGTCGCGAAGCTCGGGTGTCAGCGTGCCGCCCGCAACGAGCTCGTCCGGATCGGGCCTGGCGGCGGTGAAGCGGCGAACCGAGAGCGCCGGACCGTCGACGGCGACCGGGGGGATGACGACGTTGACCCGCGAGCCGTCGCCGAGCCGCGCGTCAGCCATCGGGCTGAGCTCGTCCACCCGCCGGCCGACCGGCGCCAGGATGCGCTCGATCGCATCGCGCAGCGCCTGCTCGGACTCGAACCGGACCTGCGAGCGTTCGATCCTCCCCCGGCGCTCGACGTAAACGGCCTCGTGGCCGTTGACCATCACCTCCTCGATCTCGTCGTCGCCGAGCAGCTCCTCGAGCGGGCCGAGCCCGACCGTCTCACGGAGGATCAGGTCACAGAGCTGCTTGCGGCGGGCATCGCCGAGCACCGCCGCGGCTTCGTCAACCAGGCCTCGCACGGCGGACTCGAGGTCTGCGGCCGAGGCACCAGAGGCGGCGTCGGCGCGCCGGCGCTCGACCAGCCGGACCCGCAGCTCAGCGGCCAGGACCCTGGCGTGATCGTCGGCGGTCGCCATGCCCGGTTGAGGCCGCGGGGCAGCGGTTCTCTCCCCCGCCTACCCTCCCGCTCGGTGAGCGCCCTCGACGCCCTGCTCGTCGCCGCGGTTCTGGTCGGGATGTCCGTGCAGGGCGCGATCGGGTTCGGTTTCGCGTTCTTCGTCGCCCCGGCGGCGTTCGCGGCCTTCCCGGCCGCCGAAGCGGTGACGCTGGTCCTGCTGCTGGGGCTCGCGATCAACTGCCTGGTGCTGTTCGGAGAGCGGCGGCGGACCGAGATCGCGGTTCGCGAGACCTCGGTGCTCGCGATCGCCGGGGTCCCGGGGCTGGCGCTCGGCGCCTGGATCGTGACCGAGGTCGCCCAGGACGTGCTTCAACTGCTCGTCGGCGTGATCGTGCTGGCGGGCGCGGCGGCTCAGGGCGTGGCCGGTGCGCGCAGACCGGAGGCAAGCGGACCGCCGCCGATCGAGCGGCGCCTTCCCGTAGCTGAGGTCTGCGGCGGCTTGGCGGCCGGCGCGCTGACGACCTCGGTGAGCGTCAACGGCCCCGCGCTGGTGCTCACCTTCTCGCATCTCGGCCTGCGCGGGGCTCGGTTGCGCGACTCGCTCGCCGCGGCGCTGCTCGGGCTCACGGTGCCGGCGATCCCGGTCATGATCCTGGCCGCGGGCGCAGAGCGGGCGCTGCCCCAGGGCTGGGTGCTGTTGGCGTGCGTTCCCGCCCTCGTCGTCGGCCACCGCTTCGGCGCCTCCGTATTTCGCCGCCTCGACGACGCCTCGCACCACCGGGCCGCGCTGGTCGCAGCCGCGATCGCGGGCCTGCTCAGCATCGGCGCGGCACTGGTCTAGTTAGGCTCTCGGGCGATGGCCGAGGTCGAGGTGGTCCAGGGCGACATCACCAGGCTCGAGGTCGACGCGATCGCCAACGCGGCCAACACCGAACTGCGCCACGGCGGCGGCGTCGCCGGGGCGATCGTCCGCGCCGGCGGGGAGTCGATCCAGCGCGAGAGCGATCGGCTGGCGCCGATCGACCTCGGCGAGGCTGTCGCGACCGGGGCGGGCGACCTGCCCGCGCGCTGGGTCGTGCACGCGGCGACGATGCAGCTCGGCGGCCGCACCTCGGCCGAGATCGTCCGTGCCGCGACCGCGAGCGCGCTCCGTGTCGCGGACGAGCTCGGAGCGCGTTCGCTCGGACTGGTCGCGTTCGGTACCGGGGTCGCGGGCTTTCCGATCGCCGAGGCCGCCCGGATCGAGGTCGAGGAGGTTCGCCGCCGGCTCGACGCCGGAAGCGGGCTCGAGCGGGTCGTCTTCTGCGTCTTCGGGTCCGAGGCGCGGGAGGCGTTCGCGGCCGAGGTCGGCTAAGCGGCAGGCAGCCGAGGCTCGCGCCTCAACGTGGAAGCAGCCGCACGCTCCGGGCGAAGCTCTCGGCGTGGATCAGACGCAGCGCATGGCCGCGTCGCAGGGCAAGGGTCGAGACCCAGTTCTCGGTTGGCGGGCCGGCGAGGATCTCGTCACCACTGGACCCGGATGTCGCGGGGCGGAGATCGAGCAGACGAACCGAGGACGCGGCGACGTAGGTGCGCCCGGAACCACCCCCGGGCCCCGGCTCGGTGGTGACCACCACGTCCACGCGGCCCCCGGGAGAGCTCGACTCGGAGGCGAGCGCACCCGCGGCGGCGACAGTGATCTCGACCGGTCGCCGACCCGCGCCCAGGGCACGCGGACGCTCCCGTTCGGGGCCGGGCGTCGCGAGCTGGGAGCCGAGCAGATAGCCGCCCGGCGGGATCGCCCCCGCGGGCGAGCGACCGAGCGCCTGGGCCGGGCTCGTGAGCGCGTCGGGCGGCAGGAAGCGCTCGGGGACACGACGCACCTCCAAGGCGGTCTCGACGGTGTCCCCACGCAGCGCGCGCCGAGCCGGCAGCGGCTCGGTGGCGACCACGACCTCGCGCAGCGCGCCGTACTGGGAGGCAATCTCGGTTCCGGTGCCACCGGTGGCCCCCGCGGCAAGCCCGGCGCAGACCGCGGCAGCCGCGGCGAACGCCACCGCTCGGCCGCGGCGGCTCACCCGCTCACCCGGGCGAGAGCGGCAACTCGATCACGGCGCTCGCGCCGCTCGCATGACGGCAGGCGGCGAACCGGCCGCCATGCTCGGCGGCAACATCAGCAACGAGCCGCAGGCCGTGCCCACGACGCGGATCGCTCCGCCATCGAGATCCAAGCCCGCCCGGCGGTCGCAGCCGGGTAGGCCGAAGAGTCCGGGCGGCGCGCGGCTCGGCGTCCACGCCATCGGCGACCCGGAGTCGCAGGCGGCCGGCGCGGGTGGCGCCGTCGACGCTGATCGGGCCGGCCCCGTGCTCGAGCGAATTCGAGATCAGGTTGTCGAGGGCGCGTGCGATCGAGCCCGGATCGCAGATCACCCGGGTCCCGTTCGCGTGCCAGTAGAGCTGGATCCGCCGCCCGACGAGCTCGGCAGCCGCTCGCCACCGCCCCACGGCGTCCTCGGCCAGCAGGCGGGCGTCGACCGGCTGCCGGTAGCGGATCGGCGCACCACCGTTGATCGCCCGGTCGAGTCCGGCGAGCGCATCGAGCGCGAGGGCGAGCTGATCACGCCGCGCGACGCGCTGGCTCGCCGACGCCGCCAGCGTGAGGCCTTGAAGAGGGCGGCGAAGCTCGTGCAGCGCGCGGTTCAGCCGCTCGCGCTGCCGCGTCGCGCGCAGTCGCCCGGCGGCGGCGACGGTGGCGCAGGTGAGCGCCAGCGGCCAGGCGACGGCGGCGCTATCGGCGATCGTCTCGAGCATCTCCGGGTTCTCCGGGCCCGTCGATGAGCCGGTAGCCGACCCCCCAGCAGTTGACGACGTAGCGGCCTGATTCGGGGTCGAGCTTGCGCCGCAGCCGGCTGGCGTGCGAGTCGAGCGTCCGTGTGCGGCCCGTCGAGCGAAACCCCCACACGTCGCGCAGCAGCTCGCCCTTGGTGAACACCCGGGTCGGGTCCGAGGCGAGCATTCGCAGCAGGCTGAACTCCTTGTTCGCAAGCCGGACCACCCGCCCGGCCACGCGGACCTCACGCCGCGCGGTGTCGACGTAGATCTCACCGACCCGCAGCGGGCCCTCCCGGCGCGCGTCCCGGCGGCGCAGCAGGGCCCTGATCCGCGCCGTCACCTCCTGGATCTGGAACGGCTTGACCACATAGTCGTCGGCGCCACAGGAAAAGCCGCGCACGCGATCGGCGTCGGTGCCGCGGCCGCTGAGCACGATCACCGGCAACTCGGGGTCGTAGTGGCCGGTTGCACCCTCCGCGGCGCGGATCTCGCGCAGGACGTCGAGCCCGGGCGCATCGGGGAGGTTGAGGTCGAGCAGCAGCACGTCGGGCTGCTTGTAGTGGCAGAGGCGCAGGGCGTCGGATGCGCAGGGGGCGGGCAGGGCACGGAAGCGGTCCGCCTCGAGGTGGTCGCAAAGCAGCTCGAGCGTCGGCGCGTCGTCCTCGCAAACGACGATCGTCGCGCGAGGTTCGAGCCGCGCCGGCATCACGGCGCCCCCGCACGCCGACTCGGCAGCTCGACCGCTGCGGCGGCGCGGCGATCGCTGACGACGCGGTTCGGGGGCACCGCACCGCGCACCGAGACCGGCGCCAGCTCGCGGTCGACGAAGACGACGTGGACACGGAAGCGCATCCCGAACGTGTGCACGCTGCGGCAGCGCGGGATCAGCAGGCCCTCTCCCGCCCGCTCGGACCGCAGCAGGGCGAGGCCGAGCAGGCGGGAGAGGAGGGTGACCGCCACCGGCACCCGCCGGGATGCGATCTCCGCGGTGGGGAGCCGGCGGAAGCGAAGCGGGCGAGCGGTGGTGGTCACGCCGCGTACAACCCCGAGGCAATCGCGCGCGCCCCCGCCGAGCGAGCTTCGCTACCGTCCGGGAGATGGTTTCGAAAGCCAGGGAGGGGCTGCGTCTCGCCATCTGCATCTGGGCAATCGCGGGCGCCTCGATCCTCGGTGCGAGCGCGGCGCAAGCATCAGCGACAGCGGGTGCGGGCGCCGAGAGCATTCGCGGTCTCGATGACCCATACGCGGAGCGCTCGCTGCTTCTGTCCGTCGGCCGACATCCGGAGGTCCACAAGCGTGTGTTGGTGCGGGCAACGGGTGTCGCACCGTCGCCTCTGGAGCTCTCGGTCTATGCCGATCCCCGGGGAGAAGCTTGCCCGGCCACGCCGTCAACCCAGGGCCGGGACGCGCGGACCGTCGTCTCCGGGCTCTCGGTCGAAGGCGACTTTCGCGTCGAGGAACGCCTGCGGATGAAGAGTCACGGGCGGCACAGCTTCTGCGGCTATCTGAGCGCCGGCGACGGTTCGCAGGACACGACCTCATTCACCGCGCGCAAGGTCCGGCGACCGTTGCTGCCGGCGCCGCGGGCGCGGCGCACGGTCGCCGACGCCCTGCGCAAGCACGATTTCGCCGACCGCGTGGTCGAGAACCTCAACCGCGACTGCAACCGACGCAACCGCGCGACCTTCTCGTGCAGCTTCTCATCGTCCTTCCCTGGATACAGCTTGACCGGACACGGCCAGGTTCGGATGGACCGGCACCTCTCGTACCGTTTTCGCGTCGAAGTCGGCGATCTGCGCGTGGTCCTGACCGACGAGAACGAAGGGCGCTTCCCCAGCTAGCAGGGGAACCCCTGGGCGTCGAAACAGGGCTCTGGGGGCGGCGCCGGAGCCGGTGTCGGTGTCGGTGTCGGTGTCGGTGCGGGCACCGGAGCGGGAGCCGGCTCCGGAACCGGCTCCGTCGCTGCAGCCTCGGCGCGCGCGCTTTGCCGCGCCTCTCTCGCCGCCGCGGCGGCCGCGGCGAGCGCCGCCCGTTCCTCCGCCACCGCCTCGGCCCCGGCACGCGCGCCGGCCCGAGCTCCCGCGCGCGCGCCGGCCTCCCGGCCGACTCGCTCGCCTTGCTCGCTGCCGCGCCGCTCGGCGAGCGCGGCGGCATCCTCACGTGCCGGCTCGAAGGCAACGACAAACGACTGGCGCTGGACACCGGCGGCGTCGGCCTCGCTGGCGCGGTCGGGCTCTCCGATCAGGTAGCCCGCGGCCGCGGCCTCGGCGGAGACGATGCAGGTGACCACGACCAGGGCGACCCGGGCGTTGACGTATCGCCGCCGATTCAGTGCGTCGACGAGGTTCTGTGCCCGGGCTCGCAAATGTTGGGTCCGGGCTCGCAAATCGGGCTTCCAGAGGCCGCGCCGAATCCATCTCTCCAACGTATCCGCGGCAGCATCCGTTCGCCCCATTCGCGCCATCAGCGTTCGGCCCCCTGTGCCGGGTTGGGCTCGGGCACCGAGACCCTGACCGGAGCGTCGAGCCCCGCGCTCTCGAACTGCTCCAGGTAGGCGCTCTCATATGCGCTGGGGTACGCGTCCGCGTATCCCCGCTCCCGGCCGGACTCGAAGCCACGCGCGTATCCCTCTCTCATCCCCTCGGTGGAACCTTTCCGGTCTCCCGCCGCGGCGGCGGCCACGCGAGTTGATTCGAGATCCTCGCCCGAGGAGCTGCCGACCAGGTAGCCGCCGACGCCGGCGACGAGCACGATCCCGATCACGGACGCAGCGACACGCGCTCGTCGGCGCGATTTGCCCTGCAGGCGCATCATCTGCAGGCGCATGCCCTGCTGGCGCATGCCCTGCTGGCGCATCCCCTGCAGGCGCATCCCCTGCTGGCGCATCCATGACCTCACAATGCCCGTCCTCAATTCGCTTCAGAAGTTACCGAGCTTGCGAGGTAATCGAAGTCCCAGCGCGGCGAAGTGCGGCCCCTTCGACGTCGGGGGTGCAAACCCTCGTTCAGCGCCGAGGCTCCGGATGCGCGAAGCTTTCGGTTGATAGAAGATGAGCGCCCCTGGGAGGCCCCGCGGGGAAGTGATCGGGGCGGAGGATCGGAACGAACGGAAAGCTGTGGAGAAGGCAACTCGCAGAGGGAATTACGAGTCGGGCTCTGACTACGTCCTCGAGTACGGCGAGCTTCGCTTCTCCTTCAACGAGCATGACTTCTCGCAGCGGGTCGAGCAGGCGGCTGTGAAGCTCGACTTCGTCGACCAGGGGCTTGAGCCCGAGGAGCTGCACGACCTGCTCGAGCTCGCCGTCAACGGCGAGATTCGGGAGCCGACGTCGGCGCTCGGCGAGCACATCAACGAGCACTGGACAGAGCTCGTCGGTCCGGCCAACCGCAGCCTCGTGCACTGGATCCGGCGGCTCGTCTTCCGCGGCGCCTGGCTCGACCAGCGGGTCAAGGAGGGCGAGCTCGACATCGTCTTCGACGATGAGAGCCACGCCTTCGGCTACGTCCAGCCCGACCGTGACGCCGAGCCAATCGAGCTCTCCCGCGAGCCGTCCTGGGCGGGACTGGCCTACCGCCGGTAGCAGTCAGAGAGAGGCGAGAAGGTCGGCGTTCGACGCCGTCGTCTCGATCCGCTCGCGGAGCAGCGCCGCGGCGTCGGCGGGCTTGAGGTCGGCGAGCAGCGCGCGCAGGTTGCGCACCGCGTCGAGCTCGGCGGGCTCGCGGATCTGGTCCTCGTTCGAGACCCGGCACTCGGCGGCTCTGATCGCTGGGTGGACGCCGGCGGCCGCGAGCTCGGGATCGAGGACGACGAGCGAGCTCTCGGTGGTGATCACGGCGCGCTCCGCCTCGCCCTCGTCCTGGCCGTCGGAGAGCACGGTCGCGAACACCGTCAGCGAGCCGCCACCGGCGAGGTTGCGGCCGGAGCCGAACAGGCGCTTGACCTCGTCGGCGTTACCGGCGGCTGTCGCCAGGCGCGAGAGGGAGTCGCAGACCAGCACCGCATCTCCCCTGTCTCGGCGATCCGCCGCGCCCGCTCGAGGGCTAGCTCGGCGGTGCGGGCCTGCTCGACCGGCGCCAGCTCGGCCGTCGCGATCGCGAACTGGGCCACCGGGAGCGACTCGCGCCACGCGGTCGCCTCCTCGGGCTTCTCGTCGATCAGGAGCACGATCACGCGCGCGGTCTCGGCCATCGCCGCCGTGCGGGCGAGCGAGCGCAGCAATGTCGTGCGGCCCGAGCGTGCGGCGGCGCGGATCAAGACACGCTGCCCATAGGCGAGCGGCGCGAGCAGGTCGACCGCGCGGACGAGGACATCCGCGGCGGCGTCAAGCGCGATCCGGTGCTCGGGCAGGACCGGCGGCAGCGCGTCGAAATCGGGCCGCACCTCGGCGAGCGGCTCTTCGCCGTTTACCTTGTCGACGTGCACGAGCGCGCGATGGCGCTCGCCGCGGCGGGGCTCGCGCGCGGGCCCCGAGACCTCGTCGCCGGGACGAAGCTCGCAGCGCCGCACCTGAGCCGCGGAGATGTAGACGTCGCCGTCGGCCGGGGCGAGGCCGGTGAGACGAAGGAAGCCATAGCGCTGGCGGGTGAGCTCGAGAATCCCGCGCACATCCTCGGTCGGCACGTCCTCTGGTTCCGGGGACGAGTCGTCGAGTACGGTCGCCTCGACCAGGACACCCATGCCCGTCCCCTCCTCCGCTTCGCGTCCGGGAGCGACGGGGTCTGCGCCAGCAAGTGCTTCGATCAGCTGCTCGCGCGTCAGCTTGCGGTAGCCGGTGATGCCGGCGTCCGCCGCCCGCTGATGCAGGTCGGCGAGATGGAGGTCCTTCAGCTTCGCGGCCATGGTCGGCCGCGGAGGCTAACGGAACTCTCACTCAACCCACTGCGTTTGCCGGATCGATCCCCTCGGCCGCGGCGTCGTCGACCCAGCGCTCGGCCTCGGCGCGGACTCGTGCCTCGTCCCAGCCCAGTGCGGCGCCCAACGTCTGCGCCACCGGCGCCACCGAGTCGGCAGTGCGCAGCGCCGGCGCGGCGAGCAGGCCGAGCCTGGTGCGGCGCAGAAGGACGTCGGCGACCGTGCGCGCCTGCTCGAGCCGGGCCGCGATCGCGGCCTCGGCGAGCATGTCGGGCTGCCCCTCGACGATCGGCGCCGCGAGCTCGGGCCGCTCGCCCGCGAGCCGGAGCACGTTGCGGGCCGCGTGGCCGTAGCGGAAGCCGAGCAGCTCGCGGTAGCCCGAGGGCAGATCGTCCTCGGTCAAGCCCTCCGGTGGGTCGAGCTCGTGCTCTGAGGCCGCCATCCCGAGCGGCGATGTCGTCGGTGCGACACGGCGCCACCCGGCCCTCGCGCTCGACCATCCGGTCGACGACCTGCTTCGCCATCCGCCGCCAGGTGGTCAGCTTGCCGCCGGTGATCGTCAGCATCCCCGACGAGGTCTCATAGAGCTCTGCCTTGCGCGAGATGTCGACCGACTTGTGCGGGTCGCCGGTCGAGATCAGGGGGCGCACGCCTGCATAGGCGCCGGTCAGGTCCGAGACGCCGAGATCGGTGCCGAAGTAGACGTTGGCGGCATCGAGGATGTAGGCGATGTCGTCGGCGGCCGGCTTGACGCGGGCGATGTCGCCGTCGTAGTCGTTGTCGGTGGTCCCCATCAGCGCCCGCCCGTACCAGGGCAGGGCGAAGATCGTCCGCTCCTCGCCGGCGGGGACGATGCAGGCGCCGCGCCGCACCGCCAGCTTCTCGATCGAGACGGTCAGGTGGGTTCCGCGGCTGGGCGCGATTCGCGGCACCTCGGCCTCGTCGTGGATCTCCTCGGGGCGGATGCGGTCGGCCCAGACGCCGGTCGCGTTGACGACGTTGTCGGCCTCGACCTCGAACCGCTCGCCCGACTCGGCGTCTGTGCAGGCGACCCCGGAGGCGCGTCCGCCTTCGTCGAGCAGCCCGGTGACCTCGGCGCCGTTGACGAACACGGCGCCGTAGCGCTCCGCCTCGCCGAGGATCGTGAGCACGAGGCGGACGTCGTCGGTCTGGCAGTCGTAGAACATGTAGGCCTCACGGGGGTCGCGATCGGCGAGCGCCGGGACCAGCTCGGTCGCCTCCTCGCCGCTGATCGTGCGATGACGGTCGGGCGCCCAGTAGTCATCGCCGCCGGCGCGCTCGGCGCGCTCACGGCGCGACATGCCGACCCGCGTGGTCGCCATCACGTCGTACATGTTGAGCCCGAATCCGAGCACCCTGCTGCGCCGGTCATCGCCCAGCGTCGGGACCAGGAACGGCGTCGGGTAGACGAGGTGCGGCGCGAGCTGGACCATCAGCTGGCGCTCGAGCAGCGCCTCGCGAACCAGGCCGAGGTCGAAGTTCTGCAGGTAGCGAAGCCCGCCGTGGACCATCTTCGAGGAGCGGCTCGAGGTGCCGATCGCGTAGTCGTCGCGCTCAACCAGGGCGACGCTGTAGCCGCGCGAGGCGGCATCGAGCGCGACGCCCGCACCGGTGATCCCGCCGCCGATCACGACGACGTCGAAGCGCTCGCCGGTAACCGCCTTCAGTGCGGCGCCGCGATCGAGCATCAGTCGAGGTACTCCGTGAAGGTTGTCGGCGGGCTCGCGCTCGGGCGCCGGCTTTTCCTGCACCGGGTGGCCGAGGTGGATCAGGGCGACGAAGCGCTCGTTGGGTGCGAGCCCGACCGCCTCGCGGCCCTCGTCGCTGCGCAAGACGCCGGGCGTGCGCCAGTAGCCGACCAAACCGCGGTCGTGCGCGGCGAGCAGGACGATGTAGGCGGCGATCGCGGTCGCGTGCAGGTCCTCCTCGTCCTGGACCTGATCGCCGCTGAGCGCGCACGAGCAGACGACCAGCGTCGGCGCGCGGTCGAGCTTCGCCGCCGCCTCGGGGCCGGCCGCCCGCTTGAGCCGCTCGAGCGCCTGCGGGCCCAGCACCCGGAAGCGCCACGGGTTGGTCAGGTTGTGGTTCGGCGCCCAGCGCGCGAGGTCGAGCAGCTCGTCGATGACCTCCCGCTCGACCGGCTCGCGCCCGTAGGCCTTGTGCGTGCGCCGCGTGCGAATCGCGGTCTCGACGTCCATCGCCGCAACGCTACCGAGGCCCCTCGTCGAGGCGCACGTTAGCCCTCCCAGGGAGGCCAAACGTACGGCTCGCCACCGGACGGGCGGCTCTAGGGGAGCCGGCGGCGGTACCAGAAGAAGCCGGCGGCGAGCGCGAGAGCGAGCGCGCCGAGCCCGGCCGCGACGTAGGGCGCGAGCGGCTCGGACTCCACGTCACCGGCCGGTGCGTAGGCCTCCTCGGCGGCCTCCGACCCGGCCGGGGAGTCCGCCGCGGCGTCGACGCCCCCTGCGCCCTCCGCGGCAGGCTCGCCGCCCCCTTCGGACTCCACCACGCCGCCCGGGATGGCCGCTCCCTCACTGCCCCGGCCGGGATCCGCGCCTCCATCCCGGCCCGAATTGCCGCCGCGACTCGAACCCCTCGCGCCCCCGCCCCCGGTCACCGATCCGGTCAACCCGGGCGTCGTCGGAGCGCTCGGGCTCGGCGTCGACGCCGGAGCCGGAGTCGAGTCGCTGGTGTCCGCCGCCGAGCGGGAGCCCGAGCCATCGCCACTTCCACTACCACCTCCCTGCCGGCGCGCGACCGCCGGCACCGGGAAGGGCTGGCGCTCGACCGCGAGCAGGACCTGCGCCGTGACCCAGATCGGGGTCTGGTCGCTGGCGGCCGAGTAGCGGTAGTGGCCGTCGGAGGCCTGCAACCGGGCGAGGATAGTCGATCCCCTTGCGAACCGCCTTGCGGCTCACCGCCGGCCGCGACCAGCCCCTGGACCGCCCAGGCGGTCGACTGGGCGTTGATCGCACCGCTGGTCGCCAGCGCCCAGCCGCCTCCGTCGCGCTGGGACCGGCGCAGGTAGCGCACTGCGGCCTTCGTCGTCCGACCGCCCGAGCCCGCTGCGGCGAGCGCCTGCAGCGTGGCACCGGTCGAGTCGGGGTCGCTCGGCGCGCCGGGGCGAAATCCCCAGCCACCATCGTCGTTGCGCGCGCGGCGCAACCAGCCCGCCGGGCGGCCCAGGCCGCCCGCGCCGGCGGCGCGCATCGCGAGCACGTAGAACGCGGTCAGGTTGACCTGGCCGTCGACGGAGCCGTCGCCGTCGCGGCGCGCGCGCAACTCGGAGACGAGGTTCGTGCCGGCGAAGATCGCGCGGTTCGAGCCCGGCACCCTCGAGCGCGAGGATCGTGCGCTCGAGGTCGCCCGCCGATTGCAGCCGGCCGACCTCGGCACGCAGGTAGGAGACCGGGCTCTCGCCGCCGTTGCGGACGTCGAGCGGGTTGCGCCCGGCGGCCTCGAGCCCGAGCATCGCCCAGCCCGTCATCGCCGGGCTCGACGGGTTGCCCGCGCGCGGCGGCGAAGCCGCCGTCGGACGCCTGCGAGCGGACGAGCCAGGTGCGACCCTCGCCGGCGGTGCCGTTCGCGGTCTCCACCGAGGCCGCCAGCGATGCCGCCAGCACCAAGGCGGCGAGCACCGCGGTGAGCGCTCCCGCCGGGCGGGGCCAGCTGAACTCGAGCCTGGTTCGGTAGCGGGAGATCATCCGCACCAGCGCCGGGCCCGCCGCGAGGGCGATCGCGAAGTTCCCCGCGGCATGGGCGATGTTGAAGGGCAGCCCGCGGGCGGAGAGCGCGAGGTAGCGGTCCAGCGACTGCTCGCCTCCGTAGGTAACCATCACCGAGAGGTCGAGCAGCGCGCCGTAGGCGAAGCCGGCAGCGGCGCACACGCTCGCCAGCCCGAGCCGGCCGAGGCGCCGGTGGGTGACGACCGCCAGCCAGGCGCCGGCGAGGCCGACGAGCCCCCAGCCCGCCATCTCCCAGGCCGTCCACGGGCCCTGGCCGAGCCAGATGTTGGAGATCGGCGCCGCCAGCGCTCCGACCGCGAAGCCGGGTGCCGCGCCGAGCGCGTAGCCGGTGATCAAGGCGATGTCCGTGGTCGCGACGACGTTCGGGATCGGCGCCAGCACGAGTCGGCCGGCGATCGCGAGCGCCGCCAGCGCCGCGACCAGCGCCACCAGGCGCGCCGGCGGGCGCGAGCGCTCATACCAGGCGAAGCCGCCGACGAGGACGGCCGCGAGGCCGGCGAAGGTCAGCAGCTGCCAGGTCATACAAGCCGCCTCAACAGCGGCGGGGCTCCGCTTCGTCCTGACGGACTCCGCGTCACCGGGTCACCTCGCTCGCGGCAACGACGATCGCCTCGCGCAGCACCTCGGCACCTGCTTCGGGCGTGATCGCGCCGTCGCCACCGAGGATGCGGGCGACCTCGGTTGCGAAGTACCAGCCGCCCGAGAGGATCTCGGCGACGGCGCCGTCGGCGATCAGCTCACCGTCACCGAGCAGGACCACCCGCTCGGCGAAGCGCGAGGCGAACTCGACGTCGTGCGTGGCGACGAGCAGCGCCGAGCCCGCCGCCGCCAGCTCGGCAAGCCAATCGACCAGCGACTGCTTGCGGGCGCCGTCCATGCCGCGGGTGGGCTCGTCGAGGCAGACGATCCCGGGTCGCGTCGCGCGCCGCGTCCCGCCATCACGATCGCAAGCGCGAGCCGCTCGCGCTCGCCGCCGGAGAGGTCGCGAGGATCACTGTCACGAGCCCAGTCGAGCCCGACTGCCCGCAACGCCCGCTCGCCGTCCTCACTCGGAAGCTCCTCACCGACGCGCTCGCGGAAGAAGAGGTCCGAAGGGCTCTGCGGCAGCAGCGCGCACCCGGCAGGGGTCGCGATCGCGCCCCGCGCCGGCTCGACCAGGCCGGCGGCGGCGCGCAGCAGGGTGCTCTTACCCGCCCCGTTGCGGCCCATCAGCGCCACCCGCTCACCGGGCTCGACCGTGAGCTCGATCCCGCGCAAGGCCTCGCGGATCTCCAGGCCGGAGTCGAGCTCGACCCAGAGGTCGCGGGCGGCGAGCGCGGCCGCCGCACTGCCCCGGCGCCGACCGGCGGCCGCCGCCGGAGCGCCGCCGTTGGCCCGCTCCGCGCCGGCTCCGTGCGCAGCCCGACCGTCCGCTTCGATCCCCTGCTCGCGCAGGGTCCGGCGCGCGTCCTTGGCCGCCACCGGTAGCGGCCGCAGGCCGGCGAGGCCGAAGAGCCGGGCGCCGGGAGGCGCGAGCGCCGGGTCGAGCTCGAGCGCCCAGTCGCAGAAGGAGCCCGGGGATCCGTCGAATGCGAGCTCTCCCTCGCGCGTGGCGACCACGCGGTCGGCGGCGGCGAGGCAGCGTTCGAGGCGGTGCTCGGCGAGCACCACCCCGATCCCCCACTCCTCGTTCAGCCGCCGGAGGAGGCCGATCAGCTCGTCGCCGGCGATCGGGTCGAGCTGTGAGGTGGGCTCGTCGAGGAGCACCAGCCGTGGGCGCAGGACGAGCGCCGCGGCGAGCGCGACCCGCTGCAGCTCGCCGCCCGAGAGCGTGTCGGTGGCGCGGTCGACGAGATGCGGGATCGCGAGAGCGAGGATCACCTCCTCGAGCGCCCGGGCGCGGGCCGCGGCTGGCTCGCCGCGAAGCTCGAGCGGCAGCTCGAGCTCACCGCGAACGGTCGCCGAGACCACCTGCGTCTCGGGATCCTGGCCGACGAGGCCGACGAGGCCGCCGAGCTCGGCCGGTCCATGATCGCGGACGTCGAGGCCGCAGACGGCAAGCGAGCCGGCGACCTCGACCGCCGTGGTAGTGCGGCACCAGCCCGCACAGGGCCCGCAAGAGCGTCGACTTGCCCGATCCCGAGCGCCCGGCACAGACCAGGAACTCGCCCTCGGCGAGCTCGAGGTCGACCCCGCGCAGTGCCGGCGCCGGCGCGCCGGGGTAGGAGTAGGTGAGACCCGCGGCGGCGACGAGTGGCTCTGTCATCGCCGCTCCCCGGGATCGATCGACCGGGTGCCTCGCGCTCGCCGCGAGAGGCCGGCGTAGGGCGCCGCCGCGAGCAGAGGGAGCGCGGCTGCCAGGGCGAGCGTCGCCGCGTCGGCATCGATCGAGATCGTCGGATAGGACTCATACGAGCCGGCCCCGGCGATCCGGGCCCCGATCCCGAGTGCGATCATCGCCAGCCCGCTGGCTGCGAACCGCCACGAATGGCGCGAGTGGCGCGAGTCCGGCGCCCGTCGCGGCACCCCGCGCGCGTAGCCGCGCAGCTCGAGCGCCGCGGCGACGTCGACCGCGCGATCGAGCGAGCCGGCTACCAGACGCCGGATGATCACGGCGCGCCCGGCGGTTGCCGCGGCCGGGCCGCGCAGCCCTTGAGCCTCGCGCAGGCGCGTGTGATCGGCGGCGGCGAGCGGTACGAGGCGGGTGATCAGTGTCGCGGTGAGGGCCGAGTGACGCGCGAGCGGGCGCAGCAGCCGCAGCACGCGGTCGGGATCGATGCAGGCCGAGTGCACGGCGAACGCCGCCAGCACGACGGCGATCCGCAGCGCCAGCACCCCGCCCTCGGCGAGTGCCTCGGCGCTGATGTCGATCTGGCCGAGCACCGGCAGCTCCCAGCCGCGAACGAGGATCGTGTCCCCGCGCTGGGAGGCGACCGCGTTGACGGCGACCACGAACACCCCCAGCGCCGCCCCCCAGCGGGCCGCGGCCGCGAGCGCGCGATGCGCGCCCGCCGCCAACCCGGCGACGGCGACGGCCGCCGCCGCGCCGATCAGCACGACCGGGTTCGAGTAGATGAAGGCGACGATCGCCGGCGCCCCCAGGTATGCGGTAGCGGCGAGCGCGCTTGCGCCGCCGAGTGGCCCGGGCCGGGGGGTATACGCGATCGGCGACCTCATCCGCTGCCCTCGGCGGGCAGGGCCAGGTCGCGATCGCCGAAGCCGGCTACCGCGTAGCGATCCGCGAGGTGCTCGGCATCGAGCATCGTCAGCGCTTCCTCGACTCCCTCGGCGTCGGTACCGGTGACGAGCCAGGTCGCGGGTCGGTCTCCCTGCCGCAGGCCGGCGACCAGTCCCGCTCCCGGCCCCAGCTGCGCGGCGGTCCTGGCGCGCTGGTCGAGCGCCGTGAGCTCATAGCCGCGGCCGGCAGGCTCGAAGCGGGCGAAAACGCCGCTGGTCGCCGGGCCGTCGTCGAGCTGCGCCGCCACCGGGTCCGAGCGCACCGCCTCCCACGGACCGACGAGCAGTCGCATCGCCGGCGACCCGCTGCCGGCGCCCGGCGTTCCTCGCTGCGCGTCCTCGATGCTCGCATCAACGCCCTCCTCCGAGAGCCGCTCCGACACAGCGTCGCACGGCCCGCGCTCGCCGTGGCACTCGATCCGAACCGGCGAACGCTCCGTCCCGGCCGAGTCCTGCGCGAACGGCTCGGGCCACGAGCCGACCACCGCCGGGGTTCGCAATGCGTCGGTCCAGTCGCGGTAGTCCCACCAGATCCGGTCGCCGCCCCGGACGGTGACCTCGGCCGCCCCGCGCGAGGACTCGATCCCGTTGACGAAGAAGAACCAGTCGAAGCTGCGGCCCTCGGTCAGTTGGCCCTCGAGACCGTCGATCGACTGCACGAAGCCGCCCCCGTAGCGGGTCGAGAGCTCCGCCTCGCGATCGAGGAAGCGGATCACGGTCTCCGACTCGGGCGGGTCGGACTGGTCGGCCTCGAGCATCGGCTCGGCGCCGTAGTCGCGGGTCACGGTCAGCGTCGCCTGCCCGTCGGAGGAGTCACCGGGACCGAGGCCGCAGCCGGCGGTCGCGATCGCGACACAGAGTGCCAGCGTCGCGACCACCGCGCCACGGCCACGGGTCACCGCTTGCGCACCCGCTCGCAGTTGCCGGCGATCTTGCTCGCCTCGACGTCGGCGCGCTTGATCCGCACCTTGTCGGCGCCAGGGCCGCAGTTGACCTTGTCGGGCCCGCCCTTGCGCAGGTCGAGCCTGTCGTCGCCGCCCCGCGAGCGGATCACGTCCGCTCCGGCGGTGCCCTTGATCTCGTCGGCCTGGGGGCTGCCGATGGTGGTCTTGCCACGCGCCGGCGGGCACGTTTCGAGAACCTCGGCGATACAGGTCTCGAGCACCTCCGAGGGGATGTCGGCGCCACGTGTGGCAGCGAGCTCCACGTCGCCCGCAGATCCGGCCGCCACCTGCGCGGTGCCGTCGGCCCCGGTGGTGGCGACCGAGTCGCCGCCGGAGATCGTCACGCCCGCTGCGGGCACGCTCGAGCAGGTGGTCTCGAACGGCGGGCTCGACTGGGTCACACAACCGTGCTCGACCACCGAGACGGTGAACGGCGTCCCGGTCGCGGCTCGGGCCGGCGCGATCAACTCCAGCTCCTTGGGGTTCGGGTCCGGGAAGTTGTCCGGAGCGAGGTAGAAGAGGACCTCGTCGCCGTTGGCGATCTCGAGCTGGTCGGCGCCGACCGAGGCCTCGACGTGGTTGGCCTTGAAGTACCAGAAGCTCTCACCCGCCTCGGCCTCGAAGTTGCCGATCCCGCAGATCCCAAGCCCGAACCCGAACTGGTCGGTGAGCGAGAGCGTGCGCACCGTGCGCGTCGTCCGGCCGGCCGTGGCGAGCAGGCTGAGCACGTTCGGCCGCTCGTAGGAGTACTCGGCGCCCGATCCGCCGGGGGGGCCGAAGCAGTCGGCGTCGGGACGGGTCGGGACGGTGACCCCTTCGTCGACGATGTAGGTGGTGCCCGGGTCGAGGGCCCGGTCGGGCGTGAGCACGCGGAGCTTCGCGGTCACGGTCGCCGCGGCCCCTGACGGGGCGAGCAGGAGCGCGAACAGCGAGACGGCGCACAGCGCGGCGAACGCGCGGCGCGCGGAGGGAGTACGTGTGGTCATCTGAGCCACCCTTTCCTCGAGGGACGTCGTTGGCTGGCCGGTGGCAGGTCTCCTGGCTTCCGGGCCGGCTGTCGCGCCTTCCCGAGACCGCTCTCGCGGCCTCAGTGGCTGACTTCGCGTCGTGCGACGCCGTTCGCTGCCCGGTCACAGTGGCGGGACCGCGCCGGTTTCACACCGGACTTCCCTTGACCACCGGCCGTATGTCGGGTTGGAGTCTAGATGGCGGCGGGGAGCGAGCGCTAGCTCGAGCGCTCCTCGACCTTGTGCTGGAGCTGCGTCGACCACCTCGGGCATCGCCTGCTTCATCCGAGCGAGCTCCCAGTGCTCGATCTTGATCAGCCGCACCGGCGAGGTTGCGGTGACCGTCGCCGAGCGCTCCTGCTTTTCGAGCAGGCCCTGCTCGCCGAAGACGTCACCGGGCCCGAGGTCGGCGAGATGCTCGCCCTCGCGCTCGACCTTCACCGTGCCGTCCTCGATGATGTAGAAGTCGTTCGAGTACCCACCCTCGCGGATGATCGTCTTGCCCTCGACGACCGATTCGAGGCTTGCGAAGGTCGCCACCTTCGTCAGCGCCTCGTCGGGCACCTCGGCGAACAGGGGCGTGTTCTTCAGCGCGCTTACGTCCACAGCTCTCCTCCGCTCGGGGTTGCGGCGCAGAACCTAACCGATCGCCTGCTCGAGCGCGGCAGTCGCGGTCCGGGCCCTGACGGTCGCAAGAAAGCGCTCGATCGTCTCCACGACCCGCGCCGTGCGCACCGACGGCACGATGTCGAATGCGTGCTCGGCCCCGCGCAAGCTCGGCGTAAAGCACCGGGCTCTCCGACACGGCTCGAAGCTCGGCGACGAATCGGCGCGCGTCGGCAACCGGGACGAGCGTGTCGCGGTCACCGTGGATGACCAGGAACGGCGGTGCGCCCGTGTGAACGCGGTGGATCGGCGACGCCGCGCGAAAGAGCTCGGGATCGTCGGCGAATCGCTGCTTGAACACGTTGGCGCTCGAGCACCCACTCGCGAAGCTCCGGGTAGTAGAGGCCCTGGGAGTCGGTCAGGTCGTAGACGCCGTAGAACGGCACCGCGGCGGCGACCGACGCATCGGCGTCCTCGAACCCGGGCTGGAGGCTCGGATCGTCGGCTGTGAGCGCGGCGAGCGCACACAGGTGGCCGCCCGCCGAGCCGCCGGTGAGGCAGATCAGGTCGGGTCGGCGCCGTACTCGGCGGCGTGCTCGCGCACCCAGGAGATCGCTCGCTTGACGTCGACGAGGTGGTCGGGGAACGTGGGCTCCGGGTTCTAGCGCGCGGCGGTCAGGGAGACGACGATGCCGCTTGGCTCAACCCGGGGCACTTCTGCGTCGAGGCGAGCTCATCCGCCACCACCGCCTCGACTCAGCCTCATCGGAGACCTCCTCGGCGTCCACCTCTTGCATCCGGATCGCCGTCGGTGACCACGCGGAGCTTTTGCACAAGCTCCTCGCTCTCGCGCTCGGCGAGAGCACGAGCTTCGGCGGTGGCGTGCAGCTCGGACATGGCTTGGTCCCGCGCCACCTCTGCGCTCCGGAGGCGGCGCTCCAAGTCGCTCACACGCTCGCGAAGCCTTCGAAACCGGCGCTCGGTATGGACGAGGTCGAGGCGCTGCAGCTCGGCGACGGGGATCCAGCGGCGCCCGTCCCGCGTCGCGGACGTGAGTGATCCACGGCGGATCCGGCTCCGGATCGCGGCCGGTGTGAGGTCCGTCAGCGCCGCGGCCTGGGCGACGTCAACGGCGGTATCCGGTTCGGTGTCCATCTGCGAGGCCATCCTAGGTGGAAGGTAGCCAGCGAGTGCCGGTCGAAACCGCAATCTGCGCGAGTCGGGATCTCACGCCGCAGCAGCGCGGGGCGTTTCAGTTGCGAACCCGACTTCGAAGGAGCCCACGACGATGACCCCCACCACGCATTATCAGACGATCGCCTCGCCGCTCGGCCGGCTGTTGATCACGGGCGACGGGGAGTCGCTGACCGGGCTTCGGATGTTCGGCGGCCGGGGTCGGCTCCCGATCGAGCCGCAGTGGACGCGGGACCCGGCAGGCTTTGCCGAGGCCGAGGACCAGCTGCGCGCCTACTTCGCCGGCGAGCTGCGGAGCTTCGATCTGCCGCTGGCTCCGAGCGGCAGCGAGTTCCAGCTCGAGGTCTGGACCGCGCTGCGCGAGATCCCCTACGGCGAGACGGCGAGCTACGGCGAGATCGCGGCCGCGGTCGGCCGCCCATCGGCGAGCCGCGCGGTCGGCGCGGCGAACGGGAGCAACCCGATCGCGATCGTCGTCCCCTGCCACCGCGTGATCGGCTCCGACGGGACGCTCACCGGCTACGCCGGCGGGATCGAGCGCAAGCGTGCGTTGCTCGAACTCGAGCGATCGGCCTCCGGACCGGCTCGACTTCGAGGCCGCCTACCGCGCGATCGAGGACCGCGACCGGGCCTACGACGGCGCCTTCGTCGCCGGCGTGCTCTCGACCGGGATCTACTGCCGGCCGAGCTGCTCGGCGCGCACCCCGCTGCGCCGCAACGTGCGCCTGTTCGCCGACGTCGACTCGGCGCGAGCGGCCGGCCTGCGCGCCTGCAAGCGCTGCGACCCGGATTCGGCGCCCGCTCAGCGCAGCCGCCAGGGTGGATCGAGCCGGTTGACGCCCGCGCAGTAGAGGAAGAGGCGGTGGCCGTCCGGGTCACGCAGGACGGCCTCGCGCCGTCTCTCCCTCGGCACAGGCGAAGCGCGCGTAGCCGGCACTGGCGACGATCGGGGCCAGGCCGAGCAGCTGGGCCAGGCCGAGCAGCTTGTAGAAGCCGACCGAGCGATCGAGAATCGGCGACCCGCAGCGTGACGTGTGGCACCCGCCGAGAAGCACCGCTACGGGGATTCGAAATCCGTGGTCCATGGCTTCGCTAGGCGAAGTAACGCATGACCATGCGGTTCTCGTGGTCGCCTCGGGTCGTCTCGGGTCGCTGGCGTGACAGTTCATTGGTCCACGGTTGGTCCACCGGCCTCGGCCAGCTCCGCTTCCAGGTAGGCGTCCATCCTCGCCCGTGCCTCGTCGCGGCTGCCCGGGAACAGGTGACCGTAGAGGTCGAAGGTGACGGTGATCGTGGAGTGGCCCATGAACTCCTGCACGGCCTTCGGGTTCTCGCCGCTGTCGATCAGGAGCGAGGCGAAGGTGTGCCGGCGAGGATGGCGGATCGACAAGGCCGACCGGGCCGACAAGATCGACGCCGTGGTCGCGCTCTGCATGGCCCTCGATCGGATCGAGAATCAGCCCGAGCCCGTGCGGCTACTCGGCTGGTTGTGAAGCGACCCTGCCTGCAATGCGGTGTGCTCACCGACGGCAGCTACTGCCGCGAGCACCAACGACGGCGACCACGCGGCCGCCAGCTTGCGAGGCTCCGGGCGCGGGTGTTCGCCGTCTACGGGCGCAAGTGCACCGACTGCCGCCGCTCAGACCGCCCGTTGGAGGTCCACCACGTCAACGGCGACCCGACCGACAACCGAATCGCGAACCTGATCCCGTTGTGCGGCGATTGCCACCACAAGGCCACGTTCCCCGGCATCTGACGGCGTTAGCCTACGGCGCAATCGAGATCAGCCTCTTCGGCGCCTGTCAGTCCCAGCGAGCTTGCACATCCCATCGGGCGGTCAGCTGGTAGATGATCACCACGTCGAGGATGATGAGCAGGAACGCCCACAACGGCGCGGCCGGGAACCAGACGATCTGCGAGATCGCGTTGATGCCGACGAAGAGGACGCCGAACACTCGCGCCGCCGAGTTGCCGGTCAGCAGGCCGATGCCGGTGACGGCGATGGCGATGCCGAGCAGCAGGTGCACCCAGCCCCAGGTCGTGATGTCAGCGACGAGCGCTCCCTGACCACCGACCACGACGATGTCGTCGTTGAGGATGCGCCGAGACCCCAGAAAGCGTCGAGGCAGCCGACGATCACCATCACCACGCCTGCGAAAGCGACCCACCCCGAGTCGCCGCGCCGGGTTGAACCTGATGACTCCACGCTGGACCGAGTCGAACGTGATGACTCCATCGCTGCTCCTTCCACGATCGAAAATCGAGGCCGGTCTATACCCGCCGCCCCGCCTCGCCGCGTTCTCCTGTGACTCCTTGCAGGCGTTTTTGCGCGGCGCACTGCACGGGTGAGCCGGTGGGGAGCGCCTAAAAAACCGGAGCGGCTACGGCGCCGGCCGCGCTTCGGGCACCTGGTCCCGAGGCCCCGGGGTATGCGGTACTTGCACACCCCGGGGTGTCGCCATTGGTCAGCCGACGTAGGTGAACGTCTCTCCGTTCACCTCGAGCGACCGCACCAGGGCCGACAGGTTAGCGCCCGCCGAGAACCCTGTCGTGATGAGGATGCCGCTGATCGTCTCGGTGCCGTGGTCACCGACGACCGTGGCGAACGGGGCGCCGTTGACCCCGTACTGCCCGCCGGAACCGGCGTCGTCGTCGTAGCGCCACAGACCGCTCGTCGCGACCCAGGTGTGGAACGGACCCTCGGCCACGTCCGGGTCGGGCGGCTGGGTGTTCGGCGCGAAGATGGCGTCGTGCGTGTCGCCCTCAAGGAACACCCTGAGGTAGGGCACGCCGACTCCACCGGTGTCGCCGTCACTCACGTATCTTGCGAAGTACACGAGGCTGTTGATGGCGCTCAGCGGCTGACCGTTCAGCCCGTTGAAGCGCAGCGAGCCTCCGTCCGCGCCACCGTCAGCGTAGGGGCCGAACTCGACCCCGTCCGGCGTCAGGCTGACCGAGGAGTTCGAGACACCGAACCCCTGGCCGGGCAGGGCCTCCACCGGCGTCTGGGCATCTGCCGTGTCATTGAGCTGGGACTTGACCTTCTTGTGCAGGTCCTTCTTCTTGACCTGGCCGTTTTTGATGTCTTTGCTCTTGATCGTGCTGTTTTTGATGTCTTTGCTGGTGATCAGCTGAGCAGCGACAGCACCAGTTGTTACCAACGCCACCACCAGTATGGCCGCGAGCACAATAGTGCGGGCCCTCATAGGCTCCCTTTCGGTTGGATTGCCCCCAAGGAAGTTCTACTCCGATCCGCCCTCTCAGGCCCTGTCGCTTCGGATCGACCGGTGTGACCTTCTCGGCTTCCTAGGGGCAGATGCACGGCCAGCCAGGCGTGGCAGATAGCCACGGGTTGTGGCCGCTAACACCTCCAACATCCGTCCGCCACTTCGTCCCAGACGTGGGTTCGCGTGGGGCCCCCGGCTAGTCCGGCTCCTGCGCCAGCGGGTCGGGCACCGCGCCACGGACCCGCTCGACGAACTCCAGCGCGGTAATGGCTCCCTCCTGCCAGGCGATGAGCAGCTCCAGAATCCGCACGTTCTCCGTGATCCCCGCCAGCACTTCGCGGCCGTGTGCCGTCCGCTGCTCCATGAGCGCCAGGAAATCGTCCTGCTCCTCCTCGGTGAGCGACGCGAAGTCGAGCCCGAACTCGGCTTCGTAATCCTCACCACGCCGCTGGCGCTCGCGGATGCGGTCGGCCAGCTCGGCGACCTCGTCGCGGTTGGTCATGGCTTCTCCTTCTCGGGGTTCATTGGTCCACGCATTGGTCCACGACTGGCCCGAGAACGAGGAAAACCCGCTCGGTGAGCGGGTTTCCTTAGCACCGCTACGGGGATTCGAACCCCGGTTTCCGGACTGAGAATCCGCCCGGTGCGGTGATGGCGTGTACCGCCTCGTCCGCAAAAGCCCGGCTAAACACGCACTATTTGGCCGCTTTCGTGTCGGTCCGTCCGGCGCCGCGAGTTGGCCGTTCGGCGCGGTTCGTTTGCAATCGGTTTGCATCGGCGGCGGCGAACGTGGCTGCGCTGATCGAGTGACCTTGCACGCTTCCGCTTTGCATGGGAAGCGCAACGTTTTCCCATCACCTCGCGGTGGGACGTCGGGCCAACTGCCCAGGGCCGAGAACCGCACCTACTCGGCGGCGTTTGCGATCGAATCGCAGAGCTTCGTGAGGCCGTCCTGAGCCTGGCCTGCAGGGAGCTGCTTTACCGCGCTCTGACATGAGCTCGCGGCCTGAGACAGCGCCTGCTGGACTTGAGGCTGAGGGACTCAGACGAGCGGCGACAGGCCCGCCCGAGCCCTCAGGTCCTAATCCGCTGGTCAGCCGGCGCAGACCGCGTAAACGGTCGAGGTGATCGTGCCTGAACCGCCGAGCTGGTTTACAACGAAACCTCGCCAAGCGGTGAACGCCTGGCCGTCCGCCAAATCACCGACGAGGGCGCTGGCCGGCACAGAGTTTGTGATGAAGGAATCGTTTGCACCCGTAATCACACCGCCAGAGATCACTTGCTGCCCCCCGGGGCACGTCGCCAGCGCCCCGTTTGCGGTGTTGTCAAGCACCTCGAACTCCTCCTTCTGGACCGTCACGTTCGCCAGCCTGTCGGCCGTATCGGCGCTCTTGACGTTGAGGCTCCCTTCGCGCTGGTCGATCGCCTTGTTCGCCTGCTTCTTAGCGATCTTCTTGACCTTCGACTTCGTCACCGCGCGGGTGAGCGAGTCCGGCCCGGCGACCGCCGTTCCAGCGAGCGCGAACGAGAGTGCCACGACGGCGATGACCATCGCCGGCGAGGGCCGTGAATGTATGGACATCTCAATGTCCCTTCCTGGTAGTCTTGGCGGCCCGCCCCGAGGTGGGGCCGGGCCTTTCCACGCACTACCCTCTCCCGTGCTGCGCGGTTTGTCAAGCGTCGGCGAGAACCGGCCTCCACTCGATCCACGCCGACCGCGGCTGTCTCAGAGAGATCGAGCCTGACAAACGCCCGCTTTGCATGGGAAGCGAAATGATCCGGCGCTCCTCCGTAGTACGTGGCGGCTCCGGGACGGCTAGGGCTGTGCGTCCAGAGCAGCAGCCGTTTACGAAGTAGCGGTTCTGTGTTTTACGCTCAGCCAATCCATATGCATGCGGAACCCTCAACAGGAGGAGTGGGCCGAATACGCGACATGCTCCAATCACCGCGAGCTCCGAGGCGGACTCGCCCGGGAGTGAGAAATGACGATTCACCAACGTCGCGATGATTACCCGAACCCGTGGCGGATTCAGGTGCGTGGACACCCAGCGCGCCGCGAGTCCATCAGCTGGAGGGAGGCCATACGCGACGCCGTGACGGCCGCCTATCCGCAGGCCCCATTCACTTCGCCGCCCCTGGGAACCAAGTTCACCGTCGAGGTGATCTTCCGAATGACTCCAGAGGATCTGGCTAGACCGGCCTTCGACCTCGACAACTTCGCCAAGCCTGTCCTCGACACACTCTTCACCTCGCAGAACGTCTCGAGGACTCACCGGCGTGCTTCTCCCCGGGGTGAACGACACGTGGGTGTTCCGGCTCCTCCTTGAGAAGGTCGAAGTGAAGACTCCGCAGGAGCAGGGTGCGGACATCACGGTCACTTGGCACCCATCGGTCACCCCGGATCTCAGCACTGCTTCGGCTTCTCCTTTCGCGTGAAAGCGGAAGTAGCGCTTTGGACGAAAGCGGTAGTTCCGCTTTGCATGGCGGATTCAAACCACCGCCGCACCACCCACCAGAGTCAGCGACTCGCTGACCAACGAAGGAGGTGCGGTGATGCCAAAGGGCTACGCCCTGACCGAGGTGCAGAAGGACGCGATCTGGGAGCTGCGAGCCCACGGGCTGAGCGAGCGCAAGATCGGCCACCGGCTCGGCCTCGCTCCGAAGACCGTGAGCCACTACCTGGCGAGGCTGGGAGGGATCCGGCCCCGGGCGCGCCGGCGCCCTGAGCGGTGCCTTTCCTTGGAAGAGCGCGAGGAGATCTCGCGCGGGATCGCCCGCGGAGCTTCGGCCCGCGAGATCGCGCGGGTTCTCGAGCGCTCCCACACGACGATCGCCCGCGAGATCGAGCGCTGCGGCGGGCGCGCCCGCTACCGCGCCCACCAAGCGGAGCGCAAGGCTTGGCGGCGGGCCCGCCGTCCCCGGCCGACGAAGCTCGAGCTCTGCCCAGAGCTTCGCCGGGTGATCCAAGAGCGCCTCTGCGACGACCACTCCCCCGAGCAGATCGCCGGCTGGCTCCGACTCCAATACCCCGACAATGAAGCGATGCGGGTCTCCCACGAGACGATCTACCGCGCCCTCTACGTCCAGGCTCGGGGAGCGCTCAAGCGAGAGCTGACCCGGCACCTGAGGCGGGGCCGCCAAAAGCGCTACGCGCGCTCGCAGTCGTCAAAGCGCCGGGGCCAGGGAAAGCTCACCGAGATGGTGATGATCTCCGAGCGCCCGCCGGAGGTCGAGGAACGCGCCGTCCCCGGCCACTGGGAGGGGGACCTCCTGATGGGCAACCGCCAAAGCGCTGCCGCGATCGCGACCTTGGTCGAGCGCTCGACGCGCTACTGCCAGCTCGTCGCCCTGCCCGAGGGAACGGAGGCCGAGCGGGTCGCAGAGGCGCTTGCTGCGAGCATCACCACCCTGCCCGCCCAGCTTCGGCGTTCGCTCACCTGGGACCAGGGCCAAGAGATGGCAGAGCACCGGCGCTTCGCGGTCGACACCGGGGTCGAGGTCTACTTCTGCGATCCCCGAAGCCCCTGGCAGCGGGGCTCGAACGAGAACACCAACGGGCTCCTTCGCCAGTACCTCCCGAAGGGCGAGAGCCTTGCGGGGGTCACCCAGGAGCGCCTCGACGAGGTCGCCGCCAAGCTCAACCGGCGGCCGCGAAAGACGCTCGGCTTCAGGACTCCGGCGGAGAAGCTCGCCGAGCTGGTCGAGGGCCTCAACGACGCCGGCGCCGAGCGCTGACGTCGCTTCGGCCTACGGCCTTCGCTCGACAGCGCTCGGACTAGATGAGACGATGCGAAACGTCAGGGGTGGTGCACTGACCGGTTGAGGTCAAGATGGAATGTGCAGCTTTTGGCGCAAATCCAGGAAGTACCTCTCCGGGAGTGAGGCTTAGGCGAGAAGAGCGCTCCGCCTGGACGTGGTTCTCATACGCCCAGCCAGCCTGCGCTACCGCTCGGCGGTGCAGGCGACGCGCTGGGCATGGGGAATCGACTCCCTTCCAGGCGGGCTCTCGCGACTGACCCCGCCACCGCCGTTGGCGGCGACGTAGTGGCGCCAGTCAAACTTCGGCGCCGGGAACTGGAGCCCCAAGCAGGGCGCAACGAGCAACGTGATCGGGGCCGGGCGACCGTGCTCGCCCTGTCCGGGAACCGAGCGAGTGTCCCAGCGCGCCGTGATCCCGTCGCCCGTTTCGGCGTCGACTCCGATTTGATGCCAGTCGGCCAAGTCGCTTCCGCCGGGTGAATCGGCGTAGTAGACGGCGAAGCCGACCTCGATCGCGCCGGGGGCGGCAGCGGCGATTTCTATTGGTCCGGTCAGCCGGCGTCCCGTGGGCGCGGTGATCTCTGGCGGGTCCGGTAGTGGCTTGTCGTGTGCACACTCCCGGTAATCGACGCGCACGGCCGACGGGCCGGCCGCGATGTCGGCGGACGGGACATAGCCGTCGACATAGCCGTCGCCATCGGCCATCCAGAACCAGACCGGGTCCTGCTCGTGATAGAACCAATGGTTCTTTGGCTCACCGATACAGTAGCCCTCGAAGGCCAGCTTGCATCCGGCCGGGTACTTCCGCAATGTTTTCCCACCAAGGTTCGGGCGGTCTCTAACTTCCGCATAGTCGAGGCGTGTTGCGGCCACGACCCCGTCCGTTAACTCCCCGTCCGTGTAATCGCCCTCGGGGAGGTCGGGGCAATCGACCAGGGCTCCGACGGGGGGCGGCCCGTCGGGCAGCATCTGGCCTAAGTTCAGCGCGGTGCCGGCGAACACTAGGATCGTGCCGAGGCCGCCGAGGACGGCGAGCACAGTCTTCCAGCTCAAGCCGAAGAGCCAGACGACAATCGCGATGAGCACCACCAACCCAACGGCGGCGATCGCCCACCGAGCCAGCTGGTCTCGCCAGACCAGGTCCGCAATCAGCCAGGCGGCGGCGAACACGCCGACCACCGACCCCGCCAGGACAGTCGAGCGGGCTCGCAGCGACGCCCGCTTTTCTGGCGCATCTTGATGGGGGCCGCCTTTCGGCCAGGTCGCCAGGCGCTGGATACGCCGCGCGAGGAGGCCATCCCATCGATGCCCATGCTCGCCGTTGTCCTCGGAGCCTCGGATCCGACCGAGCGTATCGCCGGTTGCGGCGCGGTGCCAGCCGTCTCGTCTAGGTCCCCCGCGTGGCGACGGAGCGCCACCCTCGCCAACCTGCAGGTCGGGAAGTAGCGCTTCGGACGAAAAGCAGCGCTCTTGAACCGGCGCTCGCTTCTCGCACGAAGCGGCCGTACCACTACCCGAGCACGAGGGTGAGGACGACTATGAGGGCGAAGACGCTCGCAGAGGAGTGGACGATGATCCCCATCCACGCGCTTTGGAACCGCCGCGAGGGATAGGCCTCAAGGAAGATTCCGTCGACGAAGGTGCGGGGAATGTCCCAGGGCTGATGCAGGTGGTAGAGCGCGAACAGCGCCCCGTTGGCGACCCAGTCGTACTTTCCAAAGACGCCCCGCATGCGCGGCAGCAGTAACCCCCGGAAGAGAAGCTCCTCGCCGAGCACGGTGTTGAAGACGACGAGCACGACGAGCACCGCGTACCAGCCCCACGCGCCGCGGAAGAAGTCCTCGCCGCGGTCGGTGCCAATGAAATCGGCGAAATCCCTCACCGAAGGACCTGGGATTGCAGGCACGAGCGTCCAAATGCCGAAGAGCACGACGAAGAGAAGCGCCCACCACCAGACCCTTCCGCCCTCCCGGCCGGTTTTCGGATCCCGGGGCGGCAGCAGCCACAGAGCCTCGCGCACGTGCGACCACTGAAGTCCCCCCAGCTCCCACCTGACGAGGATCAGCACCAATACGAATTGCCAGATGAGCCCCAGGGTGAGCAAGATGAGCAGGGCCTGACCCAATGGCTCGTCGCCGCCAAGTTGGTCCCTCAGCCAGGGAGCGACGATCCAGGCGAGGACGCCCATCGGAACGGCCGCCGCCGCCCATACCCCCAGGATCTGGGCGAGGGAGTACTGCCTTACGGCTGCGTACCGTCCGTCGTCTCGGTCGCTCGCGTCCTCCATCGCGATGCACACCTCTGCTCTTCCTTTGTGTGGGTGGATCATCTCCGTGCCGAGGAAGTCCCGCATCCGTAGTCGCCCCCGGATGTTCGGACGCGGAAGTGAGGTGGTCGACGCGCCCGGTACTGGTTTGGACGAGGACCACCTACGAGCCGAGCGCGGCGGCGGCGGGGATCACCGGCCCCCGCCGGGCATGGACGATGTCGATGATCTCGGCGTTGTCGATGCCCTGCAGCTAGATGGAGGTGACCCCCAAGTTGGCGTGGCCGAGCTGGCGCTGGATCACGTTGAGCGGGACTCCCTCCCGAGCCATCTCGACGGCATGGGCGTGTCGAAGCTGGTGCGGTGCAAAGCGTCGTCGCACGCTGGCGCGAGCGGCCGTTCGCGACAGAACCTGACGTACCGCTCCGCCACTCCAAGGACGCCCGGCGCTGGGTGCGTTGATGACGCAGAGCAGTGGTCCGACGGGAAAGCGCGTTCGGATCTCAAGCCAGGGCCGTAGCTGCTCCCAGGCCCACTCGTCCAGGGCCAAGGCCACTCCCCCCTCCCCCTAGAGACCCAACCTGGGTTCCGCCGCGCCGCAGCCCGCAGCACAGCGCCGCGTACGTTCCTCCACGCCTCCAGATGACGTCTAGCCTGCACGAAGTCGGGCGGCGCGTCGGTTCAAGCACGTACTCCACGTCGCGCAGCTGTCGCGCACCCGGCTAACCGTGGCTGCCCATCCGCAACCCACGGTTACCGACACCGACGCGCGCTTCGGCGAGTCGCCTGCATATCACGGCATCGCAATGCCACGCACGCCTCCACTCTCGCTATTCATCCCTCCGCGCGCGCGTTGACCCGTTCCAGTGTGGCCCGTGAGAGCCACGCCGACAGCCTCCCATGAAGCGGCGAGCGCCGCCCCGGAGCGGGGTCTAGGAGGGGTCCGTGTCGGGGTCCGTTGCTAAACGGCTTCCGACTGAGGGCGGCGGAAACCCAAGCGTTAGCTGGGGTTCTACCGCGGGCCCGACAGGATTCGAACCTGTGACCTTCGGTTTCGTAGACCGACAGTGAGCCGCTCTGGCAAGCCGCGCCGCCGTCGAATGAGACCAGGATGCGACCGCCCCTCGTTCTGGCGCGTTTCCTGCCGGCCGCCCACCTGGTCAACCGGAACCGGAGCCTGTCGGCTCTACGCGACGCCGCGTAGCCGGAGGCGCTCGAGCACGCGCCCGAGCACCGCTCGCTGAGCGTCGCGAGCCCGCTTGTAGTCGTCAGGAAAGCTCCCGAAGCTCGACGCCGACATCCAGTACGGGCTTGTCCTGTCCCTCGATCACGCTTGCGAAACTAGGTCGGGAGTCGGATTGTCTAGAACGGGATGTCCGCTCGGTGCGGATCCGCTGCGCCGCCCGCAGCCCGTCACCGGTGTTAGTCGGCGGCATCCGTACGTCGACGATCGCGACGTCGGGCTGTGCGCGCGGACCTTTCGCACCAGCTCGTTGGCGTCTCCGGCCTGCCCGGCGACCTCGATCCCGGCGTCTTCGAGCAGCCGCACAACCCCCTTCCCGAAGCAGGACCGAGTCGTCGGCAACGACTACGCGCACGGGATCACCGCCCGGATCGTCGTCCCGGCGCCGCGCGGGCTGCTCCACCTCGAGGCGTCCGTCAAGCGCCGCGACCCGGTCGGCGAGGCCGCGCAGACCCGAGCTGCCGCCGGGGTCGGCGCCGCCGACGCCGTCGTCGCGGATCGCGACCTCGACCTGGCCGTTGACGCGATTGACCGAGACCTCCGCGTGCGAGGCGCCGGCGTAGCGGGCGACGTTGGTCAGCGCCTCGGCGACGACGAAGTAGGACGCCGACTCCACCGCCGGCGGCAGGCGCTCGGCCGGTGGCTCGGCGAGCTCGACCGGAACCGGCGCGCGCCCGGCGAGCGCCTCGAGCGCGGGGCCCAGCCCACGGTCGCTGAGCACGGCCGGGTGCAGGCCACGGGCGAGCTCGCGCAGCTCGGCGGTCGCCTCGCCGAGCTCGCTCGCCGTCTCCTCGAGCAGCGTCGCCGCCTCCGCGGGGTCGGAGTCGAGCTTCGAGCTCGCCGAGCCGCAGGTTCAGCGCCAGCGAGACGAGCCGCTGCTGGGCGCCGTCATGGAGGTCGCGCTCGAGGCGGCGGCGCTCGTCGTCGGCGGCCTCGGACGATCCGCGCCCGCGAGGCGCGCAGCTCCTCGACCCGCGCGCGCAGCTCGACATTCAGCCGCTCGTTTTCGAGCGTCAGGCCGGCGGCAGCGCCCACGGCGTGCGACCAGCTCGGGGTCGGCGTCGAGCGAGGCGTCGTGGCGGATCATCGCAACCGGACGTCCCTCGTGCTCGACGTCGGTGCAGACGCTGTCGCCGGCACGCGGCAGGCAGCTGGACGGCGTGGCCGGCCGGCGTCGACGTAACGACCTCTGGTCGGGGACCCAGTAGGCGAGCGAGAGTGACGGGTCGCCGAGCGCCTCGGCGAGTGCGTCGCGCAGGCCCTGGCGCCGGTCCGCCTCGCCGAGCCGCGCGACCATCTCGCTGACCGCCGCGGCGCGCGACAGCCGGGAGCTCAGCAGTCCGGCCAGGAACGCGAACGGGACCGAGGCCATCGCGTCACGCCGAGAGCGTCGACGACATCCTCGGCCGTTCCGTCGGGGAACCCGGTGAGGTCGCCGAGCAAGCTGATGGCCAGCAGGAAGCGGTGGCCACGCCAGCGCGAGCACCGGCGTCAGCGCGCTGCGGTAGGCGCTCGACGCGCGGCGCCAGCGGCGCACGAGCAGGATCGCGATCGCCGTCACCCCGAGAACCCCGATCAGCGACTGCAGCCCGAAGATCGCGTCGGCGAGGCCCGGCTGTCGCTGATCAAGAGCGGGTTCGCGGGCAGCCCGAGCACTCGTCAGCGGTGCCGGTGACGAGAAAGAGAGACCGAGCACCTGCATTACCGTCGTGTCGAAGTAGGCGACGCCGATCAGGCCTCGCTCCCATCCGGTCTGCAAGCGCCCGGAGGGGAAGGCCAACAACATGTGCAGTAGGACCGCGTAAGGGAGGGCGCTGAACAGGCCGCCGATCGCAAACAACCGAGGCACGTCGGAGGCGAGCAGCGCCGACAGGAACCAGACGAAGCCGACCGCGTCATCAGGGCGCCGAAGCTGTTGGCGGGCCGCCGCCACCACGCAAACAGCCCGGTAGCGATGAACGACCAGCCAATCAGCGGGGTGAGGACGACGCCGCCAACCTGGACTTCGTCGAGATGGTCGCTGGGAGGCGCGATCAGAGACAGACGAGCCGGCGGCGAAACCGGCGAGGCCGAGGCCAACCAGAGCGAGGCGCAGTGACCTCATCCCAGGAGCTCCGCCACCGCCGCGCCGGATAGCTGACCTTCGGCAGGAAGCCGCGCGCGCCGCTGCGGACGATCAGCTCAGGCGAATCCGACCAGTCGCGAGTCGAGGTGAGCACCACCACGGGCCCGTCGCCGTCGCCGGTGATCTGAGCGGCGACGTCGAAGCCGTCGAGGTCGGGCAGCTCGACGTCGAGCAGGACGACGTCGGGTCGCAGGCACCGCGCCTCGCTCACCGCCGTGAGCCCGTCGGCGGCCTCCCCCACGACCTCACAGCCCTCGGCCTCGAGCAGAAGCCGGGCGCGGGAGCGAAATCCCGGGTGGTCATCGACGACTAGCACGGTGGCGGGCACGGGCCGATTGTCGCGCAGTCGGGGGCGGTTTCCCATACGGCTAACCGCACCCTCGGCGGGGGTCGCCCGCTGAGCGGACGGAGGTCCCTTAGTTCATGCCATCTATGAGCCCGTGAGAGCACGATTGGCCACGGTGTGATCCCGCTTGCTATGCGCTTTGGGCCCCTCTGAGGTGCTCTCCGTTTCGCTCAGAATGGGGCCCCGAAATAGGCCCCTGAACGCTGCCTACTCCATTCGCGCTGGCGGGCACCGCTTGAGCAATTCGCGCATTTTGCGGCTTTGCGCAGGAGGCGTCTCCGGACGCCCGAGACCCTCCCCGGTGCGGCCTTCACCTTGACGACGGGGTTGCGGGCCTTACGATGGACAGGTCCCAGACAGGGCTGACCGGCTGGAGGGCATGCGGCTATCCGGCAATCAATTGGTGTTCCCGCACAGGTCGTGCGGCCGGCCTCCAAGGGATGTTGTTGCGCGAGTTGATATACCAACGGGAGCAAGGCGTGCGCTGGCCGGCCGCGCGCCGTGTGGCGCTTGTCCATGATCACCTGGTTCAAGACGGAGGTGCTGAGCAGGTTCTCCGCGTCCTGATGCGAATGTGGCCCGAGGCACCGGTCTACACGTTCGTCTACGACGCGCAAGGTATGGGGCCCGAGTTCAGGCGCGCCGACATCCGCACCTCGAATTGGCAGCGCCTGCCGGCCGCCACTCGGTACTACAAGTCATTGCTGCCGGCCTTCGATCGGGCGTTTCGTCACTTCGACCTTTCGGACTACGAGCTCGTGATCTCCTCCGCCTCAGGCTTTGCGAAGAGCGTCCGGACAGGACCGCGGACGCTCCACGTCTGTTACTGCCACACCCCGACTCGTTATCTCTGGCGGGACTCCGACTCCTACATCGCAGACCTGCACTACCCGGCTCCGGTCAAACGGATGATCACGAGGATCCGTCCGCGCCTACGTGCAGCAGATCTGAGGGGCGCGCGGGGAGTTGATGAGTATGTCGCCAATTCGGCCTTCGTAGCAGACCGGATCGAGCGTCACTACCACCGCCGTGCGAAGGTCATCCACCCGCCGGTGCACATCAATCAGTTCGCACCGGCGCAGCGGCGGGGGGACTATTTCCTCGTCGCATCCCGGCTCCGCCCGCATAAGCGGGTAGACCTCGCGATCGCAGCCGCGACCGAGTTGCGCCTGCCGCTAAAGGTAATGGGCAGCGGCTCGGAGAGAGATCGGCTCGAACGCATGGCGGGACCCACGGTGGAGTTCGTCGGTCGGGTGTCAGGCGCCGAACGGACGCGGTTGTTCGGTCAGGCGAAGGCGTTCCTCAACCCCCAGGAGGAGGACTTCGGGCTTACCGCAGTGGAGGCACTCGCGTCGGGGACCCCGGTGATCGCCTACGGCAAGGGGGGCGCCACTGAGATCATCGATCACGGCAGGACCGGACTCCTTTTCCCCGAGCAGACCCCCGCATCGCTGGTCGCGGCCATTCGGGCCCTCTCCCACTACCGGTTCGACCCACAGCGCTCCGGCGTAGCTCGGAGGCGTTCTCCGATGCCGCCTTTGAGCGGAGGTTCCGGAGCCTCGTCGATGATTCGTACCGGCTTCATCAATCGGCCCGAGATCGAACGGATCGCGACACCCGACGGGCGTGAGGGTATGCTGCGCGCGACGGCCGCGAGCGAGAGGAGGAGGAATCCCAATGTCTGTGCGCTATTCCGAGCGGGAGATCGAGGCCAGGGTCGTCGACACGCTCGTTTCGTTGGGCGTCGACCGGGATGCGATCGTGCCCGAGGCTCGACTCGAGACGCTTGACGTCGACTCCCTCGACGTGGTCGAGCTCGCCGAACTCCTGCACGCCGAGATGGGCATCGAAGTCGAGGCGCGCGACTTCGTAGACGTCCAGACCTACGGCGACGCCATGCGCGTCGTCCTCGGTCGCGCCGCGGTCTCCTGACCCCCGGCGGGCGCCCCAAAAGCCGGGAGTTCCCGCTCTAGCTCGCCGGCTCGACGAGCTCGGTAAGCACTCCCCCGGAGGAGCGAGGGTTGAGGAACGCAACCCGCGACCCCCGTATCCCCTTCCTGGGCCGGTGGTCGATGAGGCGGATACCCGCCGACCGAAGGCGCTCCAGCTCGCTCTCAATATCGTCGACTCGGTATGCAACGTGGTGGAGGCCCGAACCCTCGCGTGTCAGGAAGCGACCGATAACGCTGTCATCGAGCAGGGGCCGCAACAGCTCCACGTGCTCGTCGCCGACGGCGAGCAGCACGCCCTCGACGCCCTGCTCGGCGACCGTCTCGCGGTGAACAACCGGAAGGCCGAGCGAGTCGCGGTAGAAGGCGAGCGCCGAGTCCAGATCGCTCACAGCCACGCCGATGTGATCGACTCCTCCCAGCACGGTCACCAGCAGATTATCCGAATGCTTTCGCCGCGCGATCAGGCGGATCGTGCTGTGACATCCTAGCTCCCGTGGCGGGTCCCTCTGCGAGCGACGCGGCGGACAACGAGGGCGCGGCCTTCGCTGACACGCTTCGCAGGCGCGTGTGGATCCCCGTTCTCTGTGCGGCGATCGCCGGTCTCGCCGCCACGTTACTCGCCCAGTCGCGCCCACATGAGTACGGCGCGGTCGCCCTGCTGGAGGTCAACGAACCGGACATAGCGCGCAAGGTCACCGACGACCTGACTGGACCGCCGACGTCGACCGCGGGCGGCGGCGCCGGGAGGAGCTACCCAGCGACGTCGTCGCCACCGACGTCGCCTCGGGGATCCACGGTTTCCGAACCGCACAGCGGGCGGTCGAGTTCCTGCAACTCGATCCGTTCCTCTCGCCGAACCAAGTTCTCGCGGCGACGACCGTGGCCGTCGAGCCCGACACCGGGCTGGTGGCCATCACCGCCAAGGCGCCGACTGCGCGTGACTCGGCACGCATCGCGAATGCCCTCGGGCGTGGCTACGTCGACCTGCGAGAGAACTATGACCTCGAGCGGATCCGCCGGACGCGCCGGCGCCTCGAACGGCTCGCCAGCTCGGTGGTGGGCGGTGAGGCAACCTTGGCCGACAGCCAGGACCTGCTGTCGCTGACCGACGGAATCGTCCAGCTACGGCTCGCTGCTGACGTCCAGCCGTACAGCGTTGCGATCGTGCAACCCGCCACGCCGCCCGCGAAGGCAGCGGGCGTGCCCCCCCGGTGCTCGGCCTTCTCGGAGCGACGTTCGGCCTCTTGGTCGGGTCGGGTTGATCGGCGTACGTGAGCAAAGCGACCGGCGGGTCTCGTCGCTGCGTGAGCTCGAGCGCGTAACGCGTGCGCCGGTGCTCTGCCGGGTGGAAGCGCGCGAGCGCTACGGTCAACGGACCGGCCGTCGGATCTCGAGCCGCCTGACGCGGAGCCGTTCCTCTACTGCTCGCGCGTCTGCGAACCGATCCGAGCCCTCGGGCGAGCGAAGTGGTTGCGGTCGCATCCCCCGAGCAGGACGACGACGCCTACGGAGCGGCCTGGCACCTCGCCGCCGCCCAGCTACCGCCGGGATTCCCACACTGCTGGTGGTTGGGGAGATCGAAGCGGCGGACACGCAAGCGGAGCAACACGCATCGGGCAGCGACGGGAATGGGCAGTCGAACGCTCCAAGCGGCGATCTGGGGGTTGGTCACCTGGACGTTGGGTCGGGCCGCGGCGTTGACGTGATCGCTCGCCGCGGGGCAGGTGCCGGGGGGTCTGAGGCGGCGGGAGTCGCCGACAGCGTCCTCGAGGTCGCCGGGACGACCTACGAGATGGTCATCGTCGTAACGCCCTCGCCGCCGATAGCCGAGGCTGCGGTTGGGTTGCTTCGGGGCCAGCGGGTGATCACGGTCTGCCGCCGTGGCCTCGATCGAGATTCCGCAGGGCGTTTACGCCAGGCCCTGGCCACGCTTGATGCTCGGGTGGTCGGCGTCGTGGCGGTCGGGTTCGGAGGCGAACAGGTATCCGTGAGCCAGCCGCAGCGCGAAGGCCCCGATCAGGGAGACAGCTCCACCGCCCATCTCCGCCACAAGGCCGCGCGCGGCCTGGTGACCGTGGGCCTCCGCTCGGTGCTCGTGCGGGCGATCGGCTTCCTGGGGGTCCTCGTGCTTGCGCCGCTGCTCGGCCCGAGCAACTACGGCGTCGTCGCGATCGGCATGACGATCACGGTCGTGGGCAAGTTCTTTGCCGACGGCGGACTCAATCCCGGGTTGATTGGTCGCGAGCAGCCCCCGAGCGGGGCGGAGCTTCGCGCCGTGGCCGCGTTCCAGCTTCTGGTCACTGGGGCGATCGCGGCGGGCGTCGCGGCGGTTGCTCTCTGGCAGGGTCCGCGCGGGGTGACCGTGGCCTTGATGGCATTCGCGCTGATCACGGACGCCCTGCGAGTGCCCGCGGTGATCATGGCCGAGGGCGAGCTGCACTACCGGGTGATCATCCGCGCCGAGATCGCCGAGGCGATCGTTTACACCGGGGCAGCGATCGGGTTGGTCCTCAGCATAGGTGTGGTCGGGGTAGGGGCGGCCGCGATACTGCGCTCGCTCGCGGAGCAGCGATCATCGTCTCGCGCAGCGACGTCGGCCTGGTCAGGCCAGTTCCGAGATTCGGATTGCTGCGTTCGACGATGCGGTTCGGGCTGTTCTTCCAGGGGGCATGGCTGGGCACGATCCTGCGTGACCAGGGGCTCAACGTGCTTGTGGCCAGCATCGCCGGCACGGCTGCGCTCGGCGCATGGGCCCTCGCGCAGCGACTGCTCGTCGTGCTCAACGTGCTGTTCGAATCCGCTTGGCGGGTGGCGCTTCCGGGATTCGCCAGGCTCACCGAGGCCGGGGAGTCCCCGCGCCGAGCTCCTCGAGCGCCGGCCTGAGCTTCGCCGCGACCAGCTCGGGCTTCCCGGTCGCGTTGTTCGTGGGCGCGACGCCGGCGGCGGTGCCCTTGCTGTTCGGCGACGACTGGGGGCAACGGTGAGCACCTCCCATGGGTCGCCGCGGCTCGATGATCGCCCTGCGCTCGTGACCGTATCGGCGACCCTCCTGTGGGCTCGCGGCGAAGCCGAGAAGGTTTCCGCATGGCAGCCCCAGCGATCGTGGTGACCCTCGGCCTCGGAGCGGGTCGGTGGAGCGTTCGGCGCCGTCGGCGCCGGAATCGCGTACTTTGTCGGTAGGTCGTCTTCGTGCTGGCCTGCGTCTACCTCGCCCGCGAGCTGTTCGGCGGGCGACGGTCGCCCGCCTCGCCGTGCCGACCCTGTCGGCGGGACTCGCCGCGTATCGGTTGGTCGTCGCGACGACCCTGACCGCGGAGTCGGCCGGAGCAGTCGCCGGCGCCGCCTGCGCGTTCGCCATCTATAGGCGCTCGTCGCCGGTTCTTGACCGCGCCACGATCCTCGATCCTCCGCGTCCTGCGCCAGAGCGTGCGACCGTGACAGCGGAACGTCCAGAGGCGCCGAACGTTCGCTCCCTGACGAAGCGACGAAGGGTTGTCCCTCAGCGCCCGCTTCTGTGGCCGGTCGGAGGAGCCGCGGGGCCGAGCCCCGCCCCCGGAAGTCGCGCTTCCTCGAAGCGGCGCTTGCCGAAGGAGGAGCGCAGGGGAACGATCGCAACGCGACGACGAATCCGACTGCGGCCCCGAGCAGGCCGTCATCGTTGCGCAGGGGCCGCTGGTGTCAGCGGCGGTCCGGCCGCCTGCGCCAGCGTGAGCCCTGCGGATCGACGGCACCGATGATGCGCAGATGGTCATTCGTTCCTGAAGCGCGGCCAGCCGCTTAGCGCGCCAAGGCCTCCGTCGCGCTCCAGGAGCGCGTGCGTGCCAAGCGTTCGAGCTGCACGCGGGCTCCGAAGAATCCGCCTCAGATCTCGTCGCGGCCGACGTCCATAGGCCCGCGCCATAGAGTTCGGCGATCCACGCCGCATCCTCGGGGTCGTCGGCCCTCGCGCTCACTGCGACCAGTGCCCTGCTGCCGTCGACGAGGCCTTCGTTTTCGCCAGGATCTCTGCCGGGTCAGGCGCAGATGGGGCCCGAGCAGGTCGGCCGCTCGTCGGGCCGTGCGGCGCTGGTGAACCTCGGCGGGGTCGCCGCGGGCTGGTTCAGAATCGGCGTTCCCTGCCCGATGCCGAGCGCGTCCTTGACGACGGCCGGATCGCCGATGCGCAGGAACGCTGTGGCGTCGTACTCAGGGGCCTGCCGGGTCGCCACGAGGTGAGCGCCGACCGCTGCAGACAGCGCACAGCAGTGGGACCAGAGCTGCCGTCGAAGAGCAGGGAGGAACTCCGCTGGCTCGCCGACCCCGCTGCTCGGTGGCCGCGCTGTAGTGGATATGACGCAGCTTGGCAGATGGCCTTTCTTGCTCCGGGTGGCCAGGACGACGGCCGCCTGCAGGTCGCCGGCGAGGTTGGCCCCGTTACCAACCCTGGCGTCCGACCATAAACGGAACGGTGCGGAGCAGGCACTTCACGTCCTGCCACAACGACCAGTTCGCGACGTACAGGTGGTCGATTACCGCCATCTCCTCGAGCGAAACGCGGCGTCGCCGAGAAGCTGCCAGTGCCCCGTCATCCCCAGCGGCAGGCTGAGTCGCCGCGGCGCCATCCTTCGATTTCTCGTCCTCCTCGACGATAGTGGCCGAGGTCCGACGAGGCTCATCTCTCCGAACAGCACGTCGATGAGCTGCGGAAGCTGGTCAAGCGACGTTCGGCGCATCCAGAGGCCGGCCCGTGTAACACGGGGATCATTAGGGATCTTGAACAGCCCCTCGGCCTCATTGAGTGGCGCACGCTCGCCTTCGTCATCTCCGCATTCGCGACCATCGACCAGAACTTCAGCATGTGAAAGGTCCATCCGTTGCATCCCACGCGCGTCTGTCGAAAGAACACCGAACCCCCTGGATGTCGCCTTGATCGCCGCCG